>JADJXN010000001.1:0-377500 GCA_016715815.1 Oligoflexia bacterium
ACAAGTTTCATCTCGGCTTTATGCTTTTCCCATTTTTTATCAATGGTGCCTGAGGGGATGTTTGATTCAAGTTTTATCATTGCAAACCTCCCGGAGTATCTAAAAACAGCCAAATAGGAATTCCTAAAAAGCCAAAAGCTAAAATAGCAGCTAATAAATAACCAGCTAGAGTGATGGGTTTATCAAACCGAGGATTAATGGCCCCTAAAGATTGAAATGCACTCCAAAACCCATGGCGTAAATGCATGCCCAATAAAATCATAATAAACATGTAGATGCCTACAAAAATGGGGCTTTTAAAAACTGCGTAGACAACGTTGTATAAATTTGCTTCTACTGCCTCGGGTTTCCCACTACCAAACTTCATTTGCCAAATATGTAAAACTAAAAAACCGAGCAGAGCAATTCCTGTAATAATCATATTTTTTGAAGCTGCATTGGCACGTGTTGGGCCGCCTTTTGTTTTTGTCTCAGCATAATTAATTGGACGAGCTTCTGAATTTTGCTTTTTAAGTGTAAGGGCTGTTATGATGTGAATAATAATAACTGCTAACAGGCCAACTTCAGCTACATAAAGAAGAGGCCCAAGAGCTTCATGAAGTTTTTTAGAGTAGCTGTTAAAAAGCTCAGGGTTTTTGGTATATAAAATGGCGTTTCCCATAAGGTGGGTGATTAAAAATAAAACTAAACTTAAGCCTGTTAAAGCCATTAGAAATTTTTTGCCAACACTTGAGGTGAGAGCTTTTCTCAAAGGGATCATAGTTCTCCTTATTTATGGTATTTATTTGATATAAGCCCAGATAAAACATATTGCAAGCTGAAGCTAACACTTGCTAGTATATTTAATATGCAAAAACTTATTTTTATATTCATATTCCTGGTCCCATTTTCTTTAAAAGCTGAAACAAGACTGAATTTTGTAGGTGGTATTAACTCCGCTTCCCAAGAGGCGACATCAACGCTTTTTCAAAACATTGTGGCAAGTGCAAAAACCTACATGGCTTACGGAATTACCGCTGATTTTAAGCCTGCCTCTAAATCTAAAGGCTTACAGCTTGGGGTTTCCACAGGGCTTCTTTATGTTGAATCAGGTGCAAATCAAAGGTTTTCTGTTGCAGGTGTTACATTTAATATGGATGCAAAATTACCCTATATTCAAGTGCCGCTGACCTTAGAGTTGTGGCTTAGCAATATTTTTTCACTTGGCTTAGGCGCTTACCATGAATGGGGCTACCAAAAAATGTCTCAAAAAGGCACACAGACTTTTATGGGTGTTACTACAACAATTGATAGTGCAAGTTCCTTTGGTGAGCAAAACTATGAAACAAGATCTTTTGGTTACATGGGAAAGCTTCAGGCGCAAGTGCCACTTGGTAAAAAGCTAAGGTTTGTGGCTATTGCAATATATCAAAAAAACTTTTTAGATATTTCAACACACAACCATACAACGGCAAAAAACATCAACATGATGGCTCTCGGCGGCTTTGGTCTAACGCTTTAGTAGTTAGTCTGTACGTACTCTTCAACAATCTTAATAAATTCAGGAATTATTTTTTGCCCCTGTAATGTTGTAACAAGTTTTCCATCAACATAAACAGGAGCCTTCGGATCTTCAGCTGTACCTGGAAGAGAAATGCCTAAATTGGCATGTTTTGACTCTCCAGGCCCGTTAACAATACAGCCCATGACGGCTACTTTCATCTCAGCGGCACGAGGTTTAGCTTCGCGCCAACGGGGCATGCTTTCACGCAAATAATTTTGAATTTCATCAGCCATGGTTTGAAAAAACGTACTTGTGGTGCGCCCACAACCTGGGCAAGAAGTGACTTGTGGAGTGAAGTTTCTAATTTCTAAAGATTGCAAAATTTGTTGAGCCACTACTACTTCTTCGGTACGTGATGCGCCCGGCTTTGGTGTGAGAGAAACACGAATCGTATCTCCAATTCCTTCTTGCAGTAAAATTGCTAAAGCCGCACTAGATGCCACAACTCCTTTTGTGCCCATACCCGCTTCTGTAAGGCCAAGGTGCAAAGCATAATCGCATTTAGAAGCTAATTCACGGTACACACGCACCAAGCCTTGAATTTGAGAAATTTTAGCAGATAATATAATTTTATCTTTAGGCATTCCTAATTTCACAGCTTGCTCTGCTGACTCTAACGCTGAAGTGATAAGAGCTTTTTCTAAAACAAGCTCACTAGGTAGTGGCTTTGATGACTTAGAGTTTTCATCCATAAAGCGGGCAGCCATAACTTTATCTAAAGAGCCCCAATTAGCACCAATGCGAACAGGTTTATTATTTTTAAGAGCGATATTTATAATTGCCGCGAAATTATTTTTCTCTTCTTTTCCAATGTCGGAATTTCCTGGGTTAATGCGATATTTATCAAGGGCGGCCGCGCAATCAGGGTATTTTGTTAAAAGTAAATGCCCATTGTAATGAAAGTCCCCAACAATGGGGGTATGGTAGCCTTTAGCGCGAATGGCTTGAATAATTTTAGGCACAGCTTTGGCTGCTTCTTCTGTGTTTACAGTTATGCGCACAATTTCAGAGCCTGCTTTAGCTAGCTCTATTATTTGTTCAGCTGTGGCATTGGCATCAGCAGTGTCAGTGTTGGTCATTGATTGGACAACTATAGGGCTGTTGCCCCCAACCATAACGGAGCCTATTTTAACTTCTCTTGATTGACGCCTTTTTGCTTCCATTTATGCTTATTTGATAGGTGATTTTGATAGGTAAAGCAAGGGTAATGACGCGCTACTTCTATTAAAAAGGAACGGCGTACTCAAAAAGGTACGCCGTTCCTTTTTGAGCTTGCACAAATGGCTGAGCCTGGTAAAAGTTTTAATGCCGGGTCCTTGGCAATGGGGGCTAACAAACCCCGCCAGGTCCGAAAGGAAGCAACGGTAGTTACGCATAACCAGGTGACTAAGGCTCCCCGGCTTTAACTTATATTTAGGGGTAATTTTTTTGGCTTACCAAGTCTTGGCGCGTAAATGGCGTTCACAAACTTTTGATACTTTAATTGGACAAGAGCATGTCACCACAACACTGACAAACGCTTTAAAAAATAATCGTGTTCCCCATGCGCTTTTATTTACCGGCGCCAGAGGTGTTGGTAAAACTTCAGCTGCTAGAATTTTAGCAAAAAGTCTTCGTTGCCCAAATTTAAAAGACCACACGCCTTGCGGAAAATGCACAGATTGCGTTGAAATTGCTGAAGGCAGATCTATTAACGTTATAGAAATTGACGGAGCCAGTAACAACGGTGTTGAAAACGTGCGTGAGCTTCGTGAGTCTGTGGGTTATATGCCCTCAACTGGCAAATTTAAGGTTTATATTATTGATGAAGTGCACATGCTCTCAAACTCTGCCTTTAATGCTTTATTAAAAACTTTAGAGGAGCCGCCAGAGCATGTGATTTTTATTTTTGCTACCACTGAAGTACAAAAAATTCCTGTGACAATTTTATCTCGCTGCCAGCGCTATGATTTTAGGCGTATTTCTATTAAAAAAGTGGCTGATCATATTGCAAGCATTTGTGCACAAGAAGGGGTGAGTGCTGAGATGCAAGCGCTATGGCTTGTGGCCCGTGAGTCTGAAGGGAGCATGAGGGATTCTTTAAGCCTTTTAGACCAAGTGATCTCATTTTGTGGAAAAAAAATTACCCACAACCAAGTTATTGATGTTTTAGGTTTAACAGATAGAACCCTTTTAAGCACAACACTTAAAGCCATTATTACTGCAGATGTGAATGAGGCCATGAATGTGGCAGAAAAAGTTTTTAAATTTGGTTATGACCCAAAACAATTTGCACAAGATCTTTTAGAACATATACGTTCTTTAATGGTTGTTAAAGTAAGCGGTAATAAACGCCCAGAATTTTTAGACCTGCCTGAGAACGAAATTGAAGAGCTGACTAAAATTGCAAATGAGCTTTCCCATGAAGATATTCATTTTTTATTTGATATGTCTTTAAAAGGTGTGAGCGATATTATGCGCGCCCAAGACCCAAGTATTGTTTTAGAAATGCTTTTATTAAGGCTCACGCAAGCTCCAAGGCTAAGTTCCATAGAGAGCGTTGTGGAAGCCCTTGAATCAGGCAAACCTTTAGAAAAAAAAACTTCAATTTTAGATAAGCCTATAGCAACACCACTACAACAAGAAAATCAAATCCAAAATCAAAACACTTTTATTGAAAGTATTAAAAAAGAAAAACCTCTTTTGGGCGCAAAGCTTGAGTATGCCACCTTAGAGTTGGCCACAGACGCTTCAAATCTAACCGTATTTTTTAGAAAAGAGCAGGAATTTTTCTTTACACAAGTTTCTCAAAAAGAAGTGGTGGCTCAGCTTGTGGATCTTGCAGAAAAATATTGGGGTAAAAAAATTGCTATTCAAGTAAAACTTGGCCAAAGCATAAACCAAGGGCCTCTTTCTTTACAGGAATCCCAGGCCGCCGCAAAAAAAGAAGCACAAAGAGAGGCTGTTGAAAAAATTGAAGCTCACCCCCTGGTAAAAGATGCTAAGAATATTTTAAAAGCTAAAATAACAAGTATTAAAACCTCAAAGGAGACCCGAGAATGAGAAACCTTCCAGGCGGTATGCAAAACTTTATGAAGCAAGCTCAACAAATGCAAAATAAAATGGCAAAAACTCAAGAAGCTCTTAAAGAAATGACCATTGATGTCTCAAGCGGTGGCGGGGCTATTAAAATCACTATGACGGGAGCTCAGGAAATTCAAAAAATCACTATAGAAAAAGACGTGGCTAGTGACATTGACATGCTTGAAGACCTTGTTTTAACCGCAGTGAATGAAGCTGTTAAAAAAAGTAAAGCCATGGCAGAAGAAGAAATGAATAAAGTCACCGGCGGCCTTAATATGCCAGGGTTATTTTAAGTGGCTTATAAAATTGCAGCCCTTGATAAACTTATAGCAGAGCTTAGTCGGCTTCCTGGGTTGGGAGAAAAGTCTGCGCAGAGAATTACTTTTTTCTTATTAAAAACAAAAACCAATTTGTGTGAAGATTTAAGTCAAGCTCTGCTAGATGTAAAAGCACAAGTGCATAATTGCACACGTTGCTTTAACTACACAGATAGTGATGTGTGCGCAATTTGCAAAGACGCCAACCGTAGTGACGAAGTGGTATGTGTGGTGGAGGAGCCGTCAGATATAATTCGTATTGAGGAAACCTCTGGTGGGTTTAAGTTAAAATATCATGTGCTCCAAGGGGTCTTATCTCCGCTGGATGGGATAGGGCCAGATCAATTGAGAATAAAAGAGCTTATAGAGCGTTTAAAAGAGGAGCCGATAAAAGAAGTGGTGCTGGCATTAAGAGCTGATATTGAGGGTGACGCCACTTGTGTTTATTTGACAAAACTTATTCGTAGTTACAACATAAAGGTAACGCGCATTGCCCATGGGGTGCCCATTGGTGGGCATTTAGATTATATTGATGCTAGAACCTTGGGCCGCGCCATTGAGAACAGGATAGAGCTTAAATAAATGTCTTTTATAAATTATAACGCCAAAGAAATTCACTGCAAAATAGTTTACTACGGCCCAAGCCTTGGCGGAAAAACCACTAATATCCAGTGGGTTTACCAAAAAACAGCACAGGATCAAAAAAGTAAACTTGTGGCTTTAAACACAGAAAATGAGCGCACCTTATTTTTTGATTTTTTGCCTCTTTTTGTGGGGGATATTCGTGGGTTTAAAACAAAGTTTCATCTTTATACGGTGCCAGGCCAAGTTGTTTATGATGCAAGTAGGAAGCTTATTTTAAAGGGCCTTGATGGGATTGTTTTTGTGGCTGATTCTCAGGCCGAGCGCATGGAAGAAAACATTGAAAGCATGAATAATTTGGAAACAAACCTTAAGCAGCAGGGTTATGATATTAGGCAGGTGCCTTTAATTATTCAGTATAATAAGCGTGATTTAGGCAATGTTACCCCATTAACGGAGCTGCGCTCTCAATTAAACCGATATAATTCGCCAGAATTTGAGGCCGTTGCCACCAGGGGCGAGGGTGTTTTTGAGTCCTTAAAGACATTAAGTAAATCCATTGTGAATATTTTAAAGGGTGGGGATCTCTAACCCGCGAGCCCAAATTATTTAGATTTGATGAGCCTTGACAGTGGGCTTAAGCTCTTTTAGTTTAGTGCTTCTATCACAAGCATATTCAGGTGTAGCTCAGTCGGTAGAGCAGGTGACTGTTAATCACCGTGTCGCAGGTTCGATTCCTGCCACCTGAGCCATTTTATCTTGGGCAAAATTGAGCAATACTTTCCACAAGTGTGTTTCGATCAATGGGTTTACTAATATGCTCATCAAAACCACTAGCTAAGCTTCGCATTCGCTCTTCACGAAGAGCGTGGGCAGTTAATGCAATAATAGGTGTTTTAAAACCATTTTTTCTAAGCTCGGCGACTGTTGAATAGCCATCCATAATAGGCATTTGAATATCAATTAATAAAACATCATACTTTTTAAGTTTGGCCATTTCTAAAGCTACCTTTCCATTTTCAGCAACATCAACAGAAGCACCTGCTAATTTTAAAATTTGGCTAACTAAAATTTGGTTATCAAAAGAGTCTTCTGCTAAAAGTACATTAATACCATCAAGTCTAATTGGTGGCAGTGGTTCAATAAAATTTAAAGAACGCATTTTATGTAAACTTTCATAGGTTGTAATGGGGCCGGGATCTATGAGTATTTTAAAAGTGCTACCACCATTTTTTTTACTTCCAGCTAATAAAACATCTCCACCTAAAAGCCTTGCCAAGCGTTTAGAAAGTACAAGGCCCAAACCTGTGCCGCCAAATTTTCGTGTAGTAGTTGAGTCTATTTGCGTAAAGGGTTTAAATAAATTTTTTGCCTCTGTTTCAGAGATACCGCAGCCTGTATCTTTAATTTCAAAGGCCAGAAGTTGCGAGCCTTCATTTGAATTTTCAAGTTTTACATTAACTCT
Source organism: Oligoflexia bacterium (assembly GCA_016715815.1). Lineage (GTDB taxonomy): Bacteria > Bdellovibrionota > Bdellovibrionia > JABDDW01 > JABDDW01 > JADJXN01. Next base: position 6,971 of record JADJXN010000001.1, read on the forward strand.
CACTTCGCCTTTTTCTGTAAACTTAATGGCGTTACCGATGATATTTAATAGTATTTGCTTAAGCCTAATAGGATCAGTCTTGATAATTTTAGGGGTTTTATTTGCATAGTGAATAGATAATTTTATCCCTTTTTTTACAGCTAAAGGGTTCATTATAGAGATAACATCTGCCATTATCTCATACAGAGCGGCTTCTCTAGCTTCTATATAAAGTTTGCCGGCTTCTACTTTTGAAATATCAAGTATGTCATTAATAATGCCTGAAAGAAGCTCACCATTTCTTTTAACTGCTGTAATAAAATTAGCTTTGTCTTCATTACAAATTTTTTGATCTGCAATTAAATCACTAAAACCAAGAATGACTCCAAGCGGGGTTCTAATTTCATGGGACATGTTTGCTAAAAAAGTACTTTTTGTATGCGAAGCAGCTTCAGCAATATCTTTAGCTTGGCGAAGCTCTTCCATGACTTTTGTTCTTTCTGAAATATCTCTGATAAAACCGTAAAATAAATATGAATCTTGAGATTTTATTGGAGTAACCGTTAGCTCTATTGGGATTTCATTTCCATCTTTTGTCAGAGATGTAACCTCAAGCCTTGTTTTAAAAAATGAATCCTCTCCTTTTTCTAAAAAGTTTTTAATACTTTCTTCATGCATTCTTCTCTGTTGTGGAGGAATAACTGTTGAAGAAAGTTTTCTCCCAATGGCCTCAGCCTTTGTCCAGCCTAAAGTTTTTTCAGCTTGCTTATTCCAGTAAGTAATAAAGCCTTGTTGATCCATGACCACAACACAATCTAGTGCATTTTCAAGAAGGGTGTTTATATCAGAGAGTTCCTGTACTCTTCTAATAGCTAAAAGATTTTCTATGCGGGCTAAAACCTCTTCAGCTACAAAAGGTTTAACAATGTAATCTTGTGCTCCTTCGCGCAAAATTTGAAGCTTCATAACATCATCAATTTTTGCTGTTAAAAAAACTGTAAGTGTGGCCTTAAGGGAAGGAATTTGCTTAATTTGTCTGAGCATTTCATCGCCACTTATTTTAGGCATCATAATATCGCTGAGAATTAAATCAGGCTTAAAAGAACAAGCTTTTTTAAAACCCTCCTCTCCATCAAAGGCTGTTTCAACCTGGTATTTTGATTCTAAAAGTTCAACTAAAAACCAATTTAGATCTGGGTTGTCTTCTACTACTAAGATTTTTTCTTTGTTTGCTTTAGCTTCAGACAAGGCTTTTTGTGGTTTAATAGCCATGGTGCGCAGACTATCTAAAAATGGTAAAATATCTTTTTTTGTAAGTGGCTCACCAGCATCATTATTTATGCTGACTTGTTCTTGTATTTTAAGGGGAAGAGTAATTAAAAAAAGTGCTCCTCCTAAGGGGCCATCAAAAACTTCAATTTTGCCTTTATGAAGCTCAATAAATTCCTTGGCAATAGTGAGTCCTAAACCTGTGCCGCCTGCTTTGCGAGTTACACCTGTGTTAAGCTGGTTAAATCTTTCAAAAATTTTTTCCTTATCCTCTTCTGCAATGCCGGGTCCGGTATCTTCAACTTCAATAATTGCGCTTTTACTTTTAATTTTTGCTCTAATAACAATTTTCCCGCCTTGAGGCGTGAACTTGAAAGCATTACTGAGTAAATTTAAAATAACTCTTTGGATCATATTGATATCAAATTGCGCTTGAACTGGTTCAAGTGCTTTAACTGAGAGAGAAATATTTTTTTCTGCAGCAATACTTTCAAAATTAGCTGCTGTAATACGAATTATCTGAGATAAATCTGAATCAATAAAAGTAGGTGTGAGCTTATGTTCTTCAATGCGAGAAACATCTAAAAGATCATTAACCTGCTTTAAAAGAAGTCGAGCATTTCTTGCTATTACATTTAAATCTCGCACACCCTTTTCAGAGAGTTTCTCGTTTTTAAGGAGCTTACTAATGGGAGCTATAATAAGTGATAGGGGAGTTCTTAGCTCATGGCTAACGCTTGAGCAGAAATGAGTTTTTAATTTATCTTGTTCTTTAAGTTGCTCAACCAAGAGTTGGCTTTGGTCTTGGGTTTCTTTTTGTTTGGTAATATCGCGAGTGACCGCAGAAAAACCAATAAGCCGAGCATTTTTATCTTTCAAAGGAGTTATAACTAAATTAGCCCAAAACCTTGTGCCATCTTTTTTAACGCCTATTCCCTCCTTTTCTACTCGGCCTTCTTTAAGGGCTGTTTTAAGACGCCTTTCTGGTTTACCGTCTAAAATATCTTCCAGAGGGTAAAACTTTGAAAAATGTTTGCCTAAAATTTCATGCGCTTCATACCCACTAATATTTTTAGCTCCCTCATTCCAGCTAACAATGTGTCCAGTTGTATCAAGCCTTACAATGGCATAATCTTTTATACCTTCAACAAGGGAGCTAATAAAATCTTCACTTTGTATTGTTTTTTCATTAGTTTCTTGTAGCTCTTTAGTTTTGCGAAAGATATCTGCTTCTATGCATTGTGCTTTTGCTGTGACATCTTCAACTTTATGAACAATATATTTTATTTTTCCGTTAGTTTCTAAAACGGGTGAATTTATAATATCCCAGTAGCGTACTTCAAGGCTTTGACCGTTATCATTGGGGCATTTTAGATCATACTTATGAAGTGGTAAAACATCTTGTTGGCTTGTTTTTAATACCTTTTCAAAAGAGGCTTTTAAGGGGTCTGAAGTGATTTCGGGAAAAATTTTAAAAAGCCCTTTTCCTAAAATTTTGCGCTTATCAAGCATAGTTAGTTGTGTATAAGCCTTATTTGCTGCCAAAATTGTAAATTTTGAATCAGGTTTTAAAATAAGATAAGCACTGGGGCTGCTTTCAAAGACAGTGTGGAAATTAATGTCATTAAAGATATGTGTTGATTGCTTCAAACAAACCTCTTTATGATTTGAGGTATAATAGATCTAAAATGGTGACACAGTCAATCAAAGCTATGTTTAATATAGGTATAAACAATCTACAATGACTAGAATTCCTGACAATTTACTTTAAAACTTCTTTAATTAAGATGAGACTTCCCACTAATAGTACAAACCAACCAAAAACTTTTTTAAATTATCTGCTGGAATTTTTTTATTCAAATTTGTGCCTACAAAAATTCCAGCTAATGTGTAAAAAGTAATTTTAATTAGAAAAGGCCATGGCACTACAAGGCCAGCTATTAAATCTGAAAAAAAACCCAAGAGTGAATTTGTGGCTATAATGACAAGAGAAGTGCCAACTGCAAACTGCATAGGAATGTTTAAACCGCCAACTAATGCTGGAATTATTAAGAACCCACCGCCAACGCCAACAAAACCTGTTATTAAACCCACAACAAAACCACTGGTTATGGTTTTTAATTTATTAAGTTTGACTTTTTCTACGGCCGGATTTTTTTTTAAAAGCATAAATAAACTTGCTGCTACCATGACAAGGGTAAAGCTAATTAAAACTATAAAATTTTTGGCGGCCGAGTCTGGAATTGTGGGTAAAACTATTCTTCTTGAAGTAAGAACCCCTAGCAGTGATGGTACAAAAAAAATAAAGGCCTGCTTAAAGTGCACTCTTTTTTGGCGTGCATAAGGCATAGCTCCGGCAATAGCACCTATACCAACTATAAAAAGAGAATATAGGGTGGCTTGAGTTGGTGGCAGTTTAAATAAATAAATGAGTATGGGTACAGCTAAGATGGATCCGCCTGCTCCCATAAGCCCCAAAACTAGTCCCATAAGAGCAATGCTAAAGTACCCAGCTAATTCTAACATTTAATTTCCTGTTTCAACTTCATAGCCAGCTTCAACCCAATTAGCCATGCCACCATCTGAAACGCAAACAAGGTTGGTTAATCCTGCCTGCTCAAGGGATGCCATTGCAGTTTGTGCGCGTCTTCCAGCTCTGCAATGAATGTAAACGCGGTCATATTTTTTTAATTTAAGTGCATGCTCCGCTACTTGTGCTAGCGGAATATTAAGACTTCCGTGAATGTGTGCTTCAGCGTATTCATCGGGTTCGCGAACATCTAGTATAATTTCATTTTTTCCAAGTTTACTCATTCTATTGTGAAGTTCTTGCATTGAAATATGTTGGCTCATATTTTTCTCCTATTTAAAATTTTCGAAGAGTGATTCTTTTAATAATTTAGGCGAAGGCCCCACATAAGATCCAGCATCTTTAATAAAAGTTTCTTTATCTTGGCTTAGGCCTGCATTTTCTTTTAATTGGCTAGCCCAGCTAGAGGCTTGACCGCCTTGGCCATCATGCCCTGGCAGCATAACCATTTCTAGCTTTGAGTTGGCTTTAATTTTTTGCAAACTTTCCCAGTGTGTCGCGGGGTTGCCACCGGGGAGATCATCGCGGCCTGTGTCATTAAATAAAATCATGTCTCCACCATAAATAAAGGGTCCCCAAATAGGGGTGATGCAATCTGCTGTGTGGCCTGGGGTCACTAATAATTTTAATGGACCAGAGGTCGTGGGAAGGGCTGTGTCTTTACTCACGCGCAAGTGAATTCTTTGGCTGGGACTTAGCTGGTGTTGAATAAGCGGTGTCTGTAAGCGTTCTGCTAAACTTGCAGCACAAGAAATATGATCTGCATGTGTATGCGTATCTATTACAGCAATAAATCTATAGCCATTTAAATTATTTGCTTCTTTGATTAAAACATCCCAATCATCCTTCATGGGGTCTACAAAGATTGCTTCTTTGGTTTGCTCATTCCAGGTAAGATAGGTCATGTTGTCATCGTTTATAATTACTTTTGTGCCCCAGGGTTCTGGAATTTTTGTTTTATCTTTAATAATTTCTTCAACATCTTTAACAATTGTTTTCATATGGTCTCCTTGTCTGGCCCGAGTCCTCTGGGCTCTAGGCCTTTCTTTATTTAACTTGGCAAGTTCCACTTTTAGGGCTTACTTGGCATAACTCCTCAGGCGTTGATGGAACCAATTTATTCCACGGCATCATGGCCAATAAATTTGCCAGTCCACAAAAGCCACTAAGGCCGGCAAAGCTAAGTCCTGCTCCAAAAAAACCAGTGACAACTAAAAACCAAGGGTTAACAAAGGCTCCTAAAATAGCAGTTATTAATACCATTGAGCCGGCAACAAGTTGTACTTGGCGCAAAATGGGAAGATGATTTGCCTTTTTTGCAATGGTTTTATGCCCCTGTTTTTTCCACTCCAATAAGCCACCGTCAAAAACTTTTGCATTTACTTTATCGGCATAGCCTAAATGTCTAATTTGCTCTGTGGCTAGCTTTGCTCTATTACCACTGCGGCACATAATTACTAAATTTCTCTCTTTAAGTTGGTTTAAAACGCCAGGTGCTACTGGCAAAAAATGTGATAGTGGCACATTTATGGAGTGTTCAATATGTTCTGCCTCAAACTCATCTCGCTCTCTTACATCTAAAATTACTTCTCCCATATTTATCTCTCCTTATTTTGATGTTACTTTTTTATTACAATAGGCTTTTTGTATGGCGCGCATAACAGTAGAAATACCTGGGTCTGCAACTTTATAATAAACATACAAGCCCTCTCTTCTTGACTCAACTAAGCCCTCATGCTTCATTCTTGCCAAAAACTGTGAAACCCAAGACTGTGAAGCCTGACAAGTTTTAACCAGCTCATTAACCGTCTTTTCTTTATCTACTAATGTACAAAGCACACGTAGCCTGTCTGGGTGGGCTAATTGCTTTAACACAGTTGCTACTTCAAAAGCTTGTTTTGTATTAAATTTGTCCATATAGCTTGCTACTAACTTTTTGGTTATATTCCCCTTCCTATGCTGTAAATATATTAGTAATTACTAATATGTCAAGGGGTGACTTGTTTTTTTGTTTGAAATATGGTTTTATTTGTTGTGAGCGGTGTGTCTAAAAAGTTGTGGTACTGGTATTAATTAAAACGTGTTTTTATTTCTAGTTCTTGTTTTTTATCTTTTTTACTAACAAATTTTAATTATTTATCACTTGATGAGTTTTTTGTTGAGATTTGACTTCATTTTGTTTGTTTTGACTTTGCTTTTATTTACTGTTTTAAACTCGCACACTTTAATTTTACCAAGAGATATTGAAATTTTCTTTCGTTTTAAAATCTTTTTTAAGTTTACCTTGTGTAGTCGATTTATGAGCGAGAAATCTAAAATTTAAAAGCCATGTTATTGTGTCCTTTAAATAAAGGAGACTTATATGAATAGCAAACTTAAAAGTATATCTAGTGGTGAGTTAATAACAGAATTAAAAAACCTTGTTTCAGAAGAAAGAAAACTCTTGTCTTTAGTGTTAGATTATCTTTTAGAAGTACAAACCCGAAAGCTTTATCTTGAAATGGGCTACCCTAGCTTATTTGAGTTTTGCGTAAAAGAACTACAATACTCTGAAAGTGCCGCTCAACGTAGAATCTCTGCCATGAGACTCATGAGAGACATCCCTGAAGTTAAAACTAAAATAGAATCGGGTAATTTAAATTTAACTACTTTATCCCAGGCCGCCATGTTTATTGGTCAAGAAAAAAGGGTTAACCAGAAAAGCTATAACATTAATCAAAAACGAGAGTTATTGGGTAAGTTAGAAAACAAATCTAAAAGTGAGTGCGAGAAAGAACTAATAAAAATATCACCCTTAGCTACAATTCCTCAAGATAGGGAAAGACTAATCACAGAAGAAAAGATTGAAGTAAGATTTGTTATCACAAAAGAGCTTAAAGAGAAGCTTGAGAGAGTAAAGGCGTTAATCTCTCATAAAAAGGTTAATCCTAGTTATGAGGAGTTAATTTCAGAGCTAGCGGAGATTGCGCTTAAGAAGCTTGATAAGAGCCGGTGTCAAAATGCACTTCCGCCGGCGGAAGTAAGGGAATCAGATGCTCAAAAGGCACACAAAGAATCACCAAATTCCCGCTACATTCCAACAGAAATTAAGCGCCAAGTATGGAAGCGGGATCAGGGAAAATGCCAATATGTTAGCGATAAGAACTTCAATGCAGGTAAGCATGAAAACAGCAAAGATCAAAAGGACAATGCAATAGACAGCTCAGCACAAAAATGTAACTCCACGCACTTTATTCAAATAGATCACATCAAACCATACAGCTACGGCGGCTCATCTACAGATATAAATAACTTAAGGCTTCTTTGCGCAAACCATAATCGTTACAGGTGGGAAAAAGAACTTAATAACAGACAACGTCTGGAGAGTAGAGAACAACTCAATAACACATAACTAATTTAAGTAACAAGCTTGACATGGCTAAGTTGTTTCAGGCAGCTGAACCATTAGCATAAGTGTGCAACCATCACTTAACTTCTAGACCAAAGTAGAAGTTTTTAAAAAGCAATTTAAATAAGGCGTAAAATCTAATTTAATACTTATGTATGCAAATTATTTTAATTTTCATGTTGAGTATATTTTCTAACGCAAACCTACCTCAACAGGCACTGATTCTAGGGGACATGGTAGTTGAAAAGCCCAAAAATAAGGCTTCACTGCTTGAGCTTCAGCCCTGGGAAGATGGCATTTTACCCCTAGAATTTGCAGATAATATAACTGAAGAACAAAGAAAAATGTTTTTTAGCGCCTGTAATAAGTGGGCCGCTAAAGTTAATGTTAAATGCATAGTGGGGCAGTATAAAAATAGGGTGGTTGAAGTCACAAAGGATCTTGGTGGTTGTTGGGCCTTTTGGGGAATGGGAACTCACTTTGGTTTTTTAAGAAGAAAAATTAATTTAGGTGATGGTTGCTGGTATCAAAAAACAATTTTACATGAAATAGGTCATGCATTTGGTTTAATACATGAGCATCAAAGGCCAGATCGAGATAAATACATTAAAATAAATATGGAAAACATTGGGTCGGGGTTTTTGGGCCTTCAAACAAAAGTTAATTTTGATAAACAAGAAGCAAAACTAAGCGTGCCTTATGATTTTCTATCGATCATGCATTACAACCAGTATGCTTTTAGTAAGAACAACCAAGCTACAATTGAGCCACAAGAAGAGTTTAAAAAATTCTTAGATATAATGGGAAATACTTTTGAGATTTCTGAAGGAGACATTAAATCCATGCTGGCTTTATATGGCAGCCCTTAAAAGTAAACCACAAACTGGGCATTACCACCACCCCAGGGTTTATTTCTAAAAATTCCGACTAAATCCCAGGTAGCCATAATTCTTAAGTTTGATTTTTCAGAGAAGGCAATTTGGTAAGTAGTGGCTAGGCGATGCTCTGATGACTTTTTATGAATAGTAAAATCATACTCAAAATTCCAAAAACCGTTATCAAAAATAAAATGAGGGATAATTTCAGTTAGACTTGCACCTCCCGCATCTTCTTCCCATTGGCGATGATTAAAAGCAAGGCCGGGTGTAAAGTTCCAAGTTGATTTTAATGCCATCGGGTAGCGAAAATAAGAAAGCAGGCGATCTGTTCTCACAGCACCTGTTGAAACTGTTGATGTAAGCCCTTGTAAAGAATATTTAGATTCATACTTTTGCATAAACTCCAGTCGTGCTTCAAACTGGGTTTTATAAAACAAACTAGCAAGTTTTTTAAAATACTTATACTCATAGTTTTCATTGGGAAAGCGCCACACGGTGGGCATTTCAAAGCTTAATGCATACTCAAAAAATTCAACACGCTCTTTTTCATAGCTGCGGCCTACAATTCCTACGGCCATTGGGTTTTGTGTAAAGCTGTCACTCATGTCGTTTCTGTCGTTACGGGTAATATCAACAAAAGTAAAAAACAATTTATTTTCAAAAGCGTCGTGAGGTTTATAAAAAAGTGCGAGCCCTGCATCGTTTTTACGTTTATTATAAAAGGCTTCGCCAAAACCGCCTAGGCCAAATGCTTTATTAAACCAGTAAATTAATTCTAAATTATGTATGAGGTAATTTGTTTCAATATTTTGCTCTTGAATATAGGTAAAGCGAAACTCAAAACTATCATTTAATTTTTTATAAAGCTTAAGCCTGTCATCAATTAAAAAATGGGTGCCATCAATTGAGCCAATACTTAAATCAAAAAAAATGCTATTTTTTAGCCAATGCCAGTGCCATAAACTAGGCTTTTGGTAACTTAAAGCTGCTGCAGAATATTTTGTATCAATACTTGATGAGCCTTCCAATAACGTTTGCTCATCTTCGGTTAAAGAAACAAATTCTGAAAAAGACTCAAAGCTGATTGCATGAGCCTGAAGCGTTATAAAAAAACTAAAAAATAGCTTTAACATTGCCATAATAAGTATCTATTTTTGTAGAGTTAGCTGCACTTTCACCAAGTGCCCAAGGACTTAAAATAAAATACTGCAACCTGTAGCCTACTCTTAGAGATAAAAAATTATTTAGCGGTTGATTTAAATACAAGTGATAACCTTGCCCGCGAGTTGCGTAAAATTGTGAAGGGTCATCTGGGTTTTTGTCATAGTAAAAGGCATCACGTGTTGCATTTAAATATTCTACTCCCACTTGTGGGTTATTTAACTTGTGAAGTGTTGTTGTATAAAGTGCAGCTAAAAGAAAAATAGAGCCGTTAAAAGTATTGCTATTTAAACTTGTTCCATAGCCGCCTAGATTTCTTCCAGATGCTGTGCCAGATGTTACGTTTACTTGGCCATTTGATTGTAATGTGGTGAGCATATAAGAAGCTGAGAGATCTAAATTTGTTAAAGCAACGTCTTTAATATCTATATGGAATAAAAGATTTTGATGACTTGTATAAAGTGAAGATGAAAGCTGAGATGAGCCACTTAGGCTTGAATCAAAAAATGAAGCATCAATAGATGTGTCTTTAAAGCGTAAATAATTAATCCAAGAGTGGTGAATATAAGCATTTAATTTTAAGTTTTCAAAATAAGCTTTAATACCAACGGCAGCCCTTGGCGCAAGTGTTTCGGCCTCTATTTGGCTACCGTTAACAAGTGGCTTTGCATTTATATTTGTTGTTTGATAGCCATAGTTTTGTAATAAAAATGGAATGTAGCCAAGATAGATGGAATAATTTTTAATATGTCCAAATGCCAATGCGCCATCAACCTCTGCTCCATAGGCAAGCTTTGGTAAAATAGCTTCAGAAACAGATCCATTATAAAAATTTACAGGTGTGCCATCAATTGTGGGTAATCTGCCGCCAATAAAACTAAACCACTCAAAAGGTTTGTAATCTAAATAAGCCAAGCTTAAGCGAATGTGGTCATTGACGTATTTTTCATCGGTATTAAAATTAAATTCTCCACTAGATAGTTGGTTTTGCGTGTACCACTGGTTCCAATACTTAGTGACGCTTAACCTTGCATGAAGTTTTAATTCTTTTACTGGGTTTGATTTAATATCAAAATCAAAATCTGTTTTAAAATGATCTGTTAAAAAAAGCCTACCCTGAGGGATGTATTTATAAACTTTGTCATAGCGATTGTCCATTTGGGCTGAAAAATTAAGCTGTGCAAAAGTTAATTGGGTATAAAAGAGTACTAAAAGTAAAAGATATATTTTCATAAGCCCAATCTAGTAACCAGGGCCTTAAAAATCAATTTTTAAAAATTACTGAGCCTCTAAACCTAGCCAGCGGCGTGCATCGGCTTCATCCATGTATTTTTTTAGCTCTTCAAAGGGCATGCGTGTAAAATCGGTAATAATCATTCCGTCAATGCTGTTAAATGCAGGGTCATAGTTAAAGCCCATAAAGCGATTTCCCATTTTAATATATAAAGGAATTAAAACAGGTATTCCCTTTTTAGGGTCTTGCTCTAGCTGTTTTATATAATCGCTTAAACTATCAAGTGTGGGGTGCGCTTTTAATATAGCTTCAACTTCCTTTTGCTTTAGGTAAGTGTGAAACTTAGGCTCAATCGCTCCCTTAACTCTTACTTCATGCATGTAATTTTGTTTTAAAAACTCAACCATAAGCATTTTAGAGCTTTCTTTATAACTATTACTTATGCTCACAGGGCCCATCATGTATTTATATTCTGGGTTTTGAAGTAAAAAACGGCCAATGGCCTTCCAAAGTGCTGGGAGCGTAAGGGATCTTTTTTGGTAATCAGGGTGTACAAAAGAGCGGCCTAATTCTAAAACCTTACCAAGTTTTTTTACCTCGTTGAGATCAAAAAATTCTTCCACATAAAGATTTGGGTGCTCGTCAATTTTAGCAAGTCTGTAACCACCGCTGATTCTCTTTTTTTCTTTATCCCAGGCTACAAGTTGAATGTAATTAGCATCATATTGGTCAATATCTCTATATTTTCTTGAGCCTTCACCGATGGGTCTAAAAGAAAGTTCACGTAAGCGGGCAATTTCTAGCATAGCTGTTGGAATTTCTGACCCGCGGGCAGCAAAAACTTTTATGCCCTTTTCAGGTTTATCTGGGTAAAAATCAAAAATAGTTGCAGCGTTGGTATTTAAATCTTCAAAGACAGCTGTCTGTGGTAATTCTCTTGCTATTAATTGTTCAGCTCTTTTTTCTGCATTTGGTTTAGAATTCTTTAAGGCATAAGTGGTGGAGCGCAAATATTCCATAATTTGGCTAGGATCTTTGAATAAAGCCAAATCACTCCCTTTTATTGTGCTTCCAAAGGTGAGCTCAATATTTTTTCTTACTCCTTTTGCAAGTTCACGCAAAATAAAAGCAGTGCCAAAAGTCTCACTTATTTTTTTTGCAAACTGAAAGGTATGGCTTGGTTGTCCATCGGCAAATATAGGGACCACATTAATTTCAGGGTATTCTTGAATCATTTTAGCTAGTGTCCAGCGCCATTTTTTTTCCATGGCATATTCATCGGAAAGCTTTTCTTTTTTAGAGACTTCTCCTACGGGAAGTATAAGAATCGCCCCTCCACTTTTAAGGTGCTCTTTTATCTGTTCTACAACTTTTAAATTTTGAAGTTTGGCTTTAAGAGAACTTGTAGTGTTATTTACTAAAAAGGCATGCTCAAACATAGCCGGAACAGGTGCTAACATTGTTGTTACTACAAGTTTTAGATCTTTCCTTACTTTTGAGATTTCAGCTGCTGCTGCGATAGCCTCAAGCCCACTTAATGGGTGATTTTGTACAAAGGCTATGGGTCCACTTTGTGGTATATTTATTTGACTGGTTGTGGTTTTTAATTCAAAAGCATCTCTTAGTTTTTCAAAAAAATGTAAACCCTCCCTTGAGTCGTTTGATAACTTGTGCATGGCTTTATCAATACTTTTTAAATCAAAAATGGGATTTAGTAGCGTACGTACTAAAAAGTTAAACCCTGTATTGACAGATTTTGACAAAAAACCATTTGCCTTAACAATTTGAAAGGATAACTTTCCATTATTAGCAGAGACTTGATATCCCAAATTTATAAACCCTTTTTCAATTAAAGCTGGACAAGAAGGGGATGCAACTAATTCTGCCCATAAAACTGAAGGTAAAAGTATTGTTATTATGAATATTGTTTTAAGCACGCATTTTAGGCTATGCAGTGTGTATTCCAGAGAGGCTGTATTTAAGCGTATTAAATACACTTAAAACCTTGAAAACACTATGAAAGCACTCAAAAATGTCACTGTTGTCTAAAAGTTAAGCCAAAAGCAATTTTAAAACCCATCATGTCATGGTATTAACATCAGTTGATGTATAAACAAAAACTTATTTTCATTACTGGTGGCTCTGAAGGCATTGGGCTTTGTGTGGCAAAGGACTTTGTTAAAGCTCAAGCCAACGTTGTTATTTTATCTAGAAGTAAGGAAAAACTAAACCAAGCCACAGTGCAACTTGAAAAATTAAGACAAAACAAAGAGCAAATAATTAAAGCCGAAAGCCTTGATGTTTCAAATTTTAATGATGTTAAAAATATTTTTGAAAAATTATTTTCTGAAATTGGTTTGCCAGATTACCTTATTAATTGTGCGGGCTTTGCCTACCCAGGCTACATTGAAGCAGCTGAAATTGATACATATAAGCAAATGATGAATGTGAATTATTTTGGAGTAGTAAATACCTGTAAAGTATTTGTAGAGAATTTATTAAAAAATAAATCCAAAGCGCATATTATTAATACTTCCTCTATTGCAGGCTATGTTGGTCTTTTTGGTTACACTGGTTATTGTGCTTCTAAATATGCAGTGATAGGGTTTTCTCAAGCATTAAAAGCGGAGCTTAAAAAGAGTGGAATTACTGTTTCAGTTTTATGCCCACCAAATACAAAAACACCAGGGTTAGAAAAAGAAAATTTAATTAAGCCGGCAGAACTTTTAAAAGTTGAAGAAAAAGCAAAACCCGTTACAGCTGAAGAGGTTTCTAAGTATTTACTTAAAAAAATACCGTCGAAACAATTTTGGATTATCCCGACGGTAGATGGAAATTTGGCTCTTTATCTTTCAAGACTTGCTCCAAAAATTTTAGAGCAATTTACAAAGCGCCCTTAATTACCAAAAATAACTTTTAATGTATTAAGCGCATCGATTCTACCAAAGCCATAATCATTGTCATTGCCTTGAGCGCCTAAATCAACAGCCCCTGTTGTTAATAATTTAGTCACTGCTTCAACATTGATATTAGGGTTTGTTTGGTAAACTAATGTTGCAAGGCCTGCAGTATGAGGTGTGGCCATTGAAGTTCCTGAATAACTTTTGTACTTTCCACCAGGAACACTTGATAAAACCGCCACTCCAGGAGCTGAAACTGTGGGTTTAATCATGCTTCCTGTTTTCCAAACAGCGGGTCCTCGTGAGCTAAAACTTGCAATTTGGTCGTTAGAATCTGTTGCACCTACGGTTAAAGCGGCAGGACAGCCACCAGGCAGATTAACTGTTTTAGCGCCTGATCCAGAATTACCAGCTGCAAAGACAGGTAAAATTCCAAGCTTTACCCAACCATCAACAGCGCGGCAGTAGGGGTTTTCACTTGGGTCCATACCAGCTGAGGGGTTTCCACCGCCCCAAGAATTACTTACAAGCGCTGGAGCATCATTTGTTTGAGGGTTTGAATCTGGATCTGAGATCCATTGCATAGCCTCTAGAATTTTTGCTGTACTACCTGAGCCTTGTGCTGAAAAAACTTTTCCTACAATTAGTTTTGCTCCAGGAGCAACGCCAATAGCAGTTCCTGATTTTGCTCCACCTGAAATGGTGCCTGCCACATGGGTTCCATGGCTGTGGTCATCATAAGGGGCGGGCTTAGCGTTTACAAAATCTTTAAAGGCAATGGTTTTACCGGTCAAATCTGGGTGTTCAGCATCAATACCGGTATCTAAAATACCAACTTTAATATTTGTGCCAACAAGGTTTTTATTTTTTCTCCATACCTCAGGCATTCTTAATTTATTTAAACCGTATGTAAAAGGCTCCGCCATAGGTTCTCTTGAAATAACCACAGGAAAAACATGAGCGCGCTCATTAGGGTAAACAGCGGCCAACTCACTTTTTGTAGCATCAATAATTTTTTTAATATCTTTAATAGATGCGTACAGGGCACATGTGTTTGAAAGCCATAAGCTTTTATATTGAACTTTTGAATCAGTTTGAATAGCAGAATTAATAACACTTAAAACTTTTTGTTGGCTTAGCTCTGCGTTTTGCATGAGTTTGGCTTCAACAAAGGGTCTTTCAGAAGGTAAGTACATACGCTGAGGTATTTGAACCTTATTTTTTACTACCAAAATAACGGCTAAGTACTTATTTTGAAGACTTTCATTTTGAAACTGCTGCATTAAAACTGGGTGAATGTTCACGCTCGCAAGCGCTGCGTGCGTAATTAAAAAAGATAATATAAAGATAAGAAATTTCAAGAAACCCTCCTTTGGCTTTTTGTTTGGTATTTAAGTAATAATGGTTTCAATTGCGGGAGGGGATGACAACTTAAATTAAATGAAATTCCTTTTGCCACAAACCAAAACTAGCTTTTGCGCGTGCACTCAGGGCTTCTTTTTTGATGCTTTTATGGGCATCTATTGGTGGAAATAGCCCCCAGTTTATGTTTGTTGGTTGAAAGTTTTCACGGCTTTCATCGGTAATAGCCATTAAAAGTGCACCTAGGGCGGATTCTTGAGGTGGGGGTAAGATTTTAGGATTGTGAATGAATAGACTTACAAGCATTCCCATACAGGCTGATTCAAAATAACCTTCAACACCTGTTATTTGGCCTGCAAAAAATAAAAGGCCCTCTTCTTTTTTTGAGCTTAAATTTTTATTTAAAAGTTTTGGAGTATTAATAAATAAATTTCTATGAAGGCTTCCTAGCTTTAAAAATTCAGCATTTTCTAAACCTGGTATTAATTTAAAGACACGTTTTTGATCTGGGTATTTCATTTTGGTTTGAAAGCCAACCATTCCGTAAGACGTTGCAAATTTATTTTCTTGTCTGAGTTGAACTACTGCAAAGGGTTGTTTTTGTGTTCTTGGATCTTTTAACCCTTTTGGTTTACAAGGGCCAAAAGCAAGAGTGAGCGGGCCTCTTTCAACTATAACTTCTACAGGAAGGCAGGATTCAAAATAATTTGTAGTTTCAAAATCTTTTGGAACAACTTTTTCAGCATTATTAATTTCATTTATAAGCCTAAAATACTCTTCTTTATTCAATGGGCAGTTAATATAGTCCGCCCCCCCTTTATCGTAGCGGCTTGCCTTAAAGCAAATATTCATATCAATGCTGTCGGCATCAATAATGGGTGCAATGGCATCGTAAAAATATAAAAAATCTCCACCGAAGTGCTGTTTTAAATCTTCACTTAAAGATTCCTCAGTAAGAGGGCCAGTGGCAATAACTGCGGGGCGGGGAATATCATTTAATTTTGATATCACTTTATTTTGAATTTTAATTTTAGGGTGATTTTTAATTTGCTGAGTTAAAATTTTAGAAAATTCCTCCCTATCTACTCCAAGTGCTTGGCCGGCAGGAATTTTCGCATCCATTGCCGCCTTTAATACAAAACTATTAAGCTGACTCATTTCCCATTTAAGTTGGTTGGGAGCGGAAGGCTCCTGGACAGAGCCTAAAGAATTAGAGCAAACAAGCTCAGCAAATAAATCTGTTTTATGAGCAGGTGTGCTTTGAACGGGGCGCATTTCATAAAGCACAACTTCAAAGCCCTTATTTGCTAGTTGCAAGGCACACTCAGAGCCTGCTAAGCCTGCGCCCACAATATGTATGGTTGAATTATTTTCCATATAGTTTGCTTTTATAAGGTATGTTAGGCTCTGTGTCACTTATGAAAAAGAACAAAAATTTTTCCACCCCAATTGAAGTTCTTGAAAAGCTATTAGGAGATAAAAAGGGGCATTTGAGCTCTGATTTTAAGCGGTTCCAGCTTAAATCTCAGTGGGCAGATATTATGGGGGCAACAATTGCCTCAAAAACCTCACCAATTAGCTATAAAAATAAAATTTTATTTGTATGGGTTGAAAGCTCAAGTTGGATGAACCAGCTTTTTTATGCCAGAAAAGAAATGGCGGCCAAAATTAATCAAGTTATGGGAGCTGGTTGGGTAAAAGATATCAGGTTTACCCTTGATCACAAATCTGTTTTAGAAGAGCAAGAGTCGAAATAGGATCCACTGCAATACCATGAACACGCATTTCCCAATGTAAATGAGGAGCTTCCACTCTACCTGTTGAGCCACTTAATGCAATAATCTGCCCACTTTGCACACCTTGTCCTATTCCAACTCGAAATTCAGATAAATGTAAGTACCTACTTATAACACCTTTACCATGATCAATGTTGATGGTTTTGCCACCCACCACTTGATCATCAGTACTTAACACCACACCATCGCCAACAGCTTGTATGGGGGTAAAAGTAGTGGCCCTAAAATCAAGCCCTGTGTGTGGGTATGTATATCCGTTGGGAAGGGTTCGCACACTTGAGAATTGTGAAACAGTTTTTGATTTTAATGGCTGCTTCCACTGGCAGCCTAGAGTATCGTGCCTTGATTGGGTAAGAATTTTTTTATTATACTCGGACTCGATTTGAATTTGCTCTTTATTATTTTCTAAATTTTCTTGCACACTTGTTGGTAGGCGCAGCTTTGAGGGCTTAGTCGTTGAATATAAGCTTTTTTCCAATGGTAAATCTAAAAAGGCCCAACCCTTATTTTTAATAAAAATAAAAAGACGGTGAGTAGTTTCTTCTCTAATTTTTATTCCAAAAAATTCCCAGGAGTTTGAAATTTTTTGGCAACGGCTGTAGCTACATGCGGTGACATCATCTTGACTTAAATTTTTCATTACAAAACTAGCGCCTGATTGAAGGGAAGTGCGTTTAATAATTAAGTCGGCATCATTAATATCTATTTCAATATTAGCATTTGGCTGAAAGCTTAAAAGAAAAAATAAAAAAAAAGAAAAACAGCTTTTCATTACTGTTTACTCTCCTCTACCTTTTGTTTTTTCTCTTCTTCCTCGCCCTTTTGGATGGTTTGTCTAATTAAAAACTTTAGGAGACTACTTCTTTTGGCACCGCCCATGATGGCTTTTAAATCTTCATGTACACTGGGGTCATTAATGAGGCCGCCAAGGGTTCCTTGGCCTTTATCAATTTTTTCCATAATGCTAGCTAGGTGATCTAAAGATTTTTTAATTTTTTTAGAAGCTAATGAGTCATCAATATTGCTCATTGTGTTTTTCAAGCTTCTGGTGGAGTCGCTTAAGTTTTTCCCAAATTTTCCTTGGTCAAGGTCTTTTGTAATGTTGTTAACGTGTTCAATTATTTCAAAAACCCTTTCAAACTTACTTCCAGATTTGCCAAGTGTTGAAAGTAAATCCGCTCCTTCTTCTGACTCGATAAAATCATTTTCAGTTAAAAGCTCTCCTGAGGGCGGACCAGGTTTTATAAGAACGTACTTATCTCCCAAAGCACCCTGGGTTCTAATGCTGGCGGTGGTTCCTTTTGTGAGTCTTGCTGCATATTTTTTATCAATTTTAATATTAACAATAAGGTGGTTACCTTCAGCATCTAACTCAATGCTTTCAACATTACCACTTGCTATACCAGCCATTTGCACAACGTTACCTGCTACAAGGCCTGATGTTTCCTCAAGCTTTAGCTTCATGTATTGGTAGCTCTTAAAAAATGATTTATCTCCGCCTAAGAGAAAAATGATGACGATGAATGCAATTGTTGCAATTGCTACAAATAGTCCTACTTTTTTTTCCACACCGTTACTTTGTTCCATTACCAAGCCTCTCCTGTAACAAAATTTTTCATCGCACCTTTGTGATCAAGTTTTAGTTGTTCAGTTGTTCCCTCTTGAGCAATGACACCATTTAAAATAAGCGCCATGCGGTCACAGACAGCAAAGGCAGTTGGCATGTCATGGGTTACTAAAATACTTGTGACCCCTTTTGCCTTAAGCTCTAATATTTTTTCTTGAATTTTTTTTGTGTTAAATGGGTCAAGGCCTGCTGTGGGCTCATCATAAAGAACAACTTCAGGATCCATGATTATAGCGCGCGCCAGGCCCACTCGTTTTTGCATTCCACCACTAAGGCTAGCGGGCATTAATTTTTCACTGCCCTGTAACCCAAAACCATTGAGTGTGTCCGTAATTTTTCTTTTTATTTGCTCCAAAGTTAAAGTGGTGTGCTCTTTAAGTGGGTAGGCAAGGTTTTCTTCAACCGTCATAGAGTCAAAAAGAGCACCACCTTGAAAAACGTAGGCCACTTTTTTTCTAACATCTACCAATTGTGTTTCATTAAGGGGGGCAATGTTTTGCCCATGAATAAAAATTTCTCCAGAGGTTGGCTTTTCAAGTCCGATGAGACTTCTTAAAATAACACTTTTTCCGCAGCCAGAGCCGCCAACAAGGCCAAGGCATTCCCCTTTATTCACTTTAAGATTAATGCCTCTGTGAACTACTTTAGAGCCAAAGGATTTTTTAAAATCTTTAACGTCTATAATTACCATCGCTCTAACACCCAAAACATTTTTGTTAAAAAGAAGTCCCCAACAACAACAAACAAAGAAGACACAACAACGGATTTAGTAGTGGCAATGCCAACACCTTGTGTGCCACCTGAGGTGCGCATGCCGTAGTAGCAACCAACAAGACCTATAAAGAGACCAAAAAAGACGGATTTACCAATGCCAGAGAGAAAATCTGCAAGCTTTACTGTGGTAATAACTTTTTGAATATAAAAAACAGGGTCAAGGCCAAGCTCTGTGACACCAATGAGGCAACTACTTAAAACACCAATAATATCTGCAAGCACACTTAAAAGTGGAACGGCAATGACGCAAGCAAGCACTCTGGGAATAACTATTTTTTTAATGGGACTTGTTCCAAGAGCGCGGATGGCATCAAGTTGCTGAGTGACAGCCATGGAACCAACCTCTGCTGTGATTCCTGCTCCCACTCGCCCTGCCACCATAAGACTTGTAAATACGGGGCCTAGCTCTCGCACAAGGGCAAGAGCTACGACTTTTGGAACATAAAATTTTCCGCCAAAGCGCTCAAGCCCCAAACCAAATTGTAGAGCCATTACAAGGCCTGTGCTAAAAGCAGTGGCAGAAACTAAAATAAATGATCTAACGCCAATGAAGTAAACTTGTTCAATAACCAAATAAAAATAAAAAGGCTTTGTTTTTAACTCATCCCAAGTTTTTTTAAATAAAAGTGTAAGCCCTCCTAAAAAATCCATAAACTGAGTAACGGCTATACCAAGGCTAGTAATCATGGAACTACCAACCCTTCTAAAAACGTTTCAAAAACACTTATCTCTTTTGAAAACAATGAGGCTCTTGAAATATAGGCAATGTCAAAAGTGCAATCTCTTTTTTTAAAAATGAGAACTGAAACTTTTATGGGAACCTTTTCGGTGGTTCCGTGTGCAATTATTTTTTCTGCTTCACTTTGGTTGTAGGTAATTCTTTTTGAGCTTTCAATTTTAAGATCGTCAATTCCTGAGAGAATATTTTTTTTAAGACTATTAAGACTAGATTTGTGCTCTTTATTGCAAAGAGAGTTTATTGCAATGGTGCTTCCTGTTTTTTGTGACTGCCAAACAGCATCAGCGCTGCTTAGTAAAAGTTGCTTATATGGTGCTTTGGGTTGGGCATATTTAATATCTCTATTTTTTGTGCCAACTTCTTCATCGCCTCCACCGAAAATAGAGCAAGAGGAATTGAAAAATAAAACAATGATCAAAGTTAGAGTTTTTCTTAGATGCCTCATTGCTAAATTGTTCGGTACAAATTGCAATATTATTTAATCATTCTCATGGGATGTCTTAGTTTGTTGTCGCCTTTTTGACACTTGGACAATTTTTTGTGGTCCGGTCCAGTGTCCCTTTGAGATTTTTTGCTAACTGAGTGTGGCACCGCGCTTGCGATACAACTTAGTGGGAGATTTTAGTTTTTAAGTGCAAGGGGAAGACAATGTTACGTAAGTGTCTTGAATTACTAGGTTTGATTGATTCTAAAAAAGAAAAACCTATTTGGTTGCTGCAAACACAGCGTGGAACTATTGACGGTGCCATAATTTTCAGACTTATGTCTGAAAAAAGTAAAAAGCGAAAAGGACTTTGGTTTTGAAACTAAACATTTTGGCAGTTTTAATGCTTACTTTTAATACGGCCTGGGCAAAAGTCCAAGTTATCCATAAAACTTTAAAAGAAGCCACACACTTTGAGCTTACCGGCCTTGATCAATGGCGCTATTTTATAAACCGTGATGGCAAAACGGTGAGTGTAAATGTTCAAGGTGTAACTCCAGAAGAGTTAAAAAATTTAGAAAATTTTAAAGACAAAAGAATATTTAAAGTCTCTGTTGAAACAGGGGTTAATAATGCAGCCCTCATTAAGTTTCAACTTAGAGAAAAAATGAGTTTTTTTGATTATCAAACCGATTCCCCTTCAATGTTAGTATTTGATATTTTTTCAAGCGAGCCGAAACCAAAAAAACTTCCAAAAAAAGTAACAGTAAAAGAATTTGTGAGTCAAAAATCAAAACCAAAATCAAAACTTGCAAGGGACTTGGCCTCAATTGTAAGCGATAAAATAAAAATTGGTTACCAACCGCCAATTTTAGGTAAGGGTGGAACAACCAAAGATGAAGAAAAGCAATACAATATTTTAGACTACACAGATAAAAACTATGATCGTTTTTTAATAGCAGATAATGAAATTAACCCTGACGCCTACTTAAAATTTGAACAAGAAGTGTTGTTAAAATTTCCGGCCTATCATACAAAAATAAGACCAACACTTGATGATTTAGACAGCAATAAAACCCAGTATCATGTTGAAATTGAAGACAATGAAGAAAACCAAATGACAAGACTTCTGTTAAGACTTTATGGTGATAAAAACTACGCAGTTACGTTAAAAACCTTTGGTTTTTTCAGAGAGAAATTTCCAACCTCTAAGTATGACGAAATACTTCATATACTAAAAGCGGATACTTATTATAACTTGTGGAGAAAAGATAATAAAAATATAGATTTTGAATCTGCCATCGGACTTTATAAAGAGCACTTGGTGCGATACCCTAATTCCCCTTATAAAGATAAACTAGCCTATTTAATTGGAGTGGCTTATTTTGAAAACAAGCAATACATTGAGGCGTTAAACCACTTCCAATCAATATCTAAAAATAAAGAGGCTTCTTACTACTGGCAGACAAAAATGTACATGGCTGGCTGTTATAAAATGCTTAAACAAACTGATTCTGCATTGCAAGAGCTTACTGAAATTGAAAATAATTATCCTCCATTTGCTCATGCTTCTCGTTTTGCTAGAGGAGACGTTTATTTTGTAGCAAATCAGTTAGATAAAGCCCTTAGTGAATATAATGAGGCTTTAAAGAAATACCCGAAGGATTTAAAAAATGCTTCAAATATTTACTTTAATAGCGCTGAAATAAATTACCTTCAAAAAGATTACAAAAAATCACTCACAGAGTTTAGAAATTTTTTAAAAACATTCCCTGATCATGAGCATGCAAGTTATGCCATGGGAAGAATTGCAAAAATTTTGGATGTTTTAGGTGTAAGTCAGGAAAAAGTACTTAAGGCTAATCTTGAGACATTTTATAGATATAAGGGAACGCCAGCCTCATATCTTTCAAAAGTAAAAATAAATGTGGACCGGGCCCAAAGCATGAAGCCGAAGGAGGCGTTGCAGGTTATTGGTGAAATTGAAAATGAGGCTCCTGTTAAGGAAATCGAAGATGTGAAAAACTACGCTATGTTTAAAGTTGCGGATATTTATTCTGTAAGAAAAGAGTATGAAAAGGCGCAAGGAATTCTTTATAAGTTTGTAAAAGAAAATATCAACTCTCCTCATTTAAACTTGGCTAAGTCTAAAATTTATCATGTTTTAACCTCAAAGATTAATGATCTTGTTGAGAGTAACAAAGATATGCAAGCCATTCAGTATTATTTAAAAAATAAGGACACATGGCTTAAAGATAATCAACGCATAGATTCAGATTATATTTTGGGGCAGGCTTATGAAAAAATTCACCTTAATGATGATGCAGCCAAATTTTATGAAAAAGCATTATCTAAACTTAAACAATTAGACGTTTCCGATGAAAAAAGACGTATTTTAAATGAGCTGCCTATTGATGAAGACAAAATTCATTTAAAGTTAGCAAAAAATTATTTTAAAGAAGACAATCTCAAAAAAGCCTCAATACACCTTGATAATGTAAAATTTGAATCCAAACTAAACTCAACTGAAAAAATTGAATACAATGTTATTAAAGCCACTGTAAATGAAAAAGAGGCCAAATATGATGTAGCCCTTGTGCAGTTAAAAAAGCTTTGTGATTTTTGGAGTGGTAAGCCGGAGCTTTTAATAGAACCTTACTATAAAATAAGTAAAATTTATGAATTACAAAAAAATACTCAAGAGGCACTACTCTGGAGCGAGAAGGCAATCAAGCTCATTGGAGGAGCAAAATTTGAAAGTTTAAATAAAGATTTGGTAAGAGAAGTTTTAAAGTATTCTGCAGAGCTTGAATCGAAAAATAAAAACTATTCCAAAGCCATTGGAATTTATAAGCAAATTATTGAGAAATTTACTGGTTCAGATACGCCACTAGCCTCAATTAGATATAGCTTAGGAAAATTATATTTTGATCAAAATGATGTTAGAGGTGCAGAGCTTGTGTGGGCGCTTCTCAAAGAAGAAAAGGATGCTACTTTGTGGCTTAAAATGGCTCAAGAAAATTTAGCTCAAATGAAGTGGTCTGAAAAATTAAAACGTTATGTAAGAAAGCCAGCAGGAGAGACTAAATGATTTTATCTCAAGATGCTCAGTTTAAAAAAGTACTTCAAATTGCTTCAAACATTGCTTCAAGTAAAGCAACAGTGCTTATTTGCGGTGAAAGCGGTACTGGAAAAGAACTTTTGGCACGCTTTATTCATGAAAAATCAAGCCGTCATGAAAGGCGCTTAATTGCCATAAATTGCGCAGCAGTTCCAGAAGGGCTTTTAGAGAGCGAGCTTTTTGGTTATGAAAGAGGAGCATTCACGGGAGCAGTTCAACAAAAAATGGGAAAGGTAGAGCTTGCTCACCAAAGCACCCTTTTGCTTGATGAAATTTCAGAGATGCCACTAAGTCTTCAAGCAAAACTTTTAAGAGTGCTTCAAGAGGAGGAAATTGATCGCCTAGGTGGTAAAAACACCATCAAGGTAGATATTAGAGTGATTGCAACAACTAACCGTGATTTAAGACTTTTAGTAAAAGAAGGTAAATTTAGAGAAGATTTATATTACAGACTTAATGTCATTACCCTTCAAATTCCTGCATTAAGGCTTAGACCATTTGATGTTGCTCTGCTAAGTGAACATTTTTTAAAAGTTTCAGCCATTTTAAATTCAAGAAACATTCAAGGCTTTACACCTCAGGCATTACAAAAGCTTCAAAATTGGAACTGGCCTGGAAATGTGCGTGAACTTGAAAATGTGATTGAACGTGCAGTTTTATTAGCACAATCTAATTTGGTAGATGCAGAAAACATTGTGATTGATAGTGATCTTACAGTTAATAATTCTTTGGAATTAGCCGTAACCACAATTGCTGAGATGGAAAAAAAGCTTATTTATTTAGCGTTAGAGAAAACAAATAATAACAAAACGCGCGCAGCTGAAATTTTAGGAATTTCAATTAGAACATTAAGAAACAAGCTTAATGAATATAATTTAAAA
This sequence comes from Oligoflexia bacterium, assembly GCA_016715815.1. Lineage (GTDB taxonomy): Bacteria > Bdellovibrionota > Bdellovibrionia > JABDDW01 > JABDDW01 > JADJXN01. The sequence continues at coordinate 31,094 of JADJXN010000001.1, forward strand.
AGTGAGGTGGCTAGTGGCTGATATTTTAGACACTACGGCAAAAGCTCTTGGGGCTTCTCTAAATTACCGTTTGCTTCGTCATAATATTACTTCATCTAACATTGCTAATGCTGAAACCCCAGGTTACAAAGCAAAGGTTGTCGAGTTTGAAGATGCTCTAGCGCGTGCCGTGGACCTTGATGGAAGAAATAGCTTGTCTACCAGTGACCCTGAGCATTTTGCAATAGGAACAGCAGCTCTTGGAAAAGAGCGCGTGAGAGTAGATGTAAACCCTGATGCAGACGTTAATAACGACAAAAACACGGTGGATTTAGATAAAGAAATTGTCACCATGACTGAAAACAGTATTGCCTACAAGGCCGCACTGCAGTTGATAAATAAAAAATTAGCTATGCTTAAGTATGGGATTACTGAGGGAGGTAAGTAATGGATTTTTTGACAGGTATGCGCGTTAGCGGCAGTGGAATGGCGGCGCAAAGAATGCGCATGAACGCTATTTCAAGCAACATTGCCAACGTTCAAACTACCAATACGCCTGAGGGCGGAGCTTACCGCAGAAAAGAAGTTGTTTTTAGTGCTATGCCTCAGCAGAGAAACTTTGGCGAAATTCTTGCAGGAAAAGTGGATGAAGATATAGACCGCGTGCAGGTAGTGGACATTCGTCCAGATAGAAAAGGCCCGCGCCTGGTTTATGATCCAAGCCACGTTGATGCAAATGAAGAGGGGTATGTAGCCTACCCAGATATTAACGTGATGACAGAGATGGTGGATATGCTTCAGGCCTCACGTGCGTATGAAGCAAACATCTCTGCAATGAACACAATGAAAAACATGGCATTAAGTGCCATAGAGATTGGTAGGTAACCATGGATGGTTTAACAATTAGAAGTGCAAATCAAATTTTAAATCAGGGGCAAACCACAAAAGAAATTACAAGACAAGAAATTGGTGCGCCCATCAGCCCAAGCATTGGCAAGGTAGATAAAGCGGCAGATAGTTTTGCCTCAAGCCTTAAAGAAGCAGTCAACGCGGTTAATACTGCTCAAAAAGATGCAGATAGAAAAATGCAAGAATTGGCAACGGGTAAATCAAACAACATTCATGAAACAATGATTGCTGCAGAAAAAGCAGATATTTCTTTGAGATTAATGGTTCAAGTTAGAAATAAAGTTATTGAAGCATACCATGAAATTATGAAGATGCAGGTTTAATGGTTAGGGGGATAAATTGGGAATGATGACTTTTTTTGAAAATATATCCAAACAGTTTAAAGGGTTTTACGCAAGCTTAAGCCCTATGAAGCGAATGAGTGTGATCACATCCACATTCGTGATTCTGGGTGCGGTGATTGTGGTTGTGGTTATTATGTCAGGACGAAGCTTTACTCCTTTATTAACAAATATTCCTGCTGAGCAATTGCCTGTCATTATTGGAAAACTTCAGGAAAAACAAATCCCCTACAAAACAGAAGAGAATGGGAAAACTGTTTCAGTACCACCTGAGTTTTTACACAGTACGCAAATGATGCTTATGAGTGAAACCGGATCCATGAAGCTTGGTCAAATGGGTTTTGAGCTTTTTGATAAAGATAATTTTGGTACCACAAGTTATGTGCAAAGAATTAACTACCAAAGAGCACTGCAGGGCGAACTAATGAGAACCATTAACTCTCTTGATGCAGTTAAAACAAGTAAAGTAATTTTGGCATTGCCACCAAAGAAAACATTTTTAGAAGAGGGTGAGCTGGCCTCTGCCTCCGTAGTTGTAGATTTAAAAGACGGAAAAACTTTAGGTGTCGACCAAGTAAAAGGAATTATACACTTAGTGGCAAGTGCTGTTGAGGGAATGGACCCACAAAGAGTGACTGTGGTAGATGCCAGAGGAAAAGTTTTATCAAAAAATATTGCAGGAGCTTCAGTTTCTTCAAGCAATGAAATGATGGAATTTAAATTAACCCGTGAGAGAGAGCTTGAAAGCCGTATTGAAGATATTTTAGCAAAAGTCGTAGGTATGGGTAAAGTAACAGCAAGGGTGAATGCAGAAGTTAATTTTAGACAAGTTTCCTCCGTTGAAGAAATTGTAGACCCTGATAGACAAGCTATTAGATCTATTCAAACAGAAGAAGAAAAATTGCGCGGTAATAGAAGTAATACTGCTGGGGTTCCAGGAGCAAGGGCAAATCTACCGGGAGCAGAGGAGCCGGGGACAGTTGGCTTTAGACAAGATGTTGATAAAGAATTAAAAACAACAAATTATGAAAATACAAAAACGGTTAGAAATATTAAAGACGCAGTAGGTAATATTGAAAAGCTAAGTGTAGCAGTGCTAGTAGATGGAGTAACAACCGTAGTGACAAATAAAGAAGGTGTGGCAGAGGAAAAATGGGCTGCAAGATCAGAGGAAGAGCTTGTTAAATATGAAACTATAGTAAAAAACGCTATCGGTTTTGATGAAAAGCGCGGAGACACAGTTAAAATTGAAAATATTAAATTCACAAAAGAAGATTTTAGCGAGAGTGATAGATTATTAAACGCTATTGAACGTAAAAAATTAGTTTCATATCTAATTAAGTGGGGCGTGATTGCTCTTAGCTTTGCTTTCTTCTTCTTTGTGGTGGTGCGCCCATTTATGCGTTGGATTACAGAGAGCTTTCAAGAATCTGTTGAAGACATGTTACCTAAAACCATTGAGGAGTTAGAAGATCTTCAAAAGGTAGATAACAGCCTTCCAGGTATGAGCGGAGCGCTCCCAATGCTTGAGGAAACCATAGACCCAGATAAAGCGGAGAGTGAATTACTAAAAGAAAGAATTATAACACTTGTACAAGCAGATAATTTAAAAGCCACATATGCGCTTAACCAATGGCTTGAGGAAAGAAAGGCTACATAATGGCACAAGATATTCTTACCTATGAAGAACTAAAGGGAATGGAAAAAGCCGCTATCTTACTAAACTATCTTGGCGAGCAAGCGACTACTGAGCTTTTAAAAAACATGGATGATAGTGATATTAGAAAGCTCATTAACACCATGGCTAGAATGAAGTTTGTGCCTATTGATGTTACAAAAAGAGTTTTAGAAGAGTACTATGAAAAAATAAGCGAACAAGAAGAGTATATTTTCTCAAAAAACATTGCCACAAAAGAGACCATTGTTGCAGCAGTTGGAGAAGAACGAGCGCGTGGAATTTTAGGTCACTTAAACTTGGCAGCTGGTGGACCGCAAAGAACATTGGAATCTTTAGAGATGGTAGATGCTAAATCTTTGGCCAACTTTTTAGTTAATGAACACCCACAGACAATTGCTGTTATTTTATCTCACCTTGAACCAGAGAAGAAATGTGAGGTTTTAAAGCGTATGCCTGAATCTGTACAGGCTGAGGCTGTTTTAAGAATGGCCAACCTTGATTACATTTCTCCAGAATTAATAGAAGAGATGGATAAGGTTTTACGCCAAGAACTTTCAACCATGGGTACTGTGGAGCAAGCCCAACTTGGTGGGGTTCAGCCAGTTGCAGAAATGCTTAACGTTATGGATAAAAATACAGAAACAGCCATTATGTCTCGTCTTGAAGAAAAAGATCCTATTTTGGCTGAGGAAATTAGAAAACTTATGTTTGTGTTTGAAGACCTTATTAAAATTGATGACCGTGGAATTCAAACCATGCTAAAAGAAATTGCCAATGACAAATTATTATTAGCACTTAAAACAGCTAATGATGAAATTAAAGATAAAATTACAAGAAACATGTCTCAAAGAGCATCTCAGCTTCTTGTTGAAGATTTACAAGCAATGGGTCCGTCAAAATTATCTGATGTTGAGGCTGCTCAACAGGAAATTGTTAACATAGCAAGACGTCTTGAGGCTGAGGGCAAAATACTTATTGCTAGAGGTGGAGCAGACGATGCGCTTGTTTAAGCCTCGCGTTTTAAGGCCAAGCCAAGTTGAGGGGCATGTTGTGAGCCTTGAGCCGCGCGCTCTTAACTGGGGGGTGCCTGATTCAGCCATTAATACTGCAGACCATTTAGCTAAAGATTTTAAATTAGATGATTTAGTTATTAAGCAAACAGGTTTAAGTGAGCTTCAGAAAAAAAGCCTAGAAGAAGCCATTGATACTGAAGTTTTAAAACGTTTAAAAGAAGTTGAAGAAAGAGCCTATTCAGAAGCACATAAGCTGGGCCAAGAAGAGGGTAAGAAGGAGGCTTTTAACCATTACTCAGCTGAGATTCAGTCCTCTCTTGAAAAGTTAACTCATTTGGTGGAATGTTTTGAAAAGTTTAAAAACCAAATGCTTATTGAAAATGAAGAGTTTTTTATAAAATTGGTATACCATATTGCAAAAAAAATAACTTTAAGAGAAATTAACCAAGATCCCAGTTTGATTAAAGACCTACTTACCCAAGTTTTAAACGATTCTAATGCTGACTCAGAAATAGTTTTAAAAATTAGTAAAGAGGATTTGGATTTTATTAAAACACTCCCTGAAAAAGATAAAAGGCTTTGGGAAAATAACAAGCTTGTTAAAATTGAAGCTGCAGAGGGGATTTCAAGGGGTGGTTGTGTTGTAGAGACAAATTTTGGAATTGTAGATGCTCAAGTAGAACAAAGATTACAAAAAGCGTGGTCAACTATAGAAGCAAGAGTGCCAAAAGTAAACCCTGCTTAGAAAGTGTAAAGAGCCATGGAAGGCGCTTACAAAATAAATTCTCAAAAATATTTTCAAGCAGTAGGAAAAGAAACGCTTTTTTCTGAAAGTGGAAAAATCACAAAAGTAATTGGTTTTTTAATGGAAGGCTTTTTGCCAGGTGCTTGGTTGGGTACGGTTTGCCAAGTATATCCATCAAGTGGTGAGGCGCCATTTTATGCAGAGGTTGTGGGTTTTAGGGATAAAAATGTACTTTTAATGCCTCTTGGAGATTTAAGAGGCGTGGGAATGGGGGCCAGAGTTGTTTTGGCAAGACGTGAGGCCACTGTAAAAGTTGGTCCGTCACTATTAGGCAGAGTGGTTAATGCACTTGGCGACCCGATCGATAATAAAGGAAGTATCCACGCATTTGACGAAGTTAATATTTATCACTCTCCTGAAAACCCATTAAGCCGCCCACCTATTAAAGAGCCTCTGGATTTAGGTGTAAAATCTATTAATGGTCTTTTAACTGTAGGGCGTGGCCAACGCGTGGGTATTATGGCGGGCTCAGGTGTGGGTAAATCAGTACTTCTTGGTATGATAGCTCGCGGAACGACAGCAGATGTAAATGTCATTGCACTTATTGGTGAGCGGGGCCGTGAGGTCAGAGAGTTTATTGAAAATGATTTAGGCCCTGAGGGTTTAAAAAGATCTGTCATAGTGTGTGCTACAAGTGATCAAAGTCCAGTTGTGAGAATGAGGGGAGCTTATCTTGCAACAGCAATTGCAGAGTATTTTTGTCACACCGGAAAAAACGTTTTATTCATGATGGATTCAGTCACCCGCTTTTCTATGGCACAAAGAGAAATTGGCTTAAGTATTGGAGAACCACCAGCTACAAAAGGTTACACGCCGAGTGTATTTTCTTTAATGCCTAAATTATTAGAGCGAGCTGGAATTTTTGAACAAAAAGGCAGTATCACCGGGCTGTATACAGTTTTAGTTGAAGGCGATGACATGGATGACCCTATTGCAGATTCTGTTCGCTCCATTGTTGATGGGCATATAGTGCTTTCTCGTATTATTGCTCAAAAAGGACATTACCCTGCCATTGATGTTATGCAATCTACATCAAGAGTTATGCGAAATGTTGTGGACCCAGCTCACTATGAAATTGCCATGCGCTTTAGAGAAGTTATGGCCAACTACAAAGAGGCAGAAGATTTAATTAACATTGGTGCTTATAAAAAAGGCAGCAGCACAAAGGTAGACCGTGCAATTGAGCTACATGAAAAAATGGATGAATTTTTAAAACAAGAAATTGGAACACACTATAGCTTGGATGACAGTATTACATTTATGCATGACATTCTAAGGAGCTAGATTTGTTTAAATTTAGTTTTGAAAAATTATTAGAATTTAGAACGCAAGAGGAAAACGTAGCAAGACGTGACTACCAAGAGTCTTTGGAGAGACTAGAAATAGAAAAAGCTAAATATCAAAACCTGTTTAAAAAGCAGGAAGAAGCTCAGGATGAAATATTTTTTCTTAAAAATAGAAATGAGGGCTCTGCAGTTAATAAGCTAGTTGAGCTTGACGAGTATATAGATGGTGTGGAGAAAAAAATAAAAATTCAAAGGGAGATTGTAATCAACCACACCCAAATTGTTGAGCAAAAACAAGAGATTTTGCACATAGCCGCTAAAGAGAAAAAGATTTTGGAAAAACTTAAAGAAAAAAAATATGCAGAATTTAAAAAAGCTGAAAAGAAAAAAGAAGCTAAAAAAAATGATGAACTTGTTGTAACAAGATACAGGAGCAACCCATGAGTTACGAAGCTTATTTTAAGAAAAAACAAGAACTGGCCAAGAAAAAAAATGCGCAAGCAAAAAAGCGCGGTCCTCAAAGCGTGTGGCTTGCATTTATAGCCTGTGTGTTAGCAGCAGGTAGCGGATGGTACCTTTATGTGGGGGATGAGCGGGCTGAAAGAATATTCTCCAGCATTGAAGTTAATTTTTTTAGCCAGGCAAATTCTGCCCAAGATATAAAAGCAGAGGAAAAAACAACACCAGAAAAAGGTCCAGATGCAGCAGTCACAAAAAAAAGCTGGACCGACGAAGAAGTGGCTCTTTTCAGTAAGTTAGAAAGTAAAAAGATGCAACTAGAGGCTAAAGAGGTAGAGCTTGTAAAGCTGGAAGAAGAATTGCAGAAACAAAAGTTGGAGCTGGAAAAGCGCCTAAGTGAGCTTGAAAGTATTAGGGGCAAAATTTCAGCAAAACTTGATGAAAAGATAAAGGTGGATCAGCAAAAGGTGGATTCTTTAGTTTCTGTTTACGCAAATATGAAACCAGCTCAAGCGGCTAAAGTTCTGGAAAGTATTAATGAAGAACTAGCCGTAGAAGTGCTTTTAAAAATGAAAAATAAAAGTGCGGCTGAGATTTTAAATTTAATGAATGCAGAAAAGGCAAAACTTATTTCAGAAAAATTTGCAGGTTATAACAACAACAAAGGTCAAGATTTATAAAAAAATATGAGACTAAAATCTCAGGAAAGGAGGACTAAGATTAATGGTAAATCAAGTAGGAACTCAAAATTTCTTTCCGGATTTTAATGCTGAAAGTAATCAAAACCAAAAGCAAACAGCTTCAAATACAAAGGAAGATTCTTATGAGGCTGCTTTAACAAAAGCTCTTGAGAAAAGAAGTGAAGCAAAATCTCAAAAGTATAAGTTAGATAAGCCTAAAATGGGTAACAAAGAACCCTTCTTTCCAGAAAAGGCAATGCCTTATCACCCTGATGAGCAAGAGCAAACTCAGGCAAGGGAAGCTGTGGCTAGTTCTAAAACAACAAGCTCACAGCAGCTTAATGCGACAAGCCTTGCAGATTCTACAAAAGAAAATAATGAAGTAGATAATGAGCAAGTTGTTATGTTGCCAGAGCTTGACGGGATTGATTATGAAAAGTTCTTGGAAGTTTATCAAGCCATGCAAGCGGCACAAAATAATCAGAGCATGCAACAACAGCCAACAGCACAAGATTATCAAGCGGCACTAGCAAAGCTTATGAACTCAAGTTACCAGTCAAGTTCAGTGAATTATCCGGTTAGCCAAATAGCATCTGAAAGTTTAGATGAAGAAACCAAAAACATGCTTATGTCGCAAGGGTTATGGAATATGCAACCGCATTTTGTTGCAAAACCATCGCCTCAGCTTATGGCAATGCTTGAAATGACCGAAAAAACTCCAGTAGCAAAACCTGTTGCTCAATTTATGGCCTCAATGCAGAGTGAATTGGGTGTGCAGCCTGACAGACTTGCTCAGGCAATGTTAAATCTACCAGAGGGTCAAATAGCACAAAAGCCTGAAGAGACCATGAAGCAAGTAATTGAAAACTTAGATCTAAACAAGAAAGATGAAAAAATCGCGACTCAACTTTACTCAAAAATGATTAAAGAAATGAATCGTGAGGCTGCAAATCTGCAGCCTGTAGTTGTTCCCACACCCATGAAGATGCAGCAAAATGCTGATGTGATGAATTTTGCTAATCAAAATGTAATGCCTGCCACTGAAAAAATCGTGTTGCCGCAAAGCCAAGCTTTTAACCAAAAGGGTTTTGAACAAGGTTTAAATCAACAATCGATGAATTCAGAAGGGTTTGCAGAGCAAGAATTAAAATCTGAAATTAAAAACTTGGATTTTAAATCTGATTTAAATCTTCACAACAATCATCAACTGCAAAGCGGACACCAGGTAGGGAAGCATGATGCATTGTCAGCCATCAACAATAGTGGCTTAACAATGACTCAACTTCAACCAGGCGCCGTGCCAAGCGCAAAAGCAGAAGCCATTGCTAATATTATTAACAATGCCCAAGCACTTTCATATAAGGGTGGAGGGGAAATGAAGCTTACTTTAAAGCCTGAACATTTAGGTGAGATTCAGTTAAAAGTAAGCATGCATGGGAATAATGTTGATATTCAAATGATTGCGGAAAAGGCAGAAGCCAAAAAGCTTATTGAACAAAACATTAGTGAGCTTAAGCATGGCCTTTCGCAACATAATTTAAGTATGGAAAAACTTGATGTTTCTGTTGGGGATAAAAACACAGGTAACTTCAACCAAGGAAGACAACCTGATTTTAACCAAGCCAGAGAATTTTCTCAGGCTTTTAGCCAGCAACAGCAAGCAAGACGAGATGCAACTGGATTTGAAAAAGCCAATCAAGCTTTTAAGCATCGCTCAATGCTAAAAAATAGCAATGTGAGTGACTTAACAATGAAGCGGACTGGAGCAAGTTCAGGAAGATTAAACGTGGTTGCATAAACCACATTTGAGAGAGGGATTTTAAAATGATTTCTTCGAAGTTAACGACGCAGGCGTGGGCAAAAACAAAGCAGCGACACGATTATGAGGACTCAGATCCTCAGCGTCGTTTTACTTCGGCCACTGCCGATGGGGCTAATGAAAACATTGGTGATCAATTAAATAAGATTGCTAACCCTACTGGCAAAGATTCAACAGGTGCTAAAGTGCGAAAAGCACATAACACTTTAGATAAGGATGATTTTTTAAAACTCATGCTCACTCAAATGAAAAACCAAGATCCCTTTAACCCACTACAGAGCCATGAGATGGCTGCTCAATTAGCACAGTTTACAAGCCTTGAGCAGATGTTTAATGTTAATAAGAATTTAGAAAATTTAACAAATAAACAAGACCCCATGGCTAAATTTGGTGCTTTAAGTTTCTTAGGTAAAGCTATTAAAGCTGATACTAGGGAAATTTACAGACAAGCTGGTGAAACTGCAAATGAGTTAAGGTTTACCCTTGGTGGAGATGCAACCAAAATTAAAATAAAAATTTTTGATGAAACCGGCAAAACGGTGAATGAGCTTGAAACTGCTGGCCAAAACAAGGGACTGGCAAAATACGTTTGGGACGGAAAAGACGCACGCAAGCAAGAGACTTCAGCAGGGAAATATACTTTCCAAGTAGAAGCTTTTAGTAACACTGGCAACAAAGTGGCTGTGCAAACTGAAACCAAAGGTGTTATTACCGGAATTAATTATACCCCTGAGGGACCACTACTTATGGTGGGTGATCAGAAGGTAAAATTAAGTGATGTTCAAAAGATTGAAGATGCAGACTTAAAAGAATTGCAAAATACAAAAGAATTAGGTGTTGGTGCTCAAAATAAAACAGCACAACCTGAGGACACATCTGCTACAATCAATTCCGGAATGCAGGCTTACCAGAAGGCTATTGAGAAATCAAAGCCTGAACAAAGACCGCAGTTAAAGGCAACAGATGTCACTAGCCCCATTGGGCAAATGACATCAAAACCGTTTGTAGGTAGTAAGGGGTAATTATGGTCAGTGATATTAAAACAGCAGGAATTGTTGGTGTAGGATCTCTTGACCCTTCAAAAACCAATTCTAACAAGGCTGATAGCGAAAAACTTGGCAAAGATTTTGGTGATTTATTAAAAACAAAAGTCACTGATGCAAAAGCAGTGATCGCAAATTCAGGTTTAGCTAACAAAATTGAAGGAGTTAAATTCTCTCAGCATGCTTTGGAGCGTATGTCTACTCGTGGAATTAGTTTTAAACCAGAGGAGATGTTAAAGCTTAATGATGCCATTGAAAAGGCAGCACAAAAAGGCTCACGAGAGAGTTTAGTTTTAATGGGAGATAGTGCACTGATTGTGAGTATTAAAAATAAAACAGTAGTAACGGCCATGGACCGTGAAGCCATGAAGGAGAATGTATTTACTAACATAGATAGTACAGTAATTTTGTAACATAACTTTAAGATTAATTGGGCCGGTCCTCTTTGAGGGGGCCCTCACTAAAAGAGCTCTTAAAACAAAACACCCGACTGACTGACGGTGGAAAGTTTAAAAGAGCGATGACAGGGAGGTCATCATGGGAGTTTTATCATCATTATTTACTGGTGTTTCTGGTCTTGCGGCACAAGGTGAAGCACTGGGTGTAACAGGCGACAACATAGCAAACGCAAACACAACAGGTTTTAAAGCATCTCGAGCAGAGTTTGCCGATATCGTAGCTAAGAACTTAAAAGGTGTTCTTGGTGGTAACCAAATTGGCCGAGGTGTGAAGTTGGGTATGGTATCTCCAGTATTACTTCAAGGTAATATTGATGCCACAGAGAACGCAACAGATCTAGCCATTCAAGGTGATGGATTTTTTGTGTGTAACGGAACGGACGGAACCTCTTTTACCAGAAGTGGTGCTTTACACTTTGATAGAGAAGGTTACTTGGTTACTTTTGATGACCAACGTCTTCAAGGTTTTCAGGTAGATGAAAACTCTAAACTCACATCTATTACAGGAAACATTAGAATTCCAAAGGCCATTACACCAGCAAAAGGTACAAAGCGAGTTGAGATCATGGCAAACCTTGATTCACGTGCTGAGATTGGTGTTCCATTTGATATTAAAAAGGCAAATGACACTGCACAATTTGCAACTGGAATTGAGATGCATGATTCCCAAGGTACAAAACGCCTTGTAACATTTTATTTCAATAAAACCGCTGATAGACAGTGGGAATGGCATGGTGTTTGTGACGGAAAAGACATTCAAGGGGCAAAGCCAGGAGAATTAGTTGAAGTAACAAGTGGTAAACTTGGTTTTACCGTAGATGGAAAGCTTGATACCGTGAATGAAAATAAAAGAAATTATAACTTTGCCGGTGGAGCACAGCCTAACCAACAAATTGAGCTTTACTTTGGTGATGCTATTAAGACATTAGGTGGTAAAGGTCTTGGCGGATCTGTTCAGTATGGTAAAGAGAGTGACATTTTATCTTGGAAACAAGATGGTGCTTCAGCAGGTGTTATTACCAATATGTCATTTAGTGACTCTGGTGTGTTATCTGCTCAGTACAATAACGGAGAAACAAAAGACATTGCACAAATATTACTTGCAAAGTTTGATGCTCCTGAGAAGTTGTATAAAGTGGGTAACAACCGCTTTAAGGAGTCTCGTGATTCTGGAACTCCAGCCATTGGTGCTCCAGAGCGTGCAGGACGCGGAAAGATATTTGCAAAGTCTTTAGAGCGCTCAACAGTTGATTTAGCTATGGAGTTTGTAAACCTTATTCAAGGTCAGCGTAACTTCCAAGCTAATGCTAAAACCATTAGTACCACTGATGAGATGCTTGCTGAAGTATTGCAGCTAAAGAGATAATAGATTTTTTAACTAAATTTTAACTTAAAAGGGCCGGGGAAGAAATTCTCTGGCCTTTTTTAATTAGGACAAAAAGCATTATTAAATTCATAAAGGCCGCTTTGTCCGCTTTCACCGTTGTTTAATCCACCATTTGCAGTTCCGCCAATTCGTCCTACAATATTATTTAATAATGTTCCACTGCTTGAACAATAATCTAAGTGTATATATCCACCACCACCACCACCACCACCGCCAGTAGTAGCTCCGCCACCAGAAACATCGCCACCTCTACCACCTTTAGTATTTTTATCTAAAGTAACACTTGCTCCAATTGAATAAAACTGCGCAAGGATACTGCCGCCGCCGCCGCCACCACCTGCATAGCCACCAGAAGTACCCATAAAAGCATCTTCTCCATAAGCATCTAAGAAAAGTGTTCCAGAGCCTGAAACAGTATTCGCATACACCATTATAATTCCACCACCGGAACCACCCTTGCGGTTTTCAGCGCCTGAGTGAAACGCTCCACCACCACCACCACCAAAAAATAAATTATTTAAATTAAAAGTACCTGTTGAAATATTACTTCTGCTAGAAACACCACTTCCGTTATAACCCATACCTCCATAGCCAGCATTACCGCCACCGCCGCCGCCAATATTTCCAGGGCTAGTCCAATAGCCTCTGTGACCACCAGTAAAGTTTGGAAATGCGTTATTTATAGTACCTGTATTATCAATACCCTTTGAGCTGGTTCCTTGAAATTGAAAGGAGGATCCACCTAAACCACCATTATAGCCTTTTCCAAAAACATCAATATAAGAAGTTGTAGAGGTAATTAAATTATTTTTTACTCTAAACACAACAATACCACCAGTGCCATCACCCATTGAAAGTGGGTTGGCAGTTAAACTGCCTGTGCCGCTAAATGAAAGTTGTGTGAACTGTGGCACTCTTTGCACAATGACGCGGCAAAAATTTGAGCCAATATAAGGGGTGGAAGATAAATAAGTATTGTTCAGCATTTGTGGAAATGGTCTATCAAAATTCATAGTAGTTGCACTTGCCCCAATAATTCTTGCAAAACCATATTGACCAACTTTGTAGTTGTCACTTGCATCACAATTATTCACTTGGCCTTTGGCGACAATCATCCACATTACTTCATCGCCAATGACAAAATCTCCGCCGGTAAATGTAGGTGAAACATCCACACCTGTAATACTTGGCATGTTTGTAACTTGTCTTACGGCAGAGAGAGTTCTACCGGGAATAACTGAAGTATCTGTATTAACGTTTGTTCCAGTTGCAGTGACTACTCTTGTGCCATCGCTTCCATTACCCCAAGGAAGTCTTGGGTTTAAAGTAATGCTATGGTTAGTGCTTCCCCCTGGTAGGCCAGCAGCAGCATTAAAGTTAAGTGAGTCATTTACATAATCATATAAATAAAAATTTGCTACTGCAGTTGAAGCAGAAATATTCACGTTAGGTGTAATATCACTTAGACATTGTGAATCTGAATAAACACGAGCATTCATAAGCGCACTCATAGTGACAGCTAAAGGTGAGGGATTATTATTCACATTGTTCCCGTACATATCTACTCGTTTAACTGAGAAAGCTAAACATTCATCAGCATGATGAGGGGGTGCCCCAGGCCCTGTGATGATTAACTGATATTGAGAGGCGGGACTAACACTTATGTTAAGGGTTTGGCCAGTTCTTGGTGTGTCATCTGCGGCGATGTATTGAGATGCTCCTGCAGTTCTGAATTCAACGTTATTAAATGTTTTTGTTCCAGCATCTCCAGCTATGAAAGAGTAGTTTGCAGGCAATGTTTGCCCAATAATTTGTGAGTCATTTGAAGAAAAATTGACAGTACCTGTATAGTTATAATCAACGTTATTATAAGGATCTAATGCGGTAACGGTTAAATCATACGCATCACCAGCTGAGACAGTTGTGGACCCTCCCCATATGACATCAAAGTGATCTGCAACTTCAGGAGTAATAGATACAACGCTAGAGCAAGCCTGAGTAAGACCGACTGCATAAGCCTTGATGTAAATTGATTCTGCAAAATCATAATTTATATTACTAAATGTTGCCGCTCCACTTGATGCTGCTAAAGATGTTGTGCCATTTAAAATATCGCTAGAGGCTGAAGAGCAACCAGAGTCACTATGGGTAGTTAAAGTAATATTGTTAGAAGCTGAAGTAACAACGTTATTATAAGGATCTCTAATTTCTACAGCAATATTAGGTGTAAAATTTTGGCCCGCAGTAGCTGAAGCTGGAGGTTGTTGAGTTAATACAAGTTGAGTTGGAGAAGCGGCATTTACTGAAATCGATGAAAGTGTATTTGAAATTCCACCGCCATTATCTACTGTAATACTTCTTAAACCTGCTGTTTTTAAAGTAACTCCACCTGTAAAAGTTTTTATACCACTATCACCACCTACAAAGGAATAACTTCCTGGTAACACTGCTTGGCCATCATTTGAAGAAAAATTAACAGTACCTGTGTAATTTGTTAAAACTAAATTATTTATATCTTGTGCTGTTACAGTAAGTGTTTGGCTAACACCTGCAGTGGTGGAACCAGGAAATGACAGAGCAAAGTGATTAAGAGCCCCTACAATACTAAATGTCCCTGTAGTATTTGAGGATGTATTACCTACTAAATCTTTTGATGTCACTCTAATTTGGCAGGCATTGTTGCAACTTGCTGTTGGTGTAGTCCAATTATAATTTGTGTTTGATCCGTTATTACTTGCAACGCTGGTAATTAGCCCCCAAGAAGTGCCATCATAAAATTCAATATCTGTGACCATAGTTGTATCAAGATTTGTATCACTGGTTGTCCAGCTAATTGTTTGATTTGTACCACCAATAATATTTGGAGTTCCTGTAACAGCTACTGCTGCAGGAAATGTAGGGGCGGTATTATCATGCGTGACAGATGTTGAAACGCACCCTGATGTATTGTTAACAATATCTCTAAATTGTGCATAAATTGTGTTAGCTGTATTTGATGTAAGTATGGGTGATGTTGCAGAGGTGCTGTAGCTAACCCAGGTGCCCCCACCACAAGAAAGACCAATATTCATTTCAGTCAAATTTGGATCCGTTGCACTTAATGTAAGTCCTACTGTTGATGTATTAACCATGCTTAATGCGGGTGTAATGCTTGACCCAGTTGGTGCAGTGGAATCTTTAACATAGTTAATACTGTTGTTTTGAGTGGCTGCAAAAGCAGTATCAGTTTGAGATACATCAATAGTTTTAGAACCATCACCCGCTGATAAAGTAACAGAGCTTGAAAAGCTGTTTGCTGCGCACGCAGGTGATGACGGAGTTGCAGAAGCAACCCCACTTCCGCTAATATTTACTGGCAAACCATTAACGCAGCTTCCAGAAATACCAACAGTAGTTTGAAAAACAGTATTGGCTGCAGGAGAGCTAATTGAAAGTACGGTATTATCTACTGTAACCCCAGCTCCGCAACCAGCCGTAGTACTATTTCCAGCAATATCTACTGCTTGAATTTGAAATGTATGTGCAGCATTACTAAGGGCTGTAAAACTACAGCTAGTCCAAGCACCACCATCAACATTACATAAATTAAAATTACAACCTGAACTTGAATCGGTGCATGTCCCCTGGTTGACAGTAATATTATTTGAAAATGAAATTCCAGTTGGGTTTGAACAAGAAATACTAGGTCCTGTGTTATCAACCGTTGCAGTTGAGCTTGGTCCAACGCCTGCTACTGGATTGCCTGAATTATCTAAGGCTGTTGCTGCTGCAACAGAAATGCTCACGGGACCATCACCAGTACACCCGTTGATAGTGTATATAAAAGTGGGGCCTGTTCCACTGAGAATTCCTGAGCAACCAGCCACTGTGCCACCTGTATTAATACTCACATTACCTGGGACAAGTGAAATGGAGGATGTATTTACGTATGTTAATGTGTAGCTAGTTGAACCTGAGGAGTTAAAATAGGGTGAGGTGGGACTACTAATGTTTAAACCATTAACTAAGTTATTTCCGTCATCAAAAAGATCTTTTACTTCAGGCACAATATTAGGACAGCCGGCTTGTGTTGTAAGAATAAAAGATAAGCTTAAAAGGCTAGCGCTTTTTGAGCCAATATACGCAGACAAAGAATTTCGCAAACGTACCGTAAAGTTACGCACAGATTTGTCCCCTTAGAGTTACATATCGGCAGGCCAAAGGTTGGGCTTAAGCCAAAAAGATAAGTAATATCAAAAACTTATGCACTATAAGGGGAATTAAGTTTTAGGTCCTGGTTTTAGGGGTTTAGAGCAATTATAAACCAGCTAAAAACTTTTTTTGAATTAACCAAGTAATGGCGGAAACAAGTAGTAGTGTCATGGTAATAAAAAGATATTTCAAAGGCCATGCCTGGGGTCAAATGCAGGTAGGTTTTATTATGCAAAAAGTGAAGCCGCAAATGGGCAGCATTTTTGAAAAAATGATGCAGTCTTGCTACCAAATTGGGGGGCGTACCTATCCGCCGAGGTAGGCTTCGCGTACTTTGGGGCTTACTAACAGTTCTGAGCCAAGACCGGTCATGACAACATTTCCGGTTTCAATAACATAAGCGCGGTGGGAAATTTTTAAAGCTTGGGCGGCATTTTGCTCAACTAATAAAATGGTGACACCTTCAGAATTAATTTTTTTAATAATATTAAAAATGGTTTCAACAATTTGTGGGGCTAAGCCTAAAGAAGGTTCATCAAGAAGAAGTAATTTGGGTTTACCCATAAGAGCTCGGCTCATGGCTAGCATTTGTTGCTCACCACCTGAAAGTGTGCCTGCTACTTGCTTAAGACGCTCTTTTACTCTGGGGAAAAGAGCAAACACATGCTCCATGTCTTTTTTAATAAGCTCTTTTGAATCTTTGCGGGTATAAGCTCCCATCTCAAGATTTTCTAAAACGGTGAGGTTTGCAAAAATACCTCGACCCTCTGGAGATTGAAGAAGACCTAGTCTAACAATTTCATGTGGGGGCAAGGCCTTGATAGATTTATTTTCAAAAAAAATATCTCCTGATTTTGGCCTTAATAACCCACTAATGGCTCTTAAAGTTGTACTTTTACCAGCACCATTGGCACCAATTAGGGAAATGATCTCACCTTTTTTAACTTCAAAAGAAATATCTTTTAAGGCATCAATGTTGCCGTAGCACACTTTTAATTTATCTACTTTTAACATATAATCTCTTCATAGCTTGCGCCAAGATAAGCTTTAATAACTTCAGGATTTTTTTGAACCGTTTTGGCATCGCCCTCACAAATAAGAACACCGTGGTCTAACACCAAAATTCTCTCACAAATTCCCATCACCAGCTTCATGTCATGCTCAATAAGTAAAATGGTGACTTTAAACTGATCTCGTATTTTATGTATGGTTTCCATTAATTCGTGTGTTTCGCTGTGGTTCATTCCGGCGGCGGGCTCATCAAGCATCATGATTTTAGGCTCAGTGGCAAGAGCTCTTAAAATTTCAAGGCGGCGCTGCTGACCATAAGGTAAAGAACCTGCTTCTTCATAGGCCCTCTCTTGAAGTTTAAAAATTTTTAATAAATCAAAAGCCATGTCTTTAATCTTATTTTCTTCTCGTCTCATGCGAGGGCTTTTAAATAAACTCTCTACCATGGAGTAACTGGTGTGTTGGTGAGCTGCAATTCTGATATTATCTAAAACAGAAAGTTCTTTAAAAAGTCTAATGTTTTGAAAGGTTCTTGAAATACCTTTTTGACTTAATTCATAAGGCTTAAATTTTAATGTGTCTGTTCCACAAAATTTAATCACACCACTTGTGGGTTTATAAACTCCGGTGAGCATATTAAATAAAGTGGTTTTACCAGCACCGTTTGGGCCAATAAGGCCAACAAGCTCACCTGATACAATTTTATTTGTAAACTCACTCACAGCTGTTAAGCCACCAAATTTTATGGTAACTTTATCTGCATCTATTAAGACCTCTTTGTTATGAGTGCCGTTTAACATATTTTTTCCATAAATCAGAGAGTTCTAAATTGCCAAATAAACCTTTGGGGCGTGTGAGCATTAAAATAATTAAAGTTAAAGAGTAAATAACCATTCTAAAATCTATTTTTGTAATTTCTTGAAGGGGTCTTAAAGCCTCAGGCAAAAGTGTAATAATACATGCTGCAATCACAGAGCCCGTAATACTACCCATTCCACCCAGAACAACCATAACTACAACATCAATACTTTTCATAAAGCCAAAAGAACTTGGATTTAAATAACATAAATAATGAGCGAACAAGGCTCCAGCAATGCCAGCAAAAAAACTACTTATAACAAAAGCACGCACTTTGTATTTTGTAGTGTTTATTCCCATGGCTTCTGCTGCAATCTCATCTTCTCTTACTGCTAAAAAGGCTCTTCCGTGGGTTGAGCGCATAAGCTGGCTGATAATAAAAATAGTAGCTACAGCCCAGCCATAGGTCCAAAAAAAGCCACCATCTTTTGGTATGCCGTACATCCCTCGGGCTCCACCAACAGCGTCTATATTTAATAAAACAACTCTAATAATTTCCCCAAAACCTAAAGTGACAATAGCTAAATAATCTCCTTTAAGCCTTAAAGAGGGTAAGCCCACTGCGTAGCCTGCGGCGGCGGAAGCCAAGCCTCCTAAAATAGTGTTTAAAATAAAAGGAGTATGAAAATTCATCCCAAGGTAAGCGCTTAAGTAAGCGCCTATGGCCATAAAACCAGCATGGCCAATAGAGAATTGCCCTGTAAAACCATTAACCAAATTTAAGCTTACTGCTAAAATGATATTTACTCCGCAGTAAACGATCATGCTTAAAATATATTCGTTAAATAAAAAATCCATTTACACTTTTTCCACGTTCAATTTACCTAAAATCCCAGCAGGTCTGAAAAGTAAAATTAAAATCAAAATTCCAAACGCCAATGCATCTCGGTAAGTGCTGGCCCCATAGCCCACAACAAATTCTTCAGCTATACCCATAATCATGGCTCCAAGTACTGCACCTGATATATTTCCAATTCCGCCAAGCACTGCTGCCACAAAAGCTTTAAGGCCAATCATGGTGCCCATCAAAGGTTCAATTTTAGGGTACTTCATTCCCACTAAAATTCCGCCAGCGGCGGCAAGGGCTGAGCCAATAATAAAAGTCATGGAAATAATTTTATTAACAGGAATTCCCATTAATGAGGCCCACTGGCCGTTGTAGCTAACAGCACGCATGGCTTTGCCAAGTTTAGTTGAGTTAATAATGTAGCGAAGTATGAGCATTAAACTTAAAGTGGTCATAAAAATTGTGACATCAAAGAGAGTAAGATGAACCCCTCCTAAAGCCAAAAGATCCGCATCTTCTAAAATATTAGGAAATGATTGAGGAGTTGCCCCAAAAACAATTTGCCCTGAGTATTGTAAAAATAAGCTTACCCCAATGGCAGTAATCAGTGCATTTAACTTTGGAGCACCTCTAAGCGGTCTGTATGCTAAGCGCTCTATTAAAAAACCAACAATAGAGCAGCCCACCATGGAAATAAAAAGCACACTGATAAAACTTAAAAGCCCTGGCTTTTCTTGAATTCCCAAAAATCTTGAGGAGTAAAGGCCGATAAATGCACCCATCATGTACACATCTGAGTGGGCAAAGTTAATGAGCTGTAAAATTCCATACACCATGGTGTAGCCAAGAGCTATGAGAGCGTAAATACTCCCAAGGCTTAAACCATTAATAAGGTGCTGAATAAACTCTTCCATTTTTTTTAAATAATTACGGGTTAATGGTTGTCACGTATCCGTATTTATCTTGTCCTTTAACTTGCACCACTACTGCCGGCTTTGTGGCATTGCGCTTTTCATCGATAGTGATTTTACCAGTTACTGCAATAAAATCTTTTGTGGTTGCAAGCTGGTCACGAATGGCTTCAGGTGTGGGTTCTTTTGCACGTTTCATGGCATCTACTAAAACCATGGCGGCATCATACCCCATAGCTGCAAGACCATCTGGAACTTTGTTGTAAGCATCCTTGTAGGCAGAGATAAATTCTTGAACTTTTTTATCTTTGCTCTCCGTGGTGTAGTGGTTACTAAAATAACCACCCACAATAGCTTCTTTACCAATTTCGAAAAGTTTTGAGCTGTCCCAGCCATCGCCACCTAAAAGGGCCGCTTTAATGCCTAAGCCCTTTGCTTGACGGGAGATGAGCCCCACTTCTGTGTAATAACCTGGAATAAAAATGGCATCAGGTTTTGCTGCTTTAATGGCTGTGAGTTGAGCTTTAAAATCTATATCTTGAGAGGCATAGCTTTGCTCGCTTACAACTTTACCACCAAGGTCTTCAAACTTTTCTTTAAAAAATTTAGCAAGTCCCACGCTGTAGTCTGATTTTACATCTGTCATAATGGCCACTTTTTTTGCTTTTAAATTCTCGGCAGCAAATTTTGCCATAACAGTTCCTTGAAAGGGGTCAATAAAGCAAACTCTGAAAATATAATCTCCTACCTCAGTTACTTTTGGGTTTGTGGAACTTGGGGAGACCATTGGGATTTTATATTGCTGAGCAATAGGGGCTGCGGCTAAGGATCTTGAGCTGGCCACTTCACCTAAAACAGCAACAACTTTATTTTGTGTAATTAATTTTTGAACTGCTGTTGCTGCTTCTTCTGGTTTTCCTTGGTTGTCTAAGGAGATAAGCTTTAAAAGTTTTCCGTTAATACCGCCAGTGTTATTAATTTGTTTAAAAGCAAGCTGTATGCCCTCATGGGTGCTAATACCAAATGTGGCTTCAGAGCCAGTCATGGAGCCATATTCACCCACCAAAATTTCATTGGCGTTTGATGAAGTTGCCGTGCCATCAGTGGAGGGTTTTTTTGTGCAAGAAGTTAATGCGATTACTGCTGTTAAAGCTAAAGCTAAATTTTTAAACATTGGTTAAATCTCCTTTGGAAAGAGGTTTAACTAATTAAGCTTATAAAATCAAATTGAAAGAATCTGTGTGAGTCTTAAATCAGAGAGATTGATGGGCTTTTTTTTGTTATTTTTTGAAAGCTGAACAACTTGAATTTTATTATCTTTTATTGCAACCATGACGTCACGCCTACCTTCAAGTAAGACTTTGACAGATTCAACTCCTAACCGTGAAGCAAGGTTACGTCCCCTGGCTGTGGGGTTGCCGCCTC
Source organism: Oligoflexia bacterium (assembly GCA_016715815.1). GTDB lineage: Bacteria > Bdellovibrionota > Bdellovibrionia > JABDDW01 > JABDDW01 > JADJXN01. The sequence continues at coordinate 52,134 of JADJXN010000001.1, forward strand.
TTTGAATATGGCCAAGGATGCAAACTTTAGCTTCAAAACCAGAGTGTCTTTTTATTTTTGCTGCTATCTCATAAGCGCGCCCCGGGGTATCGCCCTCAGCGCAAATAATGATGCTTGATTTTTTTCCTCTGGCTGCACCGCGTTTTATATTCTGACAAACTTTTTGGATACTTACTTTGCATTCGGGGGCAAAAATCGATTCGGCTCCACAGGCAAGACCCACTTCTAATGCAATATGCCCGCTGTTTCTTCCCATAACTTCAACAATAAATAATCTGTCATGGCTTGCAGCGGTGTCTCTGATTTTATCTATGGCCTCAACAGCATTTTGAACAGCGGTATCAAAACCAATAGTTGTATCAGTTCCGTTAATGTCATTATCAATGGTGCTTGGGATGGCAACAATGGGAATTTTATGCTCTACCCAAAGGGTATGAGCAGCTTTAAAGGTTCCATTTCCACCAATTACAATAAGGCCATCAAAGCCAGCTTTTTTAAAATTTTCTGCAGCATGCTTTCTACCTGAGGCTTTGTAAAAGTCTTTGCAGCGGGCAGTTTTTAAAATCGTTCCACCTTTTTGAATAATATTAGCTACAGAGCTTAGCTCCATAGCTTCAAATTCAAAATCAAGAAGTCCTTGGTAACCACGGTGAATACCGGTGATGCGCAACTTATTATAAATTGCTGCCCGAACCACGGCTCTAACGGCGGCATTCATTCCAGGGGCATCGCCCCCACTTGTAAGCACAGCAATACTTTTCATGCTTAAAAGTTACGCCGCTTCTTTTTATCCGTCAATTTTATTTATTTAATAATTTAAGCAACTGACTGGTATAAGAGACAAAATTAGGAGCCGTTTCTTGGCGAAGGGTTCGAATATCTTCTGCTTTAACTTTGTAATTTCTAATTAAAATATACTGGCAAAAAAGGGTAAGATCTTTATCTTGAAAAGCAATACATTCTTGGTTGGCATCACTGCGGCCACCAGTTAAAAGCGCCATGTTTGCATTAACTTCACTTTTAAAAAGCTCTTCATCTAGTTTTAAAGCCTTTCTCATTGATTCCTCTGATGCCTGCTCTTCTTGCTGTTGTTTTTTCTTTGCTTCAATACGATCTCGGTAAGCTTCTTTGGCCTCATGGTCTATGCCTGCTGCAACAGTTCCAGTTGTTAATGTTAATAGAGTAGCAAATATTAATACTTTATTTTTCATATTACATCCCTTTTAGTTAGCTAAATTAATTAAGCATTTGGCGACTGAAATATTATTATAAGTTTCGCCTTCAATGTTATTAACTAAACAGCTTATAAGCTGAATTGAATCAATTTTATTATTTACAGCAACAACATTCACACAAAGGCCATCAAGACTTAAGGGGCCAAAAATATTTTCACATGCTTTTTGAGCTTCAGCTGAAACATTGAGTTTTTTGGGTGAAATTTTAATATTTTTTGGTTTTAAACTTTCTGACTCATTAAATGGGGCAGCATTTGATGTGGCTGCAAAAATAAGCATTGTAGTTAAAAATAAAGTTTTCACGGTAAATCTCCTTTTTTATTTTTCAAATCTTGGAGGCATTTAATAGCCAAGCCATCGTTAAAATTATTTCCAATTGTAGTGTGCCAAAAACAATCTTGAATCATGTTAGATGTAATAGCTGTGGGGTTTACTTCTACTGCGTCTAAACAAAGTTTTTGAATAAATTCGTCTCTAAATAAAGCACAACTTCTAATTACATCATTGTTAGCAAGGGGAGCAATTTTTTGGTAACACCTTACTTTATTTTCTGAGTTTTGCATTGATTCACAAAAGGTACTGATGTCAGCCTGCGCGTTAATAGTTAATATGGTTAATATTGCAAAAGCAAATTTCATTTTAGTAAGGCCTTCCTCCGTATGGTGTTGGTGTGGGAGTGCTTCCTGGGTAGCCAACAATGCTGCCATTGCCATACATTCCATAACCGCTGTAACGGTATAAGTCAGAGTTTGCAAAAAACTCGCCTTCAACAATAGGATCTTGATTTGGGCGAATAAATTTAAGTTTCACGTTTGTTACAGATGTTACCGTTCCATTCCATACGTTATCTGTTGAGCCCGATGTAGCAATGATTTGTATCTTCCAACCGCCGTATTGAAGTTGCAGCATGTGGCCACCAGAGCCATCGTGATAATAAGCAGCATTGCCGCTTATAATCATGGGCTGGTTACAATTTGAACCTAAAGTTAAGCAAAAGTTCCACCATGGATTTTTGGGCCTTGGCTGAAGTGTCATGTTAACAAAATAATTTGTTCCGCCAGTTGTTGGGGCATAGCCTCCATAAGGATAACCAGCGCCATAAGGCATGCCTTGTAAGGTGACTTCTAAGTAACCAATATCAATTACTTGGCCCGCACTATAAACAGAGCCGTTTAGGGTTTTAACCATATCTTGGGCTACATTTTGGTTAATGTTAAATAAAGATCCTGAGAACTTAACAACAGCACCTGGGGGAAGTGTTCCAGGTGGTGTGGGGTTAACAACACCATTATTATCTCCATTGCCACCACCGCAAGCGGCTACAAAACCTATAACCAAAGTAATTAAAATTGCTTTCAACATAGTGGTTTTCATAAACACACTCCTTCATGTAATGGCAATTGCTTGATTTATGCCAACAATGAGAGGGGTTTATAGACAATGTGGAAGTTTTTATCTGAATCTAAATTAGACAGGGGTGCCAAAAAGGGGCACCATTATTTAAATGGATAATACTGATTCAGTGTATGCCAGTGCTCTTTTAAAACACTTCCACCCGTTGAATTAGACATAATGTTTGAGCCTTGAACTTGCGTAATAAAGCGGCACTTACTTTTTTGCCAAATATCAAAATACAAATCTGAAAACCCTAAGATATGTCCAATTTCATGAGCAAGTGTCCCCTCTGTCATGCCAGAGTAAAGGTTTATGGTCCTTGTATTATAATCAACATAACTTCTTCCATTTTCCCCTGCACCTACAACTTTAAAGTAGGCTTTAGAATCAACAGAATTAGTAACCCACTTTATCCTTACTTTTAACTTTGCAGATGACCAATATTTATAAATAATTTCCTCAAATCTTGATTGTGCAATTTTGTCAAAATCACCTGGGTCAAGAGGAATCTCTATAGTGTTCTGACTAATTCTTTTTACAGTAGGTTCCTTGCGGAACTCAAAGTAGCGATTGTAAATAAGAGTCAGCAATTCTCTGAGCGCTTCATAATTTCTTTGATCGTAGCTAAGCTTATAAATCGCTCGAGCCGAAATATATTTCTTTTCATTTTTTGTAAATTCATAATTACGTTGGCTCAGCTTTAAAATAAGATCGGAGAGGATTTTTTCATCATCCTTGGTAGTGTAAAAAAAATGGGGATAATCTTTAAGTTTTTGCTCATCATAAAGCATTGAATTGGCATAATACTCCAAATTTATCAGCTTTTCTGAATAGTCTTTAGCTGTTTTATTAATAAGTGGTAGATAATATTTTTTGTACACCTTTTCCCAGGTAAAAAATCTGTTTTCCCAAGAGGAGGTTTGCTCGACAGGTTCATAGCTTTCTAAATAAACTGAACTCAGCTTTTCTAATTTTATGCTACTACTAGCAGGACTACTTATGGTGGTTTCTTGTGCTTTTTTTATATCTGCTTTTTTTTCTTCCAATGTCTTTAAAATTATTTTCTTATATTTAAGCTCTTGAATTTCACAACTTGAAGATGCGGTTGTAGCGACACTCTTGCTAGGAATAGTCAAAAAAATAAATAAAAGATAAAAAATGGTAGAAGCACATTTTAGCATAGAGAAAATAAAGATATTCAATTCTTATACCAAGGGCCCTATTTGTTTATAATTTTATTAATAAGCCCAGGAAGCTCTTTAAAGGCATCACCTTTTCTAAATTGAATAGGGTTTATGGTTTGTCCATTAATGTGTCTTTTAAGCTCATTTTGTAGCTTCCAAATAGGGCCGGTGAGTTTGTGGGTTAAATAAATTCCTAAAAAAACAAAAACTATAATCATGGTAATAACAACAAGAATAAGTTGGCTCATTAAAGACTCTGCAATGGTTGCAAAGGTTTGTGGTACTAAAGCTGGCGGGACAATACCACCGTTAAAAAGCACTCCAAGCTGGATCATTTTTGAATAGGCAATATAACAAATAGCTATTGAGCATAAAATGGCTACTCCCCCTAACAGAAGAACAACTTTAAGTTGAACTTTTGGGTCTACAAGAAATTTTCTTTTTAAAAGAGAAGGTCTATGCTCTGTCACTGTTTTATGGCTCTTTCTTTTGACCACTTTTTCCAAAAATAAATTCCTGCAGCAAAAATAAAAATTGAAATAAATTGGCTAGTGCTTAAATAAGGCTCAATGACAAATCCTCGAATGGTGTCTCCGCGGTAAGCCTCAACAATGGATCTGCCAATAGAATACAAAATCATGTACGTGCAAAGCTGCTGGCCAATAAATTTCTTTTTTCTACGAGTAAGCATTAAAACTGTAAAAATAATTAAAGCATTTAAGGCGTCATAGAGTTGTGTGGGGTGCAAAGGTATTCCCTGGGGCGCTAAGGTAAGAGGGTTATTAAATGTTATAGCCCAAGGCAAGCTGCCTTGAGCAGGGAGTCCAAAACAACAGCCCGCAAAAAAACAACCAAGCCTTCCAAAAAAATGAGCAATAGCTAATGAAGGCAAAGCTATATCAACTGTTTTTAAAAACGGAAGGTTATATTTTTTAGTAAATAAGTAAAAAGCTAAAACGCCACCTAGAAAGCCGCCGTAAAAAACAAGGCCACCTTCCCAAAAATAAAAAATCTCTATAAGGTTTTGGCTAAAGTATTCCCAGCGAGTAATAATGTAAACAATTCTTCCGCCAATAAGACCAAAGCCTAAACCCCAAAAAGAGATATCAACAATTCTATCAGGGTTAAGCCCTTGGCGTTTGGCCTCTTTATAGATAAGATAAAGCCCGAATAAGAAGCCAATAACAATCATGACTCCGTAGGTGTGGATTTTTAAAACCCCAAGCTTAAGCAAAAGTGGATACATTTTTTCTCCTCGCTAAAATTAAAACACCCGTCGCAATAACCATAAAACTAATCCAGGTTGATATACTTAAATTAAAAACATTTGCGCCTCTAAAGTCACCCCTAAATTGCTCTATTATAGCTCGACCAAGGCCGTGGAGTATAAGCCACATTCCAAAAAGAGAACCTGGATTTTTAAAGAACTTAGTGGCTCTATTTTCAATGATCATTAAAACGAGAAGACTTAACATCTCCCACAGGAAAAAATAAATTTGCGTGGGGTGCAAAGGAATTTGTGAGGGAGATTCGCTCCATGCGGGAAACGTAATTGCCCAGGGTAAATTTGTTTCTCTCCCATAGCAGCAGCCAGCAAAAAAACAACCAAGGCGCCCAAGCCCATAACCAAAACTTAGTGGTATAGCTATAATGTCTGTGAATTTATAAAAATTAAAAGGTTTTAATTTATAAAAAACAAATGCGGCAATGACGGCTCCAATAAAGCCACCGTAATAAACAAAACCACCTTGCCAGAATTTAAAAATACTCAAAGGGTTTGTTAAATAAAATGTTGGGTTTTCATACACTACTTGAAAAAGTCTGGCGCCAATAAAGCCCGCTAGCATAAGAGTTAAAAGAAGATCTGCGGTGAGATTTAAATCAAAGCCTTGTTTTTTTGCACGCTTAAATATCCATAAAATACTTAATGTAAAGCTTAAGCTAATGATTAAATAATATGTGGGAATGGGCCCATTAAGGTTTGGGAGCCATGGCCACACCTTTAGTTACCTGCCTTTTTTTGCAAAAGCATTTGGGTGATTAAAATAACAATACCCACAACAATGGCAGAATCTGCCACGTTAAAAGCTGGGTAGTAAAATACGTCTTTATAATGAAAGTATAAAAAATCAATCACGTATTTAAAACGTAAACGGTCTATGTAATTACCAATAGCCCCTCCAAAAACCAGGGATAAAGAAATAATGGAGAGTTTTTGGTCCTCTGCGGTCTGCCGAATAAGACCAATAATTAAAACCACAGCTAAAATTGGTATTATAGCAAAAAACGTTTCTCTAAAAGCCGTTGGTGCTGTTGCTAAAATACCAAAGGCAGCACCGGGATTTCTGATATAAGTAATATCAAAAAAATTTGGGATAATTGTGTATGATTCACCTAAAGTAAAGCGTGTATGAATATAGGTTTTAGTAAGCTGATCTAGTGAGATTATTACTCCACCAATGCTAGCAAGAAGCAGGTATTTTATTTTCACACGCTTAGCGCCTTTCTGCATTTGGGGCAAACTTCTTTAATATCAGTGCTAAAATTCCAACAGCGCACACATTTTTCACCCTCAGCTTTTAAAACTTCAGCCAATGTGTTTTTGCCTTTACTAAATTCTACCTGAGAAACAATAAAAAGGGAGCATAAATCAGCTTCTCGTTTTTTAATTAAATCATAATCAGAGCTTGAGAGTTCTAATTTTATTTTAGCCTCAAGGCTTGAGCCGATAAGTTTGGCTTGTCTTGCCTCTTCAAGCTTTTTTTGCACAACACTTCTTACTTTTAAAACCTCTTCCCATTCTTTTTTTAGTTCCAAATTATTCCATTGAGCTGGGAGCTTTGGAAAATCACATAAAAATATGGATTTTTCCTTTTTGCCTGGCATTTGGGCATAAACTTCTTCGCTTAAAAAAGTTAAAATAGGGGAAAGGGTGAACATTAAATTCTTAATTATTTCATAAATAACAGTTTGTGCGGCCCTTCGCTCAAGGCCACTAGCTTTAAAAGTGTAAAGGCGATCTTTTAAAACATCAAGATAAATGGCGGAGAGCTCAACGGTGCAGTAGTTTTGAAGTGCTTGATAGATTTTATGATACTCGTATTTTTCATAAGAGTCTTTGCATAGATCTATAAAGTCATAAAGTTTTGTTAACGCCCATTTATCAATTTCTAAAAGTTTCTCATAGCCAACGGCATCTTTTTCGGGGTTAAAATCATATAAGTTTCCTAGAATATAACGGCAAGTGTTTCTCACGCGCCTGTAGCATTCTGTTACTCTGTCAAAGCTTTCCTGGCCGGCTTGAACATCATCAGAGTAATCTACATAAGCTACCCAAAGGCGTAAAATTTCAGCTCCAGATTTTTCAATAAATTTTAATGGGTCTAAAACATTACCTAAGCTTTTTGACATTTTTCTACCCTGGCCATCGTTAACAAAACCGTGGGTAATGACAGTTTTAAATGGGGCAAAGTTATTCATTGCCACACTTGTCATGAGGCTTGACTGAAACCACCCACGGTGTTGATCACTACCTTCTAGGTATAAATCAGCAGGGTTTTGTAAGCCCGGGTAGGCTTTATGGTTTGCTTGAACGGCTTCATGGCAAACACCGCTATCAAACCAAACATCTAAAATGTCTTTTCCCTTGGTGAACTTTGTTTTTCCACAGTTTTTACATTTTGGGTCATTTTCATAATCTGTGATTTCAGATTTATGCCAAGCCTCAAGACCTTCTTTTTCAATCTTTTGAGAAACTTTTTGCATTAATTCAGAGGATGTGTAGTCTTTCCCACAACCATCACAATAAAAAACAGGAATAGGAACTCCCCAAAGACGCTGACGGCTAATACACCAATCAGGACGGTTTTCAACCATGGCGGTGATTCTGTTTTCTCCCCAAGAAGGGATCCACTTAACATTTTTAATTTCTCTTAAAGCACGCTTTCTTAATGAATCTCCTTTGGGGTTATTATCCATAGAGATGAACCACTGTGAGGTGGCCCTAAAAATAACAGGGTTATGGCAGCGCCAGCAGTGAGGGAAGCTGTGGTCTAAATCATGGACGGCTATGAGGTGGTTTGAATTTTTTAAAAGCTCAATCACTTTGGGGTTAGCATCAAAAACCTTGACCCCTTTCATGTCGGCATAAAGATCTGTGTATTTTCCCCAGCCATCAACTGGGTTAAAGGGTTTTATTCCATATTGCATGCACACAGTATAGTCTTCAGCGCCGTGGCCTGGGGCTGTGTGTACAATGCCAGTGCCCGCATCTAAAGTGACATGATTTCCTAAAAGTGTAACTCCAGTGCGTTTAACAAAGGGGTGAGAGTATTTTAGTTTTTCTAAATCTTTGCCTTTAAATTTTTTTATAAGCTTTAAAGTTTTATTTGTGTCCTTTTCAAAGGCTTCTTTTAATTCTGTGGCAATAATCCATTTTTCGGAGCCCGTTTCATAAAGGCCATAATCAAAATCTTTATGAACACTTACTGCTAAATTAGCTGGCAGCGTCCAGGGTGTTGTTGTCCAAATAACAAAAAATACTTTAGAGTTTTTAAATTCATCTTTTAAGGTGGTTGGTATTTCACTGCTATTTTGATCAATTTCAAATTTTACATAAATTGAGGGGTCTTTGCGGTTTTCATACTCCACTTCAGCCTCAGCTAAAGCGGTCCCGCAAGACCAACACCAGTGAACGGGCTTTTCACCACGGTAAATAAAACCATTTTCATAAATTTTAGCTAAAGATTTCACCATGGCGGCTTCATAGGAAGAATCCATAGTGGTGTAGGGCCTGTACCAATCGGCCAAAATTCCAAGGCGTTTAAACTGCTCACGCTGCTGGTTAATATATTTTGTAGCGTAGCTTCGGCATTTTTCTCTAATTTCGCCGTCATTCATTTCACGGCGTTTGGGGCCAAGCTCTTTACTCACAGCATGCTCAATGGGGAGACCATGGCAATCCCAACCTGGGATAAAAACAGCACGGTTACCACTAATAGCGCGGTATTTTATGGCAAAATCTTTTAAAATTTTATTTAAGCAGTGCCCTACGTGAATGTTGCCATTGGCATAGGGTGGGCCATCGGGCATGGCAAAAATGGGTTTTGATTTATTTTTTTCCTGAATAAGTTCATAGGTTTTATCTGTTTCCCATTTTTTAATTTGCTCAGGCTCACGCTGATTTAAAGAGGCCTTCATGGGAAAGTCTGTTTTGGGCAGATTAAGGGTGTTTTGGTAATCCATAAGGGCTTTAAATTATTATAATTTTAGCCCTTTACGCAACTGCATTTTGGTACGCCCCCCAATTTGGTAGCGATGGAGCGTTAGATACTAACTCACGTGAAGGGGAGGCAGACTTTTTACCGCCACCGGTGACGGTAAAAAAATCTTATCTACTAAAGCTTGAAAGAATTTCTTCAATGAATTTAGATTTTTGGGCGCGATATTCTTCTGGCTTTGTCCCAATAAGGCTTAATTTTAACTGGTTATAACGTTTAACAAACTCAGGTTTAGAGTTTAATATGTCTCGGAAGATGTTCTACTCAATCAAATTCTTTAAAGACTTATGCGCCAGTACTAAGCTCATACGTACGACTTCCATATCAGAGCTTAGGTTTAGGCCGTCACGAATGTCGTTTATAATTTGGCGGCTTTTTGGGTCTATTTTAATTTGAGATAAAATATTTGGTTGATTTGTTTGCTGAGGTTGCAGGGAAGCTGAGTTTGAAACATTTGTAGTTGGAGCCGGCTCGAAATCAAACTGATCCATCTCGGCTTTTAAATTTTGCAAAGTTTTTTGAAACTCGGCAGTTTTTTTTGTGGGCTCAGGCTGAAAGTTATTTAAAGAGCCCATACGTTTTGCCTTTAAATAACTTAGTACTAATTCTTCAGCAGTTTTAAATTCATCACGCAGTGGTGGTGGTAAAGTTTGAAGCCATTTATAGGCCTCGCTCATGTCGCGCGAGGTGTATGCCTGAGGTATTGTTGTCATTGGAGAAACAGTTTTATACAAAAACTATACTAATCTCAAGACTGTAATTAAATTTAAGAGTCTTTCTGTGCTACATAATCCCGGGGGTTAATTGAGTACTTTTCAATTTTACGAAGTAGAGTCTTTTTAGGGATATTAGCATTTAAAGCCGTTTGATTAATGCGCCCCCTAAATTGCTTCAGCGCTTTTATAATAAATTCGCGCTCAAATAATTCCTTTTGCCTATTAAAATCCAAGGCTTGGTCAATGGCCACAGTACCCATAAGTGCATCCTCAGGGCTTACTGTAGTGTCATCATCCAAATCGTCATCACTCATGCCTGTGATTTTTTCTGGTAAACTTTTAAGTGTGATCTTTTTTGAGCCTTCAATAATAAATGCATGCTCAATCACGTTTTCAAGCTCTCTAATATTACCAGGCCAGTCATACTTTTTAATGGCAGCTATAGCATCAACATTCATGCCTTCTAGGGCTCTTTTATGAAGAAGGTTGAACTTATTAATAAAAAGCTCAATTAAATGGTCAATATCGTTTTTTCTCTCCCTTAAAGGAGGAAGGTTAACAGGAATAACATTAAGCCTGTAAAATAAGTCTTCTCTAAAAAGGCCGCCTTTTATCATCTCTTCAAGGTTTCTGTTGGTTGCCGCAATAATTCTCACATCAGATTCAATTTCACGGTTAGAGCCAACAGGCGTAAACTTTTTTTCCTGAAGCACGCGAAGAAGTTTTACTTGCATAGCGGGGGAGAGATCCCCTACTTCATCTAAAAATAATGTTCCGCCCTCAGCATATTGAAATTTTCCAATTTTTCTTTGATCTGCACCTGTAAAAGAGCCCTTTTCATGGCCAAAAAGTTCGCTTTCAAATAAAGTCTCAGGAATGGCGGAGCAGTTAATGGCTACCATTTTTTGGTTTTTTCGCTCAGAATTTAAATGAATAGCTTTTGCTACCATCTCTTTTCCAGTGCCAGATTCACCACGAATTAAAACCGGTGTATTTACTTTTGAGAGTTTAAAAATAATATTAAATACCTTTTGCATCTCTCGGCCTGAGCTTACAAACTTTTGCCCGCCCTCAAGGGTAATAGAAGGCGCACTAGCGGCAATACGCTCAACAATGTCATGGGCTTCAAATGCAAGCTTTGTCATTTCTAAAATGTCAGCCTGCTTTACAGGTTTTGAAATGTAGTTATAAGCCCCTTCTTTTACGGCGCGGACGGCATCATTAACATTACTATAGGCAGTTAAGACAATAACGATTATGGCGGGGTCATGTTCTTTAATAAATTTTAAAGCATCAAGGCCGTTTAAGTTGGGCATATCAACATCTAAGAAAACTAAAGAATAATCTCCGGCTCGAACCTTGGCTACAGCTTGAAGGCCATCGGCGGCTTCATCAATAATATATTTTCCTGTTGAAGAAAGGGCAGCTTTTACAGATTCCCTTAGAGCCTGATCATCATCAACAACTAAAACTTTTAACATATATGAAGCCTTTCCTACATGGGTAGTTCAATGTTGAAGCAAGATCCCTTTTGGGGTTCTGATTCAACTTGAATTTTGCCATCGTGCAATTCAATAAAATACTTTGCCAAGTACAAGCCAAGGCCCGTTCCTTTTGTGGTTGAGGCTTTTGCTTGCTTACTTCTATAAAACTTTAAAAAGACATTGTCTATTTCATCTTTAGAAATTCCATTTCCTTGATCTAAAACTGAGATAACAATTTTGCCGTTTTGCTCGCGAGATTGGATAGTTACGTTTGTATTCTCTGGGCTGTACTTAATAGCATTTTCTATAAGGTTGGCTATAACCTGACGTATTAAATCCACATCTATTTTAATACTAAAAAGTGGGTCAAGATCAGTTTTTAACTTTATGTTTTTGCTCACTGCTTGGTCTTCATACTTCTTTGCTACATCTTCAATAATGGCATTAACGTCTTTAACGGTTTTATTAAGCTTCATTTCTTTGCTTTCAATGCGGCTTAAATCTAAAATTCCGCCAATAAAACGGTTAAGCTCTTCCCCTGATTTCATAATGGTTTTTATAGCTTGTTTTTGTTGAGCGCTGAGCTTATTGCCATCATCACTTAATGCAATTTCAGCCATACCTTGAATGCGGGCAATGGGAGTTTTTAAGTCGTGGCTCATCATAGACATAAAATTTGTTTTTAACTCTTCCACTTGAGTTAAAAGACGGTTTTTTTGTTCAAATTCCCAGCCCCTTTTGTTTTCTATAATAAGGCGGTAGGGAATAAAAAAGTAATAAGAAACAAGGATGGTTAATAGTGGGTGTGTGAGGTTGATCCACAACCCAAAACCAAAAAATAAAACTAAAGAAATAACACTTAAACTCAAAGCTTGAGCACCCAAAAGGGCGATTCCTTTTAAGGGTCTTGCGCCCCAAACAATTAAAACCGTTAAGTAAGAAACAAGAGCGGTTAAAATAAAATCAAATATGGGGGAGGATTTATTAATACCATTATTATTAATCAAAGTATTAATCACATTAGCCTGAGCCTCAAGGCGAGACATGGCAAGGGGGTCTCTAGAAAGTGGAGTTAAAACATAATCATCAGCGTTTATGCCGTTATTAATACCTATGAGAACAATTTTGTTTTCAAAAGTTTTTTGCGGAAAGCGACCATCACGAATATCTATAAAGCTTAAAGATTTAAAGGAGCCTTTGGGCGCATAGCGTATGTAGGTAAAGGCGGAATCGCTATCTTCAAAATAACCACGGTAAGAATTAACATTTATATTATTTACTTCTTGGGCAAGTTTTACTTGCAAGGGAAGCTCGCCATCAGAGGAGAGTAAAAGCCTTCTTGTGACTTTATCTTGGGCAAAACTGACGTTATCTCTTGTTAGGGGGGCAGAAGAAAAGGGTTTGGCAGTAGTGAGTAAATCTTTAGCAAAATAAATATTCCCACCGTATGAGAATTCTTTTTTAAAAGGTGGGGGATCTAAAATAACAATGGCCTTTGGGTTATCAAGTTGGAGTTGATGAAGTAAAAGAGCGTAGTCTAAAGCAGTGGGTTCAGTGCTAAGCACATGCATGGTTTTATCATCAATGGCGATGGTGGAAATAACTGAAGCTATCTCAGGTTTTGGGCTAAGCCTCATGCGCACATCAAAAAGCAGGCCTTCAACATAATTTAGTGGGAATTGGGAAATAACCCAGGCAATAACTAGGGCTCCCAGAAACCTGATTAAGGGGTAAAAACTTTTAAGTCTAACTACGAATGACAAAACTGCTCCCAAGTTTGCGTTCATCGACTCCAAAAACACTAGGAGCAAATTTAGAGCCAACCTATAACACAATAAATCTAGAAATATCAGCTATTTGTGGACTCTTTTTGGCCACATGGTGTCATTTTTACACCACTTTAAATGCTGCGCGTTAATAAAGGTCTGGCTATTGGTCTAATGCTGTGGCATTATGCCTTTACTATGATTAAAAAAACCCTACTTATTACGTTATTTGTTTGCTCATTCACAGTCACAATAGCTCAGGCAGAAGTTCATAATTTTTGTGCTCTAAAGGCTTCTTACTACAGAAAAGCCTGTTTAATTAAAACATCCATGGCTAAAGATTTTGTAAAGTGTATGCAGGTAGGTTTTGTTAATTTAGCTTATGAAGAAAACAAATCTTGTTTTGGTTATGTGACAAGTCTTTCTGATACCTGCTCAAGACTTTCAATTTACCCAGAAGATTTTGAAAAGCAAGCCACTTGCTACATTGAACAAATTGATAAAGACTTAAAATAAATTTTTATTTTCTCTCCCAGCATGGGGAACTAGGAATTCTATCTTCTCTAAACACTAAAGAAATATTTTGTGTAAATTCTTGAGAGCAGCCTAGTTTAAAAGATAACTCCACAGCGCCTTCAGGAATTGAAAACTCCACCGCAGGCAAATTGGCAGCATAATCTTTCATGTACTTTATCCAAATTGGCAATGCTCCAGAAGCTCCCGTGAGACCCGTAGGCTCCGGTGTATCATAGCCGGCCCAAACCACAGCAACATGTAATGGGGTAAAACCACCAAACCAAGTATCTTTGGTATCAGAAGTGGTTCCGGTTTTACCAGCAGCAGGGTGAGTAAAACCACTTAACCTAATTGACCTTCCAGTGCCCCTATCAACGGCGCCTTCCATTAAAGAAATAACCTGACGTGCGGTCACTTTATCAACAGCTTGTATGGGCTCTAAGCGGTGCTGGTATAAAACATTATTTGAGGTATTCATAATTTTATAAATAAAAGTAAGTTGGTTAAACTCCCCTTGGCGAGAAAGTGTTGTGTAGGCTTGTAACACCTCAAATGGGGAAAGTGTTGCGCTTCCTAAGGCAAGACTTGGCACTGCTAAAAGATCAGAGTTAATTCCTAAGCGGCTTGCCACATCTGCCACTTTTTTAATACCCACCTGCATGGCTACTTGAGTGGTGGCAGAGTTGAGACTTTTTTCAAGGGCCATGAAAAGTGGAATTTTGCCAAAATATTTATCGTCATAATTATTGGGCGTCCAGCTTTGGCCTTCATACTCAAAGGTGTAAGGGGCGTCTTCAACTTCTGTTAAAGGGTTAAAACTTAAACTCTCAAAGGCAGCTAAGAAAACAAAAGGTTTAAAAATACTTCCTACTTGGCGTTTGCTATTAACAGCTCTATTTAATTGTGTCTCAGAAAAACTTCTCCCACCCACAACAGCCTCAACGAAACCATTTGTTGGATCAGCACTTATCAGTGCCCCTTGTAGTTTTTCTTTTAACTGAGTGCTCATGGCTTCTGTGGCGGCCTGCTGGGCCCTTAAGTTCAAAGTAGTGTAAACACGTAAACCTTCATGATCATTCAAATTAAGCTGTCTTAATTGATGCTTAACAGACTCAATAAAAAATGGAGCTTGGTCCCGCAATAATCTTTGTGGTTTTTGCGCAAGTGGTTCATTCATGGCTGCTTGATATTCTTGTTGGTCTATAAGGTTTAGCTCAAGCATTCTTTCTAAAACTTGAGTTCGTCTTTTTAAAGCGCGATCAGCATGGCTAAATGGAGAATAAACCCCGGGGCCTCTAATACTTCCGGCAAGCCAAGCGGCCTCAGATAAAGTTAAATCCCCAGGGTGTTTATTAAAGAAAAATTTTGAAGCTACACCCACGCCGTGAATTTCAAATGGGCCCGCTTGACCAAGGTAAATTTCATTAATATAGGTATCTAAAATTTCATCTTTAGAGAACCTGGTTTCAAGTAAAAGTGCCATAAATATTTCTGTGACTTTTCTTTTAATGGTTCTTTCATGGGTGAGAAAATAGTTTTTCACAAGTTGTTGGGTGATAGTGCTTCCACCCTCTTTCACTCCGCCATGAATAACGTTTTTAAAAAGTGCCCTTAAAATTCCGCTCCAGCTAACCCCGCCATGGTTTAAGAACTGGCTATCTTCAATGGCCATAATGGCATTAAGTAAATAGGTAGGAACTTCTGAGATATTAACAATTTTTCTTAAAACAGGTTGGCCGCCATAAAATTGGGCAAAAAGCTCGGGTTCTAATTCAATAACGGTGGCTGCTTGGAGTGGAAACTCTAAACCCTCATAAACTTCAATGACCGTATCTTGGGTAAGGGCCACAACTTGAATAATGCTTTGGTTATTATTTAAAGCTTCACTTGTTTGATCAACGCGTGGATGAGTTACCCAAACGTAACAACTGGTTATATCCAAAGAAAGATTGGTGACTAAGGGTTTGCATTTTTCATAATTTAATAAACTAAACTCTCCAGGAATTAATTTTTTTTCAATTTGAATTTTTTTATACTCTAACCGCTCCAAGGTTTGGTTTAAAACTTCCACAATTTTTTTTTGTCCTTTAAGGATTCGCTCAGGAGCAGAGTAATATTCAGTAGGGGCTGACCAGCGTTTCTGGCTCAGTCTTGATTTAATGGTGTTGTCAAGGTGCTTTACCCACATGCTGAGGGCAATAATGCTTGAGCTAATAAGTACAACTAACCAAGTAAAAAGACGCGCCATAGACATAAGCTAGCATGCATATTAAAAGTTGACAAAACCAAACGCATCTAATTTAGTGTCTAAAAGATGAAACTCTCACCTACACAAATTGAGCGCATTGTTAGAAACGTTTTTGACCGTTTAAAAGAAAAAAACCTTATTGAATTTAAAACCGCTGAAAAAGAGGTATTTAACCGCGCCATTGAGCTTGTCACCTTAGATTTTAAAAAAGAGGATGACCTTTTAATTGAAGTTAATAAAATTTTAGATGACCTTGAAAGGCAAAACCCTGGTGGCTTTGAGCGGCGCAAAATGTTTGCTATGGTTAAAGCCAAGCTTGCCAAACAAAAAGGAATTGTTTTGTGATTTTATCTGAAGAAAAGCAAACCCATATTGCTCATGTTATTATAGACGGTATTTGGAATGATGACCTTGTAGAGTACTCAAACGAAGATGAAGCCATCCGAGAGGCTAAGCGCGTGGTAGTAGAATTTGTAAAAAAAGAAACCGCCCTTGATGATGCGGTGAGGCAGAAGATCGCCACATTAAAGAAAAATGTTATTGAAGGAACACGCGAGTACGATTTATTGTACAAAAAATATTACGACGAAGAATTAAACAAAAAATTTAGATAAAACTTTTAGGGGGTTTTTAAAGTGAGAGCATTATTTTATTCACTATTAATTTTAAGTGCGTTTACACAAACCGCTATTGCAGGAGATTTACAGTGGAACGGTTACTACCGCGCTGAAGGCGTTTTTGTTAAAAACCCAACTCTTAACAATGCTACTGGTTGGGAAAATAGTTATCTTTTAAACCACCTAGTGCTACAGCCTAAAATTATAGCAATGGATGGTTTTAATATTTACTCCCGCTTTGATGTTTTAAATAACTCATTAAATAATAACCAAGCTGGACAGGTGATGGGTAACTATACTGCCACCTCTCCTTCGCCGTCTGCCACACTGACTAGCACGGGGCAATTTGAAACCATAGCTGTCACAGAGCTTTACTTAAACTGGGTAAATGAGTTTGGTGCTTTAATGGTAGGGCGAATGCCTTTTAACTTTGGTTTAGGCATGACCTACAACAATGGGGATAGCATGGCCCATTGGCTTTCAACAAAAGATCTTGTTGCTTACCGCATAGCCATGGGGAATTTTTATCTCATGCCCGCTTACGGAAAAGTTAAAGAAGGCGTTTTTACTAATGAAGATGATGTGAATGAGTATATAGTTTCATTAGAATATAAAAACCCTGAGACAGATATTGAAATGGGTGTGTTATATAATACTCGTGTAGCCCCTCAAGATGGCTCCACTCCCACCTATGGTAATGACACCACAGCAAGTTATTTTGGAACGGGTGCCGTTGCCTCTTCAGGTTTTAATGTTTATAACTTAAATTTATTTGTTAAGAAAAAAATGGAATATTTTAGTGTGGGCGTTGAAGCTGGTTTTATGAACGGAGATTCCGGTGTGCGCCTAGCAAATGGTAACAAAGTTGATTTTGCAGGTTTTGGTGCGGCAGCTCAGTTAAGTTATCAAACCGGAGACATCACCTTAGATTTAAAATTAGGTATGGCCAGCGGGGATGACGTTGATAGTGACCGCTTTGAGGGATATTTTTTCCACCCCAACTATGACGTAGCAATGCTTTTATTCAACCATGTTTTAGGAAGCTATGATGTTTTACGCTCAACTCTTGCTGGCTCCCGAGCTACAACTAGCACTGCTCTTAACGGTTTAGATACCGAAGTGATTAGCAATGCTATTTATTTTGCGCCCCAATTTAATTGGGCCCTTAATGAAAGGCATGTTTTAAATGCCAATGTCACTTATGCATTAACTCAAAAGCAAGCTTTTACTCAAGCCCAAGGCACAGCAGGTAATGCTTTAGGTTTTGAAATAGATATTGGTTATAAATATCAGTTAAACGAAAAGTTTAGCTGGCACACTCAAATTGGAGCGCTTATTCCCGGAACTGCTTGGGCCGGTACAGCCACCACAAACTACCGTACTGACATGGTTTACGGTGCAACATCAAAGTTTTCTATCAATTTTTAATTGCTAAAAAAAAATCTCTCAGTGGGGTGGGAAGTCCGCCACTGAGAGATCCAAGGGGAGAGGTTAGGTTATTTCACCCACCGCGTGGACTATTTCTTAATCCTTGTCCACGATTTCTAAAACTGTTTCCAAATCTGTTAGTATTATTAGGGTTTTGAGTTTGTAATTGGTTTAAATTTAGCTGTGGAGCTGTTTGAGGTAAGTTTGTGCAGTGGCCATCATCAAAGCCGCGAAAGCCACGAATTTCACCTAAAGCTCTATCAAAGTAGCCACAGTTATTTTCAGTGTTGTTTGAGCCAGTAAGACTTCTGTTTGCTGAGGTTGCTGCTGATTGAGCTGCAGAGTTACCAACTGAGCTTAAGCTGAAATCAAAATCAAATTCATCTGAGCTTGATTTTTGAGCGTTAGCTAAACCGTTATTTGCTCTAACTTTTGAATTTAACTGGGACTGAAGTTTAGACATGTTAGTTCTTAAGCTTGTTTGTGAGCTGATCATCTTTGGAAGATTGCCGCTTAATATTGAATTACCAGCTTTAGAGATAACAGTTCTTGAGCTGTTAATAGTGGCATCATAGCTTGCCGCATTTTTTTGAAGACTTGCAAACTTATTATTTGCCTGAGCAAGGTTACCCACACTCATATCAAGTTGGATAGATTTAATTTGCTCCTCAATTTTTTTACCTAATGCTTTTGAGTAATCAAAGTAGCTATAGGCTGCAAAATTAATTTTTGCTGTGGTTGTGCTTAACCCGTCAGATTTTAAAGCTGCAAAACCTTGCACAAGTCTCATAGCCCATGAGGTTTCAATGCTCTTATTATTAAGAGTGTCTACAATAAATTGTGGTGTAACAGCTTTGCTCCAAAGTATTTTAGCCTTTTCTAAATCTTTTTCTGAACCCGATTTTAAAAGCTCATCAAGCCTTACTTCTACGCAAATAGCCTTATCTTCAGCATTCTTCCACTGCTCGCCTTTAAGGTTAAGCTCACAATTTTCAATTTTTTCTTTTAATTTATCTTTTTCTTTTTGCTCGGCTAGTTTTTCATACTTGGTTTCAGATTCTTTTTCTTTTACATCACCAAACATAGCTTTAAGCTCGCTTTGAGCTGCTTCTTGAATAGATGCAAAGTGGTCATGTCTTTTAGGTTTAATGGCTTTTGTCTTTTTTAAACTACCACAACCGCCAGATTCGCACTCTGCTGTAAGTTCATAAACGCCTTTTTTAGACTCTACAACTTTATACTTAAATTTAAATTTGCCGGTTTCAAAAGTGTCATTAAGCCATTCGGTTGGTTTGAATGTCTCGGTTTGTGATGCAGATCTTGCGTCACTATTAGCTTGGGCTTTGGCAAAGCTAACAAACACAAGACTTGCGGCTAATGTTATTACTAATGTTAAATAAAGCTTTCTCATTTCACTCTCTCCTTTGTATAAGCCCCATCCAAGGGCCTTTCTCACCTTTTAAGTATTCCAATTCCTGCGCCCAGATCTGGCATGGAAGCTAAGTGTTTGATTTATTTAGTAAAGACATAAGTTTGAAGGAATCTCTTTGAGGCTTTAATTTTGAATAGGCACTTTGCAGATTTGATCCTAGATTTTAAAAATGGTTTGAAAACACACGTTTAAGTATGTCAAAGTTTTTGGCACCCAAAACTGACCAAAAATGCTATATAAGGCCTTTATGAAGTTTGAATTTAAATCTATTAGCGCTCAGGCTAGCAAGGTTGATTGGAATAATTGGCAGTGGCAGTTAAAAAACAGGCTCCAAAGTAGCAAAGACTATGGCCAATTCTTTAAGCTAACTGATGCTGAAGAGGCCGGGTTTAAGGCCTCTATTAATACTTTTAAAGTTTCAACAACCCCTTATTATGCAAGGCTAGCTCAAAGCTCAAATGCCATCAGGCGCATATTAATGCCTCACTCTAATGAGCAATCAACTTCAGGACAGCAACTTTTAGACCCCTTGGGAGAGAAAATTAATTCTCAGTCAAAGCGTTTAGTGCATCGCTACTCTGATAGGGTTTTATTTTTAGTTACAGATTTTTGTAGTGTTTATTGCCGCTACTGCACTAGAAAGCATTTTACAGGTCATGATAAAGGCTTTGTTTTATCTGATGATTACTTTGAGGCCCTTAATTACATTAAAAAAAATAAAGGCATTAGAGAAGTGATTCTCTCCGGCGGTGACCCGCTTACTCTTTCAAACACCCATCTTAAAAAAGTTTTAACAGATCTAAGAGAAATTGAGCATATTGAAATTATTAGGATGGGAAGTCGTATGCCGGTGGTTTGTCCTATGCGCGTAGACCAAGAGCTTATTCAAATTTTACGTGGGGAGCATGATTTTGGAGCCCCCGTATTTATGATGGTGCATTTTAATCACCCCAAAGAAATCACCCTTGAGGCAGCTAAAGCATTAAGCCAGTTTGTTGACAGCGGCATCCCTGTCTTTAACCAAACCGTTTTACTTAATGGCGTTAATAATCACGTTAATATTATTCAAGCACTTAACCGCAGGCTTTTATATTTACGTGTTAAGCCCTATTACTTATTTCAGTGTGATCCTAGTTTTGGAACAGAACATTTAAGAACACCTATTGAAGAAGGGGAGAAAATTATATCTCAAATGTGGGGGCATTTTTCAGGTTTAGCAATGGCCAATTTTTCTTTAGATATTCCTGGCGGTGGTGGCAAAACAACGTTAGTACCAAATTTTACTACTTCAAAAAATGAGCACATGCGTGAGTTTATTGGGTGGGATATGAAAGCAGGTATCTATGAAAACCCAAAAACCCCATCTGTTTTACCTGAAGATTATCTTGAGTATGAGCTGGAGTGGGAAAATTTAAAAAATTCTCTTAAGCTCGCTCAAGACGAGCATACTTTGCAACAAATTTCTTTATAGAATTATTAGGAAATAAAATTGTTACTTTTTGGTCTTCTCCATTACCTTCAAGACCATGAATTATACCTACTCCAAAAGAGGGGTGTCTTACGCGCATGCCCTTTTTAAAAGAAGTTGAATCATCAGTGTTATCTTCAAAATCTTCATAGGTGGGAATGCTTTCAACGAGATTAGATTTATTTTGCCAAATATTTTGGCGCCAACGGCTGGCAAGATTAGCCCGAGATACTTTTTGCACATATTTTTCTGGTATTTCATTTAAAAAGCGCGAAGCGGGGTTTGATTGTTCATTGCCCCAAACTTTTCTGGTGCGGGCGTGGCTTAAAAATAATTTTTCTCTAGCCCTTGTCATGCCCACATAAAAAAGTCTTCTTTCTTCTTCAGCGTTATCGGCTAATAAACTACTGTCTTCTCTATTAGATGGGAATAGCCCCTCTTCAAGACCAACTATAAACACAACAGGGTACTCTAAACCTTTTGAAACATGCAAAGTCATAAGGGTCACACTTTGCGAGTTATTTTCTAAGTCTCGGTCAGCCTCTGTTACAAGAGCAATTTCTTCTAAAAAGCTAGAAAGTGTAGCCTCTAATGCGCGCTCCTTTTCAAACTGCTCAATGGCTGAATCTAGTTCCTCAATGTTTTCCACACGCGCCATTGCTTCAGGGGTGTCTTCAAGTTTTAACTTATGAACATATTGGGTTTGGTCTAAAACTGAGTGGAATAATTCCCTTAACTTTTGCGTTTTAGATTTTTCTATAAGATCAGCCAAAAGCTCATAAAAATTTAAAACTTTCTGCGCCGCTCCTTTGTCTAAAACTTTTTCTTGAATGGCTAGTAGAAGGGCTTCAAATAAAGAGATATCTTTTTGTGTGGCAAAGTTTTCAATTTTTTCTACACTAGTTTTACCAATACCACGGGTTGGTACATTTATAATTCTTTTTAACGCCACATTATCCTTGGGGTTGGCGCATAGGCGCAAATAGGCAATCATGTCTTTAATTTCAGCTCTGTCGTAGAATTTTGTGCCACCAATTATTTTATAAGGCAATGCCGCTGAGCGAAGGCTCTCTTCAATGACTCTTGATTGAGCATTGGTTCTATAAAAAACGGTAAATTCGTTAAGGCTTTTGTTCTCATCTTGAGTCAGAGCTGAAATTTCTTTTACAACATTTCTAGCTTCTTCAAACTCATTAAGCTCCTCACGTATTTGAATGGGGGAGCCTGCAGAATTTGATGTCCAAAGGGTTTTGTTTTTTCTCTCGTGGTTATTTTTAATAACATGGCTTGCGGCCTCAACAATATTTTTGGTGGAGCGGTAGTTTTCCTCTAATTTTACTATTTTTGCATCTGGGAAATCTTGCTCAAAATTTAAAATGTTTGTTATATCAGCTCCGCGCCAGGAGTAAATGCTCTGGTCTTCATCACCCACAACGCAAATATTTTTATATTTTTGTGAAAGAAGTTTTATAAGCTTATATTGAACGTGGTTGGTGTCTTGGTACTCATCAACCATAATATAGGCAAAGCGGTTTTGGTAATATTCAAGAAGATCCGCATTTTGTTCAAAGGCTTGAGTGGTTTTAAATAATAAATCCCCAAAATCAAGGGCGTTTGAGGCGCGCATTTTTGCTTCATAGCGTTTATAAACGTTTGTTATTTTATCATCCATAAAAGAAGAGGAAGATTTTTTTTGCAATTGATCTGGGTTTAAATAAAGGTTTTTTGCCTGATTAATGTGGTGCTGAAACATTTTAGGATGATAAATTTTGTCATTTATTCCAAGCTCTTCACAAACGCGCCTTACAACGGAGAGCTGCTCGCCATCATCATAAATAGTAAAATCTTTTTGGTACCCTAAAATTTCAATATGCTTTCTTAATATGCGCGCACAAGAGGAGTGAAAAGTGCTGATCCAAAGGGGTTCATTTAAATGTGTGCCCACACGGTTTAAAAGATTTTGAGACCTCTCTAGCATTTCTTTAGCTGCTTTGTTGGTAAAGGTAACAGCTAAAATTTCATTAGATTCGGCTTGCTTTGTAGCTACTAAATAGGCAATTCGGTAGGTAAGGGCCCGTGTTTTACCAGAGCCAGCGCCTGCTAAAATAAGAAGTGGTCCTTGGGTAGTTCTAGCCGCCTCCCACTGGGGAGGGTTTAATTCGTTTGAGAAGTTAATATTCATATTAATTTGTGGGATTTTGGATGTTTGGCCATGTTTTGTCAATTCGAGAGTCTTGTAATTAGCGATAAGCTTTAATATGCTATGAGTATGTTAGTTTCTTTACTATTAGCATTAATTTTAGCCCAAGCCGAAACACCAAAGCCGGTTAAATTGGGGGATTATTTAAAAAACCTAACTGAATCTCAGGTTCTTGAAAAAATTGATTCCCAGGGGAAAAACAACCCAGACATTTTCATTGTTTTTGAGAAAAAAGAAGACAGTGCTAAAACCATGCTCATGCAGCTCTTTGATATTAACCGTGATGGCAAAATTGATCTTGTAAAGCATTTTAAAAAAGCAAAGCTTGTGCGCACTGAAACAGATCTTGATTACGATGGCGTGAGCGATGTGGAAAGCGAGTACGACGGGCAAAGTGGAGAGTTAAAAAAGAAAACCCAAGCCGATGGGGCTACTTTTATTTGGAAGTATTATTTTAAAAATGAGCTTAGAAAAAAGGAACTTGATCGTAACTCTGACGGAAAGCCTGATATGTGGGTGTATTATCGTGGTGGTAAAATTCTTCGCACCGAAATAGATAAAGACTTTAATGGAAAAATTGTACGTGTTGAGGGCTCTCTCATTCCTGAGGGTGCCAAAACTTCAAAGGTTAAAGATAAGTAAGTTTTTTTCTTCCACCTGAGTTGATACTGTTAGATCTGTCTTAACAACTTGTAACAATGAAGCTATCATTAAAGAAGGATTACTTTTAATATTTTCTTTGTTCCCAACTGAGTTGGTTGGGTTATTAAGTTCTTTTTTCCCATCTGTAGCGATTATGGTTTGCACAAAGTAGCCTAAGGTTATTTATATCTGTCGAGGAGCCGCCGTGGCTAAAGGGTATGATGTGATCTATTTGAATAAAGTGTGTGGAGTTACACTTTTGTGCTGAGCTGTCTATTGCATTGTCCTTTTGATTTTTGCTGTTTTCATGTTTGCCTGCATTGAAGTTCTTATCGCTAACATATTGGCATTTTCCCTGATCCCGCTTCCATACCTGGCGCTTGATGGTTGTTGGAATGTAGCGTGAGTTTGCTGATTCTTTGCCTACTTGCTGAGCATCTGGGTTCTTTACTTCCGCCGGCGGAAGTGCCTTTTGACACTGGTCTTTTCTATTTGATACTTGTTCATCTTTAATTATACCCATTTCTTTATTGCCCTTCTTGTCTCTATCAACACTCTTATCAAGCTTGTTAAGCGCAATCTCCGCTAACTCTGAAAGGAGCTCTTCATAACTAGGATTAACCTTTTTATGAGAGATTAACGCCTTTACTCTCTCAAGCTTCTCTTTAAGCTCTTTTGTGATAACAAATCTCACCTCTATCTTTTCTTCTGTAATAAGCCTTTCCCTTTCTTTAGGAATTGTAGCTAAGGGTGATATTTTTATTAGTTCTTTCTCGCACTCACTTTTAGATTTGTTTTCTAACTTACCCAATAACTCTCGTTTTTGATTAATGTTATAGCTTTTCTGGTTAACCCTTTTTTCTTGACCAATAAACATGGCGGCCTGGGATAAAGTAGTAAGGTTTAAATTACCCTTTTCTATTTTAGTTTTAACTTCAGGGATGTCTTTCATAAGTCTTGCGGCAGAGATTCTACGTTGAGCGGCACTTTCAGAGTATTGTAGTTCTTTTACGCAAAACTCAAATAAACTAGGAAAGCCTAGTTCAAGATAGAGCCTTCTGGTTTGCACCTCTAGGAGATAATCTAAAACCGAGGATAAAAGTTTTCTCTCTTCTGAAACTAGGCTTTTTAGCTCTAATATTAATTTACTATTATCAAGGCTGTTAAGCTTTAAAGGCATATCTTTTTTAGTAAGACTTGTAAGCTCCTGTAGTTGCTTGCCATTGTTTTGAGTATTAATTTTGTTATTCATTTATAGATCTCCTTTGTCTAGCCCGCGGCCTCTGGCCGGCTTAGGCTTTTCTTTAAAAGGCAGAATAACATAGGTTTTAAATCTTAGATTTCTTGCTCACAAATCAACCATGAAAGGCGAATTCAAAAAAGATTTCAGAGCGAAAGAAAATTCCAGGACAACACAATAAAGACAATGTGTGCGCGAATAAAGTGGTAAATAAAAGCAAAAGTAAAACTCACAGAACAAAACCAAATTCCAACAAAAACCCTATCAAGTGAAAAATAATTAAAAGGCGAGAGTAAAAAAGACAAAAGATAAAGATAAAAACAAAAGATAGAAGATAAAGACAAAAGATAAAGATAAAAACAAAATCAAAAAAGAATTAATTAAGATTTAAAAGTCTAACCAAAAGCACTATTTGTTCTATACAAAAAAGCTCATTAGAACCTTTACACCAGCCGACTTCGCTTAGAGTTTTTTGAATTCTTAAGGCTATCCACGACTGTTTTAATTTCTTGTGCGCTCTTTTTTGAACAAACTAAAATCGAATCGCCCGATTCAACAATAATTAAATCCTTTACGCCCACTAAAGCTAAAAACTTTTTTGAATCTAAAGAGGCAATCACCCCACTTGAACCTACACTTAAACTATCAGCCCCTAACACCAAGCCGGCCTCAGAGTTAGACGGCAATACCTCTTCAAGTGCTGGCCAAGAACCCACATCATTCCAGCCAAAATCCCCTGGCACAACTGCTCCAAGTTTGGTTTTTTCCATTAAAGCTACATCAACAGCTACTTTGGGAAGAGCCTTAAAGACTTTTTTAAACTCCGTGGCACTCTTAATTTTTTTTAACTGAGATTTAATTTTAGATTTTTTTACTTCTGTATTACTTTTTTCCCCCTCAAATGCAGCAAAAAATTCTGGAGCGTGAGTGCGAACCTCATTTATAAAAGTAGAAGCTTTAAAAACAAAAATTCCAGCATTCCAAGAATATTTTCCTGAAGCTACATACTCACCAGCTTTTACACTCTCTGGCTTTTCAACAAAACGCTTAATACTGTAAAACCTGCTTGAAGCTTCTGTAGAAGTCACTGCACTTTTACCATCGCCTGAGCCGGAACACAGCTCACCCGCCTCAATATAACCATAGCCAGTTGCTGCATACGTGGGCTTAATGCCAATGCAGCAAATAAAATCATTCTTCATAGAAAAATCAAAACAACTCTCTAAAACTTTTTGAAAGCCACTCACATCAGAAATGTAAGCATCGCTTGGCAAAACACAAACCACAGCCTCAGGATCTTTGCGGTAGCAATGCCAGGCAGATAGACAAACTGCTGCCATGGTGTTTCGTGCTTCTGGCTCCAGAATTAAGCCCACACCTGGTAAATGTTTTTTTACCAAACCAGAAAGGCCAGGGGAGCAAACAACAGAAATATTTTTTTTTGTAACAAGGCTCTTAACTCTATCAAAAGTCATTTGAATCATGGAGCGTTTGCCAAATAAATTTAAGAACTGTTTTGGTTTTAAACTTGTGCTTTTGGGCCAAAAGCGTGTGCCACTTCCGCCTGCCATGATAACAACATGCTTCACTTATTAACCCGCCCGTAACGGTCCTCAAGCCTGACAACATCATCAAGTTCTGGGGTGCTAACCTCTAAAATATCAGTGTCTTCCAAGGCAATCATTCTATGCACTAATTTAGGTGTTATGTGAAAGCTTTCCCCTGGTTTTAATGTAATTTCCTTTAGGGGTTCATTTGGCGATGCTGCTGTTTGAAATTTAATAAAGCCTTTTTGGATATGAATGGTTTCGTCTTTTTTGTTATGGTATTGCAAACTTAGAGATTCGCCCTTTTTAATATGAAGAACTTTTCCAACATAAAGAGGGGTTATGGCAAAAATGAGCTCATATCCCCAGGGTTTATTTACAAGTTTGGTTTGCATACAAAAATGCCTCGCACTTTTTATTTATACAAAGCCGAGGCATGTAATGCAAAATTTATTTGCCTATTTTTTGAATAATTGCGCTCTCTAGGTTGGCTTCCTTCATCAGTTTTTCACGGTATTTTAATGCTGTGTTCCTATCATCAAATTTACCCACACTGACTCGGTACCATGTTTTACCATTTACTTCTGCTGGAACAACAAAGGCGCTAAAACCCATAGACTTAAACTTCTCAGCAGTTCTATCTGCCTCTGTCTCGTTTGATTGAGAAGAAACTTGAACTGTGAATTTACCAACGGGTGAATCAGCAAGCTCTTTTGGAAGGTTTGCTGGAAAGCGTTTTTCCTTTTTAGCTTCAATCTTTTCCCCCGCAGCTAACCTTTGAGCAACATTTGAAATTTCATCTCTAATTGAGGCAGAGCCCGGTTTTTTGCTCTTAGGGTTTACAATATCATTGCCTGCAGTTGCGCTATCAGGTGCCTTTTCAAGCTCCTGCTTTTCCTTTTTAACAAATTCTTCAGACAGTTTTGCAATTTCATCTTCAGAAATAATTTGGTTTGGCTCAGCTGTTGTATCTGGTATTGAAGCGGCTGATCTTTCTGCAGAATCGGCGGTTTCAAGCTCAGTTATTTTGTGTTGGCTATCACTAAACTGTTTGCCAACAAATGTGCCTATTGAAAAGGACAATAGTGACAGAAAAAAGACAAGTACTAGCTTGATTAATGTATCCGTCCTAGATCCACCTTTTTGATTTATCATAATATTACTCCTTTAATATTCCTTCATGTATGAAGCAATTATTAATATGATATATGTAACTTATAACTAGAGTCAATCTTGATAGACCTAAATAGGGCATTAATGCTAGAATTTAAGCATGAATCGCAGGGATCAAAAAAAAATACTTAAAACAGCATTATTAGCAGCTCACTTCGGGGCTAAAGTCTTAAGAAAATATTTTAAAAGACTAAAGTCTGTAAGTATTAAAAAAGGTGCGGGGCTTGTATCAGAAGCAGATCATGAAAGCGAAGCCGTCATTAAAAAAATAATTTTAAAAAAATTCCCCCATCATCATTTTCTAGGAGAAGAAGGCGGATATTCATTTCAAAAAAATGATCCCGCCGAAGGTCTATGGGTTGTAGATCCCCTTGATGGGACAACCAACTATGTGCATGGTTTTCCATTTTTTTGTATATCAATAGGGTTTGAGTACAGGGGTAATATTGAAGCCGCCGTGGTTTTAGCCCCTGAATTAAACTATGTTTATACTGCTACACGTGGTGGTGGGGCGTTTTGGAATAAAAAACCCATTCATGTAAGCCGCACAGAAAAAATTGAAGATAGTCTTTTGGCAACAGGTTTTAGTTACATGCGTAACCAAGTTTTATCAAAGGAGCTTGAAACCTTTAAAGTCTTTGCGGAAAGATCTCGCGGGTTAAGGCGCGCAGGTTCAGCTGCTTTAGATATGTGTCTTGTAGCAAGTGGAATTTATGATGGTTTTTGGGAGCGTGAATTAGCCCCTTGGGATACAGCCGCAGGAAGCCTTATTGTAAGAGAGGCTGGTGGAGTTGTGAGTAATTTTGAAGGTGAGCCATTTCACTACCAAATGAAATCAGTGGTGGCAGGGAATAACAAAATTCAGCGCCAAATTTCTGACTTAATATCGCAAACTGTTGGCACAACGGCCTAGCCTGGTTTTCCAAATATCAACAAGTTAGATCATTTTTAAAGCCTTAAGTCTTGTGGCACCGCCATTGCTTAATTTAAGCCTGAGGGATTCTACAGGAGGGTAAAGTGGCAGACGAGAAAAAGACTCAAGATTCAGCATCGCTAGAAGGCAAAAAGCCAATTCTTCTTATTGGTATTGCAGGGCTAAACATGATCGCCATGATCATGGTTGTTTTTGTACTTTGGAACTCACACAAAGCAGAAAAAGCAAAACCAAAACTAGCTGATGTAGTTGAAGGTGTTCACAATGAAGATGTAAACAGAGATCCAGCAGCTATTAATAAGGATGATGTAGTTGGAAAGCTCATTCCTATGGAAACTTTCTTAGTTAACCTTGCCGGGACCAGAGGCGGAAAGCTTGTTAAAATAGATTTTGAATTAGAAGTAGAAAATAATGAGGTCATGGCAGAGATAGAAAAAAGAAAGCCACAAATTAGAGATAAAGTCATTATTCTTTTGTCCAGTAAAAGTCATGACTATATGAGCTCCAAAGAAGGAAAGCTAGAGCTCAGGTCAGAAATTAAAGATGTTATTAATGAATTTTTAGTATCTGGAAAAATTAAAAATATATACTTCACAAACTTGGTGGTGAATTAATATGAATCAGGTTCTTTCACAAAATGAAGTCGATGCACTCTTAGCAGCAGTTTCAGAAGGTGAAGTGGGTGGTACAGGCGGCGGAGCTGGAGCAGATAATGACCCTGGGGTTATTGTTTATGATCTTACCTCGCAAGATAGAATCATTCGTGGAAGAATGCCACAGCTTGATGTTATCTACGAAAAGTTCATGCGAGCATTCAGGGTTTCACTTTCCTCAGCATTAAGAAAAATTGCTTCTTTAAACCACTCCGCAACAGATTTTTTAAAGTTTGGTGAATTTATTAATACCATGCCTATTCCAACATGTATGAGCGTTTTGCGTTTTAATGCACTTCGTGGCTCAGCCTTAATGGTTGTTGAAAGTAAACTGGCTTATGCCTTGGTGGATAGCTTTTTAGGTGGGGTTGATAGACCTTATACAAAAATTGAAGGAAAAGAATTTACTGCAATTGAGCTCAGTATAATTAGGCGAGTGGTAGAGTTAGCACTTGCTGATTTAGAAACAGCCTGGGCTTCAGTTTGTAAAATTGATGCAAGCTTTATTAGAACAGAGGTTAACCCACAGTTTGTTGGTATTGTTCCGCCAACTGACGTTGTTATTGCCTCTACATTTGATATTGAATTAGAAAACGCCAACGGAACAATAACCTTAGTTATTCCTTATTCAACAATTGAGCCCATTAAAGCAAAACTTTCAAGCGGCTTTCAGGTTGAGTCAGACCAAACAGATAAAAAATTATGGACCGCTGTTTTAAGAGAACAGTTTTTAGAAACAGATGTTGAAATGAAAGTTTGTCTTGGCAATACAGAGGTTACAACAAGAGAGCTTTTAGACATGCAAGTGGGAGATATTATTCCACTTGAGCAAGATGCGACGGGCGAATTGAATATAGAAGTAGAAGGCGTAAAAAAGTTTAAATGTTATTACGGCATCAGCCATGGAAATGTGGCAGTGCAAGTGACTAGAGTTTTAAGAGATAGATTTGAGTCTAGATAAATCAGGGAGGATTTATGGCAGACAAGGCAGAAGCTGAAGAGGCTACTGAAAATAATCAAGCACCAGAGGTACAAGAGGTTCCGCCTCCACAGGACTTGTCTTCGCAAGCAGAGCAAAGAAAAGATGCTCCAAAAGATAGAAACTTAGATCTTATAATGGACATTCCATTAAAAGTTTCTGTTGAGTTGGGACGTACAAAAATGATCGTACATGATCTTCTTGCTCTAGGCCAAGGCAGTGTTATTGAGCTAACAAAGCTTGCAGGCGAACCAATGGAAGTTTTAGTGAACGATAAACTTGTAGCGCGTGGTGAAGCTGTTGTGGTGAATGAAAAATTTGGTGTGCGTTTAACAGACATCATTTCACCGACAGAGCGAATACAACAGCTAAATAAGTGAGGTTAAAATGAAAGCGTTTATTTTTGCATTAAGCCTAACGGGCTTGATAATGGGTACCTCTATCTCAAAAGCTGATACAACTACATCAGATGAAAATGTGGCTGTTTTTAAGACTCAAAATCAAACAGAGGAGTTAAAAACACAAAAGCCTCAAACGGGCACCCATTTATGGCTTAGGGTTTTAGCTAGCCTTGGTATTGTCATCGCACTTTTTGGTGGTGGCATTTATCTACTTAAAAAACTCCCCAATACAAATCGCTTTACAAATAAATCAAAAATGATTCAGGTTTTATCTCAACATTATTTGGGGGCTAAAAAATCTTTAGCTGTTGTGCGTGTTGCAGGGGAAACTGTATTAATAGGGATTACTGATGAGAATATTAGTCACTTAAAAACCCTTTCACTTTTGGATGAAGATTTAACTTCTACTAAAAAATTTGATTCCGCACTTGGTAAAAAAATTCAGGAAGATAATGAAGAATTTAAAATAAATAAAGGAGCCTTTAGAGTATGAAAAAGCTTTTTGTACTCTTTATTTTTCTTTTAACTCTTTTATCTCTGACTCCAGAGGCTTTTGCGCAAGCAAAAAATGTTTCAGGTGTTACATTGCCAACTGTTAATTTGGGGTTTTCTTCCAACTCAAAAACCAGATGAAGTTGTCAATGTAATTAAAATTATAATGCTTCTTACTGTTCTGACCTTGGCTCCCGCCATTTTAATCCTAATGACAAGTTTTACCAGAATTGTAGTTGTTTTTGCTTTTTTAAGACAAGCTTTGGGCACTCAACAAATGCCACCAAATCAACTCATTGTGGGGCTTTCCTTATTTTTAACTTTTTTTATTATGTCCCCAGCTATTATTGAAATTAATAATAATGCTCTTCAGCCCTACCTTAAGGGTACTGTTTTGCAAGAGGCAGCAGGCGAGTCAGCAATGAAACCACTAAGAAAATTTATGTTTAATCAAACTAGAGATAGTGATCTTCAATTATTTTTAAAACTGAGCCGTGTTGAAAAACCAAAAACAAGAATGGATGTTCCGTCTTATGTTTTAATTCCGGCTTTTGTTATTTCAGAGTTAAAAACTGCTTTTGAAATTGGTTTTGTAATTTACCTTCCGTTTTTAATTATAGATATGGTTGTTGCAAGTGTTCTTATGGCAATGGGTATGATGATGGTTCCCCCCATCATCGTATCCTTGCCTTTTAAAATTATGCTTTTTGTTTTGGTAGACGGATGGCAGCTCATAGTGGGCTCCCTCGTAAAAAGTTTTGGGTAATTTATGACAGAAGAACTAGTACTTACATTAGGGCAAGAAACAGTTAAGACGATGCTTTTACTTTCAGCACCGCTTCTTATTTGTGCATTAGTTGTTGGTTTGGGCGTGAGTATTTTTCAAGCTGTGACACAGATAAACGAGGCCACATTGTCATTTGTTCCTAAAATTGTAGCTATAGTTATTACTTTAATAATTTGCGGCCCTTGGATGATTGATGTGATTAGCAAATTTACCGTGGGGCTTTTTGACAACATTGTAAACTATGTGAGGTAGCTTTAAGTGTTTGAGGTTTATAAATTTAACGAGGCAGAATTAGTTTTATTCAGTTTAATGCTGATTCGCATTTCAGCATGCCTTGTAGCTATGCCCTTATTTAGTTCAACAACAATTCCAGGCCCAATAAAAGTTTTACTCTCTTTAGTCATTACATTTGTTGTTTTTTTAAGCCAAAAACAAAATTTAGCAACTAACTCCGGTTTTGTTTTAGAAAACCTGATTGTGTTAAGCGCCAGAGAAGCATTTATAGGGGCTTTCATTGGGTTTTTAGCGCGAGGAATTTTTTGGGCAGTTCAAGTAGCGGGTCAAGTTTTAGGATTCACTATGGGATTTAGTGCCGCGCAATCTTTTAACCCTGCCTTGGGTGGCTCGGGTACTATGCTTGAAGAGTTTCAAAACATTTTAGCCATTTTATTATTCCTAGTTATTAATGGGCACCATTGGCTTCTTGAGGGTTTAGTAAAAAGTTTTGAGCTAGCCCCCATGGGGTTAATTGGGCTAAACCCACAGGCACTCTTAAGTACAGGCGCTTATGTACAAAATGTTTTCGAAATTGCCGTTAAACTTTCAGGCCCCATAGTGGCTGTTGTCTTATTTTTAAACGTAGCCTTGGGTGTGGTTGGTAGAGCTGTTCCGCAGATTAACGTTTTTATAATTAGTTTTCCGGTGAATATTTTGGTGGGAATGTTTGTGTTTATGGTCAGCATTCCATTAATTTTAACTGTAATGCAAAATGACTTTGCTCATTTAACTGAGCAGGTTTTTAAATTTATTAAAGGGTTTTAGAGATGGCACAAGGTTCAGACGAATCTTCAGAAGAGAAAACCGAACAGGCAACACAGCAAAGACGCGAAGATTTTCGCAAATCAGGCCAGGTTGCTCAAAGCCGTGAGATTACAAGTATTCTTGTACTTATGGGTGTGGGCCTTTTGTTTTATTTTCTATCACGTGAATTTCTGCAGAACCTGGGAGTGTTATTTACAACATCATTCACAGAGTATTTTTTAGCAGCCGCTCGTCATGGGGATCTTATGCCTGGGATTAAATTTGCTCTTTCAAAGGCTTTTATGGTTATTGCTCCTGTAATGGGCATAGCTGTTTTAACAGGTATATTGTCTACGGTGATGCAAATTGGTTTTTTAACTTCTTGGGAGCAAGTATCACCTGATCTAAATAGAATTAATCCTATAAATGGCTTTGCAAAAATATTTAACTTAAGAAATCTATTTGAAGGAACCAAATCAGTTTTTAAAATTATCATAGTCTCAGCTGTGGCTTACCTTGTTTTGAAAAAGGAATTGGAATTCACACCACAACTAGTGCAGCTTTCTGTAGCTCAAATTTTTATCTACATTGGCATGGTTATTTTTAAACTCTTAGGCAGCATTTGCGCACTACTAGTAATGCTGGCCATTATTGATTATGCCTTTCAGCGATGGGATTTAGAAAAAAGAATGCGCATGACAAAGCAAGAAGTTAAAGAAGAATTTAAGCAGCGCGAGGGTGACCCGCTTATTAAATCTAGAATTAAAAGAATTCAAAGAGAGCTTGCGCAAAAAAGAATGATGGATGCTATTCCTAAAGCAGATGTTGTTATTACAAACCCCACCCACATTGCAGTGGTTTTAAAATATGATCGTGAAAATATGGCGGCACCAACACTTGTTGCAAAAGGAGCTGATCTCATTGCTGAAAAAATTAAATCCATTGCAAGACAGCATAATGTGCCAGTAGTGGAAAATAAGCCACTGGCGAGAACCATTTTTAAAACTTTAAAAATTGGCCAGGCTATTCCAAAATCACTTTACAACGCGGTGGCTGAAGTTTTGGCTTATGTTTACAAAATTAAAGGAAAGATAAAACAAGTTAGTGAAGAAATAGCTCAAGAGGCTAGCGTATGAATGAGATCTATAGCTTTTTAAAAAGGTTTTCTAGGTTTACAAAAAACAGTGATGTTGTAGTTGCTATTGCGCTTATTTGTACCCTTGTTGTGATGCTAATACCAGTTCCTGCTCTTTTAATAGACATGTTCTTAACCATGTCTTTTGCTATAAGCTTACTTATTTTACTTGTAAGTATTTATACAAATAAGCCTTTAGAGTTTAGCGTTTTCCCAAGCTTATTATTAATGACAACTCTTTTTAGATTAAGCTTAAACGTAGCCTCAACAAGAAGAATTCTTGTTCATGGCCATGAGGGAACGGATGCGGCTGGTGGGTTGATTCATGCTTTTGGTAGCTTTGTTGTTGGGGATAACTACATCGTCGGTATGATTATTTTCATAATTTTAGTTGTTATTAACTTTGTGGTTATCACAAAAGGTTCAGGTCGCGTTGCTGAGGTTGCAGCACGCTTTACTTTAGATGCTATGCCTGGAAAACAAATGTCTATTGATGCGGATTTAAATGCTGGTTTAATAAATGACGAAGAAGCAAGGCGCAGAAGAAAAGCCATTGAATCTGAAGCAGATTTTTACGGAGCCATGGACGGTGCTAGTAAGTTTGTAAGAGGAGATGCCATTGCAGGTATTTTAATTACCTTAGTTAACATTATTGGTGGTTTACTCATAGGTGTTATTCAAAGAAGTATGGATGTAGCACATGCCGCAAAAACCTACACCATGTTGACCATTGGTGAGGGCCTTGTGGCACAAATTCCAGCACTTATTATTTCAACCGCTGCTGGTATTGTTGTAACTCGCGCATCTTCTGATAAAAACTTGGGTAATGAGGTAGCAGGGCAGCTTTTTGTTCACCCAAAGGCCATTGCCATTTTATCTGCAATCTTAGGCTTTTTTGGCATGATTTCTGGAATGCCAAAAATTCCATTTTTTACTTTTGCTTTTTTAGGTGTTGGGGTTGCTTGGTTTATGACCAGATACCAAAAAGAAGAGGAAGTTGAAAAAAAGAAAAAAGCAGAGCAAGCAGCACTAAAACCAGAAAAAGAAAAAATTGAAAGTCTACTTCCCCTTGACATGCTTGAACTTGAAGTTGGTTATGCACTTATTAATATAGTTGATAGTGATCAAAGTGGAGATTTATTAGAAAGAATAGTAAGTATTAGAAAACAATTTGCTATGGATTTAGGCATTGTTGTTCCAAGTGTTCACATTAGAGATAACCTTCAACTTCAACCCGGTGAATACCAAATCATGATAAAAGGTGTAAAAGTAGCCGGGGGCTCTCTCATGGCTGAGCATCTTTTAGCCATGGATCCAGGTAATATTACAAAACCAGTTGAGGGCCTTGAAACTGTTGAACCAGCATTCGGCTTACCTGCTCTTTGGGTAACAAAAGCACAAAAAGAAGAGGCAGAACTTGCTGGCTATACAGTGGTTGATTTGCCAACAGTTATGGCAACACACCTAACTGAAATTATTAGATTGCACGCTCATGAATTATTGGGCCGCCAAGAAGCGCAAAGACTTATTGAAAACTTTCAAAAAACACATCCCAAAGTGGTGGAAGAACTTATTCCCAACTTATTACCACTTGGAAGTGTGGTTAAGGTATTACAAAATTTATTGCGTGAGCAGGTTTCCATTCGTGACTTATTAACCATATTTGAAACCTTAGCTGATGAAGCACCAAAATCAAAAGATTCAGAACTTCTAACAGAATCTGTGCGAAAGGCGTTGAGCCGAGGAATTACAAAAAAATACACCAATGAAGAAGGTCAAATTCCTGTTCTCTCTCTTGACAGAAGAGTGGAAGAGGCTATTTCAAACTCACTTTTACAAACAGAGCAAGGGGTGCAGCTAGTACTTGATCCGCAATATGCTCAGCAGGTTCTTAATACTTTATCAAAATCAATAGAAAATAATCCTGTTGTGGCAGCGCAACCTATCCTTTTGACTAGTCCTACGATCAGAAGGCATTTGCGCAAGCTCACAGAGAGATTTATTCCTCAACTCGTGGTATTGTCACATCATGAGTTGATTCCAACCGCTAACGTAAAATCTGTAGAAGTAGTGAGGATGAGAGATGCAAGTTAAAAAGTTTGAAGCCAAAAATATTAAAGAAGCTCTTCAAATGGTTAAGCAAGAGTTGGGACCAGATGCTATTATTATAAGCGCTAAAGATAACAAAAAATCCTTTGGCCTAGCAGGGCAGGGCAGTATTGAAATTACTGCAGCAATTTCAGAAAAATCTTTAAAGAAAAAACAATTTGCTGAAAGCCGTCTCACAGACACAGCAAGAAGCAGATTTAAAACTCAAACTGCAAGCCAGCAAAAAAAGTTTATAGAAAATACGGTGAGCAAATATCAAACAAAGTATTCTCAAAAAGCTCAAGGCATTGTGAAGGTACCTACTTCCAAATTTGATGGTGTGACAGACACAGTTAATATTAAAAGGCCCGTCACAGAACGCCGCTATATTGATATTATTGATGAAGACTCATCTGTTGTAGCAAGTCCTCAGATTTGGGGTAAACGTGTTGATGATGTTTTAGAGACATTTAATAATGAAAAGCCTTACCAGCTAGAAGATGCTGCCAACGGTGCGCCTCTTAGTTTTGTAACTCCTAAAAATGACGATGTTTCAAGCCTTAAACTTGAGGTTCAACAGTTAAAGGAATTACTTGGCCAACTCACTCAAGCAGGTCCTGCAAAAAAAATGGTCACTCAGCATCCAGGAGCTGATTACAATTTACCATTTGAGCTAAGCCATAGTTTTGAAAAACTTCAAAACTCAGGAATAGACACACGCTTTATTGTAGAAATTCTTGAAAAGGCAGATAAAGAACTCTCAGCTCTAGAGAAGAAAAAGAAAAGCTTAGTAGATGCTTTTGTTGCTCGCTACATTATGACTCATACCGAAGTGGTAAACCAATGGCTTAGTGAAAGCTCTACAAAACTTCATTTATTTGTAGGGCCCAGTGGGCAGGGCAAAACCTCTTCTATGATAAAATTAGCAAGTCATTTTGTATTAAACGAAAAAAAGAAAGTTGCTATTTTTACGGCGGATCATTTTAAAGTTGGCGCTGTTGAGCAGCTTAAAATATTTTGCCAAATTTTAAATGTACCTTTAGAGCAAATAAAGCACTCCATTGAATTTGACGCTCTTGTGACAAAATATTTTAACTATGACATTATTTTAGTGGATTACCCCTCAATGTCTTTAAGAGATATTACAGAAATAGATCAACTAAGATCCCTTATGCCAAATCGAGAAATTAATAGGCGCACTCATCTGGTGCTTTCTTGCACTGCTAAAGACTTAGACGCTTATGATGTGGCGCAGAGATATGGCGTGACCCAGTTTGATGACATTATCATGACTAAGATTGATGAAAGTTTTAATCACGGACTTTTATATAACATACAAAGAAAAACACAAAAACCACTTTATCTTTTAGGTAATGGAACAAAAATTCCTGAAGATATTGAAGTAGCAACAAGGGAAAGAGTTTTAGATTTAATTTATAAAATAACAAAAAACAATTTTTAAGGAGCAAGGTATGTCAGCTGGAAGGACGATGGCGTTTGGACAAATAAAGCAAACAAGAACAATCAGCATTACCTCTGGAAAAGGTGGGGTTGGTAAAACCACGGTGGTTTGTAACCTGGCTTCTCAGCTTGCAAAGCAAGGAAAAAACGTTCTCATTCTAGACGGAGATTTGGGAATGGCCAATGTTGATATTATGTTTAATACACGCACGCGCTACACCATTAATGATTTATTTAATGGGCAAAAAAATATTGAGGAAGTGTTAGTGCAAGTCAGCCCTCATATTTGGCTGCTTCCTGGTGGAAGCGGTTTTACTGAGCTTCAAAATTTAGCAGACCGTGAAAAAAGAGTTCTATTAGACCAACTTAGTTCCATTAAGCAAAAATTTGATTACATGCTTATTGATACAGCACCTGGCATTGACAGTAACGTGATGTATTTTAATACCTCTGCTCAGGAAATTTGTGTGATTGTGACTCCAGATCCAGCAAGCTTCACAGACGCTTATGCTTTAATAAAAGTTTTAAACACTTATTACCAAGAAAAAAGATTCTCTATCATTGCAAACCAAGTCAGAGATGAACAAGAGGGTTTGAGTGTTTACCAAAAACTAAGTGACGTGTGTCAAAAGTTTCTATACGTAAGCCTTGATTATTTAGGCAGCATTCCATCAGATGTGGTTGTACGCCGTACTACTAAAGCCCAGCAAATTTGCACACTTTCAAACCCAGATGCAGTGGCTTCTCAGTCTATAAAACGCATTGCTGATAAACTAAACAGCCGTCAAGACCTTGGGCATGTTAAAGGTGGAATACAATTCTTCTGGGAACAAATTATGGGTGTGGCGTAATTAAAAGATACTACGTTACCAGCACAGTTTTTGCTACACTAAGTATGTAGGGAAAGTTTCATGAGGGGACAATTGGGTAAGGGGCAAAAGTCAATGAGTAGTCTTCTAAAAAAGTATAAAGAAGAGCCAAATAAATTAACTCCACAGCAAAAAGATAAACTTATAATGGAATATGCGCCCATGATTAAGTTTATTGCACAAAAAATTGCTGTGCGCTTGCCATCAAATATTGAATTAGATGATCTTATTTCAAGCGGTGTCATTGGTCTTATGGATGCCATTGAAAAATATGATCCTTCTCGAGATAATAAATTTAAAACTTATGCTGAGTTTAGAGTTCGTGGAGCCATTTTAGATGAACTTAGAGCACAGGACTGGGTTCCAAGATCTGTTAGAGATAAATCAAAACTTCTTGATAGAACTTACGCGGCGCTGGAGCAAAGCTTGGGCCGTTCAGCTACTGATGAGGAAGTTGCATTAGAGCTTCAAATGACAATGGATGAGTTTTATGATCTTATTAACCAAGTTCGTCCAGTATCTTTACTATCTATTGATGAAGCAGCTACATTTTCAAACGTTGACAAAAAATCAATTCTTAATCTTTTAGAAGGTACAAGACTTAATAACCCATTTAACCAATTAAACCTTAAAAAGATAAAAGAAGTTGTAGCTGCTGCTATTGAAGAATTACCAGAGAAGCAGCGTCTTGTATTAAGCCTCTATTACTACGAAGATTTAAACCTAAAAGAAATTGGAAAAGTTTTAGATGTCACTGAGAGCCGTGTGAGCCAACTTCACGCGCAAGCTGTTACAAGACTTAGATCAAAGCTTGCTGCTGTTTTTGATGAGCAAGAAGATGATGGCAGTAATGACAGCTCGGGTGGTAGCTCAGGCAACAACGTCGCCTAAGTCTCAATTTGGCATAATAGTAGCAATTAATACTTACATGAGTATTGTTTTTAAATTTAAAGCAAACCTAGCTTTAGTTAGTGTCTTGTTATTAGTCACTTTGGTGCCTCAATTTGCCCAAGCCCATCAGCTTAGTGAGCTTCAAAAGGCATGCAGCATATATCTTAAAAAGGCAGTGATGTACTTAGACCTTCTTAGGGACAAAAATCCAAAAGAGGGACCAACGGTAAGAGTGATGCCTTCACTTGATGGTGGATATGTTTTTATTAGAAAGCCAAACCAAGATTGGGACTCATTTTATAAAGAATCAAAAAACGATGTGCAAGGTGACCCGCGAAAGATTATTGAAACAACGGGCCAGGATTTTGCTAAAAGGTTAGGCTTTGAGTTACTTGATGAGAATACAATGCTGACCCCTTCTTTTAAAAAAATAAATCAAAAACTAGATGAGTTAAATGAATTACCTTTGTTCAAAGAAATGAGTTTTAATGTGAGGTTTTATGAATCAAAAACTATAGCTGAGGACATGACCTATTTAAGACATTTTGTTGATAAAGCCATGATTCCCATTTCTGCAAAAGATTCAATTATGCTTCATGATTACTCATACCATTTAGCTTTTTTTCTGGCTCCTGAAAGAATTGTTCGGCACATTCAAAATCAAGTGAAATTGGGCTTACTTTTTATTGAGTACTTAGAAAAATATAAAAAACAAATTCCACCAGAGACTATTGAAGTAATAACTAAAGCATACGCACAACATTTAGATGTTTTAACTGGAATATATGGTCTTTATTTTAGAGTGCGTGGTGGGTATGTAGACGCTTTTTACATATACTCACCTATCACGGTGTTCAATAAACTTATCCCGGAACATCCGGCACTTAATAAACTGAAGCAAGAGTTTGCTGAATATTATAGGTTTGAGCCACAAAATCAACAAAGTCTAAGTGAGGAAGATTTTAATGAGCAAATGGCTAGGCGGCAAAAACAGCTCGCTACTCTTCAGGAACATTAATTTTATAATCAGGAAACACTTCTTTAAAATGGGTGCGAAGTTTTAATAAAACACGCTCTTCTAATTGGCGAGCCCTTTCACGGGTAATTTTAAATTTATCGCCAACTTCTTGTAACGTAAGTGGGGGATCCCCTAAAATTCTGTTTTGTAATAGGTAGATTTCTTTCTCATTTAAATCTTTCATTACCTTTTTAATTTCTTTTTTAAATATGAGTTTTTCTTCCTCTGAGGCTAAAAGCTCATCTGGGTTTAAGTGGTCAACATCAGCCTGGTTTTCTATAAAAGATCTAGTGCTTTCACCACTAGCTTTCATAGGAGCATCTAAACTTAAGTCTGGCCCTTTAAGACGAGATTCCATTTCTAAAACCTCACCTTCTGTAACCCCTAAACGAGAAGAGAGCAGCTTTACATCAGGCCGTTGTCCAAGGGCATCAAGGCGGGCTTTTTCTTTATTGAGTTGGTAGAAAAGTTTTTTTTGAGCCTGAGTTGTTCCAATTTTTACTTGGGAGTAGTTTTTCATTAAATATTCTTGAATGTAACCACGTATCCACCAAACAGCATAGGTAATAAGTTTAACGCCTTTATAAGGGTTAAACTCTTTTACCGCATGCATAAGACCAATGTTACCTTCTTGAATTAAATCAATCATTCTTGCGCCAAATTTTGAATACTCTGCTGCAATTTTAACTACAAAGCGCAAATTTGATGTGACAAGCTTTTCAGCGGCAGACTTATCTCCTTTTTCTTTTACCCGTATGGCAAGGCGTCTTTCTTCTTCGGGTGTTAACAAAGGGTATTTTCTAATGTCAGCTAAATATTTCTGTAAAGGGTCGGCTATAACAAGGCCATGCCCGTGGTTTTCTACTTCAGCAACTTCTACTTCTGAAGTAGTATCATCAAGCTCTTTACTAACAAGTTTAGTTTTTATTTTTCCTTTTGATTTTCTCTTAGGGCTTTTTAATAGAGGTTTTGATTTTTTTTTCTTAACTACCATGGCATTTAACCTAAAATTTTGGCCATCTTTTCTTTAATTGTGTTCTCTATTGATGATTTAAACGGGCTTAAAAGTAAGGGAATTGTAATACTTAAAACTACTTGAGATGGTGTTTGGCCTGAAACGCTAATTTCGCACTCAAATTTTGACCCCTTAACATGGCCTTTTCTCAGAGGGGGGTTTAAATCAAATTTTAAGCTATTATCTAGCTTTTTAATGCCCTCTGAGTTTTGTAAATAATCACATACTTTATTAAAGGTTTCATCAGGGGGGAGGGGGCTTTGGTGCTCTACTTTGAAATTTGGCATAAATAGACACTACGCTTGGTTTGACACCCAGTCAAGGTCCCGTGTATTGTAAGAAAATCATTATGAAAATAACATCTATTAAGGGCATGCATGACATCACAGAACCAGAGAGTTTTGCCTGGCGTTATGCAGAAAATTTAATCAAAAAACAATTTGAAGATTTTGGCTTTACTGAAGTGCGTACGCCTATAGTTGAGTACACTCAGCTTTTTACAAGATCAGTGGGTGAGGTTACAGACATAGTTCAAAAAGAAATGTATTCCTTTTTAGATAAAAACGAAGAAAGTCTATCCTTAA
The DNA here is from genome assembly GCA_016715815.1 of Oligoflexia bacterium. Classification (GTDB taxonomy): domain Bacteria; phylum Bdellovibrionota; class Bdellovibrionia; order JABDDW01; family JABDDW01; genus JADJXN01. The sequence goes on from JADJXN010000001.1 coordinate 94,031, forward strand.
GGCCAGAGGGAACTGCACCAGTGGTTCGCGCCTTAATAGAAAAAAATCTTTTAAGCCATGACCCAATTCAAAAACTTTTTTACCTTGGCCCCATGTTTCGCTATGAGCGTCCACAAAAAGGAAGACAGCGTCAGTTTTACCAGTATGGTTTTGAAGTATTTGGAGTGGCTCAACCCCGCCAAGATGCTGAGTGTGTTTTTATGCTTGTAGATTTATATGAAAAGTTAGGGCTTAAAAATTTAAGCGTCTCTATTTCAAGTGTGGGCTGTCCTAAGTGTCGCCCACAGTATTTAGAAAAACTAGTCAAAGCTTTGAGTGCTCAAAAATCAAAACTTAGCGAAGACTCGCAAAAGCGCTTAGAAAAAAACCCCCTTCGCATTTTAGATAGTAAAAGCCCACAAGACAAAGAAATTGTATCTAAAATGCCTGTGATGCTGGAGCACTTATGTAGTGAGTGTGAAATTCACTTTGAGGCATTTAAAAATGATCTTAAAACTTTAAACGTAAATTTTAATGTTAATAAAAACCTAGTGCGCGGAATTGATTATTACAAGCGTACAGTCTTTGAGATCACCTCATCAAGTCTTGGGGCTCAAGATGCCATCGGCGGTGGGGGAAGGTATGACTCTTTGGTGGAGGAGCTTGGTGGGCCATCTACCCCTGCCATTGGTTATGCAGGTGGGATGGAGCGGCTGATTATGCTTATGGATCAAGATTTTGAAAAATACCGCCCCAATTTAAAGTACTTTTTTGTAACCCCTGATGAAAAGGGGGCCGAAAAGGCATTTTTATTAGCTTCAAAGCTCAGACAAAAGGGCGTTAAAGTGGAAATAGATCACTCAGGCCGCAGTATGAAATCTCAAATGAAGAGGGCTGATAGGCTTAAAGCAGAAAAGGTTGCTATTCTAGGGGGTTCTGAATTAGAAAAAGGTATTGTTTTGGTGAGAGATATGGCAACAAAACAGCAAACAGAAGTAAGTTTTGAGGATCTTTTAAAATGAGTTCAAGTAGTTTTCACCGCACTCACTATTGTGGGGGCTTAAAAGCAACTGATGATGGCAAAAAAGTAACCCTTATGGGATGGGTCAATACCCGTCGTGACCATGGTGGGTTAATATTTATAGATCTTAGAGACCGTGACGGTATTACTCAAATTGTTTTAAACCCACAAGATACTGCTCAAACTGCAGCAAAAGATTTGCGCCGCGAGTTTGTTATTGCTGTTGAAGGTAAAGTGCAAAAGCGCCCAGAGGGTATGATTAATAAAAAATTAAAAACCGGAGAGATAGAAGTTGTTGCCCAAAGGTTACAAGTTTTATCAACAGCTAACACTTTGCCCTTTGACCCTGATGATGCCAATGTGAATGAAATGCTTCGGCTTAAGTATCGGTATTTAGAGCTAAGAAGTCCTGAGCTTCAAAAAAAATTATTTCTGCGCTCAAAATTTTGCAACATTGTTAGAAATTTTTTTGATGAAAATGGTTTTATTGAAGTTGAAACTCCTATTCTATGGAAAAGCACTCCAGAGGGTGCAAGGGATTATCTTGTTCCTTCGCGCGTGAGCCCGGGAACTTTTTATGCACTTCCACAATCTCCACAAACACTAAAGCAGCTTTTAATGATTTCAGGTTTTGATAGGTATTACCAAATTGCCCGTTGCTTTCGTGATGAAGATTTAAGAGCAGACCGTCAACCTGAATTTACCCAAGTAGATATTGAAATGTCTTTTGTAGAGCCAGATGATGTGATGAGCATTAATGAAAAAGCCATTGCTCGAGTTTGGAAAGAGCTCAAAGGTGTTGATATAAAACTTCCCTTTTTAAGAATGAGTTACAAAGAAGCTATGGATCGCTTTGGAAATGATAAACCTGATACCCGCTTTGGAATGGAAATTAAAGACATCACTGAGCTTTGTAAAAACACAGGCTTTAAAGTTTTTGATGAAGCCATTGCCAGAAAAGGTGTGGTGCGCGGAATTAGTGTTCCAGGTGGCGCAAAGTTTTCTAGAAAAGATTTTGATGATTTAACAGATATGTCTAAAAAAGCAGGGGCTAAAGGCTTAATTTGGATTAAATGGGATGATCAAATGAGCTCACCTATTTCAAAATTCTTTAAACCCGAGCAGTTAGAGCAAATGTGCATAAAAACAGGAGCCTCGCGCGGAGATTCTGTACTTATTATTTCTGATGAGTATGATATAGCGGCAAGAACCTTAAGTACATTAAGGCTTCATTTGGGTAATAAATTAAATTTAATAGATAAAACTAAGGATCATTTTTTATGGGTATTAGATTTTCCATTAGTAGAGTATGATCCTGTAGCAAAGAGATGGAATGCGTGTCATCACCCATTTACATCGCCTCAAGCCCAAGACATTGAAGCATTTTTATCTCAAGACCCAGAAAAGCTTATTAAGGTAAAAGCAAAAGCTTATGATCTTGTATGCAATGGGTACGAAATTGCTGGCGGAAGTATTAGAATTCACCAAGAGGCTGTTCAAGATGCCATGTTTAAAGCTCTAAAAATTTCACCGGAAGAAGCTAAACTTAAATTTGGCTTTTTCTTAGAGGCTTTAAGTTACGGCACTCCTCCTCATGGTGGTATTGCCTGGGGTGTGGATAGAGTGGTGATGATTTTATGTGGCACTGAAGCCATTAGAGAAGTTATTGCCTTTCCAAAAACCCAAAAAGCAAGTTGCCAAATGAGTGAAACTCCCTCTGTAGTAGATCGTGATCAACTTGCAGAGCTTCACATTAAAACCGTAGCGCCTACTCAGAGCACATGAAAACAGCCATTATTATAAACCCATCATCAGGTGGTGGAAGAACTTCTTTGATGTGGGCAGAGCTTCGTGATGTGGCTCGTGCAAGATTGGGTGGAGCGCTTGAGGAATTTACTACAAAAACTCCTTTTGATGCCATAAGGCTTGCTAGCCAAGTAGCGCAATCTGATTTTGATTTAGTAATTGCAGCCGGTGGGGATGGAACAATAAATGAGGTTGTAAATGGCCTTTTTGATGAAAACAACAAGCCTATTAACCCCAAACTTAAACTTGGTATTTTATCAGCAGGGCGGGGATGTGATTTTATAAAAAGCCTTAATCTTCCAAGTTCCCCGCAAAAAGCCATTGATATTTTGGTCTCCCCAGAATTTCAAAAAATAGATGTTGGTTGTATTTACTTTAAAGACGAATTTGGGCGCGAGCAAAAAAGACTTTTTGTCAACATTGCCACAGTAGGCATTGGGGGAAAGGTCGCAAAACAGGTTCGCCACACACCTAAGTTTTTGCCACCAAAGCTTGTTTATTTTGCTTCATCAGCCCAGCAATTTTTTCTTTCAAAGCCTCAAAAAGTAAAAATTTTTTTAGATGATGTTGAAATGTTTTCTGGCCCCATTGTGAATGTGTTTATAGCCAATGGTGGTTACTCCGGTGGGGGAATGTGCTGGGCGCCTGATGCCAAATTAGATGATGGTTTATTTGAAGTGATCATTGCTGAACCTATTCCAAAGCTTACAGCCTTAGCCCTTCAGCATAAGCTCTATGATGGCACTTTTTTAAGCATGCCAGGGGTGCATCACCATAAGGCCCGTAAAGTTTTAATAGATACAAAAGATGATGTTTTATTAGAAGTAGATGGTGAGCAGCCTGGGGTAGCCCCTGCTATATTCACAGTTTTACCGCAGGCACTAACGGTGGCAACCTCATCTAGTGCAACATAAGATTATTTAGATTTGAACTCAAATATCGGCCAGTTCAAATTCAATATAAGCTAATAATTACCAAAAACTACCTGCTACCTTTTTGGGGCTTAAGTCTGGGTGTGGGCTATCCGATAGTCTAGATATGCGGCAGTCACAAATTGGTTGGGCTGCAAGCTTTTAACACACAAACGGGGGTACGTTTTATGTCAATGCTTGCTCGTTACAAAAAGCCAGGGGGCTTACAACAGCTTATTGCTCTTCTGGAATCTTGTTTAAGTAAAAAGCGAGAGCTTTTACTAAACACAATCATGCAAGAAGATAAAGAGTTTGGGACAATGGTTAAATCCAAACTTCTCACAGTAGAAAAAGTATTTAAGTGGGACCCACTTATACTTTCTGAGGCTACAACTCAGCTTTCTGAGAGAACTTTGGCTGTTGCTTTAAAAGGCCTTCCACCTGAGGCATTTGGAATTGCAACGCATACTATGCGTGATCTTAAAAAGCGTGAGGTTCAAAACCTTTTAGAAGTATTAAAGCCAACAGCGGTTGAGATTGAATCAGCCCACATCAAGCTAATTGAAAAATTCGCGAGCTTGAAAAACAAGGCGCCATTAAGTTAGATGAGAATGAAAACCCAATCTCTAACAATGCTTTGCCAAAAGCAGCTTAGTGATTCAAGTTTGTAACATCTAAAAGGTACCCAAAATTTTCTATAGCAGAAATTTCAGCGGCCTGAGAGACAACTCTCAGGCCGTTTTTTTTACTACACACCACAACCACATCCACACTATCCTTTATAAGTTGTCTTATGGCCATTAAATCCCATTTTGGGTTGGCTCTTAAAATTAAAGACTCTAGCCTTTGTAAGCTGTGGTTGGCATCATGCCCGTGTATAGTTGCAAAAGATCCCTTATGTCCTGTTGCAAGAGCATCTAATAAAATCACCGCCTCAACTCCGCGCACTTCACCCACAACAAGCCGATCAGGGCGCATTCTAAGAGAGTTTTTTAGTAACATACTTAAATCAATTTTAGGCACCATATTCTCTGGGTCTTCTCTTGTGAGAAGGGTGATGTGGTTAGGTCCTATACTTAAAAGCTCAGAAGTATCTTCAATAGAAATAATTCTCTCATTCTTTGGTGTGGCCATAAGGGTAGCTCTTAAAAGAGTGGTTTTTCCAGAACTTGTAGGGCCACAAAAAAGAATATTCTTTTTTTGGTTAATCCAACTTAAAAGCCTATCCAAAAAGTTTTGATCAAACATTTTAAGTTTTAAAAGCATTTCTAAGTTATACTTTTCTACGTTGTGCTTTCTCAGCGTTACAACTGCATTTGTTGTAATTGGGGGTAGGCTAATATGTACCCTTGTTCCACAAGGAAGTGTGCCATCTGTTAGGGGGTGCCTTTGGTCCACAACTTTATTTATTTTTAAAAGAAGATTATCTAAAAACCGTTGATAGGTAAATTCAGAGGCAAAGCTTAAATCTGATAAAAAAAGCTTACTATTAACTTCAATAAAAATTTGGCTAAAGTTGTTAATGCAAATTTCAGTAACATTATCGTCTCTCAAATGCTCTTCAATGGGGCCAAAACCTGTGAGCTCCTTTTTAAGCCTGTCCTTATAAGATGTAAAATGAGAGTCAGCTAAAATTTCATCAAGGGACCTTTCTCCTGTAAGTGCTAGTGCATTTTCTACAAGTGTTTTATAAATGCTTTCACTCTTCCTCATCAGAGGTTTTCCAAAAATCTGAAATTTTACTCTCAAGAGCGTTTTTAGTTGTAACAACTTTTGGGGTAACTAAAATTAAAAGCTCGGTTTTATTTTGCTTATAATCTTGACTTTTAAAAAGCTCACCCAAAACAGGTATCTCACTTAAAATGGGTGGGCCACTTTCGCCGCGGCCTAGCTCATTTTTAATAAGTCCTGAAAGGGCAATGGTTTTTTCTTGGTTAAGGTCAAAATGGGTTTCCACCCTGTTGGTTAAAATTCCTGGTATTCCATCAACCACATGGGCTTCATCTAAAAGGCTCACTTCTGTTGTTAGTTTTGTGGAAATATTTCTAGCATTATCAGTTTGCGGGGTAATATTTAAAATAACGCCATATTTTTTCCACTGCACATCCATAATTTTGGAGCTTATTAATTTAATAGGTATTTCACCGCCAGCAATAAATTTTGCAGTTTCTCCGCTTCTACATAAAAGCTTTGGGCTTGCAATAATTTTAGCTTCCTGGTTTTTTAATAATGTATTAAAGCGTAGAGTTATTTCATCAAAACTAAATGGAGCCACTTTGGCTGAGTATTGCGTTGGTAAATCTAAGCCAAAACTTTTAAAAGTATTTTTTTTAACTTCAGCAATGGTGATTTCAATTTCAATCATGGGTTTTATTTCTAAAAGCTCTGAGCTTTCCACATCAACTCCCCAATGAGCTGCTAATTGATTAATTTTTTTAAAAAATTTTTGATCCTTCTCATTTGAGTAAATAATTATTTTATTATTTCTAATTTCTGCTTTGGCTGCGTAAAATGCTTTAGCTTCTAGTTCTTGGTTAATACTTAAAGCAACTTGGTGAAGTAAATCATTTGGCCCGCTGAGTTTTAAATTTAAGTTCCTTTCAAACATACCTTGCAATAAACTTAATCTTTTCCATTGGTTTAAGCTTAAAACTTCGCCAAAAACAGTCACTTTTTTATCTTTATAAATGGCCACGAGTTTTTTATTTTCCTTAAAAACTTCTTCAAGCTCTGTGGCTAAGGGCTTAAAGCTTGTAGGTAAGACATAAATTAAAATCTCATTTTTTTGATCCTTTAATGTTGAAACACCTGATTTGATGGCTACTAAGGTTTGCTTATTTAATTTTAAAAAATTTGGGTTAGCTAAGCCCACAGGGGGGTAAAGCTTTTGAATTTGGCGCTGCTCACCAACAAACATAAAATATATAATTTTCTCAGCCATTGCTAATTGAGAATAGAATAAAGCATATAAAAAAATGCCAATAAATAACTTCATAAATCAAAGTGTATGCAAAACTAAAGCAAGGCTTAATACAAAATATAATTGCTTATATAAAAATAATGTCCGAAATTCGGATTTTATATCCGAAAGCTGACCGTGGTTTTATTATTTTGAGATTCAATTTGAATTTGTGAGTCATGGCATTTTAAAAGTGCTTGGCTTACTGAAAGCCCAAGTCCCATGCCTTGCGCGTGGTGCATGATATTTTCATCTAATGTGAATGGTTTTAAAATTTTGGAAATCTGAGCAGCACTCATTGTGGGGCCAGAATTTGTGACTGAAATTTCTGAATTAGAATATGAAATTTCAATAGTAGAATTATCTTGGGCAAATTTAAAAGCATTATGAATTATTTTATTTAAAACTTTGCCTATAATCACATCGTCAAATTGAAGTTTTAAATCAGACTTAATTTTATTATCAATTTTTAATTTCTTTTTTTCTACAAGGGCTAGATGGGTATTTATGGCAATATTTAAAGCTTTAAAAATATTTTTTTCTGATTTATTTATTTTTAACTGCCCAGTTTCAGCGCTTAGAAGGTCAAGTACATCAAAAATAATTTCATTTAGTCTATTTGTGCCTTGTAAAATTCTTTCAACATATTTTATATGCTCAGGTGTTTTTACCTCTTCTTTTAGTAAAGACAAAAACGAATTTATTGTTGTTAGCGGAGTTTTTAATTCATGGCCAATAAGAATCATAAAATGACTTTTTGCTTCATCTAGAGTTTTTAATTCTTTATAGGCGCTTTCAAGTTTTTTGTTTTTTTCTTTTACATCTACTTTTAAATCATAGGCCTCTAAAGCGCGCTTAACTACAATTTCAAGCTCGGTGGGGTCCCATGGTTTAGTGACGTATCTGTAAATTTGCCCTTCGTTAATGGCTGCAATAACAGAATCTACGTCTGTGTAGCCGGTTAATAAAATGCGTATGCTATCAGGTTGCACCACTTGTGCTTTTTGAAGCATTTGAACACCTGTCATCTCTGGCATGCGTTGGTCACTTAAAATGAGATGAATATTGTGTTTATTTAAAATTTTTAAAGCATCATAGCCAGAAGAAGCTGTAAAGACTTTATAGTTTTTTCTAAACTGGCGCTCAAGAGTGTCTACAATATCTTTTTCATCATCAACGATGAGTATGGTGTGCTCCATAGCATAGGCTTCGGATCTTTTCTCATTTTGGTCGAGGTCTAGTTATTAAAAACAAGACCAAAGTCTTTTGTATTAGGTATAAAGCAATGCGTGGTTTGTGTCGAAAAATGAGAGGATAGAGTATACTCTTAATTAAGAGGGAGAAATTCATGAGGGGTTTTCTACTTATTATTGCAGTTCTTTTTTTAAACTCACAAAGTTTATATGCTGAAATTTATGGTACTCCCCCAACAGTTCCTGAAAGTTTATCCCCAGGTCCAAACACTTCTGCTGAAGGTAGTGGTTCAAGATTTATGAGCCAAGGTTGTAGCTATGGCTCAACAAGAGCGGCTGCAACTTACACCGATGATCCAATTGTAAAAGAGATTTTAAAAGATATGAGAGAAGGTCGAATTAAAAAGAAAAAATCTGAAACAGAACTCTATAGACTTGAAAAAAGCCTAGCAAAAGACAAAGAAGACCTAGCAAAACTTTTAGAAACAGAAGATGCAGAAGATTTTGCTTTAAAAGCAAGTCAGTGTGCTGGTGATTTTATAAAATTTAAGCGAAGTAGTGCTCAAGATAAAGATCAAGAAATGTTTTCTTTATTTCAAGGGCGCGATTTTTTTGGAGCATGCGAAAACCCACAGGTGGGTAATTTCCCAGGGTGTAATGCAAGTTCAGCAAGATGTCATAAGGCATTTACTAATAGCAAAGGGCAATTTAATTTTTCCGAGCTTTGTTACGGTAGAACGCCAAATAATGCCCACAATGCTGATTGGAAAAAAGGCGAGATCCCTTCGATCTCTAATGATGCCAGAGTGGCAAAGTGTGCAAGGTTAACAAAAAATCTTACAGATAAAATGATGAAAAGAGATGTTTTGGCCAAAAAAATTGAGGACGAAGAAGCCTTAGCACAGAGACTTGAAGAAAAAAGAGATGCTGCAAAAGAAAGATTTGAGGAAGAACAAGAAAGAATTCGTGAATCAGGTGAGGATAGAATTTCTGCAGATGGTGCAGGTGTAAGAGATTGCCCAGCTGGAGACGGTGAATGTCTTATTTTGCGCGCAAAACAAATGCGCGAGAGCCAAAATAATACAGGTAAATGGATTTTTGCTGGTGCCATGATAGACTCTTTAATTCAAGGTGCTGCTAATATCTCAATAGCAAGGGGTAATAGAAATCTTGGTTACCCCACAGGTCCCAACCCTTATGTCACACCCATGGTTGGAATGCTTCAAAGCTTTTTACTATATAACCAAATGAGCAACATGAATATGGGCTACCCATTTAATTATGGCAATGTGTACGGCGGTACCATGGGTGGAATGGGTGCTGGTACTTGGGGTTGCTCTCCAAATATTTATGGAGCACAAGGCTCCTCTTTTGGGCCAGCGGGAAATCCGTATGGTGGTTTGTTTAATAATGGTTTTATTCCCGGTTATGGTTTTGCGGGCCCAGGATATTTTAATGGTGGTGGTGCAATGAACCCCTATGCCATGCAGTGTATGCAATCAGGTGCAAACTGCGGTGGCTTTGGCGGTATTGGTAGTATTTTAAATGGAATTTTAGGGCCCTACGGGCAAATGCAATTAGGAAATCAGGCCAATATGATGGGTTACCCTGGCAATGGTTATTTTGGTAACCCATTTACCTCTGCAATTATGGGAGGCAATCCCTATGGTGGTGGCGGTTTTGGTGGTTTTAATCCTTATGGAATGGGTGGCGCAGGCGGTGCTGGCTTTCCTTTTGGTGGCGCAGGTGGATTCGGAGGGGCAGGTTATCCTTTCGGTGGTGGAGCGGGCGGAGCTTTTGGCGCCAATGGCAACCCACAATATCAAATGCAAATGCTCAATCAACAGATGCAAGCAATGCAAACATATCAAGCCCAGCTTCAAGCACAAATGGCTCAATATAATGACTACATTCAACGTCAAATGCAGGCCACACAACTTATGCAACAAGCCTACAGCATTATGGGTAGTGGTAGTATGAGTGGTAATTACTACGGCAACATGAGTGGTTCATTAGGCTTTAACATGGGAGTTAATCCTATGATGGGAACTCAATATATGCCACCCACAGCCGGTTCCATGGGTTGCACAACCTTCCCATGTCCAGGCCTTGTAGGTAACCCCGGCGGGTCAAATAGATAATTAAAACCCCACGGCCTTTTTTTTCTTTTCTCGCAGAGCCTGAGATTTTTTTTCAATTAGCTTAATTTCATTTGTTTTTTTGCATCCGCTAGGGAAGAGCAGTGTGCTTGGGTGAACTCCAAGGGCCGCGCCAATTAACTCGGCAGTTTTTTTTGTTAATTCCATTCTGTCATTCTCAATGGCGCTTAGGTTTGGTTCTAATATACCTGTTAAGCTCTGAATTTCCTTTAAAGTTAAGTTAAAATTTTTTCGAATAGCACGGATAAGTTTTCCTGGTGTCGGCTCTTGTGGGTCAATCTCATTTAATAAATCACCTAATTGGTTTTTCATTTCTCATAATTCCTATGGTAGTTATGGTTCCCAGTTATTCTAACTACTCTTTCTACAATCCACATATTAAATCCTGAATACGTAGACTTATAATAAATTATAAGTTATATTTTATTATAAGTCAATAATATTTATCTTAAACTATGCGTAGGTACAACAACGCTTGGAGCTTGGTTTTGGTTAGTAAAAATATAAATACCCACAGCACCAAGGGCTGCCCAAAACCAAGGGGATCCTATAAGGTCTGAAAAAAAACTTTTAGGCTCATCAGAATTATTTAACTGAAGCTTTAAATTATTAGCCAGGTTTGAACCGGTATCTGTATTTAAGCCGTCAGTGGCAGAGTGAACACTCCCAACAATAGGCTCCCCCTGCATGGTGAACCAAGTTAGGCCATCAAATACTCTTTGGCAGCCATCAGTCATAACAATTAATTTAGAAAACCGAGTTATCTCTCTAGAAGGTGAGAGTTTAAACCCCTTTTTACAGCTTCCTTCAATAATGGGTTCAAGCATTGGTGTTGTTACTACATTTTTAGTAAAAGAATTAACAAAGAAATTTTTAACCTGCCAAAAGTACCCTTCTTTTAAAACGCTTACTTGGTATTTGCCCTCAAATAATTCAAGTTTGTCAGTCTTAAAACTTTTACCATTTAAAAAAGCCTCAGAATCTTTAGGTAAACTAAACGCCACAAAAAATTTATTTTCTAATTTTAAATTATAAAAGGCCTCTCTTACATCTTTGTTAAATACAGTAGCATCAAGGTTGGCATTTAAGTCCCAAGCTTTAGCCTTTTTTAAAAAACTTAAAGCTAAATCTTTATCCCCAATAGCTTTGTAATACTCATAAAGTTTTAAAAAACATATTAGAGTTAGTTTTTCAATTCCGGCTACTTGTGGGTGGCTTTCTAAAATACTTAAAATCTCCTCATAGAGAGTGGTGGCCCGTTTAAATTCCATATTTTGAGCTAATTCTTCAGCAGCTGATATTTTTTTAAATAAATTTTCTTTTAAGTCTGAGCTAATGGGCTCAAAAAGCATTTTATCTTTTAATTTTTTGGCATTAATCTTGGCAGGCAATTCTTTAAATGCATTTTCAAACTGTTTTATGTTTAAACCCGGAGTTGTAGTAACAAGAACATCGTTTCCGAAAGCGCTAATAAGTTTTAAAAAAATAAAAATGAATTTAAATGTCATAAATTTTCCTCTGTAACATAAGTTGTAACAAGTGAACTTTTAACCTTAGGAATAAAAAACTCCAATTTAGTGTTAAGATGGCTTTTTAAAGCACCAGTTAAGTTTTTACTGGCTAAAATACTTTGAGTGCGTGTTGCAATTTTATCCGGTACAAGGGCGGCAAAGTTTGCTTCTTGCTCTTGGGGGTTAAGTTTAATAATTTTTAAATTTCTAGCTAGAATTTGGTTATTTAAAAATAAATCTATTACAGCATGTTTTACTACCATTACAGATAGTGATTTAGAGTTTTTTAAATCAACAGGAACTAGTAAATACCCTTTGGGAATAACCGCACCAAATTCTACTTCTTCCTGTTTAGCCTGCATTGCAGGTCCATCTTTTTTAAACACCCACATCATTAAAAGTACTAAAAAACTCAATACCGTAATAACAATTATTTTATGCTTCTCATTGCTCAAATAAGCTTTTAATTTTTCAATCATATAAAACTCCTAAATTCCCATTTATAAAAATGTATTTTCCTTCTTTTTGTAAAATTCTCTTATCTGTTTTAAGCCAGCCTTCATTTTCCATTTGCAAAATATTTTTATAAGTTCTTTTGGTTTCAAAAAAGAAAACATCATGGGAGAGTTTTAATTCAAAATCTGCATAAATAGGTTTTGAGTCTAAAAATGCACTTTGATGCTTAAACTTTTTATTAGCTAAATTTAAAACCTTTACACTTGATAAAATTATAAAAAGCACAAGGCTTAAAACAATTGTCAGCTCTATAATGCTTTGCCCGGCGCTAACCTTAAATGCGCTTGCCATTGTCCCTCCAGTTCTTTCATTTCAATTTGTGCAAAGCTTTGCAAGCTCACGTTCTCAAAGCGCTTGTCATTTTTAAAAGAACTTAAAAATCTCTCGGTTTGCATTTGAGCTTTTATTAAAATATTTTGCTTTTTATTAAATTCAGAGTTTAGTTTTAGTGGGGCGCCAACTTCGTTCTTAAATTCATCTTTTTTTTCTATAAAAAGTTTAAATATTTTGGGCCACACTTCGGCTGTTACTTTTCCTTTAAAGCGTTTACTAAATAAAATTTTTGCTTCTTTTTGGCTAATGGCTGAAGAATTTTTAATGATGTTTTGTTGTTTTAAAAAAATACTTTGTTGAATTTTAATTAATTTAGTACGTAGGCGCAGAAGTGGGGGGACTTTTACAGCGCCCCCTGGAGTTGTAAGTAAAACTGAAATTAATTTTTCCACCTCTCTACGTGTGGTTATAATAGAAGCACTAATAGGGTTAATTTTCCCTAATGCCTCAAGGGCTCGCGCTTGAATTAGTAAAATATTAAGAGCCTTATTATCTATGCTTGATTGGATTTGGTTATGGTAAAGTGCTGCAGAGCTTGATTTGTAAAGCATGGAGCTTGTAAAAATAAGTACCGGTAAAATAATAAGTGTAGAAATAAGCGCTTGGCCTTTACTGATCACGGCTTGTCCTTTTAAATTCACTTGCTTGGTAGTTATAAAAAGAAGAAATGTTTTTTAACCCTAAAAAGGTGGCAGAAATTTTGGTTTGATAAGTGCCCATAAAATAAATGGAATTTAAAGAGATATCTTTAAAGTAAAAATATTTTTTTAAGTCAGACTTTGTTTTTAATTCACAAAACGTACTTGTGCCTTCCACGGCAATGCAGCGAGAATGAAATGCTGCCCATTTTGTAAGAATGTTTTTTGCCCAAAACTGAGAAGCTAGTATTAAGCCAAGAAGCAAAACAGATAGTAGAAGGCCAACACTAAGGCTTGCCTCAATACTGCTTTGGCCTTTTTTATTTAGAGCTGTCATCAGGGGATTCCTTAAAAAAGTTATGCAGCTCACGCTTTTTAAAAAAATCTGCTTTAACTTCGGCGGGTTGAATGTTGGTTTCTTTTCCTTGAAGAGCATTTGTGATGTTGGCAAACCTAACTTGAACAGTTTCACCTAAGGAGCGGATAATAAAAATACTACCCACAGCGACAAGTGAGACAATAATTAAATATTCTACTAAGCTTTGTCCTTTTTCATTTGGCATAAAGCACCTCTTTTAAAAGGTGTTATGCAAAAATTAAAACAGGCTCAAATAGGAATAGGTGGAATTTAGTGTCCGACGTCCGAAAAGTATCCGCTCACACGGACTGCCACTTGGCTGTGCAGAGAATTGCACTTCTACAGATGTATTTGGATTAAATGCTTTATTTGCGCTTTTTTGATTTAATTTTTGCTTTTGCAGCTGGTTTTGCTTTTTGGGTTACCTTTTTTAAAACTTTTTTTGCAGCAACCTTAGCTGGTTGTACTGCCTTGACAGGTGCAACTGCTACTGGAATTGCAGCGGCAGTAGAAATGGCAGCTAATTGGTTTTTAGCTTTTGCAGCAAGCCTTGTGGCAGCTTTTACTGCTGCTTTTTCTGCTTTTCTTTTAGCAATAATTCTTTCAATTATTTCAAGGGCTTCTTTTCTTAGGTCGTTATCATGAACAAAACGGTAAAAGCTTTCAACTTCAATAGAGGATCTAAACTTTTTAGGGTTAGCAAGTGTTTCACTTTGCACAAAATCAATACTGGATCCATCTTTTGAGATTTTAACTTTTTCCATTTAATATTCCTCCTGTTTGTCTAGCCCGCGGCTTAAGCCGCTAGGCTTTTCCCGTGAGAATAAAAGCTAATATAAACAAATGGTTAACTATCCTCAAGTAGTAAAACGCGCTAAGTACAAACTTTCATGTGCGACAAAAAAATAAACCCATTAAGCTTGTTGCAACTAATGCTTTCATAAGTTATTGAAATATATAAGTAAACATTAAATTTAAGGGGCAAAAATGCTTTTAATTGACGGCCGAAAAGTGGCACAAAAGATTAAAGAAAAAGTAGCAACAGATGTGACCCGTTTTAAAGCTAAATATAAAAAAGCCCCCGCATTGGCCGTTATTAACGTAGGCGATGACCCAGCCTCAGCTATTTACCTTCGTAATAAAGAAAAATCATGTGCAGATGTTGGTATTACCTCCATGCGCTTTAAGCTTGATAAAGAAAAAAGCCAAGAAGAGCTAGATGCCCTTATTAATAAACTTAATACCGATACCGACGTGCATGGTATTTTAGTTCAGCTCCCTATGCCTAAGCATTTTAGTGTAGAAAAAGTTTTAACAACTCTAAACCCGCTAAAAGATGCCGACGGTTTTCACCCAGAAAACTTAGGTCTTCTTCTTTCAGGGCGCCCTAGAGTTAAACCTTGTACCCCTTATGGCATTATGAAAATGTTTGAGCATTATGATATCAGTTTAAAAGGTAAAAAGGTTTGTGTTGTGGGCCGCTCTAACATTGTTGGAAAGCCCATGGGCATTTTAGCTCTCAATGCTGATGCCACAGTAACTTTTTGCCATTCAAAAACGGATGACTTAAAAGCTCACACAAAAGCGGCAGACATAGTTGTTGCCGCCATTGGAAAACCTGAGTTTTTTGATTCTACTTATTTTACCAAAAACTCAGTGGTTATTGATGTGGGCATGCATCACATAAATGGTAAAACATGTGGGGATGTGAATTTTTCTGAATGCCAAAATAAAGTTCAAGCGTTATCACCTGTGCCAGGTGGGGTGGGGCAAATGACAGTAGCCATGCTTTTACAAAACACGCTGGAGCTGGCCTTTTTACAAGAAGAACACAAACTCATATGAGTGTATTAAAAACTACTCTTGAGGCAGGTAAAAAAGTTATCACTGCTGAGGTGACTCCACCTCACGGAACAGATATAAAGCATTTTTTAGACACTGCTAAAATTTTAAAAAGCCATGTGCACGCTTTAAACGTAACAGATAACCAAAGAGCATTGATGCGAATGTCAGGCCTTGCCTGTTGTGCGCGCCTTGTACAAGAAGGTATTGAGCCGGTATTTCAGCTTACTTGCCGTGATAGAAATATTTTAGCTATACAATCTGATCTTTTAGGGGCGCAAGCTTTAGGAATAAAAAATATTTTAGCTCTCACAGGGGATCCTGTTTCAGCAGGGGATACACCTGATGCTAAAGGAGTGTTTCAGGTTGAAGCAGTGGGGCTTTTAAATTTAATTAATAAGCTTAACTCTGGGTTTGATTTAAACAACAAAGAATTAACTGGAAAATTAGAGCTTTTCCCAGGGGCAGCAGTAAACCCCGGTGGGAGAAGTTATGAGCCCCAATTAAAGCGCATGGAAAAAAAGATGAAGGCTGGGGCAAAGTTTTTTCAAACTCAAATTGTGTTTGACCGCCTTCAGATGGAAAATTTTATGAAGGCTGCGCGCCCCACGGGAGCTAAAATTATTGCAGGCATTCTCCTTGTGCGCTCTTTAAAAACGGCCCGCTTTTTACATGACAAAGTCCCAGGAATTTTTGTTACCGATGAGCTTTTTAAACACCTTGAAGAGGCAAAAGACCAAGAGCAAGCAGGCCTTGAGTATACGGCAAAGCTAGCAAAGGAATATTTTGATATGTGTGATGGCGTGCATTTAATTGCAATTAAAGCAGAAGAGAAACTGATTGATGTTTTAAAGCTTTCTCAAATTAAGAAAGGTTAAAAAATTGGAAAATTTAAAAAAAACTCCCCTTTGTGAAGAGCATATAAAACTTAATGCTAGAATGGTTGATTTTGCTGGTTGGTACATGCCAGTGCAGTACACCGGAGTCATTGATGAGCATCAAAATGTTAGAAATAATGTTGGGCTTTTTGATGTCTCCCACATGGGTGAGATTTTTTTTAAAGGCCCAAAGGCACTTGAAACTTTGCAGTGGCTAACAAGTAATGATGTGAGTGTTCTTGAAAACGGCCAAGCCCAGTATAGCCTTTTAATGAACCCTCAAGGGGCTATGGTAGATGACATTATTATTTATTGTTTAGAAAAAAATAAAAACTATCTTGTATGCGTAAATGCCTCTAATGCTGACAAAGATTTTTCCTGGATGAAGGCAAACAACAAAGGGGCTGAAATAATTAATGAGTCAAACAATTGGGCGCAAATTGCCATTCAAGGTCCAAAAGCTGAGGCCCTATTAAAAGATGTTTTAGGAGAAAAGGCCACAACACCAAAATATTTTCAATTCACCCAAGTAGATCAGCTCATTGTGGCAAGAACGGGCTATACGGGCGAGGATGGCTTTGAAGTATTTTTACCAAAAGATCAGGCCGTAAAGTTTTGGCAAGATTTATTAGCTAAAGGCCAAAAGTATCAAGCCTCAGCCATTGGTCTTGGAGCAAGGGATACTTTAAGAACAGAAATGAAATACTCTTTATACGGCCATGAGATAGATGACACCACCAACGCCTTTGAAGCAGGCCTTGGCTGGGTGGTTAAAATGTCCAAACCTGACTTTATAGGCAGAGCGGCATTAGAAGCTTCTAAGAAAAAAGGGCTTAAACAAAAGCTTATCGGTTTTAAGATGATTGATAAGGGAATTCCCAGAGCAGGTTACGATTTGTTTTCTTTTGACAATGTGCAGATAGGCAGAGTAACTAGTGGGACAATGTCTCCTACTTTGAGGGAGCCCATTGGCATTGGTTATTTAAATTTACAAAATGCCGAAATCGGGCAAGAATTCTTTGTTCAAATTAGGGGCAGAAACTGTAAAGCAGTGGTGGTTAAAACCCCCTTTGTGAATGTAAAAAAATAAAATAAACAGGAGTCTTAAAAATGACAGCTCAATACACAATCCCAAACGAACTTATGTACACAAAAGACCATGAGTGGGCACAGGTAGATGAAAACGTAATTGCCGTTGGCATTACAGAGTATGCTCAAGATTCTTTGGGTGAAGTGGTTTATGTAGAGCTTCCTGAAGAAGGTCAAAAAGTAACTCAAGGGGAGCCCTTTGGAGTTGTTGAAAGTGTAAAAGCCGTTAGCGACTTATATGCCCCTATTTCAGGAACAGTGGTAGAAGTCAATGAGGCTCTTTTAGACCAACCCGGCAGTGTTAACGATGACCCATACGGAAACGGTTGGATGATAAAAATAGAAATGGATAGCGAGAAAGAACTTGCTTCACTCATACCAGCAACAGAATACGAAAAACTTATCAAAAAACAGTAATCAGCCTGAATCTTTAGGGGGTTCTATGTTTGAAGGGGAAAGCTTTGCTTTTTCTAGGCGTCATATTGGCCCAAATGAAACTGAAATTAAACAAATGCTCTCTGTGTTGGGCTACAGTGATTTAGATAAATTCATTCAAGATGTAATACCCTCTCAAATAAAATCTCAAAAAAAACTTAATCTGCCAAAAGCACAAACAGAAGCTGAAGCTTTAGAGAGCTTAAAAAACATAGCACTTAAAAATAAAGTTTTTAAAACCTATCTTGGCCTTGGCTACTATGACTGTATTACACCAGCTGTGGTGCAAAGAAATATTTTAGAAAACCCAGGTTGGTACACCCAGTACACACCATATCAGGCAGAAATTGCTCAAGGAAGGCTTGAAGCCCTTTTAAACTTTCAAACCATGGTTTCAGATTTAACAGCTCTTCCCATTAGCAATGCTTCACTGCTTGATGAAGCAACAGCAGCCGCAGAGGCCATGAGCATGGCTTATGTTATTAAGGGAGATGATGGTAAAAACACTTTTTTAGTATCAGATAAAATATTCCCTCAAACATTAGCCGTTTTACAAACAAGATCAGAACCAATGGGAATAAAACTTGTAGTTGCGCCGATAGTTAAGTGGAGTGAGCTTGTTACAGTTGAGAAAATTTTTGGTGCCCTTGTACAATACCCAGCTCATGATGGCAGTGTAGAAAACCATGAGAAATTAGCAGAGCTTATTCATTCAAACGAAGCTCTTTTTGTTGTAGCTTGTGATCTTTTAGCACTCACATTACTTAATGCTCCAGGAGAATTTGGAGCTGATATTGCTGTAGGCTCAGCCCAGCGCTTTGGGGTTCCGCTTGGCTTTGGTGGTCCCCATGCTGCATTTTTAAGTTGCCGGGAAGAATTTAAACGCCAAATTCCAGGCCGTCTTGTTGGTGTTTCAATAGATGCTTTTGGAAAAACAGCTTTAAGACTTGCCCTTCAAACCCGCGAGCAACACATCAGACGTGATAAAGCCACAAGTAATATTTGTACAGCACAAGTACTTCTTGCAGTTATGGCTTCTATGTATGGAGTTTACCATGGGCCAGAGGGTTTAAAAAATATTTCTAAAAAAATACATTCACTAGCTGCAAGCTTTGCTGATGGAATTAAAAAATTGGGTTATGAGTTAAGTGCGACACATTTTTTTGATACCGTGGTTGTAAAATTTAAATCAGAAAACGATTTAAAAGATGTTTACAATAGTGCTTTAAGAAAAAACATTAACCTTTACATTTTTGATAAAACTTCTCTAAGTGTTTCTTTTGATGAAACTAAATCTTTAAAAGATGCCCAAGAATTAATTGAAATTTTTGATTTAAACAAAAAAAATATTAAACTTACCGTTAGTGACCAAGCCATTCCTGGAGAAATTAAAAGACAATCTAGCTTTTTAACTCACCCAGTGTTTAACAGCTATCATTCTGAAACTGAAATGCTTAGGTACATGTCTCGCCTTCAAGCAAAAGATTTATCTTTAACCACATCAATGATTCCCCTTGGTTCTTGCACCATGAAGCTTAATGCTACATCTGAAATGTTTCCTGTAACGTGGACAGAGTTTTCTAAAATGCATCCCTTTTCACCACTTGAGCAGACTCAAGGTTATCTTGAGATGGCAAAAAATTTATCTAATTGGCTTTGTGAAATTACAGGCTTTGATTCAGTCTCTTTACAGCCTAACGCTGGCTCACAAGGGGAGTATGCGGGGCTCATGGTGATTCGTGCATACCATAAAGCATCAAATCAAGGGCATAGGGATGTTTGCCTCATTCCCACATCTGCTCATGGTACAAACCCGGCAAGTGCTGCCATGGCTAATATGAAAATTGTAAGTGTGGAGTGCGATCAAAACGGAAATATCAATTTAGAAGATTTAAAAAATAAAGCACAATTACATTCAAAAAACTTAAGTGCATTAATGGTCACTTACCCCTCAACTCACGGGGTGTTTGAAGAAGCCATTGAAGAAATTTGTAAAATTATTCACTCCCATGGTGGCCAAGTTTATATGGATGGAGCCAACATGAACGCGCAGGTGGGTTTATGTAAACCTTCTGAAATAGGCGCTGATGTTTGCCATTTAAATTTACATAAAACATTTTGTATTCCTCATGGTGGTGGTGGCCCAGGCATGGGACCCATTGGTGTAAAAAAACATTTAAGTGAATTTTTACCAGGCCACCCATTAGTTAATGTGGGTGGTGGTAACAAAGCTGTGGGAGCAATAAGTGCCGCTCAATTTGGAAGTGCTAGCATTTTACCCATTAGCTACATGTACATTGCCATGATGGGCGCTGAAGGTTTAGAGCATGCTACAAAAGTAGCCATTTTAAATGCTAACTACATGGCTAAACTTTTAGAAAAAGCCTATCCCGTGGTATTTAAAGGCGCTAAAAACCTTGTGGCACATGAATGTATTGTTGATTTACGCCAATTTAAAAACACGGCCGGCGTAACTGTGGCTGATGTTGCCAAACGTTTAATGGATTATGGCTTTCACGCACCTACGGTTTCATGGCCTGTGGCAGGTACTATGATGATAGAGCCTACTGAGAGTGAATCAAAAGCAGAGCTTGAGCGTTTTTGCACAGCCATGCTCATGATTGCAGATGAAATTAATGAAATAGCTACTGGCAAGTATGACAAAGAAGATAATGTTTTAAAAAAATCTCCCTTTACTTCATTGGCGATTTCATCAGATCAATGGCCTCATAAGTTTTCCCGTCAAAAAGCCGCTTTTGCGGCCCCATGGTTGAAGAATCATAAATTTTGGCCTTCAGTTTCTAGAATTGATGATCCTTACGGAGATAAAAACCTTGTTTGTAGCTGCCCACCTGTGACGGATTATAAAAGCTAAATGACAGATCCTCAGCTTTACACCACTAATCAGCTTTTTGAAAAAACCAAAACCTTAATAAAAGGCATTGTGAGTGAAAGCTTTGCCAAAAAAGCTCTTGATGTACCTGCCGGCGGCGGAGCACTTACAAAATTTATGCGAGAAGATTTAGGTCTTCAGGTAGAGGCCTCTGACATTGATGGTAAAAAATGGCAATACACACAAGTAAATTTAAAGCCTGCAGATTTAGGCGATAAGCTTCCTTACTCAGATGCCTCTTTTGATTTAGTGGTTTGTCTTGAGGGTTTAAAACATGTGTTTAATTGCTCAAAAGCAGTTTCAGAATTAGCCCGTGTATGTAGGCCTGGCGGAAGTGTTGTAATAACAATTCCTAATGATTTATGCCTTCAAACAAAGCTTAGGTATTTTTTTGATTCTCAGGTGGATATTGACTGGGGCTTTATAGATTTAAATTCAGATCTTTACAAAAACCATTTATATATTGGTAGTACCATTCAGCTCCCGCTACTTCATCATTTTATGGAAAAAAGTGGCTTAAAACTCATCTCTACCCACACCTCAAAACTGCGTTTTTGGAGCGTGCTTTTGGGAGTGTTATTTTACCCATTAATTTGGTGGTTTACAGGGCGCCATTATAGGGCGGGCCATCCATTATTAAGCCATTTACGCTCTTTTACTTGGCTTGCAGGCCGTCGTAATATTGTTGTTTGCACAAAACTCTAGGGGGCTTGCTAAAGCCTTAAAAGGCTTGTATAAGTTTGAATTCATTGCCCGGTTGGTGAAATTGGCAGACACGCTAGACTTAGGATCTAGTGCGCAAGCGTGGGGGTTCAAGTCCCTCACCGGGCACCATTAATTTTTTCCCATTCTTCTCTCAACTGAGGGTTGTTTTGCCAAATCTCAGACATTAATTCTAAGTGGCTTTCAAGCCATAAAATAATTTGCTCAGGTGTGAGCTTAATTTCATCTGAGTTTGTGCCCCAGTCAGCTTCTTTAGAATTCATTTTTTCTTTTCCAACTGGCTAATATCAAACAAGTCTTTGTCTCTTCCTGCCAGGCGTTTCATTTCTATTAAATCTTCTTTACCAACAACATTAATAGTAGAACCAAAGGCTTTAATGGCAAGCCGTCTTTCAAAAAGCTCCAAAAATGGTTTGGGTTCTTGTACAAAAACATCAATAACCTCAAATGGGTTTTTTGAATGTATAAAACTAAATACCATTAGGCCTTTCTCATTAACCCAATTAGACCTTATTTGGGGGTCAGCTAGATCTTCAGCTTTTACTGGAATTCTTGGGGAAAACCCCATCTCTTGTATCAATTTTACAAATTTAAGCACGTTAGATTTTTCTAAATGAAGGATCAAGTCTAAATCTACTGTAGCCCGTTGAATTTGATGAAAATTAACAGCAAAATCACCAGCTACCAGATACTGAATATTATTTTTTTGAAGTTGTGTAAATAGTGTTTGATAAGGTCCCATAAGCACAGTTTAAATCTTCATTCAATTTTTTGACATATTAATGAGAAGGCCTAGCTTTAAGCTGTCTAATAATCCATTGTTACACGCTCAAAACCCTGTGCCTGATGATACATTCGCCTCCGGAAAAGACATTAGCATTACTAATGGCTATTTTTACTGCCAAGTTGCAGCTGTAGATAATTGCGTGGGCGGCGGCGGTGGTGGTGGCGGAGAGCCCCCAGTGTTTTAGAGGTTTTGCTTCTATTTGGGAATTAGGGGGGTGACTTGAGTCTCACCCCTTATTTTATAAGCAGTATCACATTTTTTGCAGCTTGTTTTGTCTGATTTGAATTCTAGTTTTTCTCCGCATTTACAAATCCAAGAATAAAACTTGGCCGGGTTTCCCATAACCATTGCGTAATCAGGCACATCTTTGGTTACCACAGCGCCTGCACAAATAAATGCAAATCTTCCAACTGTAATTCCACAAATTATAGTTGCATTGGCACCAATGGTGCAGCCCTCTTTAAGATGTGTGGGCAAAAGCCAATCTTCTTTGGGGCGTTTTAAAAAACTTCTGGGAAACATATCATTGGTAAAAACACTATTAGGGCCTAAAAATACGCCATCTTCAACATTAAGACCCTCCCAAACTTGTACACCATTTTTTACTGTAACGTTATTCCCAAGTTTGGCCCCACTTTCAATAAAGGCGTAATCACCAATATTACAATTTTCACCAATGATAGCTTTAGACATAACATGGGCATTAGCCCATACACGTGTACCTTTACCAATATTTGCACCATCATCTATTAAAGCTCTAGGGTGTGCATAGTAATCATGAGAATTCATTTACGACCTTAAACCTAATCTTAAAAGTAAAAGAGGTCTTAATATAGACCACCAGCCACTAATTGGTTTCATTTTTGTATAACCAACTTTTTTGGGTGGGTATGTTTTTGTACAAGGTATTTCCATTGTTTTGTAACCAAGCGTGATAGTTTTATAATACAAATAAGGTTCTAACTCGTATTGATCAAGCCATGGTTGATCCAATTTAATTTTGGGATCATTTAGTAAGCTTGTCTTAAAAGCCCTAAATCCATTAGTACTTTCTGTAAGTCTCCGCCCGGTGAATATAGAAAATAAAAAAGGATGAAGGCGTGTTGCTATTTTTCTATAAAATGGCATGTGGCCAAAATCTATTTTTTTTAAAAAACGTGAGCCCTGAACAAAATCACATCCTTTTTCAGTAATTCCCTTAATTAAATCTGGAATTTCGTTGGGCTCATCTTTATTGTTGCCTGCAATGACAACAATAATGTCATAGCCTTTTTGTTGTGCATATTTAAAACCTTCTCGTAGTGCAAAACCCACACCCTTCACACTTCCTACTGATAAAATACTAGCACCCAAGTCCTTAACAACTTTTACAGATTGATCTGTGGAGCCATCATCAACCACAAGAATTTCATTTACAATTTTTTCTGGCATGTTTTGGATGCGGGAAACAACTTTTCCAATTTTAACTTCTTCATTGTAGCAGGGGGCTATGACAATAATTTTCATTTAGAAAAAAATTCTTTAACCTTTTGTTTTACATAATCAATTTGCACATCATTTAGTTCGGGAAACATGGGGAGTGATAATATTTCACTGGCCATTTTTTCTGAAACCGGAAAGCTTCCTGTTTTATATCCTAAATGAGCATAGGCTCCATGCATATGAACAGGTATTGGGTAGTGAATTCCAGCCTGAACACCTTGATTATTTAAAAATTCAAGAAGTTGATCGCGCTTTTTGGTTTTTAAAACATATAAATGAAAAACATGAGATTTTTTTTCTGGAATTTCTGGCAACACAAGATCGCCAATGCCTTCTAGGGCTTTATTATATTTTATTGCGGCTTCAAATCTTGCAGAATTATACGCGTCCAAATGCGGAAGCTTTACATTTAAAATTGCTGCTTGCATGGTATCTAAGCGGTTATTAAAACCAACAATAGGGTGATGATACTTTTTTATTGACCCATAATTTCTTAAAGCCTCAACCTTATCTTTTAGTTGTGGGTCATTGGTTACAACCATTCCGCCATCACCGTAGCAGCCAAGATTTTTTCCAGGGTAAAAACTAAAACAGCCCATAGCCCCAACGCTACCAGCGCGGGCTCCAAAAAGCTGTGCACCATGGCTTTGGGCTGCGTCTTCAACAACATGAAGGTCATGTTTTTTAGCAAGTTTCATAATAGGTGTCATATCTGTCATGCGCCCATACAAATGTACCGGCATAATGGCTTTTGTTTTTGGGGTAATGGCTTTTTCAATTTGTTCTACATTCATTAAAAAATTTGATTCATTGGCATCTACAAGTACGGGTTTGGCCCCGGCCATTGTAATGCCAAGGGCTGTAGCAATAAACGTATTAGCTTGGGTGATAACTTCATCACCTTCACCAATTTCCAAAGCTCTCATTGCTAAATGAATGGCATCTAGCCCTGATGAAATTCCAATGGCATATTTAGCGCCACAGTACTTAGCAAAAGAATCTTCAAATTTTTTAACATCATCACCAAGAATGAAGTTACATTTATCTAAAACCCCATTAATGCCTTCATTAATTTGATTGCGTATAGGTTTTAGTTGAGACTGTAAGTCTACAAATGGAATTTTCATCATAAATGAATCTCCTTGCCACGCTCTTTTAATGACGCATTAGCTGCCAAAATAGCTTTAACTACTTGGGTGCCTTCCTTGCCTGTGCTAAGGGATGTACTTGGGTTTTTAATGGCCTTTAAAAAACTTGAGCATTCAGCTGATAGTGGCTCATTTAATTGAATTTTTGGAATTGTAGTATCGCCTTCATAAATGCTAGAGCGAAACGCAACAAAAGTATCTGCTACAGCATCGTCTGGTTTATCAACTACTACTTTTTTATCATAAAGACGAATGGGGTTTTGAATGTCCATATCATCCCATACCAGCATTTTCTTTTCCCCAACTACAACAATTTCTCTGACTTTTTTAGGGTTAAGCCAGCTAACATGAATATTAGCCAAAATATTTTTGGGGTAAGTATAGGTTGCAAACACAACATCTTCAATTTGGGAATTTAAAAATCCACCACCTAGTGCGCTAACTTTAGTAGGTTCAGAATCAAACCAAAAATTAAAAATTGAAACATCATGGGTTGCTAAATCCCAAAGAGAGTTTACGTCTGTGCGAATGGGGCCAAGATTTGTACGTGTGGCATGAATATAATGAATATTTCCAAGCTCACCACTTTGAATATATTTTTTAACAGTCTGAATACCTGCATTATAAACAAAGATGTGTCCTACAAATAATACCTTGTTTGTATTTTTAGCAAGTTCAACAAGCTCTTCACATTCCTCCACTTTTGTAGCCAATGGCTTTTCTACAAAAACATGTTTGTTGTTTTTTAATGCCTCTTTAGTAAGATCATAATGTGTGGCTGTAGGAGTGCTAATAACAATGGCATCTATTTGAGGGCTTGTTAAAACCTCATGTGCAGATTCGGTAACCTTAACATCAGGGTATTTATCTTTAATAATGTTCAATCTAGCAATTGATGTATCAGCTACTGCCATGACGACAGAGCCAGCGTCAGTATTAAAGTTTCTGATTAAATTGGGCCCCCAACGGCCAGCTCCAATAATTCCAACCCGCACTTTGCTCATGCCTTCCTCCTGTTTAACCTTGAGGTTTATTAAATAGACTGCTTGTTTGCAACGGCAAACTCATTGTGGTAGCGTTTTTCTATGCCAAAACGCACGTATTTGAACATTTCCATAGCTCTAGTAACATTGCTTTGGCTATTAAATAAAGCCCTGGTTTTTTTAAAAAGATGACAAGTTTTATTTCCTTTTGGCCACTTTTTTTATGTATAAGTGGGATTGTTGAATTTTCTCTTCAAATTTTTTTCAAAATCCATCGCTTTTTAGGAGTTTCTTTTTATTTGTGCTTAACCCTTCTTTTTTATACTTTTTTTAAAAAAAGAAGCGCCGTTAGAACCTATTTAAAACAACTTAAAAAAGAGTTTTTTGAGGCTGGCTTTTTATTCCAACTTCTTTTTTTAATATTAACTTTACTTTTTGGGTTATCAATTTGGGAATCCTTACTTCCACCACATCTGCCCCAAGAGTTTGATGTCATTAATTATCACATGGCATTTACAAAGCAGCATTATATTCAAAATATCTTTCGTCCTATTTGGTGGGCGGCAGCAGATCTGCGTCCACTTATCATTCAATGGGGGTTTTCTCCAACTTGGTTTATGGGTAAAACAGTAAATAAGCTGCCGCAAATTATTTCCTGCATTTGGCTATTTTTTATTTTGTTAGAAATAGGGCGTATGCAGTTTAAAAATTTTTATGGGTGGCTTCCAGCAATTATATTTATGA
Source organism: Oligoflexia bacterium (assembly GCA_016715815.1). GTDB lineage: Bacteria > Bdellovibrionota > Bdellovibrionia > JABDDW01 > JABDDW01 > JADJXN01. The sequence goes on from JADJXN010000001.1 coordinate 120,419, forward strand.
CCACTCATGGAGTAGTTATTCAATTAGGTACAGGCATGCTGGATTTAACGGGAATTTATTTTTTAACTGCTGCATTTTATTGTTTTATAAAAGATAAAAACTTTTTTGGCTCAGTACATTTAAGTTTTTATTGCACATCAAAATCATTTTATATTTTTCAAGTTATTGGTGTTTTGGTCTCAGTGCTTTTGTTTTTATTTATTTTTAAGCGCGCTCATTTTTATAAAATAATTCATCAAGTAAAAAAGCCTTTTGTTGGAACGTGTTTGGTCACTTTTATTCTTATTCTTCCGTCAGCATACTGGAGTATGCAAAGGGCGGGAACGCCAATTTTCCCTTTTGGCACATGCCAAATTTATAAATCAGCAAGTGGATGCCAAGGCAAAGATGGGGAAATTATAAAAGCCTCAAGCAAAGAGACTTTAGAGGTAAGAAATCAATATTCACCTGCCAGGGACCCAATGTCATTTATTAAACATTTATGGAAGGTTGCAGTGCCCTCTAATGGTGTAAATAATGAATATGATTATCCACTGGGTTTGGGATGGCTTTTGTGGCTTGTATTTTTAGGATTTTCTATTAATGAGTGGATAAGAAAAAAACAAATTCCCATATTTGCCCTCATTGCATTAGGATTTTGGGCTTCATGGTGGATGGGGAGTCACCAAAGCCGTTGGTTATACCCAGTTTTAGTTTTTGGGTGGCTTGCAGTTTTACCAGTGCTCCCGCTGGCATCAAAAAAATTACTCTTAGGTGTTTTAATTGTTGGAGCTGGTATTTCTCTTATTTCTCAGTGGAGAGCATTTAGAGCAACGCTTTTTATGAGTCCAGCTCAAATTGAGGCTAACCAAAAAACTCAATTAAAATGGGATCCCCAAACTGGTTTATTACAATCACTAGAGTCACTCTATGTGGATGAACCGCTTACTGACCATGCGCCCGGTGCGCGTAGCTGGATACTAAAGTAAAATATTATCATAGTAGGTTTATCTGATGGAAAGCTTCAGAGTCCTTTTTTCATAAGTCAAAATACTTAGCATGCCCAATAAAGCTATAACTTGTGATATAAAAAAGATGGGTGAGGCTTTTAAACCTAAATCCACTAAAAAAGTGCGATGATGATAAGAGCTAATAAATAAAAATATCCACATAAGATAAACAAGCTTTTTGTCTTTAAAAATATTCTTTAGTAATTGTGGGGTTTGGCTTAAAGCCATAATCCCTATCGCACTTGGCAAAGCTAAAGCAGTTAATCTTCCCACGGTAGACCCTGTTATCAAGGGTCCAGCTAGAAGGGGTTGAGCAATAATGGCTAAAAAGCTTAAAATAAGGGCTTTAGTTTTAACATTAAAATCTTTAATTTTAAATTTTATAAGCCCCATTAAAAGTAAAAAGGGAAAAATAGCCCGCAAAATAAAACCGCCTAAACCCATTAAAGTATTTTGTGATGAGCTCATGGGGTTTAGTGGAATTGCTAATTCTTGAAAATGGTTTCCTTCTAAATTAATTATACTTAAAAGCCAATGCATACCACCCATCATTACTTTAGTGTTAATACTTACAGCGTTCATTTTTTCTGCTTCAAAGCTGGTAAACTTATACATTCCTACCAAAATCAGTAAATTAATAACGCCATATACACGCGCTGCTTTTTTATTTCTTTGTTTCCAAAAATAATACACTAGTGCTGGAACCCACATAACAGCAGTCTGTCTACCTGCTGAGGCAATAAGGCTACCTAATGTGATTTGATAAAAGTTTTCTTCTATAAGGCCTTTTACAATAATTAAACTTCCTAACAAAAATAAAAGATCAGGCAAATAAGTGGGGACAGCTAAATAAAATCTACCAACATAGGGGCTTAAAATATAAAGGCTTGTGATAAAAATGTTAGCATCTAAACTTATTTTTTGCTGTTGCAACATTTTAAATAAAAGATATGCACTTAATAAAATAATTAAAATACTCATTACTAAAAACATATGCTCAGCTGCAATGCCTAAAGCTTTTGCAAACATACCTATAAGCCAGGGGCCTATAAATCTTTGTGCGTGGTGGTGAGGAATTTTAACAGCACTGCATTCGGAGATTTCGGGGTGCCCTATGCAAACATCAATTGAGGTTGGAAGGAGAGGGGCATTTTTTGCAATTTCTAAGTAGCTAACAGAATCAAACCTATAAATACTCATGTCATTTTGTGTAACTAAGTACTTATTAGGGGCGAACAGGAAAAAAATAACAAATATAACTAAGCCTGTAATTTTCAAAGCTTGAACCTTTAAGTAAAAGGAAATATAAATAAAACCGTGTTTTAAAAAGAAAGTCAAGTTGGCTAATGAGTTTACCATTATCAGAGTGGGACCACCACAAGGCGTCCAACTAATGTCTGGTATAAATAAAAATTATTTATTTATACTTTTAAAATTTTGCATAAAACTAGATTAATCGGCACACTTAATTTCACTAACATTTTTAAAAAAACCAAGGAGAGGTTATGAAAAAATATTTATTATTGTTTTTATTTTTAAGTAGTACTGCGTTTGCAATCAGTACAGAAGCGCCAAAGTATAGATTATTAGAAAAGAAGGGATTTGATTTTATTGCGCCTGCTGTTTCTGGTGTAAGCACTCTGCCTGAGTCTACAGGGTTAATCGTATTTGATGATAATCAGCAGCAATTTTTTGGCAAAACAAGTACACCTGGTAGCATTGGTTGGGTGCAGTTATCTCCACCCTCTGGTTCAGGTTTTGTGCCTGTAGGCACAATTTTACCCTATTCTGGTACGTCAGCTCCAACGGGTTTCCTGCTTTGTAATGGATCAAATATTAGCAGAACAACTTACTCTGCACTTTTTGCTATTGTATCAACATCTTATGGAAGTGGTGATGGTAGCACAACATTTGCGTTGCCAGATTTAAGAGGCAAATTTATGCGTGGAATAGATGGTGGGGCAGGCAATGATCCGGATGCATCATCTAGAACTACATGCGCATCTGGAGGTAATAGTGGTGATAATATTGGTTCATGTCAGGCTGATGAAATTGCAAGCCATACACATGACTTAAATAGTGCATTAACAAATGCAAGCGGTTCCTCAACAGTAGGAGCTGGCTCAAACGTATTAGTGAGTAATGCGTCAACAACTGCAACTGGTGGTAATGAGATAAGGCCAAAGAATGTGTATGTTAATTATATTATAAAATATTAATTTTAAATGAAGGAGAGATAAGGTCTCTCCTTCATTTTTTTATTATTTTATTTCTAATTAATTTTAGTTTTTGAATGGTGTTTGTAGAGGCATATTTTTTTATTATTTGAGGTAAATGATAACGGTATATGCGAGCAAGCATTCTATTTATATTTTGATAAGCAGTGTTTGTAAAACTAACTAATTTTTTGTTACTTTTGTGTGCATACCAATAGTTACAATGCGTTTTTTTAAAACACCTATATCCATTTTGGTTCATGTATTGATGAGTTAGAGTGTCTGCACCAAGGGTGTTATCCTCAATAATAACAATTTGGGGCATCCATTTTTCCAGGTTAAAACCTTTTAATACTTCAAGCTCATGCCCCTCTACGTCTATTGTAATAAAATTTATTTTCTCTACTCCATGATTCTCTAAAATTTCATCTAAGGTTTTTAAAGTAACTTTAATTTGTGAGACATTTGCCATACGCTCTGAAACTATATGTTGAAACGAATTATTATTTTCTAAAGTAGATACCAAACCTATGTGTTCGACACCATTTGCAATATTAAATAGAGCCTCTCCTGATTTGGAGCTTGCTGCACACTGAACCACCTCACACTTCCTATTTTTTTTAATAGTGCTAACTAATTGTGGGTCAGGCTCAACTAGCAGAGTGCGCCATCCAATTTTTTCAAAATAGAACGTGTTGCTTAAGGTGATTCCATCATAGGCCCCAATTTCAATAGCTGTGCCGTATTTTTCATTTTTAAATATTTGGGAAAGTATTTGATCTTCGTTGTGTTGTGAATAAAATTGAGTCATAAAGGTAAATACAACCGTGTTTTAAATAGAAAGTCAAGCGGGCCAATGAGTTCTTTAATTAAAAAAATTTATAATAACGCCCTTCCAGTTTTGGCAAAGGCAGATCCTTATTACAACCTTTTGTATTTAAAATCACTGGGTTTAAACAACAAAGAATATGAAAATTTAAAAATAGCCTTTGTTAAACAAGAGATTTTTCCTGGCTTGTATTGCTGTAGCCAAGGGGCAAGTGCTAAGGAGTTAGTGTTTTCATCTCTAAAGCATTCAGGGCCCGTGGGTTTATTTACAAAATTAAAAGCAGATTTTATAACCCTTAAAGAAGACATGTCTCCTGAATGCCAAATTTGGACAGAAGTTGTTACTGATTGCGGTCACGGTAGCATTGAAGAGTATAGGAGTCTTAAAACAAAACCCTATCTAGATGGCAAAAGGGGGCATAAAAATTTCCCTGGTCAGTATGCGATAAGCGCTGAAAGTATTGATTGGTCAAAGTATGACGCTGTTATTAGTGTTAATATAGCGGTCCCTGAGGCTATAACTGAAAAATATCCGCAAGTTGTTTGGTGTTATTTGTTGGACCATCCCACAATGACAAGTTATAAAAAATCACAAGTTGCACCCATTAAGGGTTATGATTTATTTTTTAACATTAGGTTTAGAGCAAACCGCTTTTTACCCAGAAGCCCCAAGTGGCACGAAATTGATTGGCCCTTTAATTTACAATATTATGGCTGCTTCCATGAGATGTTAAACATACCCCTTGATGATTCATCAAAAAGATCAGGTATTTTTATAGAAAGTCACACACAAGAAATTTTAACTAAAGAACAACTTGGACAATTATCAAAAATTGGCCCACTTCATTTTGTTACTCCAGATACTGAAAACATTATTAAAAACCTTTTAAAAGCAAAATACTTTGTCAGATTTGGTGGGCGGACGTTGTGGGGTAACGGCATGATTGAAGCTGTAGCTGCAGGAAGTTTATTTTTAGGAGATGCAAGTGAGTTTGTAAACAGAGGTCTTTTTACCCCACAAACAACAGTGAAAACTTTTGATGATGTTGTTAAACGCATTTTAGAATTTGAAAAAGATAGTAATAAGTATTTAAAACAGGCTCATCTTCAAAGAAAACTACTCAATGAACTCTGTTTTGAGCGTCCATTTACGGAGCTTTACAATAAACGAAAAATTATTTTAAGTAAAAGAAAGTTAATCTAAAGTCTTAGTCTTTAATCGTAACAAACCATTTACCAACAGAGATGTCATCCTCCCATTTAGAATCAAAAACAAGCACCTTATTAAAATGTTTTTTAAAATGGTTAACCCACCAATGAGGTGAGTTATTATAAAAACTCTGATAGGTTTTTAACCAACCTTCATCTTTGCCGCTTTTTGAGGTTGGCATCATGTGAAAAGAAGTATTTTTAACAATACGTTTTGTCTCTGCAATTAATTTATCAATGCCTTCTAAAGAAAAATGCTCTAAAGAGCCAATGGTAAAAGAATAATCAAATTGATCTTGGGTATAAACATCCATCTTTGTAGCATCACAGACAACGAATTTTTCTTTTGCAAAGCCTCTATCTACTGCTTTTTTAATTAATAAATCAGAAATATCGCACCCATAAATATCAAGTTTTGGGTACATGTTTTTTAATATCTCACTAGATTTTCCAGTGCCACAGGCAATATCTAATACTTTTCCTTCTCGCTGAAACATAAACATACAAATCTCATTCCAAACATTGCCCTCTCCCCAAACTTCTAAAATTTGAGCCATTTTTTCTTCCCAGTAGGGGTCTAAATCTTGCGTACCCTCTTTTGTACGGTACTGGTTAATTTTTTGTACAACCATTCTTTTGGCACCCTTTAATCCTTGCCAAATAACAGGCGGGCAAACTTGTTTTGCAATTTGATTAATCGAGTTCATAACTGTGGGCTCCTACTTGCTTCATTATTTTTTGCTATATTTTTAATAATTTGTGCTGGATTACCTGCCACTAATGTATATGGGGGGACATCTTTTGTAACAAGGCTCATAGCGCCTACAATAGCGCCTTCGCCAATTTTAACACCCTTTAAAATACCTACACCAAAATTAATCCATGCATGGTCTTCAATAATAACAGGGGCTGTTTTAATAGAGCCTTTTTCAAAAGGCTTTTTATTAACACAGGTTCTAATGTAATGTTCTTTTCTTTCTATTGCATCCATTTGATGAGAATTTGTATCTGTTATGTTTACGTTATGAGCTAAAAAAACATGGCTTCCAATTTTAACTTTATCGCCGGACCATACCCTAGCACCCAAGCCTATATAAGAATAATCTCCAATGCTGATCTCGCCGCCGTAGTCATGCACTAAAAGCTCGCCATCCACAATGGTGTGTGTGCCAATTTGAATTTTACTTTTATTTTTACTATGCACAATAGCTTGGGGGCCAAAGTTCACGCCTTGGCTTGCAACAACCTTTTTAAGGCATTCAGTATTATTATTTTCTGCCAAAAGAATTTTAATTATTTTACCTATTTTTAAAAAATTTAAAGCCCCAATAATTAATTTTTTTAAAAGTGTTTTCATATTCCTAATTTTCTCTGAATAAATTTAAAAATCTTTTTTACTGACTTTTCTTTTCTGCCTCTTAAGTAGTTGGCAATAAGTAATTCTTCTTTAACACTTTTTTCCGCTTTGGGTAAAACTTTAACTTCTTTTTTCCCCATTACATCAGGGTAGCCATCAGTTCCATAGTGCGTACTTTGAGAATCTGTTCCCTGGTTTGTTACAAGTGTTTCATAGGGAAATAAAACTAAGCCCTTATTTTTAAAAATAGTTTGGTACCAAAGAATACCCCATGAATCGACTTTATTGTTAAATTGCTTGTCTAAAATATCAAAATAACCGTAAGCATTACCCATATCAAACTGTGATTTTAATTTATTATTAGATTTTAATTGTTTAAGTAAATCAGTTGATGCATCAAACTGATCCCATGCTCTCTTCCAAGTGCCCCAACCCCAACAAGAAGAATGGGTTATAAAAAATGCATCACTACTACCTGCCATGGGGAGAGGGTAGTTATAGCCTGAAATTTGCATAACATTACTAGTTTCTGCGTATTTATCTAAAGCCTGATTCATGTATTCTAAAAAACTTGGGTGCAGTACTAAATCATCTTCTAAAACAATAACTTTACCAAACTTATCACAAAGCTCTTTAACCCCTGTAAGTATAGATTTTGAAAGGCCAAAATTATTTTGTCTTTCAATAATAGTTACAGTTTTGCACCATTTTTTTTCTCTAATAATTTCTCTAACTTTATTAACCAAGGGTTCGTCCGTAGGTTTTTTTGCGGCATCACAAAAAATGGTTAAGTGGCTTTCATCTGCTAGCCGGCACTGAGATAGGGATTCAAGGCAGTGTTTTGTAAGCTCAGGGCGCTTAAATACAAACAGAGCTATGGGGGCAAGATTATTAGTCATACAGACATATAATCACATATGATACATTGTGCAATTGTATTTACATTCTTAAAGGTCTCATTTACAACTTTTCTATGCTACCTAAGATATCCATTATTACTATAGCTAAAAACTCAGAAAATTCCATAGAGGCTACTTTAAAATCAGTGGCTCGCCAGCAAGGGGTAAATGCTCCAGATTTTGAGCATTGGGTTATTGATGGTGCATCAACAGATAAAACCTTAGAAATTATTAAAAAATACCCTCATGTTAAGTATATTTCTGAGCCTGATTTGGGCATTTCAGATGCCTTTAATAAAGGTGTTACCAAGTCAACAGGGGAATGGATTATTTTTTTAAACTCAAATGACCAGCTTAACGATGATTATGTTGTAAAAGACATGTTGCAATGGCTTAATAGTGATGCCGATGTTGTCTATGGCATGATAGCAGTTATAAACCCTCAAAATGGCAATTACCTTCGCTATGCGGGTAAAGACGGTGGCTGGCTAAAATTGCATCAGCGTATGCTATTGCCTCACCCAGCAACTTTTATGAACAGACGCTATTTTGAAAAATACGGCTTATTTAACACTGATTTTAAAATTGCCATGGATTATGAATTGCTTTTAAGAGGCTATAAAAAATCAAAATTTATATTTGTCCCAAGGTTAATTAATAAATTTAGCTTTGGTGGTGCCAGTAATGATGCCTCAAAAATTTGGAAGCACTCTTTAGAGTGTTACAAGGCTAAAAAAATAAATCATGTGGGAAGTATTTTCTCTAGAGTTTTTTGGTTAATTTACCAGGGCATTCGCTGGACACTAGATTCTAAATTAGGTGAGATTAGCTTTTACAAAGCCATCACCCAAATTTTTAGTAGAGGTTATTAAAAATGTTAAAAAAACTCATGAAGTTCTTAAAAAGGCAAAAAAACAAAAAAGCTATTGATGTTTTAGGTGAAGGCGTTGATCTTTCTGGTACCATAGAAAAGCGCACCCCTGGTGCTAAAATAGAAATTGGTGATAATTGTCGTATTAATGGTTATGTGGTTACAGAAACATCAAGTTCAAAATTTAAAATGGGTAAAAATTCTCTCATAGGGCCTGATAGTATTGTTGATTGTGTAAGCTCAATTAACATTGAAGATGATGTATTAATATCTTACCAGGTGATTATTGCAGATTCAGATAACCACAGCTTAAGTTATCAAAAAAGAAAAGACGATATTCAGCGGTGGAAAACGGGTACCCATAATTGGGCAGATGTTATTTCAAGCCCTATTGTTGTAAAAAAGGGAGCTTGGATTGGCGCGCGCTCTATTATTTTAAAAGGTGTTACTATTGGTGAGGGCGCTGTTATCGGTATGGGGAGTGTGGTTACAAGTAACGTTGAGCCATATACAGTTGTGGCCGGAAATCCAGCAAGAAAAATTAAAGATTTAGGGCCTTAGGCTAGAGACTTTTTCGGAATATAATCCGAAATAGTATTGACTTTTTCGGATCTTTATCCGATAAAGTTATTATGGAAAGAGCACTCAAAAAACCACTTTTAAATGTTTTAGGCAGAAAGCTTATTCTTTTATCTGGTCCAAGGCAGGTTGGAAAAACAACTCTTTCAAAAGACTTAATTAAAGATTTTGCTTATTATAACTATGACATCAAAAGAGATCTTGCTGTTTTTAAAAATCAAGAGTGGAACCGCAAAAAGCCTCTAGTTGTTTTTGACGAGCTTCATAAAATGAAGAATTGGAAGCTTTGGCTAAAAGGCCTGTATGATGATGATATTCTTAAAAAGCAAAAGGTCTTAGTAACTGGTAGTGCCAGAATGGACATAGCAAAGAAAATGGGGGATTCCTTAGCAGGGCGCTTTTTTTCTTTCAGATTGTACCCTTTAGATCTAAAAGAGCTGAAAAATTATAAAACTACTGAGCTGAACTACAAGAGGCTAATCAATTTTGGTGGTTTTCCTGAGCCTTTTTTTGAAGCTAAATCTAGTTTTTATGAACTTTGGCAAAGAGGCCATACGGATCTTATTATTAAACAAGACCTGCCTTTTTTAGAAAATATAAGAGATCTTGATGGTATTGAGCTTTTAATTGAAATGCTCAGCCAGCGCGTAGGCTCAACAATTTCCAGTAATTCCATTGCTGAAGATTTAAACCGAGATGATAAAACCATTAAAAAATGGTTAGGAGTATTAGAGAACCTGTATGTTATTTTCAGAGTTGGCCCGTACTCCAAAAACATTGCTAGAGGCCTTAAAAAAGCGAGTAAGTATTACTTTTATGATCTTGGTAAAGTACAAGGAAATGAAGCCGCCAAACTTGAAAACCTAACAGCCCTTTCTTTGAAAAAAGAATTGGACTTTCAATACGATGTTAACGGAATACCTGGAGAGCTTTATTTCATTCAAACAAAAGAAAAGAAAGAAATTGATTTTTTAATTTTACAAAAAAACGCTAAACCCATTTTATTGGAAGTAAAACTTAGTGAAGAAAGTCCTAGCCCCAATTTTCACGCATTTCAAAAATATTTTAAAAATGGGATATTTATACAAATTGTTAAAAATCTATCACGTGAATTCTCAACAAAGGATGGTATTGAGGTTAAGTATGCCCTCAGTTATTTAGAAAAATTAAATCTTTTACAGCCTTAATTTAGCCTGCTTAAGCCTATTTAAGTCTTCTTGCGTGTCAACGACCTCAGATATTTGTGATTGGTCGCCCATTTTGTTATAAAAATTTTTAATTTTAAACCGCTCAGGATAGTCGTAAAAATATTTTGTCACATGTTCTTTTTGATCAGCGTTGAGGTTGAAATTTAAAAGCTCTTTTAAGCGCTCACTTTTAATAATTTCAACACTTTGTCCTTTAGGGAAAGATCTGGGGAATACATTAGTAATAAGGTCATAGCTTTCATTAAACTCATCAATGGCTTGTTGAATAACCACTGGTTTTATCAGTGGGCTATCGCAGTTAATACGCATAACCCAAGGGGTCGGGTGTTTATTCAACGCATTGCAAAATCTTTTTAAAACATTGTCTAAATCTCCCCTAAAATACTTTAACCCTCTTTTTTCAAGCTCAATGCAAAAGGGATCGTCGGTGGGGTCGATAGATGTAACAATAACAACGTCTTTGACATTAAGTATTTTTGATATGCTTTCATAAACGTGCAGGTAAAGTGGCTTACCGTGGAGATCTGTCAGTATTTTGCCAGGCAGTCTGGTAGATGACATTCTTGCCTGCAGAAATGCTTTTAGTTTCATAGCTTAGGGAAATACACTTTTTAAGTTGTATAAAGCAAGGGTTTTGAGGGGGCAAATAAGCCTTGATCTATTATAGTCTTCCCGCTATCTTTTAAACCTTTTAGAGGGCAAAATTTGTGAGCCAAAACAAAATAAAATTTGAAGCCATCCAGCATAATGGTACCTACTATGCTGAGGTGATTTGGGCGGATAGTACTGCTCAAATAACACAGTTTTGCTCCCCCGCAGATTGTTCCATGCAGTTTGGCCTTTTAGCCCATGAAGCAGGCTTTGTTGAAGCGGCCCACTACCACAAAGCCATTGAAAGAAAAATTCATAACCTCACGCAAATGCTGGTGGTACAAAAAGGCAAACTGGCCATAGATTTTTTTGCAAAAGATGGCACCAAATTTAGAGAAGTTGTTTTGGGTGTGGGAGATTCTATTTTATTAGTTGATGGCGCCCATGCGGTGCGAGTTTTAGAAGACATGCAGTGTGTAAGTGTTAAGCAGGGACCATTTTTAGGAGCCGCTAATGACAAAGTTGAAATTAAGGTGAATGATTCATGATTCCAGTATTTGAGCCAGAAATTGGCGATCTTGAAATTAGCATGGTTACTGATGCCCTTAAAAAAGGGGAAATTTCAGGTTCTTTTGGCCACTACATTACAGATTTTGAAAATGCTTTTGCCAAGTATTGTGGTGCTAAATATGGTGTCGCTGTGAGTAGCGGCACCACCGCTTTAGAAGTAGCAGTGGCGGCTATAAACTTAAATCCAGGAGATGAAGTTTTAGTCAGTGCTTGCACTAATATTGCCACAGCCCTTGCTGTTTACAGAAACCAAGCGGTGGCAGTATCTGTGGATTCTGAAAACAGAACCTGGAATTTAGATTTAGATCTTATTGAAGACTTAATTACTCCTAAAACAAAAGCCATCATACCAGTGCATATTTATGGTCACCCAGTGGATATGGACAAATTAATGAAAATTGCAAAAAAACATAACCTTGTTGTTATTGAAGACGATGCTGAAGCCCACGGTGCGGAAGTTAATGGCAAAAGAGTGGGTGCTTTGGGCGATATGGGTTGTTTTAGTTTTTATGCTAATAAAATTATCACCACCGGTGAAGGCGGGATGATTACAACAAATAATGAAGGCTATGCCAAACAACTACGTCTTTTAAGAAACCTTGCATTTACTCAACCACGTTTTTGGCACGAAGTACCAGGTTATAATTTTAGAATGACAGGCATGCAGGCGGCCCTTGGTATGGCACAAATGAGTAAGATTGATCGCTTTATAGAATCGCGCCGTCATTTAGCAAGTTTATATAACAAATATTTATCAGAAATTACAGAGCTTCAACTGCCAGTTGAGGAGCCATGGGCAAAAAATGTGTACTGGATGTATTCTGTTGTTTTAAAATCTGAAAATAAAACACGAGAAGAGTTAACAAAGTTTTTATATCAAAAAGGTATTGATACTCGCACCATGTTTTGCCCCATGAACATGCAGCCCTTTTTAAAAAAACAACCCGGCTACCGCGAAGTAAGTTGCCCAGTAGCAGAAAATTTATGGGAAAATGGTTTTTATTTACCCTCATCTTCAAGTGTGACTGAAGAAAATGTGGCCTATATTTCAAAAACACTTAAAGAGTTTTTTTCTAAAAAATGAAAATAGGGGTTTATTTACCAGATATTTCACCGCAATCTGGTGGGGCCTTTACCTTTGTAGAAACTGTTTTATCAGGCTTGGCTACCTTAAAGTCAGATTATGAATATCATGTTTTTTTCTACGGCACAAACAAACATCTTAAATCATTAAGTGGGGAAAATTTATTTTTCCATTCTTTAGGTAAAAGCGGCCTACTCAGATTTTTACAAAAAATATATTATTTTTATTTTGCACCCATTTTCCAATATTTAGTTTTTAATATAAATGCCAAACTAAAAATCAAATTACATTACCCTTATTCAAGTAAGCTAGATAAAGCCTGTCAAAAGCAGGGTGCTCATTTAATGTGGTTTCCAACTCCTCAGTATGAAAAAGTTGAAGGGCCCTATATTTTAACCATTTGGGATCTAGAGCACCGTGCTCAACCTTATTTCCCAGAAGTAAGTGCCAATGGTGAGTGGGATGGCAGGGAAAAGCATTTTAAATCGGCCATTCAGAGAGCAAGCTATGTGGTAACAGGCACAAATGTTGGCAGAGAAGAAATCAGCCAGTTTTATGGTGTAATGAAAGATAGAATTAAAATTTTACCGCACCCCACGCCAGAATTTGCTTTAAAAACATATTCACAGTTTAATCTTCCCCTCATCGGTGGGCAATGATCCCTTTGTATTTTACCCGGCTCAATTTTGGTCCCATAAAAATCATGCCTCTTTATTAGAGACTGTGGCGCTTTTAAAAAGTAAAAATAAAAAAATAAATTGTGTCTTGGTAGGTTCAGATAAAGGTAACTTGGCACATATAAAAAACTTGGTTGCTAAACTTAATATTAAAGATCAAATTATTTTCCCTGGTTTTGTTACAAGAGAAGAATTAATTGCCCTTTACCAAAATACTCTTGCTATGGTGTACCCTTCACTTTGTGGGCCAGAAAATTTGCCACCTCTTGAAGCAATGGCACTGGGTTGTCCAGTTATCGCCAATAATATACCCGGTGCAAAAGAGCAGCTTGGTGAGGCAGCCTTATTGATTGATTGTTTAAATGCCAATGAAATTGCCGGCGCCATTTTAAAATTACAAGAATCGCAAAACGAGAGACTAGAATATATAAGACGAGGCAAACAAAGAGCCTCTCAATTTACTGGCAAAGAATTTGTAAGCGAATTTTATAAAATATTAGAGCAATTTGAAAAAATAAGAAGATTATGGGCTTAGTAGTTTTTATAAAAAATATACTTTTTAAACCTTTTACTGTTGATACAGAAAGTGGAATTATTTTTTCTTTTTTAGAAAAGTTAAAAGATAAAAATTTAAAAATACTTGACGTGGGTTGTGGCGAGGGAAGAATTTTAAAGCAATTAAAAGACAAAGGATATGATGCCGTAGGCGTTGAAGTTAATGAAGCTATTGTACAAAAAAATAAATCCCTTGGTTTAAATTGTTTTACTGTTAACGAGTTTAAAAATAATAGCGAGGTGTATGATGTCATACTAATGTGCCATATTATTGAACATTTTATGCCACAAGACTTATTAAATTTTATGGACTGCTACCTTGATAGATTAACCGTTGGGGGTAAATTAATTATTTCAACCCCCTTAATGACCAATTATTTTTATAACGACTTTGACCATATTAAACCCTACAGCCCAATGGGAATAAGTATGGTTTTTGGGGGCTCTACTGACCAAGTTCAATATTACTCTAAAAATAAAATTCAATTAGTAAACATTAAATTTAGAAAAAGCTTTTTTAGATTTAGTAACATCAGATCTCAGTATGTGTTTACATGGTATAAACCCATTGTCAGATTATTAGAACTCATGAGTGCCTACGTCGCCTTACTAACATGCGGGCTTATTGCCAAGCGCGATGGCTGGATTGGGCTATATCAAAAGGTAAAATGAACTTTATTAATTTTATTTTAATCTCATTGGTTTTTTGGGGCGTAATTATATTTAGTAGAGCCTTTGTTAAGTATGAGATTTTTGGAATTTACATCCTAGAAGTAGTTGCTATTGTTTGGCTTTTAATTAATTTTAAGCAAATTAAATTTTTAAAAATTAAAGAATATTTTATAAAAAATAAGTACTTAGTTTTTTATTTTTTATATGGCAGTTTTTTGCTCTTGCTGGACTTTTTTTCACCTGAATTTAAAGCCACTCCATTTAATAGAGTAGCCCAGCATTCCATTATTTTTGTATTTCCAGTAATTTGGACATTTATTGGTTTTATGACCCAAAAAATAAATCCAATGTATTCCACGCTTGTTTTGTTATGTGTAGTGGTAACATATATTATTAATCACTTAATTAATATATTGGGGTATGCATTGCCTGGGTCATTTCTTGGCTTAATTTTAATTGTACCTATTTTATATTTTTTATCATTATCAGGTAAAAAGCATTGGCTGTATGCTACGGGCATTTCGCTTATACTTTTCACTCCCTTCTGGAAAATGTGGGGTGAGTCTTTTTCGCGCACAGGGCTTGTTCAAGTAGCATTTTGTACAACAATTTTGCCTTTTTTATTTTTTAAAAAATCAATCAAGCGCACCATTTTTATTGTCTGTTTTTTAAATTTTGTATTTTTAGCGGGTTTTGCAGCTGTTGCATTAAGTAATCATATGGACGGCCAAGATTTTATTACAAATACTAAAAACGATTTTTACAAGGCAGCTCTGCATGGAGATGATGTTTACCCAGGGGAGCAAAAATTTAATGCACGGTTTAGAACATTTGTATGGAAGCAAACGGTATTAGATTGGTTAGAACGCCCCCTCTTAGGTGTAGGCTTTATTCCTGAGACTCCGTCTTACCTTGAACCTAACTTTAAAAATGTTGGTGGGTATTTTAATGAGATTGGAGCGCCCCCAGTCAATGGAGCGCACAATTCTTTTTTGACTATTTTAGCCAGAATGGGACCTATTGGGCTGGTTCTATTGCTTATATATTTATTCAAGTGGTGGGTACATTCGCGAGGGATTTCAAATGCCATAATGAATAAGTATTTAATTTTAATTCCCATTTTAAGCCTTATCAGTAGTCTTTTTAATCTAGGTATTGAGTCCCCGCACAACAGTGTCATTATGTGGTTTTGCATGGGCTTATTGATGGCCCTTTAGTTATTAATGGTGTAGAGTATGGATCGAAAATGATTAAGAAGTTTTTAGTGCATTTTAAGTTTTTAATACAATTTACTGGCCCAGTAACTCTTCGTTATTTATTGATAGGTACTATAGTTGGCGTTGCTGTCTTTTTGGTTGAATTTGTATTTGCATACGTTCTTCAACTTTTTTTAATAAAAATTGATCTTCTTAAAGAGGGAATAAGCGTTCTTCCTAAGTATTTCAAGCAATTTTCACTATTTGGTACGCTTGTATTAATATTTTTTCTAGGAGTTTTTAAGGGCTTTTTGACATGGGCTCAAACTTTTTTAACTTCTTCATCATTTGAAATTCAAAGAGATTTTCAAAGACGTAGGCTAATTAGATGGGCTTTTAATAGTGATGAAGTAGCACTTAGTCGACTCTTTACTTTGTTTAATGACAACAGTCTTACTGTGGGCCAATTTTATACACAAGTGCAACAACTATTTTTATTTGTACCAGTCGTAATTTGTTTATGGCTGGGCCTTATTTATTTGTCCCCAATAGTTACACTTGTAGCCACCTTAATATTGGTATTTGCTGGATTTGGTTTTCAAAAACTTAATCACAAAATTTCTAAAATGGCTGAAGAGTTTATTGCCGAGCTAGAAAGAATAAATAAGAGAATTGTTGCTAATATGAAAAATTTAATACTTCTCCAAATCTATGGCACTGGTCAGCAAGAGGAGGAAAGAGTAGTAGAGTCTTTAGATAGAACATTAAGTTTAAATATTAGATATCAAAAATTATTTGGATTTAAATATGTTTTGCCACAAATGCTTGGAACAGTACTGCTTTGTGCTATTACATTTTTATCTGTTAAGTATAAGTTAATGGCAGCCTCAGTCTTGCTTTCGTATTTTTATTTATTTTTAAGATTTGCCCAAAATTTTTCAGAGCTAGTGAAATGCTTTTCTGGTCAATTATTTTACTGGCCACAAACAAAACAAATGTACCAATGGTGGTATGAGCATGTTTTGCCTTTACACAATCTAAATACATCACAGAATAATGGTGTACTTAGATTTAGAGGGCGGCTTGGTTGGAACCTTAAATCTGTGAATTTTAGTTATCCTGGAGCAGAAAAAAAGGTGGTTAGTAATTTAAATTTAAACATTAAGCCTGGAGAATTTTTGGCAATAGTTGGTCCTTCTGGAGTAGGTAAATCTACAATTTTAAATTTATTGCTAGGCTTACTTAAGCCTGTAGATGGAAATATTGAGATAGTATCTGAAGCGGATTCCGCTACATATAGCCAATTAGAAAAGCAAAGTAGTTTACTAAAAAGTACTGGTTATGTGGGTACTGAAAGTTATCTGCGGGAGGGCACATTAGAAGAAAATTTACTTTATGGTTTAGATAGAGTGCCCTTACAAGATGAAATTGATGAAAGTCTGAAGCTGGCTGAGTGTGGTTTTATTTTTGATTTGCCAAAAGGTCTAAAGCATTCTATTACTGATCATGGTCAAGGACTTTCAGCTGGGCAAAAGCAAAGATTGGCTTTGGCACGCGCACTTCTCAGAAAGCCATCCGTTTTAATTTTGGATGAGGCTACATCTAATTTAGATCAAAAAACTGAAGAATCTTTGGTAAAAACACTGCTGCATTTAAAAGGACTATTAACAATTGTTGCTGTAACCCATAGAGGATCAATTGCTGCCGCCGCAGATAGAATATTTGAAATTACATAAAACTAATTTTATATTTTTGTCAAAATATTTTGGCTTTCCAAATGTCTAACTGTGTCTTTTAGAAAATTTAAATTTATTTTACTTTTTTCAGAGATGTATTCTAGTTCGTGCTTGCCATCGCAGTAATTTAGTAGCCACATAATTGATTTTGTTTGATTATCTATTTCATTTGTAAGCCCAAGTGTTGGATAAAGACCTCGCCGGCCTAAATTGGGCTCACCATATGGTAAGTTGTTAAGATAAATTTCAGAAGATTCAATGCATTCAACAATTTTCTCATAAGCATCTATTGATTCGGCTAAGGATGCCATTGAAATAAAATTCTTATTATCTAATGAGGTATGATATTCAGGATATCGTGCATACATGGTGCGCATTAAAGAGGCCATTGGCAAATCATAACCTGGAGAACAATATTGTCTTTCATCACTACCGTTTCCTGGATCAAATTCCTCTATATTAAATGGAGTATTTGTTTCGGCAAAATATTTTAGAGCTGCTCTTTCAGCAAGAGTATTTTGACTTCTAGATTTTTTTAAGGTTAATTTTCCCGGATCACCCAGACAAGTCATTTGATAACCTGCAATCATATTGTTTTTTAAATACTCTCCTCGTTGACTAAGGTAAGCAATGGTGCCGATAGTTTCTACAGAAATTACGAATCTATAAGTAAAATGTCGTTTGCTTTTATTTGAAAGCCTATCGTACAAAAAACTAAGAGCAAGTGGCCCAGTTAACTCGTTATTTGCTAATGAGGGATGACATAAGTATGTAGAAAACAAAATTTCCTTTTTTGATTCCCCTTCAAGAAGAGTTTCTGCAACAACTAGTTTTCCTGGTTTTAATTCTGTATCAATAAATACTTCATACTCGCCTTCGGGTAATTCTATAAATTCATTGTAGCTAAGGCAAAAGCCCCATCGCTCTTTATAATAACTAGTTATATATGGTATGGCTTGGGGTTGTTCTTGAATATAATAAATATGCTTTTTTAGTTCGCTTAAGCTTATTTTCCCTTTAAAAGGTATTGAATAGTTAACTAAGTGAAGATTGTTAACTTTAAAGGAAGCTCTTTTAATTCCACTAGGATCAATAAAATAAGCATCTCTAGCATTCCATTCTTTTGGTATAAACCAATCATTAACTTTCTGGCCAGTTTCAAAATTTAAATAAGTAAGGGGTATTAGTTCTGAAAGTATATCCAGTGATTTTAGGTGGTCCTTGCCTGTTATGCTTCTGCACAGGGGCCAAAGGCGATCAAAATATTGTTCAAGTTTTTTAGTATCCGTCATGGTTTATATTCTTAAAGGTATTATCAAAAATGTTTAAAGAAAAAATATTTATAAAGCGATAATAGCAGGAGTTAAAAATTAACTCACTAATGCGACGCATATAAAAAGTTCCATAATTTGAATTGCAGACCATTTTTTTGTGCTGGCTGTTTATTAGTACCATAAATGCTTTTGTAGAGGCGTCTAAGCTCAGACTTAATTGCCTGTTCTTCATTTTTTAAACTACTATTTGGGCTAGGTACCTCTACATCCAGAAATGTATTTTTCTTAAGTAATAATAAGCTTCTTATTTTGTCAATTTTTTTTAAAATACTGGCTCTAGTACTAATTTGCATTTTTTCTCTAAACAAGGGATCAATAAAGCTACCTAACTTATTTAAGAGCCGTAATCCAAATGGCTTTTTAGCAAGAAGGTTATAGGAAAAACTATCAGAGATGTTTGCAGAAACATAAAGATGCTGGGTGGCGCACCACCTATAAGCCCGTAAAATTCTTTGATAGTTCCAGCCATTATTGATAGCTTTATCAATAAGCACAAAATATTCGTCTCTAGATTTTGCAGAATATACAAGGTCTTCTGGGTAAAGTAGCATGTGACCACAATAAACAACTACTGGTATACCAAAATAGGTCATTTCTAACCCCGCAGTAGACCAAGCGTTTAAAACAACATCAGTTTCTTCCATTAAGTCATAAATAGATAGATTGTCAGTGGGCCAATTGATAACAACATTTTCTGGCATACTTTTAAACTCAGCTTGAAGTGCTTTTGCATGCTCAGAAATTTCACCATTTTGCCCTGGCATAAATTCGCGCGGATGCACGCGTACGATAAGAAATAAATCTTGTCTGGTCTTTATAAATTGAAAAAGATTTCTTAGCCATTCAATTTGAGTTTCAAAAACATCTGATTTTGTATTCCATGCAAAATTACCTACCATTTCTGTGGCAAATATTTCATCCGGGCTACTTGTAGTGGCAAGTAAAATTTTTTGATTAGGTTTTATTCCATATTTACTTCGGATAGACCATGCATGATGCTTTTTTGCTGCAGAGTAAACATGTCCTCTGGCGGTTAACAAAGAAATAAAGTGATCAGTAACATAAGTGGCTTCGCTAATAGAAATCGGAATATGTTTTACATTTGGCCATGCTTTTAAATAATTTTGAACAAACATAATGGGATCATCTTTGGCAATGGTTAAAAGTTCAAAGCAATGAGCGTTATTATAAGAATTTCCGTTAATGCAATAGGCGGGAATATTATGTAATGTTGAAAGCGTTTGGCATGCGCGATTATAAGAATAAGCGGTGTGCTCTATTATGCAAACATCAGGTTTAATATCCTCTAGTACTTTAACAAATGCAGTAACTGTTTTAATAACATTAAATAAAATTTCTTGATAAAGGGTTAATTCTTCATCTGAGAAAGTGAGTGATTTTTTTTTGTTTTGTATTATCATTTCAAACATAGCTAATTTCCCTACGGGCACATCGGCAATCAAAAATTTTTTGTGATTTTCTACATTTGCATTATTTGCCATTTGTTTGGCCGAATCACGCTCTGCATGGGTGATAAAGTCATTAATATGAATTTTATTAAGGTTCAGCTTATTGGCAATAAGATCACGCTGAGATATGCATAAGTCGCAAATCACATCTTTTTCAGACGGAGTACTGCTAAATTTAACTCCAGAAGCAGCTTGAGCCATGCAAAATTTTGAATATTCCTTATCACAGGTAAGAAACCATACACTATCGCCACTTTTTTGCAGGGACTCTGCAACAAGTGCAGTTGGGTAGGCCCAATTCCAAATAGCATTACTTGGAGAGAATACTAATATTTTCAAATGGCTTGAACTATGAACGATCCATTTTGTGGTACCGTTTCTCCTGGCTTGGGATCTGTAAAGGCGGGGAAATTTTCTGCATCGATAACCTTAAAATTTGCAGCTTTTAATTCTTTTGCAACTGCATCAAGGTCTCTATAAAGATAGATATGATCCATATTGGGTGCATCAATGGCGGCCGTAATAAAGGCCATTGCCCCATCTTTTACCATCTTTCTTAGCGCTTTAAGGAAGGTTATTGGATCCTCAAGATGCTCTAGTACTTCTACATTTATTGCGCAATCTGCCTTAATAGTAGGGGGATTGGCAATGATATCTTGAACATGGCATCTATAGTGATCCCCAAAGCCCCAACGATCTATCAGCATTTTAGTATGCTCTAAAGAAAACTCACTAATATCGTAGCCATCACCTTTAATTGCGGGCATATTGAGTAATACTTCCTTTGAGTAAAAACCAGTTCCCACACCTACATCACAGTAAGTTTTGACGTTTTGAGATTTAATGAGTGGTATAAATTTATTTTGAAACCATAATTTTTGGTTATAGTGATGCGGCCAAAGATAATGTGATAGCAAAATACCCGGCAGGTAGAGATCAAACATATAGCTTCTATTTAAATAAACTTCTCCTTTAACGTCTTCGTAGCGTTTGGCAATATATTGAAGGGTTTTATCAAACTTTTTTTGAAGGCGTAAACCATCCAGCGCAAATAACCCATAGCCATGACTTGCTTTTTGAAGGCGCTGCTCATCATTGGAAAAAAATACTTCCAATTCCTTTTCAAAGGACAAAGCCCATTTTTCACCAAATTCGTTGAACCTTTTGGAGATGACTTTAGAAAAGTAGGGAAATTTTTTTGCAAAATATTTTTCAATGCTAGCTAGTTGAGGATAATCACTAATAGTGTAGTTCATAATATATTTTTCTCCAATTCTTCAATTTCTCTTTTTTTCCCGCCATTTTCAACCCATTCGCGAACTATAGCAGTATTTGAAACAAGTGCATAAGGATCGCTGGCAACAAGATCAAGACCTGCCTTCATCAAATCTTGGGAAAGACATGATTCTATTTTAATGCCTGGTTCAGATCCACTAAGTAGTTGCTCTCTTCTCTCCATTAAGTCACTTACAATATTCCATTTAAATAAGCTTGGCACGTTTAACGGACGAACATACATCGTTTCCGCCCAATCTGACTCAATTCCTTTTTCATTCACATATTTCCCAGGAAATTTTTTATAATATCTATAGGGAACCTGTGCAACCTCTTCGATTCGATGGAGATAACCACACGAAAGTGCCCACGGCAAACCTAGTGTTATGATGCGTATGTTTTGTTTTTCCATCCATTCTAATAGACTACCTTTTCCCCAAATGGATTCTCCCATAATAGGCACGAGTGTCTCGGTAAGGGGGCCTTTCACAGCAAAACTGCTTATTGCACTTTTTGTTCTTTGGACAGATCTGCGTTTAAGAAAAAGCTTCGGCAAAATTCCGGTTTCTGGTGTTGTTTTGAGTACATCATACTTTCTTAATTTATTATAAACATAGGTATAGGTAGGTAGCATAATAGTTTTGTGTGGGCCAACAACCTCCTCTATTCCATTGAGTATTGAGTTAGCTACCTCAGTGGGGGGGAGTTTAAATCGATGCCCAAAAGTCCATATGCCAGAATAAATCAATATCACCTTATCTGCTGGTAAAATGACCTTATTAAGCAATTCATTAAATCTTTTTATTTCTAATTTATTTTTCATCGGGCTCTTCAATTTTACAAAAATGCTTTAGTTTATTGTTAACTTCTGATCTGGAAATATTAAGCTCATAAAGCTTTTTTTCTCCAAATTGATCTATCAATTTAAATCCAAGATCTTCATAAAGAGATCTTGCAATAATATTTTTTGCAGTTGGTACATATTCACCTTTAATTGTAAGGACATTATTTTTTTTCAATTTACTAATGGCGTGGCTTAATACAGCATGCTCTACATTGCGGTTAATTACTCGGCATGACATTAGCCAGGTATCAATAATACAATTTTTCACTCCGTCTGGCATTGTTATGAGGACAGAAATAATGCCATAGCTGCCAAACTTATCTTCAAGCTCATAAACAAAACATTCCCCACCTTGTTGAAGCATAGATTCGAGCTGCATTAAATTATGTCGTTTTGTTGTGAGATTAAACTGGTTAGTTTTTGATATTAATTCTAAAACTCTATTTTTATTTTCCGAGTAATTTTTTACTTTTAATACCAGGTTTAAAGAAGAAAGAAACTCCTCGGTACTTTTAAAGTTAGTTTTCTCACTTTGGCGTTTCTTTTCAACGTCGTAAAGATTTAATCTAGATAAATCTCCTGAAGTAGATGTGGCTTTAAAAAAAAGTCCCGTATCAAGTAGCGTGTCTACCCAGATTACAGGATCTTTTCCTAATTCAGGAATAATAATATCTGGTAGGGATTGTCGAACTTCTTCTCGTTCAAACGGCATATCATCAAGAAAAACAACACCAGTTGTAGAAAGATTTAGTTCATTAAGTATGCTGGCAATATTTTTAGACTTTGAGTCCCAATTAATTTTTATTGCAGAAAAATGATTTTCTTTTAGTATCATTTCGGGTCTTTTTTTAAAGACTTCAATGGCATCTGCGTAGTTGTTTTTACTTGTTATCGCTAGTAGAACACCTCTTTGGTTTAAATCTAGAAGCATTTTTTGTAAACGTAAGTGTCCATAACCTTTTTCTTGGTAATTTAAATCTACCTGGTCTGCGCCTACCTCTCCTACTATTCCGCCCCACAATGTATTATCTAGATCAGTAATAATAAGTTTAATTTTTGGAGTAATAAGTTCAGTTAAAACATCTGATATAAAATTTGTAAATAGTTTTGTATGGTTGGGGTGGAAAGGCAATTTTGAACTTACATAATATCGAGGAGAGTACCAAGATTTACTACCAATTTGTCTAACAAGGGGGTCTATTGATATCTGTTCGCAATTTTTTGGTAAATCATGTGCTAAAGCTTCGAGTAGTTTTTGCCTCCAATCAAAAGCCCATGAATTTTTTGTGCGCTCTTCTTCAAGTGGTTCCGGGAGAGTAATAGCAACTTTAGCGTTGGAGTTTTGTTGTGTTATTGTAACTGCTTGACTTATTCGTTGTGATATTACTGCTGGGTTGTTGCTGCCATTGTAGGCTAATTGAATAGAGCTAAACAAAAAAAGAATAATATCTGGTTTAAATTGGTATAGAGCGCTACTACTTTTTAGAGTTGAAATTTCCCAGCTATTATACTCATCTTCATATATTTCTGGCCATATATTATGGTTTAAAAAACTTGGTTTAAGTGATTTGCAGATAAACTGAGTTGAGAAGTTTGAAAGAACAGCTATTCTTTGGCTAATAAGATTTGTTTGAGTTGGCTTATTTAGTGTTAGCTGAGAAAATTCATTTAAACATTTTTGCAAAGTTAAGAAATCTGAGCTTTCATTATATTTTCTAAGTAAATCTTTGATGTTTTCCATTTGTTACTACCTATTAAAGCCACATTGTGTTTCGCCTTTTAAGACCATTTCATTGTCTCGAAAGACTTTTAAATCTAAAATAACTGCTTTTACCGATTTCACAATTTTTTTTACCTCTACAGAATATGTGAGTTTATCTCCAATAAAGACCGGCTTTTTCATTGCGTAGTGAGCAGTATGTATAACTGTCCGTGGGCCCGGCAATACCATGCCAAGTAATCCAGAAAAGCGGCTAAATACCATAAAGCCATATACAATTGGTTTTGGATATCCCATTTCCGAAGCTATTTTTGAGTTATTATGGACAGGGGCTGTATCGTATGCAAATTCTGAGAAATATTGAAAATCTTTTTCAGTTATTGTGATATCAAACTTAGCTGACATTCCTTCATGTAAGGATTCTAACGTAAGATCTCTGAGCTCATGTCTTATTAAATTATTTTCCATTTCTTACTTTTAATTTTTTACTAATAAAATCTACCATTTCGCCTACATTTGCTAGTCCAACAAGTTCTTCGGTATCAAACTCTAATCCCAGTTCTTCTTCAAGGGCTATAATTAATGAAATATGATTAAGTGAATCCCAATTGGGTACAAGCGTAGCATCTAATTCTCTTGTAAGCACAAGATCGGGTGTGTCTAATACTTGTCTAAAAATAGGGGTAATCCTGCGAACTAGTTCCTGATCCATAATATCTCCTTGCTTTTTAATGCCCCATCCCTTTGAGACGGTCAAGTTATAATATGCAACAAAACACGAAGTCGTCTCATATAATGCGAAGCATTAAAAAGGGGGGCTTTGTGCCTACATAAAGAATTTATTTTGACAGCTTTTTATAAGCATAAGTAAATGCAGGTAGTATGAATAAAAATTATGTTGAAGATATATGGTTATCAAAGATATTAGGCAAAAAAGCTTATAATCTATCTCTATTTGGTGAAGTATTTAGTGAGCCCGCTTGTCTACAAGAAAAAAACATATTTTGTTATGCAAAAATACAAACTATGGAAATAGAGAAAGCAAAGATATTGTCTCGTTTTGGTTTTTATCTTGTAGACACAAATGTTCAATTAAAACTAGAGCCGCAAAACTATAAGCATAATATAAAGCCAGAAGTTTGTTTTTATGCGGGACCGGAGCACCAAGATGGGGTATTGCAAGTAGCCTCAGATAGTTTTTTGTACTCCAGATTCCATTTAGATCCAATGTTTAACAAAGAGATGGCAAATAAAATAAAACTTGAGTGGTGCCGATCGTTTTTTAGTGGTACGCGCGGCCAAAAAATGGTTGTTGCGCAAGTTGAGGGTAAAATACTGGGGTTTTTACTACTTATAGATAAAGGCCAGGGGCATTGGATTATTGACTTAATTGCTGTTAGCCCTAAAGCTCAAAAACTAAAATTGGGATCGCAAATGATATCCAACGCCTTACAGGATAATAATATAAAATTAATGTCTGTAGGCACGCAAATCGCTAATATACCATCGCTAAATTTTTATGAAAAAAATGGATTTACTTTTGAATCAGCTAAGTATGTTTACCACTACCATGGTGAGTAAGAAAAGCTCTGAGAGTATATTTAGAACTGGGTTCTTTTAGTCTCTCTAGGTTTAAAAGGGTTAGGTCTGATTTTTTTGCAAGTAAGCACAGCGAGGTAAGGCTAAATATATGAAGATGATCAATAAAAAACTCTTCTCTGTCTTTGCCATCTAGTTCAGATTGTTCTCCATCAGGAACTTCAATATAGATTAGTCCTTTTGGTTTTAGGTATTTTTTAACTTTTGAAAGCATTTTAATTGGATTATCTACATGCTCTAAAACTTTATTTAAAGAAATGCAGTCGTATTGGCCTATATCTTCAGCCTTTAAAAAATCAGCACAAATTGACTTTACGCCCACTGTATTTTTAAGATGCTCACATGCCCTTGGATCGGGGTCTAAGGCAGTACATTCCCAATTTAGTTTTTGCATGGCATAGGGAAAAACTCCCAGGCCAGAGCCTATATCTAAAATAGTATGGTTTTTCTTATTTTCAAAAAAGTTAAATGCAAAATCATTAATACTTTTTACTCTGCCGTAGTTGTCAGATTTGTCTGCGGCTAAAGCAATAATGCGATCAAAAGTCTTTTTTAAACCTTCTTGACCACTATATGTTGAATCTACATATTGGCCTGAATAAAGATTACTTAGATCCATATTGTGAACTGAAATGTAGTGGAAACATACTTGGCACTGAAATATTTCCCGAAAATAATGGGTGGTATTATGAAAATTAATTTCCCCTTGAGGGCGATTATTATACTCAAACGTTTTTTTGTAATTTATAGAATTACAAAAAAGACAAGGGTTTGTGGGAAAGTTATTTTTCATTTTTTAAACTTTCTTCAAGCTTTAATAGGGATTCGGTGGTATCCAGCCAAGATACAATTTGCATGTTTTCAACTTCTATATAGCTATAAAACAAGTTTTCCTTGCCTTGTTCAACAAGTAAGATAAAAAAACGATTTTCTCCATTTTTAACTAAAGCAGGTCTTAATTTAAATTGAGCCAAACGTCCATTGAGGGATGGGGTGGCATAAAATCCCCAGTCTTTTTTTGCTACATCATATTCGCCGTTAGTATCAGTTAAGAAGGTCACTTGCTCATTTGTATTTAATTTAATTTTTGCACAATCAGACATTTTAATTTTATGCTCAAAACCTACTTCAAAAATTCTCGGAGGATTAATTGTTTTAATATCCATATTTATCACACTTATCCCATGCCCAATCAGAAATTAAAAAGTTGTTAATTTGCCATATATTATTTTTATTTGTCCATATTTTATGATTACGAAAAGTTTCGCATATTTCAAAAAATCTTTGCTTAGAAATCCCTACAAAATTACAAAACTTTTCAATATCTTCATGGGGAGTTTGATCTCCCGTGCTTTTAATAATACTTATGGCTTCATCCCTAGAAAGTCTTTTGTTTCTAATTTCAAGAGAGAGGTTGTCAAAAATTCTAGTAAAACCAAATTTATACCACTTTAAATAGTGGTGTATTGAAATAAAATGATCATCAATATCAGCATAATTATAATAACCAGTTTTAGGTCCCTCTTGGCGGCTTTTAAAGCCGCTTTCTTTTGCAACCCTATAGCTTTCTGCTGGATCCCATGGGAAGTAGTAACCTAAAAAAACTGCTAATATGCCATTGTCATCTAGTTCTTGATCAGTAACTTCACGATACGCAGTCAAGTCTTTTAATGTGATATCTTTTGAGATCCAATTTTCAGCAGTTGTTCCATGGGTCATTCCATATTTTTTTCTCCACGCAGAGTTAAGTTTAAAGCCCGTACTTTCTTCTTCGCTATTGCCATACTCGAACGCAGAATTTTCTCCCCAAACTACAAGTGGAATATTAAACTTTAGGGCAATTCTAAGCGGAATATTAAAAATAGCCATATGCATAGGTACTGCACTAGAGCCGACCTTTTCAAATGTAGTTAACATAAATTTTTTTTCAACTTTTGGGCTAATTTGATAATTAATATGGTCAACACCAAGATTAATTAAATTTTCTAAATTGCTTCTTCCAACTTCGGTGAGTCCTGGGGTTTTCCAGGTAACGGCTAAGGGTTTAAGTCCAGCCTCTAAGCATTTTACCACCTGCCAGGTGCTATCTTTTCCTCCACTTACAGGAATAAGACAATCATAGCCTGTACTTTTTGATTTGGCATTGCTAACGACATCTGCAAAGGTTTTACTTCTTTTATTCCAATCAATGTTTGGACGTGTTTGATAGTTTCTGCAAGCACTACAAACGCCATTTTCATCAATCACGACATTGGGTCTTGTTGAGGGAGTTACACACTTTGTGCAATAAACCATTATGAAAAACTTTCTATAAAGATTTTGGTATTTAAAATATTAAATAAAAACTTACTTTTACTATTACCTAGATCTGAATTTTTAATTAAATTCTCTACTTTATCTTTCTTGATAAAATCAAAAACAGGACTGTCGTCTAAAAGATAGGATCTTGCTTCAGGGTTTTTAACATCTAGCAAATCAAAAATTGGTGCATTAAAGCCCACTTTACGTCTGTTGGTTATAATTTTTTCTGGAACAATTCCTTTCATGGAATCTCTAAGTATTGCTTTTGCCATCCCATCGCGGATCAAATATTTAGAAGGGATGGTATGGCAGAATTCAAATAAAGATCTATCTAAAAAGGGGGACCTATTTTCGATGGAGTAGTACATAGCATTAAGGTCGTCTTCATGGAGAATAACGGGTGTAGTTTCGCAAAAAATTTCGTTAAGCATGCGGTTACGTAAAAGATCATGAGTAATCTTTTTCTCTTTAAATTCTTCTTCCCAAGGTTTGCATAAAAATGAAGAAAACTCATGTGAGTCTAAATAAATATGATCTCTCATATTGGGGTTTTTGATAAATGCTTCAGGGTCTTGTAAAAAGGGATTACGAACTATTGGTTTTATGTAGGTTTTCCAGTTTGCAAGACTTTGCTCATATTCGGGTGTATTGTAGATTTCGTAAAGATAAGCTAATTGATGATCATAGTAGCCAGTGTAAATTTCATCGGCGGCGGTGCCACTAATAGAAATCCTGTAGCCATGTTTTTTGATGCTCTCCATGAGAAGCCAATGTGTGTAATAAGTGATTGTATAAACGGGGGCATCATGCTGCTTAATGAGCTCTTTAAGTCTTGGTATAAAATCTTTTGTATCAAGCTTGATTGAGGTATGCTTAACGCCTAATTCTTTAACAGCATAATCAATCATATCTTGTTCTTCATAGCGCGCGTCAGTATTTGTAATTGTAAAACCATGTACGTCATAATTAAAAATATTTTTAGCAATTGAAATTAAAGAATTTGAATCAACACCCCCGCTCATACAAAATGCCAAGGGCACATCTGCGCGAAGGCGCAATTTTATAGATTTAATAAGAGCCTCTTTTGCGCCCTTTACAGCTTCTGAATAGGATAAGTCATCATTTTGTTGAAATGAAGGCTTCCAGTATTTTTCAGTATGTTGGTTTCCTGTTTCTGATATTTTTAGTACTGATGCCGCATCTACTTCTTTTAACCCTTCAAAAAAAGTTTCCTTTGTTTTATACAAAGACTTATATCCATTAATTAAAAAACGATTTAAGTGATTATAATTTAACGGAAGTTTTCTATTAAGTAGTTCAAAAATAAATTTAACTTCTGACCCAAAGTAAACACCAGTTGAGTCTGTATAAGTATAAAGCGGTTTTTCACCAAAACGATCACGACTTAATTGTAAAGTGCCCTCATTCTTATCATAAAGCGCATAGGCCCACATTCCCTCGCATTTATCTAGCCCCGAAACGCCATCTCTAATGAGGGTGTGAATTAATACTTCGGTGTCAGATAGAGTCTGGTATTCAAAATTATTTTTTTCGTTCTCAGCTTTAAGTTCTAGGTAATTATAGAGCTCACCATTAAATGCTAAAACATGATTACCCATGTGAAAAGGTTGATTTGCTCTGTCGTCTAGGTCGATTATATTAAGCCTGCTATGTAGTAAGTATACTGTGTTCCCATATTTATTAGTATGTGTGAATATAGAGGCAGAATCAGGGCCACGCCTGCGCATTTTATTTAAACAGTTTTTAATAGATGACTCATTTAAATTTTGAGTACCAAAATATCCTGCTATGCCACACATCTTGTTACCTTAAATGTTCTAAAGTGATTTGCTCACCTTGGTTGAGATTCTTTAAAAGTGTTTTGCCCAAGATTTTATCTTCATCACCAGGAGGTAGGCCATGTCCTGGTCGGGTCCAACTAAGATCTGCCAGCGTTAGCGATGTTCCAGCTTTGATAAAATTTTTTGCAGAAATTGATCTTCTTACTAATGCTCTATTTGCTAATTCACACTCCTGCAGATTTTTTTGCCCAGATCCCAAATAGGCATCTGCCCCTGGTATTTCATTAATAATTTCTTTAGAGGTTAAATTATTTATTTTTTTAACGAGCATCTTCATTTCTGCGGGGTCGGCGGAAAGTTTGTGGTCTCTAAATTCTGACTGATTTTTATTGATGGTGAAATGTTTTTCTATAATTCGAGCGCCTTGTACAGTAGCTAACAATGCAGCATCAATTCCTAAAGTGTGGTCTGAATAACCAATAGAGCAACCTAATTCGCTTTTTAGTGTGTGAATGGCGCGCAGATTAGCTTGCTCGGGTGGAACAGGGTAGCATGTTACGCAATGAAGAACAGCGAGTTCTTTGTTTGATGATGTTTGTTTTAAACCGTGTTCTATTACATGTTTTGATTTTTTTAGTTGCTCAAGGCTAGTCAAGCCGCTGGATAAAATAATAGGTTTATTAAAAGTGGATACTTTTTCAAGTAAAGGGTAAAAACTACTATCACTTGATGCAATTTTAATAAAATCAACAATATTATTTAAATAATCTGCACTTTCTAAATCAAGCGGGGTAGATCCAAAAAGTAGGCCTAAGCTTTTGGCAAGCTTACTTAATTTTTCAAATTGAGAATATTTTAATTCGAATGATTTGAGTCGGGAAAATCTGGCTTCGTCTGTGGACCTACTTTGAAAAAATTCAGTTTTAAATGTTTGAAATTTAACTGCTTGTACTCCGGTTTCGGCAGCGCGTCCTACCATTTCTTCGGCTAATGTATAGCTGCCCTCATGGTTGTTGCCAATTTCTGCTATGACTAAAATTTTTTGATCTGTATTTGTATTTCCAATAAGCATAAATTATTTAGAAATAGATTTATACCAATCGATATACTTCACAAAACCAACATCTAGCGGAAACGATGGCTTATAACCGATTAGTCTTTGCGCTTTTTCTACTGAAAGTGTTCCACGATCTGGGCTGAGTTTGTCTTTTGGTAGGTATTTAATTTTAGCTGAGGGGAAGTGCTTATTTAAAATATCGGCCATTTGGGCAATGGAACGAGATTCACCGTAGGTAATATTAAATATTTCATTTTTAGATTTAGGATTATCTATCACACAACAAACACCGTTTACTAAGTCTTGTATATAGGTAAAGTCTAAACGGTCATCTCCTGTGCCATTAATAGTGATTTCGGCATTTCGAAGTGCATTTTCTATAAAAATCTGGCCTACACGGCGGCTTACACAGCGTTCACCATATAAAGCAGAGGGGCGAATGATGGTGTAGTTAAGGCCAAACACTTGATTATAGGCCATAACAATTTTTTCTCCTGCAAATTT
Source organism: Oligoflexia bacterium (assembly GCA_016715815.1). Classification (GTDB taxonomy): domain Bacteria; phylum Bdellovibrionota; class Bdellovibrionia; order JABDDW01; family JABDDW01; genus JADJXN01. The sequence continues at coordinate 151,561 of JADJXN010000001.1, forward strand.
TAGAGCCCCATAAATTCCCAAGGGTTCGCACGGAGTTTTTTCTGTAACAAAACCATCGGGGAAGTTTCCATAAACCATACTAGAAGAAAAATAAATAAAATGCTCAACATTACCACGTGAAGCATCTAAAGCATTTTCTAAAGTTCTTAAGCTATGGTCAAAAGTGCTGTAAGGGTCTTTGTTTGATCTATCTGCATGAGCTACTGCTGCTAGTAAAACTACAACCTGGGGCTTAATGGCGCCAAGTTTGGCTGATAAATTATGATACTCTCGAGCATCTTGCACATGCACAGGCACTTTTGCTTCTCTGAGTAAAGCCATACGCTCTTGAATAATTTTTGTATAAAAATCACGATTTGGGTTTTCACTCACTGTGGATTGAAAAGAAAGAAGATTGTTAACAGACATGCTATCAATAACATGAACATCGTGTCCCTGAGTAGCTAATTCTAAAGCTAGGTTATGGCCAATAAAACCGGCGCCGCCAATTAAGGCTATTCTTTTTGGATTAGGATTTTTTATGTTTTCTTTCATTTTTTAACCTCTTTTTAATTTTTGAATCACTTGCTTTAAACTATCAGCAACGTAATTAACATCTTCCTCATTTAAATGGGGCCCAACGGGCAGCGCTACGGACGTGTCACTGATCAGAGATGCTACGGGAAACGCATTGTCTGCATAATGATATTTATTTTTATAGTAACTAAATTGGTGTACCGCTTGTGGGTAGTAAACACTTGATCCCACACCCAATTCTTTAAGCGATGTTAAAACCTGAGTACGCTTTTTACTTAAATTACCTTTTAAAATAACTGATAGGCAGTAGTAGCTACTTTCAAAAGGCCCATGGCTTGATTGGAAAAGCTGTACTTCATCAACTTCTTTAAGATGTTTTTCAAGAGCTTCGTAATTTCTTTTACGAGTTTTTAAAAAACCATCAATACGTTTTAATTGCTCTATTCCTAAAGCTGCTTCAATTTCATTCATGCGGTAATTAAAGCCAAGCATGATGACATCATAAACTCCGGGTACAACACGCTCGCTAGGGGTGCGGTCCACACCAAAAGCTTTTTGAAAGGTAAGCTTTTTAGCCATGGCATCGTCTTTTAAGATCATCATTCCGCCTTCAGCGGTGGTGATGTGTTTAACTGGGTAAAAAGAAAAAGTTCCTACATCGCCAAATAGGCCGGCGTGAATACCATCGTATTTTGTACCAATGGCTAAAGCGCAATCTTCAACCACAAAAAGGTTATGCTTTTTAGCAATAGCCATAACTTTGGGCATATCCACAGGCATTCCTAAATAATGTACTACTGATAGAGCTTTTGTTTTTGGAGTAATGGCTTTTTCAATTTGAGAAATATCAATATTACCGGTGTTTATCTCGGCATCCACAAAAATAGGTTTGCCACCACAAAGCTCCACAGCATGAACTGTTGCCACATGTGTTTGTGCGGGCACAATAACTTCATCGCCAGGTTTAATACCTAAATAAAAATAAGCTAGATGCAAACCCGCTGTACATGAAGAAACAGAAATAGCATGCGGGGCTTTTGTATATTGAGCGAATTTTTTTTCAAATTCTTTGGCAACAGGGCCATGAACTAAAGTGTCGCCTTCAAGAACCTTGGCAACAGCTTGTTTTTCTTCAGCACCAATGATGGGTCTAGCAAAGGGTACGTTTCTCATAATAGATTTTTGTACCCTATTTCAGAGGAGAAATGCTATTTAAAACTTATAATTATGCAATGCGTAAAAGGTGTCAGGGGCTGAGTTAGTAAAGGCGCACAGATAGACTGTGCGCCTATTAATTTATCTTGGTCCAGCACAAATAGCTTGAACAGCGGTGGCTGTGTATGAAGGGCTGCCAGAAATAGTTCTGCAATCAAGGTTAACTGCAGTTGCACTATTATCATTTGTTGAAATGCAGGTACCATAAGAGCCAGGGTGAAATAAATTAAATGTACATGATGGAACGTCTGAAAATGTTCCGCTTGTAAAATTAATTGTATAAACACCGTCTGATGTTCTTCCCACACTAGATACTGCACCAGATTGATTATAAATAGTACATGTGCTGCCGGAGCTTGAATCACATGCTGTAGATGCCGTTGAGCTACCGCTACCGCCAAAATAAACATATTCAGTGCGGGTAGCTCCTGAGCTAACAACATTAACTGTGCCGCTCGGACCTGAAAGAGGAATCCAATTTGCAGAATTTGTGGGATCAGCACTTACAGGCAATCCATAAAATGCTGATGAGCCGCTGTCGTAAACAATAGAGCCAGCAGTGGCGGCAGCAAGGTTTGACCTATCTGAAACAACTGGTGCTGAAAAGTCATAGGCGCCAGACAGCAAACTATAATTACCCAATTTTGCGGGTGTTGCCGCGGTTGCATTTGTTATTCCGTACAACAACATTAAAATAAAAAATCCGTTTTTCATTTAACTCTCCTTAATTAAAGTTAGTATTTTTGCTTAAAATTGATGATAGAGAAGCCAAGTGATGAGGTCAAATAAATAAAATTAGTTTAAATAATTTCTAGACGGCACTCCTAACCATTATACTAGACTGGGCCCCCAAATTATATGTAATTAACCTTTACTACTTTGTTTTCTTGCATGGCTTTTTCAATGGCAAAACAAACAGACATGGCATCAAAAACTTCATTTGTTTTAATGCAGTCAGCTTTTTTCTTACCAAGAATTGATTCAACAAATTGATAAATATAATCCCCTTTTGCAGCACCCGGATAAGGTGTTTTTATTTTTATTGCCGCTTTTTGTGATTCACGATCTTTAAAAAGATAACCCTGTTTAAATCCATTTTTAAATGTGCCTTTTGTTCCAAAAACAGAAACAGCATGAAAATGTGGGAATACACATCCAAAATTGGCAGTAACTTTAGCTACTAAGCCATTTTCAAATTTTAAAATGGAGCTCACCATATCATTAAATTTATATGCAGTATTTTTTGTGGCAATTTTATTTCCAAAAGCACTCACTTCTAAAACTTTACTATCAAAAAGCCACAATAAAAGATCAACCATATGAACCCCACCACCATAAATAACTGAATAAAATGGAATTTCACTTCTCCATCCGGAAGTTATTTTATGTATGCGGCCGTATAAGTAATCTGCTTCAATATAATAGGGAATTCCCAACTCGTTTTGATTTAAGAGTTTTTTTAACTCTAAAAAACGGGGGTAGCGTCTTAAAATAAGGTTTGAAGAAAGCTTTAACTGAGGGTTGGCATCTAATATTTTTCTAATTTGCTGGGCTTCGTGTTCAAACAATACAAAAGGCTTTTCTACAAAAACATGTTTGCCATTTTTGAGAGCAGTTAAAATTTGTTCAAAATGAAAGTTATCAAAACTTGCAATTGATACCACGCTGATTTGTGGATCATTTAAAACATCTTCAGCTTTTTGAGTTGTATTTAATCCAGGGTATTTTCTAGCAACAGACACAAGCTTTTTTTGATCAAAATCACAAACTGAGATCACTTTACACTGCGGATGGGATTGGTATCCTGCTATATGTGCTTCACCTACACCTAAACCAATTATACCTGCTTTAATCATAGGCTGTGACGTATGTAATCCTTTTGGGTTTTCTTCTTCAGGGGATTATAGCGGTCTGGTAGTTGAGTGAAAGCCTCGCTTTTATCAACTAAAAGATTAAATTTTACCAAATGAATAAGGGCCGCCACGCCATCTTTCCAGTTTATTTTTTTACCCTGCAAGCGTGTGCGTGGGTAGTAGGCAATAGGCAGCTCAAAAATTCTGGCAGAAGTTTTAGCTATATAGGCTGTTAGCTCAATTTCAATTCCAAAACGTCTTGAAGTTAATTTCATTGATTTTAATAAATCAGACCTAAAAGCTTTGTAACAAGTTTCCATGTCTGTGAGGTAAATTCCAGATAGCATATTGCTTAAAATAGTGAGTAGACGGTTTACAAAGTAATGATAGGTTCTATGCACCTGGTAAACATTTTTTTTAAAGCGGCTTCCGTAAACCACATCTGCGCGGTTTTGGATTAAAGGCTCAAGCAAAGCTGGTACGTCATTGGGGTCATACTCATAATCAGCATCTTGAATTATTATAATATCGCCAGTGGTAATGCCATTAATAACAGCATTTCCCTTGCCAAGGTTGGTGGTGTGCTCAATTAATTTATAGCCATACTTTGGTTGAAGCTGACGTAAAATTTCTCCTGATTGGTCCTTAGAGTAGTCGTTAACAAAAATCCATTCGCGCTCTAAAGGGCAGGGGGCATTGTAAAGATAGTCAATGACCTCGCTTAAATGCTTTTCTTCGTTATAAACGGGTACGATTACGCTTAATTTCATTTAAGCCACAACATACCATTGACAAAAATGAAGCTCAATACGTATCTTGCCTCTATGAATCAAAAGCTGGGATTAGCCACAAAAATCAATGAAAAATCAGCCAATATAGGCATTGTGGGTTTAGGTTATGTAGGTCTTCCTTTAGCCCTTTCTTTTGTTGAAGCGGGCTTTAAAGTTATTGGTTTTGAAATTGATGATTTTAAAACATCAAAAATTAAAAATAACGAAAGCTATTTAAAGCACATATCTAGTGAGCGAATTCAAGTCGCTATCAAGACGCGCCGCTTTGAAACAACAGCTGATTACAAATTAGCTCATGAAGCGGATGCCTTAATAATTTGTGTCCCTACACCTTTAGATCATCATCTTGAGCCAGATATGTCTTTTGTAAAAGATACCATTAATGCTCTAAAACCCAGTTTTAGAAAAGGGCAAGTCATTAGCCTTGAAAGCACTGTGTACCCTGGAGCCACTGATGAAGAAGTGGTAAGTGTACTTGAGGCACAAAATTTTAAAGTGGGAGAAGATGTTTTTGTTTTATTTTCCCCTGAAAGAGAAGACCCTGGGAATGCAAAATTTCATACAACAAATATCCCAAAAGTTGTAGGCGGAACAACGCCAACATGCTTAGAAGTAGGTGTAACACTTTACAATCAAGTTATTGAAAAAGTAGTTCCTGTTAGCTCAACCCGAGCTGCAGAGATGACAAAACTTTTAGAAAACATTTATCGTGCTGTAAACATTGGCTTAGTTAATGAGCTAAAAACTGTGGCAGATAAAATGGGAATTAATATTTGGGAAGTCATTGATGCTGCAGCCACAAAGCCTTTTGGTTTTACGCCATTTTACCCAGGTCCTGGGCTTGGTGGGCACTGCATCCCTATTGACCCATTTTATTTAACCTGGAAGGCAAAAGAATATGGAGTGCACACAAGATTTATTGAATTAGCAGGACAGACAAACTGGGCCATGCCAGAGTGGGTAGTGAGTAAAGTAGTTGAAGCTCTTAATCAAAATGCTAAGGCTGTCAAGGGCTCAAAAATTTTGGTGTTAGGTTTGGCTTACAAAAAAAATATTGAAGACATGCGTGAGTCCCCATCTGCAGAGCTGATTAAATTATTGAGTGCTAAGGGAGCACAGCTCTATTATGCAGACCCATACATCCCTGTTTATGAATCTGAACATGAACCAAAAATCAAAATGGAATCCGTGAGTGTAAACCCACAAGTGCTTTCTGAAATGGATTGTGTATTATTGGCTACAGACCATGATATTTTTGACTATAACTTAATTCAAAAAGAATCAAAATTAGTAGTAGATACAAGGGGAAGGTACCGTAAAGCCCTACCCAATGTTGTTCTAGCTTAAATGTCCCACATTAACGAAGAAATAAAAATTGATTACTTAATTATTGGAGCAGGCGTTGTTGGTTGTGCTTTAGCATCAGCTTTAAGCAGAAAATTTAAAAATAAATCTATTCTTGTGGCAGAAGCAGGCCCTCGCATTGCAGAGGGTGTCACAAGTAGAAACAGTGGCGTGATTCACGCAGGCATTTATTATCCACCACAATCATTAAAGGCAAAAAGTTGTATTCGAGGAAAAAATTTACTTTATGAGTGGGCTTTAAAGAAAAATGTAAGCCATAAAAATATTGGAAAGTTAATTGTAGCTAAAAATGAAATTGAATCAGAAATGCTAGATAAGCTTTTGTCAAATGCAATTGAATCAGGAGCCACCGGGCTTTTAAAAATTTCAAGTAATGAGTTAAAAAATAAAGAGCCTGATTTAAGTGGTGTTATTAATGCTGTGTTTTCTTCTCAAACAGGCATCATTGATCCTTATGAGCTTGCCAAAAGTTTTAAAGAAGATGCTGAGAGCCGTGATGTAATGTTTTTAACAAACACAAAAGTTTTTGAAATTAGTTTAAGTAATAATGGAATGCAAAAAGTTAGTACAACAAGAGGAAAAATTGAGTGTGAGATTGTTTTTAACTCTACGGGTTTGTATGCTGATGAAGTATCCGCATTAGCTGGAATTAATAAATACAAAATATATCCTGTTAAAGGTAATTATTTTAAATTAAGAACTAAGCAAAAATATAATCATCTCATTTACCCTGTTAAAAACCCAAAAGATGCAGGCCTTGGAGTGCATTTAACAATTGATATGGCAGGAGAGTACCGTTTGGGCCCTGATGTGGAATATATCATTTCAAAAGAAGATTTTAGCGCACAAGAAGAAAAAAAAATAAAGTTTATTAATGCGGTCGAAAAACTGTTTGGTACTAAAGATTTTGAATTAAGTTATGACACATGCGGAATTAGACCCAAATTAAGAAGTCCAACAGATGATAAAGAAAAAGATTTTATAGTTTCAAAAGATCATCCTGGGATGATCAACTTTGTGGGAATTGAATCCCCTGGTTTGACATCAGCCATGGCACTTGCAGACACAGCGATAAAATTAATTTAAGCTAAGTATGTTTTTTAAAGTGTTACTTAAAGTATTACCAAATCCTTTCATTTGAGATTCATTTTTAAATACAACTTTGCCAGAAAATTCAGATAATTTAACTCCAGCTCGGTTTAATTTATTAACGGCCTCTTCTGCTCCTCCGCCTTCGGGGTAAACAACAGGTGTTTTAAAAGGTTCAGACTCAGCAATAACTAAAGAAAAAGTTTCTTTAACTCGTGATGGAATAATAAGGGCTTCAGCAAACTTATAAAGCCCTTGCAGTTGCAACCTGTCTGACTGTGTGAAGAAAACATTTTTGGGAGCTATTTTTCTAAGCTTGTCTTTTAAAGGGCCGGAGCCTGAAAGTATAAAAGCTTTATGGGGGAGCTGGTTTGCAAATTCAATCATTCTATCCGCACCCTTTTCATAAGAAAGTCTTCCTGCAAATAAATAATATTGATTATTAAAATTTTTAATAAAATTAACTATCTCGCTGCTCAGTGGGGCAAAGTCTTCTTTTTGAGCTCTCAAAGGGGGAACTATTGTAATGTGTGAGTTATTTAGTTTTTTAAATGTTTTTGCTTTATCTATAAAATGTGAAGCAAATTTTGAGACGGGTAAAAAATGAATATTATCTAAGTATTTTAAAACGCGCTTTTTTCTATAAATAAATGCATAAAGCATAGATTTAAGAATATTTTTTTGGCAGTTTTTCTTAAAAGAACTCATAGAAGAATTTAATAGGCAGTCATAGCATTCGTTTTTCCCGTCGAAACTTAGGCCGTTGGCGCAAATGATTCTTGAGTTATGTACCCAGGAAAAAACCTTTGCCCCATGTGCACGGGATAGTTTTGGAATTTCTAAAGATAAAGTGGGAATAAAATTATTTAAAATGACACTTTCAAATTTATTATTTTTTAAAATATTTTTAACTTTAAAATAACTTGGCCTTAGTTTTTCAAGCCCTAAAAACATAAATAATATTTCTATTAAATTAGTTAGTGGTCTAAAAGTGCATAACTCTATGTGGGTAGAGGGAAGCTCTTTTAGGGTGGGGATTAAAACTTCATCTAAAAATACATCTTCCCCACCACGATGTTTATAGTACCTGTGAATTACTAAAATTTTATTCATTCTAGAATATTTCTAGAGGATCTACTTCCGGTAAGCTAGGATTTTCGTCATAAATTGATTTTGGGGGGTGCTTTTTGCTGCTCTCATCTGCCTGTGGGTATGTTGTGCGAGAAGAGGGGCGGGTTTGCTCATCTTCTTCGCTTAGCTTAATATTAGCGGCCTCTGGTGGGAGGGTATTGGCATCAAGTCTTGAGTTAATATCAAGTCCAATGTGAACCTTTTTAAGTGTGGCTTTATCAAGTCTTATAAAATTTTGGCCAAATAAGAAAAGAAAGTGTGTTTTTGAGTACTGATGTTGTGGGGAGTAGATTAAAAAGTCGTTAAGCTTTCTTAAGGTAAAGCGTCTTGCTTCTTTCCAGCTTTCAACACCTTCTTCATTAAAAATTGTTGTTTTTAAAACAGGCCAGTTTTTTTCAATATTTTTATACATCTCATACTTGGCTACCTTTTTAGCTAGGTCAATCTTTGAGTTTTTCATGAATTGATCATAAAAGCTAAGTTTAGGGTTATGCTTTGTAATAAGGCTTGTTCCAAAAAGATCATAAACCTCATTAATATAGCTTTGGTATACTTCAGCGTTAGATTCTTCAGATTTCTTTAACTCTAAAAATTTAGCTGGATCATAAAGGCGCATTTTTATAAGAGAGCTTTTTAGTGTAACTTCATAAGGAGCCAGCGGTAGTGCCATAGTTTTGCTGGATAGCGTATAGGCCTGCTGCTTTTGTAGGGCAAAAGCTTGAGTTGAATGGGCCACTAAAATAAGGGATATAAATAAATACTTCATTTCAATTAATGGTATTTACAACACTTATACCGCCCCAGCGCAACTATAATGAGCGCCACAAGTGGGTATATAGTAAGGTGCCATTTCTGAGATGGCATTTGTAAATAAGTTAGACGTTGTGGTAATAGGCTTAAATGCAAAAAACCATTAAAAACTGGGGGTTATTTACCCATTTAATTAAAGAGTTTTTCTTAAAAAATGACTTTACAGAAATACTGACTCCTTATTTAGTGCAAAGCCCGGGTCTTGAACCCCATCTTGAACCCTTTGAAACTCGTTTTGACTTTGGTCAACTTACAAAAAACCTATACTTACCAACAAGCCCAGAATTTCATTTAAAAAAGGCACTTTGTAGGGGCCATAAAAAGATATTTGAGCTTAAAACCTGTTTTAGAAATGGGGAAATAAGTCAGCATCACCAGCCTGAATTTTTAATGCTTGAATGGTATAGGGCAGCTGCTTTACCTGAAGTGATCATTTCAGATATCAATAAATTATTATTATTTTTAAGTAAAAAATTTAAAAAACGGCAGCCCAAAATAAAAATTTATAAAATGGCTGAGCTTTGGAAAAAGCATTTAAATTTTAACCTTACACCTAGCACGACAAAAGAAGAATTATTAGAACTGGCAGAGGCATGCAAAATTGATTTTCAACAAAACGACGATTTTGATGATCTCTTCATGCGTTTGTGGATAGAAAAGATTGAGCCTATGCAAAATGCTCAAGATAAGGCTTGGATTGTGAGATATTACCCGCCATCTCAGGCTGCTTTGGCAAAGCTCACAAAAGATGGGTGGGCAGATCGGTTTGAGTTTTATTTTAATGGACTTGAAATTGCTAATGCCTTTAATGAGCTAACAGATTATAAAGAACAAAGAGTAAGGTTTGTAAAAGATCAACAAAGGAAACAGATCTTAGGTAAAAAAGTGATTCCAATAGATGAGGACTTTATGACTTATTTAGAAAAAGGAATGCCAAATTCTAGTGGTGTTGCTTTGGGGGTGGATAGATTATTTATGGCGCTTTTTAATATTAAAGATATTAACAAGATGCGGTTGTTTCCTTTTAAGTTATGAACTATTTTTAAATAAATATGCTACCAATACATAAAGCTAAAACCTCAGTTTTTAATTACGAAGAAATTCCTTCAGGGTATTATTTTGATAAAATGCTAAATGGAGGTGCAGTACAAAAGTTTTGGCACTGGGAGAAGTTTTCCCATGTGGCCGCTAAAATCCCAGATGGATCAAGTGTTTTAGACTTGGGCTGTGGGCCCGGCTCATTTTTATATGTTTTATCAAAGCAGAAAAAAAATATTAATGCTACTGGGGCGGATTTAGCATCAACACAAATTGAATTTGCTAAAAAAACAGTCACAAGTTCTAACAGTAATACAATTAATTTTAAAAATGTTGATTTTAATAAAGCCTACCTTCCTTTTGAAGATTCAAGTTTTGACTATATTACATGCATAGAAGTAATAGAACACATACATCCTCATTTGGCTCTTAAAACATTGTCTGAGGCAAAACGACTTTTAAAACCTAATGGCAAAATAATTGTTACAACACCTAATTATAGAAGTATGTGGCCAGTGATTGAATATGCTCTTGAAAAACTAAGCCCTGTTAAATACCACGAGCAACATATTAGTAAATTTACTCCAAACGCACTTGCAAAATTTTTAGAGGCGGCAGGTTTTAATTTACTTAACATCAATAGTTTATTTGTTCTGGCACCATTTTTAAGCCCGCTTTCAAAGAACATGGCAAAGAAAATACTCTCAATTGAAAATTCACTTAGATTTCTTCCTGGAAGCCTTTTAGTAGCGGAAGCTAAATGCCTAGATTTATGAAATTTAAAATTAATTTAAAATACCTCTTCTTATTAGTTGTCGGTATAATTTTATTTCAAATTTTAAGAATTAAACCTTTTTTTGGTTTAATGGATGATGCCGTTAACATGTTTCAAATATTACCTGGTATTAAGCTGCATGGTTTACTTTCATATAGTTTAGAGTACCTTAAAAATGATTTGGCTTGGGGTATGATAAGACCATTTTACCCATTGCAAGTGGCAATCTTGTATCAAGTAGGCCACTTATTTGGTCCAACCTCCTACTACTTATTTAATGCCATCATTGTATTTCTTGTTTTATTTTTTAGTGCCCATGTTTATTCAAAAATTTTAAATTTAAATCGTTATATTATTATATTGGCAGCACTATGCTTTCCTTATACCTATGACTTATTTCAGCATCCAAGTCTCCAGGAAAAATTTGTTTTGTTCTTTGGAGCTTTGCTTTTATTTTATTTAAATAAAATTTCAGAGGCTAAGGTAAAAGATTTTGCTTTGGTTACATTAATATGTATTTTGGGGTATTTGACAAAAGGCTCATTTGCCATTTATTTCCCAATGGCACTTCTGTTACTAATTATTAAAGAAAAATTTAAAATTAAACATAATGTTGTTTTTCTTTTTTATTTTGTTCTTTTGAACACAACTTGCATCTTTTTGATTAAAAAAATTGCAAGTCATGGGAGTTACACAAGCAGTTATTCATTTAATAAGTTTTTTGTAAATATGCAGCAGCCATATTTTGTGATGTTGTTTTTAGTTTTACTTTTTGGGTTTTTGCTTATCTTTAATAAAATCAGAAAGAATAAAGATTATCTTCAAACGCTCTCCCTTGTGGGGCTAGTTGGTTTTATATTTCTTTTTTTACCGTGGAGTTTAGCAGGTTATATTCTCTCTCTTTCAGGTCTTTTTGTGGGTTTAATAATTTGTCAAATTTTAACAATGTACAAATCAAAAGTACTCTTGGTGTTTGTATGCTTATTTTCTATCTTATTATCAATATTAAGAACTGAAGATATGTTTAGCCGTTTAGCTGATATTAAATCTATTTTAAATAAAACAAATTATGAGAAAATATATATGCCTTGCCTAGAAGGGGCCAATTCATTACGGATTTACTTTGAGGGCTTTAAAAAATCAAACAACAAGGTTATTTAAAAGAAAAGCTAACCCAGGATCTGTATGTAGTTTATGATGCCAAAATGTGCCCTTTAGCGCATTTGTCAGATTTTTATTTAAAGTGTCAGCAAGAAATTCTAAGTTCAGGTTTAAAGAAAAAAGGCTTTAAATTAGTTCGTTTTAATTGTTTAGATTCAAATGGCTTATGAATTACTTCTTATTGACATCATCTTTGAGCTCTTTACCCACTTTAAAAAAGGGCAACTTTTTTTGCTCAACATTGATCACTTCACCAGTTCGAGGGTTTCTTCCTTGATAGGCATCATACTGGCGGTTAACAAAGGAGCCAAAACCTCTGATTTCAATTCGATGATCTTTCATTAATGCATCCACCATAGAGTCAAAAATAGTGTTTACAACTATCTCCGCCTTAACTCTTGTGATATTTGCTTTCTCAGCGATTTTGTTAATTAAATCAGCCTTTGTCATACTCTAATGATACGTTTTCACAAACCTGATTCAAGGATTTTTTAAGAAAAATTAGATATTTATAAGCTTCTGTCGTCCGGCACAATGTGAGCGTAGTAGCGATGGCTCATATAACTCATAACAGCTAACCAGAAAAAGAATTGATGCTGCACCTCGCCATCGCCGAAGTTCCACTGAGTAAGACCTCCTACATGAAAAGCTATTTGAGCACCTAATATGGCAAGGGTAAACACTTTATGCCAAAAGTGGGTTTTAGGAATGGATGTGTAAAGACGTGCTGTCATAAGAATAAAAGCAAGGATAAGAAGCATGTAAAACGCAAAGCCTAAAATTCCTGTGGTTGCTAAAAGTTCTAAATAGTTTGAATGAGCATGGCCATAAAAATCACTGGTTATTCCCAGTTGCTCAAAATATTTTTGGGTTAAACCTTCATTTTGTTTGTAACCAACACCAAGCCAGGGGTTTTCATTAAACATGGTCATATTAGCTGACCAAAGGGCTCGTCTGGCACTATTATCTACGTTTGTAATGTCAATAATAGACATGGCTCGTGATTTAATATTTGGATTTACTTTAAAAGCTATTCCAATAGCAGCGGCAAAAACAAGTGTAACTATGATTAATTTTTTCTTACTTACAAATAACGTCATAACAGGAATAGCTACTGCAAGAGCTAGCCAAGAGCCTCTGGCATAAGTTGTAACAATTGAAAAAAGTAAAATTGCTGAGGATAGAAAATAAATACCCCTTTGCCACCACTTTGATTTAGCAGAGAGTAAAAATGCCGCAATAGGAAAGCACGCTATCATCATAAAGCTGTGCGAATAAGTGAGGTGGTGGCTAAAAAAGCCAATTGATTGGTACAGATTTTGACCACCAAAGGAATTAGCCATCATGTTAATGCCTTTTTCTCGCCACAAATCCATGCCAGTAAAATGCTGCCAAATAGCATAAACCGCTACAATGAGAGCGAGCGTCCAAATAAGCCAAATAAGTTTATTTAAATTTTTAAACACCTGAAGTGAATATGTAAGAATAAATAAAAATAAAATATTTCTTAAACTTCCAAATGAAGAAAACTGATCAGGCGCTTTTACAAATAAACCAACAGCTGCTACAATTAAAAAACCAATAATAGGAAACTCGGCTCCAATAGTGTGCCATTCAAGGGTTCTTTTGGGTGCAAGGTAGTCAAATAAAACATAAAGTAAAAAACAAACTGTAATCCCAAAAGCAGAGAGCTCCATCCCAGCCATTGAAAATGTTAAAGATGCAGCATATAAAAATATAAAAAGAGTTAAAATACTTTTAAGAGCAGTTCTTATTTGGGGTGAGGTTTTTTTAATAAAGCTCATTTTTTATATCTTCCACTTTGAATAAGTATTTTTTTATATGTCAGTATAGTTTGTTCCACCATTTTTTGATTATCAAACATTTTTAATATTTTTTCTCGTGCTCGAACCCCAAGGGACCTAGAATCAATTTGTTCAGAAACAATTTGTAGTAAAATCCGACTCAAAGCGGCAATCTCTGTGGGCCTTAGCAAATACCCATCAACTCCATTTGTAATGACTTGTCCGCTGGTTCCAATGTCACTGGCAATAACTATTTTTTCCGCGGCCATAGCATCTAGAACTGTTGGTTCAAAACCTGAGGACTTACTAAATAAATTCACAAAGGCATCACAGTTTTTAATCATTAAATCTATGTTTTCTACATTTGTTGGGTTTACAAACCAAACTTTTGAAGCCAAAGCAAGGTTTAGCATGTGTGCCTCAAGCTCTTGTTGATGTGGGCCTTGGCCAACAATAATGAGAGCGGAGTGAGGTTTTTTAATAGCTACACGCTCAAAGGCAGAGAGAAGATTTTTAGTTTCCTCTAAGTGAATAAAAGAAGTAATTGTGAGAATAATTTTATAATCTTCAGGTACACCTATATCTAAAAATACATTTTTGGAAGGTGATGTGTTTTGTTCAAATGTTTGCCCGTCAATACCAAATGGAATGACAAAGGTTCTGAAAGCGGGGTAACGGTAATACCTTTCTAAAATATTAAACTGCTCCAAACTTGCAACAAAAACACCGTCGGAGTTTTTTAAAAGTTTTCTGTCATCTCCAAAAAAACTTTTTAAAAACTTTGTTAGAATTGCAAAAGAAGTTTTTAAATAGCTAGTAACAGATTCCTCTGCTAGCGCCCATAGGCCAAAAATTTGGTCAAGTTGAGTGCCTTTAACATCAGTTACAAAATTAACACCTAATTGTTTTTTATTAAGCGCAATGGGTAGGCCACTATTATCAACGCTATGCACTATGTCGAATGGATTTTCTAGATGTAGCTGTTCAAATTGGTCAAGGGCTGAGTCTCTAAAACTTGTAAGCCTATAAATTTGTACTCGCTCTGGTGGTTTTGAAATACGGTCCACTGATTGATCTGGCGTGATAATGGCAACTTGGTGCCCCAATTGAGAGAGTTTTAAAGTTAATGGCCAAAGGTAGCCGCACTCAGCAGTTCTGTCAAAAATAGGAAATTTTTGACTAACAAAGCAGATTCTGAGACTCTGTGGCAGTGGTTTTGACATATTTTAAAATTATAGGAGAAGAATTTTTTTGGCTACAATGAAGTTTCCTTTTTTTGATCTTACAAGGCAATACCAAACTCTTAAAGAGGAGGTAGAGCCAGTTATTTTAAAAATTTTTGAAAAGCAAGCTTTTGTCATGGGCGATGAGGTGAGCTTTTTTGAGCGCGATGTTGCAAAGTACATAGGTGTAAAGCATGCTATCACTTGTTCCTCTGGTACTGATGCTTTAGTTTTGGCACTTAAAGCTTTGGGCATAAAACCAGGGGATGAAGTTCTCACCACTCCTTATAGTTTTTTTGCCTCCACCAGTGCCATTTTATTGTGTGAGGCGCGCCCTGTTTTTGTTGATATAAAAAGAGACGGCTACAATTTAGACCCTACAAAACTTGAGGGGGCATTGACTAAAAAAACAAAAGGCATTTTGCCTGTGCATCTTTTTGGCCAATGTGCAGACATGGAAGCGATTTTAGCATTTGCAAAAAAACACAACCTTTTTGTTTTAGAAGACGCCGCTCAATCCATTGGAGCTAAGTATGCCTCAAAAAGTGCGGGTAGCATGGGTGATATGGGAGCTGTAAGCTTTTACCCAACAAAAAATTTAGGTGGTGCTGGTGAGGGCGGCCTTGTCACTACTAATGATGATGTATTGGCTGAAAAAGCAAAACTTTTAAGAGTGCATGGAATGAAAGTGCGCTACACCCATGATGTTTTAGGTTGGAACTCAAGACATGATGCCACAAAAGCTGCTTATCTAAGAATTAAACTTAAATATTTAGATGGTTGGGTTAAACAAAGAGCTTTGATTGCAAAACGCTATAGTGATGAGTTTAGCCAATTAGAGAAAGCTGGAAAACTTCAGCTACCAAGACAGCTTGACGGAAACCACCATGTTTGGAACCAATTCACAATACTTATAGAAAACCGTGATGTGGTAAGAAAAAATTTAGAAGAAAAGGGTATTCCCACAGATATTTACTACCCAAAAACAATTCCTGCGCAGCCTGTTTTAAAAGAGCTGGGCTATGGCGATATCTATTCAGAAGCAAAATATTGTGCTGACCGTGCCCTTGCTTTACCCATTTTTCCAGAGCTCACAGAGTCTGAACAAGCTCAAGTTATTGACGCCCTCAAAAAGGAAAAAGGTAGCAGGTAGTTTTTGGTAATTGTAGGGGTTAATTTTCAGATAATAAGCAATTTAAGCACTGTAGACACTAAAAGCTAGTATAAGTTGTCAGCTAAAACACGTTTGATACTAAATCAAATATAAGTCAATAATTGCCAAAAACTACCTGCTACCTTTTATGATGGTAATAAGCTGGGTGAGGATTTTTCTATTAGCCTCAGGGATTTGAATTTTTTCAAGCTCATCCGGGGCTGCCCAACGAAGGTCTTGGTGGTAAACACTTTTAGGCTCACCCTTCCAAAAGGAGACATCGTAAAATAACAGTAAAACCCCACGTTCCCCATAGGAATGGGTGTGGACAAGGCGCAAAGGCCCTACCTCTGCCTCAATGGCTATTTCTTCTTGTAATTCGCGTTTGAGGGCCTCTTCCGGGGTTTCACCCTGCTCAATTTTACCCCCTGGAAATTCCCAGGCTCCTGCTAAACTTTCACCCACCGGCCTTAAGCCTAGTAGGATTTTCCCATCTTTTTTGATGAGTCCTGTTACTACAGGAATCCAAACGCTTCTACGGCGCTTTTTTTTAAACATATACGGGATAAAGCTTACTTGATTAGATATTTTAATTCAAGTTTGTCGCGTTTTTTAATTTCGTCTTTATGCGAAATATTCTCAAAAAACTTATCACTAAGTTCAATTTGGAGCATTTGAGCATTTAAAGTGAAGTTATATTCACTAGAATTTAGTTTTTTGTCGTTAGCAAATACTTCTACGGTTTTAGGTATAAAGTTAAGTTTTACCTCCATAGGTGTTAGGTTTAAATTTTCTTTTATGTTGGAAAGGAGGTATTGGGCAAAAATTTGGCTTCCAGGGGTTGGAGTTTGATTAAACTCCACTTCAGTGTCTGAAATGCTTAAAACCTGTGTCATTTGGCTATTTATAAAAACTTTTAGTGACTGGGCATCTATTTTTTTATCACTTATTTTAAATCTTTTTTTGTAATGAGGTCTACCTTGAGGGAGGCTACTTATAACAGCCTGAAGTGTTAATGTGCCTCTTAAGTTAGGATCTATAATTTCTATAGCGATATTTCTTTGGTTAATATTAAGCTCTGGGTTTAATAATGGGTTGTCATCAACAACATAATCAACAATAAAACCTTGCGAAATTTTAGCAGCAATATTTCTAAAAATTTCTTCCATATCCGTTAAGCCACCCACAATATCACCTAAATTATAAAATTCTCCACCGGTTGCACGAGGCATAGCCGCTTGTCCCTTAAGGGGGCGATCATATCCGCCAGTGGGAAAAGAAATAATAAATGATTGCATTTGTGCGTTTTGAATAACACTTAAGGTGCGGTTGTAAGTTGGAACATTTTGGCCTTCTCCGATATTATCTGGGGCGTAGTGAAAGGCGGCATCAGTTATTAAAATAGCCACTCTCTGAGCTTGGTTTCCCCATGGTGTTGTGGTGGCGGCGTCTTCCATGGCTAAAAGTTGGTTTTCATTCATTTCTGTGCCACCACCATGGGTCACAATTGAACTTACTTTATTAATAAAATCCTCTAGGTTTTCATTTTTTGATGTTTGAGGGATATCTTCAACAAAGCTTAAACACTTATCCTCAGTGCTTTCACCAAAAGTTACAAGACAAAGCCTTGCTTTAATGTTTGTTTGGCTTAAGGCATCTACAAAGCGACCAATTTTTCTTTTAAGCTCATCTATATAAGGGTCCATACTAGTGGTCACATCTAATACCACCACAATATCAGCCGTTTTATTTCCACCGGAGTTATCAAGGCGCAAATCAAACTGGCCTACTTCAATATTATTTTCTTTAATTTTAATTTGGTTTTTATTTAGCGTTGTTACAGGAAATCCAAATTGATCTGTAATTTTAAATTGAGTAGAAATAGTGTTGGTTGCAAAAACATCTTGGTTAAAACTAACTTGGTTTGCAGTCAGTGTGAAATTAAAGCCGCCACTTGTTAAGGGGTTTTCTACAATAGGTGGTTGATTATTGATTATATTTCCAAGAGTAGGTTTAAATTGATAGTTTTGCCCGCAACCGGCTACAAACAAAACCAGAAGCAAAGATAAAACTAACTTCATATTAAAACCTCCACACACAACAAAATCTTCGGTTTGTTTTCAGAGGAGATTTAGAAATTTTTGAGTTTTAAAAGTATCGACTAAAAAATTGACATTAAATTATAAATCATTTTTCTCATACCACTGGATGGTACGCTTTAAACCTTCTTTTAATGTAACCTCAGCACTAAACCCAAAGGCCTTTTTTGCTAAAGAGACATCTAATTGTCTTTTGGGTTGGCCATTGGGACGCGATGTATTCCAAGTAATTTTACCGTTGTAACCAGTCAAGCCTTGTATGGTTTCGGCTAAGTGTTTAATAGTTGTTTCCTCATGTGTGCCAAGGTTAACTGGTGCTTCCCCATTATAATATTGGGTGGCCATAACAAATCCACGAGCCACATCTTCTACAAATAAAAATTCTCTAGAGGCAGAGCCGTCACCCCAAAGCTCAACAGTTTGAAGATTTTGTTTTTTTGCTGTTACAAATTTTCTAATTAAAGCGGGGATTACGTGGGAAGATTCAAGATCAAAATTATCATATGGTCCATAAAGATTTGCTGGCAAAAGATAAATCCCATTTAAGTCATGTTGTTTTCTATAAGATTGAAGCGCTACCAGAAGCATTTTTTTTGCCACTCCATAAGGAGCGTTTGTTTCCTCAGGGTAACCGTCCCATAAAGCTTCTTCTTTAAATGGTGTGGGAGTAAATTTGGGGTAAGCGCAAACTGTACCTGCCACAACTAGCTTTTTAACTTTTGCTTTTGCGCACTCATCAATAATGTTTAGTCCCATCATGGCATTGTCATAAATTAAATCAGCTGGTCGTGCTTGGTTAAAACCAATTCCACCAACCCTTGCCGCAAGATGAATGACAATATCTTTACCCTTAACTACTTTTTGTGCATGCTCTTTTAACCTGATGTCATATTCTTTCGAGCTGAAGGTAAAAATATTTTCTTTATTCGCCCCTTTAGATAAAAGTTCTGCTATAACGTGTCTTCCAACAAAACCATGGCCACCTGTGACGGCAATTTTTAGGCCTTTAAAAGACTCAATTTTTTCATTCATGTTTTGCAAACCTTAAGAGGGTCAAGGCCTTCTGCGCGAAGATCTGATTCAACCATTAAACGGACAAGCTCTTTAAAGGTAACTGAAGGTTTCCAGCCAAGCTTTTCTTTAGCTTTAGTGCTGTCGCCAATGAGCAGGTCAACTTCTGTTGGGCGATAATACTTAGGATCTATTTTTACATAATCATTATAATTTAAACCCACATAACCAAAAGCTAGCTCTAAAAACTCTCTCACAGTATGGGTTTCACCCGTAGCCACAACATAATCATCAGCTTTGTCTTGTTGAAGCATAAGCCACATAGCCTCAACGTAATCTTTAGCAAATCCCCAATCACGTTTTGCATCTAAGTTGCCTAAGAACAAATCTTTTTGCTTGCCGTTTAAAATGCGGGCAAGGCTTCTTGTGATTTTTCTTGTAACAAAGGTTTCACCGCGGCGTGGGCTCTCATGGTTAAACAAAATTCCGTTACAAGCAAACATGTTATAAGCCTCACGGTAGTTAACAGTTATCCAGTAAGAGTAAACTTTGGCGCACCCGTAAGGACTTCTTGGGTAAAACGGTGTTGTTTCCTTTTGTGGAACTTCTAAAACCTTGCCATACATTTCAGAGCTTGAGGCCTGATAAAATTTTGTTTTAACACCAGAGTCTAAAATAGCATCAAGTATGCGAATTGTTCCAGTACCAGTAACATCGGCAGTATACTCAGGCATATCAAAGCTTACTCGCACATGGCTTTGTGCACCTAGGTGATAAATTTCATCAGGCTGTATGGTGCGAAGCAGACGATTTAAATTAGTAGCATCACTTAGATCGCCGTAATGTAAAAACAGGCGGGCGTCTTGGTTATGGGGGTCGCGGTAAATGTGGTCAATTCTGTCTGTGTTAAATGAACTTGAGCGACGGATCAACCCATGAACTTGATAACCCTTTTCAAGTAAAAGTTCTGTAAGGTAGCTTCCATCTTGCCCTGTAATACCTGTAATAAACGCTTTTTTAGACATATTGATGGTTTTTAACCATTTCTTCTTCTTTGGGTCAACTCTTTTAAAGACAAAGCAATGAAAGCGGGATTTGTTTTTAAATACCGCATCCCTAGGCGCCTTGGTTCAGTTATTAATCTATAAACCCACTCAGCGCCCATATCTTGTAAAAGCTTTGGTGCCCTTGGTTTATTGCCAGATAAAAAATCAAAAGCAGCCCCAACTGCCAACCAAACCCCTGTTTGACAAAGTGTGGACATCTCAACTACATATTTTTCCTGTTTTGGGGCACCAAGGCCTACCCAAATAAAATCGGCATTAAAAGTTTTAATCATTTCAATTTGTCTTTGTTTTTCTTGTTCAGAAAAAGTTTTTTCATATGGTGGGGAGTAAGTTTTAATTTGAAGATGCTTAAATTTTAAACTCAGAGCATTTAAAACTTCCTGGGTTGAGCCAATAAAAAAGTGCCTTTTATCTTTGGCTTGCTCTAAAAAATCAGACATAAAATCAGGCCCCGAATATCTTTGTGTTCCTAAGAGCCAGGACAGAGGTTTTCCATCGGCAATTAAAACACTAGCCTTTTGAAGGGTATTTTTAAATTCTGGATCATAATCAGATTCAACCACTACGTGAGCATTGGCAAAAATAATACTTGAGCCCATATTTTTTTGATGGCCCAAACTTAAGACAAACTCTCTTAGCTCAGCCTGCGAGGCTTTAGCAAAATTTAAATCAAAAATTTTTTCTACTTTATATGGCATTCTGCAACTTGCTCATAGGGGAGCCCCTCTTTTTGTGCTCCTAAACCTACGTAAGCATAAGCAGATTGTCCACAAGGAATGCTAATAGTCACGTTTAAATTATTTTGCTCAGACATAAACATTACTGAGTGCGGCTGAAAGCCTAAATCAGTAATCCTGCCTGGAAGATGTCTGATTTTTTGTGTGTTAAAACTTTTTTGTTTTCCAGTTTTGGAAGCCACTTGAATTTTTAAACCTTTATCCAGTTTAAAAACAGTGTTGCTAAGAGTGGTACATTCTAAAATATTATTAAGAATTTCTGTTTTTTCTAAACATGCTTCCACAAAGGTTTGCCCGTTTGCTTGATGCGTGAGCAGACATGAAATAAAGAAAACAGATATGTAAAAACTTCTCATTACTTCCCCCTTTAATGAGAGTTTAACTACCCCTGTAAATATAACAAAGTAGTAGCCAAAAGTGGGTCTGTCAAACGTTTTAACAGCTAGCCGCAAATTTGGCTGCTTTATTTCTTACAAAGTCTTAAACGCTTGTTTAAACAAATATAAAAGATTTGATGCATGCCAAGTTAGGCCCTAAGTTTGCATTTTGTGGGGCATGAACCATTAACTATTTTCTGTAACAAAGGAGTAACAGATGTTTAAAAATATATTAACCGTTGCAGTAGTAACTGCACTATCAGTAACAGCTTTTGCTAAAGCAGGCAGAGTTGTTGAATCAAAATTTGATAGAACACAAAGAGAACAAAGAAATAACGAAAGAACTGGGCTTGTTAAAAGCACAGTTGCAGAATTAAACCAAGTTAAAAGCATACTTGGAAAAAACCAAAGATTACTTAATGCACTACAATTAAAAACAGATGCATTAGCAAGAATTAGTGTTGAAACTGCAAATGTATTAGCACTTGATTCTGCAAAAGCTGAAGAAGCAATTAAGCTTGCTGAAGCAAAAGTATTTGATAATGAGCTTGGCCAAAAAGGTTTAGCTTCAGCACTTCAAACACTTGCTTACACAGCAGGCGTTAGACCAGCACAAGATGTTATCAGCATGGCTGAAGGTTACAAAGAAGCTAAAGAAACTGTTGTGGCTGCTGATGGTAAATCATACTCAGTATTTGAAGTTTGGGTTATGGTTGAAAGAGAAATGGCTCGTACATCAAAATTAGGAACCTACAAGGGTCTTGAAACAATGAACCAAAGCTTAGCTGTTGTAAGAAGCATTTTAAGAGGTGGTTCAGCTGATGTTGATTTTAATAAATTAGCTGATAGAGAAAAAGCAGCTATTAAAGATTTAGCATCTGAATTAAGAAGAAATAGATGCTTATCTGCAGCTGCAATCTAATTAATTAAAATTTGTTACAGAAATCCTAGGGTCACTGCAAGCTGTTAATAAACTAAACAGCTGGTGGCCCTAAGTGTTACTAGGCGGCTTAATGCCGCCTATTTGTTTTTAAAATCAATAAAAATGGATTGGTGCTAAATTGGGGGACTATTGTTTGCAAAACTCTACTTTAAGAGAAGAGAGGTTTTGCAAATGAAGCAAACAGTAAGTCTATTTATATGCCTGGTTTTTATAGCTCAAAGTACTTTTGCAGCTAAAGACTATGACCAATCTAATAAAGGCCAAACAGACAACTTAGAGACTCTTTCTCATAGGCAACAGATTTTAAAAGCTGAAAAGGCAAGACTTGCCAAAAGGCTTCAACAAGCCCTTGGAAGTACAATTATTCTAGACCCCTCCCTAGGTAATTCTAAAGAGGCTCAGGAAAGAGCTCTAAATGAAAGTATAGCTGAAGCACTTTATGGAAATGGCATGGCTCCAAAAGATGTGCCCAAAAAATCTTTTAAAAGATCTGCCACTACTTGGTCAGGCCGTTTTGCCTCTGGTAATGGTGGGTTTATGTTAGGCTCCCAGATTCTTTGTGCCCTTAATGCGGGAGCATCAAGGGATCCCATGGTTTGGGATGCTTGTGTTGACCATTTTTTAAGTATTGAGGCATGGAGAGACCTTGCAGTGTTTAGTATAGGCTCTCACATGTATTCAGATAACGTACGTATCCTTCGTGGTGTGATTTCAAACCCACAAGCTAGAAGAGTTATTTACGCAAACGCTATAACAAAAATGATGAGTGAGATTTTTATGACCTCAACAGCTAATGGCCTTGTTAACCAAGGCGTTGGTATGACGATGGGTTCTATGCTTCAACACTTTTTTATTAAATATATTAACTCAAAAGAAACAGAAAACAGAAAAATTAATTATAAAGAGTGGGGCTATTGGTTTGGTGAATATACCTTTACTATGCGAAAGATTGAGAAAGTGAAGGCAAAGCTAAATAACTCTAAAAGTCTCAAGGGTGACGAAAGAAGTGATCTTTCAGGAATTTTACAGCAACTAGAATTATACGCGACAACTGCCAAAGAAAGAGTAGAAAAACACAGAAACCACTGGTTTGTGTATTTAGAGCAGAGCTTAAAAAATTCTACACATTTGACGACGCCAAAGAAAAACAGCAATTCTGGATTGATACAGGGATAATGGTGACTTCAACTGCAGCTGTGGCTATGGGGCATAATTTATTTAATAAAGCTTATTCTCAAGCGTCATATCAGATAAGTAAGCATGCCATTAAAGATGCAGCAGCATTTGCAAAAACAATGACTGATGCTGAAAAACAAATGGTGTTTTCAAAATACCTAAATCATGTAGAAAACCTTGAACCAAAGCAGCAACAAAGAGCAATGAGCCTTGTTTTAGAACAAAGATCTAAAACAAAAATTAAAGAAACCCTCTCAAATTTATTATTGAGTAAAGATTCTAAACTAAGGTTAACAGACGCAGACCGCGCATTTGTTCAAGGCCCTGGACCCTTAATGGACAAAACTGGAAAGTTTGCAGGCTTCATGACAGAGAAGCAATATGCCTCAAAGGTAGCCAGTTTAACATTTAAGAGAAAGCTTTATGCCTCAATGGCTACGGGCTTAAATTGGACAGCTGCTGCGGCTCTAAATGCAGTGGTTTGGCTTTTTACAAATGAAACATTCATGGGTTGGTTTAAAGATTTAGGTTATATGGCCACAATTAACCAAATTTATTTTCCATTTATATCTCAACCTGTAAACACAGCAGCTTTAAGTAAGGCTATTAAAATGTACAGCCTTGATGACAGAATTAAAGATGCTAAGACAAAACTTTTAGAAGCAGCAAATGAAGTTGTAAGAATAGAAATTCCTACTGATGGTAAAATGCTAACAACACGGGAAAAGGAAGCTGAGAAAATAAAAGTTTTACAAAAACTTGTAAGCTACTACCAAGACCACGATGAGCTTTTATTACAAATTAATATTCTCAACAAAGCTGTGGATGAAAAAAGACTTGAGTACTCAGCTGTAAAAGATCAGGCCTTGTATATGTTAAATGATTCAAGCAAACCACTGCCTGAGGCACTTAAAGGTGTAACTCCTGATAAAATCCAAAGTAAATATACTGAATTAGTGAGTGAGCTTAACAGTGAAGTTAAAAAAATAGCATCAGAAAACCAACGCGATTACCAAGACTCTATGCAAGAGCTTTCTGAATTAAGACGTAATGCTTTAGAAAAACTAAATGCTTTAGGATTTAAGCTTACATCAGAGGAGCTTGATGTTGAAATTACTAAATATAAAGCTAACCCCCATATTCCAGATGAAACAGATGATTACCCAGATAAATATAAAGACTTTTTAAAAGCACTTAATGAGTTTCATGAAGTGTTTAGACTTTACAGAGAAGAAACCATCTTAAGGGAATTTCAAACTCACTACATGAACTACCAAACAAAGCTTGATAAACTACAAAAAGATTTTTACAAAAAAACGCGTTATGTAAAATGGTTTTTAAGAGGCGAGAGGCTTGATGATATTGATTTTGTGTACAATGGCTCCACAGATGTAAGAGTAGTTGAAAAGGTCATTGATGACATACAAAATAACCAAGAGTCACCACTTTTTGGTGCAGAAATTGGAAATAAATGGCACTTTGATATTTATGATGAGCTCGCTTCTTTTAAAGAAGAAAAAGAAAAAATTAGAAAAGAAATAATTGAGGAGATTGTTAAAGATATTAAATGGGAAAATTCAAAGAGAGCAATTAAGCATCATGATTTAAGCATGCAAAATATTTGGACGGGCCAAAACATATACAGGGTTTTAGAGAAAGAGCAAAAAAAGTTAGTTGATGAAGTTTCAAAAATGCAAAAAACCTTATTGGCCTCTTTGCAAAAAAATGTTGAAAAAATTATTCCTGCGCACCAGGGTGAGAGCCAAACAAAATTGCAAGAAAGTTATGAGAGAGAGTTTATAGAATTAAAATCTGTGGCTGAAGCAATTTCAAAAATTGCTCCAAAGGCTGAGTTTACTGCTAAACTTAATCAGGCATTAAGCTTTGCAAACCAACCATGTGATATTAACAGGCCCACAGAAATCAGTAGTGCAGGCACTAGAATGTTTTGCCAAGATTTTATAACTGCATCAGCGCCTCTCACGCAAAGACTTAAAGATTTTACCCCAAGGCATGTGAAGTATGTTATGGATAAAGAAAACTATCGAGGATTAGAGCTTCGAGCTGAGGCCATAGCGCTACAGGTTTTTAACTACATTGTACAAATTAAAAAAACAAGAGACATGCTTCCTAAGCAAAGAGAAATGATTATGGCCCTTGATTTAAGTAGTATTGGTGAATTAAATGCAGAAAATATTTTAGAGAATAAAGAAATACCAGCTACAAACAAACTTAAAGAGCTACAAGACAAACATAAACCAAAAGATTTAGGGAATGAAAAAATTTAGTAGGCACCCACACCGCGGGCCACACTGGTTAGGGTTTTAATTAAAATTGCAAGATCCAACCAGAAAGACTGGTTTTTTAGATAGTAAAAATCATAATCTAAATTTTCATGAATTGGGTTGGCACGATCTGCACTGATTTGCCAAACACCTGTCAGGCCTGGTTTAACTAGAAGCCTGATTTTTTGAAATTCATCATATCCGTCTACTATAAAGGGCATTTCAGGTCTTGGGCCCACAAGAGACATATCTCCTTTAATAACATTTAAAAGCTGAGGAAGCTCATCAATAGAGGTTCTTCTAATAAACTTTCCAACCTTTGTTATGCGAGGGTCTTTTTGGTTATCCGGTGTGACGGCATAGGGCTGTGCTGTTATTTGCATACTTCTAAATTTATGAAGCAAAAATTTTCTTCCCTTTTTACCCACACGCTCATGGGTAAATAAAACAGGGCCTTTTGAATCAAGCTTAATGGCAATAACAGTGGCTATCCAAATGGGTGCGCTAAACAGAGCTATTAAAAGCGCGCCTATAATATCAAAACTTCTTTTTACAAGTGGGGTGAAGACAAAAAATGGTTTTTCACCAATGCGAAACAGTGGAACATGGCCTATTGAATAACTTTGTGCGCCTGTAAGCATGAGCTCTAATGCTGTTGGAACAATTGAAAACCTAATACCTAAATCTTGCGCTTTTTCTAAAAGCTCTTGGTGCAAATTATGTGTTGCCTTTGTCATGGCTACTATAACTTCATTAACTTTATATTCCTGTGCAATTTGGGTTAAATCTGAAAGCTGACCCAAAACAGGAAAGGTGGTGGTTTTTTCCCCCATACGAATTTCAATGGAAGTTATATATGGGTATTGGTCATCTAAAAAGCCAACAACACTGGCCTGACCTGGGATGGTAAGAAGGTTTTTGGCAAGAGTTTTACCAACCTTACCGGCTCCTAAAATAAGCGTTCTTCTTAGGGCTAAATTTTTTCTCATAGGTCTTGTGAATAAATCAATGATGTATCTGGCAAATAAAATAAAAATAATTCCTAAGAAAAAGCCAATTAAAGTCATAAGCCTTGAGTAGCCATGGGATTTTGTAAAAAACGTGAGAGAAAAAACAGAAACCTGGCTCCAAAAATAAGCAGACAAAATCCTTTTAAGCCTTTCAAGCTCCAAGGGGCCAGGTTGACAAAGATAAACATTAGCAACTGAGAAGAAAAATGTGCAGAAAGCCGCGGGTATTAGTATTAAAAATTTAATTTCGTCCCATGGTTGAGGGGGTAAACCAAAAAACTCCTCATAAGTTAAAAAGGCGGCTACATAGGCAAGATAAACGGCAGCAAAATCAGAAATAAATTTTAAAAACTGAAATAACAGTTCTGCAGACTTTTGAATACGCATGAAACTCTAAGGTAGCCAAAATTAAGGCAATTTAAAAGTCAAAATTTAACAAAAACCTCACACTCATAACGCGGCTATTCAGGCTACACTTTTAGACATAAGGGGGCTTTATGATTGAAAAAATCTATCGTTTTAGACCAAAGATTGAAATTCAAACAGAAGTTGGCTCTTTTATTCTAAAGACCATAACAGACACTGAGGAATTAATACAGGCTTTAAGGCTGAGATACCAAATCTTTCATCGAGAGATGAAGGGGGTAAAGCGTGACCGCGGCATTGACACTGACGAGTATGATTTTTTATGTGATCATTTGGCCATAATTGACAAAAACTCGTCTAAAGTAGTGGGGACCTACAGAATTAACTGCACATTATTTTCCAATAAATTTTATTCTGAAAGAGAGTTCCACCTAGATAACTTATTTAAGTGTCCTGGAACTAAAATTGAACTTGGCAGAGCTTGCATAGAAAAAGCCTATCGCAGAGGAGCCGTGATAGCTCTTTTATGGCGAGGAATTGCAGAGTATATGAGTAAAGTTAATGCCGCATATCTTTTTGGTTGTGCTTCTGTGGTGGTGCAGGACCCAAGAGAAGTGGCCCTTTTATACAAGTATTTTGAAGAGCAAAATAAATTTAATAGTCAGTATTTTTGTCCACCAACAAAAAACTACACGATGCCAAAGCTTGACTTGTGGATTAGAAATTTAAACCGAACATTAACAGAGGAAGAGATAAAAGAGGCAGAAGAAAAAATTCCAGCGCTTTGTAGGGCCTATATTAAAGCCGGAGCATTTTTGGGTGGTGAGCCAGCCTGGGATAAAGAGTTTAACTGCATTGACTTCTTGACGATTTTACCTCGAGTGGACATAAATAAAGGGTTGGAGAAAAAGTATGTTCCCCGAATGGGTGCAGTTTGAAAAAATAGTAAAAGAACTTTCCCGCTTTGGCCAAATTCATGAATTAGGCACTGTCAAAACTAAAGATAATGAATTTCCATTAATTGCGCTTTCATTTGGAAGTAAAGACCCAAAAGCGCCTGTGCTTGGTTTATTTGGTGGAGTGCATGGCCTTGAGCGCATTGGAGCTCAAGTTGTGCTTTCTATGCTCCAATCTTTTTCAGAGCTTTTATTGTGGGACCAAATGATAAGGCATGCTTTGGAGCATATAAGAATTATGTTTATGCCCATAGTAAACCCTACAGGAATGTTTTTAAACACAAGATCAAATGCTAATGGAATTGATCTTATGAGAAACGCTCCCATTGAAGCTCTTGAAAAAGTAACACCTCTTGTGGGAGGGCATCGTATTTCTCCAAAAATTCCATGGTATCGAGGGCCGCAAAATCAACCCATGGAGCCAGAGGCTCAAGCTGTATTTGATTTAAGTAAAAAATTATTTTTTGAATCTAAAAGTGTCATCACTGTTGATTTTCATTCTGGTTTTGGAGTTGTAGATAGGCTTTGGTTCCCCTATGCAAAAACAAAAGATCCTTTCCCCCATATGGCTGAGATGTATGTGTTAAAAGAAAATTTTGACAGAACTTACCCCAACCATGTCTACAAAATTGAGCCACAATCTAAAAACTATACTACCCACGGAGATTTGTGGGATTACGTTTATGACGAGTATCAAAAAGTGAACAGCGGAGCCTACTTGGCACTTTGTTTAGAAATGGGTTCTTGGAATTGGGTTAAGAAAAAACCATCGCAAATTTTCTCTCTTCTTGGGCCCTTTAACCCCATAGAACCTCATAGAGTCAAAAGAACATTAAGACGGCATAACACGTTGTTTGAATTTTTAATTAGATCCCTTGTGTCTTACCAATCTTGGTCCACGATGTCAGATGAGCAAAGAATGAAAAACATGATTCGCGCCAAAGAGCACTGGTATGAGTAAAAATTGGATTTTAATTAGAGGACTAGCCCGCCATAGTCAGCATTGGGGCACATTTTCAGATATGTTTGTTAAAGCACATGCTGGTGATTTTGTAGAGTTTTTAGATCTTTGCGGTAATGGCACTCAAAATGAGCTTTCAAGTTTTTTAAAAATTTCTGATTATACTGATGATTTAAGGCTTCGCTCAAAAAGTATTGCTAAAAATGAAAAGGTTAATATTGTGGCCATTTCAATGGGGGCCATGGTCGCTATTGATTGGGTAAACCGCTACCCCAAAGAAGTTGAAAGTATAACGACTATTAATACGAGTGATGGTGGAAGCTCTAAATTTTGGCAGCGCCTACAGCCTGAGAGTTATAAAATTTTGGCAAAAATTTTATTTTATAACCAAAACCCTTATGAGCGTGAAAAGCTGAGCCTTGATTTAATCACCAATCTTTTAAAAAACAAGGCTGAAGTTGCAAAACAGTTTTCTGGTTTTAAAGTAACATCGAGAATTAATTTTTTCAGACAAATTTTTGCGGCCTCACAGTTTAGATTTCCAAAAAATAAACCAAACTGTGAAATAACCATGATCTGCTCAAACGGGGATAGGCTTGTATCAAGCCAATGCACAAAAATATTTGTCATATGTGGGGGCTCAGCCCCGTGGTTCACCCAACTGCTGGGCATGATTTGCCGTTAGATGACCCTGAGTGGTTGTTGGGGAAGATCAAAAAATAAAAAATGAGAATCTGCTTGTGCAAAAAGCTTTAAAATATTTTCTTGGGAAATTGCAAGGCCATCGCCACTTTCTAAATGAACTTCACCAACCTTAAGATTACCTTCAATAAGTTGAATCCAAGCATTTCGATTTTGCTTTAGCTCAATAGTTTTTAAGTAGTTTTGATTAAATTTACCTATATAAAGTTTTATGTCTTGATGAACGGTAACAGAATTCTCTTCTCCTGTTTGAGAGGCCACAAGTTTAAAAGTGTTTTTTAATAAATCAGCTGAAAAATCTTTTTGTTCATAGCCTGGGGCTAAATTATTTTTTTCAGGCAAAATCCAAATTTGTAAAATATGGGTTTTTTGGTTTTTTAAATGGTTGTACTCTGAGTGGCGAATGCCAGAGCCAGCACTCATTCTTTGCACTTCTCCTGGTTTAATAACGGTTGAGTTATTTAGGGTGTCTTTATGTGCTAAGGCGCCACTGACAACATATGTGATAATTTCCATATCTTTATGGCCATGCATGGGGAAGCCTTCGCCTTTATTAATAAAGTCCTCGTTAATTACACGGAGTTTGCTAAAACCCATGTGGTTTGTGTCATAATATTCACCAAACGAGAAGCTGTGGTAAGTGCTTAGCCAACCAAAATCAAAGTGTCCTCTATCTTTTGATTTACGTAAATTCATCATGATGTTATTTGGCTTTGCTCAAATAAGGCTTTATAGGCGCTATAGGCGGCTAGTTTTATGATTGGAAATACCACAAGCACACCTAATCCAAGGGTGGGAATAATTAAAATATATAAACCAAGACAAATTAAAATCCCCCAGCTTAACGAACCTAAATTTTTTAGCCACGCTTCAAGACTGAGCTTCATGGCCTCAAGGGGCTCAGTGTTTTTAAATATAATAAGTGGTATTGCGAAAGTAATAGAAGTCAGCACTACTAAAAGACTCAGTGTAGATAAAACGGTAGCAAGAACTATCCCCACTGTGAAAGAGGGCATTGCAAAGGCTTTTGTTTTTAAAAAAGAAATAATAACTCCCACACCAATAGTGAGAAGAGTTGGCACAAATGAAACAAAAATAAAAAACATATATACTAATGTGAATATAACAAGTGGACCGGCTTTATCTTTGAAGCCTAAAAAGATGTCGTTAAACTCTAGTGTTTGGTTAAATTCAATTTTTTGGGCAATTAAAAACCAGCTTGCTGTTAAAAGGCTTGAAACAACAAGGCTTACTGCAAAACCAAGAAGTGGCACCATACCTGTGAGCCAATTTATGGTTAACTCCGAAATAGTAAAAAGAATAAGAATGCCTGGCATTTTTTTAAAAATATCAAAGCCAGTTTTATACCACTGTGTGACTTGTTGAGATGTAATCTGTACTGGTTCCATTTAAGCCTTAGTATTCCACAGTTGTTTTCTAATGTTAACAGAAATTTTGTCATTATAACTTGACGAATTCTAAGTGAATATGAACAAAATTAATTATGGGGATACTAAAAGGGATTTTAGTTTTATCCACGGCATTAGCGGGAAGCTGGGATCAAGATGAGCTTATACCAGCCGGTGGAAGACAAAATGTTTATAACTTAAGCCAAGAAGAATATCTTCAAAGTATTAACCAAGGTAAAATTCATGCACAAATTTACCCTGTTGATGTGACAGGAATTTTACCTCCTTTAAGACCCATTCAAAATTTTTTAGAAAAAGACTCAGGTAACCCACTAAAAGCTATTTTTCAAAACCTATTTAAAGAGTTCACAGGTGTGCATTCTATAAATGATATTTTTAAATGGGTGGGGCTGCACCCTTACCCAAAGGAAAGTGACCAAGGTGTATACGCAGTCCCCTATCCAAACGGGAAAAGGCCCAATTATTTAATGGGCTATGGTGTAATAAAAAGAGACAATGTTGATGGTTTTACTGCAAGTTGTGCTTCTTGCCATTCAGCAAATTTATTTGGCAAAACAGTTTTGGGTTTAACGAACCGCTTTCCAAGGGCTAATGAAACATTTTATAAAGCTAAAATTGCAGTGGGTTATGTTAACCCTTATTTATTTAAAGTTTACAACAGAGCGACGGCTAATGAGGTTAAGCTTTTAGAAGTAATTAAAGAAAATGTGGCCTCTATTGGTACACACATGCCTTTAGTTTTGGGCCTTGATACTTCTTTGGCGCAAGTTTCATCGTCACTTAACCGTAGAGAAAATGATTCTTGGGCCACAAAAAATAAATTCTATGAAAAACACCCAAGGCGAGATGATTTAGAGCATATGCCCGCTGATAGTAAGCCTGCTGTATGGTGGAATATTAAATATAAAAACCGCTGGCTCTCAGATGGTAGTATTATAAGTGGTAACCCCATTTTTACAAATATTTTATGGAATGAGTTAGGGCGTGGCACTGATTTAAGGGTGCTTGATAAATGGATTGATAATAATAAAAAAGCTCTTAGAGATTTAACCAATGCTGTGTTTTCTATCCAGGCCCCACGAGTAGTTGATTTTTTTGAAGCTGAAAGAATTAATTTAGAGAGAGCAAAAAGAGGGGAAAGATTATTTAATTTAAGTTGTGCAAAATGCCACGGGGTTTATGAAAAGGCTTGGAATGCACCAGGTAATGAGTTGCTGCCTTACTCTGAAAGATTAAAAACCACACAAGTAATTTACCGCAAAAAGACCCCTGTTGTGGATGTAGGAACAGACCCTGAGAGATATAAACAGATGAAGCTTTTAGAAAAATTAAATGATTTAGAAATATCTAAAAAAAATGGCACAGTTGTTATTGCTCAAAAAGGTTATGTGCCCCCACCTCTTGTAGGAATTTGGGCAAGATGGCCATACTTTCATAATAACTCAGTACCTACACTTTGTGATGTTCTAAATGTGAGCCATGAGCGCCCAAGTTATTATTTTGCAGGTGAGGCTAATGATCCTAATCGTGATTTTGATTTTGAATGTAACGGTTATCCCATTGGTGATAAAACGCCCCCTGAATGGAAAAAGAAAATGTATTTCTTTGATACTACACGCTTAGGAATGGGTAACCGAGGACACGATCAGGGAATTTTGATTAAAAACGGGCAAGAGATATTATCAGTTGAGGATAAAAAAGATCTCATTCAATTTATGCAAACATTGTAATCTTTCAAACTAAAATATTTTTAAACTGCCAGGGATCGGTGGTGTCTAAATCCTCTGGGTAAAACCCAGGGCGATTTTTTAATGGTGTCCAATCAGTATAAAAACCTTTTACCGGTCCCAAATAAGGCATTTGAAATTCCAAACAACGTTTGTAGTCCATTTCATCGGCTTCAACAATACCTGCTGTCGGATTTTCTAAGGCCCAAGCCATTCCTGCAACAACAGCTGAAGTAACTTGGAGACCTGTAGCATTTTGATAAGGTGCGAGTTTTCTAGTTTCCTCAATAGACAATTGTGAGCCGTACCAATAAGCATTTTTTCCATGACCATAAAGGAGAACACCTAGTTCATCAATTCCACTTACAATTTCATTTTCATCCAAAATATGATGCTCCTTTTGAACAAAGCCGGTATTTCCAAACATTTCTTCTAAAGATAAAATAGCATCATTGCTGGGATGATAAGCATAGTGACAAGTGGGGCGATACTCTGCTTGTATTGATTCACCTACAGTGAAGTAGTCTGCAATACTTATGGATTCGTTGTGAGTTACAAGGCGTCCATATTGAGCGCCAAGAGTAGGGCACCAGCTCCTTACTTTTGTGTTGGCACCAGGCTGTTGAAGATAAATTGCAGCCTGACAACCAAATTCATGTCTTTTAGCTGTTTTGGGCAGCCACTTTTCAAAAGTTCCCCAGCCTAATTCCGCCGGTTGCATTCCTTCGCTAACAAAGCCCTCCACAGACCAAGTATTAACAAATACTCCAGGAGTTTTTGGATTTTTGGATCTCTGCGAATCTCTTTCTGCAATGTGAATTCCCTTAACTCCAACTTTTTGCATTAGTTTAGCCCATTCAATTCTTGTTTTAGGCATTTCAAAATTTATTTTTGAATCCTGTGCAATTGTAACAAGGGCTTGTTTAACAAACCAAGATACCATTCCAGGATTTGCTCCACAGCAAGAAATTGCAGTAATGCCCTCAGGATTATTTTTTTGTTCTTTTATGATTTCTTCTCGAAGTGCGTAGTTTGAGCGCTCACTAGCATTGATTTTTGAATTAAAATAAAATCCTGCCCAAGGCTCTACTACAGTGTCTATATAAAAAGTGTTTAAATTGCGACACAAATTCATTACATCTCTTGAGGAAACATCTACTGACAAATTTACGCAAAACCCTGGCCCTTTTTCAGATTTTAAAAGAGGAGTAAGAAGTTCTTTGTAGTTATCTTTTGTCACTGCAGCCTTAATAAATTTTACCTCATGGCGTTTTAGAATTTCCTGATTAGAGTCGTCGGGATCAATAACTACAAACTGACTTTTATCAAATTTAAAATGTCTTTCAATGAGGGGAAGTGTTCCGCGACCAATGGAGCCAAAACCAATCATAACAATGGGGCCTTGGATAGCGCCATAATTTTTATTAAGTGCATGGTTCATATAAGCAATGGTCTATAGCAAAAAAATATATAAATCTATTAAAATTTTTTTAAGAAGAGTTGGTCGGCGCGAGAGGATTTGAACCTCCGACCCCTTGCTCCCGAAGCAAGTGCTCTACCAGGCTGAGCCACGCGCCGCTAAGAAATAATTAACACAAAAGGGGCTTTGGGATAAGTTTTTTTGCTTAAATCAATTAGCTTACCACGGTGCAGTTCTTCCTCAGGCATTGTTAAATTTAAACCTAAAATGGCTTTTGAATTACCAAAATGTTCTGCTAATTCCAAAAGGGTTTTATTAAGCCTATATGGGGTATCCATAACCACCAAAGGAACCTTTATTTTTAAAAGCTCAGTAATTTTTTTTGAGCGTTCTGAGTTTTCAGCAGGTAAAAACCCTACAAAATAAAACTCTTTTAAATTTAACCCACTTAAAGAAATAAGGGCCATTAAGCTTGAGGCCCCAGGGTTAACATCTACTTTAATATTTTCCTTTACACATAAATTTACAAGCTCTGCTCCTGGATCACAAAAGCCGGGGGTTCCGCAATCACTTACCAACACACAGTTTTGGTTTTTACAAATACCAACCAGCTCTTTTACATCACTCATTTTTGAGTGTTCATTAAGCTGCAGAATTTTTTTGTCATGGATTTTTAATTTTTTAAGTAATGTTTCAGCAGGCCTTAATTCTTCACAAATAATAACATCAGCATTTTGTAGACTCTCAATGGCGCGCAGGGTGATATCTCCCTGATTTCCAATAGGAGTGCTTACAACTATAAGACTCATTCAAAGCTCCAAAAATTTTTATCTAATAAATGGCTTGATTTTACATTTTTCAAAGACGCTAAAAGAGAGTTTTTAATATCAGGGATTTCTTTTTCTAGATCTGTTAATAAATTTTTAATTCTTTTTCTTTTAAAGTCTCCATGTGTTGATTCCCCACACATCAATGGGCATTGGCAACACACAATAGGGAAATTCATTTGCTTGGTGTAAGCTCTTATATCTGCCTCTTGCACATAAATTAATGGTCTAATAACAATATTTTCCCCATCTTCTGCGCGAAGCTTAGGCGCCATGCTGCCAAGGCGGCCAATAAAAAAAGCGTTTAATAATAAAGTTTCAATCATGTCGTCTTGATGGTGGCCAAGAGCAATTTTATTTAAACCTAATGCTTTAGCAGCTCCATACAGTGTGCCTCGTCTGAGTCTGCTACAAAGAGAGCACCACGTGGCCTCGCCCTGGTTTTTTTCTTTTACAATGTTGTTAATATCTTTAAAAGACATGTTGTATTTAATTTTGTTTTGAATCAGGTAGTCTTCAATAATATCGGTTCTATAACCCTGGTAACCTTGATCAAGATTAACGGCCACAATTTCAAAATCAATGGGTGCTTTTTTTTGAAGCTCATTTAACACGTGCAGCATAGCCCAAGAATCTTTGCCGCCACTGACGGCGACCATGATTTTATCGCCCTCTTCAATCATGTTAAAATCTGAAATAGCTTGACCCACTGAGCGAAATAATTTTTTTTCTAGTTTTAAGTCGTCACGCATGTTACTTCTTCTATCATGTCCAAGAACAAAAAAAACTGGCAAAAATTAGCATCCAAAGAATTATTTAAAACCTCTTTTTTTCAAATGCGAAGTGATGAGCTTTTAATGCCCAATTTGAAGAAAATGCCCAACTATTACGTTTTTGACTTCACTGATTGGGTTAATATTGTACCTGTTACAACCAATAATGAGCTTGTGCTTATACGCCAATACAGACACGCCGTTGAGGATGAAATGCTTGAAATCCCCGGTGGGGGAATTGACTGGCGTTTAAAAGAAACCCCTGAACAAGCAGCTCTTAGAGAGCTTGCTGAAGAAACTGGTTATGTGGCCAGTGAAGTTATTCCCCTAGGGTTTCAAAGGCCCAACCCAGCTTTGCAAAGTAATAGGCTTTGGAGCTTTTTGGCTTTAGGGTGTGAAAAAAAGTTTGAGCAAAAACTTGATGAATTTGAAGACATAGAAGTTGTTACAGTGCCACTTACAGAAGCTTTAGATTTTGTTCATCAAGGGCAAATTCAGCATTCTTTAGTTATTGCTTCACTTCATATGGCCTTAAAACACTTAAATATTTAAATTTTCCAGTTTTTAATTCTAGGCACTTTGGCTGAGGGCTCAGGTGTTTTTTGCGAATGAACTGTTTCAACAAAAATAGGCTTTACAAAAGGGGCTTCTACCATAGCAAGATGGATATTAAGGGGTTCGTTTTCAAAAAAATACACATCTTTGTGAGAGTGTTTTAAATTTTCAAAAAACTTTTGCTTAAAAACGGCATCAGAGATGTCTTTACTGGGTTTTAAAATAAGGTTTTGGGCATTTTGATCCAGTGGAAATTGATGAGCAATCAAAGAAGAAATAGTGCCCTCTTTCATTCTAGGGGAATCTCGGCCTGTGAGATATAAAATCTCAGCACCCTTTTGTTCTACTTTTTTAGTAAATTCATGGGCTCCTAGATAGGGGCGGTCATGGTGAAGGTAATCACTGGAGAAGAACTTAGTCTTCCAAAACTCCACAAGTTTTTTAATAAAATCCATATCAGTGGTGGGGAAGTTATATCTCTCCAAAGTTCGACGCACCCCGTAGTCCTGGGGGTGGGGCTCCACATTTGTTAAGATTCTGTAGTGCTCTGGGTGTGTGTCTTTAACCTTAAACTCAGAGGCAAAGGCTTTTAAAATTGCTGTAATTCGGGGGCTTACATCAAAAAGAGTGCTGTCGAGGTCAAAAATCACCAAACTTTCTGATTTTAGTTCGTTTAAGATTTTTTCCAAAATTTGCATAATCAGTTGGAACCTCCGTAAAAGATTGGTACAAACCTTTATTACTAATTAATTAGGGAGAAAATCAAAGTGAAAATACTAACGCTTCTACTTTCAGCATTTTTACTGACCTCTTGTTTTAAAAAATCCAATGAAACAGTTTACACCATGGGTTTTACTCCTGCTGAGAACGTTGATGTTGTGACCACAAACGGTAAAGTCATTTCAGATATAGTTTATAAAAAAACAGGTGTTAAGCTTAAAACCTACGTTGCTACAGATTACACTGCCCTTATTGAGGCTATGCGTGGGGGCTCAGTTCAGTTTGGTTGGCTTGCTCCTTTTGGATATGTGCTTGCGGAAAAGCGTGCAGGTGCAAAAGTTCTTTTAAAATCAGTTCGCCACGGAAAACCTTATTTTTACTCAGCCATTTTTACACGTAAAGATAAGCCTTTTAAAACCATTCAGGATCTTAAAGGTAAAAGCATTGCTTGGGTAGACCCTGCAAGTACCAGTGGTTTTATTGTTCCCAAAGCGGCATTGATTAATGATGGTATTGATGCAGATAAATTTTTTGGAAAACAAATTTTTGCCGGTGGCCATGACTCTGTTGTTTTAGGTGTTATTAATGGCTCAGTGGATGCTGGAGCTACTTTTGCCAATGATGAAAAAGGTGTCACTGGTGCATGGACACAGCTTTCAAACGCCAAGCCAGAATTTAAAGATAAAATTAGGGTCATTTACGTAACAAAGCCCATCCCTAATGACACATTTTCAACAACAGAGAAGTTTTATACTCAAAACCAAGGCTTGGTAGATAAAATAACTGAAGTTATTAAAACTATGGATTCCTCTCCTGAGGGAAAACAAGCTCTTTATAATTTGTACCGTATAGATTCTTTTTTAAAAGCAACTAGTGAGGATTTTGCTCCTCTTAAAAAAGCAGCAGAGAAGCTTAATATTGAGATAACTAAATGATCAAAGCCCAAAACCTCTCTAAAAGTTACCCCGATGGCACTAAAGGTCTGAGCGATTTAACCCTGACAATTAATCAGGGGGAATTTGTAGCCATTATTGGGAGAAGTGGTGCGGGGAAAAGTACTTTTTTAAGGCAGGTTAATGGAACCATTTTACCAACTAGTGGTGAGCTTAATGTTTTAGGGGTGGATATTTTAAAAGCTAAAACTGAAGAGCTAAGAAAGCTGAGATCAAAAATTGGTTTTATATTTCAGCAATTTAATTTAGTTAAAAGTTTAAGTGTCATGCAAAACGTGCTAACTGGGCGCTTAGGCTACCATAGTGATTTAGCTGGAACTCTTGGTTTATTTAGTGAGGAAGACAAAAAATTAGCTCTTCAATACATAAAAGAAGTAGGCCTTGAGGGGAGACATAATTCAAGGGCAGATCAACTCTCCGGTGGCCAACAACAACGTGTAGCCATAGCCCGTGCCCTTGTACAAGACCCACAAATTATTTTAGCTGATGAGCCAATGGCAAGCCTTGACCCCAAATTAAGTGAGGTAGTTTTAGATTTACTAAAACACTTTAACCAGCAAAAAAAGATTTCTATTATTGTTAATATTCATGTTTTGGAATTGGCAAAAAAATATGCCCATAGAATTTTAGCCCTAAAAGCAGGACGTCTTGTTTACGATGGCCCTGTGAGTGGCTTAACTGATGATGTTTTAAAGAGTGTTTATGACTAAAACTAAAATTAATTATAATTTTTTAGATAAGTTTTTAAGCTTTAAATACTTCATCGCTGCTGTACTTGTGGGGGCATTTGTTTGGTCTGCTCAGGCTACAGAGTTTGATCTAAGCGTTTTATGGATAAACCGAGGTCAGCTTTGGAGCTTTATTACCGGTATGTTCCCGCCGGATACTGCCATTGCAAAGCAAGTTTTTGATGAAGTTGTAATCACCATTCAACTTGCATTTGTAGGTACTGTCATAGCTACGATTATTTCTTTGCCACTTGGTTTTTTAGCAGCTTCAAACGTAATGCCAAAAACTAAAATGGGAAGCTTTATTGTAAACACCACTCGTTTTTTACTAAATGCAGATCGCGCTATTGATGCTGTTATTTTAGCTTTGTTTTTTGCAGGAGCCGTGGGCCTTGGCCCATTTGCTGGAACTTTAGCTTTAGCCATTCATTCAGTGGGAATGCTTGGAAAGTTATTTTTTGAAGCTATAGAATCCATTGATAAAGGCCCCGTTGAAGCTGTTGAAAGTGCAGGGGCAGGAAAGTTATCTGTTATTAGATGGGCTATGATCCCCCAGGTCATTCCATATTTTATTACTTATTTCCTATTTAGATTTGAGCTTAATATCCGAGCAGCTGTTGTTTTAGGAGTTGTTGGTGCTGGTGGCATTGGCTTTTTACTACAAAGTTATATGAAGCTATTTCAGTACCAAAAAACCTGTACAGTAGTACTTGTTATTTTAGTGCTTGTTATGGGGCTAGATTATCTTAGTACTAAGCTTCGTCAGCGCTTAATTGGATCATAATTCCCTCAAAAAACGTCTAAGTTTAAGACACATTTTTTAACATTAACTTTTCCCAACTGGCATTCCGACTAGTCTAGAGAAGTTAAGGACTTAAAGCTGGGGGATGGTTTGAGCTTAAAGAAGTACTTTATAAATAGTGGTCAACAAAATTTAGGCCCTTTTGATTTTGTAAAAATCAAGGAATTGATTGGCAAAAATCAAATAAGGCCTACAGATAAAATTTATCTTGATGACCAAGACAAATGGATTGTTTTAAATACTCATCCGGAGTTTTTGCAAGACTCAGAAAATACTCAAATTTATCAAAAACCAATACAATCACAACAAATGCAAGAGTCCAAAAAACGAGTCCTTGAAAGTACAAGTGATACTCAGTGGTATGCCCTAAGAGGGCAAGAGCGCCAGGGACCTTTTGAATTTACAGATATCTTAAGGCTGCTCCAGGAAAAGGTTTTATTTGAATATGATTTTGTTTGGCGCGCGGGTTTTGAAAATTGGCAAAGAGTGGCTGAAACTGCTGAATTTGAAGCTGAGAACATAAGAAGACATTTACATTCAGACAAAAATATTTTTTTAAGACGTAAACACATGCGACTTTTATATGAGTGCCCACTTGTAGCCCATGACAACAAAGGTTTTTGGAGTGGCTACACATTAGAAATTAGCGAGGCGGGTGCTGGTATTGCCATTGAAAATGCCATGCTCATGCCAGGTCAAAGTATTTATCTTCACTTTAAGCCAGGCTCTCACACAAAACCATTTAATGTTTTATGTGAAGTGGTTAGCAAGAAATACATTAAAGACATTAGGGTCAAAGAAACTCTTATGATTTATGGGGTTAAATTTATCAATATTCCAAAGCAAGAAAAGGATTTAATTAGGGCTTTGTCTGCACAGGCAGCATAGAGCGAGGTTTATATGTTGAGGTTTCAAATTCTTGCAGTTTTTTTATTAATTATTGGTTGTGGTAACAACGCAAAATTTGGTATTGCCGAAAAAAGTCAAAGCTTTGGACAAAGAATTACCTATAATACCCAAGTAGATTTACTTTTAGTAGTGGATAACTCTGGCTCCATGGGTTCAAAGCAAGCACAACTTGCATCAGGTTTTGTTGGCTTTATAGATTACCTTGTAGCCAGCCAATTTGATTTTAGAATTGCTATTACTACAATGGATATGAGCAGTGGCGGTGCTAAAGGAAACTTTGTTGGAAACCCAAAAGTATTATCTAAAAGCACACCAGATTTAAGAAACGCTTTTATTAACAACATGAATCTTGGCACAAATGGAAGTGATTTATCTCGTGGCTTTGAAGCCATGCAATCATCTTTAAGTGATTCGAAATTAAATGGCACTAATAGCGGCTTTTTTAGAGAAGAAGCTCTTTTAGCTATTATTTTTATGTCTGATGAAGATGATAATGATTCCTCTAATTGGCAAAATTATGCAGACTTTTTAGATAATAGAAAGCCCATGTTCCCTTGGGGGTACCGTGGTTGGCTTGTTAATAGTATTGTTGTTAAAGAGCTTTCAAATAAATGTTTAACCTATAACCAATTTGCATCTGCTGGTTATGGTTTTATGAACTTATCAAATATCAGCGAAGGTATTATTGAATCAATTTGTGAAGCAGATCTAGTGGGAGCAACAGCAAATTTAAGAGCAAGAATTGCAGAAATACTTACACAATTTCATTTAAATAGAGAGCCAGACGTAGCGACTATTAGAGTTTACATAAATGGTGTACTTATTCCTCAAGACCCAGTCAATGGCTGGACATACAATCCTGTAGGTTACACAATCTTATTTCATGGAAATAGTGTACCTGCAGCTAATGCAAACGTAACCGTATCATTTACACCGAAATCAATTAAGAACTAAAGGACATAGGGGGCAACATGTTAACTAGTTTTGGAAAGTTTATATTAGAAGGGGGAGTTCCCGTCTACCTGATGCTTGGTATAATTATATTCGGCATCACAGTAGTATACGAGAGGGTTAATTCACTTTTCTTTAAATTTACAATAAAAACCGATGATTTTATGAAGCATTTAAAATCGCTTCTATTATCAGATAAAATTGAAGAAGCCATTGCGTTTTGTTCTTCTCAAGGTCAAGCCATGCTTCCAAAAGTAATTAAAAATATTTTGGAACGCTCAGACCGAGATGATGAAAACATACGTAATGCCCATGACATAGCTTCAATGGAAGTCATTCCTCAAATAACAAAAGGGATGGGTTACCTTGTTATGATAGCAAACGTGGCAACCTTACTTGGTTTGCTTGGTACTATTTATGGTTTGATTATGTCATTCCAAGCGGTGAGTTTTGCAGACCCTTCACAGA
This sequence comes from Oligoflexia bacterium, assembly GCA_016715815.1. Classification (GTDB taxonomy): domain Bacteria; phylum Bdellovibrionota; class Bdellovibrionia; order JABDDW01; family JABDDW01; genus JADJXN01. The sequence continues at coordinate 193,439 of JADJXN010000001.1, forward strand.
AGCAAACACTTCTTGCGCAAGGTATTTCACATGCTATGAACTTTACAGCGATGGGTCTTTTGGTGGCCATTCCGGTTATGATTTTGTATGCGTTTTTACAGTCACGTCAAAATAAGCTCATAGAAGAAATTGTCTACCACAGTGCAAAAGTAGTGGATATGTTGATTTCAAGAAACTATGAGCCCTTTGATGAGAAAAAAGCTTACTCTACCAATAACCAAGAAGTGCCAGCGCCTAGTAAAAGAAAGACTGGGTAAGTTAAAATGCGTAAGCTCAGATTTAGAGATAATTCTGAGGGGGCAACGTTTGAACTAAACCTAGCCCCCATGCTGGATATGATGGTCACCATCATACCCTTCTTGTTGCTTTCAGCTGTATTTTTGCAGCTTGCGGTGATTAATGTTCCACTTCCAGTGCCTGTGGCAAAAGCATTAGAGCAAGACCGCAAAAATGATAAGCCCGAGGTAACAATAAAAATCAAGATGCAAGGTAATAAAAGTATGCAGCTTGATGTTGTTGAGTTAAGTGGGGCTTCAAAGCGCACAAGTATTAATGCAACTAATAGCGAGTTTGATTACCAAACTCTTCATAAAAAACTAGTTGAAGTAAAACAGCGCTTTCCAAAAGTATTTAAAGTGGAAATAAGCCCTGATGAGAGCATTGATTATAAATCAATTGTTGGCGTCATGGATAGCTCACGTAATTTAGATAATTCAGATCCTAAAATTAAAATTGAAAATGCTGAAACAACACTTTTATTTCCAGATGTTATTTTAGCAAACGTGATGGAGTAAGTATAAATGAATGCAAAGCTTGAGAGAATTTTAAGAGAGGGCCAAACAGGAACATTCCCCTTAAATATTACAAGTATGATAGACATGCTTACCATCATTCTTGTTTTTTTACTTAAAAGTTATGCTTCAAGTAGTGTTGATATAACACCCTCAAAAGCATTATCTCTTCCTACATCAACAGCGCAAGAAGCACCTGTTGAAGCATTAAAACTCATGGTTACAGCAGAGGGCATTTTTGTTGATGATAAAGAGGTTCTAAATACTAAAGAGAGAAAAGTGGCATCTAATGAAGCTTATATTAAACCACTTTATGATGCTCTTGTTATGCAAGCCCAAAAGACAAAAGAAATTGCTACAAGAAACGAGACCATTGAATTTGACGGCAAAATTGTAATGCAAGCAGATCAAAATTTAAATTATGCCTACTTAAAAAAGGTAATGTATACAGCAGCGCTTGCAGGTTACAGTGATTTTAAATTTGCGGTGATATCACATTAAAGTGAGTTTTTATGTTGTTAGCATATGTGTTTATTACAATCTCAGCATTTAGTAATACGGTGGAGGATGAGCTAAGGTTATCCGCTAAAGATGGTGCATCCAATGATGCAAAAGCCCTAAAAGCAGAGCTTTTAATTAGTCGTAATGAAGAAAAAGCCCTAAAGCAGTTAAATAAACTTTTAGCAAAATACAAAAACACAGCATTAGAAGCTTCTTTACATTTTAGAATGGCAGAGCTTTATATGCGCAAAGCTAAAACTGCTACCTTTTTTGAAGTGAACAGAAAAAATGATCAAGACGTAGTTAGCTTTTCTCCTAAGGAGACCAAATCAAATACTTCTCGCCAGTGGGTAACAAAAGCAGTTGATACCTATGACTTAATTCAAAGACGCTTTACCCATTTTAGAGACATGGACATGGTGCTCTTTAACAATGCCTTTTCTAGACAAATTCTTGGACAAAATAAAACAGCAGTGCAACTTTATAAAAAAGTTATTGATGACTTTGAAGATTCCCCTCTGGTTGCAGATTCTCATTTAGCCATTGGGGAGATTTATTATAATTCAAAATCTTTTGAATTAGCATTTAAGGAATTTGAGAAAATTAGAAAATTCCCAGACTCAAGGGTTTACTCATACGGCTTATACAAAGGTGCTTGGGCTTTATATAATTTAAGAAAAACTGAACAAGCCTTAAAACAATTAGAAGAGGTTGTTGAATACGCGTACACACAAGATGAAGATGAGGAAAACACTAATAGACTAGCGCTTTTAAGAGAGTCTTTAGAGGATATGGTTGTTTTCTATGAGGATGTTAAAAGCCCAGGTGATGCTGTTAGCTATTTTAAAAGACAATCACGCTCTGAAAATTACGGCTCTTTAATATTAAAATTAGGAAGGCTTTACCAAAGACACTCAAAACATAAAAATTTGGAAACCGTTTATAGAGATTTAATTTCTGACTCACCATTAATTACAGAACGACCACAAATGCATAAAGACTTACTTGATAGTTATGAGCTAACTCAAAAGCGTTTATTAGCGGTAGAGGAGCTTGAAGCTTTATCCCGGCTTTGTGTTGCAAATAGCAAGTGGTCATTGGCTCAAACAGACTCTGTAAAAAAAGAATGCATAGATGATCTCATTGAAAATGGAAAAATCTATTCTGCAAAATGGCATAAAGAATATAATAAAAAGAAAGATTCAAAATTAGGCTCTTATGTGAGACGAGCCTATGAGGCATTGTTGGGTGAGTATAAATTTAAAGAGTTAGATAAAGTTAGATATTCTTATTCTGAGCTTTTATTTCAATTAGGTGATTATAGAGCAGCAAGTACTCAATACTCTTTGAGTGCCCATGAAACTAAAGACTCAAAAATCAAACATGATTCTTCTTATGCAGCTCTTGTTTCTTTAGAAAAAGATGTAAAAGACAAATGGTCAGATAAAGATGAAGAGCTTTTTGCAAAACTAAGTGCGGATTATATTAAAATGAATCCCAAAGGAAGCTTTTTGACAGATGTTAGATTTAAAAAAGCTTTTATCGCCTATGAAAAGGGAAAGTATGACAGGGCCGCTCCTGAATTAAAGGGGTTAGCTATTAGTTTTTCAAATACGGAGCGTGGTAAAAAAGCGGCCACCATTTATTTAGATATTTTAAATATTCAAAAAAATTATGTTCAACTTAAAGATGACAGTTACTTTTTTATTAAAAAACTAGATTTTGATAAAACAACAAAACAAGAGTTTTTAAAAATTCACCAACAATCCTACCTGATTGTAGTTCAAGATTTAGAGGCTAAAAAGAAATACGAAGAGGCCTCAAAGTTATATAAAAGCTTTTCTGAAGAAAATGCTGAATCAGATTTGGCAGATAAATCTTTATATAATGCTATTAGATGTGCCTACCTTGCAGATTTAAAAAAAGAGGCTGCTAGTATGAGTGAGGTTTTTGTAAAAAAATACTCAAACTCAAGCTATAGTGCTGAGATTACCAAAAACCTAGTTCAAACTTATGAGACCTTTGCGCAGCTTAAAAATGCAAGCTTAGCCATTGAAAGGCTAGCAAGTTATGAAAAAGATCAAAAATTAAAACTAGAGCTAAAGTTTAAAACTGCAGACTACATGGCTTTAAGCGGAGATTGGAAAAAAGCTTATGAGCTTTATTCCCGCTTAGGAGGCTTAAAAGCCATTGAACGCATGGCGCTGCTCCAAGAAAAATATGGAGATTGGAAGAGAACTGAAAAGCTTTTAGAGCAAATTGTGGCAAGTCAGACTCAGCCACAAGCAAGTATTGCAATGTATAAGATTGTAAAAAAACATTGCGATGATGGCTCTATACAAGATTGCTTTAGATTAAGTAAGCAAGTCATCTCACAAAAATCTGAGAAAAATGTTTCAAAGTGGGCTTTAAGCCAGGCTCGCTTGCAACAAGCAAGAATTCTTGAAAAGGAATTTGATTTAGCGCGCTTAAAAGCAAAGCCTGACCGTTTAAGCCAAGTCATAGCAATAAAAGTAGATAAACTAGAGCGCACTCAAAAAGCCTATCAAGATGTTTTAAACTATGGTGATAAGCCTTCAGCCATTGAGGCCCTTGTGAGATTAGCTGGCATTTATAACAAATTTTCTAAAGGAATGCGTGAGATTCCAATACCTGATGAAGTAACTGAGAAAGAAAAATCAAAATTCACTCAAGAGATAGAAAACATGGTTATACCTATGGAAGAAAAGGGAGCTGAAACATTGGAAATTGCTTTAAGACAAGCAAGGTCCTTAGGGTTGCATGACGGCCTGATTGCTCAAATTCAAGATGAGCTAAATAAGCTTTCAAGAAAAAACATTAAAGCAAAACTTGTTGCTAAAATAAACCCGGCAGATAATTTTTTACCTTACAGCAACTCAAAAGACTGTCAAAAATATTATTCAAAAGCAAAAAATAAATGGGATGAGGATGATGCCATTAAAGCAGCTTCTAATTGTATGAATGCTAAAGACTACTCAAAAACAGAAGAAATGGCAGAGTTTTTATCAGTGAATAATGCTCAAAATCATTGGGGGCCTTACTTTCATGCACTTTTAGCAAAAGAAAAAAATGATTTAGAGCGTGCACAATGGATGCTCGCCCTTTCTCAAAGCAGAACAAAAAAATCAGAATACACAACACACCTTCAGGCGCAAATTTATTGGTTGCAAAAAAATTATAAGTCAGCCTTTGAAGAATTTGAAAAGGCCATTGATTTAAATTCAAGCAACTTACCAGCATCCTTAATTTTAGCACTTATTTACTATGAAGATGTGGAATATAAAAAATCGGCTAAAATGTTTGACTCAGTATTATCTATGGAATCAAAACATGAGCTGGCACTTTTAGGCCTTGCTGAAAGCGAGCTTAGAAATAAGAGGCATCAAGAAGCCATTTCGGCCTACTCAAAACTTGCCAGCATTTATTCTGCTGATGGAAGTTACCTAAAGCGTGTGGCAGAGATATATGAAAACGATTTACATGATTCAAAATCTGCCTTTTCCACTTATATAGAGTTAAGTGGTAAAATTAAAAAGGGTAAAATTACAAAAAATATTGATCCTGACTTGGAAACTAAAATCAAGCAACTTGAGCGCCAAACTGCAAGTGTTACCAGTGGGAAGGGGTAAGTTATGATTAAGATTTTTCTTTTATTTAACCTGTTATTTTTTACTTCTGAGGCCTTGGCTAAAGAAAAAATTGTCACTAACAGAAAAACTCAAAGGGTTGATTTTGACTCTGAAACTATTGATGGCCAGGCAAGAAATCCTGACGGTAGCTATGTGGTGCAAAAGCGCTCCATTGATTTTGTACCATTATACAAAGTTAGAGAACAGTTTGATGAAAATATTAAAAATAGCACTGAGTACTTAAAATAAAGAGGCATTTATGTTTCATACTTTAGTTATTAAACAAAAATATAAGGGTAAATTTGTTAGAGCCTATAGAGTAAGGGGTAGACAGACCACTATTGGCTCAATACAAAATGCTTTTATTAAAACTCCTGGAAGTCAAACAGCGGGTCTTGTTTGTCTTATTCAAAAAGAAAAAAACTCCTTCAAGATTTTAGATTTAGGTAGTCAACCAGATGTGAAGGTAAATAATAAGGCATTTACTGAACACCTTATTGAAGGCCCCTGCGTACTTACCATTAATGACAACACTTTGGAAGTTGAGCCTATTTCAAACTACCGTGGCATTTTTGAAGAAAAATCAGCTAAAGATTCAGGCAAAACTTTTTTTATTGCTAGATGGAAAAATGAAATTTTAGAAACAGGCTTTGATAAAGAGTGTTTTGATATTTTAAAAGGAGATAGCTCAAAAATTCAAATACAAACCTATAAAGTAGCTAACCAAAAAACCATTGCTAAAGAAACAGTGGGTATTCCAACGGAATTTAAAAGGCCACTGGCAACAACTGTTCTTTCAGTGTTTTTATTTTTTGCATTATTAATTGGAATTCCACAATTTAAGACCACTGAACCTGAAAAACCAAAAGAGAACGTTTATACAAAAATGATTTTTGATTCAAAAATTTTAAAGGAAAGAAAAAAGCAGCTTCAAAGCTCAGGAAATATGCTTTTAAAAGGCGTTGGTGGAGATAATAAGTCGGCCCAAAATAATAAAGCAAGAGCACCTGAGAGCAAGGTTGTCAGCTCTTTAAGGCAATCAGGTATTAGTTCTGTTATTGGTAGAATTGCAAAGCAAGCCTCTAAGAATGCGGCTCTTGTTGCAAAGCTTGCGGCTATGCCTGTTGCGGATGCTTCAATTAATGGCAAAGAGTTAGACAGTTTTGGACAAACTCCCTCTACTTTAGGCCAGGCCGGAAAAGCCGATATGGCATCAGGAACAAAAGGTTTCAAAGTAGCAGCCGTAGGAACTGCAGGACGTGGCGGTGGAAGTGGCGGCTACAAACAGGGAAGTGAGCTTGGCACCGGAGGAGTGGGCCAAGGCAATATCTCAATAGATGACACGGAATCAGTTGTTGAGGGTGGCTTAGATAGGGATGTCATAGCCAGAGTGATTCGAGAGCATTTAGGCCAAATTAGGTACTGCTATGATAGACAACTTGCAAGTGAATCCGACTTACATGGAAAGGTAAAAGTTAAATTTAGTATTAATGCTGATGGAGTGGTGGAAAGCCAATCCGTTGGAGAAACAACAATGAATAACGCCATGGTTGAAGAATGTATTTTAAGGCGCATAGCTACATGGAAGTTCCCTAAACCCGCTGGGGGTACAAAGGTTCTCGTGTCTTATCCATTTTTGTTTAAGAGCGTGAACTAAGAGGAGTAGGACAATGCGTTTTGGAATCGTTTTCATTCTGGCCCTAATATTTAGCCAAGATGTAATGGCTCAATCAAAATTTGATCGTCCAAAGAAAAAGAAAGACAAGGAAGTTACTCAAAAAACTCAAAAAGAAGAAAAAGTTGATATCAGCGATCTTGAAAACCGCTATTGGACTGCAAAAGACACTGAGTTTAATGTTGTGCAAAACAGGGTTTACACAAAAGAAAAGCGTTTTTCTGTAACTCCACAAATTGGTCCTATTTTTAATGACCCTTACACAGACTCAATGAATTTTGGTTTAGCAGTAAACTACTATTTTTCTGAAAGAACAGGGGTTGAATTAACTTGGCTAAGCACTTCAGCTAGAGATGCCGAGTTAATTTCAAGAGTTGGTTCAAACGGAGCCTACCCAGACCATAACACACAAAAAATGTATATTGGCGCTGCTTATAACTGGATTCCAATTTATGCAAAACTTAGCTTTTTAGAAAAAAAGATTCTTTACTTTGACATGTCAGTATCTCCTGGTATTGGGGTAACCACATTATCTTCTTCACACTATACAACATCAACTTCATTTACACCTCCAGCAGCTAAAACACAAACGCAGGTGACATTATCCTTGGATGTGGCTCAGCAAGTGTTTTTAAGTGAACACTGGGCCATACGTTTGGATTTAAGAAACCACTTTTATCAAGAAAAAATTTATGGATCAGTTTCAGGTAGTGAGCTTAATACAAAGTTTACTTACAGTGGCACAGTTATGTTGGGAGTCACATTTTTTAAATGAGAAAAAGTATTTTAACACTCATTTTTATTTTTGGATTTTCAGCTGTGGCTGAGGCTCAGTGGTTTAAATCTGACAAATGGTACTCAAGTTGGAGTGGAATTAAAGCCAAGGTAATGTCTTACTTTAAAAAAGACGAGCCAGCACAACAGCAAGTGGAGCCTAAGATTGAGGTTTTAAAAGCTGAGTCAATTATGGAAGAGTCCACTAAGCAAAATTGGACTAATAATATTCAAGAAGTAAAAAGACAAGAAGTAGTAGTAAAAGCTAAGCCAGCGGTAATAACAAATGACAAAAACTTAGTTATGGGAAGAAACAACATTCCTGTATTTGAATTTAAAAAATATGAAGCAAAAAAAATAAAACTTAAAAATGTAATATTCGTGCCCTTGCTTGATGTGGGGGAAGAGGCCACTCTTGATCCTTATGCTTATAAAGTTGTAAATTTAGAGAAATTTCCAAATGCAAAAATAAAAACAATTCAAGTTTTACAGGGGCCTGAAAAGATAAAAGAAGCTGAGGTGAAAAATTTAATTAAAAACACAGTTTTCCATCTTGTCCAAAAGACAGAAAAAATTATTATACCAGAGCTTGAAGAAGATAAAAAAGTAACAAAAGAAAAAATTGAAAAAATTGTTTTTAACCCTCAGCTTGAGGAAAAAATAGTTTTGCTCAGTATTGAACCCCTTAATGATGAAGATTTGAAAATGCTAAGAGCTATGATTTTATATGAGAAAAAAGACTACTGTCATATAGCCAGTGGCATTTTTTATGATCTTTTAAAATCTGAAAAACCTCAAATTAAATCAGATTCACGATATTTTCTTGCAACTTGTTTAAAGCATATGAATTTACCAACAAGCGCCATTACTGAATATTTAAAATTAATAAAAGCGCAAGACACTAAACATACAAATGAAAGTGTGCAATCAATCTTAGCAATTCATCAGTTACATAACCAAGATAGTATTGCAGAGACTCTGTTAAATTATTCTGAAAATATTGATGAGCTAAACTATATAAAAGCAAAATATTACTATAATAAAAATCAATTTCAACAAGCTCTAAATAACTCCCTTAAAGTAAAAGAGGGGGCAAAGAATTACTTTAAAGCACAGTACATTGCTGCTATCTCAGAGTACTTAATTGGTAAGAAAGAGCAGTCAGAATCAAGGTCAAAAGAAAACATACAAAAACTCATCAAGCAAGACAGTAGTGCTAATGATGCAAAGGAAGTTTTAGCTTTATTTAATGTCCATTTAGGTAGATTAAGCTTTCAAAAAGGGAAGTTTAAGGATTCCTTAAATAGTTATAAAAATATCTCAAAAGACAATAGTCTTTGGCTGCAGGCACTTACGGAACAAGGTTGGGCGCAAATTCAAGCAAAAGATCCAGCTGGTGCTATAGGTAATATGCACTCTATTCAATCTCCTTATTTTGAGGCGGTTTACAAGCCAGAAAGTTATATAGTTAGGGGTATTGGGTATTTAAATATTTGCCAATACCCTGATGCATTTAAGGCCATTACCATTTTAGAGCAAAAATACACTCCGTGGCTACAGCAGATGCAAAGTTATTTAAAACGTAATGATGCCCAAAAAACATATTCTACAGTTATAAAGCATCTTGAGAGCAAAAAAAATATAGACATTGATGGACTTTCTTACCAAGTGGTAAAAGAAATAGCCCGTCAAAGAGATTTTTTAAATAAGCTTATGTCTTACAATGCTCTTTTAGACGAAGATGGCCACTTTAATAATATTAAAACTCTCATTGAAAAGGATAAAAGAGCTCTTACCTCTAGAAGAAACCAAGCCATAACTAAAATTGTAACATTAAAAAATAAAATTAAGACTGCAGCCACAACACCAGGAGCAATAAAAAATTTAAACCAGTGGAAAATGGAGCTGACTCAATATGAAGACTTTTTAGCCACCTATGATTTTAAAATGGATACCTATAAAGAAGGAGAAGAGGGACTTAAAACGTACACACAATCAGCAAAAGATAATTTATACAGGCAAAGAGCGGTTTATAAAGAGCAAGCTGGAAAGCTATTAAAAAGCCATTTAGCTAAAATAACAAAAGAGTTAAAAAAGAGCTTGGAAAATAACGAATTACTAAAATATGAAATTTATGCCGGAAGTGGTGAGAACATTCGCTACCAAGTGGCCGGCGGAAAGCAGAAAATTTCAAAAAAATCTAAAGATGACAGAGATATAGCGTCTCAAAATTGGGACTTTAAAGGTGAGTTTTGGGAAGATGAGATTGGTAATTACCGTTCCTCTTTAAAAAATAATTGTAAGGAGAAGTAGGATATGAATTTGGCAACAATTATAGCAGTTTTTGCAGTTATGATGTTTTTAAGTAAAATGGCATGGAGTCAAAGTGATGTGCAGTCACAATTACAGCAGTTAAAGGTGAATGCTGAAAATAGTGAGAAAAACAAAGAGAGTTATGAAAAAAATCTTAAAATTTCAGAGCAAAACATAAAAGCCCTTGATGAAAACTTAAAATCGTTAAGCACACAAAAAAAGCAAATTCAAGAAAACTCTAAAAAAGCTGATCAAAACGTAGCCACCATGGAAAAGCAAGAGGTGCAGGTACAAGGGTTTATTAAAAAGGAGATGGACCAAATTGAGTTTGAAAAGAAGCAAATTTTACAGTTAGAAGAAAAAATTAAAAAAATAAATGAGAACTCCCAAAAAAGACAAAATAACATCAGCCAGTATGAGCAGAAGATTGAGAACATGAAAACTCAAAAAGAGCAGTGGCTTGAGCAAAAAAAATCAGCTCAAGAGCTTGAAAAAACAATTGAGCAAAAAGAAAAGCAAGCCTTAAGTGAAAAGACTGAGTGGAATACTAAGGCTTTAGCATATGAGCGAGAAGTTACTAAGTGGAAAAACGAGGCTGCGTCTAACAGAGCGCTTTACAAGAAATACGACAAATTAAACAAATAACACTTAGCCCCATTTAAACACCTCAATTAGTATCTAATGAAATAAATAAATGAGGTGGCCTGTGAAAAATATTATTTTTAGTATACTATGCTTGTTTATGGTTTCTTGTTCAATAAAACAAACTGTCAATAATCAAACTTTGGTTATTAATAAAACTAGTTCAGATAAGTTAAGTATTGAGGATTTTTTTAGAAACCCACAACAAGCATCTTTTAAAGTTTCACCAAATGGCAAATATATTTCTTTTACTAAGCCTTATAAGAATAGGATGAATGTTTATATTCAAAATCTTGACTCAAAACGCCTTCCCTATGGAGAACCTAAGCAAGTAACCTCGTTAACTGACCGTGACATTGCAGCTTATTTTTGGAAGGGTAATGACACTATTTTATACTTTAGAGATTTCGGTGGGGATGAAAACTACCACGTTTTAAAAGCTAATATTCAAACCGGGGAACAAACAGATTTAACCCCATTTGATGGGGTTAAGGTTTCCATTGTGGATGATTTAGAAGATGTGAGTGATGATGAAGTTTTAATAGAGATGAATAAGCGAAACGCCGAGGTTTTTGATGTGTATAGGCTTAATATAAAAACCGGCCAAATTGATCTAGTAGCTGAAAACCCAGGCAACTATGTGGGGTGGGTCACAGATCATAGAGGGGAAATACGCCTTGCTATGGAAACAAATGGTTTAAAAACGGCCATTCACCATAGAAAAAATAAGACTGAAAAATTTAAAAAAATAATTGAGTTTGATTATACTTCTGATTTTGAGCCATTATTTTTTACATTTGATAATAAAAATCTTTACGCATCTTCAAATTTGGGGCGAGATAAAAAGGCGATTGTAAAAATTAATCCTCAAACTGGGAAAGAAATTGAGAAAATATATTCCCACAGAGAAGTAGATGTGAGCTCTCTTTTTTATTCGAAAAAAAGAAAAGTTTTAACAGCAACTGGCTATATTACTTGGAAGTTTGAATATAAATTTTTTGATAAAATTGCAGAGACAAGAAATAAAAGGCTAAGAAAAGTTATAAAAAACAATGAGGTTTACATTAGCTCAGCCAACAAAAATGAAGATTTATTTATAGTGGCAGAAACAAGTGATAAATTGGGTGCTCAGTATTATCTTTATGATCAAAAATCAGATCAGCTAACATTTTTGGCAAACGCAAAGCCATGGTTACAACCTGAGACAATGGCTAAAATGCAGCCAATTAAATATAAATCAAGAGATGGTTTAACCATTCATGGCTATTTAACTCTACCAAACACAAAGACACAAAAAAAGCTGCCCCTTATAGTAAACCCTCACGGAGGCCCGTGGCATAGAGATGTGTGGGGTTACAACCCAGAGGTGCAATTTTTAGCAAGTCGTGGTTATGCAGTTTTACAGATGAACTTTCGTGGTTCTTTGGGGTATGGAAAAAAGTTTTTTACAAGTTCCTTTAAAAAATGGGGAACAAAAATGCAAGATGACATTACCGACGGTGTTAACTGGGCCATTAAACAAGGCTATGCCGATTCTAAAAAAATCTGCATATATGGCGCAAGCTATGGCGGTTACGCTGTGCTTGCAGGCTTAACTTTCACGCCAGATTTATATGCCTGTGGAGTGGATTATGTTGGGGTTTCAAATTTATTAACCTTTATGAAGTCAATTCCTCCTTACTGGCGCCCTATTCTTGAGAAAATGTATGCCATGGTAGGGCACCCTGAAAAAGAAACTGAAGATCTTAAGAAAAGATCCCCGGTGTTTCATGTTGATAAAATCAAGGCTCCTCTTTTAGTGGCTCAAGGTGCAAAAGACCCACGGGTGAATATTAATGAGTCTAACCAAATTGTAGATTCATTAAGAAAGCGTGGTGTGGATGTGGAATATATTGTGAAAGAAAACGAGGGTCACGGATTTCACAATGAAGAAAACCGCTTTGAATTTTACAGAAAAATGGAAGCTTTTTTAAGCACGCATTTGTAAATACTAATTTATGACCAATCTTTTCTGATAAAGAATCTTCTGTTTTGGCCCGATAGCCTGAAGAACTATTGTAAAAGGTTTAAGCTTTTTTATTTTTAAGATTCCATAGTTAAGTGAGCCGCCTTCTCCATGAATAATTCTGGGATTTGGAGTTTTTTCCCATGGCGAAGGATAAGTTTTTGCGTGAATAGCACTGGTTGTAAATTCAAAACTATCTTGCCCTACATCTTGTTTTGAAAGTTTCATAAGTTCTGTAAGATGTCTATCGCCACTGATGAGAATAAAAGGAGTTTTAACTTTTTTAAGTTGCGATCTAAAATCAATAAAATCATCAGGGGTCAGTCTTTCATAAGATTCAAACTCATGGTAGGCACCAAAAAATTGCATACCATTTATAATAAAACTTGGCTTTTGATACATTTGCAAAGCAGAAAAGAGCCAATTTTTTTGATCTTTTCCAAAAATGCTTTCTTTTGTGTTTAAACTTCTATTGTCTAATAAAAAAATATTAAAGCCATAAATACTCAGCCGACTTGAAACCCCAAAGCTGTTTTCAAAAAAGGGTTTCTCATCCTCTTGGGAATAAAAAGAATCAAAAACACTTTTTGCTTCATCTTTATATTTAAAACTAGAGTCACCGTTGTTTTTACCATAATCATGGTCGTCCCAAACGGCGACGATGGGAATTAAGTTTTTTATTCTAAATATTTCTAATTTTTGTCTAACTTGAACATACCTTTTCCAAAAATCATCTGCTGAAATATTATTTATTGGTTTATCTACATAAACGTTGTCACCAATAAGTAAAATAAGATCCGGTTTAAAAGAAACTAAGTCTTGCCACTGCTCTTTCTGCTCTTTTTCATAACTATCATCCATGCAGGAAGTAATGGCAATAACTGGGTTTGAGCTACTTTTATTAAGAGTTTTAAAAAAGCGCTCATCTAAAACAGTATTGTCTTTATTTTTTATTTCTAATTTGTATTTTGTATTTGCTTTTAGAGAATCAAACCTAACCTTTATAATTTTAAAATCAGAATAATCTCTTAAAACTTCATATTTTAATTTAGGCTCAATTGCTTTTTTAGATTTTATATCTTCTGCAAGGACAACAACATCCCGGCCTTTTTCTACCAAGAAATTAATTTGTGTGGAATTTTCAGTAGTAACCCCTTGTAAAACAGGAACACTAGAATAAGCTAAAAAAGAAAATAATAATAAAAACATCGTATTTAAGTTTTAGGCTTAAGAATCTTTTTTGTCAGCTAAAATTTCAGCTAGAACACTACGTTCTTCTGGGGTGAGATGGCTTGAGTGTAAAAAAGCTTTGGCCTTAGCTCTGACTTCTTCTGGAGTATAAAGAAGTTTTGACTTTTGCGTTTCATCTTTTGGTTTAGCTTCAACGCTTACAACATAGGCAGCTTCTTTTGTTTCAGTTTGTTTTTGCTTAGAAACGCGGCTTTTTACGCGAGCGTCGTGAGGGCCATCTTTATAAGGATTTGCCTCTTTAGCCTTTTGTCCTGGGTGTTCTTTTCTATCGCGAATAACGCTCATAGAAAAATTATGACAAAAAGGCTAAAGAAGCATCAAGTCCAGTAAAAATCTTACTTCAACGCCTTAGCAACGTTAATCTTACCACCAGAGACGGTTTTACCCTCTAAAGCGGCAATTTTATCTACGTTGTTCAATAATGCATTTTTAACATCAAGTACTGTGTACTCTGGGTGAGCTGCCCAAACTTGAGCTGCGGCGCCTGCTACATGGGGAGTGGCCATACTGGTTCCATCCCATGTGATTTTTTGAAATCCTAGATTTACCACAGTGTCTGAGTATTTCTTTTTGCTAGCCACTGTACTTAAAATTTGTACTCCAGGAGCTCCCACATGTACTGTTTTTGCGCCAAAGTTTGAAAACTTACCCAACTGATCGTTTTTATCAATGGCAGCAACACTAATAATATTAGCCATTGGATAAGTTGCTGGGTATGAGGGGCGCGCATCAGTATCGTTATTATAACCTTTTCCGCCGCGTCCATTTCCAGCAGCTGCTACAAATAGCACATTTTTGTTTAATGCATTAGTGATGGCGTCTTTAAGTGCTTGGTTATTTTCATTGGGGTTTTCACCAGCCGAGCCCCAGCTGTTTGACAAAATATTTGCTCCATTTTCAACAGCATAGTTAATGGCTTTAACAGCATCAGCAGTAGTGCCTTGGCCTTTTTCATTTAAGAATCTAAGAACCATTAAGCTTACGTTTGGCGAAACGCCAACAATACCTTTTCCGTTATTCGCACTAGCACCAACCATACCAGCGCAGTGGGTTCCATGTCCTGGGTTTCCACCACTAAGCACTATTTGCCAGGTTGATTTTGCAATGTCATAAGGTTTTGAGTCGTTATCAACAAAGTCCCAACCAACAACATTTTGGTCTTTAGGGCTGCGCCACAAATTTGCTTTCAAATCTTCATGGGTATAGTCAACACCGGTATCGATAACTGCGACAACGATGTCTTTGCTCCCTTTTGTTTTTTGCCATGCTTGATCTGCACTAATACTCTTCATGCTCCATTGCTTTGACAAAAGTGGGTCTTTTCCAAATACCATGGGTGCATGGGGGCTTGGAACGGCTGGATCTTTTATAGCCAGCATTGAATTTAAGCTTTGAGGTAAAAACTCCTCAACAACTTGACCTGAAAGCATTTTCTCGGCAATTTTTCTCAAAGTCGGGTCATCGGACTGGTAATCTTCAATAAGCCCAAGCATGTAATTTGGCTGAGCGTATTCAATATCAGGGTGGCTATTAAGCTCATTTAGAACATTATCAGAGTTAATTTCACTTAAATTTTCCTCTGCCACCTTAACGTGTAGCCACTGGTTGTCAATAACATCAATCTTCCCCTCACTTCCCTCTGTGAGACTTTGAAACTGCATTAATTGCATTTTACCTGGCTTAAATTTGATCAAAAAATCCCCCTTGATTTGTTGATCAGCGTGAGCCGAGGCGAATGCTAAAATAAGAAAAGAAAATAGTATGTGTTTGTTCATTAGGTTCCCCCTCCGTAGGTTATTTTTGCACTTTTAATCATAGACTTTAATCAGGGATAACCTAGAGGCAAATTAGCAAGACCTTGATGAAAGTGTTATTTTTAGAAAACAAAGACTGGACGATGATCTTGATTTTAATGCTGCATCGCAATGCAAGTTTTTTCACATCAGGTCTAGATCTTATTGATAGAGCCTAAGAGGTGCTGGTATTTTGTCGGTGATGAACATTCAAGTAAAACAAGCTGAGGTGGATCAGCTTTTAAACACCTCGGTTCTTACAACAACTGCTGAAAAATATATTGGTTGGGGTAGAAAGCATTCCCTTTGGCCTCTGCCATTTGGAACTGCTTGTTGTGGAATTGAGTTCATGTCAGTTGTGGGACCTAAATATGATCTGGCCCGCTTTGGTGCAGAGGCCGTGAGATTTTCTCCTCGTCAGAGTGATCTACTCATTGTTGCTGGCACAATTACAGAAAAAATGGGTCCTGTATTAAAACTTATTTATGACCAAATGCTTGAACCTAAGTGGGTTTTATCTATGGGGGCTTGTGCTTCTAGCGGTGGGTTTTACAGAGCTTACCATGTTATGCAGGGTGCGGATAAAATCATACCAGTGGATGTTTATGTGCCCGGTTGCCCGCCCACACCTGAGGCCGTCATAGATGGAATTTTAAGAATACAAGAAATCATTCAGCAGGGGCGAAAGCGCGCGCCCACTCCGTTGAAATAGGAATAAAAATGTCAATTCAAGAGCGGTACAATAATCTATCAGAAGATTTAAATCAAAAGTTTAGCGGAACTTTAAAAACATCTTTTAGCATTCGTAATGATTTTGTTTGTGAAATCGAGAAAGAAAATATTTTAAAAATTTTAGAGCATTTAAAGGCCCATCACGGTTTTGAGTTCATGATGGATTTATGCGCCGTTGATTATTTGGGGAGGCAAAAAAGATTTGATGTTGTCTACCACCTTTATGCACCGTCAACAAAATTAAGAGTGAGAATAAAAGCTCAAGTGGGTGAGCATGAAACCATTGAGAGTGCCCATAAAATATGGAAAGCTGCTAATTGGTTTGAAAGAGAAGCCTATGATCTTTTTGGAGTGGTATTTAAAAACCACCCCAATTTAAGAAAAATTTTAACCCACTCAGAGTTTATTGGTCACCCTTTAAGAAAAGACTACGATGCAAACCACCAGCAAAGGGCCACATGTGTTGAGCCTGCGTGGTATGAGGCTGATGAGAATTACAAATATGATCCGGATAAAAATTTGGTGCCCATTAATATTGGCCCAAGTCACCCTGCCACACACGGAACTTTAAGAATTATGGCAGAGCTTGATGGTGAAACTATTGAAAGAGCCAATGTTGAAATTGGTTATCTGCACCGCTGCTTTGAGAAAATGGCAGAAACCCATTTTTACCAACAAATTATTCCCTACACAGATAGGCTAAATTACTGCTCAGCCCCTATGAATAATGTGGGCTTTTGCAAAACTGTGGAAAAGCTTTTGGGAGTTGAAGTTCCTCCAAAAGCACAAGCTATGCGTATTTTATTAAATGAGCTTTCCCGTGTAATAGATCATCTTGTGTGCATTGGCACAAATGCCGTGGATTTAGGTGCGCTGACAACATTTTGGTATTGCTTTGAGCAGCGTGAGCGCGTGTATGTACTTTTTGAAAAACTCTGTGGAGCAAGGCTTACAGTGGCTTTAACACGTATTGGTGGAATGACTTATGACAACCCTCCGGGTTGGGAAAAAGAATGTCTTGAAACAGTTTTAAAAATTAAAAAATTTGTTGAAGAGCTGGATAGTCTTTTAACTGAAAATAAAATTTTTATTAACCGTATGCAAAACGTGGGAACAATTTCAGCCCAAGATGCTATTAGCTATGGCTTTACAGGCCCCTGCTTAAGAGCCAGTGGAGTTAATTTAGATTTGAGAAAAGCAGAGCCTTATTACTTTTATGATCAACTTGATTTTGATGTTCCCATTGGAACAAGCGGTGACAGCTATGATCGTTATTTAGTGCGCATGGAAGAAATGAGGCAGTCTTTAAAAATATGTGAACAAGTTTTAAAAAATATGCCCGCAGGGGACTACACCATTAGAGATAAAAGCATTGTTTTGCCGGATAAAAAAGATGTTTGGGGTAACATTGAGGGGCTTATGAACCACTTTATGCTTATTATTAAAGGGATTCGGCCACCAGCTGGTGAAATTTATGATTGCACTGAAGCCGCCAACGGAGAGCTTGGTTTTTACCTAGTATCTGACGGAGGGCCTAGGCCATATAGGTTAAAAGTTCGTCCACCTTGTTTTGCCATTTACCAAGCATTTCCAAAAATGATTGAGGGTGAGTACATTGCTGATGCCGTTGCCACCCTTGGAACATTAAACGTTGTTGCAGGAGAATTAGACCGATGAGTTTAACTTTACCACCAGAGAGCAAAAGTTATATTCAAAAAGAATTAAAGCGCTATGAGACAAAAGAATCTGCCCTTATTCCGGCACTTTTTGAAGCGCAAAAAGTTTTTGGTCTCATTACCCC
The DNA here is from genome assembly GCA_016715815.1 of Oligoflexia bacterium. Taxonomy (GTDB): domain Bacteria; phylum Bdellovibrionota; class Bdellovibrionia; order JABDDW01; family JABDDW01; genus JADJXN01. The sequence goes on from JADJXN010000001.1 coordinate 211,367, forward strand.
TGAGGTGATTGATTTACTTTCAAAAGAAATGGATATCCCAACTTCTCGTGTGAATGAAGTTTTTGAATTCTACACCATGTTTAATAAATCAAAAGTTGGGAAATACCACATACAAGTTTGTACAAATATTAGCTGCTCCATGGTAGGGGCTAGAGAGTACATGCAAGCATTATGTGAAAAACTAAATGTAAAGCCATGTGAGGTGACTGCAGATGGAAAATTTAGTGTTTCAACTGCAGAGTGTTTAGGTTCTTGTGGAACAGCGCCCATGGCAGAGGTCACAAGCCGTGATGCTGATGAGTACCATGAGAATTTAAAAATAAATGAAATTGATAAATTTTTAGGAAAATTTAAATAATGGAAACAAAACTTTTAACTCAGCATTATGACAAACCAGAGTATCAAAGCCTAAAGGGCTATCAAAAGCTCGGCGGTTATGAAGCTTTGAAAAAAGCATTTTCTATGAAGCCACAAGATATCATAACGGAAGTTAAAAATGCAGGTCTTCGGGGCCGTGGAGGTGCTGGCTTTTCAACTGGAATGAAGTGGAGTTTTTTACCAAACAACAATGAGCCACGCTATTTACTTTGTAATGCTGATGAAGGAGAACCAGGAACATTTAAAGACAGGGTGATGATGGAAAGAGCTCCTCATCAACTTATTGAAGGCATGATAATTTCTGCCTTTGCTATTAACTCTAAAAAATCCTACATCTATATTCGCGGCGAATACATGGCACCTATAAAAATTGTCGAAAAGGCAATTAGAGAAGTTTATGACGCGGGCTTATTAGGAAAAAATATTTTAGGTTCCGGCTTTGACCACGATATGGATGTTTACAGAGGTGCTGGTGCTTACATTGTAGGTGAGGAAACAGGTCTCATTTCCTCTTTAGAAGGTAAAAAGGGCCAGCCTAAATTAAAACCTCCATTTCCAGCAGTACAGGGTTATTTAAAAAAACCAACCATTGTTAATAATGTTGAAACTCTAGCTACAGTGCCTTGGATTATTACCAATGGTGCGAGCGAGTATAAAAAATATGGAACAGAAAAATCCCCTGGTACAAAATTATTCTCTGTTAGTGGCAATATTAATAAGCCAGGAGTGTATGAGGTTCCACTAGGAATTCCATTTAAAGATTTTTTGCAAAATGAGTGTGGTGGAATGAAACCTGGCTATGAGCTTAAAGCTCTTATTCCTGGTGGTTCGTCTTGCCCAGTACTCACCCGCGATGAGGCTTTAAAATCTACTATGGATTATGAATGCATGAGTCAGTTGGGGAGCATGCTTGGCTCAGGCGGGGTCATCATTATTGATGATAAACAATGCATGGTAGATTTATTAAATATTTTAATGAATTTTTATCATCATGAAAGCTGTGGTCAGTGCACTCCTTGCAGAGAAGGCACTGGCTGGATGAATAAAATTACAACATCACTTCTAACAAAAAATGGCAAATTAGAAGACATAAGTTTGCTTCATAAAATTGCCTCTCACATGCTTGGCACAACTATTTGTGCCCTTTCTGATGCAGCAGCAATGCCCGTGATGAGTTTTGTTACAAAATTTAGAGACGAATTTGAATATTACGCTAAAGAAAAAAGATCCAAGGTAAAAGGAGACGTGCACTATGCCCAAGCTCACCATTAATGGCCAAAGCATTGAGGTGCCTCAGGGAACAACAGTCATTCAGGCAGCAAAAGAGCTGAATATTCCTATTGCACATTATTGCTACCATGAGGGTTTAAGTATTGCTGGTGCGTGCAGAATGTGTCTTGTTGAGGTTGAAAAAAACCCAAAACTTCAAATTGCATGCAACTTGCCAGTTACCGACGGCATGGTTGTTTATACAGATAACCCAAGGGTTAAAGATGCAGTGAAGTGGTCTTTGGATTTTCACTTAATTAACCACCCACTTGATTGCCCCATTTGTGATCAAGCCGGGGAGTGTAAGCTCCAAGATTACTACATGGATTATGGTCTTTACACGCCAGAGATGGATCAAAGAAAAGTTAAGAAAAATAAAGCAGTCAGTCTTGGTGATAGAGTTGTACTAGATCAAGAAAGATGCATTCTTTGCTCAAGATGTGTGCGCTTTACTAAAGAAGTAAGTAAAACCCATGAGCTTGGAATTTTTAATCGCGGAGATAGATCAATTATTGCAACCTTTGAGGATCGCCCACTTAACAATAACTACAGTGTTAACACTGTTGATATTTGTCCTGTTGGAGCATTAACTAGTAAAGATTTTAGATTTAAACAACGTGTTTGGTTTTTAAAAGATTTTGATACCATCTGCAATGGTTGCTCCACAGGATGCAATGTAAAAGTAAGTTACAACGCAAACGGTGTTTTTAGGGTTAGGCCTAAGGTTAATAAAGAGGTAAATGGTCACTGGATGTGTGACTTTGGCAGAGACATTTACAAACATACAAATAAAGAATATCGCTTAGAGGCAGTTGTTGAAAAAAGAGAAGATTTAAGTGGTGCTACAGTTAAAGGAAAGCCCGTAGCTTTGGCTCTTCAAGAAATTGGTAAAAATTTAAAACAAGCTAAAAACATTGCTCTTGTTTTAACCGCTCAATACACAGTTGAAGAGTATGAAGCTTTTTTAAATTTCTTTGTAGGAAAACTTAAAGTAAGCTCAATTTATTATTGGAAAAATAATGAGACCTCTTTTGATAGTTTTGATGGGCTTTTAATTAGAGGAGATAAGAACCCTAATACCCAAGGTCTTTTAAAAGCAGCTCAAAAACATAATGTGAAGTTATTGCCAGTAACGGAATTTGATAAGTCTGCTTCAAGTTTTGATTTTTGTATTCTAGCGGCCCCTGAAAATCAAGCTGTTTACCCAGATATTACTGAAAAATGCCAAATGTTTAAAAAATCAAATGAAGTAGTTTGTATTACTTCTTGCTACAATGACAGCTATAATGGCTTTAAATGGCAAATACCTGCAAAAAGTTTTGTAGAAAAAGATGGAACTTTTGTTAACTTTAAAGGTGTTGCGCAAAAAATCAAAGCGGGAGTAAAAATTATTCCCACTTCAGTTTCTCTTGAAGAAGTCGTGTATGGCTTAACTGAAAGTATGGGGGTCTCAATATGAGTGTTGTTAAAAGACCAAGCCCAAAAGCCAAATGGTATATACCTGGAATTCTTACGGGGCTTAAAATAACAATTAAGCATATGCTCTTTAATCTGGCCTCCCGAAAAGATATGATTACAGTGCAATACCCGGAAGAAAAATTTCAATACAGTGATAGGTTTAAAGGAAATCATATTTTAACAGTTAAAAAGGATGGATCTTTACGTTGCACAGCTTGTATGTTGTGCGCTACCCATTGCCCTGCGGAATGTATTTCTATTACTGCTGCAGAACATGATGACCCAGAGGTTGAAAAATATCCTATCTCCTATGAGATAGATATTTTGCGCTGTGTGTTTTGTGGTTATTGTGAGGAAGCATGTCCTGTGGACGCTATTCGCATGGGACCTGAGCATCAAACAGCAGCTCCTGCGGGCGATAATTTTATATATGATATAACTAAATTAGCTTACAGAGCTGAAAACAAGGGTGGGGTTTTAAGTAAGGTAGACGATCAAGAGAGACACAAGCGGGGGCTTTGATGTCATTTTTAGCATCGCGTTTAGAAACGCTGGTGTTTAACATAGAAAAAACATTACACGTACCTTTGGTGCTGTCCGAGGGTTGTTGTACTGTTGAAATTGAAAACACCTCACTTGCTTCCTATGACTGGGGAAGACTTGGTGTCTCTGAAGTTGAAGAACTCCCTCAAGAAGCCAATCTTTTAATTGTTGCCGGCTGGGTGAATAAAAAAAGATCTGAAGAAATTAAAGAATACTATGAGCAAATGCGAAAGCCTACGCAAGTTATTGCAGTAGGAAGCTGTGCGCTTAGTTGTAGCCCCTATAAACTAGGAGCTGGTTCTGAAATGATTAAGGTCAATGATCTTATTAATGTAGACATCTTTGTTCCCGGCTGTCCGCCAAGGCCAGAGGCTATTTTAAGTGCAATTATAGAGCTGCAAAAAAAATTATCTCCTGGCCCATCAGCGCAAGAGGTGCTCCATGCAGCTCTTAAGTAAGAAAATAGCAGTGGAAAATTTTTCTCAAGAACTAAAGACTTACATTTTTGAAAATGAGTTTGATGTTATTTTAGGTGCTACACAGTGTGCACAAGGAATATTTATCCTTCTTTTTTCTAACAGGTATAATAAACAAAACTCCGTCATTGTTACCGGCACCCATGATATGGAAAAGGTTTTATCCCAAGCACAAAGCTTTGTGGAGATGCATTAATGAAAAACTTTACTGTACACCACGATGGAGATTTGATTAGAAGGCTTGAAATCAATAAAGGTTTTAGCCAGCGTCCACTTTGGAAAACACTTGAAAATTTAAGTCCTCAAGAGATGGTGATTTGGGTTGATAGAATGGATACCCTATGCCCAGTTTCTTGTGAGTGGGCATTAGTCCAAGCCTTTGAAAGTGCTGCAAACATAAAAGTGAGCACTCATATCCAAGTGGTGCGAAGTATTTTTTCAGAATTAAATAGGCTTATTTATTTAATGACGTATTTATCTAATATGATTAAGCATCTTGGTGTTGTAAGCCTCTATGAACAGGGAATGATTTTAAGAGAATACTTATTTAGAAAACAAGAGGAGTTTACGGGCTCACGCATATTACCTCAGGTTATCTGCATTGGCGGGGTAAGAAGAAATTTTACTTTAGGTGACATTCAAAAGGTTCAAAGCTTTGTTAAAGAGTGGAAAGAGCATTGGCTAAAGTGGAAAGAGCTTGTGATTGATGACCCATTTTTAGAACAGCGTTTAAGCTCACTTATAAAAATTTCTCCCAAAAATATTAAAAGTAAAGCTATCTGGGGAATTATTGGTAAGGCCAGTGGTTTAATTTATGACTCAAGGGTTCATCAGCCCCATGGGGCCTACGCTTTAATAGATTTTAAACTAAACTATGATTTTGCTTTAAAGTCAGATGCCTTAAGCCGTTTTTTAGTGGCAACCACTGAAGTGGACATGAGTTTAAAAGCCTGTGAGAATTTTTTAAGTTTACTTCGTGATGAGGATGAAAAAAAACCAACTTTAGAATTTAATCTTTCAGAAGGCATTTTTACAGGTGTATGTGAATCAGCACGAGGACCGGTTACCTCATTTTTAGATATAGACTCTAAAGGGAAAGTGAGAGGAGTGAGAATTTTTAATTGCTCACAAAGATTATGGCTTACAATTGAAAATTATTTTGCAGGATCCCGTACTGAAGATTTGGAGCTTGGCTGGGCTTCTCTTGGTGTAAGTGCTGAGGAGGCAGAGGTATGAACCTACAACAGGTAATAAAAGTTGCTTTTAAAAGGTTCAAAACTGCGTTTTTAACACCATCAGTAACAGTTGAATATCCTGCTGTTTATAAACAGCCCCCTCATGGAAGCCGCGTTGCCATTAGAAATCTTTTTTCTGAGTGCATAGGCTGCCATGATTGCGAGGCAAAATGCCCTATGGATTGTATAAAAATGAACACTGAGGATTTTTCAAAACTAGATAAAGTTCCCAAAACAGCAAAAGGAATCATTTTTGAAAAAAAGGTCACAAGTTTTATTATTGATTATAATGAATGCACCAACTGTGGCATTTGCGTGGAGGTTTGCCCAACTCAAGCTTTAAGTTTTGATAAAAACTTTATTCAACCAAAGCAAAAGCAAAAACAACTTATTCTAGATTTAGTTCATAAACCCAGATCATTGAGGAAAGATGAAGATTAATCTTTCTGAATTTGAAAAATCTGAGAAGCTTAAATTAAAGGCTAAAACTTTACTTAATATACCTGACAACGTCTTAATAGATTTTTGTGTTGATTCAACTTTAGCTTTGAACCAGGCTAGTCGCGGGATAGCTGAGCTTTTTCCTCATAAAAGATCTATTGCTACTTTGGGAGCATTGCCGCAGCCACTAAATAAAATTGTTAAAGAGTTTACTAAGCAAGGTTTTAGTGTTCAAAAATTGGGTGTTGATTTTAAGAAAAACCAAGAAGAGCAAAAAAAGAGTCTGTTAACAGAACTTGAAGGGCTTAAAAAAGATACTTTATTTGTATTTGCTTCTCTTGTTGAACCCATAACTGCATTGATATATCCGCTAGATCTAATAAGAGAAGAGATTTTAAATAAAAATATATTTATTATCTATTACCAATCTCCAACAAGTTTACTTGAATCTTTTCGTATTCCACAAAGCCCACTTGAATGCGGTATATATGATCCCTTGTGGGGGAAAAACGTGACAACCTCTCTTATGCTTAAAGGGGAGCGCTGTCAGTTTGAGCCGCTTATTTGGTCTGAGAGTGAAATTACTTTAGAAAACGTGGAGCTGGTTTGCGAAAAAATAAAGGCCAGTGTTAAAAAAGGTTATTTTGAAGAAAGAATTCTTTTAGATTTTGAAATAAAAGTTAAAAATGCCTTTTCTGGAAGCGTTGAAATTTTACCTATGAGCGCTAAGCGCATAAACGATCGTGTTGTTTTTTTTGTTAAAGGTGTTAATGGTGATGCTTTAGCTAAAGAGATGATGGCTATGGGTTTTGAATGCTCCACTGCGGATGCAGATTTCTGGCATGAGCCAAAAATAAACTCTTGGCTCCCTGAGCTTGGCTTTAGCATTAATGAAGTTCAAACTAGTTTTATAATGTCCGTTGAAGACGTTCAAAAGCCAGAAGCCTTTGATAAGCTCATCTTTGCTATTAAAAAGTATCAAAAAATTTCAGGCGTAACTTAATTTACCAAATTGGCTTAAAATTATCTTTTAACTCAGAAGCAGCAGAACTTTTTGATGCAGCAGCATCAATTGAAGTGTGTTCAGCATCTATTTGAGCAAGTTGTAAATGGCCGCTAAGATCAGTGTTTACTGCTTGCCATTTAGTATAAGCATCAATAACCCAAATACCACTCTCACGGGTTCCATTACCTGAATTTTTTGTTCCACCAAAGGGAAGGTGAGCCTCAGCCCCAGTGGTTGAGTTATTAATAGAAGTCATACCTGCATCAATTCCATTTTTAAAAGCGTACATGGTTTTTGGGTTTGAGGTAAAAATAGCGCTTGATAGCCCATACTCAACAGCATTGGCTGCTTCAAGCAAAGTATTAAAATCCTTTACACGTACAATATTTACTGTTGGGCCAAATACTTCATTTTGAGCAATGTTCATTTTCATATTCACACCATCCCAAAGAGTGGGGGCGACATAAAAGCCTTTGTCAAAGGCCCCACCCTTAAGGCGGCCCTCTCCAATAATCATTTTGGCTCCATCTTTTTTGGCCATATCAAAATGCTCCATAAAGCGAGTGCCAAATTTTTCATTTATGAGGGCTCCATAATAAACTGAAGAATCCAAACAGGGGTTACCGATTTTTAATTTTTTAGCTGCGCTTACAAATTCGCTCAAAAATTTATCAGCAATTTTTTCATGTAAAATAATATTTCCTGTTGAGGTGCAGCGTTGGCCGCCAGTACCGTAACAGCTAAAAAGAGCAGCTTCTACGGCTTTATCTAAATCAGCATCATCCATTATGCAAAGAGGGTTTTTTCCACCAAGCTCAAGTGATGGAACTTGGAGCATGCGCCCGCAAGCCTCGCCAATAAGTTTTCCAACAACCGTACTTCCAGTAAAACTAAATTTTTGAAAGTAACCCTTATCAATGGCTTTTATCATATACTCGCCTGTGGAATTAGCACCTAAACCATTAACAATATTTAGGCAGCCTGCCGGAAGCCCTGCTTCTTCAAAAAGTTTTGCAAATATATAACCAATTGTTGGAGCATCTTCAGACGGCTTCCAAACAACAGTATTACCAGTGATAAGAGCTGGAATTATTTTCCAACTTGGAACGGCTATAGGAAAATTACCTGCTGTGATAATACCAACGACCCCGTAAGGTCTTCTATAAGTGACGCATTCTTTGTTGCGCATTTCAGACCAAACTTGTTGGCCATATAATCGTCTCCCCTCACTTTGAAAGAAATAAGCTGTATCAATGGCCTCTTGCACTGAGCCCATGGCTTCACGCTTTGTTTTTCCAATTTCACGGGTGACAAGCCATGAGAGTTCATCTTTATGCTCATGTAAAAGACGTCCAAATTTACCTATAATTTCTCCTCGCACAGGGGCTGGAGTTTCAGACCACTTTTTAAAAGCAATTCGTGCAGCTTCTGCTGCTGCTTTTATTTCTTTTTCTCCTGCTATAGGAAATTGGCCAACAATATCTGAATTATCTGATGGGTTAATACTTTTAAATGTGGAGCCCTCAACAACATCTTTATTATTTATAAAGTGTGCACCAATAAGAGTTTTTCCGTATTTTTCTGCATCCTTTGAGTTATTTGTAAATTTCATTTTTACTTCCTTACTTTAAGCATAAAGTTTTTTAAATGTAGCTTCAAAAAGCCCCATAGCTTCATCTACATCATTCTTTTTAATATCTAAAACTGGTCTAAGTCTAATAGACCTATCTCCACACTGAAGAACTAATAAACCTAAATCCCAAGCGGCTTTCTTGTATTTATCTCTTTCCTCTGTTGAGGGAAGGTCAAAGGCAATAAGAAGCCCGCAGCCTCTAATATTTGTCATCTGTGGGTATTTTTTTGAAAGATCATGCATTTGGCTTAGAACATATTTCCCCTGAGTGGCCGCATTTTTTTCAAGCTCTTCATCTTTAATTATCTTCATGTATTGTGTGGCGCGCACCATATCAACAAGATTGCCGCCAAAAGTTGAGTTAATACGGCTTGAAACTTTAAACACGTTATCTACGTCATTAATTCTATCACTTGTGGCAATTCCGCCGACTTGTGCTTTTTTACCAAAGGCTATCAGATCTGGCTTTACATTAAAGTTTTCATATCCCCACCATTTACCTGTTAAACCAAACCAGTTTGCACTTCATCAAAAATCAAAAGAGCTTCTCTTTCATCACAAATTCTTCTAAGACTTTGTAAAAACTCAGCTCTAAAGTGGTTGTCTCCACCTTCAGATTGAATGGGCTCTAAAATAATACAAGCAATATCATCAGGGTTTTTATTAAAGGCTTCATCAATTTGTTTCAGGGCTAATTTTTCAGCGGCCTCAACTTCTGCAATAACTTGTGGGGTAACGGGGAATTTTAATTTTGGGTTTTTAATTCTTGGCCAACTAAATTTAGGAAAATACATTATTTTTTTAGGTTCAGTATTTGTTAATGACATGGTGTAACCACTTCTGCCATGAAAAGCTTGCTCAAAATGTATGACTTGTGTGCCTTTTTCACCTTTACCTTTTGCTAGGTTTTTTCTTACTTTCCAGTCAAAGGCAGCTTTTAAAGTGTTCTCTACTGCCAGTGCTCCGCCTTCAATGTAGAAATATTTTTTAAAATGATCACGCCCCCCCATTTGAGCAAAAATATCAGTAAATTCAGCATACTCTGGGGTGTACATATCTGCTAATACGGGCTTTACTTTACCAACACGTAAAAGGGTTTTTAAAAATTCTGGCTCACTCATACGTGGATGGTTAAAACCTATTGGATTTGAAGCAAAAAAACTAAAAAAATCAAAATACTTTTTCCCAGTTACAGCGTCATAAATGTGAGAGCCCTTACTTTTCTCTAGGTCTACAACAACTGGGAAGCCGTCAACAAGGATATGTTTGCGCAAAACATCGAAAGTATTTTGTGGTGTGTACGCTTTCACTTTATAATCTCCAATAGATAAGGATAGAATTTAATTACCTATATTATGAATAATATTAAAAAAAAACAACCCCACAAAGTAGTAATCATTGCTTCTTTCGGGGCTAAATCTGCTTTAAAAACGGCTTTTATGCCAGCAAATCTGAAGAAACGTTATAATTCATGTAAAGTTGTGCTTTTTTCAAATTCAAATTGGGCTCCTTGGGCAAAACTAATGGGTTATGACGATGTTAAAACCTTTAAATCTAATTTTGTATTAAAAATGCAATTAATTCTAGCGCGTCCAAGCCTAGTTATTGATTTAAGAGACGCAGCTCAATTTGAAGCGCTTTTAACTGAAAATGAAAGTTTAAATTTTAAATTTAATATAGATGCTATGGAATATCTAAAGGCTCAAGATGAAGTAATAGCTGAAGGTTTAAAAAATTATATTATTTTCTATAATGGCTTTACTTTTTTAGAAGATAAAGCATTTGAAAATAAAAAATGGCCTTATGAGATTGAATTTTTAAATACTTATTTAAGAGAAAATAATAAAAAAATACTATATTTTTATGATCAAAAAAAACCTGCATTTGTAAACCCACAGGTTCATTTTGTTGATGTCAATAAAGTCTCAAGCATAAAACTTATTATTTATTTAGAAAAAGCCCAAGCTTTTTATGGTACAGATAGTTTTTTAAGCCTTTTAAGTGCTGTTATTGGTACACCTACGACCATACTGCAGGGGCCTACAAGGGAGAGCAATATTAATTTAAAAAATGTTCAATTTTTGCAATCAAGCGTGCCTTGCAGCCCCTGTAATGATAACTTTGAATGCAAAGATAATGTTTGTATGAAGGTTTTTACACCCAAAGAACTAATCCCAGAAGCAGAGTTGAGTATATGAAACTAAAAGAAAATGTAAAAAAATTTTTAGATTATTTTTTAGGCATCCCATTACTGATTGTTTTAAGTTTTGTTAGAGAGGTTTTAAGATATACGTGGCGTCCTTTTGTAAGATTTTTTTGGACATTTTCTTCCTCGCAAGCCCGCTCGACTAGGCCAAGAATTTTGATTTTAAAATTAGATCATTTAAATGAAGCCGTAGCGATGCTTGCAGCCATAAGACTACTTAGAAAAGAACTTCCTAATGCTCATATTACATTTTTGGGTTCTCAAAAAAATGCCTCATTTTTTTCTAAAACAAAAATGTTAGATCGTATTGAGGTTTTTAGCTACTCAACCTTTTGGGATATGACACGTGGGCATTATATGATGGTTTTAGATTTTCAAAGGCATTCTCGCATCTCTTCCATTTTAACAAGTTTTTTTAAAACGCCACTTTCGATAGGTTTTAATGTAAGCGGAGCTTTCAGACATTTTGCCTATGATGAAGTTAAAAAGTATAAGGAAAAGCTATCTCTTTCAAAAAACTTTTGGCATCTAGCAAAAGAGGCCATACATGCTTGTGGACATGTTAGCCAATCTGAATTTGGAGCAGATCAAGAATATGTATTTGAAGCATTAAGGCCTCTTTTATATGAAAATTCTTTTAAAAACATAGAGTTTAAATTACCTCAAAATTATGTTGTTTTTAATTTAGCAGGTCCTGAGAACATACAGGCTCGTTTGTTACCAGAACAATCTTGGATTAAAGTAATGGAAAAAATTAAGGCTCAAAATAACAATACTGAGTTTTTACTTGTGGGGCACGATTCAGAACAAGACTACACTCAGTTACAATCCCAAGGGGCTAAGCTTTGGATAGGTAAACTTTCTTTTGATGAATTATTTCAGGTCCTGCATAATGCTAGTGAAGTTTATAGTATTGATAATGAATTTATAAACCTATGTGTTTTATTAAATAGAAAATTGACTGTATTTTTAGGGCCAACGACGGATCTACAATTTGAAGGTTTAAATAATATAAAAATACTTAAATCTTATCTTCAGTGCGCCCCTTGTGGAGCCAGTTGCGCTGATCCTGTTTGTATGAAGGCTATTGAGCTTTAAAATAATCAAAAGCTTTTTTAAAACCTTCCTCTAAAGAAACTTTAGGTTCCCACCCAAGTTCTTTTTTAGCTTTTGTAATATCCGGCTGTCTTTGTTTTGGATCATTTTCTGGTAGGGGTAAAAAGGTGGTTTTATAATCTTTCCATCCACATGTGTTTGCAACAGCTTTGGCAATATCTAAAACAGTAATTTCTTGAGGGTTACCTAAATTAATAGGGCTATCAATGCTACTTTGCATAAGCTTATAAATGCCCTCTACCAAGTCATCTACATAACATAGGCTTCTTGTTTGTTTGCCATCACCATAAATGGTTAAAGGTTTTTTAGCTAATGCCTGAGTGAAAAAGTTTGGAATAACACGGCCATCTTCTGGGCGCATACGTGTACCATAGGTATTAAAAATTCTAGCAATTCTAATTTGAAGGCCATGCATTCTCTTATAACCTATGCTCAACGCCTCAGCAAAACGTTTTGCTTCATCATAGCAGCCTCTAATTCCAAGCGTATTTACATTGCCCAAGTAAGTCTCCACTTGGGGGTGCACTAAAGGGTCCCCATAAACTTCAGAGGTAGAGGCTAATAAAATGCGAGCTTTATTTTGTTTTGCAAGCTCTAGTAAATGCATTTGTCCAAGGGCGCCTGTTTTTAAAATATAAACGGGCATTTTTTCAAAATCTACAGGGCTTGCTGGGCTTGCTAGATTGTAAATCTCATCACAACTAACGTTCATGAATAGTGGTGCTGTAATATCATGCTCTATCCAGCTAAAATTAGGGTTATCTATTAAATGCTGGATGTTTTTTCTTGCACCTGTAACAAGGCAATCAATGGCAAAAACTTTATAATTTTTTTTAAGTAAATATTCACAAAGATGGCTTCCAATAAAACCTGCGCCACCTGCTACTAAAGCGGTTTTCATGCCTTTTCCCTGCCAATGCAGTAATAAGTAAAGCCTAATTTTTTAATTTGGCTGGGGCTAAAAACGTTTCGGCCGTCAAAAATAATTTTTTGCTTTAATAAATTTTTTATTTTTTCAAACTCTAGGCTCTTAAACTCATTCCATTCAGTTACTAAAACTAAAGCGTCAGCACCGTTAATGGCTTCATAGCTATTTTTAGAATATTCAAGTTTAGAGCCAAAACGTTTTTTAGTATTTTCCATGGCTACGGGGTCATAGACTTTAATTTTTGCACCTTCTTTTAACAATAAATCTATAATTTCAAATGAAGGGGCTTCTCTCACGTCATCAGTGCGGGGTTTAAACGCAAGTCCCCAAATGCCAAGTGTTATGTTATTTAAATTTTTAAAATGGCTTTTAATTTTTTTAAATAAAACTGTTTTTTGCTCATCATTGGCAAGATCTGTTGCTTTAATAACGGCCATATTTACTTTATTTTCTTCACCGGATTTAATTAGTGCTTTTACATCTTTAGGAAAGCAACTTCCGCCGTAACCAACACCTGGATAGAAAAACGCTGGGTTAATTCTAGAGTCAGATGTAAATCCTTTTTTAACTTCTTCAATATCGGCCCCAACAGCATCACATAAAAGTGCAAGCTCATTGATAAAACTAATTTTTGTAGCTAAAAAAGAATTGGCTGCATACTTGCAAAGCTCAGCGGCTTTATTTTTCATAAATAAAATGGGGTTTCCGTTTTTAGTAAAAGGTGCATAAAGCTCGCCCATAACTTGTTTTGCATTTTCCGTAGAATGCCCGATAACAACTCTATCAGGGCGTAAAAAATCATCTATTGAAGCGCCTTCTTTTAAAAACTCAGGGTTACTAACAACATCAAAAGGTAGTTTCGTAATGCTTTTAACCAGTTGCGTTACCTTTTCTGCAGTTCCTACTGGGACTGTACTTTTTAAAACTATGACCTTCTCATTTTTCATTTGGGTTGCAATTTCTTTTGCCACACCTAACACGTGAGATAAATCTGCTGAGCCGTCTTCATTCTCAGGTGTTCCAACGGCGATAAAAATAACTCCAGAGCTGTCAATGGCTTTTTTCTTATCTGTAGTAAAGCTAATTCGGCCAGCTTGAATGCTTGATTTTAGTAATTCATCAAGGCCTGGCTCATAAATAGGAACAAGGCCATCTTGAAGTTTTTTAATTTTATTCTCGTCTATATCTACACAAATAACGTCGTTACCTGCATCAGCAAAGCAAACGCCCGCTACAAGACCCACATAACCTGTGCCAAAAACTGAAAGTTTCAATTGTATTTCTCCTAAAAATGCCTAAGCTAGCATAAATGAATTCTAGATTAAAAGCACTAACTATCAATTTTGCTAAATTTGGTTTAGCTGCGGTGCTTATTTTTTGGCTTGTTAAATCAGAAAAAATCACTTTTGACCCCTTCAAACTGCTTTTTGAAAAGTGGTGGCTCATTCCATTTGCTTTAGGTTCAGTGTTGATTGTTATTTTAGTAAATAACTACCGCTGGGTGCTGCTTTTACGGGGGCAAAAAATCAATAAAAATTGGTTTAGCACATTAAGGCTTACATTTATTGGTTTGTTTTTTAACTTGGTAATGCCTGGTAGTGTGGGGGGGGACGTCTTAAAAGCATATTATATTTCAAAAGATCATCCGCAAACTAAAATGAAGTCTGTTACAAGTATTATAGTGGATCGTATTGTGGGGCTTTATGCCATTATTGTGATTGCTTTTTTGGCAATTATATTTAATTTTGAGAAATTATCATCACAACCCCAGTTAAAAAGTCTCTCGGTATTTATTGTTGTACTGTTTATTGGATTTAGTGTGTTTTTTACTCTTAGTTTTTCAAGAAGAATTAGAAAAAACAAAATAACCAAATTTGTTTTAGAAAAAATTCCTGGAGGGCGACTGATTGAAAAGCTTTATGATGCTCTTAATGCCTTTCGTAACGGAACTTATGAATTTATTGTTGGAATTTTATTAAGCCTATTTGCTCAAACGCAGCTTATTTTTTCTCTTTATGTTTTAGCTCAAGAGCTTCATTTTGACACCTCCCTAAGGGCGTGTTTTTTTATTATTCCTATTGGTTTTATAGCCACAGCAATTCCTGTGAGCCCTGCGGGCATTGGTGTGGGCCAAGCCGTTTTTTTTAAGCTTTTTCAGTGGTATGGCGGGGTTGACACAGTACTGGGGCCGACACTTATAACAATTAATCAAATTTGCTTTGCTATTTTTAAGTTTAGTAGGAGCCATTTTTTATCTAAGTAGGCGGCAAAAGTGAGCGAGATAAAATCAAAAGGTTTTATTTTACGTACCACAAAGACTAAAGAATCAGATTTGGTTGTGGTTATTCTTAACCAAAAAGGGGAAAAAGTTTCTGCCTATGCAAGAGCTGCGCTAAAAAGTAAGAAAAGATTTTTAGGTGGCTTACAAAGGCTTTCGCAAATTGAGTATAGGCTTTCTGAGAAATTATTTGGCGGCCTTGGCATTTTAGAAGAAACAAGGTTATTAAAAGATTTTTCAAACCTTTCTAGGTCTGTTGAGGTTTTAAGCTTAAGCAGTTATTTGTGTGAGCTTTGTGAGTATTGCGCCCATGAGGGGCTTGAAAATGAGCAGCTTTACAATTTGCTAGGCTCAGCACTTAAAAATTTAAACCAAGGGGTAAATGAACATTTAGTGGTTGTGCAGTTTGAGGTAAAACTTTTATCTTTAATGGGCTGGCATACGCATTTTGAAAAAATTTTGGCTGAAGAAAAGAATCTAATTACCTACTTATTAACCCATAAAATGGAAGAAACTAAATTAACACTTGAGCAGGTGCAAAAAATTTCAGGTCTTGTGAAGTTTTGGGTAAAAGAGCATATTGGTGAAAAACATTTTAAGTCTTTAGAGGTGTTTTTAGCATTAAGAGCGCTTCAAAAACAAGATGTGATGCCTTATCCAAAAAATGGCTCCGATTAGAATAAGAACACCAATAAAAATATCAGCTTGGTGAAAGTAAACTTTCAAATCGCGCCAGTTTTCACCCATTTTCATTCCCACCCAAGCTAGAAAATAACAAAATGGCAAGGAGCCTAAAAAACTATAAATACTAAATTTTAAAAAATTCATTTTAGCCATGCCGGCAGGCAAAGCAATAAAAGTGCGAACCACAGGTAAAAGCCTTGAAACAAAAGCAATAATTTCTCCATATTTATTAAATAAATCCTCTGCCATTTGAACATCTTTAGGGTTTAGTAAAATATATTTTCCATACTTATCAACAAATGGCCTTCCACCATATTTACCAACCCAATAAGCCACCCAACCGCCCAAAACACAGCCAACAGCTCCTGCAATGGCTACTTCCCAAAGCCCAAAGACACCTTTATAAACAAGGTACCCAGCAAAGGGCATAATAATCTCACTAGGAAGAGGGATACAGGCACTTTCAATGGCCATTAAAAGAATAATTCCAGGGTAGCCCAGGCTTTGCTCTACCATAATTATCCAAGCGCCAACTTTTTCTAAAAGTTCATGAATCATTTTTTGCCTTTTTTAATAATTATTTTTGCGGCATCTAAAAGATCTTTGGCAATAATTTCGGGCCTTCCAAAACCTTCATCAATTGCAGGTGTAGTTTCATTTTGAAGTAAAATACTTTTACAGCCTGCACGTAAGCCTGCTTCTACGTCTGTCATTCTATCTCCAACCATCCATGAGTTTTTTAAATCTATCTCATATTTTTTTGCCGCCTCTAAAAGCATACCGGGCTCAGGCTTTCGGTTAAAAGAGCCGCTATCAACGGCATCAGGCGCATAATAGGTGTCTGTTATAATGGCATTTTGTTCTTTAAGTTTGTCTGCAATAATTTGATTTATTTCCTTTAGAACACTTTCTTTAACAATACCTCTAGCAACTCCGCTTTGGTTTGTGGCTACAATAATTATATAGCCATGTTCGTTAAGAAGTCTTATGGCTTCATAGGATTCTGGGAAGATTTCAATCTTAGCGGGGTCATTTAAATAGACCATATCTCTTATAATTGTGCCGTCGCGATCCAAAAATACTGCTTTTTTCATGTTGCTCCAAAGTGTGGATTGTGAAATAAAAATTAACTAAGATTATATATAAAGCCAAGGTGAAAGTTGACCGTACTTAAAAGACTTATTCCGTTTTTAAAACCATACACATTTACTATAGTGGCAACACTGTTTTTAGGAATATTACTTAGTGGTGTTACTATTGGAACGGCGCGCCTTGTTCAGCTTATTATTGATGAGGTTTTTGTTCAAAAAAGAAAAGAGATTTTGCTTCTGGCTCCATTTGCCATTGTCGCAATTTATTTAGTAAGTGGTGTGATTAGATTTATTCATATGTTTTATCTTAAACTTACCACTGAAAAAATTGGTTTTGATATTCGCTCAAAATTACAAGCTCATTTTGCACATATGAGCCTTGATTTTCATACAGGTAATTCCTCAGGTGCATTAATGAGTAAAACTATTCATGATGTTATTTCAATTCAGCAGGGTTTAGGCTTAATGGCAGATATTATTCGAGAACCGATAAGTGCTCTGGCCATGCTTGGCTATTTATTTTATGTAGACTGGAAACTGACGTTAATTACATTTTTTTCTGCACCTATTTTAATAGCAGCCTCAAGAAGTTTAGGAAAAAGTGTTAGAAAATATAGCCACATTCAACAATATATTATGGAAAATATTATGCTTACTTTAAAGGAAACTCTTGATGGCATAAGAGTTATTAAGGCTTTTACTTTAGAAAAGCATATGAAAGACAAATTCCAAAACATACTTGGCCAAATGGTGGCAACACGTAAAAAGATTTTAATGCGTGAAGAGATTTCTGGCCCCGTGTTTGAGCTTTTAGCCGCCATGACTTTTGGTGGAATTTTATTCTACGCCGGCTCTGAGGCGATTAAAGGGAATAATACTGTTGGTGCGTTTATGTCTTATGTTTTTGTTTTGGGTTCCATGCAAGGCCCTATTAAAAAATTACAAGACGCTCATGTCAGGCTTCAACATGCTATTGCCTCAACACAACGTGTGTTTGAGGTTTTAGATTCCCCCATTACTGTAAAAGAGCCTTATGAAGTAGAGCGAATTCAGAAAAATTGGGACCCAAATTGGAAAACCATTGAGTATAAAAATGTTCATTTTAGTTACGGCAATAAAGAAGTACTTAAAGGAATTAATTTAAAAGTTAACCGTGGTGAGGTGTTAGCTATTGTTGGTGGAAGCGGTGGGGGGAAAACAACTTTAGTTAATTTATTACCACGTTTTTATGACGTGACTATTGGGGAAATACTCATTGACGGAGTGGATGTAAGAGATTTTTCCACCCAAGATTTAAGAGCAAATATTGGCCTTGTTACCCAAGATGTGTTTTTATTTAACGAGACTATTAGAGAAAATATTATTGCAGGCCAAGTTAACTATAACCCCCAAAAAATAAAAGAAGCCTTAAGTGCCGCAAATGCAGAAAACTTTGTTCAAAGACTGCAAAATAAAGAAGAAGCTGTGGTGGGAGATAGAGGGGCTCTCTTATCTGGTGGTGAGAGACAACGCTTAAGTATTGCGCGCGCTTTATTTAAAAACACACCAATTTTAATTTTAGATGAGGCCACCAGCAGCCTTGATTCTGAAAGTGAAAAGCTTGTGCAACAAGCACTAGATCAGCTTATGGAAGGTAGAACCACTTTTGTTATTGCACATAGGCTTTCAACCATTCAAAACGCTGACCGCATAGTGGTTTTATCTGATGGCAAAATTGTAGAGCAAGGTAGGCACGCTGAGCTTTTACAAAAGCAAGGGACTTACTTTAGCCTGCACAAACACCAGTTTGGCGGGTGATCAAAATTACTTCTTAAGCGGATGCTTGTCTTCTAAATCACGGGCTAATTTATCTATAGATATATGGGTGTATTTTTGTGTTGTTTGAAGGCTTGAGTGGCCAAGGAGCATTTGAATACTTCTTAAGTTTGCCCCACCTTCCAGCAAATGTGTTGCGTAAGAGTGTCTGAGCATGTGTGGGTGAAGGGGGCGAGTTATGCCGGCCTGTAAACCCATTTGCCTAACCTTTCTATGAAGAGTTCTGGTTGTTAGATTTAACAATGTATCTGAGTTTTTAATTATCTCAAGAGCCATTGGTAAAAGGGGAGTGTGGCGAAATTTTTTGCCTTTACCTAAAACATTAATGGTTTGGTTTTTAAAATCTACATCAGAGATTTTGGCATTTGCTACTTCTGAAACTCTTAAACCTGAGCCATAAAGTAGTAAAAAAAGAAGCAGGTTTTTTTGAGCCTCTTTTTCACTATTATTTTTTAAATATTTTAAAAGCACCAAGGCTTCATCCACAGAAATAAAATCAGGTAATTTTTGAGGCACCTTATATGTGCCAAAACTTGTACTTAATTTTTGAGATGTAAAACCATTTTCAAAAGCCCAATCTAAAAACCCCTTAATACAGGCTACTTTTCTAGCACGTGTGGCTGGCTCAAAACGGCTAAATTGAGAGAGCTTTTTTGCATAGGGAAAATCAATTAATTGGCCCTTAAAATGGCCCTTAAAAAACAAAGCCAAATCAGACTTGTAAGCACGGATAGTTTCACTTGATTGAAATTTTTTCTCAATCTCGGTGACGTAAATTGTCATTAAATTACCTATATTTGAGCTAAGTGACATGGGGGTAACCTTTATAATGTTGCAATGCAATATTTTCCTTGAAGTTCTTACTAGTCTTTGGTAATAATTCTAGTGCAAGGCCTAGTTGTTTTAGGCAAACCGGGACATGACCACCGGATGGGAAGTAGGTCATAGTAATACAGAACTCGCGAGGTAGTACGTATGAGCGATTCTCAAAACTCACCATCATTTATCCTTCCAACACAAAACCTTCAACCTGCTACTCAACCAGGTAGCCAGGCTACTAAAGGACCTCAGATGATTTATAAATCTGAGACCATGCACCAGCTTGTTAAAATGATAGAGCGTGTGGCTCCATCACAAGCTACAGTTCTTATTTTAGGTGAAAGTGGTACAGGAAAGGAACTAGTCGCACGTCAGATTCATGAAAAAAGTCCGCGCAAAAACAAGCCTTTTGTAGCTATTAACTGCGGCTCTTTAAGAGAAACTCTTTTAGAGTCTGAGCTTTTTGGTCATGAAAAAGGCTCATTCACGGGTGCCTACACACGTAAAATTGGTTTAGCTGAAATTGCAAACGGTGGAACATTATTCTTAGATGAGATTGGGGAGCTAACAGCCGGCATTCAATCAAAGCTTTTAAGATTCTTACAAGAAGGTGAGATTTACCGCGTTGGTGGTAAAGACCCCATCCGTGTAGATGTAAGAGTTGTTTCTGCTACTAACCGTGAATTAGAGTCTGAAGTTCAAAAAGGTAATTTTAGAGAAGATTTATTTTATAGAATTAATACCATTACTATTCAAACCCCAGCACTACGTCGCAGAAAAGAAGACATCCCTGTTTTAATTGAGTACTTCTTATCTCAAGGTAAGCATGGTTATTTAGAGCGTGGAAGACAAATGTCTCCTGAGGCAATGAAGTTGATGCTTAATTACTCATGGCCAGGAAATATACGTGAGTTACAAAATGTTTGTGAGCGTTTACAAATTTTAGCAGAAGGCCACACCATTATGGTGGATGATTTGCCTGAGCAAATTAAACAGCCTCAAGCAAAAGTTTTAACCTCTGATTATGATCCAGACGTAACTTTACATGAAGTTGAAAAGGCCCATATTTTAAAAGCCCTTAACTTTTTTAAAGGTAATAAGACAAAGGCTGCTCACTCATTAGGTATTACCATTAAGACTTTGTACAATAAGCTTCACATGTATGGTGAGTTTGAAAACTACTCCGTACACACAAAGCCAGAAGGTGCGGAGCCAAGTGAGCCAAAGCAACCCAATGATGCTCCTGTAATGTAAGTAGAAAAAGATTGATAAAATAAAAAACCCGGGCTTTGTTCCCGGGTTTTTTTATTCAGATATCCGATATCGGATATCTGATAACTGATATCAGAGTGGTTCAAAAATATCCTTCCTCATCATCTTCATCTTCGTCATCATCATCAGACTCTGATGACTCTTCTGATCCTTCAACTTCATCTGTGCCAAAATCATCTTCATCTTCGTCATCGTCAAAGCTTTCAAATTCTGCTTCTGTCTCTTCAGTGCCAAAATCATCTTTTTCAGTTTCATCGGTGTAAGGTTCTTCTGCATGCTCCATTGCATCTTCTGCTAAAAAGCTTTCATCTTCATGGGCAGCTAAAGTAGCACCTGTTCCCATTGCAGCAGCTGCTAGTTTTTTTGCTTTAGCTGCTTTTTTGGGTGCGGCTTTCTTTTTAGGAGCTGCTGATTTTTTTGCAGTCTTTTTAGCGGCTTTTTTCTTTGCAACTTTTTTAGCCGCTTTTTTAGTTACTTTTTTCTTTGCTGCTTTCTTTTTTTTCTTTGCCATGAATATTTCTCCTTAATGAAGACGAATTATCTTTAAAACTCTTTGATTATGTGAATATCGGAGGGAGCTTGCAAATAAAAAATGCCCCAGGAAAATTATTTTTCCCAGGGCATAAGGTCTATAAACGCTAAGCGTTATTAGCCGAAAAGATCATCTAGCACGCGTGCTAATTCGGGTGGGAACACGATGCTGATGAATAAACCGCCGGAATAACCGTTTTTTGCGCTCACTGTTGCAAAGTAACCAAGGATCTTGGTTTTATCTTTATTTTTAATTGGGAATGTTAAATCTAAAAATGGGTTAAATTTTGGTGTTGGAACATAAAGACCAAAGTATTTAACAGAGCCATATAAGTATAAATCTATATTATTCTTAACAATATGTGCTGCAATACGTGGTGGTTCGCCCCCTGGTACGCCTGGAAGCTCATCACCGTTTGGTAGGGTTTTGGGTCCTACAAGGTTAATGCCGCGTACAAGGTATTGAAGTGGGATATTAAAGCTTAACTGCCACTGGCCACTGTTAACGTTTGGCTCGATTGCAACATAAGCACCAGGTATTTCTTTAATATCTACCTTCATTGAGCCGCCAAAAATATTTACTGGCAAATCAAAGACTAGCTTTAAAAGGTTATTATTTTTATCTATCTCAAAGCCTTGAGTACCAAACATGTTGCTGGCACTAGCTGAGGTTTCAACTCCTGCCCAAGGATCACTAACACCGCCACTGCTTGAGTTATTAGAATTTGAAGCTCCCTTCATGCTGCTTAAAGTACCGCTTAAATCGGCCTGTCCGCAGGCTGCTACCAGAGCCACAATTGATAGCAAGCTTAAAAATTTTAAATTCATTGACTTCATAAAGGTTTCCCCCCTAGACATTTATCATCTCGGCAAACGTCTTAAGACTTTAGAGAGGTCAGTTAAAATTTATGTTCTTTAGGCTTGAAGAAGTTTTTGACAAAAAATGAAGACTTTATTGATGGGGCTTTTGCCCGTAATTATTTTTTGGTTTTTTGAAGAAAAATTTGGCACTTTTTGGGGCTTGGTGTGCGCCATGGTTTGGGGAGTGGGGGAGGCAAGCTATGAATACATTAAAGATAAGAAAGTGCAAAAAATAACCATTATTAGCACAGCTCTTGTGGTTGTTCTTGGTGGGGTTAGCCTATTACTTGATAAAAGTGTTTATTTTAAGTTTTCCCCAGTGGTGATTGAAGTGGTGTTTGCAGTATTTTTAATTTGGCAAATTAAAAAGGGGAGCCCCATGCTTCTTGAGATGGCTCAAAAAATGCGCCCTAATACGCCCATAGGAGATGTACAAAAAAGAGTCTTTAACAGGCTAACTAAGGCACTTATTGTGCTCATTCTTTTTCATAGTATCTTGCTTTCTTATTATGCTCTTTATGGCACCACAGGGGAGTGGGTATTTTGGAAAGGCATTGGACTTTATGTTTTATTTTTGGCGTGGTTTTTTGTAGAGTTTGTGTATCAAAAATTAAAGCGGAGGTTTTAAAAAATGAGTTCATTAAAATTAAATAAAAAAGACGGAAAACTTACCTGTGTTAATTGGGAAAATTGGCCAGCAACTAAAGACGCTGAAATGCTCTTTAAAAAAGAGCTCTCACATTTATCAAAACTTCCCATTCACCAAGACATATTTAAGCAGGCCACCCCTTTTCAGGTAAAAGTTTGGAAGGCGTGTGCAAAAATACCTGCTGGTAAAACCATGAGCTATAAAGAATTAGCAAAAGCTATTGGCCACCCAAAAGCCTCACGTGCAGTGGGTTCGGCACTAGGAAAAAACCCACTTTTATATAAAATCCCATGTCATAGAGTTTTAACGTCAAATGGCAAGCTTGGCGGCTATAGCTGTAAGTTTGGTCTTAAAGGCAAAAAACTATTATTAGATATAGAAAGGCCGTAAAAAGGTATTCAGCTGGTAAAGCTTTAAACACTAATTTAGCATGTGTTTGCAGCTACTTAGGCATATATGTTGCCTAATAAAGCTGTATGTCTTTTACCAGATATATTTTAATATTTAGTATTCTTGTAGGCACCCTAACTTCCAATGCAGAATTTGTGGAGCAAGATAGATGCGTAGTTAGTTTATTAAAACTAGTTGGCGCACCTGCAATAGAATTTCCGGCTGGTTACAGATTAAGTAGTCGCAATACTCAATTAGCTTTAGAGTTACCAATAACAAAAGATCTCACACTAGCTCTTTATGATGCTTCAAAATTTATTGAAGGTATAGGTGAGCAGCAGTTAATGTTGCTGGCGCGTGTTATGCACGAAAAGCCGCATCTACAAGCACAAAGTGAATTTCCACAAACATTTTTTGAGCAAAATTTTTCTCATATGAAAATTAATCAAAATAAACTTAAGGAAATTTTTAATTTATTTTCTCAAATTTTACCAACTAATTTCAGCCCAGAAACAGTGTTGGTACTAGCGTATGGCTTTTTGGAGGTTAAAGCTCAAAAAACCGTAGGATCAGATCCGCATTTTTACAGAGAATTATTAAAAGAAAACCTAGATGTATTTGATTATGATCCAAATACATCTGGTGAAGTTTATTTAGAACAAACTAGAAATTTTTTAAATACTCACCCTGGTCTTTTTGCGAGAGTTGCAAAATATCTACTACCTACAAGTGTATCTAAATATGAAAAAATAAAATATGAAAAAGAAATTGATGAACAAATGTCAACAAAGGGGCTCACAACAACTATTGATCAAAAAATTCAAATTGCTACAGATGTAGCTCCTCTAAAAATAAGGCGTGCGCTTCGCATGTCATTTGACAATGTGTTTTATACAAGGCCTGAGATAAATAAATCTGTTCATAATAAGCGGTGGCAATATATGGAAGTATATTTACTCATGTTTATAGTTGAAGATATGGTCAAGGAAGCTAGAAAAAAAGGTGCGGATAATTCAACAGAGTTAGATTTTGTAAGGGAATCATTAGCTAAATTAGTACAGCAAGAGAAAATGGAAGAATTTAATTATTTAAATAAAGTCATTCATCAATTTTTGGGGACTACATCAGGGAGGGAGACATTTCAGTGGCTACAACCAAACGAGATAAAGATGCAAGTAGAGATAAAACTTTCTGAGATGGGCTCCAGGATTCGTTCCATAACTAAAACATATCAGCGTGAGTTACAGGAAAGAGAAGATGAAGCTAGGGACCAAAATAGATTAATGGTTCGGCAAGTTGAGACAGATAAAGTTGAGGTACCATTAATAGATAATATTCGTGTAGCACAGCCCAGTGGGAGATTGCTAAAGAATGCGCGTTTAGCAGAGCAAAATGCTAAGATAAATGTGCAACAAAATGCAATTTTTGAAAAACCTAAAGAAGGCTCAATTGACATAAAAGATCTGACATTACAAAATGCAGAAGCAAATCACCCGTACTATTTTAAATGGGAGAATCAAGAAATTCAGTATATTGTTTTATCTGAATCAATAATTAAAGAATTTCGTAGGCGATTGCTTGATATTGAGCCTTGGGTTAAAGCATTTATGCATGGGCGCACTGGTAAATATGGATTTAATGGTCTTAAAAGGCTTACTGGTTCTACAAGTTCTAAATGGGAAATTAAAAGAATTGGAAACGGCCTAAGAGTTATTCTTGAATTAGATAAAACTAATCATACTTGGCACTGGCTTATCTTAGCAGACCATAACCTGGTGGATTTATATCGCTAAATAAAAAAGAGGGAGCGCTTACAAAAACGCTCCCCCTTCAAAGTTAAATACCTCTGTTAATTCGTGTTAAATCAGCCAATTAACTTTAGTGCCAAGCCAGGTGTTTGGTTAGCTTGTGCTAAAGCTGCAGTACTTGCTTGAAGCAATACGTTGTTACGAATTGATTCAGAAGATGAAAACGCCACGTCCGTGTCACGGATTCTGCTGTTAGCAGCTGAAAGGTTTTCTTCCTGGATGCTCAAGTTCTGAGTTGTTGATTGTAATCTTGATTGTAGAGCACCAAGGTTTGCACGAGTTGAGTTAACTCTTAATGATGCTTCATCTAAAAGAGCTAAAGCATCTTGTGCGCCTTCTTTAGCAGCGTAGTCAATACCAGCAAGACCTAGTTCATCAATAGTGGCATTGTTTTCACCAGCTCTGAAGCTGATTCTGTCTTCAAATTCGTTATTGTGAAGACCTACTTGATAGTCAAACACAGGAGCAGTTCCATCTAAAAGATGTGTATCGCCCCATTTTGTTGTAAGAGCAATACGTTGCATTTCGTCTTTTAGTTGTAATACTTCCTGATTTAACATCTGGCGTTCACGATCACCAACAGTGTCAGAAGCAGCTTGGATGCCAAGCTCACGAAGACGGGTGATGATATTTGAAATCTCATTCAAACCACCTTCTGCTACTTGAACCATTGAGATACCGTCGTTGGCGTTTCTGTTAGCCATACGAGCGGAACGAATTTGTGCTTTTAAGTTTTCTGATAATGCTAAACCTGCGGCATCGTCAGCAGATTTGTTGATTCTGCTACCACTTGCAAGTTGAGCATATGAGTTTTGCATATTCGCTTGAGAGTTACTTAAATTTCTCTGAGCGTTGATAGATGCAACGTTGGTTGTAATTCTAAATCCCATTTTACTATCCTCCTGTCATACCTTTAAATTCTCCTTCCGTGAAAACTCTCATGGCTTTTGCACTTACTGAGAGGGGCTACCATGCCCGGGTTAATAAACATATTGAGCTAAACTAAACTCCTTTTTAAAAAACTACTTACGTACTACTTTTGTTAAATGCTCTTCCGGTCGGCAGTGCCTCCTTCCAAAATTGAAGTGATCAAAGATCACTTCGTCCCCTACTAGGACGTGATGGGAAATACCTCTTAACTTACCTCTCACATTTCGGGCAAAGGTGCATTTTCTTGACAGGACAACGGACCAGATTGAGAAACTTTGTTTAGTACAAATACATTTTTTGAGCTTTTTAAAAACTATGGTCTAGGAAATTATGTTCCAACGTCAAACTTTTCCCAAGATAAAGGTATTGATTTGGTTTAAAATCCACTCAGGTTCCTCTTCTTGGAGGTGGTGGCCGGCGGCGGGATGGGTTTTTAATTCAGAGTTTGCTATTAATTCAGATAATTTTTTTGCAAATTTATTCTCACTCACCACAAAATCATTTTTACCCCAAAGAATTAGTGTGGCAGCTGAGATCTCTTTGATTCTTTCTTTTAAATTTAAGTCACTCACACAATCAAAAGAACACATTAAAGCATAAGCTGCGTTTGAATTTATTAAATAAGGTATTAAATAGTCTTTTATAGAGCGTAAAGTAAAACTTTTTTTTGCTCCATAAATGGGCTGCATAATTAACCTTACAATTAATGGGTTTGCCATCCAAAAAAGAAGCCGTGCTAAAAAAGCAAAGTTTGCTAAATTAATTTTAGAAATTTTAGCATCATAGGCTGGGGAAATTAAAATTAAAGATTCAACATTTTGTTTATCTCTTAAAGCTAACTCAAGAGCAATGTTTCCACCCATGCTATTAGCACAAATTACTGCCGGTTTTTTAATTACCAAATCAATAAACTTACCCAATAAATTAGCCTGTGCTTTTAGCGAGTAAAACTCTCTTTTTAAAGGCTTGTCTGAAAAGCCAAACCCCAAGAGATCTATTTCAAAAACACAAAAACCATCTTTTATAAGCAGTGGTGTAAGGTGCCGCCAGCAATGAATATTTGCTGCAATTCCGTGAATTAACAATATTGGCTTGGCAGTTAACGGGCCCGTTACTTTATAGTGTATTTTTTGGTCATTAATATTTGCAAAATTATAAGTAGTTATATTTTTTGCCCATAAAAACTTAAAGGCAAAATGCGCTAAAAATAAAAGCGCCAAAACAATAAGCAGAAAAAACATTAATCAATTTCCTGGGTACGACAAAAAGCCACCATTCCTGTGGTTTTAACATCATGGAGTTGTTGCTCTTTTAAATGGGGTGCGGTGGGGTAGCCAAATGTGCACTTAACGGTTGATGAATCAAAGTGCGCACAATCTTCGCAAGAAGTTGCGTAATTCATTTTAAAAAATACGTCTTTGTCTACGAAATCTCTAACTATTTCACCCATAAATATATGTGCCTTCAAGTCTTGACATCTATTTAAAAACTCTCACGTTTATATAGTATGAAGATGAACAAACTTACAACAAAATCTCAAGAAGCGCTCAATCTAACCCATGAGCTTGCCCAAGAGCTGGGGAACCCAGCTATAGATAATATTCACCTATTAAAGGTTTTAAGCACACAAGATGAAAGTGTGGTGCCCCCCACATTACAAAAAATGGGGTTAAAAACATCTGAGTTTATAATACAAGTTGAAAAACTTTTAGAGCAGGAGCCCCAAGTACAGGGTGTGCAAAATATTAACATGACATCTGCTTTTAAAAAGACCCTGGATTTAAGTGAAAAAATCAGTCTTGAATTTAAAGACGAATTCATAAGCACAGAACATCTTTTTATAGCTCTGTTTTCAGATGCTAAAATTCAAAAGCTCTTAAGAAATTATCAAATTACAGAGGAGAGTTTTAAAAAAGTCTTAAGAGAATTAAGAGGTAATCAAAAAGTAACAGATCAAGAGCCTGAAGCTAAATTTCAGGTTTTAGAAAAATACACTCAAGATTTAACAAAACTTGCAGCTAGTGGAAAGCTTGACCCTGTCATAGGCCGTGATGAAGAAGTAAGGCGTGTGATGCAGGTTCTAAGCCGTAGAACAAAAAACAACCCTGTTTTAATTGGTGAGCCTGGGGTTGGTAAAACCGCCCTTGTTGAGGGGCTTGCGCAAAGAATTGTTAAAAAAGATGTGCCTGATACTTTAATGAATAAAAAGATACTTACACTAGATTTAAGTGCAATGGTGGCGGGAGCAAAGTACCGCGGTGAATTTGAAGATAGACTAAAAGCTGTTTTAAAAGAAGTAAAAGCCCATGAGGGCTCTTTGATATTATTTATTGATGAAATTCACACACTCGTAGGAGCGGGCTCCGGCGGTGAAGGTGCTATGGATGCAAGTAATATGTTAAAGCCAGCCCTTGCCCGAGGAGAGCTGAGATGTATTGGCGCTACAACGTTAGATGAGTATAGAAAGTACATTGAAAAAGACGCAGCTTTAGAGAGACGTTTTCAGCCTGTGTTTGTGGGCGAGCCAACATTAGAAGACACAATAAGTATTTTACGGGGCTTAAAGGAAAAATACGAGGTTCACCACGGAGTTAGAATTAAAGATGCCGCCATTGTTAGTGCTGCAACACTAAGCCATCGCTACATTGCTGATAGGTTTTTACCAGACAAAGCCATTGACTTAATAGATGAGGCAGCAAGCCGTTTAAGAATAGAAATTGGCAGTCTTCCCGCCGCTATTGATGAAAAAGAAAGAAAAGCCATTCAGTTACAAATTGAAAGAGAAGCCCTTAAAAAAGAAACCGATGATTTAAGCAGCCAAAGGCTATCTAAACTTGAAGATGAATTAGAAGTACTTCAGCGTGAGGTACAAAAACTTAAAAGTCAGTGGCAAACAGAAAAAGCACAAATTCATACAGTAAGAGATGTTAAAGCTCATATTGAAGAAACTAAAAATCTTATAGCAAAGGCAGAGCGAGAAGGGGATTTGGGAAAAGCTGCAGAGCTGAAATATGGCAAACTGCCTGAGCTTGAGGGAAGGCTTAAAGATTATGAAAAATCTGGTTCCACAAAGGCTAAAATGCTTAAAGAAGAAGTGGGGCCAGAAGACATTGCCGAAGTGGTTTCCAAATGGACGGGGATTCCCGTTTCAAAAATGCTTGAAGCCGAAGCCCACAAATTACTAAAAATGGAAGAGCGTTTACAAAAGCGCGTTGTTGGCCAAGACCATGCACTTGAAGTTGTTGCAAATAGCATTCGTAGAGGGCGAGCTGAAATCTCTGATCCTAATCGACCCATTGGTAGCTTTATTTTCCTAGGCCCTACAGGGGTTGGTAAAACTGAAACTGCAAAAGCTTTGGCAGAGTTTTTATTTGATTCTGACCAAGCCATTGTCCGTATAGACATGAGCGAATATATGGAAAAGCATTCAGTATCTCGGCTTGTTGGAGCTCCTCCGGGTTATGTGGGTTATGAAGAGGGTGGGCAACTTACAGAAGCCATTAGAAGAAGGCCTTATTCAGTTATTTTGTTAGATGAAATTGAAAAAGCACACCCTGATGTGTTTAACATTTTACTTCAAATGCTTGATGATGGAAGGCTTACAGATAGCCAAGGTAGAACAGTGGATTTTAAAAACACAGTAGTGATTATGACATCAAATATTGGTAGCCAATATCTGCTTGAGGGAAATAAAGATGCAGTGATGAAAAGCCTAAGGTCCCATTTTAGACCAGAGTTTTTAAACCGTGTTGATGATATTGTTATGTTTAACCAACTTGAAGAAGCTCAAATTGCAAGTATTGTTAAGATTCAATTAGAAAATTTAAAAACAAGACTCATGGATAAAAAAATTCAAATAGATTTTGATGATTCTGCAGTAAAGCATCTTGCCCAAGCTGGTTTTGATTCTATCTACGGAGCAAGACCCCTTAAAAGAGCCATTCAAAATGAAATTCAAAATGAGCTTGCAAAGCGCATTATTGGGGGCGAGATCATTGCGGGTAATAAAATTCTTATAAAAGCTAAAAATCAAAAGATAGAATTTGTTAAAAAATAAACTTTATGGCACCTTAAATGCTTAAGGATGGGTGCTTTAGGGGTTGTTTTATTATTTTTTAGCTTTTTTGCCTCAGCAGAGGTGAACTTTACTGTTTTGCAAACCAGTGATTTACATAGCCACTATACAAATACAGATAGTCCTTTTCAGTTAGGCGGCCTTGCAAGAGTAGCTACCAAAATTAAAGAGTTAAAAAGTATAAATGAAAACACTTTAGTTTTAGATGCCGGAGATTTTACTGAAGGTAGTATTTTTTTTGTAGACCGTGCAGGGGTGGCAACTTACCAAATTATGGAGGCCATTGGCTATGATTCTATTGTACTTGGCAACCACGATTGGCTCGTTGGCCCCCAAGAACTATATAAGAGCTTAGAGGCATCCCAATTTAGCATTCCTATCTTAAGTGCAAATCTTGATTTATCAAAGCTTGACCCAAAAGTAGAATTACAAAAATACTTAAAGCCGTACATTATTAAAAACGTGGGTGGGTTAAAAATTGGAATTTTAGGTCTATCAACATTTCAATTTATTTTTGATTCTTTCTTTTTGCCCGTTAAACTTTTGGACCCAGTACATATAGCAAAAAAATATGTTGAACAACTAAGAGACGTTGAAAAGTGCAATGTGGTTATTGTTTTAAGCCATTTAGGTTATGAGGCAGACCGAGCCGTAGCAAAAAACGTTAAAGGAATTGATCTTATTGTGGGCGGCCACAGCCATTTATTATTTAAGAACCTAGCTTATGAATCTGGCGTGCCTATTTCTCATGTTGGTAAATGGGGACACTATTTAGGGGAAATTAATTTAGCATTTGATAAATCAAAAGTTTTAGTTAAAGGGCATAAAATCCATGAAATTAAACCGCAAATTCAAGAAGATCATGCAGTTGGAGCCATTATTAGTGGGGCCATTTTTAATATAGAAAAAAAATGGGGAAAAATCTTTTCTGATAAAATTCTTTTCTCCCAAGTAGATCTGCCTGTTAAAGATTATAGAAGTGACAATCTCATTGGCCACTGGGTAGCAGATGGCTATAGGGAATTTACTAAATCAGATATTGCCTTTGAAAACCCAAGTTATGCTTCACGGGACATTTTTAAAGGTTACACGCACACGGCTGATTTATTTAACATCTTCCCACACATATATAACCCGCAGACGGATAGAGCTTGGACATTAAAAACCTTTTTAATCAGTGGGCTTTACACAAAACTTCTTGTTTCAGGAATTTTTAGAGCGGGGCTTTATTTAAAAATGAGCAATGCTAGGGCGGTTTTGGATTTATCTAAAACAGTTAACCAGCTCCAACTTTTAGAGGTGAATGGTTCCCCCATAGACCCACAGAGAATGTACAAGGTGGCGGGGACTGATGGAATTGCAGAAGCTATTGAGTTTTTAAAACTTTATGGCATTGATATAGGTGTCGCCCAAATGCAAGATACTAACGTTGAAGCTTGGAGAGTGGCAGCAAATTATATTCAATCAAAATCTCCTATTACGTATAATAAAATTAATTGGGAAGCTAGGGTTAGAACGTTGCAACCTGATGTTGTCATAAGGCCTGAGGAAATGCTTAGTAGGGTAATAAATAAAGACATTACTGAGCTTAAGTTTAAAGTTAGAAATACAGGTTTTGAACAGGCTCGAAATATTGAGCTAAAAGTTCTAAGAGCAAAAAAACCATTTGATACATTAATAAGCCGAGATGAAAAACTTTTAGAAGACACTGAAATAATAAAAATAGGCTCTCTAGATTCAGGTGCTTTTAAAGAATTTAATTTTAATATTAATACAAAAGACATTCTTCCAGGTAGGTACACAGTGAGTTTTATTTTAAATAAAGTTGAAGGTGAATTTGAAATTGAGAATAATAAATTAGATACTTATTTAGATTTAGGAGAGAGCTTTTGAAAAACTTTAAAACCAGTTTATTTATAATTTTATTTTTATTTTCTCAACTATCCTATTCGGCTACTAGAAGAAAAAGTGATTATAAAGAATCAACAGAGGTACCACTTTCAGTAACACATATTTTGCCAAGTGCCTTTGTTATTCCTGGTGGTACATTGGTTTTAGGAACCACTTTGGGTATTGGCTTTTTTGATGTTTTTGACGTATCTACAAATTTGTACCTAGATCTTTATTCTGTCTATAACGTAGCTGTAAAAGTTGGTGTTTATAGCTCTAAAGATTTTGCCTTTGCTGTACATGGTGGTTATGTTTCCCAAAGTGTTACTTCTCAAAGTGTGGACCCAAGTACTTTACAAATTATAAACACAAAATCTTCTGTAACTTCAGTTGAGCCTGGAGCAACACTTTCTTATAGAATTATGCCGCAATTTACAGGTCACATTGGTGGGAAAGCTGTTATCAGAAACCCTGTACTTACAAAGCAAGCTTTTGTTCCAAAGACCGGCTTTATTCAAGGCAATACCGTTAATAAAGAATTTGTTTTAGGCATAAACCCTGAGCTTTCTTTAGCCTTAGGTGGCTCTTATGATTTAACCTATGACACCCCAGGGGCCGGGTTATCTTTATACCTAGGTAGCTTTCAAATTGGTGTTCACTACTATTTTGGCGTTACAGAGGGTGCAGCTCAGCCCCTATTGGGCGGTGGTTACACAGCTAGGTTTTAAAAAGCCCATTCCTCTTGACGCAGCCAATAATCTTAAGTAAAAACTTGGCCATAAGAGGAGTTTTTTCCATGGGTGAAGTTTTACCCCATCAATTTCACGAACATTTTATGAAAAAGGCTTTAGAGCTTGCCAAAAAGGCCAAGGGTAATACTCATCCTAACCCTCCAGTTGGAGCCTTAGTTGTAGATAAAAATGGAAATATTACCGGCCAAGGCTTTCACCCAAAGGCGGGCGAAGATCATGCAGAAGTTATCGCCATCAATGAAGCTCTAAAAGCTCAAAAAGATTTATCAGACTGCACACTATATATCACTTTAGAGCCTTGTAACCATCAAGGTAAAACTCCACCATGTGTTGATAAAATTTTGGAATCTAAAATTAAAAAAGTAGTGGTGGGTTGTGTGGACCCAAACCCACTAATGAGTGGTAAAAGCATTGAAATATTAAAAAATAATCAAATTGATGTCACACTTAGTTCTTTAAACTTGGAATGTGAAAAACTAATTCGCGGCTTTAAATCTATTATTAAAAATAAGCGCCCTTTTGTAACCATTAAATGTGCGGTCACCTTAGATGGTAAGATTTCTACAGACACAGGTGAATCAAAATGGATCACAAGCCACGAGGCCAGAGTGTATGCCCATAAACTTAGATTTGAGCATGATGCCGTACTTGTTGGTATTGGTACTTTATTAAGAGATGACCCACTCTTAGACGCAAGACTCTATGATGAAAATAAACAACTTGTGAAGGCTGTTTTAGACCCATGGCTTGAAACGCCAGTGGATGCAAAACTTTTAACAAACGCAAAAGAGGTTATTATTTTTTGCGATAGTATAAATCCAGATGAAAAAAAAGAAAAACTTCAAAACTGCGGTTTTAAAGTTGTACCTGTTGATAGAGTGACTACAGATGAATTAGACCTAAACCAAATTCTTCAATCACTTTTAAATTTTAAAGTACAAGAAGTCTTTGTTGAGGGTGGCTCTAAAGTTTTAGGAAGTTTTTTAAAATATAATCTTTTTGACCAAATTAATTATTTTATGGCACCAAAAATTTTAGGCCAAAATGCTAGAAATGTTTTTGAGGGCTTTACAGCTTCATCTTTAAAGAATGCTTTTGAATTTCAAGCTATGACAGTAAAAAAAGTTGGAAGCGATTTCGTATTTGAGGGGCAAAATGTTCACAGGCCTAGTTAAAAGCACGCAAAATATTTTAAAAAAAGAAAAAGTTGAGGGCGGCTATAATTTTATAGTGCAAAAACCAGAGAGTTGGGTTGATCTTGAAATTGGTGAGAGCATTTGTATAAACGGAATCTGTCTAACCCTAGAAGAATTCACCCAAGATGCCATGAAGTTTTTTGTTGGACTTGAAACCCTGTCAAAAACAGATTTTTTATATTTAAAACCCCAAGATTTAGTAAATTTAGAAAGAAGCCTTACCCTTCAAACACGTTTGGGTGGGCATCTCGTTTCTGGGCATGTAGATGGCGTGGGTCTTGTAACAGAGCTAATTCACCAGGGAGATTGTTTAAAATTAAAAGTAAGATTAAATGATGATCTTTTAAAATGGGTTGTAAAAAAAGGAAGTATTTGTGTTAGTGGGGTAAGCCTGACAGTAAACGAAATAGAAAATAATGAAGTAGAGGTTTTTTTAATACCAGAAACACTAAAACAAACAAATTTAAGCAAGTTAACCCTTGGCGCAGCAGTAAATATAGAGTGTGACCAGCTTGTAAAAGTAGTGGTAGAAAAATTTAAGGATATTTATGAACACAGTCTTAGAGCTCATTGAAGATGTTAAATTAGGTAAACCCGTTGTCCTAGTAGATGATGAAGACCGAGAAAACGAGGGCGATCTTGTCATTGCTGCAGAGTTTGCAACGCCAGAGATAATTAATTTTATGATTAAAGAATGCCGCGGGCTTGTATGCTTAAGTATGGAGCCAAACCAAATTGAAAAGTTAAATTTAGAATTAATGGTTTCAGAGCTTTATAATAAATCAAAAAATAAAACAGCATTTACTCAAAGTATTGAAGCGGCCAGTGGTGTGACAACAGGGGTTTCTCCGAAAGATAGAGCGCATACCATAAAAACGGCTATTAACCCTAATATCAAAGCAGGTGAAATAGTCAGTCCCGGTCACGTATTCCCATTAAGAGCTCAAGAGGGTGGTGTTTTAAAAAGAGCGGGGCACTCTGAGGGTAGTGTTGATTTAGCAAAACTTTCCAGCTTAAACCCAAGTGCTGTTATTTGTGAAATTATTAATGACGATGGCTCCATGGCAAGATTGCCTGAGCTAATTAAGTTTTGCCAAAAGCATAATATAAAAATTGGGACAATTGCAGATATTATTAAACACCGAATTGAGAATGAAAGTTTCGTGGAAGAGGTAGCGGCAAGCTTACTTCCAACAAAATTTGGTAAGGATTTTAAAATTAGAGTTTTTAAAAATAAATTAGATAATGCTGAACACATTGTTCTTCAAAAAGGAGAAATTTCCCCTAATGAACCAACTCTTGTGCGTGTTCATAGTGAATGCATGACAGGAGATATTTTTGGAAGTCTTAAGTGTGATTGTGGCGATCAACTTCACATAGCCTTAAATAAAGTAGAGGCTCATGGAAGTGGTGTTGTACTTTACTTAAGACAGGAAGGTCGCGGAATTGGTTTAAGTAATAAAATTAAAGCCTATGCCCTACAAGAAGAAAGTGGCATGGACACCGTAGATGCTAATTTGCATTTAGGTTTTAAATCGGATCAAAGAGATTATGGTGTAGGGGCACAAATTTTAAGAGCCCTTGGAATTAAAAACATAAAACTTATGACCAATAACCCAGCTAAAAGGGTGGGCTTAAGCGGCTATGGTTTAACAATTGTAGAAAGGGTGCCAATTCAAACAACGCCACATGAAACTAATCTTCATTATTTAAAAACAAAAAAGGAAAAGCTTGGGCATTTACTAGAGGGAGTACCATTTTTATGAAAATAGGTTTGGTTGTAGCCATGTTTAACAGAGAAGTAACAGAGCGCCTTGAAGATGGGGCAAAAAAATTCTTTGAAGAAAAAGGCTTTAAGCAATCCGATCTAATATTGTGGCAAGTACCAGGCGCTTATGAAATCCCACTGGCTTCAAAAATTTTATTCTCTCAACATAAAGTAGACGCTGTTGTGGCCCTAGGAGCTGTGATTAAAGGGGAAACAAAACACTTTGATTATGTTTGTAATGCTGTTGAAAGGGGTTGCTCACAGGTGTCACTAGAATTTGAAAAACCTGTGGGGTTTGGTGTACTTACAACAGATACTTTTGAACAAGCCTGGGCTCGCTCTTGCCTTGATAATACTAATAAAGGCAGAGAGGCCGCCGAAGCAGCCTACATGATGCTGCAAAAAGTGTTGTAAAAAAAGCACACTTTGTGATTTAACTAAGCTTAAGTGAAATCACAAATACAATTACCCACAGCAGAAGCCAAAAAAAGAAAGCGTGAGCGCATTGCTATTATTAGCTTAAGCGTAGCGTTTTTACTTCTTACTTACATTGAAATAAATCTTGCAAACCTAAGCCAAAAACTTCCCTTTGTTAATAGTATTTTCTTTTTTGGTTTAGTTAATTTTAACGTGGCCCTCTTATTATTCTTAGCATTTTTAATTTTTAGAAACGTTGCTAAAATTTTTAGCGAGCGCAGCGGTGGCCCGCTGGGAAGTAGGCTTCAATCAAAACTGGTTATTGCCTTTGTGACGTTTGCCCTTGTTCCTACAGTGATTTTATTTTTAGTTTCAGTTTTTTATATCAATTCAAGCTTTGATAAGTGGTTTAGCTTAAAAATTGGAAGCGTTTTACAAGATTCTTTAGATGTTACAAATACATTTTATTCTTCAACAAAAAAGAAAAATTACCACTTTGCAAATATAATTGCTTCAAAAATAGCAACCGCATCCCCATCACAAAAAGAAAATACAATTAAAAAGCTAAGAAAAGAATTCAGCTTAGATGTGGTTGAGTATTATCCTCGTTATTTGCAAAGCGAAGCATCACAAGTGCTAAAGAAATTGAGCTAAAAGAGGTCCCCGCTGTCACAATGGAGTTTTT
This sequence comes from Oligoflexia bacterium, assembly GCA_016715815.1. Lineage (GTDB taxonomy): Bacteria > Bdellovibrionota > Bdellovibrionia > JABDDW01 > JABDDW01 > JADJXN01. The sequence continues at coordinate 247,967 of JADJXN010000001.1, forward strand.
GCAAAAAGGTGTAACTCAAGGGGAGGAAGCAAGCACCATTCATTCATTTTTGGTGGCAATCTTATTCGTTGTATTGTGCCGGTTAAAGTAAAGGGTTTAAAAACCTCACGCGGTGCTCTTGTTGTAAGTACTTATGTTCCTCTTTCTTTGGTGAGTAAAATGGATATTATTGCCAGCGCTTATGAAGACTATCGGGATGTAAACCCACTTAAGTACCCTATTAAAACCATCTATATGGTCATTTTAGTTTTAGTGACACTGCTGATACTTTTTGGAGCAACTTGGTTTGGTTTTCATTTGGCAAGACAACTCTCCACGCCACTTGAAATTTTAGGTAAAGCCACAGAGGCCATTGCTGATGGTGAATATAAAACGGTAGATGTCACAGCTGGGTCTTTAGAGATTGCTCAGCTTGTAGAAAGCTTTAACCGCATGACACAAGATTTAAGCCACACAGAACAGCAGCTTAGAGCCCACAGCCAATACATTGGTATTATTTTATCAAATATTTCAGCAGGTGTAATTTCAGTAGACCAGATGGGTAAAATTAAAACTGTTAATAAATACGCAACCCAACTTCTTCAAATAGATCCTGCAAAACTTATTGGTAAATCTTTTAGTGAAGTTTTAAGAGGTGAGCATAAAGCTCTTTTAGAGAGTTTATTTTTAAAGTTAAAACAATTTAAGACACATACTGTTCAAAAAGAAGTTCACATTACAGTCCGAGGGGAGCCATTAATTCTACAGGCCTCGTTGTCACCGCTGCGTGATGAACTAGGAAGTGATCTGGGTTATGTTTTAGTGTTTGATGATTTAACAAAGCTCGTGCATGCCCAAAGGGCCGCAGCCTGGAGAGAGGTGGCAAGACGTATTGCACATGAAATTAAAAACCCGCTCACACCTATTCGACTTTCAGCTGAAAGGCTTCAGAAAAAATTTGAAGATCAAATCACAGATCCCGCATTTGCCTCATGCACCACAACCATTATTGAACAAGTTGACGGTTTAAAAGAACTTGTAAATGAATTCAGCTCCTTTGCCCGTATGCCACAAGCACAGCTTGTATCAGGGGATTTAAATCAAATTGTAGAGTCAGCACTTATTTTATACCAAGAAGGGCATAAAAATATTGAGTTTGAAATTACCACAGATAAAAATATGCCCATTTTTGATTTAGATAAAGAGCAAATGAAAAGGGCCATTATTAATCTTCTTGAAAACGCTGTGGCAGCACTTTCACACCAAGAAAATACAGGGCCATCCAAAATAACTGTGTCAACCAGTTATGATAGTATTTTAAGAATAGCTAAAATTGTTATTTCAGATAACGGCCCAGGTATTGCCGCCGAGATTCGAGAAAGAATTTTTGAACCTTATTTTAGCACTAAAGATGAAGGCACAGGCCTTGGCCTGGCAATTGTTAAAAGAATTATTGATGATCATAACGGGTTTATTCGTGTGCAAAACAACTCACCCCAAGGATCCTGTTTTGTTATTGAATTACCTGCAACTTCAAGAACCGAAATTATCTCAAACCGCGACACCAAAAAAGATGGAGAAATTATCATATGAAGAAAAAAGCAAACATATTGGTTGTTGATGATGAAACCAGTATTAGACAATCTTTATCTGCAATTTTAGAAGATGAAGGCTTTGAGGTATTTACAGCCAGCAATGGACACCAGGCCATTGACATGATGGCAAAAGAAAATTTTGATTGCGTGCTTTTAGATATATGGATGCCTCAATACGACGGCCTTGAAGTTTTAAAAGATGCTAAAAAGCGCTTTCCACTTTTAAATTTTATTATTATGTCAGGCCACGGCAACATAGAAACAGCAGTGAAGGCCACAAAGCTAGGGGCTTTTGATTTTATTGAAAAACCACTAAGTGTTGATAAAGTCATGATTGTTATTAATAACCTCTTAACTGTTTCAAAGCTCACAGAAGAAAACACCAGGCTTTTAAATAAAGTAAAAAAAGATGTCACTATTGTGGGGGAGAGTGAGGCCATTTTAAATTTAAGGCAAATGATCACTCGCGTGGCTCCAACACAAAGCTGGGTCCTTATTACTGGTGAAAACGGTACGGGAAAAGAATTAGTAGCTCAAAACATTCATTATCAAAGTGCAAGGGCTGCTAGAAATTTTGTTGAGGTAAACTGTGCCGCCATTGCTGAGGATTTAATTGAAAGTGAACTGTTTGGCCATGAAAAGGGAGCCTTCACAGGGGCCATTGCTCAAAAAAAGGGGCGTTTTGATTTGGCCCACGGCGGAACCTTATTTTTAGATGAAATTGGAGACATGAGTTTAAAAACACAGGCTAAAATTTTAAGAATTTTACAAGAACAACGCTTTGAAAGAGTGGGGGGGACTAATACCATTTTAGTTGATGTGCGCGTTGTAGCGGCAACTAACAAAAATCTTGAAGAAGAAATTAAAGCGGGAAGATTTAGAGAGGATTTATTTTATAGACTCAATGTCATTCCCTTCAGAGTTCCTTCTTTAAGAGAGAGAAAAACTGATATCCCACTTTTATGCGAAAAATTTCTTCAAAGTTTTGCCAAAGAAAGTGGAGTAAAACCAAAAGCGCTTTCAAAGGAAGCGCTAGCCCAACTACAAAAATATGAGTGGCCTGGAAATGTTAGAGAACTAAGAAATTTCATTGAAAGATTATTTATTTTAACACCTTCGGATTATATTGAGGTGCAAGATCTTGTGCTTGCCGGCTTTAACGTTAAAGAAAGTACATCAATTGATGGTGTTGAAAAATTATCTAAACTGCGTGAAGCCAGAGCCATGTTTGAGAGAGAGTTTATTCTTAAAAAGCTTGAAGAAAACGACGGTAATGTAAGTAAAACTGCTGAGCTTATTGGGCTTGAGCGCTCTCACCTTCATCGCAAAATGAAGGTTTATGGAATAGAAAGTTAAACATGAAGCTAACAAAATATTTTTTTCAAACAGTAAAAGAAGCTCCTGGGGATGCTGACATTGAAAGTCAAAAACTTTTTATGAAAGCTAATTTTATAAAAAAACTCTCTCCTGGAATTTATTCTTATCTTCCATTGGCATTAAGAAGTATTAGAAAGTTTGAAAACATTGTCCGCCAAGAGATGGATAAATCTGGAGCAAATGAAATCCTAATGCCTATGGTTCAGCCAAAAGAATTATGGGATGAAACCGGCCGCTATGAAGTAATGGGTAAAGGCTTGGCGCGCTTTAAAGACCGCAATGATCATTGGTTTTGCTTAGGTGCTACCCATGAAGAAGTGGTCACCGATATAGTTAGAAAAACCATTCAAAGCTATCGCGATTTACCTTTTAACCTTTATCAAATTCAAACAAAGTTTCGTGATGAAATCAGACCTCGCTTTGGTTTAATGCGCGGGAAAGAATTTATTATGAAAGATGCTTATAGCTTTGATGTAAATAAAGAAGCCGCTCTTAAAAGCTATGATGTAATGTATAACACTTATAAAAATATTTTTAAGCGTTGCGGCCTTGAGTTTCGAATTGTTAAAGCTGATGCTGGGGCTATTGGTGGCTCTATTACTCACGAATTTCAGGTTTTAGCACAAAGTGGTGAAGACCAAATCATGGCCTGTCAGAGTTGTGAGTATGCTTCAAATATTGAGATTACACCTGCTATCTCTGAAGATAATCCAATAACCAACAATTTAAATGAGGCAAGCTTTCAAACAAAAAAAATAAATAATAAAACAGCCATTCACACACCAAATTTAAAAACCATCGAAGATTTGGCAAAATTTTTAAAAGTCAAAAATTCAAATTTAGCAAAAACACTTTTTTATAAAACCTCTGATAAAAAATTTATTTGCGTTATGGTTTGTGGCGATGACGAGCTAAATGAAATTAAACTAAAAAATCATCTTGGCCTTTCAGCTGTCCCTGAAATGTGCCATGCAGAGGAAATTAAGCAAATCACAAATGGAGCTTCAGCTGGAAGCTGTGGTCCTGTGGGATTAAATATTCAAATATTATGTGATAATAGATTAAAGGCTCTAAAAAACTGGGTAGTGGGTGCCAATATTGATGACTACCACTTTATTAATATTAATGAAGGCACAGATTTTAAAGCCACAGCATGGGTGGATTTACGTAAAGCTCAAGAAGGGGATAGTTGCCCTGAGTGTAAAGCCGGAAAATTAAAAAGCTTTCGTGGTATTGAAGTAGGTCATGTATTTTTTCTTGGAGATAAATACTCAAAGGCCATGAAAGCCCAATTTTTAGATGTAAATGGCAAAGCTCAGTATTGTGAGATGGGTTGCTACGGAATTGGTATTACCCGTACCGTTCAAGCTGCTATTGAGCAAGGCCATGACAAAGATGGGATGATTTGGCCAATAACTTTAGCACCTTTTGAAGTTTTAATTACCCTTATTGATGTTGAAGATGCACAAATAAAATCCATAGCTGAGGAGCTATATCAAGCTCTTTTATCAAAAGGAATTGAGGTTTTATTAGATGACCGTAATGAAAGACCAGGGTCTAAATTTAAAGATGCAGATTTAATCGGTATTCCTTTAAGAATAAATATTGGTAAAAAATCTTTTGCCGATGGTTTTGTTGAAATGGTTGAGAGAAAAACTAAAAAAATGGAAAAAATTAAACACACCGAAGTATTAGATAAAATTTTAACTTGGGTTAAAGAGGAAAAGAAAAAATGCTTAACCCCATAATTGTCCCCCTTGATGTGGATTCCCCATCAAAGGCAGATGAAATTATTCAATGCCTTAAAGGTAAAGTTGGTGGTTTTAAAATCGGCCCACGGCTTTCACTAAGAGTGGATAGTGCTTTTATGCAAAGGCTTAAAAGTTTAGGCATTGTTTTTTTTGATCATAAATTTTTTGACATTCCTTCAACCACGCTCGCAAGTGTTCGCGTAGCCTTTGAATTAGGTGCTGATTGGGTAACAGTACACGCCCTTAATGGTGAGGCTTGTCTTAGAGAATTAGCCCAGTTTGAAAAGCAAGCTCAAAAAGAAAATAAGAATTTTAAAATTTTAGTAGTTACAATTTTAACTTCATTTGAACAAAAAACTCTTCCTTCAATTATTAAAGATCAAAGTATTCAAATGTTAGTTCAAGAACTAGCCACACTTTCCCTTAAATGTGGCTTAAATAGTTTTGTTTGCTCCCCCCATGAAATACAAAGTATTAAAAAAATAAGCCCAAATGCTTTTATAGTTACTCCGGGAATTAGGCTTGATTCTAAAACCAGTGATGACCAAACGCGCACAGCCACACCTAAAGAAGCTATTCAAAAAGGAGCCTCCGCTTTAGTTATTGGACGCCCCATTATTGAGGCAAAAAATCATCAAGAAGTTGTTGAAAAAATTTTGGAATCTTTATGAAGACAAGAACCGTTCCAGGAATTCATTCAGTTTATGAAGCTCTTATCACGCGTCCCCATGCGGTGAGTGAACTTTGGGTTAAAGAAGATTCAAGATTAACCCCAGAGCTTGATGAAATATTAGAACTAGCTGGAAAAAATAAAATTAAAATAAAACGTCTTCATGCTCAGCGCCTTGATCAAATCGTTTCATCACACCAAGGAGTGATTGCTTATTTAAATGATTCTCCCTCTTGGCCCGACATAAAACGCTTTAAAGAATGTAAACAAGGGCTTGTTATTGCTTGCGACGGGCTTGAAGACCCAAGAAACTTAGCTTCAATAGTCAGGTCCTGTTGGAATTTAGGTTGTATGGGAGTTTTAACCACAGAAAGTAGATCTGTGAGTGCTTATGCCCCATCGGCGCAAAAAGTAGCTTCTGGTGGTTTTGAGCATGTACCCTATAAAGAAGTAACTAACTTAAATGTTGAGTTAGAACAGTTTAAAGAGCTTGGTTTTTGGATTTACGGGCTTGACGCTGATGCTAAGAAAGCAATTTATAATACATCTTTAGCGCCTAAGGCTGTGTTTTTAATTGGCTCTGAAGAATCAGGGCTTCGTAAAACAGTTAGAGAGCAGTGCGATGAGTTAGTGAGTATTCCCTCAACACCGAAATCAAGTAGCTTAAATGCGGCTGTAGCATGTGCAATTGCGGTGTATGAGTTCAAAAGGCAGAGGGCTTTACCAAAAAATTAAAAAAATTCAACAAAAAAACTTTGACTGTGCAGGTTATATCAAATAAAACCGCAGCTTAGTGTCTTTTTACATTAGTGTACTGGTGTCCCTTTTTACAGGGATAAATGTGGGCTGGCGTAGCTCAGCTGGTAGAGCAGCTGATTTGTAATCAGCAGGTCGCGGGTTCGAGTCCCATCGCCAGCTCCAAAAGTTGGTGAGGTTGCAGAGCGGTCAAATGCACCAGACTGTAAATCTGGCGGCCTAGCCTTCGAAGGTTCGAATCCTTCCCTCACCACCAAATAAGACACTAAACGTTTTGTGCAAACAAAAGTGCTTGCACAAAAATAGCCGGGCGGGAGTAGCTCAGTTGGCTAGAGCATCAGCCTTCCAAGCTGAGGGTCGCGGGTTCGAGCCCCGTTTCCCGCTCCATTTTACACTTGGAGCAGTAAAGATTTGCCCAAGTAGCACAGTGGTAGTGCACTTCCTTGGTAAGGAAGAGGTCACGGGTTCAATCCCCGTCTTGGGCTCCACGGATTTAAAATTGAATATGGTTTTTGTTTTTTAAAAAATAAAAAGGAGAGAGAGAAAATGTCTAAAGAGAAATTTGAGCGAAAAAAGCCACATTGTAACATTGGAACAATCGGACACGTAGACCACGGAAAGACAACGTTGACAGCAGCGATCACAAAGGTGTTAGCGGAAAAAGGTGGAGCTCAGTTTTTAGCGTACGACCAAATTGATAAGGCGCCTGAGGAGAGAGAGCGTGGTATTACAATATCAACAGCACACGTAGAGTACGAGACAGCAAATAGACATTACGCCCATGTGGATTGTCCAGGACACGCTGACTATGTAAGAACATGATTACCGGTGCAGCGCAGATGGACGGAGCAATATTAGTTGTGAGTGCAGCAGATGGTCCAATGCCTCAAACAAGAGAGCATATTTTGTTGGCAAGACAAGTTGGAGTGCCAGCGCTTGTAGTATTTATGAATAAAGCGGACATGGTAGATGATAAAGAATTAATGGACTTAGTAGAGTTAGAGGTAAGGGAGTTACTATCTAAGTATGAATTTCCTGGAGATAAGATACCAATCGTAAAAGGTTCAGCGTTAAAGGCCCTTGAAGGAGACAAAGGGGATTTAGGAGCTGGAGCGATAATGAAGTTAATGGAAGCAGTAGATACATATATACCTCAACCTGTAAGACAAAAAGATAAGCCATTTTTAATGCCTGTAGAGGATGTGTTTTCAATATCTGGCCGTGGAACAGTAGTAACAGGGCGAGTTGAGGAGAGGCGTTATAAAGGTAAACGAAGAGGTAGAGATAGTAGGAATAAGACCTACGACAAAGACAGTAGTGACCGGAGTTGAGATGTTTAGAAAGCTTCTTGATCAAGGAGAAGCAGGAGATAACATTGGAGCACTGTTAAGAGGAACAAAGAAGGAAGAAGTGGAGCGTGGGCAGGTGTTATGTGCCCCAGGAAGTATTAAGCCACATAAGAAATTTAAAGCAGAGGCATATATATTAACAAAAGAAGAAGGTGGGCGTCACACTCCGTTTTTTAACGGATATCGTCCGCAGTTTTACTTTAGAACGACAGATGTTACCGGAGTTGTGACCTTAAAAGAGGGAACAGAGATGGTAATGCCGGGAGATAGGGTATCAGTGTCAGTGGAATTGATAACCCCAGTAGCGATGGAGAAGGAATTAAGATTTGCGATAAGAGAGGGTGGCAAGACCGTAGGAGCTGGTGTTGTTGCTGAAATTAGTGAGTAAAAAAATAATATAGAGGCCGGTAGCTCTAACGGTAGAGCGGCGGACTCCAAATCCGTAGGTTGTGGGTTCGAATCCCTCCCGGCCTGCCAGAACCACTCCGATATCAGACATCTGATAACAGATATCCAATATCGGAATAGGTTCAGAATACGGAACTTGAGATAGAGAGATTTTAAAATGACTGAAGATAATAAAAAGATAATCACTGTGACATACGCATTATCATGCGTGTTACTAGGATTTGTAGTTAGTTTGCTGATGAGTCTTTTGGCAACACACTTTGCATTTTTTGCACGGTTGGAAACACAAACTGTGTTTTCAAACGGTGTTCCTGTTGTTGTAGGCCTGGCAACCTTCCTATTTTTACAATTTAACCCTACTACCGTTGACTTTTTAGACGGTGTGATAGGTGAACTTAAGAAAGTTGTGTGGCCAACTAAAAAAGATACTTGGTTAATGACCATAGTTGTTGTAATTACTCTTATTTTATCTGGAGTGTTAGTTGGTCTTTATGACCTATTTTGGGCAAAGGTAATCGAGCTTGTTGTTAAGTAGCAAAGCTTAGGAGCGTTTTTTGGAAAAATATTGGTACGTAGTTCATACATATTCTGGTTACGAAAACAAAGCAAAACAAGCTTTGGAAGAACGCATCAAGTCTTTAAAAAAAGAAGATTTTTTTGCTGACATACTTGTGCCTGCTGAAAATGTTGTCGAGCTTGTTAAAGGGCAGAAAAAAACAACATCACGAAAATTTTTTCCCGGATACATTTTAGTAAAAATGCATCTCACTGAAGAAACTTGGCACTTAGTTAAAAATACACCTAAAATAACAGGCTTTGTAGGTGGAACAACTAATCCCCCGAAAGTCAGTGAAGAAGAAGTAACAAAAATTACAAATCAAATGTCAACTGGTATGGCTAAGCCAAAACCAAAAGTATCTTTTAAAGAGGGCGAGAGTATTCGAGTCATCGATGGTCCGTTTAGCAACTTTAACGGCATTGTTGAAGAAGTGAAGCCTGAAAAAGGTAAAGTAAAGGTTTTAGTAAGCATTTTTGGTAGAGCCACACCAGTGGAGCTAGATTTTGTACAGGTAGAAAAAAATTAAGGAGTATTAAAGACCATGGCTAAAAAAGTAACAGGCCTTATTAAATTGCAAATTCCAGCCGGTAAAGCAAACCCAGCACCTCCAGTAGGCCCAGCACTTGGTCAACATGGTGTTAACATTATGGAGTTTTGCAAACAGTTTAATGCAAAAACTCAAGGACAAGGTGACACAGTTATTCCGGTTATCATTACTGTTTACCAAGACCGCTCATTTACATTTATAACAAAAACTCCTCCAGTAAGTATTTTACTTAAAAAGGCAGCAAAAATTGAAAGCGGTTCAAAAGAGCCAAGTAAAAATAAAGTAGGAAAAGTAACAAAAGAACAAATCAGACAAATAGCTGAAACAAAACTTAAAGACTTAAACTGTACAGATATTGAATCTGCAATCAGTCAGGTTGAGGGAACAGCTAAGTCAATGGGTTTAGAAATAGGTAAGTAATAGAGGTAATTATGTCAGTAGCAGGAAAGAAATATAAAGCATCATTAAAAAAAGTAGACCGCGAAAAAAAGTACAACGTAGAAGAGTGTCTAAAGCTTGTTTTAGAGACAGCAACAGCTAATTTTGATGAAACAGTAGAGGCATCATTTAGATTGGGTGTTGATCCAAAACAAAGCGATCAACAAGTGCGTGGAGCAACATCGTTACCACACGGTATTGGTAAATCAGTTAAAGTTTTAGTTTTTGCTAAAGGTGCAAAAGAAAAAGAAGCTCAAGAAGCAGGGGCTGACTACGTTGGTGGTGATGATCTTATTGAAAAAATCAACGGCGGTTGGATGGATTTTGATAAGTGTATTGCAACTCCAGATATGATGGGTGTTGTGTCAAAGATTGGTAAGGTTTTAGGGCCTCGCGGACTTATGCCAAACCCAAAAGTAGGAACTGTAACATTTGAAGTTGGGAAAGCCGTAAAAGAAGAAAAGCGTGGAAAAGTAGAATTTAAAGTAGATAAAGAGGGTAATGTTCATACTGTTATCGGAAAAAAATCTCTAGGCGCAGATAAACTTAAAGAAAACTTATCTATGCTTGTTGGCAGTATTGTTAAAGCAAAACCAGCAAATAGCAAAGGCATTTATCTTCAAACAATTACGTTGTCCTCAACAATGGGACCAGGTGTGAAATTAGATGTAAACCAAGCTCAGGGGTTGGTGTCCTGAGTATAACCCGAGTCAGAGACTGCAAGTGTGGTTAAAGGCCATATAATTGAAAGCTCAGCTTTCAGCTTGTTGAGACCGGAAATGAAATTTTTCCGTTTGTCTGATTCCAAAGAAAAGAAAGGAAGTGCAAATAATGGATAGAGCTGCAAAACAAGAAGAAATAAAAAATCTTACTGATAAATTTCAGCGATCCATAGCGCTTTTTATTGCTGACTATAAAGGCATGAATGTTGAGCAAGTAACAACTCTAAGAAAAGAGTTAGACGGCTTAAAAGATGTCGAAATGAAAGTAGTAAAAAATACGCTAGCTTTAAGAGCACTTGAAACTCAGCCTTATTCTTCAGCTTTGGCAGATTCATTAGTGGGAACCAATGCAGTTATTTTTGCATATGGTGATCCTGCTGCACCCGCAAAAACATTAGTTAAGTATGCTACAGATTTTGAGCATCTTAATATTAAAACGGGTGTTCTTAAGGGACAAAAAATGGATGAGAGCAAAATTAAAGCTCTTGCCACATTACCCTCTAGAGAACAGTTGATTGCTAAAGTAATGGGAAGTCTAAATGCTCCCGCACAAAATTTAGTGGGTGTTATGGCTGCCGTTCCAAGAAGCGTCTTAAATGTATTGGTAGCTGTTCAAAAGAAAAAAGAAGAAGCGCAAGCTTCATAATAAGTTATTTGAATTAATTTTAAAGGAGAGAAAGTATGTCACTATCACAAGAACAAATTATTGATGCAATTTCACAAATGACAGTTTTGGATGTTGCAGAGTTAGTTAAAAAAATGGAAGAAAAATTTGGTGTATCAGCCGCAGCTCCAGTAGCAATGGCAGCTGCACCAGGTGCCGCTGCAGGTGCTCCTGCTGCTGAAGCAAAAACAGAATTTACTGTAGTTTTAGCAAATTCAGGCAGTAACAAAATTAACGTTATTAAAGAAATTAGAACCATCACAGGTCTTGGCTTAAAAGAAGCAAAAGATTTAGTTGAGGGCGCACCAAAAACAGTAAAAGAAGGTGTAGCTAAAGCAGATGCAGAGAACATGAAAAAGGTTCTTGAAGCTGCTGGTGCAAAGGTTGAGCTTAAGTAATTAAGCTTACCTTTATTAATTTAAGTTTAGTGGAAGTTTTTTATTAATTTTTTTTAAGGAGTTGGAATGGCCACCACTTCTATTTGTACCTCAAATTTAAGAATTAGACGCTCTTTTGCAAAAAAGAATCAAGTTATTGAAATACCTAACTTGATTGAGTTGCAAAAAAGGTCCTATGAAGATTTTCTTCAAAAGGACGTGGATCCCGATAAAAGAGAAAACGTCGGGCTTCATGCTGTCTTTAAATCAGTTTTCCCAGTTTCAGATTTTAATCAAACAGCAAGTTTGGAGTTTGTAAGCTATGCTTTAGAAACTCCAAAGTATGATGTTGATGAGTGTCGTCAAAGGGGTATGACTTATGCCGCCCCTGTAAAGGTCACTTTACGTTTGATTGTTTTTGATGTGGATGAGCAAGCAGGAACCCGCGCTGTTCGTGATGTAAAAGAACAAGAAGTGTATTTGGGAGAAATTCCACTTATGACTTCAAACGGTTCTTTTATTATAAATGGAACTGAGCGTGTTGTTGTAAGTCAACTTCATAGATCTCCTGGTGTCTTTTTTGATCACGATAGTGGAAAAAGTCACTCAAGTGGAAAACTGATCTACTCAGCCCGTGTTATTCCTTATCGTGGGTCATGGCTTGATTTTGAATTTGACCACAAAGACTTACTTTATTGCCGAATCGACAGAAGAAGAAAGCTTCCCGCAACCGTACTTCTTAAAGCATTAGGTTATAGCACTGAAGAGCTTTTAGAAATGTATTACAACGTTGAAAGTGTCACCATTGATAAAGAAGGTTATCAGCGAGTAGTTGATACCGAAATGCTTCTGGGCCAAAGAGCAACATCAGACATTGTTGACTCTAAATCAGAAGAAGTGTTGGTTAAAAAGGGTCGTCGTATTACAAAGGCAATTATTAAAAGAATGCAGGAGCTAAAGCTTAAAAAGTACTACATTACTGAAGCAGATCTTGAAGGTAAAGTAGTAGCCAAAGCGATTGTAGAACCAAAATCTGGCGAAATTATTGCTGACACAAACTCTGATTTAACAAAGGATCTTTTAAGAAAAATTAAAGCTGCAGGCATTAAAGAAATGAAACTTATTTTCTTTGATGGTTTAGCAGTTGGTCCTTATTTAAGAAATACTTTGTTAATTGACAAAGTTATATCCAAAGAAGAATCAATTATTGAGATATACAAACGTCTACGCCCAGGGGAACCACCCACCATTGATTCTGCTTCTTCATTTTTTGAGGGATTATTTTTTGTAGCTGAAAAATATGATCTTTCAAAAGTAGGACGTTTAAAAATTAATCACAAATTTAACTTTAATCCTGAGGAAATTCCTTATGATTTAACAACATTAACTAAAAAAGATATTGTTCATGTTGTTAAGCACCTTATTGATCTAAAAAGCGGTAAAGGCCAAGTGGATGATATTGACCATCTTGGTAACCGACGAGTGAGATCAGTGGGTGAGTTACTAGAAAACCAATATCGTATTGGACTAGTAAGAATGGAAAGAGCTATTCGTGAAAGAATGAGCCTACAAGACCTTGAAACCATGATGCCCCATGATTTAGTAAATGCTAAACCTGTGAGTGCTGTTGTTAAGGAATTTTTTGGTTCAAGTCAACTTTCACAGTTTATGGACCAAACAAATCCATTGTCAGAAATTACACATAAACGTCGTTTATCTGCGCTTGGGCCCGGTGGTTTAACAAGAGACCGTGCGGGTTTTGAAGTGCGTGACGTACATCCAACGCATTATGGACGTATTTGTCCTATTGAAACACCAGAGGGACCAAACATTGGTTTGATTGCCTCACTTTCAACTTATGCACGTATTAATGATTATGGTTTTATTGAAACACCATACAGAAAAATTGAAGACGGAAAACTTTCCACATCTATTAATTACTACTCTGCTCTTGAAGAAGAGGGGAATTATATTGCACAGGCAAACATTAACGTGAGCGGAAACGCCATTGCCGATAGTGCAACAACTTGCCGTATTAATGGTGAGTATGAAACTGTGGATAAAGATAAAGTCAATCTTATGGACGTATCTCCTAATCAGTTGGTGTCTATTGCAGCCTCATTAATTCCATTTTTGGAGCATGATGATGCTAACCGAGCGCTGATGGGTTCAAACATGCAGCGCCAAGCTGTACCACTTATGAAAACAAGAGCTCCTCTTGTAGGAACTGGTATTGAAAAGCTAGTTGCAAGAGACTCGGGTACAAGTGTTGTTGCTATTCATGATGGTGTTGTTGATAGTGTTGATGCTGGTAGAATTGTTGTAAGACGTTACGCAAAAGGCGGAGAGCTTGGCGCAAACGTCGATATTTATAACTTAACTAAGTATCAGCGTAGTAACCAAAACACCTGTATAAACCAAAAGCCAATTGTTCAAGTGGGTGACAGGATTAGAAAGAATGATATTATTGCTGACGGTCCAGCAACTGAGCTTGGTGAATTAGCCCTTGGAGCAAATGCGCTTGTGGCCTTCATGCCATGGAATGGTTATAACTTTGAGGACTCTATCCTTATTAGTGAAAGGCTTATCCAAGATGATACTTTTACCTCGATTCATATTGAAGAGTTTGAATGTATTGCGCGTGATACAAAACTTGGTAAAGAGGAAATCACAAGAGATATTCCAAACGTAGGTGAGGAAGCTCTTAAGGATTTAGATTCCTCAGGTATTATTCGCATCGGTGCTGAAGTTAAGCCTGGTGATATCCTTGTTGGTAAAGTAACGCCAAAAGGTGAAACCCAATTAAGTCCGGAAGAAAAGCTCTTAAGAGCTATCTTTGGTGAAAAAGCAGGCGATGTAAGAGATACCTCTTTACGTGTACCTTCAGGAGTAACTGGGACCATCATTAACGCTCAAGTTTATTCTCGAGAAAGCTCAGATAAAGATGAGCGAATGACCATTATTATCGAAGAAAAACTTAAGAAAATTCAGAAAGACCAACAAGTTGAAATTAACGTCATAAGAAATAATGCTCTTGATAAGTTAAAATCAATCCTAGTTGGGGCTAAAACAACAGGTGTTTTGTTAAGTGAAGACGGAAGTCAAAAGCTACTAGCAAAAGCCCAAGTTATTACTGAGGACGATCTTGAGTCTATCCCATTTGAACTTTTAAGTTACATTCCATTAAGTAGTGAGCTTGAATTTCAAGTAACAAAAATGGTGGATTCAGCGCGTAACCAAATTGATGCTGTTAAACTTATTTTCCAAGATAAGGTTGATAGACTTAAAAAAGGTGATGAGTTACCCCCTGGTGTTATTAAGATGGTTAAAGTTTATGTTGCTATTAAACGTAAACTTCAAGTGGGCGATAAAATGGCCGGCCGTCATGGTAACAAAGGTGTTATTTCTAAAATAGTTCCAGTAGAAGACATGCCCTACATGGCAGACGGAACCCCAGTTGACATGGTTTTAAACCCACTAGGCGTTCCTTCTCGTATGAACATCGGACAAATCTTAGAGGTTCATTTGGGTTGGGCAGCTCATAATCTTGGAAAACAAATTCAAGACTACTTAAAAGACTGGGATAAAGAAGCTGTTCAAAAGCAACTTAAAGATATTTATAGCTCAAAAGAAACAGATAAAATTATTGATGAAGCAGATGAGATGTCACTAAGAAAAATGTTATCCACTTTAAAAGGTGGTTTTCATATGGCCTCTCCTGTTTTTGACGGTGCTGGTGAAAAGGAAATTAAAAAACTTCTTACCGATGCAGGTCTTCCAACAACAGGACAAACAATTTTATTTGATGGTAAAACTGGCGAGCCATTTGAGAATAAAGTGACCGTTGGTGTTATGTACATGTTAAAGCTTCATCATCTTGTTGAAGAAAAAATCCATGCACGTAGCATTGGTCCCTATTCACTTGTTTCACAACAGCCATTGGGCGGTAAGGCCCAGTTTGGTGGTCAGAGATTGGGAGAGATGGAGGTTTGGGCAATTGAAGCTTATGGAGCAGCCTACTCACTTCAAGAATTCCTTACAGTTAAATCTGACGATGTGGCAGGAAGAACAAGAATTTATGAAAGCATCGTGAAGGGTGAAAACATACTTGAACCCGGATTGCCTGAATCCTTTAACGTTTTGGTTAAAGAGCTTCAAAGCTTAGCACTTAACGTGGAATTGCTTGAAGACAATAAGTTAAGCACTGAGATGCAAGAGCATCACTCAGAGGCAAATGGTAACGGTGCAGTAAACGAGAATAATTAGATAAAGGTTAAAGTAAGGAGAAATTACTTTGAAAGACTTGTTAAATTTTTTTGATAAACCTAAAGATCCACTTTCATTTAATGCTGTGCGAGTTTCTATAGCTAGCCCAGAGAAAATCAGGGAGTGGTCCCATGGTGAAGTAAAAAAACCAGAGACTATTAACTATAGAACATTCAAACCTGAAAGAGACGGTTTGTTTTGCGCAAAAATTTTCGGTCCAATAAAGGACTATGAATGTCTTTGTGGCAAATATAAGCGCATGAAACACCGTGGAGTGGTTTGTGAAAAATGCGGTGTTGAAGTTATTCAAAGTAAAGTGCGCAGAGAGCGTTTAGGGCACATAGAGCTTGCAACCCCTGTGGCACATATTTGGTTTTTAAGATCACTTCCAAGTAGAATTGGTAATCTATTAGATTTGCCACTTAAGGAAGTTGAAAAAGTTCTTTATTGTGAAGCTTATGTTGTTACAGACCCAGGCGAAACCCCTTTAAAAGAGGGGGAGCTTTTAACAGAGGACAAATATCAAACGGCAATAAAGATTTTGGTCCTAGGTTTCAAGCTGGCATGGGTGGAGAAGCTGTAAGAGAGCTATTAAAGAAAATTGATATTGAAACTTTATCAGTAAAACTTAGAGAAGACCTAAAAGATACAACATCTGATGCAGCTAGAAAGAAAATTACGAAGCGTTTAAAAGTAGTTGAATCCTTTAAAGGTTCTAATAATCAGCCTTATTGGATGATGATGGAAGTTATCCCAGTTATTCCGCCAGATTTAAGACCGCTAGTGCCTCTTGATGGTGGAAGATTTGCAACCTCTGATTTAAATGATTTATATCGTCGTGTTATTAACAGAAATAACCGTTTAAAGCGTCTTCAAGAATTAAATGCGCCAGAAATTATTATTCGTAACGAAAAAAGAATGCTCCAAGAATCTGTTGATGCATTATTTGACAATGGTCGTCGCGGAAAAACATTTACTGGTCCTAACAAGCGCCCACTAAGATCTTTAAGTGACATGCTTAAAGGAAAGCAAGGACGTTTTAGACAAAACCTTCTTGGTAAGCGTGTTGATTACTCAGGCCGTTCCGTTATTGTTGTTGGTCCAGAACTAAAACTACACCAGTGCGGAATTCCTAAGAAAATGGCTTTAGAATTATTTAAGCCATTTGTTTACAACAAATTAGAAGAAAAGGGCTTTGTAACAACCATTAAATCTGCAAAGAAAATGGTTGAGTTAGAAAAAATTGAAGTATGGGATATTTTATCTGAAGTAGTTAAAGAGCATCCAGTTCTACTTAACAGAGCTCCAACACTACATAGACTTGGTATTCAAGCATTTGAACCAATTTTATTAGAAGGAAAAGCGATACAACTTCATCCATTAGTATGTCATGCATTTAACGCAGACTTTGACGGTGACCAAATGGCGGTGCACGTTCCACTTTCAGTTGAAGCACAAATTGAAGCTCGCGTTCTAATGATGTCTACTAATAATATTTTAAGTCCTGCTCATGGACGTCCTATCATTGTGCCAACACAAGATATTGTATTAGGCGTTTACTGGATGACAAGAGTTCGCCCAGGTGCAAAAGGTTCAGGACGTGTTTTTGGAAGTGTAGAAGAAGTAGTTTACGCTTACGAAATGAATGAAATTGATTTGCAAGCTGAAATTAAACTTAAAGTTGGAAATAAGCGCGTTGATACCTCAGTTGGTAGAGCAATTTTAAAAGATATTGTTCCGCCACAGGTTCCATTTGAAGTTTACAACAAGGTTATGGACAAAAAATCTCTAGCGGCACTTGTTGACCAATGCTTTAGATTATCTGGTGGTAAAGACACAGTTATCCTTGCAGACAGGTTAATGCAAACAGGATTTAGATTTGCAACACGAGCGGGAATTTCAATTTGTGTTGATGATCTTCACATCCCAATTTCAAAATCAAATTTAATTAACAAGACACAAAATGAAGTTAAGAAAATTCAGGATCAATATGCTGAGGGCTTAATCACTGATGGTGAGCGTTACAATAAGGTAGTAGATATTTGGGCGCAAACTGGTGATCAAGTTGCTAAGGAAATGATGTCAATGATTGACACCCAAGATTTTAAATTAGCAGACAATAAAACAATTAAAGGTCCTAGCTTTAACCCAATTTACGTAATGGCTGATTCAGGTGCGAGAGGTTCTGCGGCACAAATTAAGCAGCTTGCTGGTATGAGGGGTTTGATGGCAAAGCCTTCAGGTGAAATTATTGAAACACCTATTACAGCAAACTTCAGGGAGGGATTGGGAGTATTACAATATTTTATTTCAACTCACGGAGCTAGAAAAGGTCTTGCAGATACAGCTCTTAAAACAGCAAACTCAGGATACTTGACACGTCGTTTAGTAGACGTAGCTCAAGATGCCATTATTACAGAAGCAGATTGTTTCACAACGGATGGAATATTTATTACGGCCCTAACAGAGGGTGGAGAAATTATTCAACCATTGGGTGATAGAATTTTAGGTAGAACAGCTTGTGAAAATATTGTTGATCCGTACACAAACAATGTCATCGTTGAAGCTGGACAAGAAATTAAGGAAGCAAACATTAAGCAGATGGATGAGTTTGGAATTGAGAAAGTAAAAATTAGATCAGTTCTAACATGTAGAAGTAAGCGAGGTGTTTGTATTAAATGTTACGGCCGCGATTTAGCACGTGGGCATACAGTTAACCTGGGTGAGGCAGTAGGTATTATTGCAGCTCAGTCAATTGGTGAACCGGGAACACAGCTTACAATGCAAACCTTCCACTTTGGTGGAACTGCAACAAGAAGTGTTGAGCAATCTATCTTGCAAGCTCGTGGAGATGGTAAAATTAAATTTTATAATCTTAATACTGTTCAAAATAAAACTGGCAAACTTACAGTTATGAATAGAAATGGTGAGATTGCTATTGTGGATTCAGCTGGACGTGAAAGAGAAAAGTACTCATTAGTTTATGGTGCAACTTTAGAATTTAAAGATGGTGATGCAGTTAAAAAAGGTGACACTATTGCTGAGTGGGATCCATATTCAAACCCCATCATTTCTGAAATTTCAGGTTTTGCTAAATTTCAAGACATTGAAGAGGGTGCAACAATGCAGGAGCAGCTGGATAACATTACTGGCTTTGCTCGAAAAGTTGTTATTGACTCTAAAGATGCAGAGGCAAAACCAGCAATTTTCATCTCAGATAAGTCTGGTGCAATTTTAAAATTACCAAACAGAGATTTACCAGCACGTTATAGCTTGCCAGTTGGAGCAAACATTCTTGTATCTGATGGAGATGAAATTCATGCCGGTGATGTGCTTGCTAAGATCCACAGAGAAACAACAAAAACAAAGGATATTACTGGTGGTCTTCCACGAGTTGCCGAGCTTTTTGAAGCAAGAAAGCCAAAAGAAGCAGCTATTATATCTGAAATTGATGGCTATGTAAGTTTTGGTAAAGATTCAAAGGGTAAGCAAAGAGTTATTGTTACACCTGAGGTTGGTGAGCAGAGAGAGTACTTAATACCAAAAGGAAAACACATTGCAGTTCGCGAAGGCGAATTTGTAAAAGCTGGTGAATCACTGATGGATGGAAGTACTAACCCACATGATATTTTAAAAGTATTGGGGGACAAAGAACTTGCTCGTTATTTAGTGAATGAGATTCAAGAGGTATACAGACTCCAAGGTGTTAGCATTAATGATAAGCACATTGAAACTATTGTTCGTCAAATGCTACGCAGAGTAAAGGTTGTAGATGTTGGAGACACTGCCTTTTTAGTAGGTGAGAACGTAGAGAAAATGATTTTTGAAGATGAAAATGAGAAGGTAAAGCAAACTGGTGGAAAACCAGCTACTGCAGAACCTTTATTGCTAGGTATTACAAAGGCATCCTTGAGCACAGATAGCTTTATAAGTGCTGCTTCATTCCAGGAAACAACTAAGGTATTAACTGAGGCTAGTATTTCTGGAAAAGTAGACTATCTTCGCGGCTTAAAGGAAAACGTTATTATGGGTAGACTTATCCCTGCAGGTACAGGCTTACCCGTGTATAAGCGCTGGAAATTAGGTATTGAAGAAGATCCAATTGAAGAGGATATTCAACTGCCTACAAGCGTGCCATCCGTCGAAAGTTTACCGGCCCAGGGTTAGGTACTTGACGATTTGATAAAAAAAACTATACTGCGGGCTTTGTGAAAGGATTAGAGAATGCCAACAATTAACCAATTGATACGCCGTGAAAGGCAGATTCAAAAACGAAAAACAGCGTCTCCGGCGCTGCAGTGTTCACCTCAGAAAAGGGGTGTGTGTGTGAGGGTTTATACAACTACCCCCAAAAAGCCAAACTCAGCACTAAGAAAAGTTGCCAGAGTTAGGTTATCAAACGGGTATGAGGTTACATCTTACATTCCAGGTGTTGGGCATAATCTACAAGAGCACAGCGTTGTACTTATTCGTGGTGGCCGTGTTAAGGATTTACCAGGTGTAAGATATCACATTGTGCGTGGAACTCTTGATACACAAGGTGTATCAGATAGAAAAAATGCACGTTCTAAATATGGTACAAAAAGGCCTAAGGCTCAAGCGGCTACATAAGGGAGTAATAAGAAATGCCTCGTAAAAAAAATGTCGTAGTAAAAAGAGAAATTCTTCCCGATCCAGTTAATAGAGATATTGTTATTTCTAAATTTGTAAACACACTCATGGAAGATGGAAAAAAATCTGTAGCTGAGGGAATCATATACGGATGTCTTGATGAGCTTAAAAAGAAAATGCCATCAGAAGACCCAATGGTAGTTTTGAAAAAAGCACTAGAAAATTGTAAACCCATGGTTGAGGTCAAAAGCCGTCGTGTGGGTGGAGCAACATACCAAGTTCCAGTGGAAGTAAGACCAAGTAGAAGACAGGCATTAGCGATTCGTTGGCTTGTTACCTTTGCCCGTGAGCGCACTGAAAAAACCATGAAAGACCGTCTAGCAGTAGAAGTTGTAGAGGCTTTTAACAATCGTGGTGCTACCATTAAAAAGCGTGAAGATGTTCATAAAATGGCTGAGGCTAACAAAGCATTTGCGCATTACAGGTGGTAATGCAATATGGCCAGCGCCAATATTGAAGTTCCTCAAAAAACTGAGGATCTTGTTAGTACGAGAAATATTGGTATCATGGCACATATTGATGCCGGAAAAACCACAACCACTGAGAGAATTCTTTATTACACAGGTGTAAATTATAAAATTGGAGAAGTTCATGATGGCGCAGCCACAATGGACTGGATGCCTCAGGAGCAAGAGCGAGGAATTACAATTACCTCTGCAGCTACAACCTGTGCTTGGAAAAGCCATCGTATTAATATCATCGATACTCCGGGTCACGTAGATTTTACTATTGAGGTTGAAAGATCTCTTAGAGTGCTTGACGGAGCCGTTTGTGTTTTTGATGCGGTCAATGGAGTTGAGCCACAATCAGAAACTGTTTGGCGGCAAGCTGACAAATATAAAGTTCCACGAATTGCATTTATAAATAAAATGGATCGAGTCGGTTCTGATTTTGCCATGAGTTGGAACTCTATTAGAGAGCGACTAAGTGCCAATCCCATTCCTATTCAAATCCCCCTTGGAAGCGAAGATCAATTTTCTGGAATTATTGATCTTATTGAAATGAAGTCTGCGACTTGGAGAGAAGATGATTTAGGGGCAAAATTTGTAGTATCAGAAATTCCTGAGCAGTACCGAGATGAAGCTCAGAAAATGAGAGATTTTCTAATCGAAAAGGTAGCTGAACTTGATGATGAATTAATGGAAAAATATTTAGAGGGAAAGCCTTTTACGAGCACTGAAATTAAAAAAGCTTTGAGAAAGGGATGTATAAATTTAAAAGGTGTGCCTGTTATTTGCGGTGCGGCCTTTAAAAATAAAGGGGTTCAGCAACTTTTGGATGCAGTAGTGGATTATTTGCCAAGCCCACTTGATATACCCGATGTTGTTGGTTTTGATGTTGATAATAAATCAAAAAACTTAACTAGAAAAACTGACTTTAATGCTCCTTTTAGTGCTCTTGCTTTTAAAATTGTGACAGATCCTTTTGTGGGTGTCCTAACGTATTTAAGAGTTTATTCAGGAGTCTTAAATGCCGGAAGTTACGTGCATAATTCAAGTAAAGATAAGAACGAGCGAGTTGGGCGTTTACTTCGAATGCATGCCAATCAAAGAGAGGATATTAAAGAAATTAAAGCTGGAGATATTGCCGCTGCAGTAGGCCTTAAGCACACAATTACGGGGGATACTTTATGTGATAAGGATCACCCTATACTTTTAGAGTCCATTCAATTTCCACAGCCAGTAATAAGTGTAGCAATTGAGGCTAAAACAACCGCTGATCAAGAAAAAATGGCGCTAAGCCTCCAAAAACTGGCAACGGAGGACCCCTCATTTAGGGTTAAAGTTGATGAAGAGACAGGGCAAACCCTAATTTCTGGCATGGGTGAGCTTCATCTTGAAATTATTGTAGATAGAATGCTTCGAGAGTTCAAAGTTCAAGCAAATGTAGGTAAGCCCCAGGTCGCATATAGGGAAACTATTACAAAAAAAGTGAAATCTGAAGGAAAGTTCATCAGACAATCTGGCGGTAAGGGGCAATATGGGCACTGTGTTTTGGAAGTTGAACCCAATGCTTCGGGAAAAGGTTACCAATTTACTAACCAAATTAGTGGTGGGGCGATACCCAAGGAATACATCCCGGCTATAGATAAAGGAATAAAAGAGGCTTGTGAGAACGGAGTGCTTGCAGGATACCCCGTAGTTGATGTAAAAGTAACCCTCACTGACGGAAGTTATCACGAAGTTGACTCTTCTGAGATGGCCTTCAAAATAGCTGGTTCCATGGGATTTAAAGATGGATGCAAGCAAGCATCCCCTGTTTTATTGGAACCAATTATGAAATTAGAAGTGCTCACACCAGAAGAATTTATGGGCAACGTAATTGGTGATTTAAATTCTCGTCGTGGAAAGATTTTAAATATGACTGCAAGAGGAACAACGCAGGTAATAGCTGCAGAAGCTCCTCTTGCACAAATGTTTGGGTACGCGACAGATTTACGTTCGATGTCGCAAGGGCGTGCAAGCTATTCGATGGAGTTTCATCGATACGCGCATGTACCAAAAAATGTTGAAGAAGAAATTTTAGCTAGAGCAAAAAGTTAAAAGGAGAGAGAGAAAATGTCTAAAGAGAAATTTGAGCGAAAAAAGCCACATTGTAACATTGGAACAATCGGACACGTAGACCACGGAAAGACAACGTTGACAGCAGCGATCACAAAGGTGTTAGCGGAAAAAGGTGGAGCTCAGTTTTTAGCGTACGACCAAATTGATAAGGCGCCTGAGGAGAGAGAGCGTGGTATTACAATATCAACAGCACACGTAGAGTACGAGACAGCAAATAGACATTACGCCCATGTGGATTGTCCAGGACACGCTGACTATGTAAAGAACATGATTACCGGTGCAGCGCAGATGGACGGAGCAATATTAGTTGTGAGTGCAGCAGATGGTCCAATGCCTCAAACAAGAGAGCATATTTTGTTGGCAAGACAAGTTGGAGTGCCAGCGCTTGTAGTATTTATGAATAAAGCGGACATGGTAGATGATAAAGAATTAATGGACTTAGTAGAGTTAGAGGTAAGGGAGTTACTATCTAAGTATGAATTTCCTGGAGATAAGATACCAATCGTAAAAAGGTTCAGCGTTAAAGGCCCTTGAAGGAGACAAAGGGGATTTAGGAGCTGGAGCGATAATGAAGTTAATGGAAGCAGTAGATACATATATACCTCAACCTGTAAGACAAAAAGATAAGCCATTTTTAATGCCTGTAGAGGATGTGTTTTCAATATCTGGCCGTGGAACAGTAGTAACAGGGCGAGTTGAGAGAGGCGTTATAAAGGTAAACGAAGAGGTAGAGATAGTAGGAATAAGACCTACGACAAAGACAGTAGTGACCGGAGTTGAGATGTTTAGAAAGCTTCTTGATCAAGGAGAAGCAGGAGATAACATTGGGGCACTGTTAAGAGGAACAAAGAAGGAAGAAGTGGAGCGTGGGCAGGTGTTATGTGCCCCAGGAAGTATTAAGCCACATAAGAAGTTTAAGGCGGAAGCGTACATACTTACAAAAG
Source organism: Oligoflexia bacterium (assembly GCA_016715815.1). Lineage (GTDB taxonomy): Bacteria > Bdellovibrionota > Bdellovibrionia > JABDDW01 > JABDDW01 > JADJXN01. Next base: position 271,604 of record JADJXN010000001.1, read on the forward strand.
AGGAAGGTGGACGTCACACTCCGTTTTTTAACGGATATCGTCCGCAGTTTTACTTTAGAACGACAGATGTTACCGGAGTTGTGACCTTAAAAGAGGGAACAGAGATGGTAATGCCGGGAGATAGGGTATCAGTGTCAGTGGAATTGATAACCCCAGTAGCGATGGAGAAGGAATTAAGATTTGCGATAAGAGAGGGTGGCAAGACCGTAGGAGCTGGTGTTGTTGCTGAAATTAGTGAGTAAAAGAAGGTAATAATAAAATGCAAAGTCAAAAAATTAGAATTAGATTAAGAGCTTTTGATTACAAACTCCTTGACCAATCAACAAAAGAGATTGTTGAAACTGCAAAAAGAACAGGGGCTAGAATTGCTGGTCCTATTCCATTGCCAACAATGATTAACAGATACACTGTTTTGAGATCCCCCCATGTTGATAAAAAATCAAGAGAGCAGTTTGAAATTAGAACACATAAGAGATTATTAGATATTTTGGAGCCAACTCAGCAAACAGTAGATCAATTAATGAAATTAGATCTATCTGCTGGAGTTGATGTTGAAATTAAGCTTTCAGTAATGTAAGGTGCATAGTTTTATGAGCGAACAAAACACAAATACACAAGAAACTAAGTTAGAAGGTCTTTATGCATTTAAAGTGGGTATGACCCAGTTTATTGACGATAAAGGTGAAATGCATCCATGCACAGTTTTAAAATATGAACCACTTGTGGTTTCTCAAGTTAAAACAATGGATAAAGATGGTTATTCTGCTGTTCAAGTAGCAGCAAAGCCTAAGAGAAAATCTAGAGCAAAGAAGGTTCAAACTGGCCATTTTAAAAAGGCAAACCTTCAAACCGGTGCTTATTTTGTTAATGAGATTAAGTCAAAGGCAGATGGTCTACAATTAGGAGCTACAGTATCAATTAACAGTCTATCTAAAGGTGACATGGTAAAGGCTACTGCGGTATCAAAAGGAAAAGGCTTTGCTGGAGCTGTTAAGAGATGGAATTCCGGCGGAGGCCCTGGCTCTCACGGCTCTACCTTTCATAGACAACCCGGCTCCTCTGGTAACAGAACTTGGCCAGGAAGAATTATGAAGGGAAAGCATTTTCCAGGTCATCTTGGTGATGAAAAAGTAACAGTAAGAAACATAAAAGTATTAGATGTAATAGGTGAAGATAATTTGGTGATTCTACGAGGCTGCGTTCCTGGTGGAAAAAATGCCCTTGTAAGACTACTAAAACAATAATGTGGTGAAATATGTTGAGTGTACCAGTTGTAAATTTTGAAAATAAAAAAATATCAAATATAGAAGTTCCAAAAGAGCTTTTTAACCATGAGCTACGCCCTGATCTTTTACAAACTGTTGTAAGATGGCAATTGGCATGCAGAAGAGCAGGTACAGTGGCAACCAAAACAAAAGGTCTTGTAAGAGGCGGTGGTAAGAAGCCATTTAAACAAAAAGGAACAGGAAATGCTCGTCAAGGATCTTCAAGATCAATCTTAATGCCAGGTGGTGGAACAGCATTTGGTCCACAGCCAAGAGATTACAGCTATACACTTCAAAAGAAGGTAAAAAAGGCGGGATTAAGAGTGGCATTGAGTCTTTTATTTTCCCAAAATAAAGTTTGGGTTTTAGATAAAATTGACTCAGATGGAAAAACAAAAAAATTGAGTGAAAAATTAAAAGCGCTTGGTGTTACAAGTGCTGTTATTGTTGATGATTCCTCTAACCAAAAGTTGAAATTAGCGGCTAGAAATTTATATGACTTTAAATTTGTTTCCACTCAAGGTTTAAATGTATTTGATTTATTAAAATACGACGGCTGTGTTTTAACAAAAAATGCATTAATGCAAATTACAGAAAAATTAGGTGAGCACAATGTCCAGTAATTATACAGAAATTATTAGAAGACCTCTTGTAACTGAAAAAGGCAGCCAGCATTTAAAAGATAATGTTTATAGCTTTGAAGTTTTATCTGAAGCATCAAAGGGACAGATTACAAAAGCTATTGAGGAAGTTTTTAAGGTTAAAGTTGATACAGTTAGAACAATTAATTCTAGAAAAAGAGCAAAAAGAGTCGGTCGCTTTTTAGGAAGCGTAACACATTATAAAAAAGCACTTGTGAAGCTAAAAGAAGGCCACAAGATTAAAATATTTGAGGGAGTATAAAAATGGGTATTAAAACATATAGACCCACTTCTGCATCAAGAAGGTACATTACAAATTCTGATTTTCAGGAAATTACAAAAGATACTCCTGAAAAATCTCTTTTAGCGCCACTTAGAAGAACAGGTGCGAGAAATAATTTTGGTCAAATTACTACCAGACACCATGGTGGTGGACATAAAAGGCAATATCGACTTGTTGATTTTATAAGATTAAAAAGAGAAGTACCTGCAAAAGTAATAGCTATTGAATATGATCCAAACAGAACAGCTCGAATTGCTTTGATTTGTTACAAAGATGGACAAAAAGCTTATATTATTGCGCCAGCTGGATTGGAAATTGGTCAGGAAATTATAGCAAGTCCCAAGGCAGATATTAAACCCGGGAATGCTTTACCACTTAATGCCATTCCAATGGGTACAACAATTTATAATATTGAAATTAGACCGGGAAAGGGTGGTCAACTAGTAAGAAGTGCTGGCGCGATGGCTCAACTTGTTTCAAAAGAAGGTGAGTATTGCCAAGTTAAGCTTCCTAGTGGCGAGACAAGATATGTATTGGCTAATTGCTACGCTACTATTGGCCAAGTCGGAAATTTAGAACATGAGAATATAACAATTGGTAAAGCTGGTAGACAAAGATGGTTGGGAATTAGACCAACTGTTCGTGGAACTGCTATGAACCCTGTTGATCACCCAATGGGTGGTGGAGAGGGCCGTGGAAAGGGTAATCACCCCATGACTCCATGGGCAGTTGCGTGTAAGGGATTTAAAACAAGAAATAATAAACGCACAAACAGATATATTGTAAAGAGAAGAAAATAGGAGCACAAAAGTGGCGCGTTCAATTAAAAAAGGACCTTTTATAGATCAACATTTGCTTTCAAAAATTACCAAGGCAAAAGACTCTAATGACCGCAAGGTTATTAAAACCTGGTCAAGACGTTCTACTATATTGCCAGAGGCAGTAGGGTTAACCTTTGCAGTTCATAATGGGAAAAAATTTGTTCCAGTTTATGTTACTGAAAATATGATTGGGCATAAGTTTGGTGAATTTGCTCCTACAAGACAATTTTATGGTCACACATCTGCTGAGAAAAAAGCAAAAGAAGCAACAGCTGCTGCTGGCGAAGGAGCGAAGTAATGGAAGTTAAAGCAAAACTAAGATTTGCACGCATGGCACCTAGAAAATTAAGACTAGTTGCAGATTTGGTGCGAGGAAAAAATGTGAATGATGCTATGAAGGCTCTTGCGTTTTTGAATAAAAATGCAGCACCTGTTGTAAAGAAGTTAATTAAATCAGCAGTAGCAAATGCAGAACAAAAAAAGACAGTGGATGTTGATAATCTATTTGTAAAACACATTACTGTTGACCAAGGACCGACTATGAAGCGCTTTATGCCGCGGGCGCAAGGAAGAGCTTCTGAAATTAGAAAAAAAACAAGCCATATTAATGTAACATTGGCAGAAAAGTAAAAGGGAGAGGATCACTGTGGGACAAAAGGTTAACCCTGTAGGATTTAGAATTGGAGTAAATAGAACTTGGGATTCTCGCTGGTATGCGAAGAAAAAAGATTATTCCTCATTTTTGCACGAAGACATTAAACTTCGTGATTTTTTAAAGAAAAAATTAAATCACGCAGGAGTGAGTAAAATTGAAATTGAAAGAGCTGCAGGAAAAGTAAAAATTAATATTTTTACTGCTCGTCCCGGAGTTGTTATTGGAAAAAAGGGAACAGGAATTGATAGTTTAAAAGCAGAAGTTCAAAAATTAACAAAGAGTGAAGTGTTTTTAAATATTCAAGAAGTTAGAAAAGCTGAGATGGATGCAACCCTTATTGCTGAGAGCATTGCTATGCAACTTGAGAAGAGAATCTCTTTTAGAAGAGCAATGAAAAAAGCTATTCAGAGCGGAATTAGATTGGGAGTTAAGGGAATTAAAGTGGCTGTTTCAGGAAGACTCGACGGTGCTGATATAGCAAGGCGTGAGTGGTATTGTGAAAAGAGTGTTCCTCTTCACACTTTAAGAGCAGACATTGACTATGGAACTGCAGAAGCACTTACTACTTATGGACTTATAGGTGTGAAGGCATGGGTTTATAAGGGAGATATTTTAAATAGTAGAGAAATTATGATGGAGGCACAACGTGCTAAGTCCTAAAAAAGTAAAATATAGAAAAAGACATAAAGGACGCTTAAGAGGAAAAGCCGCTCGGGGTAATGATTTATCCTACGGTGACTTTGCTCTTCAGGCAATGCAGCCAGGCTGGATTACAGCAAGACAGATTGAAGCAGCACGTATTGCTGTTTCACGTTTTATTAAGCGTGGTGGAAAGATCTGGATCAGAATATTTCCAGATAAATCAATTACTAAAAAGCCAGCCGAAACACGTATGGGTAGTGGAAAAGGAAACGTAGAGGAATGGGTGGCGGTAGTGCACCCAGGCAGAGTGCTTTATGAGATGGAAGGTGTAACAAAAGAAGTTGCTGATGAGGCCCTAAGACTTGCATCCCATAAGCTTCCAATCAGAACAAGAATTATTTCAAGACACTGAGGAAGAAGGAATGAATAAAAAGGAACTTAAAGGTTTAAATAACAAAGAAATGCTTAAGAAAGCAGCTGATCTAAAAGAGGAATTATTTAACTTAAGGTTGCAAAATCTTTCTGGTTCTCTTGAAGATACAAGCAAAATTAAATCAACAAAAAAGATGATCGCAAGATTAATGACTTTGGCAAAGGCTAAAGCAAACTAGGTTGTAAAGAAGGATTTATGGTAGAGCAAAAAAATATTCAAAGAAGCATTAGAAGAGAAAAAGTAGGTATTGTTGTAAGTGATAAAATGCACAAAACAATAACAGTAGCTGTTGCACGTAAGGCAATGCATTCAAAATACAAGAAATTTATTAACAAAACCAGCAAGTTTAAAGCTCATGACGAAAAGGAACAGGCTGGTATGGGAGATAAAGTTCTTATTTATGAAACAGCTCCCATAAGTAAAACAAAACGTTGGAAATTAGCAAAAATATTAGAAGTAGCTGATAGATCATTGGAGTAATAAATTTATGATTCAACAACAGACAAGACTAAATGTAGCGGACAACTCAGGAGCCAGACAGGTATTTTGTGTTAAAGTGCTTGGAGGCTCACGCAGAAGGTATGCTCAAATAGGAGACACTATTGTAGTTTCCGTAAAAGATGCCTTACCAAATGCAAAAGTTAAAAAGGGAGAAGTACATAAAGCAGTAATTGTGCGCATGACTTCTAAAACACGTCGCCCTGATGGTAGCTACATAAGATTTGATGATAATGCAGCTGTATTAATAAACGCGTCACAGGAGCCAATTGGTACGCGTATTTTTGGGCCCGTTTCAAGAGAATTAAGGGCTAAACAATTTGTTAAAATTCTTTCTTTGGCTCCAGAGGTTTTATAGTTATGCAGAATTTTGGATTTCCAAATTACAAAAAAAATGATCTTGTGCAGGTGATTTCTGGCAAGCACAAGGGGAAAAAGGGCAAAGTGCTTAAAATGATTAAGCGAAAAGGCCTGATTATAGTTGAAAAAGTAAATGTTGTTAAAAGACATACAAAACCAAGTCAAAAAGATCCAAAAGGCGGAATTTTTGAAAAAGAAGCACCACTACATGTATGCAAAGTGCTTCCTATTTCAGCAAAAACGAACAAGCCTGTCCGCGTTTCTGTATGGCTAAAAGAAAAAGAAAAGAAAACTAAGAAAAAATCTTAAGGTGATTTATGAATTTAAAAGAACGTTACCAAAAAAAAATAATTCCTGAACTTGTAGGGCAATTTAAGTATAAGAGCCCCATGCAAGTGCCAAGACTATCTAAAATTGTTGTGAATGTTTCAATGTCTGAGGCAACACAAAATTCTAAAGTTTTGGATTTGGCAGCAACAGAGCTTGCGGCCATTACTGGACAAAAGCCAGTGATTAGAAAAGCTAAAAAATCTATATCAAACTTTAAGTTACGTCAGGGAATGCCAATAGGAGCATCTGTGACCTTAAGAAAAGAAAAAATGTATGATTTTTTAGAAAGATTTATCAACATAGCTCTACCTAGAGTGCGTGACTTTAAGGGCCTCTCAGGTAATAGCTTCGACGGAAGAGGAAATTACTCTTGCGGTGTTAAAGAGCAAATTATTTTCCCTGAAGTTAATTATGAGAAAATTGATAAGGTTCATGGTTTAGCTGTCACAATATGTACAACAGCAAAATCAGATCAAGAAAGCAAAGCACTTTTGACGGCATTTGGTATGCCCTTTAGGAAGTAACGGAGATTAAATGGATCCAATATCAGATTTATTAACAAGAATAAGAAACGCAAACATGGCTGGACAAGAAAAGGCCGATATCCCACATAGCAACGTAAAAGAGGGGATACTGCATGTTTTAAAAAACAACGGCTTAATAAAAAATTTCCGTGTTGTTAAAGACAATAAACAGGGAATTATAAGAGTTTATTTGAAATACACCGAAAAAGGTAAGCCAGTTATTAATAATTTAAAAAGAGAGAGTCGACCAGGGCTTAGAAAATATGTTCCAGTTGATAAAATTCCTCAGGTTAGAACAGGTTTTGGATTAGCTATTTTGTCAACAAACCAAGGAATCATGTCTGGTGAAGAGGCAAAAGAAAAAAAGGTGGGCGGAGAGTATATCTGCTCAGTTTGGTAATAAAGGAACCGCCACTTGAGAGCGGTTTGTAGGAGAAAATATGTCACGTATAGGAAAGATGCCTATAAACATTGGAAAAGAAGTTCAAGTTAGTATTCAGGGTGGTTCTGTTACTGTTAAGGGGCCAAAGACATCTCTTTCTTATGTATTAAACCCAGCGGTTAACGCGAAAGTTGATCAAGGTGTTTTAACACTAACAAGAAAATCAGATGAGAAGAAAGTAAAAGCACTTCACGGATTATACCGCGCGCTTTTAAGTAATGCTGTTACTGGAGTAACAAGAGGCTTTTCAAAAACTCTTGAAATTAATGGTGTAGGTTATAAAGCAAATGTTAATGGCAAAAATCTAGAGTTAAACCTTGGTTTTACACACACCATTACATACCCAATTCCACAAGGTATAGAAATTAAGGTAGATAAAAATACAAAGGTAATAGTAAGTGGTGCGGATAAAAATCTAGTAGGCCTTGTAGCAGCAAAAATTAGAGGGTTTAAAGAGCCTGAGCCATATCAAGGTAAAGGTGTTAAGTATGATACTGAAACAATTAGACGTAAAGCTGGTAAATCAGTTAGCAAGTAGAGGTTAATGTGGCGTTAAATTATTCAAATAAGACAGATAAAAAAGCAGTTTCTCGTTTTAAGAAAAAAATGAGAGTAAGAAAAAAAATTCTAGGCACATCAGAAAGGCCCCGTCTTTCTGTTTTTAAAAGTACATCCCATTTATATGCTCAAATTATTGATGATGTAAGTGGGAAAACATTGGCAGCATGCTCTACTGTAGAGGAGAAAATGTCTGGTGCTAAGAATAAAGAGGCGGCAAAGAAAATTGGAGCAGAATTAGCTAAACGTGCCCAGGCAAAAAAGGTTTCTCAAGTAGTATTTGATAGAAATGGTTATCGTTATCACGGAAAAATTAAAGAACTGGCTGATTCTGCTAGAGAAGCGGGATTGAAATTTTAAGGAGAATGAATAAATGTCAGAAATTGTTAGTGATTTAGAAGAAAGAGTAGTTGCCATTAATAGAGTAGCCAAGGTTGTAAAAGGGGCGACGATTTTCTTTTTCAGCATTGGTAGTTGTAGGAAATGGTAATGGAAAAGTAGGCGTTGGTCTTGGAAAGGCAGGAGAAGTTCCAGAAGCAATTAGTAAGGCAAGCCGTCAAGCTAAGAAAAATATGATGGAAGTACAGATAGAAGGCGGAGGAATTCCACACCAAGTACACGGTACTTTTGGAGCAAGCCAAGTATTATTAAAGCCAGCAAATGCAGGAACTGGTGTTATTGCTGGTGGCGCTGTGAGAGCGGTTTTGGAATCTGTAGGAGTAAAAAATATTTTAACAAAATGTATTGGAACAAGTAACCCGCACAACGTTGTTAGAGCAACATTGTCTGGTTTAAAACAGTTACAAACAAAAGAAATTAATCAGAAGTTAAGACAAATATAGAATTGGATTTTAATATGGCAAAAACATTTAAAGTAAAATTAATTAAAAGTGTTATTGGTAGTAACTCCTCAATGAGAGCTACTGTTAAAGGCTTAGGTTTAAGCAAAATGAACTCTAGTGTAACACTAAAAGATACACCTTCTATTCGCGGTATGATTTTTAAAGCGAAGCATTTATTAAAGGTAGAGGTAAATAAAAATGGCTAAGATGCTATCTCAGTTAGTTTCCAAAAAAGGTTCAAACCATGAACCTAAAAGACTAGGGCGTGGACCTGGTTCAGGATTAGGTAAAACTTCAGGACGCGGACACAAAGGTAAAAAAGCACGTACTGGTGGACAAGTCCCAAGGAGTTTTGAGGGCGGGCAAATGCCTATTCATAGAAGATTACCTAAGTTTGGATTTACAAATATTTTTGCAGTTAAATATTCACCAGTAAATTTGTCTCAATTAGAACGATTTTCTGGTTCTGTTACCCCAGAGCAGATGGTTGCATGTGGAATTGCAAAGCCAAATCTTCCAATTAAAATTTTAGGAACAGGAAATTTATCAAAAAAGCTTCAGGTAAAAGCACATAAGTTTAGTGCCCAAGCACTTGAAAAAATTAAATCAGCAGGTGGCAGCGTAGAGGAGATTAAGTAAAAGTGGCTATTGAGGGGTTGGCTAAAATACCGGAGTTACGAAAAAAAATTCTTTTTGCTCTTGCGATGGTGGCAATTTACAGGCTGGGCTCCCACGTACCAACTCCAGGGGTTAACGCTGTAGCAATTCAACAATTTTTTACTGCCCAAAATGCAGGAATATTTGGGATGTTTAACTTATTCAGTGGTGGAGCTTTAGAAAGACTCTCCATTTTTGCTTTAGGTATTATGCCGTATATCTCAAGCTCCATTATATTTCAGCTTTTAACAGCTGTGTTTCCTTATCTTGATGCTTTAAATAAAGAAGGCGAACAAGGTAGAAAGAAAATTGCCCAATACACACGTTATGGAACAGTATTACTTGCTGTAATTCAGGGCTTTGGAATTTCAACTTACCTTGAAGGATCAACAAGTCCCATGGGTGAACCCTTAGTTTTAGCATCTACAGTAGGTGGTATTCCCTTTAAGTTAATGACCATACTCACACTTACTGCTGGCACATGTTTTATTATGTGGCTAGGGGAGCAAATTACTGAAAAAGGTATTGGAAATGGAATCAGCTTAATTATCTTTTCAGGTATTATTGCTGGTATGCCAAAAGGTTTTATAAATTCCATTGAGTTAATAAAATCAGGTGAGATGGCGGCATTATTGGCGCTAGGAATATTGGTTTTAATGGTGATAGTTGTTGCCGTTATTATTTTTCTAGAGGTAGGACAGAGAAGAATTCCTGTGCAATATTCCCAGAGAGTTTCGGGTCGAAAAGTAATGGGAGGACAAAGTAGCCATTTACCATTAAAAATTAATTTTTCAGGTGTTATTCCACCAATTTTTGCCTCAAGCTTATTAATGTTTCCAACCACTCTTGCTCAGTTTGTGAATAAGCCATGGATGAACAGTATTAAAGACTCAATAAGTCCAAACGGAGTTTTCTATAACCTTATTTATGTTGGTTTAATTGTATTTTTCTGCTTTTTTTTATACATCTATTGTTTTTAATGCCAATGATGTTGCAGATAATTTAAAAAAATATGGTGGTTTTATACCAGGAATCAGAGCTGGTAATAGCACAGCAGAATACATAGAAAATGTATTAGGTAAAATTACAGTAGCGGGTGCTGTGTATATTAGTATTGTTTGCGTGCTTCCTGGAATTTTAATCTCACAAGCTAAAGTGCCATTTTATTTTGGTGGAACAAGTATTCTTATTCTTGTTGGTGTGGCGTTAGATACTGTTCAACAAATTCAATCCCATTTAATTAGTCACCAGTATGAAGGCTTCATGCGTGGAGCAAAGATCAAAGGCCGAAGGAGTGGTATTTGAACATAATTCTGTTTGGTGCTCCTGGTGCAGGTAAGGGGACACAGGCAAAATCTATTTGTTCTAAATATAATGTTCAACACATTAGCACCGGAGATCTTCTAAGAAAAGCTATTAAAGATGAAACTGATTTGGGTTTACAGGCTAAAAGCATTGTAGATTCTGGAGCCCTAGTTCCAGATGATATTGTTGTAGGATTAATTAAAGAAGCTATTATTAATTCCAATTTAGAAGGTTTTTTGTTTGATGGTTTTCCAAGAACCATAAACCAAGCGGAAGCACTTAATCGCCTTTTTGAAGAGCAAGATATGAATTTAGAAAAGGCAGTTTTTTTAGAAGTAAAGCGTAGTACTCTCATTGATCGTTTAACCGGCAGACGGGTTTGCACTAAATGTGGAGAAACCTATCACATATCTTCAAAGCCTACCAAAGTTGATGGTGTTTGTGATGTTTGCGGTGGAAAAACAAAGCAAAGAGATGACGACAAAAAAGATGTTATTGAGAACAGATTAAATGTTTATGAGAAAAGTACGCTGCCCTTAAAGGATTTTTACCAAAGACATCACAAGTTTGTTGCAGTAGACGGAGAAGGAAAAACAGAGGAAATTTTTGATCGAATTTGTTACGCCTTAAAAAACTAATGTATACGTTAAAATCTGAGAGAGAAATTTCAAAAATAAAAGATTCCTGCAAAATTGTAGCTGAGGTACTTCATATTATCTCTAAAGAGGTCGTTCCAGGTATGACCACTGAGGATGTAGATAAACGGGCCTATGATTTAACAATTAAATTGGGAGCTAAGCCTGCATTTAAGGGCTACCATGGATTTCCTAAAACAATTTGTGCAAGTGTGAATGATGAAGTGGTTCATGGCATACCTGATAGTCGAGTCCTAAAAGAGGGTGATATTATTGGGATTGATTTTGGGGTTGTTTACGATGGGTGGTATGGCGATTCAGCTATAACCGTACCTGTTGGAAATGTAACAGCAGAGTGTAAAAAACTCATGAAAATTACAGAAGAAAGTCTCTATAAGGCAATAGATGTGTGCATACCTGGCAATAGGATTGGCGATATTGGTAATGCTGTACAATGCCACGTTGAACCCCATGGTTATGGCGTGGTTAGAGAGTTTGTTGGCCACGGAATTGGAAGGGCTCTTCATGAGGATCCACAGATACCCAATTATGGAAAAACTGGCACGGGTGTAAAATTGCAAGCCGGAATGGTGATAGCAATAGAACCCATGGTTACTGCTGGGGATTTTAGAGTTAAAGTACTTAAAAACAACTGGACAGCTGTTACAGTGGATGGTAGTCTCGCAGCTCATTTTGAGCATACTGTGGCAATAACATCAAATGGGCCAGTGATACTCACTGACAGAACTCATTTGATTTAACACATTAGGAAGCATGACGAAAGAAGAAAGAATTCAAGTAGAAGGTACAGTGTTGGAGCCGCTTCCCAATGCGATGTTTAGAGTTGAGCTAGCAAATGGCCACAAAGTATTGGCTCATATTTCTGGAAAAATGAGAATGCACTACATTCGTATTTTACCGGGAGATAAAGTGACAGTAGAAATTTCTTCCTACGACTTAACTAGAGGAAGAATAATTTTTAGAGCTCAGTGAGGAATAAAAAATGAAAGTTCGCGCATCAGTAAAAAAAATATGCACAAAGTGCCAAGTAATTAAAAGACGTGGCACAATAAGAGTAATTTGTGAAAACCCAAAACATAAACAGCGTCAGGGGTAAATAAATGGCACGTATTGCAGGTGTTGACCTTCCTCGAAATAAAAGAATTTTAATTGGCTTAACCTACTTATACGGAATTGGAAAAAGTGCTTCTCAGAGAATTTTAAAAGAGGCTGGTGTTAATGAATCTAAAAGAACAGATGAAGTAACAGATGCTGACATTGCAAAAATTCGTGAAATTATTGAACGAGAATACAAAGTAGAGGGTGATTTGCGTAGAGAAGTAGCCCTGAACATTAAAAGGTTAATGGATCTTGGTTGTTGGCGTGGAGTTAGACACAGAAAAGGCTTGCCTGTAAGAGGTCAAAGAACAAGAACAAATGCAAGAACACGTAAAGGCCCAAGAAAGACCATTGCTAATAAGAAAATTGCTCCAACAGGTAAGTAATAATTAGAGGAAAAATAAATGGCAACTCAACCAGAAGTAGTTAAAAAAGGTGTTGTTAAGAAAAAGAAAGTTAAAAAAACTGTTCAGTCAGGTGCTGTACATATTCAAGCCTCATTTGGAAATACAATTGTGACATTTACTGATGTAAGCGGAGCTGTTGTTGCTTGGTCAAGTGCAGGACATAAAGGTTTTAAAGGTTCTCGAAAAGGAACTCCATTTGCTGCACAAGTGGCTGCAGAGGATGCTGCAAGAAAAGCGCTTGAGTGTGGAATGCGCTCTGTAAGTGTTTTTGTAAAAGGCCCTGGAGCAGGAAGAGAACCAGCTCTAAGAGCAATTGCCGCTGTGGGAATTAAAGTGACCGCTATAAAAGATGTAACACCAGTTCCCCATAATGGTTGCCGTCCACCTAAGAGAAGAAGAATTTAAAGGGAGGTTTGTTTTGAGTCGTTCTGTAAAACATGTTTGTAAGCTATGCCGCCGAGAAAATATGAAGTTATTTTTAAAAGGTGAGCGATGTTACACAGACAAGTGTAGTTTTGAAAGACGCCCCTATCCCCCTGGGCAACATGGTCAATCAAGAGTTAAGTTTTCTGAGTTTGCTTTACAATTAAGAGAAAAACAAAAAGTAAAGCGAGTTTATGGAGTTTTTGAAGATCAGTTTCGTCGCTATTTTAGAGAAGCAAGTAAATCAAAAGGTGTTACTGGTGAAAGCTTATTGTTAAAACTTGAGAGAAGATTGGATAACACTATTTATCTTTTAGGATATGCATCTAGTAGAAACGAAGCAAGACACCTTGTTAAGCACAGTCACTTTTTAGTTAATGGTAAAAAAGTGAATTTGCCGAGTTTTGAGCTTAAAAAAGGTGATGTCATTGAAGTTCATGAAAAAAGCAGACAAATGAATAAGATTTTAGCTGGCATTGAAAGTACAAAAAGAAGAGAGATTCCAAAGTGGCTTGAGCCAATGCACACAGAATTTAAAGCGGTGATAAAAGATTTGCCTGCTCGTGATGATGTAACATTCCCAGTCGAAGAGCACATGATTGTTGAGTACTATTCAAGGTAATTAATTAAGTTTAAGAGTTGAGGTGATACATGCAAGAATATTATTATAAGTTTTGGAGAGATTTAATTAGGCCAAAAGGCTTTGATATGGAGAAAGAAAGCCTATCAGACACCTATGGGAAGTTTGTGGTAAAGCCACTTGAGAGAGGATACGGAGTTACAATTGGTAACTCACTAAGGAGAATTCTTCTTGGCTCTATGATGGGTTCTGCCGTAACTGCAGTAAGATTTGATGGTGTTATGCATGAGTTCACCAGCATCCCAGATGTTGTTGAGGATGTAACAGATATTATTTTAAACTTAAAACAAGTTAGATTTAAAATGTTCACTGCAACACCTAAAACACTACGAATTGAAAAAAGCACAGAAGGTGCTATTACTGCAGCTGATATTCAAGTAGATGATCAAGTTGAGATTTTAAATCCAGAGCAACATATTGCTACTTTAGGAAAAGGTGGCAAATTTAATGCTGAGATTATTGTAAAGCTTGGTCGTGGATATGTAGCCTCTGAAGAGCAAGGACAGGAATTACCTGTAGGATTTGTAGCAGTTGATTCTATTTTTAGCCCAATTAAAAAAGTTAACTACAATGTCGCCTATGCACGAGTTGGACAAAAAACTGACTATGATAAGTTAACATTAGAAATATGGACTGATGGAAGCATTCATCCTGAAGATGCTGTAAGCCTTGGCTCCAAAATTATGAAAGAACAACTTCAAGTTTTTATTAATTTTGACGAGAGTTCAGAACCAGAAATAGATGAAGCTTTAGCATCCTCCCCATCGCATAATGAGAATCTTTTTAGATCTGTAGATGATCTGGAGCTTTCAGTAAGATCTGCAAATTGTTTAAAAAATGCGAACATTAGATATATCGGAGAGCTTGTTCAAAAATCAGAAGCTGAAATGCTTAAAACTAAGAATTTTGGGCGTAAGTCATTGAATGAAATTAAAGATATTCTTAACGAAATGGGATTATCTTTGGGAATGAAACTTGATGGATGGCCACCAAATGGTTGGAATCCAAATGAGCCACCTAAGGATAATTAATAATTAAGTAGGTATTATTATGAGACACGGAGCAAGAACACAAAGTTTTAACAGACCATATAACCACAGAAAGTGGTTAATGAGAAACTTGGCTGTAAGCCTTGTGGAAAATGAACGCATAAAAACAACGCTTCAAAAGGCAAAAGAGTTAAGACGTGTGGTGGAAAAGGCCGTCACTTTGGGTAAAAGAGGTAGTCTAGCTGACAGAAGACTTCTTTTATCTAGAATACCTAATGAAAACACGGTTCAAAAAATATTTTCAACTTTAGCTCCAAGATACAGTTCAAGAGCCGGTGGATACACACGTATCTACCGTCTTGTTCGTAGAGCTGGTGATAATGCTGAAATGGCCATTATTGAGTTTATTGATGCTCAACTCAAAGTGCCATTAGACAAAAAATCATTAAAAGCTGAAAAGAAGAGTGCTAAAGCTGCAAAACAAGTAGCCCCTAAAAAAGAAGCAAAACCTAAAAAAGAAAAAGCAGAAGCAAAAGCGACAAAAAAAGCCGCAAAGAAATCTAAATAAATTAATAGGAAGTCAAATGGCTCTTGAGCCGACTGAGCAGTTAAATAACAAGGCAAAAGTTCTGCCTAGGCTTGGTATTTTAGGATCGGGTCAACTTGCTAGAATGCTTGCCGAAGCCTGTTACAGGCTTGGTGTTGAACCGGTGGTTTTTGCGCAAAACTCAAATGATTGTGCAAGTTTAATTAGTAGGCATGTTATTGGTGACATAGATCATTTTTTAAATCTTGTTGATGTAGTTACTATTGAAAATGAGTTTATAGACTTAAAGTTACTTGAAAAAATTGAGTCGGTAAAAAACATTTACCCAAGTGTTAAGACTCTGAAACAAATCCAAAATAAGTTAGATCAAAAAAATAATTTAAAAAAATTTAATTTACCCACGGCTGACTATGAAAAAGTTTGGGATCTTCAAACGCTACATCAGGCAATAAAAAAAATGGGACCCAGACTTGTTTTAAAAACAAGCACAATGGGTTATGATGGCAAAGGGACTTTTATTTGTAACTTTTCAAAAATGCCACCAGATTCATTTTTTATGGATCATGCAAACTTTAATGGTTTTGCGGAAAAGTTTATTGATTTTAAATACGAAGTGTCAGTAATAGTAGCAAGAGATTTAAGAGGAAATACCTGTACATTTCCGCCAGTGATATCTGTTCAAAAAAATGGAATTTGTGATTACGTTTTGAAACCTGACAAGAATATTCAAAAATCAGTGCTTAAGCAAGTTGAGGTAGTAGCAGAAAAATTAATTAAAAGTTTTGATGGTGTTGGGGTTTTTGGAGTTGAAATGTTTGTTGATCAGAATAATAAAACTATTATTAATGAAATTGCTCCTAGAGTACATAACACCGGACACATTACAATGGATGCATGTAATGTATCTCAGTTTGAACAACATGTGCGAGCTGTAATGGGATATAAAATTGTAAAACCAAAATGGATTGTTAAATCTGCAGCTATGTTAAACATACTGGGTAGTAGTAAAGTGGCGGATACTAAACTTAAAAAAATTACTTTAAACGAAGGCGAGAGAATTTATTGGTATTATAAACAGGGAAATAAGCTAAATAGAAAACTGGGGCATATAAACATAGTTTCAGATTCAGACAAAAAAAATCTTTTACAAAGTGCTCAAAAGATAAGGAAAATGTTGGATATTTAGTAAATAAAAGAAAATGGAAAGAAAATATGAAAAAATATGATGTGGTAATAGTTATGGGAAGCGAGTCTGATTACCCAGTAATGAAAAAGTCGCAAAAATTGCTTAAAAAATGGGGGGTCAGTACTAATACTCAAATTATATCAGCCCATAGAACACCACAACTCTTAGAAAAAAGTGTTAAAGTTTGGGAAAAATTAAATGTCAAAGTTATTATCGCAGGGGCTGGTGGCTCCGCGCACTTACCTGGGATGTTGGCCTCCTTTTCAGTTTTGCCTGTGATTGGAGTTCCAATAAGTACAAAAAATTTTAATGGACTAGATTCTCTTTTATCAATTGTGCAAATGCCAACTGGTGTACCTGTAGCAACTGTTGCTGTTGGAGGTGCAGAGAATGCTGCTATACTGGCTGCCGAGATAATTGCACTAAGCAATAAAAAAATAAACGCAAAACTTGTAAATTATAAAAAGCAGTTAAAAGTCAAAGTGAAGCAAATGCAAATAAAGCTGAAAAAACGCTAAGGCGTACGCTTAATGATTTTAGATGCAAATAAAAAGGAAAATATTTTTAAAGCAGCAGATGTAATTAGACGAGGCGGGCTTGTTGCTTTCCCAACGGAGACAGTATATGGCTTGGGTGCAGATGCATTTAATGAACAAGCGGTTCTAAAAATATTTAAAGCTAAAGGTAGGCCGCTTGAGGACCCCCTTATTCTACATATCTGTGATATCACGCAGTTAGATAGAATTGCTGAGGAAGTACCTGAAAAAGCTAGGATTTTAATTAAAAAATTTTGGCCAGGACCACTTACAATTATATTTAATAAATCAAAAAACATAAGTGATAAAATTACTGCAAGTTTAAAAACAGTAGCTGTTAGAATGCCTTCAAATAATGTAGCACTTAATTTAATAAAAGAATCAAATACGGTTATCGCAGCCCCAAGTGCAAATAAGTTTCAAGGAATTAGCCCAACAAATGCATCTGATGTTGAGGAAGAGTTGGGGGCAAAAGTAGATATTATACTTGATGGTGGAATGAGTGAGTATGGACTGGAATCAACAATAGTTGATTGTAGGGGTGATGAGGTCTTGGTTTTAAGGCTTGGTGCAATATCTAATGAACAGATTGAACAGGAACTACAAGAAAAAGTAAGTTTAAAGGTTGTATCTATTGATAGTAAAGCAGCTCCTGGGATGTATGAGTTGCACTATGCTCCAAAAAAAGAATTAATATTTCTAGATGAGAGGCAGCTGGTCAATTTTTTAAAGCAAAATAGTATTACTGAAGCAGTCATTTTGTGCTTTTCAAAACAAGAAGAGGAATTTTTACGGAAAAATGGTTTTAAAGAGGTTGTTGTTTTATCTCAAGAGGGTTCCTATAAAGAGGCGGCTAATAAATATTTTTCTACTCTTAGAGATTTAGATAAAAGTAATTTTAAAAGTATTATTTGTTACAAATTGCCAGACAATGGTTTGGGAAGAACCATAAATGACAGAATGAAAAAGGCGTCTCACCATGGCTCGGGGAAAGTATGATTAATCTGCAAAAGGACTTTTGTTGTGAAGGTAATTAACCTATTTGATAGATTTTTAAAGCTCCAAAGTAACAGTAAGACAGAGCCTTTAGATAGGATCTTAAGAAAAGATGAAGACCTTGAGCAATTATTAAAGCTTGCTAGTCAGTGGGATTTAGACTTGGAGAATGTGCAGAGATGGTTGTTATCTGAGCCTTACCAAGAAAATAAAAAAGTTGCTTTAGAATTTTGTGAAGGTCTTGAAAAGGAAGTAAAAAAAATTGAAAAAGTATTAAACACGTCACTTTCCGGTGAAATTTGCATTTGTCCAAGCTTAATGATATTTGATGGGTTTGCTAGATATGATAGCGGCAACCATAGAGTATGGTTTGGTGTTGATTACCCAGGGGCTAGCCAAGATTATTTAAAAGTTTTATTGGCCCATGAGCTCTCCCATGTCTATAGAGACCATCAACCAAATGTGTGGGGGTTTTTGGGTAAACCCTTAAATCAAGTTACTAGAAATGAATATATAGATAATTTGTCAGCTACAGAGCATTTAGCTAGTGAGGGCTTAGCTACATTATTTTCTCAAGTTATTTACCCTGAAATTCCCTTAAGTGTGCACCATTATTATGAAGAGCATGAAATGAAGTGGTGTTTTGATAATTTAAGTATTATTGAAAAAGCAATTTTAGAGGAGCTTTTAAGTGAGGGCCAGGATGTATGGAAGTTTTATGATGAGGATATTATTAAACCTGGCAGTCCTGGGAGAACTCAGTATTTTTGGTCCGCATTAAAAATTAGAAATTGGCTTGATAAAAAATTAACTATAAGCAATAGAAATGATAATTACCTTAAAGTACTTATTGATTGCCATGGTAAGTCAGCATTAGAATTTGATTGTTTTACCAGTGAATAATATGAAAAAAATCTTAGTTATTATTTTTTTAATTTTACCTACTCAAGCCACAGCAGAATGTCTTGTGTGCGGAGTGAAGGATACTTTTTTAGATGCATTTGATAAAAATGGCTTAATCATTTTAGCTGTTGGAGCAGGGGCCACACTCATAGCTTTTAACCAAGACCAAGCAATGCACGATTCATGGGTGAATTATCAAAGAATGAATAGAGATGCGTCTAGTTTTGGAGATTTTTGGGGTACTGGAATACCTGAGGCATCTATTGCACTTGGGCAATTAATTTTTGACAATGAAAAAGGAATTGCGCACACGGAAAGCCTTTTAGTTTCAACGCTTATTACTTATGGTTTAAAATACTCTAGCGGTAGACAAAGACCAGAGAGTGAAAACAGGCTTTCATTTCCATCTGGCCACTCACAAGTATCATTTGTTACTGCAACTCATTTACTCTTTTCTTACGGTTGGCTTTACTCAGTGCCTGCTTTTGGTGCAGCTGTAGTTACAGGTCTAAGCAGGCTTTCTGATAATGCCCACTGGTTTAGTGATGTGGTGGCGGGGGCTGCTATTGGAGTGTTTTTTGGAAGATCTGCTTTTAAGCACTATACTACAATTACGCCATATGCTTTAAGTGGCGGGGGTTATGGTTTGGCGTTGACTTACCGCTATTAAAAAGGGAACAAAAATGTCTATATTTGAAAATTCAAAACTTTATATATCAGCTCGCTCGCCATTTGCTAGACGTGTTCGAATAGCGTTAAGAGAGCACAAAATAAATTATGAAGAAGTTGTATTTAACGTTTTTGAAACAAATCCGCAGCTTAATACAGCAAACCCACTCAGAAGAGTTCCTGTAATTGTTTTAGAGTCAGGAATGGAAATTGTAGATTCAAACCAAATTTTAAAAGTATTTTACGACGAACAAATTAGTAGTCCTCTGCAAGCAAAGGATATTAGACAAAAAATAGTATGTGCAAATTGGTCTGGAATTGCGGTAGGTGTGTGTGAGCTTGTTGTTCAGTATTTTTTGGAAACTCAAAAAGAAAAAGCACTCCAAGATGAAGCTTTAATCAGAGAGATAAGAGAAATAATTGATGAGGCATTAAACAAATATGAAAAGTATTTGGGGGAGAAAGAATTTTGTTTGGGGACTCAGTTAACTCAAACTGATATTGATTGGGGAGTGGCTCTTTTTTATTTACAACTTAGAATGCCAATTAAACTGGATGTGTCATTTCCAAAGTTAAACAAGTATATGAATTCCTTGGGGCAACAAGAATCTTTTAAGACAACATTGCCTTCAGCTCTTTAGTAAGGCTTATTGCGGGTATAAACCGCGAAGAAGCATGGCTGAGCTTACGCGATGTACAGCTGCAATCATAGCGGCTTTGCGAGTATCAACCTTTTGGTTTAGGCTAGTTTCAATCATAACCTTAAAATTATTATTCATGATTGTTCTAAGACGACTGTTGATTTCCTGCTCTGTCCAAAAGAAATTTTGGAGATCTTGAACCCATTCAAAATAGCTGACAATAACTCCACCTGCGTTTGCCAAAATATCTGGAATAATAAATTTTCCATTATCTACTAATATTTTATGGCCATCATGTGTAACGGGGCCATTGGCACCTTCAGCTATCATACGAGCTTTGATTTGATTTGCATTTTTTGAATTAATGACGCCATCAATAGCTGCTGGCACAAGAATGTCGCATTTGAGTGTTAATAAATCTTGGTTTGAAATTTCTTGAGCCTCTTTGTAGCCCTTCAGGCTTTTATTTTTTGCATAATATTCTTTTACGGCATTTATGTTTAAACCGCCCTCATTATAAAGCCCGCAATTAACGTCACTCACACCTACAACACTTAAACCCAATTCATCAGCACATGTCGCTGCAGAAGCCCCTACCTCACCAAAACCTTGAACAATAACCTTTACACTTTTATCTTGTTTTATTTTTAAATGCTCACAAGCCTTTTCAACGGTATAAATAACGCCTCTACCAGTGGAAGTGGATCTACCCAAGCTTCCACCAATTTCAATAGGCTTTCCTGTAACAACACCTGGAACTGCATGGCCTAATTCTTGGCTGTAGGTATCCATAATCCAAGCCATTGTTTGAGCATCAGTACCCATATCAGGAGCTGGAATGTCTTTGTCGGGGCCAATAAACATGGAAAGCTCACTGGTATAACGGCGAGTAAGTCTTTGTTTTTCTGTGCGAGAGAGTTTTGAGGCATTTACTTTAACACCACCCTTTGCTCCGCCAAGGGGCAGGCCTGCAAGGGAACACTTAAATGTCATAAGCATGGCAAGAGCTGCAACTTCACTCAATGATACGTTTTCGTGATAGCGTATTCCTCCTTTACAAGGCCCAAGTGTAAGACTGTGTTGAACTCTGTAACCATCAAAAACTTTAACAGAGTTATCATCCATTCTAACAGGGATAGAAACCATGATAGCGCGCTTTGGTTTTTTTAACCTTTCATGAATATTAGGGTCCAATCTCATGGCTTCAGCAGTTTCATTAAGTAGTTTAAGAGTGTCTTGGTAAAGGTGACTTTCCAATAAAATATCCATTTAAAGCCTCCGTAAGAGTTAAGATACCCAGTTTGTAAAAGCCGCATATTTTATGCAAGAATTTTCTATTTAAACTTTTGCTTTATGCCATGCATAACTTTATTATGTTTCTATGCGAAAGGTCCTATTATGCAGGGTTGATAAGATTGGTGATTTGGTACTGACGCTACCTATGCAGAAAGCTTGGAACGAGATTTCCCCTGAAGATGAGATTTACTGGCTTATAGATGAAAATTTAAAGTTTTTAATGGCGGCAAGAACAAATGTTATAACCATTGGGCCAAAAACAAGCTTTAAGGGGCTGGTTAAGCAACTTAAGAAAATTAAATTTGATATAAGCGTTTGTTTTCACGTTCCCTGGTGGGTGGCATTAGCGGTGTTTATGGCTGGAGTTAAGACTAGGGTGGGTGTGGCATCACAGTGGTTTTCCTGGATTCTTTATAATAAAAAAATACGTCAAAAAAGAAGTTTATCCCTTAAAAATGAGGCTTACTATAACTTAGATTTAGTTAATTTTGCTTTAGGTTCACAGTTTAGCTTACTTAAACCCTATGAGCTAAGAGCTGAGCAGACGTTAGTTGAAAGTTGGCGGCAAAAACTAGGAAGTGGATTTGTTGTGGTGCATCCGGGAATGGGTGGAAGTGCACGCAATTGGCCACTAGAAAGCTACAACAGTCTTGTTAAGGAGCTACTACAAAAATGGGAAAAGATTGTTGTTACGGGTGGGGCAAGTGATAAGAATTTTGTAAATTCAACAAATATACTTAGTTTTAAAGGTGTTGTTGATTTAGTAGGACAAACAAGCCCTGAGGATCTTTTGGCTGTTTTAAGCCTAGCTAAAGCGATTGTTGCCCCAAGTACAGGGGTGGCCCATATAGGGGCATCTTTGGGTAAAAAGGTTTTAGGGATCTACTCTCCTGTAAAAGTACAGGCTCCAATAAGATGGGGGCCTATTGGTGAGAATGTGATTGTTTTTAAGCCTGAAGTGAATTGCCCTGGTGTTTTTAAGTGTTTGGAAAATAAATGCGCAGAATTTGACTGTATGAAAACCATTGAGGTAGAAACAGTGGTGAGGAATATATGAATGTAAATAAAGAAAAACTTTTTAGTTATGTTGACTTATTGCGCGGGAAAAAGGTGCTCATTGTGGGTGATGTTGGGCTTGATGAGTATGTCATAGGTTCAGTGAGAAGAATAAGCCCTGAAGCACCTGTACCTGTTTTAGAAGTTGGTGAACAGGATCAGAGATTGGGGCTTGCAAGTAATGTTGCTGCCAATGTGGCCTCTTTAGGAGGAGTGCCCTACTTGGTTGGTGTGGTTGGGCAAGACCAAACAGCGGAAATTTTTAAACAACAACTTAAAAGTAACAATTGTTCGGCAGAGTACCTCATTGTTGATAGTGCAAGGCCAACAACAAAAAAACTTCGAGTTATGGCGGCACAACACCATATTGTAAGAGTGGATTTTGAAAGGAAAAAATACCTTACCCCTGAAATTGAAAAAAAACTTATCTCACGCGTAGACACTCTTATGCCTGAAGTAGATGCGGTTATTATTGAAGATTATTCCAAGGGTGTCTTAAGTGAAAATGTAATACAAAAAGTCATTGAGAGTGCAAAGAGAAATAAAAAATTTGTTGCCCTTGATCCTAACTCTGCAACTGCAACCACTTATTATAGTGGTGTAGATTATGTGACTCCAAATACAAGTGAAGCCCTAAAACTTTCTAACTTAAAAATAGATGATTTAAGTGCTCCTTCGGAATCCCTACATGAGGTGGGCAAAAGTTTGCTAGATCAGCTGGGTGCGAAGGCTGTGATTATAACTAGGGGTAAAGATGGCATGAGTTTATATGAAAACAATGGCAAAGCCGAAGGGGAGCACATACCTACTTTTGCAAGAACTGTTTTTGATGTTACCGGGGCTGGTGATACAGTTATTGCTACTTTTACCTTAAGTTTGAGTGCGGGCCTAAGTTTAATTGAGGCATGTACACTTTCTAACTATGCAGCAGGGGTTGTGGTGGGAAAAATTGGCTGTGTTTCCTGTAGTCCAAATGAGCTTAAAGAGTACATTAAAGAAGTAAATTAAATTGGCCTCTAAGATATTGATTATATTAAGTAATACCTAAGTTTTGGGGCGGCGCTTATCAGCCTTTCTAAGTTGTACTAAGTATGGTAATTTCATGGCCTTGTTATGGTTAATTTTTACGACTTAAGCCTTTTGGAGTTAAAACAATTTTTAGTTGGCCACGGAAAAGAAAAGTTTCGGGCAGAACAGTTGTTTCGTTGGGTTTATCAAAAAGGTGTCACAGATTTTTCTCAGATGACAAACATCTCACAAGATTTTAGAGAAGAAATAAAAAATATTTTAGATTTTAAACTTCCAAAAGTAGTTCACCAAGCAGACAGCGTTGATGGGACGAGAAAATTTCTAATGGCTGTTGATGGTGGGAAGAACATTGAATCAGTTTTAATTCCAAATGAAGATCGCCTTACCCTTTGCGTATCAAGCGAAGTTGGATGTGCAATGGGATGTCAGTTTTGCTTTACTGCTGAGATGGGTTTAATGAGAAGGCTAAATGTCTCTGAAATTGTGGGGCAATTTTTAAATGCACAAAAAAGTCTTAACGGGACAAAAAGAATAACAAATATAGTTTTTATGGGAATGGGAGAGCCTTTAGATAACGTTGATAATGTAACTAAAGCTATTGAAATTTTGCATGAACAAGTAGGAATTGGTTTAAGTAAAAAAAGAATTACAGTTTCAACAAGTGGAATTGTGCCTCAAATACATAGAGTAGCAAAAGTGGGAGCAAGACTTGCCGTTAGTTTAAATGCGACCACAAATGAAATTCGAGATAAAGTAATGCCAATTAACCGCAAATATAATTTAGAAAAGCTACTTGAGGCCTGCAAGCAATACTACCTTGAAAGTAAAGATATGATTACTTTTGAATATGTTTTGCTTAAGGGAATTAATGATTCTATTGATGACGCACATAGAATAGTGCAGTTAACAAAAAATATTCCAAGTAAAATTAATCTTATTCCTTTTAACGAGCACCCTGAGTCAGGTTTTGTTAGGCCGTCACAACATGAGGTAAATAAATTTCAAAAAACTTTAATGAATGCAGGAAAGCATGTATTGGTAAGAAGAACCATGGGGCGAGATATTTATGCCGCCTGTGGGCAGTTAAGATCAGAAATGGAAAAACATCCACAGAAAATGTCTGTGTAAGAGGGAGAAAAAATGGGACAAATTTTAGTTGTAGGTAGCCTTGCGTATGACAGTGTTAAAACTCCATCTGGTGAGGTTAACTCTGCCATTGGGGGTAGTGCAAATTACTTTGGTCTTTCAGCATCCTTATTTGCACCAGTAAGGGTGGTTGGGGTTGTTGGAAATGATTATGCTGAAGAGCATTCTTTGATGTTAACTAAAAGGGGTGTGGATGTTTCAGGAGTTCAAAAAGTTGAAGGTAAAACTTTTCATTGGGCAGGCGAGTATAGCGGAGACATGAATGAAGCAAAAACTTTAAAAACTGAATTAAATGTTTTTGCAAACTTTCAGCCAACAATACCAGAAAACTACAAAGACTCAGACTATGTATTTTTGGCAAATATTGATCCTGTTTTGCAAATGGAAGTTTTAAAGCAAGTGAGAAAACCAAAACTTGTAGCAGCAGACACAATGAATTTTTGGATTCAAAGTAAAAAAAATGATTTAATAAATCTATTAAAACATATAGATATTTTAGTTATTAACGAAGGAGAAGCAAAGCTTCTTACTGGTGCTCAAAACGCAATAATGGCATGTGAATTAATTCAAGAAATGGGACCCAAAGCTGTTGTTATTAAGCGTGGCGAATATGGTTTTATTTTATATGCAGAAAATGATTACTTTGCGCTCCCGGCATTCCCAATAAAAAATGTTGTGGACCCAACTGGTGCAGGTGATAGTTTTGCTGGTGGGTTTATTGGGTACTTAGCTCACCATGAGCTAGGCCTTGCGACTCAAGCACTGAAACAAGCATGTGTTTATGGCTCCCTTGTAGCTAGTTTTACAGTGCAAGACTTTAGTGTGGGCGAGCTGCAAAACTTAGATAGCCACAAGCTGGAAAAAAGATATTTAGATTACAAAAAAGTAGTCTCAATTTCACACTAAATTTAAGTCTAGTTTCTCTCTTAAATTTTTTATTTTATTATGTGCAAGTCCGATAAGTTATCAGGATGAGTGCGGAAAATAAAAAAAACAACAACAACGAAACAAAAACTTCAGTTATTGTGGATCAGTCACAATCGCGTCCTGCTCTTTCAACAGAAAGAGCAAGTTCTGTGTTTAAAGAAGTGTCCCAACTTGTAGGTGGAGCTGAAGCAATTGAAGTGGCTCAGGCTAGAATTGTCGAGCTTGAAAAAGAAAGAGATTATTTAAGAACAGAATTAGACAAGTCACGAATTGCTGCTGAAGAATTTGAGGGCAGATATAATACTGCCCAAGCTCAATTAGAAACCCTCACCAAAAAGCATAAAGAAAAAGTTGAAATACTTGAGAGCGAAAAAACCCTTTTAAGGGAAAGAGTATCTGCAAAAGAAAAAGAGACAACAGAGTTAAAAAAACAGACACAGGATCTCCAGTGGCGATTTGATAATGATCTTCAAAAAGTAAGAGTTAAAGAGAGGGAGTATGAAAATAAAAATATTATAATAAAGGCTGAGGCTCAAGCGGTCGCGCAAAGCAAAGATGAAATGATTCTAGATTTAAAGACCCAAGTAGATCAGCAAAAATTTGAAATTCAGCAATTCAAAAACAGAATCAAAGAAAATGAGAAAGAGTATAAAATTGCTCAGGAGAGACAAGCGCAGGCACTTAAGGCTCTTAGAATTTCAATGGGTATTTTAGAAAATGATCTAGAAGAAACTAAAATAAAAAAGGTGTCAGGAGATGATTAAGAAAAAGGTCATCTTCTTGGATGACGAACCAAAAACAAACACTAAGTTTTTAAAAACACTTGAAAAATGCGGCTATCAAGTAGTAGCGCCAAAAACAAAAGAAGAGGCGCTTTATGAGGCGAGCATGGGTGGTGCACAACTGCTTGTTCATTGTGCGCATACAACAAAAACTTACTGGGAAATATGTGAAACACTTTTAAATAATCATTTAGATTTGCCAAGCATACACATAGCTATAAGCAGAGCGGCCGAAGAGTTTCAATCTCAATTTAAAGGCCCCTTTCATCAAAAATTAAGACCATTAAGTTCAGAAAAAGAATTTTTGAAAAAAGTTAGAAAGCTTTTGTCATTTGCACAAATAAAAAATGAAAACAAATTCTTAAAAAGAAAAATTGAAATTTACCAAAAGCTGGAGCCGCTTTTTGAGACAACTCAGCTTTTTGAATTAAAGCAAAAAGCTACATTATTATTTTTAGATTTGTTTAAAGCGCAAAATGTTTTTTATTTTGATAAGGGCGAAGTGGATGCATTCTTAAATAAAAACCTAAATGAAGCAGATGTTATTGATATTAATAATCTTATCAGGGTAGAGCATAAAGTTATTGTGGCAAAAGATATTAATGAAAATGAAATTAAAAATATTCTTTCAAATGCTACAAAGCTATTGCCAGAGGGGTGGCAGGGTAGAAAAAATAGTGCTTTTTCTGCTTTTAATAAAGAAACCTCTTTTATTTTAATACCTATCTGTTCTTCTTATCACAAACAAGTTGTGGGACATGCTCTGGTAGTTAACCCTCAGCTTTATGGAAACTTAGTTATAAATAAATTGGTTCCATTTTTACAAAAAGTAATTGGTAGACATGCTGGACATGTTTTAAGTTTAAATCAAGCGCGTGATCTAAGCTACATTGATGACTTAACAGATTTATACAACCAAAGATACCTGCGTTTAGTGCTGGAGAAGGAAATTAACCGCTCCAAAAGAGATAAGGGTTGTTTTTCAGTTTTGTTTATGGATATCGACCATTTTAAAAGAGTTAATGATACTAGAGGGCACATTGTGGGCAGTCAAGTGCTGGTGAATTTGTCTAAAATCATTCACGAAAATATAAGAACAGTGGATTATGGTTTTAGATATGGAGGAGATGAGTTTTTGGTAGTGCTTGTGGGAACGGACTCTGAGCAAGCAAAAGTTGTGGCTGAGAGGATGAGGGCTCAGGTTGAGAATAGTGTTTTTGATGTAAATGGTATTCAAATAAAAGTGACTTTAAGTATTGGTATAGCTAGCTTTCCGGAACACGCATCCACTAAAGAAGAGATTATTGAACTTGCAGATCAGGCTATGTATGTGGGTAAAAAGAAATCACGCAACATTGTGTACGTTGCAAGTTAGGTTTTTATGAGAAAAATAAAACTTGTTATAAGTGATTTGCATGTTGGCAAGGGGCACATACTCCCAGATGGTTCTGTAAACGTGTTAGAAGAGTTTTATTTTGATGATAAATTGGCTGAATTTTTAGATTACTACTCAATGGGCGAGTGGGCGCAAGCAGAAGTTGAATTAGTTATAAACGGAGATTTTTTAAACCTACTTCAAACAGATTATAAAGGGCACCACACTACTGTACTTACAGAAACAATTGATGTTTGGAAGGTACAGCAAATCATCCAAGGACATAAAAAAGTTTTTGAGGCCATTCAAAGATTTATTCAAAAACCAAATAAAAAACTCACATATATAATTGGAAACCATGATCAGGGAATGCTTTGGCCTAAGACGCGCCAAATACTAGATGAGGCTTGTGGAACAAAAATAAATTATAAAAACATAGTTTATTTTTTTGATGGGATTCATATAGAGCATGGACACCAGCATGAGGCCGCAAACCGTATTGATCCTAAAAAATTTTTTTTAAAACAAGATCTTGTGGAGCCAATACTTAATTTACCTTGGGCCTCTTACTTTTTTGTTAATTTTGTTTTAAAGTTAAAAGAGAGAATGCCTTATGTAGATAAAGTCAGACCTTTTCATGCATTTATTTGGTGGGGTTTACTTAATGATTTTTTCTTTTCAATAAGAGCTATTTTTGAATTAGTATGGTACTTTTTGGTTTCAGGTGTAACACGCCGAGATAAAAGAAGGCAGTTTTCTTTAAAAAATAGTCTTCAAATTATGAAAGAAAGTGCAATATTTCCGGACTTAGAAGTTGCGGCGCGAAAAATTCTTAATGACGACCGTGTACACACGGTTATTTTTGGTCATACCCACGTTTATGTTTACCGTCAATGGGGGCATCATAAGGAATATATAAACACAGGGACATGGACGGAGTTAACAAGTTTAGACATTGCCTCTTTAGGTAAGATTACAAAGCTAACATACGTTTTAATTGAGTATCCTATTGATGGCGGCCGTCCACGAGCGCGTCTTAAGGAATGGCGTGGTCATTACAAGGTTGAATTTGACGTAGCAATTTGATTAAATTGGTTCATGTTTTTCACTTCTGAACATGAAATGCTACAGGATTCAGTGCGCCAATTTGCAAACAAGGAATTGGCTAAAGGAGCTGCTCTAAGGGATGAAAAAGAAACTCTAGAGCCAGATCTATTTAAAAAAATGGGAGAACTTGGAATTTTAGGAATTACCGTGCCAACCGAATTTGGTGGTGCAGGTATGGATGCTGTAGCTGCTACTATAGTCATGGAGGAGCTTGGGGCTGTATGTGCTTCCACGGCGCTTTCGTATTTGGCTCATAGTATGCTTGCTGTACATAACCTTTGTGTAAATGGAAATGATGCTCAGAAGAAAAAATATCTGCCAAAACTTTGCAGTGGTGAGCTTATTGGTGGTATGGGCATGACAGAGCCGGGAGCGGGCTCTGATGCTTTGGGTATGACGTCAAAAGCAGAAAAAAAAGATAATGTATGGATTTTAAATGGAACAAAAACCTATATTACAAATGGGCCACAGGGTGACTTTTTTTTATGCTATATCAAAACAGGGACTGACAAAAAAGATATTAGCACATTTTTAATAGAGAAAAATTTTAAAGGCTTCAGTGCTGGAAAAAAAATAAGCAAAATGGGTATGCGTGGAAGCCCAACGGGTGAGCTTATTTTTGAAAACTGTGAAGTGCCTGAAGAAAACCTGGTTGGAAAAGTGAATGACAGCGTTCACCATATGGTACGAAATTTAAATATTGAACGTGTGACCATTGCGGGAATTAGTAACGGAATTGCAAGAGCAGCACATGAGTATTCAGCTAAATATGCAACTGAGAGAAAGCAGTTTGATAAGCCTCTTGGTAGCTTTCAGATGATTCAAAAAATGATAGCAGATAATTATGCACAATATGTTTCAAGTAGAGCCCTATGCTTTCTAGCTGCTCGTATGATAGATGAAAAAAAGGAAAAAGAATTTAAAATAGGTAAAATGGCAGCCTCAGCAAAGTTAGTAGCAGCACAGATGGCAACTGAAGTGGGGCTAAATGCTATACAAATTCTTGGTGGCTATGGTTATACCAAAGAATACCCAGTTGAGCGCTACATGAGGGATGCAAAACTTATTGAAATAGGTGCTGGCACTAATGAGGTTATGAGAATGATTATTGCTAAAGATATTTTAAGAGAGTTTGATTCTTCCTATGAGTGGTAAATTACTTACTTTAAATGAATTTTTAAAAGCAGATGATAAAACCCTAGAGGCTTTTGACAACATTTTTTTAAAAGCAAAAAATAAAAAATCAATGATGGGTTGGGTTGATTTGCCTTGGAGTGATGAGGCATACCAACAAAGTAATAAATGGTTTAAAAAAATCAAAAAAAATCAAAAAACACTTTGTGTTTTTGGTATTGGGGGGAGCTGTCTGGGTGCAAAAGCTATTTACGATTTTTTGCAGCCTAAAAAGAAGATATTATTTTTTTCAAATGTTGATGGCACTCAATTTGAAAAGCAGCTTTCCAAAATTAAACTAAAACAAACACATTTTTTATTTATCTCAAAAAGTGGGGAGACTTCAGAAACCCTTGTTCAACTAGCTCACGTATTAGCGCTTCTTAATAAGACCAAGCTCAACTTAAGGGAGCACGTTAGTGTTATTACAGGTTTAGGGTCTGGTAAGCTTGATAAAATTGCTGACAAATTTAAGCTTTTAAAACTTGATGTGCCAAAAGAAGTGGGTGGGAGATTTTCTGTTTTATCACAAGTAGGTATCGCTCCACTGTTATGGGCTGGAGTGGATATAAAAAAAATTCTAGCAGGAGCAAAGCAGGTTTTAGATTATAAAGAACAGGTTAGTGCTCTTTGTGATTTTTACTTAAAGTCATTTGAAAAAGAAAAACATATAAGTGTTTTTTGGTTTTACTGTGATGCCTTATTTACATTTGGTTTGTGGCTTTCTCAGCTTTGGTCAGAAAGCTTGGCTAAAGCTGGTGGGCCAGAAGTTAGTACACCACTGATTTGCATTGGCTCCAATGATCAGCACTCTTTGTTGCAGCAGTTTAATGAAGGTAAAAAAGATAAAAGCTTTTTATTTTTTAGGAATTTAGAAAGTGAGAAGTCTTTAAAAATTAAAAAAGTAGTAGTTGATGAGTTAAAATTATTTGAAAATAAAAGTGTCGGTGAACTGTTAAAAATACTAGCTCAAGCCACGAAGCAGGTGCTCAAGAGTAAAAAGATGCCGGTTTGTGAGCTTATTGTGCAAGACCATAGTCCGCAAACCATAGGTGCATTGATTTATTTTTTTGAAGTATTAGTAGCAGTTATAGCTGAAAGAATAAATGTGAATGCCTACAACCAGCCAGGTGTTGAAGATGGAAAGCGAATTACATTGGGCACTCTTGGCGATGCGCGTTACCTAGACTTAGCCTTGAAGTAAATTTTTTAGATCCCTATAATTTTAGATATGTCATCAGATGAAAAAATGGACAAAACCAATGTTGTTGATAGCGACACATTAAAGGTGCGCATTAGTGAAGCGCAAAGCCGTCCACCAGCATTGGTATTATTAAGTGGCCCAGCAGGTATTATGGGTAAAAGTTGGCTTTTAGATAAAAATGTTTTAACAGTGGGGCGTGAGGCTACTTGCGATATTCATGTTGAAGAAAAAAGTATTAGTAAAAAACATGCACACTTAAAAGTTCATTCAAATGGAGCTGTTTCTATTACAGATTTGCAATCTACTAATGGTACTGAGATAGCGACAAAAAAACTTACTCCTCACCAAGATATTGTTTTAAGAGACAATGATCAAATAAAAATGGGCAATGTTATTTTTAAATTCCTTAGCAAGGGAAATATTGAAAATGTAACAGCGCCTCAGCTTTTTGACCAAAAAACTCTTGATGGCTTAACACAGGTTTTAAATAAACAGTCTTTATTAAGCCATCTAGATGAGGCATTTAAAAAATCAAAACTAACGGAGACAAATTTATCTGTTATTGTTTTTGATTTAGATCATTTTAAAAAAATAAATGATACTCTGGGGCACCAAGCAGGTGATTATGTTTTAAGAGAGCTTGCTAGTGTTGTTAAAAACCAACTCATAAGATCTGCGGATTATTTTGGTCGCTACGGTGGAGAGGAGTTTGTTGTAGTTTTGCAATCAAGCCCACTTCAGCGTGCATGTGAAGTAGCAGAGAGAATTAGAACCACAATAGAAAAGCATCAATTTAAATTTGAATCAAAAAATATACCTGTTACAGTTTCACTGGGAGTAGCGTGTATAGAGCCAACAATGACAGATTCTGCTCAATTATTTGCAAAAGCAGATCAGGCAGCCTATCGAAGTAAAAGTGCAGGTAGGAACCGTGTATCCTCACTTTGATGAATTTTTAGAATCAAGACTTAATATCTACGGGCACAGCTTAAAAGAGCCTCAGAAATTAGCAAAGGCTATTTTGAAATTATCAGATCATTTTATTCGAGGAGTGCATCAAGAAGATTACTGGAAAGATTCTTCTCATATGGCAGCTTACATCAGCTATTTTGCTATTTTAAATTTTGAGCGTCTTCAGAGTGTCTTTAAAGAGGCAAGACTTCAAAGATTTTTAATTAACGCATCTGTCATTGGAGATTGGGGCTCAGGGCTTGGATCAGCACTATGGGCAATGCAAACTCAGTGTGCAAGAGTTTTTATAAACCGAGAACCTAAGATATTTACTTATGATAAAAGCGGTGAAGCTTTAAAAGAACAGCGCCATTGGCTTAATTTTTTTAAACTAAACGCTAAGGGAATTGAAGTAACACAAAACAGTCTTTCTGTTTTAGATCATTCAGTTGATACGCTTGTTATGAGTTATGTTTTAAATGAATATACGCAATATCCTGTTATCCCAGAACATGTGCAAAGACTTATTTTAGTAGAGCCAAGCACAAATCAAGCAGGGAGAAATTTACTTAAATTTAGAGATACACTGATTGAAAAAAACTGGTTTGCTTGGGCGCCATGCACGCATCAGGAATTTTGCCCATTATATAATCAATCAGGAAAAGACTGGTGTCACCACCGCGTAAATTGGCAAAAACCAGATTGGTTTTATGAGCTTGAGAACCATTTGCCTATGGGTAATGACACTTTAACTTTAAGCTATATATTAATGTCTAAAGAAAAACCAATTGTTGATTTAAGTGGAATTACAAGAGTCATTGGAGATGAGCAGCCAGAGCGGGGAAAAACAAGACAAGCTATTTGTCGAGGAATGAATAGGGAATTTTTAAGTTGGCTTGACAGAAACAGACTTAAACCAGGCCTTCGACGAGGTGATTTAATAAGAATCAAGGATGCCATTCAAAAGCCGAAAGAGTTAAGAATATCTTTTATGACGGACTTTGAGGTGATCAAGCTTGACGATTAACTCTAAAATTCTTCATACTTGAAAAGTAAAATAAAACTTAAATGGGAGAGAAAATGAAAAAAATTATTTTAAGTATGTTTTTTGTTTTAGCTTTTAGTGTTAATGCAAAAGCTGCAGATACAAAATCATTTAATATTTGGGCTAACCCTGCAGCATTAGGGGCAAGTGTTACAAATGCGGGTGTAGATTTTAAGCTAGGCTCAAGTGTTACTTTGGGTGCAGCGCTATTTGCAATAAATTTTAATGCTTCGGGGCTAGGGGCATTATCAACTAATTTATCAGCTACAGGTTATGGTGCTTATTTAAGATATTATTTTTCAAATGCAATTGCATCAAGCTTTAGGCTATCAGGTTTTGGTTATTATATGCCTCTTAAGTACACACAAGGTGCATATTCAAATACTTCCAATGCGACATGGTTTGGAGGCTTGATTGGATATCACTGGGTCCCAGGAATATTAAATTTTGGTTTAGATGTTGGAATGCTTAACTTCTCGGGAACAAGTAGTACAGTAGTGTTAACAAATTCATCAGGTAGTACAACTACTGCGACAGGTTTTACACTTACCGGTACTTTACCTTGGATAGAGTTAACTATTGGTTTGGCGTTTTAAATTTAAGAAGTTGAGCGTTTTCACACTTTCCAAATTCAGATAGTGAAGTGATCTCTGGAAAGCCTCTAAAAACAATTTCGTCGCCAGATTTGACACCGGCAAAACCGGTGTCACTGGCACGACATACAAAACCATCCTCGCAAATAACTGAGAATTTATTTACCTGTTGAAGGTTTGAAATAATCATTCCCTTAGCAAAAGGCTCCACCCTTAAAACCTTACAGCTTTTTTTATAAGAAAAAAGCCAGGATACAGTACTTGGTGAGGTGATATATAAAGTAATAAAAATAATGAAAATTAGGATTATAAGTAATAGTAGTTTAGTTGAGAGCTTCATTTAGGCTTTAAGTTACAGAGGTTAAAGCGGTATTGTCAACATAAATACCTGAAAATACTTGATATTTTGTAAATTCTTAAAAATTTTAAAAATAATTAACCTAAAGTCTAGGTATTGGGTCTAACCTAAGGCTAGGGAGTGTAAGTGAAAGCAGATTTGGACCTAGTCAGAGAAATTAAAGCCGGTGATAAAAAAATCTTCGGTGAACTTGTCGAAAGACACCAAAAAGCAATCTATAGATTGGCTTTAAGGTTCACGGGAGATCACGGCATGGCAGAAGATGTGGTCCAAGAAAGCTTTATTAAAGCGTATCAAAAGATACACTTTTTTGAAGAGCGCTCCAGCTTTAAAAGTTGGCTTTTTAGAATTGCCATTAACACTTGTAAAAACAAGTGGAGGAAAAAAAGCCACCTTGAGGTTGATATTCAAGACGTTGTATTAAGTGTTGAAGAAAAAACCTCACTAGGGCTGGAGAATGAGCAAGTACAAAAAGTGTTGCAGCTGAGATAGCAAAACTCCCTGAACGGCAAAGGACATCATTGAGCTTGCGAGTATTTGAAGATTTGAGTTTTCAAGAGATCGCTAAAATCATGGATTGCCCTTATGATACCGCAAAGGCCAATTACCGCCATGCGGTATTAAAGCTGAAAAAGGTTTTCTTAGACCAACAACTAGTTGTTGATTTAGGAGAAAGCCAAAATGAAGGAAAATTTTTAAGACAATTTGAACCGAAAAATGATTGAAAGGTGTCAAAGGGGCATATGAAAGAAGAAAAAAACAGGCTACCGGCTGAGGTGTGGCTAGACTACATTGAGAATGAAACTGAAAAATCTTTGAAAGAAGATTTAGAGAGAGTATTAAGCTACCGTCCAGAATATAAAAAAACCGTAACACAACTAATAGAATTAAAAAAACATTTAAAAGATACAGCAACAGACCTACCTAGTGATGAAACCTTTAAAAAATTAAAAAATAATATTATGGCGGCAATTGAAAAAACTGAGCCAGATAAAAAGCTCTCGCCTTGGCATAAGCATAATAAGGCTATGACCTACACAACTATGACCATTGCAGCTGTTGTTGCAGGTGGTATTGTTTCGCAAACAGAATTTAAAGGCACTCAAAAGGGAGAGCAAAGCTATTCGTTAGAGGACAATATTTTGATATCTCAGGATTTAAATGAGCTCTCTGAAGAGGTTTTAATTGAGGTAGCAGCAACGAAAATAAGTCAAATGCCTGAAAATATGGCTCAAAATGAATTAAATAAGTTAAAGTAATTAAACAGGAGCAATGAACATGTCATCATGCGTACACAGCGTTGTTAAAATATTTTTAGTGGTTTGTATTATGTTTATACAAAATTTTGCACATTCTGATTCTAAAGCAGATAAAGCTAAACAGAGACTAGAGCAGCTTTTTATTTGGAAGGTTTCAGATAAATTACAACTTAGCCCAAAAGAAGAAGAAAAATGGGCTACAGAGTATAAAAAACTTGCCGATCAAAAGGGTAAGCTTACAGTCAAGGCTGAGGAGCTTATGGGTAAGATTGAAAATAGCCAAATGGCTGATAAAGCCAAAGCTACCCAACTTTTGAAAGAGCATCTAGCAGTTCAATCCGAAATACATAAACTCCAGCTTAAGGAAGTTCAAATTGTTGAAAAACTTTTTGGAAGCCAAAAAGCCACTCAATACGTTTTAGTAAAGCGCGAGATGTTACAAAAAATTCGTGACTTACTAAGTGAACGTAACCATGCCTCAGCCAATTAACCGACTCTAAGCCTTTTTGAGTCCTAATAATAGGGCATCATCAAACTAGGGGGTATTGATGAAAAAGGCAGCTGTTATTCTTCTTTTATTTAGTTTTAGTTCTGCAGTGGCAGATCAAGACCTGCAAAAAGATAAAAATGATAGAGAGATAAGTAGTGACTTTACTAAAGATTATTTAGAAAAAATTGCTTCAGTACCACATCAAATTAAAACCAGTGAAAGTGAAGACTCAACTTATCATGATAAAGTGATTCAGCGGTTTTCAAGGTTTAAGTGATTTAAAAAACAAGTCCCAATCTTTGTTGGATTTTTCAAATAGGTTTTCAAAGTAGCTAAGATCATTATAGTAAAGTTTGTAGTTTAGTAAAACTGCATTGTTTATTTTTGAATCTTGAAATTTTCTATAAATATCAGTTTTTAGTTTAGGCAGAATGAATTTTTTAAAAGCTGCTTTTAGCTCATTAAACTTTGATTCTCTTAATGTTTCAAAATCTGATTTGGTGCCATTTTTTGAATAAAAGTCTTCTATTTTTCTTATTTCCTGTTTCATAAATTCATGAAAAAGTTTGGAATCATACTTTTGGTCCATTAATTTTTTTAAAACACCAGTCTGATCTGGTTTTTTTATTTTATAAAATAGCTCAACTCCCTTTTCTCCGACAAAGGTGGCAAGGCGCTCATTAAAATCAGTGTCATTATTTTTAAAGTAAGTTGAATGGGTCAATTCATGGATAATGGTTTCGGCAAGCTCCTCATTATTCATTTCTGTCATGCTGCTTAAAAGGGGATCTTTAAACCAACCAAGGGTTGAGTAGGCGCGCACACCCCTTAAAAGCACATCAAGATTTTTATTTTTTAACACACTTACCTCTTTCTCTGCTTTTTCTTTTTTAAAAAACCCTTTATAGGGAACTGTTCCCACAATGGGAAAAGACCAAGTATAAGCTTGAATTTTATTTTTCTCAGAGGCCGTTACAACATAAGTGACATAAGAATCATTAAGTTGCACAAAAGAGCTATAATTTTTTGATTTTTTAAGCTTTAAATATTCAAAAGAAAAATCTTTTACCTCTTGTACTAATTTTATTTTTTTTTGTGTGTCTAGACTCTCTACTTTGTCAAAACTTTTTGTGCTTTTTAAAAGCCCATACTGTCCCTGTGATTGCTCAATAATATAATTAAGAGTGCTGCACCCTGAAAGAAAAAATATAAAAATGAGTAGTTTAGAATAAAAAGCTAATTCCCGCATTAATAGCAAAGTCGTAGTTGGTTGATGTTTGGTTAGAAGCGACATCTCTGGTTGTAGTTTGAGAGCCATCAAGGCCTACTTTAATTCCAAATTGAGAGCTAAGCATGTATTTAAACCCAAGTCCTGCAGTAGGAGAAAGGCCCTCTGTTTTTACAGGGTTTGGTGCGGGAGTATTGGGGTAGTAATATCTTAAAATTTTTGTAATGTAAGCAGCGCCACCTTTTAAATATGGCTTAAACGGGGTGTTTTGAGAGTTAACAGAAAATAAAATACTGGCACCATAACCCGTTAAATCTTGGTAAACAATAAACTCGGGTTGAGATTGTATAGCAGCACCTCTTGTGAAGCTAATTTCAACTGCCATGGACTCCCAAAAATAATAGGCTACACTGGCGGTGCCTGCTTCCATGGCGTCATAATGGGAGGCATCGTAGTTTGTTTTTTTAAAATTATAAACAGCACTGAGCTCATAAATTCCTGCTAAGGCAGGAGATGAAAATATAAAAGAAAATAGAAGAAAAAATA
Organism: Oligoflexia bacterium; assembly: GCA_016715815.1. GTDB lineage: Bacteria > Bdellovibrionota > Bdellovibrionia > JABDDW01 > JABDDW01 > JADJXN01. The sequence goes on from JADJXN010000001.1 coordinate 309,116, forward strand.
TTTTATGCATTAATATATTCTATCTTGATTAAGCCTATACCTTCTAGCCCAGTTATTGTCTGGCCCAACGGCGAGGAGCTTCTACATCATAACGAAAAGCATACTTAAGATGAATAAAGCCATCATCTGCAACCATTGCTGATGGTGGATTGGGAAAGCTTGAAGCTTGAAAGCTGCTAATAGCAGCCATATCTATAGGGCCAACACCTGAGGAACGGTGAATGATAGTTTTAACGTAATTACCACTTGAATCCAGCAGAACCTCAATCATTGTGACCCAGCTTTTACCGGCAAGCTTTTCTACATCAATGTTTGTCCATCTTTTTTGATACTCTCTTAAATTTGATGTCCATAAATTTGAAATACGTGAATCTATGCGGTTAAAGTAGGTGTAATAAATAAATCTTTCAGAGTTTAGGGCTGTGATGGCTCCTTCTTTAATATCATGAAAGTCGTTAATGCTTGAGGCTTCTTCATTGAATAATTCTTTTCCCAGTTTTGTAAGCCTTTTTGAGACGCCATTATCATCATCATTTTTAGTTTTTGATTTTTGTGATTGTTTTTGATTCTTATTTAAATACCCTAAGTTTTTAGCTTTTGTTTCTTGCTCAACTGATAAGTCTTTATCGCTATAAAAACGAGGTTTAAGTTTTGAAAGGGTGAGTTTGCTGGGGTTATCTGAAAGATGGGCTAATCTTTTAAGATTCTGGTCCAAATACTCAACCTCAATGACTTCAGTATTATTAAGGCCTTTATAATGGGTTAAGTTTTGAAGTAATACCCAAAAAGTCACGTGTATAATGAGGCTTATAACTAAAAACCTTAAAGCTGACATAAGGGCCTATTTATACCTCATATATTGGTCTAGAATCAAGAAAAGTGCCTAAAGAGTTTGCAGGACTATGACGTTAAATTAGGTATGGGTAAGAGTAACGTTATAGACATCACAAAAAGAATAAAAACCGGTAAAAAACAAACTACAAAGGGGAGCGAAAAAGCGCAAGTTTTAAGCTTCTCTGACAAACTTCAAAACCGTGTAAAGGGTGATAGAAGGAAAGTAGAAAGAATAGTTTTGTCTCAGTTTGTGGGAGTTTTTGTTGTAACTAGATCAAGTATTTTACAGCCAGTTTCTATTAGTGATATTTCTGTAAATGGACTTTCCTTTGATATGGTGATGGATGTTGGCTCCTACGATATTGGCAATGATGTCACAATGCGTATTTATATGAGTCATGATACCTACTTTACATTTAATGTTTTAGTTACAAACAAAAGAGATATTGAGGGAAGGGGTGTTGTACGCCACGGAGTGGAGTTTAGAAAGTCTCAACCGGAGGCTCTCTACCATTTCATTAAGTTTTTGGAAACTGTTTCTCAAGTGGCAAAAAAGGACATGGGCGAAAAAGTAGCTGGCCGCGTTGATTAAATTTCTTGATATTCATTTAAAATTTTAGCGATAATTAAGTGTGACTAAAACAACAACTTCAAAGAAGCGGTTCATACTAGATACAAACGTTATATTATTTGACCCACAAGCCATCTATAAGTTCCATGAATGTGATATTGTCATCCCCATCTCAGTAATAGAAGAGATAGATAGGTTTAAAAAAGACCTTGGTGAAAACGGCCGAAATGCCAGACAGTTTTCAAGGTTTGTAGACGTATTAAGGGCTAAAGGTTCACTGAGTAAAGGCGTTTTATTAGAAAAAAGTAAGAGTAATTTCTTTGTTAATTTAGACATTCACGCGGGTGTTTTACCAGAAGTGTTAGATAGCCATAAGGCGGATAATCGGATTTTGGCTTTAGCACTAACAATGCAAAAAGAAAAGGCTGCGGCCCCTACCATTTTGGTTACAAAAGATACTAATTTACGTATTAAGGCAGATGTTTTAGGAATTATTGCCCAAGATTACGAGCCCGAAAAGGTTGATATAGAAGATTTATTTAGCGGTATTGCTGAGTATGAAGTGGCTTCTGATGCCATTGATAGTTTTTATGCAGAAAAACAAATGCCTATTACGGACCCACACATTTTTCCAAACCAATATGTTTTATTAAAAGATCAGGCCAACCCCAACCACAGTGCTATTGCGCGGTATAACTTTCAGGCAAAAATTGCAGTTCCTTTAATTAAACCATCAGATAATGTTTGGGGAATTTATCCAAGAAACGTTGAGCAAAGCTTTGCCTTGGATTGCCTATTAAACGATGACATTAAACTTGTCTCTTTAGTGGGTAAAGCTGGTACTGGAAAAACTTTGTTAGCATTAGCAGCAGGGCTTTCAAAAACTTTAGATGAGGGTAAGTATCATCGCTTGCTGGTAAGTCGACCTATTTTTCCAATGGGAAGAGATATTGGTTATTTACCAGGGGATGTTGAAGAAAAATTGAACCCCTGGATGCAGCCTGTATTTGATAATATTGAATATCTTTTAGGTTCAGGCACTAACCATAAGCGTGCAGCAGGAAGAGCGCAGGAGTTAATTAACCAGGGAATGCTAAATATTGAGCCTTTAACGTATATTCGTGGAAGAAGTATACCGCACCAATATTTAATTGTTGATGAAGCTCAGAACCTAACGCCCCATGAAATTAAAACAATAATTACCCGCGCAGGCCAAGGTACAAAAGTGGTGTTAACAGGAGATTGTTACCAAATTGACAACCCCTACGTAGACTCAGCCAATAACGGACTAGCTTATGTAGTTGAACGCTTTAAGGGGGAAGCCATTGCAGCCCATGTGACTTTAGCTAAAGGGGAGCGCTCAGAGCTAGCTGAGTTAGCTGCCAACTTACTATAAAGAGAAGCCTAGAGGCCAGAGCATCGGGCTAGACAAAAAGAAAAAGCCAAAAGGAGAAACAAATGAAATTAACACTAATTTTAATAAGCTTAATTGCGGTGGCAGCGTGTACAAAAAAGCCCACAACAGACAAAGAAAAGGCAAGCTATGCCGTTGGCCAGCAAATTGGAAACAATATTAAACAACAAACCAAAGATTTAGATGCAAAAATATTAGCTCAATCTATTAATGATTCTCTAAATGATAAAAAAAGCACTCTAACTGATGAAGAAATGCAGGCAGCTCTTATGAGCTTTCAAAAAGAGTTAATGAAGCAGGCTCAAGATAAAGCTCAAAACTCAAAAGCAGAAGGCGCTGCATTTTTAGAAAAAAATAAAAATGAAGCAGGCGTTAAGGTCACAGCCTCTGGGCTTCAATATAAAATTATAAAATCAGGTAACGGTGCTAAACCTAAAAAGACAGACACTGTGAGTGCCCATTATTCTGGAAGATTTATTGATGGCAAAGAATTTGATTCCTCATACAAGCGCGGAGAACCAACAGAATTTCCTGTTACTGGAGTAATTCCTGGTTGGACTGAAGCGCTTTTAATGATGCATGTGGGGGATAAATGGCAGCTCTTTATTCCAGCTGAGCTAGCTTATGGAGATAATAGTCCCCCTGGTATTCCACCCGGATCTGTTTTGATTTTTGATATTTCTTTAGAGGGAATTAAAAAGAAGTAGTTAAGCGCGCAAAAATGTCTCAAGTAAAAAATTAGAAGCTCAACACTTTTATGGTTAGGGTTGTTTGGGGGGGAAGTAGTAATTTGGGCTAAGGCTTACAATCATGATTATAGGCTTCTTTATAACTCTTTTTGAAGCAGCGAATAAAAGATTCAAGAATTTTAAAGTTTGATTGAGCATCTGTATTCGCCGATTTTAACTCATCTCGGGCTTTGGTAAGACTATTCATATCATGTTCAAGAAATGCAATAGAACCCTTTACATATGCATTCCACTTGAACTTATCATCTGCTTTTTCTTCTGTACTATAAGACTTTTTAAATCTAGCGAGCGCCAAATCTGTTAAACCTTGCATTGCATACATTTGACCTGCATGCCAATAAAGTATTTGTGCTTGCCAAGGTGCAAGTTCATCATAGTGGTGCAAATGATATATTTCTAAGACTTTAGTAGCCTCTAGCTCACAACCTTTATTTGCGAGGCCTCTCCAGCCACCGTCTGGCAAGGTCTGATCGAACGATTTATAACTAAGTTTGAGCATTTCAGATAAATTACTTGGTGAAAGCAAACATTCTTTTCTATCCTCAGCCCACGTCGAATAAGAGAAATTGATTGTGATCATAAAAATAATAAGTTTGGCACATTTCATAAGAAAAAATTGTAATAGTTTATTCCAATAGTAATCAACAAAATATTTTTTACCCAACCCCATTATTAATCTTAGACATCTTGAGCATGCCTCCATCGATTATGGTTTCCACAAAGTAGCCTGAGGTTATTTATGTCAAGCGATGAGCCTTGCTGCGAAAATGGCGTTATATGATCTATTTGAATAAAGTGGGTTGATTTACACTGCCTTTGACTTAGCGGATCTTTGTACTGGCACTGGCCCTGATCTCTTTGCCAGATTTGTTGTTTGATATACGCTGGAATATATCTACTATGTTTTATTGCTCTTGAGTTTTCAGAATTATCACTTTTACTTCCAGCTGCCGGCAGCGCTTTGCGTTGCAATTTTGTAGGCTGTTTATTTACAAGATCTAACTTCTTTAAAGCTTGATCTGCAAGCTTAGTTATTAATTCCTGGTAATTAAAATTCGGGTTTTTATGGCTCATCAGAGATTTTAACTTATCAAGCTTTGCTTTTAAACTTTCATCAATAACAACTTTTAACTCGTACTTTTGCTCATCAAAAGAATTTAACTGGCCTATAGGTCTGAGCTTTTCTTTTGGTAATAAATCAGGGTTTAAATTAATTAGCTCTTTTTGAACCTCACGAGTTGATTTGTTTTCTAATTTTTGAATTAAATCTAACTTATCTGCCTTATTAGTTATGCTTTTGGTTTGTGCATTAGGACTCGGGCTTATCTGCTTTTTAAAAAAGCCTTGTACTTGGCTAGCTGTAGTTAAATTAATACTGCCCTTTAAAATTTTAGCTTCTACTTCGGGTAAATCTCGTAGTAAACGCATAGCCTCAACGCGTCTAAAAGCTGCACTATGGCTGTATTTTAACTCATGCACACAATATTCAAATAAGCTAGGGTAGCTGATTTTTAAATACAACCTGCGACGATCTACTTCACGCAAGTGGTGAAGCACCTCCAGAGTTTTATGAGTTTCTTCTTTAACGAGAAGCTTTGTTTTATTAAGAAGCTCTATGTTTGAAAGTTTAGCTATCATATAAATATCCCCCTTCTTGTTTGAAGACTTTATAACATGGGTTTTTCACAGCAAGATTTTCAAAAGATCGAGATAAAATTTAAAATCACGATAAGCCACTTAAGCGGCCTATAAGCATACGATCAAAGTCAAAAATGCGTTTTTCGAAGACTGCGATAAAAAAGCCTTCAGCCAATAAGTTTTAAACGCACAAAAAACACGTCAAGAAAATTGTTTTAAAAAAATTTTAATTTTCTATAACTGAGGAGTTATGAAGATAAAAATTAGTAACACACCCGGTGAGTAGGGTTTGAAATGATTGACAAGATAATCCCAATTGTAGATTAGAATTGCAAAATTATTACTAAATTATTCACCTAAAAAATCCGAGATAAGCGTTGATGAACCATAAAGCTCACTGGACTTTTGTCCTTTTCATTTTGTGTTTTGGCAACTATGCGATAGCTGCTGCAAAAAAGCCAAGCGCACATAATATTAAAGAGCTAAGAAGAACCTATTCAACTGAAGTTGCAAATTGTAAAAAAAACGAGTGTGAAGATTTAGAAATTCTTGAACAGCTAAATTATTCTCTGGAAGAACTGCAGTACTTATATGACAAAGCAGCCCTTCTGGCTGAGGAAAACTCCACCCTAAAAGAACAAGCAAAAACCATTAAAAAAAGTCAACCTGTAAGAGTGAGTAAAAAAAATCAGTGTCAAAAAAAGGAAATCCTAAATAGAAAAATGAAGGAGCTTGGAATAAATGAGAATGGAGATATTATCTTTTCAAAACGCCCTGTTTCCGGAACAAGTGGAAAGTGTTGGGCTAATAGCAGAAACAAAAAAAATGCTACAGTAGTATTGTGCGAATTTCCTTTAGCAGTAAACATTCTCACTCGTGGTGGGGAGGCTGATAAATTAACTGAAACCGGTTTGCAGTATATGTTTGATCTTAACGGGTGTGACCTTATTGCCGTTAAAAGAACCGAAGAAAACTCTAAATTTAAGACAGAATCAGATTTAAGTTTAAAAACATGTGTTGAAGAGTGGAATAAGCGTGGCTCAGACGCACTTATGAGTAAAGAACAGGTCCAGATTATGGAAGAAACGATACAAGAGTGTTTTAAACATGAACTATTACCTGTAAATGCCATTGTTTTAAAGAATGTTAAAAGTAAGCCTAAACAAAAGTCTAATTCAGTAAGGTAAAGCTTTAAAAAAACTCATCTTAATCCGAATAAACCATAGAGGTGGAAAATGGATTTTTTGTCAGGTGATTTAGATAGAGTTTTTACAGCTCTTTATGAGTTGGGAATGATTGAACCAATGCTTGGAAAAGACTGGTCAAAAATGTATGCCCAGGACCACAAAGTTTGGAAAGATGTGGGCGGAGCAATAAGAAAACTAAATAAAATGGCAAGTCTAAAAGAAATCAGAGGTTTTATTGAAACTCTCCCTCAACGTGTTGTTGAAGCATTGGTGATTGAAGTAGCAAGGGAAATGGCAGAGTTTCATGAAAGAAAAGAGATGGTGCACTAAATGAAAAGAGCAGGTCTTTACTTAGCCATTGTATTTTTATTTTTAGTTCAAATTGTCTATGCATGGGAAGTAGATTTCTCTAGACGTCGCAAACCTTTGGCGACCACTGAAGCTCAAAGTGTGGAACCTAAGGCAATGGATTTTGTTGCAAAACCAAGGCGCACAAAAATTACTGATAGACAAGAAGTTGTTATTTTAAATACGCAAAATGGTTTTGTTCCTTCAAATGTAAGACTTAAAAAGGGTGTGTATTACACAATTCATGTTGTGAATGTTAATAAAGAAAATAAAAATGTAAGCTTTATGCTTGATGCATATAACCAACATCATTCCACTTATTATGGTGAAACAAAGACCTTCTACCTTGATCCTGATAAAGAGGGAGTTTTTGAGTTTCAATGCCCAGAAACATCCTCTAGTGGCAAGCTTGTGGTTTATGGTCCAAAAACGCAGCCAGTTCAGGTGGAGCGTTCAACAGCAAATTCTGAGGAATAAAAGTGAGCAGCGTTATTGAAGCAGCCATTCAAGGCTTTTTAGGGCCAATAATAGACTATCTTCAAGATGCAAGTGTAAGTGAAATTCTAATTAACGGCCCTTCAGAAATATTTATTGAAAAAAAAGGAAAGCTTGAAAAAACTGATACTCAGTTTTTAGATGAAGATGCCCTACAAGCAGCAGTAAAAAATATTGCACAAAGTGTAGGAAGAAGAATTAACCAAAATGAACCAACACTTGATGCCAGATTACCTGATGGTTCAAGAATTCATGCTGTATTCCCACCTTGTAGTAGAGTTGGAACAGTAGTGAGTATTAGAAAATTTATGCAACAAAAAATAAGCTTTCCTGATTATATTAAGTGGGGAAGTATTAGCCTTGAAGCAGCCCAATTTTTAGATGTTTGCATGTTTTTAGGTAAAAATATTTTAGTTAGTGGGGGGACGGGCTCTGGAAAAACAACCCTTTTAAGTTTACTTTCTTCAAGGATTCCTAAAGGACAAAGAGTTATTTTAATTGAAGATGCAAGTGAATTAACTCTAGATTATGATCACGTTGTAAAATTTGAAACAAGACTGCCTGACCAAGAAGGTAAGGGTGAAGTTAAAATGAGAGATCTTCTAAAATCTTCTTTAAGACTGCGCCCTGATAGAATTATAGTTGGTGAAGTACGGGGATCTGAGGCAATTGAGCTCATAAATGCCATGAACACTGGTCATAATGGGTGTTTAGGCACCATACACGCCAACTCACCAGCTGATTCCTTGGTACGCCTTGAGACACTTGCCATGAGTGCTGAGGGTAAAATTTCTGAAGTAGCCATTAGACAACAAATTGCCTCAGCTATTCAAATTGTGGTGCAGATTTCACGCTTTCATGATGGCTTAAGACGAGTTACCCACATTAGTGAAGTGTGTGGGTTAAATTTAGATAAAACATATAATGTTATAGATATTTTTAAATCTTTAGTCAACGGGGATAACTTAAGTGTTTGTGGAAATGCGCCAAGCTTTATTACTGAAATAGAAGCCAGCAAAATTCCCTTCGGACGTGATAAGTTCTCAAAGGCTAGTTAACAGTCCTTAAAATAGCCCTAACACATTGATTTAATTCTAAAGCTTTGTAAGCGTGGTCATCAGGTGTAATGGGCGCATTAAGCAAACTATCAAGTGATGGTGTCTCTGATTTATCTGCCGAAGTTTTAATATGTCTTTTTAAATCAACAATGTCTCTAGATTCGCGCATAGTTGAATGGGTTAATTTTCTAATCTGAGCTCTTATGCGATCATAATTTTCAATACCAATGCTAGGTGCTTTAAAAAGCATAAAAGCTGTTTCTAGTGTCTTTTTAAGCTCATCATGATTTTTTAACTCGCTTAATTTTTTACTTAGTTCATCTAAAATGGGATCATTTTTTGTTAACTGATTTTTAAGGTTGGAAATAACAACGGCAAGGGCTTGGTTTTGTGCATTTTTACTTTTTAAAAGTTCATCAAGATAGGCTTTTTTAATTTGGCGCTGGGAAATAACATACTCAACATAATTAATAAATCTTGGGTTAAAACTTTCAAAGCCTAATTCAGAAATAAGATCTAAGGTAACTTTTTCCATTTTAGGGATATATGGCGCTACTTTTTCAAGATCTGTTTTAAGGGCCTTAAGTTTAAAATCAAATTGCTTTAAGGTTCTTGCTACATCTTCCTCTGGGTATCCGTTTTGTTTTGCAAGCTGTGGAAAATTTTGTATACGCATTTGATAAATTTCAGTTTCAGCTTCTAGTCTTTCTTTTTCAGACTTTAGCTGTTCTGTCAGTGCTACAAATCTTAAAAAGGGGTTTCTAAACTGAAGAATCTCAGGGTTTTGCGCATAAAAAATTTGATTTAATACTCTAATGTTATCCCGTGGATGGGTTTTGCCATTAGTACTTATGATCATATTTTGCTCTTCAATTGTTGTGGAGGCTTTAGAGAGCTCAAGTTGAGCTTTAATAATATCTACTGCCTTTTTAGTCTCTGCTCTTAAAGTGGGCGCATTTTGTTCTAATCTCTGCTTTGCTGAAAGTTTAGTTAAACTTGAGCCACCACCGGTTTTAATATCAAACCTAACAGAGGTGTAAGGATCTTGAGCTGTGACACTTGTAAAATCTGCTGAAGTTTCAAACTCACGGCTAATAATATTAAATGCAATTTTTGTTTGCTCTAAAAGGTCCTCAACATTTGGTCTAAAAGAGCTACCAATATTTTTTGCCATTTCTGTGAAGAAAAACTTTGTATCTCTTGGGACTTCTAAAAAGCGCATCACATCTACAAGACTTATAATAAATTTTTGGGAAGATTGAATTAAAACCTGTGGGGGCAGGTTTTCCATGGCCTGCTCTGCCTGGTTTTTAGCAAGTTTTAAAGCTTCTCTTGATGGAACGTGATAACTTTTTGCCAAAGATAAAGCCTCAGCTTTTTGTACGCCATATCTTTCCTGCATATGTTCAGCAAGTTCTGACTCCAAACGGCTCATGAAATATTCATTAAATTCTCTCAAGACTTGTATTGTTCTTTCAGATACGGGGCGCCCTTCTTTTGGATGATGAGCCATGGCTAGTGTGATAACCCTATTAAAAAGCATATTTAGAGACATTTGCTTTAACATATGCTTTTGTAAAATATGTCCAAGCTCATGGGCAATAACGCCTTCAAGCTCGCCTCGGCTTACTTTTTCTAAAAGGCCATCAAAAATAACAAAAGAAACGGCATCTTTATTAGCCCCATACGTGTAGGCATTAATTGGTCCTTTAGCTCTAAAAATTTTTGCATTTTTAATTTGCTCTTCGCTAAAGCCGAGTTTGCGCATGACTTTTGCGACAGAAACAAAAATATCAAGGCCTGTATCAGGGGTAATCAGAGTCATACCTTTTAAATTTTCAGCATCAGTAAGTCTAAGTCGTTCGTTTAAAGCAATTTCAATTAACTCTAAGGTCTGGGAAATAACGGGGTCATTAACCATGGTGTAATAAAGCTGCTTGTCTAGGTAGGTGGAAAGGTGGTCAATTTGTGCTTCATTAAATTTTTTATTTAAAAAAGGATCCTTCATAAGCTCAGAAAAAAGTGCGTCAGATTTTCTCTGTTTGATTTGTTCAACGGACTTAACATCTTGGTAAGGATTTTTAGCAAATGTAAGAATTGAAAAACTTGTAATCAAGATACCGAAAAAGGTGTTTATTTTAGACATCAAATTGCTCCTATAAGTTTTAGGCAAACTTATCAATACTTTTAGCAACTTAGGTGCCAATATCTGGTAGACAATAGGGCTGTTAATCTATAAAAAATGCCTAAAACCTATGATAAATCAGGGAAGTTGTAAATTTACAAGCTGCTTAATGGCCTATTTGGAAAAGCAAGGTCTAACGACTTTGCCATTAATAGATGCTTTTGACTACCCTGAAGAGTATTTAAAAGATCCTCATAGTTGGATTTCACTAACTGAAGCAGAAAAATTTTTTGAAAAGGCTATTAAAATAACCGATGACTTACTGGTTGCACGACACTGTGGACTTTTAATTAAAAACCTCTCTGCTCTTGGTGCTTTGGATAATGTTTTTAAAATGATGACCGATGGCGCTCAAAGCTACTACTCACGTATTGATAGGTACTTAAGTTATTTTCTCGCTCCGCAGCCAATTTATAATGAATTAGAAAGAACTCCCTCTTTAGTTAAATTTGAATTTCCAATTGAGCGCGCTCAATTCCCAAATGTTTTTGATTTTCTAATTGCTACCTTAGAGGTGTTACCTAAGTACACAGGTCATGGGGCTTCTCAAGTAAAGCTAAGCCAACTTAATATTGTAGAAATAAGTTGGGAAACTAAACAACAAAGCCTTTTTGAAGAAGGAACTGAGGGGCGAGTGCTAAACCCCAAACTTGTAGAGCAAATGAGCGTTTTACTACAAGATAGTGAGCGAAAAATTGAGGAATTAAAATTAGAAAATAAACGCCTGGCTGACAGATTAAAAGAACAAATCGGAACCCATAGTTTGGCGGTTTTAGCAGCCGGTGTAGCCCATGAGATTAATAATCCCCTTTCTTTTGTTACAAGTAATATTACTAGATTTAAAGAATATTTTGAGGTGCTTAAGCAAGTTGCTTCCCAAACGCCAAGTGAAAATTTTAAAAAGCAATTTGATTTAGATTTTATTTTATCTGAAACACCTTTAATGCTTCAAGAAAGTCTTGAAGGTTTGCACCGGGTAAAAGAAATTGTTAGAGATCTTTCAGCACTTGCTCACCCAGATCAAGGGCGCACTGAGCGAAAAATAAAGACAGATCTAAATGAGCTTTTAGAGAGTTCTGTAAAAGTAATTACTCAAAAAAATATGGGAAAAATTAAAATTAAAAAGCAGCTCAAACTTGGTGAGAAAGTAGCTCTTTACCCTGTAAGAATGAGCCAGGTTTTTGTGAACTTATTAAGCAATGCTGCTCAAGCTATAGAAGATAAGGGTGTAATAGAAGTTAAAACATGGGCTGAGAAAAATAATGCCATAATAGAAATTAAAGACTCAGGCCATGGAATGGATGAGGAAACTAAAAAAAATATTTTTACTCCATTTTTTACTACAAAAACTCAAGGGCAAGGAATGGGGCTTGGTTTAAGTATTGCCCAAAGTATTATTGAAATGCATAAAGGAAAAATGAGTGTTAATAGTATGCCAGGGCAAGGAAGTATATTTACTATTGAACTACCAATAAATTAGAAAGGGCAGGGCAAGTGGCAAAAATATTAAAAATTCATGGGCGAGAAATTTTAGACTCACGCGGAAACCCCACCGTAGAAGTTGATGTTTTACTTGATGACGGATCTTTGGGCCGTGCTGCTGTCCCATCAGGAGCCTCAACTGGAGCCCATGAAGCACTTGAAATGCGTGACGGTGATAAAAAGCGCTACCTTGGTAAAGGCGTTCAAAATGCTGTCATGAATGTGAATAAAAAAATTGCCCCAAAGCTTAAAGGCATGAAAGCTGATGACCAAGAGCTTATTGATAAAGCTATGCTTAAACTTGATGGCACAGCTAATAAGGCAGAGCTTGGAGCTAATGCCATTTTAGGGGTAAGTCTTGCTGTTATAAAAGCATTTAGTCAATCAGTGGGAAAACCACTTTATGAAGTGGCCCTTCAAAAAAAAGAATTTAAACTTCCAGTACCATTGATGAATATTTTAAATGGCGGAGCCCATGCCGATAACGGCCTTGATATTCAAGAATTCATGATTGCCCCGGTTTGTGGTGACAGATTTAGTGAAAGCTTAAGAGCTGGAGCTGAAATATTTCATACTCTAAAAGGGATTTTAAAAAAACAAGGTCTTTCAACAGGTATTGGTGATGAAGGTGGTTTTGCACCAAAGCTTGGCTCAAACTTAAAAGCATTAGAGTTTGTGGCCGATGCCGTTGAAAAGGCGGGCTATAAGCTTGGTAAAGATGTCTTTTTAGCCTTAGATGTTGCTGCTACGGAGCTTTATAACCCTGAGACAAAAATGTATCGATGGGAGAGCCGCCAAATTGACCATGACGAGCTTGTTACAATTTATAATAGTTGGTCCCAAAACTTCCCACTGGCCAGTATTGAAGATGGCTTAAGCGAGGACGATTGGGCGGGGTGGAAAAAATTAACTGCTAAAATAGGCAATCGGGTGCAACTTGTAGGGGATGATTTATTTGTCACAAACCCTGAGCGTATCAAAAAGGGTATTAAAGACGGTGTGGCTAATGCAGTTTTAATTAAGGTAAATCAAATAGGTACTTTAACGGAAACTTTTGAAGCCTGCCAAATTGCCCATAAAGCCAAGTACCACACAGTTATGTCCCATAGAAGCGGGGAAACTGAAGATGCCACGATTGCCGATTTGGCCGTGGCCACGGGTTCTGAGCAAATAAAAACAGGGTCATTATGTAGAGGGGAAAGAACTGCAAAATATAACCAGCTTTTACGCATTGAAGAAGAATTGGGAACAAGAGCCCACTTTTGGGGATTAGAGGCGTTTAAGAAATAATGGGGTCAATGTGGCTAACAATTTACGGCACTTTAAGCTAAATTGGAGCGTTCTGCCCACTAAAACCCCAGGTCTTTAAGGCATATAGCTAAATTTGGTGGCACATACATTGCTCTTGTTATTCCACGGCTGTTAAGTTAAATGAACGTTTTTAAGGAGAAACCACAAATGAATAAGCTATTAGGCCTTTTAGTAGTGTTTGCACTTGTTAGTCAGCTAGCTGATGCTGCCCCAAAAAAGAAATCAAAGGTTAAAAAATCAAAGACAACAAATACGTCTACAACCTCAAAGAGAAACAAGAAAATGACTCCTGAGCAGATTAAGCAGGCAAATAAAGCCGCCGCTGCTGCAGTTGATGTTGCACAAAAGCCAGCGCCAGTGGGCTTAGTTGCTAAGGTTACTCCAGCGGCACCAACAGCTATAACAACAACGCAAGTAAAACAGCCAGAAGTAGCAAAAGCTAAATCAGGTTTTGGTTTAACATGGCTTAGCATAAATGGTTTGGGAATGAGACCTTTTCAAGGAATTGACGATGGTAAGTTGGTTGAGATTTCCTCTTGGGAGCAGCCCAATATTAAATATAAATTTAATGAAAACTGGTCAGTAGCTGTAATGCCTCAATTTTTCCATACATGGTTTGGTGATCAGCAAAAAGAACAAGATGTTGGAGCAAAAAGTGGTCAGCTAGAGCAAGGTGCTGCATTTAATATGGGTAACGTTGCTTTAAAGCTTACAAATTCAAATTTGCTAAAATTTGGTGATGGCTTTAAAGTTGATGGCCAACTAAGATTTGATCTTCCAACAAGTGAAGTTGCTCAGAAAAATGATCAGGTGGGTGAAACATGGGTATCAACAGGCATTTCAAAATCTTTTGGTAAGTTTGATCTTAAAGGAACACTTATTGGACGCATTTACCATCAAAGTTATAACACCTCAAGACTTGTTGATAATAAAGATGTTCGTTTGCAGAATAAAGCTGCTCGTCACTATCAGTACTTAGATGTAGGCTATAACTTTACAGAGAAACTCAATCTCACACTTGAGTACGGAACCTATGTTACTTACTCTTTTGAAGATGTTGAAACAAATCGTCCTCAAAAAGTTAGCATGAACAGGATTGCAGATATTGGTCTGAGTTATACATTTACAAAAAACTTTACTCTAGCAGTAGGTCTTTCTGAGGTAACAAGTTCCATAAATGATACTCGTATGCCCTTTGACACTGCTAACACTGCTGAGGGTGGGGAAGCATACTTTGTAGCTTCATTTAATATCTAGTTAAGATATACAAACATAAGATTTTAAAAACCCCGACCTTAACTCGGGGTTTTTTATTTGCACTACGCGTAAAAGTTTGTAACACTATATGTAAAGCATCAAAAGGAGTTGAAGCTTGAAGCCAATATATTTTTTCTTAAGAGAATTTTTAGAACACCCATTAAAAGTTGGAATTGCTGCTATTGCCATAGCCCTTGCAAGCCTTATTACAGAGGGAAGTTTATTTAACCTTTGGAATTTAAGTGTAGAAAGACAGAGGCTTATTGCAAAACATCAGTTTGTCACTAAAAAAAATCAGGAACTAAATAATAAAATTTTAAAAGCTACAAATTCAGATAATTTCATAGGTCATGAAGCGCGCGAAAGACTTGATCTTGTGAGTGAGGATGAGCTGGTTTTTATCTTTGACAATTAGACATTACAGCTTCTGTCATGGGTTAAAAATATTGCAAAAAAATCTTGCTTGATTAAAACCATAAGCTCGTTTAGCTTGAATATTAGGGCACCTAAGTGCTCAGGAATTAACAATATTTTTTAGGAGGGGTATAGTTTTATGGCAGCAACTGGTAAAGTTAAGTGGTTCAACGATAGCAAAGGCTTTGGTTTCATCGAGCGCGAGGGTGGCAAGGATGTATTTGTTCACTACTCAGCTATTCAAGGAGAAGGTTTTAAAACCCTTCCTGAAGGTGCACCAGTAGAGTTTGAATTGTTAGAAACAGATCGTGGCCCACAAGCCGCTAATGTTTCAGTTTTAAAAGGTAATCAATAACACTTTAAAACAAGCATTAACAAAAAGCCCCATGGTAAAACTCTGGGGCTTTTTTATTGCCTAAAATCCTAAACTTTGTTTACGCTAAACATAATGAGTCAGTGGAATAAAGAAACCATCAAGTTATTACGTAAAAAACTTGGCCTTTCTCAAAGTGATTTTGCTTTAGCCTTAGGCTGCCGCCAGCAAACCATAAGTGAGTGGGAGCTGGGGCTTTATGAGCCAGCCAATGCCTACAACAAATTATTAGACATGATTAGTCTTCAGAGCCAAAACAACCTTGCAGCTAGCCAAACTTCGTGGTCTTCTCCCATGACAAAGGAGAAGGCGAAAAAGGCAGTCGTCAAAAAGGCTCAAAGTGTACTTACAAAAAGTAAGTCTCAGGATAAATATGAGCCACAAGAAACAAGCAGTCAATCAAACTATTATGAGCCAGAGTTTAGAGAATTTGACCCTGCTATAGACTAAGTTTCATGAAAAAAGTTTACCTTGTAGATGTTAGCTCACTTTTTTTTAGGTCATTTTATGCCATTAGACAGCTTAATAATTCTAAAGGCATTCCCACAAATGCCCTTTATGGTTTTTTATCAGTCATAACAAAACTTTTAAAAGAACATAAACCCGACAGCATTGCCTTTTGTTTTGATAGGCCAGAGAGTGGTTTTAGAGAAGAAATCTATGAAGACTACAAAGCCAACAGAAGTGAGCCGCCGGATGATTTAATAAAACAATTCCCTTATTTGCCAATTTTAGCTCAGGCTCTTTCAATTAAGTGTTTTGATAAAAAAGGTTATGAGGCAGATGATATCATTGGAACTTTAGCTCAAAAGGCGAAGAAAAATGGTTCAGAAGTGGTGATTGTTAGCTCTGATAAAGATTTTGCCCAATTAGTAGAGCCTGGGGTTAAAATCTTTGATCCTGCAAAAGAGATTTATATGGATGCACTTGAGGTTCGCTCCAAATTTGGTGTAGAGCCCAATCAAATTATAGATTACTTAGCATTAATTGGAGATTCCTCAGATAACGTGCCGGGTGTTGATGGTGTGGGGCCAAAAGCCGCGCAGAAGCTATTAAACGAATTTGAAAATTTAGATAATATTTATAAACACATTGATGATATTAAAAATGAGCGCCTAAGAGAGTTATTAAGGTCTCAAAAAGACAAGGCCTATTTGTCTAAAAAACTTGTTACTATTGTTAACGATGTTGAAGTTGAGTTTTCTCAAGAAGAAATAAAAACAAAACAACCCCAAAAAGAGTTGCTGGTGCCACTACTGCAAGAGTTGGAATTTAAAACGCTTTTGCAAAGACTCATCGGGGATGGTGGGGGGGGGAATGAAGAAAAAGTTGGTGTTGAAGTTGTTTTAGAAAAAAAGAAAAAAGAATTATTAAGTACAACTAATGTCAATGAGCTAGATAAAAAATTAAAATTTAAAGACTCTTCTATTTGGCTGGAAGCTTCAAGTTCAGGAGGCTTTGCAGTAAGTGATTCAAAAACAGTTTTTAAGTACGAGGGTAATTTTGATCAATTGTCCCAATGGGTAAATGATAAAATAAAAAATCAAAACCTGGCTCTTGCTGGGTTTGACACTAAAGCACTTGCTCATAGCTTTGATATTAAAAAAGAAATTTTTAAAAATGTTAAAAAAGATACCACGTTGACTTGCTATTGTTTAGGAGCAGGGGATGATTTAGATTTTAAAAGCTTGGTTGAGATTTATTTGGAACAAAAAATACCAGAAATTATGGGGCCTGAGGAGAAACTTTCTCTTGTAATAGATTTAACAGATAAACTTGATTTAAATATTCAAAAAACAAATTCTCTTAAAGTTTTGAGAGAGATTGAATACCCACTTGTGCCCGTTTTATACCGCATGGAGTGTCAAGGCGTTTTAATAGACTCAAATTTATTACAAAACTATTCGAAGGAATTAAAAAGCCAATCAAAAAACATTGAGGCAGAAATTTTCAAACTTGCAGGATATGAGTTTAATGTAGGGAGCCCCAAACAATTAGCTCAAGTTTTATTTGAAAAATTAAAGCTACCAGTGGTGAGAAAGACAAAAACAGGTTATTCAACAGACTCTGAAGTTTTAGAAAAATTAAAAGATCAACACCCTATTTGTAACCAAATTCTAGATTGGCGTGAGTTAACAAAGCTCAACTCTACTTATGTAGAAGCTTTGCCTCAACTTGTATCTGAAAAAACAGGACGTGTACATACAAGTTATAACCAGGCTGTTACAACCACTGGAAGGCTTAGCTCAACACACCCAAATTTGCAAAATATTCCCATTAGAACTTTGCGCGGACAAAAAATTAGAGAGGCCTTCATAGCCCCAAAAGGGAATGTTTTATTAAGTGCAGATTATAGCCAAGTGGAGCTTCGAATTTTAGCTCATATAACAAATGATAAAAACCTTGTTCAGGCATTTGAAAATGATTTAGATATCCACGCTGCAACAGCGAGTGAAGTTTTTGGCGTAAATATTAAGGAAGTTACCTCTGAGCAAAGGCGCACAGCCAAGGCTATTAATTTTGGAATTGTTTATGGCATGAGTGAGTTTGGTTTGAGTGAAAATTTGAAAATTCAGAGAGAATTAGCTTCAGAGTTTATTAAAAAATATTTTGAAAAATACCCTGGCGTTAAAAAATACATGAATGACATAGTTCTTCAGGGAACTGAAAAAGGCTATGTAGAAACACTTTTTGGAAGAAGACGCTATTACCCAGGGATAAAATCAAGTAATAGAAATATTAAGCAAATGGCAGAAAGAGCCATAATTAACATGCCCATCCAAGGAACAGCAGCTGATATTATAAAAAAGGCCATGATAAAAATTGATTCAGAAATTAAACAGGCAAAAATGATTATGCAGGTTCACGATGAGCTTGTTTTTGAAGTGGAATCTAAAAATTCAGAGGAACTTAAAGCAAAGGTAAAAAACTGGATGGAAGAGACTACAAAACTGAATGTGCCATTAAAAGTTGATGTGGAGTGCGGTCCTCACTGGTAACGGCGCCAGCCTACAACTTTTCCGCCTTCAAAAATGACTACGCGCTCTTCTTTTTGGTAGCCCTCAGAAGTAGTTAGGTATTCAATATAAGTCCACTTCTCGTTTCCGAACTGACGGTTTCCTGCAACTTCTACAGCCTCAGGGTCTCCCCAACTATCAGAAACAGCTTCTCTTGTCATGCCAACAACAATGTCTCCATTTTCAATAGCTTGTTTTACTTCAGGAGTTAGTTTTTTAGTTTTGTAAAAAAATCCTTTTTGAACGGCAAAGCGCTCCCTTGACTCAACGGTGGGAAGACTTAAAAAACTAATTCTTTCATCATCATTTTCTATATAGGGTTTAAGCCCATAGTACTGTTTTTTCTCTTTTTCAGTTAATGTAGCTTCAAGCTTTTTAAGCTTTAGTCTTTTGGTAACCGCTTGCTCTTCTTCTTCAGTTAATTTTTTGGAAGGGGAATAACCAAGCTCATCAAAGGTCTCAGATAAACCATTTTTTTGTGCTGCGTATTGTGCGTATTCATCCTCATTATCATAGGAATAGCTTGAGTGGCGACTTAAGGAACAGCCCTGAGCTAAAAATAATGCAGATAATACAAAACAAGTAACTAATTTTGATTTCATTTTTTGCTCCTTCAAGCAATAATTTAATCGGAAGTTTTTTCTTAAAACTGAACAACTATTAGACGGAGCTAGACCTTTGGCTAATGAAACAAAAGATACTGAAAAACTAAAAGAGCTTGAGATTAATATAGCTCGTGAGCTGGACCAAAAAGTAAGGCTTTCAGAGCCAACGGATCCAAGATTGGATGGCTCTGTTGCTCTTAATCCAAGTTTAGTGCCTAAGTCAGCTGAGCCTGCTGCGAAGAGCAGTGGCGACTTCCAAAAAGTGCCAGCAAAAGCAACAGAGGAAGTTGTAACAGCTCGCAAAGTAGATGATATCACTCTTGATGAAGTAGATAGTATGTTGAGTGAAGTAGATGAGGAATTTGGAACTGTTTTAACAGATATTAAATCCGAGGTTGGGCAGGTTAAGTTTCAACAGGGAATGGAATCTATTTCCATTGGAAGCGAATACCTTAAGGTTACTGAAGAAGAAGAAGAAGAAATAAAACAAAAAGATGAAATTCAACTTGAGAATGTTGAGCAAGTTGCTATTTCAGAAGAGTACTATGATGTCACCAAAGATCCTAAAGCTCCACCCGAGGCAGAAAAAAATTTTTGGAACCATTTAACATCTTTAAGTTTAAGTGCAGCACTCTTGCCAGTGGAATTTACAGTAACCATTTTTAAGCAAGCAATGCAGTTAAAGAGTTTGCCGCCATCACAAGTTTTAACTGAAACATTGGGTGCATTTAATTCTGTTTTGCAAGTGAGAGTAAATCTTGTAAAAGAATTTTTTGAATATATTGGTGACTACGAGAAAAAAACATATTTAAAAGTAATTATTTTATTTTTAATGCTAACAGGATTTTATTATCTTCTTAAAGATATAACTTTAAATGACCGTGATAACATAAACAAAGACCCCTTTTTAAAAACCTTTGATGAAGTGGCGCAAACAAAAACAGAAATTCAACCCCCTACGCAAGAGGGTAAGGAAATTCCAGAAAATGTGATTAGGCTTTCAAGAGTGGTAAGTAATTTAAGAGCACAAAGCAAAAGACGTAGCCCTATGGCAGCAGTTGAATTATATATACAAACAACAGAAAGAGAAGCTGCCATTGAAATTAAGCTTAGAGAAAAAGAAGTAAAAGATATTATAGCGCGAACTTTAGAGCAATTTAGCTACACAGAGTTAGATAGTCTTGAGGGAAAGGATAAGCTAAAATTAAAACTCAGTTTAGCTATTAATAAAATTCTAAACAATGGACGGATTAAAGAGATCTACTTTAATTCCTTTCAAATGAGCCAGTGATTTTACGTCTATATTATAAGCCTTAATTCTGTCATGTAATGTGCTTTTGGCCATTCCCAATTCAACAGCAGTTTTTCTTTGATTACCATTATTAGCAATTAAACTTGCACGTATAACTTCCTTTTCAAATTCTTTTATAAATGGCATAGTGCTTATTCTTTGATTAACGCTGCTACTAGATTGGGTGTCTGGAGTGAGAAATGTATTTTCCTTCATTAAATAATCAACATGTTGTGGCTCAATATATTTTTTAGGAAAAACCACAGAAGCCTTTGCAATAATATTTTTTAATTCCCTAATATTCCCAGGCCACTGATGTTTTTTTAAATCATTAATTGCCGTTTTTGAAAAACCCACTTTATATTCTTTGCAAAATGTGTGAACGAGGTCTTCAAAATCTTCCATTCGCTCTCTAAGTGGTGGAATTGAAATTCTAATAACATGCATTCTAAAATAAAGATCAGATCTAAAAAGATCTGTTTTGACCATTTCTTCTAAATTTTTGTGAGTTGCCGTAATAATTCGCACATCAGTTTTTATTACTTTATCACTTCCTACAGGTCTGATTTCATTGCTTTCAAGAGCGCGTAAAAGTTTTGATTGAAGGTTAAGGGGTAAATCTCCAATTTCATCTAAGAAGAGGGTTCCACCACGGGCAGCTTCAAAAGCACCCTTGCGATCTGTTGTGGCTCCTGTAAAAGCGCCTTTAATATGGCCAAAAAGTTCACTTTCAACTAAAGACTCATGTAAAGCGCCGCAATTAACTCCCACAAAGGGTTCTTTAGAGCGTGGGCTGATATTATGTATTTTATTAGCCACCACTTCTTTTCCACAACCGCTTTCCCCTTGAATAAAAACGGGGAGTGAGGAATTGGAGATATCACAAAGAGATTCAAGTTGTGCCATCCATACCCTATTTTTTGAACTAAAACCTCTTAACTTCTTATGCTTTAAATTATCACCAATTTGAAATAAGAACTCTAACTTTCCAATTTTTATCACACTTCCATGGGAGAGTTTTGCCTCAATAACCAAAAGGCCATCAACATAAGTTCCGTTTTCGCTGGAAAGATCTTTAATAAAGTACCCATGGGGACGCTTTTCAATGCGACAGTGATGAGGGCCAATATAAGGGTCAAAGAGAGATAAATTATTTGCACAGTCGCGGCCAATACAAAAATGCCCTTCTACAAAGTGCGGGTCGGGCCGAAGGGATTCACTAAGGGGCAAAAGGTAAGCAGGTGTTACAGGCTCTGATTGATTTAATAGTGTCATAAAATAGATCCTCCGTTTTGGCCTTTGTTCATGTTTAATGCCAAATGTGGGGATTAATAATGATGACTTGAGAACTAAAAGTGTAAAGAAATCTTGCAATTGTCACAAAATCTTTTTCGTAGTAGTTATTTAATCTATGGCAAAACAAGCACTAAAGGCAGAGTTTTTAAAAAGCGCTGTTGAGACAAAAGATTACCCAAATCCAGATAAACCTGAAATTGCAATGGTAGGAAGATCAAATGCAGGCAAAAGCTCTTTACTTAATGCCATGATTGGACCGCAAGTTGTAGCAAAGGTAAGTCAAAGACCTGGTAAAACAAGGCTTATTAATTTTTTTGATGTCGGAAGTCATTACAGACTTGTGGATTTGCCAGGCTATGGGTTTGCAGCACGTGATCAAAATGAAAAGTTATTGTGGAAAGAGATGCTTGAAAATTATTTTAACTTAAGACCTAACCTTTTAGGTATTATTTTAGTTATAGATGTTAGACGTTTAGTTGAAGAGGATGAGGAATTAATTTTTAATTTATGTAAAATGAAAAATTTTAAATTAATTTGTGCACTAACAAAAACAGACAAACTTAAAGCGGCAGAATTTAATCGTCAAAAAAACTTATGGAAAAAGTTTTTACGACCACCTGTTGAGGATTTACATTTTATTTCAAATCTTAAAAAAACAGGTGTTAGGGAGCTTGAAGACTATATTTTTAAAAAGTGGGTTAAACAGATATGAATGTAATTGGTGTTATTCCGTCCCGCTATGGATCAACAAGGTTTCCAGCTAAGGCTCTGGCTTTAATTGCCGGCACCCCTTTAATTGGGCATGTGATCAAAGGTGCAAAAAAGTGCAAAAAATTATCTCAGTTAATAGTTGCTACTGACCACAATGACATTGCAAGTGTAGCAACAGAATTTGGTGCAAAAGTAGTTATGACGGAATCTGATTTGCCATCAGGCTCTGACCGAGTTTGGGCAGCAGCCAAAAATATTAACTGTGATGTAGTTATAAATATTCAAGGGGATGAGCCGCTAGTTAACCAAGAACCTTTAGATTTATTATGTGATGCCTTTATTAAAAATCCATTAACTCAAATGGCCACATTGGCAAGGCCCATAAAGTCCCAAGATGAGCTGAATAACCCTAATGTTGCAAAAATTATTATAGATAACCAAGCAAGAGCTCTTTATTTTAGCCGCCTGGCTATCCCCTTTTCCAGACAACCCTGGGGGGGGAGAGGTGATCAGGGGCTAAAACATATTGGTTTATATGCATATAAAAAGGAAGTTTTAGGCCGGTTTTGCGCCCAAAAACCAACAAAACTTGAGCAAGCTGAGGGTTTAGAGCAGCTTAGAGCCTTATGGCTTGGTATTGATATCCAAGTTATTTTAACAAATTTTGAATCTTGGGGTGTTGATCAGCCTGAAGATGTGGTACAAATAGAGAGAATTTTAGCAAGCTCAAAATAAGAAGTAGGAGTAATACTTTGTCCAAGCAAAAGGCCTTAAAACCCTCAAAGCCTTTAGTTCAAAAATATATTTTTGTAACAGGGGGAGTTGTCTCCTCAATTGGTAAGGGGCTTTGCGCTGCAAGTCTCGGCTCTCTTTTAGAAGCACGTGGCCTTAAAATTTCCATGATGAAGTTTGACCCTTATATCAACGTTGATCCTGGTACTATGTCCCCTCTTCAGCATGGTGAGGTTTTTGTAACCGATGATGGTGCTGAAACAGATTTAGATTTAGGTCATTATGAGAGGTTTACCCAAGTTCGTGTGAGCCGTTCTAATAACTATACCACTGGCCAAATTTATGATGCTGTTATTTCTAAAGAAAGAAAGGGTGATTACCTGGGCGGGACGGTTCAAGTTATTCCCCATATTACTGAT
Source organism: Oligoflexia bacterium (assembly GCA_016715815.1). Classification (GTDB taxonomy): domain Bacteria; phylum Bdellovibrionota; class Bdellovibrionia; order JABDDW01; family JABDDW01; genus JADJXN01. Next base: position 332,503 of record JADJXN010000001.1, read on the forward strand.
GAAATTAAAAACTGCATTTATGAAACTTCTCAAGGAGCTGAGGTTTCAATAATAGAAATTGGCGGAACCATTGGTGACATAGAAAGTCTCCCTTTTATTGAAGCCATTAGGCAAATGCGCGTAGATTGCGGGCCTGAAAATACATTATTTATTCATGTAACGTTAGTGCCTTATATTGCGGCAGCGGGAGAGTTAAAGAGTAAACCCACTCAGCACTCTGTTAAAGAAATGCGTAGTGCGGGTATACAGCCTGATTTTTTAATTTGCCGAAGTGATAGAGTCATTCCTAACGATTTAAAATCAAAAATCGGTTTGTTTTGTAACGTAAAGCCTGAGGCAGTTATTTCTGCTCCTGATGTAAGTACAATTTATGAAGTCCCACTCATGCTTCATAACCAAAAACTTGATGATTTAGTGGTAAAAAAATTAGACCTTGATGCATCAAAGGCCGATCTTAGTTCATGGCAAAAAATTGTTAAGACCATTAAGAACCCCGAGCATTTAGTGCGCATTGGTGTTGTTGGAAAATATGTTGATCTAAAAGAAAGTTACAAATCTTTAAATGAGGCTCTTATACACGGCGGTATTGCTAATAATTCTAAAATTGAGCTTGTCTATATAGATGCTGAAGAATTAACAGCCGCTGCAGTTGCTCATGCTTTAAGTGATGTGGATGGAGTTTTGGTACCTGGAGGCTTTGGCGAGCGCGGAGCTGAGGGAAAAATTGTTGCCATTAGATATGCTAGAGAAAACAAAATTCCCTATTTTGGAATTTGCTTTGGAATGCAGCTTGCTGTAGTTGAGTTTGCGCGAAATCAAGCTGGTATTCAAAATGCTATAAGTCGAGAGTTTGTAAAATCCTCAGGTGGTTCAAAAAACTGTGTTATTGACATTATGAGTGAGCAAAAAAAGGTTTCCCAAAAAGGTGGGACCATGAGACTGGGAAGCTATTCTTGCCGCCTAGAAAATGGATCTTTGGCGCAGAAGATTTATAAAAAAGATGTTATTTATGAAAGACATCGCCACAGATACGAATTTAACAACCGCTACCGTGAAATTTTAAAAAAATACGGTATGACACTTTCTGGAATTTGCGAAGAGCGTGATTTAGTAGAAATGATAGAACTAAAAAATCATCCCTGGTTTGTGGGCTGCCAATTTCATCCTGAATTTAAGTCAAAGCCTATGAGCCCGCACCCTTTATTTACAAGTTTTGTAAGAGCAAGTTTGGAAAATAAGCTAGCCAGAGGCAAAAAGGGCGTGCACAAAGTGGCTAAAGCAGTGGGGAAGGTGCAAACAAAAACAGCTGTACAAAAAGCAAAAGCTTTTTATAGGAATTAAGTATTATGTCAATGTTAGGTGAAGCAAAAAAAGTTCTAGAAATTGAAGCCCAAGCCATTTTAGATTTAAAATCAAAGCTTGATATTAAATTTGATAAAGCTGTGACCTATCTACTTGAATGCCCAGGAAAAGTGATTGTAACTGGTATGGGAAAATCAGGGCATATTGGTAAAAAAATTGCCTCAACTTTAACTTCTACAGGTACCCCTGCTATTTTTGTTCACCCAGCGGAAACATCCCATGGTGATATGGGGGTCATTTCCCACCTAGATATTGTTTTAGCTCTTTCTTACCGTGGTGAGACAGATGAGCTTAAAGATTTACTTTCTTTTATAAAGCGTAAAGGTTTAAAACTAATTTCAATTACTGGAAACTTAAATTCCACTTTAGCAAAAGCTAGTGAGGTGGCCCTTGATGCTTCAATTAAAGAAGAAGCATGCCCTCTAGGTCTTGCACCCACTGCAAGCACAACTGCAGCTCTTGCTTTGGGAGATGCATTAGCCGTAGCCGTGTTGACAAAACGCGGGTTTAAATCAGAAGATTTTGCTCAGTATCACCCGGGCGGAAGTTTGGGGCGAAAGTTACTAACAAAAGTAAAAGATCTTATGCATGAAGCATCAAAAATCCCAATGGTAAAAGCTGAAACTTCAGTTAAAGAAGTAATTAGTAAAATGACTTCATCAGAAGTGCGTGGGGTTTGTGGTGTTACAGATTCTGGCGGCGCTTTAATAGGTATTATAACAGATGGAGATTTGCGCCGTCGTCTTGAAAAAAGCATGAACCCTCTTGAGGATAAAGTAAAAGATATTATGGGTAAAACGCCAAAGACAATTAGTGGAGAAGAGCTTGCAGAAAAAGCATTATTTATGATGGAACAATTTGCCATTCAAAGCTTGTTTGTTATTGATGCTGACAAAAAGCCCCTTGGATTAATTCACTTTCAGGATTTGTTGCGCGCAAGAATTAGGTAGTTGCTTAATGGTTTTAAATAAAATAAATGTTTTAGGATTTTTGTTGGTTATTTCATTAATTGCCTCAGCACAAGATCAAGGCACTAAAGAGAAAAGCAAAAAAATAAATAAGGCCATTCAGTGGGAAACTATTGTAAAAGATTTTTTATCAGTAAAATTAAAGAGAAAGCTTCCTAAAGACTTAAAAGCGCTTGAGGTGGGGCCGGGTGATAGCCCGCTATGTAGTAATTGTTTTTATTTAGATTATGGTTTTTATTTAACTGATTCAGCGCAAATCAAAAGAGCAGTTGTAGCAGATGCTCAAAGAATGCCTATTAAAGATAAAAGTATAGATGTTATTATTATCAAAAATTTTCCCTGGTATTTAACCTACAGTGGAAATTCAAATGAAGAATTAAGAGTACAACTTGATAGAATAAATGCGCATAGAAAGTTAAACAACTTAGAGCCCTTAACAATAGAGGTGTACACTAACATTCATGAAGATCAAGTTCGGTTAAGAGAGCTGGTGATGAAAGAAATTGTAAGAATAGCCTCTTCTGAAGCTATTATTTTTGTGTTCTCAAATATGCCTGCTGAAACAGATTATTTTCATTCAAAGTTTAATGAACACATGTCAGATTTTGGTTTTTCTCCTGTTAAAACAAAACTTCTCCAAGAGTACCACTTTGATAAGCAGAGATATGTGCCTGTTGGAGGTTTTGCGTATTTAAAAAGTAGAAAGCAGGCTCAATTAATAAGTTGTGTTAGAAAAATAAGTAACTTAATGCAAAATTAAAAGCTCACCCACATAAATTAGCGAAATATTTTTGATTTTCCAAAATATCAAGACCTAAGTCTTAAATTCAAACCTACCCTTAGTCTGGTTTTGAGCTTACGCGTAGCCGTAGCTGTAGTATTGAAATTAAAAATCTGTAACAATCTTAAGAGGCTATAGCAGTTTTAACAACGGGTGGCCCTACATAAAAGGGGTCAGGGCAAGCATGATAAAAGTCTTTTTAACTACAATTTTATTTTTTCTTTTAAATTCAACTTTTGTCCGCGCTGAAGTTGTGCAATTTAAAGAAGAAGAATTGCCGCGTGAAAGTGTTGTGCCTATTTTTGACCAACCAGAGGCAGTTAAAAAAAGATATGTCCCCTATGATGGCAGATTTGAAATGGGACTTTTCTTTGGCGCTCTTCTTAATGACCCATTTTATAATTCATACCCTGCAGGGCTAGAGCTCAGATATCACTTTCATGATATGCATGCATTTGGAGTAGTCGGTACTTACAACTTAAGACAAAAAACTCCCTACATTGATCAAATCAGAAGGCAAGTTCCTTCAACATCGATTGTGCCATTTGAATCCTCACCCACACCTGAGTTTACAGCTTGGGGTGAGTATGAATTTACGCCCTACTACGGAAAAATTAGTTTAACCAAACAAGGTGTCATGAACCTTTCAATTTCTCTGTCTTTGGGTGTTGGTTATTTATCTTTAAAGTCAGACAACACTTCAGATTCTAGTGTTGGGTATTCAATCGGCTTAAACCAAAGATTATTTTTTACAAGAAACTTTGGAATCAAACTTGATTTAAAAGTTTTAAATTATACGCAAGCTGATGTGGTCCCACCGGGCACAATAGAGAAAAAGGCTTTAGCAAATACAATGATTGGTTTGGGAGTAGTTTATTTACTCCCTAGTTTATAAAAGGACTTATGAAAAAGATTTTTATAACATTTTTAATTTTACTACCACTGGTTGCAAAAGCCCAAGAAGAGGATATTGAAATCCCATTTGAACTAGATTCTGTTAAAACAGAAGATACAAGCTATGACCAGACACTAAAAAATTCAACACCAGAGTCCATTAAAGAAGCTGAGAAAAAATCAATTCAAAAAGCAGTGACACCAACAGCCCCACAAAAAACAGAGCTCACAGGGCTTGGCAACCTTTCAGCTTTTAATGATGTTGCTGTCATTACCAGAAGGTTTTTACCAAAAACAAATCGATTTGAATTCCATCCCAATGTGGGGATGATATTAAACGATGCCTTTTTTACTAATTTTGATTTTGGAGCAAGGCTAGCCTATTATTTTTCGGAAAAATATGGACTTGAACTCATAGGGCAATTTATTTCAACAACAAATAAAACCGTTACTACGGAACTTGCACAAAGAGATGTTACAACAGAATCACTAGCAACAGCGCAAAGCTACTACGGGCTTGATTTTAAATGGATTCCCATTTATGGGAAAATGGGCTGGCTCAATAAATCCATTGTTCCTTTTGATTTTTATTTTTCAATTGGTGGAGGACTTACAAAAACAAATCAGGGCACACAACCTGTTTCTTTACACTTAGGTGGTGGACAAATGTTTGCTTTAAATAAGTGGCTTGCCATTAGGTGGGATATTAGTTGGTATGGTTACCAAACCACTTCTAGTGTGGATGGTTCAAGCGGCACTTATACAAATCTTCATGCAACTTTAGGAGCAAGTATATTCTTTCCAGGGGCGGAGTATAGATGATAAAATTTATTTTATGCTCAATATTGATTATATTTGCAAGTACTCCAGCTGGATTTGCACAGCAAAAAAAATCATCAGCTCAAAAGACTACTAAAAAAGTTCAGCCTAAGAAAAGCACAAAATCAAAAAAGAGCTCACAAAAACAAGCTACAAAAAAAGTACAGTCTAAGGTAAATCCACAAAAGAGTAGAATGGTTTCCCCGGCTCAACAGGCCATTAATGAACAGCGAGCCCTTGCACCTGCTTTAAAACAATCTGGTGTTAAAAATAGTGCGGCCCTTCAAAGAGCCCTAAATCTAGCTTCACAAAAGCAGTATGAAGAGGCTTCCAGAATTTTATTTAGCCTATCAAGAAACCCACGCTTTTATGAAGAGCGTGCCAGAATAAAATACATTTTAGGTTTAATGTTTCAGGAAATGAAAATGTATCAGGCCGCTGCCTTTCAGTTTGTTGATGTAGTTAGATCCAATAATCCAAGCTTTACACGCCAATCTCTACAAAAGCTCTCTATTGTTGCTGATGCGCTTAATGATGACACACTTTTAAATTATGCAATTGGTAAAATAAACGCGGATGAGTTCCCTAAAGCTAACCAGGATATGCTTCGCTTTAGAATTGGTGAATATTTAATGCGTAAAAATAAATTTGATTCTGCGGCGGATAGTTTTGCTAGGGTGCAATCAGTGAGCCCATTTTATTCAAAAGCAAAATATATGGAAGCTTTATCAAAGGTAAAAACAAATGATCTTAATGGGGCTATGCGTACTTTTAAAGCATTGGCTGAAGCAAGAAGGGAATCTGGTATTACTGATGTAAGTCGTGTTTCTGCTGTGGCTGGTATGGCAAGAGTTGCCTACCAGCAAAAAAATTGGGATTTATCTATAGAGTTGTATAGGCAAATTCCAAAAGATACAGAAATTTGGCATGACACACTTTTTGAATCAAGTTGGGCTCATATGCGTTCAGCTAGATTTAGATCAGTGTTGAGTAATTTGCACTCTCTTCATTCGCCGTACTACGAAGATTTTTATTTACCAGAATCAATTTTACTTCGCGGGATTGTCTATCTTTATATTTGTCAATACGACGAGATGGAAAAAACCCTAGCATTATTTGAAAAAATATATGGTCCAGTTCATTACAAGCTTGAGCAGTATGTGGCAGCTCACTCAGATCCACAAGTTTATTTTAGAGACATGGAAAAAATAATTAGCAATTTTAATACTCTTAAAGAGGATACCCAAAAAAGAGAAAACTATAGAATTCCATTTTTAGTTGCACGAGATATTATGAGAGAAGGAGATTTTAAAAGTACCTATCAATATATTAATCGTCTGCGCGAAGAATCTGCAGCTATTGAGTCAAAATCTAATGGGTGGAGAAATGCTCCCATTGGTATTTATGCAAAGCAAATTATTAAGGGAAGACTTCAGTCAGCACAAAAAACTGCAGGAAATCTTGCGCGTAACCACATTGTTAATATGAAAAACGAGATGGCAGACTTATTTGAACAATACAATTTTGCTAAATATGAAATGATTAACGGGAAAAAAGAAGCCCTTAAAAAGAAAATTCAAGGTAAAGGTTTAAAATCAAACCAAGTTGATGACTCAAAAAACAGAGATTTTTATATTCAAAATGGCTTTGAGTACTGGCCATTTTTTGGCGAGTACTGGTTAGATGAAATTGGTGACTACTACTATGTTGGAACGCAGGGCTGCGAATGATTAAACTTTTGATATTTATTATAATTATTTCAATAGCTCAGGTTGCAGACGCCGCTCCTAAGAAAAGAAAAAAAACTGTCAGTGAGATGCTTCAAAATATTGCTTCTAAGGATAGAGGTGGCAATGTTGTTATTAAAAAGAAAAGCTATGTGATTCCAGCAACTCAACTTCCGGGGCAAAGCCGAGTTATGCTTAAAGAAGTTAAACCGCCAAAGAGTAGTGATTTATTAGAAGATAGCTCAGATGAAGCAAAGCTTGAAAAAATAACCGATGAAGGAATCGCAGAGCTTTACAGTTTATCTCAAAAATATTCTAAAAGTAAAAACCGTGGCCAATTATGGCTTAGGCTAGCAGAGCTTTATGTAGAAAAAGCAAAATATATCGAGCTTAGAATACAAAGAACCTATGACGAGCGTCTAGAAAAGTATCAGCAAGGTAAGGGTGCTAAGCCCTCATTAGATTTATCAAAGTCAAGAGAGTATAACTCAAAGGCAATAAAGCTTTATGAATGGTTTTTAAGAGATTATCCAAAAGACTCAAGAACAGATCAGGCTCTTTTCTTTTTAGGTTACAACTACATGGAGATGGGGCAGGTTAAAAAGGGATCAGGTTTTTACGAAAGGCTTACAAAGCAATTTCCAAAATCTCCTTATATTGGTGAGGCTTATTTTGCACTAGGTGAATATTATTTTGAAAATAATAAGTGGTCAAAGGCCTTTGGTTATTATGGGCAAGTTTTAAAAAATAGAAGAGCACGCTTATATACCTTTGCGCTCTATAAACAGGCTTGGTGTTTATACAGAATGGAAAAACCAAGATCAGGCCTTAAACTTTTAGAAGATGTTGTAAAGCTTAGCCGTAGCGGTTCTCAAACAAGCGATGAGGGTGCGGGAATGAGAGCTGTTAGTAGAATTAGGCTTGGTAGTGAGGCACTAAAAGATATTGTTTTATTTTACGGAGATGGTGGTAACTACAAGCAAGCAAGTGATTATTTTTTAGATATAGGTGGTGCAACGGCACAGTATCCAATGCTTGAAAAGTTAGCCTATTACTATAGTGACCAAGGTAAAAAACAAGAGGCTCAGTATGTGTTTAAACAATTGCTAGATAAAAACCCAACTGCACCTAAGGCATTTAACTACCAATACCAAATTGTACAAAATTTTTCTGGAACAAAAAACCAAGCTGCGTATAAAGCAGAACTATTTACATGGATTGATGATTATGGTCCTGATAGTGATTGGGCAAGGGCGAATCGCTCAGATGCAAAACTGATGGAAGACGCTTTTTTGCTCAGAGAATCTGCATTAAGAAATTTTACTCTCATGCTTCATAAAAATGCACAAAATAATCAAAAAAAATCTGACATGAATCAAGCTAAAGAAGGCTATGCACTTTATCTTTCCAAATTTTCCCAAGCAGCAAAAGTAAACGAGATGCGCTTTTTTTACGCTGAGCTACTTTACATGATGGGAGATTATCTTGAAGCAGCAAAAGAATATAAGTTTGTGGCTGAGCAAGATAAAAAAGGTCAGTATTATGAATCTTCGGTGCTTAATACACTTCTGTCTTTAGAAAAAACTTTAAAAACCGATGCTCAAATAAAACAAATTGCAGGGGATAATTTAAAGCAAATTGAATTTGATGAGGCTGAGAAAAATTTTGAAATTGCATCTGAGCAGTACATAAAAACATTTCCAAGAGGTGAAAAACTAGCTGACGTTAAATTTAAAGTAGCACGTTTATACTACAGTTATAATCAATTAGATGAGGCTATGAGGCGCTTTAGAGACATTATAGCTCAACACTCAAAAACGCCCTATGCAGTGTATTCAGCAAATTTAATTTTAGATATTCATAACCTTAGAAAAAATTATGATCAACTTTCCAAAGAAGGTCTTTCTTTAATGAGAAACAATGATCTTACTCAACAAGGTTTTCAAGCGGATGTAAAAGACCTTGTAGAAAGAGCAAGCTTTAAAAAAGCACAAGACTTAGAAGTTTCTAAGAACTATACTGAATCTGCAAAGGCATTTTCAGAGTTTTCAAGAAATTATCCACGCAGTCCACTAGCTCCCTCGGCCAGTTATAATTCAGCAATTAACTATGAAAGAGCAGGGCAAATTCCAGCAGCCATTGTGATGTACAAAAAAGTTCTTGGTGCCCCTTCAAAAGGGAATGAAAAAATAAAAGAAAAAACTACTTTACTCTTAGCAAGGCTCTATGAGCAAACAGGTCAATATGAAAGTGCTGCCATTTTATTTGAAAGAGCAGCGGCGGAGAAGCAAAATTCAAAAATTTCAGCAGAGCTTTATTACAATGCAGCAGTTATTTGGGAAGGTTTAAAAGAATACTCAAGATCCATTACAAATTATGAAAAATATTTTGATAGTTCAAAAAAGAGAGATAGAACCCATGTGCTTTATACAATTGCAAAAATTAGAGAAAAAAAGGGACAGCTGCAATTAGCACAAGATGCATATGAAAAATTTTATTCAAGTGGTGATAGTGATGAGGATAAAATTGTAGAGGCTGTTTTTAAAGTGGCAGATATAAATGCAAAACGTGGAAAGAAAGATTTGGCCAATAAGGGTTACTATAGAACTATAGCTGCACAAAAGAAGTTTGGTCAAAAAGGAGCGGCTTGGGCAGCTGAGGCTAAGTTTAGGCTTTCAGAGCAAATATATTATGATTTAACATCTCTAAGAATTCCAGCAAACCCCAAAAAACAGGGTGAAGTTATAAAAGAAAAATTAAACCTCTTAACAAGGCTGAGTAACAATCTCACAGAAGTTATTAGGTATGATGAGGGAAATATGGTCATTGCATCCCTTGCTACTCTAGGACGTGCTTATGCTCATATGAGCCAAGCTATTTACTCCGCTCCTCTTCCCAAAGGGCTTAATTCTCAAGAAATGGAAGAGTATAAAAAAGGTGTTGATTCTGTCGCAAGACCTCTTAATGACAAGGCTACAGAGAATTATTTAGCAGCCATTGATAAGAGTTATTCAATTAATTTTTATAATCAATGGACTGAGCAAGCCCTTGAGGCAATGTCTAAGAGGCAGCCTGAAAAATTTTCTGAGCCAAAAGAAATGGTCATACCAGTACTAAAAACAGATGATATGGGGATTTTGCAATGAAAAACTTATTTGTTCTTTTAGCATTGGTATTTATTGCAAGTTGCTCAAGTGCACCTCAAAAAACAAAAGTTCCCACACCTCCCATTGTTGAAAGTGAAGAGCTTGAAGTGGGGTCAAAACTTGCTGATGAAGGTTTGGAGCAAAGTGAAGAGCCTGCCAAGGAGCCAGAAAAAGTAGAGCAAGACCAATATAAAAAATTAGCTCAAGCACTGATGAGTAAAAGTTTGAAGCAAACTCAGCGCCATGCATTTTCAATTTTAGCAAGAGACCCTAAAGACATAAAGGCGCTTAATGCTTTGGCAGTAGCGGCTATTGGTGAGTCTAAATATGATTTAGCAAGAATGTTTATAGCAAAAGTGCTTGAGCAAGATTCAAATAATTCTTCAGCATTTAATAACCTTGGTGTGGTTGAGTTAAAATCAGATAATTTAAGGGGAGCTCTTGTTAATTTTAAAAAAGCTATTTCTCTTAATTCAGACTCAGCAGCTGCTCATGCAAATTTGGGAGCTATTTATTTAAAATACAGAAATTACCAAAGTGCACTTTCATCTTTAAAAGAAGCTGTTGATAATGGAGACCAAAGTCCTGAAACTTATTCTAATCTTGGTTTTGCATACAAAGGTCTAGGCAGATTTTCTAATGCTGAAGGTGCCTATGAAAATGCCTTAGCAAAAGATCCCAACAATACAGTCATACTGTTAAATTATGCAGCGCTTCTGGCTGAGCATGCAAAGCAGTTTGATAAGGCTTCAAAGCTAATAAATAAATTACGTTTTACTTCAAAAGATCCTGCTATAATTGAAAAAGCAAACCAGTTGTCTAAAAGTTTGGGGAGAGTCAATGGAAAGACTCCTTAATTTAATATTATTAATTTCAATTGGCATTTTTTCGGTGCCTAGTTTTGCTCAGTCAAAATCTCAAAAACGTACACAAGTAGATTTTGAAGACCAGCTTATTCAGGGTGATGTTAAAAAACCAGAGTTGTTTTATTTACTTAATAAAAAGCAATTTAATTTTGGAAAGCTTATTAAGCTAAGAGAAAATTTTGTGCCTGAAATGACAAAAACTGCAGAAGATATAGATAAATTGCAGAGGTAAAAATGAGTCAACAACCAGTTTTTTTAAGAGTTGTTAAAAATTCCAAACCTGTAGAGATGAAACAATTCTCTCAGGAGCAAATTATTATTGGAAGTGGTGGGGATGCTAACCTTGTTATTCAAAATCCCCAAGTGTCACCCATACATGCTATGATTGAAGTACGAAATGGCAAATATTTTATCTGTGATTTAGGAACTGAGCACGGAACTTTTATTAAAGGCCAAAAAATTGTAGAAACAGAAATAAAATCAGGTGAGGAATTTCAAATAGGGGATGTGACCATTGAATTTCATATCGGAGTTCCCAAGCCCCACGTAAAAGAAGAAAAGCAAGCAGTACCTAAGGCACCACCTGTAGCCCCTCCTCCAAAACCAAAAGCACAACCAACTCAGCCAAGCAAAGCTGCAGCGCAAGTGGCAGCAACTATTGGAGCTATGGGGCACGTGCATACACATCCAACTACAAATAAAAATAATAAAGCTAAAGGGACCTTTGCACCGCCATCTTCAACAAATATAAAAACTTCTTTAAAGCCTACTCAAGGAAGTGCTGTTGAAGTAGTTGTGTTTTGGAAGGACAGAGTTTTAAATGCCTATCATTTTGGTAAAAATAAAATAGTTAAAGTAGGCTCTCACCCAGATAATGACATTATTTTACCAGTATTTGGAGCTGTGAGATTAAAACATCCTCTATTAAAAATTGAAAATACAGCAAAACTTATTTTAACACCTGATATGTCAGGGGAAGTTGTTAGAAAAGATGGCTCAAAAGTAAAAATTGAAGATATTAAAAAAAGTGGTGGCCTTGAAAAAGTAGGCTCCCACTATGTTTTTGAATTAAAACAAAATGAATTAGTCACAGTTTATTTTGGTGAAGGTGTTGAGCTTATTATTCGCTATGTAAGTGCAACCAGTAAAATCAAGATTGCTCCAATTATAAATATGACAGTTAACCAATTAACTTGGCTGATTGTTATGATGTTAGCAGCCTTCTTGTTTTTGTTTTATGTGTTTTTATATGCGCCTGAGCCACCTGAAAAAATAGAAGAGGAAACCATACCACCAAGAAAAGCTCAGTTTTTTTATAAAAGACCAGTTGAGGAAATTACCCCTGTTGAAGTGGCTCCGAAAAATGCCCAAGAAACTATTATAGATAAAGAAGTAGCCCCTGCACGTGGTGAAGAGGGGGCGGCGCCTGAGGCAAAACCAAATCAATCTCAAAGTAATAAGCAAATTCTAACAGCTGATAAAGCTGGAAAAGACAAAGGAATTCAAAAAGCCCAAGGAAGTGCGGCCGGAGGAGCTAGTAAAAATAAAGATGTTTCAAAATCCGGAGTGTTGGGTGTTTTTGCAACTAAAGGTGTGCAGGAGCAATTATCCAAAGCTTACCAGGGCTCAGGCAATGTTGCTGGAGTGAGTGCTGGAGCTACCGGAAGTGGAAGTGAAGCAGCAGGTGCTGGGATTACAACGGGTGCAGGCTTAAAAGAAGTTGGCATGGGTGGACAAGGCACAGCCACAGTTGGAATCGCGGGACCAAAAACAAAAGGCCGCGGGGGTGGAGTACAAGGTTATGGAACAGGCCCACTGGGAGCTAAAAAGAATGCAACTATTCTTGCAGGTGGTGATGATATGACCGCTACAGGCGGCATTGATAAAGAAGCTATAAGACGAGTGGTTTTAAATAATATTAGACAAATTAAAGCTTGCTATGAAAAGGGCTTAAACAAAGATCCTGGTTTATACGGAAAAATTACCATTCAGTGGAGTATTGGCGCTGGAGGTAAGGTATTAGATGCAGGCGTAAAAAACTCAACAATGAATAGTAGTGAAGTAGAAAATTGCGCAGTAACGAGACTTAAATCATGGAAATTTCCTGAGCCTCCAATAAATGAGATAGCTGTGGTGAGCTTCCCATTTGTATTTCAGGCACAGGAGTAAAAAGTAAAACCAGAAGGGGGTTTACAACTATGCAGCCAACACCAGAGACTGGAAATTTTATTATAGAAGCCTTTAGAGGCGGAGGATGGGGTATGTACCCTATTGCTATAATATTTGTATTAACAATTTATCTTATTATTGAGCGCTATATTGCCTTAAGAAGCCTCTCAGTAGATAAGGAAGATTTTAATGAAAAAATATTTGGAATGGTTTTAAGAGGCGATATTCGTCAAGCCATTACATTTTGTGATAGTAGACCAGCGCCACTAACAAACACTTTAAAAGCAGGCTTGGTACAAGTAGTAAACCGCCGTCCTGATGAAGAAGTGCAAGTGGCAATGGATGGAGCCGCGCTAAAGGAAATGCCCAGGCTTGACGGCTGGACAAGTTATTTAGCCGTGTTTGCCAACGTTGCAACACTTTTGGGTCTACTTGGAACCATTGCGGGTTTAATTACATCTTTTAGAGCGGTTACATTTGCAGATCCTGCTCAGAAAGCAACACTTCTATCAGCAGGTATTTCTGAAGCGATGAACTGTACCGCTTTTGGTTTGATTGTCGCTATCCCTGCATTAATGGCTTATGGTTATTACCAAACAAGAATTCAAAGATTAGTTAATGATATGAATGAAAGTAGCGTTAACGTTATGAATTTAATTGTTTCTAACCGAGATAAAATTAAAGACTAAGGAAATAAAAGATGTATACACCAGACGGTACAAAGCAAGGCGGAAAACGAGAAATAGATGTTGAGCTAAATCTTGTTCCCTTCATTGATTTAATGAGCACTTGCATATGCTTTCTCTTGATCACCGCAGTTTGGACACAAGTTTCTATGATCCAAATTGGTAGCTCCATATATGGTAAAAAAACAAGTACAGGCCAAGTAGAGCAGCCAACAAGAGAGCAGGTGAACTTAAAAATTGATATTAGCCGACAAGGTTACACCGTCAGGATTGGTAAACAATCTTTAAAAATTCCTAAAGTGGCAGATCAGTTTGACCAGGCAGCTCTTATGAATGAGCTTAAAAATATTAAAGCAAGATACCCAGAAAAATCAGATGGTATTATTAGTCTTACTGATGAAATTAAATATGATGAGTTGATTAAGGGTATGGATTCATTGATGCTATCAGGGTTTCCTGAAATAGCTATTGCCACCCAAGGCATTAATTAAAGAAAAGCCTGAGAGGCCAGAGGCCTCGGGCTCGACAAGGAGAAACAGATGCCCATTTATGTTCCAGGAAAAAGAGACCCGAGGCATAAAAATAGAATTATTATTGCAAAGCGAATGATTGTTACAGGTTTAAGCCTAACATCAATGGTTGATATGTTTACTATTCTTGTGGTGTTTTTGCTTCAAAATTACTCTTCAACTGGTGAAATTTTAAATATTCCCAAAGATGTTCATTTACCAAAAGCAAGCTCTGTAAAAGAATTAAAACCAGCTCATGTGGTGACTGTTACAACTGATAGTATAGTACTGGATAACAACACCATTGCAGATTTAGCACAAGTTAAAGCTCAAAAAGATTGGATGATCCCTTCTTTAAGAGAAAGCCTTGTGGCGGCTCTTCAGCAAGATGAAATTAATTATAAAAAGGCACTTTCTGACAGAGTTAAAGAAGCCATACCTTTAGGGGTAAAAAAAGAAGTTCCAGCTCAGGAGAGCTTAAAAAAGATTACAGTACAGGCAGATAAAGAAATGGATTTTTTAACCATTAAAAAAGTCATGTTCACTGTAACTGAAGCAGGGGCTGAAGAAATTAATTTTGCCGTTATGAAAAAGGTTGAAGAAAACGCAGTTCAAGCTAATTAAAATAGGCGATGCCTTCCTGGCATCGCCGTAATTTACTATTACCTACAACTACGTACTAACCCAACACTTGTTGAAAATGGTGCTGCGCACTTATTTAGTAACTCCCTAGCCTCAATGAGTGAGCTAAGCGCTGTTACATCGCCAACTAAAGTAACGGTTTTACCATTTCTTGCAAATTGAGTAAGTGTGTACAAAACATCATTACCTAATTGAGTAAGAACAATAGAATCAAGCAGTACTACCGCCTCAACACTTTGAGAGTTATATATTACAGAGGCCGCACCATCAGATTCCGCTGATAGCATCAGAGCACCCAATCTTGTTAACTCCTGTTGAGCATTAAAGTTTAGCTTTGAGCCCACAACAACTAGTTGACTTGATTTTTTCTGGTTTAACTCATCAATTCTTTTTTGCATATAAGAGAGCTGATAATTTGCCTCATTAATTTGTCTTATATAGCTATCTCGCCTTGATGCAAGATCTTGTAGTTCTCTGTCTTTTGCTTCAAGTCTGTAGCGCATATTATCAGCAAGTCTTTGCAGCTCAGGAAGACGACGTTCTGCTTGGCGCAGTTCTCTTTCTTCTTGTTCAATGAGCCTTTCTTCACGAAGTGGCTCTGATTGAAGTTTTTTAACCTCTGCTTCATTTTTTGCAATATTTTGATTAAGTTGGGCCAGATATTGCTTTGCTCGGTTTACCTCTTGCTCTTTAGCAGCATAGGCTCTTTCAATGCCATTAAGCCTGTTAATTTCATTTTGTTTTGCTGAAATTTGTTGATCTATTTTATCTAGCTGAGCCTTTGCTCTATCTCGCGCTTCTTGGGCCTGCATACGTTGTGAGTAGCATATAATACTTTGGCGGCAATCCTCCTCGCTAACGTGAGCCCATCTCTTTAAATCTTCAAGAGCGCGGTTGTAGTTTGCCTGATGAGGTGCTTTTTGAGATTGCAAACTTGAAATCTCACTTTGAAGTGGTGGAATACCTGCAGGATTGCGAGTGTTATAAATATTTTGCAGCTCTCTCTCTAGGTTAGCAATATTAGAGCTTTGTGAAGACAACTGAGAGCGAATTTGATTAATTTGTGCTTGTAATTGGTTAATTTGTTGCTCGCGTCTAAGTCTAGCTTCTTGAAGTTGCCGCCTTAATCTTGCAATTTCTTCTTGTGAGCGGCGAATTTGAACTGCCGCTTCCCTGTAATCTCTATTTGCTTCCTGATAAGAATATCTTAAACGCTCCACTTCTTGACTTAAATTAGAGACTGAGTAGTTCAGTGTATTTAGCTCTTGAGTTAAGTTATGAACTTGGCCTTGAAGAGAACCTTGTTCATAACTTAATCTCTGTAGTTCTTGTTGCTCTGACAACGTGAGGCCTGAGCGAATAATTTCATCAAATCCTCTGGCTTCAGATTTTGCCAGCGGCATGGCCGCCATAACTAAGGTTGCAATTAATAAAAATAATTTTGGAATTTGTAGTGCGCGCATTGTTCCCCCCCCCTTTTTTTTTGCGTGAGCAAATGTTTTACCCAAAAAATTAAGTTTGCAAGCTTAAGACCAAATTAAATTTGCTATCAGACTTAGCCTTGTGCAGCTAATTTTGATTTAAGCCTTTAACAAGGTGCACTTTGGCTACAAGCTTTGGTTTATTGGGGGCAAATGGCTACCGGCTTAAAATACTTTAAAAATTATGTTTGGGCTTTAGCGCACGGTAATCAACATTTTTCGTGTTCTCTTAATAAATATATTTTAGCTTGAAAACGACTGGCACCCAAACCTTCCATTTGATTTATAAGCAAATAATCTTTCATTACCAAGTGTGCTTTTTCACCAATGACAATGCGTGTATATGGGCGATAATCCCAAAAATTCTTTGCTCCTTCCCCTAAATTTTTATTATGTCTTGTTATTTGAAGAGCTAATGTACCAGTTAGGGAGCGAATGAATTTTTCATAGGTGAAGCGGTTTGAAAGCTGCATATATAAATGCAAATGATTGCCCACATTAGCACAATTAATTATTTTTATGCCCCACCTAAGTGAAAACTTATTTAATGCCTGCTTAATTAAAAACTTGTTTTTCTTTTCCCAAAATGAGTTTTTGCCAACCGCCTTTGATGAACGTAAAACCAAATGAATTGGGTATCTGGTTGATAGTGGGCGTGCTGTGCGATGCGCCCTTTTAGTAGTGAGTGAGCCACCAAAAAAAAGCTGTGATTTAAATTCTTTTGTCTGAAATTTTGTTTGCTTTAAACCCTTATACACTTATTTGTCTCTGACTTTGTTTTCCCTTTAAGCTTTTAAGCGTAAATATATGTGAGCGATGGTATTAATACAAGAAATTACTTTTAAGCAAAGGGTGGATAACAATATACTGATTGAGTAAAAAAAGAAGCTTTAGAGAAGATTTGTGACCAAAGTGTAAACTCAGTTTATAATATAGAAATAAAGATAACGCACACGCCTCATTTAAATTAATACTTTCATCCAGTAGTTATTTATGTTTATACCAGTCTGGTTAGGGTGATTATTTATGCTTAAATCGAGTTTGTTAAGGTGCTATCATTAACCAAGCAAAAGTAGCTAAAGTGGTATTTTCTAGTAAAATACTAGAGTGCGTAAAATAACATGGTAAAGTGGGCATGAGAAAACTAAAAAAATGGGGCCTATTTTTTTTATTTGTATTATTAGGAATGGAAATTCTCACCATAGCCCCAAAAAAATTAGGTAAAAAAGAAGAAGTTAAACATGTCAGTCATGACCAGGACGAATCATCTCAAAATTCTAACAAAGGTCCTTCGCAAGTACATACAACAGCACAACTTATGCGAGGGGTGCGTTTAGTCGAAGCCGGAAAAGCTGGAAAAGAGTGGGAGCTTGAAGCACTGACTGCCCAAGGTTATAAAGAAAAAGGCACATGGAAAATGCAAGGAGTAACTACAAAGTATTATGGTGAGGGAGATGCTTTTTATAAAGTAACCGGAGATAAGGGAAGTATTGAGCTTGAAACAAAAAACATGGAAATTTTTGGAAACGTTTTAATGGAAACTTCTGAGGGTTTTACAATTAAAACAGATATGGTAAAGTTTAATTCAAAATCAAGACAGCTCTACACAGATAGGTTTGTCGAGGTTCTTGGCCCTAAAAGTGAGGGTAAGTTTGAACTTACTGCTTATGGTTTTAATGCCAATTTAAATAACAATATTGTAGATTTGAAAAAAGACGTGAAAGCCGTTCGTGAAGTGCAAAAAAATAAAGATATGAATATAAAATCAGAAATTGCACGCATTGAAGGAAGACATAATTTGGCGCGCTTTGAAAAAGATGTTCAGGTTGATCTTGAAGGAGTGCGCATGACAGGAGCCATTGCAGATTTTGAATTTGATAAGAAAACAAAAAAACTAGATTCCTTATTGATGCAAAAAGATGTTCGAGTGACAGACCAAGAAAGGTTTGCTACTTCAGAAAAAGCAAAAGTTATTTTCTCTAAAAACGAGTATGTATTAAGTGGAAACCCTAGGGTTATACAAAATAATAATGAGCTAAGGGGTGAGGAAATTCATCTTCTTGATGGTGGTAAACAAGTAAAAGTACTTAGAGCAAAAGCAAAAGTAGAAAACAAAGAGGGAACAAAACCATGAGCCTACTTGCAATAGAAAATATTTCTAAATCATTTAAAAAGCGCACTGTTGTAGATGGTGTTAGTTTCACCGTTACATCAGGTCAAATTGTTGGGCTCTTGGGCCCCAACGGAGCTGGTAAAACCACAAGTTTCTACATGGTCGTGGGGTTAATTAAGCCCGACCATGGTGATGTAAAACTTGATGATATAAGTATTGGCCGAAAGGCTATGTTTGAAAGAGCGCGCATGGGGGTAAGTTATCTTCCCCAAGAGCCAAGTGTTTTTAGAAAACTCACAGTTGAAGATAATATTTTAGTTGGACTTGAAGCCCATGGCTATGAGGGGGCAGAAAAGGCTGAAAGACTAGAGGAGCTTCTAAATGATTTTAAAATTGGCCATGTTAGAAGAAGTTATGCCTATTCTCTTTCTGGTGGAGAAAGGCGTCGTGTAGAGATTGCACGCGCTCTTGCTGGAAACCCCTTATTTTTGCTCTTAGACGAGCCCTTTGCTGGGATTGACCCCATTGCTGTAGGGGATATTCAAATCATTATTGAGGGGCTAAAAAAGAGAAATATTGGTATACTGATAACTGATCACAATGTAAGAGAAACTCTTCGCATTTGCGATAGAGCCTATATTTTAAAAGAGGGCAAAATCCAGGTAACCGGCACTGCCCAAGAAATAGCAGAATCAGAAGTGGCAAGAAAATTTTATCTTGGTGAAAAGTTTAGTTTGTAAGAGGGAAAATGGCATTTGAATTAAAACAGTCTTTAAAATTATCTCAGCAATTAAGGATGACTCCTCAATTGCAGCAAGCCATTAAATTATTGCAGCTCTCACGCTTAGAACTTGAAACAACAATCACAAAAGAGCTAGAGGAAAACCCCGTTTTAGAAGAGGTTTTAGATACAGATTCTGTTGAAGATGATGAAGGTTTAAAAGAAACAGAAAAATTAGACATGACTGAAAATACAGCTGATGATGCTGTAGCCCAAGACCCCAAAAAAGAAGAAGGAGAATTTGATTGGGAAAACTACACGGAAGATAATTTTAAACAAAGCCAATCAAGCCAATCTAATTTTAACAACGAAGAAGTTCAAAACTATGAAAACCTTATTACTCGCCATGAAACCTTACAAGAGTATTTACTCTGGCAAGTAAAGATGTCTGGTTTTAGTGAAGAAGAAGAGCGAGTAGCTACAAAAATTATTGGTAATATTGATGATGATGGTTACCTTAATGTTCCCCTAAGAGAAGCCTGTCCAGAAGAGGAAGCTCTTTCTGATGAAGAATTAGAAAGTATTTTAGCTCTTGTACATGAGTTTGACCCCCCTGGTGTGGGAACAAGATCCTTAGAAGAATGTCTTCTTATTCAAGCAAAAGTTTTAGGTGAAGACACAAATGATGTAGTGCACGTTATTAAAAACCACATGAAAGATTTAGAGAAGAAAAATTTTGAAGGCATTGCAAAAACAATGGGTAAATCTCTGCAAGAAATTATAGAGATTTGTAAAATCATTTTTGAAATGGAGCCAAAACCAGGAAGAATGTTTGCTACTCAAGAAACACAATATGTCACCCCTGATGTTTATGTTTACAAAGTAGGTGATGAGTATGTTGTTTCTTTAAATGAAGACGGTTTGCCACGCTTAAGAATTTCAAATTTTTATAAAAACGTTCTCTCTGGTAAAGGGTCCAGCAGTGTGACTAAAGAATATATTCAAGAAAAATTACGCTCAGCTGTGTGGCTTATAAAATCCATTCACCAGCGCCAACGCACAATTTATAAAGTTACTGAAAGTATTGTGCGCCACCAAAAAGATTTTTTTGAAAAGGGCTTAGAACATTTAAAACCTATGATCTTAAGAGATATTGCCAATGATATTGGTATGCATGAGTCTACTGTGAGCCGTGTTACCACATCTAAATATGTGCACACACCTCGGGGAATTTTTGAGCTAAAATATTTTTTCAACAGTGGTATTAATAAAACCGATGGAGATTCATTAGCATCTGAGAGTGTAAAAGAAAAAATTAAAGAGCTTGTCTCAAAAGAAGACCCTAAAAACCCCTATTCTGACCAAAAAATTGTTGAAATGCTAAGGGCCCAGGCAGGAATTGATATAGCCCGTAGAACTGTAGCAAAATACCGCGATATTTTAGGAATTTTACCCAGTAGCCGCCGAAAGAAGTATTTCTAATAACGCGAAACGTTACAACTGCTTTAAATATGAAAAAAACATCAGCCTAGGCTTAAGACTGCCTTGATTTTTTCCGAATAGTTTACAAATTAATACTAGGAGGTCACCATGATATACAAATTCACTTTTAAACACATGGAAGCCCTTGAATCCATTCAAGAATATTCAAAACATAGAACCGAGAAGTTGATGAAATATGCTCTTCATAAAGAGCCAAGATTCAACTTTATTTTTGAGTCTCATAATAGGCATGAGTTTCAAGCTGAGATTATTTTTGACGCAGGAGGAGGTCACTTTGTAAGTAAAGCAAAGGAATCTGACCTTTATACTGCCATTGATAAGGCTATTGGAAAGCTTGAAAGACAGTTAGAAAAGAAAAAAATGAAAATACAAAAACACCATGCCGCAAAGCCAGATTTTACAGAGCTTTATAGTGACATTGCAGGTGTTGATACTTTTGAAAAGCTGAACAAAAAGGCTAATTAAATTTGACCAAAGCATAAAAGTTTGAAATAACTTCCTCGTCTTAATAAAAAACCATAATGACGAGGAGTTATTTCATGTCTTCTTTTGGAAAAAAGGATTACTTTTTCACCAGTGAATCTGTTACTGAGGGCCATCCGGATAAAGTATCAGATCAAATCAGTGATGCAGTTTTAGATGCTCTTTTAGAAAAAGACCCTCACTCACGTGTAGCTTGCGAAACTTTATGCACCACAGGTGTTGCGGTTATTGCGGGCGAGATAACAACAAAGGCCTTTGTTGATATGGCTGAGATTGCACGTGGTGTAATTAAAAAAATAGGATACGATTCTGCTGAGCTTGGTTTTGATGGCAATTCTTGTGCTGTTTTAACAAGTATTGGCCGCCAATCTCCTGATATTGCCATGGGTGTTGATACTAAATCTGATAAAGAACAAGGGGCTGGCGATCAGGGCATGATGTTTGGTTATGCCATTAATGAAACCCCAGAGCTAATGCCTTTAACAATAAGCCTTGCACACAAATTAACTCGTAAATTAGCCGATGTTAGAAAATCAAAAGAATTAAAATATTTAAGACCAGATGGTAAATCCCAGGTGACAATTGAGTATAAAGCCGGTGTGCCTGTAAGGGCCGATGCCATTGTACTTTCAACTCAACATCACCCAGATGTGAGCCTTAACCAAATCCGTGAAGATGTGCTTGAGCATGTAATTAAAAAGGCAGTGCCAGCAAATTTGATAGATAAAAACACAAAAATCTTTGTTAACCCTACTGGCCGCTTTGTTATTGGAGGTCCCCAAGGTGATGCAGGCTTAACAGGCAGAAAAATTATTGTTGATACCTACGGCGGCCACGGTGGCCATGGTGGTGGAGCTTTTTCAGGAAAAGATCCATCAAAAGTGGATAGGTCTGCTTGTTATGCGGTCAGGCATGTGGCTAAAAACATTGTAGCTAGTGGTGCAGCAGAGAGATGCCTGGTGCAAGTGTCTTATGCCATCGGTGTGGCAAAGCCCACGTCTTTGATGGTTGAAACTTTTGGAACAGAAAAAGTAGACCCTGTTAAACTAAATAAAGCTGTGAATGAATTATGGGATTTAAGACCCGCTGCCATTATTGAAGCCTATGATTTATTAAAACCACGCTATTTACCAACAGCCAGCTACGGGCATTTTGGAAGAAGTGAAGCCAGCTTTACTTGGGAAAAACTTGATAAAGTAGACGCTCTTAAAAAACTATTATAAACGTGTTTAATTTTTTAAAAAAGTTAGGGAGAAATTCAATGTCACAAAATTATAAAGTTAAAGATCTTTCATTGGCAGAACAAGGCCGCTTAGATATTCAATGGGCAGAAAGCCGCATGCCTGTAATGATGGAATTTAGAAAACAATACTCAAAAACAAAACCCCTTAAAGGACAGCGCATTGCTGGTTGTCTTCATGTGACAAAAGAAACTGCAGTGTTGATTGAAACATTACGTGAAGCAGGCGCAGAAATTAGCTGGTCAGGTTGTAACCCTCTTTCAACAAATGATGCCGTGGCTGCAGCTTTAGCTAAAAACGGAATTAGCATTTATGCTTGGAACGGACTTTCTCGAGATGAGTTTTACTGGTGCATAGAAAAAACTTTAGAATTTAGACCAACACTGACTTTAGACGACGGTGCAGATTTAATTATGACCGTTCACACACGAAAGCCTGAATACATTAAAGATGTTATTGGTGGCACAGAGGAAACAACAACAGGAGTACACAGACTTCGTGCAATGGCTGATGAAGGCGCTTTAAAATACCCCGTAATTGCTATTAACGATGCAGAAACAAAATGGGATTTTGACAATGTTTATGGTACAGGCCAATCAAGCTGGGACGGAGTGATTCGTGCAACTTCAGTTTTAGTAGCTGGTAAAACATTTGTATCAGCAGGTTACGGGCATTGTGGTAAGGGGTGCTCTGAGCGTGCAAAAGGCATGGGAGCAAATGTTATTGTCACGGAAATTAAACCAACAGCTGCTTTAAAAGCTACTTTAGATGGCCACAGAGTTATGCAAATGGATGAAGCAGCAAAGCACGGTGATATTTTTATTACAGCCACTGGTATGAAAGATGTTTTAGTAAAACGTCACTTTGAAGTGATGAAAGATGGCGCCATTGTTTGTAACACTGGCCACTATGATTGTGAAATTAACATTCCTGATCTTGAATCTTTATGTGAATCAAAGCGAACCATTCGCCCCAACTGCGAAGAGTATACACTTAAAAATGGTAGAAGAATTTATCTTCTAGCTCAAGGCCGCTTAGTTAATTTGGCTGCCGCTGAAGGGCATCCATCAGAAGTTATGGATATGAGTTTTGCTAACCAATTTTTAGGAATGGTTAAATTAGCTCAGGACGGAAAAGCTATGAAGCCAGGTGTGCATGACATCACTGAAGAGCAAGATCAAATGCTTGCCGGCATTAAACTTAGAACACAAGGTTACAGTATTGATAAGCTAACCCCTGAGCAAGTGCGCTACGCAAAAGCTTACGCTGAGGGAACATAAGAAAGCCCTTAAGCAAGTAAATGCAACATCTAGAAACTATTCGCAATTTTTCAATTATTGCGCACATTGATCACGGTAAAAGTACTTTAGCTGACGGGCTTATTGAATTTACCGGCGCTTTAACTCAGCGAGAACGTAAAGATCAGTTTTTAGATAACATGGAGCTTGAGCGTGAGCGCGGAATCACCATTAAAGCTCAGACCGTGCGGCTTAATTACAAAGCAAAAGACGGAAATACCTATCAACTCAACTTAATAGATACCCCGGGGCATGTTGATTTTTCTTATGAGGTTTCACGCTCACTTGCTGCTTGTGAAGGTGCCGTTTTAGTGGTGGATGCATCTCAAGGTGTAGAAGCGCAAACTTTGGCCAATGTTTACATGGCCATTGATAATAATTTAGAAATTATACCAGTGCTTAATAAAATTGATCTTCCTTCGGCAGATCCAGACGGAGTTCGCCAGCAAATTGAAGACACTATTGGAATAGATGCCTCAGAGGCCATTTTAGCAAGTGCTAAAGAAAAAGTAGGGATTGAGGAAATTTTAGAAGCTGTTGTTCAAAAGGTACCTCCACCAAAAGTTTTAAACCCCGACGTAGTAAGGGCCTTAATTTTTGATAGTTGGTTTGACCCTTATCAAGGCGTTGTTATTTTAGTACGCGTTGTTGATGGCCTAATTAAACCTGGGCAAAAAATAAGACTCATGAGTGTGGGAAAAGATTTTGAAGTGCAAAAAGTGGGAGCCTTTATGCCCTTTGCTCAAAATTTAGAAGAATTAAAATCCGGTGAAGTAGGTTTTGTTATAGCTAATATTAAAGACGTGCATGATACAAAAATTGGTGACACCGTCACAGACGCAAAAAACCCAGCCAAAGAAATGCTTAAAGGTTTTAAAAACGTAAAGCCCATGGTTTTTAGCGGAATCTTCCCGGTGGAGAGCACTGATTATGAAAATTTAAGAGAAGCTTTAGAAAAATTA
This sequence comes from Oligoflexia bacterium, assembly GCA_016715815.1. Lineage (GTDB taxonomy): Bacteria > Bdellovibrionota > Bdellovibrionia > JABDDW01 > JABDDW01 > JADJXN01. The sequence continues at coordinate 356,874 of JADJXN010000001.1, forward strand.
GCATTAAATGATTCAAGTTTTACCTTTGAGCCAGAAACATCTTTAGCTCTTGGTTTTGGTTTTAGATGTGGCTTTTTGGGACTTTTACACATGGAAATTATCCAAGAACGCTTAGAAAGAGAATACAACTTAAATCTTATTACCACAGCTCCGAGCGTTGTTTATAAAGTTACAAAAACAGATGGCCAGATTATGGAGCTTGAAAACCCGGCAGATCTTCCTGAGCCCACAAAAATTGCAAAATTTGAAGAGCCACTTATACAAGCAACCATACATACACCTTCAGAATTTATTGGTGGTTTATTAAAACTTTGTGAAGAAAAAAGGGGAGTGCAGAAAAAACTAGAATATACAACACCCACTAAGGCCATTATTATTTATGAGTTGCCACTAAACGAAGTGGTAATGGATTTTTATGACAAATTAAAAAGTATATCTAAAGGCTATGCCTCTTTAGATTATGAATTCACTGAGTTTAGAGAGTCTAAATTAGTCAAACTTGACATCATGCTTAATGGTGAGGCAGTAGATGCACTTTCCCTTATTGTGCATGACAGTAAAGCGTATTCACGAGGGCGTAAACTGTGTGAAAAACTTAAGGAACTACTCAGCCGTCAGCAGTTTCAAATTGCTATTCAAGCCTCTATTGGCTCTAAAGTCATTGCCCGAGAAACCCTTGGAGCTTTAAGAAAAGACGTGACAGCAAAATGTTATGGTGGTGATATTACTAGAAAGAGAAAGCTTTTAGAAAAGCAAAAAGAAGGTAAAAAGCGTATGAAACAAGTAGGAACTGTTGAGGTTCCACAAGAAGCTTTTTTAGCCATTTTAAAAGTGGAGGATTAATGGATTTTCTAAAAAAAATATTTAAATCCAAGCCTAAGGTAAAAAAAGCAGATAAGCGTGGCACTTGGAACGACGGCATTGGCTCTCTTTTTTTAGCAGCTCTTTTAGCGCTCACAATTCGTTGGTTGCTCATAGAAGCCTACGTCATTCCCTCAGGCAGTATGCTTCCAACTTTATTGATTCATGACCATATTTTTGTAAATAAACTTGTTTATGGAGTTAGATTTCCATTTACAGAAAGATGGATGGTTAAATTTAAAAACCCCGAGCGAGGGGATGTCATTGTCTTTAAATATCCGGAGGACCCAAGTACATTTTTTATTAAAAGAGTAGTTGGAGTACCTGGAGATAAAATTTCTTGGGATGGAAATCAGCTTGTTGTTAATGGTGAGAAAATAAAAACAGAAACTCACCCTGAAGGTGAGAAGCTTTTAAATTTAATTAAAGAAGAAGAGCTAAGAGGGGGAAAAGAATCATTTCAAGTCTACCAAGAGCAGCTCAACCCATCATATTCTCACCCTATGATGGTTCAAAAAGACTCAATTCATGCTCAAGTTGAAAACCAAGAAATTCCAGAAGACTCATTATTTGTTATGGGGGATAATAGAGATTTCTCAAATGATAGTCGCTACTGGGGTTATGTTCCTATGCAAAATCTTGTGGGGAGAGCTATGTTTGTGTGGCTTTCTTGTGATGAAACTTTCCCAGGGGTTATGAGTTTTTTGTGTAACCCATTAACCACTAGGGTTCAAAGATTCTTTCATAACGTAAAATGAAAAAGCGCCAAGAAAAAAGCCTCTTATATGAGTACACTGAGAGTGCTCTAGTTGCGGTTTTAATTGCTCTTTTAGTTCGCAGTTTTGTCATGGCGGCCTACAAAATTCCAACAAGCTCAATGGTTCCAACTTTAAGAATAGGGGATCTTATTTTTAGCTATAAAATTCCCTTTGGCCTAAGGCTTCCTTTTACAAATTTTAAAATAATTAAGCCAACTCTCCCACAAAGAGGAGATGTGATTATTTTTAAATCTCCTGAGGATTCTAAAATCTCATTAATTAAAAGAGTAGTGGGAGTACCTGGGGATCGAATTGAAATTAAAAATAGAATGCTTTTAATTAATAAAAAGCCATCAAAGTATACCCCAGTTCATGCCCAAGACTTAGGCGTTGGTAAACTTCATGACTACTACCAGGTATTTATTGAGGAATTTGAGGGCCACAAGCACCATGTCATGTTTAGACGGGGGCAAGATAAGGAAACAACAAAGCCCATTGTCATTCCTGAAGGTAAGCTTTATGTGTTAGGGGATAATAGGGATTCATCTGAAGATAGCCGCTACTGGGGTTTAATTTCACTTGAATCTGTTGAGGCTAGAGCTTTTATGATTTGGCTTTCAATAGATTGGGATAATAGAAAATTGAGATGGGAAAGAGTGCTTCAGCTCATTGACAAAGGCCTGTAATTTTAATAACTTTGGACATAATGGCTTTGTCAGCACGCTCAATACTTGACGTTTCAGATCTAAACAGCGACGAGGTATTTTTTCTCCTAAAAGAAACCAAAAAATTAAAAGAGCAAGCAAAACCACATGGGGTAGATTTTTCTCAAAATTTATCCAAAAGTGTTGCTTTGATGTTCTTTGAACCTTCAACAAGAACCCGAACCAGCTTTGAAATGGCAGCATTTAGATTGGGCCTAAGAGTACTTAATTTTAGTGTTAATGAGAGCAGTGTTAAGAAGGGTGAAACCGTTTTTGATACAGCAAAAAATATTGAAGCATTAAAGCCTGATGCTATGGTGGTGCGTCATGGTGGAAGCGGAATTCCTTATAAAATAAGTCAGCTGATAAAAATTCCTGTTATCAATGCTGGTGACGGTTTTCATGCGCATCCAACACAAGCCTTACTTGATGCTTACACAATTTGGGAAAGATTTAATGACTTTAAGAATCTTGAGATACTTATCATTGGAGACATTGCCCACTCCAGAGTTGCTAGAAGTAATATTAAGTGTTTAAAAATGCTGGGTGCTAAAATTACAATTTGTGCGCCACCAACTCTGATACCGCCTTTTGCTCAAGCCTGGGGAGTAAAAATAAGTCACAACCTTGATGAGGTGATAGCCCAAGCCAATGTAGTCATGAGTTTAAGAATGCAACTTGAAAGGCAAAGCTCATATCAAGTGCCTTCATTAAAAGAATACTCTTCACTTTTTGGAATTACTTTTGAAAGATTAAAAGCCATCAGAAAGGATGCTATTATCTTACACCCTGGTCCAGTTAATAGGGGGGTGGAGTTTATTTCTGCCGTGTTTCGTGATGAGCGTTCAAAAGTGATGGAGCAAGTTTCTAATGGTGCACTAATGAGATCTGTGCTTTTGTCTGAAGTTATGGGGGTTCCAAGGTGAAAACAAAAACATTTAAAAATGCCCATCTCTTTGATCCCAGCTTAAACCTTAACACTCAAGGTAGTGTGGTTGTAGAGGGGGATTTAATTATTGATGTCATTAAAGGAAAAAATGCAGACTCTGGCGAGGTGATAGATCTACACGGCGCACTTTTAACTCCAGGTTTTATTGATATAAGCTGCCAGCTTGGTGAGCCAGGTTTTGAACAAAAAGAAAGTATTCAATCGGGAAGTCATGCAGCAGCAGCTGGCGGTTTTACTACGGTTTGTATGAGTCCTCAAACAAACCCCGTGAATGATTCAGGTTTTGTTACTCAATACATTCAGGAAAAAATAAATACCACAGCTGTAATTAAAGTGCATCCCATTGGAGCTATAAGTGAGAAATTAAATGGACAAAATATGGCGGCCATTGACTCTATGATAAAAGCAGGCTGCGTGGCATTGAGTGATGGAAATAAGACAGTCATGAATGCTTACCTTTTAAGAAAAACTTTAGAGTATTTAAAAACATATGATGTTCCAGTGGTAGAGCATTGTGAAGATGTTAATCTTGTAGGCCTTGGGGTTATGAATGAGGGCGAAGTTAGTTCTCAAATTGGTTTACGTGGAATTCCAAATGCAGCAGAAGATGTCATAGTTTCAAGAGATATTAGCTTATGTGCTCATACAAATTCCAAGTTGCATCTTAATAATCTTTCATCCCATGGAGCCATTGAAGTTTTAGCTCATGCTAAAGCGCGTGGCTTGCCAGTAACAGCAAGTGTAACTGCACAGCACCTTTTACTTACTGAGGAAAACCTAAAATTTTACGACACAGCTTTTAAACTTTCTCCTCCATTAAGAGCAGAAAAAGATCGCACACATTTAGTTAGTGCCCTTCAATCAGGAGTGATTGACTGCTTAACTTCAGGGCATACACCTCATAGTGAAGAAGATAAAGATATTGAATTTGAATTAGCATTAAGTGGGGCTAGCTCATTAGAAACTACATTTTCATCAACCTATTCAATAGTTGAAAAAAGAGAGCTTAGCCTTGAAAGACTTGTTGAGAGTCTTACTCTTTCCCCTGCTAAAATATTTAAATTTAGTGATCGTGGGCAGCTTAAAAAATCTATGAAGGCAGATTTAACAGCCATAAACTTAAATCTTGCTTGGCAGGTTGATACAAATAAGTTTTTTTCTAAATCAAAATACAGTCCATTTAATGGAGCAAAGTTTAATGCCAAGGTGGTGGCCACATTTGTAAATGGGGTTAAAGTTTTTGATGTTGAAAAGGGAATTTTAGAATGAAAGGTTTTTTAGTACTTCAAGATAAAACTGTTTTTGAAGGAAAATTCCATGGCCAATCAAACTGGCCAGCAGTTGGGGAAGTTGTTTTTAATACCTCTATGGTGGGCTACCAAGAAATTCTAACTGACCCAAGTTATTATCAGCAAATTATAGTTATGACGGCCCCTGAGCAAGGCAACTACGGGGTTGCTAATACGGAACGCGAATCTGATCAAATTTGGGCCCAAGGTTTTATTTGCTTACAGCTTAACCAAACTCAGGATCAATCAAGGGGGCAGCTTTCAGAAGAACTAGCAGAATATAAAATTCCAGCACTCTCTGAAATAGATACTCGCTTGCTTACATTACACATAAGAGAACAAGGCACTCCTTGGGGAGCTATTGTTGTTGCAAGAAATTCTGAAGAGGCTATTGAAAAGTCACTCCCTCTTATTGAAGAAAAAAAGAAAAAAGTAGCTAAAGATTGGGTTTATGAAACCTCCACTAAAGAAACTATATTTTTAAAGGGCCAGGGCCCAAAAGGGCGAGTGGCTATTTATGATTTTGGCGCAAAAGGTAGTATTACAGAGCAACTAGTAAGTCGTTTTAGTGAAGTGGCTATTTTTAATTCAAGAGCATCATCTAAAACCATATTAGATTGGGCTCCACAAGGAATTGTACTTAGTAATGGACCGGGAAACCCTACGGATGTAGTGGGTGCTGTAGAGCAAGTAAAGAAAATTTTAGGTCAAATTCCTATATTTGGAATTTGTATGGGGCATCAAATTTTAGCCCTAGCTCTTGGTGGGAAAACGTATAAATTAAAATTTGGCCATAGGGGCTCAAACCATCCTGTTAAAAATCTTGAAACAGGCGAGATTTATATGACCTCACAAAATCATGGTTATGCTGTTAGTGAAGACTTGCCTTTAGGGGTTAAAAAGAGTCAAATTAATCTCTACGATAATACCATTGAAGGTATTGAGGCTCAAAAACTCCAAGCTTGGAGTGTGCAGTACCACCCAGAAGCAGGACCTGGGCCCCATGATTCAAGGGTACTTTTTGACTATTTTGCAAAGAAGATTTTATGATAGAAAATGAAAAAATATTAGAACAACTCATACAACTCTACACCAGTGATGACTACCAACAAGAAGCTTTGGACGCAAAACGGGAGTTTTTTGAACGAGCTGGAATTATTGATGAAGAAAATGTCAGTTTTGAAACGCGTATGTCTCAATTTTTAGATTGGTATATGTTTTCCCGTGAGCTATCTGATGTGCACATGCCGCCGGTGAACCATTTTTATCATAAAAATCTTGATCGTATACCTGTTGATTCAAGAGAGGCCTATGAGAATTTAACAAAAACACACCACAGCCTGTTTGAATTTATTAAATTAAAAGATAATGACGTTGTGGTTAGAGATTTATTTACAAAAAAGAAAATGATTATAGAAAACTCTAACCTCACAGCTGGGTTTAATGAAGACGAAATTTTTGAAGCCCGCCTCATTCCTGATGGCAAATCTTGGACATTTAGCCGTGGTTTTTGTTTTCACCCAGTGGAAGCAAGAAAATTTATTGAAAGGGAAGTGAAACAAGTACGCCACTTGGACCAAAACCATAAAGAAGCAATCATGCTGAAGCTTTTAAAAATGCGTTACAAGTTTGAGCAATATAAACACATCAAATTAGAGTTTATTTATTCAAATGATGGAAGATTAAGAATTTGAGTAAAAGAGAAGACATTAAAAAAATCATGCTATTAGGCAGTGGCCCTATTGTTATTGGTCAAGCCTGTGAGTTTGATTATTCTGGAACCCAAGCTTGTAAAGCCTTAAGATCTGAAGGTTATGAAGTTATTTTAGTTAATTCAAATCCTGCCACCATCATGACGGATCCTGAAACCGCAGATAAAGTTTATATTGAGCCACTTGAGGTTAGTTATTTAGAAAAAATAATTGAAAAAGAAAAGCCTGATGCCATTATTCCCACCCTTGGTGGTCAGACAGCTTTAAATTGTGCTATTTCTTTACATGAAGCAGGGGTTCTTCAAAAATATAATGTTGAGCTTTTAGGGGCTAACGTAGAGTCTATTAAAAAAGCAGAAGATAGAGAAATTTTTAAAAATCTAATGGCGCAAATTGGAGCCAAAGTTCCAAAAAGTATTACTGTTAAAACCTTAGAGCAAGGCAAACTTGCAGCAGAAGAAATAGGCTTTCCAATAATTTTACGTCCCAGTTTTACCTTGGGTGGCTCTGGTGGTGGAATAGCTTATAGCCTTGAGGAGTATTTAAATATTTTAGAACATGGCCTAAGTGAATCACCTACTTCAGAGGTATTGGTAGAGCAAAGTGTGTTGGGTTGGAAAGAGTTTGAGCTTGAAGTGATGCGTGATAAACGCGGTACTTTTGTTGTTATTTGCTCCATAGAAAACTTTGATCCAATGGGTGTTCACACCGGCGATAGTATCACTATAGCCCCTATTATGACTTTAACTGATAAAGCCTACCAAGAAATGCGAGATGAGGCGCGAAAAGTTATTGAGGTTATTGGTGTTGAAACGGGTGGAGCAAATATTCAATTTGCAGTAAACCCTCAAAATGGAGAGCGCATTGTTATTGAAATGAACCCACGTGTTTCAAGAAGCTCCGCCCTTGCTAGTAAAGCCACAGGTTTTCCAATTGCAAAAATTGCTGCAAAATTAGCGGTTGGCTATGAGCTGGATGAAATTTTAAATGATATTACAAAAACAACACCAAGTTGTTTTGAGCCAAGCCTTGACTACGTTGTAACAAAAATCCCCAGGTTTAATTTTGAAAAATTCCCAGGGGTTAAAGATCATCTTACAACACAGATGAAAAGTATTGGCGAGGTCATGGGAATTGGCCGCACGTTTAAAGAAAGCTTTATGAAGGCCATGAGCTCCTTAGAAAAAGGTACCGGTGGTCTTGATAGTGTTACTTACTCTGAAGCAAAGCTGAGCTCTGCTAATAGCCAAAGAATTTATCATATAGCTCAAGCTCTTCGTGAAGGGGTGAGTGTAGAAAAAATTCATGAGTTAACCCAAATTACTCCTTGGTTTTTAGAACAGCTAAAAGAAATAATTGAAGCTGAGAAATCTGTTAATTCAAACTCTGTTTTAAATTATGACCATCTTTATAAATATAAAAAATTAGGCTTAACAGATTCAAGGCTATCCGTTTTATCTGGTATATCTACTGAGCAAATAAGAAATTTTAGAAAAAATAATAAAATTCAGCCGGGCTTTTGGGTGGTGGATACATGTAGTGGAGAATTTGCATCTGAGACTCCTTATTATTATTCAAGCTATCATAAAAAGCCCAATGACCAATTTAAACTCAAAGACCCAGTTGTTATTTTGGGAAGTGGCCCTAACAGAATTGGACAGGCCATAGAATTTGATTATGGTTGTGTGAGAGCCATTAAGGGTTTAAAGGAAAATAATGTGAATGCTATTATGATTAATAGCAACCCGGAAACAGTTTCAACAGATTATGACACAAGCGATGCTTTATTTTTTGAGCCTTTAACAGAAGAACATGTTTTAGAGGTTTTAAATTATGTTAACCCTAAAGGAGTTTGCGTTCAATTTGGCGGACAAACCCCTATTCAGCTAGCTCCTACAATTATTAATGAAGGGTATAAAATTTTAGGCTCAAGCCTTCAGACAATTGAACTTGCCGAAGATAGAGAACTTTTTGCAAAGCTTTGCACCAAACTTGGTTTAAAAATACCACAGCATCAAACGGTCTTAAACGTAACTGAAGCCCTTAGGGCTGCAGAAAAAATTGGTTACCCCATTATTTGTAGACCTAGTTTTGTTTTAGGTGGCAGAAAAATGGAAATTGTTGGCTCAACTGAGGAGCTTCAAGATTATTTTAGAAGAAACCCAGATGTAGTAAGCGCAACATCTCCTCTTTTTATAGATCATTTTTTAGAAAATGCTTTAGAGGTAGATGTAGACCTAATTTCAGATGGGGAGACGGTATTTATTGGCGGAATTATTGAGCATATTGAGGGTGCCGGAGTTCATAGTGGGGATAGTATGGGAGTTTTACCTCCGCAGAGAATAGCCGCTGTAAAAATAGATGAAATAGAAAAATTATCGCGGCAGCTTTGTTTAAGCTTAAAAATTATAGGACATTTAAACCTGCAACTAGCCATTAAAGATGGAGATGTTTATGTACTTGAGGCAAACCCTCGGTCATCTCGTTCAGTGCCTTTTATTGCAAAGGCCACGGGCATTCCGCTGGTGAAGTTAGCTGTTAGATGCATACTTGGTCAAAAGTTGCATGTGACCCATTCATGGCGACAGACAAAATCTATTTCAGTTAAGGGTGTGGTGTTCCCATTTAAAAAATTTAGAGAAGCAGATATTTTACTGGGCCCTGAAATGCGATCCACTGGTGAGTCAATGGGGCGCTCAACACAAGATGGTATAAACCCTCCAGAATACGTAGAGGCATTAGAGAAAGCCTTTGTAAGCTCAGGTTACAAAATTCCACAAACAGGGAAAGTGTTTTTTTCTATAAAAGATAAAGACAAAGATGAAAGCCTTGAGCTTGCAAAAGTACTTGAAGCTGAAGGTTATGAAATTATTGCTACAAAAGGAACTGCTGAGTATTTTGATTCTAATGGCTTAAAAGTAAAAAGCGTTAAAAAGGTACGTGAAGGCTCTCCTCACTGCGTTGATATGATATTAAGCGGTGACATAAAAGCTATTGTTAATACAACTTCTGGTTCTAAATCTGTAAGTGATAGCTTTAGTATTAGAAGAGGAAGTTTAGAAAAAAACATCCCTTGTTTAACAGAAATTTCAGCAGCTAAAGCGTTTGTCAAAGTACTTTTAAAAAGCCAAAGAACAAACAAAAATATTAGAGTGAACCCACTATGAAGTTTATTTTTTTAACAGCGTTACTATTTTTAAATATCTGCTATGCAGAGATCCCTAAAGAAATTGTGATGGGGTTTGTTCCCGGTGAAAATCCAGAAAAAATTAAAAAAAGTGCCTCAGATTTTGCTCAATTTTTAGAAAAAAAATTAAATGTTCAAGTTGAGGTGTTTGTGCCGTCAAATTATGATGGGCTTGTAACGGCCATGGCAGATAAAAAAATTGATTTTGGATTTTTCTCAGCTCTAACTTTCGTAGAAGCAGAAAAAAAAGCCCATGCTAAAGTACTTTTAAAAAAAGTATGGAAATCACCCTACTATTACAGTGCACTAGTAGTACTTAAAAAATCCGCCATTAAGAGCATTGAAGGTTTGAAAAATAAAAAAATTGGCTTTGTAGATGAAAAAAGTGCTTCTGGCTTTTTATACCCAAAAGCTATGTTTTTAAAAAAAGGTATTAAGCCTGAAAAATACTTTTCTGAGATTAAATTTTATGGCAATCATGAAGCGACCATAGACGCTTTATTTAAAAATAAAGTTGATGCTGTTGCTGTGTTTTCTGACGATGCAAAAGGGCAATCAGGGGCATGGTTGAAAAATAAAAATTATAATAAAAACATAAATATATTATGGCTCAGTGAACCCATCCCCAATGACCCGCTTTGTGTGAGAGAGGATTTTTATGAAAAATACCCTCGCTATACACATGATTTAATGTTTACTTTAATTGATATGCAAGACAACCCTGAAGAAAAAGAGCTCTTAAAGCATTTTATAGGAGCTGATTCTTTAGCTTTAGCTACAAGTAGACAATATGATCCAGTTAGAGAGCTTATAAAATACACAAAATGAACCACGCAATAAGAGTAAATGAGTTAACTAAATCTTTTTACTCTCCCTTTTTACGGAAGAAAAATTTAGCTCTAAACCAGCTAAGCTTTGAAGTTGAAAAAGGTAAAATGGTAGGTTTTTTGGGGGCCAACGGTGCGGGTAAAACAACAACGCTTAAAATTTTACTAAATTTAATTAAAGCAGATAGCGGTTCTTTTGAAATTGTTGATAAAACTAAAATCGGATTTTTGCCAGAGAGACCTTATTTTTATGACTATTTAACGGGCATTGAATTTATAGATTTTTGTTTAAAGATTTTTAATATTAAAAAAACTGAATCTGAAATTTTAGAGTTATTTAGTAAATTTAATATCCAGAATGCTGCAAAAATGCAATTAAGGCAATACAGCAAGGGAATGCTACAGAGAGTTGGGCTTATTCAAGCTACGGTTAATAACCCTGAGCTTCTAATATTAGATGAGCCAATGAGTGGTCTTGATCCTGATGGAAGAAGTGCAATAATTAATTTTATGCAACAAATTCATAAAGCGGGTGCCACCTTATTTTTTAGTACTCATCTCATTTCAGATATTGAAAAATATTGTGATGAAGTTGTTATCATTGATAAAGGAAAACTTATTGCTCATGACAAAGTAAAAACATTACTGGAAAAGCATAAATCAAACTCATCTTTAGAGGAAATATTTTTAAAGCTAAAAAGAGGTGATGTTTGAATAAATCTATTCTTATAGCTATTAACACGTTTAAAGAAATGATTCGAGATCGAGTGCTGTATCTTTTATTGTTTTTTAGTTTCTTCTTAATTGCATTTAGCTATCTTTTGGGAGCTCTTAGCTTTGCAGAACAACAAAGAATCATTACAAACATGGGGTTAATGGCTATACAAATTTCTTGTTGTGGTTTGGCTGTTTTTTTAGGCTCAAGCCTTGTATGGCGTGAAATTGAAAGGCAAACTGTTCTTGTTTTGCTAAGTAAGCCTATCTCTCGGTTTGAATTTTTATTTGGTAAGTATTTGGGTTTAAGTTTGGTTTTAATTTTACTTAATGCTTTTTTATCCTTAGTTTTATTTATTGTTTGTTATAAATTTGAGTTTTTTACTTTTAAAAATTATTCCTATTTCCAATTGGTGTATTTTTAGAGGCCCAACTGCTTTTATCAATTTCAATGATGTTTGGCGTTTTTTGTAAACCTGTGCTCACTGTTTTATTTTCTATTTCAACATGGATTATTGGTCATTTTATGAGTGATTTACATTTTTTTAGCCAAAAAAGTAAAATTGAAATTTATAAAAGGTTTGGAGACATTTTTTCAAAGTATTTTTTAAATTTAGAAAGACTTAATTTTAGAGAAGCAGTTATTTACCAAGATGCCATTTCTTCTTTGGTTATTTTAAAATCTTTAGTTTATACTTTAGTATGGCTAATAATTTTTATGTTTATTACTCATAAAGTATTTAATAGGCGGGACTTTGTTTGATTTTACCTTAATTTTATTTTTATTTGTTTTAGGCGCCTGCTTTGGAAGCTTTGGCGGAGTTGTTGTACTTAGACTCATGAAAGGGCAAAGTATTATTTCTCCTAAAAGCTTTTGCCAAGAGTGCAATACTGCCATTGCGTTTTATGACAATATTCCTCTTATTTCCTATCTTGTTTTAAAAGGTCGTTGTAGGAAATGTGCTAAACCCATAGGCAAAAAATTATTTTTAATAGAACTTTTGAGTGCCTTGATTTTTGTGTCACTATTTTTAAAACTTGGCCTTACTTGGAATTATGTTGAGGCAGTTGTGCTTTCATGGGGAATGCTTGTTATTAGCTTTATTGATTTTGATCACCGCATTATTCCCGATGTTTTTACTTTGCCTGGAATTTTAATTGGCATTTTAGGAGCATGGGTAAATCCGGATCGCACAGTCGTAACATCACTTATGGGTTTTTTAGCTGGTGGTGGAGTTTTATGGACGGTAGCTTTTATTTATTCAGCCGTAAAAAAAGAAGAGGGGATGGGTGGGGGGGACATCAAACTTTTGGCCTGGATTGGTGCTGTTATGGGGTGGCAAGCGGTTATATACACCATCTTGGTGAGCAGTGTGCTTGGTTCGGTAGTAGGAATTTTAATGGGCATAAGACAAAAGTCCAGCCAAGGACTTTTAAAAACCTCTATTCCCTTTGGCCCCTTTTTGAGTTTAGCTGCCTTTAGCTTCTTTTTTATGGGTGAGGAGTTAATTAAGAAATACCTGCAGTTTTTCTTTCCTTTTTATTAATCTAAGTCATTTGACAAGAATACAAAATTTAGGTCTACTAAATGTGGGGATTTGTTCCAGATAACGCTACTTTGATGCACAACACTAAGGAACAATTTAAATGTTTTTTGGATCAAACAAAATATTAGGACTCGATATAGGTGCAAGCACCATTAAGCTTGTTGAAATTGAGGGTACTAGAAAAATAACTCTTACCAGTTTTGGTTATGTGCCAACCCCTCGCGGGGCAGTTCATGCTGGAGAAATAATTCAGCCAGAGCAAGTTACACAAGCTATTATTGATTTAGTAAATCAAACAAAAACTAAAAGAAAAAAAACAGTGGTTGGTATTAGTGGGACAGCCATGATTACAAAAAGAATTTCTGTTCCGCGAATGGAAGAAAATCTTTTGGCTGAGCAGTTACGTTGGGAAGCAGAACAATACATACCTTTTGACGTTAATGAAATTAACCTGGGATATTCTTTACTTAAAAACACACAAGTCAGCTCAGAGCAAATGAATATTTTATTAATTGCTGCTAAAAAGGATCTTGTTTTTAAGTACGCTGAGGTTGTCGAAGCGGCAGGACTTAATTGCATCATCGCCGATGTCAATGGTTTTGCTTTAAGTAATTGTTACAATTATAACTACGCTTCTACCGGCCCAAGAACTGTTGGGTTAATGAGTATGGGGGCAAGCCTTACTCAGTTTGTAGTCATTGAAAATGGGGATGTTACCTTTTGTAGAGATATACCAGTAGGAGGAATAACTTTTACCTCAGACATTCAAAAAACCATGGGAATCAGCTTTGATGAAGCAGAAGCGCTAAAAATATCTGCCGGTCGTGGCCAGCCAGTTCCTCAAGAAGTTATGGATAGTATTAACTTAACATGTGAGTCAATCACGGATGAAATAAGAAGAAGTTTTGATTTTTATTTAGCAACTGCAGGCGATGTTAGCATATCCAAATTTTTTGTTACTGGAGGGGGATTCTCATTAAAAACACTTAGAGAAAAAATGCAAACTGTGTTGGGTGTTGGTCTTGAATCTTTTAATCCCTTTCAGACAATCAGTTATGATCACAGGGCATTTAATGATGATTTTATTCACCAAATAAGCCCATTTATCAGCATCGGTTTAGGCCTTGCTATGAGGCAGACCAACTTATGATTAAAGTAAACCTACTCAGAGATATTAGTGAAATAGCAGCTCCTAAAAAAAGATTTACATTTGGTTCAAGCCCCTCTGCATCTGCTGAGGTGTCAGCTTCTGAGGGTGGCTTGGCAATAAGACTTGTATTGTTTATTTTACCCATAGTGTTTGCTTTTGGTTACCAAAAATATCAAAAAATGCTTTCAGATGCAGATTTAAGGAATCTTCAAAGTGAGCATGAAGCGTTACAAGCTAAACTAAAATCTCTTGACCCGGTTATCAGTGAGGTTGAAAGATTTCAAGAGGAAAAAAGAAAGCTAAACTCACAGCTTGAGGTTATTAAACAGCTTTCCAAAGAAAGATTAAAGAATGTTAAAAGCCTTGATATGCTTCAAACAATTATTCCCCCTAAAGCGTGGCTAACAAGTTTAAAAGTTATAGATAAAAAAGTAGAAATGGAAGGTATGGCAGTTGATGACATCGTGATTTCTGAATTTATGCAAGCTATGAGCACAACAATTTATTTTTCTAATGTTACTCTGATTGGTAGTGAAGAGTTTAAGCAGCAAGATGGGGCAGTAAAAAAATTTAAAATAAAATGTAATCTGGAGAATTTATAATGGCCCTTAAGGAAAGTATTGTCTATCAATCAAAACTAAAAATATTCTTCATTGGCCTTATTGCGGCCGTGGCTATTTATTATTCATCTGGTATGCAGCCAGCAAATAATCCCAAAATTAGGCAGCTTAAAAATGACATTTCTGCGGCACAGGAAAAATTAAAGCAAACAATTGAAAAAACTAATAACAAAGCAAAGTTTCAAGAAGAGGTGGAGCAGGTAAGCCAAACGGTACGTCTTGCTCTTGATTACTTACCAAAAGAAATTGAAATTCAAAATCTTTTAAAAAAGGTTTACTCAGAGGCACGTTCTGCTGGCGTTCAACTTTCACAATTTAAACCTAAAGAAGTAATTGCAAAAGATTTTTACGATGAAGTACCAATGGAGATTGAGCTTAAGGGGAGCTACTCCCAAATAGTTATGTTTTTATCTTATGTTAGTAAAATTCCTAGAATTATTAATATTCGAAATGTTGAAATAACAGACCCTAAGTTTTTTGATGGAATCCCTCAGATGAAGTTTAAAGGTGTACTAGTTGCATATAGGTACAAGGAGTCAACATGAAAAAGCTAATGACTTTTTTCTTATGCGGCCTTGTTTTTACTTCTCTATATGCTCAAGAAGCGATTGTGGAGCCAACAGCACCTGCAGAAGAAATAAAAAATTCAGAAGTACACACGCAAGATGAAAGCAAATTAACTTCAGCAGCAAAGGTTGAAGAGGGTCCGCTTGCTGGAATTATTGAGAATTACTCTTACAACCCTTCGGGTAGAAAAGATCCTTTTTTGCCATACCAATTGAAAGATGTTGTGGGGGATACTTACGGGCCGGAGCTTCCTCTTCAAAAATATGATCTTGATCAGCTAAGACTTGTGGGAGTGATTTGGGATGTAGCAAACCCTAAGGCTATGATTATGGATGCTTCTCAAAAAGGACATGTAGTTAAGGTAAATGATCGTATTGGTCGCAACAATGGTTATGTGGCTAGAATTAGAGAGGGTGAAATAGTCGTTGTTGAAAGTTTTAAAGGGCTTGACGGAAAAACAATGTATCAAACACAAGTAATGAAGTTATCTTCAGAATAAAAGAAAGGCCTAGAGGCCAGAGGCCTCGGGCCAGACAAAGCCTGAGCCGGCTAGAGGCTTCGGGCCAGACATGGAGGATTGAGTATGAAATTTTTTAAAACGGTTTTGATTTTTTTAGTGGCAAGCACACTTATAAGTTGCGCTTCAAAAGGTCCAAAACCACAAGATCTTCCAGATGTTGCAGAAACAAGTTTGGAAGGTGACACCCAACCTTCCGCAGACACTACCGAGCAAGATCTTCAAGCCCTTAATGAAGAGTTAGCGCCTGCTACAAATGATCCTCAAACTCAAAACATGGCTGATGAATTTGCAACACCTGCTCCTAACCCAGAAGAGCAGGCTCAAGCAGAAGGCCAAGCGCCTCCACCTGAGCTACAATCAGAGGCAGCCCTTGCTCCACCTGAGCAATTAGCAGCTCAGCCCGATGAAAAACCAGCAAGAATTACAGCTCTTGATTTTAATGCAAATGATAATGGTGGAACCGTTAATATTAGGACAAATAAAGAGGTTAATTTTACTACTAGAAAAAATGATAATACAAATCAGTTTATTATTGAGTTAAATAACACCACTGTAGCAGCAAAATTTAAAAGACCTTATATTACAAAAGAATTTCCAGGTGCTATTGCCAGTGTTCAAGCTTACCAAGCAAAAGGAGCGGATAAAATAGTTCGCATTGTTGTGCAATTAAGAGCCAATGTAGAGCCTGCAGTTTTACAAAATGCAAATACATTAAGTGTCTCTGCCTCTGGCCTTTCTCCAGAAGCACAACCACAAGAACAAGTAGCACAGCAAGAAGAACAAACGGCTGAGCCAGGACAGCAAGAGGGGGAAACCCAAGATACCCAAGGTGCCACAGTGGAAGACCCTCAAATCATGAGTAACAAATCTTTTGATTCATTTTTGCTTGGGCAAAATAAGTTTTACGGCAAAAAAATCTCCATTGAAGTAACTAATCAAGATGTAAAAGAGGTTTTTAAATTTATTTCTGAAGAAAGTGGCTTAAATATTATTTTAGATGATGATGTAACAGGTAAAGTTACAATGAAGTTAAGAAAAGTACCTTGGGACCAAGCCTTGGCTATTATTTTACAATCCAAACAACTTGGCTATATTCGAAACGGAAGTATTTTAAGAGTAGCAAGTTTAAGAACGCTTAAAACAGAATCTCTAACAGCGCGAGAAGTGTTAGATGCTCAAAAGAGTTTGCAAAACGTTCGTGTGCAGGTTTACCCAATAAGTTATGCAAAATCAGATGAGTTATCTACGCAAGTAAAAGATTTACTGACTGCAAGAGGAAAAGTAACTGCAGATAAAAGAACAAATACCATTGTGGTTGCTGATATCCCTGAAGTTTTATCTAAAGTAAAAGCATTAATTGCAAAACTTGATACGCAAACACCACAAGTTTTAATTGAAGCAAAAATCATTGAGGCTAGAGACACATTTGAAAGAACTTTGGGTGTAAACAGTTATACTTTTGCACCTGGTACAGCGACCAGCGGTTCTTTGAGTGTATCAACAGGGGTGCTTGATGTAGCGGGAGATTTTAGTACTTCACTCACACTTTTAGAAAAAGAAAATCAAATTAAGGTTTTATCTTCTCCTAAAATTGTTGCCCTGGACCGTGTTGAAGCTACTATTGAGCAGACAACACAGTTTCCTATTAGAACGGTTGTTTCTACGGCTTCAGGAACTTCAACATCAACAAGCTTCCAAGATTTAAAATTACAATTAAAAGTTAAACCGCAAATTACTATTGATGGCGGAGTGATTATGGATTTAGCAATTTCAAGGGATATTCAGGGGCAATCAGCTGATTCTGTGACTGGGGCAAAAGAAGTTGGTAAAAGACAGGCTTCAACACAAGTGCTTGTTGAAAACGGAGATACCATTGTTATTGGTGGCATTTATCAATCTGATGTGAGTGAGCAAGAAGGGGGCGTGCCCTTTTTGAAAGATATTCCGCTTCTTGGTTGGATTTTTAAAGGAACCACAAAGAATAAAGATAAAAATGAGCTGGTCATTATGCTAACTCCAAAGATTCTTAACCGCGAAAAGGCATTTGTAAAAGCCCAAGAGGCACTTTAAAGCTTGGTATTAATTAGTTGTCAGTTAGGCTTTTAGGGACTAAAAACTAAAATCAATGGAAGATTTATTTACTTTTAATTCAACTCAAGAAGGTCTTATTGAAAGACCACTTTCTGAGCGTGTGCGTCCTGAAAGTTTTGAGCACTTTGTTGGGCATCAAAATATTATTAGTGGTGGGTTAAGCCTTAAAAATCAGATTTTAAAAGACAAAATTCATAGTCTTATTCTTTGGGGGCCACCTGGGTGCGGTAAAACCTCTTTAGCCGTACTTATTTCTAAGCTAACAAAGTCTAATTTTGTAAGTAGATCAGCAATTGATACAGGAGCTAAGGAGCTTAAAGAAGAAGGTGAGAAGGCTAAATATAGACTTCAAAGAAATAATGAAAAAACAATTTTATTTATTGATGAAATACACCGTCTCAACCGAGCACAGCAAGATTGTCTTTTACCTTACGTTGAAAAGGGTGACTTAACTTTAATTGGAGCCACTACAGAAAATCCAAGTTTTGAAATTAACAGTGCCCTTTTAAGCCGTTGCCAAGTTATTGTTTTAAATTCTCTAAGTGAAGGAGAAATTAATAAAATTTTAAATCGCGCCTGCTTTGTTTTGCAGGAAGGCCTTAGCTTAGATCAATTAGCAGATGAAGAAGCACAAAATTTTATTTTTCAATCTTCTCAAGGTGATGCCAGACGTGCTTTAAATATTTTAGAGCGTGTTTATGAAAAATTTATTTTCAACTCAAAATCAAAACTTAATCTTATTGATGTTTCTGAAATAATACAAAAAACCCCAGTTAACTATGATAAACACGGTGAGTTCCACTATAATATTATTTCTTCTTTTATAAAAAGTATTCGTGGAAGCGATCCTAATGCCGCACTTTTTTATTTAGCTAGAATGCTTGAGGGAGGCGAGGATCCACTTTTTATTGCTCGCCGTCTTGTGATTTTAGCCTCTGAAGATGTTGGAAATGCAGATCCTAGAGGGATTCAAGTAGCTATTGCTGTTAAAGAGGCGGTTGAGTTTGTTGGTCTTCCTGAGGCAGCTATAAATCTTGCTCAAGGGGTTACTTATTTGGCGAGTTCCCCTAAAAGTAACCGTTCTTATAAGGGGTTAAAAGCTGCACAAAATTTAGTAAAAAAGCATCCCTCAGCATTGCCGCCAAAGAATATTTTAAATGCTCCAACAAAATTAATGAAAAATTTAGGTTACGGTGAAGATTATAGATATGACCATGATGAAGAAATGGGTATTTCTAAACAAAATTTTTTACCCGAGGGTTTACAAAACCAGATACTTTATGACCCAAAGGAATCCGGCTATGAGAAAAATATAAAAGCCTATCTTGATTGGGTTAATAAAATACGTCATAGTGAGAAAAAATGAGAATTATTCGCTGGCGAGCTGACCGTAAACCAACTCAGGATGAAGTTTTAAGCATGATGCAAGATGAAGGCTTGGAGTGCACTTTAGAAACCGTAGATCCAAATACAGAAATTAAAGAGCACAAACACCCCTTTGATGAAGTACGCATAGTGGTTAAAGGGGCTATGAGGTATAATGTTGCAGGTAACGAATTTATTTTACGAGAAGGTGATCGTCTTGAGCTCCCAAGTAACACTCGTCATTGGACCAGAGCTGAAGCTTTAGGTGAATGTGTTTCTATTTACGCCTTTAGAGTGAATTAAAAAAAAGCTGCGCTTTTTACGGCGCAGCTTTTCCATTCTTGTCCTCTAAACCTTAGTCTAGAAAGGAACCTCCTTGTGAATGTGGTTACAATAACTACTATGGTCCATGCTACCACCACCTCCTTTCCAACCCGCGTGGGCTACAAAAATAAGCTTAACATGATTGAATTTTTCACTCAAGAGCCTAGAGAGCTTTTCCGACATAACAAATGGATAAGTATTTAAAGGATAGGTCAGCTAATAGATGAGCAACAATAAAGAATACGTTAGCACAAAAGATTTATTAACACTTATAAGTACTTTTGTTGTGCAGACGACGGGTCTTGTGTTTGTAAAACAAGATGAAACAAAAATAAAAATCACTCAAAAAACAGATTCAAAAGAAATTGTCATTGATGAATCAAAATTACTTGATGTGATTTTTAGAAAAGATCCTGAATCAAAAAACTTTATCCAAATAAATTTTATTGATGGAGAAAAAATTCTTATTACTGATCAACTAATTGGGTTTAAGCCTCACCCAATCAGCGGTATTGATCTTTCCAAAATGCCCAAAGTAGTGACAACTGTGGATCTTTTTTCAGTGTTAGAAGCCATAGAAGACATTGTTGCTGAGCGCTATAATAAAACAGATTTAGAGTCTTTGAAGGCAATTTATATGTCAATTTTAGCCGGTGGTGAAAAAATTGGCTTTGATTTAAGCTCTGAAAAAACATGGCTAAAAAGAATTCCAGCAATTATTAATAAAACCATCGCCTAAATTTAGTTAATAATTTATTCAATGATTTCGGTATCTTTATGTATCTGACATCCCGGATATCCGTTAATCGATATCTAAGAGCGGGGGGCCGGGGGGGGTTATCGATTGAGAAGGGATACCCCCTAGCTTCAAACCCAGCCCTTGGCGGGGGTCTCCAGCTGAGCTAATTCCCAGGATAAACAGTTGACTCGTAAATTACTCTAAGTTAAAAAGGGTCTTGTCAATATCGACTAACAGAATCTAAAAATTCTTAGTTTCTTTTAGTGATTGGGGAGTTTTTTTTTCTAAACATAAAGGCCTGCTCTCCAGAACGTACTAAAAAACAAAATTGGGCGGGAATTCCCCTTCCCCCAACAGGGAAATTTCAAAATCAATTTTTAATAATAAATTTGAAAGTTAAAATTTTAAAAGTTTAACTGGAGAGTTTGATTCTGGCTCAGAACTAACGCTGGCGGCGTGCCTAATACATGCAAGTCGAGCGCGAAAGTCCTTCGGGATGAGTAGAGTGGCGCACGGGTGAGTAACACGTGAGTAATCTACCCTAAGATGGGGAATAACTCCTCGAAAGAGGAGCTAATACCGCATAAGACCACAGTATCTCCGGATTCAGGGGTTAAAGGTTTTTCGCTTGTCTTAGGATGAGCTTGCGTCCCATTAGCTAGTTGGTAGGGTAATGGCCTACCAAGGCTACGATAATTAGCTG
>JADJXN010000001.1:380000-581337 GCA_016715815.1 Oligoflexia bacterium
GGGTCTTACCAGATTACCAAACCCAATCAAACTCCGAATGCCGGTGATTGTTATCCTAGGAGACAGACTGTGGGAGATAAGTTCCATAGTCGAGAGGGAAAGAGCCCAGATCGCCAGCTAAGGTCCCCAAATACATGCTAAGTGGAAAAGGTTGTGAAGCTACTTTGACAACCAGGAGGTTGGCTTAGAAGCAGCAATCCTTTAAAGAAAGCGTAATAGCTCACTGGTCTAGTGACTCTGCGCGGAAGATTTAACGGGGCTAAAGTGTGATACCGAAGCTGCAAAGTAAATTAAGTTTTATTTTGGGTAGGGGAGCATTCTATATTAGGCTGAAGGCAGACCGACGAGGACTGCTGGACGAAATAGAAGAGCTTATGCTGACATAAGTAGCGAAAAAACGGGTGAAAAACCCGTTCGTCGTAAACCCAAGGGTTCCTGGGCAAGGTTAATCCTCCCAGGGTTAGTCGATTCCTAAGCTGAGGCCGAAAGGCGTAGGTGATGGAAAACAGGTTAATATTCCTGTACCACTGTTATAGCGTTATTGATAAGGAAGGACGGAGAAGGATATGCCGGCCTGCAATTGGATGTAGGTGTAAACTGGTAGAAGGTGTCCTAGGTGAAATCCGGGGCACATTAACTTTGAGAAGTGAATGCGAGCAGCTTAGGCTGCGGAAGTGGCAGATTCCATGCTTCCAAGAAAAGTTTCTAAGTCGAGCTATAATGGTGATCGTACCGTAAACCGACTCAGGTGGGTGGGGCGAATATCCTAAGACGTTTGAGTTATCTCTGGTTAAGGAACTCGGCAATTTAACACCGTAACTTCGGGAAAAGGTGTGCCCATGTAGTGTGAAGTCCCTCGCGGACGTAGCATGAGTGGGTCGCAGAGAAATGGGAGTACCGACTGTTTATCAAAAACACAGGGCTATGCAAAGTCACAAGACGAAGTATATGGCCTGACGCCTGCCCGGTGCTGGAAGGTTAAGAGGATTTGTCAGCGTAAGCGAAGCAGAGAATCGAAGCCCCAGTAAACGGCGGCCGTAACTATAACGGTCCTAAGGTAGCGAAATTCCTTGTCGGGTAAGTTCCGACCTGCACGAATGGCGTAACGACTTCTCCGGTGTCTCAACCAGATGCTCAGCGAATTTGAATTCTCGGTGAAAATGCCGGGTAACCGCAGAAAGACGGAAAGACCCCGTGAACCTTTACTGTATCTTTACAGTGAATTTTGAGCTTGTATGTGTAGGATAGGTGGGAGCCTTTGAAGTTATGGCGCTAGCTGTGATGGAGGCAACCTTGAAATACCACCCTTATTGGCTTGAGATTCTAACCTGCGCCCATTAACTGGGCGAGGGACACTGTCTGGTGGGCAGTTTGACTGGGGCGGTCGCCTCCCAAAAAGTAACGGAGGCGTACGAAGGTCACCTCAGACCGATTGGAAACCGGTCGTCGAGTGCATTGGCATAAGGTGGCTTAACTGCGAGACAAACAAGTCGAGCAGATGCGAAAGCAGGTCAAAGTGATCCGGTGGTCCCGAATGGAAGGGCCATCGCTCAACGGATAAAAGGTACTCCGGGGATAACAGGCTTATCTCCCCCAAGAGTTCACATCGACGGGGAGGTTTGGCACCTCGATGTCGGCTCATCACATCCTGGGGCTGGAGCAGGTCCCAAGGGTTTGGCTGTTCGCCAATTAAAGTGGTACGCGAGCTGGGTTCAGAACGTCGTGAGACAGTTCGGTCCTTATCTTCTGTGGGCGTAGGAAATTTGAGGAGATCTGTCCCTAGTACGAGAGGACCGGGATGGACGAACCTCTGGTGTTCCAGTTGTCGCGCCAGCGGCAGTGCTGGGTAGCTATGTTCGGAACGGATAACCGCTGAAAGCATCTAAGCGGGAAGCCAACTTCAAGATTAGATTTCCCTGAGTCTTCGGACTCCTAAAGCTCCCTTGTAGACTACGAGGTTGATAGGCTGGGTGTGTAAGTTTCGTGAGAAATTTAGCTAACCAGTACTAATTGAGCGTGAGGCTTACTTAAATTTGATGTATATCATTTTCAACTAACCACCGATTAAGATTCTAATACTTTTAGTTTTCAAAAATTTTTAACTTAGCAAATTTCGATTTGCTGGTGTTTATAGCGACGAGGTCACACCTGATCCCATTCCGAACTCAGAAGTTAAGCTCGTCAGCGGCGATGGTACTGCACGGGTAACCGTGTGTGAGAGTAGCACGATGCCAGCTCAATACTAACCCTAGGTAGAAATGCCTAGGGTTTTTTATTTTTTAAGACTGAAAATTAACAAGTATTTATGCCCTAACGCTTTAATGCACCATTAATATATTTAGCACAGTTGGCGTTGCCTGTTCTGCTAGGCCAAATTTCACTATGAGATTTTGTAGGAGTGTTGAGATCATTAATATAAAGTTGGAAGTTTTTCTGGTAGCATTTTTTCTTAATAATATTGACGCTTTGTACCAGGGCAATTCGCTTGCGAAAACCACTCAAATTCTTTATAAATTATTGGATAAACTCAAAAATTGAAAAGAGGGGTTTGTGAAGCTGGTATTCACCTTAGCTTTTTTATTATCCACAACAACATTTGCAAAATCACGTGGGGAAGAACTTTTTAATCTATGTATGTCCTGCCACGGCCAACAAGGTTATGGTAACCACAAAGTAGGCGCACCGGCCATAGCAGGTCTTCCCAAGTGGTACATTACAAAACAGCTGACAATTTTTGCCTCTGGTGGTCGCGGCAAGCACCCCGATGATGATGCCGGTAATCGTATGCGTCCTATGGCCCGCACGCTAACACCTGAGGATATTAAAGATGTGGCAGACTATGTTTCAATCCTTAAACCACAAACTCCGGAAAAGACTTTGCACGGTGATCTTGAAAAAGGAAAAGCTCTATTTGTTGTTTGTGCTGCCTGCCATGGGCAAAATGGCGATGGCAACGAAGTTTTACATGCTCCTACACTTAAAATTAGTAACGATTGGTATTTAGTTACTCAACTAAAGAACTTTAAAAATAAAATTCGCGGGGCTGATGCTGTTACCGATGCTTTTGGCGCGACGATGAGCCCTATGGCAGCTACTTTGCCAGACGAAGAAGCAATGAAAAACGTGATTACTTATGTGCAATCACTTAAACAGTAATAGGTAAAAAATGAACTCACAAAATTTGTCAGCAGAAGAAGCATCCAAAAAATTAGCAAAAAAACTTTTTATTATTTGTGCCCTTGGTATTGGGCTTTTTTGTGGCGCAGTTATTATTTTTGTTTTGTAAGGGAAGGTAGAGCATCATGATGGAACAAATTATTACACAAGCCTCAAGCTACGCAGCACAGATCGACAACGTAATTCACCTTATTGCTGCTATAGTAGGGGTTTGGTTGGCGGTTGCATTCTACGTCTTTTTTTCTTTTATTTTTAAATACACAAGAAAGCGTCACCCAAAAGCGGCCTACATTACTGGAGAAACCCATGAAGACGGCAAATGGGTCCACCGTGCGCATTTTGTTGTTATTGCTTGCGATGTTGTTATTTTAGTTTTTGCAGCCATGGCTTGGCATCACGTTAAACAACAATTACCCCCAGCAGAAGCAACCATTCGTATTGTTGGCCAGCAGTGGGCTTGGAAATTTACAGATCCGGGCTTAGATAACCAGCTTGATACTGTTGATGATATCAACACCATTGACGAGCTTCATGTTAAAGTAAACACTGTTTACCATTTTAAACTTGAAGCTAAAGACGTTTTACATAGTTTTTCTGTACCAGTTTTTAGGCTAAAACAAGATGCCATCCCGGGTCGGGTTATCACAGGTTGGTTTAAGCCAACAAAAACTGGTGAGTATGATATTCAATGTGCAGAAATGTGTGGTATTGGCCATGGAGTAATGGCTGCAAAAATTGTTGTTGAAACACCAGAGGCCCACGCCGCTTGGCTTGAGCAACATAAAAGCCAAAATATTACACAAAATATAAAAACAAAAAATCTTAAAAAATTAGCTATTAACAAGTAGGGAAGTACTATGACAATAGATCACGCACACGACACTCACCACCACGAAGAAGGTTTTTTCAAAAAATATTTTTGGTCCACAGACCATAAAATGATTGCCAAACAATATCTTTTTACCGGTATGTTTATGGGTTTAATGGGTGGCTTTTTTGCCTATGCCCTTAGAATGCAACAAGCCTTTCCAGGAAAAACAGTACCTCTTTATGGAGTTGTAACTCCAACTCTTTATAATGCCCTTGCAACAAACCATGGAACCATCATGATTTTTTGGTTTGCTATGCCAGTTTTAATTGCGGCTTTTGGTAATTATTTAATTCCGCTGATGATTGGTGTGGATGATATGGTCTTCCCCCGTATTAATCGTCTGAGCTACCAGGTATTTTTATTAAGTGCAATTGTGCTTATTGCTTCCTTTTTTGTTCCAGGTGGAGCCTTTGGGGGCGCATGGACAGCGTATCCTCCACTTTCCGCTAATGCCAATTACAACTTAACGCCCTGGGGTGCATCATTATGGCTTGTGGCAGTTGCATTAGAGTTTGTGGCGTTTTTATTAGGCGGTATTAATTTTATTACAACTTTTATGAATTCGCGCGCTCCCGGGATGAAAATGTTTGATATCCCTATGGTGCTTTGGACAATTATTATTGCCTCTATTTTATTTATGGCATCCGTAGGCCCTTTGATAGCCGGTGCTATTATGCTTTTATTTGATCAGACCATGAGTATTGGTTTTTTTGATCCTGCAAAAGGTGGCGATCCTGTTTTATGGCAACACTTATTTTGGTTTTTTGGTCACCCAGAGGTTTATGTAGTGCTTTTACCTGCAATGGGTATTGTGGCAGAAGTTATCACCGTATTTGCCCGTAAAAAACTATTTGGTTACAAAACAGTTTTTTATACCATGGTTGGCACAGGCGCTTTAAGCTTTGTTGTTTGGGCTCATCACCAGTTTATAGCAGGTATTGACCCCAGAATGGCCAACCTATTTACTATAACTACTGTTCTCATTTCTATTCCCATTGCAGAAATGTGCTTTGTCTACATTGCTACGTTATACAAGGCCTCTATTGAGTTTAGCACGGCCATGCTTTTTGCTCTGGCCTTTTTAGCTGAGTTTTTTATTGGTGGTGTAACAGGAATTTTCTTAGGTGCCAGTGGGTCGGATATTTATTTTCACGACACCTATTTTGTTGTTGCACACTTTCATTATACCTTTGTGCCTATTGCTATTATTGGAGTTATGGCGGGCCTTTATTTTTGGTACCCCAAAATGTTTGGCCGCATGATGGATGAAAAATTAGGTAAAATTCATTTTTGGGGCACAGTTATTTCTTTTAACTGTATTTTTATTCCCTTATTTTATACAGGTGCTGCTGGGGATCAACGCCGTATTTACAATTACCAAAACTTTCCGCACACCAACACAGAGTTTTTAAGTGATTTAAGAACATTTGCTACAATTTCTATGGTGAGCATGCTGTTATTTCAAATTCCGTTTCTTTATAACTTTTTTGTAAGCATGAAAAAGGGCAAAGTGGCTGGCAAAAACCCATGGAAGTCTAACACATTAGAGTGGGTAGCAGATTCACCGCCACCCCATGGAAATTTTAAAGAGTTACCAGAAGTTTATAGACCGCCATATGAATACAGTGTGCCAGGACGAGCACAAGATTATTGGCCACAAAATGAAAAGGCATAGGAGATAAAACAATGAGCACGGCACAGCCAGTCGCCACAAGAAGAAGCGTAACAGGAATGTCTACTGGAAAGCTTGCTGTTATGTGGGTAATAGGTTCTGAAATAGTTATTTTTGGAGGTATTTTAGCTTCCTATATTATGTTTAGGCTCCAGCATGATTCTTGGTCCCACGAGGCTGCCCACACAAACACTGTGGCTGGAGCTGTAAATACATTTGTTCTATTAACATCTAGTTTATTTATTGTTTTGGGTCACAATGCTGCTGAAAATAAAGATACTAAAAAAGCATTTAAATATATTTGGCTTACAATTTTAGGTGCTCTGACATTTTTAGTGATTAAAGCTTTTGAATGGAGCGGTGAAATTAGCCACGGCTTTACTATTAAAAAGAGTTTATTTTGGTCTTTTTATTATACTGCCGCAGGTGTACATGCGGCCCACGTTATTGTGGGAGCTATCATTATGGGTATCATTTCTTTAGATGTTAGAAAAAATAAAAACCTTCATAGAGTAGAGCTGATCGGACTTTATTGGCACTTCGTTGATATTGTTTGGATCTTTTTGTTCCCTCTTTTATACATTGCCAAGTAACAAGGCATGGAGAGAAAATGAGCACTGAAGCACACGGACATTCTCACGCAAAACATTATGTAAAAATTTGGGCCATTTTATTGGTTTTGTTTCTTATAAGTATCACAGGTCCAATGATAGGAATTAGGGTTATTACCTTAATTACAGCTTTTGGAATTGCTGTTGTAAAGGCATTGATGGTGGCATCTGAGTTTATGCATCTAAAGTTTGAAAAAAAGTTTGTTACATATATGTTGTTAACTATGCTTTTTTTAATGTTTTTGTTTTTCTTTGCTGTTGCCCCGGATGTTATGAAGACCAGCGGTCAAAATTGGGTAAAAATACCCATGCAGGAACAACCAGCTGCAACAAAGGGACACTAATGAGCACAACAATAAAAAAACGTCATATTATTTCAAGCCCCGTATTTGCCACCTTTGTTTTTGTATTTATTGAAATTATGTTTTTTTCTGCTCTTTCTAGCTCTTATTTTGTTATTAAAAAAGGGCGTGGTGTTTGGGATATCCCAGGCAGTATAAAGATGCCTGTTTTACCAGCTGCATTTAATACGATGGTTTTATTATTAAGTGCATTGTTTTTATTTTTAGCAGTGCGTGCCCTACAGAATGGAAAAGCCATGGCTGATATTAAGGGTTTTTTGTTAAGGGTTATTTTTTTAGGTTTATTGTTTGTATGTTTTCAAAGTTTTTTGGGCGCGCAGCTAATAAACTCAGGTCTTAAAATGACAACCAGTATTTTTGGCGCGTGTTTTTATTTAATTGTTGGCGCCCATACCCTTCATGTTTTATTTGGTGCAATTACTTTAGCATTTTTATATTTTAATAAAAAATTAGATATAACATCTTTAAAAGCTTTTATGGTTTTTTGGGTATTTGTAGTAGGAATTTGGCCGTTTTTATATGCTCAGCTCTATTTTTAATTCAAGCTTTTCTCATGCATGTGCTACTTGTGGGTTTAACGATGCTAGCAACAACTACTATTTGATTTTGATTATTGTTATGACAAGTATTCCTATAGCCCTTGTAGGGGGCATGGTTCTTTATTTAAAAAAGCAAAGGGATAAAAATGTTAGTCATGAAAAGTAAAAAAGATATTCTTATAAATATCTTTATTATTGTGGCAATTATTATTGGTTTTATTGTTATTACATTTATGACCTCTCAGCCCCCCCCAAAGACCGTTAGCTTTGAGAGCCAGGGGCTGCAAGTTCCACTAATACCACTTAGCGGGAAGGATAAAGCACCAATTACCTTAAAAGAATTCCGCGGCAAAAATATTTTAATAAATTTTTGGGCCAGCTGGTGCAAAGGTTGCCAAGCAGAGGAAGAGAGTCTTAAAAAAATAGCAGTGTATAAAGGCCATGCAGTAGAAATGATAGGTATTGCAAGCTCTGACAAACTTTCAGACTTAGAGCGGTCTGGTAAACTAAAAGATAACCCGCTTGATCAATTCTTGGAGGAATCAGGAAATCTTGCTTTAGCATTTAATGTTAAAAGCTTGCCGCAAACATTACTGATAGACTCTCAAGGTAGAGTATTAAGTCATTTTAAAAATGTTTTAAGTGAGGAAGATGTTAAAATATTAAATACTCAACTAGATCTTCTTAATGGGTCTATTGGTGTATTGGGAGAAGTTCCCAAATTTAAACTTAGAAGTAGTCATGGGGAACAAGTCACTGAACAGACCCTGCAAAACAAAGTTTGGGTAGCTAATTTTATTTTTACAAGCTGCCCAGGGCAATGCCCCATACTAACCTCTAAAATGAAGCAGTTACAGGATAAATTTAGAGATAACGAAAATTTTAAACTTGTTTCCGTCACAGTTGACCCCAATAAAGATACACCAGCTGTTTTAAAAAAATACCAGGAAAAATATGGAGCTAATAGTGATAATTGGTATTTTTTAACTGGCAAGTACGGCCCAATAAAAAAACTTATCGGTGCTGGTTTTAAATTGGGAACGCCCGAAAACCCAGATTTTCATACCACAAAATTTGTTTTGATGGATGGTGTGGGGCAAATTAGAGGCTACTACGATGTGGATGAAACCGGCATACTTGAAAAATTAAAATCTGATATTATAAAACTCTTGGATTTTAACCCTAGGTAGAAATACCTAGGGTTTTTATTTTTTAAGGTTGAAGATTTACAAGTTGTGGAGTTGTTGATTGGGCCAAGCTGTAATCGCCCCAGCAGTAGAGTTTGCTATTTATAACTGCACAAGTCTGTTTACTGCCTATAGACACCCAGTCCTTAGTCATATCGGAGTATGACGGAAATACTTTAATCCAATAAAATCAACTAGTTATAAATTAGAAACAAGTATATTTTAAAAAGTAAAAGTCTGTCTTGAGATTGATTTTGAACGAATGGCCCATGAGGATTCAGGTAAGGCTTTTTGTAAAAGCACTGCTAGATCATTAGCTTTTTTAATTGTCTTTTCAGATAAGCTTTTACGATCAATTGTTTCATTTTCTTTTAAGTGTGCAAGCTCACGGATGGCTCTATCATTCATCAATTTTGGATCAAGTATTTCATAAGATAACTCATGAAGGGCAGAAATAGAGTAATACATAGATTCACCAAAAGGTTCCACACTTACACCCCATTGATTGACAATATTATACCTTGAAAGCGCGGCCACATAATTGCGGCGCTCAAAATAAGTGTGCCCAATGTATACATTATGTTTTGCCAATTGATTGCGTGCTTCTTGGAGCCATTTTTTAGCTAAAACTGAGTTATTTGAATCAGGAAATTTTTGAATAAAAGATTCAATACTTAAATTAGAAATATATTTATCTGTTTGATCACCCTTTATACCTAAAGCATATTCTGTCCATTCTTGATTTGCCTTGTAGGTGACTTGTTTCATTTTATTATAAACAGATCTAACAATAAGAAAGTGGACATCTTCTTCTATTAAAGTTCCCCTTACTTCGCCTGCGTGCTTTTTTTCATTTAGGTTTCCTTCAAGTAAGTAATTTGCTGTATTCATAACTAAAACGTAGTCGCCGGCAGTAAAATAAGCCTCAAGCATTTTCATTGTTGCTTGCATGTAATAGGGTTTTATTGGGTAGTGAATTCTTATAGCATAGTAAATATCAGCAGCTTGGCAATACTTTTGCTGAACTGCTAGCTCATGAGCTTTATTAAACATAACTTCTGCAGCTTGCTCAGGTAGTAACTTAGGAGATTCGTTACAAAGTGACTTATTGCTGAAATATTCTTTGGAGATCATTTCATAGATTGTATTTAAATTATTCTCTGCAGAAGCAGGAGTGGATGCCAATGCTGCTGGTGGCTTATATATAAAAGCTGAAGTAAAAATAAATGCCACAAGAATGATAATATTTTTCATTATAAGTTTGATATGCACACATAGCGCCTGCCTTGAGGCTTTATTTTAGATTTGAAGTCTAATATAAATTATGTGACAAAAAATGCTATACAGTCTTTGCAAAAAATAGAGTCAATACATCACCACTGTATTACACTTTTTAAAATCTTTTCTCTAAAAATTTTTCTTAAAAAAATTTCAAACTTATTAAATTCAAAGACTTACGTCACTGGCATAGGCGTTGCGTTATGAGAGGCTACACGTTTGAAATGAGCTCATAAACGTAGAAATGTAAAACATCAAAAAGGAGGGACTAATGATGTTAACTAATAAAAACGCGCTGTTTGCTGCAATAGTGGCAAGCACACTAGCTGTGGGGACAGCAGCTAATGCCCAAGAATCAGCGCCTTGGCTAAACATGGGAGCAGAAATTAATTTTGATGCCTCAGCAGCTAAGAGTAAAGATTATGAGGGCACACTAAGAACAGAAGCCATTTTAAATTTTGAAATGCTATTGCATGAAGGTGTAAAGGCCGTCATCAAAACACGCATTCAAGAGGAGTTAATGAAAGATGGCGTTAAACCTGTGAGCAATTCTCAAAGCATT
This sequence comes from Oligoflexia bacterium, assembly GCA_016715815.1. Classification (GTDB taxonomy): domain Bacteria; phylum Bdellovibrionota; class Bdellovibrionia; order JABDDW01; family JABDDW01; genus JADJXN01. The sequence goes on from JADJXN010000001.1 coordinate 390,260, forward strand.
GATAAGTTTTTGGAAGAAGCTTACATCACCATAGAAACCGACAAAGTTTCAGGGCTTCCACGAGCCGTTATTACAATGGGTAAAGGGGAAATGGCTTTTGGACAAGGTTATTCAGAATTACCTATTCCAAGAGATAGCCAACTTTACTACCTAGCTCGTGAAAGAGAAGTTATGGGTATTACGGTAACACTACCCACAAATTACCTAAAAATTGCTGATTTTGTTGCTGTAAGCCTTTATGAGGCAGGCACAGGGGATTTAAAAATCTCTGACAATAAGGGAATTTCAGCACTTGCAACTAAGCAGATAACTTCACAGTTAGAAGCGCAGGTAAGTGCTTTAGTTAAAGAAAATTCTGGCAATGCCCCTAATGAAAAAAGAGGCAGCTTAGGTGTTTTATTTTCTGATTCTAACGGAAAATATAAAGTTTGGGCTGAAGGACTTTGGTTTGAGCACAACCCAACAATGGCTCAATCTAGAAACTTTGGTGGCCAGGTTGGTGCAAGCTATAATGCCGGCCCTGGTAGCATTGTGGTAGAATATTCTCAGGTTGAGAACTCTGGTAAAGAAACAACGGTTGCCTATAACTGGCCTGTTGGAAAAGCCATGGTGATTAGCCCACTAGTTAAGTACACAAAAAGTGATGTCACAAATGCATCTGATACTGTGTATGGTGTAAGAGCGAGCTTGTATTTATCAAATAATCAGAAGCGAGCCTTGCAAAAATCAAAATAAAAAATTTAAATATAAATTGAATTTTGTGCCGGCAGAGTTATCCTCTCTGCCGGTTTTTTGTTTAAGCCTATTAATTCAAACCCACTTTAAAGTTTAATTTTAAAAAGTAATCCAAGTAATCCCGTCGCCACCTGTTTCACCCGTTCCAGGTTCCCATTTTGAAACATAGGGGCTTTTTGAAAGATACTGGCGAATTGATTTTTTAAGTTGTTCAGTTCCAAAGCCATGAATGATTTTAACTCTATCATGGCCTTCTTGAATTTTATCATCAAGCCATTTTGTTATAATCTCTAAAGCCTCATCTACTCTTTGGCCTCTAAGGTCAAGCTCTGGCACTGAATCTGTTTGAAAATCCTTTGCTTGGCTTGCTCCGCTTCTTCTGATGGTAGTGGCTGGTTTTTCAGCTTCTTGTTGTGTGCTAGATAATGTATGCCATGGCACTTGAATGCGCATGCTATCAGCTAAAACAAAAACCTGACCTTGCTGGTTTGGTTCACTTTGAATTACCACTTGACGACCAAGTCTTGAACAAAAAGCAGGGGTTCCTGATTTAAAGAACAGTTTAAATTCATCAAACGTTTGAGCTTTAGCGGTTGTAGGAGAACTTTTGATAATATTAGGTAAATCTCCTTTGATATCTTGAAGAGTGATGTTTTTGAGGCGATCTTGTCTTGCATCCTCAATAAGGTTTTCAATTTTCTTTTCAGCCTTTTCAATGGCCTTGGCTAACCAGCGATCACGTTGTTCCCTAAATTTTCCGATAAGTTCCTGATACTGAGTTCTTAAATTAAAAGCTGCTTTTTGGTCATTTTGAGTTTTTTCTTTAAGCTCTATGATTTGATTTCTGAGCTCATCTATTTCATGTAGATTTTTAGATTTTTCTTTTGCTATTGGTGTTAAAAAATCCTCTGCTTTATTAATTATAAAATCAGGAGTGCCCAGCCTTTTAGCAACATTAAGTGCTAGGCTTTGTCCAGAAATGCCAAGTAGAAGTTGGTAGGTGGGGCGATTATTTTTTGTATCAAATTCAAGACTTCCATGAATGAGACCTAAATTTTTATCCCAATTTTCTTTTAAGGCATTTAAGTGGCTTGTAACTACTGCAAAAACATTTTGTTTAATAAAATGGCTAATAAAACTTCTGGCCAAGGCAGAGCCTTCCTCTGGATCTGTGGAGCCACAAATTTCATCGACTAAAATGAGTGAATTGGGCCCACTAAATAAAAGAGTTTTATTAAGCTGAAGAATGTGAGAGCTAAAGCTTGAAAGATCTTGATTAACATTTTGTTGATCCCCAATGATAGCAAAAATATTCTCAAAAAATGGAATTTGTGAGCTTGAATCCGCTGGAATTGGAAGTCCACAACGAGCCATTTGGCAAATTAGTCCAATGGTCTTTAGTAAAACTGTTTTGCCACCTGCATTTGGGCCTGAAAGTAATAAAACACGTGACTTTTTATTTAATTCTACTGAATTTGGAATAACCTCTACACCTTTAAATAATAAAAGAGGATGAGATAGATTAATAAATTTAAATTGGTCATTTTTTGCGAAATGAAAACTCTGCCCTTTAATTATTTTATTAAATTTTGAAAATGAAAATATTTGATCACATTCAAGTAGTGATTCATATGCATTTTCTAAAGAACTAAGCTGTCTTGAAAGTAAGAGGGAAAGCTCTTTAAGAATTTTTTCAATTTCCTCTTGTATCAGTAGTTGTAAATCTCTTAAGCGGTTATTTAGAGGAACTGCTTCCTCTGGTTCAATAAAAACAGTTTGCTTAGAATAACTTCTATCATGAATAAGACCTTTAATGTCATGTTGGTTGCCACTTTTTATTGGTAAAACAAGGCGTCCTTCACGAGTAGTCACATATTTGTCTTGCAAAATAACTTCGGTCTGTCTTTTGGAAAGGACTTTGTCTAAAAGGGCTGCAACGTCACGAGTGATTTTCTTTTTTTCTTCAAAAAGAGATTTTAAGTGATTTGAGGCATCCTCATTAATTTCACCATCTTGAGATATAACCTTGTTAATTGCATAAAGGGTGGTTTTAAAATCTGCTATTTTATTATTTTGATTATCCGCCCACGGGCTTTTATGCATTTTGAAATAATTTTTCAACGTGGATGCTGATGTTAGAAAAGTTCTAATTATAATGAATTCTTTAACATCAATAGTAGATTTAATTCTTAATCTTTCAAAAATATTTTCAATTAGATCTAAGCACTCAAGGTTGGGTAAAAACCCTTCATTAATAATGGCTGTTGCATGAATAATGTTTTCAACTTGATTTACAGCACTTAATGTATCTGCACAAGGCTTAAGTTGAAGTATAAGGTCTTTTGCTTTTTGAGACTGAGCAAAACTAGTTATGTGAGTGATAAGGTCTTGCCAATCAAGTTCTTTTTTTAACATGAGAGATAATATCTATTAAAAAAATTAAAAGAACAAGTAAAGAAAAAATATAAGCCAAGTAGCTTTCTATTTTTGAAAACAAAGTTTTAATTGGGACTGAATAATAGGGAACATTAACAATTTGAGCCCATTCTTGGTTAAGTGGGCTTTTAACAATTACTTTACCGCTCGCATCGCTGACTGCAGAGTAACCTGTATTTGTTGCTCTTACCTGAGGCTTTCTTAGCTCAACACTTCTAGCTACAGACATAATGAAGTGTTGCTGTTGTTCTGAAAAATCGCCATACCAACTATCATTTGTGATATTTACAATTATATGGCTTCCCATGTTTGAAAACGAAGTAACAAGGTTTGGATAAATGGCCTCATAGCAAATAACGGGAGTTATATTTAATCCGTTTAAACTTAACATGGATGGGCCAATTCCGCGGCCAATCTCTGAAACCTCAGGAATGAGTTTTTTTAAGAAAGGAAAATAATTTGAGCCAGGTATGTATTCTCCAAATGCAAGAAGAATATGCTTTCTATAGGTGCCTTTAAGTTCCCCATTTGAATTAAATAAAAACAAGCCGCTGTAATCAATATTTCCTTCTGCTGAGGGCTCACTTTGTGAAAAACCGCCGGTTATAAGATTAATATTATTTTTTTTGATAAATTCAATTAGGTTTTGTTGGTAGGCTCCGAAAAGGTAATATGAATCAAGATTTGTGGGAAAGGCATTTTCAGGCCACACAACTAAATCGGGTTTCTTAGTTTTTACAACATTTTCTGTGAGTTCAAAAAGTTTATTTATTATGGGCAACTGAAAATTTTGGCCATACTGTTTCCAATATTTTTCAAAGCTTCCCATATTGGTTTGAACTATGGCGATAGAACTTGATTTATCAGCCAGGGGTAGTTTTTTTAAAGTAAGTTGGCCCAAAAATTCTGACAACCCAAGTAATACTAAAAATAAAATAATTGCATCAGACCAGGCTTTTTGTGGAAAGCGATAAAAGCTCATAGCGAAAAGTGAATTTAAAAGTAATACAAATAGACTTAAAATATTAAAGCCTACAAATTCTGCAAGCTGAGCAGTTTTGAGTCCGCTAAATAACAATGGATAACCTAGGTTCCATGGGAAAATAGAAGGCCAGATATATTCAAAAAAGGCATATAAAACAGCTACAGTTACAAAATAAAAAGCTGGTCTAAGGTTGAGCTTTATTTTGACAAAGTGAGCGACAAGTGCTGCAAAAACAATATGCAAATTAGAAATACAGCAAAATAAAAGCATGACTAAGATGTTTAGTGGGATTGGAATTTTGCCAAACTCCCAAGCTGTATGAGCGACCCAATAAAAGCCGCCAAGTGTAATTAGAAATTGGCAAATAAAGGCGCTTATTAAGGTGTGCTTTAAGTTTTTGAGTGTAAACCATTGATTCCAAACAGGAACAAAGCAGAAAAAGATGGCCCATGCTGGAAAGGGTGGATAGCTAGTAAAACATAAGACAGATGATATCAGTGCGGGCAAAACAAAAAAGAATTTTGGTCTTTTTTGTAAAGAAACATTCAAGTTTTTTAATTGATTATTTAATTTATTTATCATCAAATAAAGTTATGCTTTCAACTGAGCTTCAGCCCACATATGTTAGTATTGATTGTCCCCAATGCAAAAAAAATTATCTTGTAGCTACTAAAAGCTTAGCACCGGGGCAGGCCCGATTTCAATGCACTTCTTGCTCCACTTTATTTGGTTTAAATTGGATGGGTGGGGAGACTGAGGTTAAAACCTTTATTATTGAAAAAGTGAAGCATACGCAAAAGTGCTATAAGTGTGGCTACAATTATGAAGAGGGTGCTAAAGAGTGCCCACAATGCCTTGTTGTTTTTTACAAAGAGGCAAAATCGAAAGCTCCAATTAGAACAAATATAAAAGAAGTCGAAGAAGCTTGGCAAAAGGCAAAACTTGACTATTCAAACCAACAAAAGCATGAGGAGTTTATTAAGCTCAGTGTAAACCATGATCAGCTTGCTTATGCGAGCTATCAATATAGAGCGATTTTATTAGTTAATCCCCATGATGAAATGGCTATAAAAATGCAAAAAATTATCTCCGGTCTTGTTGAAACAAAAACAATGATTAATAGCAATTCCAAAAAAACCAATATTATAACAAGGCTTGGGTTTACTAAAGTAACTGTTTTTATTTGTATGTTTTCAATGCTTTTAGGATTTTCGTTCTCATCCCTAAGAGCTCTTGTAGCCTTAGGGACGAGCATTTTATTTTCTATTTTACTAATTAAATATTGGGGTTCTAACTCTGAGGTTTAATTATCAAATGAAGAGGCTGATTGTCTGAAAGGCTGGTTTAAGGCCTTTAGTACAAGTTCCAAATTAGAGTTGCCAGAGTTAAGTCCTTCCTGAGAGTTGCTTGTTGCTGCACGTGGAAATGAAGCAATTGTTGGAATCCCTGTGGCTGGAATATCAGGTTGTATTGCAAGAGCTGCGTAACTATTAAGTTTTCCGCTATTTGAAGTTTTATTTTTTAAGCTAACATATTCATCAGCCGTTTTTATGATTTGGTTCTTAACTTGGGCATAATTAAAATCTTTGTTATTGGCCATAACAAGAGCCGCAACACCAGTGACAAAAGCAGTTGCTTGTGATGTGCCAGTCATTTTGCCATGGGCTCCGTTGGGAAGAGTGGATTTAATTTCTTCACCAGGAGCAGCAATATTTACTGAGCTTTCACCAAAGTTACTTGTTTTTAAGACTTGAGTTTGAGAATCTACAGCTGTTACGGAGATGATATTATCTAAGTTATAATTTGCTGGGTAGTAGTGGTTTAAATCAGAATTACTTCTTTCATTTCCTGCAGCAGCCACAAATAAAATTCCTTTGTCGCGTGCCTTTTTGATGGCTCTAAACTCTTCATCATTTGGCTCAAGCCCTCCACCGGAGTAATTAATAATTTTAGCTCCATTTTCAATAGCGTAGTGAATAGCTTTAACGGTGTTTTTTAAATTATCGCCGCCTCTGGATTGGGGGTCAAAATACTTTAGTGTCATTAATTTTATTTTTGGAGATACGCCAAAAATACCATCGCCACTAGGGCCACCATTTGCCCCAACAATGCCAGAGATGTGAGTGCCATGACCATGGTTGTCTTTTAAGTTGGGTGAGTTATTTACAAAGTCCCAGCCGTTAACATCATCAATAAATCCGTTACCATCATCGTCTTTTCCGTTATGGGCTTTTTCTTTTCCATTACTATCAAGACCTATTTCACCAGGGTTGACCCAAATATTTGATTTTAAATCTGGGTGATTAACATCAATGCCGGTATCAATAATGGCTACAATAATATCATGGCTACCAAGGGTAATATCCCACGCCTTATTAGCTTTTGTATTTGTGATACCCCAGTTTTTACGAATACTAGTGTCTTTTAAAATAACCTTTGCATCTAAAGGGTCTGTGATTTTCATCACACTTGGAACGCCTAAATTTATGTCCCTTTTTTGAGAAACTTGATAGGTTGATTTTTGGGTCAACATATAGTTTAAAGCCAAGGCGGTAAGTGCGGCTATACTAGCTCCCAATACAATATACTTAAAACTTAGTTTCATTTAATTAATCCCCCTTAAGAGTGGTCTCTTTAACCCTATATTGAGCAAAAAGAGGGCCTTAACTACTTTATGTAAATTATTGAAAACACTAGATATAATTAAATTGAAAGTGTATAGGTTTTAATCACCTGTAAGCATTTAATTAGACACTAAAAATCTTTATTTAGAGCCCAATAAGGGAACTCAATGGAACTTTGCTGAGAGTTAAAACGCATGTAATTTACTAGATTTCTAAGTACCAATTTTACGTAATTGCGGGTTTCCTCATAAGGGATTTCTTCTATGAAAATAAGAATGTCATTTGTGGGCTTAGTTTTTATCCAAGATTTGACTGCATTTGAGCTTGAATTATAACTGGCAGTAGAAAGGACAAAATTTCCTTTAAATTCATCCCAATAATCTCTTAAATGTTTTGCTCCTAGGCGAATACTAATAGAAGGATCAAAAAGATCATTGGTTGTGGAATAGTTAATTTTAGCTTTGTTTGAGACATTTTTAGCTATAGCAGGCAAAAGTTGCATTAATCCAAAGGCATTTGCTGGGGATTGAGCATTAGGGTTAAAACCAGATTCTTGTCTCATAATGGCCCAAATATACTCAGGCCACAACCCGCTTAACTCAGAGGCTTGTAAAACTAAATTCTTATATACAATAGGGTATAGGTAATCTCCATTTTCTTTTAAAAAAGAAGCTTTGTCATTGTTATCCAGCTTAGCCCAGTAATTAAAAATAGGGCTAAAATATTGCGCTTTTTTATAAAGCCATAAGTGGTCTTTTTCGGGGTTAAGTTCTGAATCAAGCATACTTTGAGCATATTTAAATTGGCCAACCAGAATAAGGTTTTCAAACAAATCTATATTAAAATTATTTGGGTATTTTTTTCTTCTCTCCTCAGAGTCAAACTCAAGTGCAGGGATGCGTTCGCCAAGCTCCTTATAGGCAATAACACTGTAGTAGCCAAAGGGGTCCTCTTTTTTAATTTTATTAAAATAATCATTAGCTTTATTAAAATTCTTTTGCCTCTTTGCTATTTGGCCTAACCAGAATAAGGTTTGAGATTTTCTTCCTGGTTCAATGGTATCTAAATCAAGCAGTTCTTCAAAATATTTTTTAGCGTTGTCATAATTTGATGATTTAAAATTAAGCCAACCATAATTCCATAAAATATAAACATAAAGTTGAGAGTCTTTTTTTGCCTCGTTAAGAGCAAGTTCTAAATAATAAAACGCTTTGTCAGCTAAATTTCTTTCTTCATAAATTCTTGAAATAATAAAATAAATATCAGCAATTGATGTTTTATTTTTTAATATTTTCTCTGCTTCATTTAAAACCTTTAGTGCTAGTTGGGGGTTATGTAGAGTCCAGGCTGCTCTAGCATAATTTAAGCTAGATTGTAAAAGGATAAAGGCATTTGTAGAGTCTGGCTTTTTTTGAAAATTTACTTTGTCTAAATAATATATTTTTTTATTAAATTTTAAAGCCTCGCTCTTATTTTGGCTTAATTTATAGGCTTGCCTTAATAATTCTAATTTTTGCTTTTTTTGGTCTTCACTTATCCTCCTTAAGGAATTTAATATTTTTATTCCTTGCTCAATTTCTCCGCTTGAAATTGCGTCTTGTGCGGCAGCAAGTGAGGGTGTACCAAAACGAGGTGAAATATTTGTGAGTTCTTTCTTAAGCTTATTTTTGATTGACTTTTTAATGTTAGATTTTGCTATGGTTTCTTGAATAAAAGATTCCTTTTCTCTTTTACTTTTTAAAAGAGGCAAGAGATTAAAAACTTCATTTTGATCTCCTAAATTCACAAGAGATTGTCTTAAATATTTTAAAAGCCAAGAAGCAGGCTTATTTTTTAAAATGAAATTTTGAATTAGTTCAATATTTACGGATTTTTGTTTTTTATTAAGATTGCAAAACTCCTGAGACTTAATAAGAGAAATAGGATAAAGACTATGGTTTTGTTTTGTAGCTAACTCAGAAAATAATGTGCATGCTTTTTTACTATTATGCAAAGCCCAGAGTTGGGCTTTTAAAAAATCTGCAATATAGGTGCAGTTTTCAGTCACACATTGAGTTTTATATTTTTCAATTTCATTTAAATAAGAGGTTTTTTCCCAGCCTTGATGAGGCGGAGGTGGTGGGGGGGCTGATGTTGAAGCAAAAGTGTTTATACTTAATAAAATTATTAAGAAAACTGTTTTTAGCAAATTCATTATTTAATTATTAGTTTAGTGAAATAGTAGCCGCTAAAGCAAGCAATCAGTCCTAAAATGGGGCTCATAAGTGTATAGTAAAAAACAGTCAAAAGACTTTGGCCCTGTTGTAAGGTTTTAAGAATATCTAAAGTATAGCTTGAAAAGGTAGTAAACCCCCCTAGTAAACCTATAAACAAAAAACTATAAAATAAATTTGAGTATGAGTGCTTTTCAAAGAGGTAATAAGTAAGGCCTGCTAAAAAACAACCAAAAGTGTTGATGAGCATTATTGGCAAGGGAAGGGCTAAATATTTTTTAATAGACCACTCTGAGACAAAGCGTAAAGTAGCACCCATTGCACCGCCAAAACCCACAAGTAAAAAATTTTGTAAATTCAATTTAGCCTCTAGTCTTTTCTTTTGATTTGCTGCCACAATTGTTCTTTTGTTGTAGTTGGAAGTTTTATAAAATCAAGTTTTTGTTTTTCTGCCAATTTCATCAGTTTAATAAAACGGTTTTCAAACTTTTTATTTCCTTTTCTGGCAACTGTTTCTGCTTCAAATTTTAAATGTCTTGCAAGTTGCGCCAAAACAAAAAAAACATCCCCAAGTTCTTCCTCAATTTGGCTTTTATCTTGTGTAACATAAGCTGATTTTAGCTCATTTATTTCTTCAATGACTTTATCAAAGACTTCATCTGGGTGAGTCCAATCAAAATTAAGTCGTTTTGTCTTATCACCAATTTTTTGTGCTCTTTGAAGAGCGGGTAGGCTAGCAGGAATATTAAAAATATCTGCATATTTATCTTTTTGGTTTTTTTCTAAAGCTTTTAATTTTTCCCAGTTTTTTAAAACTTCATCAGAGGTTTTAACTTTTTTATTTGAAAACACATGGGGGTGTCTATAGGTTAGTTTTTTACATATGGTTTTGATAACATCACTGAGAGTAAATTTCTTAGCTTTTGATGCCAGTGCGCAATGAAAAATGACTTGGAACAAAAAATCGCCAAGCTCTTCCTTTATGGCGTCATTATTTTTATTTTCAATGGCCTCAGCTAATTCAAAGGCCTCTTCAATGGCATAAGGAGCTAGACTTTGGTGGGTTTGTTCTTTGTCCCAAGGGCATCCCTTAGGAGAAAGAAGTTTTTTCATAATTTCTTCTAAATCTGAAATGTTATATGTGTTTTTTTGTTTCATAAGTTAGACCTTTGTCTATGGCTTTTTTCATTAAAAATGCCGAAAATTTAGACATAGAGTATAGATAATATGAATCTCAGACAGTTGCGCCCAGATCAACAAGAAAAACCAAATGCTAGGTGGAATTATCTCCAGCATACTAAAAATTTTGTAGGTTGGGTTAATAAATTTGGCATTGAACGCACCTTTATAGGCAGGTTTGCCCATGCTCTCGATGCTAGGTTTAAAGTTAAAAACCTAACCCTAGTGTTTTTGTTTTGTTTATTTATTAGTTTTTTTGTTTATTGGGATTTTGATTTTTCTTACTCAGGCTATAAAGAGGGTGATGTAGCCACAACAAGCATTAAAAGCCCTCTTTCATTTGAAGTTATAGACGAAGACCAAACAAACCAGAAAAAAAAAGAAGCGGAAAACATAGTAGCCCGTGTATTTGATTTTGATGTTGGGCTTTATGAGCAGCGTATACAAAACTTTAGGCGCGCAATGAAAGCTATGCGTCAAGCCGTGATTGCACAAAAATCTTTTGAACCTAAAGAATTTATGAGCAGGCAATTAGATTTTGAGAATTTAATGGGGGGGGTGCGAGCCAATAGAGAATTATTTGGATGGCTTGTGCAAAACCAATTTAAAACCATCATTGAAAATGCGGTTGTACAAAATTTAGAAAGATGGAGCACGCGAAAAATTGTTGAAGACATTACATTTATTAATTTAAAAGATCGCGAAAAAATTCTGGTTAGTATTTTAGAGCGTGGAAATAAGGGGGAAGAGTTTTTAATTGAGTCTACAAGCCTAATAGATGTGAATGAAGTTAAAAAAAGAATTTCCCAATCGGGGGGGAATACAAACACAATTGAGTTAACAAAATCTTTAATTGTTCCAAATTTAACTTTAAATAAACAAGAAACAGAAGTTAGAAAGCAAAAGGCTAGAGATGGCGTAAGCCCTATAGTAGTCAGTGTAAAAAAGGGTCAGGCCATTGTTAGTGAGGGGGCAACGCTGCAAAAGCTTCAAGTAATAATGCTTGATGAGCTTAAAAAATTAAAAACCACTAGACATAAAGATTTTGTAGCTCTTGTAACAGCAGTTTTTTTAATGATTCTACTTTTAAGTTATTCAAGTTACTTAAAAAGATTTACTTCAAAAGTAGAGGTGTCTTTTAAAGACGTTTTTGCAATGGCGACAGTTTTAGTTTTATTGCTCTCAATGTCTAAATTTACTTTATTTGTTGCTAACACTGCTTTTTTAGAAAAGTTTAATAACATTCCAGCTACGTTTTATGGCTACCTTGTTCCATTAAGCTCTGGTGCTATGATAGTAAGTCTTCTTATTCCTTTTGGAGAAGTGGTTTGGCTATTTTCAGTTTTTACAGCTGTGGTGACGGGGCTTTTACTTGATAAAAATTTTGGTTTTATGATTGTGACTTTTACCGCAAGTATCATTGCAGCCCGCGGGGTGCGCGGGTGCAAAAAAAGAGATGAGTTGTATGTGGCTGGTTTTAAAACAGGCCTTGTGAATGCCGCATTAATTTTTTGTATCACCATGATTTATAAGCCAAGTTCTGAATTAATTAGAAATGAATTAATCTGGAACGTGTCTGCTGGTTTTTTAAGCGGAATTTTGGCTAGCTTTGTAACTCTCACTTTGATTCCGTTTTTTGAAAATATTTTTGTCTACACAACTGATGTTAAGCTTTTAGAGTTAAGTAACCTTAACCACCCTCTATTAAAAGAACTAACTGTAAAGGCTCCCGGAACTTACCACCACAGTCTTGTAGTGGGAAGTATGTGTGAGAATGCAGCTGAAGAAATTGGAGCTAACCCACTTCTGGCGCGAGTGTGTGCCTACTATCATGATATTGGTAAAACTCATCATGCCCAATATTTTATTGAAAACCAAAGGCCGGGTGAAAATAAACACGATCAAATAAGTCCGGGAATGAGTAAAACGGTACTTGTAGCGCACGTTAAAGATGGTGTTGAGATGGGGTTAAAATATAAATTAGGAAAACCTATCATTGATGTTATTGAGCAACACCATGGAACAACTTTAATTAGTTTTTTCTATCATAAGGCAAAAGAAAAAGAAGATGCTCAAATGCATGAGATTAAAGAAGATGAGTACCGCTATCCTGGGCCTAAACCACAATTTAGAGAAGCGGCTCTTTGTATGCTTGCAGATAGTATTGAGGCAGCAGCGCGCTCTTTGGATGAGCCAACCCCAGCAAGACTTCAAAATATTGTTAGAAATATTATTCAAAAAAAGTTTTTAGATGGCCAACTTGATGAGTGTAATCTTACATTAAAGGATCTTTCTTTAATTGAAGAAGCATTTGCAAGAACACTTTTAAGTATTTATCACCAAAGAATTGATTACCCACAGGCCATAAAATGATTGTCGAAGTAATTTATGAGCCAAAAATTAAATTTCACGAGAGATTTGTAAAAAAAAACTGTAAAAAGCTTTTTAAGCTTTTTAAAACCCATAAAAAATTATTAGCCTCAAAAAGCAAATATGTTGACTACCCAGATTTAGTAGTGGTTTTTGTAGGAAAAAAAACATCGAAGCAATTAAATTTTAAATATAGAAAAAAGAACTACCCCACAGATGTCTTAAGTTTTAAAAACAACCAAAAAAAGCAGGGATTGGGGGAGCTGGTGCTTTGCTTACCAGTGTTAAAGGCACAGGCAAAAAAACAAAAGCATAGTATTAAACTTGAGGTTATTACTATGCTGACACACGGTTTTTTACATTTATTAGGCTATGACCATGAAAAGAGCTTGAAAGATGAGGCAAGAATGATGAAGATACAAGAAAACATCATCAAGCGCTTAGATTGGGAGTAGGAATATGTCAATAGCAGCAGAATCAAATGATCTTAAAAATCAAATCGAGAAGCTTAAAGCTAGAGTCATTGATTTAAGAGGTTATCTTTGACGTTGATTTAAAAAGAAATAGGCTTAAGGAAATTTCTGAGCAAACTCAAGACCCCGCAGTTTGGAATAACCAAAAGCAAATGCAAAAGCTCCAAAAGGAGCAAGCGCAGCTGACAAAATATTTGAATGATTTTGATGAATTCATCCAATCCGTAGATGATGCTCATGTTTTATTTGAGCTCTCTTTAGAGAGTTCAGATGAGCAAAGCTTTATAGAGGCCAAGGAGCTTAGTCAAAAAGCAGTTAAACTTTCAGAAAGTTTGGAGCTGAAAAAAATGTTAGGCGCTGAGGGCGATGGGAATAGTGCCTACCTTTCTATTAACGCGGGTGCCGGAGGGACTGAGGCTTGTGATTGGGCTGGGATGCTTATGAGAATGTATCATCGTTGGGGTGAGGCTCATGGCTACAAAGTAGAACTGCTTGATATGGCCCCGGGTGAAGGAGCTGGAATAAAATCTTGCACCCTTAGCTTTGAAGGAGAATATGCTTTTGGTTATTTAAAAGCTGAAAATGGTGTGCACAGATTAGTACGCATTAGCCCCTTTGATTCAAATGCTAGGCGCCACACAAGTTTTGCCTCAGTTTTTGCCTATCCTGAGGTTGATGACGATATAGATATTGAAATTAAAGAAGCAGACTTAAAAATAGATACCTACCGAGCTGGTGGTGCTGGTGGACAACACGTAAATAAAACGGAATCAGCTGTGAGAATTACACATGTGCCAACGGGAATTATTGTTCAATGCCAAAACCAACGAAGCCAGCATGCCAACCGTGATAAAGCCATGAAGATGCTAAAAGCACGCCTTTATGAAAAGGCTTTAGAGGAAAAAAATAAAGCAAAAGATCAGCTTAATTCTAGCAAAAAGGCGATTGAGTGGGGATCTCAAATAAGAAGTTATGTGATGCAGCCTTATCAGTTAGTAAAAGACCATCGCACAAATTTTGAAACTGGCAATGTTGGTGCCGTTATGGATGGTGAAATTGATCAATTTATTTATTCTTTTCTGAGGGCTGAGTCCCATGCTTGAGTTGTGGTGGGCATATAGAAGTTTTTTTAATAAATCTAATCAGCTCATTAACCCGGTTACATTTTTATCTCTTTTTGGAATGGTTATTGGAGTGGCGGCTTTAATTATTGTTATGAGTGTTATTAGTGGGTTTCAAACCTCTCTTTCGAAAGCAGTAACAGATATTTCTGGGCATTTACTTGTTATAAAAAGAGGTGAGGCAATAGATAAACTAGAGGTGCTACTTCCAAAAATTAAAAAAGCAGCTCCATCAGTAACAGCAGCAACTCCTTTTGTGCATGTGGAGGCGATGATTGCAGCAAAAGGTAAAATTAGTGGTGTGGTTATACAAGGCCTTGATTTAACATCATATGATAAAGTTTTTAATCTTCAATCTAGAGTTATAGAGGGGGAATTTGACCTTAGTAACAAGGCGGGTGATGAGGAGTCGATTATTATTGGAAAAGGTTTAAGAGATAAATTAAATGTCAAATTAGGAGATATTGTAAGCCTTGTGTTACCTAAAAACTCAGCACAATCAAAACGGCTTGGTTTTGTACCGCAGGTAAAAAAGTTTAAAATTGTGGCGGTGGTAGATTTAGGAATGTACGAGTATGATTCTCGCTACATTATTACCTCAAGTGTGAGCGCGCAAAACTTAGCTAGCATTGGACCTTTTTTTACGGGCTTGAGGTTAACCATGCAAAACCCAGATCTTGCACCACGTGCGAGTTTTGATTTAAGTGCAGAGCTTGGATACCAGTATTTGGTTAAAGATTGGGTAGAGTCACACTATAATTTGTTTCAGGCCATAAAACTTGAAAAGATTGTGATATTTATTGTCCTATTATTTATTACCATTGCAGCTTGTTTTAATATTGCAAGTACACTTTTTATTTCTGTTATTAGAAAAACCCAAGACATTGCAATTATGAAGGCCTTTGGGACAAATCCTATTAAAATTTTAAAGTTTTTTAGCTTCCAAGGAATGATTCTAGGTTTTCTAGGTTGTGTTTTGGGCATTGCCTTTGGCTTATTAGGGTGTTTAGTTTTAAATAAAACCAATATTTTTTATGTGCCACCTGAAATATATCATTTAAGTCACTTGCCGGTAGATATAAGATGGTTAGACATAATGGTTATATTTTTAAGTTGTATGATTTTATGTTTTCTTTCGACTCTAGCCCCGGCTCTTAAGGCCTCAAGGCTTTTGCCGGTACAAGGACTTCGCCATGAGTGAGGTTATAATTTCAGCTCGAAAAATTAGAAAAGTTTATAGCATCAAAGAAAAATCAAGCGTTCGTGAGCTTGAGGTATTAAAGGGACTTGATTTAGATATTAACCGTGGAGAGGCAATATGCATCATGGGGGCCAGCGGCACCGGGAAATCAACACTTTTGCATATATTAAGCTCCCTTGATAAACCCACCACAGGAGAAGTTTATTTTTTAGGGAAAAACATTTCCCAAATGAATGAAAATGAGCTTTCTTTATTGAGAAATAAATCTATGGGCTTTGTATTTCAGTTCCACCATCTTTTAAACGAGTTTAGTGCCCTTGAAAACGTTATGATGCCAGCCCTTGTAGGAAAGCTTGATTTTATGAAGGCAAAACAAAAAGCATTAACTCTTTTAGAGGAACTTGGCTTAAAAGAAAGGCTGCAGCATAGACCATCGCAACTTTCCGGCGGAGAGTGTCAAAGAGTGGCCATAGCCCGAGCCATTATTCAAGATCCTTTGGTGGTTTTTGCTGATGAGCCCACAGGCAATTTAGACAGAAAAACTGGTGATCAAGTGCAGAGACTTCTTTTTGACTTGTGTCGTAGAAGAGGGGTTACGTTAGTTGCGGTTACCCATGACCAAGAATTTGCCCGTTGGTTTGGTAAAACCAAAGTGATTCGCGATGGAATGTGGCAGCAGTAAAAATCTAAAACTTTGACAAAAGTCTAGTTAATCGGTATCATCCTGTTGTTTTTATTAATTAATTGAAATTATTAGGGTTTTTTAAAATTGAAAAAAACAATTGTCTGGTTTTTAGCGGTTTTTCTTATCTTTGAATTTGGCGCTACGTGGCAAAACGCTTTCGCGCAATCAAAAACCCGAAAAAAACAAAAAGCATCGAATACTAAATTACCAAATTACTCAGGCGTTGTTTCTCAAATAGACATTTTAGGAAGTAAAAAAATTGAAGCTGAGGCCATTCGTGCAAAATTAAAAACTAAAGTTGGACAAAGTATTAATACTGAAAAGCTTAGAGAAGATGTTCAAAATATTTTTAATATGGGCTATTTTTATAATATTGAAATAGATAAAACCTCTGGCCCCTCAGGAGTAGTTCTTACCTACAAAGTAACAGAAAAGCCAACAGTGATTGAAATTGTCTTTAAGGGTAACGACAAAATAGATAAAGACGATTTAAGTGAAGCTATTGGTATGAGGCAATTTACAATTTTAGACCATAATAAAATTCGTGAAGCCGTTGAGAAAATGCAAAAGCTCTATGAGGAAAAGGGGTTTTTCTTAGCAAAAATTCAATCAAAACTTGAAGAAGTTAAAAATACAAGCGATGTGAGAGTTGTTTTTGATATTAAGGAAAATGACAAAGTTAAAGTCAAAAAAATCACATTTTTAGGAAATAAAAATCTTCCCGATTCTAAATTAAAAGCATTTTTGCAAACACAAGAGGGTGGCTTTTTTAGTTGGCTGACCTCTAGTGGAGGTTACAAGCAAGATTTATTTGATAGAGATGTTCAGGTTTTAAATTATATTTACTTTAATGAAGGCTACATTCAGGTAAAAATAGATCGCCCCCAAGTTTATGTGACCCCTGATAAAAAAAGTATATTTATTACAATTAGAATAGAAGAGGGAGATCAGTTTAGAGTTGGAAAAGTAGATTTTGGTGGGGATTTATTATTTACAAAAGATGAGTTGTTTGAAGCAACAGAGATTCATAAAACAGAAATTTTTTCCTCTGAGGTGTTAAAAAAAGATATTCAGGCATTGCAATTTAAGTACGGAGATTTGGGTTATGCTTACGCTAACCCCATACCAAAAACTAACATTCATGAGAAAGAAAAGGTTGTTGATATAACCTTTGAAATTGAAAAGGGACAAAAGGTTTACTTTGGTGAATTTACAGTAGTTGGTAATACAAAAACTAGAGATAAGGTTGTTAGACGTGAGTTAAAAATTAAAGAAGGTGAATTATATAATGAGACAAGAAGAAAAAAGTCAGAGGAAAACGTAAAGCGCCTTGGCTTTTTTAGTGATGTCGTTTTTAATTCCTCAGCACCAGCTGATGACCCCAATGTGATGAACATTGAAATTCAAGTAAAAGAAAGAAGCACCGGAACCCTTCAAGTAGGTGCAGGGTATAGCACCGTTCAGCAGGCCATTTTTAATGGTAATGTTTCTCAAACAAACTTATTTGGTAAAGGGCAAGATTTAAGATTTAATATTCAACTTTCAAAAGACGTTTTAGACACACGCTTTGGTTTTACAGAACCTTATTTTAACGATACGCTTTGGTCCACAGGGGTTGACTTATTTTATACAAAAAGTGGATTAGGCGGCTATTACACCATATAAGACAGAGGGGGTAATTTAAGACTTGGCTACCCTGTGGGTGAGTATTTATATGCCTACTTGACCTACAAGTTATATAATACAGAAGTATTTTTAAATACCACAACAGACCCTGCAATATACCCACCAAACCAAGTTAGTGGTTTTGTAAGCTCTGCTGCAGGCTCTCTAGTGTTTGATAAAAGAAATGACCGCTGGTCTCCATCAGATGGAATATTTGCAAGTGCCTCTGTTGAACAAGCGGGCCTTGGAGGAGATTTAAAATTTACAAAGGGCTTAGCAAATGCTCGCTATTACAAACAAATTTTTTGGAAGCTTGTATTTAGAAATAATTTAACCTACGGTGTGGTTGCATCTCCGCCAGGGGTGCCAACACCATTTACACAATTATTTTTACTTGGCGGTAGCCAGAGTTTGCGTGGTTATACCTATGGAAGAGTGGGTAAAAAGGCACTTACCACATGCTGTACAACTACTGGAGCGCTACTTTCACAGCCTGCTTTAATCCCATACGGTGGTACCCAGCAATTATATTACCAGGCTGAAATTGAATACCCACTTGTTACAGAAGCAGGTATTAAAGGGGTATTCTTTTATGATATAGGTACGGCCGATGATGCCATTATATTAAGTGCTTTACGCCAAGACTTGGGCTTTGGATTTAGATGGTTTTCACCAATAGGACCCTTGAGGTTTGAATGGGGCTTTCCTATTGATAGAAGAGATGATGAACTGTATCAAAACTTTGAATTTAGTATTGGATCACCCTTTTAACAGAAAAGCCTAGTGATCAGAGATCACGGGCTAGACAGAGGAGAAAACGTTATGAAAAACTTATTTATATTTTTAGTATTAGCTTTATTCACTATTGTAGGTGAAACAGCAGAAACCAAAATTGGTTACTATGATATGCAAAAAGCAATTCAAGCAACCGATGCTGGTAAAAAAGCAAAAAAAGAACTTGAAGATGAGTTTAATAAGAAAAAAGCTGAGCTTCAAAGTAAAGAAAAAAATCTTAAAAAGATGAAAGATGATCTTGAAAAGAAAAGTATGGTTATGAGTGATGAAGTAAAGCAAAAAAAAGCTATGGAGTTTCAAGAGGAGTATGCAAAATTTCAGGAAACCATGATGAGAAGCCAGCAAGAAATTAAAGCAAAAGAAGTTAAGCTAACAGAGCCAATAGTAGAGAAAATTAGAGATATTATTGCAGGCATTGGCGAAAAAGAAAATTACACTATTATTTTAGAAAAAGCTGAAAATGGTGTTTCATGGGCGCCAAAGGCTCTTGATTTAACAGAAAAAGTTGTAGCAAAGTTTAATAATAAGTAGTTTTTATGAGTCTTATTTCTTTTAAAGCCAGTGAGGTTTGCAAAAAATTTGGTGCAAACCTTGTTGGCGATCCTGATTTTGAGATTAAAGCTGTGGGTGATCCACGTTCTGCAGAGCTTCACACGGCTTGTTTTGTTTCTCAGCCAAATTACCTAGATGCAGCTTTAAATAGTAAATCCGGTTTTTTAGTTTTAAAAGAAGACTTCTATAAACAGGTTGATAAAAATAGAGCTAACCAAAAAACATTTGCTATCACAAAAAATCCGTATCTATTTTTTGTTAATTTAATGGGACTTTTTTACCCGAAGCAAAAAATGAAACCTGGTGTTCACCCTCAAGCTTTTGTGCACCCTGAAGCAAAGCTTCATGCAAATGTACAGGTAGGAGCATTTGTAAGTGTTGAAAAAAATGCGGTTGTTGATGAAGGAGTTATTCTACAAGCTACTAGCTTTGTGGGTGAGGGAGCTAAAATTGGTAAAGGAAGCATTATTTATGCAGGGGCCAAAATTTATCATTACTGCGAAGTTGGACAAGATTGTATTATCCATTCTGGTGCTGTGATCGGCTCTGATGGTTTTGGTTTTATCCAGGATGAAAATAAAAATCAGGTTAAAATTCCTCAAGTTGGAAAGGTGATTTTAGGTGATCAAGTAGAAATTGGCGCCAACACGACTATTGATAGAGGAACATTTGAAGATACAGTCATTGGTTTTGGTGTAAAAATAGATAATCTTGTTCAAATTGGTCATAATTGTCGTATAGGTGATAACACTATAATTTGTGCTCATGGTGGAATTAGTGGAAACACTATTATCGGCAAAAACTGTTTGTTGAGCGGTAAGGTTGGAACTAAGGGGCATTTGGAAATTGGAGATAATGTTCAAATTGGTGGCCAATCTGGTATTTCAAAGGATATTCCCTCCAACAAAGTAGTTAAGGGTTACCCTGCTGTTGAATTAAAAGAATATTTAAAAATACATGCTCTATATATGAAACTTCCAGAAATTTATAAAAGACTAATTGGTCTAGAAAAATCTTTTGAGGAAATTAAAAAGTGAAAGATATTGAACAGATTTTAAAAATATTACCCCATAGGTTTCCATTTTTGCTTATAGATAGAATAATTCACGTGGATCCCCCTCCCGGACCTGTTTGGGTAGGAAGAAAAATAAAAGCATTAAAAAATGTAACTTTTAATGAGCCATTTTTCACAGGGCATTTTCCACATAGGCCGATCATGCCAGGGGTACTCATTGTTGAGGCCATGGCACAAGCAGCAGCTTACTTGGGGCATAGACCTGTGACCCCTGAGACTAAAATGGAAGTTTTAATTGCTTCAATTGACAATGCCCGTTTTAGAAAGCCAGTGGTACCAGGGGATCAGCTGATTATTACAGTTGAGTGCCTTAAAGATAGAGGCAGTGTGTATTTATTTAAAGCTGAAGCGCATGTTGATGACCAACTTGTGGCAGAAGCTGAAATGATGGCAAAGACAATGCCCTCTGAGGTGCAGCCATGATTCATGAATCAAGTATAGTTTCTTCTAAAGCCAAAATTGGTAAAGATGTCGTGATTGGCCCATTTTGTCGTATTCATGATGGGGTTACTCTAGGAGATGGTTGTTACCTTGATAGCCATGTTGTTCTTGGCTCTGTTAGTGGAGAAGTGATTATTGGTAAAAATAATAAATTCTATGGGTTTTCATTAATTGGTGGCCCCCCCCAAGATTTAAAATACAAAGGTGAAAACACAAAGCTTGTAGTGGGTGATGGAAATACTTTTAGAGAAAGTGTGACTGTTAGTATTGGTACCTCAAACGGTGGTGGGGAAACACGCATTGGAAATAATAATCTTTTAATGGCTTATTGCCATATTGGCCATGATGACAAAATTGGAAATAATAATGTTATAGCAAATAGTGTTCAATTAGCAGGGCATGTGACTATTGAAGATAAAGTGACGTTAGGTGGCATATGTGCAGTAAACCAATTTGTAAGGATTGGTAAAAATTCATTTATTGCCGGTGGAGCACTTGTGAATAAAGACGCATTGCCTTTTTCAATTACACAAGGAGCTTATGCGGTAGCACGTGCTACAAATAAAATAGGAATGGAGCGCTCAGGGTACAGTGAGCAAGCTATTCAAAATATTAACCGTGCTATTAGAATTCTAACTCGCGGTAGTGGTACAATTGATGAAGCATTAAAAAGAATAGATGAAGAATGTGAAAAGCTTGAAGAGGTTTTATATCTAATTGATTTTATAAAGAAATCTGAGCGTGGAGTAGCTATATGATGAAAGCTGCCGTTGTAGGGGTTGGTTATTTAGGAAGATTTCACGCGCAAAAATATAAAATGATTGATGATGTAGAGCTTTTTGCAGTTTGTGATACCAGTCTAGACCGCGCACAAGAAGTAGCTAAAGAATTAAATACACAAGCTATCTCAGATTATAAAGATTTATTAGGAAAAGTAGATCTTGTAACCATAGCGGCTTCAACGCAAAACCATTACGAAATAGCAAAATTCTTTTTAGAGAACAAAGTATCAACTTTTGTAGAAAAGCCCATAACAGCTACATCACGGCAGGCAGAAGAATTATGTGATCTGGCTGAAAAAAATAATCTTACTTTACAAGTTGGACATGTAGAAAGGTTTAACCCAGCACTCACAGCTGCAACAAAGGTAATGACAAAACCACTGTTTATAGAAGTGCACAGGCTTGCTCCTTTTACTCCAAGAGGATCAGATGTTGATGTGGTGTTAGATTTAATGATTCATGATTTAGACGTTATTGTCTCACTTGTGAAAAGTAATATTAAAAGCATTTCTGCCGTAGGTGTTCCTGTTATTACCAAAATGACCGATATTGCAAACGCAAGACTTGAATTTGAATCAGGAGCCATTGTGAATGTAACGGCAAGTAGAGTGAGTTTGCAGACTACTAGAAAATTTAGAGTTTTTGAAAAGGACAAATATTTATCTATTGATTTTGGCAAAGGCAGCGTTGATTTATTAACAAAGACAGGAGAGTGGGGAGGACCAGTTCCACCATTAAACCATGAATCATGGAGTTTAGAAAAGGGCGATGCCTTGTTGGTTGAGACAAAATCTTTCATTGATTGTGTAAAAAACATGAAGCGTCCTATTGTGAGCGGTGTTGATGGGCTCAACGCTCTAAAACTTGCTGAGCAAATAACTGGAGCCATCAGTGAGCAATTTAAAAAAATCCAATGAAATTCTGATTGTTTCTGCTGAGGCCTCAAGTGAGCTTTATGCTCGTCGTATTATTGAGGAATCAAAAAGGCGGAATTTAGATGTTCATTTTTTTGGAATTGGCAGTCAAGGAATGCAGAAACTTGGCTGCGAGGTTATTGAATATTCTGAAAATATGGCTGTTGTTGGATTATGGGAAGTATTGGCTCATTGGAAAACCATATCAGCAGCTTTTAGAAATTTACTTAAACAGGCTTCAGTTAAAAAACCAAAGCTTGCACTTTTACTAGATTATCCTGATTTTAATTTAAGGTTAGCTAAAAAGTTAAAGTCCAGAAATATTGATGTGTATTATTACATTAGCCCTCAAATTTGGGCTTGGCGTACTGAGCGTGTTAAATTAATAAAAAAAATAATTAAAAAAATGCTCGTGGTATTTCCCTTTGAAGTGGATTTTTATAAGAAATATGGAGTAGATGTTAGTTTTGTGGGGCATCCACTTCTTGACGAGGTTAATTCAAAAAAAACTGCTGAGCAGAGAAATTTAAAACGGTTCAAATTTGGGATTACTTCTAATGATTTTACTGTGGGTCTTATGCCGGGCAGCCGAGATTCAGAAATAAGGTACTGTTTTCAAACACAAATAAGGGCGGCGATCAAAATAATTGAGCTAAAACCTGAGTTAAAAAACAAAATAAAATTTTTAATACTTGTCGCGCCCACTATGGATGTTGAATTTTTAAAAACTTATCTTCCTGGGGATTTAAAAATTAATTTTCTTTTTATAAAAGAAACCCCTTTTGAAATGATTGAGCTTTGTGATGCTTGCATAGTAGCCAGTGGGACAGCAACGCTTATGACAGCCCTTATGAATGTACCAATGGTGATTATGTATAAAATGAACCCACTTACAGCAGCTTTAGCAAGACGTCTTGTTAAAGGGAAATTTTTTGGCATGCCAAATCTTATTTTAAATGAAAAGGTTTTGCCTGAACTATTCCAAGAAGAAGCAAACCCGACTTTTATTGCAAATGAAGTTATCAAGTATATTGAGAATAATGATTATTATTTGAATGTTAAAAGTAAACTAAATTTAATTAAAGAAAAATTGGGTCAATCTGGGGCTGCAAGTCGTGTTGTTGATGAAATTCAAAAGGCCTTTTTGTGAGAATTTTGCTTTTGCCATTTTCTATTATTTTTGGATTTTTTGTTTATTTAAGAAATTTTTTTTATAAAATAGGTCTTTTAAAAAGCCACAAACTTCCTGTTTTTGTAGTAAGCATTGGCAATTTAACAATGGGTGGGACTGGTAAAACTCCCATTACAGAAGCAGTAATTGAAATTTATAAAAACCTTGGCATAAAGGCGACTGTTTTAACAAGAGGATATGGACGTAGATCAAAAAAAATTGAAGCTGTAGAATTAACAAGTGCTGTTGAGGATGTAGGTGATGAACCTTTATGGATTAAAACAAAACAACCAAGTGCAGAAGTCATTGTTGGTGCAAACAGACTAGAGGCTTTTAAAAAAGTCGGTTCATCAGTACAAGTTGTTATATTAGATGATGGGTTTCAACATCAAAAAATTAAAAGAGATAAAAACATAGTTTTAGTAGACGCTACTGCTAGTATGAAAGATTATATGCTGTTTCCTTTAGGCTTGGCTCGGGAGCAATTGTCTTCTTTAAGTAGGTGTGACGCTATTTTTTTAACAAAATCAAATCTTGCTGATATTAAAAAGTTGGATTTATTAAAAGAAAAAATCAAAAATGTTAAAAAAATATTTGAAGTTCCATTTCTTTTTGACAAATGTGTAGATATTAAAAATCAGCAGTTGGAATTAGATCTTAAAGGTAAGTCGGTTTTATTGGTATCTGGTATTGCTAACCCCACGTCTTTTAAAAAAATTGTAGAAAATCAGGGTGCAAATACTGTTGGGCATATTGAATATAGAGACCACTACTTTTACACGCAAAAAGATGTTGAAAATATTGAACAAAGGGCTGTTCAAAAAAATGCTGAATATATTTTAACAACTGAAAAAGACGCTACAAAACTAATAAAGCTTCACCTGACAAAAGTTGTTGGTGTGGTTAAATTAAAAGTTCAAATATCTCATGAGGTAGAAAATTGGCTCAAGTTTTAACTTTCTTAATTAAATTAACATCTATTTTAGTTAGTTTTATGCCCAGAAAACTACAGTTGTGGGTAGGAAAGATATTAGGTTTGACATGGTTTTATGTTGTAAGAATTAGACGAGAGCTAGTTTTTGAAAATATATCAAAGGCATTTCCTGAGAAGACATTTGATGAAGTTTATAAAATAGCTAAAGATAACTATATTAATTATGGCCAATCTTTTATTGAGTTTTTATTAATCCCTGTTTTAGATGAGAAGCTATATAAAAAAATCGCTCTGGTTGAGGGCTTTGAAAATTACGTCAAAGCAAGTAAGTTAAATAAAGGAGTGTTCCTTTTATCTCTGCATTTAAGTAGTTGGGAGTTTATGAGTGCGGGGGGTATTTTACTTGGAATTCCATTAAACATAATTACTAAAAAATTTAAAGCCACTGCTTTAAATAAAGCGTGGATCGATTTAAGGCTTTCAAAAGGTTTAAAGCTTATCAAAGAGGAAAAAACGAGTTTTGAAATTTTAAGAGCCATTAAAAAAGGCGAAGCTGTGGGTTTATACTTGATCAATTTATGGGGCCACCGGTGGGAGTAAAAACTAAATTTTTTGGACATGAAACTGGAACTGCAGCCTCTTTAGCACTTTTTGCAGATAGAACAAAAGCTCCAGTTGTTCCTGTTTATTGTATTCGAAATTCCACTGGTAAGATTACGACGGTATTTGAAGAGCCCATTGAGTTTATGGAGCAGGGCGGCACTGAGAAAAATATTTCTTTCATGACTCAGGTATATACGAGTAGGATTGAAGATATAATTAAAAAATACCCGCATCTGTGGTTGTGGCTACATAGACGCTGGAAACCATTTAGAGAGTAAAGGTATGCATAAAAGTATTCTCATCTTAGTGTTTTTCACAATCGGATGTGCTAGTAAAACGCCGAATTTAAAGGAGCCGGTAGACCTTGCACCAATCAAAGAATACGAAGATAAAATTAAAGTTAAAGAGATAAAAACAGAGGCAGCAAAAAACAAAAGCTCTTTGGGTCTTGAGCCAATTATAAAAAAAGAGTTAAAAGGAAAGCGAAAAAAGAGAGATGAAACTATTGAGGGAGAGAATGTGGATGTAACAAGGCTTCCTGAAGTAGAAGATAAGGAGGGTTTTAGTGGAAGGCGCCCAGTAGCTGAGCCATATCGTGTTGGCGAAAAGATAACCCTAATGATTACATATTTTGGGGTATCCGCGGGGGATGCAACGTTAGAGATTAAACCGCATGTGGAGGTTAACGGAAGACGAGCCTATCACTTCTATTCTTCACTTAAAAGCTCTGCAGTGTTTAGCATGTTTTATAAAGTTGATGATTATTGTGAAACATTTATGGATTATGAGCAGCTTGTTCCTTTAAACTTCACTCTTTCTGCAAAAGAAACCAAGCAATTAAGAGAAGTGCGAATGTTTTTTGATTGGAAAACATTAAAATCTAATTATTGGGAACAAAGAGTGACTGCAGACGAGGGTAAACAGGAAAAGAAAAAAGAGTGGGAGCTTGTTCCATTTTCCCAGAATATATATACAGCCCTTCAGTATGTTAGAGTGTTTAAATTGCGAGATGGAAAAACGTATACCTATCAAGTCAGTGATGATGGCACTACTTGGAGTGTTAAAGCTAAAGTAGTAAGACGAGAAGTTTTAAAAACAGATTTAGGAAGTTTTAAAACAGTTGTTATTGAGCCAGAGGTTTCTACAAAGGGTATTTTAAAACCCATGGGCGAGGTTTTATTTTGGTTTACTGATGATGACCGTAAATTTCCTATAAAATTTGAATCTAAAATAAAAATTGGAAAACTTGTTGGTTATTTAAAGGCTTTGGAGCCAGGAGCTCCTTAATAGCAATGCCGAATAAAGTTTTGTTTATTCAAACGGCATTTTTAGGGGATCTGTTTTTAAGTATACCACTTCTTAATAAAATTAAAAAAACTTACCCGAAAGCGAGTGTAGCACTTTTGTGCAGGCAAGGTTTGGGAGATTTTTTTTTAAAAACTAATCTTGTTAGTGAAGTTATTGAAGTTAATAAAAAAAAATCTAAAAGTATTAGTGAAGCGTTTAAAAAAACCAAAGCTTATTCAGCGGATCTTGTGATTTCAGCTCACCAAAGTATTAGAACTGCTTTATGGGTTAAGAGATTAAAGGTGCCTGAGAGTGTAGGCTTTGAAAGTATATTTACAAATTGGGCCTATGATAAAAAAGTTAAGAGAGATTTAACTCAACATGATGTTATTAGACAAATTTCACTGCTGGGGCCTGTAGATAAAACTGAGATTAATTATTCCGTATCAATTGAAGATAATCCTTACTATGACCAATTTAAAGATGCAGTTGCTGTAGCACCGGGCAGCCAATGGGCGACAAAAAAATGGGGTGTGGAAGGTTTTATTAATGTAATTAAGAAAATAATTTTGAGCGGAAAAAATGTTGTCCTTGTAGGAAGCCAAGATGAGCAAGCTTTAGGTAAAGAAATTTATAATAAAATTCCAGAAGTAAAAAGTGAAATTGGGAAAACTAATATTTATCAATTAGCTCAGTTATTAAAAAAATGTTCACTGCTTATATCAAATGATAGTGGAGCTATGCATGTGGCAAGTGTTGTGGGGACACCTGTAGTTGCCATATTTGGACCAACAGTAAAAGAATTTGGTTACACACCTTGGAATAAACACTCAAAAATAATTGAAGTAGACTTACCATGTAGACCTTGTGGGGCACATGGGCACCAAGCTTGCCCCATTAAGACACATGATTGTATGAAAAAAGTCTCTGTTGAAATGGTGTTAACAGCTGCAAAGGAATTGATAAAATGAGAATTGCTTTTGATGCGACAAGTGCAGCATTTGAAAAAAAAACTGGGACTGGAGTTTACACTCAAGAGATTATAAAAGCTTTTCAAAATGAATTCCCTGAGGATGACATATTTAATACTTACCGTCTGGTTCGTGGAATAAAGGGTAAAAAGTATTTATTAGAAAAAACTAAAAATACTAAAAATCACTTTCTTTTAGACCCAGTTACTTTTTGGAGAGGTTATAGTTATGATATTTTTCATGGTTTAAATGCAAGACTGCCAGTTTTGTGGCGTGTTCCAAATATAGTTACAATACATGATTTATTTTCTGTTTTTGGAAATTATTCTGAAGAAAAATTTAAAATTGATCAGAAAAGAAAAATTGAAAGTACTTTAAAAAGAGCCACCCATATTATTACTCCAGCCACCTTTACAAAAAATGAGCTAATAAATAGATTAAACGTAAATGAGATTAAAATAACTGTTGTTGGTGAAGGTGTGAGAGAAGTTTTTTTAAATAATTTTGATAAAAATTTAGAAGCAAAAAAGCTAAAGAATAAATTTAACATACAATATCCTTATTTTTTATTTGTTGGAACACTTGAGAAAAGAAAAAATATTTTTGGAGTAATTGATAGTTTTTACCAATTTAATCAAAAAAGCCCAAATACTCATAGACTAGTTTTAATAGGTAGTAGTGGATTTGGAATTAAAGAAATTAAAGAGAAGATAAATAACTTAAAGCTCCAAGAGCTGATAGTTTTTCTTGAATATATGCATGAGCAAGATTTGGCTTTGTTTTATAGATGCTGCACTGCCTTTTTATTTTTATCCTTAGAAGAGGGCTATGGTATCCCAGTTATAGAATCAATGTCTTGTGGAGCACCTGTTATTTCAAGTAATACCACCTCTTTACCTGAGGTGGGTGGTGGCTATAGTTTTTTAGTTTCTCCAAGCGACACAAACCAAACTGTAGAATTAATGATTAAAATGGCCCAGGCCAAAAATCATGAATTATTGGAAAAAGTTAATAAAGGTCAAAAGTACGCGAGACATCTAACATGGAATAGAGTAGCAAGACAACTAAGAGAAGTGTACTTGAGAGTTATTAATCAGTATCATGAGCGCCGTAGTCCTTAGGATGTATGCCATATTTTTTAATTTTCCTGAGCAAAGTATTTTTGGGGATATTTGCTCTTGCTACTGTTTGGTTAATTTTCCCTTGGTTTGCTTTTAAGGCACTTATAATAAACTCTTTTTCTGTTTGTTCTTTATATATATCATAATTAAGTGCTGAGGTGGATGTTTGTGGATTAGATTTGACACCGCTAATGCTAACGCCCGCACTTGAATGCATTTTTTTAACATTCTCAGGAAGACTAATAAAAGTAATTTGACTTGAGTTTTCCATTATAAAGCAATGCTCAATAACATTTTCTAATTCTCTAATGTTTCCTGGCCATGTAAAGTTAACCAGTGCAGATAGTGCTCTTGGTTCAATTGAGCTAATGTCACGTTGATGGCGTTTAGAGAATTTTTTGATAAAATAATCAACCAATGAGGGAATATCTTCTTTGCGCTCTCTGAGTGGTGGTAAAAAGATGGGCATAACATTGAGTCTATAAAATAAGTCCTCCCTAAAACCACCCTCCTCAATTGCTTTTTCAAGGTTTCGGTTGGTGGCAGCAATAATTCTTGCATTTGTTTTAATTTCTCTTGTACTGCCAACAGGGGTAAATTTTCTTTCCTGTAACACTCTTAGAAGTTTTACTTGAAGGGCAGCGCTCAATTCACCAATTTCATCTAAAAACAAAGTGCCATTGGCGGCTGCCTGAAATTTCCCAATTTTTCTCTCAACTGCTCCAGTAAAAGCTCCTTTTTCGTGGCCAAAAAACTCACTCTCCATTAGGTTCTCTGGGATTGCACCACAATTCACAGCTACAAAAGGACCATTTTTTTGTTGGCTGTTTAAATGAATAGCTCTTGCAACAAGTTCCTTTCCGGTTCCGTTTTCTCCTCTAATAAGAACGTTTGTCTCTACTTTTGAAAGTTTAAAAATAAGCTCAAATATTTTCTTCATTTGTTGGCTTGTTCCAACAAACTCGGTCTCTGTATCATCATCAAAAATAGGACCACTGATAGCTAATGTTGCAACCATTTCTCTTGCTTCAAGGGCTTTGTCTACTAGTTTTAACATTTTCTCTGGTTGCACAGGTTTTTCTAAGTAATCATAGGCGCCTTCTTTAATAGCCTCTATGGCGTCTGATACGTTGGCTTGTGCTGTCATTAAAACCACAAAGGTTGAAGGGTCATTCTCTTTTATTTTTTTTAATGCGCTTAAGCCGTCAAGTTCTGGCATACGAACATCCATTAAAACCAAGTCAAACTTTTTTTCTTTCAAATGTTGGATGGCTGCAAGTCCTGTTGCGGCTTCCTCAAAGCTCCAATTAATGTTGGTTTTGGAGTTTTCTAAAACACTTTTAACTGTTTTTCTAAGCTCCAGCTCATCATCAACAATTAATACATTTAAATTTTGGCTATTCATAACTGCACCTCGTCCTTTAAGGGTGTATTGTCGCTTAAATCCACCTGCTCGCTGACACTATCTAGTGGTAAGTAAAAGCCGATTTTAGTTCCTACACCCTTTTTGCTATCAATAAACACTCTTCCATCATGAAGTTCAATAAAATATTTAACTAAATATAATCCAAGTCCTGACCCGGTTACCTTAATGGTTTTGTCACCTTTGCCCCTAAAAAATTTATCAAATACCTTTGGGAGCTCTGCTTCGTCTATACCACCTGCAGAATCAGAAACTTCTACTTTTACCTCGTTATTTACTTCCTCAGTTTTAATATTAACCTCTGATTTTTCATCAGAGTATTTTATAGCATTTTCAACCAGGTTTATAAGAACCTCTTCAATTAAATGTCTATCAAGCTCTTGACTAAAAAGTGGTTCAAGTTGAGTTGTAATTTTTATTTTTTTGCTATCTGCAAGAGGCTTTAATCTTTCAATTACTGAATTCACAATATCGTTTAAATCGCAGACAACCTTATTAATTTTAATTTCACTAGCCTCTATTTTTGTGAGTTGTAAAATACTTGTGATGTATTGTCTTAGTTCGTCACTAGTTTGGCGAATCATGACAAGATCATTTTTAAAATCATCAGCTATTTGATTTTGCGGCGAAGTTAAAAGCCTATCAGTAATACCTTGAATTTTAGCTAGAGGGTTTTTTAAGTCATGTGAAATAAGAGATAAAAAATTATTTTTTAAAGCTTCAACTTCACTTAAGTAAATTAATTCTTTTTCTGACTTCCAAGAGTGTTTTTCAGAAAGACCTAGGCGATACCCCGTTATAACTACATATGTGAACACAATGGTAGCAAGGGGGGCCTCAACGGGTAGCCAAAATGCCTTTAAATCAAAAAGAGCGCTACTTAGAACAAACAAACCTATTGTAAAAAAACCCGAAAAGGCAAGGGCTACTGATTCGGGATATTTAAACACAATCCATAAAATAAAAATTAGAATAAAAAATAAATAAAGTGAGGCTAGTAGATAAGGCATTTGTGTAATCCAGAATTTATGTACAACATTGTAAAGAATGTGGCCAAGCAACTCGCCCTTTGTAAGTAGCCCAACAGGAGTAACAAATTTTTTAGCTATATTTTCATGCTCAGCAATAATGACAATTTTATTTTTTAATTCAGAGTTGGGGATATCTCCTCTTACTAAATTTGTAAAAGAGTATGTAGGGAAGTGACCTCTTCCACCTAGAAAATTAATTGACTCTCCTGGGTTTGGTAATACAGGGTTTTTGCCTAAATAATTTTTTGTAATCCTGTATATGAAAGAAGAGTTTTGAAGTGAAAAATGTCTTATAGTGCCATCTGGGTCTGGGTAAAAATCAGATTGACCACTAAGCTCGGATTTAATTTTTTGTGACCAAAAAATGTTTTTTTCGCTTAAATTTAACGTTTGTGCCATTTCAGTATTTACATCAATCCCTAGAACGATTGTTTTAACCTGATTTTGTGACAGCTTCTTAAAGGCTTTACTCCATAAAGAAGGGTTCCAATAAAACATGTCGTTAAAATCTGATAACTCTTTTAAAGAACGAATCAGATTTCGAGATGTGTATGCGCTAAAATCTGTTGTGTTAAAAATGTCATCACGGCTAATGGTAACTAAAACAACTGTGGGCTCTAATTTTTGTGGGCCTCTAATGTTGAAGCGATTATCAAAATTTTGATTAGATGTTGTTGCAAGTACAACAAGACCTGCAACAAAACAAAAAAATACTCTTATAATTAAACCTAAATGGGGTTTAATCTTATTAATAAAAAGCCTGGAGAGGGCACGGGAGCGCTTAAACATATAACGCAACGTATCAAAATCTTTGAGAAAAATCAATTTCTTTTAAGGGTTTTCATACCTTATTATTCACATTTGTATGACTAATAGCTCTAAATCTATTTTAAGCATAGGAAACTTTGATGGTGTCCATTTAGGGCACCAGAAGCTAATCAGTGAAGTGTCAAGATTGGCTCAAGTTTCTTGTATTAAATCAATTATAGTAACACTTGATCCTCACCCCATAAAACTGCTGTTTCCAGAGAGATCTTTTAAAAGTATTTTACTACTTAACGATAAAGTGAATTTTTTAAGGCAATTCGGTGCTGATGAAGTTGAAATTCTTCAATTTAGTCGGGATGTTAGCAACCTTGAGCCTGAAGAGTTTTTTGTAAAATATGTGGTTAATAAATATAATTCTGAGCATTTTGTAGTTGGTTATGATTTTAATTTCGGTAAGAACAGACAGGGTACCTTAGAAGTTGCAAAAAAACTTTGTGATAAATTTAAAATAAAATTTTTAGTGGTTGAGGCATTAAAAATAAATGATGAGGTTGTTTCTTCCTCAGCCATAAGAGCCCAAGTGAGTCAAGGACAAGTGCAAAAAGCTGCTCAATTTTTGGGGAGATCTTTTTATTTAACGGGTATGATTGAAAAAGGTGTGGGGAGAGGAAAAAAAATAGGATTTCCTACAGCTAATCTTTTTACCAAAAATGAACTTTACCCTTTAAATGGAGTTTATATTACGCTTACTGAATGGGCAGATAAAAAAATTAAAAGTGTTACCAATGTTGGATCAAACCCAACTTTTACAAAGGCAGGAGCTATTAAAGTTGAGACTCATTTTTTAGATTTTAACCAAGATATTTATGGGGAAAAAATTAAGGTTAATTTTTTAAAAGAATTAGAGATGAGATAAAATTTAAAGATGTCAATGAACTTGTTGAGCAAATACAAAGGGATGTAAATACGGCAAGGGAGCATGTTTGGTAAAAGTAATGGTATTAAGTCCTGTAAAAAATTGGGATTTAAGGTGGGATGTTTTAAAAGATTTTTTAAAAAAAGAAAATATTGATTTGCATATAGATTCCATTGGTGGGCAGGAGAAGATAGCTTTAAAAGACCAATATGAAAAAGCTATTAATGAAAAATATGATCTCTTAATTTTAGAAGGGGGCTTTACAGAAGAAGTTATAAACCTGCTTAAATTTAAAACACAGGAAGTTATTCATTTAGGTGCATCTAATATTTTTGTTAAAAAAAATGAAAAACTTTGGCCAACACTTATTTTTGAAGAGGCTCTTGTAAAGGCCATAAATAATTCTTTTAATGAATTAGATTTGAATGCTCCTGCCCTTATTGCAGGGGCGGGTCCATTGGTTAGATTTGTTGTAGCAGCACTTTCTAAGATTGGTTTTAAAGAACTAGTGATTGTTGATGAAAATATTGAATTGGCAAAAAGTTTGAAATCACAGCTGGAAAGGAAGTTTTTTAACATAAAAATAAAAGACTTAGAGTATGGCGAGATTAATAAATTACCTGGAGAATTTTCACTTCTAATAAATACTACAGCACTTTCAATTGAAAATAAGATTTTAGATGAATTATATTTTTTTAATTTTCTTAAATCTCAAGGGTGTGTTGTAGATTTAAATTTAATTCCGCCAATAACGCCACTTTTGAGTGAGGCTAAAACTTGGGGTGCAAGGCTTTTGTCTGGGTATAAAATATTTTGTTTGGCGGATCTTTTGATGGTAGAGAATTTATTAGGTATTAAGCTTTCTGAAGATGAGTATTGCCGCGCATTATTTGAGAAAGTAAGTTTCATAGAGGTTGATTTAAAACAATACTTAAAAAGATTTATGGATCGCATCTAACTCCTTAATATGATAAGATTTATTTCAAAGGATGGAGTCTTATGGCCGCTTCAAAAGGACTTGGCGAGCTACTGGTGCGTGAGCAGCTCATCAACATTGATCAACTCGAGAGTGCTAAGAAGGAACAAAAAAAAGATGGGGCAAAGCTTTCATCTGTTTTAGTCAAGCTAGGCTATGTTTCAGAAGGACAGCTTACAGATTTTTTGTCAAAACAATATTCTGTTCCGGCCATTGATCTTTCACAGTTTGAAATTGATCCTGAAATTTTAAAAACTGTTCCGCGGGAACTTTGTGAAAAACATATCGTCATACCCGTTAATAAATCTGCTAACACTTTAGTTTTAGCAATGAGTGACCCAACAAATATTTTTGTAAGGGATGACATTCAGTTTTTAACAAGATGTAAAGTTGAGGCCGTTGTGGCAAGTGAAACTGCTATTTTGGCAGCCATTGAGAAGCACTATAAAAGTAAAGTCACTTATGAGTCCATTATGACCGAAATGGAAAGTGATGTTGATGCTCCAGGTACTTTAACTACTTCAGAAATAACATTTGTTGATGTTGATAAAGGTCAAGCTGACGCACCTGTGGTCAAATTTGTAAACTTAATTTTAAATGAGGCAATAAAAATGAGAGCAAGTGATATTCATATTGAACCATATGAGAAACGTCTTCGCGTGCGCTTTCGGGTTGATGGGACACTTTATGAAAAGACTCAACCGCCTCCCGGAATCGCCAGCGCAGTTGTTAGCCGGCTTAAGATTATGAGTAAACTTGATATTTCCGAGCGCCGCCGCCCACAAGATGGAAGATTAAAAGTAAGAGCAAAAGATAACAAGGAAATAGATTTTAGAGTGAGTGTTTTGCCAACCTTACATGGTGAAAAAGTGGTGATGCGATTATTAGATAAAGAAAATTTAAAATTAGATTTGTCCACACTTGGACTTGAGAGTGAAGAGTTAGAGAAATTAAGAAAAGCACTTCATTTACCTTATGGGATGATTTTAGTTACAGGCCCTACAGGTTCAGGTAAGTCTACAACTATTTACTCTGCCTTGGCGGAGCTAAATAAATCAGATGTTAATATAAGTACTGCAGAAGACCCTGTGGAGTATAACATTGAGGGAATTAACCAAGTTCAAATGAATGCTGATGTAGATTTAAACTTTGCAAGCGCGCTCAGAAGTTTTTTAAGACAAGACCCAGATATTATAATGGTTGGTGAGATTAGAGATTTTGAAACAGCAGAAATTGCTTTTAAAGCTGCACTTACAGGCCATCTTGTGGTGAGTACCCTACATACTAACGATGCAGCCAGTTCCATAAACAGACTGCTTAACATGGGGGTGGAGCCATTTTTAGTAACTGCAGGTGTAAGTTTAGTGATGGCTCAAAGATTAGTTAGAAAAATTTGTGTGAGATGTAAAGACCAAGTGTCTATAGAAAAAAGTGTTTTATTAGATTTAGGAGTAAGACCGGAAGAGGCTGACGGGTTTCCGGTCTATAAGGGACGCGGTTGCCCAGCATGCAATGACATTGGTTACAAAGATAGATCTGCGATTTATGAAGTAATAACAGTAACGGAGAGTATTAAGAATTTAATTCTTCAAGGAGCATCAACAAATCAAATTAAACAAAAAGCAATGGAAGAGGGTATGATTACTTTACGCCAAAACGCGCTTAAAAAATTAAAACAAGGTGTTATTTCAATTGAAGAGGTAATAGAGAACTCAGCTAAGGACACTTTTGAATGAACTTACAAAATTTATTAAAAACAATGGTAGATGAAAATGCAAGTGATCTTCACATAGTGGCTCATTCGCCGCCTGTGATGAGGGTAAATGGGACTTTACTTAAGTTAAAATCATCAGAGCTTACTTCACAAGACACAAAAACTTTAACCTACAGTGTTCTTAGTGAAAGGCAAAAAAGTGAATTTGAAGAAAAAAAGGAGTTAGATTTTAGCTTTGGTGTAAAGGGGCTTGCGCGTTTTAGGGGAAACATGTCTTATCAGCGCGGTTCTATAAGTGCGGCATTTAGACAAATTAATTATAATATTCCGTCGCTAAAGGAATTAGGCATACCACCAATTGTGAGTGAGCTTACAAAGAGAAAAAACGGACTTATACTTGTGACAGGCCCTACGGGGTGCGGAAAGTCTACAACACTTGCAGCTTTGATAGATAAAATTAATCAAGAAGAAACGGGGCATATAGTTACGATAGAAGACCCTATAGAGTATTTGCATAAACATAAAAATTGTATTGTTAATCAAAGAGAAGTTGGCTCTGATACTTTAAGTTTTAATGAAGCGCTTAGACATACTTTAAGGCAAGACCCTGATTATATTTTAGTAGGTGAGTTAAGGGACCTTGAAACAATAGAGTCAGCTTTAAAAATTGCAGAAACAGGGCATTTAGTTTTTGCAACTCTTCACACAAATAGTGCCATACAAACTATTAATAGAGTGGTGACAGTGTTCCCTGCAGAACAACAAGCCACTGTTAGAGCACTTTTAAGTTTTGTTTTACAAGCTGTTATTTGTCAGGATTTATTGCCAAGTACTACTGGTGGGCGAGTGCTAGCCAGTGAGGTTCTCATTCCTAATCTTGGAATTAGAAATCTTATTCGCGAAGATAAGTTGCACCAAATTTACTCTCATATGCAGATGGGTCAAACTCATACTGATATGCTCACAATGAATCAAAGTCTAATGGCTCTACTTGTGAGAAGACAGGTGACATTAAAAACGGCTTTTGAAGCGTCAAGCGATCCAGAGGAGCTAGATGCCATGCTTAAAAAGGCAGGACTTTGATGGCGGCATTTGTTTATCAAGGTAAAGATCTGCAAGGTAAGTTGATCCGCGGGCAACTTGAGGCGGCTAGTGAAGTAGAAGCTAGAATTAAACTTCGAGCACAGAAAATAATTCCTATAAAAGTAATGCCTAAAGGGCTTGAGCTTTACGGTAAAGCTAGTTTTGATTTGTTTTCATTTTTAAAAACAAAACCAAAAGTAAAACAAAAAGAACTTCAAATATTTTCAAGACAATTTGCAACAATGATCAGCTCAGGTATCCCCATTGTACAATCTTTAGAAATTTTGGCAGCCACAACAATGAATGTAGGGTTCAGTAAAGTACTTTTAGATATTAAAACACAACTTGAATCTGGCAAGAGATTGGCTGATTCAATGCAAACACACCCTCAAATTTTTGATAAAATGTTTGTTTCCATGATGCGTGCAGGTGAGGAGGGTGGAGTTTTAGATACAATTTTAAATCGGCTTGCACTTTATATTGAAAAAAACACAAAGATTAAAAACAAGGTCACAGGTGCTATGTGGTATCCGGCCGGAGTACTTATTATTGCCACCATTGTTGTTGTGGCTTTGTTAAAATATGTTATCCCAAAATTTGAAGTCATGTTTAAAAGTAGTGGGCAAGAATTGCCAGGGCTTACAAAGCTTGTTATAGTTGCTAGCCACTTAATGCAAAACCATTTTTTAATTATTTTAGCGGTTATTCTTGGAATTGGATTTACATTAAAATATTATTACGAAACTCCAAAAGGCAGAGAAGTATATGATCGTCTTTTTATCAGACTTCCTATTTTTGGTTCCTTACTTCAAAAAAGTGCTATTGCTAGGTTTACAAGAACAATGTCTACGATGCTAAGTTGTGGTGTGGGAATCTTGGATGCCTTAGATGTTAGCTCTACAGTGACTGGAAATGTGGTTATTGAACAAGCTATAAAGCGTACAAAATCTGGGATTTCTGATGGTAAAAGTATTGTACAACCGCTTTCCCAAGAAAAATTTATTCCAGTTATGGTGGTTCAAATGATTGGAGTGGGTGAGGCAACAGGTGCCATGGATAGCATGTTTGGTAAAATTGCAGATTTTTATGAAGAAGATGTGGATTACGCTGTAGGTGCATTAACTTCAATTATGGAACCATTGATGATGATTTTTTTAGGAGGCATCATAGCTATAATGGTTGTTGCTATGTATTTACCAATATTTAGTATGGGGGGGTTATTTAAATGATAAAGCTGCCCGATTTAGAAAAAAATCAGGGTAAAGTTTTATTAATTACGGCTGTAAGAGTTTTATTTTATAGTGCCATTTTACTTATTACAGTTTTATACCAGCTTAAGCAGGCTTTATTTTTTAATACGGAAAGCATTTTTCCGCTCTACACACTTTTAATTACGGCTTTTTTACTTAACACTCTTTTTCTTTTATTTTTTAATAAAGCTCAAAAAATATGGCAGGCAACAACATTTTTATTTTTATATGATACATTTTTTGTTACATCATTAATTTATGTAACGGGTGTTCAAAATTCAATTTTTTTATTTTTATATTTAGTAAACATCATTCTTTGCGGATTTATTTTTCAAAGAAAGGGTGCGTTTTTATTAGCCTTATTCACTAGCAGTTGCTTTAGTTTTTTACTTGTATTTTCCCCACAAATCCAAGGACAAACTTTATACTACGCTGTAGGATTAAATAACATAGCCTTTTTTGCAGTAGCCTATTTAAGCGGCTATTTAAGTGAAGTATTAAATTTTATGGGCTCTGAAATTTCAACCCAAAAACAAGACATAAAAGCTCTAAAAGATTTAAATAAAATTATTGTAGAAAATATTAGCTCCGGCTTAATAACTCTTTCTCAAGATTATAGAATTATTTTATTTAACCAAGCGGCGCAAAGAATTTTAGGTGTAAACAAAAGTATTACTGGTGACAATATTGATAAGTATTTTAATGGAATGAGTGAAATTATAAGACTTAATTCATTTGAAGCGCGTTTGGAAATGCGCTATGAAACGCCCAAAGCTGAAAAGTTAATATTAGGTTTTAGCATCACACCTTTAAAAAATAATGATGAGTTAAATGGTTACATTTTAATTTTCCAGGATTTAACAGAAATCATCAGACTTGAATCGGCTATGAGACGTCAAGACAAACTTGCAGCAGTGGGAAAGCTTGCAGCTGGTATAGCCCATGAAATTAGAAACCCTTTAGCTAGCATTAGTGGAAGCATTGAGCTTTTAAAAACTACTTTAGATATTAAAAGTCCCGAAGATAAAAAATTAATGGAAATTATGCTCAGAGAAATTTCAAGACTTAACTCTTTAATTACAGAGTTCTTAGATTTTGTCAGACCCGATGAGAAAAAAATGGAAGTGTGTGATATTGACTCAATTTTAAAAGAGGTCCTTGAGGTGGTAAAACTAAACCAATCACTTCCTCAAAATATTAAGCAAAGTGTAAGCTTAAATTCCCATAGTTTTATACAAGGGGATAAAAATAAACTTAAGCAAGTATTTTTAAATTTATTTATTAATTCATACCAAGCAATGCAAGAAAACTCTCAAGGTGGAGTTTTGCAAATCTCAAGTGAGCTAAAAAATTCTCAGGTAATTGTTAAAATTAAAGACTCAGGGCATGGGATGAGTGAGACAACACAGCGCAGATTATTTGAGCCATTTTTCACAACAAAGAAAAAAGGCACGGGCCTTGGTCTGGCAACGGCGCATAAAATACTAGAAACTCACGATGCTAGAATTTTTGTTGAAAGTCATGAGGGCATTGGAACGGAATTTACGATAACATTTAATTACATCATCAAAGAGGGAGCAAAAGCTAATGAAAGCCAGAATACTGGTAGTTGATGACGAAGAGTCAATCAGAGAATTTTTAGAAATAATGCTAAAAAAAGAAGGCTATGAAGTGACATTAGCCGAAGATGGCAAAAGAGCCGCTGAGCTTATTAAGAAAAAAACTTTTGATATGATTATTTCAGATCTTCAAATGCCAAACATGTCAGGAATAGATTTGTTAAAACATGTTAAAGATTCTAATTCTGATATTGTGTTTATGATTATTACAGCCTTTGGCACTACAGAAACTGCAGTTGAGGCCATGAAGCTAGGCGCTTATGATTATATTACAAAGCCATTTAAGATTGATGAAGTTAGAATTTTAATTAATAACGCTTTAAAATCAAAACATCTTGAAAAAGAAAACATTCAACTTAAAAAAGAGCTTAAAAAGGAAAATAGCTTTTCTAATATTGTAGGCAACTCACAAGCAATGCATAAAATTTTTGATCTTATAAACCGTGTCTCTCACACGGCGACAAACGTTTTAATTACAGGTGAAAGTGGTACTGGAAAAGAATTAATTGCAAAAGCGATTCATTACAATGGCCCATTAAAAGATAAGCCATTTGTAACAGTTAATTGTGGAGCCATTCCTGAGAATTTAATGGAATCGGAAATGTTTGGTCATAAAAGAGGCTCATTTACAGGTGCTCATGCTGATAAGATGGGACTTTTTGAAGTGGCTAACGGTGGAACTTTATTTTTAGATGAAGTAGGTGAGCTTCCTTTAAGTATTCAAGTAAAATTGCTCAGGGCCATTCAAGAAAGAACAATTAGAATGGTTGGTGGTACTGATGATATAAAAGTGGATGTTAGAATTGTGGCTGCAACAAATAGAGATTTAGAGCAGCAAACAAAAAGTGGGGCCTTCAGAGAAGACCTTTATTACAGGCTAAATGTAATTCATATTAAATCTCCCTCGCTTAGAGAAAGACGAGAAGACATCCCCCTTTTAGCAAAGCACTTTTTAGATAAATATAACTCAAGACTGCAAAAGCAAATCAAAGGCATTAGTGAAGATGCTATGGATAATTTAAAAAAATACGATTACCCAGGCAATGTTAGAGAGCTTGAAAACATAATTGAAAGAACTGTGGCCCTAGAAGGTGGGGCAACAATTCTGCCTGAGAGTTTACCGCCTCTTGTAACCACAACCAGTGGGGCAAGAAAATTAGCCTCTGCCTATGACATTGATGTGACAGATGAGGGGCTAGATTTAGAAAAAATTATTGGCCAAATTGAAAAAGAGATTTTAATTAAAGCTATTCATCGAACTGGTGGGGTTAAGAAAAAAGCGGCAAAGCTATTGGGTATTACATTTAGATCAATGCGATATAGGGTTGAAAAATATGGCCTTTCAGGCCCTGGTGATGAGGACCTGGTAGATGACTAAAGTGACCCTTTAGGGCACTATTTAGTGACAAAAATAGGCCTCTAGCTGCTTTTTTTAAAAAAGGCTCTATTATTAGGTAGTTAAGGCTGTTAAATTAGTTTGCATTAAGGTTTTTTATTTTTTAAGTTGAATATAGTGGTTTTAAAGGTGTCAGTTGGCATATCAGGACCCCTTTGGCGAGGGGGAACTGGTATATGAATTGAAATATATAAGTATTAAGGGTTTTAAAAATTTTAAACTTACCATAGGGGGTACGTTATGCGTCTTTTAAGGAACCAAAAGGGATTCTCGCTGATAGAGCTGATGGTAGTTGTGGCTATCATTGGTATTTTAGCAGCAGTAGCAATTCCAAACTATGCTCGATTTCAAGCAAAAGCTCGTCAATCTGAGGCTAGATCAAATCTTGAGGCTATTTACACAACAGACAAAGCATTTCATGCTGAGTGGACATCTTATACCACTCGCTTTAATGCAATGGGATTTAGGCCCGAGGGAACTCTAAATTATCGAATTGGCTTTACTACTGATGTAGTGCCAGCAACTGTACCTGCAGCCCTTGATGGTGATGCTAACTGTAACTCATCAGCTAACATTGCTAACTGTGCAGCGCCCAGCTATGCAGGTGCATGGACCGAGGGAACCTCTGCAACAGGTGCGGGAGCTTTGGGTTCTACTGGAACAGCTGCAATGACAGCGGCTGCTACAACATTTAATGCTCAAGCTAGAGGACTAATTGGGGCAACTGCAGCAGCAGCCGATGTTTGGGAAATTAACCAAGTTAAAGCACTAACAAACAACATTCCTAACATTGACTAAATGTATTTGAATAAATTTTTAAATAAAAGCAAGAGGGTATATGTCCTCTCTTGTTTTTTTATCATCACTATTATTTATTTTGAGTTACCCAAACTATTTTATAAAAACATCAAAAGCGTCTATTCGCTTTGTTTGGCCAGCACAATACATAGAACACCTTGTATTAGGTTATCACTATGTATCAGCTGATTTTTTTTGGCTCAGATTCATACAAGACATTGGTTACAAATCAGTAGAGCAGCAGCCTACTCACTTAGGTTGGGGTTATCACATGGCTGAAGCTATTACCAACTTAGACAAACGCTATCGTATTGTGTATGTAGCTGCAGGAACGGTATTATCAGTAGAGGTTGAAGATAAAGAGGGGGCAAGGCTTATATTAGAAAAAGGTATTAAAAATATTACCGATGATTGGGTTTTGCCATACCGTGCAGGCTATCATTACCTTTATGAACTAAAAGATTGTAAAACTGCAGCAAAGCATCTTAATGATGCTGCAAAAAAAGGCGCACCCTATTGGCTTAGCTCCCTTGCAGCAAGGCTATACACGGCAAGTGGGCAATATGATTTAGCTTACCAAGTTACCAAAGAAAATCTTGAGCGGTTTAAGGGAACCTACGTGGAAAAGGCCTTAAATGAAAGGCTTGCTGAAATTGAAAAGGTCAGAAGTGGGGCCGCTTCTGACCGACGTCATCTCTGTAATTAATGCTATAGACTAAATTTTTGTTACCCTTCTTGACATTATCTAAAGCATCCTCACATTAAGTTGTGTAAGAAATTTAAGCATTTAGGAGGATTAATAAAATGTCTAAAATTATCGGTATTGACCTTGGCACTACAAACTCATGTGTAGCCATTATGGAAGGTGGAACACCTAATGTTCTAACTAATGAAGAGGGTGCTAGAACCACCCCAAGTGTGGTTGGTTTTACAAAAGATGGTGAAAAGCTGGTGGGCCAAATTGCAAAGCGCCAAGCTGTAACAAACCCAGAAAACACAGTATATTCAGCTAAAAGATTTATTGGGCGTAAGTTTGAAGAAATTCAAAATGAAATAAAAAGAGTTCCTTATAAAGTTAATAAATTTAAAGATGAGTGCCGTTTTGACATTCGCGGGAAAGAATATTCCCCTGAGGAAATTGGCGCTTTAGTTTTACAAAAACTAAAAAAGTGTGCTGAAGATTATTTGGGCCATGAAGTAAAAGAAGCAGTTATTACAGTTCCAGCTTATTTTAACGATGCTCAAAGACAAGCCACAAAAGATGCCGGCCGCATTGCGGGCCTTGATGTTAAAAGAATTATCAACGAGCCCACGGCAGCAGCTTTGGCATATGGTTTAGATAAGAAAAAAGAGCAAAAAATTGCTATTTATGATTTTGGTGGTGGTACCTTTGATATTTCCATTTTAGAAGTTGGAGATAATGTTGTTGAAGTTAAATCTACAAATGGTGACACCCACCTTGGTGGTGACGACTTTGATAGTAAAATCATGGATTGGCTCATTGCTGAATTTAAAAAAGACCAGGGAGTGGACCTTTCAAAAGATAAAATGGCTTTACAGCGTTTAAAAGAAGCAGCTGAAAAAGCTAAAATTGAATTGTCATCTGCCCAAGAAACAGAAATTAATTTACCCTTTATTACCGCAGATGCCTCAGGCCCTAAACATTTAAACGTAAAATTATCTCGTGCAAAATTTGAACAACTTGTTGATGATCTTGTAAAACGCTCCATTGAGCCTTGTAAACTTGCAATGAAAGATGCGGGTCTTTCAGCATCTCAAATTGACGAAGTGGTTTTAGTAGGGGGCTCTACAAGAATCCCTATGATTCAAAAAGTGGTAAAAGAACTTTTTGGAAAAGAGCCAAATAGAAGTGTGAACCCTGATGAAGTTGTAGCCGTAGGAGCAGCAGTTCAGGGTGCTGTTTTAAGTGGTGATGTTAAAGATGTTTTACTTTTAGATGTTACACCTTTAAGCCTTGGTATTGAAACTCTGGGAGGT
Source organism: Oligoflexia bacterium (assembly GCA_016715815.1). GTDB lineage: Bacteria > Bdellovibrionota > Bdellovibrionia > JABDDW01 > JABDDW01 > JADJXN01. Next base: position 433,565 of record JADJXN010000001.1, read on the forward strand.
GTGGCAACAAAGCTTATTGAGAGAAACACCACCATTCCTACTAAAAAATCTCAAGTGTTCTCAACTGCCGCAGATAATCAACCAAGTGTTGATATCCATGTTGTGCAAGGAGAAAGAGAACTTGCTGCAGATAACAAAACACTTGGCCGATTTGAGTTAGCCGGAATTCCACCAGCACCAAGAGGAATGCCACAAGTTGAGGTAACTTTTGATATAGACGCCAACGGAATTTTACATGTTAATGCAAAAGATCTTGGCACTGGAAAAGAACAAAGCATTAAAATTACCAGCAAAACTGGCTTAAACGAGGAAGAAATTAAGCGCATGGTGCGTGAGGCTGAGCAAAATGCAGATGCTGATAAAAAGCGCAAAGAAGAAATTACGCTTAAAAACAACCTTGATAGCTTAATTTATCAAACAGAAAAACTGATAAAAGACAATGAAGCTAAAATTAGCGATGAAAATAAAACCAAAGCTAAAGAGCTTCTAACACAAGCTAAAGAAGCTGTAGAAAAATCACAATTTGACAAAATGCAGTCTTTGCATGATGGCCTTAACCAAATAACACACACCATTTCCGGGGAGCTTTATAAGCAAAACGCTAACACTGGTAGTCCTGGTGGCGGTAGTGGTGGTCAATCAGGCGGCGGCGAAGAGTCTAAGAAAAAAGACGACGACGATGTTGTTGACGCTGAATTTAAGGATGTAAATTAAAAGTTGTGACTTAAGCCAAGGCTTCCATATGAGAAGCTTTGGCTTACTTCTGAGCCAAGTTCTAGGGTAAAAAACCAAGTCTCTGCTAAAAACACAGGGCGCCACTCAGTGCCTATAGTGATATGAAAAGGTACTGTGGTGGAACCGCTTCCAAACGTCACACCAAATGGTAGGGCTAAATAGGGTGTGAATTTATCAAATTTTTTACTCAATATGGGGTGAAGCCTTAATGAAGTCATGGCAGCTCCGTCTTTAACGGCGTAAACAATACCAAAAAATGCTCCAATTGCAGCCTGGCCTTCCATATCTGGAACGGGTGAGTATTTATAGTGAAGGCCAACATTAAAATTAACAGAGCCAGTGCCAATTTCAAATTTAGCAGTTTCTTCATCACTTAAGCCATAATCATAGCGAACAGTGCCATTAACACCTGCAAAATCGTTATAAATATACTGGCTTTCAAAACCTATTTTTTGTTTATCTTTTCCTAAGGAATCAGCAGTATCAAAAGTGCTTAAGTAAGCACTTGCCTGAGGTATCAATGCAAATAAGAGTAGAGCAATTAAAATAGGTTTCACTTAAAACTCCCTTATATAAATATACCTTTATATTACATCTAAGTTTGGAGATAATTTCAAGGTGAACAAACTACCCCTAAGTCTTGTTATTATTGCCTACAATGAGGAAAAAAACATTGCTCGTTGTATTAGCTCGGCTCCTTTTGCAAGTGAGGTCATTGTAGTTGATAGCAAAAGCACTGATAAAACAGTGGAGGAGGCTAATAAGTACTATGCAAAAGTCTATCAGAAGGAGTTTTTAGGTTTTAGGGAGCAAAAACAGTTTGCCCATAACTTAGCAACGCTACCCTGGGTTTTATCTTTAGATGCAGATGAGGCTTTAAGCGATGATTTAAGAAATGAAATCTTTAATTTATTTAAAAATCCCCATAAATATGATGGTTATAAAATTCCAAGACTAAGTTTTTACCTTGGGCGCTGGATAAAGCATGGTGGGTGGTATCCTGATTATCAACTACGCTTGTATAAAAAAGAGTTGGCCACATGGGTGGGGGGGGGAGTTCATGAAAAGGTGGTAGTTAAAGGGAATGTGGGTGTATTAAAAAAAGATATTCACCACTATGTATTTAGCAATCTAAGTGAGCAGATAAAAACGAATAATCGCTATAGCACTGAGGGGGCCTTGGAATTAAATAAAAATTCAAAAAAATTTAGCTTACTAAAATTAATTTTTAAGCCCTTTGGGAAGTTCATAGAGTGTTACTTTTACAAGTTTGGCTTTTTAGATGGCGCTGCTGGATTTATTATAGCCTTAGGAGCTAGCCAGAGTATGTTTTTAAAGTATGCAAAACTCTGGGAAATAGAGAATTTTGATGCTATACACAATCCATGGCAAAAAAGGTAGTTGTTGTTGACGATGACATAGAAATGGGAAAGCTGGTAAAAGATATTTTATTAGCTGAAGGTTATCAGGTAAGGCAATTCACTTCTGTTTCTGAAGCACTTGTAAAAATAAAAGAAGACATTCCTGACGTAGTCGTTACTGATTTAAGAATGCGTGACATTGACGGGATGATGTTTTTAAAAAAGCTCACCCAAGATTACCCGCAAGTTGTCAGTATTATGATGACTGCTTTTGGCTCCATTGAAACAGCTATTGAGGCCACAAAATCAGGCGCCTACCATTATATTATTAAGCCATTTAAAGTTGATGAAATGCTCATGTTAGTAAAAAGAGCCTATGAGAGGTCTCAACTAGTAAGTGAAAATAAATCACTTAAAAAGCAGCTTAAAAAAAAATTCACCCTTGATTCAATGATTGGTAAAAGCCATCAAATGCTAGAGCTTTTTGATTTAATTGGGCGAGTTTCTCAGGCAACGGCCAACGTTTTAATTGTAGGAGAAAGTGGTACAGGTAAAGAATTAGTAGCAAGACTTATTCATGAAAAAAGTCCAAGAAAAAACAGATCATTTGTAGCTGTTAATTGTACAGCGATTCCTGAGACGTTGCTTGAAAGTGAACTCTTTGGTCATGCTAAAGGTTCATTTACTGGTGCTTATGAAGATAAAAAAGGTTTGTTTGAAGAAGCAAACCATGGAACCATCTTTTTAGATGAAATTGGTGATTTGAGCTTACCTTTGCAGGCAAAGCTCTTAAGGGTTTTACAAGAAAAGCAAATTAGGCCAGTGGGTTCAAACCAGGCTAAAAACATAGATGTTAGAATTATATCTGCCACACATAGAAATTTAAACGCATTAGTTAAAGAAAATAAATTTAGAGAAGATTTATTTTTTAGATTAAATGTAGTTCCAGTAATGGTGCCCTCTCTTAGAGATAGACCACAAGACATTCCGTTATTGGTAGAGCATTTTATGGAAAAATATGTCACTCAAAATAATTCTAAGGTTAAAGGTATTGATCCAAAAGCCATGGCTGCGTTGATGTCTCACCCTTGGCCGGGAAATGTGAGAGAGCTGCAAAATATAATTGAACGTGCAGTTGTTTTAAGCACAAATGAGCATATAACTGAGGCGGAAGTGTTGGGAAGCGCAACCGAATTAGCGCAAAAAAGTATACAAAGTATTTTTAGTGATAGGCCAACACTGGAGCAGTTAGAAGAAAGATATATTAAAATGGTTTTAGCAGAAGTAGCTCATAAAAAAGAAGAAGCGGTTAAAGTCCTCGGGGTAAGTAGAAGAACTTTATATAGAAAAGAAAAATCTTACGGACTTATTTCGGCTGAACATGAGGAACCACCTGCTGAGGATTAGTTATGCTAGATCCCGCCAGAGAATTAGCTAGTTATAAACACGCCTTAGACCAAGCAGCCATAGTGGCTATTACAGATAAAGCCGGAAGAATCATTTACGTCAATGATAAATTTGTTCAAATATCAGGTTATTCAAGAGAAGAGCTTATAGGTAAAACACATAGAATTATAAATTCAGGCTATCATCCAAAAGAATTTTTTTCTTCAATGTGGGAGCAAATTAGCCAAGGCAATGCTTGGTCTGGTGAGGTCTGTAACCGTACCAAAAATGGAAGTCTTTACTGGGTAGCTACCACAATTATTCCTTTTTTAGATGAAGATTCTAAACCCTACCAGTATGTGGCTATCAGATTTGAGGTTACAGATAAAAAAAATGCAGAATCTCAAGTTATTTTTCAGGATAGACTTGCTTCTGTTGGTTTATTAGCATCAAGCCTTGCCCATGAAATTGGCACACCATTGGGCGTAATGAGAGGGAGAGCTGAGCTTTTTAAAATGCAATGTAAAGATAATGAAGCAGCAAAAGACGGTGTTGAAATTATTATTCAACAAATTGATAGAATTTCTGGCCTAATAAAATCATTATTAAATTTAGCACGTGGAGAAAGTTCTGCAAAACATGGGGCGGGCAGTATTGCTGTAATTTTAAGAGACGTTATAAGTCTAATGCATCATGAGTTTAAAAAGCATAGTATTGAAATTGAATTTAATATTTTAGATTCACATTTAATAAAAATAGGGGCAGATACAAAACCACTTCATCAAGTGTTTTTAAATTTGCTTGTTAACGCAGTACATGCCATTGATTCAGAAATTAAAAGTGGGAAAAGTAGTAGACATAAAATTAAAATATATACTACCGATGAAGATAAGTTTTGGGCTGTGCATGTTGAAGACACAGGTTGTGGAATCTCAGATAAAAATATGAAAAATATTTTTAAACCATTTTTTACCACAAAAGATGTTGGCGTGGGTACAGGTCTTGGCTTGGTTACCTCTTATAGGATTGTTGAAGGCTGGGGAGGCGTAATTAAGGTAAAAAGTCAAAAGGGTCAAGGTACAACAGTTTCTGTATTTTTACCAAAAGGGTAGCAGTAATACTTGTTATTATTGTGGTTGGAAGCCTGGCTATGCTCTAGTTTTAATGAGAGTTGCAATGTGGCTGCAAGAAATAAGACAAGAAAACCGAGAGACCTAAATTTTTTTATATTAACTATTTTAAAACTAAAATACTTGACCAAAAAAAGTGCTGGTAATGTGCCTAGCCAAAAAGAAAAGATAAAACTAAGTGCCATGGTTGGGGTTTGCTTTAAAGAGCTATAGGCAATAAATGCGTAAAGCCATACACAGGGCAAAAGTGTTGTGGTAGCACCTATAAAAAATGCTTTTAAGTGAGTGTTTTTAAACTTTAAGGATAATTTAAATAACGGAGATAATATCTTTAAAGAGTTTATATTCTTAAATAAAAACCAAAATAAAATAAAAATAAATACAAGTACCGATACTAGAAGAAAAATTCCTTTTTGTTCTAAAACTGTCTTAATTGGCAAAATAGAGTAGTAGCTAACAAGGGTGAGTAAGAAGTATGTAAAAAGCCTACCTAAGTTATAAAATAAAGTAGTCTTTAAGCTTTTGTTTTCACATGCAATTGCACAAAAGGCACCACACATTCCAGCGCAGTGCCAACTTCCAATTAAACTTAATAAAAGCACTGTTGCTAAATCAAGTATCACGGTGGTCCTCCCAAAGAACCTTTTCTGCAGGTAAATCCAACTCATCCATTTGGCCAGAGCGAATAGACCAAACCAAAAGAGTTAAAAAGATAATAAAAATAAAAAGCCCAAAACCTGTAATGTAAACAAAAATACTCATACAAAGTACCTCTGCTTAACAGAAAATAAAACGACTATAGCAGAGCTTAAAGGCATTAATAGAGCGCAAGCAATAGGGCCAATAATTCCTGCTAAAACAAGAAATATACCTAATATATTAAAAATAACAGTCCACCCTAAGTTTATTAAAACAACATCGTGAACCTTTTTTGCTGCCTTAAATATTTGTGGTAACAGAACAAGATTTTTTTGCTGAAGCAAAATATCACTTTGATTCATAGCAGAGGATTTTTCTTCAAAAATAGAAATTGATAAATGACTTTTTTTAATTGCTAAAAGATCATTCACACCATCACCAATCATTAAAATATTATGGCGTTCACTCAGCTTTTCAATAAAGTTAAGTTTGTCTTCAGGACTTTGTCTGGAAAATGTATTAGTTTTTGGAATATCAAATATTTTTGCAACTTTATTTACTGATTCCTCACTATCACCTGATAGTAAATATATGTTTTTACTTTTAGATAGTTCTTTTACAGATTTAATTAGATTTGGGTCAATTTGCTCTTCAAATTCAAAAACAGCAATAAGTATATTATTGGCTGATAAATAAAGCTTTGTGCTACTACCTTCTAAAATTTTATTTGCATTAACAAAGCTTTGGTTCCCTATTTTAAATGTTACACTTAAGTAAGTTAGCTCAACTCCCTTTGAAAAATGTTCTTGAAATGAAGTGACTAGATTATAGTTAAAATTATTTAATTTAAATTTTAAAAATGGCCTTAAAAGAAGATGATTAGATCTTTGAGCTATAACATATAAAATACTTTCAATAGTACTTTTTTCAAGGTTGAGTTTTTTTGTAGCCTCTTCATCCCAGTTAGTTTTAGAGAGGGTAAACTCACTTTTTGTAAGTGTTCCAGTTTTATCAAATATAATTGTCTCAATAGAGTTAGCTTTTTCTAATGCTTGCGCGCTTTTAAAATAAATTCCCTTATTAAGAGCTTGCTTAATAGCTGCTGAGAATGTCAGTGGAATAGCAAGACCTAAAGCGCAAGGGCATAGTATTATCACTAGAGCAACAATTTTGCTCCAATCTATAATTGGGAAAAATGCATTAACAATACTTAAAGTAAGTAAAGAAATGATAGTTGTTCCAACAAATACTTTTTCATAACCCTGTGTTTTAATTTCTGTATCACTTTTAACCGTACTATTTAAAAGACTTTGTATTTTAGCTGCCCTTGTATTTACTCCTACTTCTGTAGCTTGAATAGTAACAAGATCCCCCTTGTTAATGGATCCAGCAAATACTTTCATATCTTTAAACACATACTGTGGGGCAGATTCACCGGTGAGCCAAGAGGAGTCTACAAAACTTGACCCCGATAAAATTATTCCATCGCATGGAAATGGAGAGCCTGATTTAACATTAATAATTTGGCCTACTTTAATATTAAAATTATTATTTATTAAATCTAAAACTGAAGCAGAGGATTTAAGGTAAAACCTATTTTCCATTTCTTTTACTAAAAGTCTTGCGCCAAGAATAAAAGCTACAAGAGTTGCCATGGCATCAAAGTAAAACTCATTTTTAGCTGTAATAATGTTATAGATTCCAGCAAAAAGAGTTACGGTAATAGTGAGAGTTACCAATATATCAATATGAACTTGCTTTGTTTTAAAACTTAGCCATGTATTTTTGTAAAATGAAGTGGCTGAGTATAAAATAATAGGTAAAGACAACAATAAACAAATAAGTCCTAATGATCTAATAGTGCCAGTATCCATACCTTCAAGGACACCTGCTAAGAGAGTAAGATTAACGTGCATAATAGAAATCATTGAGGCAAATGCTACAGCCACTTGTGTGTAAAACTGTCTCATTAATTTTTTAACCTTAATATCTTGAGTTGCCACATGAACTGGGTAACCTAAGTTATAAAATGTTTTAGCCACCTCGATGAGAGGGTAATCTTTTAAGTATTGGACGGTAATTTGGCTCACGCTTGGTGAATAAGAAACAGCAGTAATGTTTTGATTGATACCAGGAATTTTTTCAAGAAGCCAGGAGCAAGCGTTGCAGGTTACATTTTCAATGAAAAGTGTAATTTGGCTAATGTTCTTATTGATTGCTTTTGGTTGCAGCTGACTATTAAACTCTAATTCCAAATGATCATAGCTGCTTTGTAAAAATGTATTTAGTTTTTTATTAGATAATTTTGAGTAAAATTCATTAAAGCCTGAATCTGTTATTAGCTGAAAGGCAACGCTACAGCCGCTGCAACAAAAATCACTTTCACTATTGCATTCTACTCCGCAGTGTCTGCAGACATGGATCTTTGAGGCATCCATTAGGGGGCCTCCTTGGGAAATAAAAGCACCTCAACAAAATTTTGTGTTTTATTATACTCAAAGCTTAAATTTCTTTTAATTGATGAGTGATTAAATGTGCTCTGACTAGTTTCAGCAAAAACCTGAATAATACGTTTTTCTTTTGGTGCCAACGCCACAGGGTTTTCTCCTGTGATAATTTGGGTGTCAGATTCAACACTTTTAATGTAAACAGTGCTTACGTCGTTTGATTCGTTCTCAAGTCTAAAACTAAGTTGGTTGACAACGATTTGATTATTTCTAATTTGGGGATCTGTTGTTTTTCTTAGTACAGTAATTTCTACTTGGGGATGAATAAAGATCTTATAATTAGCAAAGGCATAAAGTGAAAATGAAAATAAAAAATAAATAAGTGGTCTTATAACATGGGTTTTGTTAGTGGCTATGTTGGCTAGCTCGTTTTCAGTGGTGTATTTAATAAGATTTTTTTTTCTATTTAGTTTTTGCATGACAATATTGCACGCATCAATGCATGCAGCGCAGCTAATACATTCTAATTGTAAGCCATTTCTAATATCAATGCCTGTGGGACATACTTGTACACATCTGTGACAATCTACACAATCTCCATTTGATTTTTTTCCTCTTGGCTCACCCCTTGAGCTGTCATAACCAATAATTTTACTATTTTTATCAAGTAATACAGATTGGAACCTGCCATAGGGACAAGCAATTGTGCACATTTGCTCTCTAAACCAGCTAAAGTTAAACATAAAGCCAGAAAAAATAATTAACATGAGTATAAAAAACATTGGGTTCTCACTAGGTGTTGTAGACATGAGGTTTAAAATATTTTTACCACCCACGAAATAGGCAACAAAGGTATTAGCTATAATAAAACTAAAAAAAATAAAAGCAGAGTATTTTATAAATTTTTTTAAAATTTTATTTTCATCACATTTTTGCAAGTCTAATTTTTTACGTTTTCCTGGGTAGCCTTCAATAAGAGCTTCTATGGGGCGGTAAATAAATTCTAAAAAAACACTTTGTGGGCATGCCCAGCCACACCAGGCTCGTCCTGCAATAGCAGTGATTGCTAAAATTAAAAAAATAGTTCCCATTACAACTGATAAAATAATAGGGGTTTGGTGAAACCCAATGTTATTTCCAAAAATCCAAAATGTGTTGTTTAGAAAATCAAATTTTAAAAATGGTTTTGAGTTTATTTCAATCCAAGGAATGAATAAATAAACAACTACAAGAAGATAGGCAACTAATTTTCTTTTTAAGCGCCATGGACCTTTGACAATATCAGCATAAACCCAAAGCCGTTTCCCACTTTTATCAACTGTTTCTAAGCGATCTCTAAACTCGCCAGAATTCATATGCTACTCTTTATTTCCTTGAGGAGCTTTAGGATTAGCGGGGTTTGTACCGTAAATACTTCTTACATAAGTAGTGACGGCAATTATTTCCTTTTTTGATAAAAGTGCTTTCCATGCCACCATACCTTTATCTAGAACACCTTCAGAAATAATATTTGCAATTTGTGTTGGCTTTCCGCCATGAAGCCAATAAGAATCAACAAGGTTTGGTCCAATTCCTCCAGCACCACCCGCACCATGGCAGGCAATACAGCGAATATCATAAATTTTTTTACCCTCACTTACTTGAGTTTCACTTTTCTGGGCCTCCGCTAATTCATCTTCTGTAAAGGAGTATGATTGCGGTGTTTGAGTTGAGTTCTCTGCAACCTGAGCCATAACTTTATTGTAATTATCCATTTGTCCTGGGCCATTACCACCCCAATGATAATAAATCATGTAGCCAATTGAAAATACAATACTTACATAAAAAATATTTAACCACCAGTTGGGAAGATCATTGTCAGATTCTCTTATTCCATCATACTCATGATCTAGTTCTTTATCGTCGCTCATAGTGTCTCCTTGTTTAGTCCTCTTTCAAAATATTTTCAGAAATATTTTTAAATTTGGCTTTATTTAAGGGGTTAAGTGCAATGAATAAAACAACAGCGTATATAACCAAAAATAAAACCAATGAAATACGTGCAAATACTGTTAAATTTGTGTGAGATAAAATTTGCGACATCATTTTGAGCTCCTTCCATCAACTCCTAAACGTTGAAGATAAGCTATGATGGCTACAATTTCTTTATCTTTAACATCTTCATTTAAGCCTTCATCTTTTAGTTTTTGTGCTATTTGATTGGCTTGCTCATGAAAGCGTTCTAAAGATTTATCTACGTCTGCTTGGGTGTAGGGAACACCTAGTTTTCTCATAGCATTAATTTTTGCTGGTATTAAAGAGTCATCTAGTTTTGCTTTAGCCATAAATTTATAACTTGGCATAACTGTTTGCTGGGCAATGGATTTAGGGTCAACCATGTGTCTGAAGTGCCACAAGTCAGAGTATTTGCCACCTATACGGTGTAAGTCTGGGCCAATTCTGCGTGAACCCCATTGAAATGGGTGATCATAGACAAATTCTCCGGCCTCTGAGATTTTTCCATACCTCATATTTTCATCTCTAAAAGGTCTGATCATTTGTGAGTGGCAATTATAGCAACCCTCCCTAATGTACATATCTCTTCCATGTAGCTCTAAAGGGGAGTAAGGTTTTACAGAGGCGATAGCAGGAACATACTGGTTAATAAGTAAACTTGGTACAATCTCCATGATTCCGCCAATTAAAATGGCAATTAAAGAAAGCACTGTAAACGTCATAGGTTTACTTTCTAAAATTCTATGAAGGGCTGTTGTTACGTTTCTAAAGCCGCCACTTTGTACAGCGGTATTTAATTCCTCATGAAGTGCAACTTCGGTAAAACGAGGAGGTACCAAAACCTTTTCATTATTTTCAACATACATGGCTGATTTTTTTGTCATATATAAGTTGTAGAGACAGATGAAAAAGCCAGATAAGTATAAGATTCCGCCCAAAAGCCTGATCCAATAAAAAGGTTTAATGGCTACTATTGTTTCAACAAAATCTGGATAAAGTAGTCTTCCCTCAGGAGAAATGGCTTTTAACATAAGGCCTTGGGTAATGCCTGAGGCCCACATGGAAACCACATAAAGTAAAATTCCAACAGTACCAACCCAAAAATGTGTCGTTGCAAGGGACGGTTTATAAAGTTTAACTCTGTAAAGTTTTGGAAATAACCAATAAAGCATTCCAAAAGTTAAAAAACCATTCCAGCCAAGTGCACCCGAATGAACATGTCCTATGGTCCAATCTGTGTAGTGTGAAAGTGCATTAACTGATTTAATTGAAAGCAGGGGGCCTTCAAATGTAGCCATTCCATAAAAGGTAACGGCAGCTACTAAGAATTTTAAAACAGGATCTTGGCGAACTTTATCCCATGCGCCACGCAAAGTTAAAAGGCCATTGATCATACCACCCCAAGAAGGCATCCAGAGCATTATAGAAAAAACCATTCCCAAACTTTGAGCCCATTCAGGAAGGGCTGTGTAAAGAAGGTGATGGGGCCCTGCCCAAATGTAAATAAAAATTAAGGACCAAAAATGAATAATTGAGAGTCTGTAAGAATAAATAGGTCTGTCAGCCGCCTTTGGTAAAAAGTAATACATTAAACCTAAAAATGGAGTTGTTAGAAAAAAGGCCACTGCATTATGCCCGTACCACCACTGAACAAGGGCATCTTGTGCTCCGGAATATGCAGAGTAGCTTTTAAACATATTCACAGGAACACCTAGTGAATTTATTAAATGCAATACTGCAACTGTTATAATTGAGGCAAGATAAAACCATAAAGCAACGTACATGTGCTTTTCTCGCCGTTTAATAAGTGCGCCTATAAAATTTATTGCAAAGGCTACCCACACAACTGTGATGGCTATATCAATGGGCCATTCAAGCTCAGCATATTCTTTAGATGTTGTAATTCCAAAGGGCAAAGTAAAAACTGCGCTAAGTATAATTGCTTGCCAACCCCAAAAGTGAAACCAACTCAGCACATCAGAAAACATTCTGGTTTTAGTAAGCCGTTGTGTTGAATAATAAATGCCGGCAAAAATAGCATTTCCTGCAAAAGCAAAAATGACTGCATTGGTATGCAGTGGTCTTAAACGCCCAAAGCTAAGCCACTCTAGAGATAGACCAATTGACGGCTCAATTAATTCTGCAGCGATGATAACGCCAACTAGAACTCCAATTGTACCCCAGATTAATGTGGCCCAGCTAAAGGCCCTAACAATTTTATTATCATATATTACTGAATCAAAGTTTTGCTGTGACAAAATAACCCCCTCTGTTTTGGTTAACAAAAATCTTTAAAAGCAACTAAAGTACCTAGCTCTAATCAAAGGTGCTAATTTTAAAATTAAATTTGGGACATTTTGACAAATAAAGAAAAGACAACATGTCTTATTAAGTTGGCTAAAAACAAATATGAAAGCTTTTAAGTTGTTTTTAGTGGCACATACGTTTTGCATTAATAAATATTGAAAGGGAGGAATTTATGTTAACTCAAGTAAAGTATCTTTCATCAAAAAATTTAATTGTAGCTAAGTGGGACGAGAGTCTAGACGAAGCCTATTGTAAAATGAGAAAGCATAACATTCGTCATTTGCCCGTGGTGAGTGATACGGGCCATGTGCTTGGGGTTATTTCAGATAGAGACTTCCAACGCGCGATGCAAAATGATGGACATGAGCGTTTTTACTTTAAAGATGACGATACTGTTAGAGAGTTTATGACCTGGCCAGCGAAATTTATTGATGAGCGCGTGGGTTTAAGCCAGGTTTGTGAAATTATGATTAACGATAAACTTTCCTCCCTTTTAATTACTAAAGCTGATGAGGTTACCGGCATTGTGACAAGCGAGGATCTTTTAAAAGTTTTGCAAAAATATTTTAAAGAACAAGAAGGTTCAAAGCTGGAGGGTGTTAAGAGCTACCTTTATAGCTCCCCTGTTGGTGAAATAGCTCATTTGTTAAGCGCTTCAGGAATATAAAGGTATAGATAATGATAACACCTGACCAAAAGTCCTAGGCCTTGAAGGTTTTTAGTTTTTAAAGCATCATTAAAACATGAGGCAAAAATTAGGCTTGGTGATGACAGGTGGTGGGGCTAGAGGTGCTTACCAAGCAGGGGTACTTAAGCGCATTGGTGAAATAAAAAGCTTTGATGCCAAAAAGTGTCCTTTTGATATTATAGGAGCCGCATCTGCCGGAGCAGTCAACGCCGCAGCCGTAGCCTATGGAGCTCATGATTTTTCTAAATGCACAAGATGGCTCTCAAGGCTTTGGGCACAACTTAGTATTCAAGATATTTATAGAACAGATTTAGGCTCTCTTGTACCTAAAGCAGGACAGTGGATAAAAGATCTTTCCTTTGGTGCATTTTTAGGTGGAAGTAAATCCCTATCATTATTAGATGCAGCCCCTTTAAGAGAATTTTTAATGAAGCGTCTTAGAGGGGATAGAATTTCAAATAATATTAAAAAAGGTAATCTTGAATCTTTAGTTGTTTCAGCTACAAATTATTCTAATGGTAAAACCTATTTATTCGTTGAAAGCTCAAGCCAAGAAAATCTTTGGTCAAAGAGGCGTCAAGTAGCACTCTCAACTAAAATAACAGTTGAGCATATTTTTGCCTCTGCTGCCATTCCCATGGTTTTTTCTCCTGTGAAACTTCAAACTCAAGAAGGCGTAGATTTTTATGGAGATGGATGCTTGAGACTTATTGCACCCTTAAGCCCTGTTATAAGGCTAAATGCAAATAAACTTTTAGCAATTGGTGTAAGAACTGAAAACCCTCACATTATTCCAAAAGAAGATGACGATACTCCACCACCGCTTGCACAAATTTTAGGAACTGCATTGAATGCGATTTTTTTAGATCATCTTGAGACAGACGTGGATCATTTAAAAAGACTTAATAATATTATTTCAAAAGTATCAAAGCATGAAAAAGATCTAGCTCAAATGGATAGGGGAATTAAGGTTGTAGATGTTATTTCCATTTCTCCCTCACAAGATTTAGGTAAAATAGCAGAAGACTATGCTCACCGTTTGCCGACTGCTGTGAGGTACTTACTATCAGGGCTTGGCTCTATTTCAAGTGCAAGTGATCTAATGAGTTATTTACTTTTTGATAGTAATTACACTCAAACCCTGATTGACCTTGGTTATCAAGATACAAACCAACGTATTGATGAAATTGAAAATTTCTTAAGAAGTTAAAACAGGCCAAATTGGCTCAACAGTTATGCCAACTCTGCTCTGAACAGGATGTCAACTCAGTTTTATTCATTCTAAGCTGTGGAATATATTTTGTATCCTATAAAAATATGGAGGAGTACACATGAAGGCATTTTTCAAAGGCAAGACCGCATTTATTACTGGTGCTTCAACAGGAATAGGTCGGGCGACGGCAATAGCTTTTGCACAACGTGGAGCTCAGGTGGCCATTGTAGATAGAAATATTGTTGAAGGGCAAGAGACACTAAGGCTTTTAGAAAAAATGGAGGTAAAGGCTATTTTTGTAAAGTGTGACACTTCAAAAGAAGATGAAATTAAAAATGCAGTTGATGAAACAATAAAAAAATTTAAAAGTCTAGACTTTGCTTTTAATAATGCAGGCATTGAAGGTACCCAAGGAAGCACCATAGATTGCACCACAGAAAATTGGGACAAAGTGATTAACATTAACCTTAAAGGAGTTTGGCTTTGTATGAAGTATCAAATTCCGCAAATGTTAAAGCAAACCGGTGGTGGGGCTATTGTGAATTGCTCATCCATAGCTGGAGTTATTGGTTTTCCAGGAATACCAGCCTATGTTGCAAGTAAACATGGTGTGATTGGTTTAACAAAAACGGCAGCACTAGAGTTTGCTAAACAAAAAATTCGAGTTAATGCCGTTTGCCCAGGAGTGATTAAAACTCCCATGATTGATAGATTTACCCATGGTGAAGCCCAAGCTCTTAAAGCCCTTTCTGATGGTGAGCCCATAGGACGTGTGGGACAACCTGAGGAAATTGCAAATGCGGTTTTGTGGCTTTGCTCAGATGAGGCATCGTTTGTAACCGGGCACCCAATGGTTGTTGATGGTGGCTGGGTAGCACAGTGAAAATTGAATAATAAATAAAGGAGGATACAATGTTACTTAAAGAAATTATGACAAAAGATGTTGAGTGTTTGTGGCCTCAAGCAACTCTCAAAGAGGCTGCTAAAAGAATGAAAGAGTTTAAAATCGGCTCTATTATTATTACTAAAGAAGGTAATCCCATTGGTATTATTACTGATAGAGACATCGTTGTTAGAGCTCTTGCCCACGGAGCAGATGTTAATTCTGAAAGAGTTGAAAACATCATGTCAACTCCACTTGCTTTTTGCTATGAGGACCAAACAATGGAAGAAGCCGCGGAACTTATGGAAGCAAAAGGTATTAGAAGGCTGCCCATTTTAGGTAGAGATAGAAAGCTTGTGGGTCTTGTATCAATTAGTGATGTGGCTGTTGACGGGAATAATAAAAAGCTGACAGGGCGGGTGCTTGAAACAATAAGCCTTGCTTCAGTTTTGCATTAAGTTGGGGCGATCGACGGGGATCGAACCCGCGACATGCAGTGCCACAAACTGCCGCTCTACCAACTGAGCTACGACCGCCACAAGAGTGAGTAGGTATAAATTGAATTTGGGCTTAAGTCAAACAGTGCATTAAATTTTACGCACTGCCTTACCAAAAACCGACTGACGCCTTTTTAGAAGACGCCGATGCTGAAATGGAAGGCACCTTCGCCTTCGCCTCTTCCTTGGTCGCGGTTAAGCTTATGCCCATATTCAAGACTAACTGGCCCAACGGGGGTTATGTAGCGAATGCCAACTCCCGTTGAATCTCTCCATGAAAAGCGTTGGTTAAAACCAGGGAATTGCACGTGTCCTCCATCATAAAATAAGGCACCTGCAAAATTGCCAAAAATAGGAAATCTAATCTCAGATCTAGCTAGGTAAAAAATAGTGTGGCTGGCTGAAATACCATTAATAACCTCTAAATCAGAGCGCGGGAATGTTTCTGTAATTTCAAATCCTCTAATTGTGGAGCGTCCACCTAAAATAAAAGCTTTAACTTGGGGGAATAGTGCTATCGCTCCTTAAATTTTTTGTGTATCCGGCTTTTAATTCTTGGGCAAAAACAAAGGGGCCAAATGAAAAGTATTTATTAAAATTTCCAACCGTTTTTAAGTAATCAACACTTATGCTACTGTTTAGCCTTGGTGAAGAATACTCAATTGATAGCCCTGTATATGTTCCCCTTTTAGGGTTAAAAATATCATCCCTTGAATCATAAATGAGTGAAGGGCCAATTGTGGCAATATCTAAAGGCTCATCAGGAGCTTGGTCAAAAATTTCGTATTTCTTGGTTCTGGCAAATCCGTAGAGTTGAAAAATAAATTTTGAATATTTCCCCAAATCTCTTTCTAAAATTAAATCACCTTGCAAGCTTTCAAGTGCAAAAACCTTCTCGCCTCTTGCTGAGGATGAGTCTGCTAATATACTATAAAGTTTTGTGGATTGGCTTGCTGCAACTCTTAAATTATTATTTGTGCTAAATAAAAATGGCTCTACATAACCAAAATTTATTTCCTTTTCAAAAAAAGAATATTTTACCTTGTTATTAACACCAAGGCGGGCGTTAATAACGCGTCCTGTGCCAAATAAGTTTCTATAAGATGTGCCAATATACCCTTTAACGGTAAGGGTAAGTTCATTGTCTGCTCCTATTCCACTAATAAATTTACCCGGGTTTCTTTCAGAGACCATAATTAAAACAGCACGACGTCCTTCTTTGGGGGCATCAGCAAGGGTTCTAATTTCAATTGTGTCAAATAAGGCAAGACGTCTTAGCCTTAACTCTGAGTAGTTTATTTTTTCAGGTGTTAAGATGTCTCCTTTTTTAAACTGCAACTCCCTTAATATAACAAAATCTTTTGTAAAATTATTTCCTTCAAGAACAATACTGCTCACTGTAATCAATGGTCCTTCATTAATTTCAAAAATTAAATCAGCCTTTTTATTTTCATCAAAGTAGGTGATCATACTTTTAGGATCATTTACTACATCAACATCTAAATAGCCCAAGGAGCGGTAGTACTCAATAATTTTAGCTGAAGCCTCAGCTAAAGATGAAAGTTGTAGTGAGCCTTTGGGTTTAAGCCCTATAATATCTTGCAATTCAGAAACGGAAACATTTTTAACGCCTTTAAAAATAATATTACTAATAAAAGTTTGAGGTCCTTCATTAAGAATAATTTTAATTGAAACATTTTCTTTTCTTTTATCAAAATCAATTCTAGTGGAGGCTACTTGAGCTGAAATAAAACCTTGGTTTTGCAGTTCTGTTACAAGGTTTTTAACTCCATCTTCAAAATCTTCAGAATTATAATATCTAGATGAAATAAGATCCCCTGAGTGCTCAAAAATATAATCAGCATAATAGCTTTGCGATCTTGAGAAAATACCATCAAAGCCCATCTCTTTAATTTTAACTCTTGGTCCCTCGATAATTGTAAAATTAATTCTGCGTACAAAATCTTGCTCAAAAATAGTTTCTTTGTGTTTAATAACAACATTTGCGTAGCCTTTTTCTTATATATTTTAATTAATCTTTCCTTTAAATCATCAACGGGTGAGGTGCTAAGCCTGTTATTAGAATCAAGTTTTAGTTCTTTTATAAGTTGGTAGAAAGAAAAATGCTCATTGCCTTCTATGGTAATGGCATAGGTATAGGGTTCTGTAACTGTAAAATTTAAATTCACCTTTGATCTATTTTGATTATAAATAACATCATTTGATGTAAGTAGTGCGCTATAGTATTTTTCCTCAGCTAGGTACTCATTAATTTCATTTTGCATTTCATTAACTAAATTTTGAGAGAAAGGCCTGTTTACTCTCTTCTTGACGAAATAAAATAACTTCTCATTTAGTTTTTTGTTGTTACTTACAAAGTTGATGTTATCCACTATACAAATAGGGCCCTCTTCAATTGTAATAATGAGTACTAAATTCTCACTGTCAGTTTCATCAAAATGGGCTCCTACTTGAGCGCCTAAGAAGCCATTTAAATTGTAAAACTTTTTAATATTATCAAGACCTATCTTTAGTTTTTCCTCTTGGTAGCCATCGTTTTCATTTACTCCTAGCTCAGTTAAAATAGCTGAGCGCGAGTAGGCTTTAAGTCCATTAATATTTATTTTTTGTATAACCTGCTTAGGAAATAATTTAAAATAAATATTTGCTTTATCATTGTCTAAATCTTCTAAATAAATTTCAACACCACTTAAGGTTTCTGTTCTGTAAAGAAGGGCTGCCACTTCCTCTAAGTTATCAAGACTTATTTTTTGTTTAATAGCAGGAATCACTTTAGAGCGGTAAAAATTAATTTTACTTTTTGCAACCCCTTCAATGAATACATTTAAAAGCTCCTTAGCAGAGCTAGTTTGAGTAAAAAGTAGAATTAAAATGATTGGTGTAAGTATGAGCTTTTTCATCATTTAAATTCCATCTGGTATTGAAGATCTATTCCCAATATATCAGTTGTTGTTGTTTGTGATGCAGTTGCTGATGCGCCTGAGCTTGTAGAAGTTGATGTAGAAACAGAGAATTGATCATAGTCTCGCTGCTCATAGGAGCCCAAAATTGAAACATTTCTATTTAATTTATATTCTACCTTAACATCATTGGAAGACTTTTCGCCAAATGTTCTACCTAAGCTTGTAGAAAATTGTGGGGTCCACTGCTTTTCAGCTATAAATTTTGGCATGACTGTATTTCTGGTATCATCCACTGTTTGAGAAAGTCTTACTGTGACACCTGCTTTACGTTTAAAATCTTGAATCAGGGGGTTTTGTTGTAAAATGACACTGCCTGCTTGGTAACCTTGCAGAGCTAATTGGTCACTTGACTTATTTTTTTCTAAATTTTCATCAGTAATTCCAAGTGCTAGAAGAGATATTATACTTCTCTCGGGAAGGGCAGGGGAGCTGGATAGTTTGATTTCATGTTTATCAAGATTGCCCTGGTAGAGAAGATTAATATCCCACTCACGCACTCTTGCACTTCCCACAGCATAAACATTGGGGTTGTTTTCATTTGGATTATTAAACTTTGCTCTTCCAACACTTAAAATAAAGGGAGTTTCCCTGAAATAAAATTTACCATTTGGTAGAGTATTTATCTCCCCAGTTAAAATGGAATGACTGGGATCCCCTTTAATATGAAGTTGTCCTGTAACATCAGATTCTAGTAAAGAATTTTTAATTGTCACACTTTTAGGGAAATTAACATTAAGATCTAAATTAATTGAAGAGCTTACTTTTTGACTTAGGACATCTGGTAAGAAGGCACTCTTTTTTAGTAACACTGAGTTTTCTTGGTCGCCAAAGTTTTTTGTGTATAAACCAGATTCAACAACATAGTTGGCATGAATGGTATATGGCCACCAATTTCCTGAAATGCTAAATTCACCAGAGCCTTTTGTGGTAAGTCCTTCTGGAATATTTAAAGTAGTCTTTTGTAAATCTCCTGAGAGTTCAATTGGAATATCTCGTAAACCTTTAATTGTAATATTTCCTGTTGCATTTAAATTACCGCCACCAAGCACACCCTTTAAACTATTTACTACAATCTTACTTTGACTAAAAATAAGATCGCTATTTATGTCTTCAAAGGCATGTGGAAACTCTTTAAGCTTAAAAGTGGCTTTATTAATATAAGCAGTTCCTAAAAATTCTGGCTTTTCTGTAGTGCCTGCAATTTGTGAGTTAATTTTTAAAGACCCTCTCATGTCTTTAAAAAATGGCGTTAAAAATGTAAACAAACTTAAATCAAGCTGCCCGTTAATATTTAAATTTAAATTATCTTTTTTGCTTCTTTGCCCATCTATAGATATTTCAGTGTTATCACCTGTGAATTGTAAACTTTCAACTTTCACTAATCCATCATCAAATGTAACCAAAATTTGAGAGCTGTTTTCCATTTGAGCTGAGCCGTGTCTGACATAAAGCTTGGGGATGCTAATTTGTCCTTTACTTTCCCAAAAATTACCATTTTCAGAAACTAAATCTGTCTTGATAGTTAAATTAGTTTCATAATCTCTTTTGAATTCTGCACCAGATAATTGTGATAGAAACGGAGAAAAATCCCATTGGTTTGCTTCTAGCTTAAATGAAAATTGAGATCCCTTCTTTTTGGGTCTCAAAAGTACTATATTAACTTGGTTCCCCAAAAGCTGTGCAAAATATCTTTCATTTTCTGGGGATATATCGATTGTAAAATTTGAATTTTCAATTCTTTCCTGATTTAAGTTGGCCTGTGAAATACTGCCCTTTAAATTAATTTTAGGGTCTAAAATTTTATCTGTTAATTGAGCCTCAACCTGTAGTTTTCCCTCAAGGCTTGGAAACAAAGATTTTACTTGTTCAAAATCAGATAAGTATAAATTATTACCATTAACGCTCAAATTCATAATTCCCTTATTAGTAACATCTCCAGTTAATGCTAATAGCCCATCCCCCTTTTTAAAGGTAACTAAATCAGCCACTGCATTTCCGTTATTTCCTGAAACGTTAAATGTAATGCTTTGAAATGTTTCATTAAAAACAAAACCATTGCTAAATTGGCTTTTTAATTTGTAATTAAGCTTTGAAAGATCAAGTGGACCATTTGCTGTTAATTGAGCAGCTCCAAAGCCTTCGGCTTTAATTTTAAAATCAAGTTTTCTTGAAAATGCGAGTTCTAACTCGGAAAGATTAAGTTTACTAAAGTTCATATTTGTTTCTACAGTGCCATTATCTAAGTAAAGCAACAATTGGCCATTAAATTCACTTGCCGGAAATTTACCTAAAATATTATCAAAATATAATTTAGACTTTTCAAAACGTAGATCAAATGAGGTGTTGCCCAAAAAATAATCTTCAAACCAAAGATTATTTGTAGTTATTTTTGAGGTGACCTTAGCAGTGCTGCCGTTCCCTTTAGTATTACCATTTAGAGACACTGCTCCTTCATATTTTAATTCTGCTAAGCTTTTAATATTTTTAAAATCAAGTGAGTCTGATTGAAAGTCAAAACTAAAGCCTTCATCAAAGTGTATATTGCCCTTTGCTCTTCCAATTGAATCTCCGATAGAAATTTCACCTGACGGGAATTCCATGTTACCGTTTTGCATAATAAACCTAGATATTATTTTTATATTAGGAATATTAACTATGGTCTTATTACTTGGTGTGCTGACTTTTAAATCTTTCCCGCCAACTTCTCCAGCGCATTCCATCTTAAAGGCTGGTAAATAAATTCCCTCACAGGCGGCTTTTAAGAATGTGTCAAAATGAAGGTTTGTAGTTTTTATACCTAAGTTGTCTAAGGTCTGCCTTAACTCTAAGGACTCAGTTGCAATTCTTCCTGAAAATTTTGTGCTGGTAGTGTGTTCAAAAGTTAAGTCTTTTAATAAAATATTTCCTGCGTTTGTTGAGATTTTTAATGCATCAGAGGTTACAATATTATTACTAAAATTAAGTTTTGTATATACATTACCAATATTGAATTGCTCTATTTTTAAGTTCTGTGCATCTAGCTGAAAGGTACCAAGGGGTTTTAAGTTTTTCTTTTGTGTTGCAAGTAAGTCAAAATTAAGTGTGCCTGAAATTTTTGGAAGCTCAAGATTGGGCATAAAATTTTTAATTTTTTTAATAACATCCTCGGCCTCTAAATGTGCAAGTGTTCTTAAGCTTATATTGTCCCAATTAAGGCTCAAAACAGGTCCGCGGGCCACACCTCTAGCCATTAAAAAACTACTACCTAAGCTTAATTTAATTGCAGAGACTTCAAGGGCGTTGCTTTCTGCTATTATTCTTGCTGCAAAACCAATCTCTGTTAGACTTTTTTCCTGCTTAAACTTTTTAACAATAGTTTCAGGGGAGAAAATTTCAATTTTTGCAGCTGTTGTTGTTTTTTCAAAATTTATCCCAAAGCGATTTACTTTTACATACAACTGAGCTGGATCTATTTTTGCTTGAATGTCGGCATCTTGAATTATTATTTTTCTTATAGGTAAATTGATAATATCATCCCAAGGTATTTTAAAACTAGAAGCAGAAGTTGTTTTTTCTTGATCCTTAATAAATAAATTTGTTCTAGGGTTTTTAATAAGCACTTTTCCAATTTCAAAACGCCCTGTGATTATAGCACCTGGGTTTAAGCTCACTTCTAGTGTTTCAATTTTAATTGGAGTAAAAACCTCTTGATCAGATTTTTTTTGGGGTGTGACAGTGACGTTTTCAAAACTAACCCCGGGTGGGAATAGTTTAAAGCCAAGCTGCTCTGCCTTAATTTCAAATCCAATTTGAACACGTGTAATATTTTGCATTTTAGATAAGAGCCATTTTTTTAGCACAGGCATTTCTCTGGAGTAGATAATTCCACTTAAGATAAATAAACTAGAGAATATGAAATACTTAGCAAATCTCATAATTCTTTTTCCCAAATGCGAATAAGCTCAGATACATTATAAAAGTTTGGGTCATGGGCCTTAATACCTTTAAGTACGGCAACTGCCTGTTCTTTGTCATTTAACCCATAATAGGCATGAGCTGTATAGTATAGAGTCATTTTTAAATTTGAAGAATTTGTGACACATTTTTTTGTCATACTCTGAGATTTCTCAAGAGCAGTAATGAAATTTAGTGAATCTAAAAGATAGCGTATTTCTAAAAATTCTTCTTTAATGGTCCAATTAGTTTTCTGATAGTTTAAAACTTGTAACGCTAAATCAGATAATCCCATTTCTGAAAGTGCCACAGAAAGTTCTGTGCAATCTTGAGCAGAAAGAGTTGGTTTTATAGATTCAAGTTTTTCTTTTAACTGTGGCCATAAAGACATCTTTTCTTTTAAATTAGAAAAACTGGTTTTTTTGTTTAGTATTTTTTCCCATCTTGGATCTTTGCTTTTAGTTTTTGCAAACAATGCCAACTCATTAAGTTGATCATCATTGGCAGCGGCAGTTAAAAAGGCGTCGTTTATTTGTTTATCATCGCTGGAATTAAAATAATAAAAAAATGGCCAAAATGTTTTTTGTTTTTCTTTTAAATCATGTTTTAAAACACTAATAAGTGATTTTACAAAGCCATTAGAAATACAAAACCTACCTACTGCACGTTTTGCATTAACTTTGAGTTTGTTTTTACTCCAAAGCTTAAGAAGCTCATCAGCAATATAGTCAGCTGCATTGCCATTTTGGATGTTTTCAAAAATAAATAATTCAACCGCTTTTTGGTCTTCCATGACGCTTTCAAAAGTTATTGATTATACAGTATAATTTTACAATTTATACGCAGTGTTAAACAACATTAGTCAAAGGCAAAAATTTGACCCCTATTTGTTTACTTTTTCTATGTATTGGTGAGTCCTTGTATCGACTTTGATCGTGTCCCCAATAGACAAATGAAGGGGAACAGTAACGACTGCTCCTGTTTCAAGCTTTGCAGGTTTACTTCCGCCACTGACCGTATTGCCACGCATGCCAGGATCGGTTTCAGCAATTTTTAAAACCACACTATTGGGTAGGTCTAAACCGATGGCGCGTCCATTAAAAAACAGCATAATTGTATTAAGGTTCTCAATGAGATACTTTGCCGCATCACCAACTGTCTCTGGGGAAAGCTGGACCTGATCATAATTGGCAACATCCATGAAATGAAAACCATTATCGTCTTTATATAAGAACTGCATATCTTTTGTAGCCACATCTGGAATGACAAATTTCTCACCACTCTTAAATGTTTTTTCAAGATTGGCTCCTGTGATCATATTTTTTAATTTAGTACGTGTGAAGGCATTTCCTTTACCGGGTTTAACATGTTGAAAGTCAACAACTTCCCATGGAACCCCATCAATTTGAATTTTTAAACCCCGTCTAAAATCAGAAACCTCATACATTCCTGCTGCCATAATTGCCTCCTAGAAACGGGAAAACTAACATGGCAAAAGAGGTAAAATCAAGATTTTCGACGTTCTTGGACAGTATTTAAAAGAGTTTTAAGCTTTTCAAGGCGCCAAGCATGATCTTTTGTCATTTTCACTTCAATAGGGCTGATCCACTCCTTATTAAGAAACAAATCTCCTGACTCAATTTGTTTAATTTTACTTTTTGCTTCAATGACGCGTTTATCAGAGGGAAAGTTTGCAAATAAGACTTTAGCTTGCTCTTTGGCTTTTTCCCACTCGCCACGACTCATGTTTAAGTTTAATAAAACCAATTCCTTTTCTAAATCGATTTTGTTACTATCTTCAGTCACCTCAGAAGTTTTTGCTACTTCATCTTGTTTTTCTATTGGTGTTAATTTTTGCATCAAAAAGGCTTCCTCGGTGACGGCGTTGCTTTCAAAATACACCTGCTTTTCAAGTTTTTGTACAATTTGAGCAGCATTTTTATCTTGTGGGTTTAAAAATAAAACCATTTTGAAACTTCCAAGAGCCTTTTCAGCTAGGTTTAGCTTTAAATAACATTGTGCAAGACTTGTGTGTGCTAATATATTCTCTGGAGATAAATCACAAGCAAGAATGAGATGGGTTTTTGCTTTTTCAAACTCATTTTTTTCCATTAAAGCACGCCCCAACGCAACGCGACCACTTGCAAAATGTGGGTGTTTTAAAATGCCTTTTTCAGCAATATCAATGGCTTCCTTTATTAGTCCCATTTTACGGTAGGCTTCAGCTAAAGGTGCAAAAACCTTAGATTCTGGGTCTTTTTGGTAAATGAGCTGATAGCGTTCTATCAGGGTGTCCATAGACTTTATTTGAGCATGAATTCTCAAGCTTTGCCAACAAAGTTTACGTATGCTAATACTAAAATCAGACAATGGGTAATGGTGGTGGTGAAATCATTTTAGGAATTGATCCGGGCAGTATTTTTACTGGTTACGGTGTGGTGACAGAAGCCCGTGGCTTTTTGCAATGTCTTGCTTTTGGAGTTATTGAATCAACACAGAGTGAAAAGATGCAAAATAGATTACTCACCATTGGGTCAAATTTAAGTGAAATTATTAAAAAATATAAACCCTCAGCTATTTCCATAGAAAAAACATTTTACGCAAAAAACGCTGATAGCGCTGCAAAATTAGGTCAAGCAAGAGGGGTTTGTTTGTATGAAGGTGCAAAGGCAAAAGTTAATATTTTTGAATATAACCCCACAGAGGTTAAAAAAGGCTTAACTGGAAGCGGGCGAGCCGAGAAGGAGCAGGTTCAGATGATGGTTAAAGCACTTTTGGGGCTCCCCACAATGGGGCGCTATGATGCCAGTGATGCCTTGGCTTTAGCCATTCACCATTTAAGGGTGAGCGCAACAATGAAAAATATTTTAAAATCGGAGCTACTAACATGATTTCTTGGCTTAAAGGGCAAGTATTAGAAAAGGCTGATTTTAGTGTTACCTTAATTGTGCAAAACGTGGGCTATGAGGTTTTTTGCTCGCTACGTACAGTTTCTATACTAGAGCGGGAAGCTGAACTCTATGTATACACTCATTACAAAGCTGATGGTGTTAGCTTGTATGGGTTTTTAACAAAACAGGAAAAAGAATTATTTTTATCCTTAATAAAAGTTGATTCTGTTGGGCCAAAAAGTGCTTTAAATATTTTATCAGCTGCTCCAGTTGATGAGTTAATAGAATTAATTGAAGATGCAGATGTAGTTACGTTATCAAAACTACCCAAAATTAGTAAAAAAACCGCAGAGCATTTGGTAGTAAAATTAAAAGGTAAATTGTCTGAACTTGTACTTTTAAAACAAAATTCAAATGAATTAAAAACTTTAAATAAACCAAGTAAGATAAAGCAAGCTCATAAACTTCGTGCAGAGGCTCAGTCTGCATTGACTCACTTGGGTTTTAAATCCCATGATGTGGAAAAGGTTTTAAGCGATATAGATTCAGAAACTTGGAGCCAAGATTTACAAACCATTATAAGATCTGCTTTAAATGATCTTTCGGGGAATAGCTTATGAAAAATGAATTAGATTTTGTTTTAGATTCAAAATCAAATGAAAGCGAGTCAAGCTTTGAAAAAACTTTAAGACCCGATTCATTAAGTGAGTTCCCGGGCCAAGCAAAAGTAAAAGAAAATTTAGAGGTATTTATTGCTGCGGCCAAAAAACGCGGTGAGGCCCTTGATCATTGTTTGTTTTATGGCCCACCAGGTCTTGGTAAAACTACCTTGTCTTACATTATTGCAAAATCAATGGGGGCTGAGATTAAAGTTACCTCAGGCCCAGCACTAGATAAAAAGGGAGATCTTGCAGCTATTTTGACAAATCTTAGGCCTAATAGTGTTTTGTTTATTGATGAAATTCATCGTCTTAACCAAGTGGTTGAAGAATATTTATATTCAGCCATGGAAGATTTTTGTCTTGATATGGTTACCGGCGAAGGCTTAGGTGCGCGCACTATGAAGTTTAAATTGCCGCAGTTTACACTTGTAGGTGCTACTACAAGGGCAGGGATGTTGACATCCCCTTTAAGAGATAGATTTGGAATTGTTGCGCGCTTAGAATTTTATAATGTAGATGATTTAGTAAAAATAATTAAAAGAAGTGCTCAAATTTTAAAAGCCCAATTAACCGATGATGGGGCATTAGAAATTGCTACTCGCTCAAGAGGTACACCTAGAATTGCTAATAGGTTACTTAAACGTGTAAGAGATTTTGCAACCGTAAAATTTAGTAGTGTTATTAACCAAAAATCAGCGGCTTCTGCATTAGAAAGCCTTGAGGTTGATGAAAAGGGTCTAGATGCTATGGATAGAAGACTTCTTTTAACCTTAATTGAAAAATTTGGTGGAGGTCCTGCTGGAATTGAAACCTTAAGTGCAACACTTAATGAGGAAAGAGAAACCATTGAGGACGTTTATGAGCCCTTTTTATTACAAGAAGGCTATCTCATGAAAACACCACGGGGTAGATGTGCAATGCCGGCGGCCTATGTGCACTTGGGGTTAAAGGCACCTAAAAATCAAACCGGCTTTTTACAATCTGATTTATTTTAAATAATCGTGTAAAAAATAAATCAGTAATTATCAAGTTTAAGTCATAAATTCATATCAACTTTGGGATCATAAAAGATGGGTGTAGGCTTCCTGTTGATGGCAAAAGTATTTTCACAAGGAGTTTCATATGAAAGCACTTGTTATCACCACATCTTTAGCAGCAGTAGTTCTTTTTATTCCCAAAAATATAGAAGCTCAGTTGTGTAGCACAGGTCAACTTGTACTTCGGTGTCAGGTGGGTGGCGCATACAATATTGCGAAATTAAGTATTTTCTCTCATTGCACAGAATATGTTGCAAACATTAGCTATGAAAATTTAAGGGGGCAAGAGAGAGTTTTGGTAAAAAGAAATTCTGACAAGAATTATGCAATTGAAGACAGGCTTATTGTTTATAAAAACCAGGAAGATAAATGGAAAATAAACGATATTCTTTCACATGCTAATGCTGATGAACCAAGAGAAATTAATTGTTATTAGCTTTTAAATTATTCTCCGTCAGTATAGTAACACTCATACTGACTTCCGCCCCATTCATTGCTAGAGCCAGTATTATTACAAACTTTATTGAAAAAATTATTACTGCTTGGCCCGCGCCCACGCATGGGTGCCTCTGCTTGACCTGAATAAAAAGCATTATTTTCATAGCTATAAGCTGAGGCCCCCTTATCAGGTGTCTCAGCACATGAAAAAATAAAAACTAAGCAGATAAAAAGTAGACTGCCTTGCAAAATACTAATAAAAGCCCCCCGCCAAAAATGACTTTTGTTACTTATAGTTTACTAAATAAATGTCTCATTTATGAATCATAAAATTTAACCTTGTGTTGCAAATCTTCAACATTTTATGTATTGGTAGCTAGACCAGACTAAAGATAAAGATTTAAAATATTTTGTAATTACAAGTACTTAATTAAAATATGATCTAAACCTTAACTTTCGGTACAGATATTGAAGTACCTAAGAACTATGCTTTATCAAAAAACACTAGCTAAAATGGTTTCAGTTGAAGGGATTGGTCTACACACGGGTAAAGCATCCCGGATGACATTTAAGCCAGCACCTGAAAACAGTGGTGTTTATTTTTTACGTAAAGATATCCCAGGTCTTCCTGCTCTTAAAGCACAATCAAGAAATGTTAGGGCCACACAAATGGCCACAGTTTTGGGAAGTGATATTTTTGCAGTTTCAACGGTGGAGCATTGTATGTCTGCAGTGAGCGCTGCCCAGATAGATAATTTAATTATTGAACTTGAAGGCCCTGAGCTTCCAATTTGTGATGGCTCAAGCTTTGAATATTTTAAAGCACTTCAATCCGGTGGAGTGATTGAGCAAAATGCTTATCGAAGTTATTTTTATATAACAAAACCTCTTTATTACTCAAAAGGTGATAAGTACGCTTATGTGCTTCCATATAATGGGTTTAAAGTGTCTTGTACCATTGAGTTTGCACATCCTAAAATTTTAAAACAAAAAATTGAATTAGATGTAACCCCATTTAGCTATGAAAAGGAGCTCTCAAGTGCTCGTACCTTTGGTTTTATAAAAGATGTTGAAGCACTTCAAAAGCAAGGACTCGCATTGGGAGGAAGTTTAAAAAATGCCGTTGTTTTGGATGAAAAAAGCATTCTTAACCCTGAGGGACTGCGCTTTGATGATGAGTTCGTAAGGCATAAAGCAATGGATGCTATTGGGGATCTAACAATGCTTGGACACCCTTTAATAGGTCATGTGGTCTTACATAAAGCCGGACATGATGTTATGCATGAGTTTGTCCAAAAAATACTTCAATCACCTGATTGCTACAGGGTTACTGAAATTGTAGAGCCGCTGACCCTATTCGCCTAACGCACCGCCTTGCCAAAATGCGACTGCACACTTTTTAATTGTAAGTGAGAACCTCAAGGTATAAAACATCTCGTTGCCTACTTTGGAGGGTAAAAAAATGATTATTGGTGTACCTAAAGAAATAAAAATCAGTGAAAATCGTGTTGGTCTTGTTGAGGGTGGAGTAAAAGCTCTTATTCGCGAAGGACATAAAGTTTTAGTAGAAAAAGACGCAGGTCTTGGAAGTGGAATTACAAATGAGCAATATGAAAAAGCCGGCGCACAAATTCTAGATAGTAAAAAAGAAGTTTACGCTAAAGCTGACATGATTATTAAAGTAAAGGAACCTCTTCCTGAAGAATATCCTATGTTGAGGGAAGATCAAATTCTTTACACCTATTTGCACTTAGCCCCTGAACCTGTATTAACAAAAGCTCTTTTAGAGAGAAAAGTTAAAGGTATTGCCTATGAAACCATCCAACTAGAAGATGGTAGTCTTCCACTTTTAGTGCCAATGTCAGAGGTGGCGGGAAGAATGTCTACTCTTGTTGGCGCTTCATATCTTCAAAGAGATCGCGGTGGAAAAGGTGTTTTATTAGGTGGAGTTCCTGGAGTCCACAGAGGACGCGTTACTATTTTAGGTGGTGGTATCTCTGGAATTAATGCTGCCAAAATGGCTGTAGGACTTGGTGCTCATGTTACAATCCTAGATATTAATGCTAAACGCCTAGAATACCTTGATGATATTTTTGGAAATAAAATTCAAACATTGCACTCAAATATTACTAATATTGAAAAACAAATTCCCATTACTGATCTATTAATTGGTGCTGTACTTGTACCAGGCGCTAAAGCACCACATCTTGTGACAAAAGATATGATTGGCCAAATGGAGCCGGGAAGCGTGGTTGTAGATATTGCAGTTGATCAAGGAGGCTGTATTGAAACTTGCCGTCCTACAAGCCATAAGGAACCTACATTTACAGTAAATGGTGTTATCCACTATTGTGTGCCCAATATGCCAGGAGTATTTTCAAGAACTTCAACCTATGCACTTACAAACGTAACATTAAAATATGCTGTCATGCTGGCTAACCTTGGAGTTGAAGAAGCTTGTGCAAAAGACAAAGCTTTATACAAGGGGCTAAATGTTTATGGTGGCTATGTGGCCTATGAGCAAGTGGCTAGAGATTTAAACTTACCATTTAAACCTTTAAAAATTTAATTTAATACTACCAAGTTTATTGGTTTCTAAAACTGCGCAATTATATTTGCGCAGTTTTTTTATAATTTCCAGATGTGGGTGACCATACTTATTATTACCAACACTAATGATGCAAATTTTTGGTCTTACTTTTGTTAAAAATTTATCTGAGGTGGAGTACTTACTTCCATGATGAGATACTTTTAATATATCAAAAACACTAACGGTTTTTGGTTCAAATTTTGATGGTATGTCCCCTGTTAAGAGAATTTTTTTATCAACCAAATCTAAGTGTAAAATAAGACTTTTTGAGTTTTCAGAAGAATCGCTTTTATGGGGAATATTTTTAATTTTTAATTCATTGAATTTGAATTCAGAAAAACCCCTTACAATATAAAAGGGCGTATTATTTTTATTAAAGTACTCAATAAATTTTTTTCCAGATCTGGTTTTTGGATTAATATGAGGGGTAAAAACTTTTTTTAAATGCACAAGTCTATTTATTTCCTGGTAATGTTGAATGTGATCAAAATCATAGTGGGATATAAAAAGATAATTTTCTTTTAAGTAACAATTTTTTTTTATGTACTGAATTAAAAAAGGACTCAACTTCTGGTTTCCGCCCACATCAAAAAATAAACAATTTGTAGTATCTATATAGGTGGCCAAGTCTCCTTGGCCTACATTCCAGAAGATGAGTTCATTAGTTTTTTGAGAGATAATCTTTTGTGGTAAACCGTAAGAAAATGAGAAAATAAATAAAGTAAAAATAATAAAAGAATTTGCCATTTAGAACTCCTTTGCTGTGACAGGCAGATTTGAGGTGCATCTTGTGAGGCTATGTAAGTTATTAAATTAAAAAATTTTTCAAGTATAACCTCGCATTCACTTTTTAAAAATGGAAACAGATACATGATAATTGAAAAGGGTAATAAGCTAATTTCCAGTAAAGGTAAGGCAATAATATTAGCAGCAAAAATTAATAAAGAAAGACATGGTTGAAGTGTGAGTAAAAGTGGGGCCGTTAGAAGTACGCATAATAAAGTTTTGCCAATTGTTTTTAAATGAAACTCTTGAGCAACATAGAGCGCAAGTGTTGCCGCACAGGAAAGCTGCATTGATATAGAAAAAACAAGGCTTGGTTTTAAGAAAATACAAAAAAAGATAGAGACTAAAATTAAATCAAATTGGTTATAGAAATATTTTTTAAAATAACTTTGAAAGAACCACTGTATAAAAGATCTTAAACACGCTGGTTGTAATAAATTGGCCAAAGTAAAAAGCATTAAAAAAATGAGAGTAAAATGTTTTTTAAACCCAGCTTTTAAAGGAATTTTATTTATAAAGTTCTCTAAAATTCTTAAGTGGCCACCAGAAACTACAATGAGATGGTAAAGACCAAGAAGAATAAAAGCCTTTATTTCTGCTTTTTGCCGTAAACCTAAATCTTGGCCAAATAAAATTGCTGAATAAAACCAATCATAATTGGTAGAGGATGCTTGAATTGGCTTTAAAGCAAAATTATGAATTTTCTGGCTCAGTGGCTCTACAATTAATAATAAGTCTGTGCTTATAAAAGCTGATCTAACTAATAAAATTATAAAAATAAAACTTAAACTCATTTAAATAGGTGCTTGCAAACTTAAGTACAGGTTTTGCTGGTTTTTATTTTATTTTTACGTCCGAGTCCGGATCCGCAAGGCCGGATAGTTATGTAAGAGTCTTAAATTAAAAATTATCTGAATCTTTAAAAATAGACATAAATTAAATAATTTCAAACACTTAAGTTGTGACTATTTTTGAAGCAATCCGCTCAAACGTAGATTTTAAGCTAGGTCTAGGTTTTTTCACCTAAAGTTTCCCACAATTTATGTGGATAACTTTTAATTTTTAAATTTAAGAAAGCTTAAATATTTAAAAACTTAGTAATTACATATACTTATATATCAGCCTATTTTTTAATCAATTTCACATTTTGTAATACTAAATGGGCTTATTCACAAAAAAACGCTAGTTTTCCACAGTTTTTGTAAGAAATTTTTGTGATTGCACATTTAGTCAAAACTTTTTCAAATAGAGATATGGGGAAAGTCATAAGCATTGTTAATCAAAAAGGGGGCGTTGGTAAAACGACTCTTACGTATAACCTGGGTTCTGCCTTATGGCAAAGTAAAGCAAAGGTTTTACTTATTGATAACGACCCTCAAGCAAATCTGACAACTTATACGCAAACTCAAACCCTTATTACAATAGATGAAATTTATGTTTCTAGAAAGTTTGAGGGATTTGAAAAGAATCAATTTTCTACAATTTTAGGAGAGGGGTTTAGTCTTTTAGGTGCCGATTCAATGTTAGCAGGGGTTGAGTACTATCTTGCTTCAAGGGGAGATAAAGAATTTGTTTTAAAAAATGCTTTAAGCCTTGTTAAAGATCAGTTTGACTACATCATTATAGATAACCCCCCCGCTTTGAATATGCTTACAGTCAATGGTCTAGTTGCTTCTGATTATGTGGTCGTTCCTGTGCAACTAGAGTACTTCTCACTGGAGGGGATTGTGGCTTTAGAAAAAACCATTGCATCATTAAAAGAAAAAAACCCCCACTTAGAGCTTTTAGGAATAGTGCCTAATATGTTTGATGACAGAAGAAAGCTGAACTGGGAAGTGCTTGAGGCGCTAAAAAAAGAATTTGGTGAAAAAGTATTTGAAACTAAAATCCATGATTGTGTTAAAATTGCAGAAAGTAGTGGGCATGGCAAAAATATTTTTCAATACCATCCCAAGGGGCGTTCATCCAAGGAGTTTAATGCATTAGCTGAGGAGCTGGGATCTAAATGCACGATAAAAAATTAGGTCGAAACCCTTTTAATAAAGAAACAAAGAAGCAGCCAACAGATACACTTAAAGCTGACAACACTGTTTTATTTCAAAATATTATTAAACCCTCGTCTGATTTAGAGAAATTAAAGCAAATGCAAATTCAAGTTGATTGGCATGAACTTTATAGAAGTATTACAAATGTTTTCCCCAAGTTATTTATTTTTGTGGCTTTATTTTCATTTTTAGTAGGTTGCTCAACGAGCGCAAAAAACCAACAGGTGGAATTAAAAAAGCATATGGTTGAGCTACAAAAAATAGTGGCAAAACAAACAAATACAATAGAGGAGTTAAATAATAAAATATATCTTTTGTCAGACCGTGTGGAGCACTTTGAGAAGGTGGCGCCTACAACTGAGAACAAGGCACCGCAAATAAAAAAAGCAGAAAAAAAGGCTAAACCAGGTGATTTAAAATTATATAAAATGGCCCAAAATGATTTAAAAAATAATGCCATCGGAAGTTTTGAAAAAAAGCTAGATTTACTAATTAAGGGTTATAAAGACTCCCCCCTGACAAGCAATGCTCTTTTTCAACTAGGGGAGTACTATTATAAAAGTAAAAACTATTTAAAGGCATCAGAGACTTTTGAAAAATTATACGATATGTCTCCGGACGGGAATAGAGCGGTTTCAGTTTTATACATGCTTGGCGTAAATTATCAAAAGCAAAATAGGATACAAGAAGCAAGGCAAGCCTACCAAACAGTTATTAATATTTATCCAGGTAGTAAAGAGGCAAAGGAATCTAGTTTAAAACTTAATCAATTAAATCGCGGTGGAGGCTAAACTGAACTTTGTTTTATTTTTGATTCTTTACTTATTTAGCGCACAAGCTCAGTTAAATGAAACTGACCAAATGTATGAGGAGCGTCTTGCCCGTATTAATCAAAACTTTAACTTATCAGAAATTCCTGATCAGCAGTGGCAAGGGATTGTTGGGGAAAAAGTGTCAGAGTCTTACCAGTTACAATCAGGTGATACACTTTGGGATATTTCTGAAAAACTTTTTGGTAATGGCTTTTATTGGCCCAAGATTTGGCAGTTAAACGACACTATAACCAACCCTCATAATGTGCAAACAGGTTCTAGCCTTAGGTTTTCTGCAGGGACATTAACGTCTCCTCCGCAATTAGAGGTTGCTGAAGAAACTGGAGCAGACACAGAAGTAGAGACAGAAGAAATAACCTTCAAAGATGAAACCTCTGAACAAATGATAACAAGTGAAGTTGTTA
Organism: Oligoflexia bacterium; assembly: GCA_016715815.1. Lineage (GTDB taxonomy): Bacteria > Bdellovibrionota > Bdellovibrionia > JABDDW01 > JABDDW01 > JADJXN01. The sequence continues at coordinate 467,449 of JADJXN010000001.1, forward strand.
TTCCTAAAGGCAGATCAGCTATTGAGCCACTACAAACTATTCCAGATAGTTTCCCTGAGTGGCGTGAATCTATGCTAACTTATGAAACTGATACAAAAGCAACTATAGAACCAGCTCCACTACAAGCTTATATAGATGAAGTGATTGCCGATAATAATTGGAAATCAAATGGTGTTATTTTTGAAATAGATGGCCAAGGAAGAAAAGTGGCCTCAACTTACCAGCAACTATATGTTAAATTAGAATCTGGTGGTGCAGTGGGTGAGTACTATACGGTATTTAAAAATGGTACGGATATTAAAGACCCAGATACAAATAATAAAGTAGGAAAGCAGATAGTATTAAAGGGTTTATTACTTATTAAAAAGCCTGTTGAAAATGAAAATAATATTTTTATGGCGCAAGTTTCAAAAACGCTAAATCCCATTGAAATTGGAGATGAGATTGTTTTGGGAAATCTTTTAGTCACAACAGATTTTGAAGAAACTGCTGAGACAAGTTCTGTAAGTGCAAAAATTGTGGATGGCGATAAAACAAAAAGAAAAGTCTTTAGGCTTCATGATCTCATTTACCTTGATAAAGGTGAAAAGGATGGCCTTCAAGCAGGTGCTATGCTAGACATTGTCAAAACAACAAATCTTAAATTTTCGCAAGATGTGATAGGTAAGGCAAAAGTTGTAAACCTTGGTCAAAATGTTGCCACAGCGATTATTGTTAAAAGTAAAGATGCTATCCGTACAGGTGATAAAACTTCTTTGGTAAGAGAGTCCGGAGAGCCGGAAGCGTTCGAAAATGAGACTATGCCGGATGTTGAAATCCCATCTGAGGAGTCTGTAGAGGAACTCTAGTTTTTGCATAGCAGGTTCTAAGTTATGCAAGTATTTTGGTTTTCAAATAGGTGTCCCCATTTTTCAGCAACTGATGCTCAAAAATACTTAAATGAGGCGGGCTTAAATGATATTAAGCTTGAGGCGCTCATTAGTTTAGGCTTTTTTAAGGCAGCCCTTTGGTTGAAAAAACATAAAATTCAGTGGCTTGAGTTTATTCAAAAGCTTGATGACGAATTAAATTTAATTAAAAAAAATAATGGGCAAATTATTTTTTGGGATAGCCCTAAATATCCACAAAGGCTAAGAAATATTTATTATCCTCCGGCCGTACTTATTTTAAAAGGTGATTTGAGCTCTCTAAACAAAAACAGTATTGCTGTTGTGGGGGCAAGAGAACCCACTGATATGGGTAGGCAGTGGGTAAAAAAAAATATTCCCGAGCTTGTTAAAAATAATTTTATAATTGCTAGTGGTGGAGCAAGGGGTATTGATCTAGAGGCTCATAAAAGTTGTGTCGTTAGTGGTGGACAAAGTATTTGCTTTTTGCCCTCTGGGCTTAATAATCCGTATCCAAAATCAAACAATTATCTTTTTGATGCAATTTTAGATAAGCAAGGTCTTTTAGCGACAGAATTTATTTCAACAGACGAGGTGAGGAGAAATAATTTTCACCAAAGAAATAGACTTATAGCAGGTATTAGTAAAGCCGTTATTATTGTAGAGGCTGCCTTAAAAAGTGGCACACTCATGACGGCAAATAAAGCAACTGATGACAACAACTTAGTGTGTGTTGTACCGGGCTCACCACTGGTTGATAATTATGCAGGCAGTCTTGAAATTTTATACCATGGTGGGGATCTTGTTAGGAATTCTAAAGATATCATTGAAAAAGTAGAAAGACTCACCTAGTCTATCAGAATATGAAAAAAAATCTTGTTATCGTTGAGTCACCTGCAAAAGCTAAAACCATTGAGAAATATTTAGGAAAAGATTTTAAAGTAATGGCAAGTGTTGGCCATGTTAGGGATTTGCCATCTAAAAAATTAGGTGTTGATGTTAAGAAAAAATTTAAGCCAACCTATGAAATAATTAAAGGTAAAGACAAAATTATTTCTGAGATTAAGCAAGCTGGTCAAAAAGCTGAAAAAATATTTTTGGCCCCTGACCCTGATAGAGAAGGGGAAGCTATAGCGTGGCATATTGCTCAGGAATTAAAGCCAGAAAAGAAAAAAATAAAAAGAGTTCTTTTTAATGAGATAACAAAAAAAGCAGTTCAAGACGCGCTTAAAAACCCTCTTGATTTGGATCAAAATAAATTTGAAAGCCAGCAAGCAAGAAGAATTTTAGATAGATTAGTGGGTTATCAAATATCTCCAGTTTTATGGGATAAGGTAAGAAGAGGCTTAAGTGCGGGCCGCGTTCAATCAGTGGCATTAAGGTTAGTGGTAGAGCGTGAAAAGGAAATCAAAGCCTTTGTATCTGAAGAATATTGGAGCATACACGCCCTTTTGATTTCTGAAGGTGAGAAATTTTTAGCAAAGCTAACTAAGCAAAATCAAAAAAAGATAGAAATTAAAAATAAAAAGCAAGCAGATACAATTGTATCTGAGTTAAAAAATGAGCATTTTAAAATAACTAATATTGATAAATCTGAAAGAAAAAGAAATCCGCTGGCACCGTTTATAACATCAAAATTACAACAAGAGGCGTCTCGCAAGTTACGCTATCCGGCAAAGAAAACCATGATGATAGCGCAAAAACTATATGAGGGCATTGAGCTTGGTGAAATGGGAACAATGGGTCTGATAACCTACATGAGAACAGATTCAACAAGAATTTCTAATGATGCCCTTAAAGATGTTAGAGAGTTTATTAACTCAAATTACGGCAAAAAATATTTACCAGGAGAGCCTAATACCTATAAATCTAAAAAAGATGCACAGGATGCTCACGAGGCAATTAGACCCACAAACCTTGAGTGTACACCAAAAGCAGTTAAGGATTATTTAAGTACTGAGCAATATAAATTATATGTTTTAATTTGGAATAGATTTGTTGCTTCTCAAATGATGCCTGCGGTTTTTGACCAAACTACAATTGATATTAGTGCTGGGAAATATGAGTTTAGAACCACTGGAAGTGTGTTAAAGTTTGATGGCTTTACTGCTGTGTATGAGGAATCTAAGGATGAGGATACTCAATCTGATGAGGATGAAACAAAAGGAAATCTTCCAGATTTAAAAATAAACTCAAAGCTTAATTTAGATTCTTTAAAACCGGAGCAACATTTTACACAACCCCCCCCAAGATATACTGATGCCAGTATTATCAAGGATCTTGAGGAAAAAGGTATTGGAAGACCATCAACATATGCAGCCATCATTAGTACTCTTATGGAGAAAGAATATGTAGAAAAAGATCAATCTGGCAGGTTTACGCCATCTGAACTGGGAGTGATTGTAACTGAGCTTTTAGTAGAGAATTTCTCTGAGATTATGAATGTTGAGTTTACAGCCCTTATGGAAGAAAAACTTGATAGCATAGAAGATGGAAAAAAGGATTGGATACAAATTCTCAGTGATTTTTATACTCCGTTTGAAAAAACACTTACAGTAGCTAAAAAGAAAATGCGCAATTTAAAAGCGCAGGCTACGCCTACAGATATAAAGTGCGAAAAATGTAAAGATGGTATGATGCAAATAAAGTGGGGTAGAAATGGTCAGTTTTTAGCATGTTCAAATTACCCGGATTGTAAATCAACTGCTGAGTTTGAAAAAAGCGAAGATGGTAAAATTAAAATTAAAAAAATTGAAACCACTGAAGAAAAATGTGAAAAATGCGGTAAGGGTATGGTGATTAAATTTGGCCGTTTTGGAAAGTTCCTAGCTTGCAGTGGTTACCCCGAGTGTAAAACGACAAAAGCTATTAGTATGGGAATTAAATGTCCAAAATGTGATAAAGGAAGCGTGACACAAAGATCATCCAAAAAGGGAAAAGCCTTTTATGGTTGTACGCAATATCCAAAGTGTGATTTTGTTTCATGGGATAAGCCTGTTTTAAAACCATGTCCAGATTGTAAAAATCCATATTTAACTGAAAAGTTCACCAAAAAAGATGGGCGTGTTTTGATTTGTCCTAATAAAGATTGTGGTTATAGGCTGCAATTGGAAGAACCTCAAAATGAGGCACAAGGGGCATAAATTTACCAGGCTCTTTTAAAAGCCCAAACACCAAATGCTGCAAAAATAATATTTGCCATCCACATGGCTAACCAAACAGGTAAAGATCCTTCTCTGGCAAGGCTATCTCCTGAGATATAAATAACCCAATATAAAACCATAATAACTAGTGAAACAACTAAACCACTTGAGCGCACTGAACGTCTATTTGTAATAGTCCCCACGCCCACTCCTAGTAAACCAAAAACCAAACAAGCCGCAGCCAATGAAAGTCGTTTGTGAAACTCAACTAATAGACTATGCCTTTGTTCTTCTTTTGTTAAAGGGTTGTTAAGTCCCAACCTAATATCATCTAATGTTAAAGATGGTGGACTTTTTTCCATTATGGCATCGGCACTAGCGTTGGATAAACTAATGTCATAAGTTTGAAAATCAACTTTAGCATAATTTTTTTCTGAATTTTTATGAATATTTCCATTTAGTAATCTTAAAGTCACGCCTCTTCCTGGAAAGTCTGGATCAGCTTCTACAAGTTTACCTTCTTCAGAGATAATTGTAATGGGGTTTGAAGGATCTCTTTCATCATAAATAAAAACATCTTCTAATAGGCCTTGGCGGTTATTTACCTTGCCTGCGTAAATAACAAGATCAAAATAACCTTCAGCAAAAGTACCTTCTTGTAAGTTAGCTGCAGCTTTTGTGTTTGAAAGTCTATTAATAAGAATTTCAAAGGCTCTATTGCCCCAAGGGGCTGCATAAAAACTAATGTAAACAGAGGTGAGTGCAATAACTAAGGAAAATGTAATTGTGGGTGCTAAAATATGCCATAAATTTAGGCCAGAGGCTTTAAAGGCTATAATTTCACTATCAGAGCTCATCCTTCCTAAAGTAAGTAAAATACTAAAAAGTAAACTAATGGGAATACATGCAGGTAAAAAGCTTACTAGCATGTACATCGTGATTTGTAGAAGTAAGCTAAGGGGAACTCCTTTATTTATTAAAAAATCACTAAGCCTTAAAACTTGAAACATAAGAAGAATGAACAAAAAAACAACATTGCCCAGTATGAAACTGGGCAACATTTCAGTTAAAATATAAATACCAGCAAGCTTTGCTCGGTAAGTTTTAAACATAGTAATTTTAATTTCGCCCAACTGCTTTACTTATGGCTAAACAAGTTTTTAACAGTGGCTCCATATGATCAAGCTCAAGCATGGATGTGCCATCACAAAGGGCTGATTTTGGAGTTGGGTGAGTTTCTAAAAATAAACAATCAGTACCTGCAGCAACTGCTGCCTTGGTTAAATGGGGTACAAACTGTGGTTCTCCCCCTTTAGGATCAGATGAGGGGATGCCATAAATTCTAATGATATGTGTGGCATCATAGACAACGGGTGTCCCTAAATACTGCATTATTGGGATGCTTCTAATATCTGAAACAAGTCTATTATATCCAAAGCACGCGCCTCGTTCAGTGAGTAAAATGTTTTTTGCCCCTGTGCTTTTTAATTTAGAAACAGCACTAGACATATTCTCAGGTGCTAAAAATTGTCCCTTTTTTACGTTCACAGCTTTTCCAGATTTACCACAAGCAAGCACTAAGCCTGTTTGCTGGCATAAATAAGCGGGGATTTGTAAAACATCTAAATACTCTGCTGAAAGTGGCACATCTTCTTCTCTATGAATATCACTCAATACTGGTATGCCGTAGGTATCTCTTACTTTTTTTAATATTTTTAATCCATCCTCAGCCCCAGGGCCACGCCAATTTTTTTCACTTCCGCGATTATCTTTTTCATAACTACTTTTAAAAATAAGTCCAATTCCTAATCTATCCGCAATGTCAGTCAACTTTCTTGCTACACTCATAATCAATTCTTCTGACTCAACAACACAAGGTCCGGCTATAAGCGCTAGCTCATGGCCTTTTCCAATTTTTACTGTTCCTCTTTTTGTAGTAAGTGAAAATTGTCTATCAGGCATTGTTACAGGTTTTCTTGGATCTTCTAATTGATACATTTAAAACTCCTTATTTTAACAAAACGTAATTTTTATGTTCACCGACTCTTAGGCCGGTTAACTTTTCAAATAAATCACTGGATAAATTTTTAAAATCTCTTGCGCCCCAGTTCAGCCATGATTTTGGACCTCGCAGTGGGGTAAAATTCCAGTTTTGATTTTTTACAAGTGCTTCCATAACTTGAGGGTGCGTGCCCTTGTATGATTTTAGGCCGTAACCGCTCTTGTATGCAAAGTCTTTAAAAGAGTTATCATATTTATTGCCGTGCCACCATCTAAACATGTGCTTGTTTTTTTCTCCCATTTGAATGGGTTCCTTTGCCCAGCCATAATGAAATACAGTGGCTCCAGAATGTACAACTTGAGGTTTATAAAGGACATCATTTTTTTTTACCCTAAAACCTTGAGCATCTCCTACACTTAGAATATTCTTAAAATTCTTTATTACTCTTACCTCATGGCGGTACCAATTTCTTGCGCTTGCTACTACATTATAAGAACCATAAAAGTGGATATATTTAAAAAGTAGCCCCTCAACACTTTCGTCTTTTAAGTGACGTTCCATACTTTTGGAGAGGTTTTCGTAATCTTTTTCATGCAAAACTTCATCAGCCTGCAGGTAAAAACACCAGTCTCCACTGCAGCGAGCCAAAGCCTCATTAGTTTTCTCACTAAGAATAAGGCCCCCTGTGGTTTTAGACTTATCCCACAAAGAATCAAAAATCTTAATTTTAGGGCTATTTATTGACTCTATTAGCTCCTTGGTCGCGTCCTCGCTTTGTCCTACACCTACAATGAGCTCATCTACCAAAGGTAGTAATGATTTAATGGACTCTTTAACTGGATAGCCCATGATAACGGCATTTCTTATGACTGTAAAACCACTTACTTTCATAGAAGTAGCTTTAGCAGTATAATTTAAAAATATGAAGAGAATTTTAACAATCATAGAGGATCTTAATGAGCAAAACTTTTTAGAGGTTTTGCTTAAAAAAATTAGTTTTGATGTGCTTTCCCTTCGTAAGGAAGCTCAAATCAACAGCAATGCCTTAGGGTTTAGACCAAATCTTGTTATAGCCACTGGTGATGGAGCAAAAATCAATGGTCACCGAGTGGCTAAAGAAATTAAAGTAAAAGGTGTCAATCCGAAACTTATTTTATTATTTCCAATCAACCAAGCAATTGATAAAAAAATTACCTCTAGTTACAAATGCCATGGAGTTTTAGAAACACCTATAAATCCACTAGCTCTTATAGAGGCTATTTGCAGTGTTTTAGATCTTGAAAAAGAACCTATATTAAAAAAGTATGAAAGGCTCCCTGTTACCCAGCAACAACAGCAAGTATCAAACTCTGAGCCATCTATTAGATCAAAAAAATATGCTGAAATTCTAAAAAAAGTTCCGCCTTCAAAAGAAAATGGGTTTTCAAGAAAAATAGTATCAGAAGAAGTAAAAAAGATGAGAGAGTATGAGGATAATAACAAAGAGGTTGAAGAAATAGATGAGATGAGAAAAAAATATGTCTCAGCTCTTTTTAAAAAGTGAACCCACTACATCTTTCAAATCGCTATTAAGAATATCAACAGTCTTATTGTTTTTTTGTAAATCAAAGAAGCGAAGAAGACGTTCTGCTTCAATAAATTTTGGCTTTAAAGAAAGGGCATGCTGAACATTTTTTCTTGCTGCCACAAAATCATTTGTCATTTTTTGATAATAACCTTTCACAAAATAATAAGTGGCATTATGTCTGTCCTCGGGTGGAATCTTACTTAAGATTTGCTCTGATTCTTTTATTTGGCTTGAATTTTTATTCTGTTCACAAGAAACAAGTAAAGCCCAGGCTGTGTGGATAAGTAAATCGCTTGTTGGGGGTTTTAAGCTTTTTGCCATTGTAAATTTCTCAAGAGCCTTAAGGGCATTGCCAGAGGTTAATAAAATTTTACCTTCTTCAAACAAGGCTTCGCCTTGTAGTATTTTCTCTGTTCGGCCCATTTCAAGCTCTTTAATATAAGCTAGTCTTTTTGGTTCATTAGATAAAACTTCATAAGCCTTTGTAATAAGACCAAATACATTTTTTGCTGCTTCTGCTAATTCTTTTGTAGAATTAGGGGGGATTTTATCTGGATGAAAAATTTTTGCAAGCTCATGATAAGTCTTTTTTATGTCTGTTGATTTGGCATTTTTACTAATACCAAGTATCGCAAAATGATCTTGGTTTTGTAAAGTAACTTGAAGCTTTCTTAATCTTGCCAGGTGGGCTGTGGCATCAAACTGTTTTTTATCTTCATTTTTAAATTTTACATGTTCTACAAGTATAAGTATGTGTAGTATTTGGTAAATCACTTCTTCATTTTGTGGATATTTATTTATAATTTCTTCCAGATCTTTTCCTTGTTCAAAGCTTTTTACAATTTGCATAAAACTTTTAAAAACTGGAAAACTCCAAAGGGAAAGCCATTGAGAGGCTATGTTATTAATAATAGTGGGACGCTCTTCCCATTTCATGTAGCGCTGTTTTAACCACGCAAGATCAAATTTTGAATTAAGCCAATCATAAATAAAGGGGGAGAGTCTTTCTTGATCAATAAAAGATGCTGATGGCAAAACATTTTTTTCTTCAAAAAAAAGGTTGTAGTTTTCATTGCCGACACTCATTGAAAGCCTTAAGGCCATTTGTTCAGAGTTAATAATGTCAATTACATGTGGAGAGATGTAGTTTAGCTCGACAAGTTTTTCACCAATTCTTTTTCCAGATTCAACTTTTAGTGCTTCGTCCAACTGTTCTGGTGTGAGGTAGCCATTTTCAATAAGTAAATGACCAAAAAAGGATTCGGGATTCTTCATTTCAACTTGAACAATTTTGCCTTGGTTAAAGGAAATCTGCATAGGAAACTTTGTGTTTGAAAGTTTTAAAATACCGGAGGCTTTTGAGTTCATGAGATGACAATAAATAAGAGGTAAATCTAAAGCCTCAATTTCACCAAGTTGGTTAATTGATTTAATTTTTTCTTGCGGAGATAATGAGTTAATCATGAGGTTTTCAAAAGGGGATAATTCCTCATCAATAAAATCAGAAAAGGAAGAATTAATAGCCTTAATAAGATCACTTACATTAAAGGGCTTATTAAAAAAATTTAATGCACCTGTTTTTTGTATGGCCTCTTTGCTATAAGCTTTATCTTTAAAAACACCACTTGTTAAAAACATTGGGGCTGTCAGTGCCCCCTCTTTTCTGAGTTGAACTGCTAATTCAATTCCAGATATTTTGGGCAAAAGGCAGTCAATAACAAAAGCGTGGGCACTTTGTATTTTAAATTGATTAATAGCATCAGTAGGGTTTGTAAAATGTGTAGGGGTGTAACCCTCTTTTTTAAGGGCTTCAACTAGGGCTTTACCCATTGTGACATCATCTTCAACTACAAATATTCTTATTTCTGATTTTTCCAATAGCCTACCCCTATTATCAGAATCGCCTGTGTGAATTAAGCTTGTCAAGACAAGCTTGGTCTTGCTAAATTTTGATGAAACTAACTATCTTATATAAGGAAAAACAATGGGATCAAATACAATACAAATCACTGATGACACTTTTGAGAAAGAAGTTTTGCAATCAAATATTCCTGTTCTTATTGATTTTTGGGCTGAGTGGTGTGGGCCCTGCCGAGCCTTAGGTCCAACATTAGATGAGGTAGCTGGTGAATTTAAGGATAAAATTAAAGTAGTTAAACTTAATGTTGATGAAAACCCAAGAGTCCCAAGCCAGTTTGGAATTAGAAGTATTCCTACAGTTATTTTATTTAAAAATGGCCAGCAAGTAGACCAAGCTGTGGGCAATATGGCTAAGTCTCAGGTAATTAATTTTATTCAAAAAGCATTTTAGAATAAAAACTTTCTTAAATTTACACTTGATACAATACCAAGGGCAAACATTGTTGTTAACATGTTTGAGCCTCCGTAGCTGATCAATGGAAGTGGGATTCCTACTATTGGTAGAATTCCTGTTGTCATACCAATATTAATAAATACATGCAGAAATAAAATGGACATTATGCCTACAGTGAGTAGAACACCAAATTTGTCTTTTGCTTGGCTAGCCGTTCTTATGCCCATCATAAGTAATATGATGTATAAAATTAAGGTTGTTATTGAGCCAACAAATCCATGTTCTTCAGATAAAACGGAAAAAATAAAGTCAGTATGTCTTTCAGGCAGGAACTCTAGCTGCCCTTGAGTTCCTTTTCTAAAACCTTTTCCAAAAAATTTTCCAGAGCCTACTGCAATTTTTGATTGGATGCTATTATACCCAGCACCTCTTGGGTCAAGGCTGGCATCTAAAAACGTATGAATTCTATTTTTTTGATAGTCCCTTAAAGCAAATTTCCAGGCTACAGGTAAGGCTATAAGTATTCCTATAACAGCAGTTACTAAAACATTTCTTTTTACTTTAACAAATAAAAACATTGTTGCAATAGCCCCAACCAAAAGCAGGCCTGTTCCCAAATCTGGTTGTTTAATTACTAAAAATGCAGGTATGGAAACCAAAATTGTTGGAATAATTAAATCTTTAAAACTATGCCCCTGTGGTTTGACGTGTGTGTGAAACAATTTTGCAATTAGAAAAACCATTACCAGCTTCATGGTTTCAGAGGGTTGGTACTTAAAAAAACCAAGGTTAATCCATCTCTGTGCCCCTAAAGATGTATGTCCAAAGAACATGACAACAACAAGCATGATAACATTTAAAACATAAAGCGGGTAAGCAAGTTTGACGAATATTTTGTAGTCAATTAAAGTAAGGGCTGCAAAAATCACCCAACCAACAATAATGTAAATAATTTGAGAGACAAACAATGTGGCCATTCCTTTTGAGTTGGGGCCATGGGTTGCAGAATAAAGATTAATTAGTCCAATAATATGAAGAGCAAAGATGACAAGTGCAAAATTATAATCAACTTTTTTAAGCGTTGTACGCTCTTGTACTTGAAGTGCCATTATTCTTCCTCTTGTGGAGTTACAATTTCTTTAACTTTCACATTTAAATTTTTAATCATATCTGGAGCATATTTTTTAAAGTAAGCCAAAGTTATATCTCTGATTGTGGGGCCAGCCGCTGTTCCATGACAACCATGCTCTATATGTACTGCCATTGCTATAAGAGGGTTTTCTGCAGGTGCAAAAGCTGCCATCCAGCCATGGTGGCGGTGCTTTAAAGGTTTATTCTCACATTTTGCAAAAACTGTTTCAGCTGTTAATTGAAAAAGTTGAACCGTTCCTGTTTTACCAGCGATATGAAGACCTGGAATTTTATAGCCCCTTGCTGTTCCATGCTCTTTTTCAAAAACATCTACTAATGCTTGCTTAACAATCTGAAAGGTTTCGTGGGAGATAGTGACATCATTTTCATTTTCCTTTTTTTGTGCATTATGAATTAAATGTGGGCTGGTTACCTTTAATACTTTGCTATCAATACTTTCAATTTTTTTAATTAAATATGGTCGAAATACTTTTCCATTTGTGGCAATGGCTGCGTAAGATGTTGCCATTTGTAATGGGCTTAAAAGATTAAATCCTTGTCCAATGGCATTAGATAAATTTTCTCCGGGCTGCCATTCTTCGCCAAGAGCTTTTTTCTTCCATTCAGTATCTGGCACAAGACCCGTGCGTTCATTATCAAGCTCGATCCCTGTTTTTGAACCCAGCCCTAGTTTGCGGGCATATTTAGCAATTTTATCAATGCCTAAATCAATACCTAGGTGGTAAAAAAATACGTCACAAGATCTCTCAAGTGCTTGATACACATTAACCGGTCCATGACCATGTTTTCGCCAGCAGTTATATTTTCTTCTTCCAAAGTTCATATAACCAGGACATGAAAATGTAGTTTTGGTTGTGATTAGCTTTTCTTCAAGAGCCGCAATGGCTACAATGGTTTTAAATGTACTGCCTGGGGCGTAGTGATCCTGAACGGCTTTATTTCTTAACGGTTTAAAAGGGTCATTTACTAACTGTGACCATATCTCTGGCGATATTCCTGTTGAAAAATAATTTGGGTCATAAGAAGGTGTGTTGACCATACTTAAAATTTCGCCAGTATTGGGATCTAAAACAACAACACTTCCAGTATGTTTATTTTTTATAAAAGAATCATAGGCTGCTTGTTGGATATCTTTATCTATTGTGAGAGTAATATTATGCCCAGGAACATAATCAGCGCCTTCAGGATAACCACCTAAAATAAGATCTTTACCTGAAGCTATTTCTCTTCCTCTAGCATCCACTTCAACAAATCTGGCCCCGTCTACACCTCTAAGCTCAAAATCCCATCTTTTTTCAAGTCCCGCTTTTCCAATGATGTCTCCTGATTTAAGTTTGAATTCAAATTTTCGTTTTGCATTTAGCTGAGGAAGCTCTTCTTTTGACACTTCACTCACATAACCAAACAATTGGGAGCCGCTTTTATCTAGTAAGTAATTTCTTTTAATTACCATCTCAACCTTTAAACCGGGATTATCTATTATCATCCTTTCAATTTTCCCTACTTCATCTCTATTAATGTCCTCTTTGATTCTTACTGGTTTAAAAACACCATTTTGACGTCGGCTTTGTTTTACTTTTTTTATTATATCTTCTTTTTTAATATTTAATGTGCTTGCTAATTCCGTAGCAATATCATCTGTATTTTCAATATATTGTGGTGTTAATGTCACATTAAAAGAAGGGAGGCTATCTACCAAAATTTCTCCATTTCGGTCTAGCATCATGCCCCTAGGAGCATTTATTTTTTCCTCTTTAATCTGATTTTGTTCACTAAATTTTAAAAGCTCTGTCCCTTTAAAAATTTGTAAATACCATAGTCTTAAAAATAAAATAACAAGTGCAAGGATGACGGTACCATAGAGATAAGTATATCTGTTTTGATATTCTTTTACGTCTTCACTGCTTTCAACTAAATCAAATGGGCTCATCCATCTAACTCACTAAATTCAAGGCGTTTTGTTTTTTCATCAATTTTTTGAAAAAATATAAAAAGTATTTTTACAAAAAGTGCTGTTATTAATATTTCTAAAACCCAGTCAAGAGGCCTTAATTGAGGCGTTGTGTCCTCAAAAAGGCCGCTTGCTACCCATGAAACGACATGGAAGATAAGTATATTGGCTAAAGCTACTCTTGAAAAACTTGTGGTATTGGATGTGTAAAGTTGGTGTTTAACAAACATGGTAAAAAGAAAAATAACCATTGTAGCAAAAACGCTTATACTTTGAAGCATTGTTGAAATAAGTCCAAGACAATAACTTGCTAGAAAAGTAAAAAGTAAGGCTTCAGTAGTGCTGCGGTACAAACAAATGTAAGTTACAATAACCAAGGCAATTTGAATTGTAGATCTTGAGCCTATTAACCAATGAAAAAGGCTTGTCTGTAGGCTAATGGCTAAAAGCAGCATAGACATATAAATAACAAAATTAAATATTATAGTTGATGGTCTATTCATTTTTCTTAACCACTAAAACTTCTTCAAGTCTTGTGATATCTATAATGGGTTTTACTTCTACATATTGTGTGACACCGTAGTGTTTTTTATCAACTCTTGTTACGTAGCCAATGGGAAAGCCTTTTGGAAATAAGCCATCAAGGCCACTTGCAACTACAAGATCATTGACTTGTATATCATCGGTTCTTAAAAGATATTTTAGTTGGGATAAGTCTTTCCCTAAGCCCTCCAGAATACCTCTGGCTCTGTTTTTTTGCACAATGGCATCAATAACAGTGTTTCGATCTGTTAATAAAATGACAGTAGAATATTTTTTCTCTGCATTTAAAATATAACCAACAACACCTTCAGGAGTAACGACAGCCATTTTTTTCTTAACCCCATTCTCCAGACCTTTATTAATTGTTACTGATGAGTACTCACCCCATAGGCCCATGGCAGTTACTTGTGCTGCCAAATATTGGGATTGTGCTGATTGCTTAAATTCGAGAATTTTTTTTAATCTGTTGTTTTCATTTTGAGTTTCTTCAGCTAATTTTAAATCCTGCTTAGCTCTGGCTAGCTCTTCTTTTAATATGCGGTTTTGTTTTTTAACATCCAAAAGGTTTAAGTAAAAAGATGTTGTTTTTGACACACCTAATGCAAATTTAGAAAATAATTCCTGCGTTGGGTTAATAACCCATAGCACGGGTAGATCATACCAGCTGATTTCATTTTCTTGTTTTTTTTCAATATTAAGTGAGATAAGGGGTAGTGCTAAAATAAGCACAATCAAAAGTAGTTTTTTAATATCCATTTCAAATAGGCCAAACATACTAAAAGTGTCCCATAAAAATCTTAAAAATTAAAATAAGTTTTGCCTTGAATTTATTTATGTGGTGAAGTCAGCATGATTATATTTAACGAAAGGGTAAGCTCTTTATGACCAGCACAAAAACCTCGATGATGTCTTTTTGGAAGAAAAAATCAAAAAAACTGGCTGCTCATCTTGTATTTTGGCCTATCATATTGGTTTTTGCGATTTTTGGTTTTGAAAAGATGGGTAATCCTGTGGGTGGGGCGGCAGCAGTAGTCAATGGCAACTCTATTACGGTGTCTGAGTACAGGGGTACATTGCAGCGCATGATCGATTTTTATTCTCAAATGACAGGTGGGGAGTTTAATGAGGATGCAATCAAAAGGTTTAAAGTTCGTGAAACAGCGCTTCAACAACTCATCACCTCGGAATTAGTTTCTCAAGAAGCTCATAAAATGGGGTTAAAAGTTACCGATGCTGAACTAACAGAGATTATTACTAATTTAGCTTATTTTAAAAAGGATGAGAAGTTTTCCCGTGAGGTTTATGAAACAGTATTAAAAAACAATAGACTCTCTAGTTACCAATTTGAAACAGGTTTAAGGAAAGACACATTAGTAGAAAAAACAAGATCATTTTTTAGTAAAAATGTTTATTTAAGCCCACTTGAAAAAGAGCGTTTAGAGAAAATGCAGTCTCAAAAAATTAATTTAGAATATTTAAAAATAACACCAGCGCTAGCTCTTGATAATATGAAAGTAACAAGCGCAGATATTGAAAAGCTAAAACAACAAAAGGATTATCAACAAAAAGTAAAAGAATACTATGACCTTAATTCAAGACTCTTTAATACCCCAGAGCAGGTTAAAGCAAAGCATATTTTGGTTAAAGCTCAAAAAGGAAATAGCTCTGAGGAGGCCAAAGCCTTAGAGAAAATTAAAAAAATTCAGAGTGAGCTTAGTAAAAAATCATTTTCAGAGCTGGCAAAAAAATATAGTGATGACCCAGGCTCGAAAAGTAATGGTGGAGAATTAAATTGGTTTGAAAAGGGGAGAATGGTTCCAGAATTTGAACAAGCAGCCTTTGGATTAAAAATAGGTGAAGTATCAAAGCCAATTCAGACACAGTTTGGTTTCCATTTAATTAAAGTTGAGGCTAAAAAAGCTGCTCAAAACATACCTTTTTCTGAGGCAACACTAAAAATTGAAAAAGCTTTGGCTTCACAGGAAAAACTTCAACAGGCAATTAGGGAAATAGAAAATCTCATATCAAGTAATCAAACATTAGCTATAGAGAAAATTAAAAAACTGGATCCAAAAGCAAAGTGGCAAGAAACAGGTTTATTCTCAGTTACTGAAGAAGTAGTACCAAATCTTGGTGGTGGAGATGAGGTTATGAAAGAGGCCTTAAGCTTATCTTCTCAAAAGCCCATTTCTAATAAGCTTTTGGCAGCACAAGATGGTTATGTGGTTATTAAACTCAAAAATACCTCAGATCAGAAACAGGCTACGGATAAAAACAAAATTGCAGCAAACTTGAATACTAGTCATAAAGACGTTTTTTCTTCTTGGGTGGGAAGGCTTAATGAAAAAGCTAAAATAGATGTTAATCCTAAGCTTTTTGATGGCGGAGTTACCTCAGATTCCATGTAATTACAATCACTTAGACTGTCTAACAAATGCATACCGTTATTATTTAAGACATATTACATAAGTGTTTAAAAATATTAATAAATTTAAATTTCTAAGCACTCTTTGAGCAAATATTAGTCAAAATTGGAAACAATTTTTGGTTTCAATAATTAATGTAACTACCTTAAATTACAAGTTTTTTTGTAATACTACACTCTGGCTTTGCTTTTGCTCTCTAATACCTAAAGGGTATAGGGGAGCGTTATTTGAAACATAATATTCTCATCTTCATTTCTATTATTTTGGCCTCACAAGTTAGCTTTGCTAAGCGAGTTAAGTTTCACCATGGCAAACGTGTAGTAGCCGGTGAGTATATTATTAAACTTAAAAACCCACTTATCAGCTCTCAAAAAGTTTCTGCCAAAACTACAAATGCGTTTATTTCAAAAGCCCGTGGGCGACACAGGCTTAATGCTGTTTCTAGCTACAGTGGACTTAATTTGCATCACATGAAGCTTGATGAGGCTGCTATTGATGAAAAACCCATTGAAGATCAAATTGCTGAAATAAAAGAAAATAACCCTGAAGTAGATTATGTAGAGCCAAACTATCTTGTTGAAAAAGCTTCAGCAACTGTTCAGACACAAGCGTACACCTTATCCCAGGTGCTCAACTTTATTGGCTCAGGTTATGGAATGACATCCGCTGCTATTCAGGCACAAAACACTTGGCCTTTAGTGTCTGGTGCGCAAACAGTAACGGTGGCGGTGATAGATACAGGTCTTGATTTAACTCACCCTAGTTTTAACTATTCAATTCATACAAACTTAAGCGAAATTGCTTCAAACGGAATTGATGATGATGGTAATGGTTTTGTTGACGATGTCCATGGTTGGAACTTTGTTTATAACAACAATAACCCCCAAGATGATGAGGGGCATGGCACTCACGTTTCAGGAATTGTAGTGGGTGTTGGGGATTCTATTTTTCAGGCCCCTAGTTCTGCTACAAGAATTCAAATTATGCCGCTTAAGTTTTTAGACTCAGAAGGTATTGGTGCTACATCAGATGCCATAAAAGCAATTTACTATGCAGTTAATAATGGAGCTAAAGTGATTAATAACTCTTGGGGTGGTGGCAATTATAGTCAAGCCCTAGTTGAAGCAATTGCTTATTCCTATACCCATGATGTTTCATTTGTTGTGGCCTCAGGAAATATGGCAAAAAATAATGACTCAAGCCCCACATACCCAGCAAGTTATAATGTACCTAATGTTATTTCTGTAGCAGCCACTGATGATTTAGATAACATGGCTTATTTTAGTAATTATGGGAAATCCACAGTTGGGCTTTCCTCTCCTGGAGTGAATATTTTAAGTACATGGCCAAATGGGTATTATGCATATTTGTCAGGTACAAGTATGGCAGCGCCCTTTGTTTCAGGCGTTGCAGCTCTGATGAAGTTAAAATCCCCACAAATGAACTCTTACCAAATGAAAAATATTTTACTTTCCAGTGTTGATCAAAAATCTAACTTAAATAATTATGTTCAGTCCAGCGGGCGAGTTAATGTTCTTAGCTCTGTGAATAATGCAATTAATGCTATAGTTGATGGCTTTAAACCAGCCTACACTGTGCAAGTCAGCATGAATGACAGAGAGCTTGCAAGCTCTCTTGCAGGCCGTGGGGGTTGCGGTAGTATTGAAAAGATTAATCAACAAGAAAATGGATTTAAAAAAGCGATCATTACACTTGCACTTTTATTAATACCTGTATTTTTAGTTCGTGCTTTTAGAAATACAAATAATCAAAAAGCAAACCGACGTCGTCATGACCGTTATGCAATCAACAGCCAAATGACTCTAAAATTAGGAGGCCAGGAACTCATTGGTAGTGTTAAAACCATCTCTGTTGGTGGTACTGAAATTAACACTCAGGCTCTATTAACTAACGGCAGTGTTATTAAGATGACAATCTCAAGCCCTGACGGTAAAGAGTCCATTCAAGTAGAAGGTAGTATTGTTTGGTCTGAGTCTGAAAAGCGCTATGGTGTTGCATTTAATAATATTAGTGATTCTGTAAGAGCACGCATCACTCAATGGCAAAAAGCACTTATTAAAGTTTAAAAATAAAAAACCCTGGGATTTCTCCCAGGGTTCTTTCTAGATTCAATATTTAAATTAAATCATCCACCAAAAGAATCATTTGTCCAGTCAGGGTTACCTTGCCAACCAGGAATGGATTTTGCCCATGCATCAAGCTTTTCCATCCAGCCAGGAACTCCTGGGGTTACATCACGGCATGGTGTGGTTTGCACACCAGATTCAGTGTCACCGCAGTAGTAGTATGTAACAGGTGTTCCAAAAGCTAACTTTTGGTTAAGGTAGGTCATAAACTTTGACTCACCAAAACATTCTGGCTCACAATTGCCAGCCTCTTCGTTACAAACGTAGATGGTGGTTTCATTTACTGCGCAATAGGCTTGGTATTTTTCGTTCCAAGCATACTGTCTTTTTGCTGGTTGACCAGGGAATGCTAGAGCTACTTGAGCTAAGCAAACTAGGCCTAAACCTAAAAATAATGATTTCATATGGTTCTCTCCTATATAGGTTGTTATTGTTCTTCTTACCTTGGCGGTAGTTGTAGACTAAAACGTGGAAAATGAATGCTTAAATTTTCTGTTATAAAAACTACAAGTAGGTTCTTAAATCCTCTTTAAAGGAAAATATGCCCAAATCTTTCTGATATCAGAGTATGTTCTGGTGCCCGCGGTCCTAAGCTGGTCGAACACCTGGGGCACGTTATAACGTACCCAGTACAGTGGAGAAAACCCAGTGTCAATATCGCCGAGCTGGCTAAGCTGCGTTTTATTGAGGGGTGGAGCCGTAAGGCCCTAGCTAAACATTTTGATAGGTCCGAACACACTATGCAAATGTGGTTTTGTTATTTAAGACAACACGATTTTAAGCTTAGTGAAATTTCACAAGAGCTAAGATCGTCCATTAAAAAAATGGAAAGGAGCGCCCAATGACAGGAGCTATAAAGCTTATATATGCGATTATATGGTTTGCTTTGGCTGTTGGCGTTGGAGAATCCCTAGTTGAAATGACAAAAGCCATGCGTGTAGCTGCAATTAAAGCCCATCAGCGTGGTCCAATCAGCTATAAGCTCTTTACAGAACAGTTAACCGGACAAAAATAAACTTTTTAAATATTTAATTTCAATTCAACCCGTGGTGATCCCACGGGTTTTTTAATTTGGGGGAACCAAATGAACCAAAAACGAATAGCTTGCTATGCTCGTGTAAGTACAACAGATCAATCTACAGGTATGGAATCTCAGGTCAGAGTTTTAAAACAGTATTGTGAGCAAAATAATATCACAAATGTTGAGTTTTTTACTGATGAAGGTATCAGCGGAACTAAATCCAGCCGTCCGGCTTTAGATAGAATGATGGCGGCTGTAGAAACTGACGAGATTTCCTCGGTTGTTGTTTATTCATTTTCACGATTCGCTAGAAGTACCACCCACTTATTAAATGCACTTCAAATTTTTAAGAAAAAAGGGGTTCATTTTGTAAGTCTAACAGAAAAAATTGATACCAATAGCGCGGTCGGTGTTGCGATTTTCTCAATCCTTGCAAGTATTTCCCAACTAGAAAGAGATTTAATCGCGGATCGCGTGAAAATTGGGTTAGCAAACGCCAGGGCCAAGGGAAAATTAATTGGTCGAAAGAAAATGCGAGATTCTGATTTGATCCGAAAACTTTTAAAATCAGGTTTAACTTACAGAGCCATTTCTTTGATCGCTAAAGTTTCGCACGGCTCTGTACACCAAGAAAAACTTGCGATGAAAAAAGAAGAAGCATTGTTAAAACAAAAACAAGAAGCCGAAGCATTAGAAAAGCAAAAAGCTGAAGAAGCAACAGTTGTATTTCCTGATGTTAACAAGCCAGTTTAATTTAAAGGGAGTTTCCGAAAGGAAGCTCCCTATTTTTTTGTCTTTTTTGGCTAAGAAAGAGTGTCTTTTGGCCACAAGAAAACCAAGTTCAAATCGTCTTTAAGTGGTTTGGATTAGAAAGCTAAAGAAATAAGGCAGACTTTTTAGGGTCTGCCTTAAGCCTATTTATTCTTTTAAAAAACTCGGCTTATTTTGAAGTGTTTACTGGTCAGCCGATGATTTCTCAACAAACCTATCCCATCGTAATTTTAAACGATTTTGGCGGAAAAATTTTGTTCGAACTTCTTTGGCAACTCTGATGTTCCGCTTTTTTCTTTCGCTTTTCATGGCACTCTTTGGTTTTTCATTTCAAAACTTCCTGACGGAAAAGACGGGAAAATTTAAATTTTTTGATGTTCAGGAAGAAATAATAATTTAAAGAAGCCGGTCAGTTGCTCATTGCATTTTCGGCTGATTAGCTGAAATTTATCTGGCTCCACGCTTGACCCCCTCGCATTTGTCTGTGGAAGGGATATTGCAAATTGATCCCAGATTCACATTGGGATATAAGCCAAACGCCCTGGAGATGAAAAAGAATGAAAAAATTATTCGGATTGGCTACTATTTTTACAGTTATTTTCTTTGTCTTCTCCTCAGCCGCCCCTGTCAGAGGTGAAGCTGGCTCAGTTAATCCCGCGGCTCAAAAAGTATTAGTGGGAAAATTCCAATCTAGAGGCCTGTTAGTAAAGAATCCGGAGGCAACTCCTGGAAAGCCTGCACCGGCCCTGATTTTAATCCCAGGTTCTGGAGAGTTTGGTCCTGAGGAGATGATGCCGTTGCAAGTTCCACCGCACGGAACTGATGGCCGACCACTTCTATCTATTTTTGCTCAACAATTCCAAAAATCCGGCTTTCATACGCTGCAGGTTGGAAAGCCTGGTATTGATTACTTTCAATCATGGGAGAAGTTTCAATCAAATTATTATGATGAAAAGATGTGGAAGTCTCTGCATTGGAACGATCTCATCGCAAATGTTGAGGCAGCGCTCGAGATTCTTAAAAATGATCCTGCAGTAGATTCCAATAAGATCTACCTTTTGGGACACTCGGAAGGAACAATCGTCGCCTCGGACGTAGCCGCAAAACATCCGGAGATTGCTGGAGTCATTTTGCTTGGTTATGCCGGAGAAAACATCGCCTCAACCCTCCAGTGGCAAGTTATTGATCGGCAAATTGAAATGGTCATTAAGGCTGACATTGACGCCAATAAAGATGGAAACATTAATCAGCTGGAAGCAAAATCTTGGCCAGAAACCGCACTTTTTCCACCGGCATTTTTGAAGAACCAGAAATGGGATTGGCAGGCAAAACCCGTAGTATCCATTGAGGAAATTTCAAAGCTTTGGAAAAGTGATTTAGATTTACAAAAAGTTGCAGATATCAATTTTTGGATTCAAAGGTTTTCCTTCTGGAAAGAGTTTGCAACTAGATTTGATGCCAAGGAAACTACGGCTTCTATTCACGGTGATGTCTACGTTTTTACTGGTGAGTTCGACATAAATACTCCTCCACAGTGGAGCCAGGCATTGGCAAAGACCTGTGTGTCGGCTCATAAGAACTGCCACGTCGAAATCATCCCAAATGTAACTCATAAATTTGATCCTTTAAATAAAGTTCCAATTGGCCCAAAACAAAATGTAGTTTTAGATCAGGGATTTAATCCGACAGATCCAAACTTTTTATTGAAATTGGAATCTTTGGCTTCTCAATTAAAAGGACAAGATTAGTAGCGGATCTAACCATGCTTCAAATCCTTGCTAACAGCAAGTGATCAGGATAGCGTCGACTTTAAAGTTAGATAGATATCGATTGTACAGATTGCTGATCAAATTCGCTAGAAAATTAAATGACTGAAGAAATCAGAATTCTGGAGCGATAAAAACCGCGTCTTTCGGGTCAAACAAGTGATTTAGTTCAACGTTTTTGCTTTTCGCAGATACCAAACAATAGTTCCAAAAAGTATTGTGAGAAAAGTTAAGAGATGAAGAGAATCCAAACCGCTAGATTTTTCTAGAGCAACTTGAATTTGCTTCCAGGTTATATAAGTAAATCCAAACAGTATCTCTAATTTCACGATTGAAAGCAGCAAGAGAGAAAGCTGATATTGTCTACCTCTATTTTCATTTGTTACTTCGACAGGGTAATTAAATTTCTGCGGGAACCGAGAAATAATTGAAAGTAATGAATATAAAAGTAAGCCGGCTGCTGGTATTACAAATATCCATTCTTTTGAGCCCCAAGCATCAGGATTCCCAGAAAAATCGAAATGCATTGGAACTTTTTCTGGAAGACTTGGCCAATAAGTTATGCAATACCCCATAAAAGAAACAACCCGACAATAGAACCTAATTCTAGAAATTTACGGTTGTTCCTCATAGATTTCATCTTAAACAATCAGAGTTATTTTTGACAATTAAACAAATCCTTTCGATAGTTGAATTATGCGGCATTTTATTGGCTTTAGAGGTGGCTTGAGCCTCAAAATCAATATAGCGCACCTTCTTGACCTTCTCCCCTTAAATTAGTCCAGTCTGAGTCGGATTAAACTGTGGTAAAAGCTACAGAAGGAGGAGGTAGGTATGTCCAGAGGGAAGAGATATAGTCCAGAGGAAGTAATAATAAAACTACGCGAAGCTGAAGCTTTGCAGGTTCAGGGATTAAACCAAGGTGAAATTTGTAGGCAACTTGGTGTTTCAGCAGACACTTATATCCGTTGGAGAAAAGAATATGGTGGGATGCGTGTTGATCAAGCAAAAAAGCTTAAAGATCTGGAAAAGGAGAATCAGCAGCTTAAAAAATTAGTAGCTGATTTAAGCCTTGATAATTCCATGCTCAAAGAAGTTAACAAGGGAAACTTTTAAGCC
The DNA here is from genome assembly GCA_016715815.1 of Oligoflexia bacterium. Lineage (GTDB taxonomy): Bacteria > Bdellovibrionota > Bdellovibrionia > JABDDW01 > JABDDW01 > JADJXN01. The sequence goes on from JADJXN010000001.1 coordinate 490,258, forward strand.
CGACAAGGAAGCGTCAAGCTGTGGTGATGTTAATAGAAAAGTTTGAAACATCTGAACGTCGGGCATGTAAAGTTGTTGGTCTTTTCAGAGCGACAAAAAGATACGAAGCAAAAGTAGATACAATAAATAAAGTGATCACGCCAAAAATTATTGAGTACGCAAGTCAATATGGGCGCTATGGCTACATGAGAGTAACAGCAATGGTGAGAGCTGATGGGTTTAAAGTGAATCACAAAAGAGTTTACCGTATATGGCGTAAGGAGGGATTAAAAGTACCAAAGAAGCAACCAAAAAGAAGTAGACTTTGGCTCAACGATGGATCTTGTATCAGAAAAAGGCCGGAGTATAAAAATCATGTGTGGTCATATGATTTTGTGCATGATTACACACATGATGGAAGGCCAATAAAGATGTTAACCATCATTGATGAATTTAGTAGAGAAAACTTAGCAATCAAAGTGGGGAGAAAATTAAGATCTATAGATGTGTTAGAAGCACTGGCTGATTTATTTTTAGAAAAAGGAATTCCAAAATACATCAGATCAGATAATGGGCCAGAATTTATTGCCAGAAAACTTATCCACTGGTTTGGCAAAATTAAAATAAGTCCATTATTTATCACACCAGGGAGTCCATGGGAGAATGGTTACATTGAATCATTTAATGGGAGACTCAGGGATGAGTTGTTAAATGGAGAAATATTTTTTACATTAAAAGAGGCTCAAGTTTTGATAGAGAGATGGCGAAGAAATTACAACACCATAAGGCCACATAGTAGCTTAGGTTACAAACCACCAGCTCCTGAGGCAATTATGGTTGCAATTTAAACTATCCGACTGTACATGGACTAAATAGTGGGGCTGGGTCACAAAAGCTTACAGCCCAAACAATGGGAGTTTTGATTCACGTTCTTAATCAGCAGTTAAGAGCGCAAGCCACTGGACTTAAGATTTCAGCACAGCAAATGGCTATTCAAAACAAAAAAGACAAGGATCAAACGGCTCAATACTTAGCTCAAGCAAATAGTCTGAAGGCTGCCTTAAAGGCTGATAACGCAAAATTTGAACTACCGAGGTTTTAATGGATACAGCATGGTTGGCAAGTGAAGCAAAAATGATCCACCAAATTTTTGCTAATTATTTTTATATTTTGGTGGGAACTTTAATTTTAGTTGGCGTTGTGCTTGATTATTTTAAGTTTGCTATTGGTCAGACTCCACAGTTTGCAAGTTTTGTAGGAAGAGCATTTGTTGCAGGAATCTTACTAATCGCAACACCTGAAATCATGAATATGCTTGCATCGTTTACTGATAGCTTAGCTAAGGAGCTTGGCGACTTGAATCAATTTAAGTATGTGCTTTCTAGAATGGGAGATAAGGTTGGAGAGCTTTCCTGGTCCTGGGTTTCGTTTAAAGAATCCGTGATTTTACTTATTAGCTTTTTAACTTTTTTTATTTTGTACATCACGGTGCATTTGGCCGACAGTTTTTTCCTGTTTACCTGGATGCTTCTCTATGTGTTTTCACCCATTTTGATTGCAATGTACGTTTTGCCAGTTACGGCAAGTGCAACAACTGGACTTTTTAGGGCATTTATAGAGGTTTCAAGTTGGAAAATTGTTTGGAGTGTTTTGGCTTCGCTTCTGTGGAGCATGGCTTTAAGTGAAATTAATAAGCCTGAGCACAACATTAGTTTTTTATCAGTAGTTGTTCTTAACATCATGCTTGTTTTTTCAATTGTGATTACGCCAAAGATTACTTCAGTTTTAGTTAAAGGGGGCCTTGCGCAAGCGGCAAGCTCTTTAGGTGGAGCAATGCTTGGAGCAGCAGCCCTTACTCCGACTGGAATGTCTATGGCTGCTAAAATGACAGCAAAGCGTGGAATTGAAAACGTCTCAAACCGCGTAAATGCACTAAGGGACAATGATAAAAACAGCACAGCTAATAAGTACGCCTCTAAAGCTCATTCAAAGCAAAAGACTTAAATAAAGTTACTCAAAAATTAAAACTATTCATTAAAAGGCCGATATTCGGCCTTTTTTACTTTTTAGAAAGGATAAATATGAAATTCGTAGATGCGTGGGACTCGATTGCAAAGGAAAATAAAAACTTAAAAATTCTACTCTTTTCAATGTCGCTGGTAGCAATTTTTCTCTCTATTTCCACATTTAAAGCTGTTGTGAAAGACCCTCTGGTTATCGAAAGAGGTTGTTATTCAAAAATTTTACCAACTCAAAAGAATACTTCTGAAGATGAGATTAAACAATTTGTAAAGGAAGCACTTGAAGCAAGATTTAACTTTGGATTAAGCCGCCCAAGTTTTCTTTCAATTAAGCAAAAAGAGCTCAGAGAAAGAGAGCAAAAAGAACTTAATTCTCGAAACATGAAGCAAGTTCTTGTGATTTCAGAAGTTAATGTTCAAAAAGACAAAATTTTGGTTAAGGCAGATAGATTAATTTCAGTTGGTGAAATCAGATCAGCCTTTAGCTTTCCACTGCTTGTAAGTGTTGAGTCCACAGACAGATCTTTTGATAACCCTTACGGGCTTGTTTTAACCGAAGTGAGTTCCCCAAATTCAAAGGAGCAAAAAAATGAAGATAAATAATATTACTTGGTTTTTGGGGATCTTTTTTTTCTTGTTATTATTTTGGGCGTTTACTCTCCAGGCAAAAGAAAACGGCAAAGTCATTGTTTGCGACGAATACAAGGCAAAAACAGTAAGAGTTGCTACTGGAAGATTAACAGTAATTAATTTTCCAGTAACTCCTAAAGAAATCATGCCAGGTGAAGCAACTTTTGATTTCAAGCAATTAAAAAATGACCTTGCCATTAAGTCTTTAAGGCCTGGAGCGAAAACAAATATTTTTGTCTATATGCAGGAAAGAAGATGCTCATTTAATTTAGTCACTGTCTCAGGTGATGGAGATGACATTTTATATGTCAGAGATCCGAAAGACCGTCAAATTGAGGTGAAATTTCATGATTAAAGTAAAACTTGGCTCAGAAGAGCGAGAATCAATTGAAAGCTGGAATTTTAAAAACTTTTTCTATCTGAAGGAAGGACAAAAAAGAAAGCTAAAAATTAGGACATTAAAGCTACTTTTTTTTGGAGGGTGTGTTTTTGTTGTGGTCTTGCAGTTTCTAAAAAGTGATTCCAGTGAATACTCAAAAGAATCTGGATTTTCTACACCTCAAACTGTTGAGGGTTCAAAACCCATTGAAATTAGTAAGTACAATGAATACGCAGATGCTCAAGCCTCTGCTCAAAGACGAAATGGAAATTCTTTAGTTTTAAATTCTGGAATTAAGCGAGTGAGCTTTTTAAATACTCAAAAAATTCCATCAGGTAGCGAAGTCACTGCTCAATTATCAAGTGGCGGATCTAATGGCACCGTCAAAGCTGTTTTATCTGAAAATTTGGTGGTTGATGGAGATGTGCTCGCTCCAAAGAATAGTATTTTAATTGGACAAGGCCAATCGTCTGATGAGCGTCTTTATATCGTATTTACTAAAATGATAAAGCCCGAGCAGTCGGAAATTAAAATCAAAGCCCAAGCCTTTGATTCGAAGGATCGCATTTTAGGTCTTAAAGGTTCTAAGGTTGGAGACTTTGCTTTTAAAATTGCTGCAAGCTCAGGATTATTTTTTCTAAGTGGTATGGCAGAAGGAATGCAGAATTCTACCGGAGTATTGGGACAAGAGAAAAAATCAGTCCGAGATGCGGCACTCCAAGGTGTAGCGCAAGCCTCTGTCGAGCATGGCCGAAAACTCGTGGACAATATGAACAATAAAACTGTGATTGAGGTGAAGCACTCAACACCAATAGTTGTAATTTTTGATGAAGGAGAAAATGAATGAATAAAAATAACGATACGAAACCAACAAACCCTGAAATTCTTAATGAACGAATTGAAAGGATGATTAAAATATTTTTTGTACTTGTGATTGATCCATTTGTTGAAATTGTGCGAGGAGGTAAAAAAGGTACATTACCCGTTGTGCTTTGTAGTTTTGTGGGAATGGTCTTGGGAGTGGCAGTTAGCAATGATTTTGATATGCTACTATTTAAAAAACTAGGTATCCAATTCCTTTGTCCTTCGAAGTTATTTTGGAGACAGATTTGGGGAACATTTTGGACGCTAATTCCTTTTTATGTCTGGGGTTTTATTCAGCTTGGACGCAGAAGATGGTTACTTAAAAAACTTCAAGATACTTTTATAAATTGCAGTTTGCAAAATAACCTTGGAGACTTTCCAAAATTTATTTCAGATGTGCCTTTGGATGATCATACAAGACGATTAAGAATTACAAACGCAAAATTGCCGCTATCAAGATTTAAAGATAAAGCAGATGATTTGGGATCAAATCTAACTTGCAATGTTATTAAGATCTCTCAACCAGAGGATAATAAACAGCTTATCGACATTGTCTATTCAAATTTGAGAATGCCCGACATGTGGTTTTTGGAAAATATTAATCATTACAAAAAATATTCTTTTCCAATTGGTAAAACATTTGGATCGACCATTGAAACAAGTTTGCAAGAAACTCCGCACATCCTTGTCGCTGGTGCGTCCGGTGGCGGCAAATCAACCTTTATCAGAATGATGACAAGTACCCTTGCTTACAATAATCCAAGTCTTAGAATTTGTATGATAGATTTTAAAGGTGGGAACGAAGCGCAAGTTTTTGAAGATATTGAAGGAATCGAAACGGCTGGCAGTCTTAGACAAGCGTCTGGAAAGCTAGAAGAAATTAATAAGCTATTAGACACAAGGTTTGAGCTTTTTAAACAAAATAAAGTAAAAGACATCGAAGCTTATAACCAACTTCAGTCTAAAAATAACAAATTTGATCAAGAAGCAGCACATCTTGGAAGAGTTTTGGTTGTTATTGATGAAATCTCGGAACTTGTTCCCACAATCGGGCATCCAGAGTTAAAAATGCTTTTAACGACTAGAAACATCATCAACCGTATTTCAAGACTTGGAAGAAGCGTTGGAGTGCATCTGGTAATTGGAACTCAAAAACCTGATGCTAAGAACTTAGACCCAACCATTAAAGCCAATCTATCCGGCATCGTTTGTTTTTATGTGGTTGGCTACACGCAAAGCTTGGTTGTGCTGGGAAATAAACGTGCTGCTGATTTGCCAGCAGAGATTAAAGGCCGAGCAATTTGGCAACATGGTTCAATTCAAGAAGAAGTCCAAGTTCCATTTTTATCAGAAAACGATGTTCATGAATATTTTAAAAATAAACATGATAGAAAGGAGGAAAACAATGACAAAGACAGTGAGCATGTCACTACCTAAAACTGATGTAATGATTCTTAATTTTCTTTGGCGGTGGAAAGTTGTGACATCATTAACACTTCGCCAAATTCTTTTATCCAGTTCGCAAAATAAAGATTGGAACTTTTATCGAAAACTTCGACAGCTTGAGGCTCAAGGATTTGTGGAACTAAAAGCTGGATCAAATGAAATTCTAAAATACCAAGTCTGGCAGCTTACTAAAAAAGGTTTTGATTACATTGTTGACTCCTTAGACGTTGTCTTAAGAGAAAATGGCTATGGCAGTGAAAATGTGTTTCATGATTTTTTGGTAACAGCATTTCATCTTGGAGAATGGATATTTGTTAAACCTCCTGGAGTTGAATTGTTCAGCGAGCAAGAGCTTAGGCGAAATTGGCCAAGCAATTATCCATATTGGGTCCCTGAAATCCAAGCTCATAGGCCGGATGGCTACACTCTACTAAAAGGCTCTAATTACAAAAAATTAATTGCTGTTGAAGTAGAGCTATCAGCCAAGAACTACGATATTTATCAAGACATCGGAGCTTTTTACGATGATATGGTTAGTATTGATAGTATTCTTTGGCTTGTCAGAGATGAAGCTCTTAAGGATAAAATCCTAAAAGCGTTTAAGTCTCGTCGAGGAAAGCGACCTGAAATCCATAATTTTGTTTTGCTTGACCATTTCAAAGAAGAGTTTTGGAAAGCCAAAATTGTTGAAGGGTCACAAAAGGGGTCTTCAGTTCGTGAATACTATAGCAATATCCACCTGAATATCGACCCAAAGCTAAGTGCAATATGGAACACTTTCGATCCTCTAATGACTTTTTTAAAACCAGTGAAAAGTCCTTACGGAATGACCACTTACGCCAATTCTGCAAAACAGCGAAAAGCTGACTGAGTACCTATTTATTCAAAATTATCAAGGAGTTTACCTTATGGAACTATTTAAAGTTTTATTACTTCCTATTTGTTTTTACAGTTTATCTGCATGTTCAAATTTAAATAAAAAATCAGATGTTGATAAAACAGTAAAACAAACAAAAGAAGAAAATTTACCCAAAGTTACAAAACCAACTGTAAGAAAAATCTGGATTCCAGAAGAATACAGAAATAACGGCACAGAGTACGTTGAAGGACATTATTTATATAAAATCGAAAGGAACTCAACATGGAGCAAGTAGAAGTTAAATTAGAAAACGAAAAACCTGTAATTCAAGTTGATAGAATTGCACTTGGCAAAGATGAATCACAAAAACTTGAAAATTGGCTGTTGCAAGTTGAATCTGTTTTTAATGGCCTTGTGAAGGTTTCTAAATCGGATTTAGTAAACTTTTTTATCCAAAATCACTCACTAGAGCTTTCTAAGAAGGAATTAAAGCAAATAAAAGCCATGTATCATAGCGAGGTGAAATTTGCGAAATGGGCTCTAAATAAATTGATGGAGGCTGAGAAAACAGGAGAAGAGCTAAGTCTCAGTGATTTAATTAAGCTACAAAATGCTAAATTAAAGCTTTCAGACAAAATCACGCCTCTAATTGCTGACGTGCCCGCTAAATCAAAACGCGGACGAAAAAGAAAAGTGGTTACAGAAGATTCAAGCTTAGAGCCTGAAGTTTAATCTTAAATATAAGGGAGTTTAAAAATGAATAAGTTATGGGAAGGCAGCCAATCTGGCTGCCTTTTTACTTTATATAAATGGTATCCCGAAAATGTGGATTTAATTCCTGAGCCCACCAAAGAGACCGAACTTAAAAGAAATCTTGCAGAACTGGGAGAAATTATCTATAAAAGTATACAGCCAGCTCGCGATAAAGAAAATTTCTCCATTGTATCTGGGTCTCAAAAGGAAACCTCCATAAGGGAATTTCCTGAAAGGACAAAGTTACGATGAAAATGAATCCTAAATATACTATCGGACTCTACATTAGAGTTTCCACAGAAGAACAAGCCGAAAATCCTGAAGGTTCAATTAAAAATCAAGAAGAGCGTCTTCGTGGAATGATTAAGCTTAAAAACATGGAAACTAATTTTGGCGAAATCATTGACGTTTATATTGATCGAGCCAAATCAGGAAAAGACACAAACCGTCCTGAGCTTCAAAGACTTCTTCATGACATTAGAACCAAAAAAATAAATCTAGTCATGGCGAGCGAACTATCAAGGATTTCAAGATCCATGCGTGATTTTTCTGAAATCTGGGAATTAATGAAGAAAAGTGGCTGTGGGTTTTATTCTCTAAGAGAAAACTTTGACACGACAACTGCTGCTGGAGAAATGGTTCTTTACACACTTGCTAATCTTGCTCAATTTGAAAGACGACAAGTCAGTGAGCGTGTTAGTGCAAATATGAATGCAAGAGCTGCTCGTGGTTTGTATAACGGTGGTTCTGTACCTGTGGGATATAGATTAAATCCAGATAAGCCAGGAACTTTAGAAATTGATCCTAAAAATTCAGAAGTTGTTAAAGCCTGCTTTAGTGCTTTTAGAATGGAAGGGACACTTTCAAAGGCTGCGCGCTGGTTAAATGAAAATAAGTATTCCCTTCCTAAAAAAGTCCAAGGTGGTGGGATGCAACAACGTCTTGATTTTTTTACTGTCGATAACCTTCATCACATTCTTACTAGCAAATGTTATCTGGGTATTCGGCAATTTAAAGAAAATGGTGAAATTAAGGAAGTTAAAGCTCTGTGGGAGCCGATCATTGATAGAGATACTTTTGAGAGTGTACAGCAGATTTTAAAAGATAATAAATCAGCTAAAAAACCATCAACTCAAACGAGGTATCCCTACATTTTAACTGGCCTTGTTCGCTGTGATAAATGTGGAGACTCATTGGTTGGGAAATCTGCTCATGGGAAAACTCAAAAAATTGGTTACTATGAGCACGGCTGGGCGACAAAACGCCAAAGTTGTCTAACTCAGAAAATCTTTAAATGTGATCCACACAGGGTACTTGCAAAAGTTTTAGAGAGTTTTGTCCTCAAAAAGATTGAAGAGTTAATGACTCAAAAAGAGTTTGCTTACGCTTTAGTTAAAGAAGCTTCAGAGTTTCACGAAAAGGGTTCAGCTAAGAAGCAAATTGAGCGTTTAAAGTCTAATGTCTATGGATACAACTCTCAACTTGAAGCAATGGCGGAGCGTTTAAGTCAGTTGCCTAAAAATGTTTCTCCAAAACCAATTTTTATCCAGATGGAAAAAATTGAAAAACTAAAGGAAGAAACTGAGACAAAAATTGCTGATTATCTTAAGCAAGGCCATTCCGTGGATAAGCCCGTTGAGCTTAAAGAATATGAGCTTTTCCTAAAGCATTTAAGAAGCCTATTGCTTCAAAATGGCGACAAGGAGCTTCAAAACCGCATTATTAAGCGCATCGTAAAAAAGATCTATGTTGGTCCAAACTATGTTAAGATCAATTTTATGGTGGGCGAGCTTAATATCTCTCTAGGAACGGACGATATTGAATTATTAGCTGATAAAAAAGAGAGCCTTGAGGGAGAATCCCTTGAGGCTCAGCCTTTTCATTTTTTTCTACAAGTGGGTGTGACCTTCTCCCCTTAAATTAGTCCAGTCTGAGTCGGATTAAACTGTGGTAAAAGCTACAGAAGGAGGAGGTAGGTATGTCCAGAGGGAAGAGATATAGTCCAGAGGAAGTAATAATAAAACTACGCGAAGCTGAAGCTTTGCAGGTTCAGGGATTAAACCAAGGTGAAATTTGTAGGCAACTTGGTGTTTCAGCAGACACTTATATCCGTTGGAGAAAAGAATATGGTGGGATGCGTGTTGATCAAGCAAAAAGCTTAAAGATCTGGAAAAGGAGAATCAGCAGCTTAAAAAATTAGTAGCTGATTTAAGCCTTGATAATTCCATGCTCAAAGAAGTTAACAAGGGAAACTTTTAAGCCCGACAAGGAAGCGTCAAGCTGTGGTGATGTTAATAGAAAAGTTTGAAACATCTGAACGTCGGGCATGTAAGTTGTTGGTCTTTTCAGAGCGACAAAAGATACGAAGCAAAAGTAGATACAATAAATAAAGTGATCACGCCAAAAATTATTGAGTACGCAAGTCAATATGGGCGCTATGGCTAGGAGAGTAACAGCAATGGTGAGAGCTGATGGGTTTAAAGTGAATCACAAAGAGTTTACCGTATATGGCGTAAGGAGGGGATTAAAAGTACCAAAGAAGCAACCAAAAAGAAGAGACTTTGGCTCAACGATGGATCTTGTATCAGAAAAAGGCCGGAGTATAAAAATCAGTATGTGGTCATATGATTTTTGCATGATTACACACATGATGGAAGGCCAATAAAGATGTTAACCATCATTGATGAATTTAGTAGAGAAAACTTAGCAATCAAAGTGGGGAGAAAATTAAGATCTATAGATGTGTTAGAAGCACTGGCTGATTTATTTTTAAAAGGAATTCCAAAATACATCAGATCAGATAATGGGCCAGAATTTATTGCCAGAAAACTTATCCACTGGTTTGGCAAAATTAAAATAAGTCCATTATTTATCACACCAGGGAGTCCATGGGAGAATGGTTACATTGAATCATTTAATGGGAGACTCAGGGATGAGTTGTTAAATGGAGAAATTTTTTTACATTAAAAAGAGGCTCAAGTTTTGTAGAGAGATGGCGAAGAAATTACAACACCATAAGGCCACATAGTAGCTTAGGTTACAAACCACCAGCTCCTGAGGCAATTATGGTTGCAATTTAAACTATCCGACTGTACATGGACTAAATAGTGGGGCTGGGTCAATAGCTTGACAGATGGTGCCCCCGAGGAGAATCGAACTCCTACACCCGCAAAGGGTACCAGATTTTGAGTCTGGCGCGTCTACCAGTTCCGCCACAGAGGCAAAAAATAATTTGCTAATTCACCTTTTATAAATGTCTCCATCAACTTATTCACTAAAAAAAGCTAATTAGCCCAACCAATTAGCCTTTCCTAAGTAGTGGGCGCAAAATGAGCCCGGTGTTCACTTATTGTCATGCTTCTCGTGTCTAGTCTAAGCCCATGTAATCTTTACAAAATCAAGTTATTTTATGGTGTTATGAGTATGTGCCCCATCAACTAATGCAAGGCATAAAGATTGCTCATAAACAGGCTTGGATTAGGAGCGTTTTTAAGGAGTTATATGAAAAGCCGTAATTATATTACAAGTTTATTGTCTATAACCATGGTGCTTTGTTTTACATCCACAGCATTTGCCCAAGGGTATTCAACAGGGCTTAAGCGTGAGCTTGAAGACGTTGAAGCTCTTTACCCAAAAAGATCAAAAGCAAATACAACTGCTGGGGTACAAGAAGTTCAAGTAAATGCCCCTCAAATACAATTAGCACAAGAGCCACAAGCCGCACCACAGGCAGCTCAACCAATTTATATTATTCAACAACCTACAACTAATGTAGATGCTACAGCGGTAAAAGAAACAAGAGCAGAAGTTTTAAGAAAGCAAAGAGAAGAAGTCGAGCGCCAAAATGAAATGAAGCTTATTGAAAAACTAGAAGATGACAGGCTTAATGCTGAAAAGGAAAGAATGGAAAAGCTTCATAATGGAGTGGCTCCACAGGTGGCACAACCTGCACCAGTAGTAGAGCAAAAAACTCAGTTTGTTGAGCAAACAGGGAATTTAAATGCTAATCAAAGCCAAGGACCTGTACCAGTTATTGTTGTTAACCAACCAGAAACTGCAAATGTAACAGCAGCTCAGGTTGCTGTTGCAGAAGCTAAAAAAGACCAATCAAAATTTATTATTGGCCCCATTTTAGGTATTTCAAACTACCCATCAATCAGTAATGTGAGCGGAGTTTACTCCATTGGTGGATCTGGTGAGTGGGTTTTTACAGATAACAAATTTTCTGTTTCAGCAGATGTTATCTTTTCAAGCTTTGATATTAAAAATGCTTATCCAACAACACCTTATTACTATTACCCAACACCTGGCACACCCATTATCACCACAATGAATCAGTGGAATGGTGGTAGTACTTTAAAATATAGATTTGGAGACGGGTCCGCTACACTTAGACCATTTGTTGGTACCTACGTTGGTTACACCAGAAGAAACTACTCAGCACGTGTTTCATGGGGCGTTTATAATGAATCATACACTGGTTCTAATGCCTTTGATGGTGGTTTACTTGGTGGCTTTGCAGTGCGTGCAAGTGACATGATCACCTTAGGTGGTGAGTTTAGATACATTTGGAATTTTAGCTATAGAACTGATGACCCACTAGCGTACGGTGTTGGTGGCTATACTTATGTTATAGGCTCACCTATAGAGAGTTTAAATTACTACACAGTCACCCTTAATTTAAGAATTACTTTATAAGTTTTTTGCGGTTTCATTTATTTTGTGGCAACCTAAAGATAAATGAAACCGTTTTTATTTGTCCTTATTTTACTAACAAGTCTTTTTAGTTTTGCAGAAAAAAAGCTAATTTTAAAACTTGTAGCCAAAGTAGATCAAAAAATGCTCACCTCTCGTGATGTTGAGTCTCATTATATTGTAGAGCAACTTTACCAAGACAAAAAACCAGAGTTACCACTTAAAGCAAACTCAGATGCCTTTAAAATTGCAACAGATCAAGTTGTTATAGAAACCATGGTGTTTTCTGAAGCGCAAAATTTTAGTATAGCAAAAATTGAAGATGAAGAACTAGATAAGGCTTTTAATAAAATAAAGAAGAAAATTGCAGAAAATAAAAATACAAAAGAAGCGTGGAGTGAGCTTAATTACACAGAAGATGATCTAAAAAAAATTGTAGAAAGACAAATTAGGGTTGAAAAATTAATTAAATACAAAACAGAATCTAGTTTTTCTCAAGTAACAGATGAAGAGGCAAGAGCCTATTACAACAAAAACAGACTACGTTTTGGCACAATGAGCTTTGAAAGTTTTAAGCCAAGTATTAAAAAATTTATTTCAAAAAGAAACTCTGAAGAACGCCTAAGAGAATGGTTTGATGTTTTAAAAAGAAAATACAAAGTAAGAACTTTAATTTAATGCAGATTGAAATTTTAAGGCCAAAAGTCGATCTGGAGCCAATTTATCTTATAAACCTTCAAAATCCACATAACCCCTGGACAAAAGAGGCTATTAAGGAAGAGCTTAATTTATGGGCAAAAACCAGTAAGGTTTTAAAAAATAGCCAGGACCAAGTTATGGGTTATGTGCTAGTTAGAAACTTGGTGGACTACTATGAAATTACTTCAATTGCTGTGGACAAATCTATTTACAGACAAGGTTTTGGCAAAATGCTTTTAAAAAATATTATTGATGAAGCTAAAAAATCTAAAAATATTAAAGGGTTATTGCTAGAAGTGAGCCAACTTAATCTTGCTGCTGTTAAGCTCTATGAGGCCTTTGGATTTAAGCAAACAAGAATTAGAAAAGCTTATTACAAAGATGGTTCAAACGCCTTGGAAATGAGCTTAGAGTTTACTTAACCCTTGTCAATAACAAGGGTTTTTGGTAATTTGCTTTGGCAACACACAATTTTATCACTTTATTAAAAGTGGACCTAGAAGGCCCACTTTTTTAGTTTTTAGGATATTAAAAGACGTGGATTTAGCAAAAATTGAAAGTGTGATTAAGCCTCTGATAGAGCAAATGGGCATAAAGCTTTACGATTTAGAGTTTCAAGGTCGCGTGTTGCGTATAAGCATTACTAAAGGCGATGATGGCAGCGGCGTTGGTATAGATGATTGTGCCCAAGTTTCAAGGCTTTTAAACCCGGTTTTAGATGTTGAAGAGCTTATTCCGGGAGGTAGATACGAGCTTGAGGTTTCAAGCCCAGGTCTTGATAGAAGTTTAAAAACACAAGCTCATTTTGAAGGAGCCATTGGTGAGATTATACATGTTTTTACTGATGAGCCATTTTCAACTTGGAATGGTGAAGATAAATATTTTGAAAATAGAAGAAAAATAAAAGCAAAGTTATTGAATGTAGACTCACAAAACATAGAGCTTGAGGCGGATAATAAAAAATCTATTGTCCCTTTGAAAAATATCACAAAAGCCTATGTTAATTTTGAAGTTTACAAGCAGCCTAAAAAAGGAAGGTAAATATGGCAGAGAATATTTTTTCAGACCTATCAAGAATGATTGAACAGGTTGGTAAAGACAAAGGTATTGATAAAAAAATAATTACCGAAGCAGTTGAAGCTGCCATGGAAACTGCAGCAAGAAAAAAATATGGCCTTAATAAAGAAATTGAAGCTAAGTTTAATGCAGAAACCGGAGAAATGGAGCTTTACGAATTTAAAAACGTTGTTGATGAAATTGACTTAATTGATAACGATATTTTACTAGAAGAAGCTCAAAAATTAGATCCTGATGTTCAAGTTGGTGACAGCTTAGGTATAAAACTTGATGCTTCACAACTTGGAAGAATTGCTGCGCAAACTGCAAAACAAATTATCATGGGTAGAGTTAGAGATGCGGAGCGTGATTTAATTTACTCAGAATTCCAAGAGAGAAAAGGTGAAATAGCAAGTGGAATTGCAAGACGTATTGAGCGTGGAGCAATTGTAGTGGATCTTGGAAAAACTGAGGCCTATCTTCCTCAGCGCGAACAAATCCCTGGTGAGTTATTTAAACCAGGAGACAGAATTCAAGGTTACATTGCCGATGTTCGCCAAACCACCAGAGGTCCTCAAATTGTTATGTCCAGAGCTGATGAGCGCTACTTAGTAAAGCTTTTTGAAATGGAAGTACCTGAAATTTATGATGGCATTGTAGAAGTAAAAGCTGCGGCACGGGAACCAGGAAGCCGCGCTAAAATTGCGGTTGTCAGCAAAGACAGTGCCGTTGACCCAGTGGGCGCATGTGTTGGTATGAAGGGAAGCCGGGTTCAAAATATTGTTCAAGAGTTAAAAGGTGAAAAGATTGATATTGTTCCTTGGAACGAAGATGCAACAAGATTTGTATGTAACGCTTTAGCACCGGCAGAAGTAAGTAAAGTTATTATTGATGAAGGCTTAAAAGAAATGGAAATAGTTGTTCCAGATAATCAACTAAGTTTAGCCATTGGTAAAAAAGGCCAAAACGTAAGGCTTGCGGCAAAACTGACAGGTTGGAAACTTGATATTTTAAGTGAAACAAAAGTTCATGCAAAACAACAAGAAGCTATTTTTAACTTACTTTTAATTCCTGGCATGACAGATACCCAGGCGCAAAATATTTACCAATCTGGTTTTGCATCAATGCATGATCTGGCAGCTTCTGAAGTAGCAGAGATTGCTACAATTCCAGGCTATGATGAAACTAAAGCCCAGACACTTAAACAATCAGCGACGGATGTTATTAAATCTTATGCTGACCGTGGAGAAGCTATTCCTCAAAGTGCTGCAGCAGCACTGGCTAACTCACAAGGTAACGATGCAAAAGTTCTTGCTGAGGCACGTTTAAAAATGGAGCTTCAAAAAGACGTTGCGCCTGTTATGGACAACGTAACATCAGAGCTTATTAATATTAGAGGTGTAAGTGAGACAACTGCTGAGTATTTAAAAGCAGGTGGTATTGCAAGTGCTGAGGATATTGTATCAAAAACTGAAGACCAATTGGCGGCCATTGACGGTATTGGTCAATCAAAGGCTAAGCAGTTAAAAGTTGAAGCAGAGAATTATTTAAAAGACAAAAATAAGTAAAAGGGAAGACATGACTGAGAATATTAAAGTTTTTGAACTGGCAAAACAAATGGGTATGGAAACCATGCGGCTTATGGATAAGTTGCGTGAGTTTAAAATACCAGTAAAAAGCCACATGGCTGAGTTGAATGAGGATCTGTTAAAACAAATTCAAGACCGTTTTGAAGAAGAGAAACAAAAACTTCAAGCAACCAAAAAACCAGCTAAAACTACAAGAACAAAAAAAGCTGTAGCAAGTGTTGAAACCGCAACTCCTAAAGTGGCTAAGGCTGCTACAAAGGCAACTGCTTCAGACAAAAAGCCCACAACAAAAAAGGCTTCTGCAGCATCAGCTAAAGTTTCAAGAACAGTTATTAGAAGAAAAGCGGGTGTGGCAGAGGAAGCAGCTGAACCAGTTTTAGAGGAAAAACAGGTATTAGCAGAACAAACCCAAGAACCTGCTAAAGCGGAGAAACCAAAACCCGGAACAGCACAAGTAATTTCTAGAATTGATTTAAAAACTACCACTGGAAAATCAATTGATGAGAGAAGGCCTCAGGGTGTAGAGCAGCAGAGAAAAAGCTCTTCAGAAGAAGAGCCAAACTTTGACCGAGAAGAAATGGGTAAGCTTATTAAGCAAGAAGCATTACTTCAGGCAAAAAAAGCGGCAGCTCTTCTTCGTGAAACAAAAGTTGAAACATTTAATGCAGCAGATTTTAAAAAACGCGAATTATTATTTCAGCCTAAAAAGAAAAAAGTTCTTTCAGGCAGAGCAGCTTTAAAAACTCAAATCACTCAAAAAAGTGCACAGAAAAGAAAAATTAAAGTTGAAGGTGGTATAAAAGTTTTGGATTTAGCTCAAAATATGGCTGTAAAAGCAGAGCAGCTAATTAAAAAACTTAAAGCCTTAGGCACTGAAGCTGATAACAACACATTTTTAGACGTGGAAACGGCTCAAGTTATAGCCTCTGAATATAGCTATGAAATTGAAAATGTTGAGCTCTCAGAAGAGCAACTTATAGAGCAAAGTAAGCAAAAAATTGTGGCATCAGACGTTAAAGAAGTCACAAGGCCCCCTGTTGTAACCATTATGGGACATGTTGATCATGGTAAGACATCACTTTTAGATGCAATTCGCTCAGCTAATGTTGCAGCAGGTGAGGCGGGCGGAATTACCCAGCACATAGGTGCATATAGTGTTGAGCTAAATGGGAGAAAAATTACATTTTTAGATACCCCAGGCCATGAGGCTTTTACTGCAATGCGAGCTCGCGGAGCTAAAGTCACAGATATTGTTATTTTAGTTGTGGCTGCAGATGACGGAATAATGCCTCAGACAAGAGAGGCTATAAACCATGCTAAAGCAGCCGGTGTTCCTATTATTGTAGCCATTAATAAAATGGACGTGCCCGGTGCTAATCCACAAAAAGTACTTCAAACATTAACAGAGTTTGAATTGGTAGCTGAAGAGTGGGGCGGAACAACTATTGTTGCTAAAGTATCTGCACTTAAAAAACAAGGCATTAAAGAATTATTGGAGATGATTTTACTTCAAGCAGATATTTTAGAGCTTAAAGCTAAAAAAGACATTCCTGCAACTGGTACTGTCATTGAAGCGCGTCTTGAAAAAGGCAGAGGGGCCGTGGCTACAATTTTGGTTCAACAGGGTTATGCAAAACAAGGTGATATCATTGTAGCAGGCACTTTTTATGGAAAGATTAGATCCATGCTAAATGACAAAGGTGTACAACAAAAAGAATGTTTACCGGGAGAACCTGCTGAAATTTTAGGTTTAAATGGAGTTCCTAATGCAGGAGATACCTTTGCAGTAGTAGACTCTGAAGCAACAGCGCGTGAGATTATTCAAAAAAGAATTGAAAAGCAAAAAGCAACCTCAGCTACAACCATGAAGATGACTTTAGAGGATTTATTTCAAAAAGTTCAAAAGTCTGAAGTTAAAGAATTACCTTTAATTATTAAATCAGATGTTCAAGGCTCTGCTGAAGCAATTAAAGAGATGTTGTTAAAAATTGAGTCAGATAAAGTTAAAGTCAAAATTCTTTCAAGCTCAGTTGGCGGTATTTCTGAAAGTGATGTGCTTTTAGCATCAGCTTCTAAAGCTGTTATTATTGGCTTTAACGTTCGTCCTGAAACGGGTGTGGCACCTATTGCAGAAAAAGAAGGAGTAGAGATTAAAACCTACTCAATAATTTATGAACTTTTAGATGACGTGAAAAAGGCAATGTCAGGAATGCTAGCACCCACCTTTGTGGAAAAAGCACTAGGACGTGCTGAAGTCCGTAACGTGTTTAACGTTTCAAAAGTAGGGACAATTGCAGGCTGTTCAGTGATCAATGGCAAAGTAACTCGTCAAGCCCTTGTACGGCTTTTACGTGACAGCAAAATTATATTTGAAGGAAAACTTGCATCTTTGAAGCGATTTAAAGATGACGCGCGTGAAGTTAATGAAGGTTATGAGTGCGGTATTGGCATTGAAAATTACAATGATGTTAAGGTGGGGGATATTATTGAGGCTTATACGAAGGAGCAGGTTCAAACCCTGTTGAATTAAGTTATGAAGTCGTCCCACAGAGTACTTAGAGTTGCTGAATTAATTCAAAAAGAAATAGCACAATATTTAATACATGGTGCAAAGGACAGTCGCATTGGTTTTGTGACAGTAACTGGTGCAAAGGTTACTGGTGACCTGCAAATAGCTAGAATTTATTTTACTGTTTACGGCACAGATAAGGAAAAAGAAATCTCAACCCTAGCGCTTAATGAATCTATAAAAGAAATTAGAAGGCATCTAGCAATGACTTTAAATTTACGTTTTACTCCAGAGCTTGAATTTTATTTTGATGAAAAGTTAGAGGAAAATCTAAGACTTGAAAAAATATTTCACCAAATAGCGAAAAAGTAGTCATTAATGTTAAATGCAAAACTAAAGAATCAGTTTTCAAAACTAATTGCAAACAATAAAAAATTTGTTATCTGTGGGCACCAAGGACCAGATGGAGATGTTATAGGTTCAACATTAGCAATGTCTTTGGGTCTAAAAAAGCTTGGAAAAAAAGTTTTGCCATTTAACCAAGACGGATGCCCTAAGAGTTTAATGTTTTTGCCACAAAGTAACTTGATTAAGAATGATTTGACTGATGAATTTACAGATGCTGTTTTAGTAACAGTAGATTCTGGTGATTTACTGAGGATTGGAAAAAAAATTTCAAAAGCTAAATTTAAAGAAATTATTAATGTAGACCATCATAAAAGCAATACTCGTTTTGGAACACATAACTTTATTGATATTAAAGCTGGAAGCACGGGGCAGGTTGTAGTTGAATTGCTACAAGCTTGTAGGGGTTTTAAGCTTACAAAAGATATTGCACAAAATGTTTTTTGTACCTTAAGTACTGATACAGGTAGTTTTAGATATTCTAATTCAACCCCTGAAGTTTTTAACTTAGCATCTGTACTTGTAAAAGCAGGGGCAAAGCCTGATGTTATTAGCCAAGCCCTTTATGAAACTTACTCTCAAAAAAGACTTTTCTTACTTCAAAAAGTACTTCAAAGTTTACGCTTTGAGTATGACGGAAGACTTGCAAAAATGTATCTCACATTAAGTGATCTTAAAGAATGTGGTGCAAGTTTAGATGACTCTGAGGAATTTATTAATTTCCCACGAGGTGTGAGCGGGGTAAAAGTAGTAGCCCTTTTTAAAGAAAATTCACCAAAGCAGTGGAAGTTGTCGCTACGCTCAAGAGATAACGTTGATGTTTTAAAAATTGCACAAGAATTTGGTGGTGGTGGCCATAAATTAGCAGCAGGATGCACAATTAATCTTAGTTTAGATGAAGCTGAAAAAAAATTTGAAGGTATTATGGAGCAACTTGGGAGTTTAAAGTGATTAAAAGTGGAGCACTTATTATAGACAAACACCCCCATGTCACAAGCCATGAAGTTGTTGAGCGTGTAAGGCGTCTATATCAGCAAAGAGAAGTGGGGCATGCTGGAACGCTAGATCCACTGGCAACCGGTGTTTTGGTATGTCTTTTAGGGGATGCCACAAAGCTTAGCCAATATGTTATGAGCCAAGATAAAACCTATGAAGTAGGCATACTATTGGGTGTTAAAACAAATACAGGAGACATTACCGGTGAAACAACTTTCCAAAAAGCTGTGCCAAGTATTACCAGTGAAGAATTAAATTTAAAAGTACAAGAGCTAACAGGTGTTTTAAACCTTGAAGTTCCTAAATACTCAGCAGTTAAAGTAGAAGGTAAAAAACTCTATGAGTATGCAAGAAAAGATGTAGAGGTTATAGTACCCGTAAAGGCTATGGTTATACATAAAGTTGAAGTTTTGGCTATTGATTTGCCAAGATTAAGCGTTTTAATTCATTGCGAAAAAGGTACTTACGTTAGATCTTGGGTTGAAAAACTAGGTGAGAATTTAGGTTGTGGAGCAACTGTTGAGAGTCTAAAAAGAACAGCCTCTGGGCACTTTAAGATTCAAGATGCAATAAACCTTGATAAACTAGAGGCCCTTGATGACCAGAGTAGAAAAACAAGGCTTATCCCAATGGCTCAGGCGCTTTATGATTGGGCCCAATTAAGGGTGGCTGATAGAGATTTAAATCTTGTAATGAATGGGCAGGTGCCAAAATCAGTATATTCACAAATGTTAAGTGCTAGCTTTATTAATAAGCCAACTGATAAGGGTGTTTGCCTTATTGATGAAAGTAATAACCTGGTAGCCTTGGCAGTTAGGGACCCCATTAAGGGGGTCAAGCTTGCCAGAGTGTTTAAGGTGTGTTAGAAACTTTAAAAAACTGCTTTGACTGGTTATATGCGATTTGCCAACGCTAAAGACTGGTAAAGCCAAGAAAAGCCTAGCGTCTGAAGGACGCGGGCTAGACAATCAAAACCCGAAACATCGGGTAAGATAAGGAGAAGTTATGGCAATTTCAAAACAAACAAAACAAAGTGTTATCAAAAAACACAGAAGAAGCGAGCTTGATACAGGAAGTCCTGAAGTTCAAATCGCCCTTCTAACAACAAGAATTAATGAGTTAACAGATCACTTTAAAACCCACACAAAAGATGTCCATTCACGTAGAGGACTGCTTAAAATTGTAGGTCAAAGAAGAAAACTTCTGGAGTATTTAAAGAAGAATAATTCAGAAAAATATAAAACTTTGATTAGTGAACTCGGAATTCGTAAATAACAATATATAAGATCAAGGAGTGACTATGTCGCAACATCCAAGTTGGAATGTTGTTCGAGAGACCTTTAAACTCGGCAATAACGAAGTTATATTAGAAACCGGAAAAATAGCAAAGCAAGCAGATGCTGCAGTTTTAGTAAGCTGCAATGACACCAAAGTGCTTGTAACGGTTGTTTCAAGTCCTGAGGCAAAACCAGGGCAGGATTTTTTCCCTTTAACAGTTGAGTATCAAGAAAAGTATTATTCATCTGGTAAAATTCCAGGTGGATTTTTTAAAAGAGAAGCTAAGCCTTCAACAGATGCTACATTAACAGCGCGTTTTATTGACAGGCCCATTCGGCCTATGTTTCCTGAAGGTTATTTAAACGACACACAAGTAGTAGCCACAGTGCTCAGTACTGATAACACTGTTGAGCCAGGAGTTTTAGCTAGCATTGGTGCCTCAGCAGCGCTAACCATAAGTGATATTCCATTTAATGGTCCTACTGCTAGTGTTCAAGTGGCAAGGCTTAATGGGGAATATGTTATTAACCCCAGCCGTGAAGACCTTGAAAAGTGTGATTTAGAAATGATCATTGCTGGTAACAAAAACGCCATTTTAATGGTTGAAGGTGCAGCTAATTTTGTAAGTGAAGAAGTCATGCTTTCAGCTTTAGAGTATGGCCATAGAGAAATGCAAACAGCTATTGAAGCGCAAAAGAAATTGCAATCCAAAGTAGGTAAGCAAAAAAGAGAATTCACACCACAAAGCATGGACCCAGAATTAAAGAAGACTTTAGAAGATTTCTTTTTTCCAAAAATTAAACAAGCTCTTAAAATGAAAGAAAAGCAAGCCCGCTATGAAGCCTTTTCTAAAGCAAAAGAAGAAGCAGTTGAGAAGTTTTTAGTAGGTTTAAATGAAGCAGAGCTTAAGGAGAAAAAAATACTTCTTAACGGTGTTTTAGAAAACGTTAAATACACTGCGGCTCGCTTAATGATTACTAAAGACAAAGCAAGAATTGATGGTCGAGGGTTGACTGATATTCGCCCCATTACTACTGAAACTGGTTTATTACCACGTGCCCATGGTTCAGGTCTTTTCACCAGAGGTGAAACGCAAGTGCTAGGGGTAGCAACCCTTGGAACATCTGAAGATGAGCAGCTTATCGATTCTATCAGCGGTAATTACTACAAGAAATTTATGCTCCATTATAACTTCCCCCCCTACAGTGTGGGTGAGGTAGGTCGTTTTGGTGGCACAGGTCGACGTGAAGTGGGCCACGGCTTTTTAGCAGAGCGTGCTTTAAAGGCTATTATGCCTGAATTTGAGAAATTTCCCTATACAGTTCGTGTAGTTGGAGAGGTTTTAGAAAGTAACGGTTCATCTTCAATGGGAACTGTTTGTGCGGGCTGTATGGCTATGATGGACGCTGGTATTCCAATAAAGGAACCTGTTGCAGGCATTGCCATGGGACTTATTAAAGAGGGTGATGACTTTGCGATTTTATCTGACATCTTAGGGGATGAAGACCACCTAGGTGATATGGATTTTAAAGTAGCCGGTGGCAAAAGTGGAATTACATCATTTCAAATGGATATCAAAATTGATGGTGTTACCTTTGAAATTACTAAAAAAGCTCTTGCTCAGGCCTCTGTTGGGCGAGCACACATTTTGAAAGAAATGTTAAAAACAATCTCTCAGCCAAAAGCAGATATTAGTAAATACGCTCCTAGAATAACAACCATTCAAGTAAAACCTGATAAAATTAGGGAGATCATCGGCCCGGGAGGCAAGATGATTAAATCTATAGTTGAAGCAACTGGAGTAAAAATTGATATTGATGACTCTGGTAAGGTAAACATTGCTTCTACTTCAAATGAAGCGGCTCAAAAAGCCATTGATATAATTAATGGTATTTGTGCTGAAGCAGAAGTGGGTAAAACCTATACCGGTAAAGTTAAAAAGATTATGGATTTTGGTGCCTTTGTTGAAGTTTTGCCAGGTACTGATGGATTATTACATATTTCTGAAATTGCCCATGATCGCATTCGTCAGGTAACAGATGTTTTAAACGAAGGCGATATTGTTGAGGTAAAAGTTTTAGATGTAGATAGAACTGGAAAAATTAAACTATCAAGGAAAGCATTACTAGAGCCTAAATAATGTTCAAAAAAACCGTTCTTGATTCAGGAATTACGGTTGTTACAGAAGCCCACAAGCATCAAAAGTCGGTGAGTGTGGGCGTTTTTGTATGCTCAGGGACCCGTGATGAGAAAAAATCTGAAATGGGGGCTTCTCACTTTGTTGAGCACATGGTTTTTAAGGGTACAAAAAACCGATCAGCTTATGAAATTTCCCGTTGCCTTGAGGCTGTAGGTGGGGACCTTAATGCCTACACCACTCGGGAATATACCTGTTTTCATGCGACCTCTCTAAAAAAAGATCTTAAATTGGACATTGAGGTTTTAGGGGATCTAGTTACGAACGCACTTTTTAGACAAAAAGATTTTGATAAAGAGAGAAGTGTTATTTTGCAAGAAGTAGCTATGACAGAAGACACTCCTGAAGAATATATATTTGATGTGTTTTTTGAAAAGTTATATCCAGGTCAATCTATGGGGTGGCCTATTTTAGGATCAGAAGCTAGTTTAAAAAATATGAAGCGTAGGGATTTAATTAATTTTTATAAATCCCATTTTGTTGGCTCTAACATAATTGTAGCTGCAGCAGGAGCATTAGAGCATGACGAAGTTATAGAGAATGTTAAAAAATATATTAAGGTAAAAAAAGGACGTAAAATAGCCTCTAAGAGGAGGCATGCAAAGTTTAATCCCATTAAAGACGTTCTAGTAAAACAAAGTGAGCAAACCCATGTGCTTGTTGGTTTTGATGGCCTAGGCTTTGCCGATGACAGCCGTTATGATGCTTTTGTTTTAAATGCCTGGCTTGGCGGCGGGATGAGTTCTAAACTTTATCAAAGCATACGCGAGAAAAAAGGTCTTGCTTACACAGTTTATTCTCAAATGATGACACTTACGGATGGGGGGCTACTTACAATTTACGCAGGTACAGAAGCCCAGAGTGTTGATAGGGTTTTAAATTCCATTTTTGATGACGTAAAAAAGGTAAAAAGCCAAAAAATTACAAAAAGTCATTTAGATCTTTTTAAAAACCAAGTAGCTGGTGGAATTTTACTTGGCAGCGATGATATGGAAAATAGAATGAATTCCTTGGGTGTTAACGAAATGACTTTTGGGGATTATATTCCAATTGAAAAAGTGGTGGATGGTATTAATACTGTCACTGCTAATGAAATTGGTGAGATTGCAGAAAAACTTTTAGACTATAAAAAAATGGCAGTTTTAGTTATGGGTAAAGTAAATCCAAGACAAGTTAAAAAAATAATAGAAAATCAAAGGGGGTTTTAATGAATCCAATTGTTAAAGTTAAAAAGCTGGCTCATTTTAATGGTGAGCTTCCAAAGTACCAAACTAAACATGCAGCTGGCTGTGATATTTGTGCAGCCCTTAGTGAGCCACTTGTATTAAAACCAGGGCAAAGGGCCCTTGTGCCATCAGGATTGATATTTGAAATTCCTGAAGGTTATGAAATTCAAGTTCGTCCAAGAAGTGGTTTGGCATTTAAAAATGGAATTTCCTTAGTTAATACCCCAGGCACTATTGATAGTGATTATAGAGGGGAATTAAAAGTTTTATTAATTAACCACGGGCAAGAGGATTTTATAATTAATAATAAAGATCGTATAGCGCAGCTTATTATCTCTCCAGTTGTTCAAGCTAGTTTTGAGTTAAGTAGTGAGCTTTCTGAAACAACACGTGGCATAGGTGGATTTGGAAGCACAGGAGTAAGTGTTTAGTACTACTACTACTACTGTTGTTGGCAAAGAGGGCCATTGGGGTTGCATCCATTATCTGGTGGGACATAGCAATTAGTATGGGAGTTAATTGTTACAAAGCCAATTCTTGCAACGTTTGAATTTGCTGGGTTTTTAACATCCAAATAAAGTGCAATCTGATTTGAATTAGGAAATGTAGCAGGAACTGTTGTTATATACCCGGGCTGGCCTTGAGGCGATGTAGGGATGCAGCTATAAATACCATGAACATCATCTCTTATGCCACTTATTGTAGTCTCTGCTGAGGCAGTGTTTGCATTTGTTGTAATAATAACTTTTGTATTTTGAAAAGCATCTTTATGCCAAGCCCAGCCCCTTACTGTAATAGTACAATCAGCATTTTGATAAGTTAGTGGGGTTGACTCAAAGGCCAAATCAATAGCGCCATAAGATGATGTGCAAGCTGTTGGTGGGTTTGTTGTTTGACTGACAGTAATTGTAAGTGTTGTTGAGGATGAAAAACCCTTGCTGTCTGAAACCGTTAGGTTGATTATTTTACTTCCAGTACTTGAGTATGTAAGCTGACAGCTTGGGGAATTAGTGCAAGAGCCTGTGGCTCCATCAGTAATCCAGCTATAATAAAAAGGAGAAGTTCCGCCACTGACAATAGCTGAAAAAGTAGAGGCTGTATTTACGGTAATACTAGTGTTTCCACTAATAGATGTAGAAACTCCTCTAGGTGGAGGATTATTACCAGATGAGCCTAAATTAAGGCCACCAGTGCCATTACTTGAACCGCAGTTTTGGTATTGTAATAAAACAAAACCAAATAGCGCTAAACTTAAGAATTTAAAGCCTTTTTTAATTTTGCCCCTAACAGATCTCATTATTTTGCCCTTAACATATTAATCGGCATAACTAGGCTTTAGCTTTACCAAAAGGTAGCAGGTAGTTTTTGGTAATTATAGACTTATATTTGATTTAAGTTCAGATGCATTATCTTTTCTATTAGCTAAAAAATAACCCATACAATTACCAAAAACTACCTGCTACCTTCTGTGGCTTCGCCTATTTCTTTGCTGATTTGGTCAAGGCTTTCAGGGGTGTATTCTTGAACCTTAATTTTAGTGCCGGTGGCATCAATAATAACAGAGTAAAGCCAAAATAGAATTAATATGCCTGCAAGGGTGCCTACAATTTTTGTAACCTTTTTCTTATCCAGCATAAAGTTTTCTACAAGGCCCACTACTAATAAAAAAGCTGCCATAACAATACAAATTAAAGCAATTGGTTTTGCAATGGGTGAAACTACTGATAAAAGTTGGGAGGGTATTTTTGCTAACACCACAACAGTAAATAATTTTTTAAATTCAATCTCTGTTTTTAATAAAAAAAGACAAATGTAATACATAATCCCTGTGATGGTGGCTGAAACAATTAGATTCATGATAGGGGCAATAATAATTCCACCAAGGATAGCTAAAATATGTCTTGAAACAAGGCCACTTAAAATACCAGTTAAAATGCCAAGGGATATTTCTAAAATTATAATAGTCCACCAGTCCCAGTGGGGGGCTCTTTTTATGCCTTCATGGGGGTTTTTTAAATACTGAGGCATAAACAAGAAGACTTCTTTTAAACGAAGCTTAACTTCGTTCCAGTTAAGTTTAAACCCAGGGGGTGATGGAATTTGTGTCATATGAGTTTATTTTGCGGACTCCAAGTCCCTTTCTGCAAGGAAAATGCAATGTTTTAAATAGAACTCGTGGGCTGTTTGCTCAGTCTTAGGCCAAGGTCCTGCTCCAATAACTTGGACATGATCTCCTGGTAAAACGATGAGCTTATCAGAAATTTCTTTTGCTATCATTTGAGATATCAGCGGTACAAGACCGTCATTTCTGGGATCTAATTTTTTTGATTTTAAGTATTTTTCTAAAATTTTGTGCTGATATTTCAGTTTAGAGTTTAATTCAAATTCTGGATTGCTAACAACTGTAGTTATATAAATATTTTGTTTTTCAAAATTATTTAAGATTTTTTCTGCAGCATGATTTGTTAGGGCATCATTTAGCCAAGGTAATAAATATTTTCCTAAATCTGCCCAAGGGGAGCCGCCAAAAGGTGGGCTAATTAAGGTAAGGCTTTCAAACTGATCTTTATAGATTTTGCTTAAAAGTAAAGTATCAAGGGTTCCCAGAGAGTGAGCAAAAATATGGATCTTGGGAGATGCTTGAAGAATTTTATCTAATTGTCTTTTAATTTTTTCTAATCTTTTATTTTGTCGTCCTCTCCAATTAGTTTTAACTTCAAATATTTCATATCCATGAGCTTTTAGATATTCAGGTATTCCATGCCAATAATCATAAAAATTAATAAAATTTTTCACCCCATGTATAAAACAAATTGGGTAGCGAGTAAGTAGGCAATTTAGTTTTAATTTTTTAGGGTAATTTTGTCGTTTCAAGATATATTAAAAGTGTCCTGATAATTTTATTGCTAAATCAACACTTGAGGGTTCA
The DNA here is from genome assembly GCA_016715815.1 of Oligoflexia bacterium. GTDB lineage: Bacteria > Bdellovibrionota > Bdellovibrionia > JABDDW01 > JABDDW01 > JADJXN01. The sequence continues at coordinate 516,768 of JADJXN010000001.1, forward strand.
TCACTTGATCCCATAGGTAAATGAGTTGAAATCTCCACTCCCGCACTCACATCTCCTGATGGCCAATAATCTGCACCAAATACAAAAGCAGTTGCACCACTTTGAAATGAACTAGATTTAGCCACAACGCTAGTGCCTGGCCGAGATTTAGTTTTAATGCTATAAAATCTGTTACCTAAACCGATACCACCATGGAGAGTAACACCATAAAGAATGGGGCGTTCATATAGTAAGCGTAATTCAAAGCCATTTGTTGAAAATGTAGTATCTGAAAGTGATGTTTCAGGATAATTTGAAACAAGGGCTTGAGCGATCCAGTTTTGAGAAAATAAATCAAGGCCTAAACTTAATTCAAAACCACGTACACCGCCGCTTTCTCTTACTCCTTTAGCTATTTGAAAATCTTGAAATGAGTGCACTAAAGAAGCGCCTATATGTATGCGGTTTTCTTCAAAAATACTTGTGCTTTCTTGGTTAACTTTACCGTAGCTTAAGCCAAAATCATCAATTGCAGCAAAGCCTTGAGTGGAAAAAAGAGCTAAGATAACAAATAAAAATACCTTCATATATAATCAGTCTACAGGAAACAGATTTTAAAAAATAGTGTCAAAAATATGACTTTGTGGGATTGGTTTAAAAATGAGATGATAAAAAGGTATGTCAAAGCTAAATTGCTATTGTGCATTTTGTAAGGTTCCAAGACATGTTTATAGAAAGCGACATCTTAGTTTAATTAACTACATTCAGGGCTTTAGTCTTAGTATTGTCGCAAGTTTTTTAATTTGGAGACAAATTGATCCACGAGCCCTTGTGATACTTGTTTTAACTTTAATGTTTATAGAGATTGGAATACTCATTCGCCGAAGGCTTGAAGCGCCATGTCCACATTGTGGTTTTGACCCATATTTGTACTTAAAAGACCAAAAAGCAGCTTGTGATAGGGTTAAAATGCATCTTGAGAAAAGACAAGCTGACCCTGATGTATGGCTTGGTAAAAAACCACCCTTGAGGTTTTCTAAAAGATCATCTAAAGATATAACTGCTTAATGAAAAAACTCATAGTGATCCCTACATTTAACGAGCGAGATAATATCGCAGAGCTGGTAAAAGTTATTTTTATTTTACACTCTGATGTGAACATTTTAGTTGTTGATGATGGAAGCCCTGACGGTACAGCTGATGTTGTTAAAAATATGCAAAAACAATATACAAATTTACACCTGCTACAAAGAGCGGGAAAGCAGGGATTGGGTAAAGCTTATATTGCCGGATTTAAGTGGGCATTAGTTCATGATTTTGATTTTATTGTTGAGATGGATGCTGATTGGAGCCACCCACCAAGGTATTTAAAAACAATGTTTGAGCTTGGTTTGAAAAATGATTTTGTTATTGGCTCACGCTATGTTTCTGGTGGTGGGGCTGTAAACTGGAGTTTTTTTAGACAACTTATTTCAAAGTTTGGAAGTTTATACGCACGCTTAATTTTAAGAGTGAAAATAAATGATTTTACTGGAGGCTTTAACGGTTGGAATAAAAATGTTTTACAAGCCCTTGATTTAGACAGCATTTCCTCTGATGGTTATAGTTTTCAAATTGAAATAAAATACAAGGCTGCAATGTTAGGCTTTAAGTACATAGAATTTCCTATTTTATTTGAAGAGCGCCGTGAAGGACAAAGCAAAATGTCTTCAGCTATTGTTAGAGAAGCAATGGTTAAAGTGTGGAAAATACGCCAAAACAAACAACTTCTACAAAGCCCAGCGAGTAAATAAAGTTTTAACATTCTTTTTTAGCTGTGAGCTTAACTCATCAAGAGAAACATTTTTTAGTTCAGCTACTTTTTCAGCAGTGTGCACTACATAAGCAGGCTCATTTTTTTTACCGCGCATTGGAACAGGAGCTAAAAATGGGGCATCGGTCTCAATAAAAAGACGATCAAGAGGGACAGATTTTATAACATGTCTTAAATTTTCTGAGTTTTTAAAAGTGATAACACCACTTACACTAATATAAAAACCTAAATCCAAGCCAAAATTACAAAGCTCTTGGCTTCCGGTAAAGCAATGAAAGAGACCATTAACTTTACCCTTATATTTTTTTAAAATACTCATAGTGTCTGCTTCTGCATCACGGGTGTGAATTTCTATAGGCAAATTTAATTCAATTGCTAACTGAATTTGTTTTTCAAAAACTTCTTTTTGAATATTTTGATCAGAATGATTGTAGTAATAATCAAGTCCCATTTCACCAAGACCAACAACATAAGGTTTTTTGGAAAGCTTTTTTATTTTATCTTCAATTTCATTAGAATAAAATTTTGCTTCATGAGGGTGCACGCCTAAGGTAGCAACTACTTGCGGAAAATATTTTTCTGATATTGTACAAACTTTTTCAAAATCATCTGGGTGACAACCAATAGTAATCATATGGTTTACTTTTTGGATCAATGCTTGCTTTAAAACATCCTCTGTGTTTTGCTCAATCATTTCAAGATGCGTGTGCACATCTATCCACATTTTATTGAAGCCTCATAAAAATGGGGGCGCCATGGGTGACCTTTGATTTTTTACCCGCCCCCCACTTAAGAGCACTAATGCCAGAATCTTCTTGACCTAAGCGTTTTAAAATTTCATTCACTGTTTGTGGAATAAAAGGGCTTAAAATAAGGCTTGAAAGTCTAATGGCTTCAGCTGAGGCATTTAATACAAAAGCTAGTTCTTCTTTTTTTGTGGCATCTTTAGCTAAATGCCAAGGGGCTTTTAATTCTATAAATTTATTAACCAAATTTAAAATTTTAAAAACATCTGTTAAAATTTTATGAAATTCAAATTTTTCCATCACATCTGTGGTTTTATATAAATCGCAAAGTTTATTAAACTCATTATATATTTCCAAAACAGCTGCATCTGAATTAACGTCAATGGGTTTGTCAAAAACAATTCCTTCCCGGTTTTTATCTATTAAGTTTAAAGTGCGGCTTACAAGATTTCCTAAATTATTAGCTAAATCTGCATTGGAGCGTTCTTTAAAGCTTTTTAAGTTAAAATCTCCATCATGCCCCATTGAAAACTCACGGAATAAAAATAATCTAAAGGCATCCTGTCCGTACTGTTCTGTAAAGGCTATAGGTTCTATGGTATTACCCAAGCTTTTACTCATTTTTTGACCTTCAATGGTCCACCAGCCATGGGCAAAAATTCTCTTTGGTAAGGGGAGTCCCACACTCATTAAAAAACAGGGCCAATAAACTGCATGAAAGCGTAAAATATCTTTTCCTACTAAATGAATGGCTTTTGGATTTTTCTCTGTACCCCAAAATTTTTCAAATTTTTTAGGGTTATTTAGTGGGTCAAGGGCTGAAACATAATTTGTAAGAGCATCAAACCAAACATAAATAACGTGTTTGGGGTTTTTTGGAAAGGGAATGCCCCAGTTAAATGTAGTTCTACTTATACTTAAATCCCTAATTTCTTCTTCTAAAAAACTTAAAACTTCATTACGTTTTGATTCTGGCAAAATAAAATCAGGATTTTTTTTAATATGTTCCTTTAGTAGAGGGACATATTTAGAAAGTTTAAAAAAATAATTTTCCTCTTTTATTTTTTTAACCTCTTTTCCGTCAGGAGTTTTACCATTTACAAGTTGGCTTTCAGTGAAAAATGTCTCATCAGACACGCAGTACCAGCCTTCATACTGGCCAAGGTAAATATCTCCTTTATTTAAAGATTTTTGAATTAAATTTAAAACTGTTTTTTTATGCCTATCCTCTGTGGTGCGAATAAAATCATCAAAAGTAATATTTAATTTTTCCCATGTGTCTCTAAAATGCTTTGATACTTCATCAGTAAATTTTTGTGGTGTAGTCCCCTTTTTTTCTGCTGCTTCTTGGATTTTTTCTCCGTGCTCATCTGTGCCTGTAAGAAAATAAACATCTTTGCCTAAAAAGCGTTCATACCGAGCTAAAACATCTGCGGCAATGGTACAGTAAGCAGTTCCTAGGTGGGGAATGTCGTTAACATAGTAAATGGGTGTAGTAATATAAAAACTGTTCATAAGTAGGCCTGTTTTTTAGTTTCCAAAATAAAGTTTTCAAATGCAAGCTTTCTATTAACATTAGCATTAACATCTTTTTCAAGCTGAACTAGTTTTTCTGAAAGATTAAGTAGTTTATAATTTGTCAAATTTGTAATGCTTGCTTCTGATTTACTAAATTTATTTAACACAACTTGCTTGATCCAATTTTGCCAAAGACTAATTGCAAAAAAACATGTCTCTTTATCTTCAACGATTGAGTCTATCCGAATAAAAGCGTTATAATTTGACTCTTCAATAAAATTCTCAAATGCCTTTAAGCATAAGTCTTTTAGTTCTTTTTTTGCAGGATCAAGCCATTTTTGTAAAATATCAAGGCGTCCTTGAGAAAGCTCTAAGGCCCATAATGGGGCATCAGGAATTATTTTTTTAAGCTCACTAACAGATAATGTGCCAAATTGAATTTTTTGGCACCTTGATAAAACGGTTTGTAAAAGGGCCCCTTTATTAGAAGTAATTAAAATAAAATAAGTATTCTCTGGCGGCTCCTCTAGAGTTTTTAAAAAGGCATTGGCTGCCTGGGGGTTCATTTTTTGGCAATTATCAACAATAACTACCTTTGGGCCCCCTTTAAAAGACTTTAGGCTTACAAAGTTTAAAATATCTCTAATGTTTTCAACTTTGATTTGATTTTCATCTGTTTCATAAAGGAGTAAATCTGGGTGTGATTCATTAGGTGTATTTAGAATTATTTGGGCAAAACCGCGCGCCACAAGTTTTTTACCAACTCCTGAGGGACCACTAAATAAATAGGTTTGTCCAAATTGTGATTTTTTAAGTGCTTCAATAATTTTTTTATGACCTATAATTTTATCAAAAATCATAATAGGCCTCGCTTATTAAGTTCATCAATTAATTCTTTAAGCAAAGAATCTAAAGATTTTTTTTCAGACTCAAGAATTAAAAAAATATCACTCTCATCTTTAGCTAATTTTAAATATTGATTTCTTACTTTTTCATGAAATTCTCTTTTTTCTTTTTCAAATCTATCAGCCACTCTCCCTGCGCGCCTTGCAAAGCTAACGTCAACGGGGCAATCTACTAAAACTACTAAGTCAGGACTCAGGCCACCTGCTGCAAACTGATTTAGCCACATAACATCTTGTATTTTTAAATCACGTCCTGCACCTTGAAACGCAAGACTTGAGTGATAAAATCTGTCACTTAAAACCCAAAAATTATTTTTTAAAAGAGGTTTTATTTTTGTATTAACGTGTTGTGCACGGTCGGCTTCATAAATGAGAAGCTCAGCCTCAGGGCAGGGTGGTTCACCTGAGGTTCTTAAAAGAAGTTGTCTTAATTCAAGACCAAGGGCTGTACCCCCTGGTTCTTGAGTTTGCTGGACTTTATAGCCCCTTTTTTCAAGTTCCTTGGCTAAAAGTTTTGCAAGACTTGATTTGCCAGAGCCGTCAATTCCTTCAAATGTAATAAATGGCATAGGTTGTTGAATATTGTCACAAAAATACCGATTACTCAACTGATGGAAAATAAAAGTAACTTTAAAGTTCTTATTGCTGACGATGACAGTGCGGGGAGTCGTCGGTTTATAGAATTTTTAAGTCAAAGAGGCTTTGAAGCTCAATATGTTGAAACCGGCGAGGCAGCTAAACAAACCATAGCTTCTTGGCGCCCTCATTTTGTGATTTATGACCTTACTTTACAAGGCTTAAATGCCCCTCAGCTTCTAACATGGATTACACAAAACCCTGAATTTGTAGAGGCCAAGCCGAAAGTGATAGTTACCTCAGGGCATAGTATTGTTTCAAATATCAAAGAATGTATAAAACTAGGTGCTGTTGATTATGTTGTAAGACCATTTAAGTTTGAAGATATTCTTACAAGACTTGTATTTCATATTCAGAAAAAACGAGAACTTTTATCTGACGCTAAATCAAAAGCTAAACTTGATGGTGGGGATCTTTATTTAAACCTTTTAGATGTGGTTTTAAGAGAGGCACAAAGCCAAAGAGAGACAGAGGATACTTTATTTAATATTACAAAAATGCTTTCAATTACACTAAAAGCTGTTCGTTGCTCTTTGATTCAAGTAGCAGAAGATAGGCTTTCAGGAACAGTTCTTGTGAGCTCTGATGACAAAGAAGGAAAAGCTAAGGGGATTGTTATTGATATGAATAAGTACCCTGAAGTAATTCACGTCATGAATACAGAAAAATCTGTGGTGATAGAAGATTTAGAGTATGACCCTATGCTTGCAAAAATAAAAGATTTGGTAAAAGGAATTTCTTTTAACAGTATGATTGTTTTACCAGTCAGAAGAAATGGGGAAATATTTGGTGTAGTGAGTGCAAGAATGGATAAAGAACATTCAAAATTTAATGAGCGTGACATTCGCTTTGCACAACTTGTGGCTCATATTATTGGCTTAGTGTTAAATAAAGGGAGCTACATTCCCCATGAGCTTTATGCCATCTTAAAAGCTCCGCCCCCAAAAGATGAAGCAAGTTAAAACCTTGTACAATCGGGGCAGTTCTCTGGAATTTGCATTACTTGATTTGGTCTTGAGCCGTCACGGTAAACTGTAATTCCCTTACATTTTAATTCATAAGCAGTTAGATATGCTTTTTTAACATCTTCAGAGCTAGCGGTTTTTGCTAAATTTATTGTTTTTGAAACTGCACTATCAGAATATTTTTGAAACTCTGCTTGCATACGTACATGCTCAATGGGAGTTAAATCACGAGCAGTTACAAAATAAGAATCATTCTTAAGTTTGTTCTGGTTGAGGCTGTGGTATTTTTCATACTCAGGGTGAATTTCTTTTAATATTTTCCCATCAAGCACATGGCGTTCTGATGTAAAATTAAAAATAGGTTCAATCCCCGCAGAACAATCTGCAATAAGACTTATAGTTCCTGTTGGGGCAATAGTTGTGAGTGTGGCGTTTCTTAATGGTTTAACGCCTGTTTTTTTCCATAAACTTTTAGAATAGTTTTTAAAAGGCCCAGCTTTTTTAGCAAGCTGAATACTTGTTTTAATGGCTTCATCGCGAATAAATTTCATAAGCTTCGAACCTAATTCGTAAGACTCTTTAGCGCCGTAGCGAATTTTTAATTTAATTAATAAATCACTAAAGCCCATAACTCCCAAACCGATTTTTCGGTTTGAAAGGCAAAGCTTACTAATTTCCTCACTGGGATAGTGACAAGTATCAATGACGTTATTTAAAAATAAAACTGAGTCTTCAACGATTCTTGAAAGCTTATTATAATTTATTTCACCATTAACAAAAACAGTATTTAAATTAATACTTCCTAGATTACAGGCTTCATAGGGTAAAAGTGGCTGTTCTCCACAAGGATTTGTAGCCTCCATTGGGCCAAGCTGTGGGGTGGGGTTTTTTTTATTTATTTCGTCAATAAAAATAAGTCCAGGCTCGCCTGTGGCCCAAGCAGCCTCACAAATTCTTTCAAAAAGATCTGTTGCTAAAACTGTTTTAATAACTTTTTTTGATTTGGGATCAATTAAGGGCCAAGATTCTTTTCGAATAAGAGCGTTCATAAACTTATTTGTGACACTTACAGAAATATTAAAATTTTTAATTTTAGAAGTATCAGATTTGCATTTAATAAAAGCTTCAATATCAGGGTGTGAAATAGACAAAATGCCCATGTTAGCACCACGTCTTAAGCCCCCTTGTTTGATATTCTCAGTAAGCTCGTTAAAAATATTTAAAAAGCCTAGGGGCCCGGCCGCTGTTCCGTGACTTGATGCCACTACACTTCCTTGATGGCGCAATTGTGAAAAGCTAAAACCTGTTCCCCCGCCGGATTGATGAATAAGGGCTGTGAGTTTTAAGCTATCCATAATTTGAGAAAGGTCATCTTTAAGTGGCAAAACAAAGCATGCAGCTAATTGCGCTTTTTTCTTGCCGGCATTCATTAAAGTGGGCGAATTTGGTAAAAACTCTAAGTTTTGCATTAATGAGAGAAATCTTTTCTTAAAGCTTAAATTTCCTTTTGAAACATGTTTTGCAACTCGTTCAAACATTTCATCAGGAGTTTCAAGTTTTGATGATTTTTTACGCCACAGGTATCTATCCTGTAAAACAGTAAGAGCATTGAGAGAAAGTTTTGTCATTTCTCATATTTTTGCATGGGTTTTTACTGCGTCAAGTTATTCGACAGTTTTTTTAAAATTAAATTTAAATGAAACGGTGCGCGTCCTTTGATCGACCAACGTCTAGCTCCGATAAAGATTATAACAAAGGAGTTAACATGGATAAACTGCTGCACGTTCGTAGATGCCACTGCTGTGGGGAAGTACAAATGAGTGAGGATGACATTTTAAAATGTCAGACTTGTCAAAAACCACTGCTTCCGTTTTTTTACTTTGATAAGAAGAAAAATAAGGATTTAGATATAGATAGCTTAAGTCAAGAAGCATTGACATTTGGTCCAATTAGGGGCCTAACAGCTTATTGGTAAAAGAGTGAAAGTAAAATTTGAAGACATCTTAAAAGCTCAAAATTTAATTCAAGGTTTTATTAAAGAAACTCCTTTAAGGCATTCTATTAGCTACACTGAGAAAATGGGCTTTGATGTTTTTTTAAAATTAGAAAACTTTCAAAGAACTGGAAGTTTTAAAATTAGAGGAGCCGCTAATAAACTTCTTAGTCTAAGTAAATCAGAAAGAAAAAAAGGAGTTATTGCGGCCTCAGCGGGCAACCATGCACAGGGAGTTGCTTGTGTTGCAAAAGCTTTAAAAACTAGAGCTATTATTGTAATGCCAGAAAAAAGCCCACTGATAAAAATTATTTCAACAAAAAGATTTGGTGCTGAGGTTATTTTAAAGGGCAAAAACTATGACGAGGCTTATGAGCACTCCCAAGTTCTTTTAAAAAAAGAAGGCTATACGTTTATTCACCCATACCAAGATGAACACATTGTTGCAGGACAGGGAATAATTGGGCTTGAAATATATGAAAAGCTAAAAAAAGTAGATGCCATTTTTGTCGCTATTGGTGGTGGTGGGCTCTGTAGTGGTGTGGCCATTGCAGCAAAACATTTAAACCCAAAAATAAAAATCATTGGCGTAAGGCCACAAAATCTTAAGACCATAGCAGATGGAATAGCAGTTAAAAAACCCTCTCCAGAATTACAAAATAATTTTATCTCTAAGCTATGTGAAGATGTGGTTACGGTTAACGATGAAGAAATTGCTGAAGCTATTGTGCTTTTAATGGAAAGAAATAAAACCATAGCTGAGGGCGCTGGAGCTGCATCGTTGGCAGCACTTTTAAATAAAAAATATAAAAAAAGTATAACTAGTGCTGTAGCCATAATTAGTGGGGGCAATATTGATCTTAATTTGGTTGAAAGAATTATTGATAGAGGCCTTCAAGTATCAGGGCGTTTGAGTCGTATTCTGATTGCATCCCCCGATGTGCCAGGAATGATGAATAAACTCACCTCTTTTATTGCCGAAGTGGGGGCAAATATTATTAATATTACTCATTCCAGAATTAGTGATCGCATTGAGCTTAATGAAACTCTTATTGAATTTACCTTAGAAACTACAGGTGAGGCCCAAGTAGAAACCATTAAAGATGGTTTTGTAAAAATGGGTTTTAGGCTTTTATAGTTATTCTGCTGTTGGTAATTGATAGTTGTTGCCTGGCAATGTTTGCACTAAAACGTTCTTATTAGATTCAATTTTAGAAAATACATTTTTAGAATCTTTTGATTTACCTGAGTAGGTGTTAAGTAGGTAAACTTCGGCATCTGTAAAATAAGTAATTTCAGCTTTAATTCCTGAGCCACCAGCAATTGTATTTGCCTGCTCAGTCTGTGGGTTTAAACCAATTGAACTAAATTGAATTGGATAGGTGTTCTCCAGTTTTTCAACACTTAATTGGGAAATATTGTGGCTGTCGCAAATAACTGCGGATATTCCTTGGTTTAAAAAATCGGCATTAGTGCCTTGGCCAAATGCTAGTGTAAAAAATGAGTTTTCAGTTTTAGACAATAAAAAAGTGGTGGGAGAAAAATATAAGCTTTTAGTTTCTTTTGGAAAAAGCTTTTTATATATCTCAAAAAGAGCACCTATTATTTTATTAGTTGTTAAGTAATACCCAAGTAAACTAGCTCTTGCACTTGAGCAGTTCACAACTGAGCCAATGGGGGCTTCAATGCTAATGCATTTTAAAATGCCTTCATTAATTGGTATTTCATCATCAATAAGGCTTAAAAAAAACCAAAGACTTGCAGAGGCAGTTAAAAAATAACTGCAATTTAAATTATTTTCTAAACTCTCCTTTGCTATAGATGGAAAAGCCAGTGTGCATAAATGCTGCCTTGTTTTAAGTTTTACATTTAAGTCTTTATAGGTATATGAAGTTTCGCCATCAGGAAAGCGTTCTAAACTTTTTTTAAATACATTTTCTGTAAATAAATTTAAATCTTTTAAATCCTGAGCTTCAAGCTCTTTTAAAATATTTTGTACTTTATTAAAGGCCTCATACACTTTTGAAAAAACTTCTTTTAAAAAACTTTTATCTATATGACTTGCACTTAAATAATCAATCAATGCTGTCTCTACTTGGCCTGTAAAATCAAGTGGAGTGGGGGGGATTTTAAAGCCTTCCTCTGTAGATTGCGTTGCTGAAAATATTTTAGGTGAGTGAAGTAGCTGGTGTAGGCTTATTTGAATAACAACAAAGCCCTTTGGCACACATTTAATAAAATTAATATCGCATAACCTGGGTGAGCCAAAGCTTGGATCATTGGTAACAATAATTTGGTTTAGCGTTAGTTTAAAAATAGATTTTGCAGCATTCACAGACTGAGATAACCCGTAATAGTGAAGAGCGTTGGGGCCTGTAATGTGAATGAGTTGAGCTGATTCTGAAAAAAGAGCTATGTGAGAAAAATTAGCTAAGTTTAAATTCTCTTTTAATGTGCTTTCTAATACTTTTTTAATTTTTCTAAATGGGATTTGTATTTTCCAGTTCATTTTACTAACCCCCCAATTTGAGTAACATAAGCTTTGTTTTTAATTTTCTCTTTATGTTTTGGTAAAACATATTCAGAAAGCTCACCAGTTATTTCAATTTCTGGGTTAATAAATTCATTAAGCTCATTATTAACTAACTCGTGAAATAAAAATAAAAACCTATCTACAGCGGTATCTAGGTCTGTTCGCATTTGTTGAGCTAATAGGAGTAGATATTTTTTTATCCTTGGTAGATCTATTTTAATGCGCTTTAAAGAATCAGAGTATTGCAACTGATGCTTATAAAACAAAACATCAAGGCATGTTATTTCCACCCCTTTGCCAAAAGCGACAGGGCCTGGCTCACTTTGAACGTTATTATAAATAATAATTGGTATCCCACTTGAATCTACAACTACTTTTGAAAGAGGGGAAAGAGGTAGGCAAAAATCATTACAAATAATTTTATTTTCAAATACTTGAATTAAATTTTTAGCATGAGTTGTTTTTTTAATTTGCTCATTACTTAAACCAAAACCAGCTAAAATTTCACCCATTGCTTTGGCTGCTTTTAATTCAACAATAGTTTTTATTGTATTAATAGTACGCTCATACTCATTGCCTGACTCAAAATGGCTGCAATAGGTATTAATGTCATGTTTTTGTAGCTCTTTTTGAAGCAATTTTTCATGTGAGGGGTTTAATTTTGAGTGGTTAAAAGTAACAACTACTTCTTTAAGATTTAATAATTGTAATTTTTCTGCAATAACACTGATTTCATTTGTTTGTAGAGGTTTTTCAATACTACCTTGGGCGTTAACTCTTTCTGAAATACCAAAACAAAAATCTTTATGTATTAAGGGTCTTTGCTTTTGTGCTTTTAAAGAAAAGAGCTCAGATCTATTTTGATTTTGAACTTCTAAAATATTTTGAAAACCCTCAGTGGTAATAAGCCCAATGGGTGAAAGCCAATGCTCTTTAAGTAAGGTTTCAGCTTTATCCGAACGGTAGTTAAATGTGTATTGTGAAAAGTTATCAGTGTTTAAAATTTCTTTGGCTTTTAAAAAACAATCTTTTAAGCCTAAAAGCATTTGATCTTTTCTATTTGATGAGCGGATAAATAGAAATTCCCCATTTGGGGTATTGAGCGTTAACTCGGCAAAGATTTCACGAATATCGGCATAAATATTCAACGACATCCCTTGACTCCTCACAGTGCATCGATGATGATGTAGCCAAATTGAAAATTAATAAATAAAAAAATGATAAAAATATCAGAATATATTACTAAACTTGTTCCTTACACGCCCGGCAAGCCCATTGAGGAAACAAAAAGGCAATATGGCATTAAAGAAGTTATAAAACTTGCCTCTAACGAGAATCCTTTAGGGCCATCCCCCCTTGCAATTGATGCAATTAAGAAAAACCTACATCTTTTAAACCTTTACCCTGATGGAAGTTGCTTTCAACTTAAAGAAGAAATCAGTAAGTATTATGAATTTAGGCCGCAAAACATAGTTTTTGGTAATGGAAGTGATGAGCTTTGCGATTTTTTAGTGAGACTTGTATGTGAGCCGGGGGATAAAATTCTTACAAGCCATAGGGCTTTTGATACTTATCGTCTTTCAGCCCAGGTAGCCCGTTGTGATACTACTTTTGTTCCACAAACAAGTGATTTTAAATTTGATCTAAAAAATTTTAAAAAACACTGGACGCCAAAACATAAACTTATCTTTTTAACAAACCCCAACAATCCCACAGGTACTTACAACACAAAATCTGAGATGGATGCCTTTTTTGAAGATTTTGGTAACAACAATGATGTGATTATTGTTATAGACGAGGCTTATTTTGAATATACTAGGGCTGCTGATTACCCTAACAGTCATGTATATGTTAGAAAATTTTCAAACGTTGTGAGCCTTAGAACTATGAGTAAAGTTTATGGCCTGGCAGGCTTAAGGCTTGGGATAATGTTTGCCAATGAAGGCCTTTGTGAGTTGGTTAATAAAGTCAGAAAACCTTTTAATATAAATTCTTTAATGCAAGTGGCGGCCATGGCCGCGTTAAAAGACATAGATTTTTTAGAAAAAACAAAAAAGCTAACCTGGCAGGGGCTTGATTTTTTCTATGAAGAGCTTAAAAAAATGAATCTTCAGTATTTACCCAGCCAGGGAAATTTTGTTTTATTTGATACAAAAAAAGATTCTCTTGAAGTTTTTGAGCAAATGCTTAAAAAAGGTATTATTTTAAGACCTGTTAAAAACTATGATCTGCCTACGTGGTTAAGGATGTCTGTGGGTTTAATGACTGAAAACGAAAAAGCCATAAGTGCTCTAAGGGAAGCTTTATTATGAGTTGTGTAATTATAGCTATCGATGGCCCAGCAGGGAGTGGAAAATCAACTGTGAGCTTAAAGGTGGCTCAAGCACTTGGTTACACGTTTTTAACTACAGGTGCATTTTATAGAGGAATGGCTCTATTAAGTTTAAAATATTCTACAGAACAAACGGGTGAGCTTTTAAAATTGTACTCTCAAGGTAAACTTAGAGTTGTAGCTAGCATACAAGGTACAGAAGTTTTTATTGATGACGAAAATGTAACATCACAGCTTTCTGATGAAAAAACAGCCAAACGTGCAAGCACCATTTCGGCATTGCCAGAAATTAGACAAGCTTTGCTTGAACCACAAAGAAGTTTTGCAAAACCTCCAGGGCTTGTGGCTGAAGGACGTGATTGCGGAACAGTAGTATTTCCAGAATCTGATGTAAAAATATTTTTAACTGCAAGCCTTGATGCAAGAGCTCTTCGGCGCGAAGGTTTTGAAGCAAAAGAAAGTCTTCAAAGCCGTGATCATGCCGATTCTACTAGGGCAGCAGCCCCACTTGCGATGGCATCAGATGCCATTCATATAGACACTTCTAATATGACTATTGAGCAGGTTGTTCAGGAGATTTTAGAGGTTGTTAGGTCAAAGTGTGGATGAGTATTTATTAAAAACGTCTTAAGAATTTGAGCTTAAAAATTTTGAAATATCTAAGCTGATAAAAATTAAATCTTTTTTAAAAGAAATATTGACATGATTTCTGTCTCTTTAACTGAGCCGCCGCTAAACATTTTTAATTTTGCTTTTGATTTAAAGATTTTTTAGTTTTTCTAAGCTCACAAGGGCTCTCTCAGTTGCCAGGATTTAAATTAATAATTGCATTTCAAAGAATGTAAAAGCGCAGAATTCTGATTTTTAAAACCCATGGTAAGGTTGCTTTAAATTCTTAAGAAAGGAACGTGTTAATGACAATGCAATCAAATATTTTAGAAAATACTCTTCAAATGCAAATTCACAATAAAGCCCTTGAAGCGGCTAATTCTTTTAAAAAAGCTGAAGCAAGTCTTATAGATATTTTGCAAAAAGTTGATGAATATAGGGTTTACCAAGATTTTGATTGTAAAAGCCTTTACGAGTATTGCGTTAAAATTTTAAAATTATCAGAAAGTGTGGCCTATAATTTTATTACTGTAGCTAGAAAGGCTAAAGAAGTTCCTCAATTAAGAGAAGCTATTCAAAACGGAGACTTAAGTGTCTCAAAGGCAAGAAAGATCACCCCTATTCTAACACCAGCTAACCAAGATCAATGGCTGCAAATGGCGCAAACATTACCCCAGAAAAAGCTTGAGCAAGAAGTAGCTAAAAGCTTTCCTAAAGAGGCAGTCCCTGAAAGACTTAAATTTATAACAGAGCTTAGGTTAAGTTTAACTCTTGGAGTTTCTCATGAGCTTTCAGAAAAGTTAAAGCAAGTTCAAGACCTAGAGGCACAAAGAAGGCAAAAGTCTGTTACATTAGAGGAGACCTTAGAAGCTCTTGTTGATATTTATTTAAAAGCAAAGTCCCAGCCTGTCGCGCGACAGGTTAGTTTAGCAAAGAAGCCTTTATCCATCACAAGGCAAGTTGACCTAAGAGACAACGGGCAATGCTCATTTGTAGATCAAAAAGGCATTAGATGCTCTGAGAAGCGCTGGCTTCATGTGCACCACATGACTCCAAGAAGCCGCGGTGGCGATGACAGTCTTGAAAACCTAGCCACACTTTGTTCAGGGCATCATAGGCTTGTGCATACTCATCATACATAACAAAGAGCTAAAAATGGATTATTGAATTATACATACTATTAAATCAGCTAAATGAAATGGACTTTTCAATTACACTTCAGTCTTGGCAGAATAAAAAAATATCCAATCTTGTTTATTTAGCTCCCAAATTTCATGCTCTGTATATTTAGGGTCAACAAATTTTGCCGGTTTAACATCAATTAACTTTGCACAAGTTTTTTCTTTAACTCTTCTTGAGGCAATGTTGCCTACTGCATTAGCAAATACTAATTTCTCAAAACCCAATTCATTAAAAGCATAATTTATTATTGGCTCCACAGCCTCAGTCATTATGCCTTGGCCCCATAGTTTTTTTGCAAGCCAGAATCCACGATTTTCCGGACGTCCATTTCTCCAAAGATCAACAACACCTACAAGTTCAGATGGATTACTTTTAAGATAAATTCCCCAAAACCAACGTTCATTGCCTTGGTTCGGAAGTATGATGTTGCTAATAAAATCTGTAATGCCGTTTGGGGGATAAGGCCAGGGAACAGTTGAGGCAAGGTGGCGGATAACCTCGTAATCGACAAAATTTTTTTCATAAGAAGGGGCGTCTTTAATAGTAATTTCTTTAAGAATGAGGCGCTTTGTTTCAAATTTTTGAAATTTCATATTAAAAACAACTACCATTGGAGTGTTGCCATAGCAATAAAGTTGAGCTATAAATTCACTTAATGAAAATCCTTATAGCTGAAACTGCAGGTGTTTGTTTTGGGGTAGAAAGAGCCTTAAATCTTTCAGAAAAAACAATTGCCCAAGTGCAAGGGGCAAAACAAAGCCTAGGCCCACTTATTCATAACCCACAAGCGGTGGAAGAACTTTCAGAACGTGGTTTAAAAGTAGCTCATTCTTTAAATGAAATTAACGAAGGCACTGTTGTGTTTAGAAGTCACGGAGTTACTATAGAAACCCAAAAAGAAGCTCAATCTAAAGGGCTTAACATTGTAGATGCTACTTGTCCTTTAGTAAAAGTACCTCAAAATTTTGCTAAAAAACTCTCACAGGCTGGCTACTTTGTAATTATTGTGGGTGATGCCAAACACCCTGAAATTTTAGGGGTTAAAAGCTATGTGGAAAATGGTGAGGTAGCCGTTATTAAAGATGAAGCTGAGGTTGAGAGCTTGCCTTCAAGAGAAAAGGTGGGTGTAATTTGCCAAACTACCCTAAAGCGGGCCACCCTTGATGCTGTGGTTGAAAAGTGCCAATTAAAATTTAAAGAGGTAAAGCTACATAACACTATTTGTAGTGCCACAAAAGATCGCCAAGAGGCGGCAAGTGAGCTAGCAGAAAAGGTGCAAGCAGTTGTAGTAATAGGTGGTAAAAACTCTTCAAATACCCAAAAACTCTACGAAATTTGTCTTAAAAAGGCAGGCTCAGCCTACCTTGTTGAGACAGAATCTGAAATTGATCCTAAATGGTTTATTGGTCTTGATAGTGTAGGCATCACTGCGGGGGCTAGCACCCCTCATAAGCTAATAGAAAAGGTAAGGGATCATATTGATTTATTAGTTAACCAGGAAAAACAAAACCAACAAATAAGCTTATAAAAAGCTTTAAAAGGGGGACTCATGAAAGTTTTTATTTTAGCACTAACCACTTTGATTAGTTTGAATATATTTGCTGCAGATTTAAGCCTTCAATCAGGTGAAACAGCCATTATTAAATCTAATACCGAAACAAGGGTTTCTTGTAGTGGTGGAAGCGGTGGCTCAAATCAAAGTGGTACAGGGGATTGCTACATAAACGCTGAGGGCTTTAAAGCAATTATGGCATCTTGTTTTAAAACTTATTCAGGTGGAACATGTGTTATACAGCACTGGCCTAAATTCAAAGAGGTAAATCCTAAGTGTATTTATGCTGGTATGGCAACCTGCTTAGAGTATTGTCAAAAAACATACTCTGGTGGAACATGTGCGCAAACCTGCCAATAATAAGGCAAAGCTAAATAGTAAATAAAAGCTTTTTCTTTGACTTTACGCGCCCCTAAGCCGTATAAATGAGCCTTGCAAAAAAGGGATCTCATAACGGCAATGGTGCTTGTTTGTAACCCCCTATTTTGTTGAAGAGGAAGTTTTGATACACATGTCACAATCCACAAAAAATTCATCCAAATCCAATAAGTTAAACAAAGTCGCAGCCACCAGAGAGGCTCTATTAGCAAAGCTTGAAGCTGAGGAGCTAAGAGAATCTGGCGGACGCAAAGACGACGGTAAATCTTTTGCAGAGCTTTTTGAAGCCTCAGTTAAAGAAAAAGATTTTAAAGTCGGTGATGTCGTTACAGGTCGTATTTTAGAAGTTAATAGCGATTTTGTTTTAGTAGATATTAATTATAAATCAGAAGGTCTTATTCCTTCTTCAGAATTTCAAACAGCAACGGGTCTTGCACCTATTAAACCAGGTGATGAAGTTCAGGTTTACATTGATAAAGTAGAAAATGAAAACGGCATGGTGGTTTTATCTAAAGATAAAGCTGATATGCTTAAAGCTTGGAATGATATTTCTGCTGCATGTGAAAAAGAAGAGCTTGTTGAGGGAACCGTTATCGCCAAAGTTAAGGGCGGTTTAAGTGTAGATATTGGAGTTAAAGCATTTTTGCCAGGTTCTCAAATTGATCTACGCCCTGTGAGAAACTTAGATTCCTACCTTGGCAAGAAATTAAAATTTAAAGTTATTAAATTTAATAAAAAGCGTGGAAACATTGTTCTTTCACGCCGTGCTCTTTTAGAAAAAGAAAGAGAGCACTTAAAGCACCAAACCCTTGAGACAATACGTGAAGGCCAAATTGTAGATGGTATTGTAAAAAACATTACTGACTACGGAGTGTTTATTGATCTAGGTGGTATGGACGGTCTTTTACACATTACTGATATTAGCTGGGGAAGAGTAAAACACCCATCACAACTATTAAATATAGGCGATGAGATAAAAGTAAAAGTATTAAAATATGATCAAGAAAAAGAACGCGTCAGCCTTGGTTATAAACAACTTCAAGCGGATCCATGGGATAACGTTCAACAAAAATACCAATTAGGTCAAAAACTTTCAGGCAAAGTTGTAAGCCTTGCTGATTATGGTGCATTTGTGGAACTTGATGAAGGCATTGAAGGCCTTATTCACGTTAGTGAAATGAGCTGGACACAAAGAGTAAAACACCCTTCAAAGGTACTTTCTGTTGACGATGTTGTGAATGTTGTTGTTTTAGACATTGATACCGCTAACCGTCGTATTTCTTTAGGTATGAAGCAACTTGAGGAAAACCCATGGGTTGCTTTAAAAGAAAAATACTCTCCAGGAACTGTTATTGAAGGCCAAATTAAATCCATCACTGATTTTGGTGTCTTCATTGGAATTGAAGAAGGCATTGATGGCCTTGTTCATATCAGTGATTTTTCTTGGACAAAAAGAGTTAATCACCCATCAGAGGTTTACAAAAAAGGCGACACCATTAAAGCTGTTGTATTAAGCGTTGATATGGAAAATGAAAGATTCAGCCTTGGTGTAAAACAACTTGAAAAAGACCCATGGACAGAAGCTTTAGATAAATACTCAGTAGGAACTCAGCATGACGTTAAGGTTTCAAAAATTGCAGACTTTGGCGTGTTTGTTGAGCTTGAGCCTGAAATTGAAGGCTTAATCCATATTAGTGAACTTTCATTAGACCGCGTTGAAAAAATTGAAGATGTAGTTAAAGTTGGTTCTCAGCTAAAAGCAGAAGTAATTAGCCTTGACCGTGATGCAAGAAAGATTGGCTTAAGTGCTAAGCTTGTTGCGTACAAAGGTGAGAGCGATTCTGCACAGTATGGCAAGTCTTCGTCTAAAACCAGCTTTGGCGATGTTTTTGGAGATCAACTTAAACTGAAAAAAGACTAACAAATGAAAAAAAACCCGCTTTTAGTACTTCTTGCAATATTTGGAGCCGCAACGGTTTTAGTTTTAGTAGCAATTGGAGGAGCCCTTTACACTGCATTTAGTGATAGGGTTCCTTCTTTAGCAAATAATTCTGTAGCTATAATAGATGTTAAAGGCATCATTACAGATTCAAGAGCTTTTATTAAATCTATTAAAAAATACCGTGAGGCAAAAGAAGTTAAAGCCATTGTAGTAAGACTTGATTCCCCTGGTGGAGTAGTTGGGCCAAGCCAAGAAATTTATGATGAAATTTTAGCTACAAAAAAAGAAGGTAAGCCAATTGTATGTAGCCTTGGAAGTGTGGCTGCAAGTGGTGCTTACTACATAGCTGCCGGATGTGATAAAATTGTAACAAACCCAGGAACTATTACTGGAAGCATTGGTGTGATTATGGAGTTTGCTAATATTAGTAAACTCTATGAATGGGCCAAGATTAACCGCTATGTAGTAAAATCTGGTCAATATAAAGATATTGGTAGTGAATTCAGAACCATGACACCAGCTGAGAAAGACATTATTCAAGGGATGATAGATAGTGTTCACATGCAATTTAAAACTGCAGTTGCTACTGGCAGAAAAATGAAAATGGAAGCTGTTACGCAAATAGCAGATGGCCGTATTTTTTCAGGTGAACAAGCTGTTAAAAAAGGTTTAGCAGATAGTATGGGCGGGCTTGAAGAAGCGGTTAATGTTGCAGCAAAGCTTGCTGGAATTAAGGGTGAGCCTGAAATTTACTACCCGCCAACAAAGAAAAAGCGCCTTATTGATTTATTTTTAGATAGAGAAGATGAGGATGAAGCAGTTTTTGGAGCAATTAAAAAAACTCTAGCGTTGGAGCTTATAGGCAAACCGCTTTATTTGTTACCTTTGAGCCGGTTTTAAAATATGGCTGAGAAAAAACTAAGAGATGTGCTATTTACACCATGGCGCTTTTTGTACATCAAAAAGGGCAGGGATAAAGTGCAAGACGTCCCATGTGTTTTTTGCGATGCAGTTCAAAAAGACGTAAACGTTGAAACTTTAGTTTTATATAAAGGCAAATACTGCTCAGTTATTTTAAATAAATATCCTTATAACAATGGCCACACCATGGTTATTCCAAATAATCATGTAGCAGAGCTACCACTCTTACCCCAAGAGGCATATTTGGAGCTTAATGACTTATTACTTAAAACTTACTCAGCTATTAAGGATTCCTACAAACCAGGGGGGCTAAATATTGGTATGAACATAGGTCGTACTGGTGGGGCTGGGATTGTAGATCATTTGCATTACCATATTGTGCCTCGTTGGGACGGGGACTCTAATTTTATGCCCATTATTGCTGGAACAAAGGTGGTTAGTGAATCCCCTGAGACAACCTATGAAAGGTTAAAACCCTATTATGAGTAAAGCTCAAATTGAAATTGATCATATAGGTATTGCTGTAGAGTCTTTAGATACTTCTTATCCATTTTGGAAAGCCATAGGCTTTAATGAAGATAAAAATCCAGAAGTTGTGAGCGATCAAAAAGTAAAAGTAGGCATGCTTGCTTTAGCAAATAACGCTAATATTGAATTATTAGAGGCAACACAAGCTGATAGCCCCATTGCAAAATTTATTTCAAAAAGAGGCCCCGGTATTCACCACATATGCTTAAGAGTTAAGGATATCCATAAAATTCTTAACCAGCTTAAGGCCCTAGGGATAAAGCTTATAAATGAAAGCCCAGTTAAGGGAGCACATAATTGTCTTGTGGCATTTATTCATCCCTCATCAACAGGGGGAGTATTAGTTGAGTTAAGTCAAAAGCAAAACTCAAAGGATGTTTTATGAGGCAAAACATGGCTAGTGTTATACCTCTTACCCCAGTTGCAAAAATATTAATTATAATTAGTGTATCTGTTTGGTTTATAGGCCAAGTCATACTAGAGCAATATGTATTGCCCCAACCATTTGTGTCAGCCTGGCTGTCTTTAAGCCCTATTAGTTTTTTAAGAGATTATTTTATTTGGCAACCACTTACTTATCTTTTTGTGAGTGATTTAAGTGTTTTTACTTTTATTTTCAATCTGCTTTTAATTTGGTGGTTAGGAAGTGAGCTTGAGAGGTTTTGGGGTTCGCGCTTTTTTGCCACCTACTTTTTAGTTTGTGGTGTTGTAGCGGCAATTTTGTACTCAGGTTGCGCACTCATTTATTCCATATTAACTACACAAGCCCAACTTTTGACCTACCCACTTATGGGCCCCCAAGCTAGCTTATTTGGCTTAATGGTGGCTTATGCCATGATCTTTGGTGAGAGAATTGTCTATTTTATGTTCCTTTTCCCAATGAGAGCTAAGTATTTTGTGCTGATTTTAGCAGCCATTGAAATTCTAATGGTACTAAACCGTGGTTCAGGCTATGGGCGCATGACAAGCTTTTCCCATATACTGGGGCTTGTTGTAGGTTTTATCTTTCTGAAATTATTACCTTTTATTCAAAATAGGGCGCTGGTTAGAAAAAAGAAGTCTCAAAAATTGAAACTTGTGGTAAATAATGAGACGGATTTTAACAAGGATAATAAACCAAAATATTGGAATTAGGAGTCAATAAAGATGAAAAAAGCACAAGTGACACCTTTTGAGTACGACACACGGATGGTTGAGTGGAATTTAAAACACGAAGTTATCACAAAAGACCAACTTGATAAGCATTTAAAATCTTTAAACGATGATGTTTCAAATTGCGAGCCCCTTCACATTGATGAAGAGGCACAAATTCCACAGCAATAATTTTTAAAGTAATAGGGGGTAAACAATGTCAGGTGTAAATAAAGTTATTATAGTAGGTCGTCTTGGTGGGGATCCAGAATTAAGATACACTCCAGGTGGGCAGGCCGTGGCTCGTTTAAGTGTGGCTACAAGTGAAAATTGGACCGATAAACAAGGCCAAAAACAAGAGCGTACCGAATGGCACCGAGTAGTGGTGTGGGGTAAGCTTGCTGAAATTTGTGGTCAGCATTTATCAAAGGGACGTCAAGTTTATGTTGAGGGGCGCCTTCAAACAAGAAGCTGGGATGACAAAACTTCAGGACAGAAAAAATACTCCACAGAAATTAATGCTCAAACAGTTCAATTCTTAGGTTCTGCCGGCGCATCAGCTGGTGGTGGAGCTGTCAGTGGTGCAGATAAGTCTGATTCTTCTGATGTAGATTTTGTGCCAGAGCCAGCATTCGACTCAAACGAAGAAATTCCGTTTTAAACTAATAAATGGCAGCAGTTTTTTTGCTTAAATCAGGGGCTTGTTCCCAAAACTCGCCAATGATTTTAAAGCCATCAGCAACTTTTTTTAGGTAAAGGATTTTTTCACCAAAATCAGCATGTTCAGGGCTTGAATAGTCTTGGTAGAATTTAGCGACAATGTTGCCATTATGTTCTAAAACTTGTGGTTCAGTTAGCTTAATTGAAATTTCTGAATATTTTTGAGCAAGCTCAGTTTTATATTCCTTGTTTTTTTTAAGATTCATTTTACCAAATTTAAAATCAGGATGATAAAAGCTTATATACTGCTCAATATTTTTAGACTGCCAACTTGACTTCCATTCACTTAAAGTTCGCTTTAACTTTTCTTTTTCCTGGCTGGCTTTATCTAAACCTACCCAATTAATTTGATTAAAAATTAAAATCGGTGTGTGCTTAATTCTAATTTCAGGCTCAAGCTTTTTAATGGTCTCGTTTCTTACTACAACACAACCCTGGCTTCCTCTTTCCAGGCTTACAGTATCAGCGATAGCATGAAGCCAGATGCCATAACCGCTTTTACCACTAAGGCGGTCAAAAAAGTTTGGGTAATCTGTCACAAAAGCCATAAACCCATATTTTTCAAAGTTAAGTTGGGTAGTATCGATTTGTTTTTCAAAAAAATATATTCCCTCAGGTGTACGGTTATCCCCTGTGGAGTGTTTATCCCCTGGCTTTTTGCCTAAATCAGCATCATATTCAGCTGCAACCTGAGGTTTATTATCTACGTATTTAATCAAAAAGAGCTTCTTTTTAGATTTATCGACAAATATGGCAGTGTCTGAGAACACCCCTGGAACCAAGGATACAAAACCCTCAGGTACTAGGTTTCTATATTCATTAGCATGGCTTACAACAGCAAATGTTAGTAAAACTGTTAATACTTTAAACATTCTATTTAAGTTTCGGCTGGTTAGTTAAAAAAATCAAAAAATTTACTTAAAAAAAACCCCCTAAAATCATCATGAAATTAGACCTTCGTCCGATATAGTAATTGTTATGGCAGAAGAGAATAAAGAAGAAAAAAAGGAAGAACCTAAAAAAGAGGGGCCAACCCTTGCCGAAAGGCTACCTCAAATACTCATGAATGCCTTTATAGGACTTAATTGCTTTATTATGCTAGGTGGCACGATTATGATCTATAAAATTAAGATTTTAGATAAGAGAGTACCTATTACAGAAGAAAATCAAAAAGCAGCGCTTAATGAAGACAGACTTATTAGAGAAGAAGCTAATGTACGCTTTACCTTTGACCGCTTCATTGTCAATCTTGATGAAAAACCTCGCAAGCTTGTTAATACCACAATAGAGCTAGAAATGCTTAATGAAGACGGCTATGTGGAGGTTGTTGAGAAAACACCTGTTGCTAGAGATGAGATTGTTAAAATTATTAACTCTAAAAAATATAGAGATATTGAATCCATTCAGGGAAAGCTTTTATTAAAAGACCAGATTATGACGGCCATGAATCAGCTTTTATTAAAAGGCACAGTACGTGACGTTTATTTCTCAGAATTTGTTGTTCAGTAACAAAAAGATTTAAGGTCCTTTAGTAATTTGAGGAATTCCATAAAAACTACTTCCAGTAATTTTTAAACTATATGTATTTTGCGCTACCAAATAACTTTGCAATAAGCCTAAGTAGCTAGACAATTTTTGCTTTAATACTTCGCTCATTGTAAATTTTAAATTTAAATCAAAACCACCGGGTTGCATACTTACTAATGTTCCACTTTTTATTACATTTAAGTTAATCCGTCCACTTAGCTGTCCCGTAAGGTCTTGACCAGTACCACCAAAGCTGAATTTTGATATGTTTAAATTTCCGTTTTCCGATTTGGCCTCTAAAATGAGCTTATTTAAAGAAATTTTTGGTATGTTTATAGGTAGACCTTGCATAACAATATCAGTTTCATCAAGGACTAATTTATCAATATTTAGTTTTAAATCACTCTTAGGCTGCTCTGTGAAATCAACATCTACTAATGAGCTTATTTCACCTTGAGCAATTCCATTAACTTGAAGGCTTGAGTCAAAAAGTTGAATTAAGTTTTCTAATTTTAACCCTTCAAAGTTTAAATCCAATTTTTGCTTTCTATTACCATTTTTATTTTTTTCAGCTCCTCTGGTGGTAATACTAAAATCTCCACCTAAAAAGTTCTCGGCAAATAAACTAATACCTGGTTTAAAAGTAATAATCCCTAAAATACTTGGACGTGCTATCAGCTCGCCTGCCTTCAAAATAGGAATACCTGGGGTTTCTAAAATAACTTCAGATAAAGTAATGCCAGGACTTGGAATAATATTTAAATTTAGTCTATCAAAACTAACAAAAACTTGTCCTTGTGTTGCTTCTGAAACCTTAGCGGAGACTAAATCTCCTAAATCATTAAATGGAAAAAATAAGTATAAAAAAATGATAAATAAAAACATTCCAAGCATTATTTTTGACTTTTGCTTTCTAAAAAAGCCAAAAAAGCTACTTAGCATTTGTGGAAACCTTCTGAGTTGATTTGGGAGTAAAATTAATAAGTCTTAATTTTAAATCATAATAGTGAGGGTCTTTTTGTTCAGCTATAAGTTCAAAATCTTCAACCTTTAAACTTTTATCAACCTGTTCTAATTCATAGGCAATGTTAAGGGCTTGCTTAACTGTCACATGTTGTATGAAGTACCTTATTCCATTTACTTCAACATCTTGTAGTGTGCTTTTATTATCAGCACTGGCTTCTCTTATTTGAGAGGTTGTTACCCCTTGAGCAATGATTTTTTGATCCATTGTGCCTTTAAAATTTATTGGAGCTTGTGCTGTAGGAACATTTGGAATCTGAGAAAATTCCCTTTGTAATTTTAAAAATTCTTTTACGGCATAACGTCTATCGCTAAATTCATTGTTTTGATCTAGGGAATCTAAAATATTTGTTACTGGCATCCAAAGTAAGAACATTGAAACTAATAAATAAGAAAAGTATTTTACAAGCTTTTGTGTGTTTGGTGGTAGTTCCTCATACTGGTCTTTTAATTTAATATATAGTTCACTTTCTTGCTGTTCGGCAAGTAGTGCACTTAGTCTTTCCTTTAAATTTTCAAAAAATTCTTTCAACGCACTCATTGAGCATCCTTTGCCTTATTGCGCTTATAATTCATTGAAACTTGGAAGAAATATTTTCCTGTATCAGCTTTCGGAGCAGGGCCAATTTTAAGTTGAGATAGTTGTGGAACTTGGCTGAGCTTTCTTTGTAACAAGCTAAATTCATCTTTGTTAGCAACAGTTCCTTCAAGTGAGACATTTTCCCCATTAATTTTAAAATATGTAATATCTAGTTTAATCTGGTTTTTTGAAGGCACGCTTGAAGAAATGTGTTTCATAATTTCTATAGCGGAAAGCATTTGATTGTACTTAATAATTTTCTTTTTAGACTCAAGCTCAACCATTTTTTCTTTCACAAATTTTTTAATGGCCTCTGGTTTTGCTTGTGCCTTAGTTAAGCCTAAAGTGTTTGATTTTGATTGGTCACTAATAAGTTGGTCAATGGCCGCAAGATTACTTTCTGTAAAAGAATATCGCATAAAGCTGTAAATAAAAAAGATACTAAAAACAACAAGGGAGGATAAAATAACACTCTTATTTTTTTCATAGAAAGCCTTTAAGCTTTGACTTTGTTTAACAAACTCATTTTTTCTTAAATTAATAGCAGGGCTGGTGGGCTTTCTAACTCCTTCAATGGCAAGTCCTATAGCTACTGCGGCTACTTTTTCAGATTGAGGGGATAAAGCAATTTCCGAAGATAAAAAAGAAGGTAGTGAGTGTTTAATAACACACGAGACTTCAGTTTCTTTTGTAATGTAGGCATTTAAATTTATAAGCCCACACATTCCACCTGAGAGAAAAATATTTCTGTAATTTAATTTATTTTCAGCTTTAAGATCAATCATGGTTCTTTTAACTTCTGAGATGAGAATATTTAAACCATCAGAAATAACTTGGCTAAAGGCGATTTGATCTTCATCAGCTCCTTCATGGGAAGTTAATACAAAACCATTGTCCTTCACTCCTTTAAGGGCTTCTAAATGTGGAATTTCATATGCTCGGCTTACATTGGTGACTAAGTCATAACCACCAAAATAAACTGCACGTGAGCTGCAAAGGGCTCCATTTTTTGTTACGTTTATAATGGTTTTTTTATAACCAATGTGAAGGTAAATATCTGAAACTGCAAAAGCATCTTCTGCTTGTTGATTAAAAACCTCTGAGGTTTCAATTAAATTTGAAAGTGCAATACCATCAACTGAAATAATATCAGCATCAATTCCGCAATCATCTAAGAGCTCAAGAATTTCCTTTACATGTTTTTTATGTGCTGCAATTGCTAAAACATGACTTGAATTTTGGGTCTGAGATATTTTTCTAAAATCAAAAATGGCTTGTTCGTTATTTAATGGAATATTGTCTTCTAACTCAAAGGGAAGACTTTGAATTATTTTTCTTTTTTCAATAAATGGAAAATCTAATACTCTTGAGACAACAAGTTCTGAACCCAAGGCTAAGACAAACTTTGTTTGTAGCGGATCATATTTGGCTGCAATGTCTTTTAATTTTTGAACTTTTTCAAACCTAATATCTATGCCTTGTTCATGGTTAAGCTCTACTTCATAAAAATCTTTCAATGTGATGGTATTTTTATGGGCAGCAATCTCTGCTACTTTGATACTGTAATTACCGATGTCTATACCTATGATGCGCATCTAATATTCCTGCCAAAATACAATTTGTGGTGGTCCACTCGGCAAAGAACTTGGCTTTGGCGATGGACTTGGGCTTGGTGAAGGCTGCTGATTTGGGTTAGTCGCATTGCCTTGAGTTGGGCTAGGCGACGGTGATGGTGTTGGCAGCACTGCAACAAGCTGTTCTTTTACTTTATCAAAGTCATAGATAATCGCAAAGATTTCTCTCTGTGCTTTTTTGTAAAAACCACGACTTTTTATCCGAAAATTGAATTCTGATTCAAAGTACAGAGGTATTGGCGGATTTTTATTAAAATTCTCTATATTAATTTTGTTTCTTAAAAAATTTGTGAAGTCATCAATGCTTGTAAACGGACCTTGGTCTGGATCAGTGCGCCTTTGAATTATTTCATCAGCTACTTTGTCATCAATTTGCTTATCAATACTTCTGATAACCTCTTTAGAAGCCGTGTTGACATTTATACCTTTAATTCCATAAAGGGTGATCCTTGGTAGTAAATGATTAAAAACTTCATCTGTAACACCTGCTACCATATGTAATTCATTAAGAGTTTTAAAGGGGCGGTTTGTAGGCTTTAATTTTTGATCAATGTTAAAGTAATAACTATTTTCATCCCCGCCATTTAAACTCTGAGTATCTTCGTCCATCCAATCGGTAATATTATTGACTACTTCTTCTGGCTTTAGATTTCTGTTTAAATCTGCCCAATCATCATCCTCATCAATTTTATTTTTAATAATAGCTACAAGTTGGTTGTAGCTTGACTCTTTCAAAATTTTGGATGGAGAGATGAGATCAGTAACATCGATCTTATTACCCTCCGGCTCAATAGTTGTCATAAAGGAGCCATCCATGAGACTATTTTTAACAGCCTTATCAAATTCTTGTTTATCGACAAGTCCCATGCTTGATGCTGCATTAGGGGGCCACACTAGTGGGAAGGACCAAATCATTTCAACCATGCTTTTTTGCTGACCAGTTAAATTACCAAAGCGTTTAATAATGGTTTTATAAATTTTAATTCTTAGTAAACTTATTTTAACACCTGCTCTAGCTAGGTAGTAGGCTTTGAGCCTATCCATTTGACTTACTCCTACAGCTAATTCCACTGAGGTGTTATAACCAACTTCCACAGCTAAAAAAGTCATTATCAAAACAGCTGAAAGAGCCACTAGCATGGCAATACCCCTTTGATTTCTCATCTATTAGTACCTCCAGTGCTTGGGGCGGGAGGGGTTGCGGGTACTGGGGCTTTTGGTTCTGCAAGCTTTATGGGTTCGCCTATCATATTAAGGGCTGCCACTGTAGTAATAGCACTTTTTCTTCCATCTCTTTCAACAACAATATTAATCTCAACAGCTGCCGGAAACTTTGCTAAAGTTTTTTCATCAAGTGTTTCAAAACTTTTCCATGAGCTCATCCAAGAGGAATCTGAAAGCTCAGTTATATCTGAAGGTAAAAATCTAAAATTAAGGCTTTTAACATTTTCAATGAGAACTGTTTCTTTACCTTTTTTTTCAAGATCACCATCTAAAATAGTCGAAATACTTTTTACAAGACCCTGAGACATTTTTTTATCTTTATAGGATCTTACATTTTTTAAATAATAATTTACTACGGCTTGGTCACTTTCTTTGGAGTTTTTAATTATTCTTTCATTACTTAAAGTTGTAAATTTTAAAGAATCAGAGGTGCCTTCAAAAAAAGTAAGTTTTTCTAATGGCACAACAGGGGCCAGGTTAGGGACGGGCTCACCAAATGGAGAGGGCTTTCCTTGAGCCTTATATTCTTTAACAATTTGATTTTTTACTAACTCATTTACATCAACCCACTGAAAGGCAAGGTTAATATCTTTTACTAAAAGTGCAACAGTTTCTCTAAGCTGTGAGTCATCATCAATTTCTTTTTCTACTTTTGATTTTATTTTTATACTTCTTTGAATGCTTATAGCTGTCATAGAAGACATAAAAGCCAGGATTAATATGGCAATAAGAATCTCAATAAGAGTAAAACCATGCTTAGTTGCCAAGGGGGAGCTCCTGATCATACTCAACAAAAAAAGTGTTTATAGTGTATTTGACTTCTCGTTTTGCAGCCTTTTGAATAACTGTGACTGATACTTCTCTTACGGTTTTTTCAAAATAATCCTGCATTTCTTTAATTATTTTTTGAGCCATATCACCGTCGGAAGAATTTTCAGGCATTGGAAAAAGGTTGGGGAACTTAAAAGGCTGAGTTTTTATTTCCCACCGGTACTCTGGGTAATCACTTCCAAAATCTCCTTTTTCTTCTTCTGGAATCTCAAGAGCAGATTTCTTTTTATTTAATAATTCAAATTCGATAACTTTTTTTTGCAATAGCTGTGTAACAATGGAGTAAGTCCTAGCTTTTTTAATGGCTCTAAAATTGCCTCCCCAACTTTGCATTAAAACCGTCATAGAAAAGGCTAAAATTAAAAGTGCAATTAAAACCTCAATAAGGGTAAAGCCGTTTGTATTTTTCATGGAATAATATCCCTTAGCTGCACGTTGCCTTCAATGACATCAACTCGACCGGTAAGGGGGTTGATAATTAAAGAAGTTTCTTTTTTATTAGAATCAATGAGTTTTATAATTGAGCGTTCAATAAGCCCTTGAGGGAAAAAATGAACATAAGCTTTTCCCTCAGTAACTGGGGCTTCATAGTTTTCTGTTTCTACAGCTAAAAAATTTATTCCTTTGGGAAGCTCAATTGGTTTTTTCATAATAGAGGCGTCAGGGCTAAAGGGCGACTCTTCATCTTTTTCAATGATACTTCTTTTATATTTTTGGTCTTTTACAGGCTCCACTAAATAGTTAGCGCCTGCAGATTCAACATAAAATCTCTGTGGGATTTTTTTCTCTAAGTTCTGAAATTCAATAACAATTCTATAAGTTCTGTTTTTTAGCTTTGCACTGTTATGAATTTGTTTAGTTAAAACAACTAAATTTCTAACGATTTTTTTTGATGGAGAGCCAAAGGTTTTTAATAGTCTTGGTCCACCAACAGAGACCACAAGAGCTATTAGAACAAGGACTACAAGAATTTCTACAAGGCTAAAACCAGATTTTTTACAAATCCTCGCTTGAGATGTCGCGATTATATCCATCGCCACCTTCTTTTTTGTCTTTTCCATAAGACTTTAAAATGTATTTTGAACCATCGCTTGAATAGGAAAGCTCAGAGTTCCAAGGATCTTTTGGCATTTTCTTTAAATAAGGTTCAGGTCCCCAGTTAGCGCAACCACTTCCTGGTGGCGTTAGGAGTGCGTTAATACCTTGATCAGTTGTTGGGTAAGCCCCGCAGTCTAAGTTATATTGGTCAAGGTTTTTCCCCACCTCAGCAATAAGAATTTTTGCCTGATTCATACGGCCTTTTTCTAGTTGCTTATTTACTTGTGTCACCAAAACCGTACCCATTGTTGCAATGATCACAAGCACAATCATGATTTCAATAAGGGTCATACCTTTTTGATTTGTTATCATTTTAAAGTTTTTGTTTTCCAGCATTTTTCCTCTCGATTTGTGGGTATTTATATAAATAATAATACGCATTTTACTATACCATGGTCAATTGTTTTAGCCAGCAATATTACTCATCTCTAAAATTGGAATCATAATGGAAAACACAATAAATCCTACAATAAGACCCATAAAAATAAGCATTATGGGTTCAAGTATGCTGGTTAGACCAGAAATGGCTACATTTACCTGAAAATCATAGGCTTCAGACACTTGGGTGAGCATGTTTTCAAGCTCGCCAGTTTTTTCACCAATATTAACCATGTGGGTCACAATGGGGGGGAATTCTCCTGATTTTTTTAAAGGGCCGGCCACACTATTACCCTCTGATACTTGGTCTCGACATTCAATAATGACTCTTTCAAAAACTTTGTTATCAACAACATTTTTTACAATATCAAAGGCATTAAGCATGGGAACTCCTCCAGCTAAAAGGGTGCTTAATGTTTTAGCAAACCTTGAAACCGCGATCATTCTCACAAGCTTTCCTACAACAGGAATTTTTAATTTCATTGCATCCCATTTGGGACGACCATTCTCAGAGCTGGACCATCTTAAAAACATTAAAATGCTTGCGACAAAACCTATGATCAGCATAAGCCAATAATCAGCAATGAATTTACTAATTCCAATTAAAACCTCAGTGTACCAGGGGAGTTGTTTTTCCAAATCTTCAAATATTTGTGTCACTTTGGGTATAACTACAACAAACATAACAATCATGACGGCAAAACCAAAAAAAGCCATGATCATAGGGTACATCATAGCGGCGCGCACTTTGTTTCTAAGCTCATTTTGTTTTTCAGTAAATTCCGCAAGGCGAATTAAAATAATATCTAATGTTCCGGACATCTCGCCAGCCTCACACATAGAAATATAAATGTTTGAAAATATTTTTGGATATTTTCCCAATGCCTTGTGAAAGCTTGAACCTTCTGTAACCATTTGCCTAATATCACTTACAGCGCTTCTTAAAACTAAATTGTCAACCTGATCCACTAGAGCCGCAAGAGCATCTACAAGCGGGATCTGAGATTTAATTAAAGTGGCAAGTTGTCGAGTCATTAAAGATAAATCTTGAACGCTGACAGAGCCTCCCGAGCTAAGCTTTGAAGTTTTTTTTAAGCTTAGTTGTTTTTTATCTTTAAGCTCAGTTACAAAAACACCATCTTTTTTAAGTTTTGCTCTAGCGTTTTTTACGTTATCAGACTCAATATTACCCTTAATGGTTTTGCCAGCGCTATTAACCCCGCGGTACTCAAATACTGGCATGATTAGGTATCCTCTTGGGTTGTAGAGAGAAGCTCCTCAATAGTAGTAACACCACGTAATACTTTTTGTGCGCCATCCTCTCTAAGTGTTTTCATGCCGTGCTCTTGGGCAAGCTTTTTAATAGTTAAGCTGTCTTTATTTTGTAAAATGAGTTGTCTAATAGGCTCAGTAATGACTAGTAATTCACTGACAACACTTCTTCCAATATAACCTTTTTGATTACATTTTTCACAACCCACAGCTTTAAAAACCGTTCCCTTATTGGCCTGCTCTCGGGTAAGCTCAACACTAGCAAGCTCAGCATCTGTAGGGATGTAGGGCTGTTTACAATTAGGGCACAGGTTGCGGATCAAGCGTTGTGCTAAAATTCCAACTAATGAAGAGGCTACTAAAAAGGGTTCACAACCCATATCAATAAGTCTTGGTAATGCACCAGCAGAATCATTGGTGTGAATGGTTGAGAGTACTAAGTGACCAGTGAGTGAGGAGTTAATAGCAATCTCTGCGGTTTCAAGGTCACGTATCTCACCAATCATAATAACATCTGGGTCTTGACGTAAAATTGCGCGTAAACCGTTTGCAAAAGTAAGATTTATTTTTGGATTTACTTGAATTTGACCAATACCATGAATTCTATTTTCCACTGGGTCTTCAACGGTAATAATATTTTTTTCTGAATCGTTGATAGTCATAATAGAGGCATATAAAGTTGTAGATTTACCAGAACCAGTAGGGCCTGTGACCAAAAATATTCCGTGCTGTTTGTGTACAATTTCATGAATGAGCTTCATTTGATCTTCGCTAAAGCCAAGCTGCGGAAGTTCTAAAATAACATTACTTCTATCTTGTAAACGCATCACGATTCTTTCACCATGAGCGGTGGGCACAGTGCTCACACGAATATCAATATCTTTTCCGGCCATTTTAATTGGTATTCTTCCGTCTTGGGGGAGTCTTTTTTCGGCAATATTTAAATTGGCCATAACCTTTACACGAGAAGTGATTGAATTTTGAAGTTTCTTAGGTGGTTTAAAAATATCGTATAAAACACCGTCAATTCTAAAGCGTACCACCATGTCTCGTTCATAAGGTTCAATGTGAATATCTGATGCTTTTTCTTTTACAGATCTAAAAAGTAGAGAATTAACTAATTTAATAACAGGAGCATCATCATCAGTGGCTTGTAGTAGATCAATGGGTTCATCAAAATCATAATCGCCTTCTTCAAGACCTTCTATGCTTTCATATGCAGCAGTGGATTTTTCATAGACTTTATTTATCGCATCTTGAATTTTTAAACTTCCACAAGCAATAGGGACAATGCGCCTTGAAAATAAAGTGCGCATATCATCTAAAATTTTAAAATTAAAGGGGTTGCTGGTTAATATTTTAACCTGGTCAGGCTCACTTTTAAACGGCAAAACTTCAAACTGTTTAGCATAATTTATTGGGATATCACGTACTAAATCTGCGGCAATATCGTTTACCGGAATATCTTTTAAATATTCAATAGAAAAGTGCTGACACAAAATTTGTAAAGCCTCATCACTGTTAGTGGGGTTTAATTTTGTGTACTTATCTAAAAGCTTTTCACCTTGCGAGTTAGTGAGCAATAAAACTTCATTTATTTGCTCCTCTGTCAATGTGGTGTGCTTAACAAGTAGGGTGTGGATGGCATCTGCGGCCATTAATTATTATCCTTTTGCTTTAATTTTAGTTGGTCAATAAGATCTCCTTGGCCATCTTTTCCGCCCATACTACGTTGGATAAAATTTAATCTTTCATTCATTTTATCTTTTACAAGTTGGCTTGATGCCTCAGATGTTCTGACAATTCTTGGCGTTAAAAACATCATGAGATTTACTTTTTCTTGCTCTACCTTTTTGCCCTTAAAGAGCCAGCCCAAGATGGGAATGTCTCCTAATAGCGGAACTTTTGTCACGCTTACGTTTTCTCTATCCCGCATTAATCCGCCTATAACAATGGTATCTTTATCATGAACAATCACACTTGTTTTAGTATTTCTTTTTGTATAAGCCAGAGCATTATCACTTAAATTTTTTGCATTAACAGATTGTTGGCTTATGTCTTTTATACTTTGTGTAATTTCAAGACGCATAGTGTTTGAGCCAGGGCTTATGTGTGGTTTAATATTAAGCTTAATTGTAACATCTTCTCTTTGTTGAGAAGTGGTTGTGCCTGTAGCGCTTTGAGTACTACTTGAACCCACAGGAACGTTGGCACCAACTTCAATTTCAGCCTCTTCGTTATCAAGAGCCATGATTTGAGGGGTACTTAAAATATTTGTATTTGTAATGCTTGATAAAAAATTAATAAAACCCACTAAAGAGGGGATTGATATAGCTTGTGTGCTTCCAGGAGGTGTCACTGAAACGGTAGCTCCTCCTCCAAAACCAAGCACAGCACCTTTGTCGCTATTTATGTCTAATATTGAAGAAGCTGCCCCTGAATTACTTGCAAAACCAGATCTTCCAGCAAAGCTACTACCAGATAACTGGTAATAATTTATTCCCCACTGCTTAAGGGTGCCAACATTTAGTTCCATAATAATACCTTCAACATAAACTTGATCTCGGGGAACGTCTAATTTAGATAAAATACTTTTTACAACTTCGTAATCTTGTTTACTTGCAGTAACAACTAAAGAGTTTGTTGTTTTATCTGCCACAACTTTTACATCTCCGCCAAAAATAGCAGTTTTTTGCTGAACTGCGGGTGCTCCGAAAGGATTAGGTGGTGTGTTTGCGTTTGAAGCATTTTGCTGAGCAAGACCGGAAAGGGTGGCAGATATTTTTTCTGCATCCCCAAAGCGTACATAGTAAACATAAACTCCGCCTTGATCTTCGGGGTTAAGTTTAAAGTCAAGTTTTCTAACAAGGCCTTTTATTTTATCAATTCCTTGTGTGTTACCTACAACAATTAAAGTATTTGTTCTCTCATCGGGAATAACTAAAGAATAAGCTTCACTACTTGAGCCTTGAGTAGAGCCTAGGGTGTTAAACCGAGGGATACCAGTTGTGAACCCCCCACCTTGGCTAGGATTTGGTTTGCCTTTATTAATAATTTGGTCAACTAGCTTTGCAAGCTCAGAAGCTTTAGCATGGCGCACGCGAATCACTTCAAGCTGTTCTTCAAAGCCCGGGACATCAAGTTGTCTTAAAATTTTCATAATGCGGTCAATATTGGAGCCATAATCAGAAATAATAAGAGTATTTGTTGGCTCATAAGGTTTTAATTCTCCCAAACGGGATTGAAGCATGGGCCCGAGACTGTTAAACACATCTTTTGCTGAGATATATTTTAACTGTACAATACGTGTAATCATGGCATCGGTTGTGGGAGCGTAGGCTCCAGAGTAAGTGTCAAGGTTGTCCCGTGTAGCATTTTGCGCTTGTTTAATTTTTAAAAACTTTCCTGATGGGACAACTGTAAAGCCATTCATGGCAAGAGAAGATAAAAATGCTTTATAAGCTTCAGCAACAGTAATTCTTGTTGGAGCAATAATAGTAATTTTTCCTTTAACACCTTGATCTATAATAAAGTTTTTTCCTGTAAGCTCTGAAATGGCTTTTACGATGTCAGAAATTTCAGCATTAGGGTAATCAAAGCTGTCAATAAGATCAGGGAAATTGGCGTCTGTCATGTCAATATCTGTGGCATCAAATAAAGATTTTTTACCTTTTTCAATTACTGGCGGGTTTTCTTTTCTATTTCTTCGTGGTTGAGGCTTTGAGTTTTTTCCAAAACTGTTGTTTGAAGTTTCACTAGATCCACTTGTAAAGTCAGGCGCAGGAGCGGGTGCAGGTGCTGGTGGGGGAATGGGGGCTCCAATTGGTGGGGCATCAAAATCTTCTTCATCTAAAAAATTATCAAAACTAGGTGGAGGGGGTTGCTGCGAGAAACCTTTTAGCGGAATAAAAATTCCAAGTGTAAAAAGGATCATTAATAATAAATGGCGCATATTTAACCTTTCGTTATCACCTAATGTTGTATGTCATGGTGAAGGGTTTTCCGTTTCTTTCTCCTGAAATATTTATTTTATTCTTAGTTCTTAATGAGTTGTATAATTCCATGGCTTTTGCGGGACTATCTAGCTTTTCCCCATCTACTTCTTTTAAAACATCCCCATCTTTAACGCCTAGTTTTGCAAACAAAGAGTTTGGAACAATTTCTGTAATTTTAAACCCGTTAATTCTACCACCTACAATATTAGGTACTCCCCTTGCTTGAGTGAGAAGCTCTGGTAAATTTGCCATTTGTGTTTCAAGATCAGACCTTGTGATACCAAACGTATTTTCTCCCTCTTCCATAATGGGGCTATCTTGTTTTGCAGCCGGTGAGCCTTTCTTAGAAAAGCTAAAACCACCGGTGTCGTCTTTGATTTGAATGTATTCTAAAGCGCCACTTGAAAGATTTCTTATGTAAACTCTTTTTCTTTCAATTTTTATTAAAGTAGCCATGCCTTCAATTTCATCGTTGGGAATGTAGGGAATAACTTTATCAGAAGTGTTTTTAAATTCTAAAGTGGCTACACTTTTTCCAGGGTTTGCATGTACGATGGTTCCAATTAATCCTAAGGGTAGATCACTTTCACGGGCGGTGCCTGAAATATCAGCGCCTGAGCTATCAGAGGCCACTTGAATATCTGGAATGATTCCATCGCTATTAAAAATATTTCTAGCTAAAATATCATCATAAGAGCTTAGAGGCTTATAAGGTTTTGCTAATTCTAAAATATTTTTTTTAGAACTTACCATAGGCATTGGCATCATGTATTGGCGCGACATTACAGCAGTTAAATCTGCTGCCATGGCTGCTATGAGTAAAATAGCCACATGGGGAGTATAATTTAATAAATTCATCCGTGAATCTCCACTGTTAAGTGTAACTTATAAAACTAAATTATGCGCAGCATAATTGATGAAAAAGATTTCAAAATTTAGGCTCTAATAATATAAATGCAAAGACAAATTATGTTTGAACAGTTAAGCGCAAAAATTTTATCTCCAATTAAAAAGCTCAAAGGGCAAGGTAAGATCACGATCTCCAATATAGAGGCTGCTTTGCGCGACATTCGTCTAGCTTTATTGGAGGCAGATGTTAACTACAAAGTAGCAAAGCTGTTTATAGAATCAATCACAAAAAAAGCTATTGGCCATGAAGTTATAGGTGATTTGCGCCCTGATCAGCAGCTTATCAAAATTGTGCATGATGAATTAGTTCATCTCATGGGGAGTTTAAACCAAGAGCTTGATTTTTCAGGTTCACCCCCAACTGTCATTATGCTTTGCGGTCTTCAGGGGGCAGGTAAAACAACAACAGCGGCAAAATTAAGTGCACTCATACAAAAAAAATATAATAAAACTTCTTTACTAGTATCTGTTGATGTTTACAGACCAGCGGCCATTGAGCAGTTAAAAACATTATGCACGCAAAATAAGTTGTCATTTTTTGAATCACAAACCTTACAAAAGCCTGACAAGATAGCACAACTAGCTTTAGAAAATGCTGTCAAAAATAATTTTGATGTACTTATTGTTGATACCGCAGGACGCCTTCAAATTGATGAAGATTTAATGACAGAACTTGAAAAGCTTAAAGGTGTTTTAAAACCAAAAGAAATTTTACTTGTTGCTGATAGTATGACTGGACAAGATGCTGTTAATATTGCCCAAGGTTTTAATGAAAAGTTAAAAATTACAGGAGTTATTTTAACTAAACTTGATGGTGATACTAGAGGGGGGGCAGCTTTATCTATCAAGGCCGTCACAGGTGCGCCCATAAAGTTTTCAGGTATGAGCGAGAAGATTTCAGGCCTTGAGGTTTTTCACCCGGATCGCATAGCAAGTAGGCTTTTAGATAAAGGCGATGTTTTAAGTCTTGTAGAAAAAGCACAAGAAGTCTTTGAGGCAGATAAAGCCCATGAGCTAGAGAAAAAACTACGAAAAAACCAATTTAATTTAGAGGATTTTAAAAACCAGCTAAAGCAGTTCAAAAAACTAGGTAGTTTTGAAAGTGTTTTAAAAATGCTTCCTGGGATGGGCCAAGTGAAAGAGCAGCTAAAGAATATGACCCCGCCTGATGAGGAGATCAAAAAAATTGAGGCCATTATTAACAGTATGACCCCGCAAGAGAGGCAGAACCATGGTATATTAAATGGCTCCAGACGAGCTCGTATTGCCAAAGGAAGCGGTACACAAGTTAGTGATATTAATAGGTTTATTAAGCAATTTGAGCAAACTTCTAAACTTATGAAGCTTTTTACAAAATCAGGGCGGCTGCCATTTTAACTACTTGTTTTTATAGGTAAAACCATGTATTTATTGGGGCTTAAAAAAGGAGTAACTCTTAGATGGTAGTTATA
The DNA here is from genome assembly GCA_016715815.1 of Oligoflexia bacterium. GTDB lineage: Bacteria > Bdellovibrionota > Bdellovibrionia > JABDDW01 > JABDDW01 > JADJXN01. The sequence continues at coordinate 555,073 of JADJXN010000001.1, forward strand.
AGACTTGCAAGATCTGGAAAAATTAATGCTGCGTTTTATCGCGTCACAGTTGCAGATAAAAGACGTTTTAGAGACAAAAAATATATAGCAAAAGTAGGTTGGTACAATCCCCGCTCAAATGACCCTAAATCAAGAATCAGTCTTGATATGGTCCAAATTGATGAATGGATCCAAAAAGGGGCTCAGCCAAGTGAAACTGTAGCCAAATTAATTAAAGATTATAAGAAATCATTAAAAAATTAATTACAAGGTAGATTTAAATGGATAATGGAAATCTTAAAGATTTAGTTAGTTTCATGGCTCAAACGCTAGTAGATAGTCCCCAAGAAGTTGAAGTAACAGAAATGGTGGGAGAGCAAACCACTGTTTTTGAGTTAAAAGTGGCTAAAGATGATCTTGGTAAAATTATTGGCAAACAAGGCCGCACAGCCCGCGCGTTAAGAACAATTTTAAATGCAGCAAGTACAAAGCTTAAAAAGCGAAGTGTTCTTGAAATTATAGAGTAGTTTGAAGATTAAGATTGGAAAAATTATTAGAGCAAAGGGCCTTCAAGGAAAATTGAAGGTCTTTTTTTTATCTGATGACCCAAGTTGGGTAACAAAACTAAAACATGTTTATCTAGGTAAAGAACATAAAAAAATTGATATCAACAGTGCTCAGCCCACAACAGATAAAAAACTATGGGACATATCTTTTCAGGGCGTTATTGATAGAGAAAAGGCTGAGACTTTAAAAGGTGAGGAGATTTTTTTAGAGGAAGAATTTTTTAAATCAAGCAAAGGAGAAAACCTTTATCTGAGAGAGCTTATGGGTTTTTTAGTAAAAGATAAAAACTTTGAGTTTGGTCAAATTATTGGTTTTGGCACAAATGGAGCTCAAGATTTAATTGAAGTTAAAAAAACAAGTGGGGAGATTACTTTAGTTCCACTTGTGAAAGAGTTTATAGAAAAGATTGATATGAAAGAAAAAGTAATTTTTTTAGATTTACCTGAAGGGTTTTAAATTAAGCCATGCGATTTGATGTTATAACTATCTTTCCCAAAATGTTTGCATCCCCCTTTGAGCAAGGCCTTGTAGCCCAAGCCATCAAAGAGGGGAGAATTTCACTTAACACTTGGGATCCACGGGAATCAGCAAAAGATGTGCATAAATCTGTTGATGATAAACCCTATGGTGGAGGGGATGGTATGGTCATGCTTGCTGAAATTTTAAAGCTTACCCTAGATAAGATAAACTCAGAGACAAAAAATTTTAGCAAAAAAAAAGTGGTTTACTTAAGCCCCCAGGGCCAACTTTTAAATCAAAAAAAAGCAATTGAGTTAGCTCAGGATAATGAGCAAATTGTATTAATTTGTGGCCGCTACGGCGGTATTGATGAAAGGTTTATTCAAAAATACGTTGATGAAGAAATCTCTGTTGGTGATTATGTAGTCACCGGGGGAGAGCTCCCTGCCATGATACTTATTGATGCCGTTTCAAGATTTGTTCCTCAAACTTTAGGCAATGAACTTTCGCCAATAATGGAAAGTTTCCAAGACGGTCTTTTAGAGGAACCTTTATATGCAAAACCTAGAAATTTTGAAGGCCTTGAGGTGCCAGAGGTGTTGGTTTCAGGCCACCATGAAAAAATAAAAAAATTTAAAGACATTCAAAGAATTAAGCGTACTTTTGAAAAAAGACCTGATTTGGCATCAAAAGCAAGTTTTGATAAAAATAATCTTAAAGAAGCTTTTAAAGAGCTAGATTTAAGAAAAAATGTGGCATTGGGCCTTGTACATTACCCAGTTTATAATAAAGCAGGCCAGGTAGTAGCTACAAATGTAACTAACCTTGATATTCATGATATTGCTCGAGCTTGCAGAACTTTTGGCATTGATAATTATTATGTTATTACCCCAATGGAAGAGCAGCTTGCCTTTGTAGGTAGGGTTTTAGAACACTGGCAAACTGGCAAAGGGGAGCAGTATAACCCTGTTAGAAAAGATGCTCTTATTAACACAAAAGCCGCCACTAGTATTGAGGCCGCAATTGAGAATTGGGGTGTTAAAAATACACAGTTGGTGGCGACCTCGGCAAGGGAAGTGGCAGGGCCAAAACCTATTAATTTTGAATCTATGCGTCAGCTTGCCATAAAAGAGCCTATTTTTCTGCTTTTTGGAACAGGTTATGGCCTTGAGAATGCCGTGGTTAGACGCTGTGACTACATTTTAGAGCCCATTAGGGGAAGATCCCCAGACGGCTTTAGGCATTTAAGTGTTCGCTCGGCGGTGAGTATCGTACTTGACCGTTTGTTTGGGGGATGCTATTAAAGTCCCCATGGACTTAATAAGAAAACTCGTTGAAAAAAGATTTAAAAAAGCACCTATGGCAGAGTTCCGTCCAGGGGATACTGTTAAAGTGCATGTTAAAATAGCTGAAGGTGAAAAAGTACGCGTTCAGGTTTTTGAAGGCATGGTTATTATGCTTAAAAAAGGTGGACTAGACTCAAGCTTTACCGTTAGAAAAATGTCAAATGGTGTAGGTGTTGAGAGAACCTTCCCCTTCTATTCAAGTGCTATTGATCGTGTTGAAGTTTTATCTCGTGGTAATACACGTCGCTCAAGACTTTTCTATCTCAGGAATCTTGAAGGTAAAGCAGCGCGCGTTGATAGCGAGTTAGAATCTTCTGCAGCTGGGCAACAAGTAGCTGGCAATTAATAAATAATTTTAATTAAGACTGACATACTAAAGTTAGACTAAAAAGAAGCTTAACCAGGGGTAATAATTATGGGGGAGTTTGAGCTAGTTGATTGGAAGTCATTTGGCTATAAACTTGTAGCAGGGGTAGATGAAGTTGGTAGAGGTTGTCTCGCGGGTCCGGTATATTCGGGAGCCGTCATTTTAGGTCCGGATTTCAAGCTCGATGGTGTTACAGATTCAAAATTATTAACTCCCAAGGTGAGATCAGATCTTGCATCACAGATAAAAGAAAAGGCTCTTTGTTGGGCTATAGGCAGATGTGAGGTTTTAGAAATTGATAAAATTAATATCTTAAAGGCAAGCCTGGTTTCCATGAAACGAGCTGTGGAGAATTTAAAAATTAAACCACAGCATGTATTGGTTGATGGAAGGCATGTTATAGACCTTTTAAATATTTCTCAAACAACCATTATTAAAGGTGATTTAAGATGCACACCAATTAGTTGTGCATCCATTATTGCAAAGGTAGCAAGAGATGAGTTTATGGAAAAACTTGAAGAACAATTCCCAGGCTATGAGCTCAAAGTCCACAAAGGATATGCTACAGCAAAGCACAGAGCCCTTATTCAACAATTGGGGCCATCAGAAATTCACCGAAAAAGCTTCAGCGGAGTTAAAGAGTATCTTAAATAACCAAGATTATTATTTAAGGGGAAAAGCTGGAGAGCAGTTTGTTACCACCTTTTTAGTCCAACGTGGTTTTAATATTTTCTCTCAAAATTTAAAGACTCCCTATGGAGAAATTGATCTTATAGTTACAAAAGACGCTACTTTATATATTTTTGAGATTAAAACCAGAGCGGGAAGTTCTGTTTTTGTAAAAGAGCCAGTGATGTATTCTCAAAAGAAGAGATTAAAAAAAGCAGCAACCTGGGTATGGCAAAAAAACAGGCAAAATTTTAAAAATATAAAGTGTTGCCTTGCGACTCTGACTCATGGCGGTATTAAATGGAAAAATTTGTCTTTGCTTTATGACAGCAATTAAGTTTTAAATCAATTAATGAGAAAAATTAGCTTAAGTGTACTTATTTTAGCTCTTATATTTACTCAAAGTGCTAAGGCCGATTCTGGCAAAGAATTTTTTATGAGTGTTGTTTACGGCACATTAGCGGGTACTCTTGTGGGTGCTGCTACTTTGGCATTTACCACAAACCCTGGGGATAATTTAAATAATGTTGCAAGAGGTGCTAGCTACGGGTTGTATGCTGGAATTCTTTTAGGTCTATATATTAACTATGCGCTTAGTGAGCCTTCTGAAGAGGAAAAAAGTAAAACAGATGAGAATGGTAACCCACCTCCTGAAGGAGACACATCTTTAGAAGATGAGGATGCTTATTTATTAAAGCCTGAAGTCAAATATAAACTCACATTTAAACCATACATGCTTTTAGAGAATAAAAATGATTTAGGGTTTGTAGCAGGAGCTCAACTTTTTGAAGTGAAGTTTTAAAACTCAATACTTCTACCTTCTCCAAAAAATATAGGTAGTGTCCAGCTGAAAGAAAATTCTCCACCAAACACTTTATTTAGGTAAAATCCGAATCCCCAGCACTTACCTGGTGGCTTAAGTAAACCACGTATAGAAAATGAGGTCGGGTTCCAACTGTTTATAATATCAAAATTAGTTGTGCCATTAAAGTTAAGATACTTTGTGGTGAAGTATGCAGATATGGAAGCAGTTTCAGACCTGGCACCAAAGATAAGTCTTGATAAAGAGGGGTCACTGTAGTTGGGTCTGATTTGAAATCCCTGTGAGTAACCTAATGAAAGACCATCACCTTTTCCGTTATATAACCCCAAAGAGTAGCTATAAATTGTTTTTATCTCATACGGGTAATAGGAAATGTCTGATGAAAAGCTGAGATAATCTAAATTAAGTGCAAAATAAGATTTTAGTTCCCCCCAAGGCTGTTTAATTGTGGGTCTAATAACATTATCACTGTCCGTATATAAATCTGGGAGTTTGGCGCTATACACATCATAGGTTTGAGAAAACTTATGGAAGATGATTTCTCTATACTGTAAACCCTCTTGGTTATGTTTTTTTCTAATAATTTTATTTGTAAGTGCATAGGTAATAACATTTTGATCTACAAAACGGTCTTCGTAATCAAACTGTATGGTATCAAATTCAGTAACGGGTTGGCTACTTGTGTAGTTAGGGCTAAATGGCAGAGTTTGAGTCCCAAAAAAAGGGTGATCTTCCTGATAGAAGGAAGGGATAACACTGTAGTTAAGCTCTGGTACAATTTCATGCTTAAACTTTGTTGCATAGATATCAGAATTATCTTCCCCATAAATGCCACTAAGTCTGGTTTTTAAATTCAGTGATGTTCTTACAAACCGTCTTGAAGTGGTGGGTTTAGCGCTATAACCAAATTGATAAAAGATTTCTTCATACTCAATTTGAGGTAAAACATCAAAGAGTTTGAAAATATTAAAAGCAAGGGCAAATGAGGGGCGAAATATAAGTCTTTGTCCTGCTCTATATTGACTAGTTTCTAAATCAAAGGTGGTTGCACTTTCACTTGGCCCGTAAAATGTTTTTCCACTATTTGTGAAGTTAACATAATCAAAATCTACACTTAATAACCCAAAGCCTAGAAACTTCTGTGGTGAAATAGAATATTTTACCTCAGGCATTCTATGTATTGTTTGATCATTGGGACCTAGGGGGTCCACTTTAAGTAAGTTTTGGTAAATACTTACATCAATGGAGCTTTGAGTATTTTCAGTAATTTTAGAAAGATTAATTCTATTATCTAAAGCAGGCTCGTTGGCCCCAGAAATGTCTTCACTAAAGTCATACAGATAGCGAGTATCGCTAACAAGATTTACTTTTGCATTGTGGCTAAATCCATCTGGAAGTTCTACGTGTTGCTTATATTTTATAGAAAACCTTTGAATATTAGGTTTCATTTCTCTGTTTGTACCAGAACCAGCATAGCGCTCATCTAGTCTTTTATAATCATCGGTGTCGCCAAAATAACGATCATTTAAATAAGTACCTTTGAAAGAACCACTACTGTTAACATCTGAAACAAAACGATATTCTAAACCTGATTTAAAACCCCGCTTATCATAGTAACTGGCATACAATGTGGCGTCTTTACTATCATCAATAGCCCAAAAATAACTTTCACCAAAAGAGCCTCCACCATTGCCTTTAATTTCAAGGTTTGGTGCAAGGAGTCCTGATTGACGTTTATTTTTTATTGGTATGGCAATCCAGGGTAACCATAAAACAGGAATGTTATAAATTTTTACTATCGGGTGAGTAATGTAGGCATATCCGCCAAGGGTGGCATCAATGCTTTTACCTGAAAGTTTCCAGCTAGGAGGGCAATTAACACATGAAGTGTAGCTTGCCTTATCTGCTCTGAATTGTTCTTCGCCGGTTTTATAAATAACCTCACCTTCAATGGTTTCCTGTCCTGTTTGAATAAGACCATTATAAATAACGCCTTTTTTAGTATTAAAATTGTAATTCATTCTTTGTGCACGAATAAAATCTTTAGGAGTAATAAGTGTGACATTGCCTTGTGCAAAAACATCACTAGTTTTGTTATTAATTTTTGCTTTATCACAGGTAAGAATTTCTGAATCTCTAACGACTTTGACATTTCCTTCTAAATCAGCAGTGCCATCAGGGTTTGTATTGTAGCTGTCAGCATTTAAAATAATAGAATTTTTCTGTGGCTGACCAAAGGCAATGCTTGCAATTAAAAAAAATATTTTAAAAATCAAATTCGTCATCTTGATGAAGAAGGTGAAGTCTTTGTGGGGCTAGTCTGTGAAATTCATCCATCAATTCCTCAAAAAAACGAGGTTTAAAATGTGCTATAAAAATAGGAACATTTTTATTTTTAAGCTTTTTCAAATCATTTAAAAGCTGTTCAATAGTATAGTGACCGCTTACCCTTGCTAGCCAATCAAAGGAGTTTGGAAAACTAATTTCAGTAAAAATAGCTTTTAAGTTTTTACAATCATCAGCTATTTTCCACATCTCATCTGTGGGACCCGTGTCTCCGCTAAAAATGACCTGGCTTGTCCCACTATCAAGCAAATAGCCAATTGCATTGCCAGGGTGATTTACTCTAAAGTAAGTAATTTTTAAACCTTGGTGACTCAGAGTTTTCTCAATGGGGCAAAACTTAATGAGCGCTTTTGATTTGTTTTGGTCAACATAAATTTTAGAAAAGTCTGGCCAGATGATATCGTTAAGAATATGGCTATGAATACTTTCAAGAATTTCTTTTGTTGAACGTAAGTTAATGATGGCTCTTTCTGGGTAAAAAGTATTTTCAACTAAAAAACAAATGTCTTTAATATGATCAATGTGGGGATGGGTAATAAAAATATCTTCAACTTCACTTTGAAGCTTTGGAGATAAAGCAGAGGCAATAGATCCTGCATCAATCAGAAAACGATTTTCTATCATGTAGCAAGAAGTTCTATAACCAGGGGCAACGCCTCCATGGCAACCTAAAACTTTAATCTTCATTACTTCATTTAGCCTGTGATTTCAAACTGTTGTCAAACTTTTTCAAGGAGTTTTTTTATTGTCACAATGAGACTATAAATTGATTTTCTACTCAGTTCTGACACAGGTAGCAAATTTTCTAAAATTTCTTGGGCTGAATACCCTGATTCTAAGAGTGTTTGAATTTGCGTTTTTGTTTCTATTTCTGCGAGCTTTGTTGGCTTTGGTGATTTTAAAATTAAAATAAATTCTCCACGTGGTTCAGTAATTTTAAAATGCTTAATTGCTTCAATAACTGTGAAGCAAAATGTCTCCTCATAGGGTTTTGTCAATTCCCGACAAACCATAATAGAAGTATTTTGGCCAAAAACTTCAGAGATATTTAAAAGTGAATCACGTAACCTATGGGGAGCTTCATAAAAAACTATTTGATCAGCACTTTGCATGGTTTCTTTTAGCTTTTTTATTCTAGTAGACTGCCCACTTGGTAAAAAACCACCAAAATAAATACTTCCACCACCTAAGGCAGAAATACTTAAAGCTGCAGTTAAACTACTTACACCTGGAACAGGAATAACTTTAATATTATTTTCATAAGCCAGTTTTATAACTTTAAAACCGGGGTCACTTATTTGAGGTGTACCAGCATCAGTTGTGAGGCCAACGCTTTTTCCATTTTGTATGAGTTCAATTATGCCCTTGGCAGAGGCTTTTTCATTATGTTCATGATAGGTGATTAGCTTTTTAACCAAGATGTCCGATTTTTGAAGCAATTGCTTTAAAACCCGTGTGTCCTCGCAGGCTACAATATCGCAGTTTTGAAGGGTGTTTATGGCCCTATGTGTCCAATCTTGGATATTACCAATTGGGGTCGCTATGACGTAAAGTGCTGGCTCTAACTTATTAATATTACTAACTATTTTATTTGCCAATGAAACTACTCCTAAACATGGCTTGTCTCTTAGGGGTTTAATTTATAAAATATAGTTATTAGTGGGGAGGCTTGAATGCAAGCTAAAATAAAAAAAACAGGTGATATAACTGTTGTGGAATTAAGCGGAAAGCTTGATTTTGAAACCGCAGAACCCTTTAGAGATACATGTTACGATGTTTTATTAAATAACAAAGTGGTATTTAACTTAAAGGATCTTAGTTTTGTTGGATCAACTGGAATTGGAGTTTTTGTAAATACATTAAAAGAGTTTTCTCAAAAAAACCCAGTGCCCCCTAAGTTTTGTAATGTTAAGTCAGAATTTAAAAAAATATTTAACTCAGAGCAATCAGAGGAAGTCGTGAATCCATTTCAAGTTTTTGAAGACGAAAAAACAGCAATCAAAAGTTTTGACTAAAAATCCAAATCCCCATGTTCAGAGACCAGTTGTGGTAGAGGTGGAAGTTCAGTTTGCTTCTCTTTTCTAATAGGAGCAGAGTGTGAGCTGAGCTCATCAATAATAGCACTCCATTTGTGGTAAAACTCATTCCATTGTTCTTTTGATTTTATTTGGACCTTGTCTTTTAAAGTACCACCTTGATTTTCTGGTTGGGGTTCAAGGGTTTGCTTTGATTTTACGACTAATGAATCAATAAGTTTATTTTCTCTTAATCTTTCAATTTCTTCTGTCATGATAGCACTCTTTTGAGAGTACTCATCTCTTTCTTGTCTTAGTTTTTCTTCTAAAATATGAATTTGTTTTTGAAGTTTTGGAATTGCATCTGTTAATTCTTGATTTAGAGTTGCAAGACCCATTTCTTTTATTTGAGATTCTCTGAGCTGATTTTGAATAAGTAGGTTTTCATCACTTAAAAAGTCACTTTTCTTTTGTGAGTCGATCAGTTTTTCACCAATCTCCTTTAATTGGCTTGAAAGGCCGTTAAGCTTTTTTTCAAGTTCAACTACTTGAGTGCCACGTTTTTCATATTCTTCTGATAAAAGTTGAAACTGTGAGTTGGCATGTTCCATTGCCGCTTCTGCTTGGCCCATCTTAATTGTTACATGGGTAAAAGCTTCTTGGTGAGCATCTACTGATGCTCTCATAGCTTGATTTTCAATATTTAAATCTTGAATTAGTTTTTTAGTATTTTCTAGATCAATGCGTGTTAGTTGTAAATTATCCTTAATGATCTGGTCTCCCATAAGGGCTGTGTTGTAAATGCTTCGTACTTTTGCTTTGTAAACATCAAAGCGATTAATTTTCTTAATTAAACTTTCACTAAAATTTACTAGCTCCAAATACTTTGAATATATTTCTGCTGCTTGTATTTCAGCAGCTTTTCTTTCATCTATGGCTGTTTGATATAAAATAAAATCTACAGTTCTTGGATTTTGCTGGCCATTTTTTGTATTTTGGTTTGATTGATCTGATTTTTGCATCATGCTTTCTACATTTTTTTGAAGTAAAAAGTCAGGTGGTGCAGGCATTTTGGGGATTTTCTTCATCTTTTACCCTCCTCCTTGAAGGCTTGTAACTTAGAGTATCAAATCTATTGTCTAGTTACAAATAGACAAAGGTCTAGTATTTCAAGCTATCTAATAATCCGATAACTAAGCTTAGATATGGCTGTTTTAAAAAGACGAATTGAAAAAAACATGGAATTACAAGTTGAAGGCACGGGCTCCCATGTAGGCTCCCTTCAACATACAGTCATGACTGCGGTTTCTGAAAAAAAATATGATGAGGCATGTGATGCGCTTAATAAGTACAAGGAATCAAGAAAGTATTATCCAAGTTATGCCATTAAAACAGATAAATTATTTGTTCATGCTGAAGAACTAATCCAAGCTATTAAGGCAAAAAAGAATTTTCCAAATCTTGCAGGTCTAACTCAAAATAAACAAGAGGAATTATCACAAAAAGTAAAAGAGCACTGGGAAGAGTTAAGAATTTGCTTAAGAAGAGTTAAGACCATAGAAAGAGATTTAGAAACTGAAGACGCGAAAAGTTCTTTGTGGGTGGTCAGAGCTGTTATGTTTGCAACCATGTTGATTCTTATTGTTTTTATTATTAAAGAAGCTCTTTGGTCCATGGGTACACCACTTGATGTTTTTGTAGAAGACATGGTTAATAGATTTTTAAAAATTAATTAGCTGTGGTCTTTAACGCTTTTTCTAAAACTGGAATTAAAAAACCGTAGGGTAAGAGCCTTCCATTAGCAAATATTGTAGGGGTACCTTGAATTTCTGCTAGATCTGCTCGTTTTATTTGGTTTGTTAGTTCCTCACTTGTTGAGCTTTGTTCCATGCAAGTTGTAATCTGGTTTTTATCAAGCTTAACTTCGCTGATCATTGTGTCTAATAAATTTTTATTTAAACTTTCTTGGTGCTTAAAAATCCAATTATGAGCCTCAACATATTTATTTTGTTTATTTGCACAAATTACAGCTTTAGCAAAAAAACACGACTGACTATGACCTTGAGACTGCATTTTAGGGTTACAAGCAGAATCTAGAGGGTAATTTTGAAAAACCAGCCTTACCTTTTTCCTGTTTGCATTGGTAAAGGCTTCTAGAGTTGGTGCTGATTTTTTGCAATGAGGGCATTGAAAATCACTAAATACAACTAATGTAAGCTTTGGGTTTGTGGAGCCAATAAAGGGGGCATTTTCTAAATTAAACTCAAAGCTTTTATTCTCCATCCACTGTATTACGGCTGAGTCTATAATTCGATCAAGATCCTTTGAAAAAGAGTCCTTAACAGAGGCATTAACCAAAAGGCTACCAACAGGAATGACGGCTAAAAGCGCAATAACAGCCATTGATTTTAAATCTTCTGAGAAAAATTTTTTAAACTTTAAAGTATTTTCGTCTTTAAGTTTATAAGAACAAAATAGTAAAATTGCACATAATACGTAGAGCATAAAGCAATAAAGGCAAAATGTTTTTAATGAAAGCCAAGAAACTGCTGCTAGATAAAGACAAAAAATTATATTTGCTACAGATAAAACAAAAAATACTCGCCTCGGTTTTGATTTTTCGTCCTCTCCTAATACGACAATGCCAATTAGAAATAAAAATTGTACTAAAAATGCAAATACACCAATAAGCGCAACAGGCACTCCAGCTAGTTCGCTAAAGGAACTGATGTTTACTGAATCACAATCAAAACCTGAGCTTTGGTTGCAAAAACTTTTCTCACTTCTCATGCTATACTGGAGTTGGTAGTGGTGAATGCTTAGATAAATTGATAGTCCAATGGCAAAAACAAGAGTAATAAGAGAAATGAAGCTAATTAATTTTGAATTAGGCATATCAAGTAATATTAAAGAATATAAATAAGCTACGCAACACTGGACTTTGGGCCTAGATAAAAAACCTTGCCCTACTCCCTAGTGGCTAGGATAAAATAAACTAGGTCTTGCGGGAAAGGTTGGGACGCCATGGCAAATAATGAAGAAAAAATCTGGTATGCAGTTATTCAGAATAAAGCAGATGGGCCGCATACAAAAAACTCAATTCAGCAAATGCTTGATGGGGGAAAACTAAGTTTTACAGATTTTGTTTTCAAACCTGGAATGGATAGTTGGACTCCAATTGGCAATGTAAAAGATTTTGAAAGAAGAGATTTTAATAAAGCCACTCAAATTCAAAACCCACTCCCACAAGATGACAGAGAAGGTTGGGTAGTGCTTTTAAAGCATATAAATGAATCTGGTAAGCAAACACTTATACAGCAGGGCCCGCTGACTACAGAGCAAGTAAGGGATAAGTTATTAAAAGAAGAAGTAAAGTATGATGATTATGTTTGGCAAAAAGGTTTTAGTGAGTGGAAGAAATTAGGTGTGCTAGATATTTTTGATAGACGAAGACCGCAAAATTTTGAAAAGCAGCCAAAACCAGATTTTTCTCAAGACAAAACTGTATCGGGGGTAGAAGTGAAACAAGAAGAAACTAAATTAGAAAGTGTTAAAAAATCAAATCGTATTACAAAGCTTGTTATCTCAATTGGAGCAGCTGCAGTAGGTATGCTTGTGGTCTACGTTGGGTTAAATGCATATAAGCAAACCCTTATCACTTTACCAGTTAAAGATAAAAACCAGGCTACACAGGTAAAAGTAGCGCCTCAACTAAAAGTAAGCTCAATAAAATCTAATACACCCTCAAAACCTCAGCTTGTATTTGAAACAAATCTGACTCAAGGTTCAAAGATCCAAGTTGAGCTTGTTGCAGAACTTGGAGATATTTTAAATTATCCAAGGCTAAATTTAGAAAGGGAGTTAACGGTGGTTTCAGGGCAGCTTCCTATTTTAGATCTATCTAATGAGGATTTACCTGAGGGTACATATAAAGTTAAAGCCTCAGGCCAAGGGTTATATAGTCAGACCAGTATAAAAGTGGGTGTACATGATCAAGCACTTGCAGAAAAGCTAAGCTCTCATAAAAAAGGCTTAATAGCTCAAGCTCAAAAAGAAAAGGCATTAATGGTAAGTTCTTATCAGCTCTTCGCCTCTTCTCAAAATAAGCTTAATCAAATTCATGTATCTTATATGAAGAAGAAAAATAAAAAACAGTTTAATCAGTCGCTCGCAGTTTTTAAGAAGGACCTTAATTCAAAACTTGCCAAAAATACTTGGTATGAAAAATCAAATACAAAAAGCCTCATCTATCCCCAGGCTCAACCCAAGTACACAATGGCAAAAGCAAAACTTATAGAGCTTACTCAAACTGTATCAAAGCTAAATAATAAAAGGTCTATTGCAAGTGCTATTCAGCCATTTGAAGAGTACAAAAAAACTCTCAATGATCTCCAAATGGCAATTAAAACTATGCGATAACTAGTTAAGTAGGTCTTTAAACTCTTTGCCTGCTTTAAATTTAGGCATTTTTGAAGCAGGTATTTGAATTTCTGCGCCTGTTTGTGGGTTTCTTCCTGAACGTGCTTTTCTTTTTCCTCTACTGAAGGTTCCAAATCCAACTAGTTTTACGTCATCTCCCTTAGCTACGGCTTTTTTAATTGACTCAATGGTGACATCTAAAATGGCTTCTGCCTGTGCTTTAGTGCATTGAGCATCGGTAGATATTTTTTCAACAAGTTGGGCTTTATTCATGAAATCCTCCAAAAGGTGTTAGGTGTTAGTGTTAAAAGGTGATACTGAGGTTAATGATTTGTAAAAATATGGTCAAGATTTTTTTAAAAAAATAATATAATATTTTATATCATGCTAGTAGAAATGAAAAAGCATTTAGGGGCCCATTTATCCACACAAACCGGTTTGGCTGTGGAAAAAGTAATAGAACTTTTGGAAATTCCAAAAGACATCAGCCACGGAGATTTAGCTTTTCCTTGTTTTCAAATCTCAAAACTACAAAAAAAGGCACCACACATAATTGCCCAAGAATTAAGCAAAATTAAACCGCCTGTAGGTTTTATTAAATCTGAAGCCGTTGGGGGGTACTTAAACTTTTTTTTTGAAGATCATTTTTGGCAAAAGACAGTTTTTGGAAATTACAGTAAGCAGCAAGAAGATATTGGAAATATAAATATTGGGAATAACCAAATTGTTGTTTTTGACTACTCATCTCCTAATGTTGCAAAGCCAATGAGCATTGGGCACTTGCGTTCAACAGTGATAGGTGAGTCTTTAAATAGAATTTATAAATCCTGTGGTTTTAAAACAATAGCTATTAATTATATTGGTGATTGGGGAGTGCAGTTTGGCAAGCTTGCTTGGTCACATATTAATTTAAAAGAGCTGCTTGGGCTTGCAAAAGAGCACACCGATGCTATTACTTCAAAAGATTTTGATAAAAACTATTGGAATAAGCTTCTTCAGGAAGCCTCTCATCAGGACACCACTACTTTTAACTACCTTTTTGCTATTTATGTTATCTTCCATGCCGTTGCACAGCTTGAGCCAAAGCTTGAAGACTATGGACGAGAGTATTTTTTAAAATTAGAAAAAAGAAAATCAAACCAAGATGAACTAACACTGAAAATTGTTAGTGCTTGGCAGAAATTTATTAAAATTTCTATTAATGAATATGAGCATGTTTATAAATTACTGGGTACAAAGCATGACTTGGTTAGAGGTGAATCCTTTTATGAAGACCACTTAAAAGAGGTTATCTTAGAGCTTGAGGCTAAAAAGCTTTTAAAATTAAGTCAGGGTGCTAACATTGTAGATCTTGAGGCGTTTAATATGCCTCCTTGCCTTATTCAAAAATCCGATGGGGCAACCCTTTATGCTACCCGTGATATTGCGGCAGCAATAAATAGAGTGAGTGAATTTAATGCGACACAGTTAATTTATGTTGTGGGTGCAGAGCAGAGTTTACATTTTAAGCAATTTTTTAAAGTATTGGAATTAATGGGTTATGAGTGGGTTAAAAACTGCCACCATGTCGCATTTGGATTATACCGTTTTAAAGAAGGAAAAATGTCAACGAGACGTGGTAATGTTATTCTTTTAGAGGATGTTTTAGCCAGAGCCATTGATTTAGTAAAAAACATAATTAAAGAGAAAAACCCAAATTTAAAAAATGCTGACCAAGTGGCTAACAATGTTGGAGTAGGGGCCATTACATTTAATGATTTAATGAATGATAGACAAAAAAATATAGATTTTGATTGGGATAAAATTTTGGATTTTAACGGAGACACCGGCCCCTATGTGCAGTACACCCATGTTCGATGCTGCAGTGTTTTAAGCAAATACAATAAGGAGCTCATTAGTCCTGAAAAGCTTGAGGTATTAACACATCCCTTAGAGAAAAATTTGATTAACATAATGGGGCGCTTTGAAGAGGTAGTCAAACTTTCCTATGAACAGTTAAAGCCAAGTTGGATTGCCCAGTACAGTCTTGAGTTAGCAAAAGCATTTAACTCTTTTTATTATGAAATTAAAATTCTAGATGGTGAACAAAAGCTACAAGGCTCTCGAGTTTTTCTTGTCAATTGCGTAAGACTGACTCTTTTAAAGGCTTTATATCTTCTTGGAATTAGAGCCCCTGAATCTATGTAAAAATAACATGTAAATTACTTAAGCAGCAAAGCTTGAGTTTGTAATTTGGCTTTACTTTACAGAGTCTTAAATCAAAGCTGAAATATAGCTCATTTTAAGTGCTATATTTTTGAAGTGGCAAAGTTCAATGGCACAAGCTGTGCTTTATGTTAACGTGCCGGTATGATTAAGTATTTTATTACTTTTATATTGCTTTTTTCAAGCATTTCACACGGGGGTTTGGAGTCCACCAGTACCCTGCCTAAAGGTGTCGTAAGCCCTGAGATTAGTTTTGGTATTATTAATGGCTTAAGTGAAAAATTTAATTCAAATGGTGATGTCATTGATGTGACTAGTGACTTTCATATTAACCTTATGGGGGAGCAAATCGCAAAGCTTGATGCAAGAGCGGGTGAGCTTGTTTCTTTTCTCAATACATTTAATTTAGGCAGTCAACTTTCTTTGGGAACCATTGATTTTAAAGCAAACCCAACAATTTCCTATACAATTATTAATCCGGCCTATGGCATTAAAGAAAATTTAGCAGTAGGTTTTGGTTTTCCTATAATACATTTTAAAAATGAAATGGAAATTGTTACTGGTGGAACAAATAGTATCTCTAGTATTCAATCTCATATAGGTGGACTTAATCCTGAAGTGCAAAGCGGTTTGCAACAAATGGCTAATATGGCAGCAAATTTGCCACTGACTGTTCAAAGCGCTATTATTGCAAAAGGATACAAACCCATAAGTAGTATGGAATATTCTAGCATTGGAGATTTTCAGGTTTATGCTCGTTGGCGCTTTTATGAATCCCAAGATTTTAAAGTAGCATTAAGACCTTATCTCTTATTCCCAACTGGCCGTGGTGATGACCCAGATGATCTTGCAGATTATGCTGTGGGCGGCTATTCAGCATTAGGAACTTATTTAACAAGCGAGTACACTTTTTTAAATAGATTTGTTTTATCATTTATTTTGCAATACCAAGTACACATACCAGATAGAGTAGATAAAAGGGTTCCGGCAAGTGTGGATGATATCCTGCCTGGCATTGAGCAAAAAGAAAATGTTCAAAGGTTCACGGGGAGTCTTTATGATGTTGTTATAGCTCCTCGGTATAAGTTTTCAAGGTGGTTTAGCGGTGGGGTCTTTTATGATTTTTCTGTTAAAGATCCAGATACCTATTCTGGCAATAAAAATTTTAATTATGGTTTACTCTCTAGAGACAGTGGAAACGAATCTCACAAAATTGGCGCTTATATGGAGTTTAGTACAACAGATTTTTACTTCTCTAAGGAATTTCCTTTTCCTTTTATAATAGGTTACTCCATTACTGATATGGTAAATGCTAAAAACAACCCTAACATTACAAACCATGTTTTTAATTTAAGGATGTTTTTTTGATGAAACTTAAAAATGTATTAATATTAAGTTTAATATTTTTAAGTTTTGGTTGCGGTAAGAAAAAGCAAGAAGTACCATCTACCCAACAACAGCCAAGAATACTTGGTATTAATAACTCAGATACAGATCTTGTTTTAGATTTAAATATTAATGGGCTTAAGCCAGTTGATTCCAAAAAATATAAAGAAAAAATTAAAACTTCTGAACTTTTAGAACTAATTGAACACTTTACAAAATATCCATCCCCTGATCTTAAAGAAAAGGCTTACGCCTTATACATGCAAACCATAAAGCCAGAGCTTTCAAGCACATTTGTTACAGGTTCTATAACTCCACCAGGAAGCCCTTATGCAGAGCAGGTTTATCAATTTTTACAACCCTATCTAATTAGCCAATTCTCTCACAGTTTGCAAAAAGCTTTAACTAAAGTTGAGGCGGCCGCTGATAAATTACCAAAGCCAGATGGAGCCAATTTATCAGCAAAAACATATTTGGAATTTATTATTATTCAGTTAGGAGAATTTAATAAGCACTTAAACCTACTATCAGACTCTGAAACAAAACCCTTTATTGACCCAGTGGTACATAAAGTTTCAGCAGAGTACATGATTCCGCTTGAGAAATTTATTTCTTCAATAAATTGGCAGCGAAGCCAAACCCTTACAAAATACCTTACTCATTTAAGTGGAGAAATTAAAAATATACCAGGTCTCTCTGATGAAGAAAAAAGAATAAGCCAGTTTCAATTACAAGAAGCAATGGCTTATGCAAAACAAAACGATGATATTAAAGACTCGGCCCGCGCTTTTAATTTGATTATTGATATGTGGATCAATAAGAGCCAAAGAGAAAACGCTCCCACATTATTAATTAACGGCTTAAAAAAATATAACGATCAGCAACTTATCGCAATTGCCACAAATAACCAGCCCTTATTCAGCAAGCAGGAATGGCAAGCTTTAAAGGAAAGAAAAGATTTAGATAAAATGACAGATAAAGAACTTTTAGCGAGAGTTTCTTTAAATTCTGGAATTTTAAAAAATGATGATTGGCAGACATTATTCTTAGGTTTTGATAAAAAATTTATAAATGGTGTGGAGTTAAATGACATTTTAATTTCTCGCCAAGTTTCTCCTTCTAAGGCTACAGAAAATGAAAAACTCATTGCTCTTGTCTCTTTTTGGCTTAATTTGAAAACAAGAGTTATTTTTCCCAGTGAATTAGTTGAAAAATTGAGTGAATATACTGACAAAGAGCTTGAAAAGTTAAAAGATCAGAGTTGGTGGAACTGGTCACTTTTTAGAAGAGGTGTTATTGATTTTATTGAATCCTATCCAGGTGTGGATGGTAAAAAGCCGAACACTACTGAAGAAGCAGTAGAAAATTTTAAAATTTTTATTTCGGAAAAAGTTTTTAGCTCAGTTGAGTCAACATTAAGAAATAAAATATATGGTCTAGCGGCCAAGCTTAAAAGTATGGTTAGGGAAGAGGTGAGTTTACAGCTTCAGGCTCAAAGGGAACACTTCCCTAAGTTAGCATTTGATAATTTTAAAGAGTATGGAAATAGATATTTAAAGCTATGGTTTTTTCAAAGTAGTGATAAATTAAGTTTATTTGAATCAGAATTTATTGAATTGGAAAACATGGGCTCTGGGTTTTGGAAGCCTGTTTCGTCTAGTCAAAATGAAACATCAAGTGAGCTTATAGCACGTAGTCTTTCCTTAAATTACCTTCAGCTATTAGAAAACAACTTAGCAAATAATAAAATGGCATTCCAGCTGGTGAATAAGCTTTCATCCATAGCAGGGTACAAGGATTATAATGGAAAGTTAGTTGATGCACTTATGTTTCCGGTAGTGGGGGATAAAAATAAAAGATTTAATTTAATGGAATTTGACAGGTATGACCCACTGAAATTAGCCTTTGCATTGCCTGATATTGTTTATTTAAAAGATCAATTTAGAGCCGATTACGGCATGCTGGATAAATTTCAAGTATCTGTTAATGGGCAAATGAATCTACTTGAGAGCTATACTAAATTGATTGAGTGGTTAAAACCTTGGAGGCAGTCTAGTTTTGACAAAACTCTAGGCACTTTAAAAATTAGTATTGCTGATAATATTTCAAAGGAAGTTTTTCCTAAAAAAGATCTCTTTAAGCAACCACTAGTGCTTTCGTTAAGTATTTTAGCAAACCTTAAAGCGCACATGCTTGGGCTTGTTGACGTTGTGGGTAATATTTATTTAAATCAGGATGTAAAAAACCCTCAAGGTGCTGTGCTTTTTGATTTTGATAACCAAATGCAGAGAAATAAAATTGTAAAGACAGCAGATATAGCAACTGCCATGGAGGCGATTTCAAATTTTTATTTAGTATTATCAGATTTAAATGTAAGTAATTTTCAAGATGATCAAATAAACGCAGCAACTATAGGCAAAATTCAGCAAGTAAGAGAGGAGCTAAAATCTCTTTTAGTGGGTTTAATTTTGTTTTCTACAAAAAATCTTTTGCAAAGTGATTTTGGTTACTCCGTAGGTTATAATTTTCAAACTAAACAACAGGTTTTACAGAAGCGAAATCTTAAGGATCAGCTAAAAATGCAAAGATCTCTCATCCTTGCGGGTAATGTTTTAAATTCGGATTTAGTTAAATCAAAAGCTATTGAGAATTATTATTATATAAATAAGAATTTTTGGAATCCTCAATTAGGCTTTTACAGCCGCATTGAAGATAAGCTTGATGTGAATTTAAAAATATCAGACTTATTTTATGCCTTTGAAACATTGCAAATGGTAGAGGAAACCTTAATTTACTTTTCAGTTGGTAGTCAAATAGCTCAGCAATCGCTCGCCCAACTAAGACTATTGAAACAGTATTGGTCAACTAGACTGATTTCTGGTTTTAATAAGGCGCAAAACGTAGTGGAATTACTTGGTTACCAAAGACCGGTCGTTAGTCCATAAGGGTTAAGTTTACATCAGTTTTTGTCGAAGTGTTAGCCAGGAGAAAATAGTGGCTACACGTGTACATGTTATTTGGACGCTTATTCTTTTGGTTTTTTGGGCCTTTGTTTTTGGCGTTTTTAATAAACACTTTGATGGGGCACATTTAGAAAAAAGAAAAATTGCTAAACTAGAGCGAAAATTGCATTTGCAATTTAGAGAGGTTGCCAAGCTTGAAACTAAGTTTGATGAGTACAAAGATGCCATGGTTGTGGCTGGTATCAAAATAGATTCAAAATTTAATTGGAATGACTCAAAAAGATCAATAGCAAGTGTTATAGCAGACCCAAGTATTAAATCAAAAGTGAGTTGGTCCCCAGGAACAGTAAGCTTTAATCACGCAAAAAAAGTTTTCAAAAGCCAAAATTTTAAAAGATCTGCTGAGCTTCTTGAAAATTTTATGAAAAACTATCCTGATCACCCAAGCTCCCCATTAGCGGCATTTTTACTTGGCGAGAGTTACTTTCAAATTGGCAATATGCATGATTCCTTAAGGGCAATAAATATTTTAATAAGTCACTTTCCTGAAACAGAAACAGCATGTCTTGGAATGTTAAGGCTTGGAAAAATTTTTGAAAAACAAGCAAGGCTTGAAGATGCGCAGGAAGTATATGAACTGACATTACCAAATTACCCAGAATCAAAATGTTCGCAGTTGGCTAAGGCAAGTATTAAAGGATTAAACTTGTGAGAATAAAAAGACGAGTTGTATTAAAACATTTACTAGTTGTGGTTTTATCTTTCAGCATTGAAGTTAAAGTAAAGGCTGATGATTATTTAATAGAAAACCAGAATGGCAAGATAGAAGTAGAAAAGCTTTCCGATGGAAGTACAGATATTCAAACCTATCAAGCGGCACAGTTAAAAATTAAAAGTGGTGGTGTTAGTTTAGGAGTAAATCAAAATAGTTTTATTACCCTTTCAAAAAAAAAGCAAATTCATATAGGTAGTGTTTTTGTTCAAACAAATGATATTTCAAATTTTATTTTACATACAAAACACGGCAAAATTTTAGCTGATAAAAATTCAACCTATTTAGTAAATGTAAATAAAAGTAAAACCACTGTTATGGTCCTTCTTGGCGAGGTATCCTTAAGTGATAGAATTAATACTCAGTC
Source organism: Oligoflexia bacterium (assembly GCA_016715815.1). Lineage (GTDB taxonomy): Bacteria > Bdellovibrionota > Bdellovibrionia > JABDDW01 > JABDDW01 > JADJXN01. Next base: position 575,756 of record JADJXN010000001.1, read on the forward strand.
TAAAAAAATTGAGGCGGGTTACCAAGTAAGCATTGGCGGGTTATTCACTGACGGCAAAAAATATTGGAGTGAGCTCTCAGCCCATGACATGAGGCTTGCTGAAAATGCAATTAATTTATTTTCTGATACTGCTAATGAGTCTAAAAATATTGAGCTTGACCATGTTCGTATAGCTTGGAAAAAAGCTGTTGATGATGTCTCCATTCAGGCGCAAAACAAGGTGAGGGAGGGCTTAAAAATCCTTCATAAATATCAGCAAGAAGAAGAAAAAAGACGAATTGCCTCAGACCTTGAGAGAAAAGAAATAAAAAAAATCTTTAGGGAGAAGACTTTGGGGTTGCCTGGTCAAAATAAAGAAGTCCCATTGGAGTGATGTTAAGCCCTGTCCATTTATTGCTTACTAAAAAATATTGAACATAGTGGTATAAAGGCATGATGACAGCATCTTCAATAAGCAGTAAATTTTGAGCTTTGCGAATAAGAGCTTCTCTCTTTTTCATTTGTGTCGTTTTTGAAATTTGATCTACAAGTTCATTGTAACGAGGATTATTATAACCTGTGTAATTATTGGGGTTATTACCTTTAAACACACTTAAATGGCTTACTGGATCTGGAAATGCTGCAAGCCAAGCAAATCTAAAGAAGCTAGGATTCTCTTGAGAGATATGTTTTAGATAGGATTTCCACTCCATGCTTTTTAAGGGCATGTTATAGTTTAAATTTTTCTTAATTTGATTTTGAATAAGTGTTGCTATAAGAGTATTTTTTTCTTGTGAATCAAAAACAAGTTCAAAATCAAAATCTTTAGTCTTGGACTTTATTTTTTTAATTTCATAGGTTTTATTTGATCCCAAAAGAGGGGTGGGTACCCAAGAGCTAGATATTTTTTGTGGATCTTGAAGAATTTTATTAATTTCTTCTCTATTGATATTTGAGATGACAAGTTTTCTAAGATTCACGTCATCAAATGGCTTTTTTGTAGTATTAAAACCCAAATAATAAGTAGCTAAAAAGGGGCCAGTTTTAAGTGCAGGATTATTTTTAAAACGTATAAAATCAGAGCTTGGAACCTTTTCAATAACATCAATTTCATTTTTTTCAAATAAAGCAACAAGTGTTGAGCTTTCGAGAATAAATTTTAACTCAACATTATTCTTTGCAGGGTTTAAATGTTTTAAGTTAGGTTTAAGAAGAATTTTTTGAGATCTTTTGAAATCACTTATTATGTATCTACCGCTGGTAGGAGTATTGGGTTTAATTGTTTCAAAGCCTGGTTTCATTGGAAATGTAAAGGGGAGCGTTAATAAGGATAGAAAATAATTTGATGGGTGGTTAAGTTTAAATTCTAAAGTTAAGTCATCAATTTTTTTTATCCCTACCTTTGAAAAATCATTAATTTTTGAAGTTTTATACTCTCTTGCATTTTCTATGAGATCTTGAAATGTCTGAGAAATTTTAGCCTTTGTGTTTGGAGATAATGTTCTTTTAAGGGCATAAATAAAATCATCGCTCAATATTGGTGTGCCGTCTGACCAAAATGTTTTTTTAAGTTTAAAGGTATAGGTTTTGCCATCATTGGTAACCTTATAACTTTTTGCTAATTCAAGCTCAGGGGTGAGATCAACTTTTGAGCGCATAAGGCCACTTCCAAGGTTCATTAGAACTCTAATTGTGACAAAATCCTCTGCTTCTGTTGGATCAAAGACTTCAAGGCTAACACTAAGAGGAAATCTTAAGCTGGCCCCATGGGATGTGGCGGTAATTAAGAGTAGTAAGAGGAATAGGGCTTTTCTCATTAGATGAAAATAACAGTTTTATTTAATGACGCGTAGCATATTTCATTTTTGCGTTGGGCTTTTGTAAACTTCATGTATCATAAATGATGTCGGTTTTTACATCAAATAATAGAGGAGGAAGCCTGTGAGAATACTACTTGTGAGTCTATTTATTCTTTCAACTGCTATGACCGTTTCGTGTCAAAAATTGGGAATAGGTGGAAGCGATGAAAATAAAACATTTGCCATTGTGAATGGTAAAGAAATCAAAGGAAAAGAAGTTTTAGATAGAATTAAAGATAATTTAAATGAGCTAGAAAAGCAGGCATATGACCTAAAAAAGAGAGCCACTGAAGAAGCTGTTCAAAAAATGATTCTAGAAGAGGAAGCAAAAAAGCAAAACTCCACTATTGAAAAACTTATGAGTCAATTTGATTCACTAAGAGATCAGTCTGTTGAGAAAGCTGAAATTCAAGCGTTTTTAAAAGCACGCGGAGTTGATGAGAAAAAGCTTTCAAAAAAGGAAAAAGAATCAGTCCCACAAATTATTAAAATGCAAAGAGTATTTGAAGCAAGACAGCGCTACATGGGCGAGTTAAGAGCAAAAGCTAATGTGCAATTTAAAATTCCTCGCCCAACTGAAAAGCCAGTTGAAGTAGGCGTGGGCCAAGGTGTTCCTGTAGGACCACAAACTGCAAAAGTAAAAATTGTTGAGTTTAGTGATTTTCAATGTCCATTTTGCTCGCGCGGACGTATGAGACTTGAGGAAATTGTTGGCAAATATAAAGACAAAGTTGCAGTCTATTTTAGACACTTTCCTTTAGAGAGCATTCACCCTCAGGCTTTTAAGGCATCAGAAGCATCATTATGTGCACAGGATCAGGGGAAATTTTGGGCTTACCATAATTTCTTATTTGATAATCAATCAGCACTTGAAGAAAAAGATCTTGTAAAATACGCAGAAGCCTTAAAGATGGATAAAGCAAAATTTCAAGAGTGCCTAAAGTCTGGTTCTAAAGCAGCTATTGTTAAAAAAGATATGGAGGATGGAATGAAAGTGGGGGTGAACAGTACACCTACATTTTATATTAATGGTTATGCCATCAAAGGTGCTCAACCTTTAGAGGCATTTGTTGATATTATTGAAGAGCAGCTAAATAAGTAATTCTTTAGTCTTAAATGAAGGAAATAAAAAGGCAGACAAAAGTCTGCCTTTTTTATTTTGGCTATTGTTAAGTAGTAAAATAAAATCAATGTGTTAGACTGTAATTAGTGACTTTCTCAAGGAGGAGAAAGATATGTCAGTGAGCTCAGTCGATAGAAGAATCGATGCGCAAAACCTTCAGCAGCAACACGAGGATCGTGAAGAGGCGTTGGAAGCGCATTATCAAGGTCAAATCAGTAACATTCAAAAAAAACATAACGAGCAAGTGCGTGAGATGAAACAAGCCTTTGATGATGAATTAACAAGGCGAGATGAAATCACACGAGAAGTCTTATCTGAAAAAGATAAAAAGCATCTACAAGACATAAAAGGCTTGCAAGATGCGAGTAGAAAAAGACTGATGTCTCAAAAAGAAAATGATGATTTTAAATATAGCACTACTAAAAAGGGGCTTGAAGGTGAAGTTGATAGGTTAGAAAAGCAAAACATGCATAACAAGTCTAGAATGGAAAAATCTTTTAACACAGAAAGAAAAAAACATTTTGAAGAAGATGCCCAAAGAGATGTTCAGGTAAGAGAGGGTACTAAAGAAGCGTTGGGTAATCAAAAAGAGAGGCTTAAAGAGCACTACACTGAAGAAATTGATCAGTTAAAAGATTATTACGATAATAGAATAGCTAATAAAGACAGAGAAAATGAAGTGCTCAAGCGCGATAGAGAAACCACTGTTGAAAACACCAATTACAGAAAAGAGCAGGAGTTAAAGAGGCAAGACCAAAAATATCAGGCCATATTAGCGGCTGAGAGAGAAAAATATAATACTCATCTTGAACAACTTGAAAATGGTTTTAAAGAAAATTTAGAAAACATTAAAGCTAAATTTCAAAAAGAATCAGATGATCTAAATTTAGAATTTACAAAAGCCTTTAACAGAATACAGGGCACGGTAGATGACAGAGTCAATAATGATGTTAAAACTCAAAAGCTTGAAAATGAAAACTTAATTAGCCGTCACAATTTTGAAAAAGCAAAGCTAAGGGGTGACTACGAGCTTCAAATGAGAAATTTAAGAGAGCAATATAACCTAAATTTTGAGGAGTTAGAGCAAAGACGTCAAGAAGGAATTAAATTATGTGAAACAAAGCTAACGTGAGATATACACAAGTCTTAGCCATGAAAAAGTGCAGAATCTGCAAAAGATTAAATGGATCAAGAGGTAAAATATGAAACAAGAAATAATAGGAGAGATTATGCAGGTCAAATAGAAGAAGCTCAAAGAGAGAAAAAGTTTGTTCAGTTGGTAGAGGATAAGAAAAGAAAAAAGATAACAGAGAATTTCAATGACTCTATTAATGCTCAAACAGAGTATTATGAAGATCAACTTGTATTTCAAAAAAGAGACCATGACAGAGTTATAAGTGAGCAAAAAACAAGTATGGAAAAAGATAAAATAGCCCAAGTTAGAACTCTGCGTGAACAGATGGTAAAACAAGCTGAAAAATATGAAGAGAAAATGACAAATATAATTGATACCTATGAAAGCCAAATTAGGCAAATGCGTGCAGATTTTAATAAAAAATGGAAGCGCCAGTCAGATGCGAATAGAGAGCAGATTACAAGTTTAAATAAAGCAAATATGCTTGATAGAGAAGCCGCGGAATCTAAAGTGCAAGCAAGGATTAACCAACAGCAACACAGTCTAAATGCTTTTTTGAAAAGATTTTAGATTGCGGGCTTAAACTGTAAGACTAATTTTATGATGGAACCCATAAGGGACCATGGCAGGTTATTACCACTTATGAGAATTATCTGTAGTCAAAAAGAACCACTTACAATACTGCAAGACTTGCAAGGACCAAAATTAGAATTGGAAAAGTAAAAAATGGTGCCATTACTTTAAAAGAGGGGCAAAAAATAATTATTTCAGTAGGGAATTTTATTGGAGATGAAAAAAAAATTCCTACAGATTTAAAAACAATTACAAAAGATGCAAAAAAAGGACAAAGTATTTTACTTGATGATGGAAATTTGGAATTTAAAATTGAAAAAATCTCAGGTGATGACGTGCATTGCGAAGTGATTTATGGGGGAGAGTTAAAGGATCATAAGGGGATGAATCTTCCGGGAACAAATTGAGTGTAGATGCTCTAACCGAAAAAGATTTAAAAGACTTAGAATTTGGACTTAACCACATGGTGGATTGTGTTGCTTTTAGCTTGTTAGAGCCAAGAGATGTTTCTAATTTAAGAAAATATGATTCATAAAAAAATAAGCATACAAGAATTAGTCGCTAAAATTGAAAGATGGAAGCTCTTGATAATTAAAGAATTATTTTTCAATCAGGACGCTTGATGGTAGCACGTGGGGATTTAGCAGCAGAAGTTGGACAAAGTCTTTGACAAGCACAAAAAATATTAATGCTTTGCTTAATACCCCCCTTGGGGAAACCTGTTATTACGGCCAACGTGCTTGACGAGTTGGTTTTACAACAGACCTACAAGGGCGGAAGTTACTGATATTGCCAACGCTGTACTAGATGGCACAGATGCAGTGATGCTTTCAGCTGAAACAGCCAGTGGAAAATATCCCGTCAAATGCATTCAAACCATGGATGAAATTATCCGTGAGGTTGAAAAAACAAG
>JADJXN010000002.1 GCA_016715815.1 Oligoflexia bacterium
TTTTAAGGTTGTTTAATTAAGTATTTATTTGCTCAAACAATTCTTTTAACTCATACATTCATGTATGAAAAAACTAATTCTATTATTATTAATACTTTTAAATTCCAAAAACATTCTCGCCGCCGAAAGGTTTAGCAAAGTTATAATCATTGTGTTTGAAAACACAAATTATAGTGACGCCCTTAAAGCCGGCTTTTTTAATAAATTAGCAAATGATGGGGTCTTATTTACAAATTTTTATGCTCAAGGAAGGCCTTCTCAACCCAATTACTTGGCTATGATTTCTGGTTCAACCTGGGGGCATTACTCCAATGAATGGGTGGATATAAACCAAAGAACCATTGTTGATCTCTTAGAAGAAAAAAATAAAACATGGGCAAGCTATGCTGAGTATTATCCTGGAAACTGCCACACAGGAAACAGTGGAGATTATGTAAGAAAACATAACCCATTTATTAGCTTTACTACAATTTCAAAAAACCCACAGCGCTGTAAGAATATTAAAAACCTAGAGGAAATGTTTATTGACTGGAATTTAAATAATCTGCCCAATTATTCTTTTGTAATACCAGGTAATAGCAGTAACGGGCATAACACCGGCATTGGTTATGCTGCTAATTGGTTTGAAAAAACTTTTTCAAAATATATGTATGATGAACAAAAAATGAAAGACACCCTTTTTATTATTACTTTTGATGAAGCGGGACTTTCTTTAACAAACCAAATTTATACAGTGTTTTTTGGCCCCTCAATTAAATCTGGAGTTAAAAACCGCCACGAGCATACCCACTATAGTTTACTAAAACTTCTTCAAGATGAATGGGGTTTACAAAGCCTCTTTCAACAAGATGACTATGCTCCCAAAATAGATGGCATTTGGCAGTAAAGTTAATATTCAATAGAGCTTATTTTAAAACCCCAACCAGGCGTGTAGTTATCCTCTGGCTTTGAAGATAAGATAATAATCATTTTATCCCCTGGTACATACACAGATTGGTAATTACTGTGTTTGCCAGTTATTTTTTCATAATAATAGGGGTTATGGTTTTCATCTTCATGGCCAATTAAAATAAATTCATTTAACGGGTCTAAATCTATTTTTTCAAAGTTAACTTTTAAATATTTTGCCCCTGGTTGATGAATTCTAAAAACTTGGTTTTGATCACTTAATACGGGATGTGCTGACGCATACTCTTTATTCAATTTTATCCAAGATTTAGTTTCAACTTCACGTTTCGGATTTGTAAGACCCTGAAAAGCATTTTTAATGTTTATAATACCACCGGAGTATGTTTTATGTTCAAGGTGCTCTACTACATCGGCTGAAGAAATTATTTTATTTTTAATTTCACTATAATTAGCATTTTTATATTTTTGCCAAATAAGGGCTGCTGCCCCACTAACATGGGCTGCGGCCTGTGAAGTCCCACTCATCACTTTACCACCAGCTAAAATATTTTCTCCAGGCGCCCCAATGTGGGTAAATTTTCTTCCCCAGCTTGACATGATTGTTAACTTATCATTGTTGGTTGTTGCGGCAATATTTAGCATATTATTAAAATTAAATGAGGCTGGGTAACCCACATCTATGTCTAAGTTTTTCCCATCATTGTCTGCCGCTACCACCACTAATATTCCCGCCTCTTGGGCTAATTTAAAGCTTTCCCTTGTTTCAGTGGTTTCAACATACCAACTACAATTAATTATTTTTATGGAATTTGAAATGGCATACTCAATTGCTTTTGCAACTGCTTGGGGATAGACATCACCGTTTAGATCTATCACTTTTAAAGCATGAAGCTCCGCCTGTGGCACAATGGAGGATATTATATTAGTAATGTGACTTCCGTGACCATGGTCATCATTAAAATTGGGGTTATTGTGTACAAAGTTATAACCTTTAATATTTAATTCTGATTTTTTTGTGTAACCCGTATCTAAAATGGCAATTTTTTGGCCTTGCCCCTTAAAGCCATGCTGATGCGCCCAATCTACGCCAATGCGATCATAATTCCAATTTGCCCAAGAAGAATTTATTGAAAATAAAAATACTAAAAGCTTCCCCGCCAAGCCCAACATAGGAAAGCTTTAGCATTATTTAGCGCAGACGCGCAATTCTTTCGTCTAAATCTGGATGAGTTGAAAGTAAATATAAGAACTTGTTCTTTTTACCTGATATTTTAAGCGTTGCAAGTGCGGGCTGAGCACCACTTGGTTGATCTTCTTCCTCATGAGAGATCATTTTTCCATAATGCCTTTTTAGACCCATAAGGGCAGCTCGCATTTTTTCTCGTCCTGCAAGCTTTGCTCCACCACCGTCTGCTCTAAATTCGCGTGCACGAGAAAATGCAGCAACAACCATCATGCCTAGTAAACTCAAAATAATTTCAAGCATAAATACAATTACAAACTGGATGGCTCCACGGTTTTCTTCTTTCACCCCTTGAGCAATAAACCATGCAATCACGCGGGCAAAGAAAATGACAAAAGCGTTCACCACACCTTGAACTAAAGTCATTGTGACCATATCACCGTTGGCAATGTGGGCTATTTCGTGTGCCAATACACCTTCAACCTCATCATCATTCATTTTTTCAAGTAGCCCTGAAGAAACGGCTACAAGAGAGCGACTTTTCGTTGGGCCAGTAGCAAACGCATTAATTTCAGGGGAATTATAAATTCCAACCTCTGGCATAGTGGTTAAACCCGCATGTCTTGCTAGAGCATAAACTCTTTCAACAAGGGCTCTTGCATGTGGATCACGGCTTTGAGGTTGAACAAGCTTTACTCCCATCATCATTTTTGCCATGACACGTGAGAGCGCTAAAGAAATCAGCGCACCTCCAAAACCCCAAATAAGTGCAAAACCTAAAAGAGCATTATAATCAAGGCCGGCCTGGTTCAAATATGGTTGAACCCCAAAAAGGTTCATTACAATACTTAAAGTTACAATAATAAGTATGTTCACCACGGCAAATAAAAATATTCTTTTCATAAACTGCATTTTACTTTTCCTTTCCTTCTTGGGCAGCTTTGTGTTTAGCGTCCACCCAAATTGAATACAATATAGAAGATGATATAAAAAACGTAATTGTCAACAGGGACCAACTGATTGGAAATTTACCTCCAAATGCATGGTTTAAGTAAGTCATTTTTAAACCAACAAACATTAAAACAAAAGCTAAACCGACTTTAATGTATTTAAACCTTTCAATGCTGCCTGAAAGTAGAAAAAACATGGCCCTTAAACCAAGTATGGCAAGTATATTAGATATAAAAACAATCATAGGCTCTTTGGTAATGGCATAAATTGCTGGCACTGAGTCAACAGCAAAAATAATGTCAGAAATTTCTAAAAATATTAATGCCATAAACAATGGTGTTGCATACCAAATTTTACCTAATTTTATAAAAAACTTTTGCCCTTCAATTTTAGGGTGTAGCGGAATAAACTTTTTTAAATTTTTAATAAACCAGTTTGATTCAGGGTCAATGCTTTGCTCTGACATAAAAAGCATCTTTGCACCAGTGAAGATAAGAAATAAGCCAAAGAATATCACTACTGCTTCATAGGCCATAAGCTTTGCACCAATGGCAATAAAAATGGCTCTAAAAACTACTGCACCTATAATACCAAAAAATAAAATCCTGTGTTGGTACTTTGAAGGAATAGCAAAATATTGAAAAACTATAATAAATAAAAAGATATTATCTATGGCTAAGCTTTTTTCTATTACAAAGCCTGTTAAAAACTCCATCGCTAGTTGCTTGGCATAAACCGCTGTCGTTAACCCCTGGGGAATAAGCTCAGGGGAGCCTTCTAGTTTAAGAAGAGAAAACCTATAAAAAAACCAGTTTATAACTAATGCAAAAGAAACCCAAAATATGCTCCAACCTAGAGCCTCTTTAAATTTTACTTCATGGGCATTTTTGTGAAACACGCCCAAATCAAGTATTAATATAAACCCTACTAGGACAATAAACCCGACGTAAACCCACCAATAATCAGCAAAGGTGAAAATAATATTATTCATGCGTCTATTATCGTCTCATTTATTATATTGATCAAATTAATAAATGTTATAAGTTGCATCTATTTAATCGATATTATATAGTCGGCGTCATGGACAAGTGGCTCAACTACCACCATTTATTCTACTTTAAAACCATTGCAGAGTTTGGCAGCGTTACAAAGGCCGCCGGGAAGTTGCACTTAGGGCAATCCGCCTTAAGCACTCAACTTATGCAGTTTGAAGATAAGCTGGGCGTTTTGCTTTTTGAGAGAAAACATAAAAAACTAATTTTAACAGAAGCCGGAATGGCCACTCTTGATTATGCCAATGAAATTTTTAAACTTGGCTCTGAGTTACTAGAGGTTTTACAAGATCGTTTAATTCCCCAACAAACACATGTGCAGCTAGGAGCCCTTGATAGCATCCCTAAAAACATAATTTATAGCCTAATTAAAGCGGCGTATAAAATTAATGAATGCAATGTGACTGTTCTTGAAGGTAAAGATGATGAGCTTTTAAGAGAGCTTGCCGCCCACCGCATTGATCTTATTTTAACAAATCATCTCCCAAGAGTGGGTGATGGGGTAAAAATTGTTTCAAAATCTATAGCAAAGCTTCCCATATGGGTTTGTGGGCATATAAAGTTTTCTGAATTAAAAAGGGATTTTCCAAAATCTTTGATGGGAAAGCCTTTTATATTGCCCACTCATCACAGCTTTTTGCGTGCAAGTCTGGATCATTTTTTTAAATTAAACCAAATAAGTGTTAAGGCAATAGCGGAAACCCAGGACACAAGTCTGCAAAAAATTATAGGCTCAGATGGCCTGGGTCTAATGGCACTATCTAGTTTTGAGGCTGGCTTACTGCTTAAAGAAACTGGTCTAAAAAAAATTGGCACTCTTCCTGGTGTATTTGAAGAAATTTATCTTGTTGCTGCAGCTCGCAAAATTGAGAACCCCATTTCAAGCGCCTTGTTTAAGAGCTTTAGTTTAACTTAGAAATTTTTATTAGCCCCACTACCTTTGGTCAGTTTACTTGACTCAAGGCGCTTATTTAAGCTCTCAAATACATATTACCAGAGCCAAACACATTGGCGCAGGTTTAAAAAGGAGATTATATGAAATTGGTTTTAAGTTTGGTGAGTTTAGTTTTTTTATTTTCTTCAAGCAGCTTTGCAGAGCGCGGTTCAGGCCCTTGTAAAGCAGATGCAGAAAAGTTTTGCAAGGATGTAAAGCCAGGTGGCGGCAAAATGAGAGATTGCTTAAGGGAGCATAAAGATGAACTCTCAAGTGAGTGCAAAGCAAGACATTCAATGATGAAGGAAAAATTTAAGAATTTTCGTGAAGCTTGCAAGGAAGACATTAAAACCCATTGTGGTGATGTAAAACCAGGTAAGCGTAAAATCATTCAATGCTTAAAAGAAAAAGAATCGTCTTTAAGCGCAGAATGTAAAGAAGCTGTACAAAGAAAAAAGAACTAACTATTGCTAAAAACCTCAATTGCGTCTACTTTGGTTGCCGTGGAAACCGTTAAAGAAGACGTAGTTGGTAAAAAATCTTTAGAGCTTTTAGAAAAGGCGGATAATTATATTCGCCTTTCTACTTTAGAGCTAAGTAAGCACTTAAATGGTAAGGTTTTAGAACTAGGATCTGGAAATGGTAATTTAACCCAGCACCTTGCATTTGATTTTGAAATCACAGCCCTTGATTTACAACAAAGCTATTTAAATGATTTAAAAAATAAAATTTTAAATTTAGAAAAAACTAAAGGCAAAAACGCAAAAGAATTTAAAGCCATTCAAGCAGATTTAACTAAAACCCCAGATGCGACTTTAATAAACCAATATGATAGCTTATTAAGTTGCCAAGTCTTAGAGCACTTGCCTGATGACGAATTAGTTATAAAAAATTATGCCCCCTGCATAAGGCCTGGTGGGCAAATAGTATTGCAGCTTCCAGCTCATATGTTTGCATTTAATAATTTAGATAAAAACCTTGGCCATTTTAGGCGCTATTCAAGAAAATCAGCTGAAGCTCTGGTTAAAAGCGTAGGTCTTAGAGTCAAAAAGTCATATTATTTTAACTTTTTTGGCCTTTTAGGCTGGCTCTGGTATGGCAGCGTATTAAAAAACCAAATTCTGCCTGAAAAAGAGCTTTCTATATTTAATATTCTAGCCCCTATAACTCTTAAGCTGGACCTACTCTTCTCGCGTATATGCGGGTTAAATGTCATTGTAGTGGCCCAGAAACCAAATTAAAAAAATTTTACATATTGACCGTATATTAGTACGGAGTTGCTATATTATAAGTATATGGCAAAGATTAAAGAAAAACTCACCATTGGAAATTTAGCTAAAGCCTCAGGTATTGGGGTTGAGGCCGTTAGGTTTTATCAACGAGAAGGTTTAATTCAAGAGCCGCAAAAGCCTACGCGTGGTTATAGAGAGTATTCTATAGATACAATATCAAAAATTAAATTTATAAAGCGCTGTCAAGAATTAGGCTTTTCACTAAGGGAAATTAAAGAAATTATTGCATTTAACTCAAAACAGGGAAGCACTTGTTCCGAAGTTAGAAAAAAAACCATAAAAAAACTTGAAGAAATAAATGAGAAAATTGAAAACCTTAAGCAAATGAAAAAATCTTTAGAAGAGTTAAAATGCGCATGTGACAAAGGTAAAAGCGCATTATCAAAATGTGATGTAACAAAATGTTTTGATTTGAAAGGAGGATGTTGTGAAAAAGACTAAGAAAAAGAAGGCAACAAAGAAAAACACTTGTAAATGCTGCTCATGCTGCAAGTGTGACTGCAAAAATTGTTGCTGCTAAAATTGCAAGCTAGCACCTGCGCCCAGGCTTTTTTCTGTCAGCATGAGGCCTAATGCCCAATTCCAATTATTTTGGTACATTAGAGAAATGGCAGAATCAAGCTGGGCCGGGGTTTCTGAGCGCCATTTTAGATCCACCGAAGTAAAAATAGTTTTACTCCATTGAAAGCGTTTTTCAATTTCAACCCTAAATTTCCCTTTGTGGTTTATTGAAAGTTGTGACTCTATTAAAAAAGGCAAAGTATACCCTAACCCTAAAACACCAAAATAATTTCTTTCAAATGCTTCTGCGCCCAAAAAGACATTTATCCCCCAACCTAGCCAGCGCCTTAAGGCAAAATCTCCCTCAAGCCCCCATTCATCGTCATGCTTTTTAGCTTCAGTTTTTAGATCAATTTGGTTTTTAGTTTGAGACATGCGTAAATAAACTTGCCCGCGGTTAGTGGCACCCTCAAGTTTTCCGTAAAAATACCAATGGTCATGTAAATGTGGGTCATGCTTTTGAAAATGCTCAATTTCTTTTTTAGGTTTATAGCTTAAATATTTTACCACTCGAGCCATCCCGGTTTTTAAATGGTAAAGGTTATGGCAATGAAGCATCCACTCCCCTGGCTCATTAGCTAAAAACTCAATGGTTCTTGTTGAGTGCGGCCCCACATCAACTGTGTGTTTTAATGGGGAGTACTCTTTGTTTTTATTCAATACTCTAAAAAATGTCCGTGAAGATGCATCGGATGGTGCATCATGGTTTGATTTTCAAATGTGAAGCGGACCACATCCCCTTCTTTTACGGTAATATTTCTTTCTTCATGTATGGCTTTGTTATTTATGTGCCAAACGTAGCGCTCCATATCGCCACCAAGAACAAGTTTTAAATCATATACTTGGCTCCCCTTATATGTAGTTGGAGTTTTGGATTTTAGATCATCAACTGTAAGTTGCTTTAATACCATTGGTTGATGGTGCATATGGTGATGCATATTATGCCCACTATGAGATGGCTCTGCTGAGTGACCCTGATGTTCACCTCCGTGATTCATTCCCTCATATAAACTTGGCATTGGTTTAGTGGGCGCTAAAATTTTTTCTCCACTTCCAATAAAGCCAGAGGCAAAACCCGTTCCATCTTGCGCTGTAATTTTAAACTGATAATTTTTCTGCTCAGGTAATTCAAATAAAACGTCATAGGTTTCAGCCATGCCTATTAAAATTTCTTTTGCCCTCACGGGCTCAATATCAATGCCATCGGCAGAGATAACATTTAATTTTTGATCCGCAAGTGCTAAATGAAAATAAGTCGATGCCGCTGCATTTATAATTCTAAGCCTTATTCTTTCACCTTTTTTTGCATTAATCAGTTGTGATTCAGTTTTTCCATTAATTAAAAAAGCGTCATAACCAACATCAGAATAATCCATGCCCCCCATATTTATCCATTCGTTGTTTAAGAATGTTTTAAGCTCTCCAGCTTGAATAGCCCCAAGCCAAGAGCGCATGGTTTGTTTTTTATAAATGTAATAATCCCCATCTTTATGAAGGTTATTTAAAATATCAATGGCGTTTTCATCAGACCAATCGCTTAAAACTAAAACCAAATCTTTATCTGCTTTAATTGTTTTTTGTTTTGGATGCACAATAAATGCGCCGTAAACACCTTTTTGCTCTTGTACATTTGTATGGGAGTGGTACCAATACGTGCCATTTTGTCGAAGCTTAAATTTAAAAGTGTATTGCTCACCACTTAAAATGGGAGGGGTTGTGACATAAGGAACCCCGTCCATTTCAACGGGTAGTAAAATGCCGTGCCAGTGAATGGAAAGCTCATCATCGGGAATTTGGTTTTTAACAACAATTTCAGCTTCATCTCCTTCTGTAAATTCTAAAACAGGGGCAGGAATTTGGTTGTTAACCGCCAATGCAAAATCAACATTTTGTTTGCCACTTAAATTGATTTTGTTTTTTGTAACAACAAGCTCATATCGAACTGTTTTGGCGGGCGCTGATAATGGGAGAGTGATTAATAAAATTAAAAAAAATTTATTCAATACAGCCCTCCTCATTTTTAAAAGCTATAAGCACCGCCTATGAATACTCCGCCCCAGTGAGCTTTGTCAAAACGAGCACCTGGAATTGCCGTCTCTGTGCCGTTTAGTGAAACTTTTGTGTAGTTAACAGAGCGGTAGGCAGCTTGGGCGTGCACTTTTCCAAACATCATTTTGCCAACACCAAGAGCAAAGCCCCAACCAGTTAACCAATCATTTTGGTGAAAAGGGTTTTGAGATTTTGTTTCTGCCCATTGAATGGTGTTATTAACATAAGGGTAATATTCTCCAAAAACAGAAATATCTATAGCAGGGATTAAAAGCATCACACTTGGTCCATAACCAAAACGCCTATTAGTAATAGCATATGCTCCTGAGGCAAAAAGACTTTGGTTAGATGGTTGGTAAGTTAAACTAGAGCCCTCCCAATCATGAAACAAAGAGGCTGTGATGCTAACATTAGCAATTTTAATTCCCAATCTTCCCATTAAACCAAGACCAAAAGACATAAAGGTTTCATCATGACCAACTGTGTAGCCTGAAGCTAACTCATTATAATTATTGCCTCCTGCCGTGAAACCAAAACCAAGCTCTGCATGAAGTTGTGCTTGTGCAAACGCAGGGATGATTAAAAATAAAATAAGTAAAAAGTTTTTCACATAGACCCCTTTATAAATTTATATTGTATTTTTAAATGCATTTACTGCTCAAAGCAATAAAAATGGGCACCCGATGCATTGTTGCAACCTAAATTTCCACCCTGAGTCCAGCCCGCACCAACTGTATTTGCATTTCCTACGTTACCAAAATTGCTACCAGATGTACTTATCCACCCCGCACAATCATAACTTGGCGGACTTGCCAGCGTTCCATCTGTTGTGGTTTGTGTCCAAACATTTAAATTAGCAGAAATGGTATTCCCCAATTCGTCTTTATTAAGTGGCACTTGATTAAAATTTAATCCGTTTGGGTAACCTGTAAAAACAACTGTTGTTCTGTCTAATTTGTACCACGGCGACACATTGGCAATTCGTGAAACCACAGGTGATGATGTGGAAGAAATCCAAGCTTTCCAAGTACCACCAAGCCCATTGCCTGTTGCTACAGTTTGGCAAGTTGTATCTGCATCATTAACTGATGAAAAATCAATTCCAGGTTTATAAAGGCCAGACGTAGTGAACACTCTTTTTCTAAAGAGCGTAGCGTCTTGACTACCCCCACCAGTCACTATGGGGTTTACATTAAAGCAAGCACTTAAAAATAAACCGGTAATAGTCAAAATAATTCTTATCATACAAGATTAATTTAAAATCTATTTATTCCTTAGAGTAAAGAACTAAATTAAAAACTACTTAAACCAAAGCTCACTTTGCTCTAATCTGTTTTGGGATTTTATATCAGACTTCAAACAGTTTGAAGATTTATAAGTTCTAAAGGTAGTTTTTAAACCATAGTTTATCCAAGGAGCGCGATAGCTTCCGCCAGTGGCGGCATTAAAACATGTGGCCATCACCTCTTGGCCGCTGGCGCTGCTTTCTACTGTATAGATAATTGTAGTGCTAGATGACTCAGATGTAATTTGAAAATTAGCAGCACATGTATTTGCGTAGTCTCCTGCTTCTGAGCAGTTATTTATTAAATTTATACTTGAGCTTCCGCTAAAGCGCTGCTTTGTTACTTGAAGTTGTGGACCAATGGGTACGACAGGTGTAATTGGAGTTATTGGTGTGCCAACATTCTCTTCAACAAAACTTAAACTAAGCTCATAAAGAGGCTTCCCGCTTAAATAACTATCCGTTGTACAGTTTGAAACTAAATAAGTTTTAAATTTTGTTTTAAGATTATAGTTTATCCAAGGGGCAGAGTAATTCCCCCCTGATTGTAAAAAGCAAGCGGCTAAGGTTTCATTTGTAGCTTCTGATTTTACCGTCATGGCAATAACACCACCAGTAACAGAACCTATATTTAGCTCAGCTTTACAGGTATTAGGGTAATCCCCACTAACAGCACAGTTATTTGTAATACTCACCACACCACCAGAGGCAAATTGTAAAGTTTCTTTTTTTAATACTTTTTGCAAAGGCTGCGTAACCGTGGCAGTTTTTAAAACTTTCTCAAGGGCTTTAAGTCTTGCATCTCCATCTTGGACCATAGGGGCTAAAAAGCCGCCCTCTAAATATTCATTCCATGCGTACATTAAAACTGTGTTTAGGTTTTTTGACCTTGCCTCAACCCAATTAAGTGTTTCTGCCACGTGGTTTGCAATTTCCTCAGGCTTAGCGTGTGAACACCAAGAATTTTTTAAATCCCTTTGGTAATATGGGTCTGTACCTTTTAAGGGGCGCTCATCCCAACCTGTTGTAATAGAAGGCACAACATAAACATCTTGGTTAAATGAATTTCTAAATTTTCTATCTCTTCCAACACAGCCTTTTTCTAAATCTGCATAGGCTATTTCTACATTAGCTTGTCCCCAGTTAAAACCATTTGCATCAGTATTATCAAATGTTGGAGCGTTGGCGTAAGAGGTAACGCCATCAAAAAAATTAGGAATTTTATTTGCTAAAAGATTCCAGTGATAATTTGTCCAAGAAAGAGCCACTACAATTGGTGTTTGCCCTGTTTTTGACTCTATATAAGTTTTTAATTCTGAAAGTTTTTGTCGAGCTTCCTCGCTTGAACCCCAATAGTTTTCAAAAATCTCAGCATCCATAAAATAAATTAAGGGCTTTGAGTTAACACGCATAAATTCTGGGCGCTCTACAAAACTTAAAATTATTTTTTTTGTTTTCTCCCAGGCTGTATGATTGTTTGCGCTTTTTGTTAAACCCAAATGATGAGATGATAAAATAAGACTAAATTTCATTTTAGATTTATAATTAGATTTTAAATGGTATGCCAGCGCTCTGTTGGGCCCGAAGGTTAAACCATCTCCATCATAACCGATGTAACTAACATAACTAAAATAATCAATTCCGGCATTTGAGGCATCTAGAATTTCTTGATCAACTACTTCTTGCCTATCAAGCTGCATATTAATTGTTCCATCATTATTGCGTGTGGCACTTGCCGGGCGACGCAAGTCCCAAGCTTGAGTGATAAGTGGTGAATAGGGGCTGCCACCAAACCAGTAATCCCACCTAATGGCCCCAACACTAGGCCGAGCTTGAGCATTTGGCAAGTACACTAAAAGAGCAAGAAACCATAACAAAATGAGCTTCATTTATTCCCCCCACAGGACTGGTCTTACGTCTTTATCGACAAGACCTTGGGAGAGTTAAGGTAATTTAAGAAAACCAGACCAAGGACTGGGTCTTGCAAAAAACTTCTGCAAAAATTTGGACAATTTGTCTGCTGGCTTTTAGACAATATGTCTATTTAATGAGCTAAAATTAAATTTAATAAATTTTAACTTGGCCGCTTACTTGCATTTATGAAATATAAAATGCCAAAGGGGGCCTTATGTTTAAAATGTTTTTTACTTTAATTATTGTTTTTGCCTGCTCATTTACTTTTGCATCCTCACCCATTGCGGATGACCCAAAACTTGAAATCACAGATCTTCACACCGCCTACATTCCCGCCGGCTATGACAGCAATGACAGAATTGTGCTTATGGCAGAGGGTTTATTTAGCTCAACCTGCTATAGAGTGGCACCCCCTGTGACTGTTATTGATAACAAAGAGAAAAAAATAACTATCACACAAAAAGCGCACAATTATAATGTGCCCTGCCTAGAATTAATTGTGAATTATAACCAACCCATTCATCTGGGCCTTTTAGCTCCTGGAACTTACACCGTCATTAATGGCGGAGATAACACCGAGCTTGGAAAGCTTACCGTGGCGGCAGCCAAAAATAAGGGACCTGATGATTTTTTGTATGCCCCACTTACGGACGCCGTCATTAAGAGAGATAAAAATGATCATGTGGTAGCCACTGTGAGTGCTTTACTAAGTAACCGCTGTATGAAGTTAAAGGATGTAAAGGTTATTGAAGATGGCAAAAACGTAGTTACTCTTTTACCAATAGCAGAAATTTCAGGCGAAAGCCGCTGCCGTTATTCTTTACCGTATAATTATACAAGAACAATTGCACTTCCTGAACTTGATGGAAAAACTGGCCGCTTCATGCTTAATGCACGCTCACTAAACGGCCAGGCTATAACAAAACTTTTTGATCTCTAAAAATTAATTAGGCCTAAGCATGCAATTTGGCATGTTTAGGTCTACTTCTTTGTTTTGGTTAAGGCAACTATACACCACATACGTTTGTTGTCCGTAAGCCGCACCTTTTTCAACAACAACTTTTCCTTGCTCATCAATTTCACAAGGGTTATTCATGGTGCATTTGCCACCATTTTCATTTCCGGTGTTATTGACACCTACTACTTCATAAGTAGCAGTGTTAATAATGGGTGAGCCAGATGTGCCACCAATGGTTTCACAACCTGGTTGAGAATATTTTACTGAGTCTCTCATGAGCCAGTCTGCTTCTTTTAAAGCATAGATAAATTTATCAACCTGGCAGGAATAGATTTTTTTCCAGTAGCCTGACACAACGGCAATATTTGTTTTCTCCACTGATCTTTGTGGAGCCAAGGTCAAAGCTTGAACGCCGTAGGTTTTTAATATTTCACCGTAGGTTTTTGTTAAACCGTAAAGAGCCATGTCTGTTTTTGTCATGGTGGCAAAAATAATTTTTTCTGCACTTAAGGTCGCCACTTTTGAGCCGTCGTTATTTAAAAGTCCAAAACTTCTTGAAATAGGCTTATTCACCACAACTTGTCCTGGTTTCAAAAAGCCCCTATGCGCACCCACACAATGGCCATTAGTTAAAACCATGGCTTTATCCTCCGCTGTGGAGTGAGCAAAGCGTACCAAAGAGCCAGAGCAATTACTTAAAGCAACAATGGCGCGAAAGTTGGCCGCTCTAAGATTGCCCGAAGGCCTAATGCTCATGAGTTTTTGAGCATTCATCTCAATGGGTGCTACAGGAATAGCCAGTGCAGCACTTGTGAAAAGTGTAAAAGATAAACTTAATATAAATTTGAACATAAAAATTCCCCCCTTAAGTAAAAAGCATCCCGTGGCTTAAAGGGGGTTGTCAAACTTAATTATTTATTCTTTTTTTTGATTGTTGTGTTTTTGCTGTCTTGGGCTTTTTCTTGGCTGCGGTTATGCCTTTGTGCTTGAGCAAAATAAGCCATCAACACCGTTGTGATAAGCGCTAATGCTAAAATATATTTCATGATTACTCTCCGCCATTAATTTCATCGCAGTAATAGCCTGCGGTTTTCCATTTACCATCAAGGGAGCAGCCCATGGAGTTTACATTATAATTAGACCACCAAATTTTATAGCTGCAATAGTGCTGAGCAGAGTTATAGGTGTATCCGGCTAAATACTGTCCCCAACGGTCATACCAACCGGGCTCTGTTTCAACACACTTTTTAAATGTGGCGGCATTCGCATCTGCGTTTTCCGCACGGACAGAGTTGAAGCTTAAGGTAAGTGCGCTTAAAACAAATAATGAAATAAGTAGTTTCATGATTTAGCCCCCTATTTTTGATTAGATACTAAAAGCCTAGGTGAGAAAATTAAAAAACACAAGTTTGCTTTTGTTAAGAATTATGCGGTGATACAGTTATTATCAGATGAAACCAATTTTGATAGCAAAACTTCTTGAAGCTGCCCAAAAGTCTATAGAGGCCAACATTGAAACCGTTGAGGGGAAAAGGTTTCTTACAGCGGGCCGAAACCAGTTTCGCTCCCTTTGGAGTCGTGATTTTTGCTTTTCTGCCAATACACTTTTAAAAATAGGTCATGATGATGTTGTTAAAAACCAACTTGAGCTTTTATTTAGCCATTTGCGTCCAAGAGATGGCCTAGTACCACGCACCATGGATTCTGTTTCAGCAAAGTATAGGGTTTCAAGAGAAGTTTCGAAAAAATTAGTTCCCTATTTGTACGCTGATCTACCACTTGCTAAAAGGTTAAAAGATCTTGACCCTGAATATATTAATGAGCACGCAACAGAAGCAGTTGATTCTAATGCCCTAAGCCTTCTTGTGGCTTTTGAGTATTATAAAAAAACTAGCGATGCTCTTTGGTGGCAAAACTGGCGCCCTAATCTTAAAAAAATGCTGGATTACTATAAAAAATGGGAAGGCCATGATGGCCTTATAAAACAACCTCGCTTTTCAGATTGGCAAGACAGTGTTAGGCGGAAGGGAAAAACATTTTTTGTGAATTTATTATATTTCACCGTTTTAAATAGATATAGTTTTGACCCTTATTTTGAAATTGACCCCACTGTAACCCAAAACCTGCACAAAAAAATAAACGAAACTTTTTTTGACAAAAAATCTGGTCTTTATTTTTCTTTAGAGCACAATGATCACATTTGCCTTGATGATAATCTCTTAGCTATTTATTGGAATTTTATTGATGTAAATGAAGAAAAAAAGTTTTTTTTAAACCTTCAACAAAGTCTTTTATGGGCAAAAGCAGATTTTCTTCCCGGCTTTGTGACCCACCCAGATTACCCAGAAGCGTGGATTGGTTTAATACCAAAATTTGTAGGCTTAAGTCACTACCATGACAGGCTTTACTGGTCTTGGCTGATGGGACTAAGCCTTTTGATGGCAAAAAAATTTAATGATGAAAGAACCACTGAGCAGCTTATTACATTTTTAAGCCAAAGAATTGAAGAAGACGGCTGGGTAGCAGAAATTTATGATTATAAAGCGCCATTTCTCTCATGGCGCTCTACTGTTTTTGAAGCAGAAAAACCTTTTAGCTGGGGAGCTGCTTTTATTTTAGAAGCACTAACTAGTTATAACTAACTTATTTAGCAGCTTTTGCCTCAAGCTTTTTAACTCTCTCTTCTAAAATATTAATTTGGCTTTGAAGAGAACTTATAACTGAGTCTGTAGCTGAGCCGCCAGCCACATAGCCAACGCTTGGGTAACCGGAACAAGCATAGCCTGTGGCATTACCACCTATCCACATCCAACTATTACAAACATACATTTGTCTTTGTACTGATGGTTGAATGCCGCCAGCTGTTGCAATTGAAGTGAGAGTCAACATTGATGCAATTAATAAAAGTATTTTCATATAAAATGCCCTCCATTTAGTTAATCAGAACATAATAGCCCCAAAGTTCCACCACTTTTTTCAAAATGGTGTCAACTTGGTTGACCAAGTTAAAAGTATTGCTTATAAAGCGCACAGTTGTGGTCTTTGGCTTGCTGTATGAGCTTGTGGGTAAGTTATAAAATTATAAAAAGGGAGAAACAAAATGAAGCGCCTATTACCAATAGCAGTTTTAACTTTGGGGCTTTTGCCTCATTCTTTTGGAGATAATAAACCCCAAACAAAACCAATGCGTGAACGCCAGCCGTCTCATCAAGAAAGGCAACCAACCCGCGGGGGCGGTGAGCATGCTCGTAAGCCGGCACAACCAAGGCGCGAACAACCAGTAGTACATAAGCCTCAGCCAAAT
Organism: Oligoflexia bacterium; assembly: GCA_016715815.1. Taxonomy (GTDB): domain Bacteria; phylum Bdellovibrionota; class Bdellovibrionia; order JABDDW01; family JABDDW01; genus JADJXN01. The sequence goes on from JADJXN010000002.1 coordinate 16,393, forward strand.
CAACCAAGGCCACAACATCCAAGGCAAGAACAACCCGTTCATAGACCTCAACCACCAAGACACGAGCAACCTGCACACAGACCACAGCCACCAAGACATGAACAACCTGCGCACAGACCAAATCAACCAAACAGACCAAACCAACCAGGGCACAATAATAACCGTCACCAAGTGAGCCGCCCCACTCATCAACGTCCGCAAGTGCAAAACCAGCGCACCGTTGTACGTAACAACGTTACAGTTATTCAGCGCAACCACTACCGTTATGTAAATAACAACCGCGTTCAGCGCGAAAGGTTTTATAACCATCGCCACTTTCACAACCGTAACATTGTGGTTTACAGGCCATATTATTCCTATGACAGTAGCTTTTGGGGTTTCTACTCTAGGCCCTATGCTCGCTCATGGTACTACACCTGGGGTTGGCATAATTCACCATGGTATGTTTCTATGCGCTGGTATTATTCACCATACCCTTACTACACTTCATCAGCTTATTGGTTAACAGATTATGTTATTTCATCAATGCTCAATAATGCTTACCAAAGTGGCTACCGCGATGGTTACAACGCCGGCTATAATGCAGGTTACTCACCTATTTCTGAAGAAATCAAAGCACAACTAAGATTTCAGGTGGAGCAAGCCAATCTGCAATTTCAAAAAGGCGATGCTGTTTCTTTAGAGCAAGCACTTCAAAACCAAAACTACATCTACCCTGTAGATACAAACTACCAAGCTGTGAATGTTTACAGCGGCCAAGCTTGTAATTTAAGTGAGGGTGATTTTATTCGCGTAAGCCAACAACCAAGCTACTACTCAGATGATGTTGTCATGACAGTTGTTGCTTCTAAACCTGGAAGCTGCACTGTGGGCTCACAAGTAGCAATGGATATTGATGACCTTCAAGAAATGTTAAACAGCTTTTCTGAAAGCGTTGAAGACGGCCTGCGTGAGCTTAATAACAACCGCTCGCAAATTCCGTATTAATAGTTTTTTTGAAATAGTTTTAAAAAGAAGGGGCAGATGAAAATCTGCCCCTTTTATTTTAATAAGTCTTCTTATTACTTCTTCAGAGCTGGTAAGTTTTTGCAGTTGTAATATTCTACATCTGCACGAGCCAATGCATTTACGTTTAATGCTCCAACACTGTAGTTAGCTGGTGGTTGAACGTTAACATAATTGGGGGTCTTCTCGGTTACCAGCTGGTTACCATTTGGTTACCAAACTTTGAAATTTCGGGAAATTTCTCGACATTTCAGGTTGAGGTATGGGCTTCTTCTCGAATTAATTTATTGCTTGTCACTACATGGGGTTGGGTCAGGACTATCAAACTTTTATTTAAAAATGGCGGGGCAAGTCCCACGCCGTGTTTAAGTATTGAAATCACTTGTATTCCTATACTCTCGAAGACCGCAAGAAGCTTTAAGAAGCATTTCATCAATTGCTCCTTCCTACTAGGGTTAAGACCTTAGCTGCTGACTCATTAGGCAGTTTATAACCCAGCTTGTCGGTGCCTCCTTGGACATCCACTCCAGCCTTTCTTAAATAGCCATTGGTTGTTTTCAGCTCGCTATGTCCAACAATGGACATAACCCTGGCTAAAGATTCACCTCGGGCCAATAAATTGGTTATAAAAGTTGCTCGTAAGTCATGAAACTTAACCGGCGTTACTCCAATGGCAGTGCAAAAATCTTTAATAACTTTTGCCTGATCGCCATGAGTCCATTCACCTAAATGAGGTAAAACAAACTCATAATTTGGATCACTTTTAAGTTTTAATTCTTTTAAAAAACTCAAAAGTGACCTTCCCCCCAAAAATAGTACCAGTTTAAATCGGAGAGACGCTGTGTCATATTAATAACCCTAAGGAGGTTAGATATGCGCGGTAAAAGGTATTCTGATGAGACAATTATTAAAATATTAAAGGAGCATGAGTCTGGAATTAAATCTAAAGATATTTGCAGAACCCATGGGATAAGTGCTTCAACATTATGGGAGTGGAAGAACAAGTATCAGGGGATGGAAAAATCAGATTTGCAAAGATTAAAGCTTTTAGAGGATGAGAATAGAAAGCTAAAGAAGCTGGTAGCAGATCTTAGTTTAGACAACATGATTTTAAAGGATGTGAACTCAAAAAAGTGGTAGGGACACAGGCCAAGAGGGATGCAGCTGAATATTCAATAAAGGATCATCAGATCAGTCAGCGGCATGCATGTGCTCTTTTTACCCTTTCAAGATCTACATACAAGTATAAGCCAAAGCAAAGTGATAGGAATGAGTTTTTAAAAATAAAGCTAAAATCTTTGGCATTACAAAGAAGAAGGTTTGGGTCACCAAGGCTGTATGTAATGTTACGTCGTGAAGGGGTAATAGTGAATCACAAAAGGGTTGAGAGAATATATCAGCAAGAGGGGTTACAGATAAAAAAGCGCAAGAAGAAACGCCAAACAGCGCCATTAAGAATTGTTACTCCTCTACCAGAAAGGCCAAATGAGAGATGGAGTATGGATTTTGTTAGTGACCAGTTATCAAATGGGGAAAAGATTTAGGACTTTAAATGTGGTTGATGACTATACCAGGGAGTGTTTAGCCATAGAGGTTAATGCAAGCTTGCCTGGTTATAAGGTGATCCAAGTTTTAGAGAAAGTAATAGATGAGAGAGAAAGACCTAAAATAATAGTTTGTGATAATGGCCCTGAGTTTTCAGGGGCATTACTGGATGAGTGGAGTTTTAAAAATAATATAAAGCTAGATTTTATAAGCCCTGGCAGACCTGTGGAGAATTGTTTTATAGAAAGTTTTAATGGAAGATTTAGAGATGAGTGTTTAAATGAAAATTGGTTTATAAATTTAGAAAAAGCTAAAGAAATAATTGAACTGTGGCGAGAAGATTACAACACTGCAAGGCCACATAGTTCACTTAATAACTTAACACCAAGTGAATTTGTGGAACAACACAGGCTTAAACATAAAACCTGATGCAGTGTCTCTCCATTCCTAACTGGGCGGAAAAAGGGGGAAGGTCAGGCACGCAGGATCTGCGGACCTCTGGAATGGGGTTTCATTTCCATTCTTATTCCTTTCTGGAAGGCTATGCCTTCAGGTTTATCGAAGGAAAGAAGAAAAGAAGTTTTGGTTAAGTGATCTCGAAGTGAGTTCTCATAATATTGAGGTGCAATGGAACAGCCAACATTTCACGAAATCATCGAAAATAATAAGTCAGTGAAAATATTAGAGAAGTGATGCGGGAGTCTCAAATTTGAGACTTTGATGCTTAAAAATAGTCTCATTTATGAGACTTTTCGTGAGACTAGCCAGTCTCAAATTTGAGACTGGCCATAAGTTATTATTAATTTCTCATACCCATTTGTTCATTAATCAAATCCATCATTTTGCGTAATTCAACTTGAAGACTTTCAAGTTCACCCATCAAACGATCTGGATTTTTTAATAAATTGGGAACCATTCCAATAGGCGCAGCTGAATCTCTAGAGCCATAGTATCGAAAGTTGTAATCATCTGCGGTCATTTCATCAACTCCGCTACTGAATACGTTTTCATATTGGCCCTCGCATATATCTTTTGCACCGATCACAGCTTCATATTTTGCACATGTATATAATCTCAAATTATTAATTCTAACTGCAATGCCAGCAACAGCGTTTGCCTCTTTTTTGTCAATTGCTCTAAAAGGATATCTTTCAGGGAATAAGTTAGTCTGGTCAGCCCTCTTGAGTACTTCATAAACCTTATCAGGATTATTTCTTGAAAGTTCCGCCTGAGCATTATTCAGCCATGCCAAAACCTTTAAACTCTCCCAAGAAAATGAATGAGCCACATTGTAAGCATCCATCGAATCAACAGCCTTTACCGAATAAAGAACTTCCTTTTGGAACTCTGTGGCTTGTTTCTCGTCATAGCCCATAAGGTGAGAATATTCATGCGCTAGTAGAGCTAAAAGCTGCGGGTAGGCAGTTATCATTGAAACTTTTTGTCCGATTGTAAAAGCACTAATGCAAATTGTATTTGGGTCAGAGTTGATACTTCCATCGTTAGCTTGACCATCAAAATCAACGCAAGCTTTTGCGGTTTCGATATTTAAAGAATATGTTTTTATCTTTTCAATTATGTTGTCCTGGCCAGCAAACAACTCAGGTCTGCTTTTACTGTAAGACAAATTTTTGAAAAACATTAAGAGGCTCAGGCGAGCATTTGTTAATTGGAGTTTTATAAACTCCGTTCCTGCTGGATCAGGAATTATCGTTCCGCCACCGCCACCACTGATGCCTCCGGCAAAAACTGAAGTTGCTATTACTGTAGTTAAGAAAACCGCTAAGATTTTCATTTTATCCCCCTTAGGATGAAGTTGTTATTATCACGCTTGAGATAAAATTTAAAATTAACTCCCTGGAAGTTCTATATAATGTTTATAAAAAGACAATTGATTTTTATACTATTTGTAAAGTTTTAAAAAATAGAATAGTAATTCTAGGTATATGGAAAAATCACTTTATTCTTATAATGATTATAAAACCTACGTTTTGGACCGTATTAAACGCGAACCCAAGGCTGGCCGAGGCATTAGACAGAAGCTTGCTGAGTATATTGGATGCCAGGTTGCCTATGTTTCCCATGTTTTATCCGGAGAAAGAGATTTCAGTGTCGAACAAGCAGAAGGAATAACTCGGTTCTTTGCTATGACCTCAGATGAGTCTGAGTATTTCATTTGGCTTGTAGAAAAAGATCGTGCAGGGACTTCACAAACAAAATCCTTTTTTGAAAAACTCTTACAGCAAAAACGCGAAAAATATCTGCAGTTAAAAAACCGAGTAAATATCTCCAATGAATTAGATGATGCTGCGAAATCAACCTACTATAGCGACTATCTCTATTCTGCTATTCACATGATTGTGACCATTCCTAAATTTCAAACACCAAAAGCCATCAGTGAAGCATTTGGAATTTCATTACAAAAAATATCTCAAGTTTTGGAGTTTTTAAAAACAAATGGATTAATTACTGAACATGCAGGAAAGTTAATACCAACATCAAAATATCTATTTATTGACAAGGCTTCTCCTTTCATTTTGCAGCATCACACAAATTGGCGAATGCATGCCTTGCAGAATGTCCGCAAAAGCGAAGAAAATGATCTACATCTTTCAATGGCCGTCACAATAAGCGAAAAAGACGCTAAAGCACTTCAGCGCAGGATCTCTGAATTTATTGAAGAAATATCTGAAACCATTAAGAAATCGCCTGAAGAGAAACTTATGGCTATTGGAATCGATTTTTTCAGATTTAACCCTTTACATTTGAAGAAAGCTACTCATTTTCCCTTTTAAGGAGATTCTATGTCTAAAATACCTGATCCGATGGAAGGACTTCGTAGCTTTCAACAAATGCTAGATACAGGAATACATCTTAAAAATTTAGGAACGGATTATTTAGGAGGATATGATGAAGCTCCTGGCAGAAAACGGTATAGTTTCGCAAAAGTAGTAGATGGAGAAGTTCAATCACTAGCAACCTTTGGCCAGGAAGATCCAATAAACGGTGTGGAAAATTACAGCATTAATTATTCCGTGAGCGAAAAGTATCGAGGACGCGGATTAGCTGTTGAAGTCGCAAATAAGGGCATTGAGGAGTTGGCGAAAATATATCGTGAGACTAACACAAAGAGTTTCCGCGTTGATGCGATAATTGATTTGATGAACACTCATTCAATTAAAGTTGCGAAAAAATTGTTTCCTGGGCCTGGTATCAAAACAAAAGATCATTTTACTGGAATTCCATCACTATACTTTGTAAAGCTGATTGTAATTCAACAATAATATATTAGACTTAATATAGCTAAATTGAATTTCTAATGATTGCTTTTTGAAAAAGGACAGAAATGACTTTTCTATTACTAACCTTTTTAACTTTAATTATTTCCTTTTTTCTATTCCCTAAAAAGAAAAATATTTTTCCCATAGAAAACATGGTAATTCGCAACTCAGAAACAAGTTCTATTGCTTATAAAACTATAGATGGCAAATCTCAATCAACTAAAAAATCGTATAATTTCCTATTGATGCTATCTCTCTTGTTTTTATTATCAATTTCTATGGTTACATTTAATGTCTTTTTAATAAAAGAAAAACAACCTCAAGTGGTAGGTTCAAGCGGCATTATGATCCCCACCAACAATCAAGGAACTAATATACCAACTGGCCCCATTCTTTCCGGCGAATCTCCCACCCAAACCTCTACCCAGACTCCTGCTGGAACAAATATCAAAAAACCTGAAAAAGATTTTTTTAATATTAATGAATTTTGGAAAGGCTTTTTATACTTTGTAGCTATGGTTTTTGGAATGACTACTGAGACAATTGTTAAAATTCTTAAGACTCGAAGTAAAGCCAAAAAATCTGGGGGAAAAATACTTATACCCTCATTTATATGGGAGGATTTTGCAATTCCCTTTGTATGCTCGGCTCTGATTTTTACTTATTTTTGGAATGACTATGGCGACCAAATTTTCACATGGAAAATCGTAGTTACTTCATATCAAAATGGATTTTTCTGGCCCATTGTAATTCAGAAAATTAAACAACATGCCTAACTTTTAGGAGACTGCCCTTTCCAACCAAATTGACGAATCTTCCCTTTATAAAGCCAATCTGGCACCTTTACTTCTTTTTCAATACTTGGATGATTTGTGAATAACAGCCGAATAGTTCTTAAACCAACATATGCGCTGTTAAGAATCTCATCGTGCAAATCTGCAAAGGTACGGCCATGCTCATCTTTCTCAATCTTATGAGCTGGAGACTGCCTAATTTTTCTTACTCTATCAAATGCCTCTAAGTTCGTCAGAACTTCTACCTCATCCTCTTTTGAATTAAACTTAACTCTCGTTTTAATCCAATGATTGAGTAGAGCTAGAGTTCCCAATTGTTCAATAGCATCTTTGCCAGATGTTTTGTGTTTTACAGTTCTATAAGTTTCGTCAGCGCGAAGTACACTTTCAAAGAACTTTTTGTTGAGATTCTGTGAGATCATTTTATCCATTTCTTCAACAGAAGTATGATAAGCTTCTTTAGTATTGCGAAAAGGTATTCTAAAATATTTTGGCCTATTGTTTTTAAAAGATTCTCGAAATAAATTTGGTAAATTGGCGGCGGAGCACATTTGGTTGATAACTTCTATTTCGTAAATAAAGGCATCATAAATAGGAACATCCTCAGCCCAGTTTCCTATGATTGACGTAGTGTAATAGTCAGGATCCATAAAGCATGGAGCCTCTTCTTCATGAGTTTTCCATCTTTGTTGATGTTCCGGTGTCAAACGGGATAAATAAATTAAGGGAACCGAAGCCACCCTATGGCCATCTGATTTCCTAAAACCGAGGCCAAAATGCTCAAGGTATGTTTGATCTCTAGGCTTCATATCCAGTGACTCATAATAATCATCACTCAAATGAATCGAGCCCGTATAGTGACCCCAATTAAATATATATCTAGGATCGTTCGAGTAATTTTCCAAAATTTCCAAATCGAAATAGATTGGCTCTAGATTTGAGCCACATTCCCACATTTTTTTCAGATATGGAGAGTCTTTATATTTTTCAAAATCAATATACTTGGCAACTTCAGATTTTGTTGGATAAGCACAAACTTCAGCAAAGTTCTCATTTAGAAATTTCTTTTGATCAGCTTTTGTACGTGGAGGAAATCTCATTACATGAGGATTGAGGTCATATACGATAACCACTTTATCCTCATTAACCAACTCTCCAACTATTTGTTTTATATTCTCGGCTGCTTTTTCTGAACCTTTACAGGGATTAGAGAACTTCATCAAAAACTCAGGTGATGCCGATTTAACATCTACTTCATCTAATTCACCTGCACATTTTTCACAAATTTCTTCACAGATATTTGTAAGTGGCATTCCATTGAAGTCATTGCTCTTACAAAAAAACGTAGTGATTTTTTCTAAAATCTGCTCTTTGTTCATAAATATAACTAAGTTTTATCAGCACCAAGTTGCAACACCAACAAATAAATATTTAACTATCTTTATTTAAACCGCTTCGCTTCCTTCGGAAAAACAGAAATCGGTTTCCAATTAACCTTCAAAACCTTACGCGATTTACTCTCAAGGCGTTCCATACAAACATTTGTGCGGCATTTAAAAAAATCACTGGCAGAAATTCCAAGCTGAAGTAGCGCTCCAAGAAGCATGAGTTTTATTAACAAGTTGTACATAAATCCTCCTTAAAAAGATTTTTTTAGTTAAATCAGTTACTTAGAAAAATTGAATGGAAGCGCGAAGAAGCTTTTTAAGAAGCATCAAGAAGCAAACTTACGAAATTTCGGGAAATTTCATGAAAGATTTCGAAGATGATCGAAGACTATACTGCTCCCTTGTAAGTCATTGACACCACAAAACCTATAACTGGTAAAGATTATGAACCCTTGAAGCTGCCAAAATATTTGGTAGAAAGGATGTCTCAAAATGGAGACTCAAATGGTAAAAGAGCCTAAAAATAGCGGTGTTGATTACTCAAGTTATGTAGTTCGCAGGAATTTAGAGGATTACTGGCGAGCTGAAGAGAAAGTTGAATTGATTGTGATTGGTCTGACAGGAAAAATTCCAGTGACAACCCTTTGCAAGATCAACAACGTAACGCCAAGTCAGTATTACGAGTGGCGGGAGAAATTTTTAGCTACAGGTAAGCAGGGCCTCATGGCAAATGGAGGTAAGACCCAACGAGAAGCTGAGCTTGAGAAGAAAATAAGTATTTTAGAGCGCTGTATTGGAGAATTAACTCTTGAAAAAGAGTTGTTAAAAAAAATCAGCGAAGATTCCTAAAGTTAGGGAAATTGTTAATAAATATAAGAACGACTTTAAGGTGCGAACCCTGAGCAAGGTTCTTGGGGTGAGTCGCCAAAGGGTTTATTTTATTAAAAAATACCCAGAGGTTAAGAGCACCAGAAGGAAAAGAAAAATGAAAGAAGATGAGGCTATGATAATAAAAAATATTGAAGAAATTGTTCGAGAACTACCTGTCTATGGCTATAGACGTGTAACAGCTGTTTTGCGCCACAGGTATGGATTAGAGGTAAACTGGAAAAGGGTTTACAGAATAATGCGTGAGAGAAAACTTTGTATGCCAGCAAGTCACAGTCATAAAAAGATGTTTAGAGGAGTACCGTTTGCAACAAAACTCAAAGTTCAAGATCAAATGAGTTATGGGGTATAGACATGACATACATTTGGTGTGGACAAGATGCTTGGTGCTACTTCCATGGGGTTATTGATCATCATGACAAGACGTTGCTTGGTTACTATTTTTCAAGATCTTGCTCTGCCTTGGGTGGTGTAATGGCCTTGGCAAATGCAGCATCGCAGAGGGAAATTGAGTCCTTGGAGTTAAGATCTGATAACGGTTGTCACTATGGAGCGAAGGTCTTTAAAGACGAGATTAGACGTCTTGGAATTAATCATACAAGAACTATGGTTAATACCCCCAAAGGCAATGCTGTAATTGAGAGATTTTTTAGATCACTCAAAGAAGAATGTGTATGGCAACAGAAATTTTTTAATTTTGAACAAGCTAAAGAGGCTGTTGATAAATGGGTATTAAAGTACAACCAAGAACGCCCACACCAAACCCTTGATTACTTAACCCCAAAACAATTTTACGAAAGGAGCACTATAGGAAATATTCAACAAAAAGTGTCTTGATTTATAGGGAGCACTACAAGACCCTCTTCAGTGTTTTTAACTACTTACAAATTTTGGAATTTTTGATTTTGCCTCTTGGGCCTTCGGAGAAATTGGCGGGGTGTACGGGACTCGAACCCGTGGCCTTCCGCGTGACAGGCGGACGTTATAACCAACTTAACTAACACCCCGTTGGCTCACATTTACAGAGCCCCCATTTATAACCATGGGGCCACACCCCTGTCAACCACCCCGGCTTTTTATCCCATATTAGACTGTTTACCGAACATTAACGTCCAAATCTCGGACAGGTAAAAGCTTATAAACCAATTCTTTTGGCCGCGATTGTTGGCCCGCATCTTGATGAGACCAACAATCGCAACCAAAAAAATAAAAGCCTAGAAGCTAAAAGCTTCGGGCCAGATAAGGAGAATTATATGAAAAACTTTAGAACCTTAGATTTAGCTGTTGAGTTTTATGCACAGGTAAAAAAACTTAAAATAGAGGCCCCACTAAGGGACCAACTCATGCGCGCCAGCTCCTCCATTGCCTTAAACCTTTCAGAAGGTAATGCCAAGGGATCACCCAATGAAAAGCGCCACTTCTTTCAAACAGCCCTGGGCTCTTTAAGAGAATGCCAAACAATTTTTAAATTATCTGATATCAAAGGCGGAGAAGCTGTTGCCCTTTCAGATACATTAGGGGCCAGTCTCTATAAGTTAGTTAACTCTGAGCTTAAGGCTTCGCCCAGTTTTAGGAAAAATTCTTCAAGGATTTAATTATTCCGATATCAGATATCTGATATCGGATATCTGATATCAGAGTGGTTCGCTGGTGGGCGCTGCAGGGATCGAACCTGCGACATCTTGCTTGTAAGGCAAGCGCTCTACCGCTGAGCTAAGCGCCCTGAAAAACAACACTATCGGCGGCACCAATAGCTATAAAGCTACATTTTAGTGAAGCTTATTTAGTGTAGTAGGTACGCTAGGCTGAGCTTGGGAGTCAAGTTGAAACATGTCAAACTTAAGCTCCAGGTATTTTTTGTTTGTTTTTGCATCAAGGCGGTACTCGCCCTCAAGATTGATTTGAATTTTTACATCTTTGACAGTGGTTAAAACCATACTGAGCTTTGAATCGCCAAGTTTATGCTCGCTCAAACCTGAGGCGTAAAATTTATCCTCACCATCACGAATAATCACACGCACCAAGGCGGTTTCATTATCAATAAGCTTTCCAATATTTATCTCTACTTTGTAAGCCTTATTAGCTGTGGTCCAAAGCCCCACAGAAGCATACAAAGGAAAGGGACCGTCTTTTGCCAAAGACGCCGTTGAGATTGCAAATAAAACAGTCACTAATAATAATTTAATAAAATTCTTCATATCCCCAATTTCCCCTTTATTACCCTACCAGTACTCTGGCTGATTTATTCATGTAGTAGCCGTTTTTACCTCTGTAAATATACTTTGGCTTTTTAAGATCCGGCTCAATTAACTGACGAAGGCGCTTAATTGTAACGTAAATTTTATTGTCATGTACTGTTGGGTCATAGTTTTGGTCCCACACTTTTTTAACAAGCACTTCTTTTGAAAACGTTTTGCCAGGGTTACGGGCAAAAAGTTGTAAAAGATCTGTTAAAATAAATTGGTTTTTAAAATCTACCTTGCCTAATTGCTTTTCTACAACGGTGGAGCTTTCTGAGTTTAAAATTAAATCATATTCCACATTGGCATCATCATAACCAAGTTCATTTAATGTGTTTTTTAATAGCTTTGTCATGCGTGGCAGCTCTGCTTCATTAATGCTTTTAAGAGCTAGCTGAAGATAAATTCTTGCCATGCCCCTATCCCCTGAGCGCAAGTACGTTGAGGCTAAACCGTAAAGGGCATTAAAATATAAAAGCATTGATGTGTTTGTTTTTAGCATTTCATAGGCTTGCCAAAAACACTCCATGGCTTTTTCATATTCCCCACGGTTTCTGTGAATAAGCCCATTTAAAAGGCGTGCACTAATTTGAAGATCTGGGATTTGAATGGCTCCAAAAAATACGTCTAAATTATAAAGCTCTTTTAAAGACTCTTCTAAATTACCTTGGGAATAGTGTGTGTTAGCAACCCCGTAAATAGCAAAGCACATGTCATATTTATTATCTTTTTCTAGGGCAATTTTTAATGCTTTTTGGAAGTAGTCCATGGCCACTGGCTCTTGGCCATCACGGTAGTAAGAACATAAACCTAAGATGTAATGGGTGCGAGAGCTCAGCTCCACACCTTCTTTAACTGCAATGTCTTGAATTTTTTCTTTAATGTTTTGAATTTTAACTAAGTCTTCACGCTCAACTAGTATGCGCAAAACATAGTTGACGGTGTCTACATAGCGCTCAAACTGCTTTGCTTCTAAAAATAATTCTGAAGCTTTGGTTAAACGCTCATAGGCTTTACTGTAATCAGCTCGGTCATAGAATAAACGGCCAAGCTCATAGTTGTATTCAGAAGCTAATGGTAATGTCATCGTGATTTCCCCCCACTGACCATTAATGTGAGGGCAATTTCTTACAGAAAATGTATTTAAGCAACAAAATAATTGCTGAAAAATGAGGCAGCTATGAAATTTTTAGTGTGTCTGTACGTGTCCCGTGTAATGGGGCTTCACACCATCAAATCCGCCGCGAGGCTTTACCTTAAAGAGCTCCTCTGGTTTTTTAATATCTAAAGTATTAACGAGAACTTGGTCCACATGGTCCACCAAAATAATTCTCAACTGGCCTAATACTTTTTTAGGAATGTCTTTAAGGTCTTTCTCATTCTCTTTTGGGCAAATGATGGTTTTAATGCCGCCACGGTGCGCTGCTAAAATCTTCTCTTTTAGCCCGCCGATGGGGAGCACTCGTCCGCGCAAAGTCACCTCACCTGTCATGGCCACATCTTTTCTAACAGGAATTCTTGTTAAAGCTGAAACAATAGATGTCACCATGGTAATTCCCGCAGATGGGCCATCTTTTGGAATAGCCCCTTCGGGAACGTGAATGTGAATGTCTGCGTTTTGAATATATTCTTTATCCATTCCAAATAAAGGAGCACGTGATCTTACATAGCTCATGGCCGCAGAAGCTGATTCCTTCATGACATCACCAAGTTGGCCAGTAACTAAAAATTTACCTTTACCAGGAACAACGCTTACCTCAACAACAAGTAAGTCTCCGCCCACTTCTGTCCAGGCCATTCCGTTTGTAAGGCCAATTTCATTTTTGGTTTCAATTTTTCCGTGTTTAAACTTCTCTCCACCCAATAAATCCTTAACAGTTTTTGCATTAACCACAAAATTCTTAAGTTTTTTATTAGACAACAAGCGGCGCGCAACTTTTCGGCACACGTTTGAAAGCTCTCGCTCTAAACTCCTCACCCCTGCTTCTTTTGTGTAACCACGAATCAGTGTTCTAATGGCGGATTCTTGAATATCAATTTTTCTATGTATCAAGCCGTTTGCTTCAATCACTTTGGGTACCAAATATTTTTTGGCAATTTGGTATTTTTCTTCCTCAGTGTAACCTTCAAGGCTAATGACTTCCATTCTATCAAGAAGTGGTCTTGGAATGGTGTGAAGGGAATTAGCTGTGGCAATAAAAGTGGTTTTTGAAAGATCGTAATCCACTTCTAAGTAGTGATCGCCAAAGTTTACGTTTTGCTCAGGGTCTAACACTTCCAAAAGAGCACTTGAGGGATCGCCCCTGAAATCTGTGCTCATTTTGTCTATCTCGTCTAATAAAAAGACTGGGTTACCTGTATCTGCCTTTTTCATGGCCTGAATTACTTTACCAGGCATAGCACCAATGTAAGTACGTCTGTGGCCACGAATCTCTGCTTCATCTCTTACGCCGCCAAGACTAATTCTAATAAAATTTCTATGCATAGCTTTAGCTATAGATTTAGCTAAAGAAGTTTTTCCCACTCCTGGAGGGCCCACTAAACATAAAATAGGGCCTTTTTGATGCTCCACTAAACTTTGAACAGCAAGGTATTCTAAAATTCTCTCTTTTACTTTTTCTAAACCAAAGTGATCAGCTTCTAAAATTTTCTCAGCCTCAATGATTTCAGTTTTTTCAGTTGAATAAGTTGCCCAGGGAAGACAAAGCATCCAGTCAATGTAGTTTCTTACAACGGTGGCCTCAGCACTCATGGGGCTCATCATTTTAAGTTTTTTAATTTCTTTTTTAACTTTCTCTGAGGCTTCTTTACTTAATGGCTTTGCTTTGAGTTGCTTTTCAAGCTCCACAATTTCTTGTTGGAAGTCATCTTTTTCCCCAAGCTCTTTTTGAATGGCCTGCATTTGCTCATTTAGGTAATATTCCTTTTGAGATTTTTCCATTTGCTTTTTAACACGTGAGCGGATTTTTTTCTCAACTTGTAAAATTTCAATCTCACCACTCATGAGAGCTAAAAGCTTTTCAAGGCGTTTGCCTGGGTCAATTAATTCAAGGGCTTTTTGCTTATCTTCAACTTTTAAATTAAGTTGTGCCACAATGGTATCTGCTAAGCGCCCTGCTTGTTCAATGCTAGCCACACTCATAAGCATTTCAGGGGGAATACGTTTATTTAATTTAACATAGGTTTCAAATGTGGTTTTCACTGAGCGCATAAGGGCTTCAGTTTCCACTTTGCTTTCTTGTTTTTCTGGGAGCTCTTCACACTCCACCATGAAGTAGTTTTCATTGGGGATGAAGTTTTTAATTTTTACTCTTTTTTTACCTTCAATAAGAACTTTTACGGTGCCATCGGGCAAACGAAGTAACTGGATAATACTTCCTAGGGTTCCAATTTCATAAATATCACGTGGCTCTGGGTTATTGGTTTTTGCCTCAATTTGAGCACTTAAAACAATGTCTGTTTTTTTATTCATAGCATCTTCTAAAGCGTTGATGCTTTTTTCTCTGCCAACAAAAAGTGGCATCATCATGTGTGGGAAAACAATGACATCTCTGAGGGGGAGTAAGGGAATCTTAAGGACTGCATCCTTTTTCTGACTCATAAACCAGACCTCCTGCTGTTAAGTTGTTTGTTAAAAGCTTTTTTAAGCAGATTCGGCAGAGGCGGCTTTCATTTCTTCCTCTGTAAGGTGTACCATCTGAGGCTGCTTACCCTCCGTAATCACCTCTTTCTCTATGATAACTTCTTTTATGTTCCCTTTAGAAGGAATTTCGTACATGACATCTAGCATTGCCTGTTCAAGGATCGCCCTTAAACCGCGGGCCCCCGTTTTACGCTTTATGGCCTGTTCGGCCACGGCCTTTAGGGCATCATCGGTAAAGCTAAGCTTAACGTTTTCGTACTCAAATAGGCGTTTATATTGCTTAGTTAGCGCGTTTTTGGGTTTAATTAATATTTCAATTAAAGCTTCTTCTGTCAGCTCATCTAAAACTGCAACAACAGGAAGTCTTCCAATAAATTCAGGTATTAAGCCGTAGCGAACAAGGTCATCAGGCTGCATGCTCTTTAAAGTTTTAGAGTAATTTTTCTCTTTATTGCCTTTAATATCAGCCCCAATACCTAGACTTTTGTTCTCCACCCGACTTTCAACCAGTTTATCTAAACCCACAAACGCCCCACCACAGATAAATAAAATATTTGTGGTATCTACCTGAATGAATTCCTGCTGTGGGTGCTTTCTTCCGCCCTTGGGGGGAAGGTTTGCCACAGTTCCTTCAATAATTTTTAAAAGTGCTTGTTGAACACCTTCACCACTCACATCACGGGTAATAGATGGGTTTTCAGATTTACGGGAGATTTTATCAATCTCGTCTATGTAAATAACTCCGCGCTGGGCACGCTCAACATCATAATCTGCTGCTTGAAGTAGGTTTAAAACCACGTTTTCTACGTCTTCTCCAACATAGCCTGCTTCTGTAAGTGCTGTAGCATCAGCCATAGCAAAAGGAACATTTAAGATTTTTGCAATGGTTTGGGCAAGTAGTGTTTTACCAGATCCTGTGGGGCCAATTAATAAAATGTTACTTTTTGAGATTTCAACATCGCCTTTAATTTTATGTGAAAGGGCGTTGATTCTTTTATAGTGGTTATGCACAGCTACGGATAAAGATTTTTTAGCCTTTTCTTGGCCAATAATATACTCATCTAAGAAGTTTTTTATTTCTTGTGGCTTTGGAACCTTGTGTGTGCCGGCCCTAACTTCTTCTCGCTCTTTTTCTTCAACAATAATGTCGTTACAAAGGTCTATACACTCGTTACAAATGTAAACGTTGGGGCCAGCAATAAGTTTTTTAACTTCTTTCTGGTTTTTACCACAAAAACTGCAGCTTAAAATTCCTGCGCTCTCTTTTTTCATAGTTAATTTACACCCCTTTGCGATGAGCTACTACTTTATCTACTAGCCCATATTTCACGGCATCATCCGCTGACATGTAATTATCACGATCCATATCTTTTTCAAGCATCTCATAGGGTTTGCCTGTGTGTTTTACATAAATGTCTATTAGACGCTTTTTAGTGTTAACAAATTCTTTTGCATGAATTTCAATATCACTTACTTGGCCTGAAATCCCGCCGCCGCTAATTATAGGCTGGTGAATCATCACGCGGCCATGGGGTAAAATGTAGCGCTTACCTTTTGCTCCTGCCATTAATAACAAAGAGCCCATTGAGGCCGCCATTCCGGTGCAGTAGGTTTGAACATCGCATTTTACAAATTGCATAATATCGTAAATGCCAAGGCCCGCACTCACACTTCCGCCGGGGGAGTTAATATACAAATGAATGTCTTTTTCTGGGTTTTCCATTTCTAAGAATAAAATTTGAGCAATAATGACATTGGCTACATCGTCTGTGACAGCAGAGCCCAGGAAAATAATTCTGTCTTTTAACAGACGAGAATAAATGTCATAACTTCTCTCTCCTCTTGGTGTTTGCTCAACTACTATTGGAACTAAAGCCATGGCGCTCCCCTCCTTGTTATAGAATAGCATCTGTAATATCGGGCGCTACGTCCAGTTTCTTAAGTGATTTGAAATAGTTACATGGTTTTTTGACGCCTTTTTGGTCCGATTGCTTTGACGCGTTTGGGGGCTTATATAATTTGGTTTGTTAACGCTTTGGTGTCTAAATTTTGACGGAGGAATTTAAAATGGAACTAAGTGCTGCTTCCCAAAAGCTTTCTCAACTTGAGTGCCCTTGTTTAGTTGTTTATGCCGCATCGGCTGATAAAAAATTAATTTTTGAATTAAAAGAAAAAGAAATGGCCAAGGTTTCAGCCCTGGTTCATGGGGTTTTTGATTCAGGAAGGTTTAAAGCCTCTTTAAAAGAAGCCGTGTTTTTTAGAAACGCTAGTGTTTGCGGGTTTGAAAATGTTTTGGTTGTTGGCATGGGAGCAAAAAATAAAATTAATGATGAGACTTTGCGCCTTGTAACAGCAGCTGCAGTTAAAAATTTAAATAAAGAAAAAATTGAATGCGCCACTTTGGCTGTAGAAACTTTCCGCCGCTTTTTACCACAAGCTTTTAGCGCAGGACGCGCGGCAGCTGAGGGAGCACTTCTTGGCAGTTATAAATATGAAGAGCTAAAAACTAAAAAAGGTGATGAAAAGAAGGTGAGCGGCCTTTGCACACTACAATTTGGCTTAAGCGATAAATCCGTTTTGAAAAAATTTATGGATGGCGCCCGGGTTGGGGAAATTACATCTAATGCTACAAATTTTGTGCGCGATATTGCTAATGCCCCAGGAAATTACTTAACCCCAACAGTGCTTGCAAAGCGCGCTGAAGAGGCCGCAAAGGGAACAAAAATAAAATTTAAAGCCCTAGGGAAAAAAGAAATTTCTGCTCTTAAAATGGGGGCTTTTTTAGGTGTTAACCAAGGCAGCCATGAAGAACCAAGATTTATTATTATGGAATATTTTGGTGGCAAAAAATCTCAAAAGCCTGTGGTGCTTGTGGGTAAAGGCCTCACTTTTGATACCGGTGGAATTAGCATTAAGCCCTCAGCCCAAATGGAAGAAATGAAATTTGATATGTGCGGCGGAGGTGCGGTTATTGGAGCTATTTTAGCTCTAGCGCGCATGAAGGCAAAAGTGAATGTTGTGGCTTTAGTTCCATCAACAGATAACATGCCCGGTGGTGGAGCTTTAAAGCCAGGTGATGTGGTCACAGCCATGAACGGAAAAACCATTGAGGTAAATAACACTGATGCCGAGGGCAGACTTATTTTAAGCGACGCTTTAGCTTATGCTTGTGAAAAATATAAACCCTCTGCCATTTTAGATGCAGCAACATTAACTGGTGCTTGTGTAGTAGCTCTTGGCAATGTGTTTGCAGGCTTTTTTTGCAAAGATAAAAATTTACTTAAAAAAATTAATGCCGCAGCTGAGAGTAGTGGTGAGCGCATTTGGCAATTACCGCTTGTTGATGAGTATGTTGATGACATGAAGGGCACTTATGCAGATTTGTCTAACATAGCAAATAGCGCAAAAGGTGCTGGCTCAAGCCTTGGAGCTGCATTTTTAAGTCAATTTGTGAATGAAGACATTCCTTGGGCCCATTTGATATTGCAGGCTCTGCTTACCACACGGGGTCTCGCTACACATACAACCCTGACAAAGGGGCATCTGGTAGTGCTGTGAGATTGTTTGTAGATATAGTGCAGAGTTTTAGTTAGTTGGCCCACTTAGATTAGCTGCTGCGTTTGCAGGAGCAAATGCAGTAGCTTTTTTGCTTTCTTTTATTGTTTGAAAAGTTAAATCGTTATTCAGTGAAGTTCGAATAACCACATAAAGTACTGGCCTTCCCAACTCAGCATCGTGAACTAAAAGTCTATCATAGCTGACATAAAGCGGTTTCCAATTGTCTATGGCTTGTGCTCTATATGCAGCTTTTTGGTCTGAAGGTATTTGCTCCCAAATAGTCTTTTCAATGGCCAATCTTTTTAGAAATTCTGAAAAAGTGCCGCGCGTATCAAGATGCGCCTGCGACACAAGAGCTTGGGTAATGTCATTTAAAGATGCTTTAGAATTCAAAAATGCTGTTACTACTTCTCTATTAATTTTATATTGATTGGATTGAAATGCCCACTGCCCAGATTCACTCTGCCCTTGGTTGAATTTTTTTAAAAAATCTTCAAGTTGCCCTTGGCTATTCTTATAAAATGAATCTTCTTTTTTAAGATATCTAATCATTGAAAGAGGTTCTGCCACAATGACTAATGCAACCATTAAAAGTGCGGCAGTATCTGCGCCCAAAAAAGCGGAAAGTCCACCCAAATACAATCCGGCGGATGTCATCACTATTGTTTGTAAAAATCTTTTTTTAATAACCCAGTTATAAAAAGGATCTCTAGATTTTTCAACAATCCCACGCACGGCTTCTAATGCTTCTTTTGAATCTTGGAAGTAGTCTCTAACACCATCAAAGCCGTCATATCTGAACATTGCTGTAACTACTCGTTGGTCCATACTTTCTGTTGTGGGGTTTAAAACGTTTACTTCAATACCTTTTATCCTAGCTGCCAACTCTTTTCTTTCGCTATTACTTGGATTATCCCAAGAATTAACAGAAATTAAATCACCAGAAGGTTTTACTTCTTTAATACCTAATCGGCGCTCTCTAAATTGCCTAAAATAATTTGCTAAAAAAAGATTGTTTTCCTGGCTTTTTATTTGCCCCATGTTTGCACGTAACTGTAAAAGCAAACTTGCACATACGTTTGAGGGATGAAAGGGTTTTCTTGCTGGCACAGGGTAATTCGCCAAACTTTGAAATGAGAAAGTAAAAATAAATATGTAGATTAAACCCTTATGCATAACATGTCTGGCAGATGCAGGTTTTATGCCTGAGTATTAAAATAAATAGAGGGTTTTGGTAGTAATATTGACTACTTAATTGGCATCTCTAGGCTCTACTTTGCCACCTAATAAGTAACCCCACCGCCTATGGTTTAAGGGTGGGGCTTTATTTTTAGTTAATCCACTACTATTCCAAGTTTTGTAACTTTTTGGCCTTCTTTTGTTTTAAAGGTAACACCGTATACGCCAGGTATAACAGATGCAAAATCACCTTCAGACATATCTTGAGCAGCATAAAAATATTTGTAGGAACCAACCCTACCATTTATATCTAGTTGGGTTGCAAAACGTCCGTGCTGATCAACTACTTTTTTAGAAAATAAATCCGTAAGTTTTTGAAAGTTACCTTCACTTCTTACATTGCAAAAATGCAATGCCAAATTTTCTTTGCCCTGCTTAAAAACCTCCTTACAAAAGGACTCACTGTTATCGGTCCAGAAAGCTACAAGAAAATTGTAAAGATTTTGCTCGGCTGTTGCATCAGTAAATACATCGGCTACAGTATCACCATTTTGTTTGGGGATAATAATTTTACTTAGCTTAAATACACTTTTACTTTTTGGCTCAATAGTTAAAACTGGGGAAAGAGATTGCTCCCAATAAAACATATAGTGCCCTGGCACTAAATTAATCTCTTTATTTAAAGAAATTTTTTCAATATAAATTCTAGAATCTACTAAAGGGGTATTGTTTTTATCTACTTCTAATTTAAAAATTGTAGCTTGGCTTTCTTTTTGAGTGGCACCTGGCTCACCTACAATCATAAACTTTGCGCTTTTAACTAACTCATTAGGCACTTCTACCACTACATCATTAAGCATTTTTGCATGTAGTGCTGTGCTGAGGGTTAAAATACAAAACATTAAAAATATTTTCATAAAGTCTCCTTATACTTTTATTCGTAATAAAAAAGTATGTATCCATCAAAAGTATGTAGTCAACTTATTTAAGAGAAATTAAGCTTTGCTTTTGGTTATTGGCAATTTTAAGTTGCTCCATATACACAACACTTAATTGCACTTTGTGAATTAACTCAAAAAGTTTTGATTTATCTTTAATAACTTCTTGGTTAAGTTTTGCGCCCTCTTTTAGCTCAACACCAATGCGCACAGTGCCCGGGCCCCAAACACATTTTAGCCACTTAACAGATTGGTTATGAGAAGCATCAAGAGCATCAGCAATTCTTAAAATAGATGCTAAAGAGTTAACTAATTTTTTATCTTCAGCGTTTAAATCTTTATACCCCTCATGGTCATCTTTGGGTGGGCTTTTGCGATGATATCTTGCCAAAATGGCCACTAATTCTTTTTCTTTCTCGGAAAGCTGAGGGAAATCTGTGTTTTTTAAAATGTAGTAAGAGTGTTTGTGGTGGCTACTTTCGCCAATAAAATGCCCCACATCATGTAGCAAAGTGGCCACTCGCAGAATTCTTTTTGTATTGCTGTTTAGTAAATGCACGGGGGAGAGTTCATCAAAAAGCTGGCTGACGAGCCTCCATACTTGTTGGCAATGATTTTGGTTGGAGTTATATTTTCTAGCAACAAGGGCAATAAATTCTTTAGACACTCCATCTTCAGAGGGCGTGTAGGTTGGCTTTTGTGGCTTTTCAAATAAGTCTATCAGTAGGCCTTCACGCAATCCGCGCTGGGAAACTTTAAGTTCTTTAATTTTAAAATAATTAAAAACTTGCCATAAAACTCTTGTACCGGCCGTTAATATTTCAGCACGCTTTGCATCCACCCCAGGTAAAGCAGCAATTCCCTTTTTATTGAGTTTACAAATTTTATTCATGGCTCTTTCAAGTTGCTTACTAGTAATAAGCCTGTCATCTTCAGTGAGCTCAGTTTTACTAATCATTCTTCCTAAAGCGCGTATAGTACCTGCACTGCCAAAAGCAAGTGGGTATTTTTCACTACTTGGCCAATTGGCTTTTAAAATTTTTAATACATGTTGATCTAATTTTTTTAATTCTTGCGGTGTTGCTTTAGAGTTTGGCAGATAAAATTCTGTCAACCTTACAGCCCCTAAGGGAAGGCTTGTGAACTTTTCAATTTTTGATTTTCTTGTCAGTGTAATTTCACAACTGCCACCACCAATATCTATAAATAATACGGGTTTTCTTGGCAGTGGGTATTCACTGGCCACACCTTTTACAATAAGTCTTGCTTCTTCAGGGCCCGGTAAAACCTCAAGAGCAATTCCTGTTTTTTCTCGAACTTGTTTTACAAAATCAGGGCCGTTTTGCGCTTCCCTTAAAGCACTTGTACCTGTGGCACGCACTACATCTACCTTGTAGGCTTCTAAAAATTTTGCATAACTTTGAAACACTTTAAGTGTTCTGTCTTGAACTTGCTTTGAAAGCTTATTGTCTTTAGAGTTTTTAGAAAAAGTTCCTTCTCCTAAACGCACAACCGCGCGGTGGCGAAAAAGCACATGCATTTGCCCATCTTTATCACGCCTAACAATTAAAATTTTTATGCTGTTTGTACCTAAATCAA
The DNA here is from genome assembly GCA_016715815.1 of Oligoflexia bacterium. Classification (GTDB taxonomy): domain Bacteria; phylum Bdellovibrionota; class Bdellovibrionia; order JABDDW01; family JABDDW01; genus JADJXN01. The sequence continues at coordinate 38,451 of JADJXN010000002.1, forward strand.
TGGCCGCCGCATTCATTCTCTTATTAAAAAGCTTGGACTAGTGTCTTTGCAAGTTCAATTTGCTACCAGCGCATAGTTATTTGCTGGTCAAGGATGGGAACTACAAGGGTACGCCCATTTGCATGGGAATGGGTCAGCTTTATTGATTTTAATATCCAGTTTTTGGGCCATTCTGTGGGGATGTAGTCTGTTCTTAATGTGAGAGATTGGTTTTGGTCAAAAACTTTTCTCTCTATTTTACCAGGGGATGTTGTTTTAAGCATACCAAGTGGAATTTTAAGCGGCATCATGTAGTTTATGTTGGCTGCTATCTGGCATTGGGTCTCAACGGCAAATTGAGGTTTATGCTCACCATCAACAATCACGCTTTGACCTTCAAACTCAAAAGTGATTGTATCAAAATACTCACAGGCAAAAACCTTATTCTTGGTTTGAGTATCCAAAAGCGTAAAATGCCCCACTTGAATCATAGCATAGTTACCAGCGTATTTTATTTCAGTACTTTTTAATAACCTCTCCCGCACAGCAAGCAGGAGCGATTTTCCCTGAAGGTCACTGTAGTCATAAACTCTTTGAATAGAAGAGGGCATTCTCTCTTTTGTTGCAAAACTGTTTTGAGAATTAAAAATATTTTGCTTAACAGCCGTGCAGCTGCCTACAAATAAGAAAGTGTAAAGCGTATAGAATTTTATTTTGCGATACACGCTGGGCACCCTCCTTTAATGCATAAGTTATAAAAACCTTGTGCGCCTAAATCTTCTTTTAAAACTTTTTCAAGGGCTAGTTGGTAATTCCCCTTTAAAGTCTTATCGGTAACAACAATCAGGTCTGCGCGCCTTCTTATGCTAAAAATTAAATTTATAGCCGTTGGGTCAGACCAGTTTTTTAAAATGGCTTTATCTGAGTTTAAAAGTTTACCTATTTGCCCAAACTCTTGAATGTATTTTTGCTTTTCAGGGCTTGCCGCTGAGGCAACAATGATTGATCTTAACTCTGCCAGTTCTTTTGGGTTATTTTTAGCATTTTGTAACAACATTGTTACAGACTTTATGCTGGCTGGCTCAAAATGAAGTAGGCTCAAAAAAATATCATCTGCAGCAGCCCCAGATACACCTTTGTAAGTTTTTAAAGCTTCTCTTACATCACTGGCCGCAGCTGCTGTGGCCTTTGTAAGATGTGGAACTTCTTGTGCCAGCAAGTTTGGCTTTAGCTTTGTTGCCTCAAGCCAAGCATCATACTCTTCCTTTACAATTGGTTTTTTAAAGTTTTTGGTTTTTAGCCTAAAAATTTGCTCTAAAAATTCTTCTTGCTTTAGTTTTCCTGCATGCCAAGCATTGAGTGTTGATTTAAGTGCTAAAATAGATTGGGCATCCCCGCTTAATTCTTTTAAAACTTGAGTGATTGAAAAATAGGTCATTCCCGCAAGTAGAGCTCCTTGCAGGCCCTTAACGCCCGTGTCTGAAAGTTTGGCCTGGCTTTCCCCGGCCTTAATGGCAAGCTCGGCTACTTCAGCCCTGAGCTTATCTATTTCTGTAGCATCAGCTTTTTTAGCTTGCTGAATTAAGAGCGCCAAATTTTTTAATTCTAAATCATATGAATTTGAACCATACCCTGTTGTGGCTGCTGTTATCACAGAGGTTGTAAAAATACCTCCCGCTATTTCTCCGCCAACTTTAATGGCACGCCCTGTTTGAACAATGGCACTTGCTCTTTGCAAATTACTGGCTAAAAAGATCCCGCCTAAACTTGTTTTAACTGCCTTTCCATATAAGAAGCCGCCAACAGGAACAAGTAAACCCACAAGCCCCGCACCAGTTGCTACTTTAGACTCATTAACTGAGCTCTCTACAAGCCCCATCACATCTTGTCTTTCTTGTTTAGAATACACGTCTTCGCAAATTCTCTTATAGCCATTTATAATTTCATACCTTGAGACACTGCCTTTTGAATTTAAAACTTCCTTTGCCGCCTCTTCCACCAAAGCTTTATGTCTATAATAATCAGACACCCCGTTTGCGCAAACGTCTTTAATATCTTTATGAAGCTCGCTAAATGCATTTGAGTATTGGGTTTTTAGGGAGCTTAAAAGCACGTCTTTGTTTTTATTTATAAATTTATTCATGACATCATCAGAAATATTAGTGTAGCTATTAATATCCGATTTAACTTTTGCTCCAGTAGTTTCTAATTCAAAACTACTTGTAGGCATTTCTAGCTCTGTAAATTGCTTGTTAAACAAATCTTCAATTTTTTCATATAAGTTATTGGGGGCATAGGGACCTATGGTGCGATTGGTTTTTACACCATCTAAATTTAAATCTGTAACTGAAAGTTCTCTAAAAAGTTCAGGCGCTTTTAATAAGTAGTTTTCATTTAAAATTTCTTTTTCAATTTTTAAAATTGCTTTTTTATTTTCTTCAACTTTGCTTTTATCTTTAAATGGGATTTTTGCTCTAGCCACTTGAGTTCTTAACTCTGCCAGTTGATTTAATTTCTGCCTTGTTTGAAACACCACTTTAATTCTTGTTTTTAAAATTTCCAATTGCTCTTCTTCCCTTTGAGTTTTGGATTTTTGTTTAATCATGCTTTGCGCGGCCATTTTTGAGGCACTGTAGTAGTCTTGCATGCGTCCATCAGGAAAGCATTTTGCGTTAAATAAAGATTTTTCTGAAAGCTCTGGCCAGTTTCTTAAATCAGGCCATAAATATAAACCATTAACTGAGATGTCATAAATAGCCTCTAATTTTAGGCGCGCAATTTTTTCTCTTAATTTTTGATCAATTTTTTTTCTGACATCTACACCGACCGAGTTACCGGTGTTATTAATGGCTTTATAAATTTGTGTAATTTGTTTTGGTGTTGGGTTTTTACTTCCGCCAAGGCGTGCGTCTATTTCACATTGGTAGCAAGAAGCCTCAATGTTGCCCTGAAAACAAGAAAATGCAGGCACAGAATTAATTTCTTTTTTTTGCGCTATACTTGAGGCGGCTAAAAAAAATAAAAATATAAAAAAGCTTAAAGGTTTTAAGCACTTTGCCATGTCTTTTTATCGGAAGGTACGCCGTTCCTTTTTAGGAACGGACTACCTAAAAAGGAACGGCGTACCTGGATTCTAGACCAATAGCTAAAACATTTAGCTTTGCCACCAAACCATAAACATTTTCTTGCAAGCTTCCTTGCATATCTACCATTAAATCAGACATGCAAAGGCGCTCAAACACAGCTCCAGGGCTATTTAAATTCTCCACCGGACCTTTGTCTTTATGGGTGCGCATAAATCCGCCGGCTAATTTATTACCCACAAGATAAATGACAGGCTCAGCAGTGGCGGTTCCAGATTTTAACTGCGTGGGAATGCCTTCTTGTAAAATAACTTCATACACACTTGAGCCGCCTTTAGAGTAACCCATTTTTTTACGCTCTTTGGAGCTTAAATTTTTTAATTCCTCACTGGAGCGCACACTAATAATTCCCATGCCATAAGTGCCACGGTTATTTTTTATAAAAACCACAGGCTCCCCGCAGCCACTTTTATTTTTTTTATAATCACTCTCAAGACCGTCAATAAATTTTTGAGTTTTCTCTGCTAATTGCAAAACACTACTGTCATCATCAAAGTTTACTTCTGCTAATTCTGTTTTTACAGTAAATGTCCACGGGTTAATATCAAGGACTGAAGATATTTCTTCAGCCAATTGATTATAAAATTTAAAGTGATCACTCTTTTTTCTTTTAAACCAACCTAAATCATAGGCGGGGTTAATGGGGGTTTTTAACCCCTTGTACCACTCTTCATAAGAATTACTAAAATCATTATTGCTAATAATTAAATCTGGAATAAAGCCATCAAATGTTTTAACTCCGTCACCCTCGCGAAGTGCGGAGTACACATCCACCACCGCACCCTTGGGAGTTGTGATTGAAGTTTTACCTGAAAAAACTTTTGGCACTGCCACTCGGACCTCACTACCAGAGGCAGAAATAAGATCCACTAGGGTTTTAACGTTTTCCCAATAGTAGCGGTTAGAAGTATGCTCTTCTGTTAATAAAAGGATTTTTAAATTATGTGAGCCATAATTTTTTAAAAGATAATTTTTAAATAAATCTTTGGTGGTTTCTTGGTCTACATCACAAATATTATTAAAACCAGCGGGAAAAATGTTGGCATCCACACTGGCAAGCTTTATGCCGCAATCACGGATATCTACTGAGGCATAAATAGGAAAGTTTAAACCTTTTGCTTTTTCTTCAAACCATGAATCTAATTTCTTTTTATTTTTTACTATTTGGTTGTGAATTAAATCTTTCAAGAAGTCCTTTTTATTTCTGCTAGCATTACGCTTGCCGCCACAACACTTCCAGGAAGCATTAAAATATTAAAGCCTGGTATAACTAATAAAAACATCATGGCAAAGGCATAGCCTGAAAGCACTTTGATGTTTGCTTTAAAAAATGAGAATCTTTGCTTTAATGTCAAGTGGTAGTGGTCAAAACCGTAGTCAAGCATATCAAAGGTCATTACAAGGGCCGCTAAAAACATTCCTATAAAGCCAAGCCCCGGAATAAGGGAAACTACAAAAAACATAAGACTTAAGCTCACTAAAACAGTTACCTTTAGTAAAATTCCAAAAATTCTTCTTATGTTCCAGGTTGATTTAAGATCTTTTGGTAAAGCCCCTTTGAGCATTAAGGTTTTTTTAGATAAATAATCCCCCACGCCCACCATAATTATTGAAGAAAGTGCGTAAACAATTACACCCGAGGCTAAAATAACTAAAAGCGCGCCCAAACCATATGCGCCAATGTTTTTTAAATAATCATACCAAACATCTGGGGTCTGCATTTTAAATTTTAAAAACTTCACCATTTGGGCAGATAAAACACCAAAGGTAAGGAAAAATAAAATAATGTTTAAAAGTATATTTAAAAAAATAGTTTTTCTAATGGACATGGTGGTAAAAGCAAAAAACTCACCCCGAAAATAAAACCCAATACCCTTTAAAAAATCTTTCATTGGCGAATTTTACCTCTGTATTTAGGAACTTGCCTAATGTCTTTATCTCTCACGTCACGCTGCTGTAAAAGCAAATCTACTCTGTACTCAAGTGGTTTTAGTTCTTTAAAAACTGCCAAGTTTGATTTTTTATTTTTTTGCTCAGCTTTTAAATTATTTATCAAAGAGTCAAGTTTTGTAGCCAGTGCCTTTTGAACTTCTTGACGCTTTTTAAGGGCTAGCATTTTATCTTGGCCGCCTTCCTCAGGCGGAATTTTGTCTATAAACTCAAAAGATTTGTTGTACACATTTAAAAGATGTTTTGTGGCCATATCATCCCAAGGGTTTACTTTTGTCTCGATTGCACGAAGCAACCACACTTGAGAATTACCAAAGCTTAATAAGAATTTTTCAAAATTTTCTATACTGTCAAACTCTAAACGCCCCTCAGGGGTTGCCCCCATACTATAGAATGTTTTTGGCAACCACCTTGACGTATCTAAAAATGTTCCGCTTCTAATTTTTTTTAAACCCAAATCTGCCTTTGCGTAATAAAGCTTTGCCTCATCTTGATCTCCCAAGCGGGCATAAGCAGCTGCCATTCGGGCGGGCCATTCAGTTTCCGCAATTTCTTTTGAAAGATATTTTAAACTTGGCTGAATTTGTTTAAGTGCTAGAACAACTTTATTGTCATCCCCCATGGCTTCAAGACAAATGGAAAGTCTGTATTGTGCCTCTGCCGCTTCTTTTGACTGGGCTCCCTGGTAATACTCTACAACTTTATTATATTTTTCTGCAGCTTCTGGGTATTTTTGCTGCATCTCAAGGGCGTAGCCCAAGTGATAATAGCTACTAGAAAGCCACCGTGTTGTTGGAAAGTTATTCAAGAGTTCTTTAAATTTTTCCTCAGCCTGAGTGTATTTACCTTCACTTAGGCTATCTAAACCTATCTCATAAAAAGATCTTTCTTTTTGAGAAGGCGCTCTAAGCTCTGCCACACTACAACTCATTTGAACAAACAATATTAAAAGTAAAAGATGCCTCATAACCTCTCCATTAAGTTTTTTAAACCATTAATGCTATTTATATCTTGGCTCAAATCTGGAATTTTTAAAAATAAAACATTCTGCCTTAGCTCTTTTTCAAAAGCTGTGTAAGCCTGCAAATGAATTTGGTAATACCTTTTTAACTCTTGGTAGTGTTTTTTTAATTTATTAAGCGCTTCATCAGCAGTTTTGTCAGTTTTTAAAATACCACTGTCCGCATTGGCCCATAAAGGAAAGGCCCTATTAACAATAATACCTGAGAGTTGATAACCACCCTTTTTAAGAGAGTTTTCAAAAAATCTTGCTTCTTCAATTTTTACAGAATTAAATCCTGTAATGAGAACAAAACCCGTGCCTTGATTTGTTAAAAGCCTGTGCACTTCAGCGGTTCTATCACGCAGAGTTTTTTGCCAATCTCTAATGGCAGAAAAAAATTCGCTAATTGTAGAAATAAACTCTGAGCCCGCTAGCCTTTCAAGCATTTTAAAAGCGGCTTTTGTACCACGGTTCATTAAGCCTAAAGAAAGTTTATCAAGAGTAGAAAAAGGCATTAAAAACCATTTCATGATGGATTCTTGAAACAGTGTATGAATCTTGGCTGGCGCATTTAAAAAATCCATGGCGTGTTTTGTGGGGGGAGTATCTAAAATAATTAAATCAAATTTGCCGCTAGTATGGGCCTGAAGAAGTCTTTCTAAAGCCGTGTATTCTTGAGAGCCATTAAGTGCTGTGGAAAGTTGCTGGTAAACAATATTGGCTAAAACTTTTTGCGCCGCCTCTGGTGTAGGTGCTAGGCGGTAAATAAAATCATCAAAGGTGCGCTTCATATCTAACATTTCTGCATAAAGCTCACCTTTTTGAGTAGGAACGCGCTTTTCTATTTCATATAAATTTTCAAGACCCAAGGCATTGGCTAGGCGCTTTGCGGGGTCAATGGTCATAACTAAAACTTTTTTGCCAAGCTCCGCGGCCCTTAAACCTAAAGCTGCTGAAAGAGATGTTTTACCCACACCACCTGAGCCACAGCAAATAAGTACTTTTTTTTCCTCTAAGAGTTTGTCAAAAACCACGGTCTCTCCAATTGGGGAACAATAGTGTCTAAAAGCTCCTGCCCTCTAAAATCTTTAAACACGTGTTTAATGCCATAAATTTGTGGGAATTTATTTGTGAGTTGTTTTAAATGCTCATGCTGGGCACCTTCTTTTTGAATAACATATTCTAAAAAATCAACAGCGTCTTGCTCTTTAAGTTCTGTTTTTAAATGGGTTTTTTCTGCACTGTTTAGTTCACTTGAGTAAATAAGGTTACAAACCACATCCACATCTGCTTTAAATTCTTTTTTTAAAGTATCAAACATCTCCAAGGTTTCTTTTAATGGAAGCTCTTCAGGGATAGTGACAAGAACGTAGTGAACTTTTGAGGGATCACAAATAACATTATGTATTCCCATGGCATGATCCTTAAGCGGGCCCACTTTAAATGTTTGGCTTAACCCTATGGGGGCGCGCAAAAGCGCAAGTGCATGACCTGTGCTATAAGTATCGCACACGATAACATCATACTCAGAAACAATTACTTCTCTAATGTCACTTGTAAGTTTACCTAAAATAGAAATTTCTGAAAGTGCAGGAGCTGCACTTAAAAAGGCCTTCATGATTCTATTTTGAAATAAAATTTCATAAAGCTTTGGAATTTTTAAATAATGGGTGACAAATTCCCTTAAAGATTCATCAGGGGTTAGCAAAGAAATATGCACCAATGGAATAACTTCACTGGGCTCATAGGTAATACCCCTTGTTTCAAAAAAAGATTCATAAAAACTCTGTCCGCCAAGCTCTACAAGACAGACTTTTTTGCCCAATTTTGCCTGCTCAACTGCAATAGAGGCAGCCACAACGCTTTTACCAACGCCTCCTTTACCAGTGACAAAAATGAGCTTTTTTTGAGCTAAATTCATAGTTTAAGTCCCTTGATTTTACACGGAGTTTCAGTTATCTTGCACCAAGATTCTCATAGTCCTTAAGGAGTAAAAATAAAGATGAAAGCAGAATTAAAAAAACTAGACGGCCTAAGCCGCCGCCTTCAGATTGAAGTGCCCTCAGCAACCGTTAACGCAGCGCTGGAGCGCATGTACCAACAAGTTCAACGTAAAGCAAAATTCAAAGGTTTTCGTGAAGGCAAAGCCCCAATGAGCATGGTAAAAACTGAATACAAAAGCCGTGTGGAGCTTGATGTAGCAGAAGAAATCATTCGCGAATATTATGACAAAGCACTTACTGAGCACAGCCTTGAGCCTATTAACTTTCCCGCTATTGAGTTTGACGGCTTTAAAGAAAATGAACCTTTAAAATTTGCCGCCGTTTTTGAAGTGCGTCCTGAAGTGAGTTTAAAAAAATATAAAGGCTTAGAAGTAGAAAAAGAAAAATTAGAAATTAAAGAAGAAGTAGTAGATAAGATTTTAGAAGATATTAGAAAAGCAAAAGCAACTATTGCCCCTGTAATTGAGTTGCGCGCAGCTCAAATGGGTGATGTGGCTATTATTGATTTTGATGGCCGCGTTGATGGAAAACCACTTGCTGGCGGCTCAGCACAAGAACACATGCTTGAATTGGGCGCTAAACAATTTATTGATGGTTTTGAAGAAGGCGTTGTGGGCATGCAACCAGGAAGCAAAAAAACTTTAACATTAAAATTCCCTGAAGATTACCAAGCAAAAGATATTGCCGGTAAAGACGTTGAATTTGACGTTACTTTAAAAGAAATTAAGAAAAAGGTTTTACCAGAGCTTGATGATGAATTTGCAAAAAGCATGGGTAACCACACCACATTAGAAGATTTAAAAAATGAAATTAAAAAAGATGTAGTGGCTGGAGAAGAAAAGCGCGTAAGAGATGATTTAAAAACCAGAATTTTACACGCCCTTGTGAGCGCCAACCCATTTGAAGTTCCTCAATCAATGGTGAAAGAGCAAAAAGAAATAATTACTGAAGATGTTCATAACCGCATGAAGCAAGACGGCATGACAGATGCCCAGTTTGAAGAATATAAAGCAAAATGGGATGCTGATTTTACAAAATCCGCTGAGTTTGTTATTCGCTCAAGCATGCTGGTTAACACTGTCGCCAGAGAAGAAAACCTTGCAGCTTCTGATGAAGATTTTAGCCAACGCTTAGAGAGTTACGCAAAGCAAAGCGGAATTGAAATTGAAAAAATAAAAGCTTTTTATAGTAAGCCTGATAACCGCTCTAGATTAAAATTTCAAATGACAGAAGAAAAAGTGGTTGAGCTTTTAATTAAAGAGGCAAAAGTAAAAGAGCTTGCTAAAGACAAGCTTGCGCCACTGAAGTAAGGCCTGTGCCGCCTTTCATAAGCACTTTTTGCGTGTGTTAAATGCCCACACAGTTAGACTTAAGCCCAAATACGAAATAAAATCTACCCAACAAGATAAATTAGACGAGCCGCTCTTTTTATTTGCAAAAACTAGATCGCAGGTTTTGAGAATTATATTTGAAGCGGCGTCCGAAGCCGAACGGCTGGCGAGTACGGCTACGCGGACAGCAAGCGCGAGCATCATAATTTTTTATTTTCATAACTCCTCAGTTATTGAAAATTAAAATTTTTTAAAACAATTTTCTTGACGTATTTTTTGTGCGTTTAAAACTTATTGGCTGAAGGCTTTTTTGTAGCAGCCTTCAAAAAACTTATTTTTATCTCTGATTGTATTCTTATAGGCTGCTTAGGCGGCTTATCGCAATTTTAAATTTCCCCTTCGTTTTTTTGAAAATCTCGTTGCAAAAAACCCATGTTATAAAGTCTTCAAACAAGAAGGGGGTATTTATATGATAGCTAAACTTTCAAACACAGAGCTTCAATTAAAAATTGCCAAATTTTCAAATGATGAGCTTCTTAATAAAACAAAGCTTCTCGTTAAAGAAGAAACTCATAAAACTCTAGAGGTGCTTCACCACTTACGTGAAGTAGAGCGCCGCAGATTGTATTTAAAAATCAGCTACCCTAGCTTATTTGAATATTGTGTGCATGAGTTAAAATGCAGCCATAGTGCAGCTTTTAGGCGCGTTCTGGATCTTGTAAATAAGCAATCTACAAAACTGCAACGCAAAGCGCTGCCGGCAGCCGGAAGTAAAAGTGATAATTCTGAAAACTCAAGAGCAATAAAACATAGTAGATATATTCCAGCGTATATCAAACAACAAATCTGGCAAAGAGATCAGGGCCAGTGCCAGTACAAAGATCCGCTAAGTCAAAGGCAGTGTAAATCAACCCACTTTATTCAAATAGATCATATAACGCCATTTTCGCAGCAAGGCTCATCGCTTGACATAAATAACCTCAGGCTACTTTGTGGGAACCATAATCGATGGAGATATGCTCACAATGTCTAGGGTTAATATATTGAGTTTGGATAGAAAAGATTTGGTTTTAAGCTGCCTTCAAGTGCGCTATCCGCCGATCAATCAGTTTACATATTGTTGACGAAAATTGGTCGCTGGCACTCATTAAATTCCTCTAATCCATTTTATTGCCTATAAGAGGATTTGTTAACGGCTCATAGATTGCTTATGTATTGAAGCGGAGGCCACATGAAATTTAAAAACTTTTTTTTCGCTTCAGCTTTACTATTATCCAGTGTCGTTAACGCCCAAGTTCGTCTTGAAATTCAGGCAACAGGAGAGAACAACAAAGAAATTACCGACTTAATTTCATTAGCAAAGTCTGACTCATGTTTTAGGGAAATTCTTGATGATGTAAATAGGATTGCTCAAAACCAAGGAAAACGTACAGAAAAGCTGAATGAATATGGTCCGGTAACAATTAAAATTAGGTACTATCAAAAAGCCGGAGAGACACGTTTTACTCGCGGGTCTCTTACCAGCCCATCAAAACCTATTGATACAATTTATCGTCGAATGTTGGCAGTGCATATCAACGTAAATGCATTACCTGGGCAAAAACCAGTTAATTCACCTGCTGTTGACTATCTGGGGACCAAATTCGAGGGCAGTACCATAATTTGTGAGGCTGGAGAGAAAACAGTAGATTGTGACTCTTTTACAATGAGATCAAAAATTCAAATTCCCACTATCACATATATTGCAAACAAAGGTGAATGCATTGGCGCAACTACAGAGCTTTATACGCGTGCATTAAACAGATTTAGTGATTCTTCCTATCAAGACACGTTAGCTGGTATAAAAAAGCATCTCGATTCTGAGTCAGATGAGGACAAACGCTTACGTAAAGCTTTTGCAGAAATCAATGGTACTGCAACGATATCACCTTCGGTTGTTTCTGATTCCAGTAATTCCGTAGGAGCTAGATAATCACCACCAGGGCGAAGTAAAGATGCGCTCAACAAACACTGCTTTTTAAAACATCAAGCGGCAATAAAAGCGTAGGCTATTGTTAAACACAATCACTTACCACCACTTACCTCATCTCTGACTTTCCAAACACACTCCGGTGGCGGTGAAACCACAAGCACTCGAGGAATTTTTGCAACACAAAAACCTTAAGCCTACTTCACTGATTTAAAAACTTTCCAGGCTTTTAAGTAATTAAGGGCTTGTTGCACTTGGTAGTCTTTATTTAAGCGCTCCTCTAAAGGAATTTTTGATTCATCAGCCTCTTTAATTTCTTTTTTGACTTCCTCTTTTTTATTTTTCCAAAAGGGAATGCCGCTTTCAACAGCACTCTCTGGCACTTCTTTTACTTCAGCATCACCAATTAAATGGCCGTCTATGTCGGCCTCGCGAATACTTTTTCTTTTAATTGTCGCTTTATCTAAAGCTTCTGTGTCAACTTGTTCAAGGTTAATATCTGGGTCTATACCGTGAGCTTGAATGCTTTTTCCACTAGGTGTGTAGTAACGGGCAATTGTCATTTTTAATCCTGAGCCATCTCCAAGCTCTACCACTTGTTGCACACTTCCTTTACCAAAAGTTCTCACTCCCATAATAATGGCGCGCTTATGGTCTTTCAAAGCGCCCGCTACTATTTCAGAGGCAGAAGCAGAATATTCATTAACCAAAACCACTAAAGGAATATCAAGCCTTGTGTTTTCCTTTTTAGCATAAACAACGCTTTTTTCTTTTTTGTTTCTACCAATGGTGCTGACAATAACGCCCTCACCAATAAAATAGTCCGCTACTTTTATGGCCTGATCTAGAAGGCCGCCAGCATTATTTCTTAAATCCATAATAAGGCCTTTAATTGGAACATTTTTTTTATTAAATTTTTCAATCGTGTTTATTAAGTCATCCCCAGTTTTTTCAGTAAAACTAGTAACCCTAATAAAACCAAAACCCTCTTTCATATCAACAAACTTTACGGACTGAATTTTTATCATCTCACGTGTGAGCGTAAATTTCTTAGGCACATCCCAACCTTCACGCCAAATTGTGACACTTACTTTTGTACCCTTTTTACCGCGCATAACACTTACTGCCTCAGCCAGGCTCATGCCCTTTGTAGTTTGAGAGTTAATTTCCACAACCTTATCCCCCGCTTTAATACCCGCTTTATACGCAGGTGTGTCTTCAATGGGGCTCATGACTGTTAAAATGTCATCTTGTAAGCTAATTTCAATTCCCACGCCGCCAAACTCTCCCGTGGTTTCTGTTTTAAATTCTTTAAAAACATCAGGGGGTAAAAAATTAGTGTGGGGGTCAAGGCTTGTGAGCATTCCTTTAATACCGCCATAGATGAGCTTTTTAATATCCACTTCTTCAACATAATACTGCTCTATAAGATTTAAAACTTTGCTGAAAAGCTGTAATTCCGCGTAGCGGTCTTTTGTTGCCGCAATGGCCGCAATAGCTATGACAAATATAATTATAAAAGTAGATAAAGTTTTACGGCGCTGCTTGCGAAACATGTCTCCTCCACGTTAGCCAATTTAATGGGTCAAGGCTTTCGCTAAAATGTCTGATTTCAAAATATAACCCCTCTCCTCTTAAACTTCCGCTGTCTCCTGATTTTGCAATAACTTCACCACGCTTAACAGCATCCCCAACTGCTTTTTGAATTTTAGAATTATGTGCATAAATTGAATAGTAATGATCCCCGTGGTCTACAATGATAGTATCTCCAAAGCCGTCTACCCAACCCGTAAAAGCCACTTTGCCATCAAAAACAGACAAAACACTTTCCCCAGTTTTTGATTCAAAAAATAAACCTTTGTGAAAAATTTTGGTGCTAAATTTATCATCGGTCATAATACCAAATTTTTGCCCTATTCTACTTCTTACTGGCGGCTGAAGCTTTCCTTGAAACTCAAAAAATGCACTATTTAAAGAATCTGATAAGTTCATGGTTCTTAGTTGTTCTTCAAATTTTAATGCAGCATTTTTTAGCTCTTTATAGGCCCTTAAGTGAATTTGCTTGTTTGTTTCTACTTCTGATAAAAGGCTCACTTGAATTTGCTTTTGCTCATCGTATTTTATTTTGTCTCTATTAAGTCTTTTTTCAGTAATGAGGTAATTTCTAATTTGCTTTTTAAGATATACACTTTCAGCAGCAATTCTTGTGATACTGTTTTTATAATTTTGAATTAAGCTTAAATCTTTTTTAGTAATAATTTTTAAAAACTTAACGTTTCTTGCAAGCTCTGCACTTGAATGACTTGATAAAAGTACTTCTGCATAACCGTGGTAGCCAATTTTATACAAAGCACGTAAACGCTGCCAAAGTTGTTCGCGCTGAATTTCTTTTGTATTTTCAAGACGCGCTAAAAGCTGAGACTGGGTTTCTATTTTCCTTTTTGACTGGCTGAGCTGGTCTTCCATGCTTTGAATGTCATAATTTATTTTATTTAAATTTTTATTAATTTCATAAAGCACAGCCATAATGCTTCGTTTTTGAACCTCAGCTTGCACAATTTGCTGGCGCTCATTTTTAATATCATGGGAAATTTGCTCAACTGAGCCAAAAGCACTTAAGGCAAGAAAAAGGGCGATCACAGGGACCTCGCGCCCTCGGCAGCGGCCCAGCCGGTATTAATTTTTGAAACACAAATATAACTGCCTGCAGCGCCTATAATGCCGCCAAATAAAACCATTAGAAAAATAACTAGTGGGCTAAAAAATGTAAGAACCTTATCTGCTGATTGTGCTCCTAATACCCCATCTATAAACTGAAAGCTGTAGCTGTAGATACCACCAAGAATAAGTATGGCAAACACAGAGGAAATTATTCCCTGAAACGCTCCTTCAATTAAAAATGGTGCTCTAATTTCATTATTGGTAGCTCCAATGAGCTCTAAAATTTCTACCTCTTCACGGCGACTTGCTAACGAAGCACGAATGCTGTTACTTACTGTAAATAAACAGCCTACAAAAATGGCAATTCCAAATAAAATACCAAGTACACGTGCTATACGCATAAGGTTTGTGTAATTTCCAACCCATTCTTGACCATAGCTTACATCTTCAATGCCGCCCATTGCGCTAAATTCATCTGCTATTTTGCTTACTTTTTCTGGGCTATTAAATTCTGGTTTTAATTGTATTTGGTAAGAAGCAGGAAACGGGCTTCCCACTTCAGATTTAAGTGAACTTAAAAATTGTGGCCCGTAGTTTTTAAGGCTTTTTTCAAAAAGTTTTGCGGCCTGAACTTTGTCTATAAAATCATGGCGAACTATATACTCTGAGCTCTCTAGCTTTTTTTTGATTTGTTCTATCTGGCTCTCACTAATGTTGTCTGTTAAATAAACTGTAATTTGAATTTCCTCTCCCCATACGGAAAAAAGTCTTGAAGTATTATGAGAAAATAAAACCGTTCCATAAATAAGCCCCAAGCTTAAAGACAAAACTGCAAAGGTAGATAAATTCATCCAAAACTGAGAGATCCAACTTCTTTTTAGGGTGCTAAAAATCAAGTTCAATTTCATATTTAATCTCTTCTCTGCTTGCAGAAGGCACATGTTCTACAATATGGCCTTTGTCAATCTTTAGAACGCGGCGGTTGCCTTTGGTAATAAACGCCAAGTTGTGTGTAGCAATAAAAACCGTAGTCCCTTGGGCATTAATTTTTGCAAATAAATCCATGATTTCTTCAGACAAAGCAGCATCAAGGTTTCCAGTTGGCTCATCTGCAATAAGAATTCCTGGTTTTGAAATAATAGCACGTGCTATAGCCACTCTTTGTTGCTCCCCTCCCGAAAGATGCATTGGGTAAAAGGGCCCTTTATATTTTAAACCTACTTGCTCAAGGGCTAAATTAACTCTGTCAGTAATTTCAGCTTTTCTAATTCCAGCCAGCTCCAAGGGAAGGGCAATGTTTTCAAATACAGTTCTATTTTTTAATAATTTAAAATCTTGAAACACAACGCCAATTTTTCTTCTAATTAAGGGGATGTCTTGGGGCTTTATTTTTTTTAAATCAACACCCGCTACTTCAATGGCTCCTGAAGTGGGTTGGTCATAACAAGTGATAAGCCTAAATAAAGTTGTTTTGCCAGCGCCACTGGGACCGGTAAGGTAAACAAATTCGCCTTTTTGAATTTCAATATTAATATCTGAAAGGGCATGAACACTTGGTTGATATATTTTGTAAACATGTGTGAGTTTGATCATTACCTATTATTTTAAACTGGAGATGGTAAGAGCGCCAGAAATGAGTTGGTCTAGAACTTTTTGATGTTGCTCGCGCATGCCATATTCAATGGCCTTTTGTCCCGTAGCAGGACTAGTTTGCTCTATACTTAGGTAGGTCGTTTTAATTGTCCAAACCACACTACCAGATTGGTAAACACGTGTGACCACCAAAGCTTTGTCAGCACCCCAATCTTCAGTCTGCACATGAAAGGTTTTGCCTTGTAAAATAATGTCGCTGTTAAAGCCTTTTTCCATAGCTTTAAAGTTTGCCAAAAATACCTTTGATGTCAAGTAGATAGGGGCTTATATAATGGGTTCATTTTGCCGATAAGTTGTCAATGGGCAAGGGGCAATCTCTTAAAATTTTAAAACTCGTTTTTATCTTTTTTGTATTTTTTGCTTTTACAAATTATATTGGTGTTGCTTGTGGGCAAAATTCCGGCAACCCCGTAAGCGAATATCCCACCGAAAGCTGTTACCCAACAGCAACATACACCAAAAACTTTGCACCAAGTTTTGAAGAACCTTATTGTTCAAGTGTTATAAGCTATTCTAATGCCGTCACAGTAACAGCTACTGCCGCCTTTAATGTGCTTGAGCAATCTGGCATCGGCTTTGGCAATGAAATCTTAGGCGGCCCCATTGCAAGAGCAGAGATTCAAGTTTTAGATCAAAACAATAATGTCATTCAGTGCAGTGAAACAGGCCCCAACGGAGAAATTAGTTTTTTAATTCCTAAAAATATGGCGGGGTTAAAATTAAAAATAAACTCTCGAGCTGATAATAGTTTTGTTAAAGCTAGTGTTTTAAATTCTCCAAGTTCTGATAATTTTTATTCTTTAATTGTTAACTTTAATACCTCTAATAACTCAACTCTGGATCTTGGCTCAATTGTAGCGCCCGCTACAGACTCACTTGAGGGCGGGGCCTTTAATATTTTAGATAATATTTTAAAAGCTAATGAAGCTTTACGTTATTTTTCAAATTCATTTTCAGTTGCGCCAAAAGTAATTGTTTATTGGCAAAAAGGAGTTAACCCTTACACTTATGTTGGCGGCTCAAGTACTGTGGGTGTAAGTTTTTATGTTATTGGCTCAGGCCGTTTATATATTCTTGGCGGAATTAATGGAGACATTGATAACAGTGACTTTGACCACTTTGATAACTCCATTATTAACCATGAGTATGGGCATTTTATTGAAGATGCATTTTCAAAAGCAGACTCTCCTGGCGGCCTTCATGATGGAAACCACATTATAGATGCTAGGCTTGCTTGGGGCGAGGGTTGGGCCAATTTTTTCTCTTCAGCAATAAGGGCAAATAAAATTTATAGTGATTGTTACGGCACACAAAGTGGTTCCACGGGTTGTTTTATTTACCATAACATGGACACAAATATTCCCACCATTGATGTGCCCAATGCCGCAGGTGAGGGTAATTTTAGAGAGTTTGCTATCACCCGAGCGCTTTGGGATTCAGTTGACCCAATACGAAATATTGCTAGTGGGCCAACAAGTGGGGCTAACCCTGATTTTAATAATGCTCAAGATAATCTCACCCAACCATTTGGAAATTTTTGGGATACATTTAGTGGTCCCTTTGCATCTTCTAGCGAGGCCTTTAGAAGTGTGGGAAAATTTTTATTTATGAATAATGATTCGGTTTTAAACTCATCAAGCGTTTTTAATGCGGATAAAATTTTACCAAACCCAAAAGATTTTGCTCAACCACTTCCAACCACAGGCGACGCGGCTTGTGATGCCTCAGCTGCAACACAAATTTTTGCAAATGATATCTCAAGTTATTCATTTAACGGTGCAACCATTTGCCAGCGTGGGAACTTACATCACTTTTGTAGCAACCAACTAGCCAGTAATGATTTTTATGAAGTAAATTATGATGGCAGCTTTTCCACCATTAGCATTTCAAGAACCTCAGGCTCTGCAGAGCTTGATATGTACTTGTATAAAAACCCTTATGTATTTGGAAACCAGTGCGACATTGTAAAACAAAGTGCCCTTGGTTTAAGCAGTGACAAATCTATTTCTTTAAGTGGCCTGGCATATGGAAAGTATATGCTTAATATAAATGTTTATACCGGAAATGGTAATCCGACATCGCCATCTGGTTATAAAATTTTTGTTGATTCTGTGAGGGTCTGCCCATGATGAGATTTTTAATTACTAAAAAGTATTATATATTTGCAGCCCTTGTAGGAGTTTTGTTAGGAGCTGTCACGCTCTTAGCAATACACTCCGGCACTTCCACTGTCACAAGATTGATCGCAAACAAAATTGTATTAGCAAAAGCCGTCCCTGGCGGCTTTCAAGTAAGCTTATCTACAAATAGTGAGGTACCAATAAAAGCAGGCGCGCCTTTTACAATAAAAGCAAAAATAACAATGTTTAATGGCCAAGGGGTTTTTGAATTTATTTGGTGGTTACCAGAAGAGGTGAATGTTATCTCTGGCGAGGTTGATCCAACATTAGTGTTTAATTCAAATGGTGAGGCGGAAGCTGAAATTACTTTAAGCCTTCCTTATGATAACAAAAACTACCAAATTGATGGTGAGGCTTACCGCATTTATGAAGACAGCTCCGTTTTAGGTAGCATTAAACAATTTAATACTAACCCTGAGCTTTTAAGCTCAGCCACTGTAAAGCCCATATTAAAAAGGGCACGCGTAGTGCAGTGATTTAAAAATTGACCAACATAATCAATTAAATCATAATCACTTTTTATGAATACCAAAACCATCATTGAGCCCTTTAGAATTAAAATGACTGAACCCATTAAAATGACCACTCGTAAAGAGCGCGAGGCTTTTTTGAGTGAAGCAGGCTACAACCCGTTTTTACTAAAATCAGAAAATGTTTTAATAGATCTTCTTACTGATTCTGGCACAGGCGCCATGAGTGCTGCTCAATGGGCGGGCATTATGCTTGGCGATGAATCTTACGCCGGAAGCCCCAGCTTTTACCACTTTAAAGAAACCGTCCAAGATTTAACAGGTTTTAAAAATATCATCCCTACACATCAGGGCCGCGCGGCTGAGAAAATATTATTTAGCATTTTTGGAGAGAAAAAAAAGTTCATCCCCAGCAATGCCCATTTTGATACAACAAGGGCTAACATTGAATTTGCAAAGCATGAAGCCACTGATCTTCCTTGTAAAGAAGCAAAAGACACATCCTTAGAGGCCCCTTTTAAAGGCAATATGGATGTTAGCGCTTTGGAAAACTTCATTAAAGAAAAGGGCCGAGAAAATATTCCTTTAGTTATGCTGACCATTACCAATAACACCGGCGGCGGGCAGCCCGTAAGTTTAGAAAATATTAAACAAGTTAGTGCTATTTGCAAAAAAAATAATATTCCTCTTTTTTTAGATGCCTGCCGTTTTGCTGAAAATGCTTATTTTATAAAATTAAAAGAAAAAGGCCAACAAGAGCGCTCGGTAAAAGAAATCTCACAAGAAATTTTTAGCCTTGCCGATGGCGCAACCATGTCTGGCAAAAAAGATGGCCTTGTTAATATGGGCGGCTTTTTAGCACTTAATAATGATTCTTGGGCAGAGCAGGCAAGAAACCTACTTATACTTACTGAAGGCTTTCCTACTTATGGTGGTCTTTCTGGCCGAGACCTTGAGGCCTACGCTATTGGCTTAAAAGAAGTTGTGAATGAAGATTATTTAAAATATCGCATTAGATCAGTGCAATACACTGGTGAAAAGTTAACGGCCGCAGGAGTTCCCATAATGCTTCCCACTGGAGGACATGCAGTTTATCTAGATGCTTTAAAATTTTTACCCCACATTAAGCGCCACGAATTTCCAGGCCAGGCTTTAAGCTGCCAAATTTATATCCAAGGCGGAATTAGGGGCTGTGAAATTGGAAGTGTTATGTTTAATAACCCCATTAATGAACTTGTACGTTTAGCCCTTCCGCGCCGAGTGTATACACAAAGCCACATGGATTATGTTGTTGAGGTGATCATAGAGGTTTTTAAAAATAAAAATAAAATAAGTGGCTATAAAATGACATACCAAGCGCCAACGTTGAGGCACTTTACAGCACAATTTAAACCCCTATGAGTTACTTACGCCCCAATGAATTTGCATTAGTTGCCCATAGAGGTGGGCCCGAGCTTGGCCCAGAAAACACCCTTGAGGCCTTTAGTGAAAGTTTGAAAATTTATTCTGATTTTATTTTTGAACTAGACGTTAGGCTAACCCGTGATCGCCAAGTTGTTGTGATGCATGACCCAAGCGTTGATAGAACCACCTCAGGACATGGACTTGTGCATGAGCTGAATTATTCTGAAATACAAAAATTTGATGCCGGACACCACACCCAGTGGAAAGGCAAAAATATTAAAGCACCTTTGTTAAAAGATGCTTTAGAGATGTTTAAAAACTCTCGCATTACAATTGAAGTAAAACTTCCCGGCTATGAAAAAGATGTTATAGAAATAATTAATAGGGCTAATGCCCAAGACAGAGTTGTGCTTTCAAGTTTTGAACAAAAGGCTGTCAGTGAACTTCGGCGCTTTGCACCTAATCTTTGCTCAGGTTGCTCAAGAAATGAAATTAGACAAATGTTGTGGGCAGTAAAATCGGGCCTTAGCTTTATTGCCCCTAGCCAAGGAAATGTGTTTCAAATCCCTACAGATTTTGACAATGTTGTAGTATTCTCAAAAAAGTTTGTGAGTTTTGCTCATAAAATATCTAAGCAGGTGCATGTTTGGACAATTAACGACGAGCCCACCATGCGCCAGCTTATTTTAGAGGGGGCCGACGGAATTATTTCCGATATGCCGAGCACTCTGTACAGAGTAGCTAAAGAACTTAAAAAAATTTAAGAAAGGTTAAACCACCATGAAAGTTGTTAAGACAGATGCTTGGGATCTGATTTTACACGCAGGACCTGTTGTTAAATTAGTACTACTTATTCTTATTTTATTTTCAATTTATAGCTGGGCCATTATTTTAACTAAGAAGTTACAACTTACAAAAATCTCTCTCATGAATTCCCGTTTTTTAGAACAGTTTTGGCAAGCTCCAAATCTTGACTCTGTTTTTTTAGACATAGACCGCTACAGCGGCAGCACACTTGCTTCAGTTTTTAAAGCGGGCTATATGGAACTTCAAAAAATAGCGGATGATAAAGCTTCGGGCGCTAGTGGAACTGGAGGCGGAGTTGAAAATATTCAGCGAGCCCTTACCAAAGCTGCAGATAGTGAAGTTTCAAGTATGGAAGGGAGAACGGCCTTTTTGGCCACTGTTGCAAGCACAGGTCCTTTTATTGGTTTATTCGGAACGGTTTGGGGAATTATGGCCGCTTTTCAAAACATTGGCGCTACGGGTGCTGCTTCTTTAGCCACTGTTGCACCTGGAATTTCTGAGGCCTTAATTGCCACAGCCATAGGCTTAGCGGCCGCCATTCCTGCGGCAGTGGGGTACAATTACTTTGTGGGTAAATTTAAAAAACAAGATTTAGAAATAAATAATTTTGTATCTGACTTTTTAAACCTTATTAAAAGAAACTTTTTTAGAGACTAAAAATGGACGCTGGGCAAAGAAATAATTCTGGTAACAACAGAACAACATTAAGTGAAATAAACGTCACCCCCTTTGTTGACGTCATGCTTGTATTATTAATTATTTTTATGGTCGCAGCCCCCATGATGCAACAAGGAATAGATGTTAAGCTTCCCCAAACGGCAAATACAGGTTTAACAGTAAAAGATGACCCTTTTGTTATAACCATTCGTGCCAACGAAAAAGTCTATATTGATAAACAAGAATTCACTCCCCAAGCTTTACGCACAAAGCTTTCTGCTATTTTTTCTACCAGAAAAAGCAAAGAGGTTTACTTACAAGCTGATAAAAGTGTTAGTTACGGATTTGTAGCCCAGGTTATGGCAGAAATTAAAGCTGCAGGGATTTCAGGCATAGGGCTTGTTACTTTGCCAAACAAATAAAAGTGCAGAGATGATATTTAGCAATCAAAATATAGATGAGTTATCAGAAGGTGAAGTTTTTAAAAAAATGGTGGGCCTGTCCATCGCCATTCATGTAAGCCTTTTTTTATTTTTTGCACTTAAAGCCACTTTTTTTCCAAGCTCTCCAATAGATTTAGAAGCTGCTGTAAGAGTAGATATTGTAGATTTGCCAGATAAACTCACAGAACTTCCACCTGAAATGAACACTAAAGACACCTCAAAACCCATGCCACCACCAAAGGCAAAAGAAGAAGTGGTAAATTTAAATAAAAAAAAATCAGCTCTTGATAAAATTAGAGAATTTGAAAAAGAAGAAAAAAAGAAAAAATCTATAAAGCAAATTCAAGAAGAAGTGAATCGCCAAGAAGAGGCGGAGCGCATGGCTCAAGCAAAAAAATATTTAGTAAAGGGTAATATTATTAATAAAGGTACAGCCCTTAAAGGGCTTACTAAATCAGAATTTAATGAATACGTTGGTCGCCTTCATGGCCACATTCAAGGCTTTTGGAACTTACCAGAATGGCTTTTAGAAAAGGATTTAAAAGCCTCTGTTGTGGCTTATGTAGACGCACAGGGGAAAGTTGTAAAAAAACAACTTTTAAAATCCTCAGGGGATCCCAGTTTTGATGAATACGCAATGCAGGCCGTTGAAAATGCTTCACCTTTGCCCGCCCCACCAGAAAAATTCACTGACATTGTCCGCTACGATGGTATTGTTTTTCGCTTTCCTAATTAGCAATACCTTGACGCTTAAAAAGAAGCAGCGTAGCTTTTATATATTATGAAACTTTTAATGTTATTTGCTTTATTGTTTTCTGCGTCAAGTGTATTTGGCCAAGATGATTCTGGCAAAATCTATATTAATGTAGGGGAAGCCAAAGTTAAAAAAAGCCTTATCGCTTTTGTACCAATACACTATTTGGGAGACAGTGGGCACGCGGGCAAGTTTAAACAAAACGGAGCGGAGCTTTATAACACCATTTTAAATAACCTTGAGGTTTCAAATTTATTTACACTTATAAAACCTGATGCCTACCTTGAGGACACAACAAATCTTGGCTTAACTACTGTGGATTTTGAAAAGTGGAATAAAATTGGGACAGATTTTTTATTAAGAACAGGCTTTAGGGTTAACGACTCTAAATTAGAATTTGAAGCTTACCTGTACCACACCCCACAAAATAAGCTCGTCATGGGGAAAAAATATATTTCAGAGATAAAAGAACTTCGCCAAACCGCCCACACTTTTAGCGATGATTTAGTTAAGGCGCTGACGGGAAAGCAGGGGATTTTTAGAACAAAGTTTGTGGTTGCAAGTGATAAAGGTGGTAATGGCTGGAAAGAAATTTATGTCATGGATTGGGATGGCAGAAATGCAACAGCTGTTACAAAACATAGAAGCATAAGTATTTCCCCTGCCTGGAGTCCCAATGGCAAAACTGTTTCTTACACCTCTTTTGCGTACCATCCAAAATTAAAAAGCCGTAACCCTGATTTATTTACCTATGATATTTTTGATGGCAAAAGGTACTTACTAAGCTCGCGCCGTGGGCTTAACTCAGGAAGTAATTTTGCTCCAGATGGAAGATGGATCTTTTTAACCATCACCAATGGCAGGGACCCCGATATTTATAAAATTACTTTTGAAGGCGATGACCTTACCCGCATTACTAATGGCCCACGCGGCACTTTAAATGTTGAGCCCAACGTTTCCCCTGATGGCAAAAAAGTTGCCTTTAGTAGTGATAGAGCTGGAAACCCCATGATTTTTATTATGGATATTGATGGCTCAAACGTGAAACGCCTTACTTTTGCCGGAAAGTACAACTCCTCGCCCAGCTGGTCCCCGGATGGTAAAAAAATTGCTTTTGCAGGAAGACTTAAGGGACATTTTGATATTTTTGTTATCGATGTTGAAAACCCCGCTAGCATTCAACGCATTACCGAGGCCACAAAATACAATGGCCGCCCTGCTAATAATGAAGACCCTTCGTTTAGCCCCGACGGCCGCCACATTGTTTACACCTCTGACCGTACAGGAAAAAACCAAATTTATATTATTAGCAGTGATGGTACTAATGAGCGCCGCATTAGTGTTGATAACTCAAATTATTACAAGCCACGTTGGTCCCCCTATTTAAACTAAAAATTTGCTTTTGATTTAATTATTCAATAGCCTTATTTCATTACTGTAAGGAGAAATAAATATGCTTAAGCATTTTTTAATTTTAGCGGCCACTGTGTTTTTTTTCTCAGCTCATTGTTTTGCCCAAACAGAAGAAGCTCCTCCAACAACTGAGACTGCACCACCCGCTTCGACTGAAGTAGCAGCCCCTGTAGAAAAAGAGAAAAAAACAGAAACTAAAAAGAAGGTAAAAAAAGAAGCAAAAGCACAAACAAAAAAAGGAATTAAACGTATGTACGCTCTATTTGATACAAGCCTAGGAAAAATTAAAATTAAACTTTTTCACGATAAAGCTCCAAAAACCGTAGAAAACTTTGCCGAGCTTGCTGAAGGTAAAAAAGAGTGGAACGATGGTAGAACTAAAAGGAAAAGTAATTTTTATGACGGCCTTATTTTTCACCGGGTTATACCAAAATTTATGATTCAAGGCGGAGACCCCAATGGCAACGGCACAGGTGGCCCCGGTTACACATTTAAAGATGAGTTTCACCCAGATTTGCGGCATGACAAGCCTGGTATTTTATCAATGGCCAATGCTGGCAAAAACACAAACGGAAGCCAGTTTTTTATTACAACTGTCCCAACACCATTTTTAGATAACAAACACTCCGTCTTTGGAGAAGTTGTTGAGGGCCAAGATGTCGTAGAGGCCATAAGTAATGTGCCCAGAGACATGGGTAACAACAAGCCCGTTAAGGATGTTGTTATTAAAAAAGTAACCATTATTAGAGAGTAGTTATTTTTTGAAAAACAAGATGGTTGTTTTTTTTTCTACTTTTAGCTCAAAAAAACAAGCGCAATGTTTTGCTAAAAACCTAATATCCCTTAGGCTTGCAGCCTGTGTGAATGTACTCCCTCAAATTGAAAGCCATTATTTTTGGAAGGGTAAAATTTTAAAGGAAAATGAATTTTTAATTATTGGTAAAACAACGCTCACAAAATTTAGGCAAATTAAAAAGAAAATTCAAACTCTTCACAGCTATCAGGTGCCTGAATTAATTTGTTTTGAAGTTACTGATGCTCATCCTGAGTATCTGCACTGGGTTCACTCTTATCTGTAGAGTCCGCTTCACCAGATTCGCCATAGCCCTGGTAATCAACTTCTATCTCCCCACCTTTGCGGGTAAATTTTCTCTGCAGCTGAACGGCTAAATCAGAATCATCTTTTCCGCCAGCATAGGTTCGACGAGCTTGAGTAAACGACGGCTCCTGGGAAAATGCGAATACAGCTAATAAATTTAAAAATAAAAAGAAGCTTAAAGGTTTCATGGCTTTATTTTATAACTAGTTTAAGCGCTATAGCTGCGCCCAAAAAAATTGCACAAATAAGTAATAACCTCTTTAATTCTGATAATTGCATCTGCGTAGACCTCCAATATTCCAATATATGGCTATTTTGCGCTCCCAGATCGCTTAAATCAACCCCCCAGATGGCACAAGCCTTGATTAATTACACTACTGAAAAGAGAGTATCCATTTAAGGAGAAAGATATGATGTTTAAAAAGACCATTTTTGTCACAGTGCTTAACCTATTAACAGCGGGCGTTTTAAGCCCCAATATAGCTCAAGCGCAAAATAGAGCCCCTGTTTTAGGTGGTTTATTTGCAGCGGCTTGCGGAGCCGGAGCCTATAACCATGCCTCCCATGATAGAGGCTGGGCCACTGCAGGAGCCGCCCTTTTTTGCGGAATTATTGGTTATGCCATTGGAAATGAAATGGATAAAGCTTCTGTAAGCCAAGCATCAGAGTGCTTAAATAGCGGCAAATCAAGCTGTAGCTGGACAACTTCTGAGAATAAAACTGTAACGGTTAAGCGTAAACTAATTGAAAACAAACAATGTTACTACACAGCTCAACCTTTTATGACTCCACAGGGTTTAAAAAACTGTGTTTGTTTAATTGATGATGCCTGGGTTACCACCTCTGTTGAAGAAGTAGATGCTAATGGGCGTGTAATTGTACGTGATTCACGTGATTCTTTAGATGATGACCCCCTTGCTAGAGAAGCAAGACTTCTTGAAAGAATAGACCGCATTAGAAGACAGCGCGGTGAAATCTCTGATGAGACTTCTGGTGGCGGCTCTAATCGTGGTGCAGTGACTCTTTCTGAAAGAGAAGAAGAAGCATATTTAAGATACTACGGCCGTGGTTCTTCTGCCAGAAATGAAAGATCTAGTGAGGAAATTGAAATAGAACAAATTGCTCGCACACATAAAAGTGTTAATGGTTGTATTGTAACTGATGCATTTTTTGAAGCCCCATTTGGAGCCACTGATGATGTGTGCAGACAATTCACTTCTTTTGCAAGTGCAAATGAAGCCTTAGGGTTTTGCAAAGAAAAAAGCGCAACACCCAGCTCTTGCCGCTTAAAAAACTAACTCCCCAAAAGGTAGCAGGTAGTTTTTGGTAATTATTAACTTATATTTGATTTAGTATCGAATATATTTTAATTACCAATATATTCTGCATCTGGCGTCTACTATGCATAATTTATTTATTATCTGCAAAATAACTATGACAATTACCAAAAACTACCTGCTACCTTTTGCCCTTTTGCCTTTTGGGGATTACATGAGTTTGTATTGGGGGCCGCTGCCGCCTTCGCGGGGGCTCCAGCGCGGGCCCAAAACATCTGTGGCTTTACAATCCACACAATTAGGCGCATTTACCACAAGTTGATCACCTCTACGTTCATAAACTCCTGCGGGGCAAAGGGCTGCGTAAAAATCTGCAACATCGGCAGGGATATCTTTTCCTACAATTAAATGTGACGGAATATCATCACGGGTTTTATTTGCCGACTGAAATACCCCATCTACTTTTGCAACCACTTTCACACCACTTATGGTTTGTGTTTTTGCAGCCACATCAGTGGCTTTATTTTTCCCAACAATTTTTTCTTCCTGTGCGTCTTCTTCAGATTTAATAAACCCACCTGGAAAGGCACCTCCTGTAAGAGTCATAAGTGAGGCTTTAAAACCACCCACAAAAAAGCCTGATTTGAAAGCCAAGCGCATGTTTTTTGTTTTATTTAAATCATCAAAGATAAAGCTGTTTTTAACCATTTCATCATAGCTTTTAAGAATTGCTTTTGAATAATCTTGCAGCTTTAAAGCTTCAAACGCCGTGCGGGCTGCAAAAATTCCTGATTGCATAGCATAGTGAATGCCTTTTAAAGCTGGCACATTCACCATTCCCACCGTGTCGCCTGCAAACAAAATTCCATCTCCATGAAGCCTTTCAGGAAGGGCATAAATTCCACCCTCGGGAATTGTTTTAGCGCCCCACTCAACAAGCTCTCCACCCTCTAAGTATTGAGCAAAAAGTTTATGGGTTTTTAATTTTTGTAAAAGCGCATGCACATCTAAAGTGTGCTCTTTATAATCAAGACCTGCCACTAAGCCAAAGGCCACCATGTCATCCCCCATGGGATACATAAAACTTCCACCAAAAGCATCTTTTGGAAGAGGCCACCCAAGTGTGTGAATAACACTTGATGGAACTTTTTTTGAGCGCCAAACCTCTTTCACACCTAAAGCAAAAATTTGTGGGTTTTGTGATTTTATATTTTGCCATTTTGTATAAGCTTGGCATAAAGGACCACGGGTACCTTCAGTTAGAATAGTTACTTTTGCTGTTACATCTGTTCCTGGGGTATATCCATTTCCTGGCTCACCCTGACGGTTAAGCCCCACAGCAGTTGTTCTAACTCCTAAAACCTTTCCACTTTCTTCGCACAATAAACTCTCAGCCGGAAAACCTGCTAATATTTGCACCCCAAGTTCTTCAGCTTTTTGGCCCATCCAGCGAACCACTTCACAAATAGAGGCTGTGTAATTGCCACTGTTATGCATTGTGGGCGGAGTTGGAATACACATATGTGAATTTTCGGTTACCAAATAAACACTGTCACTTTCGACTTTTTTTCTAAAAGGAAAATCTTCTTCTTTAAGCTCTGGAAATAATTCTTTTAAAGCCCGCGGGTTAATTACCGCACCTGAAAGACAATGCTCCCCAACAGCCGCAGCCTTTTCTAAAACACCAATTTCTATTTGCACCCCTGCTTTTTTACTAAGCTTTGCTAGCTCAATGGCTCCGGCCAAACCTGCAGGCCCTGCGCCCACAAATAAAACATCAAGGGGAACATTTTCTGCATTGGGAGCTTCTTTTTTAATAAATTTGTCTATAGGAAGTGGCGGTTGGTATTGAGATGGTTTGAATTTCACGTTGAGCTCTCCTCACTTAGTTTTTTGTTTAGTTGTAGCTTTCAAGTAAGGTGGCTTTCAATGATAAAAATTTAAGGCCCCTTCTTTTTGTGTACGCCCACACGATATAAAGAAGGGGCCTTTTGAATGCTGCCGATATAGTAAGCCTGGGCCGACTATGTTATTTTGCTAATTTCTTAGCAAAAGCTTGTGAGAAAATATAAGCCAAAGATTTCTCTGGGTTATTGTGCTGATGAGCAAATGCTGCAAAAATTATGGCAAATGTCATAACAGCCACAACAGCCAAAGTTAGGGTTGAAGATAAAATCGCATTTTTTTCTAAACGTTTTTGAGACTCGCGAATTAATGTAGCCGGAAATTTAAACTCTCTATCTAGGCTCTCCCTATTAAGCTGAGTCTGAGATTCATGAATCGCCCTCATAATAAAGGCATCAAAGGCCATTGGAATTTTAAAAAATTGTAGACCATAGCTTTGCTCTAGTACCCAAACAACTTTGGCCTCGCATTCAAAGTGCTTTTCAGGAGATAGCCAAATTTGAAGGTGTAGCCATTGGCCCCTTTCAAACTTAACCCTTTGAGGCGTTTTAATGGCTACCCCACCAGGGCATAAATTGATGATATTTCTGGTAATCAGCTCATCGTAATTGACATTTATTTGCCAAAACTCCGTTGGAGCCTTTAATAATCTTTGCGTATTTCTTAAGTTAATTGCAGCACTCATTTTATAGCTACCCCCTAAGCCTTCATATATGGAAGTTTTAGGCCAACGAATAAGTTTGTAACATATTGATTTTATTGAATTTTAATTATACACCCCTGTATCTGTTTTTGACACCTGTTAAGGGTTTATTAGACACCCCCTATAATCTTCGCCTCAAACCCCAGCCTACCTTGACAAAAACTTGAGCCATCCCCATAATGCGCAATGATAATGGTTTACGTAACGCGTAAAACAAATTTCTTAATATTTTAGGCAACTTAAAAGGAGGTCATTTTCATGGCAACAACAGATGTTAATGTAAAACCCCTGCATGACAGAATTTTAGTAGCTCGTCTTGCAGAAGAAGAAAAAACCGCAGGTGGATTATTCATCCCCGATAACGCAAAAGAAAAGCCCCAACAAGCAACCGTTGTGGCAACCGGAAAAGGCCGCGTTACTGACGACGGCAAAGTGTTCCCCCTAGAAGTAAAAAAAGGCGATAAAATTCTTTTCTCAAAATACTCAGGTACTGAGCTAAAAATTGGCGGAAAAGAATACTTAATGATTAGAGAAGAAGACGTTTTAGGAATTATTAATTAATAAGGAGAGAAAATATGTCAGCAAAAGAATTACGTTTTTCTGAAGAGGCTAGAACCTCAATCCTTCGCGGTGTGAATGCTCTTGCAAATGCCGTTAAGGTAACCCTTGGGCCCAAAGGCCGCAACGTGGTTATTGAAAAATCTTTTGGCGCACCACTTATCACAAAAGACGGTGTTACTGTTGCCAAAGAAATTGAACTAGAAAACAAATTTGAAAACATGGGCGCACAAATGGTGAAAGAAGTTGCTTCTAAAACCAATGACGACGCCGGTGACGGAACCACCACTGCAACAGTTCTTGCACAAGCCATTTACCGTGAAGGTGCAAAAATTGTAGCTGCAGGACATAACCCCATGGATGTTAAGCGCGGGTTAGACAAAGCCGTTGAAAAAGTTGTTGGTGAGCTAAAAAACATTTCCCAAAAAGTTAATGGCAAAAAAGAAATCGCACAAGTTGGTACAATTTCTGCCAACAACGACAAAGTTTTGGGTGATTTAATTGCCGATGCTATGGAAAAAGTGGGCCGTGAAGGCGTTATCACCGTTGAGGAATCAAAAACTGCTGAGACAACTTTAGATGTTGTTGAAGGTATGCAGTTTGACCGCGGTTATCTTTCCCCTTACTTCATTACCAATGCTGAAAGAATGGAAGCAGTTTTAGAAGACGCTTATGTTCTTATTTATGAGAAAAAAGTAAGCGCAATGAAAGATTTAATTCCCCTTCTTGAAGGAGTAGCTCAACAACACAAGCAATTATTAATTATTGCTGAAGAGGTTGAGGGCGAAGCTTTAGCAACACTTGTTGTAAATAAGCTTCGTGGCACATTACAGGTTTGTGCTGTTAAAGCCCCTGGCTTTGGTGACAGACGTAAAGCCATGCTTGATGACATTGCAACACTAACAGGCGGTAAAGTATTAAGCGAAGAGCTAGGGCATAAATTAGAAAACGCTAAGGTGTCAGATCTTGGCCGCGCAAAGCGCATTGTTGTTGATAAAGACAACACCACCGTTATTGATGGCTCTGGCAAAAAAGCTGAAATTGAAGCGCGTGTAAAACAAATTCGTGCTCAAATTGATGAAACCACAAGCGATTATGATAAAGAAAAACTTAAAGAGCGTCTTGCTAAAATGGCCGGCGGTGTAGCCGTTATCCATGTTGGCGGTGCTACTGAAGTTGAAATGAAAGAAAAGAAAGCCCGCGTAGAAGACGCACTAAACGCAACACGTGCTGCTGTTGAAGAAGGCATTGTTGCTGGTGGCGGCGTTGCTCTTTTAAGAGCTTGCCAAGCTTTAAAGAACATGAAAGTGGGCGATGCTGAAAAGTGGGGCGTTGATATTATTCGCCGCGCTTGTGAAGAGCCTATTCGCCAAATTACAAGCAATGCAGGGCTAGATGGCTCCATTGTTGTTGATAAAGTGGTGAGTGATAAAAACCCAAATTTTGGATTTAACGCATTTTCTGAAGAATACTCAGACCTTGTTAAAGACGGTGTTATTGACCCCGTTAAGGTTGTTCGTTCTGCTCTTCAAAATGCGGCTAGCATTTCTTCATTAATGCTAACCACTGAAACCATGATTGCAGAAAAACCAAAGAAGGAATCTGCAGCGCCAATGCCTGGAATGGGTGGCATGGGCGGAATGGGTGGCATGGAAGGCATGATGTAATTAAACATCAATTTAAATAAGAACACCAAGAGACCCTGGGCACGATGCCTGGGGTTTTTTATTTTTTAGAAGTAATAGTCAAGGCCACCACGAAGTGTGATGAGCGTTTGGCTTGCGTTTTGGCCGGCATCTAAGCGAGTACCAGTTCCGCTAAATGTAGAAGAGTAAAATTCAAAATCAAACATGCCTTTAATTTTAAATTGGTTTGTTAACTTATATGAACCACCAATACCTAAAACTGTAATGCTGTTATCACTTGCCGCGCCACTTGATGCTGGAGTTTCAGTCATAATGGGGAACAAAACCTTTTGTAGTTTTGCATCTACTGTCCAAATTTTATCTGAATCTACAGGAACCGATCCACCAAGACCCAAATATAATCCGCTATAAGAAGTTGAAGTAAATGCTAAGGGAGATGAAGCGTCTATGAAAAGCGTGTATCTTGAAAAACCAAGATCAGCCACAATTTGCGGCCCCCAAAAATCATCCTGAAGTAAGAATTTATACCCAACATGCAAATCATAATGGCCTGTGGTAGCATTAACAGTATTAGGCACACTTCCATCAAGGGGATTACCCATACTATAAACACCTTGTTGGATCATGGCCCCTACATACCAATTACGTGTTATCCAAATTTCTGCATGGGCATCAAGCTGCGGGTAAATGGAAACGCTTCCACTAAAGGAACCCGCTGTGGCCAAAGACATAGCATAGCGAGAACTTCCAATTCCAATGGCAAGACCCACAAGACCCAGTGTTGGCATTTTATCTGGCGCCCACTCTTTTGGGTTTTTACCAAAGCTGACTTTGTCTTTTGGAACTTCTAAATCTGGCTCCTCATTTGAGTAGCTTATAAAATCAGCACCTGAAACTTTAGCGTTTTTTGTAATTACACCTTTTTCTTTTTCATGAACAATAACGGCAAAACTTAATTTTGGTTCTGATTTTATAATTTTAATTTTACCAATAATTTCTTTTTCTTGGCCTAAAACAAAATTAAATTTGGGATGTCTTTTTAAGGTTAGAACTTGCTCAACAGTTAAAATTTCATTTTCTTTCATTCCATCAAGGGAGCCCAAATCTATTGTTAATCTTTGAGCTTGTCGGCTTAAAACAAGGCCCTTATAGGGAATTTTATTTACTACTTTAACGTAAAGTTCTGAAAGCTTACTCTCAACATCTTTTAATTCAAAATTAGCTCCTGCATTTACTTCTTCAGAAGCGTACAACAAACCATCGGAGGTCAAATATAAATCTAGTTTTATTATTAAAGCTTTTTCATTTTTTAAAACTTTACTGATTAATAAAGCATCAACATTGTTTTTACGCCCAATGCTTTTAACAATGCTTGAGTTTTCAGAATACTCGTCAGTGGTAAGCCTTGGGTCTACATCTTTAATGTCGTTTAGGTTAAACCTGTGGCCTTCAGTAACAAGGCTGCCTAATTTATTTTCAATGTGCCTTGAGTAAAGCCCCTTAACATTATCGGAGCAGGGTAAAACACCCACATTCTTAATTGTTAGGTTTTTATCTGTCTCGCTAATAAAAGAACTTTGCGCCAATGCAAAGCTTGAAAAAAAGGCTAGTGTAATAAACAAAGATGTAAATGTTTTCATGCCTTTTTAGATTTTAACTTAAAAAAATTTGTAAGCATATTCAAAAGCTTAAGCGCCAACACAAAGTCTGGCTAGACAAAAGTACTAGCCTTACAAACTCCCTTCACTGAAGGGCAAAAAATTCCGAAAAAGATATGATGAAACTCATCTTTGCTTTGCTTTTATTATTAAGTGCGCCCCAGGTGTTTGCGCAACTCATAGACCCGCGCTTTTTGCCCGTTTTGCCACCACAGAATGCCTCTTTAGGCGCAGAGCAAGATTCTGATTTTGTAAGCGCTGAAGAAGAAAGTGGCTATTACATAAAAAGGCCAGGAGCTAAAAAGGTTTATTACGAGGAAGTTGAGTCCGCCCCAAAAGCAAATCTGAATACCAAAAAGACTGCTTTGAAAAAAAATAAAAACGCAAATAGAAAACTTTCAAACTCAGAGCAAAAAGACGCTCAACAGACAAATGCTGAGGTAAATAATTATCAAGACCTAGCTGAGGATAAAAATCAAAACTTTGGCCAAAAATGCAAGACATTCTGTTGGGCGGGGATTTAGAAAAAATTGAAAGTGAGCGCTCCCTTTTTGAAAAAAATGATGTTAGAAAAAACCTTTTTGATCTTTCTATTGGAAGTTTTTATTTTTATAACCATTCTCAATCAACTTATTACTACAGAAATTATTTAAGCGCCTCTCCTGGGGCCTTTGTAAATTTAGATCTATGGGTGACACCTTATTTGGGTTTTAACTCAAATTATAAATTTACACTTTTAAATTCTATCAAAGACAGCCCAACAGCTGAAACCTACACAACAGCCAACCACGACTGGCTTTCTTTTGGGTTAAAATTTCGACGCTTTTTTGGCTCCGCATTTGAAAACACCTCTTTTTCTATTGATTTAAACTACATCGACAAAAAACTTGATATCCCTTTAAGCAGTACTCACCGTGTAAAAACAAGGTCCCGCGGCCCGCAGGTTTCTTTTAATTTAATCACTCCTTCTTCAAAATATTTTCTCTGGGATTTTGCAATTAACATTCAGCCTTTTGTTTTGCATGAGGAATTTGTAGGCACTTCAGATTTAAGATCCGGCACTAACAATCAAACCCTAGGCTTTGGTGCAAGCATTGGGGGCGAGTACAGAATGAGTAGAAAGCTAAGAACCTTTTTTAAATTTTCTGCAGAGCTTTATAGAAGCCAATTTTCTGGAAATGCCTTAGCCACGGACCCAATAAATTCTAGTATACCAAGCAATGTAGTCATTAATGATGCTTACTACTTTTTTAATATTGGACTTATTTTTGGGCGCTAGAATATTTGCCAAAAATGGCTTTTAAAATAAAGTAAGCTCCAATTAGAGCAAGAGCCAATAAAATATATCTTTCAGCCCGCCTCATGTAATGAAAGGCCACATCAATTTCCCCACCAAAATAAAAACCTAAATACACCCATAAAGGTACGCTAATTATGGCCGCTAAAGTATCCATTATTAAAAAGGTAGAGAGTTTAACCCCAGAAATTCCGGCAGCTAAATATGTTGGCGCGCGCAAACCCGCCATAAAGCGCGCTAAAAAGCAAACTTTACGGGAATTGCGTTGGAATTTTTCTGTCATGTATTGGAGCCGTGTTGGCGTTAGAAGACTTCTAAAAACTGGGAGCTTTAAAATTCGTTTTCCATAAATTCTACCAAGTCCAAATAAAATAGCATCACCCACTAAAACTCCAACCATACAGACAATCATTGCCGTTAGAAGTTCAATATTTTCCAAGTAAGATAAATAGCCTGCAATAACTAACGTTATATCTTCAGGAACTGGCAGTCCCATTCCGCAGGCAAATAAAATTCCAAAAATGGTGCCGTAAGCATAGCCGCCTTCAAGTTGGCTTACTTTATCTAGTACTTGGTCGAGAAAAGTTGGTTCCACATTGATCCTTTTGGATAGTAACTGCTTAAAGCATTATACTTAAACTATGAAAAAGCTCAATGTGCTCTTAGTAGATGACGCCGTATTTATAAGAGAAATATTGCGCCAAATATTTGTAAAAGCAGGGCATACTGTTATTGGCGAGGCAGAAGACGGGGAAATGGCCGTAAAGATGGCAAAAGAGAAAAACCCTGATGTTGTTATAATGGATATAGTTTTGCCCATAAAAAGTGGTGTGCAGGCCACAAAAGAAATTAGAGAGGCTATGCCTAATATTAAAGTTATAGCCTGCAGCACCCTTGACCAAGAAAACATGCTTATGAAAATAATGGAAGCCGGGGCACATGATTTTATTAATAAGCCCTTTGACGTACAAAAAGTTTTAACATCTATAGAGAAAGTTTGCGGAGGACAGAGCCATGCTTAGTGGATTATTTTTTATGTTAAAGATGATTGCCTTTACGGTTGTTGTTGTTTTAATTCTTCAATTTAAAGTTGGAGAACAAACCCTTGAATTCAGGGCACATCAGTGGATACAAGATTCAGTTTTTGTAGATTACGTTCAAACCTCTATTGATGGCGGTGTAAAAGCCACAAAAGCTGGTTACCAAAAAGTTCATAAATCTGTAAATACGGTGTTTAATAGAATGTCCCGTAAAAACCGCGGCAAAGATGAAAGAAGCTTAGCTATTGAATTAAAAAGAAGTAAACAAAGTGGTTACGGCGAAAAAGAAAATGGGGAAGACAGTTACCTTCCCCACTCTAGAAATAAAAATTTAAACCCCTAACTTACTTACAAGCTGGGATATCAAAACGTTTGTTACCACCGTACCAAACTCTTCCACCTTCAGAGTTATCGCTTCCAGCCATGTAGCTTGAAACGTAGTATGTTGTAGGAATTGTTTTTGTGACGTTGCCACATTTTGGTTGGTGAAGAACGCACTCACTTGACTCACCTTGTGGGTAGCATGGCTCACACTCATAAGCCTCATAAGTTTTTGCATAAGCAACAACTTCATTAGCATATTCACTGCAAACAGTTGCATATTGCACTACTTCATAATTTGATATTGGCTTATAGTTCTCACTTACAGGTTGGCAGCTATTCATATGCTCATCGCAGGTCCAAGCAGGTACTTTTTTATGTGCTTTACAGGTTTTAACCGGCACAACACTTTGAACCGTTGTCTCTGTTTGGCAAAGCATATTTACTGGAACTCCACCTACTTGTGGCCAATCCATCACCTCACCAGATTTGCAGTTATTGCAGTGGTCAGCAAATGCATTCGCACTTACTAATAAAAGAGCGGACAATAATAATTTCATATAATTTTACCCCTTAGGTTTGTTGTTTAGTTCTAGGCAAAATTATACAGACGAGTTTGAAGAGTCAAACGCAAAAAATGAAATTTATACAATCTTAAATGTAAGTTTATTTAAGATTACCTGGTAGATTGATCTGCTGCTTTTGGCAACTTTGAAATATTTTGTGCAGTTAAAGCATTGCAGTGAAGCCCTAAATCGTGAGGATTCTCGCACGACTTTGATTTATATGGGCAAGCAGATGTAGGTCCAAGTTTGCTGGTATCACTAGCATTAACAGTATTAGCTAAAAGTGAAGCCACTAATAAAAAGGCAAAAAACATATTTTTCATATAAGAAAACCCCTTTTCCTACTAGATTACTACTTCAATGCACGTGCCATTATGAGCGGTTCGTAACTTATTGAATTTACTTGCTTTTACTGTGTATTTAGCGTCTATGCTTTAGACATCTGTCTATCAGCAACAATGCACTTTAATTTGAACACTTAGGGGGTGTGATACGAAAGGGGCCACTAGTTACCTCTGAGTCCCCGCTGGTATTAACCATTTCATAAGTGTATTTATAAGGCCAAGTAGCCCACTGAGTGGCCCACTTTACACACAATGAGGCTTGGTCTGAGCTATCAGGTGTATACTCATCACAATAAGTTCTTAGGTAGCTAAGCGGGGTTGATAAAATCTCGGTTTTTGAAACCTCACAAATATATTCAAACCTCTCTTGTTCACTCATCCCTGCTTTTTGCTCAATAGGAACGTATTGGCAATACTCTGATTCGCCATTACTACATATCAGCTTTGCTGAGACTTTCCATTTTTGGCAATAAGTCACCGGCTTTATGGTTTTAACTGTGGCTCCAAAATCAGCAAAACAAATGTTATCAACACCTACTGTAGCTTGGGGAAAAATGACTACAGGATAGCGTGCTAATTGGCTTGCACCTACTGTTTGAATAGCAAAAATTATTGAACAGCTTAAAACCCATGCCCACATGCAATGTGCAAATTAACGCCTCACGCTAGCATCCGTCAAGTAAGAGCAAAAACACCCATAAAGTTTGAATTATTTATGTAAAAAGTAATAGCGCAGCTTATTTTGTGCTGGAGGTGCCCTCCGCTGCTGCCTCGAAGGCCTCTTTATCTTCAAGGGTAAAAGAGCCTCTGCAAGACCCTTTATCAAGACCTGTGCAGCTTGAAGTAGAATGCATGCAACTTGCACCCACATTGCCAAGGCCACCACCGGTTACATATGTAGAGCCTGTAGCCACAACTGTTTCCTGGGCGGCATCACCCACTGGGATTGTATCTTCAGAAAACGCACCAAAACTTGTGAGAAGTAAAAAACTAAAAAACATACGAATTAAAATCATCTCTTTTTTTAGGTACGCCGTTCCCTTTTGGGAACGGCGTACCTTTTTACCTTTTAAAAGTTAAGTGTTACACCACTTACTTGGGTTAGCTCCACAAAATTATAAAATGTAGAGGCCACTTGCTTTGCAGCCGCTTCACCACCGTTAAGCGGCTCGGCTTTTACAAATTCTCCCTGATTATTGTAAACAAGTTTAATACTACCAACTCCTTCGCGCTCAATGAGGTTAGCTTTACCAAAGCGCTCATCATATTTTAGTTTTACCTTACGCTTTGCTTGGTCTTCTATAAATGCTACGCGACCCTTAGGGTCATAACCTAGGGTGATTTTTTGGCCATCAGAGTTTTTGGCTAAAATTAAATTTCCTTTAGCATCGTAAGTGTATTCACTAGTTTTACCCTGGCGCACCAGCTTTGATACTTTCTTAAATGAATTATTATAATAAAGTGTTGTGGTTATGCCGTCAGGAGTTGTTTTTTTATGTAACAAACCATCAGGGTAATATTCAAACTTTGTAGATTTTGAATTTTTAGTAATCACCAAGGGGCGGCCCAGCTCGTTGTAAACAACATCTGTTGTGGTTGTGTTTTCTATAGTGCGGCTTTTTTTCAAGTAGCGGCCCGTTTTATCAGATTTTATGTCATACCAAAATTCATACTTTCCCTTTACAACCACTTTTGATTGGCATTTTTTTTCAATAGTAGACCAATAATGGTTTTTAGGGTCATCTTGAGATTGAATGTAATCATATTTTTCTACGCAACCATCAGTATCTTTAAGGCTGACAACCCAGTCTTTATTTTTATTATAATTAATTTCTTTTGTAGTTTTGTTTGGGTAAGTGATTTTTGTTAAATTATGTAAGCCATCTGAATCATAGTCATAAGTGTAGACGCTACCATCAGCAATCTTTGCATAAATAAGCTCATTTAAGTTTTGGTATTTATACTCAGCCTTTAACCCACCAGGGGCAGAAATAAGTTTTACTTTTCCATTGGGGTAATAACTAAAGCTTAGTTTTCTTCCATTATTATCTGTAACAGCTGCTAAAAGCTTGCCATTGTAGCTAAAATTTAAAAAATTGCCGTTTCTGTCAAAAAGTTTTGAAAGCCTTCCTTTAAGATCAAATTTTTGTGTTACCCCATCGGGCATTACGCGCACATAGCTGGAGCCTTGTCTTTCCATGTAGTCCGCTTCTTTACCATTGGCATAATAGCGCGTTTTTTCTGCAATTGTTTTTGCAATTTTATATTTGGCTGCATACTCGGCTCTTAAGGCCGTTTCTGTTTGAAGTCTTTTTTCTAAATCTGCCCAGTAATTAGGTTGGGCACTTAGGTTTTCAGCCCTTGCTTTAGCAATTATTTGCTTAACCACTTTTTGAATATCACCTTCTGAATATTGACCAGCCTGATATAAAACCTCAAGGCCCGCACCACATTCAGTTAAAAGTAAATTTCCCTCAGCAGTCACTTCTAATGAGGTTTCAAAATCAGAACACCAGCCAAAACCAAAAATACCGTTAAAAAGAGTGCGGCTGTTATAACCTCGCTGAACTTTTAAATCATACCCAGTGCCGGGAATGATTAAATCAATCCATGAGTCAGCGTAGTTGGCATTTTTTAAATCTATGAGTGCGCTTGCCTTTAAAGAAAACAGTAAAGTAAAGATAATGAGTTTATTAAACCGAAGCATTAATTTTAACCCCGCCTATTAGACTTTTATTTTAACAATTTTTCTTATCATCAGGCCACCAAGAACTTGGAGCCCCAACATCACAACCAGCATCACCCAGCCCAAAGGCTTATTAAAAAGCGGCATAATAAAGGCTGGGTCCATGATGTAAAATAATAATAACAAGACAAAAGGCATAGCAGTAATAATAGTTCCCTGCATAACCCCTTGAGCCGTTACAGCTGCAATTTTTTTCTCAATTTTAATTCTCTCGCGCACGGTTTTAACAATGGTATCAAAAGTTTCAGCCACGTTTCCGCCAGTGTCTTTTAAAATATTTACTGATGTCACAAACATCTGCACATCTGGAAAGGGAATGCGCTTGGCTAGCTCGTTAAAAACTTCTTCAATACTCACACCTAAAGCAAGTTGAGAGAGCATTAATTCAAACTCTTGGCTAATGGGGTCTGGCATATTATCTACAACTATTTTCATCGCTTGAGGGATACTTAAACCTGACTTTAAGCCATTAGACATCAATGTTAAGCCGTCTACCATTTGATCTACAAATTGAGCGCCTCTGTTTTCTGCATAGGCATCAACCACTCTTTTTGGAATTTGCCAACCCACAACTGTTACAAGGGTAGCTAGAAGTAAACCCAAAATCACACTTGGCCAAACAACAAAAAATACTAAGGCCCCTAAGCCAAAGCTGACCATCAACATGGCTCCTGTGATTTTTTTAGAATCTACCTCTACAAACATCATGTCTAATTTTTTAATGACATATTCGCGGTTACCTAAGCTTTGTGCTTTAAGCCACTCAACAAAGCGATCAGCATTAAGATAGCTAATCACAAATGTGCTTAAACCTATTGCTGGGATAACTAACCACTCACTCATTTTTTATGTCCCCGTTTTTTTCACTTGGCTTTGGGCCACGTTTGCAGTTTGTCCGGTAAAAAGTGTTCTTGGTACTTTGACGCCTTTTCGCTCAAACTCTTCTATAAATGTAGGTATAAAACCTGTTGATTGAAATTGGCCCACAATTTTTCTGTTTTTATCAAAGCCTTCTTCTTTAAAGCGATAAATTTCTTGTAAAGTTACAACCTCACCCTGCATACCAATCACCTCAGTTATACTTACAACTTTTCTTGAGCCATCGCTTAAGCGAGAAATTTGAATAATTAAATCCACGGCTCCTGCAATTTGCTCCCTAATTGCTTTGGCTGGCAAATCCATCCCCGCCATTAAACATAAAGTTTCAAGGCGGCTCACTGCCTCACGAGGAGAATTGGCATGCACTGTTGTCAATGAGCCGTCATGACCTGTGTTCATAGCAGAGAGCATATCTAAAGCTTCTCCACCGCGGCACTCACCCACAACAATTCTATCAGGGCGCATACGCAAAGTGTTTCTCACAAGATCTCTAATGGTAACTGCCCCTTCGCCCTCCATATTTGCGGGTCTTGTTTCAAGGCGTAAAACATGCTCCTGCTTAAGTTGTAATTCTGCTGCATCTTCTACGGTAATAATTCTCTCTGTGGCGGGAATAAAACCTGAGAGAACATTTAAAAGTGTTGTTTTACCAGAACCTGTGCCACCGCTAATAATAACATTGAGTTTGTTCTCAATGCAGATTCTTAAAAAATCAATCATGGGCTCTGTCATGGTGCCAAAGTTAACGTAATCTTTAAATGTAATGGGAACCTTGGCAAACTTTCTAATTGTTATACAAGGCCCATCAAGCGCAAGGGGCGGAATAACAGCATTCACACGGCTTCCGTCTTTTAAGCGCGCATCTACATAAGGAGTTTTCTCATCAATGCGACGGCCTAGAGGCGTAACAATTCTCTCAATGACAGTTAAAAGTTGTTGGTTACTAGTAAATGTTGTTTCAGATCTAGTTAGACGCCCATTTCTTTCTATGTAAATTAAATCTCTTCTATTCACCATAATTTCAGACACCGCAGGGTCTGCCAATAAATCTTCTAATGGGCCAAGACCTAAGGCTTCATCTAAAACTTCTTTTACAATTTGAGAGCGCTCATCACGGGAATAATTTGTTTTCTCTTTTTCTAAAAGAGTAGCAATAGTCTGTTGAGTTTTAAGCCTTAGCTCATTTTCTTTTGCTAAATCCCCTTGAGTGTCTGTAATGCCTTTTTTAAGATCCATGGTTTCAATAAGCCCTTTGTGAAGCCTTTTTTTGAGCTGTGTTCTTTCATCAAAGTCTTCTTTTTTAGCACTCACTCCCGGGCGGTTTTGTACTGTACTTGCAGCACCGAGGGGCTGCGCTTGAGTGATTTGTGTTTGCGCTTTAGCTTGAACATTTTTTGGCTTATTAAGTGAGCGCATTTTATCAAGGACACCTCCTTGAGTAAGCCTTCTTACTGTTTCATGGTAAGCCGCTGAAATTGGGGCACGAGCAAAAGTTGCCACAAAAGGTGTTGAACGCGCAAGTGCTTGGCTTGTGGTTTGGTCATCTTGGGGGATAACACCAACAAAGTTTTTTCTAAGCATTTGAGAGGCCATTTGCTGAGTTAAAATACTTGTTGGGCCAACTTTATTAAGTACCACTTGCATCATATCCTGGGGGAACATCATGGTGGAGAGTTGAGAAATAAGTTTTTGTGTTTGGTTAATAGTTAATATTTCAGGCATTGTAACAATAAGGTTACATGAAGCATTTTCTAAAATTGTAAGTTGTGGCTGCAAAAATTGATTACCAATATCCACAACAATAAATTGGTAAAATTGGCTTAAGCCTTCAAGCACCTTTGAAAGAGCCGCTGGATCAACATTAAAATTATCTCCGGGGCTTTTAACCGCAGCAATAAAGTGAAACCCACTGGCGTGTGGAGTCACCAGCATGGAAAGAGTGTTTTGGTTAATACCGCCACCAAATGTAGACACTTCTTGAATGGTTTTATTTGGTCTTAAGCCTAAGATAATATTCTGATCACCACAACTTAAGGCATCAAGATCTATGAGCAAAACCTTGGCGCGCAATTCTAAGGTTAAAGCTTGAGCAAAGTTGGCGGCAAATACACTTTTGCCCACTCCGCCTTTTCCACCACTTACTGCAATGATGTGACATTGCTGATTTATGCCCAATTTTTCCCCCAACCTATTGTTTTAACCTAAACTTCTTTTTAACCTCATCTGCACCATCACTTGCAGAATTTAA
Source organism: Oligoflexia bacterium (assembly GCA_016715815.1). GTDB lineage: Bacteria > Bdellovibrionota > Bdellovibrionia > JABDDW01 > JABDDW01 > JADJXN01. The sequence goes on from JADJXN010000002.1 coordinate 80,558, forward strand.
AATAACTGGTGTTACAAAAACCACAAACTGACTCTGGTTACGCTGAAACTGTTTACTTGCATATAAAGATAAAAGTGGGTTCTCACTTGCTCCCTTTGGTAAACGGTTATAGGCCGTTGAAGAATCATTACCTACTAATCCCCCAATAGCTGCACTTTGAGTGCTTCTTACAGTCACTCTTGTTTGAATGGTGCTATTTGAGATAAGTGGGCCCTTTTCAGTTTGGCCAATAAGAGATTTTAAACTAAATGTGATTGTTAACCCTACACTATCAGATTTAGCATTAATAATTCTTGGTGTAATGTTGGTGTCAATTCCTGCTTCTTCAAAATTGGTTGAAAGCTGCCCGTATTGGTTTTGCACAGAGTAGGGAATTCTAGTTATTGAACGAATTACCCCAGGATTGCCATCTTCAACAATTAAGCTTGAGCTTTTTAAAACTCTTGCATGGCCATGAGCCTTTGCAAAGTTAAGCTTTGGAAACAAATCATTAATGGTTCCAGTAATGGTGCTTAAAACTCCACCCGAGCTGTTTTGCCCACCGGCACTAAACTGCACACCGCTGTCATCTTTCATAGTTGGAGTCCACTGGAATCTAAAACCTTTTGTGTAATCTTTTTGAAGCTCTACGTAATGTACAATAAGTTTTATTGTTTTTGCTGGTGGTTGCTCAGCTGGTGGCTTTACAGCTAATAAATTAATAACAGAGTCAATTTTACGTTTTTTAACAATACCTGCGGCCTCGGCAGATTCTACGATAACATCTGGCACATAGGTTTTAGCTAAAATTTCTGCTTTTTGTTTTTCTGCATCATTTGAAGCTACACCTTCAAGAATAAATTTTTCATTTACTGCTCTGACGTGAATTTCAGGGTTACCAATATCTTTTTCAATAAGCTCTGCGATTTTCTTTTGCGCTAAAGGGGACATGGTCACCATGCTTGTGGCCACATCTGGAAATTGAGAAACGGTGGAATAAATGCGATTCATGTCCTTTGGTAAAAGTATTTCACCATCAATAACCACGCGCCCATTAACCTGTTTAATTTGAATGCCTTCAATGTCACTTAAAAGATTTTTAATCTCCGCAGCGACACTATTTAAATTGTTTTTTCTTACTTTGATAATGTACTCAACAATTTTGACACCATTACTATCACGCAAGGTGAAATTGGTGGAGCCTGCGGCAATTGGCTCAAGACGAATTAATTTTAATTCTTTCGCTACAGAAATTTTAACAATATTTCTATTGTAGTTTAAATCATCCCCCAATTGGGCAGGCATATTAGGAACATTTATTTCCTTTGTAAGCCCCATATCTAGGGTAATGCGCTCAACCTTGTCTTTTGCAAATATTGAGAGCGAAAAAGTGGCCAGAATTAAAAATGTAAAAATATTTTTAGTACTTAACATCGCTACCCCTTAACTCAATAAAAGTTGGTTTGGGCCCTTGCGCTTTTTGCATTTGGTTTTGCAACTGTGTTTGCTGTAGCTTTCTTTGCAGAGCCTTTTCACTATCAACACCTAAAACGGTATCTATTGTGCTTGTTGGAAGCCTTGTTATGTTTTTATCATTCACATTGCGTAAACTTAAAAAGATCGCCCCTGGCGCCACACTTGAAATGTAAATTAAATTTTGTGCTTCACTGGGCCCCACCTCTACAGTTACAGTGCTGTAACTTGTATCCCCACTTAAGGCTTTATAGCCAGGGTTACCACTTATGCCATCTAATAAAAGGGCGCGGGGAATATTATTTGTTACATTAATTCCTGTGGCTAAAACCAAAACGTCTTGAAGTAGTGTTTTTACTTCTCGCCTTTCAGAGCGGGCATCTCCATAGCTAATACTTGTTAAAATATCTACTCTATCGCCCGGGCGAATAAGTTTTCCCACACCTCTAACTTCATCAACAGGAATGGTGACTGCACGTTTATCCGGAGCCACCTGTAAAGATAAACCAGTTTTTGGGCCAGGGGAGAGAAGTTTTGTAAAAATAATTTGCTCGCCTTTTTTAATGGGTGTGGCAGCAACAAGGCCAATGGCATCATCGGGGTTTTCAACAACTCCTGGTTGCAAAAAGTCAACGGGACGCTCTTCTTGTGTGACCATGGTTTCATCAATGGTGCTCATTTCTAAAATATCTTTGGTGGCAATAAGCACTGCTTTTGTAGTGCCATAGCGCTTGTCATAAATGGCTTTTTGCTCTTGTGAGTAACTATAAATTAAAAACATAGCAAAAACCGCACTAGCCAAAGATATCCAAAATGTGCGTGGATTTGTTTGCTGCATATTATCCCCCATCCTTTAAGCATCTACTATCGGTGCAAATGCCATAGCCGGATTTAATGTAAATAGAATTTCTTTTATATTCTTTATTTCTAGTAGAAGCGATTTCTCGAGGAGGACTTTCATCCTCATCTTCATTGCGAGTAAGTTTTCGAGCCACTATGGGTAAACCATTATCTGATGAAAGTGGCATGTCTTCATCTGTAACTGCATGAAAGCGCTCAAATGCATTATCTTTTGTTGCATACTGAGGGGAAGTATTGGGATTGTCTGAATGAGCTCTCATAAAATTAATATCAGATCTGTGTCTAAGGGTTTCAAAAAGATATGCTCTTGCACCAATGGAGCCGACAACACCTGTATGAATTGCTGTAAAAAAATCTATGGCATAAACAGTTAAAACCATAAAGGCAGACAAAAACACCACTGCCTCTAGCACAGCAAAGCCTTTTTGATTTTTTTTCTTTTTAGCAGCCATTATCATTTACCGCCTCATAACTCTCAGCGCTCACACGTCCTGTTGCCTGTTGGTAGGCTGGCTTTTGTAAAAGCGCTTGGTATGCTCCGTTATTAAATGCTTCGCATTCTTGCTGTGTTGGCTCTCTTCCTAAAAAACTTGAAATAGTTACGGTTACATTTTCCTCATCTGCAGGGGGGGTTACAGCGGCACTCAAAAGTGGAATTTTAAAAGTCAAAAGTGGAAGAGCTACTATTAATTGATAACCTAAAAATTGGTTTCTTGGGTCTGGGTTTGCACCACGGGCTGTGGCATAGTTTTTATAATCATTTGCGCCCTGAGGTTGAACTAAAATCCAACCATTCTCGCGAGCCCCTGAAATAAAAGGAAGCTTTTTTAATAAATTTAAAACTTGTGCTTGAGCTGCCTGTTGCTGAGTTTGTACATCTACATCTGCACTTAAATATGCCCTTGAGCCACTAAAGCTGATGTATTGAATTACTTCAGTAAAAGTAAACGCCATAGTTAAAGCACTTATCAGCATGGCTGTGCCAATAAGTAAAACAGTGGCAAATAAAAAACCTAGGGTCATTTGCCCTGACTCTGATTTTTTAAAATTTACTTTGTCTGCTGTCGCTTTCATTTTACCCTTACTTTTTTCTTGTTGAGTGCCTGACAATATGTGCTGGGTGTTTGCCGCCTGCCTGCGCACTATCTGTAGGCACTCCAAACTCAATTGTGTTTTTTAGTCTCACCCATGGGTCTCCAAAAATACTTTGATAAACCTGTGAGTTTTTTAAAATTTTATTCACCCCGAGCCAAATGCTTGTGATAAGCGCAAAAAGAATCACCATCTCCACAGTGGCCTGGCCTTTTTTGCTCTTAATCACGAAGGCCCCCTTTGGGTCTAATGGGTTCAGACCAACTTGTTTGCCCTGGGGTTCTAGCAAAGCCCACCCCTGTTTGAAGCCTTGCCTCTACTTGGCCCCCCAAATATGGAGTGGCCGATTTAAAAGTAACAGGCAGCTTAGTTGCAATACCTGCAAGCAAAGCCATAAAAATAGCTGTGAGAATTATAAATTCTGTTAATGCTTGCCCAGAATTACCCATAAACCCCTTTTAAAAAATATTACTGCCCAAAAGATTGAATATCGCTTGATACTTTTCCGGTTACACCCTCAATGGCGCTTGTGATTTGTTTACGAAACATCAATCCAATGGCCACAACCACTGCTAAAATAAGCACGTACTCAAGCATTCCTTGGCCGCGCTGATTTTTGATTAAATTCTTAATTTTTTTCATAACTTACCCCTTTTGGTTTTTTAAACGTATCTCACCACAATGCCTATCGGTAAAAACGCAAGTCGGGTTAAGGGGTTATAGGAAATTTTTTAAGACTTAAGACTGGGGTCTAGTTATTTGTTCCAAAAAGTGCCTCATGGGCAAAAACCCCCACTAAGGCTCCATTAGAATCAATAAAATGGATTTGACCATCTAATTCAATATATTTGTATTCTTTTTCACCTACTAGGATTCGTTTTTTATTACTCACCGGAAATAGAGTACTCCAAAAACTATGCTTATATGTAACCTGGCCTGCAGTAATTTGGTCATGTTTAAAATCAAGCTCTATTAAAAAAATCACAGGGTGAATTTTTAATTTTTCCTTTTCACCTTCAACAACGACATCTTTTGATTTTGTAAGGCCCGCTAAAATTGTTTTATTTGAAGAAACTTTTAAGACATCAAAACTATCTATGTGGATCCCTTCAATGGTGTGTCTTTGAATAACATCAAGCTCTCCCATTTTTACAAAAATCTCTGTGCTGGCCCCCTCTGCTCTTAACCCAACAAGGGCTCCAGATTCTAAAATGGTAACGTCAATGACATCTGTTTCATTTATAAATTCTGTTTTAACTTCGCCTGTTAGAATATTTGTTGTTTCAAGCTTCATGGTTAGCGGGTCTTTGTCTCTCACTTCAGAGAGACCTAAAATTTGACTATTAACTTCTATAATTCTAATAAATCTGTTGTTGTGCTTTTCAGAGGCCTGACGATAAAGCATAATTTTATTTAGCTCAGCTTCTGTAAATTCTCCTCTGGCTTTTGATTTTCTTACGGTCGCAAGAGGGACTTTATCTGAATAGCCCGCCACACCTTCCATTTTACGAATGCATTCTAAAAGAGTTGGTTTATTTTTAGATGGACTTGCTTGTGCAGATACTGCAAAAACAAGTGAAATGAGAACTAGAAACTTCATTTTACCTCAAAATGGTAAACATATTAGCCATTGTTAAATTTGGCAACATGCCATGAATTTCAATTGTATTTTCTGTAAGGTTGAACTGTCTTATAACAGTCATATCATCTAATTTTATTGATTTCTTAACACGCGGGTCGGTTTTTGAATCAGCTTCAGCCTCGTTAATATTAAAATTTTTGTGCAACCCTGTAGTGGGGTTAAATACAGCCATACTTCCTGTTTTTGTTGAGCCCACCAGAATCATTGGCGTAGCGGCAAAGTTTTGTGTGTTTGCGCGCTGTACAATATCTATTGGCCCCTGAACTTCTATTCTATTTTTACTTACAACTTCTTCTGTCAAATCATGGTCTACACCCTTTATTAGAGTTACATCTGCAAAGCCCTCTCTGACCTGTGTAGCAACCACTAGTTCAGGCCTCTTAGTTGTTCCACTCTCGGGGATGGCTGTAAGATCAAGAGCTCTAAAATCACCCGCCAAGTGAATTCTATTAATTATAACTTGGCCATTACCAGGCTGACTGTGAATAACCAATTCTGTACTAAGCTTAACAACGCCATTCACCTCTGCTTTTGAGCGATAAGCGTCTACTTTATATAGGGACCTTTGAATTTTAAATACTTTAGAAAATACCTTTTTACTTATAATAGCTTTGCTAGCTATTTCAAACATGGCCTCAGGGCATACTGCGGCCTTTGCATTTGGAACTAGGGCACTTGTACCAATAATTAAAACTAAAGCAGATATAATAGCTTTCATACATACACCTCTCAGGCTAAAAACCTCTGTTATAACTAAGGGCCGTCACTTCAATTTTTATGCCTCTCAAAGGCTTGATTGTAGTACTTTTTACGAGCAATTTACGGATTTAGCTTCCATAATTTGTCACCGGTTTTGTCTTATTTATATATATATACTGCTTGTGCCGGGGTATATGCCTTGCACTACACTTTTGCTAAAGGAGACCATATATGCGCAAAAATACATATCTTTTAGGTGTTTTAGTTTTGGCATTAACCTTGGGCGCTTGCAAAAAACAAGAAAAGTTTGAGACTACAGCGGACTCAGTTGCTTCATTTAAAGTGGCGGCCCAAGGAACATGGACAAGTGAGTGCACTACTTATTTTGCCGTAAACACACCTGGATCTTCTGCAGCTGTTAGACTTAAACCCAATGCTGATGGCACCCTTGATGTACGCCTTGTCACTTATGTTAACTCTTCAAACTGTGGGCAAAGTGCTAATAACCAAATTGAAATTACAGATATTATTTATAATTACCAAATCTCTGGTATGGACTCTAAAGAAGAAGCACTTGTTCTTATAAGCGCTCAAGATCAAAACATAGATGGCTTAATCAGCGGTGGCTTTAAAGTAAAATATGTTGATGAAGATAAAATTAAAATCCTTATTTCCCCTCTTGATGGCATTTATCAATCAAATGGCCAGCAACAAAAAATTAACCCTAATGTTTTAAAGAATAAGGCTCTGTTTTTAAACAGGCAAATATAACGTGCGCCGCCTTGACCTGAACCCGACTGACGCTTTTTTAGCCTTTAGATAAGTGGTAGCGAACACTTGTGACAACTACGCGAGGCTTAAAGGCAAGGGCTGCTTTTATAACAATGGCGGTTTGGTTGTGAAGCAGGTTTTGCCACCATTTGGCTGTGACAAATTCAGGGATAATTACGGTTATCATTCCATCAGGCACGCGCAGGCATTCCTCTTCAACAAAATCTAAAAGCGGCTTAATAACAGATCTGTATGGTGAAGCTAAAATTTTAAGAGGAATTCCCATTCCGTATCTTTCCCATTCGGCGGCAATTCTTTGTGTAATTCGTGGTGTGATATCTATGTAACAAGCCGTAATATCCCCACTAATACTACGAGCATAGTGAAGGGCCTCAATAACCCCTCTATGAATTCCCGATACTGGTACAATCACATGATGTGAGGCGGGCATATCCACCGCGGGTGGCGGACCCTCAATGCGAAGTTGGTCCCCCACAATTAAATAGTGTCTTTTAATTCTCTGAAATTCAAAAACCAAAAGTGGGATCATAAACACAACTAAAAAACCACCGTGGGTAAATTTTGTGGCCACTATAATCACTAAAACTACTGCTGTAGCTATAAGGCCAATAATGTTAATGACAATCCCTTTTTGCCAACCATGCTCTTTAGTTTTTAACCAGTGCTTCACCATTCCTGCTTGCGCCAAACTAAAACTTAAAAATACACCAATTGCATAAAGCGGAATAAGGTGATGAACATTTGCATTAAACAGCCAAACTAAAAACATACTTATAAAACCTAAACCCACAATAGCATTACTAAATACAAGCCTGTCCCCGCGTGAGGCAAATTGCCTTGGTAAAAACCTATCATCTGCCAAAAGAGATGCCACCTGAGGAAAGCCATTAAAACTTGTGTTGGCTGCTAAAAATAAAATACCCGCCGTTGCTGCTTGAATTATGTAATATAAAATATTGCTTCCAGAAAGCCTTGCTAGTTGTGAAACAACTGTTTCAGTATCTTTTGGCACAATAGAAAAAGTGTTGGCAAAATAAGTTATTCCAAAAAATAAAACAGCCAAAATGCAGCCCATAAGCACAAGTGTTTTTTTAGCATTTTCTTGTTCTGGCTTTTTAAAAGCCTGCACTCCGTTACTAATAGCCTCAACGCCGGTTAAGGCCGTACAACCACTGGCAAAGGCTACAAATATAATCCACCAACTTATATCTTCTCCCGCGTGGGGGAAAAGTGAGTATGTGCTTTTAACCGCATTAGGGGATGGTGCAATAAATAAAAATGCAAACAGTGTAAGTAAAGAAAAAACAAAAATATAAGTGGGCACAGCAAAAATATTTCCACTCTCACGAATGCCGCGAAGATTTATAAGCATTAATACAATAATGGCTATGTTTGCTATTAATACGCCATGCTCAAGCATGCTCGGAAAAGCAGAGGTTACTGCGGCAGCACCCGCTGCAACAGAAACCGCCACTGTTAAAATATAATCAATAATAAGGGCCGCACCTGCAACAAGACCCAATCTTGTACCAAGGTTTTCTTTACTAACAGAATAGGCACCGCCACCATTAGGATAAGCTGTTATGGTTTGACGGTAACTTAAAATTAAAATCCATAATAAGCCCACAATACAAATAGCAATAGGTACTGACCAATGGGCATATTGAACCATGGCCACAGCGGGCACTAAAACGCGCAAAATCTCCTCAGTAGCATATGCCGTTGATGAAAGTGCGTCTGAAGAAAAAATAGCTAAAGCCTTTTTCTTTGAAAGCCTTTCTTGGGCCGCCCTGTCAGAGGCAATGGGTTGCCCTACTATGAGTTTTTTTAAGCTAAATGGCATTGTCCGATAATAGGACTGTTGCATGAGCAAAGCAAGTGGTGCATGATAAAAACCAAATGAAACTGGTCACATTTGAATTAAGCACACCTCTTGGCGTTGTTAGGCGTCTTGGCGCTTATAAAGATAATAAAATTATTGATTTGCAGCACTGCTTTGCAAATTTAATTTCTCAGCGTGGTGTTTTAAAACCATATTCTTACGCAAGGTTTCATATCCCCTCTCAAATGATTAAATTTATTCAAAACGGCGAGATGGCGCTTAACCATGCCCAAGAAGCCCTTGATTGGTTTAAACAAAGCAAAAAAAGTGTTGGCAAAAATTCTGAAAAACTTTCTTTTAATTTAAATGAGGTAAGGCTACTTGCTCCACTTCCCCGCCCCAGAAGTTTAAGAGACTTTATGGCTTTTGAAGAGCATACAAAAGCAGGCTGGGCAAAAAGAAATGCTCCTGTACCGCAAGAGTGGTATGAGATGCCTGTATATTACAAGGGTAGTTGCGATAGTATTATTGGCCCCGATGATGAAGTTTTATGGCCCAGTTACACACAAAAACTAGATTATGAATTAGAGCTTGCCGCAGTGATTGGCAAAAAAGGTAAAGATATATCTGCCAAAAATGCAAAAGATTATATTTACGGTTTTACCATTATGAATGATTTTTCTGCCCGTGACATTCAGGCAAAAGAAATGATCTGCCGCCTAGGCCCGGCAAAAGGAAAAGATTTTGCCACAGCTTTGGGCCCCTGGCTTGTAACCATTGATGAGGTTGGAAATTTTGAAGATTTAGAAATGAGTGCAAAAATTAATGGCAAGCTGTGGTCCAAAGGCAATTCCGGATCACGTTATTGGAGTTTTGGGCAAATGATAGAGCATGTTTCAAAAGATGAGTTTATTTTTCCAGGAGACGTTTTTGGCTCAGGCACTGTTGGTGGCGGCTGCGGGTTAGAGCTTGATAAATGGGTCAAGCCCGGAGATGTTATTGAGCTTGAAATTTCAAAACTTGGAGTTTTAAAAAATACTATTGGTCAAAGAAGTTAATTTTAACCTGGAGTTTATTTATGTTTCATGAAAGTAAAGGAATCTATGCGCCACAAGCCCATGTGGCCGTACCCGAAGGAACTTATGAAGATGAGCATGGGCGCCAAGGTTTTTCTGGAAGAGCCACACACCTTTACCATAAAAACCCGCCCACAAATTGGACAAAAATTGATGGCCCCTGTAAGCCACAGTGTTTTAATGCGCTAAAAGCTCAAACTCAGAGTGACCCTTGGCAACCCACTTTTTTATTAGAAAATGAAGATGTAAAAATTGGCATAATTCAAACGCACAAACCCATGCCTTATTGTTTTAGAAATGGGGATGGAGATAATATTTATTTTATTCACGAAGGCACGGGAGTACTTGAAACAGATTTTGGCCCTTTAGATTATATAACTGGTGACTACATTGTTGTTCCCAAAGGGACAACCATTAAATTTTCCTCCAAAGGAGATAATAAAATTTTATGTGTAGAAGCTAGGGGCGAAGTTAATCTTCCAGAAAAAGGTCTTTTAGGAAGACATGCCCTATTTGATATGGCCATGCTTAAAACGCCAGAACCCTCCCCCAAAATTGAAAAAGGTCGGTTTGAATTAAAAATAAAACGCCAAGAAGAACTCACCACGGTTAATTATGATTTTAATCCACTTGATGTTGTGGGCTGGAAGGGTGATTTATGCGTAACTAAAATTAATATTAAAGATTTTAGACCTGTTATGAGCCACCGCTACCATTTAGCACCATCGGTTCATTCAACATTTGTAGGTGCCGGCTTTGTTTTATGCAGCTTCGTGCCCAGGCCTTTTGAGCAAGACCCACAAGCAGAAAGAGTGCCCTTTTTTCATCGTAACATTGATAGCGATGAAGTTATTTTTTACCACGCAGGGGACTTTTTCTCTCGAAAAAATATGGGCGTTGGAATGATCACCTTTCACCCCTTTGGGATTCACCACGGCCCGCACCCAGGAGCCAGAGATGGTGCTGCAAAAAAAACTGAGACAAATGAATATGCTGTTATGGTAGACACATTTGCCCCACTAAACCCCACAAAAGCCGCTCGCGATTGTGAATGGGCAGATTACCACATGAGCTGGAGACAAGGCTAAATGCAGTTTGACCCAGCAACTCTGGCCCATACAGAGGCTTATAAATTTTTAACAGGCTCTATTTTGCCAAGACCCATTGCATGGGTAAGCACCATTGATGAAAAGGGAAACACTAACCTTGCCCCCTTTAGTTTTTTTATGGGAGTTTGTGCTAAGCCATTAACTCTGGCTTTTGCACCAATGCAAAAACCAGCTAACATTGCAAAGGACACCCTTAATAATATACGTACTGTGAAAGAATTTGTTGTTAACGTTGTGCCAGAATATTTGGCAGACAAAATGAACTTAACAAGCTTTGATTTTCCATCAAATGTGAGTGAGTTTAAAGAAGCTGGGCTGACACCCGCTTCTTCATCTGTTGTGAAACCACCAAGAGTAAAAGAAAGCCCCATTAATATGGAATGCAAACTTCACACATTAATAGAAATTGGCGCCCATCCTGGGGGTGGCTACTTAGTAGTGGGCACCGTTGTTCAAATGCATGTGGATAATTCTTTACTTAATTCAGCCAACCACATTGATCTAGATAAATTAAAACTCATCGGCCGCCTTTCCGGAGCAAATTACGTTAGAGCCTACCACTCAAATGAAAATATTTTTGAGCTTCAAAGACCCCAAATAAAATAGGAGCCCATAATGCCAAACAAAATTTTACTTTTTTTAATGGCTTTTTTAATTTTTGTAACTTCTGTTGATGCCGAAGCTAGGCGCAAAAAAAGAAGACGCTCTAAAGGCGTGGTTATAGTAAATCAAATTTTAAAATTAAGTGGCACCATGAGTATTGACGGCAAAGATGTGCCCGAATTCTCTGGAGTTAAAGAGGGAAATCTTCTTGAAACAGGAGAGAAATCTTACGCAACGGTTAGAATTGCTGGCCTTTTAATTTTAAAAATGAGCCCCCAAACACAACTTAAGCTTACAAAATTTATGAATAGGGATAATACTAAGTTTGAACTTTTAAAGGGTGAGGTTCTTTTTATTTTTAAACGCCTTGGCACCCATGAGGTTTTAACTCCTAAATCTAAAATTATTCCCATTGGGAATTTTGCATCTAACACGTTTTTCATTTCAAACTTAACCGATGGAGACGAGATCGCTCTTTGGGACGGGAAAATTCAAGTCTCAAGCCTTAAAGCTCCACCCGTAGTAAACCCTGAAACAAAAGAGGAAACCAAAGTTGAAAAAGCATTTACTAGCCAAAAAAACTATATTGATTTTTTTGTGGATGACGAATCAATAGAAGAAGAAAAAGAGAGCACAGCAACCCTGCCAGATATTCGGGTTATGCAGGAACTAGAGTCTCTCTATGCTCTTCCCTAGTTATGCTTTTGCCCCATAACACATGTCCAGTAGCGTTCTTTATAATCTAAAATATAAATCCATGAGTCATAGAAAAACCTAAAAGTCGATTCGCCATGTTTCATGCACGAAAATTTATCATTTGAATTGTTAATTTTTGCCTGCACCAACTTATCAAGCTTTTCTCTTGCGGCATAATGACTCTTCTGGGCTGCATTTTTTTGCTTACGCGCTTGCTCAACCGCCTCGGCGCGCTTTTTTCTCTCATCGCCATTCTTATCAAGTGTATCACAATCTTTTAGCTTTGCCTCAGCTGCACTTAATACCTTATTGGCCTTTGCAAGTTGACTGAGTGCTTTTTTATAATTTTGCATGAGCTTTTCAACATCATCAAATTGGCCCATTTGAATATATTGGCTAACACATTTTTCTGAGTTACAGCCTTTTTCAAAATTGCAGTGGTTTTGCAAAAAGCATCTTTGAGTTATTTTCTCGTCTTTCACTTGAGAGCAGTCTTGATCGGCAAGCTTTCTACCATAGCGCTTTACAATATTTGAGCAAAGCATCTGTTCTTTTTCATGAATAAATATGACCTGCGGCTGTGTGTATGGGGTAGCCACTGCCGGAGAACCCGGCTCTTGTGTCTCTGGTGTAACTCTAGTTGGCGGACTTGCTGGAGTGTGTACTTCAGGTTTTGTTTCTTCTTTAAACACAGGCACTGAAGATACAGGTAAATCAGTGTTGACTGAAATGGCCGGCATTTCAGCAAGGGCAGGAATATTAATTTCCCTTGGGGCTATTGACTCTATGGGAGCTGGCAAGTCAATCACTACGCGCGGCAAACTTGATAATTTTTCAAACCTGAAGTTTAAATAATTTCTGCCCAATCTGCTTGTGCGCGGGGAATTATCATCGGCATATTCAAATCTAACTACAGAGACACTTAGCTCAAAACGCCCCCCTCCAATCTCTTTTGTATTTACAAAAAAGTTTTCAAAAACGGGTTGGTTATTTTTCTGTCCGCGAGCGGTGCGGTAAAGGTACATACTATTTTTTAGCCCACCTAAATCAACAAGATCTCCCATAACCATATTGCTCATTTTTGCTGAGTTGTTACCTATAAGAACCTCACCTAAATTATTCTGCTTTTCAATGACTGTAAGCCCATCAGGGTTAGGCTGCGCCATTTCACTGCACTTAAAACCAACATCATCAATTCTATAAATGGTGCGCTTAGCGTCTATGGCAAAACAATGCTCATTATCGGTTCTAAAAACCTGGTAATGTTTTAAGGGCTCCGCTGCCATAGCAAAAGTGGTTACAAAAAAGGCAAAACTTAGCGCTAAAAATAGTGTCTTCATAGCTATCTCCTAAGAATAAAAAAGCTCATTCTTTTATGCTACCACGTCACTCTACCATTGACTCTGATTTTTTTACCGTGCTAGCGTCTAGGTATGAGCAAAATCACGCTTAAAACTTATTCCTTTATCGACTCACTTCAGCCTCAACTTGCGACTTATGTCGGAACCACCGCTCGCGGTTTTTTACCCATTCCAGGTGATGCCGCCCTTTATGTGGAAATTGCACCTGGAATTGCTATTAACACAGTGACAGATGTGGCCTTAAAATCGACCAAAGTCCGCCCCGCAATGCAAATTGTTGAGCGTGCGTTTGGCCTTTTAGAAGTTCACCACCACGACCAAGGTGAGGTAAGGCAAGCAGGAAGTGCCATTTTGGAAACTTTGGAGCTTAAAGAAGAACAGCGCCAAAAACCAAAAATTGTTTCAAACCAGGTTATTAGAAGTGTAGAGCCGGATCATGCCATTATTGTTAACTCAAACCGCTGGGGAAATATGCTTTTACCCGGCCAATCTCTTTTTATTTTAGAAACAGACCCCGCAGGTTATATAACTTTTGCTGCCAATGAAGCAGAAAAGGCTGCAAATATTTCTCTAGTTGAAGTACGTCCCTTTGGCGCTTTTGGAAGATTATGGATGGCAGGAACTGAAAGTGAAATTGACTCCGCTCGCGAGGCGGCGATAAAAGCATTAGAAAATATAACAGGACAATAATAGGAGACATCATCATGGAGAATATCTCATCAGACGCATTAGGAATGATTGAAACCAAAGGCTTTGTAGGAATGGTTGAAGCTTCCGATGCCATGGTAAAAGCTGCAAAAGTAGAACTTGTGGGCTATGAAAAAATTGGCGGCGGCTTTGTAACAGCCGTTGTTCGCGGAGATGTTGCTGCAGTTAAAGCGGCTGTTGAAGCGGGCTCAAAAGCAGCTGAAAAAGTTGGAGAATTGGTAAGTGTTCACGTGATCCCACGTCCTCACGGAAACATTGATCAAGTACTTCCCTTAGGCAGAAACAGAAAAAATAATAAATAAAAACGCGGCAAATAAACTTATTTGATAAGCGTTGAAAAATAAGGCCACTATGATCATTGGCAAAGTTATTGGTACTTGTGTTGCTACCGTAAAAGACTCAAAACTTGAGGGGCTTAAAATGCTCCTTGTTCAACCCGTTTCACCAAAAATTGAAAACCAGGGCTCTATGGTTGTTGCCATTGATTCTGTAGGCGCAGGTATTGGAGAAGTTGTGTTGTATGCCTCTGGCAGCTCAGCTCGTCAAACCGAAGCAACAAATAATAAGCCCGTTGATGCTGTCATTATGGCCATTGTTGATACCTTAGAGGTAAATAACGAAGTTACCTTTCAGAAAGAATAAAGTTAAATGAGTGAGATCTCAGGCAGCCAAATTGAAGGTGTAGTTAAAGAAGTTTTGGCGCGCATGAGCTCCACTAAAATTGAACAATCAGAATCTAAAGCCGTTTATTCAAGAGGTGTTTTTACATCCATTGATCGCTGCGTAGAAGCAGCACAGGCTGCCTTTTTAGAATGGGGCGCTTTACGCTTAGACCACAGAAAAAAAATCATTAATCATGTGCGCGCGGTTTTGCGAAAGCAAACCCAATGGATGGCAGAAGAGGCCGTTAAAGAAACAGGCCTAGGTAGAGTTGATGATAAAATTAAAAAAAACATGCTTGTTATAGACAAAACTCCTGGGCCTGAAATTTTAGAGCCAAAAGTTTTCACCGGAGATGACGGCCTTGCCCTTATTGAGTACGCTCCATTTGGAGTTTTAGGCTCCATTACACCCACAACTAACAGCACAGAAACCATTATTAATAACGGCATTAGTATTTTGTCAGCCGGTAACACTTGCGTGTTTAACCCACACCCCAGTGCAAAAAAAGTTTGCGCCAAAACGGTGGATGTTATTAATGCCGCCATCATAGAAGCTGGTGGGCCCAATAATTGTTTAACAGTCATGCGTGATCCTACAATTGATTCAGCAAAAGAACTCATGAGGCATAAAGGCATTAGATTACTTGTTGTTACTGGCGGGCCCGGAGTTGTTCGCGAAGCAATGCTGAGTGGTAAAAAAGTTATTGGCGCGGGCCCAGGGAATCCACCCGTAGTTGTTGATGAAACTGCAGATTTGGCAAAAGCCGCAAAAGACATAATTGCGGGAGCAAGTTTAGATAATAATATTGTCTGTATTGTTGAAAAAGAAATCATAGCAGTAAATGCCATTGCCGATAAGTTAATGGATTATTTGAAAACCTTTGGTGCTTACAAATTAAGTTCTGAGCAAACAAAAAGGCTTTTAAATGTAGTTATAGATGGCAAATACCCCACCAAAAACTTTGTGGGTAAAAACGCCTCAGTAATTTTAAAAGAAATTGGCATCCCGGCGGATGATTCTTTGCGTTTGATTTTTGCTGAAGTTCCCAACGAGGATCACCCCTTTGTGCAAATTGAAATGCTCATGCCGGTAATTCCACTAGTTCGCGCACCCAATGTGCATGAGGCAATAAGTATGGCAAAGAGAGTAGAGCATGGTTATGGGCATACGGCCGTTATGCATTCACGCCACATTGATCATTTAAGTAAAATGGCTAAAGAAATTAACACCAGCATTTTTGTTAAAAATGCACCCAGCTTTGCAGGTCTAGGTTTAGGTGGTGAGGGCTTTACTTCTTTTACCATTGCATCCCCCACCGGAGAAGGCATGACAACCGCCATAAGTTTTAGTAGACTAAGGCGGTGTACACTCAAAGATCACTTTAGGATTGTATGATTTATGGCCCGGCAATTTGTGCTCTTGAACTTTCAAGCATAGCACTTGGCTATAGCTTAATAGATAAAGCTGTCAAAAAAGCTCCCGTTAAAATTTTAGAGGGCTCCGCACTCACACCCGGCAAATTTTTTATTTTATTAAATGGAGATGAGGCCAGCATTGAAGAAGCAAGAGGCGAAATGCATCGGCTTATAGGACAGTGCCTATTAGATGATGTTTATATTCCTCAACTACATGAAGAAGTTTTGCCAGCATTGTATTCCCAATCTCAGTTTAAAGTTGAAGAAAGTTTGGCAATTATTGAAACCGCAACAATTTGTAGCGGTTTTTTATCAAGTGATGCTGCTGTTAAAAATGCAGATGTGCATTTAATAGATTTTAAAATAGCCCGTGGCATTGGCGGCAAATCCTACTTTTTTGTTACCGGAAAACTTGAGGAGGTTGCCGCCTCCGTTGAGGCTGTGAATGGTATTTTATCAACTCGTGGAACACTTTTACGCACTGAAATCATCGCCCGCCCCCACGACGACTTCTTAACCCACTTCTTCTAGGTACGCCGTTCCTTTTTAGGTAGTCCGTTCCTTTTTACTAAGGCCCTGCAATTCGGACTCAAACCCGGACACCGGAAGCCGTAATTAATTAATTTCTATCTTAATTAAGAGATGGTTTTTGCATGCACTACTTTTACTATGCCAAGAAAAAAGAAATTATTTAACCCTTATAGACCTTATCACATAACCGCGCGCTGTATTAATAGAGAGTGGTTTGGACTTCCAATGGATCATTTGTGGGAGTTCTATTCAGATTATTTATTTTTAATTAATAAAATGTATCAGGTTGAAATATTTAGTTTTGTACTTATGCCTAATCATTTTCACCTGATTGCACGTTTTCAAAATAAAAATATGTCTGAAGCCATGAACTACTTTATGCGAGAGACCAGTCGCTACATTAGCAGTCAATCAGGAAGGATTAACCAAATTTATGGAGCCCCCTATCATAAATCTTGTTTATCTACTGATAACTATTTTTATCATGCTTATAAATATATTTACAGAAACCCGGTTGATGCTGAGCTTACTAGTAAAGTTGAGGACTATAAATATAGCAGTTTGTTTGGGCTTTTGGGCCAAAGTAAGCTAATCATACCCATAACTGAAGATCTTTTACTTTTT
Source organism: Oligoflexia bacterium (assembly GCA_016715815.1). Taxonomy (GTDB): domain Bacteria; phylum Bdellovibrionota; class Bdellovibrionia; order JABDDW01; family JABDDW01; genus JADJXN01. The sequence goes on from JADJXN010000002.1 coordinate 97,704, forward strand.
AACCAAAACATGGATGAGACTTTAACTTGGCTAAACAAAGACTATAAAAAGACTGACAGAAACCTCATTCGTTGTGCTTTACGAAAATCTGAATTTGCTTTTGCGACAAAAAACGGCTTAAAATCTGATCTAGAAACTTGGGTGGTTTAGTTCAAAAATGCAAAAGGAACGGACTACCTAAAAAGGAACGGCGTACCTTTATGCATTTAGGAAAAATAGTTGGAACAGTAGTGGCCACAAAAAAAGACCCAAGTTTGATGGGTGTTAAACTTCTATTACTTCAGCCGGTAGATGAAGATTTAAAAAACTTGGGCGGAGTTATTTGCGCAGCAGACCCCATAGGTGCTCGCGCCGGAGACATTGTTACTTGGGTAGCAAGCCGTGAGGCAAGCCTTGCTTTAACAAATAAATTTGCACCTGTTGATGCCGCCGTTGTAGGTTTAGTGGATCGTCTTGGTGAAAAAAACCTTGAGGCCCATAAATGATTTTAGCCAAAGTTTTAGAGCCCGTTGTTTGCACCATAAAAGATGAAAACTTTAATAATAAAAAAATTTTTGTTGTCCAACCCGTTGATGAAAATTTAAAACCCAAAGGACACACCTTTTTAGCTTTTGACTCTATTCAAACCGGCCCCGGAGACTATGTTATTGTTTGCCGCGAAGGCAACGGCTGCCGCCAACTTTGGAGCCAAGACCAAGCCCCGGTAAATGCTGTTATCGCTGGAATAGTAGATAAAGTAGACTCTAACTAAGTTAATTTTTATATCAGCTCAAATTTAACCCCCATAATTACCAAAAACTACCTGCTAGGTTTTGGTACAAAGGTCCAGGATGTATTAAAAACAAGCTAGATTAAGTTTGTTCGACGTAACTTGCGCAACTTGCTAAACTATTTTTATGTTGTTGCAAGGACGCATAAACAAAACATCAGTTAATAACCAAAAAGGACAGGCCGTCATTGAGTATGTCCTTCTGCTTCTTTTAACGCTTATTCTTTTAGGCGGAGTCGTTTACCAATTTAATACCGCCTTTAAAGTTTTTGCTGACTCTTGGTTTGTTGGTGAGGATTCCTATATTGCCTGTGCTATTAGAAACGGAATTTTACCCGACGGCTCTGACGAAGAAGAAGTCTGCACAAGACCACGCTTTGATATTACAAAAGGGGTCACAAAAAATGGCCAAGGAATTGGAGCAGACGGAAAACCTCTTGATCAAAATTCTTCTCAAGCAAGAAATTCTGCTGGCGGAAAAAATGCCGCAGCCGCTAGTGGCGGCAGAGCAGGTGCTCGCCGAGTAAGTGACGGCCAAATTGGAGTTGTACCATTTAATAGTGCCGATGCTAAAAACACTGGGCTTAAATCATCTGCCGCTACAAAAGCAGATGGAGATAAAGCCTCTACGGGAAATTCAGGTTTTAGTTCAACTGGCAAAGTTCAAGATTTTGAACAAACAGGCACACAAGGCTCCCTTTCGCGCACACGCTCAAGACTTGCGCCCGCTCCAGAAGAAGCACAAGTTGCGCAGCAAACACAAAATATTCCACTCACACCACGGGATTTAAAGACAGCCCGTGAGATTGCTGCAGAAAAAAAGAAACGTGCAAGTGCACAAGAAAAAGGCTTTGAACTAAGTATCGGAAACGTTTTTAAGTATATAATAATAGCTCTACTCGTGTTCTCCATTATATTCTTCCTAGGCAGTCAACTTGTGGCAGTAGCGCGCAGCAAAAAAAGAAAGTAATTTTCTGTAAGGGGTTAAAAAATCTAGTGGGTTCCAAAATGGCATTGAAAAATAAAATTCTATATGTGAAAAACTATTTTAGGGGTAAGGGGGTAAACAGTGGGGACTGTTTTCCAGTTCAATCAAAAACGTATTCTTACTTTACAAGAAGCGCGCGAGCTTTTGCCTATTGTTAGAAGAATCACTGAAGAAGCTAGTCGAATTGTTAACGGGCTTATAGCCACAATTGAGGCCTTGCCAGATGCAGACTCAGTTAAAAAGCAACAACTAGAAAATGAAATCAACAAGCATGTTGAACTTTGGCAGGCCAAAGTTGAAAAACTTGGCGGAGAGCCCAAAGGCCTATGGCTTGTAGATTTTGATTCAGGCATGGGTTATTTTTGTTGGAAGTTTCCGGAAGATAATCTTGACCACTTTCACGCATACACTGAAGGCTTTAAATCAAGAATCAAAATTGATGAAAGCTTTGATGAAAAATATGCTGAACCTTCAGAGCTTTTAGAAAATTTTAGGAAACGCCTAGAGCCACCAATATCGAACTAAATTGCTTCAACAGCTTCTATTTCGGCAATCTCTTCTTTAAGCCGTGTTTCAATGCCCATCTTTAATGTCATTGTAGAGCTAGGGCAACCCGCACAAGAGCCTTGCATAAATAAAAATGCAATACCATTTTCAAATCTATCAAAAACAATATCGCCCCCATCAACAGCAACGGCAGGTCTAATTTCTTCGTCTAAAATTTTCTTAATTCTCTCTTCAATACTACCCTCAGCTGAAGCCCTCTGTTTTTTTGCTTCAAGCCATGTTGGTAACACTGCGGGTTTATCTGATTTAATAAATTCTAAAATAATTTTTTCTGTAGGCTCATGAATTTGGTCCCACTCAAAGCCTTGCGCCTTAGTAATGGTCACAAAATTTTTGCCAATCATAACAGCACTAATACCCGGGGTTTGAAATACTTCAGAAGCTAAGGGTGAGCCCCGTAAAGCATCACCGGGGTTTAAAAAATTAACTGCCCCTTGCTCTAAAAAAGTTTTTTCTACAACGTATTTTAAAGTGTTTGGGTTTGGTGTGAACTCCAAAGAAACCATTACTTTTTCCCAGCCGCTAGAGCCTCTAATTCACCACGCTCATAAATTTCAGTAATAATGTCGCACCCTCCAATAAACTCACCATTAATAAAAATTTGTGGGACTGTTGGCCACTGGGTGTACTCCTCAAGAGCAGTCCATAGTGGGTCATCACTTAAAACATCAACAGACATAAACGGCATATTCAGTGTTTTTAAAACATTCACGGCCTGGGAGGAAAACCCACAGCGAGGAAAATCTGCAGTGCCCTTCATGTAAATAATAATTTTATTTTCTTTAACTTGTTTTTCTACTTTCTTTTTTAAAGATTCTAAATCGTAGTTTTGCTCAACGTTCATTGTTTCCTCCGGCTCCACTCTTGTGGAGTATAAGTTTTTAAAGACAAAGCGTGCAGCTCTCCTGATTGAATATCAGCATCAAATAAAGCTTTCACTAACCTATGTTGATCAATCATTTTTTTTCCTTCAAAAATAGGGCTTACCACAACTAGCTGATAGTGGTCTTGTGTTCCCGTTAGATCAATAACAAAGGCTTTTGCATCAGGGAGCTTTTGTAAAATTACATTTTCAATGTCTTTTGGTGTCATAGGTTTGATATTTTTAACTGATTTTAAGTATTTTGTCGACGTTTGAATTTATTACAAATGTATTGCCGCCTTGTTTTGTGATACAGGGTTTTATGATTTTAGCACTATTATTTTCTTTAAGTTTAACTGCTCAATCTCAACCAAGATTTGTTAATCCCGTTAACCCCGGAATAATTGAAATTACAAAGCCCGAGCTTTACTCAAGGGTACTTAGTATTGGGGACGTAAACGGTAACTATGCTCAGCTTTACAACCTTTTGGTAAGCACTCAAATTATCTCCCCTGAGGGCAAGTGGCTTGGGGCTAAGTCTTTACTTATTTTTACCGGCAATTTGATAGGATCGGGCCCACAAAATATTGCAGTTATTGATTTAATGCTAACATTAATGCTTCAGGCCGAAACTGCTGGAGGCCGCATTATTGTACTATTAGGCAGTGAGGAACTTTCACTTCTTGCAAAACCTGGAAAGTATAAAAACCCCGCCCTTGAAAGGGAATTAGCAGAGAGAAAACTTCGCCTTGAGCACTTAATTAGCCCTTACTATCCAAGGGGTGCTTTTTTAAGATCTCTTCCCATAGCTTTAAAAGTCGGCACTTGGCTTTTTACACATACGGGAAACTATCCGCCTGTTTTATGGGACCAATTTAAAGTAACAGCTGCTCAACTTTTATACCGCGGCTACTATGATCACGAGCTTCTCATAGGACCCGACTCTATTTTTAGTAATAAATTTTGGTGGAAAAATACGGAAGACAAAAATGCCATTTTACAGCGTCTTAATGCAAACGGTTTTTTTGGAATGGTTTTCGGCGGCCAAAATGAAACTTTTAATTCCCCAGGAGAAATTGGCACCTCTGATGCCTATCGCTTAATAAAAGTAACTGTAGGCACAGTTCCCTGGAAGATTTTAGCTTTTTTAACTCCTGCCCAAATGAAGGAGCTTGTGCCACCAAAAATTATTTCAATCTCAACTGGTTTTATAATTAAACCACTTAATTGACGCGTACCTGCCCCCAATTGGGGGGCGTACCTAGCCGCCTAGCTGGCGTGCTTTACTTTGTCTGATTTTTCTGCTTCGTAAGAGGAGTATTTTGTTTCTACTAGAATAGCGTTTTTGTTTTCATCATAATAGCCTTTTACTTTGTAGGCATTTAATACGCCGGACTTTCCTTTAACATGGGCTTTTATTGGCTCAACAATGAGACGCTCTTTTAATTCCTGATAAACTTCATTGCTAATTAATAAATCTGTTCCAAATTCTTTTGTCATAGATTCTATTCGAGAGGCTGTATTAACAGTGTCACCAATAACGGTATATTCCATTTTTTCAGTGGAACCAATGTTACCAGCAATAAGTTCTCCACAATGAAGGCCCATTCCCATTCTAATAGGGTCTTTACCTTTTTTAATTCTCTCTTCATTAAATTTTTCAAGGCGCTTTCTCATTGCAAGGCAGGCGCTTACAGCATTCCAAGTATCTTGTGGCTTTGAAATAGGCGCTCCCCAAACGGCCATAATGGCATCGCCAACATACTTATCAACTACGCCATGATGGCCTTGAATCTCTGCTACCATTGCAGTCATGTACTCGTTAAGCATTTCAACAACTTGCTCTGCGGTTAATTTTTCAGAAAGCGCGGTAAAGCCCCTTACGTCACTAAAAAATACAGTGGCTTTTTGGCGGTTCCCGCCCAATTTAATCTCACCCTTTAAAATGGCCTCCGCAATTTCTTTTGAGTGAAATTTATTAAATGTCTCTTTAAGCTTATCTCTTTCTGCAAGACCCGTAGTCATTTCACCAAAAGATTTTGTCAGCTCCGTAATTTCATCACGGCCTTTTGGATTTACTTTTATTTTAAAGTTACCTTTTGCGACTTCCCTTGTAAGAGAAACTAAATAATGTATGGGCTTTGTCATGGTTTGAGAGAAAAAATAAATAAATGAAAAAGATAAAAACAAAATAATTCCGGCAACCAAGGAAGATCTGTATTTTACTCTTTTTGCCGTTGCAAATGCTGTTTCTTCAAGCACTTGTGAGATAACACCAACTCCGCCCACGCCAATTTGCCTAAAAGCACCAAGGTATGATTTTAAGTCTTTATCAATAAAGCGCATTTGGTTGTTATTAGTAGTGCTTTCCATCATGGCCCGCACAATTTCAACATCTTTTAAATTTGCACCCGTTGCTACCAACTCTTCTTTTGGGTGCGCCAGCACCTGACCGTCCTTAGCCACAAGATAAGATGTAATAACACCTTTTTTCCCATACGTTTGTATTAACTTTGATTGATTAATAACACCAATCACTGACTTAATTACTTTTTTATTACTATCTATAACCAAAGGAAAGCTTAGCGTAATAAAACCTTTGTCCTGAATTTTTACTCTTTGAATATCAATTTCGCCATTCCATACCTTAGTCGAGGGTTTAAGAAATAAAAACTCATCCTTCAAGAACATACCCTCATTAGAGGCATAAAATGCCTTTGTCGTCTTAGCATTAACCGTCCAAGTAGCTACAAATTGAATTTCTTTGTGGCGTATAAATTGTTGCTCAGAAAATTCAGCCTTTTGGACCTCTGTAATTGTAGTAAATGTATGTACAAGGTTATTAAAGTACTCATAAGTTTGACTTGCTAATTGTGCCGCGGCATCACTATTTGACTTTTGTATAAAGGCCGTTGTGTCATCAGTGAAAAGTTTTGTTGCCATAAAAACAACAGTGAGTGTGGCGGACACAAGAATGATTGCCATAATAGAAACAAGCTTAAAGCCTATTGGAATTTTTAAATTTTTAAACATGCCAACTTCTATCGACGTTTAAGTTAATTTATTAAAATTTTTTAAGGTCTGGTTTTGGTCCGGTTTGATTAAAAATTATGTAATCAAAGACGATAAGTAAACCAATGAAATCTAAGATTTTTTCCCACATTTTTGTAGTTTTAATTTCTCTGGGTGGGGCAAGCTTTTGCGCCCATCTTTTATATCTTGATATTTATGTTAATAAAACAACCATTGATGGGCTTAGCGAAGCAGGTCTAATTAAAGAAAAATATCAAACAGTAAAAAGAAAATTTTCTGAAAACATGTTGTGGGATTTAGTAGAAACCCAAGATAAACTTTACTGGTTTGATTCAATTCAAACAGCAGAAAAAGCTCAAGCTACAATTCAGCTTTTAGATGGAAGTGAAATTAAACTTGGCCCCGCATCCCTTGTAGTGCTTGAAAAAGACAATGATCAACTTGCTCTTAACTTAAAAAATGGACAACTCGTTTTACAAGCAAGTCAGGGTACAAAAGATATTAAAGTTAATGGCGTAAATATTAATAATGACGAGGGAAACACTCTTACTCTTAATATAGACAAAGCTAAGGGGCAACTCACTGCTGTTCAAACAACTGCAGACGGTACAGGTAAGCAAATTATTATTAATAAAGATGGTTCAACGGAGGAAAAGGAGCTTCCTGCAGTTCTTGAAAGCCCCGTTGCACTTTATCGAATTAATACAGATTTAGAGACTGAAAAAATAGATTTTTCATGGAACACAAAAAAGAAAGATAGCATTTTTGAACTGGCATTAGATGATAAATTTAAAAACATAATTAATTCAAAAACACTAAAAGAAAAAACAGCGCTTTCTATAAGTTTAAAAGCAGGCACCTATTACTGGAGAATTAAAACAACGGGAGGCTTAACGAGTGAAGTAAGAATGTTTGATATTAATAAAATGCATACCCCTGAACTTATCGGCCCGTCCAAAAATGAGCAAATCACATACAAAAAAGATTTTCCCATAATTGAATTTAATTGGTCAAATGTAGCTAACAGTAAAAATTATTACTTTGAGGCCTCAACTGATGAGCAATTTAAAAACCTGCTTTTTCAGGAAGAGCTTATTCAAAATAAATTTAAAACATCAAAACTTGTTGATGGACCAATTTATTGGCGCGTTTCTTCTGTATATGACAAACAAAGAAAGCCAAGCTCAATATCAAAAATTGAAATTAAAAAACTTGTTGAACCGCTAACCCCGCGGCTGACAGCCCCAAGTTCTGATTTTGATGTAGAATATGAATATTTTAGTAAAAATAAAGGAATCCCGTTTAATTGGGAGCATGACGGTACTACTGAATATAAATTTGTAATTTCTGAGAGTAGCAATTTTGAAAAACCTTTATTTTTTGCCAAAACAAAAGAAAAAACGTATCTTCTTCAAGAAGCATTAAAAGAAGGCACCTACTATTGGGCTGTGGGTCATAAAAATTTAGATGGCCAGTGGGTTTATAAAAACCAAAGAAAAATTAAAATTGGATATTTAAAGCCGCCTCTTGCTGCGCCTGAATTTGAAATGGAAGAGGTGCAATGAGCCGCTTATTATTAATCCTAATTTTATCTACTCTTCTTAGCTTTGTGGCACAGGCCAAAGACGTAAAGCTTAAGTGGAAGCCCATACCAGGTGCAAAAAAATATAAAATTCAAATTTCAAACACGGATACATTTGAAAAAACCATTTTTGAAAAAACGCTAGAAACAAACCAACACTTAAAAGATTTAAAAAGCGGTATTTATTATTTAAGAGTTCAGGCCATAGATGCCAATAATATTTACGGCACTTGGAGTTCTCCGTTTAAACTTGTAGTAACAGCCCCCATAAAGCCTATTGAGAGCGAGGCAAAGCCTGAGTCAATTGGCATGGAACAAGTTCAAACTCAATGGAGCGCCCCTCAAGAAGCCGCCCCTAAATATTTAGTAAAAGTAATTAAAGACGGGAAAGAAATTGAAACCAAACAAACCTCAGACCCACAAATTGATTTTAAACCAAAATCAAAGGGTCATTATGAAGTAAAAGTGCAGGCGGCATTTGAAAATTATTTTGGTCCGCCAGTAACAGTAAAAAAATATGTTGTTAATGAACGCACACCTATTAAAAATTTAAACTCACAAAAAACGGTGGCTTTTAATTGGGAGCCAGTAAAAAACGCAAAAAAATATAAAATTGAATTGTTTAAAACTAATTCTCGCTCACCAGCCAGTAATAACAAACCCTATATGGTTATTGAAACAGAAGATCCCAAGGCTGCATTAGGAAAACTACCACCAGGACAATACGTGGCCTCTGTTTCAACGGATACTTTAACACCTGTAACAGAATATAGTTTTGATATTAAAAAAGAAAAGCCTGTTGAGTTTGAAAAAGTGGATTTAAAATTTCACTACAACGTTAGAAGTATTGATTATTACACAAGGGTGCATGAGGCTGGAAAATCATCAAGCACTAACACCGTGGGTGGTGAATTTGGATTTGAAGCAAACATGCAGCTTTCAAATTCTGCTTTTGGTCTTAGAGTTGAAGGCGCATGGGGCAACCTTTTAATTGAGCAACAACTTATTTCATTTAATGAGCTCAAATTTTCTGCAAGTTATAAGTGGTCCATCGCTAGGGAGTTTTACAATACAGAGATCACACCCTTTTTTGGTGCAAGGGCTTGGAGCATGCCCATAGTGATTAGAAGTGGTGGTTCAAGTGATAACAACTTACAAGTATTAGCCCCAACATTTGCGGGGCCCATTCTTGGTTTTGATGTTTTACATCCTCTCTCCTCAAAATGGGCTTTATTTTCACGCTTTCAAGTTTCAATGCCGCTAACACATTCAAATCTTACAAATGATGGGCTTAACTCCCCTTTGGAGCCCACAGTAAATGGAAAAGTTGAATTAGGTGTTAAATATGCTTTAAAAAATAATTACCGACTTTTTGCAATGCTTGGCATGCAAGGAGATCACTTTAGATACTACACAAGTAATGGCGCTCAAGGAAATAATTCTAGCGGAGAAACGACAGCTGAAATTTCTAGCACAAACGCAAGTGTGGGACTTGAAGTAACTGATGGAGCAGGAGAGTTTTCAAACTTAGAATCACCAAAATTTGAAAAGTTTTCTGAATTTGATTTATCAATGAGGTATCTATTAAGCCCCATGAGTTATCGCGCCTACTTGGCAGAAGTAGCACAAAGCAGTCAGGGCGGTGGTGGCAACGGCGCCCAAGCAAACCCGCGCTTTGATGGTGCATTTAGTGGGAACATTGAACTTGAAACGAGAGGATACTTTCCCGGGTCAAAACATGGCATGCGGCTTATGGCAGGTTGGGGTGGCTATACCTACAATAATTTAACAATAAGTTACCCTGAGTATTTTGCTCAGTGGGCTTACAGATTTAACTTAGATCAGAGCAAAGCTTTTAGATTTAATAATTATTTTGGTTTTAGATCATGGCAAGTACCTATAGTTACCATTGATAATTCCCCCCAAGGGCAGCATTTTTTCTCTCACAACCCACAACTTTTAGGATTGGCTGAAACTTTTGAAGTTACCTATGCCCTTAGCTCATCTTGGAAGTTAAAATTAAGTGCCGAGCTTTCCGTTCCCATACTTGCCACAAATAGAGACTCTGTGGTGGATAAAATAAAACCAGAATATATGAGTTACAGAGCAGACTTTAATATTATTAAATCGTTTTCAAATGATCTTTCAATGGGGGCAGCCATAGGCTACAAAGCTGATAGACTTAATTACGTTCCACTAAATAGTTTTAACAATATCTCATCAACAGCAGAGTTAAGCGCACCACTTGTCGGCGTGTTCGGAGTATATAGTTTTTAATTTTTCCAAAACGTTTAAGCTGGTTTATTTTTCATCAGGTTTAATGCAGAACCAGCCTTAAACCATTGTATTTGCTCTTGGCTAAAAGAATGCTTTAAGGAAATCCTTTCATCTTGGCCATTTGAATGCTTAATAAGCATTTCAACCTCTTTGCCCGGCGCCATTTTGTTCAAATTTACTAAACTAATTTTATCTGTCTCTTGAATTTTGTCATAATCACTGGGGTTTACAAAAGTCAGGGCCAAAACTCCTTGCTTTTTCAAATTTGTCTCATGAATTCTTGCAAAACTTTTTGTAATAACAGCTGCTGCACCTAAAAACCTTGGTGACATGGCTGCATGCTCACGGCTTGAGCCCTCACCGTAGTTTTCATCACCAACAACAACCCAACGTAAATTTTTACTTTTATACTCTCGCGCTACCTTAGGGATAGTTACACTTTTTTCTCCACTTAAAGCATTTGTTACTTTGCCCGACTCACCGGTGAAGGCATTAACTGCACCTAAAAACATATTGTCACTTATGTTATCCAAATGCCCACGGAATCTTAACCACGGTCCCGCAGGGGAAATATGATCTGTTGTGCATTTACCCTTTGCCTTTAATAAAAGTGGAAGATCTTTAAAATCTTTTCCGTCCCATGGCTTGAAGGGATCTAACAGTTGAAGCCTTTTGCTATCAGGCTTTACATTTACTTTTATATTATCTGCATTTTCACTTGGAGCTATATAGCCTAGATCTCCAGTGGCGTAACCTTTTGGTGGCAAATCTTCACCACGTGGTGGTTCAAAGCGTAGCTTTTTACCATTTTGATCTAAGGTGTCTGATAAAGGATTAAAACTAAGTCGGCCTGCAATACCCAAAGCCATAACAATGTCAGGGCTTGCTATAAAAGAAAGGGTTTCCGGGTTTGAATCATTTCTTCCTCTAAAGTTTCTATTAAAAGAATTAATAATAGAATTCTTTTCACCTTCTTTTATGTCATCTCTTTTCCACTGGCCAATACAGGGTCCGCAAGCATTTGCCAAAACAGTAGCACCAACATCATTAAATATTTTCATCTGGCCATCGCGTTTAATAGTTAAATGTATTTGTTCAGAGCCTGGGGAAACTAAAAACGGTTGGGGCATTTTAATGCCTTTATCAAGGGCTTGTTTAGCAATATAGCTTGCCCTTTCAATATCTTCATAGCTTGAATTTGTGCAGCTTCCAATAAGGGCAGCTGAGAGTTTATCAGGATAATTTTTTTCTTTAATCTCTTTTGCAAACACAGAAATGGGACGGGCCACATCTGGTGAGTGCGGGCCTACTACATGGGGTTCAAGTTTATCTAGATCAAGCTCAATCACCTCGTCAAAATATTTGGACGGGTTTTTTTCTACATCACTATCGGCCTTTAAAAGCTCGGCATTTTTATCTGCTAGCTCAGCTATTTTTGTACGATTTGTAATTTTTAAATAATCAGACATGCGCTTATCATATGGAAAAATAGAAGTCGTAGCGCCAAGCTCGGCACCCATATTTGTAATTGTGCCTTTACCTGTGCAACTAATAGAAGCAGCTCCCGGACCAAAATATTCTACAACTTTATCTGTTCCACCTTTTACAGTTAGTTTTCCACAAAGCCATAAAATAACGTCTTTTGCAGATGTCCAACCATTCATTTTTCCCTTTAAATACACACCAATTATTTTGGGCAACTTTACTTCCCAGGCAAGCCCGGCCATTACATCAGCCGCATCAGACCCACCAACACCTATTGCACACATGCCGAGCCCACCGGCATTTGGTGTGTGTGAATCCGTTCCAATCATAAGTCCACCGGGGAAAGCATAGTTTTCTAAAATAACTTGGTGAATAATTCCTGCCCCCGGTTTCCAAAAGCCAATTCCGTATTTGTTACAAACAGATTGTAAAAAATCAAAAACTTCTTGGTTTTCATTATAGGCTTGAGTGGTATCCACACTAGCACCTTTGCGCGCTAAAATTAAATGATCACAATGTACCGTTGATGGCACCGCCGTCGATTTTCTTCCTGACTGCATGAATTGCAGAAGTGCCATTTGTGCTGTTGCATCTTGCATGGCTACCCTATCTGGTCTTAATAATACAAAGCTAGAACCGCGTTTTAGTTCTTGGTTTTCATGATCAAGATGGCTATAAAGAATTTTTTCAGCAAGTGTAAGATGATCTCTGCCTAATTTTTTTTTAATTGAACCAAGCTTAGCCCTCATGTTGGAGTAAACTTTTTCAACTAATTCAGGTGTGGTTTCAATTTTAATCACGCGTCTCTCCTTAAAAAGGGCAATATTGTAATTATATTACTTTTATTCTGTTAGAGAGAGTCTAGTCAACCACCAACACCAAAGTAGGTGCATGCTGGGTGGCTAAATACAATTGCAGAAACACTGGCTTCAGGATCCATCATGAAGCCCTCTGTCAATTCCACACCAATGTCTTGTGGTTTTAGAATTTTGAAAAGTTTCGCTTGATCATCTAGCACTGGGCAGGCCGGGTAACCGAAAGAATATCTTTTGCCGCGGTATTTCGCCTGAAATCTTTCCATCATAGTCATATCTAAAGGATCAGAAAATCCCCACATCCCTCTTATTTTAGAATGTAAATGCTCCGCAAAAGCCTCTGCCGTTTCAAGAGCTAGTGCTTGAAGCACATGGCTTTTTAAATACTCTCCATTTTCTTTAAGCTCTGTGGACCACTTTCTAATTCCATCACCTGCGGTAACTACAAACATACAAATATTATCTGCTCTTTGGGAGCCAAGAGGGTTAACATAATCAGAAAGGCAAAGCCCATTTACTTTTGCCTGCCGTGGGAATTCAAAAGTTTCAATTGGTTTTGGCGAGCGGTCAGGCTCTGCCGGAGCTCGCCTTAATTTTTCTGATTCAACGTAAGAATATAAAAATAATGAGTTTTCATTACTAGCCGCTTCAAAAAATTGAAACACCGCTTTTGGCTTTAAATTTTTCTTTTTCCATTCTTTTTTAAGATCATCTACTGTTTCAACAATCTCTAAAACTTTTTGCCCACTTTCATCGGACTTCAACGCTCGCCAATTTTCTTCCTCAACAAGCTTTACCAAAGAACCTTTCACACCCAAGTGACGGCCATAAAGCATGCGGGGGTTTACAAAGGCCCAAATGTGATCAAGGGGCACATTGGTTAAAACATGACGGTCATAATCTGGCGGCATAGCAGTGTTTTCTTGTAAGGCAATGGCGGCAGATCTTGTTTTTGTTGCAGCTAATTTTTCTACTTTTTCAAAGTCTGCAGCATGCCCCTCACTTTTTTGCTTTTCTAAAAGAGCTGTTTTTAATTTATTAAATTTTTCTTTATCAATTATTTGTTTGGCAAGCTCTAGGCCCTGCATTGCATCTTTTGCATAAACAACTGTTCCTGCTTGGTAAGCAACTGCAATTTTTTTATTAGTAAAGTTTTCTGTCAATGCAGCTCCACCAACTAAAATGGGAACATTTATTTTTGATAGGGCCATATCTTGCGCAGTGGAGACCATTTGTTGTGCTGATTTTACTAATAAACCTGAAAGGCCTACCATATCTGGCTTGTGATCTTTAACGGCTTTTATAATTTCCTCTGGTGGTATTTTAATTCCTAAATTGATTACTTTAAAGCCGTTGTTAGATAAAATTATTTCTACTAGGTTTTTTCCGATATCATGCACATCGCCTTTAACGGTTGCTAAAATAACTTTTCCCCGCACTGAGGCGTCTGTCTTTTCCATAAACTGCTCTAAAAAGCCCACTGCGGCCTTCATAGATTCAGCGCTTTGTAAAACCTCTGCCACAATGAGTTCATTATTATTAAAAAGCCTTCCCACCTCATCCATACCCTTCATTAAGGGGCCATTAATAATTTCAAGGGGGCTCATGGATTTTAATAAAATTTCTAAATCATTAGTTAAGCCTTCTTTGGTTCCTTGCACTATGTAAAGCGATACTCTTTCTTCCGGAGTTAGTTTAGCAAGGTCTGCATTTTCAGCCTTTTTACTTTTCTTTTCTCTGAAATAGGCAGTGAAGGCCGCAATTTTTTCGTCATTGCAATGGTATAATAAGTCATCACAAAGTTTTTTTTCTTCATCGGGAATACTTGCATAACGCTCAAGCTTTTCTGAGTTAACAATAGCCATATCAAGACCCGCCTGAACACAGTGATATAAAAACACACTGTTTAAAACTTCTCGGCCCGCAGGAGGTAAACCAAACGACACATTTGAAATTCCAAGAACTGTTTTTGTTAGTGGGAACTTTTTCTTTATTAGTTTTATTCCTTCAATGGTTTCAACAGCGGAACCTACATATTGCGCGTCACCCGTAGCACACGGGAATACCAACGGGTCCCAATAAATATCATAAGGCTTAACGCCATATTTTTCTGTTAATAGCTTATAAGAACGCTCTGCAATTTGCAGCTTTCTCTCACGAGTCACTCCCATTCCCTGGATGGGGTCCTCATCAATAGTTCCCACTACAAGGGCTGCCCCATAAAGTTTTGCAAGGGGCACTACTTTTTCAAAACGCTCTTCACCATCTTCAAGGTTAATTGAATTTAAAATAGATTTTCCTTGGCAGTAGGGAAGGGCTAGTTCAAAAACTTTTTCGTCAGTAGAATCTAGCATCAAAGGGGCGCGTACCATTTTAATTATATGTTTTAAAAATTCTTCCATATCACGCTTTTCATCACGGTCTGGGTTGGCCATGCAAATATCTATGACTTGGGCCCCTTGGCGAACTTGTGCACGAGCTATCTCAGCCGCTTCTTCATATTTTTCTTGTTGAATAAGTTCTTTAAACTTACGACTTCCAATGACGTTAGTGCGTTCGCCAACAATAACGGGGCGAATATCTTGGTTGACTTCTAAAAAATCAATTCCTGATAAAAAAGAAACTACTTTTGGTTGAGCCACCCTTGGTTTTAGTTTTTTTGCTGCCTCACTAAAGGCTGCAATGTGCGCAGATGTTGTACCACAGCACCCGCCAATTAAATTAAGCCAACCAGACTCACCAAAACGCAAAAGCACTTGGGTCATCATCTCAGGAGTCTCTAAATATTTTCCATCTTCATCGGGAAGACCTGCGTTTGGAACACAAGCCACGTTAAAGCGAGTTAGTTGTGCTAAAGAGCGCACATGGTCTGTCATAAACTCTGGGCCTGTGGCACAATTAAGACCAATGTATAAAAGTTCAAGATGTTCCAAACTTGTAGCAAGGGCTTCAATACTTTGCCCGGCAAGCATGGTTCCCATGGGTTCAATGGTGGCAGAAACAGCTACAGGAATTTTTTCATCTTCAATCACATTTGAAAAAAGTTTTTCACAAGCAAGCATTCCAGCTTTTATGTTTCTTGTGTCTTGGCAAGTTTCAAAAAGTAGGTAGTCTACACCGCCTTCATAAAGAGCTTTGATTTGTTCATAAAAATTATCTACCAAGCCTTCAAAACTAATTCCGCCAGTCACTGAAATGGCTTTTGTTGTTGGCCCCACGGAGCCCGCTACAAATCGTGGCTTTTGGTCAGTAGAGAATTTATCACAAGCGCGCCTTGCAATTTGGGCTGCTTTAAAATTTATTTCATAATTTTTATTTGAAAGATCATACTCACCAAGCACAAGTGGTGTGGCGCCAAAGGTATTGGTTTCAATAATGTCAGCGCCAGCTTTTAAATATTCCTCATGAATGCCTTCAATAATATCAACTCGTGTGAGCACAAGGTTTTCATTGCAGCCCTCATAATCAACACCACCAAAATCCTCAGCTTTTAAGTCTTTATCTTGGATAGCTGTGCCCATGGCTCCGTCTAGAACCAGAACACGACGTTTTAACTCTGCTTTGAGTCGACTGACTCTCTCTTTGCGACTTAACATCTCTTTATGGCCAAAGAGATGTTATAGCCCTAAGCCGATATTTTTGAAAGCCGTTTAATACAACTTGTCTCTAAAAGTTTCTTAAAAAAGGCCTTATTGCTAGGTTTTCTACCTAAAAACTTCTCTAAAAGTTTATCAGCAGGCTCTGTGTTTCCTTTTTCAAGAATATACTTTCTGTAGCGCATACCCACTTTTGAGTTTAAAAGACCATCTTTTTCAAATTTGGTAAACATGTCATCGGCAAACACTAAAGACCACAAATAACCATAGTAGCCCGCATCATAGCCCATTAAATGACCAAAGCTTGCAGGGAAATTTGTTTCCTTAAGGGGCTCCATACCAGCAACTTCACGGTATAATTTTTTATAAACCTCTGTTGGGTCATCAACTGGCTTTGTTGCTGAATGCAAAGTCATATCAAAAATGCCAAAAAGAAGTTGGCGGGTATAAAAATAGCCTTGGTTGAAACCTTTTGAATCTAAAAGTTTAGAAACAATTTTTTGTGGCAACTTCTTTTTTGGATCCTGAAAGTGACCAGAAATTTCTTTAATCATTTTATCATTCCAAACCCAGTTCTCTAGCATTTGAGAGGGGGCCTCAACAAAATCACGGGCCACACTTGTTCCAGCTAAGGAGCCATAATTAGCCCTTGTAAGAGTTTGGTGCATAATATGACCAAATTCATGAAATAGTGTTTCAACTTCATCATGGGTTAAAAGTGATGGTTTACCGTTGGCGGGCGGTTCAAAATTAGCCACAATTGCTGAAACTGTATTTACATAATTGCCATTAGCACCCATCCTTCCCGGCACAAGTGTAAAGGCCGCTGCATGAGAGTACTTTCCCTCTCTTGGAACAAAGTCCGCAAAAAAGTGCCCCACCATTGAGTCATCTTTTGCATTTCTAATTTCATACAAACTTACGTCTTCTGACCAAGCTTCGGCATCTTTTACTTTAACAAGTTTTATTCCAAAAAGTTTTGAGTAAATATCCAACATTTTTTGAACGGTTTGTTCGGCGGGGAAATATTCTTTAATGACTTCATTATCCAAATTAAATTGGGTTTCTTTAATTTGATTTTCTAAAAAGCGCGGATCCCATGGCTCAAGCTTTGTCGCTTTTGGGTCTAGCTTCTTTTTATAGGCCAGCAAAATATCCATATCTTTTTTATTTCTCTGAGCCAATTTATCTTTTAAACCATTTAAAAATTCCCAAACAGTTTTTGAGTCTTTAGCCATGCGGTCATCAATTTTATAATCCGCCCAAGTTTTATATTTTAATAAAACTGCTAATTTTTGTTTATGCTCTAAAACCTCTTTTAGAATTTTAATGTTTTTATCTGCCGCTCTATTTTCATAAGCCACCATCAAGCGGCGCCTGGTTTCAGAGTTAACAGCATTTTGCATTACAGGCATGTAGTCTGAGGCATTAACGGTAACAATATATTTTTCTCCAGCTCTTTTAAATCTGCCCATTATTGACTCAGGCACGCCTTTTAACTCTTCAGCGCTAAATTCAACAAAGTCTTTTGCTTCATTAATATTGCTTGAAAAGTCAGTGCTCAATTTTACAAGTTGATTTTGAATAGCTTTTACTTTTTCTAATTCTTCATCAGGTAAATCAAGACCACTTCTTCTAAAGCCTTTTAAACCCTCTTCAGCAAGGCGCCTTTGCTCTGGGGTAAGTTTTGTTTTTTTAGAATTTTCATAGGCCATTTGATATGCTTTATAAATATCTTTGCGCGTGCTGATGCTAACATAATATTCACCGGCCACTTTTTCAGCTTTAGCAGCATCGTCTCTCAAAGCTTTTTCTTTTGAAACATCTTTCATGAATGTAAGCTTTGATAATTCCTCATCCAGATCTGTACCAATGCGGTCCATTTCTGCAATAGTATTCTCAAAAGTCTTTTTTATCCCTTCAATACGCAAAATCTCATCCAAGGCTTGTTTATGATTATTAATGGCTTGCTGAGTAAGTTTAATAATTTCGCCGGATTCAAAATTATGTCTAACCAAAGGCTCCCCCTTTGCTATGAAAGCAAATAATAAGCTAGATAAAAAAATTATGTTTTTCATAAATCTCCTTAAGTAAAACTCCTTGAATTTTCTTAGCTTGACACTAAATGACGCTATTGTAAATTGCCTTGTTATGAATCATTTTGATCCAAACGGTCCTGCATCAGACAAAGATGGTATTTTTGGTCTTAATTATACAATAAATGAGTCCAAACTTGTTTTATTACCTGTTCCATGGGAAGTCACTACATCTTATGGCGGGGGTACATCTCAAGGACCAAGGGCTATTTTTAAAGCCAGTAAACAAATTGACCTTTATGATCTTGAGCTGGGTAGCTTTTATAAATATGGCATTTGTATGGATAAAATGCCTGCTGATATTTTAAAACTCAATAAATCCGCCAAAAGCCAAGCGCAAAAAATACTTAAAGTCGGTGGCATTGCCAAAACCCTCGCATTAAAAACTGCTCTTAAAGAAGTTAATCAAGCAAGTATTAAAGTTAATGAGTACGTTTATAAAAAAACTAGAAGTTTTTTGGCTGAAGATAAAATTGTTGGCTTAATTGGCGGTGACCACTCAACCCCTTATGGCAGCATTCAAGCTTATTTAGAAAAGTATCCGCAAATGGGGATTTTACATATTGATGCCCACGCTGATTTAAGAAAAGCGTACGAGGGCTTTGAGTTTTCCCACGCCTCTATTATGTATAACGTGGTTAGAAATTTAAACCCTGCAAAGTTAGTTCAAGTAGGTATTCGAGATTTTTGTGAGGAAGAATTTAATTTTATAAAAAGCTCTGGTGGCAAAATTAAAACCTATTTTGACGAAGATTTAGCAAAACAAAAATTCTCAGGCTCTTCGTGGCTGAGTATTTGTGAAAAAATAATTTCTGATTTACCTAAAGAAGTTTACATTTCCTTTGATATTGATGGCCTTGACCCAAAACTTTGTCCCAATACTGGAACCCCAGTGCCTGGGGGATTAGAATTTCAAGAAGCTTTAATGTTTATTAAAATGGTGGCAAAAGCCGGAAAAAAAATTGTTGGTTTTGACCTTAATGAGGTTTCCCCCGGAACCTCTAAAGATGAGTGGGATGCAAATGTAGGCGCCCGCATGCTATTTAAACTTTGCGGCTGGAGTTTAGAAACCTTATTGTAATTGTTACATGTTCCAATGTGGAACCACCCATGCTAGCTTTCTAACACGGAGGGATGGGATGGTTATTTTTGGCTTAATTTTCTCAGCTATTTTAGCAAGCGCTAATAATTACTTTAATGAATACCTAATGGACGCAGTTAAGGGAGAGAGAGATTACTGCCGCCTTGTTGTAGCGCCTGATAAAACTGAAGCCTGCTTAAAAAAAATCGATGATTTTGTCTCCTCCGTTAATTCTTGTGATACCTCAAGTACACGCTATGAAGAGGCAAAAATATCAGACGCTCAACAACAAAAAGAGTTTTTGTCCCAAGTTGAAGAAGTAGCTGTTCCCGCCAGAGTAAAAACAATGTTTAGAATGCTCACTGAAAATACTTTAGACCTTGATTGGAAGCTTACGGCTTACAACTCTGAGGAGTTTGCCGCACAATCAAGCATTGGTGGGCATATTATTATTTCTTCTAAACTTTTAAATTCATTCACTCTTGGCGAAGTGACTGCCGTTTTAGCTCATGAAATGGGGCATTCTGTAAAAAGACACTCTCAACAACATGGCTGTCTTGCTTTAGCTTGGACGTTAAAAGATCAACCTCTTAACTTAGCCTTTAAAACTTTTAGCTTAATGCAAGGCATAGAGTCTTCTGCCTACCCCGTCGGGCAAGCTGCGCTTGCGCTTTCACACAAAGCCGAATTAGAAGCAGATGCTTATGCTATTACACTTTTAAATAAGAGTGGTATCAACCCAATGCTAATGTCAAAAGCCCTAGAAAAGCTGGCTTCCCCTGAAGGACTTGTTCATTCTCACCCCGAGCTAAAAACACGCATTTTAAAAGCCCGCGATCTTGGTTTAAAAATTCAAGACACCGGCTTTAGATACGTTAATTTTTAAAAGCTTGGCAATTTATTTAACCCAATAGAAACAAGACCAAAAAATGGAATTAAAAACCATGTGGGCGGGTTTTTCCAAAAAACTAAAATTAAACAGCTGCAAAAAATCGCCCATGCCGTAACGCCTTTTAAATTCTCAAAACCAAGTTTAATAATTACTGCAATAAGAGCGCCGATAACGGCAGGCACAGCAAATTTATAAAACTCCTTAAGTAATAGTGAGTCTTTTGTTTTTTTCTCAAACAAAGGAAGTACAAAAAGAGAAATAATAATCCCAGGAATGAAAACAAAAAAAGTGGACACAATAGAGCCCCACCAACCTGCAGCTTTGTAACCAATCCAACTTATTGTCATAATCACAGGGCCCGGAGTTACTTGGCCCAGCACAATGGCATCCATAAATTCTTTTTCTGTCATTATTTTTAAAGTCCCCACCACCTCAGATTTTAATAATGGGATAATAGCTAGACCCGTTCCAAAAGCAAAAAGGGCCGCCTTTAATGAGAGGTAAATAAGAATGATAATAATAGATGCTTCAAGTTTTTTATTACTTAAGTAATAAACTAAAATTCCTAAAAAACCTGAGACTAAAATAAAAAGCGGCTCTGCCCCCGGGGCAAAATAAACGATTGCCGCTGCTAAAATAGTTAAAAAAATCTCCAAATTTCCTTTAATACTCCCACGGGCTAAGCGCCAGGTGCTTTGTAAAATAATCACAAGGGCCGCTACAGCCATACCACTTTCAAAGCTTTGCTTAGCTGTACTTTGTCCAACAGAGCCTAATAAAATTCCAAGACCCATAATGCAAAAATATGAGGGCATAAAAAAACTAATGCCCGCGGCTAGTGCCATGAGGCGTCCTCGGCACATACGAATAGTATGCATAAGAAGCTGAGAGGCTGTTGGGCCCGGTAAAATTTTAACTAATGTGAGCGCTTGAGAAAAATCTTTGGTTGAAAGCCATTTTCTTTTTGATACTAATTCTTCTTCTATCATTGAAAAGGCAACGACCGGGCCACCAAAGCTTGTAAGTCCAATTCTTAAAAATGTTTTAATTATATCTAGCATTTATTGTGCTGATAGGTGTGAAAGATAAGTATAGTCTCTCATTGTAGCCTCATAAAAATCTGTAAGGCTAACACCTTCTTTTGGTTTTAATAAACCCTCTCTTATTTTTTGATCAATGGCACTTTTAACTTTTTTAGCAAGCTCTTTAGGCTCATATTGCACACGAGACAAAACTTGATCTACAGTGTCCCCAGGAATAACTTCTTCAAGGTAAAAATCCTCTGGGTCTTCATCGTCTACAAAAACATGCACTTCATTCACGCGGCCAAATAAATTATGCATATCCCCCATAATATCTTGGTAAGCACCCGTCATGAACATACCCACAAAATATGTTTCCCCGGGTTTAATGTCATGTAACATTAAAGTGTCACCTATTTCTTGGCGCTCTACAAAGTGGTCAAGTTTGCCGTCGCTATCACAAGTTATATCTACAAGGGTTGTCACGCGCTCCGGCACTTCATTAAGTCTATGAATTGGAGCCACTGGAAATAATTGACCAAAGGCCCAATGATCCGGCGCTGATTGAAATAAACTAAAATTAGCCAAATACTGATCTGCCAATTTATCATCAAGGTGTCTTGTGTCTTTTGCTGGTCTTTTAAGGCGTTTATTTAAATTAATTAGGTTTCGGCAAAACTGCCAATAAAGACTTTCTACTTTTGCACGCTCAGCCAAACTTAAAATGCCGTGTCTAAACATAGAAAGGGCTTCGTCTTTTTTTGCCACTGCATCATGGTAGCTTTCGCGAGAATTTTTCCCGTTAAGGCCGGCTACAATCTCCCGTAATTCTGAAACAATTTCTGACTCATCTTCACTCACAGGTGGGATCATGGCATCACCCACTTCTATGCGGCCAAAAACATTCATTATTGTGCAGGCATGGTAGGCCGTAACAGCACGACCAGATTCACTAACTATATGTGGCTCTGCCACTTCTTCATTTTCACAAATTTGCTTTAGACTATAAACTATGTCTGCAGCATACTCATCTATGGTGTAATTCATAGAGTTATCAACAGAGTTTCTGGTGCCGGTATAATCAACTCCTAAACCACCGCCGACATCAAAGTATTGAATATTTAAACCCATTTTTTTTAAGTTGGCATAAATTCTAGCACCTTCACCTACGGCATCTTTAACTGCTTTAATATCATTTAGTTGGCTTCCCACGTGAAAGTGAAATAACTGAGCTGCGTTTTCCATACCTGAGCTTTTAAGCATTTCCACAGCTTGAATAAGCTCTGGAACTGTAAGGCCAAATTTTGCAAAATCCCCACCGGAGCTTTCCCACTTGCCAGTGCCTTTAGTGGTCAACTTTGCCCTTAAACCAATAAGTGGTTCTACTTGCATGTCTTGAGCAACTTTAATTAAAAGGGGCAGTTCATTGAGCTTTTCTATAACTACAAAAACTTTTCTCCCAAGCTTTCTGCCTAATAAAGCAAGACGCATAAACTCTTCATCTTTATAGCCATTACAAACCGTGATGGCCTCAGGATCCATGTTTAAACCCAATACAATTAAAAGCTCACCCTTGCTGCCTGCCTCAAGCCCATAATGATAAGTTTGGCCAGCATCTACAATTTCTTCAACCACTTCTGCCATCTGATTAACTTTAATAGGGTAAACACCATAATAATTTGAAGCATAACTATGCTCACTAATGGCCCTAATAAATGCCTCATTTAATACTTTGACTCTTGTGCGCAATAAATCTTGGAAGCGAATAACACAGGGAAACTTTAAGCCTTTTTCTTTTATGTCTTCAACAACATCCATAATATCAATACTGGGGCCAGGCTTACCAAGTGGGTAAACACTCATGTTTCCTTTTTCGTTAATTGCAAAATAACCATTGCCCCAACCATCTATATTGTAGTGCTCTGTTGCCTGCTCTATAGACCAAGTGTTAACAACGCTTGATGCTTCATTATTAGATAACGGATTTGATGGAGATTGGTTTACTAAAGCTTCGCCATTAAGGCTGACATTGTGCATATGAAATCAACTTATAAAGCATAAATTCTTGCCTGACAAGTATTGAGTGCTATTATTTATGTATGAATTTTGAAACTGGTTTTAAATATCCAAACTACACCGATGAAGAACATGAGACTTGGGCTTTGCTTTACAAAAAGCAAAAAGAACTTTTACCCAACCGAGCTTGCCAAGAATTTTTAGATGGCCTAGATAAACTTAATTTTTCTCCCACAAAAATTCCTCACCTTGGGGATGTAAGTAAAATTTTATATGATTGTACAAAATGGAAACTTACTCGTGTTGAGGGCTTAGTGCCTGAAAAAGAGTTTTTTGAAATGCTCTCCCAAAGACTTTTTCCTTCAACTGATTTTATTAGAAAACGTGAGGAGCTTAACTACACCCCCGCGCCTGATATGTTCCATGATTTATTTGGGCACACCAGTCTTATTACCAACCAAGACTTTGCAGATTTTTTTCAATTAATGGGCCAGGCAGCAACCAGGGCCGATGAGCAAAGGCTTAAAGAAATTCAGCGCTTTTACTGGTTTACAGTAGAATTTGGTCTTATTTATAACAACGGTAAAAAAAGAATTTATGGCTCAGGCATTCTTTCATCACCTGGTGAAGTAGTTTATTGTTTAAGTGATGACGTTCATGTCCATGAGTTTAGTACAAATCAAGTAACCCACCAGGATTTTGATATTTGGCACATGCAGGGTGAGCTTTTTATAATAAAAAGTTTTTCTCAATTAAAAGATGAGTTTTATAAATACGGTCACAAAAATAAACTACTAAATTGATGGGTCTATAACACCGCTTAAACCAGTTCTGAGCAACTGATCGTTTGGAATATCTGTTTGAGATTGCGGGCTAAACGCCTCTCCACCAATACCAAACGTGGTTGTCAGTGCATTTTGCTGATACTGGCTTAGTGGAGTTTCATTTTTAGGGCCAACCATGACTATGGCATAACCAGGAAGTGGCTTTGGTAGAGGATAAAAATTAACAGTCGCAGGAGCTGGGGTTGCCTTTTTACTTTGTAACCTTCCAACAACGGAAATATTAAAAATTTGAGCACTAACTCCATAATTCACTGGAAGATTTATAAACACTCTATCGTTTGAGCATGTAGCCTCGATAGATTTGGCCGGCGTAAGTGGACTTGAATATGTGAATATAATTGCCGTGTTTCCCATGCAAGGACCATCGGCCACGAGATAGGAGTCCGTCACCCCATTGTAAACAGGTACAATAGGTACATCCACCGTTTTTGCAGTGGCTTCAGTTGCTGGCTTTTTAAAGCACCCCGAAGCAAAAACAGCTAGAGCAATAATGGGTATAGTTAATACGTGCCTAAAAAACATCTCTAGACCCCTTCTAAACTAACCTTTCGGCCAGTTTAATGGTTTTATTAAGCACTAAAATAGATATTAACTTATTGAAATCACTCGAATAATTGACTTAAAATATAAAGCGCATTAGATTGCGCATCTATGCCCTGGCGGATCATATCCTCGTTTAATTCCTGCTCTTTTCCATCTGAAGCAGGCACTCTTTTGCGTGCCGCTATATTGCTTATTAACTCATCTTGGTTCTTTATAGCCTCAGGGGTAAAGAGCTTTTCACGCATAAAAAACTCCCCACCCAGCTTTTCACAGGCCACACGAGTGTCACTTTTAATTGCTGTTTTTGCCTTAAAAGAAGCCAAGGCATCTTCCCATAATACTCTTTGGCAAGAATATACTTTGTTAATAGCCTCATGAAATATCTTTTTGTCTGCTGGTTTTTTAAAGAGTTTTGCGTACTCTTTAAAAAGCTTGGTTTTCTCATTTTTATCAAGCTTGCCAGAAAAAACTATTTTCTCAATTTTAGCTAAAAAATCAGCCTTCATTTGCGTTTCAGGGTCAAGCTCTTGTTGCTGCCCTGGTGCCGCCGCCTGTTGTTGTTGGCCTTTTTGTGCAGCCTGCTGGTTTGAGTATAGAATTTGGCTTTGGTAGATGCTTAAAAAATTACTTGCGTAAAGCATAACAGTAAAAAATGTGGCCACAAGTGGCGGAGCCCATATTTTAAATTTAATGTTTGAGTAGATTTTTGTTAGTAAAAACCAAGCTCCCGTTGCAAGGGCAATGCTAATAACCCAAAAAACAGCATAAGATGGCCAAAATAGTTTAAATACATCTGCAAAAAGTGTCATCACGGACTGGCTCCTTTTTTAAAAAGACATACTTAAACTATTCTAGCAACTTTAGCTTTCATGTTGGAGTCCAGAGACTCTAACACTTAACACATAAGACTTAAGTCTTAGCCCTTAGGGGTAGCTTCAATAGTCACACTGATTTCAACCGTGTCACCAATCACAGTTTTGTCAGCCAATTTTTTAGCTTTACCAATGGCTGAGGCATCTAGACTTTTGTTGTATACTATACCAAAGTCTTTTCTGTTAATTTTAGTTGTGGCAATAAAGCTTGCGCGTCTCATTCCCCATGGGTCTTTTTCAATAGTGCCTAGGTGCTCAACTGTGAAGGTCACATCTTTTGTAACTCCACGAATTGTCATGGGCCCGGTGAGCCTATATTTATCTTTGCCTACTTTTTTAAAGCTCTTTGATTCAAATGTAATTTCATCAAATTTTGATGAATCAAAAAAATCTTCATTTCTTAGGTGCTTGTCTCTGTCGTCATTGGCCGTATCAACGCTTTTTGCTTTTATGGTCATTTTTCCTGAGGATTTTTCAGGTTTTTTCTCATCAAAAACAAACTCGCCAGTAAATTCATTAAATCGACCCGACACTTTTCCAAAAAAATGCCTCACTTTAAACTCAACACTTGAGTGGGCAGGGTCAATTTTATAAATATTTGCATTTGCATTCACGCAAAGTGTTAGCAATGCAATTGTTAATAAGATTTTCATTTTGTCTCCTTGTCTAGCCCGCGGCCTTA
Source organism: Oligoflexia bacterium (assembly GCA_016715815.1). Classification (GTDB taxonomy): domain Bacteria; phylum Bdellovibrionota; class Bdellovibrionia; order JABDDW01; family JABDDW01; genus JADJXN01. The sequence continues at coordinate 123,727 of JADJXN010000002.1, forward strand.
GCCCTTAGGCTTTTCTTTAAAAGTTTTTTTAGGATCTCCATTATAAATGCATTTTTGTTTAACCTTTCAATGAAGATTTTACGTCTTACCGTGGCAAGGGGGTTCACGGATGAACAAATTTTTAATAATTACCTGCGTCTTGTTTTTGATTTCCTGTGGTAAATCTAAAAATAATACTTCTGAAGAGCAAATTGAGCAAATAGACACAGATACTGATTTAAGTGTCATTTATGGCCCAGACGATAGGCTGGATTATTATCAAATTACAAACTCAGCCGTTTTAGAATTAGCCAACTCATCAGTGGCTCTTGTTAAATCTTCAGATTTAAGAGCCCTTAATTCTAAAGTTCAACTTTTAGGGGATTCATTTGGTGATGATTATGGCTTATGCTCTACTGAGCCCTATAGAGAGCAAATTACAGCAGCCTTTTGCTCTGGCTCTTTAATTGACACTGATTTGGTGCTTACCGCCGGGCATTGTGTAACGTCTGTTGCAGATTGTGCACAAACAAAATTTGTATTTGGTTATAGCCAAAAAACTCCAACACAAAAAACTTATGAAGTCGCTTCAAGTGAAGTTTATGGGTGTAAAGAAATCATTCATACTCAGGCTGTTTCAAATGGGGCAGATTTTGCGCTGATAAAACTAGATCGAGTTGTTTTAAATCATAAACCTCTAAATTTGCGCTTAACCGGCACAGCCCAAGTTGGTGATCCGCTTTTAGTTATAGGACATCCGGCGGGCCTTCCACAAAAAGTAGCCAGTGGGGCAAAAGTTCGCTCAGTTAATTCAGGTTACTTTGTTGCCAACCTTGATACTTATGGCGGTAATTCTGGCTCCCCGGTATTTAATGCAGATACGGGTTTAATTGAAGGGGTACTTGTGCGCGGGGAAGATGATTTTATAAACCAAGGGGCATGCGCTATTTCTAATCATTGTACTGATGGCAGTTGCCGCGGAGAGGATGTCACAAAAATATCTGAGGTTTTAAAGTATCTATCAATAAACCCCGCCCCTCAGCCACCCGCCTTAAATGAAGAGGTTTTTTCATCTGGCCCGCTTCAAACAGTGATTCCTGATAATAATAAAACAGGAATAAGCTCCTCTATCAATGTGGCCACCACTCCCAATGGAAGAAAAGTCTTAATTAAAATTAATGTTTTACATACCTGGATAGGAGATCTCATTGTTAAAATCATATCCCCTGATGGCAATACAATCACATTGCACAACCGCAGCGGTTCAAATCAAGATGATATCGTTGGCACTATGGGTGCAGACATCAATTCGTATCAATCACTTGCTCCGCTTTCTTCTGTAAGCTTAAGCGGCCCTTGGCGGCTTCAAATTCAAGATTTAGCAATGCAAGATATTGGTAAACTACTTGAGTGGGCTGTTATTTTTAAAAACTAGGCGCATTAATTGGTTTTTTTCTGCAGCCCTGTTTTTACTTTGCCAGCTTCGTAGTCAAACTGGGATCCACCAAAGCTATGAGGAATCAAATACATGGCAAACATAATAATGGCTGCAGCTATTGCAGATTTAGGGTGTGGTTTTTTAAAATTAAGCACAAAAGCTAAAAGCCAAAAAATAACAGAAAATAAAACTTTATTATCTGTAAAATCATCTCCGAAGGGAAAGCCCGTCCAATACTCACCAAATGCAAATTTTTGCACAAACGGGCCTAAAATAAAACCACCCAAGAGAAAAAACCCTGTGCAAAGTAAAACCGCTGATGGAATGGCCAGTGGCTCTTTGTCTTTTCTTCGTTTAAATAAAACAGCCTCCAAAATGGCCCATGCTCCAAATAAAAGGGCGGCAAACATAGAATAAATGTGGGGGATTAAAATAGTTAGAGGAACTGGGTCTTTATAGCGAAGCCTCACCGGACTTTGCGGATAAAGCTTGTTGATTCCCTCTGTATTTGTAATCTGAATTTGATATTCAAGCTTCCCAGCAGCGGGTTGTATGGGCAAACTTGCTGCACCCAAACTAAATGGAATTTTAGACCACTCATCATTTGTCGGGTAGCGCCTAAATACTAACTGTGGATTATATTTTTCAAGACCTTTTGGAATTTCAATTAAAGCACCACTTGTAGTTTCATGGCTTCTTAGTGTTTTAAAACTAAACTTTTGATTATCTACTACAATTTTAATTCGCTTAGGGTGTGTTGGCCCTGTAAGACGTTGGTAAAGGGCTGTTGATAAGGAAAACACTAAGGCCAAAAATATGAGCTTCCAACTTCTGAGTAATAATTTAAAAACCTCAATGGGATTAAATGACATCAAATCACTCTTTTAACTCGCTGTTGCTACCAAAATGGGGGGCGTGCCTAGTGGTGGTGCCCACCTGGGCCATGCACATGGCCATGTAAAAGCTCTTCCTCTGTTGCGTCACGTACTTGAACAAGTTTTACTTCAAAAAATAAATCTTGTCCTGCTAGAGGATGGTTACCATCCATTGTGGCATGGGTTTTATTTATTGCTTTTACTAAAAAGGGACGCTTACCCTGGTTTGTTTCACCCCACATACGGTCCCCCACTTTCAATTTTTCAGCATCAGGCAGTGCGGTTAGAGGGACATCTTGAATGAGCTCATGCACATAGGGGCCATAGGCCTCATCAGATTTAACTTCAATTTTTTTCTCCTCACCTACTTTAAGAGTCACAATTTCTTTTTCAAGGCCTGGAATGATTTGGCCCTGCTCAGAAATAAAAGCCAGCGGGTGACCTTGGTGAGATTTGTCTAAAACATCGCCTTTAGAATTTTTTAAAACGTAATCAATAATATATACTTTCATAGTGGGCGCAAAGTTAGCATTATCTGGTTTTAAATGAAATAACTAAAATAGCCCCAAACCAAAGGGATGAAAAAAAGCGCCCAAAACGTACTTAAAAGCACAATCCAAGAGGTTTCTTCAGGCTCTGTTTTAAGTGCTGTAGCGTAGGCCACGCTATTGGCAGGGAGCGGCACAAGGGAAATAAGAAAAAGGACCTTTGAGGTAACGCCATCAAAAAAATGAAAATAGGTTTTATTTAGCCACAAAAATGCAAACATCAAAACAGGCCAAATTAAAAATTTATAGTTAAAAACTTTTAAAAGTAATTTTATATCTACTTTAAATGTCTTTAATTGTGAAACACCAAGGCCCAGCATCATCATTCCTAAAACAGTGTAGCTTCCTCTAAAACTTTTATAAACATCTTCCCAAGTAGCGCTTAAATTAACTTCTGCTTTTTGTAATATTATAGCCAAAATAAATGCCCAAATTGAGGGAAGACTAATAACTTTAATTAAACTCTCACCTGCTGTGTGGTGTGCTCTAGCAACAAAGTAAAATCCAAAGGTGTTTTCATAAATCATAAAGCCAAGGGCTATGAGAAGAGTAATACCCACAAAATCTGGACCTAGTAAAAAAAACGTCAGTGGAATACCAAAGTAACCCGAATTGCCAGAGCCTACAGCATAAGACCATATACCAAGCCTTGAGGTTGTTAGAGATTTTTTATTTAAAATCCGAAAGGTTAAACCAATAAACGCGCAAAACAGAGCCACAAAAAAGGGAAGCAAGATGCGCGATAAATTAAGTGGTGTTGAAGTAACACCTAATAAAACAACAACAGGAACAATAAAATATATTAAAAGTGTGGCTAGGCTTTCAGAGTTAACCTTTTTAGTTCTCCCGGCCACAAAACCCATAGCTATAAAAATATACATCGGGAAAATTTTTGATAATATCAGCATCTCAGGCTAACTTAGCACGTTCATATTGCGCCCTTCTTAAATAAATAGTCCTAACGCTATGCAATTATATTAATTTTTTTCCGATAAGGCATCTTGACATATTATGCTTGTGAGAGGACACATGAAGTAACCCTTTAACCAAGGATATTGCAATGGATCTTTTAAACCAATTCAACGGATTATTAAATACATACACATACTCAAGCTTAATCACAATTATAGCTTTTATAGTTATTGGCTACATGGGAGCGCCGCTAATTATTTGGTCTGTAGCGGGACTTGCTGCACTTGTTGGCTTTAGTGCTCCAACAAATATCATTTTAATTTATCTTGCTGCAGCTGTTTTATTTAACATTAAGCCTCTTCGGGCCCAAATAGTTTCAAGATTTGTTTTAAAACTCATGAATAAAATGGGGCTTTTACCAAAAATTTCTGAAACCGAGCGCGTTGCCCTTGATGCCGGTGTTGTTTGGGTAGAAAAAGATTTATTTTCAGGAAAACCTGATTTTAAAAAATTAATGCAAGAATCCTATCCCAATCTCACACCTGAAGAAAAAGCCTTCATGGATGGCCCTTTAAATAATCTTTGCGAAATGACAGATGATTGGCAGGTTTGGAAACAGCGTGAACTTCCTGAAAAAGTTTGGAATTTTATTAAAAAAGAAAAATTCTTTGGAATGATTATACCTAAAGAATATGGCGGCCTTGGTTTTTCAGCTCTTGCGCATTCACATGTTATTTCTGTTTTAGCCAGCAGATGCGCGCCACTTACTATTACAGTAATGGTGCCTAATTCTCTTGGACCTGCAGAATTATTAATTCACTACGGAACTGATGAGCAAAAAGATTACTACCTACCAAGGCTTGCAACTGGTGAAGAAATCCCATGTTTTGGCTTAACTGAACCACAAGCTGGAAGCGATGCTGGAAGTATAAAAGCTGATGGCGTGTTGTTTAAAGGTGCTGACGGAAAACTCTACATGCGCATGAATTGGAATAAGCGCTGGATCACTTTAGCATCCATCTCTACTGTTATGGGAATTGCTTTTAGACTGCGCGACCCAGAAAACCTTTTGGGAAAAGGTGAAGACGTGGGCATTACCTGCGCTCTTATTCCCACAAACACTCAAGGTGTTATTGTTGGCCAAAGACATGACCCCATGGGTGTTCCGTTTTATAATTGCCCCACCCAAGGAAAAGATGTTGTAGTACCTGCAGATTATATTATTGGCGGCGTTAAAAATGCAGGCCATGGCTGGCAAATGCTTATGGAATCACTAGCTGCAGGACGCGGAATTTCACTACCCGCCCAAATCACAGGGGGCGTTCAATTATGCGCAAGAGTAGCAAGTGCGCACGCCGTGAACCGCCAACAATTTGGTGTGTCTATTGGTAAATTTGAGGGCATTGAACAACCCCTTGCAAGAATTGCGGGCTGGGCTTACATGCTTGAGGCATTAAGAAAATATACCATCGGCGCTCTAGATAAAGGCATTAAACCGCCGGTTATCACAGCCATGACAAAATACAACTCCACAGAAATTGGCAGAAAAGCCGTTAATGATACTATGGATATTATGGCCGGCGCAGGAATCTCTCGTGGGCCACGCAATTTAATTTACCAAGCTTATAGCACAGTCCCCATTGGAATCACTGTTGAGGGCGCCAACATTTTAACAAGAACGCTGATAATTTTTGGTCAAGGCGCTTTACGCGCTCATCCGTTTGCATACCAAGAAGTAATAGCTGCAGAAAAAAATGACGTTAAAGCATTTGATGTCGCATTTTGGGGACACATTGGCCATGTTGTTAGAAATTTAACTAGAGCTGTTTGTCTAAGCCTCACCCGCGGGCGGATTACCTTTAGTCCTTTTGGAGGAAGTACAGCAAAGTATTATAGACGCCTTAGCTGGATGTCTGCCACTTTTGCCATTATGTCAGACATTGCCATGGCCTCATTAGGCGGCGCTTTAAAACAAAAAGAAAAAATCACTGGCCGCTTTGCTGATGTGCTTTCTTGGATGTATATTTCAACTGCTATTTTAAGACGCTTCATTGCTGATGGATCAAAAAAAGAAGATCTTCCTTTTGTACATTACTCAATGAATTATGCATTATTTGAAATTCAAAAAGCCTTTGATGGGATTTTTAGAAACCTTAAAGTTCCAGGGCTTAGCTGGCTTTTTAACGGCCCACTTAGCTGGTGGAGTAATTTTAACGCAGTTGCCGGGGAAGACAATGACTCTCACTCCAAAAAAATCGCTCAACTTATTATGACAGATTCAGAACAGCGCGATCGCATCAGTGCCTGCACCATTTACATGCCAACAGATATTCATAAAGAACAACTTGCACGCGTGGACCATGCCTTTAAATTAGTTAAAAAATCAGAAGCCATAGATAAAAAAATGCGTACCGCTATCAGAGCTGGGCAACTTGAAAAGTTAAAAGGTGCAAAGCTTATTGAAGCAGCTTTTTCCAAAGGCGTTATCACTTCAGATGAAAAAAATCTTATCTCTGAAGCACAAAAATGGCGCGACGATGCTATTCAGGTAGATGATTTTAGTCAGGAAGAATTTTTGGGCCACAAACCAACAACAGATAGTCCACAAATTCATAACAGCAAACAAAGCAGTGTGAAAATAGCACAGTAATACTTAAACCTATTTGTAATAAGTTTATTATTATTAAATCTCTCTAAGCTTAGCTGAAATTTAAGCACCTCCTAACAATTTCTCCTCGGCCTGTAACTTGCTAAATTTACTAGCAAACCCTGGGAGGGGCCGCATGCAAAAATTACTTATTATCGCTCTTTTTCTGATCTTTTCAGTTCAGGTTTTGGCAAAACAAAAAACTGAATCCCAACTTTGGGATGAAACAGAAATGTCAGTTAAAAATGTTACCTTTTTTGTTAATCAAACCAACTGCTACAGCAAAGAGGTTTATTTATTTGGCTGCTTTGAAGCCCTAAATGTTTTGGCTCAATTTGCACGCCCTGAAAGCAAAGAAGAGCAAAAAAATGAAATCAAGTTTATTCCTGCTAGTTATAAAATGCAGTACCCACAAAAAGTAGTTAAAACCCTTTCTGAGTACAATGGCCTTTTACTGGTGGAGCTTTCACAGCCTGAAAATTCAGACAAACTTTCAGCTGTACAAGCTTACCAAATAGTTAAGGCAGAAAATGAGGCTTACCATAAAAGTATTGCCACATTACAAAATGGTCCCAAATTAAAATTTGAAAAAATTGCTGAAGCACTTGTTAGTAAGCAAACAAAAAAGGAAAACACAAAACTATCTTTAGCCGCCTCCATTAATGCATATTTACATTATGCTTATGACCCCCATACATCAATACTTGCCACTGCCGACTTGAGTAGTCTTAGCCAAGATAAGCCGCTATTTGGTATAGCTGTTTCTATTAGCAAAGCACAAAATGGGTTAGCAGTAGAGGAGGTTTTTACAGGTGGCCCCGCAGAGAAATCTGGAATTAAAGAAAATGACGTTATAACTCACGTAGATGGTGTGCCTGTAGCAGATCTTCCAATAAATGATGGTGTTGATAAAATTCGCGGTGAAGAAGGCACTCAAGTTAGGCTTAAACTTGTAAGGGATGGCAAAACTATTGACGTAACTGTCACTAGACAAAGATTTGTACCAGAAAATGTGACCTCTAAAATTGTTGATGACTTTGGAACAAGCTATATTTACGTAAAAATGCGCCAATTTACTCGCTATGCTTGTGCTAAAGTAAGAGCGGCAATCTTAAGTAAGACTCAAATTTACAAAACTGGCGGCATCATTTTAGATTTGCGCTCAAACCCAGGCGGACTTTTACATGAGTCTATGTGCTTAGGTGCATTTTTAAGTGCAAATAAACCCGTGGTTTACGTTAAAAACCTAGATACAAATGAAGAAGAAAACATTGAACAATTTAAAAGTGATATTTGGTTAACACCAGACACTAAAGTGGCCGTACTTATAAATGGCGGCTCGGCAAGCGCTTCAGAGGTAGTTGCCGGAGCACTTCAAGACCACAAAGCTGCATGGATAGTAGGAGAAAGAAGTTTTGGTAAGGGTACTGTTCAACATGTTATTACAGAGGACCCTAGAAGTGAAGACTACGCACTTGCAAAGATTGAATTTGGTTTACCAAAAGGTGTTTCAGTTAAAAAAACAGTTCAACGTTTTTATTCACCAAATAAAATTTCAAATCAAATTGTGGGTGTAGTACCAGATATAATAGCCCCCATTAAACCAGATGCCACAGAAGATGACCTCTATGCATTTAGAGAGGAAAATCTTTTTTCCTCAACCGTCTCTGGCGCAAGTAAGCCTCGCCCACTTTTAAGACAAGAGGAAGTTAAAACGCTAAATTCAAAGTGCTTAAATAAAAATAAGTCTGAAGCATTATATAAAGAAAAAATGTCGGTAAAACAAAAAGTGGACTATCAGCTATTAAAAGCGCAGGAAATATTAAATTGTGACTACGAAGTTTTTGGCAGTGAGAGCACAGCGCGAAAGTACTTGCAACAATACTTATTTCAACTTCCGTAATGTACAAATTTGATAAAATTGGCCCCCTTGAAGCAATAGACATTCCTGGAAACAATCATAATGGCCACTGCATTGTCATGATGCACGGCTATGGCGCCGACGCCAATGATCTAGTAGATCTAAGCCATGTGTTAAAACCCCCCCCTGGTACAAGATGGCTTATTCCTAATGGTCCACTTAAAATTCCCGTTAGCCCCTTTTTTACAGGCCGTGCTTGGGCCCCAATTAATTTGGAAGAGTGGCAAAAAGCAATGGCCGAGGGGCGTCCCAGAGATTTAACAAAAGACAGACCAAAAGAATTTTTTGAATCACAAAACATGATTTTACAAATGCTAGAAGCGGCGCGCGTGGATTTTGAAAAAACCATATTTGCCGGCTTTAGCCAGGGCGCTATGCTTGCTACACAATTATCTATTGTTAATAACAAAAGACCATTGGGATTAATGATCTTTTCTGGCACACTTATTAACGACGCCGAATGGGCCACCATGGCTCCAAGGCTTAAAGAATTTAAATTTTTTCAGTGCCATGGAGAGCAGGATGAAGTTTTGCACATTAGTGGAGCAAAAAAGTTAGAGGCTCTTTTAAAAGGAAGTGGTTGGGTTGGGAATTTAAAAACTTTTTCAGGCGGACATGATATTCCAGCACAAGCACTTCAAGCGGCACAGCAGTATTTAAATAACATTTTCCCTGAGGAACTTTGGGGTGAAGACGGTCATTAAAAACTGGCAAATTGCTTTAAAAGATAGGCGCTTTGCTATTTGGTTTTTAGTCATTCTCTCCTTATTTGTCACTACCGCATTATTTGTTAGATGGTTTTTAGTTTATAATGATACCCGCATGGGAGCCTCTTTTGATGACCCTATTTTAAAATTATTTAACCCCATTGATTTAACTTGGCCCATATTTATTATTGAACACTCTGCCGTTGTTGTTGGCATATATATTATGCTTAAAACTCCCCATCAGTTTTCTAGATGGGGGCTTTCTTATATTTTTTTACTTATTGTACGCACACTCACCCTTTGGCTTGTTCCACTGGAGCCGCCACCACAAATGATTCTTTTAATAGACCCAATTATTTCCATTTTTGTAGGTGCAAATACTCCAGTAAAAGATTTATTTTTCTCTGGCCATACGGCGACTGCATTTTTACTTTACCTAGGTCTACAGGGGCATAAATACGCAAAGCTCTATTTATTGATTACCATAGCTGTTGGTATAATGATTATACTTCAACACGCGCATTACTCTATTGATGTGCTTGTAGCTCCGCCTTTTGCGCTTTTAGTTTATTCAATGGCCACGCGTATTTGTAAAAAACTTGGCTTTTTAAACATATGAGCATTGCACACAATTTTATTCTCCAATAAGCTTTATTTATGAGCGATGAAAAATCCGAGCTTACAAAATTTACAAAAATCCCAATAGACGAATTTATTTCAAGCACGGAGCTTGTGGTGGATTTATTTATTTTTCTAACTGATTCAAAATTCGTTCAAGTAGCCAAAGCCGGAGACAAAATAGATGTTAACCGCCTTAAAACTTATAAAGATAAAAACGTAACCCATCTTTTTATAAGAAATGAAGATTACTCAAAATATATTGAGGCCGGACTTAAGGCCTCTCAAAACACCACGGTGTTTTTAAATATTCCACCAGAACACCGTCAGCACTCTTTAATGAAATCAGCTGAAAGTGTGTTTAAAGAAATTGAGCAACTTGATTTAAACGAGGAAACCTTTCAACAGTCTCAAGAACTAGTCCACAGTACTATTTCTTTTTGTTTAAGTGAGCCGGATTTAGCTACAGTATTGTCTCAATTTTCACAGCTAGGTGATAATAAGCTTTATGCTCACTCTATTGCAGTAAGCACTTTATCCGTTATGATTGGACTTGCACTTGGCTGGAAAAGAATTACCACATTTCAAAAACTTGGTTTAGGCGGGCTTTTACATGATATTGGCTTAAAAGAACTTCACCCATCTTTACACACAAAACCGCGCGCCCTTATGAGCAATGAAGAAAGAGAGGAGTATCAATCCCACCCGTATTTAGGAATGGAAATGTTAAAATCCCTTCGCGGCGTACCCGATGATGTCATTGCTGCCGCCTTCCAACACCATGAACACGGAATGGGATTTGGCTTTCCACGCCATTTAAAGCAACACGCCATAAACCCTTATGCTCAACTAATAGGTCTTGCTAATGAATTTTGTAATTTAACTTTGCCGCATATAAATAATATTCAAAAAACACCACGCGAGGCCATTAATTTTATAGAAACAGTTTTAGGCCAACCCTTTTCGGCTCAACCTTTTGAAGTACTAAAATTTCTTATTTTAAAAAAATAAATGAATAAAAAAGTGATGCCCAGATTTCTCTGGGCATCAAAATATTAGAAACTCTACTTTTAATTAGATTATACTCTGTCTTCCAATGCTGCTTTTGTCGCAGAGTGGTTTTTAGTACTTTTTGTACCGCTATTTTTTACAATAGCAACACCAACGCGCATTCCGTAGAAAGAGCGCCATACAAAAAATAAGCCCACAATAAACATTGCGCTTCCAACATATTGGGCCACAGCTTGAGAGCTTACAGCAATTTCAACTGCTAAAAGTCCAAACAGTGTTGTGAATTTAATAATGGGGTTAAGCGCTACACTTGATGTGTCTTTAAATGGGTCACCTACGGTGTCACCCACGACAGTAGCTGCGTGTAAGTCGGTTCCTTTTTCACGAAGGTCTACTTCAACAACTTTTTTAGCATTATCCCAAGCGCCGCCGGCGTTTGCCATAAACATAGCTTGGAACAAACCAAACACAGCTATTGAAATAAGATAGCTTGCAAAAAATGTTGGGTCAAAACATGCAAATGCCAAAGTGAAAGCAAAAATAACTCCGAAGATGTTGATCATTCCACTTTGAGCATACTCTGTACAAATTTTAACAACTTCTTTTGAAGACTCAACTGATGCCGCTTTAACTGAGCTATCAAGTTTAATATTCTTTTTAATATACTCAACGGCTCTAAACGCGCCTGTTGTTACAGCTTGGGTTGAAGCACCGGTAAACCAATAAATTACGGCTCCTCCGGTAATTAGCCCAAGAAGTACTTTGGCATCTAAAAGATCTAATTTTAAATTTAAAAGTAAAATAATTGAAAAGATCATGGTGGTCGCACCAATAACAGCAGTACCAATTAATACTGGTTTTGCAGTTGCCTTAAAGGTGTTACCGGCGGAATCGTTTTCTTCTAAATAATGTTTTCCTTTTTCAAAATCAGCGGCAAAACCAAAATCTTTTTGAAGTTCTGATTTAATATTTGGCACTTGCTCAATTTGTGAAAGCTCAAATACAGACTGAGCATTGTCAGTCACTGGGCCATAGCTATCAACAGCAATGGTTACAGGGCCCATTCCTAAAAATCCAAACGCCACAAGACCAAATGCAAATACAGCAGGGTATTGCATAATTTGGCCAAGCCCCGTTGCAGAGCTTAAATAAGCTACATACATTAAGCCCACCATAACAATGCCCTTCCAAAATGCGCTGAAGTTTCCAGCTACAAAGCCAGAAAGAATAACTAGTGAAGAACCGCCCTCGCGGCCAGAGCTTACAACCTCTGCAACGTGTTTTGATTTTGCAGATGTAAATACTTTTGTTAGCTCAGGAATAATAGCTGCAGCTAAAGTACCACAGCTAATAATGGTAGAAAGTTTCCACCATACGGAGCCATCGCCCAAATCAGGGATCATGACATAGCTTACGGCGTAGGTTACTAAAATTGAAACCACTGATGTGACCCATACAAGGGATGTGAGTGGTGCTTCAAAATCAAAATGATCTTTGTTGCCATACATGCCTTTTGAAACAACACCATTAAGCCAGTAGGAAATAATAGATGTAATAACCATCAATACGCGCATTACAAAAATCCAAACAATTAATTTTGCCTGAATCTCTATACCGTTTGGCATAAGGCTTAATTTGCCATCGCCTCCAAGAGCCATTCCTGTTGCAAGAGTAATAAAGCTAATTAATGCAACCCCTGTTACGCCGTAAGTTTCAAAACCATCGGCGGTGGGCCCAACAGAATCACCAGCGTTGTCACCAGTACAATCAGCAATAACTCCGGGGTTACGGGCATCGTCTTCCTTAATGTTAAAAACAATTTTCATTAAGTCTGAGCCGATATCTGCAATTTTTGTAAATATACCACCGCAAATACGAAGCACTGATGCACCTAAAGATTCACCAATGGCAAAACCAATAAAGCAAGCGCCGGCGTTCTCTGGTGCAACAAAAAGAAGAATAAAAAGCATCATTAAAAGCTCAACACAAATTAAAACCACACCAATGGACATCCCCGCTTTAAGAGGAATATCCATAACTGGGTAGGGTTTTGCTTTTAAAGAAGCAAATGCTGTGCGGCTGTTGGCGTAGGTATTAATTCTAATTCCAAACCAGGCTACGGCAAAAGAGCCAAGAACGCCTAACACTGACCACATTAAAATAACAAGTACTCTTGAAAGCTCCATGTGCTGTAGGCCAAAGAAGTAATAAAAAATAGCAGCACCTATGAGTACTTCTAAAATAATTAAAAATCTGCCCTGAGTAAGAAGATATGTTTTGCATGTTTCATAAATAAGGCTTGAAACATCTAGCATTGATTTATGTGCCGGCAATTTTTTAATACTCATTGATTCAATAAGTCCAAAAATAATTCCCAAAGCTGCCACAACCATTCCAATTCCAAGAAGTGTTGTTCCAGCAACTTGGTTGCCAAAAATGGTGTAGTTAACGGCAAGGGTTGGAATTTTTAATTCCGCCTCACTGGCCATTGTTGTTGATGCCGCCATAAAAACAGGGGCAAAAAATAATAGTCTTCTAATGAGTTGAGCCAACATAAACCTTCCTCTTTTTAGTGTTTGTTAAGTTTTTTAGACTAGACAGTTTTAAGAACCAGACGCTTTAAAGTCAACAACTCAAAAAGGCGTTAGTCGGTTTTTGATAAGGCGATGCGTTATTATTTTAAAGCCTCTTTCTCATTTGTCACCACAAGAATGTCTATGCGGCGGTTTTTGGCTCTATTTTGAGGGGTATCATTGGCCACTAAAGGCCTCTGGTCGGCATAACCTACAGCGATTAGTTTTTGAGGTAGGTAGCGATGAATTGTTTGAAAGTATCTCACTATTGTTGATGCTCTGGTTGAAGAAAGTTCCCAGTTGCTGGGGAACCTAACATTTCTAATAGGCTCATTATCAGTATGGCCTTCAACAATTAAAACTCGATTTGATTTTTTTAACACCTCGGCTACTTTATTTAATACTGGAAGGGCCTCTTCTCTGACTAATGCCTCACCTGGGTCAAAAAAACTTGAAGCATGAAGGCTTACAGCAACTCCTGCGTTTTCTACCCTAAATTCTAAAAACTGCTCAATTTCTTCCTCACTCATCATCGCTTCAATTTGGCTTTTAATAAAATCTTTCATTTCCTCAGCACCCGCTCCCTCTCTTGGCACAACATCAATGGGGTTGGGGATAATATCATCAGCATCACGACGGTCTACAAAACGGCCAATGAGACCGCCAAAATCAACATAGCTTCTAAATGCTTTTTGCACAGATTTTTGAAATTCTTGTGCTTTAGCAGCATCTGTTTGAGACATTGCAAATAACGCTGTAAAGGTTGCAAAAAGTAAAGTTACAAAGTCGGCGTAAGAAACAAGCCAGCGCTCGTGGTTTTCATGTTCTTCATGGTGCTTTTTTTTAGCCATAATTAAACGCTCTCAGCCCCTTTATCTTTTTTATCTCCATGGGTGTAGGAGCGCAGCTTTTCTTCAATAATAAATGGGTTCATACCACTTACAATTCCAATGGCACCGGCTAAAATCATCTCCTTCATGTGGGCTTGAGCTTTTACCTTTCTGGCAATTCTTTTTCCAAAGGGTAAAAATATTAAGTTAGCCGCACCCACACCATAAACTGTGGCCACGAACGCTACCGCAATACCGGCTCCGAGTTTTGTTGGGTCAGCTAAGTTTTTCATAACGTGAATAAGTCCTAACACCGCACCAATAATTCCAATTGTAGGCGCATATCCACCGGCAGTTTCCCAAACTTTGCCGCCAGCATTGTAATGCTCTTCTTCTAGGAAAATTTCACTCTCAAAAATATCTTTAATGGTGTTTGGGTCAACACCGTCAATAACAAACCTAAAAATGGTTTGCATGTAGGGGTTTGAAAACTGCCCCAACCTTTTCTCTAAAGCTAAAATTGATTCTTTTCTTGCAATTTGTGCGGCCTCAATAAGTTCTTTAATTACCTTTTCAACGTCTTGGCCCTTAGGGTTCATAAAAATGAGTTTTAATAATTTAAGTGCGGTTTTAATTTCAGGAACTGGGTGACTTAAAAGTGTAGCGCCTATGGTACCACCAAAAACGATGAAGGCAGCCGTGATTTGAAGAATATCACCAACATGGCCCCCCTCTAAAACTTGGCCAACTAAAATTCCACCAATGCCAACTATTAAGCCAACAAGTGCTAAAATATCCACTAACCGCCTCCGTGGTGTTTTTGAATTTTTTGAATCAGCTCTGTCAGCGGTGTGCGCAGAAGAAGTTTTTCATTGTCTCTCATGGTCACAACAGTGTCAGGAGTTGCTTCGAGAAATTTAATTAAATTTGGGTTAATCCAAATTTTTTGTCCGTTTACACGCTCTACTTCAATCATGAATTAATTGTGACATAATCATTAACAAATCTGTAGCCTTAGCTTTTAGATCTAGACCTTGGTGCCTGCGCTTAAATTCAAGCCGCGCCGCATTCCAAAAAACCGACTGCACACTTTTTAAAATTGGGGCAGAATTGGAACATGCAATATTTTAAAAACCTGGATCAAAATCTCTTTGAACTTATCAACCAACGCTGGGTAAATTCTTTTTTTGACCACCTTATGCCCTTTGTTACTGAGTATAAAAATACCTGGTGGGTTGTTTTGTTTTTGGCGTTTGTTTGGGTTTTGGCTCAAAAGAAAAAAGCCTTTATTGCCATCTTACAAGCCATCCTACTCATTGCCATTACAGATAGTTTTAATTCCAAAATAATTAAACCCATAATTGAAAGGCCAAGGCCTGAGCAAAGCTTAGGCCCGCAAAATGTGCGGCTTTTAACTCACCACCATAGTGGGCACAGCTTTCCCTCAACTCATGCTACAAATAGCTTTGCCGTTGCTACTTTGGTCATGCGCACATCTTTTGTGGCAGGCCTTGTGGCTCTACCAATTGCAGCACTTATTGCCTACAGCCGAGTTTATGTTGGCGTTCATTTCCCTTCTGATGTTGTAGCAGGAATGTTTTTAGGTTTTGTGATAGCTCATCTTTATTGGCATTTACTAAATGTGGCGAGGGTGTTTTTTGGTAAACGCCGGGCACGCAGGCGTTAGTTTTTTTTACAGGTTTTGCATTTACCAACAAGTTCCATGACGTGGTCTTCTAGGTAAAAACCATATTTTGTGGCAATTTCTCTTTGAAGTATTTCAATGGTGTTATCTTTAAACTCAATAATTTTATTGCATACAGAGCATATTAGGTGGTCATGGTGATCTTTATTCCATTTTACTTCAAAATGAGCCTGCCCCTCTTGCAAAAGACTTTGCTGAATAAGATTGGCCTTAACTAAAACCGGCAAAACTCTATAAACAGTGGCTCGGGAGACTTGTAAATTTTTCTTTTTAATTTTCTCTAAAACTTCTTCTGAATTAAAGTGCGTTTTTAAAGACATCACTAAAGAAAACAGCTGCCTGCGCTCTTGCGTCATGCGCATTTTATTAAGCTTTAAATGCTCTTCAAAGGTTTTAAGTGCTTCTTTCATAATAGACATTGACAATACACCTTATTGAGACTAAATCTCAATAAAAATTATGAATATTTTTGTTTCACTCCTCTTTGCCTCATTCATCGCGTTTTCTGCGCCCACCTCATCGCGCACGGTTGTGCATATTTTAGATTATGTTGGCGGGGACTACCCAGGTGCCGTTGAAAATGGGAAAATAATTAACCCCGCCGAATATGATGAGCAACTTGAGCTTTTAAGCCAGGCAAAAAAAATTATACTCAGCTCTGATGACTTACAAAAAAACCAAGAACTGCTAAATGGCCTTCAAAAACTTGAAACACTTATTAAAAAGCTTCGCCCCAATGACGAAGTCTTTACGCTCAGCCAATCTTTGAAGGAAAAAATAATTTTAATATCAAATATTCCCATTGCTCCTAAAACTTGGCCCTCACTTAAAGTAGGAAAGAAAGTTTATGAAACAAACTGTGCCAGCTGCCACGGCTCTCTTGGCTATGGAGATGGTCCCGGCGCAAAAGGCCTTAACCCACCGGCTGCCAACTTTCACGCAAAAGATAGAAATACGTTTTTATCTCCTTTAAGAGTTTTTAACACCGCAAAAATTGGCATTGAAGGCACTGCCATGGCGGGCTTTGACAACTTAAACGACGAGGAGCTGTGGGCAGTTAGCTTTTATATTTTTTCTTTAAAGCATGACAAGGCCACCGCACCTAATGATTCTTCTTGGCAAAAATATTTGTCTCTTAGTGAGATTTCAAATCTTTCAGACCCAGAGCTTTTAAAAAAACTTCAAGCACTTTCCCCTGCTAATAGTGAGCAGAGTGCAGCCATAGTTGCCTCAATCAGAAAACATAGTGAGGGCGGTAATAGTCATGATAAATTTATTAACTTTGCTATAACAAGCCTTGATGACGCATTGATGGATTATAAAAATAATAACCTGCAAGCCGCACAAAACAAAGCTCTCAGTGCTTATCTTGAAGGGGTTGAGCCTATTGAGCCAAAATTAAAAGCCAAAAACCCTCAGCTTTTAAGACAAATTGAAAATGAAATGCTCACGGTTCGTCAAAAAATGACAGCAAAGCAACCTGTGCAAAATGTAGAAGCACAAATTCACAACGCACAAACAACGCTTAAACAAATTCAAGATTTTTTTGAAAAAGATGGTGTTGTCTCACCCTGGTTTAGTTATTTTCTTTCTTTATCTATTATTTTACGCGAAGCTCTTGAGTCCCTTCTTGTTATAATTACCCTTTTAGGCGTTTTAAGAGCTACTGGCTCAAAAATTGGAGAAAAGTGGTTACACTCTGGTTGGATCTTGGCCCTTGCAGCAGGTACTGCTTTGTGGTTTTTCTCTGGTTGGATAATAAATTTAAGTGGCGCAAGCCGTGAATTATTAGAGGGGGCCATTTCTTTACTAGCCGTTGGAATTTTAGTTTACATAGGTTTTTGGCTACATAGCAAAACTGAAATTACAAAATGGAATAGTTTTATTAAAAAGCAAATTGAATCTGCCCTTTCTGCAAAAAGTCTTATAGGACTAGCCTTAATTTCTTTTGTGGCAGTGGCCAGAGAAGCCATAGAAGTAGTTTTATTTTTAAGAACAATTTTAATTGATGCAGATAAAAGTTTGGCCGCACAAAATGCCGTTTATGCGGGCATGTTTTCTTCGGTGTTTTTTGTAGCACTTATGGCATGGCTGCTTTTAAAGTACTCAACAAAAGTTCCTGTTAGACAACTTTTTATTTACTCCTCAGCTATTATTGGCGCCCTTGCATTTGTTCTCACAGGAAAAGCTCTGCATAGCCTTCAAGAGGCGGGAAGTGTTTCAATAACACCCTTGCCGTTTGAGTTTTTAAGAATAGATCTTTTAGGCCTTTACCCCACTTTGGAAAGTATAGGGGCCCAACTTGCACTTTTAACCCTTGTTCTGTTTTTGTGGAATTTAGGAAAAAAACCTGCCAGCAATACTTTGGCTGTAAATTAAATTTCTAAGGATTGCTCTTCTTCTTGGCCACTTTCTTCAGGCTTTTTTTCTTCAAGTGGCGCTTGTTCAAACTGCTCTGGAGTTTGCTCTAACTTAAAGTCTTCCTGCTCAATGATTTGGTCAAGGGTTGACTCATCCATCACTTCCGTTTCTTCTTCAGCTCTTTGGGCACCTTGTGCTTTTTGGCCAAATAATGTCGTACTATTTTTCCTTGCAACTTTATATTCATCATCAGTTAGTTTTCTTGCCCGGTACATTTTATGTAAAATTGTTTTCACACTTTTATTGGCAAATTCTGTAAGTTGTTTTTGCTCAAAGCTTTGATGATACTTTTTAGGGTTAGGCAATAAGAATGCTAAAAAAGCACCCTCTTCAGGTAAAAGCTGGGCAGCGTTTTTATTAAAATAATATTGGGCCGCTTTTTGAATACCAAAAATTTCAGGGCCAAACTCAACAACATTTAAATATAAAGTAAGAATTCTTTTTTTAGTTAAAAGCTCTTCTACTTTAAAAGCCAAATAAACTTCTTGGGCTTTACGAACAAGACTTTTTTCAGGAGACAAAAATACATTCTTCACAAGCTGTTGCGTGATTGTAGAGCCGCCTCTGGCAAAGCGCCCCTTTGTTATGTTTTTTATAATACTTTCTTTAATCTCAACCGCATCTATTCCGTCATGGTCAAAAAAGGAAGCATCTTCTGAAACTATAATGGCATTTACTGCCATGGGGCTAATGGCCTCCAAATTTACAAAAGATGGGTTTTTGTCACAAAGATAAACCTTATTCATTTTTGTAGTTAAGCAGCCCTTTAAGCTGCCAACATCAGGCAGGCTCATGAAAAACATGGCCACTAAAAAGCTAATGCCTAAGACAATCAAAACCGTCAGAGCGCCTATAGAGGCAAGTATTTTTAAAATAGTACTTTTTAGTAAAAAAAACATAGTGCTGCTTTGTATATTCTAAGTTAAAAAATCTTGCTATTTAAAACATGGAAATTATGGGAGCAAAGTATGAAATTTTTCAGTGTTATTGCGTTGTTTTTAATATCACTAAATTTGAAGGCTGAACCATTAAAAATTGGCCTTGTTCTAGATAAAGGCGGAAAAGATGACAAAAGTTTTAATGCTGCAGCATTTAAGGGAGCTACTGAAGCCGCCCAAAAGCTGGGAGTTGAGGTAAAAACTGTTGAAAGCCCCGATGACACATCTTATGAGCGCTCATTAAAAAATCTTTCAGAACGTGGTTATAAACTTTTAATTGCCGTGGGCTTTGCACAAACTGATGCTGTAAAAAAAATCGCCCCACAATTTCCCAAAACACATTTTGCCATTGTTGATGGTGTTGTTGATTTACCTAATGTGACCTCCCTTATGTTTAACGAGCACGAAGGCAGCTTCTTGGTTGGTTACATTGCTGGTTTAAAATCAAAAACCAATGTGATTGGCTTTGTTGGCGGAATGGAGGTAGATCTTATTAAACGCTTTGAACTTGGTTATAAAGAAGGCATAGCACTTTCAAACCCAAAGGCAAAAGTTTTAGTTAATTATGCAGGCGTGACAAGTGAGGCCTGGATGAACCCCACCAAAGGAAAAGAACTAGCGCTTTCCCAAATTTCTCAAAACGCAGATATTATTTTTACAGCAGCAGGGGCCACAAACACAGGTGTATTTGATGCCATTGAAGAAAAAAATAAATTTGCCATTGGTGTTGATAGCAACCAAAACTGGGTCAAACCGGGTAAAATATTAACAAGCATGCTAAAGCGTGTTGATTTGGCTGTATTTGAAACCATTAAGGCAGAAAAAGCTGGGGATTTTAAGGCTGGCAAAAAATCCTTTGGTTTGGCAGACAAAGGTGTTGATTATGCCCTAGATAAATACAATCAAAGCTTGATCTCAGCTGATTTAAAGTCCAAAATTGAAAAGGTAAAAAAAGATATCGCAAGTAAAAAAATTATTGTCTCTGACTATTATGAGACGAGGAAGCTATGTCCGAATTCGCCATTCAAATGCGAGAAGTATCAAAAAGCTATGCAGGCTTTAACGCCAACAAAAAAGTAAATTTTAATCTTAAACATGGCTCCATTCATGCCATAGCCGGAGAAAATGGAGCGGGAAAATCTACCCTCATGAAGGTATTATTTGGTTTAACAAAACCAAATAGTGGCGAGATTTTAATTAATGGAGAAAAAAAATCTTTTAAATCTCCCCTTGAGGCCATTGCCAGTGGCATTGGCATGGTTCAACAGCATTTTGCTCTTTCAGGGGTTATCTCTGCCCTTGAAAATATAATTTTAGGGGCAGAACCGCAAAAATTTGGATTTATTAATCACAAAGAGGCCCTGACTCAATTAACACAAATTGCCAAAGACAATCTTAACGTTCCCTGGGAGAGAGAAACAAATTCTCTGCCCATAGGAGAACACCAAAGAATTGAAATTTTAAAATTATTATTTAGAAAAGCGAAAATTTTAATTTTAGATGAGCCCACAGGGGTTTTAACACCAAAAGAGGTAAAGCGTTTTTTTGAGCTTTTAAAAAATTTAAAAGCCCAAGGGCATTCAATAGTCATTATAACTCACAAGCTTGATGAAATTTTTGAGCTCTGTGATGAAGTCACAGTTCTAAGACGCGGCCAGGTCACTGGCCACTTTAAAGTAAGTAGCATTACAAAAGATGATTTAGTGCAAGCCATGATCGGGCGTCGCCTTAAAAACTTACCAAAAGAAAAATCTTTTGCGCAAAATGATGCGCCTTCAGTTTTAAAAGTACAAAACCTTTTGGTTTCAAAACCTGGACGAGGAAAACTAAGTGGCATAAGCTTTCAAATTAAGCCAGGAGAAATTTTAGGTGTGGCCGGCGTTGAAGGCAATGGGCAACAAACATTAGTAGAAGCGCTTTTGGAGCTTGAAAAATATTCTGGGCAAATATTTTTTGAATCTAAAAACACAAAAAATTTAAATGTACGACGCGACTTAAATTATGGCCTTATCTCTGAAGACCGCCACCATCAGTCTTTGTGGCTTGACGAGTCTGTTGCAAACAATTCTGTTATTGGGTTAAGTAGCAGGTTTTTAAAAAACTGCTTTTTAAATTTTAAAGCTGTTTCTGAATTTTCAGAAAAGGTTTTAAAAAAATATGATGTTAGCATGCAAAACGTGCAACAAAAGGTAAGTGGCTTAAGCGGTGGCAACCAACAAAAGGTAATCATTGCCCGTGAAATTGATGGAAGAGCACCCAAGCTTCTCATTGCAAGCCAACCCACCAGAGGTGTTGATGTGGGCGCCATTGAAAGCATTCACGAGTCTATTATAAGTTTGGCTCAAAATGGCTCAGGCATTTTACTTATCTCCTCAGAATTAGAAGAGATTTGTAAACTCAGTGACCGCGTAATTGTTTTAAGAAATGGGGAAATCTCGGCAGAGTTTATGGGCCCGCAATATGACACACAAAAAATTGGCGAGGCCATGGTATGAAGAATTTTAAGGAATCTCTTCTTTCAGTTTTAGCAGGAATTGTTTTAAGCTTAATTATCACAAGCTTACTTGGTGAAAGTCCCATTACTATTATTAAAACAATGTATTACTCTGTGTTTTCAAGTTTTGATCAACTCTCTTATGTTTTGTTTTACACAACCCCACTTATTTTTACAGGTCTTTCAGTAGCAGTTGCCTTTCATGCTGGGCTTTTTAATATTGGCTCTGAGGGACAACTTTATATTGGAAGTTTATTCACAACCTTTTTTTCCTTAACCTTTTTAAACTTGCCAAGTTTTTTTGCAATCACAGGAGCAATTCTTTTTGCATTTTTAGGTGGCGGGTTGTGGGCCGCTATCGCCGGATTTTTGAAAGCCAAGCGAGGCAGTCATGAAGTTATAGTAACCATTATGTTAAATTTTATTTCTTACGCTGTTTGCGGGTATTTTATTTTAGGAGCCTTCAAAAACCCCCATTCACAAAACCCAGAATCAGCTGAAATAGGTTTACAATATCACCTGCATCGCTTTAGTGGTGACGCCCCTTTAAATGCTGCCATATTTTTAGCTATATTTTGTGCCATTTTAACTTGGCTATTACTTTACAAAACTAATTGGGGATTTGAGGTAAGACTCATTGGCTCCTCTTTAGAAACAGCCAGACGCTCTGGAATAAATATTAAACGAAGACTCATTGAGGCCATGTTTTTAAGTGGCGGGCTTGCAGGCCTTGTAGGGGTTCATGAAATTTTAGGCCATGCTTATAAATTTAAAGACCAATTCTCAAACGGACTAGGTTTTGTAGGCATAGCCGTTGCCCTTTTAGCACGCAATAAACCTTTAATGGTTTTATTCTCTGCTCTTTTATTTGGAGCCCTTTCAAAAAGCGCACTTGACTTAGAACTTGATACAGAAAAAATCACACGTGACATGGCCCTTATTATTCAAGGCTTAATTATTCTTTTTGTGGCCGCCTCACAGAGGAGAAAAAATGCTTCTTGATGATTTAATTTTATCTGCAGTAAGAATTTCTTTGCCTCTTATTTTTGCAGCCTACGGCGGCATGCTGAGTGAAAAATCAGGTGTGGCTAATATTGCCCTGGAAGCTTATTTACTTTTTTCAAGCTTTTGTGCAGCAGCCGTTATGGCTTTAACACATAATTTAGGTTTTAGTATTTTATCTGGCCTCTTAGGCGGAGTTTTTGTTGGAATTATTTTTTCTTTTTTTACTGTTAAAGTAAAGTCAGACCAAATTATTGCCGGTATGGCACTTAATATTCTGGCAACTGGTCTTATACCAGTTTTATGCAAAGCTTTTTATGGCACCTCAGGGCAAACACCTTCTTTAGAAATTCAAGACCGTATTTCTTCAACGACACCTTTTATTATTGCAGCACTTTTAGTTTTTATTGGAACTTTTATTTTATTTAAAAAATCTGTTTTTGGTTTGCGCGTAACTGCAGCAGGAGATCACCCACCAGCTTTGAGATCCCAAGGTATAAACGTAGATTTTGTTCGGGTTAAGGCCATTTTAATTGGCGCCGCTATAGCAAGCGTAGGAGGAATTTATCTCTCATTAGGTGCTGGCTCAGGTTACACTAGAAATATGAGTGCTGGCCGTGGTTTTATTGCCCTAGCTGCTCTTATTTTTGGCCGCTGGAAACCTATTCCTACTCTTTTAGCATGTTTATTTTTTGGTTTTTTTGATTCTTTGCAAATATTTTTACAAACTTCTGGAACGCTGACCATACCAACACAATTTGTACAAGTACTTCCTTATTTACTAACCCTTGTTTTATTGGCCGTTCCCACAGGCAAAGCGCAAAAAAACTTCGCACCTCAAGCAATCAACCGTCCTGATTTGTAGCGCTTTTTATTCCCACTTTGCCTTTACGTACTTGGCATTTGCATTTGGAGCAATGGATCGTAATAAAGCAGACGTTGATTCAACTTGAGAACTTGATGCCTTACCATCTGGTTTTTGCGCCTCTACAAGAGCAAGGGCTTCAATATCAGAATATTTAAAACCCTCAGCAACTAAATTAACAAGGGCTGCTTGAAGAGGTGAAAGGCTTGGGTTAAACGCTGCATTTTCCATGTAAGAACCAGTAATAATTGTTTTTGATCTGTGAATTTTTATTGCGACACCTGAGTAATTTTTTGAATAAGGAGCATAAGAATTCTCGGCAGCTTCAAGGGCTTTTAGAGTGAGCTCGTCTCCAGTTAAACTTTTAGAAATTTTTAATTTAATAGATTTTGTATTTAGTAAACCTGAAGTTTCACCAAGATCAAGTGGGCCAAAAGAAAATGGCAAAAGTGCTTTTAATTTAAAAACTTCTGTCTTGGGCCAAAAAATGTTCATCTCACTTCCACCGTCAGTTTCATTTAAAAATTGACGGCAGTGTCCACATGGAGATGCTGAAACTGCTAATGATTCAATTTGCTTTACTTTTAAACTCATAGCACGTGCCAGCATAAACTGCTCGCCATGCACTGTTTGGTTAAGTGTGTGATTGGGAAACTCTAAATTCACTCCAAAAATTAAATCTCCCGTTTCCTTTGCTCTACCAACAACACCGACGTAATATTCAGAAATAGGGGGGCTTGCCATTTTTTTTGCAAGAGGTATTAGCTCGATCATGAGCTGGCTTGTGCTTATATTAAGCATTTTTGCTAATTTATCGGCTGCCGCTTTTGAAACTACAGATGTTCCGGCAGGTACAAATTTTTCTAATTGTTTTGTAATTTCAGGGTTTGGTGGAGTTAAGGCTAGGCTTTCCATAACCGTATTACATGTCCCCCTCTCAATTTTATCTGCGGCATACACATGACTAAATGTTACCAATAATAAAAACAATACTACTTTTAGCATCTCTTAACTCCTCAAAAAATTCAATCAAGCAAATTTTCTTTTTCAACTTCTTTTTTAAATTTAGTTTTTAAACTAAGTAGCCAGTTGTGAAACATTTCATATTTTGGAAGCACGGGGTTTAATATCTCAGGCTTTTTATAAACACCGTAGGCGGCCGTCCAAAAGCCCAAGAGAACCACTTGCCAGTAATTAAATTCTACCGGCCCCATTGTTAAAATAGGATCTCTTCCTAATGAGGCTTGTGAAAGCACATAGGCATTTGCCATCTGAGGCAAAAACATCACCCAATTTCCAGCTTCACGGGCCAAATCATTATTTTTTTGATTTTTTTGAAGCTCAACCCACTTTCCACGAATTCCTTGGATAAATTTTGAATAAAATTCGGTTTGTATTACATTGGTTAAACCCTGAGAAACTACAAATCCAGCAAAAGCTGCACCAAATGCGTTTACAATGTCTTGATATGAATTTGAAGACACATAATTTAACGCAGGCGTTAAATTACCAAACACATAATAGTTAGTTACAAATGTTCCACCTATAAAAAGATTTTTTGAGAACGTTTCAAATTGACCTTGGGAGCGCATCATCCAATTTGCAATGGAGCGTTGGTAAATTGTAAACGCGGCTAAAAGTGTTGCATGCATAATGGAGGTAACAGCGGCATCAAGTGGTGGTAATGTTTTAAAAAGTGCCAAAACTGTTGGCACCTCAACAAGTGCTGTTAAGCCAAGGCCAGATAACATTTCACCATAAGTAGGACGTTGATAATCCCTTGCATAACTTGGAAGAAAATAAATCATTTTTTCCCAAATGTCTTTTAAAGTAATATTAACTAATTTTTCATGAAGGCCTTTGGGAACTGAAATAACTTTTATATTTAAATTTAAATCTGAAAATTCTTTCTCACTAAGTATGTTTTTATATTCTTCTTCAACCTTTTTGTGATCCCTAATGGCTACACCTGTTACATAAATATCAGCGCCCTTAATTGAATCTCTGCCACCATGGGAAATTGCATTTAATAAATTTTCTTTTAAATCTTTTGGTTTAATTGAAGAAGAAATTCTCTTTGCAAGAGCATCGCTTTTTTTGCCATCAACAATTCTTGCAAGAAGTATTTGGCATTGCTTAATACCTGTACCATGAATGGGTACAAGCTCTGTTGCGCTTACTTTAAATGGCGCAAAGCCCAAAGACAGGACTAGTATTGAACATAGTATTTTTTTCAAGGTTAACAAATAATCCCTCTAGATTTGAGTTAATTTCAGCTTGGATAGAGCAAAGCTGATGCCTTGTCGCGGCTTTTGACATTTAAAAAACCTTTACTTGACAATAAAGCTCATAAGCATTTTATCTGCAGCTATAGAGGCACGCAGATTGCCTATTATTGTCACCGTGTTTGTAAAAAATAAAGGAGCGTTCATGTTTAAAGCTGTTTTATTCTTTCTTATAGCTGGTTTATTTCACCAAGCTCATGCTCAAGTGCTTAACTTTAAAACTTGGGTAAGAACTGCTGCCGCTGTTAGCAGCTCAAACAACATGACTAAAAAAGTGTCTGTCAGCTTTGAAATTGTGCAACCTCCACAAATGAACACACGCTTTGTGCAAATTAATGAAGTTGACGGAACCCAAGACTTTGAAGGCTTGGTGGAACCTCTGGTTCATGGAGCTCTTCAAGGATCTAAATTTTCAAACACTGGCTCTTATAAAATGGTGGCAACCGCTGCTGCCGAAAAAGCAGACAGCTTTTATGCCCTTATTAGTTACCAAATAAATTCTTTATTAAACAAAGAATCCTACGGATTAGTTACTTTTATAAAATAATTTAATAAATTAAGCGGCGCTTGGTTTGGTTAATAGCCCAGTTGGTAAATAAAACTCCAAGGGCAATTAAAACCACAACATGAATCCAGTAAGTATATTCCCATTTATTTAAAAATAAAGCTCTTGTGACAATAACCGCATGGGTGAGTGGTAACCCATGGGCCACAGCTTGTGCCCAGGGGGGGAAGTGACTTAGTGGGAAAAAGGTTCCGGAGAGTAAACTCATGGGGGTTATGATTAAAGAAAAATAATAAGTAAAAGAATCATAGTCTCTAGCAAAGCTTGTCACCACCATTGAAATGGCACTCATTGTCCAACAAAGAATGACTAAAAATGGCAAACTAAAAAATGCAAGGGGCGTTTGCACTAAACCCAAAACCATTAAAACAACCATAACTCCTATAACACCAAAAAAAGATTTTGATGCCGCCCAAAAAATTTCTCCCGCCACCACTTCTTCAATGGAAACGGGGGTCATCATAATGGTTTCAAAAGTTTTTTGAACCCTTAGTTTTGTAAAGCTAGAATACGTAGCTTCAAACACAGCGCCCTGTAAGGCTGTTGTGCATAAAATAGCCGGGGCAAAAAATAAAAGGTACGGCACACCCTCAATCTCTCCAACAAAAAAGCCAAGCCCATAACCAAAAGCGACGATATATAAAAATGGCTCTGTGAAAGTCCAAAAAATAGAGGCCATTAAATATTTTTTAAAATAAAAAAAGTTTCTATACCAAACTTTATAGGCTCCCAGTTTAAAAACTGGAAACGTGATCATATCTACCCACATTGTTTTAAAAAAGCTCAGTCTATTCATTTTTTAATCTCTCAATTCATGTCCGGCTACTTTTAAAAACACATCTTCCAGAGTTGCTTTTCTAACTGTCACGTCATCACTTGGCACAACAGTTAGGGCTTGGCGTCCGTCTTGGCCCTTTTTAATAAATAAATGAAAGCGGTTTCTGATGACTTGGTAGTCATACTTATCTTTAATTTTTTCTATAACATATTTTTTGTCTGCATCTTGGCAAATAAAATCCACAACCTCATGGCCAATGTATTGCACAATTAAATCCGTCGGCCTTCCTTCACATAAGAATTTTCCGTGATCCATAATGGCCAATCTGTCACAAATTTGCTCTGCCTCTTCCATGTAGTGAGTAGTTAAAACCATGCTCAGTCCGCGCTTTTTTAACTCACGTAAATTATCCCAAATTAAATGGCGCGCCTGGGGATCAAGGCCTGTTGTGGGCTCATCTAAAAAAAGCATCTCAGGGTTATTAATCATCCCACGTGCGATGGCCAGCCTTCGCTTCATACCACCGGAGAGTTGCTCAACAGATGAGGATGATTTCTCATCTATCTTCATAAAACGTAAAAGTTCTTTTGCGCGCTTTTCAGCCTCTGCTTTTGGCAAATTAAAATAGCTTGCGTAAATAAGTAGGTTTTCTAAAACGGTAAAATCTGGGTCTAAACCATCTTCTTGGGGCACAACACCAATGCGCTTTTTTATTTGGTAAGCACTCTTAGTTACATCTAAACCTAAAACATGTAAGTTGCCCGCTGTTACAGGGGATAGACAATACATCATCTTCATGGTTGAGGTTTTACCTGCCCCATTAGGACCTAAAAGCCCGTAGCATTCACCTTTTTTAATTTGAAAGTTAATGGCATTAACTACGGCTTTATCACCGTATTTTTTTACTAATCCCTTACCCTCAGCCACAATTTGTTCAGTCAAGTTTTTCTGCCCTTTTTCTTTGATTGGGATCTAGCACCCTCTTACGTAGTCTAATGCTTTTTGGAGTAACTTCAATAAGTTCGTCATCATTTATCCACTCCATGGCTCTTTCTAGGGTCATTGGTATGGGTGGAGTGAGTTTTATAGCATCATCAGAGCCAGAGGCCCGCATATTTGTAAGCTTTTTTTCTTTAATAGCATTAACAATAAGGTCATTGTCTTTAGCGTGCTCGCCAATAATCATCCCCTCATAAACATCAATGCCAGAGCCAATAAACATTTTCCCCCGCGGTTCTAAATGAAAAAGTGCATAAGCCACACTCTCTCCACCACGGTCAGCAATTAAAGCGCCGTTCACACGCCCACCAATTTCACCTTTAAGAGGCTCATAGCCAGCTGAAATGGTGTTCATCATTCCAGTGCCTTTGGTGTCGGTTAAGAATTCACTTCTATAACCAATGAGCCCTCGCGATGGCACTTTAAACTCTAAACGTACACGACCTGAGCCTTTATTTACCATGTTGGTCATCACACCTTTTCTAACACCCATTTTTTCTGTCACAATTCCCACAGAAAATTCTGGGATGTCAAACACGGCATTTTCCATTGGCTCACATTTTTGACCATCAATTTCTTTTAACAAAACTCTTGGCTTACTTACTAATAATTCAAAACCTTCGCGCCGCATTTGCTCAATTAAAATGGCAAGTTGCAATTCGCCTCGACCATAAACTTTAAAAGAATCTGTGGAGTCAGTTTTTTCTAAACGTAAAGAAACATTATAAAGAAGTTCTTTTTCAAGGCGCTCTAGAATTTTTCTGCTTGTAACTATATCCCCTTCTTTACCGGCAAAAGGGCCATTGTTTACAGAAAAAATCATGCTCACTGTGGGCTCTTCAACTACAACACGGCTCATTGGCGCTGGGTTTTCCACACTTGAAATAGTATCTCCTATTTCAATTCCCTGCTCGCCTGCAATAATGCAAATATCTCCGGCTTCAACTTTTTGTGTTTCAACTTGTCTGAGCCCCTCATAGGTATAAAGCGCGACCACGCGAATTTTATTCACTCGGTCAGCTTTACAAACGCTGACGGTGTCGCCCACTTTAATTGTCCCCTCTGTGACACGGCCAATGGCAAGCCTGCCTACAAAATTATTATAGCCAATATTTGTAACTAAAATTTGTAAGTTGTTATCAGGCTGTCCTTTTGGGGGCGGTATTACTTCAATTACTTTTTTAAAAATTATCTCTAAAGATTTTTTAGGATCGTCTTTGTCTTTTAAATCTTCAACAGCCCAACCCTCGCGTGCTACGGCGTAAATAATGGGAAAGTCTATTTGCCAATCTTGGGCATCTAGATCAATGAATAAATCAAAAACCTCATTTACTACTTCGTCAACCCTGGCATCAGAGCGGTCTATTTTATTTATAACAACAATAATTTTTAAATTACTCTCTAAAGCTTTTTTTAAAACAAATCTTGTCTGCGGCAGTGGGCCCTCAGAAGCATCAACTAAAAGCATGGCTCCATCTACCATTTTTAGCGTGCGCTCAACTTCTCCGCCAAAATCGGCATGTCCCGGGGTATCTACAATATTTATTTTATGACCATCATAAAAAACGGAAGTGTTTTTGGCCATAATGGTGATCCCTCGCTCGCGCTCAAGATCCATTGAGTCCATAACTCTTTCAGCAACAACTTCGTTGGCTCTAAAAGTACCACTTTGTTTTAAAAGCCCGTCAACCAGTGTGGTCTTACCGTGGTCGACGTGGGCTATAATGGCGATATTTCTTATTTTTTGGGCTGACATGGGTCAAAAGAGTAATTTGCAACTTAATCCAAATCAAGTTAATCTTAGTAAACATATGAGTCTTCAGCCTTGGATGTGCCTACCTTTTGTACTTGTTCTACTATCTATTGCCATTTTGCATAGTTTTTTTCCATCTTTTTGGAAAAGATACGGTGCTTGGACTCTGAGCTTTTTGGCTTTGCCTACGGTGTTTTTAACCATTTATCTAAGCTCAAAGCTTGCATTGCGGGGTTTTGTTGATTACGTAAACTTTATTCTGGTTTTAGGCACCCTTTATAAAATTGGGGGTGGGCTTTATGTGAGCGGCACCCCAAAGGCCAACCCCATAACCAACATGGGATTTATGCTCGGCGGAGCTTTGGTGGCTAATTTGATTGGAACACTAGGTGCCAGCATGCTTTTTATTAGGCCTTTAATTCGCAGTAACCGTGGCAGAAAAAATAGCACTCACGTGTTTGTGTTTTTTATTTTTATTGTTTCAAATTGTGGCGGCTTGTTAACTCCCCTTGGAAACCCACCACTTTTTTATGGCTTTCTGGCGGGCATTGATTTTTGGTGGATGCTAAAGCTTTTCCCCGTCTGGCTTTTTGCAATTACACTGCTTATTAGTATTTTTGTGGCCCTTGATTCCTATTTATTTTTAAAAGATCCAGATTTTAAAGGCCCCCTTATAAGCGAAGTAAAAGAGCCTTTTAAAATTCTAGGTAAGTGGAATATTGTTTTAGTAGGCGCCACGGTTTTAGCACTTTTGGCTCCGGAATTATTACCGGCCCATTGGGGCTGGTGGAAAATGGCTGTAAGAGTGGCCTTACTTGTAGGAATAATTCAGCTAAGTACGAAGTTAACTCCACAGCAAATTCATAGTTCTAATAATTTTTCTTGGGAACCCTTTAAAGAAGTGGCTCTTTTGTTTGCCGCAATTTTTGCCACCATGCCCATTACCTTAGAGTATCTACAGCAAAGGGCGCCCTTTTTAGAGATAGATAAAACCGCTTGGGGGTTTTACATGCTCACAGGAGCACTTTCTAGCACATTTAACAACGCACCAACTTTTGCAGCCATGCTTTCAGTGGCCAGTGGCCTTGAAAAAAACTATCCCATCATTGAGCTGGTTAATAACCGCTCTTTAGATGAAATTATTTTAATGGCCATCTGTTCTGCTTCTGTCTTTTTTGGGGCTCTTACCTACATTGGCAATGGGCCTAATTTTTTAATTAAAGCCATTTGTGGCTCTGAAGGCATAAAGATGCCAACGTTTTTAGGCTACATGCTGTGGTCTATATTTATTCTTTTACCTGTGATTTTAGTTACCGGAGTTTTATTTTTTATTTAGCCATGTCCGCCCATGAGAAAGTTCTCATGACTTGTGTCTATTTGCTCTGAAATATTAAATTGAGAAAAATACTCCATTGAATAACTATAAATTTCCTGTGCACTTTTAAAACTAAAAAGCTTACTTCTAAAAGCCTGGCTGCCAGGGTAACCGCTTGAAAACCAGCTTACAAATTTTTTAGTTTGCAATGTTGAATAGCGCTCATCCCCCCGCTCTGCCACCCAAACCTTAAGCCTTCCCAGGGCATGGCAAATGTCTTTATCAAATTTTTTCTCTTCACCTGTTTGGTAAAGCTCTAAGGCTTGTTTAAAAATCCATGGGTTTTTTAAACACCCTCGGCCTATCATCACGCCATCGCAATTTGATTCATGAAGTTTATCAACGGCCGTTTTGGCTAAAGTAATATCCCCATTTCCAATGATGGGGATGCTGGCTTTTGATTTTACTTCTTTTATATATTCCCAATTCGCGCGTCCTGAATACCCCTGGGCTCTTGTGCGCCCATGAATGGCCACCCAACTCACCCCTGCATCAGCAGCAGCTTTAACAACATCATGGGCATTTACAGATTTATCATCCCAGCCGGTTCTAATTTTGATTGTCAGTGGGATTTTTATGGAGTCTTTTACTTGCTTTAGAATTTTATTTAATGTGCAAGGCTCTCTGAGTAATGCTGAGCCAGCACCCTTTTTAACAACTTTAGGAACAGGACAACCTAAATTAATATCTACAAAGTCTGCACCTTGGGCCTCAATAAATTGTGCAGCTTTAGATAGCACGCCTGCATCTTCACCAAAGATTTGAATTCCTACTGGGCGTTGAATTTCTGAAAACTTTGTAAGCTCAATTGTTCTTAGGCTTTTATGTTCAATTCCGTGGGCGGAGACAAGCTCACTGATAACAACCCCACAGCCCATCTCACGCATAAAACTGCGAAAGGCTGTGTCTGTTATTCCTGCCATAGGGGCAAGAACAAAGGGGTTTTTTAAAAGCTCTTTTTTTAAATCGACCACAAAACTACTTACCTAACAGCGCATCTATAACTTTGCTAAATTCTTCTTCGGGTTGAGCGCCCACAAGCTCTACACCATTTATGTAAAATGCTGGCGTACCATTGACCCCTAAAGATTGTGCTTGTTGCATGTCTTTTTCAACGGCGGCTACAATTTTAGGATCTTCTAGATCTTTTTTAAATTTTGCCTGGTCAAGGCCCATCTCTTTTGCATAACCCATTAAATCTTCTTTTTTAAGTTTGGTTTGGTTTTCAAACATTTTGTCATGCATTTGCCAAAACTTATCTTGCTTGTGTGCTGCTAGCCCTGCTTGTGCTGCAAGCTTTGCATCTGGATGCATTGGCAGGGGAAGGTTTTTAAAAACAAGCTTCACCTTACCGGCATATTTTTTCATTAAGCTATCAATGGTGGGGTTAACCCTTGTACAGAAGGGGCATTGAAAATCGCTAAACTCTACAATTGTTACTTTTGCACTTTTATAACCCTTTGAAGGAGAGTTTCCGATGTCTACTTTTTTTGGATTTTTAATTTTATCTTCTAAGCTTGGTTGCTGTGGTGGTTGCTGCGCTCCCGTGGGTCTTTGTCCGCCGCCAGGCAATCCGCCTCTTTCTGCCACATACTGATCAATGTAGCCAAAGATTCGCTTTTTTTCGTCTTCTCGCTTTTGCATTTCTTTTTGAATTGCAGAATCAACCTGGTCCTGAGAGGGGGAGCACCCTAGAACACCTAAAAAACCAACAGTAACTAAAACTGATAAATAAATTTTTTTAATCATAGCTTTGCCTCACTTTTAGTTAATTATTAAAATAAAGTTGAGGCAAACTGTAAACTAAAATTGGAAATACATCCCAATTTAGCTCGTTAAGCTCTGCCAAGCCTTTGGTTAGACCCACAATATAATAGTCTTCCCCCACTTTTATAAAGGCGGGCGCGCCACTATCAAGGGGCTCAACCCGGGAAACCGATTGAGACCTGATATGGTAACCTTCAAAATTATTTACTCTCTCTAGATTTTCTAATATGCCTTGGCGCCGCACATCTGTTGAGGCCGTCTCTGCAAAGTAATTAACAGTTACCACTGTTATGGGATGTGGGGTTTTTACTGTTTCTCTCCACATTTGAGGGGACATTACTTTTAGCGGCTTAATGCTATATTCTTTTAAAGGCAAAGCGCCTTTAAGCTTTATAAACGCCATGTCTTCATGGGGCATAACAATTGTTGTTAAGCCTTCAAATTTCATTTTTTTAATTAGGCTATTTTTAAATATAAAATCAGGGCTCATTTCTATTTGAGTAAACACCGAGGCATAACCCACACGCTTTGTGACGCCACTTGGGTTTTTCACATACTTATATTTACCTAATTGAATCTCTGTTACTTTTTTATTTAATACATGACTTTGCGCTAAGCAATGAGCGGCCGTTAATATAATTTTCTCTGATAAAATGGCTCCGTTGCAGAAGCCCGGCGTTTCAGAACCATCTTCAACATCAATACCTTGGCTTTTAATTGTGACTATTGCATCAAAAACTGTCTCAATAGCAGGCGTTGAATTAGTTAACGCATTTACTTTAGTTGAAGTTAGAAACGGCATTATTATTAGAAGCAGTGCTGCAGTTTTCATATGTTTGGTTTTATCAGATTTTTTAAGAAAGTGTGGCAATGGTAAAATTTACAATTACTGCAAATGGATTGTGCTCCTTCATTTGCCCTTGTAGATTCGTGTGTGGATGGTTTCCGGGGGGAAATTGATGAAAAACTTATTTGTATTTGCAGTTGCTCTTACTATAAGCAGTTCAGCGTTAGCAGGTAAAAATTACGATACATTTTTGGAGCGTGTGGGAAATTTCATTGGGCCCACCGTAGAAAACACGCTTAATTATTGGGATCAAAAATTTCAAAAAGAAATTCACCCATTTTTAATTAGAAATTACAAATCTTATTACAAATATGCAGGCTCTGATATCAGCGATGTTTTGTATAACGCTTATGTTTTTTGGGAACCTTTTGTCAGTCAAAACTATGTCAATGCCAAAGAATTTTGGGAACAAAAATTACCTGACGCCCTTGTGGTTCCCGCCTCAGCAAAAAGAAGTTATGAGGCCTTTATAAATGTTCTCTGGAATGTAATTCAAAAATACGGAGAAAATACTCCAGGCCTGACTGATAATATTAAAATGGGTACGGCCATGACGAACATGCTCCTTGAAGCCCAAAAACCAAAAACAGATAAAGAGCTTGCTTTAAAAGAATATAAAATGAATATGCTTTTAAGCCAGCTTCGCCCTTACGTTGCAGATTTTCGCATGGCTTCTTGTTACAGGGTTTTTGTAATTCAAGATACTTTGGTTAATTCTTTTAATACTGGCTGCAACATTTATATTACAGAACCAGTTATAGATAGCCTTACTGAAAATGAGCTTCGTGCCGTTTTAGCTCATGAGCTTGCACATGGGGACCACGGGGATTCTGTTAAAAGTTTTGTAGAAATACTTAAAAGCTCCGGCAAACACGTTTCTCTTTTAGTGCTTGATGATTTAGATTGGATTGTTTCTGGTAATGCTTCTGAGAGAATGCAAAAAGTTGTCTCTGAAGGAAACCTTTCAATTATTGTAGATTCTTTTTCGCAAAAAGCGCCTGCTGTTGAAACAGCAGCTGACAAAAGGGGCGCTAGAATTTTAATGCGCGCAGGATATTCAAAAGAACACTTAAAAGATGCTCTTATTCGCTTGCATGAATTAAGCGAGTATTCTCCCACTAAAGTTTCTGATAAAAACTCTCAAGAAAAGGAAACCTACTTAAGACAATACCCCAGCCTTGCACAACGGTTATTGGCAATTGATTCTGTAAGATAACTAGTTTTGGGGTGGTTTGCCGTTTTTAAGTTCTTTTAAAATTTCTTCAAGTAATTTGACCCTGTAGTTTATTTTCCAGTACCAGCAAAACACCCACCGCATAATTATTGTCAGCGCAATTAAAATAATAAACGTGAATATTGCCGTGCCCGCTGAGGGAATAATTGTTGACCAGTCAATAAGCATAAGTGGGTTCATCGTTGCCTTCTGATATCCGATATCAGATACCTGATATCGGAGTGGTTCGCTGGTGCCTAGGGACGGAATCCTTTAGCACGTTTTTCTTTCTTAGTTTTTAAGTTATTGGAATTTCTAACAAAGTCAAGGATATCAGTATTTTACTTATGTTTTATTAACCTGTGCAATCTGTGGCTTGAGTTAGTCTTTTGTGGGCTATTGCGGCGCATTTTCGTCGGTGTTAGCCCATTTTTAGCCCACAAATTTAGTATCAAATAATTCTGTGCAAATCTTGTAAATTTAAATAAGCAAACCTTTTCATATATTAAATATTTTTTATTTAAAATACTAAAGTCCAGTCCAAACCTAGCCGAAAGGCTTGTTAATAAATAATTAGGCAAGAACGCTATAACACTCCAGGGATTTGGAGAACATTTTAAGTCCTTGGGGGGAACGTATGCTGAAGAGTTTAAATATACTCTATTTGTGTTCGTTTGTCTTGTTACTGACGGGCTGTCCAAAATTGGACGGCTTTACAGGTAATAATTCAAGAACCCCTGACTCTGATGTAACTCAACCGTCAAATCCTCCGGCTGCTCCACCCACAAACCCTCAAGATATGCCAGGAACACAAAATCCTGAGGCTTCCTCTCCTGTAGGTCTAATCCCATGTTTACCAAATATAGTTACCCTTATAGATAGTAGTGGGGTAAATACAAATTTTACGTCTATTCAGACTGCAATTGATGCTTCACTGGAAAGCTCAACAATTTATGTTGGCCCAGGAAGTTATAATGAAATTTTAAAAATTAAAGAAAAAACTAATTTAACTCTGCGTTCTGAATGTAGAGCTAAAATAAAAGGTATTGTTTTAAAAGAAAATCATAATATTAACATTCAAGGTTTTAACATTGATGCAAAGGCTACAAATCAAGATGCTATTAGCATAGAAGGTGGCAATGATAGCAATAAAACTATATCAATAACCAATAACTGGATACAAAATACTGAAAAGCTTTATAGCGGTATAAAAATTGAGGATTCAAACCAAAACATAAAAATAGCTTCAAACTACTTATTTAATAACAGTGGTAACGCCATTTTATTTACAGAACAAAATGAAAATGACCATCACCACAAAAAGCATGGACAGTTTTATGATAAGTTTTTTCGCCACGGGCAGCATAGCAAGATGGGCTCTGCTTTAGTAAGTAAAAATATTATTGAATATAGTGGACTTAATGGAGTTTTAGTTCAAAAAGACATTAGACAACCCATAGATTTTGATTCAAATGATATTATTGCAAATAGTTCTTACGGAATTAAAATCGAAAATGATGCTGCTGCAAATGAACTAGCCTTCAACAATAATATTATTGCCTACAGCGCAGGTTATTTTAAAACCAAAAAGGAACACAAAGACAAAGATAAAAAGAATAAAAAAGACAAACACAAAGATGATGATGATGATGACAAAGGCCAACACGAGCATAGCATTACAGCAGATTTTTATGGCCAGGGTGTTTTAAAAAGAAAAAATAGTACGGGCAATTTAAGCACAACAGGCTATGAAGGTTTTGGCTTTACAAAATTTGTTGATGTTATTAAACCGCAAATTATAGCTGATGGTTTATCTAGCAACCTCTATACCAACCAAGTCTTATATACTTTAAATATCCAGATTCTGGATCAATCTCCAACCATTACCACTGTTACACATAATTCAAATTTGCTAACAACAAGTAATTTATTTTATTTAAGTGCTTCGACCACATTAACAGAGGGGGCCAATAGTATTACTATTACCTCTACAGATAGAGTTAATAATTCAAAAGCTGTCACAGCAAATACTATTTATTTAGACACACAAATTCCTGTAATACAAACCCAGGCTAATGATAATGTATTAACCAATCAAAGAATATTTCCAATTCCTGTTGTAGTTACAGATAACTCGCCCACAACAACTTATCTTTACCAGAATGATGTTTTGGTGGGACAAAACGCTGATAAAAACTTTACATTTAATGCCACTCTTGTAGAGGGTAAAAATACTTTTAAAATTACCTGCGTTGATGCTGCCGGCAACATTGCAAATGCTATTAATTTAACAAGTATCACTCTTGATACTGTAGCCCCCATACTAACGGAGCTTGTACCAGCTGATGATGATTTTATAATAAGCATTAACTACCCTCTTTCGGGAAGAAGTAATGAACCACTACAATCCATTACTGCTAATGGTAAAAACTTAAATTTATCTCAAGATAAACTTAGCTTTAGTGCAATGGATATTGCCACCCAAGATGGCCCCATATCTATCACATGGGTAGCCACTGATTTAGCCGGAAACTATTCAACAGTAACTATTAACGCTCAGGTAATGACAAAAGTTATTAATGGCCAACTTATAACTGTTGAACCTTTAAGAACAGATAGCTCAAAATTAATTGTAAAAGGTGCGGCAGGCGCTGCAAGACCAGGTGTAACCGTTACTGCAAAAGCTGGCTTATTATTTAATAGCGGAACGGCTGTAGCAAATGCTGATGGTAGCTTTTCAATTATTCTAGATTATTTTAATCAGGTCACAGTTTCTGCTTATAATTCTACAAGCCAAGAAACAGAAAGCTCCACAGTGGGCTACCAAGTTAAAACAAAACTATCTGGCCTTGTAAAAGACTCACAAGGAATACCCATTAATAATGCTACAGTTAGAATTCAAAACATTCAAAGCACAACAAACACTGATGGTATTTTTACTTTTAACGATCTTACCATTACCGGAGACCAACTTTTAGTTATTGATGGTAGCACCGCTATTATTCCTATAACCGGCCCTCTTAAGAAATTTTCAACATCAAAAGTCTCAATTAATATAGGCTTAAACCAAATCAACGTATTACCTCAACCTATCTTTTTAGCACCTTTAATACTTGATGGTACACAAACACAAATTGCAGATGGAGCAGCTGCTGTAGTCACAAGCCCCAATGCCCCAGGAGTGCTATTAAATATTCCAGCAAGTGCAGTAATATTCCCAGATGGTACACAAAGCGGCGCAATTAATATTGGCATTGTTAATGTTGAATACACAACAATTGAGCCATTAAAATTTGCAGTGCCCGACACTGTTGTAAGCCTTGAACCCTCTGGCTTAAGTTTTAATGAGCCCGTGCAACTAACCTTACCCAACGATAACGAATTACCTGATGGCGTTCAAATGGTCATAATGTCTCTTAATTCACAAAAAGGAATTTGGGAAATTGATGGCTCAGCTAAAGTTCAAGGCTCTCAAATTGTAACCGAGCCCGGCCAAGGCATTACACATTTTAGCCAAATTTATCCAGTTCCTATTGGCCCTGTTATTCAACAGGTTAACAACCCCGAGGCTTCAGGCGCAGACACTTTTAACGGAGCACTTTCAACCTCAATAAGTCTTTCTAGTTTTAAAACACTAGGCAGAGATGTAACACCTAGCCTAACTTATAAAAGCTCTTGGGCAAAACCTACAGCGGTGGTTTCAACATTTTTTGATATTCCAAAACAAGAAGTAAGCTTTTCAAGAACTTATAGCACCACTACAGACACTGTAGATGACCACAAATATTGCGGCACCTTTTCTTGTGTTGATTATGTTAGGTATTTTATTACCTCTGTTTATAAAGAAAAAACTTCCTCTTGGTATGAACCTGAATCTATCAAGGGGCAGTTCTTTGTTGGCGGCATTCAATCAGCTGAGGTTAATTTTTCTGGCAACCCAAATAATTCTGTTATTTCTTACGCTCTAGATTTAAAAGACCCAAACACAAACCAATATTTGCAATCAGGCATTTACCCAGGAAGTGCAAAATATAGTCTAAAACTAAAACACATGGTTTTAACCACAATTACAAAGGCAACAAATTATGCTGCTAATAACAAAGAAGAAACCAGAGTTACTCAAGATAACTACTTAGAAACCCAAGTTTTAGAGCAAGTTTTTCCTCATGATTTAAATGTTAATTTATATGTGCAAAATGAAACCGAGTCTCCCGCCGGCCAGGGCTGGAAAATTAATGGGGCACAAAGAATTATTAACACCACAAGCCCTAGAGTCCTGCTTGAGCAAGAAGATGGAAGTTTGGCTATTTATTCCATTTCAAATAATATAAACACCTTGTTTGATGCTACAGATACAAATATTGATTTATCTCAAGGGGTTGATTTATCTCAGTGGCCAAAAGCAAATGTTACTTCTTATGACGTAGATAATAAAACCACTTCAGTTTTAAATGTTAATCTAACAAATGGTTCCCAAACCTCTTTGGGCGCAATGACAAATTACACATCTGAATTATTTTATGATAACCCACCATACTCTGTTATTTACCGCACACAAGAATTACCAGGCTACCCTTTTTATGGCGCAAAACCTCTTGTCTATGCACCAACTTGGTATAGAACTTGGGTTAATTTTCAGCCAAAATCAAAATCAGCACAACTTGTTCAATTAGGAGATGGCTCTGTGTTTGGCACTGACGATCTTAACTCTCGTCTTTTCCAAATGGCAGGAAGCTACAACCAAAAAGCCGGAATTAGACAATACATTAACCCCACAACGGCTTATGGGGATTCTTATGCTGGCCTTCAAAGCTATTGCTCTGCCACTGCTGGACAAGAGTGTGAAGCTTACACAAACCAATGGTGCACATTTATTTGGGCATTTGGTTGGGGCTTTTATGACCCTGCAAATTACAACCCATGTGGTGTGCAATCTTATACCGATTTGGCTTATGGCCAAAATTTATTAGCAGGTGGCAACCCAACATTTAACGGCGACGGTAATGCCCCTGATGTAGCACTTAACGGCCCCATGGGCATTACACTTAACCCACTTTCTGCCCAAGTTGTGTTTGCAGATACAGGTAACAATATTGTCAGGGTTTATGATCCCAACACAAACTCAATTACAACAATTGTTGGTAACGGCCAAAACTATGATTTGGGCGATGGTGGAGCCGCACTACAAGCAAGTCTCTTTCACCCTCGTGGAGTGGTTTATGATTCTGTTGGAAATTTATATATCTCAACAGAAAACGGCTACATTAGAAAGGTAGATACTTCTGGCAATATTTCAACAATTGCGGGCCTACCACTTGAACAGGGAGGAATTTTAGCAAACCAAAGCATTGCTCAACTTACCGCACTTAACCGCCCTTACGGCATGGTTATAGATAATGCCAATAACTTTTTGTATGTGGCAGACACCGCCAACCACCGCGTATTACAACTTAATTTAAATAATTCTCAAGCAAGTGTTGTTGCAGGCAACAGTACTTGCGATATGTCTGATTCAGCAGACAATCTTTCTGCATTAAATGCAAGTTTATGTAACCCCACTCAAATTGGCTTAGATAATAATAATAATTTATTAATAGTAGATTCAGGCCATCAAAAAATTAGACGTGTTGTTTTACAATCAAACTCAGTTAATGTTCCTTTAGCTTACGCACCCGTGAACCCAGATTTATCTACTTTAATTAAAAACACTGATGGCACCTGGGTAAGAAGCTTAAGAAATGGTAATAAAATATTTTTTGATCAAGCAGGGCGCCAAACCTTAAACCAAGATAGAGTTGGCAGACAAATTACTTACAATTACAATGCCCAAGGCAACTTAGCCTCTATTACAGACCCTGTTAACCAAACAT
Source organism: Oligoflexia bacterium (assembly GCA_016715815.1). Classification (GTDB taxonomy): domain Bacteria; phylum Bdellovibrionota; class Bdellovibrionia; order JABDDW01; family JABDDW01; genus JADJXN01. The sequence continues at coordinate 164,663 of JADJXN010000002.1, forward strand.
TGACTTATCAATATAATGGTAGCAATCAACTTAATGCCATCATTGATCCCGCAGGTAAAACCACACTCTTTGGTTACAGTGGCTCTCAGTTAACTCGTGTACAATTTGCAGATGGCACTGTAAGAACATATTCCTATTCTCCAGACGGGTTACTTCTCTCTGAAACAGATGAGAGGGGAAACCCCACCCAATATGTTTATAACCAGTGGAATAGGTTACAACAGGTTACCCGTGCTGATGGCACAAACGTTCAGGTTAACGATTCTGCTTCTGCCACTGTAGGTAACAATTATGTTGGCGGAAATGTTGGCCAATTAAAATCTTTTGGCACCTTAAGCGGCCAAGTATATGATGGAATTAAAGATGCCCGTAACGTCACAACCGCTTTTGTAAAAGATTATCGCGGTTTTGTAACAACAGTAGTAGATGCCCAAGGTGGTTTAACAAAAATTCAAAGAAATTTAGTTGGCAACCCCACCTTAATTACTCGCCCAGATAATACAACAGTAAGCTTTAATTATGATGCCAACACCAATGATTTATTATCTTCAACTGATACCGCCACCGGCATTACACAAAGCTACACTTACGATAGTTATGGTAACCAATTAACTGCTACCGATGGACGTGGTTTTACAACCTTTAACCAGTTTGATGCTAATACTGGTTTACAAATTGCTAAAATTTTACCAGGCAATCGCGCCACATACACAACACATAATAACTTAGGCCTACCCATTATGGTGCAACAAAGCCCTGACCAGGGTGCATCGGTTTTAACAACTGTTTATGAGTATGATTCTCGCGGTAATAACACACGTGTTGTAGACACCCAAAACCGTGAAACTTTAAAAACCTATGATGGAAGTGGTAATGTTTTAACTTCAAGTACTAAAAAAGATGCAACAAACTATTTAGTTACTGCTTATAACTACGATGCTCTCAACAGACTCGCCTCTGTGACAACACCTGATTTAAAAACCACAAGTTATACTTATTTGCCTGGCGGGCTATTATCTAAAATTACTGACCCAAATAATAAACTAACTACTTTTGATTATGATAATTTAAATAGGGTTGTGCAAAAAACTTCTCCCTTGGGTCAAAAAACTTTAATGGCCTATGATGGCAACGGTAATGTGGTAAGCCAAAAAACACCCAATGGGGATGTTATTGGTTTTTACTATGACGGCTTAAACCAGCTAGTACAAAAAACTCTGCCTGATAATACTTATAACTATGCCTACGACATTCGTGGTAACTTAGTTGGGGTTAATAATTTAAATTCTCAAATTACCTTTGGCGTTGATGTTGCCGACCGCGTAACAAGTGTAAATAGCACCGGCCTTGGTGCAGGAGCGGGTTTACCCCAATCAACCTTGCAATTTAGCTACGATGCTAACAATAATAGATTGTCTATGACAGATAATAGTGGTGCCGCTGTATTATATAATTACGATGAACTTAATAGGCTTTCCTCTTTACGTAACCATAAAGCAGAGGTTTTTAGTTTTAACTACGATGACATGAGCCGTTTAAAGCAAATTAATCGCCCAGGCTCTTATTCTCAATTTAGCTTTGATAACTCAAACTTTATTTCAAGTATTAATCATGTTGGCACCGGCACCATTGCAAGCTTTAACTACTCTCGTGATGGCCTTGGCAATGTATTATCTATTAATACTAATTATGGTAACCACTCTTATAATTATGACGCTAACTCTCAATTAACTTCAGCTCGTCACCCCGCAAGCACAGGCCTTGGTGATGAGAACTATTCTTATGACGGTGTTGGTAACAGGCTTACAGACAGTAATGGTAATTATGTATACGATGCTTCTTCTCAAAGACTTAATGAAGATTACAGGTATTTATATATTTATGATAACAACGGTAACCTCATCCGTAAGTACCCCAGAAACTCAACTGATCTTGCCTATGAGTATCAATACACCTCTGAAAACCAATTAAAAACAGTTAATATTTATAACGGCATGCTAAGTGTTGCTCAGTATGGCCCACAAATAAAAAACATTACTTACACCTATGATGCCCTTGGCAGACGTGTGCAAAAAAAGATCAACGATCTTGTTGATAGCTCAAAGTCTTTTACCCGCAACTTTATCTACGACAATCAAGAAATTATTGTAGAGCTTGATGGCAGTAATCAAATCCTTGCACGCTACACTCAATCAGGTTTGCGCACTGATGATACTTTAGCTGTGGATGTTACATCTCAAGGACAAAGTGCTAATATTGCTCAAAATGCTCAAAGCTATTATTACTTAAAAGATGCTTTAGGTTCAGTCACAGATATTACTGACTCAAGTGGTAATTTAGTTCAGCACTATAACTACACAAGCTTTGGAACAATTCAGAACATTAAAGATGGTGCCGGTACTGACATAACCAGTAATCCCATTGTTAACACCGCTTATACTTACACTAACCGTGAGCTAGACTCTGAAACTGGTAATTACTACTATCGTGCTAGATATTATGACCCTCAAATTGGGAGATTCTTGCAGGAGGATCCGGATCCCGGAAAAATGGAAAACTCCGCCACAGTCATTAATAAATTTAACTATGCACAAAATCGTCCAAGTTATTACACTGACCCCTCAGGAAAACTAGTATGGTTTTTAGCAATACCACTAATAATGGGCGCTAGCGGTGCCATTGCCGGAGGAATCTGGGCGGCCGTTATGGGGCAAAATATTTGGGAGGGAATCGCTGCCGGAGCATTTGGTGGTTTACTGATAGGAGCTGGAGCTGCGATTGGTATTGCTTTTGCGGGAGGAGCTGCTGCTATCGGCACTGTAGCTGGAACGGTGCTTGGTGGGCTTGGTGCGGGTATAGTAGGTGGAGCTGTAGGTGCTATTACCACACCTCAAGCTCCTTTATTAGGCGCATTTGTCGGCTTTTTCTTTGGATTTCTTGGTGGCGCTATCGCTGGTGCTGGCACACTACCATTTTGGGGGGATTTAACTCAAAGTACTATATTAAATGCTCCTCCAGTACCACCAAATGTGGTTCCCAAAAAATATATAAGACCAAAACCTGTACCTATAGGAGGGGCCGGCGGGTGATAAAAAAAGAATTTAAAATAGGGCCCGAAGAAATAAATACATATCTAAGTGGTGTTAAGTTTATTTTGCCCCTTTTATTAAAAAAATATTGCTTGTTACTGCTGCTTTATTTTTTTATTTTTTTTTCAACTTACTACATTCAATTATATCTTTATGGCAATCTTTTAAAGTTTCATTTTCAAATGATAAAGATCGTATCTATATTATTAGTTATTGTTTCTATTTTTGAAACAATACGCAACTTGATGCTGCTTTTGCCACTTTTTGTGTTTTATAGGTTTATTTTATCTGAATCTGGAATAAAAATTGTTGATAAATCAAATAATTTAATAATACATATTTCTTATGAAGCGGTTCAATATATTCAATTTTGTGACAATTTTTTCTGGTTAACACCTCAATTTATTAAAAAAAATAATATGAAGTGGGTACTAGTTAGATATAAGTCTATTATTAACGAAGACAGGTTTTCAAAAATAATATTGCTTGGATTACATAGTAATGATGAAACACTCCAAATTGAAAAGTATGTTAAGGAAGTCAAACCCACAATTAAAGTTATTCATGGTTCGATAAATAACCCTTTAGCCTTTAATTAAAGGCTATTAGCTTGTGCAAAAAACTCTGCCTGATAATACTTATAACTATGCCTACGACATTCGTGGTAACTTAGTTGGGGTTAATAATTTAAATTCTCAAATTACCTTTGGCGTTGATGTTGCCGACCGCGTAACAAGTGTAAATAGCCAAGGTTTAGGTGCAGGAGCGAGTTTGCCCCAATCAACCTTGCAATTTAACTATGATGCCAACAATAATAGATTATCTATGACAGATAACTCAGGTGCTGCTGTTTTATATAATTACGATGAACTTAATAGGCTTACCTCTTTACGTAACCATAAAGCAGAGGTTTTTAGTTTTAACTATGATGACATGAGCAGACTAATAAGCCTGTCGCGCCCAGGATCAAATTCTCAATTTAGCTTTGATAACTCAAACTTTATTTCAAGTATTAATCATGTTGGCACCGGCACCATTGCAAGCTTTAACTACTCTCGTGATGGCCTTGGCAATGTATTATCTATTAATACCTCTTACGGCCTTCATAGTTATGGTTATGATGCTAATTCTCAGTTAACCTCAGCTCGCCACCCCGCAAGCACTGGCATTAACGATGAGAACTATACTTATGATAGTGTGGGTAACAGACTTTCTGATAATAATGGCAATTACACTTATGATGCCTCTTCTCAAAGGCTTAATGAAGATTACAGGTATTTATATATTTATGATAACAACGGTAACCTCATCCGTAAGTACCCAAGAAACTCAACTGATCTTGCCTATGAGTATCAATACACCTCTGAAAACCAATTAAAAACAGTTAATATTTATAACGGCATGCTAAGTGTTGCTCAGTATGGCCCACAGATAAAAAACATTAATTACACTTACGATGCCCTTGGCAGACGTGTGCAAAAAAAAAGATCAACGATCTTGTTGATAGCTCAAAATCTTTTACCCACAACTTTATCTATGACGGCCAAGAGATTATTGTAGAGCTTGATGGTAATAATCAAATCCTTGCACGTTACACTCAATCAGGTTTACGCACTGATGATACTTTAGCTGTTGATGTTACATCTCAAGGACAAAGTGCTAATGTTGCTCAAAATGCTCAAAGCTATTATTACTTAAAAGATGCTTTAGGTTCAGTCACAGACATTACTGATTCAAGTGGTAATTTAGTACAACATTACAACTACACTTCATTTGGTACTATTCAAAATATTAAAGATGGTGCCGGTGCTGATATCACTACCTCACCCATTGTTAACACCGCCTATACTTACACTAACCGTGAGTTAGACTCTGAGACCGGCAATTACTACTATCGTGCAAGGTACTACGATCCTCAAATTGGGAGATTCTTGCAGGAGGATCCTCATCCGGGGAAAATAACATTGCCTAGTTCTGTTATTAACAGATTTAATTATGTCAATAATAACTCTATTAATCTTGTTGATCCTTCTGGAAAATTTTTTATTGCCGCATTATTTGCATTAGGAACATTAACTTTAACAAGCGGTAGTATTATTGGCTCTATCGCAGCTGTAGGCGCAACGCTTTTAGGTTCTATGGTTGTATCAGGAATATATAGTGCAATAACTGGAAAATGGGACCAGTTTTGGCAAAATACAGAAATTATCTTTAATATTTCTGCTGCATTTCTCGGTTTAGCTGCATTGGGTGGACACTTTTTTGGAGGCGGCATTCAAGAAGTTGGTGCTAATAGCTGGTATCAGGGTATGGTAGCTTCAAGAACAAATATTCTTGGATTTGCTGGCGGGGATTTAACAATCGGTACTAGTGCTTATTTTGGTGGCACTTATCCGAGCTTGCTAAGTCATTCACTTGGACATACAATACAGTTCATTGTCTTGGCTGGTGCTTTTGGACCTAAAGTTGGTGGAGCAGCATACTTGGGATTGGGCTTATTAGGCACAACAAGCTTAGGCGCTTGGTGGGAATCTGGAGCCGATATATTAGGAGATTTTTTCTAATGAAAATGTATACTTTTTTAATTTTATTATTTTGTGTGGGTTGCGACACCATAACCTATTACAAAAGTTCAGTAATGCCACCTCCATCAGAAACACAAAAAATAGGCAAGATCACATTCACTCACTCTGACAAAGAAGGTGGGGTTGAATTAAGTGGCACCGTATATTTGTTCAATTTTAATATCATTGCTGATATTTCAATAAAAAATACAGCTAATAAAAAACTTTTTTTTGAACCAAAAGCGATAAAAATAAAAAGCATAGCTGCAAACAAATATTTGGAATTAAAAAATATTAAAGGCGAAAATAAGAAACTTGATTCAATAAATACACCCATAACATTTCAAGCAAGTGAAACCAAGCTATTTCACTTTAAATTTGATGCACACACCTTTATGCCAACAAGGATTAAAAACAATTCAGCAATGGAAAAATTGTCACTCGAACTAAACGGACTTCAAAGGGACACTCAAATTAAACCCATTTTAATACAAATAGTTAGAGAAAGTTAGGGGCAAGCACTTGAAGCCAAAGTTGGCTGACCTTGGTGATGAGAACTATACTTATGATAGTGTGGGTAACAGACTTTCTGATAATAATGGCAATTACACTTATGATGCCTCTTCTCAAAGGCTTAATGAAGATTACAGGTATTTATATATTTATGATAACAACGGTAACCTCATCCGTAAGTACCCAAGAAACTCAACTGATCTTGCCTATGAGTATCAATACACCTCTGAAAACCAATTAAAAACAGTTAATATTTATAACGGCATGCTAAGTGTTGCTCAGTATGGCCCACAGATAAAAAACATTAATTACACTTACGATGCCCTTGGCAGACGTGTGCAAAAAAAGATCAACGATCTTGTTGATAGCTCAAAATCTTTTACCCACAACTTTATCTATGACGGCCAAGAGATTATTGTAGAGCTTGATGGTAATAATCAAATCCTTGCACGTTACACTCAATCAGGTTTACGCACTGATGATACTTTAGCTGTTGATGTTACATCTCAAGGACAAAGTGCTAATGTTGCTCAAAATGCTCAAAGCTATTATTACTTAAAAGATGCTTTAGGTTCAGTCACAGACATTACTGATTCAAGTGGTAATTTAGTACAACATTACAACTACACTTCATTTGGTACTATTCAAAATATTAAAGATGGTGCCGGTGCTGATATCACTACCTCACCCATTGTTAACACCGCCTATACTTACACTAACCGCGAGTTAGACTCTGAGACTGGCAATTACTACTATCGTGCAAGGTACTACGATCCTCAAATTGGGAGATTCTTGCAGGAGGATCCGGATCCCGGGAAAATGGAAAACTCCGCCACAGTCATTAATAAATTTAACTATGCACAAAATCGTCCAAGTTATTACACAGACCCGACTGGAGAGCTTGTATGGTTTTTAGCAATACCCTTAATCGCTTCAATATCAGGCGGTTTAGCTGGTGGAATCTGGGCAGCTTTAACCGGAAATGATATATTAAAAGCTATCGGGGTTGGAGCATTAACTGGATTACTAGGCGGCCTAGGAGCTGTCGGCGGGCTTTACTTGGGAGCGGCTATTATAGGTGGAAGCGCCACTGCATTTGGCTTAATTGGAACAACCGCGGGCGCCATTTATGCCGGATTAGGCACGGGTTTAGTTGGCGCAACAATTGGAGCTATTTCTAATCCAGAGGCACCACTTTTAGGCGCCTTAGTGGGATTTACTTTTGGTTTTATTGGTGGAGCAATAGCAGGCTGGGCGAAAATGCCATATTATTCAGACGTTACTCAAAGCACAATTCTAAATGCACCCCCTGTGAAGCCCAAAAAATATATTCCTCCACCACCCGTACCAATTGGAGGAGCTGGCGGGTGATAAAAAAAGAGTTTAAAATAGGTCCACATGATATCAGAACATATAAAAGTGCATTAATTTATTCTCTGCCAAATTTTATAATTATAGTTTTTATTTTAGTACTGTTTTATTTGGTTGGGCATCTCATTGCCTTGGTATATGGAAACCAAAACACTTCTGATTTAAATACTAAAATTTTAAATGGTTATTTTTTATTTCTCTTATTTTTCGGTTTTATCTTTTTTCTATACAAATTGCTAAAATCCGTTCCCATGGTGGCTTACCACAGATTCTCAATCGATGATTCAGATTTAGCCCTTTATGCATCAGAAAAAAAAGAGGTAAAGCGCATACCTATCAAATTAATTAGTTCTGTAATAATACATAAGGCTGCAAACTTTCCTTTTTTTAGAAAATATAAAAATTATTATGGAATTGAAATTACGTATAAAAAGCAATTAAATGGCCAAACAAATTATCATCTACCCCTGGGCATTAAGAATGAGAGTGAAATTTTACTTTTAAAAAGCATTTTTAAAAAACATGGTTTAGATATAATTGTGATTTAGATAATGCATAGACTAGAAAATACTCAAAAAATGAAAAATTTTTTATACATGTTATTGTTATCCCTGTTAATAGCTTTGTAAGCGGGAGGGTAATAAAAATGGAATTTAAAATAGGGCCCGAAGAAATAAATACATATTATTAGTTATTGTTTCTATTTTTGAAATAATACGCAACTTGATGCTACTAGTTAGATATAAGTCTAATATTAATGAAGATAGGTTTTCAAAAATAATATTGCTTGGTTTACATAGCAATGATGAAACACTTCAAATTGAAAAGTATGTTAAGAAAGTCAAACCCTCAATTAAAGTTATTCATGGTTTGATAAATAACCCTTTAGCCTTTAATTAAATACTATTAGTCTTTTGTGGGCTATTTTTGTTATTTATGGGGTGGTTAGCCCATTTTTAGCCCATTTTATTGGGCAGGCACAGATGTCATGCACGAATTTCTTTTTCTTTCTTCCAAAACTAGCTTATTTTCACTGCGCTCAAGAACACTTGGGGGCAATAAACAAAGGAAGGTTTTATGGCATTACAGCAAGACACTGCAGTCGAGATTTTTGATGCGGCGATGGGGTATTTACAAAATACCGATAAAAACACCGTGGTTAACAATCATAAGTTAATGATTGAAGGCAAAGTTGTATCAGAAATTAGAGGTCTAATCGGTATTAGACATCATAGGAGTACAGAGCTTGAAGGGGCTCTATGTTGGGGAGAGGGCGCAGGGTTAATATCTCTCGTCTTTTCTATAAGACGTTTAACATCCACAGTTGAGGTGACCCTATTAGAGGCACCTACTGGCATTTCAGGAACAACACTTGGTTTAATTGTGAGGGATTATATTAGTAGTTTAAATCCCAAACTTTACAAAACAATGGTTAATAGAAAATTAAAAAAGAAGACCGGTGGGATCAACACCGGTCGTCGTTTAGAAGCCTGGAAACGTGATGGAACACTTCCGAAAAATAAATTTGCTGAAGCTAAAAGCAAATTTACACCAACATTTGTTGAACTAGCATTCAAACTAAACGTTACCTACAAGTGATAGGTAAGTACTTTTAACCACTCCCGGTGTTCTTGAGCGCTTCTAGTAATCATTGTAATTGCAGTGTTAGTCGCGTTTCCGCAATCGCAATCCTCCGCTATCAATCCGAGATAATCCTTCTCAATGAACGGCTTAGTAGTTTTCATTTTCTTTCCGCAGCTATTGCATCGCCCTTCAACCACCCTTAGGTCCGGGTTTCTTGCTAGCCATTGCTCCGTTGAAATATCTGGAAAGATCATATTATTTATTTTTTATTTAATCCAAACCTGTTAGTCCACCAATATTTAACAAATTGTTACATTTTATCTAATAAATTTAACATTTTGTTTGTTTTTCCGACAAAAGTATATGGCCCGCTCACCCTCAATTGAAGAAATTATGCTTGTTTATAGGATGCTAAATGCGCCATCTCCAAAAGAGATTGATTTGGGATTTCTAGCAAGAATTTATAGAGCCCAAAAAAATCTTTCTATTGATAAAGCTGCCGATAAAATTGGCATATCTCGCCAACTTTTAAGCCAGATCGAGGCAGGGAAAATACCACAAAAAGGAAAACTAATATCACTAGCAAATTTTTATGGAACTAACTTTGAAAAAGCTTTGCATGAATTAAAATATCTTTGAGCTACTCTCGAATTGTTTTGAAAACATCTACGTTATATTTTTTTAGATAATCTGAAATTATTGGCTGGCCGGGTAGCCATTGTAACGATAATTCAAGTGCAATTCTAATATCGGTAGATGTACTATGGGCTTCCCCAGACTCATTAGTTTCTAAACCAGTAGAATTGGTGGCATAGACTGCCCCATCTTTAACTTTAACAAGAGGCCCGCCACTTATTCCTCCGTCTAATTTAATATCATGAGCGTAATATGGCGTTGGAGTTAGGCTCGCTCTAGTTGCTTTTTTTAAATGGGCCTGAACAATTTTTCCATCGTAAACTTGAGGGTTTAAATGAAGTTCTTTTAAGTTTTTTTCTGGAACATCCTTAATAAGAGTTTTTGAAAATCCATAAGTAATTACTTCGTCTCCGGCTGCAAGATCAAACGTTCCAATTCTAAAATAGAAAATTTTAACTTCCTCTGGGATCTTCACTTGACCAACAGCAATATCTGCGTATTTATGAATCACCATGTTTACAATTGGTAACCAGGAAACTGTTTTTGGATAATGACTTAAAACAGCTAGTTGCAATTTGCCAAGTAGAATTGAATCGAAATCCTTTTCAACAACATGTTTAGCAGTTATGAAAAGGCCATTTTGAGATACAAAAAAGGCAGACCCGAGAATTCTAATATCTTCAAAATTGTTATTTGTCAGGTCCACGTAACATAAAGCAGGCACACTGCCAAGCATTTTTTCTGGCTTAATACTGTAGGTTAATCCGCCCTTAGTTTTCCTTGTATAAAAGTTTCCTGGAGGCACCTCATGAATGTCTTGCATTTTAAAACAGCTTACAGATTTTTAAATAATTCTAATAGCGATATTTTATAAAGTCTAAGAATGGTTAAAAGTGTGGCCCCTTTCCTGCCTCTATCTTTTTATATCTAATATATTTCAATTACATGGAAAGGAAACTTCTTCAGTAAATGTTTCTTTTGACTTACCAGGAAAACTTTTAAATATCGCAGCAAATAAACATTTAGAAACTGGTTCAAAATACGGGTTTTCACCTGTGCTTTTTGCACTACCTTCAAATATTACCTTTTTGCTTTGCAATTTATCATTTTCTGACCCATTTTTATTTTCAAAAATCTTAACAATTAAAAATCTATTATAAGTCATTTTTGAACTCTTGTAAGAGCCGACAACCCCGTAGGTAGGGGCTGTATAAGTTGATCCCGAATAGTTATATGAATTTCCACTAAATGAATTGATGGTACCAGAACTGTATGTTGTCCCTCCGCCCGTTTGTCCATAGATTGGACTTGATTTAACTTCAGTCTGAGAACCGGAAACTCCATAGCTCATTTTAAGTATCCAATCGGAACCTTGTTCTTTTTCGCTTACATAAACACCATACTTATTTAATTCTTCTTCAACTAGCTTTTTATAGGTATCAAACTCAATGCTAGCTGCTTGCCCCTCTCCAAGAGGAGAGATAAAAACTGTTTTATCGAAATATTCTCCTATCCTATTGAATCTTTGGACATTTGTAGAAATATGTGTACAGCCCAAAATAAACATTAGAACAAATAATACCTTTTTCATTTTCATCCTTAATATACACTTAACATCGGTTACAGTTAAATAAATTTTATAGAAATCCGAAGAAGATTGGAAAAAAATAAAAAACCTTTACTGACTTGGTGTATAGATAAATTTGGCAGAGATTATATTTAGTCTAATTAGACCACCCTTTAATCTCAATTCGAATTATTACTTATTGTCACTGATATTACCCATAAGCATCCTAAATTCAAAACAAACTTCTATAAGTAGTACATAGGCAATTGGTGTAGGTTTTGTGGATATAAGACTGGGGTGTTAAAACGACTGTGCCTCAATAGATAAAGCCTACAACTGTTCTTGGTTATTATAACCCATTAAAAATCTCAAAAGAGTGGCGCTTAATTCTGTACACCTTTATGAATAATCTGGCTGACATTATTTTTAAATAGTTCTGGCTTGGCTATATTCTTCATTACATGAGGCTTATCATTGCCCGTTAAAATTATAAGATTCCCACAGCCAAAAATTCTTTGAATCAGGCTTTGGTGCAATTCAACATCGTTTATTTTATTTAGTGGAATATCTTTTTTTGATTTGGCAAGAATTCCATTTTCTAAATATAACCGCTCGTTAGTTAAAACATAGTCTTTACAAACATTACTAAGATATTTGTAAGCAAAAGGCCCCGCTCCTAATAATAAAACATAAACTGCATATGGCCCGTTACTACTATCAGTAAACATACCAATAGAAGTTATTGTGCATAAAATCATCCAAAACACAGGACCAATATAAATAAACCAATGAAAATCTGTATTTGCCATCACCTTTTCATTAGTTCTAAGTGAAATTGCCATTTGTCTCCCCCAATAAATTTACACGCTCATCGGCATATAAACAGATAATATTTAATGCACTATCAGATAATCAAAATTTTTATGCCCACCGTTGGTCTGTGTTAGCGCGCCTATTTGCACACAAATTTTTGTTTTATTTTTGCTTGTCCATTGTCGCATTAGAGCCTTGGAGTACAAATTCTTATGTATCGGGAATCTAAAATAACAGTTTATAGACGGTGCACGCAAAAACCTCTACATTTTTTATAAATAAATTTTGTTAATATTAAGCTCAAACAAAACCGATAACTTTAATTATCAAAAAGAAATGAGGGAATATGATCAAAGGATTTTTTATGACTTCAGTTATACTGTTTAGCTTTCAACTAAGCGCAGACAACGCCAAGACAATTAATACCAAGGCAAACACTGGTTGTGCCTTAAATGCTCAGACATCTAAAAATATAACAGCACGAAATAAATTTCCTGATTTAAGACGCGGGTGCTGTTCGCATCACGAAGGTGTTTGCGGCTGTTCTAACGGAAGGGCGGTTTGCTGTGATGGGATATTAAGCCCGAGTTGTGGATGCGACTAATTTGGTTGCTTTATCTTTAGCCGCTAAAATCATCCCGTTGAATGGAGCATAGTGCTGCCTTAGCTATTACAGCAGATAGCCATATTTTATGATTAGTTATGGCTTCAAAATCTGCAACTGGTATATTTTGATGATATAAGACACATATAAAAACTTATGCAGCATACTAGCTACGGTACCAAACCAAAGTATTGTTTTTTGTTTCGCATATTTAATACTAATAAAGGGCCTCCGATATTAAGTCTAACATATAGGGGGGCACACCTAAGTTATGAAAATTTTAGTAATGGGCTTTTGCTTGCTAATTGCCCTTAGCAATCTCTCTATTGCAGATGAGATTGAAACTACAGATGAAGATAAAACAGTTTACTTGGTCTTAGGCGATGTTCCTGCTTATGTTTACAATACAATTTTTCACAAGCAGATACCTGCAAATATGTCGCTAACAGCCACTATTGAAGTTGAAGATAAAAAAGCTCAAAAAATTGAGAGCATCCATTTTTGTGTTAATGAAACTACTATCGAAAATTGCTTTCTACTAGAAACAGAAGAAATGATCTCCTTTTTAAAATTAGTCAACAAATACAGAGAATGGGAAAAAAAGGCCGCCTCCAAAAATGATAAATTTCAAAAAACTATTGGAACCGTAAACGCCATCACCACTAGCCATAAATTATTTGGTCAGCACTACCCAACCAGCTCCCAAAACTTAGAGTTAATATTTTTTACTAAAAAACCCAAGGATTACCAATTCATTATATCTATGCCAAACAGGTCCACTAGTATTATGCAAATACCTAGCACAGATTTTTATATTAGCACAGCTGGAGTTAAAGTGCTTTTGACTGAATTAAATAATAACAATATTAAAACTAAGCTTAAAAAATATTTTGAAGAGCAAAGTAGAATTAAAACTGAGTATAAATAGATAGAAGCCTACAAAATATTACAGCTATTCTTTATTTTTTGAAATATCCACTAACACAGATACGCTAACGCCTAAAATATCAGCAATTCTTGCCATAGTATAAACCTCTGGGCTAGTTAAACCATTCTCACTTTTGCTAATAGCACTGCCCACCACCCTCAAAATAAAGGCCTCCCTAGCAGGGCCAAATAAGGTCAATTAAAAATTACCAAACAAAGCCAATTAGAGAATACCTAATTGATATTGCCGAATAAGAGAATAAAATTCTTTTTGAAGGGTTATTTCATACCTATTTAATACCGCCATACTTGGCAATGACTTCGTGAAGGCCTGGGCCAAACTAGAGCTATCATTTAAACTGAAATTTAGATCAAACACATCCTCGCTTAAAATGCCCTTTTCAATTACTAAAACTCTTCTTAAACGCCAGGCGGTAGCCACAAGCTTATCCACTAGCAACTCTTGGAGATCATTCTCTGGTTTAAAATGAGTATAAATTCTTTCTGAAAGTTGATTAAATTTATCTTGGTCCTCGTCTTCTAAAACAACCACACTTGATAGCAGTCCATGCTTAATAGCATTTTTTGAGACAATTTCTTTACCTTCAATAGTTACGGGTCCCGTACTTTTCTGTGCATTTAACTGATTAGCTAAAATTTGTTTTTCACTGGCCATAAAACTAATCCTTAAAAAATTCTTTTATTTCTACTTTGAACGCTTGTGATAGGCGATGAAGCGTAAATAAGTTAAAACTATATTCTCCGCCTTCTATTTTTTGGTAGTGCCTATAATTAAAACCAAAGTCTGTCATGCCCTCTTGTGTTATCCCCTGCTTTTTGCGTAGCCTTTTTACGTTTTCAGCCACCTTTTTTAAAAGTCTATCATAACCCTTGTCGCTCGCCATGATTAAATGGTGCATTACACGAACTAAATAAAACACGTACTATAAAGTTCGTTATTAAAATGCCGATCTTTGCTGCGTTAGCTATATTTTAAATAGGAGGAACTGTGAAAAAAACATTACTAACAGCGCTTTTTACTTTAGCTGCATGCGCAAGCCAACCCTTATCTCAACAAGAAAAGGCTGTGAGAATACTAAAACGCTCTGATGCGCCCGCTTCTTGTGTAGAAATAGCCAAAGTGACAGCGCCAGGACTCGACTTGACCAAATCGCTTGTGAATAACAAAAGACTAAAGCAGATACTTGACTATACCGATGAGTCACTCATACTAAGGAGCTATCAAATATGATTAAGAATACTCGTATTTTATTTTTTACTTTACTCTTTTGCTCACTACTTACTACCCATTTCGTAAAAGCTGAAGATAAAGCAAAAGAAGAAGGATTAAAGAATGAATTTTCAAAAGTCCATGAAATCCCTAAATTAAAAAAAGATCAAATTTATGAAAAGGCGAGGCAATGGTTTTCCGAGTCGTTTGTAAGTGGGAAAGAAGTTGTTGACTATGGAAACAAGGAGGAGGGAACAATTATTGGAAATGGTGAAGCCAAAACAGGAATGGCTTTTATAGTTGAGCAATGGGTTAAGTTTCGTCTTCGGGTAGATATTAAGGACGGTCGCTATAAAACTACCGTTAAATTTATAGAACGCTTTCAGAAAGATACTAACGGCCAATACAATACTCCAAATGTTTCAAAGGCCAGAAATAAGGAAGAAATTGAGACACTTGAAAAAATGATAGACGATTTGAAAAAATATATTGCCTCAGAAGAATCTCCAAAAAAAGATAATTGGTGATTAAAACTCCCAGAGAATATGAACTTTTATTCTTATAGTAATCTCCATTGGGTCAGCTTAAAACAAACCTATAACCCTGTAGATTTTGGGGATACGGGAAGATGTCCGCAGATCCGTTAGACTTTGTTAGAAGGGCCGTTGACATTTACGCTGCCTCTGTTTGAGTTTCAAGTAATAAAGTTCTTAATTCCTGAACAACAATTGGAATTTGTTTAAAACCTTCTAGCAGCAACTCTCTTTGCAAAATGTTCTGGAGACTGTTTTTTATTCAAGCCAATTAAGATAGCCTTTCCATATTTTATTTACGTCTCTTTTAACTTCTATTCCTAATAAAATCTGAATGTCATCTAACATTGCAGAAATTATTTCCTTTGCCTTTTCAAGACTAGTTTGACGAACGATAATATCAACCATACAACCTAAATCCTGCATGGAAGAGTACCTCTCTGTCTCTGCATTTACTACTAGCATTAATAAAAGCATTTTACGCATATACTCTGCAAAGGACCTCTCTACAAAAGTAGAATACCAGCTAGAAGCACCCGTTTTAATGAAATCACTATGTGTATCAATAGTTAATTTACTAATTTTAAATAGTTTACTTTTAAAAACATTTCGGTATTCAATTTTAGCGCACTCATCCCTAACGCTTTCTGTTCCCTGCATTTTGCTCCCCAAACCACGAGGCTTTTTATCCATAATTGATGCGCTCCCAATTTCATAAAGTATAGGAATAAAGCATTCTGCTAATTCTGGTAGACGGCTCTTTTTAAGTAAATTTGTATATGAACTACAAATAGTTATAAGGTAGTCAAATATCTGCTTTTGATGGCTATAAAATGAGGCATCAATTTGACTGTAAATATAGTCGTATTTTTCAACTCGCTCTGCCCTAAATTGTTTCAAGTGTGAGGAAATATCGCGCGCTACAATACGTTCGTCTTTATACCCTACTTTTTTCGCTAGTTTAGAACGAGCTACATCAAGCTTCATTCTGTAGATTTCTCACATCAAACAATAATTAGCAACTCCAGAAAGGAGCAAATTATGACAAACAAGAAATTATATTCAATCAAAGAAGCCGCAGAAATACTGGCAATAAAAAAGAGTCGGCTCAGAACTGCAATTTTTAGAAAAGAGGTTAGCTTCGTGAAAATAGGCAGGCTGGTACGCTTCTTACCCGAACAACTTGAAGCCTGGGTTCAGCAGGGTTTAAGAGGGCAGAAATGAGAAACTTTAAAGAACAACAGTTAAAGCTTTCGATCTGCCATGCCAAGGATGAAGTTCATTATGTAAAAAACCTTATTGATGAACTAGGTAAAAAATTAAATTTACACATCATAACTGATTTTAGCGAAAGAGTTGATGATGCCTTTAGCCATATTTTTCGATTAATTCGGGAGTGCGAAATTAAATCTAAAAATTAAAGGAGAGGTTGCCGCCTCTCCAGAAAGTGATTATTTATTATGGAATCTAATAATGAAAATATCGAACAAACCAAAAGCAGTCAATTATCAAAAAAAATAATTGATAAGCTAAACTTAGAGCAAGTTGTCTTTTTTAAAGATGAATATGGGGACGCATATTGTTTTTGCACTATTAACAATGCTTCTAAGGCTTATCCAATTAGAGGCAGCGACTTTCAAGACTATATAAGACACTTTGTCTACATTCATTTTTCCCGAGGGTTATCAAGACAAACTTTAGAGGAAATTTGTTGCAACCTAGAGGCAAAAGCTAAGTTTACAGGCAATGAACATGCATTACATGTCAGAGTCGCTCAGCATGAAAATGGCTTTTATTACGACCTAGGAACTAATTACGTAAAAATTTCTGATACTGGATGGGAGATTGGCAACACACCTCTAATCTTATTTAAAAAATACCCTATTATGAAAAATCAGGTTTGTCCTGAGTCCGGTGGCAATATTAATAAGTTGTTTGATTTTGTTAATGTCAAAAATAAAGATCAACAAGTACTAATTTTAACTTTTTTAATATCATCCTTTATACCTGAAATCGGACACCCGATTTTAATTTTAAGTGGGCCTCAAGGTTCTGCTAAATCAAGTTGCTTACGTTATTTATGCAGAATAATTGACCCCTGCCATACTAGTGACATCGAATTAATTAATTCTGAATCTTTTATGCAAGCAGCATCACATCGCTGGGTTATACCATTAGATAATCTAAGAAGACTAAAAGACAACTATTCAGACCTGCTTTGCAAGCTTGTAACTGGAGCTGGGCACTCAAAGCGAAGGCTATACACCGACGATGACGACATTATTTATAAATTAAAAAGAGTTTTAATATTAAATGGAATTAATTTACCCGTTGAGAATCCTGATGCCTTAGATAGAAGCTTAATAATTGAGCTAGAACGAGTTACTGAGGAAAATAGAAAAGAAGAGCTATTACTTGAACAAGATTTTAGTCAGGCTTTGCCGCAATTACTTGGGGCCTGTTTTGATGTTTTGTCAAAAGCAATGGCAATAAAACCAACAATAATACTTAAGAACAAAAAAAGAATGGCTGACTTTGTAGTTTGGGGATGTGCTATAGCAAAAGCGTTAGGGTTTTCAGAAGATGACTTTTTGTCTGCTTATGATAAAAATATTAAAATATCAATTGAGGAGTCATTAGATGCTTCTCCAGTTGGGGTATTACTTCTTTGCTACCTTGAAAAATATGGATCGATTGAGGGAACTCCTACCCGCGTATTAGAGATGCTCAAGCTTGACATGAGTCTGCCACATATTGATGAAAGACTGTTACCAAGAACAGGCCGATCTTTTGGGAGAAAACTACAAGAACTAAAGCCCAATTTAGAATTTCTGGGTTATGAGGTTGTGAGAAACCGCGGTAAAGAGCGCATTATTCATATTTTTAGAAAAAAGTCAGAAAATAACGACGAAAACGTCGTAACGACGACGACAAACGGTCAATCACGACATTACGACGATAACGACATTAGTTTTGAGAACTTTGATGCAGATATCCCTTTTTAAATTAATGTTTGTTCTGTGCAATTGCTTGTTGCCTGGTTTAGTTTTTGCTAGTTTACAGTGTGAAATACTGCGATCTTTGAAAACTAAATCAGGCCACAGATTGCCTCTCAACCGAGGAGCAATTTATGGAGAAAATTAAAAGAGATAAGGGCGTGATGTTTAGAGAAAAAGTTTATATTAACGGCAGACCCGTTAGCAAATCTTTTACCCGAAAAAGTGACGCCCTTTTATGGAAGCGCAAAACTCTTAATAAAAGAGACCATTTTGAACTTACCGGTATTGTTATTAAAGACAACCTGACCTTTACTGAATTTGTTGATGTTTGGTTTAAAGATAAGGTTCAATTAAGGCTAACGCCAGCAACACAAACCAAATACAGTGGCGAAATTAAAAACTATTTTTTACCTGTAATTGGCAATTTAAAGCTAAGAGACATTACAACAAGCCATGCTAATAAAATTTTAGCCAACCTAAAAGCCGCCGGTAGAATGCCAAGGGGGATAAATGCCTCAATTGAAATACTTAAAGGCATATTTAACGACGCTATAAGATGGGACCACCTCACTATTAGTCCTTTAAGAAACTTTAAACTTTTAAAGGTTGATCCCTCAAAGGATGTCTTTTGGACTAAAAATGAAATTGAGAGATTTTTAAGATCAACTATCAATGATCCAAATTACCCAATTTATGTTTTAGTATTAAACTCGGGGCTTAGAAAAGGCGAGGTTGCAGGTATTAAATGGGATTGCGTTTCTTTTGAAAGAAAAACAATTGATGTGATTAGGACTTACAGCCGCCATGGTTTACGTGAAGCCACTAAAACTTATGAAAGAAGAACCATTCCCATGAATGACCAAGTTCAAAAAGTTTTATGGCCTCTAGTTAAACAACAGCGAAGTAGTTTTGTCTTTAGCCAACCAGATAGCACCCCCATTGATACTAATCACCTCTACAGGGTTTTTGAAAAAGCTCAAAAAAAGGCAGGCATTGAAAATAAAATCAGGTTTCATGATCTTCGCCACACATTTGCCTCACACTTTATGATGAACGGGGGCAACCTTTATGACCTTCAAAAAATACTTGGTCATAAAAGAATTGAGCAAACTCAAAGATACGCACATCTAAGTCCAACCCACTTAGAAAACGCAATTAAGATAGTTAGTTTTGGAGTGAATAGCCCAGATTTAGCCCACACGGAAGAGGCAAAAACTAAATTCACAATAGTTAACAATGCTTAAAAGGAGTGTGGTGCCTAGGGACGGAATCGAACCGCCGACACGCGGATTTTCAGTCCGCTGCTCTACCGACTGAGCTACCTAGGCAGTGTTTTTAAAGACATCCAAACTTTGTACTGGCGTTGAAACATACTGTCAAAAAGAAACTTTTCAAAATACAAGATTATACTTAGCGTTATTTTTTAGCAGGTGAGATGATACTCTTTCTATGACTCGAAGTCTTCGCGCTCTTGCCCATAAAAATTATCTTCTTATCTGGATAGGCTCCCTTTTATCTAACATAGGCAATTGGGTGCAAAATGTAGCTGAAGGCTGGGTCGTGGCAGATCAAACACGCTCTGCCTTTTTAGTTGAAATGATAAGTTTTTCACAATTTTTGCCCGTTATCTTTTTAGTTATTCCAGCGGGAATTATTGCAGATAAATATAACCGCAAAAAAGTTCTCTTCGGCGCCCAACTTGCCATGTGCTTAATTGCAATTATTTTAGCAATCACTTCTCATTTAAATTTACTCACACCTTATTTTTTAATTTCCATGGCCTTTTTTGAAGGTGCTGCTTGGGCCGTTGGCGGCCCCACATGGCATACTGTAATCCCTAATCTTGTTCCAAGAAAAGATTTAGAATCGGCAATTTCGCTTAACTCTATTCAATATAATATTGCTCGCCTGATAGGCCCCGCTATTGCCGGAGTTGTCATTGCAAAATATGGTGTGGCTTGGGCCTTTGATATTAATGCCATAAGTTTCATCGCAGTAATTTTAGCAATACTAATGGTGCAACTAAAACCTCGCAATGAAATGCCAACGCAAACTGATGACGTAGTTAATTTTTCTCAAGCTTGGGGCTGGATAGATACTCATAAGGGAGCAAAAAGAATTTTAATTACCATCACTCTTTTTGCTGTTTTTTCTGCTCCCATACAAGGCTTAATGCCAATTTTTGCAACAAACGTTTTTCTTGTGCCACCACAAGGTTTAGGAGCGCTTTTTGCCTGTTTAGGAGCAGGCGCTGTTATTGGTGCATTTTTGCTGGGAACTTTGCCACTTAATTACCCGCGCCACCACCTTATTCCCTTAACAATGCTTATGTTAGGCATTACTGTGGCTATTTATTCTTCTGTTAATAATTTTTATGTAGCTTGCACTCTTATGGTTTTTATAGGGATTTTTTGGCTTGCCACAATGGTTGCTTGCAATACGGCCATGCAACTTTTAGTGCCAGATAAAATGCGAGGTCGTGTTATGAGTGTTTTACTCATGGGACATGTTGGTATGCTTCCTATTGGGCATTTATCAGCAGGCTTATTGGCAGAGTATTTAAACCCACAAATCACTTTAGGCCTGGCTAGTGTTGGGTTAATAATTTATGCGCTTTTTACTCTCTGGCACAGAGAACCCGGCATTGATGGAATTACGTATACTCCACATAAAATTAGGCTTAAAAACTTTTTTTCTGATGTGGTTTTAGCGACTCCCTACAGAATTCATCACAAAAGATTAGCCGCTGAAAAATTAGCCTCAACCACTTCCTCATCCGATCTTGTGTAAATTGGCATTAAATTAGCACTCTTTTAATATTTGATATTAATAGGCGTTTTAATTACTTAAGGGCTATTATTGTGACAATTTTGAGGCCAACTGTATTATTGTTTTTAGTTTTTTTAATCCCCTCTTTTGGTCAAGCCCAGCAATACAGTGGGCTTTTAGGTTTGTTAAAGGCTTGCATGCAAGCTAGTAACAGCTCCAATCAAGAAAACCTTCGCTTAGAGAACGAAAATACCTTTTTTTATGAAAGCATTTCTTCCTCGCCATATCTTCCTAAAATACGTCAGCAAATGAGCTTTTTTATTAGGCACCCCCAACTAAGGGGCTATGGCGGTTTTTTATTTTCTCCAAAAGCCCTTTATAGTTTTGTTAATGGAAGTGATATTTTTCATATTAATATTCCTACAGGAGGCGCTTCATTCCATTTGGCTTTAGATATTAGAGAAAATTCTGCCATAGCGGAATTTAGACCAGGTCTTGATGACGGCGCACATACCGTTATTAGCGGCCTTATTATTGATCGCTTTGAACATCTGATTAAAAAAAATCCCTTTTTTATAAAACTTAAAGGTCGTTTTTCTGACATAGATGCTAAAACCGTTGATGAAATCCCTGAAGATGAAATGCCCAGCCCTTATTTTAGAATACAATTTAAGGAGCTTAAAGATTTTCAAGCTTTTTTGGAAATGACAGACAAGTGGTATCAGGTTTCTGACCCCAATCGAGACCCATAATCGTTTGATTATCATTTAAAAGCTTGCTAGCGTTTATATATGCAACAGCTGGCAGTTAAACTGTGGGAAACACACTATCAATTTAAAAGTATAAAAGAGCTTTTAGCTAAAGCTAATGAACCCAAATCCGGAGACCAAATGGCAGGCCTGGCGGCTTCGGATGCTCGTGAGCGCGTGGCAGCCAAAACAGTTTTAGCGGAAATTCCACTTCATATTTTATTTGAAAGCCCCAGTGTCCCTTATGAAAAAGATGAAATCACAAAGCTTAGTATTGATAGTTTAGATAATATTTCTTACCAAAAAATTAAAAATTGGACGGTTTCACAATTACGCGAATGGATATTACAAGACACAACATCAGGAGAAGAGATTTTAAAAATAAGTCCAGGCTTAACTGCAGAAATGGTCTCTGCAGTTACAAAATTAATGACCAACATGGATCTTATTATTGCAGGAAAAAAAATACGCGTGGTTGTTAAATGTAATGCAACGTTGGGCTTAGCCGGCAGAATTTCATCAAGGCTTCAAACTAATCACCCCACCGATGATGTTACAAGTATTATTGCCGGCGCCAAAGAAGGTTTATCTTATGGCACGGGCGATGCCGTCATTGGCATTAACCCCTCAACAGACAAGGTAGATAATTGCATAGCCATTTTAAGGGCCACAAAAGATCTCATGCAAAAATACAAAATCCCCACTCAAAATTGCGTTCTTGCACATGTCACAACACAAATGCGCGCCCTTGAGGCAGGTGCCCCCCTTGATTTAATGTTTCAAAGTATTGCCGGCAGCGAAGCTACAAATAAAGAATTTGGTGTAAGTATAAAACTTTTAGATGAAGCCTATGAAATGACTTTGAAAAAAGGCACCGCCTTAGGCCCCAATGTGATGTATTTTGAAACTGGGCAAGGAACAGCATTAAGTGCAAATGCACACTACAATACAGATCAACTTACAATGGAAGCACGTGCTTATGCGCTAGCTAGGCGCTATAAACCTTATTTAGTAAATTCTGTTGTTGGCTTTATTGGGCCAGAATATTTATATGATGCTAAACAAATTATCAGAGCGGGTTTAGAAGATCATTTCATGGGAAAGCTAATGGGTATTAGCATGGGCTGTGATGATTGTTATACAAACCATGCAGTAGCAGACCAAAACGATCAAGAAAGCTTAGCTGTATTGCTCGCTTCTGCAGGGGTAAATTATCTCATGAGTCTTCCCATGGGCGATGATGTGATGCTTAATTACCAATCAACAAGCTTTCACGACAATGCTTCTTTAAGAACAATTTTTAATTTTAAACCCACTCCTGAATTTGAAAAATGGATGGAGAGATTAGGGCTTTGGCAAAACGGCCGCCTCACAGAAAAAGCAGGCGATGCAAGGATCTTTTCATAATATGTTAGACCAAGAGTATGTCAGAGAAGTTGTGCGGCAGGTTTTAAAAGAGGTAATAAAAACCCATGCCCTTTCAAACACACAAGTTAGTAATAAAAAAAGCTTAACCCCTGCTCAAAAAAACTTGGCCCGTTGGCTTGGAAAAGACTTAGATGCCCTTCAGGCTGAAGTGACACAAAAAGTTGTAGATAAAATTGCAGAAAACCCCGCGCGATTAAATGTTTCCCGCGCTGGAACCAGGTATCTCACCCGTGTGGCTTTAAAATTTTTAAGCGATCATGCTGTGGCAAAAGATGCTGTTTATGCTGAATTGCCTGACGGCTTTGCAGAAAAAAATGGTTGGATAATGCTTAATACAAAAGCCAAAGACAAAGAAGAATTTTTACTAAGACCAGACTTGGGCCGCCAGCTTAATGAGGCAAGTCTACAAATTGTTCAGTCACAAGGGACACATAATTGCGATGTTCAAATTACAGTGGCTGATGGCTTAAGCCCCTGGGCCACAATTAGACACTCTAAAGCATTGGTAGATGAGCTTTTAAAATTATTCTCTAACCAAGGCCTTAAAGTAGGAAAAGTTTTTTGCGTTAAATATTCTCGCATTGCCATTGGAGATGTTATTGGTGAAGCTTTGAAAGCAAAAGTGAGCATGATTATTTTAGGCGAGCGACCCGGCCTTGGCGGCGGAGATTCTTTATCAAACTACATGGTATATAACCCCAAAGTAGGAACTGTGAATGCCCTAAAAAGCATGATCTCTAATATTCACCCATCAGGGTACACTCCAATAGAAGCGGCAAAATTAACTTTATACATGGTTAATAAAATGTTTGAGCAAAAATGCAGCGGGATAGATTTAAAAATATGAACGTATCACCATTAAAACCAAAGATTTTGGCAAAACAACTTATTCACAAAATTACACCTGCTTTGGCAAAACAATACGGCATCACAAATTCTAAACACGTCAGCCTAGGCCTTGTTACTTGTGATATGGATGATGCTCTGTATGTTGCCCTTGATGAGGCCACAAAGCATGCTGATGTAGAGGTGGTGTACGCAAAATCTTTTTATGCCGGAAGCAATCATGCAAGTGGGCCACTCTCAGGGGAAGCCATTGGTGTTATTGCAAGCCATGACCCAGCTGAAATTATCTCAGGCCTTAGAGCGCTTGAATTATGCCTTAGTGAAAGTGCATGGTTTTATACCGTTGAGCCTGAGAAAAAAATAAATTTTTTCCCCCATGTTGTTTCAAGTGTAGGTCATTATTTATCAAAAATTGCAGAAGTTCCCGCTGGCACTTCTTTGGCTTACTTAATAGCTTGCCCTATGGAAGCTATGATGGGCCTTGATGCCGCAATGAAGGCTAGTCGTGTTGAGCTTGCAAAATTTTACGGCCCTCCAACAGAAACAAATTTTGGAGGTGGTCTTTTAAGCGGGACGCTAACAGAGTGTGAGGCCGCAGCCCAAGCCTTTACTGAAACTATTGTTAAAATTTCTAAAAGCCCTGTTTTAACCATTTAATAAATTTTAGGCACTTGGTTTGCACCACTTCAGTTATTGCGTGGCCGGGGAGGGCCAGATCAAATATGTTTGGGTTACACCTAATTTTAATTGTAATTTCTAGTATCACCAGAGCAGAAACTGTTACATCGAGAATGCCTGTTGAGCAAATTCACAACATCATTGCTTTAAGAATGAATATTAAAGTGAGCCCTCAAATTCCTCTTCCTAAGGTTGTTTATTCAAGCCAAATTCCATTTGAAGAATACCTTAATTTAGTCAGAGCCAATTTTGGCAAATACCCACTACCATCTGGCTTTGTTAATATGTATTCTTCTATACATAATATGATTTTTTTAATAGATGATGCCAAAATTTATAAACTTCATCCCATTGAAGTGACCAGCCGAATTCAATATTGGTTTGAAGAAAATTATTTATTAAAAGGCCGCTCTATTTAAGAGCTTGCTCTAAATCAGAAATCAAATCATCAATGTGCTCAATACCCACACTAAGACGAATAAAATTATCTAAAATACCTAATTCTTTTCTCTTATCTGCGGGTATACTTGCGTGAGTCATAATAGCTGGGTGCTCAATTAAAGATTCAACCCCGCCCAAAGACTCAGCCAATGAGAATATTTTAACTTTTTCTAAAAACTTGCGGGATTCACTTAAGCCGCCTTTAAGTAAAATACTTATCATTCCCCCAAACCCCTTCATTTGCTTAAGTGCTAGTTGGTGCTGTGGGTGAGATTTTAAACCTGGGTAAATGACTTTTTCTACTTTTGGATGTTCCTCTAAAAACTTCGCCACGCGCATGGCATTTTCTTGATGCGCTCGCATTCTAACGGCCAATGTTTTTGTAGCCCTTAAAACCATAAAAGAATCAAAGGTGGCTTGCTGAGTGCCCATAGAATTTAACAAAAAATGAAGTTTTTCTGCTAGCTCCTGTTTCTTCACCACTACAATGCCACCCACAATGTCACTATGGCCATTAATAAATTTTGTAGTTGAGTGACAAACAATATCAGCCCCCAAGCTTAATGGTTGCTGAAAGTAGGGGCTCATAAAAGTGTTATCAACACAAACTAAAATATTTTTACTTTTTGCCACCTTTGAGATCATTTCAATATCAATGAGCTTAAGCATGGGGTTTGTGGGCGTTTCTATCCAAACCATTTTGGTATTTGGTTTAATGGCTTTTTTAAAGTTTTCTTCACTGACTAAATCTACAAAGCTGAATTCAACACCGTTATTTTGAATAACTTTATCAAAAAGCCTAAAGGTGCCACCGTATACATCATCACAACAAATGAGATGGTCGCCCTTTTTAAGAAGATGCGCTATGGTTGTGGTTGCAGCACACCCTGAGGCAAATGCTAAACCAAATTTGCCACCCTCTAATGCTGCAACGTTTTCCTCTAAAGCTTTGCGGGTGGGGTTATGGGTTCTAGAATATTCATAGCCTTTATGCTTTCCTGGGGATTCTTGAACATAGGTTGAAGTTAAATAAACTGGCGTCATTATTGCGCCCGTTGTGGGATCAGGTTGTTGGCCTGCATGAATGGCTAATGTTTCAAACTTCACTTAAGTCTTTCTCCTAGGTAAGAAATAAAATCAATTTTAGTTATTATTCTTAGTTTTTGCTTTTGATCTTTTACTAAAGCCACATAACCTTTGGCAAACATGTCTGATAATTTTTGAAGAGTATCTTCAAGCTCTACCATAACAACAGTTCCACGCATAAAATTTAAAATTCTATCACTTGGTTTTACAAGGCCCGAAACAAGTGGGCGGATAAGGTCGCTCTCATCTATTACACCACTTAGTTGGCCCTCGGTAAATACAGGAAGCTGGGAAACCCCATGCTCTTGCATTTTATTAATAACTTCATGAACTGAGTCTGTGTGTTTAGCAAAAATAACCTCATTTACCTTAGAGCCAAGGGCTTCAAGTAAATCACTAACGTGGTCTGTAAAAAGTGGGCTATCAAGAAGACCGTTATCTCGCATCCAGTTGTCGTTAAAAGCTTTGCTAAGATAGCGGTTACCACTATCAGGAAAAATAATAACAATGTTTTTCTTATCTTTTAGGGTTTTTGCATACTTCATAGCACCGCAAACTGCTGAACCGCTACTCACACCCGCCCAGATACCCTCTTTAACCAAAATATCTCGGCACATTAAAAAAGATTCTTTGTCATTTACCTGCACAAACTCATCTATAAGTTTAAAATGAATGTTATCTGGTAAAAAATCTTCCCCTATGCCTTCTATTTTATAAACTTTTGGCTGGGCATTTAGCTTTCCGGTTTTAAAATAATCAGTCAGTAAGCTTCCCTCAGGGTCCACAGCAACAATTTTAATATTTGGGTTTTTTTCTTTTAAATATTTTGCTGTCCCGCTAATAGTTCCGCCAGTTCCAACTCCGGCTACAAAAACATCTACTTTGCCATCAGTTTGCTCCCAAATTTCCGGCCCCGTGGTTAAGTAATGTACCTCTGGGTTATCTGGGTTATGGTATTGGTTGGCATAAAAGCTGTTAGGCGTTACTTCAACTAATTTTTTAGCAACACTGTAGTAACTGCGGGGGTCTTCTGCTGCAACGGCTGTTGGGGTCACTACTACTTTTGCGCCAAATGCTCTGAGGGTTTGAATTTTTTCATCACTCATTTTATCTGGCATTACAAAAATGCACTTATAACCTTTAACGGCTGCTGCCATGGCAAGGCCCATTCCAGTATTGCCACTTGTGGCTTCAATAATAGTTCCACCGGGTTTTAATTTTCCTGAGGCTTCTGCTTTTTTAATAATATATTGGCCAATGCGGTCTTTAATGCTCCCGCCGGGGTTAAAAAACTCCACTTTTGCTAAAAAGTTATGATTTGCACCCTCTGTAACGCGATTTAGTTTAACAATAGGTGTATTGCCAATTAGATCTAGAATGTTGTTTTTAATTTTGGACATTTTACTCCTCAAAATCCAATACTTGATAGGGATGCAGCGCCTCAAGCACCATGTTAATTCTTTCCACTGGATCTTGTGTATATTCCAATTCTAGATCTGTCATTTTTTTTCTTATTGTCTCTTCTTGGGGGCTATCTTTAAGTAATTCTTCCACCAAAGACTCTAATTTTTTTACTTTTTCTTCCATGTCATACCCCCTAGCCTACTTATATATTGCTAAAGCGTGGGCCAGCAAGTCTTTTGAGGCAGCTTATTATAGGTTTATTATCTGTTTTAATCTGTCCTCCCAGAGCTTATTAACACCCAAATAACGTCTGGCTTTGCGTATAATACTCATTGTTTTAACAGGCTCTTCTTTAAAATGCTCCTCTGCATAGAGGTAAACTTGCTCCCAAATCTGAGCACGGCACTTTTGCCACTGACTTCTTGTGAGATCTAGTTTTTTATTTAAAAGTACTTCAAAAAAACCCTGCTGATTGCGTTTTTGAATGCAAAGATTGTTTATATCCTCAATGAGAGTTTGGTTTTTGGCATTTATAATTTTTAAATCCGTCTCTCTATTTAAAAAGCTAATACATTTTGTAATAGAGCTTGTTTTTTGGCTAAAATCCGCTATCTCTTTGCAACCTTTAATATCTTCTAATTGCATTGCAACTAGTTTTGATAGCTTTTTGTTTTGTTTAAGCTCTAGTTGAAGCTGCAGCTCAAAAAACTTTCTGTTTTGGTAAAGGCTTACCTCATTTTGGGTCCAACCAAGGACGATTTGAGTTAGAAGTAATAAACTAAGCATTTAAAAATCTCCTAAATTTATAATTAACGGAGTAATTAGAAGCAAAACAACAGCGGGTAGAATTAATAAAGCCAAAGGAAGCATGAGTTTAATAGGTAGGAGTTGAAGATATTTTTCAAAATCATTTTCAATTTGGCGCTCCAATTCTAACTCTAAATCATTTAAGACGGTATCTGTGGGGCTTCCATTAAATCCACTTTTTAAAATGCTAATAAACGCTCTTTTAGGGGCTGAATCTAAAAGAAATGGGTAGCTTTGTGTGACTTCATTAAAATTTTGGCCCGCTTCAAGCCTAAGTTGCCAAATCTTTAAGGTTTTAGACAAATCATCGGTTTTATTTTCTAGAGCTTTCTTTAAAGAGATCTTTAAAGATAAGCCCAAATGCATGTTAAACCTTGTTTCTGAAACAATTATAAGAAGCTTTGTCATAAAAAATGGCTTTCTTTTGGCTTAAAATAGAAAAAAACTACATATAGGCCACTTAAAAGTAGAAAAAAGCTTAAAACCATAAGTTTTCTACCCAAACCAACATGAAAAACATCTAAAAACCCTGGGTGAAAGTGTAGTTGGAATAAAAAAATTCCAAAATAAAGAGCTGCTGACACCACCCCTTGTGCTCGTGGCTGCACTAAAACAGTTTTTTGCTTTTCCTTAAGCTTATTTGAAAGAAAAATTTTATTTCTAAAAGCAAAAATGACTTTGTAAGCAAGACTTGGGTACTGTAAACAAAATGA
Organism: Oligoflexia bacterium; assembly: GCA_016715815.1. Classification (GTDB taxonomy): domain Bacteria; phylum Bdellovibrionota; class Bdellovibrionia; order JABDDW01; family JABDDW01; genus JADJXN01. The sequence goes on from JADJXN010000002.1 coordinate 194,015, forward strand.
AATGACTTGGTTAAACTGTTTTGTTTCAATGTTATTAGTTTTTAGTAAAAGCATTTTAAGTTGCTGATTTTTTTCAACTTTTTCTTTCGCCACGCTTGTAAAAGAGCGTCCCACTTTAAGCTCCAAAATAATTTCATCGCAAATTCTGATCAAATCTTGACGGCAACTTTTGTTTTTTTTCAAAAATGCAGCTCTTAATCCAAGTTGAAGTAATAAAAATGAAAAAAATATTTTTGAAAACACAAAACTTGCCAACAAAACCACCAACATTGGCATGAAAAATAATTTTTTCCGTCCGGAAAGTTCGAAAACCGACCACAAAAATAAAAATTCGGACGTGAAAATAAAAAAAACGTCAAAGAAACTCATGTTTGAAGTAAATGAGCAACGTGTGTGCCAAAAAATTTTATTTTTTAAAAAAATAGTATTGACGTTGTTGTTGAAAGTTGTACACTGATCTCAACAGAAATATTTTTTAACGTGTCTACTCATAGGAGGGAAGACCATGGCTAAGAAGAAAAAGAAAACCGCAAAGAAGAAAAAAACCACAAAAAGAAAGAAAAAGAAGTAAGTGGTTTTAATTTCTAAGTGAAATTAACAGACCCGGGAAGCGAAAGCCTCCCGGGTTTTAGTTTTTTAGGAGAGGTACCCTAATTGGTAAGGAACCTGACTCGAAATCAGGCGCCCGCAAGGGCTTGGGGGTTCGAGTCCCCCTCTCTCCGCCAAAAATGTGAATTTTTATGTAATATCAATAACTTAAGATTATAAAAACCCTCAACTTTAGTCCAAAGATGCCGACAAGATTATGTATGGGCGTATTTTTAAGAGGCGGCAAAGCAGCTATTCTATTTTTAGGTTTTTTATTAATAAGCTGCACACAGAATTTTTTAAAACTACCAACCAAAAACAATTCATCAATCACTTCTTCGTCTTCTGGAGATTCTACGTCCATTACGCCAGTTTTTACGTGGAACACAGTTCCTGATTCTAATTTTTGGCATAATACTTCAAAAGTTTTTACCTATACCATCTCGCCAGCCACAGGAATTACCAATATTGTTTGTAAAGTAAATGGACTATCGGTAACTACAGGTTGTACAGGTTCACAATTTACAGTAACCCAAGAGGGAGTATCTAATGTAGTGATTGAAGTAACCCATCAATCTGGCCAAGTGGCAACCTCATCTGCAAAAGTAGTAAAAATAGATACTGTTCGGCCTATAACAACACTTATTACACAATCGGCAAATGCTCAAAATACAATTTACAATTTTACTATTCATTCAACAAATGCCGGCGAGCAACTTTCTTATTATAATTATTCTTTAGATGGTGTGGCTCAATGCCAAAACCCGGGCGATTGTTTATGCCCAGACACAGGTGTTTGTACATTTTCTGTTACCACCACACCCGGTCCCCATGGAATCTCTGTTAATGTTATTGATCATGCTGGAAATACATTATTACAACCCTTAACTTACTCTTGGCTTACTATTGGTAAAATAACTTACAACGCAAAAACTAATGGTGGAGCAATTTGCGATGGCAAAGCAGACGACACCCTTAAAATTCAAAAACTTATCGATGATACTGCTCTATTAAATGCAGCTTCCGGTATGGAGGCTATCGTTTTAATACCTGATTCTGTTAAGTGTGTGGTGACTTATTTGCATCTTCCATCTAACTCGAAACTTCAAGTTGATGGCACATTATTTTTAAAAGACCAATCCAATGGTCCCCTTTTAGATTTAACAGGCTATTCTGCTAGTGGTTCTATTTTTAATTCTGATGGCTCACCTATTCGCACTTCCAATTTTAGAATTACCGGCCACGGAATTATTGATGGAAATCGAAAAACCAATAGCAGTTTGCCAGGGCAAGGAAATGAGTTTATTGATCCTAGTCAGCATCCTAACGATCCTCATCGGAGTACTCGCGGAGGTTTGGGTGGAATTGGCGGGCTTTTTAATGATAACATTACTATCCAAGGCGATAGCCATGATGCGCCTTTAACTATTACAAATATTTATCACTGGCCGGTTAACTTAGTTGCTTCAAATACAATTCGTCTTAAGCATTTAAAATTTTTAAATTCTGGCGCAGCCTCTGAGTGTGCTGGTTTTAAATGGGGAAATACAATTCATTATACTACGGATTGCCAAGTGGATGATCTTACAGCAGTAGCAAATGATGACAATTGCTGGGCGTTTTATGGTGGGGTTAATGGCGGATCAATTAAAAATTCAGATTTAAAAAATTGCCCCATTGGGATTACCGTGGTTAGCGATACACCGCAACCAGGGCCTAATTCCAACATCACCATTGAAAACAATAAAGTTTATGGAAATTATAATGGCTATGGAATCACCGTTGTAAGCGACCACATTGATCATCTTAACGTTAAGCAAAGCAATATTAAAATTTTAAACAATGATGTTTATCAAAATGAAGCCGGTGGCATTGCAGTTTTTAATGCAGATAGTACTTCGGGCAACGGTATTGAAATTACTGGCAATAGAATTCATCACAATAAAAACAATCCGCAGGCATTTTGGGCTTACCATTTTGGAGCGGGCATTGTAGTTGGTAGTAACAATGTCACAGTTAAAGGAAATACAATTTGGGATGAAGGTACAAATCAAGTTCGAGGCTTAGGTATTCAGTTTTCCCCTTTTAATTATCCCCCCTATGCTTCAAGCTTTACAGGGCAAAATGTTATCGTTCAGGATAATATTATTTCAGATAACACTACTAGCGATCCACTGACTCGCACCATGGAGTTTGGACTAAGGTTACAAACAGGATACAACAACCCACAAATTTTTAATAATACCGTTACAAATATCACTTCTTGTGGAGCGGGAAGAACTCTTGTTAATGGCATTTGCGTCAATGCTCCTGTTGTAGGAGTTTATGATGGCATTTTATCTGGGCAAAATTTTATTGGTGGTTGGGCCTGTGCTCAAAACAGCCCTTTTTCTATTAATGTTGCATTGTATGTTGATGATGGCACTCCGCCATTAAAAGGAATTGGTTGGTTTATGGCTACTTTTGATAGTGAGCAGGCTGTTGCATCTTCATGTATTTCAAATGGTACAAAGTATCGATTTAGAATTGATCTTGGCGACCCCCGTTTAAACCCTTACAGAGGACAAAACCTATCAGTTCATTTATTTGGAATTTCACCTTTTGATGGAACACCGGGGACAATCATAAATTCTGGCAGAACAAATCCTGATCTAAATGCAGATGGGTCAATTCGTGCTCGCTTTACAATTCCCTAAAATTATAGAAAGATTAAAACCTTACCTGCGAGCAGCTTTTGGATACAAAAGCGACATTTGAAGATATCCGATATCAGTTATCTGTAGTATTAATATAAACACACCCAAGGCAGTGGCCCACGTATTGCAGACTTTACTTTGAAAATGAAAAATCAAAACAAAAAGTGCCCAGTGTTTTTAATTGCAATTCTAGTAATGCTGGTAATGCCACTGACGACATCCATATGTTGGAGTGACAATAAAAAGCCTTCGTTTCAGATAAAAGCTGAAAAAACAAAGAATTATGATAGTACCTTTATAACACCTAATGAGTTTCAAGTTAACCCTTATGCCCAAATTTTAAATAACAAAACTGGGGCTTTTATTGGCGTAGGCTCCTTTCGCCTGTTTAATAATTCTCAGCATGGTAATTTTCAAACTATCATTTCATTGGACTACTCCAATTCTATTACGGGGTTTAACAGGGAGCTGGCGGAAATCCTACTGAGATCTGAAAACCGCAATATTGCACTTGCCAGGGTTTTACAGATTGAACCCGAAGATTTAAGCAAAAAGGCTTGGTCTCCCCGTTTTTACCAATGGCTTTTTTCACAAGTGACGCTTGAAGACGAGGACACATATGGAAGAGAGGGCTTGCCGCGCGCACTTTGGAATTGGAAGAACGAACACCCACGGCAATGGAAAAGTACAATTTTTGGATCTGATGAAAATTTTAAAAAAGCAAAAGAGCGCTCCAAAGAGGGAAAATATGTTTTTGTAACAGGAAACCTTATAGGTTCTGTTTCTATGACCTCAATAGCCAGATCCCTGAAAGCCTCACGAATTCCTGTTACAGCCATAGATCTCTCAAATAGCCTTGAGTATTTTAATAATAAAACACAATTTCAAAAGTTGGCTTCAAATATTCAACAGCTTCCTTTGTCAAAAGATGCGGTGGTTCTTTTAACATTATCCTTTGAAGTTTATGATTTTTTTTACGGGGAGTTCTCTACAAATAAAGAGGTGGTGGGCCCAATGAGAAATTACATTGAAAATACGTTTCAGAGAAGCAAAGATAGTTTCATATACCTTTCTATGCCCGCCAAAGAATTTATTTTATTTATTAAAAAAATTCAGGACAAAAAATCACTACTTCCAGCCCTATATAGATTGCTGATCTTAAAAGAGAAAAACCTGGCGACTCACCACCCCACACTTCTTAACCCTAAATGTATATTGCTCCAAGAACTGATAAAAGGTAAATAATTTGGTCAGCTCTAACTAGGATATCTTGCTATCTAACTACATAAGTTTATAAAATAAACTTATGTCAAAACCTTGGCGCTACATTACAGTTCGCCCAAATAAAAAAGTTAAAATAGATTCTGAAGATTTTAAACGTGTTAGTGAGCATAGTTGGCGTATCACTAAGGGTACAACTGGAAGATTAAGAGTTGTTACTTCCGTTCGAACTCTAAAGGGAAGCCGGCATGTTACTTTAGGTAAATTTTTAATGAACCCACCTAAGGGCAAGCAAGTTTACCCAAGAAGGTTTGTTGAAGCACTTGATTACAGAAAAGAAAACCTTATTGTATGTACCCTTAAAGAAAGGCAGCAGCTTTTATCTAAAAAAAGAACCCCCACAAGCTCAAAATACAGAGGGGTGTCATTTTTAAAATCAAAAAAACTTTGGCGCGCTGGCATTGAGGTTAAGGGCCGCGCCATTACGTTAGGTAATTTTAAAAAAGAAGATGATGCGGCAAGGGCTTATAACAAAGCTGCATTAGAATATTTTGGAGGGCATGCCTACCAAAACCCCGTAGACCGCAAAAAGACCAAAAGAGAGGCTTAGTTTTTACCCATTTTTTGAATTTGCTCTAAAAATGTAAGGCTTTTTGGGGCAACAAATTTGGAATCAATTTTATAAATGGGGTCATTTACAGCCTCTTGCAAGGGGATAAACTCAACCCCCATTTTTTTATATGTCTTTAAGAGATCATCCATCATTTCCGCATTAAAAGCGCCTATATGAAGAAGTAAAATATGCTTTATGTCTCTGCCAAAAAGCTCTTTTGATAAGCTCAAAGATTCCTTTAGTTTTGTACGGGCAAACTCTAAGTAACTATCTTTTAAGAATTGAACACAGGTTTTTGCCTTTAAATCTTTGCACTCAGCATAGGGCTCATTGTAATACCAGTCGTCAAAGTCAACAGTTACTTGTGCAATTTGGTAGTGGTTTTGTTTTAAAAATTCTCTTACTGTCTCGCGCTTCTCGACGGTTTCACCCTCTCTTAAAAATGGGTATCTAAAAAACTTATACTCTTGCTCGGTAGCTAGCTTTTTAAGGGTAACTTCGTTTTTTAAAATATCTTGTATGTATTGTTGGGATGAAATTTTTTGAATACTGATGTGGGAATAGGTATGGTTTGCTAAAAATTGCCCCTTATCTTTCCATAGTTTTAAAATTTTAAAGGTTTCAGGCATTTCATCTACATTTTTAGCATTTATAAAACCATAAACCCCTTTGAGATTATGCTTTTCAAATGCTTTTAGCATTTTTTCTGCAATTTCTAAGCGACTCTCGCCTTCAGGCATGGAGCCATGAACGGGCAAATCATCAACGGTTATAGCCATTTTAATAGGCGCCGCTTGCGCTGCTAAGACATTTACCCCAAACAATATTAAAAAAACTACATTTCTAATCAAATTTAACCTCCATAGTTACCAAAAACTACCCGCTCACGTTTTGGTGGTTAGAAATAATAAAGTGCGCTTAACGTTCCGGTTGGAGCGGCGACAAAACCACCCAAATCAATAAGAGCTGTGAACTCAGCCAGTAGAGAAAAGCCCGCCCACTCGCCTGTAAGCTGCATAAACTGTAAACCAAAGCTTGGGTATATAAGGTGCTTTTTATATTCGCCTTCGTTTTTCTCGGTTTCAGTTAAAAGCTTTTCGCCAAGATAGCTTGGGTTTGTGCGCGAAATACGATCAGCCTTTCCAATGCTTGTCCAATTAGCATAACCAAAAGCAAAGTAAGGCATTAACCAATCTCCCGTTAAAACATATCTTCCTTCTAATTTAAAAGTTTGAAAGCCTTCACCGCCGCCAAAGCCCGCACCAAAACTCCACTGCGGCGTAAAATTTAAATCCATAATGGCTCCGCCAAAACCAAGAGCTCCGGCTGCTTGTAAACCCACGCCAAATCGGCGGTTTTTACGCATTTCAACCCCGTCTTTTGCCTCTTTAAATGCACTTCGGCTTTTACCTGGGTTAACTACTATTTCATCTGTCTCATCAACAACAACCACTTTTGCGCTAAGCTCAACACCTAAAAGCAAAAAAACAAACGTAAGTGCAAAAAGGAACGGACTACCCAAAAAGGAACGGCGTACCTGTTTCATTAGAAGATCCTCGATTTAATGCCTTCTTCTTGAAGGAATTTTTTAAGTGCATCTCTATCCAAAGGCTCCAAGCGCCAAATGAGCTTGTGTAACAAATCAAGAGTTTTTTTACCCTCAGGGGTTCTTACTTTGCTTGTTAATTCACGCAAAGACTCAGAAATTTCAACAGCGTTTTTTAGCATTCTTGTTATTTCAACATTTTTTGTGGTTTTATCTAACTGCACAAGGGAGCGGTTCAAGTTTGTTACTAAGCTATCAAAAAGCTCAATGGTGTTTGTAACACTAGCCTCGTTTTTATTTAATAACTCTATAATTTTACCAGCCAAACCATAACTTTGGGAAATAAGTTGGTCCACCCTTGGGGGGTCCTCACCCCGAACCACATTGCCATTTAAAAGAGCGGCTTCACTTAGGCTTCCGGGGGTTACCTCTAAAAACTTCTCACCAATAATTCCGGCAAGGTTAATAAAAAATTTAGAATCTTTTCTAACCGTTTCTCGTACTTTTTTATCTAGGCTAATTTTTACTCTTAATTTTACCTCTTCACCCTTAGAATCTTTTTGGTTTACATCAAATTCAATTTTTTCAACCTTACCAACCCGAATTCCCATAACACGAACGGGAGAGCCGGTTTCAATTCCGCCTGCGTAGTTGTACTGCACATATAATGTATAGGTATTTGAAAAAGGGTTTAAAACCCCCATTAACCAGGCAAAAGTGGCCACCATTAAAACGGCCACTAAAAACATTAAACCCACCTTACGTTGCACACTCATTGTTGGCTAGTCCCCTAATATATAAAGCTAATCAAATAGTTACATATAAAATCAAGACAATTCGTTTGACTTAGCCCCAACATTGCAATGCTAAATTGCCAAGATGAAAAGCATTTTAATTTTAATACTAGGCTCCATTATATTTAATCTAGCAGCTTATGGTGACGAACAATTAGTCAGGTGTAGGACAACTTTAAGCCTCATTACTAAAAACGCAAGCGTGGATCCCGCCAGCCGCTTCACACAAGAAGAGTTAACTGTGCTTTTTGGCGTAAGAGATCGCATGTTAGCGGAAAAGTCTTCTTGGACACTACTTACATCACAAGCTGAAGTAGAAATGTTTTCTAAAGTACTTGGACAAAAAATTGTCCCAGGCTCAAAAATAAGCATGACTGAATTTGAAGATCTTATTATCCGCTCCCAGCGCAACTACGCCCACTGGTTTGCTGCAAAAAGAAGTAAAAGTTTTTATAGAATAGTTGAAAAGGAGGATTTTTTTCAGGCCGCTCAAATAGGTATATTACTGGCCATTCGCGGCTTTAAGTTGGAACACAAAACCGTCGATGGAACTGTTTCAAGCAGTTTTTCTGAGTTAATGAAGCTTTATATAAGAAACGAAACCAATAAACTAATTAAAGACTCAGCCCAACTTTCAATGCCAGCAAGCTCATTATTATCAGATATGTTTATTATTAATGCCATTGCAAGCACTCTTGAATTTGCAAACCGAGGGAAACAACCAAGCCTTGCTGCCATTTCTGCGCAGTATATGAAGGAATATCCTGATAGAAAACCTATCTCAATGAAGCGCATAGAAAACTTAATAGCTAGAAAGCGGGCTCTTGATTCTGTATTTAGTATTTTTGAAAAAGCCAGTTCAATTGAAACTGACGATTATGAAATGTTTTTACCGCCTTCAAAAGATAATCCAGAAAGCACTTTAGAAACCAAACATGCTGCAAAATATATTTTGCAACTTTTTGAACAAGCCCATCTTGATACCATACAAAAAAGGATTCTTATTTTAAGGCATGGTCTTCCCATAAGTATTAAAGAAGATTCTCAATTTCAATATGATGAAGCATCCGCCTCTGACGGCTTAACATTAAGAGAAGTTGCGCCCCTTGTAAGTGTATCTCACGAAAGAGTGCGTCAGCTTGAAATGGCGGCTACTGAGAGAATGATTAAAGCCATTGGCGAATATAAAAACCGTACCCTTTTTAACACTTTAGAAAGTGAAATGGGCACAAAACTAGCAAAAACAATTGAGCTTGAACCCTCCGAAGAGGGAAAGCGACAAAAACGCCTACAAAAATACAAAGAAAAATATGGCGAACTTTTAGCCCCTTAATAAATAAAGCTAAACAAATAAGTTAAAATAAAATCCAAAATAATAATTAAAATAGCGTTTGTTACCACAGCTTGCGTTGTGGCGCGGCCCACGCCCTCAGCACCTGCTTTACATTCAAACCCGTAAAAGCAACTTACCACCGGAATAACACTACCAAACACAGCGGCCTTTACTAATGAAAGAAGAACATCTTTAAACTGCGCAAAGTGGTTCATAGCGTGCAAAAAAGACTGCCAAGAAAACCCCAATTCACTTGAGCTAACAAGCATGCAAAAAAATAAGCATGTTACATTGGCAAAAATAACAAGTATGACTGAGGAAATAATAGTAGCTAAAAACCTTGGCACTACAAGGTATCTAATAGGGTCAATGTTTAAAAGCTTTAGTGCATCAATCTGTTCTGTCACCTTCATTGTGCCCACTTCAGCTGCAATGCCCGCTCCTACACGAGAAGTTAGTAAGAGGGCTGTGATAACAGCACCTAATTCACGCAAAATTAAAAGGGCGGCAAAGCCTGGTACAAGTTGAGCTGAGCCTATAACTAATCTTATGTGGTAAGAATATTCAATAATTGTAACCGAAGCCGCAAAGCTAACTGAAAATAAAATTATAAATGTACTTTTATAACCAATTTCATAAATTTGCTCTATTGTTTCTTTTATTCTTATGGGTGTGGAAATAAGAGTAATTAAAAATTCGCTTAAATAATTAAGCCACAAATTCACGCCATGTGAAAACGTAAGAACCTTTTGGCCCGTAAAATCAATTAATTTTAAACTTGCTGCAAACACTTTATAAACCCCACGCTTTAAATAAATTTTCCACTAAAAAACTGGTAAACCAATCAAGTAAAGTTAGCCCCACCATGGTTGAAAGAGCTGTTGCCACAACAGATCTTCCCACACCTTTTGAGCCTCCCGTTGTTGCATACCCTTTATATGTACAAATAGTTGCAATAAGAAGTGAGAACATAAAACATTTAAATAGCCCGCTATAAACACTGCTCCATTTTACATAAGTTGGAATGGAGTTTATGTACTCAACCATATTCATATCAGCCACTACAGTTGCTAAAATGGCTCCACCCAAAATAGACATTAAAAGGCCCGCTAAAAGTAAAAAGAAGCTACTAATAATTATGCCAACAAACCTTGGTGCAATTAAATATTGCATGGGGTTTGTGCCAAGGCATCTCATGGCATCAATTTGTTCTGTCACCCGCATTGTTCCAAGTTCTGCTGATGTGTATGCGCCCACTTTTCCGCTTAGCATAAATGCAATTAAAAGTGGGCCAAGCTCTCTTATGGTCCCACTTGTTGAAAGGCCACCTAAAACACTTAAAGTATCAAATTGTTTTAATTGAGCATTAAATTGCACAGATAAAATAGCACCAACAAAAAAGCCTGAAGAAACTGTGGTTGTTAAGGACTGTGTTGTAACATTATAAATTTGCTCAGAAACGCTTTTACTATCAGGTGGGGTTTTAAAAATGGTTTTTATAATGTCGTTTAAGAAAACAAGGGCTGAGCCAAGATCATCTAAAATTTTTATCACTGGCTACCACCTTCTAAAACTTCTTTTAAAAACTCTTTTACTAAAGGCACTTCAGAGGTTTTTAATTGTGAAGGTGTGCCTTCAGCCACAATTGCTCCTTCACTTAAAACAATAATTCTATCTGCTATATCTAAGGCACACTTCATGTCATGGGAGACAACTACAGATGTTACGTTTAATTGGCGCGAGAGTTGTTGAATAAGCTGGTTAATGGCTGTAGTGGTCACGGGGTCAAGGCCCGTTGTGGGTTCATCATAGAGTAAATATTCCGGCTCAATGGCAATAGTTCTAGCCAAACTTGCTCGTTTTTGCATACCAAAGCTAAGTTGTTGGGGTAATTTTTCTTCAACATTTTCAAGATGCACCATTTGCAAATATTTTTCAGCTCTCGCCCTATATTCTTGCTCTGAAAGCTTTGGAAAATGTTTTCGCATCCCAAAGGCAAGGTTTTCATAAATGGTTAAAGAGTCAAAAAGGGCTGGCTGCTGAAATACCATTCCACATCTTTTTCTTATCGGAAAGTATTCTTTCTCTGAAAGTTTTGAAATTTCTTTTTCGTCTAAAATTATCTGCCCATCGTCGGGCTTTAATAAACCAACAATATTTTTTAATAAAACTGATTTCCCCGTGCCAGAGCGGCCCAAAATAAAAAGAATTTCGCCTTTTTTTAAACCAAAGCTTATTTTATTAAGCACAACTTTTGTTCCAAAACTTTTTTTAAGCCCCACTATTTCAAGCGACATTATTTGGTATTCCTTGAATAAAGTTTTGTATTTTTTTATCCGTAAAGGTTTTTGTTTCCTCTACAGAGCCCGTTATTACAAGCTCAGAATCCATGAGCACTCCAATATTATCTGCAAGCTGGTAGGCTCTATTCATTTCATTTGTTATTGTCACTGTTGTTGCGTTTAATTTTTTATTTAGTTTTTTAATTAGCTCTACAATATTTCTACTGGTTATGGGGTCAAGGCCGGCGGTGGGATCATCGTAATAAATAATTTCTGGGTCTAAAATCAACGCGCGTGCAATGCCTAAGCGTTTTTGCATGCCGCCGGAAATTTCATCCGGATATAAATTTTCTGCAGGCCCTAGTTCAACAGCGCTTAAATATTCTTTTACTTTTTCAGCAATTTTTTTCTCATCAAGTTTAGCCACTTCTCTTAAGGGGAAGGCTAAATTTTCACCGACGGTTAAAGAGTCAAAAAGGGCGTTTTTTTGAAAAAGCATTCCCGTTTTGCTCATTAATTCGGTTTTTTCTAAACGGCTTACTTTGTAGAGATTTTTGCCATTAATTAAAACCTCTCCTCTATGCGGCGCAGTCAGACCAGACAAAATTTTTAAAAGCGTTGATTTACCCTGGCCACTAGGCCCGACAATGACTAAATTCTCGCCTCGACGCACGGTGACGTTAATGCCATTTAGTAGATTTTCTGCCCCATCAAACCGATGAGTAAGTTGCTTTATTGCAATCATGATTTTTTAATCGTCGCTGTTATTTTATGTGGTTGCAATCACTTTTGTTTTAACGATATTAAATGTTACTGGAGAAAGCGTATGGCACAGTATGAAAAGATCAAAATCCCCACCGGTGGCGATAAGATAAAAATTAGCGCGGGCGGAAAAATCTCAGTCCCCGCCAACCCTATTATTGGTTTTATTCAAGGAGATGGCACGGGAGGCGATATTTGGAAGGCAAGCGTTCACGTTTTTGATGCCGCCGTTGAAAAAGCATACCATGGTAAAAAGAAAATCCATTGGATGGAAATTTACGCAGGCGACAAGGCGGCGCAAGTTTATAACGGCCAAGTTTTTCCAGCAGAAACATTAGAGGCTGTTAGAGAATTTGTTGTGGCCATTAAAGGCCCCCTTTCAACACCAGTGGGCGGTGGCATGCGCTCTTTAAATGTAGCCATGAGAAAAGATTTAGATCTTTACGCTTGTGTCAGGCCTGTAAAATGGTATCCCGGCGTTCCCTCGCCTGTTGTTGAACCTCAAAAAGTTAACATGACAATTTTTAGAGAAAACACCGAAGACGTTTACGCCGGCATTGAATGGCCTGCGGGTTCACCTGAGGCAAATAAATTAATTGGTGTAATAAAAGATTTAAAAAAAGATATTCGAGAGCTATCTGCTATTGGCATTAAACCCATGAGTGAGTTTGGCTCAAAACGCCTTGTGAAAAAAGCTATTGAGTACGCCATTGAAAATAAATGCCCCAGCGTAACCTTGGTACATAAAGGCAACATTATGAAGTTTACTGAAGGCGCTTTTAAAGATTGGGGATACCAAGTGGCCGCCAAAGAATTCGGTGGCTTAACAGTAACAGAAAATGATGTAAGTGAAAAATTTGGCGGAAAAGTTCCAGCAGGGAAAATTGTTATTAAAGACCGCATTGCAGACAACATGTTTCAACAAGCACTCTTACGCCCTGATGAATACTCTGTTATTGCAACACCCAACTTAAATGGAGATTACATATCTGACGCTTTGGCCGCTCAAGTGGGCGGATTAGGTATTGCTCCTGGTGGCAACATTGGCGATGGCTATGCTGTATTTGAAGCCACCCACGGAACAGCGCCAAAGTATGCGGGGCTTGATAAAGTCAACCCAGGCTCTGTGATTTTAAGTGGTGTAATGATGCTTCAATACATGGGTTGGAATGAAGCCGCAAATTTAATTGAAAAAGGTTTAACAAAGACTATTGCAAATAAAACTGTAACTTATGATTTTGAACGCCAAATGAAAGGGGCAAAACTTTTAAAGTGCTCTGAGTTTGGTGCCGAAATTGTAAATCAAATGAAATAAGAAGGAAAAATAAAATGTCTGAATATAAACGCAAAAAAATTACTGTTGTTGGTGCGGGATTTGTTGGTTCAACCGCCGCGCACTGGGCCGCTCAAAAAGAATTAGGCGATGTTGTTTTAGTAGATATTAATGAGGGCGCAGCCAAGGGAAAAGCTTTGGATTTATACGAATCCTCTCCTGTTGAACAATTTGACGCACGCGTTATTGGTACAGCAAATTATGCCGACACCGCAGGTTCTGATGTTGCTATTATTACCGCAGGTCTTCCACGCAAACCCGGAATGAGCCGTGATGATTTATTAGCTACAAATTCTAAAATTGTTAAAGAATGCACTGAAGGCATTGCTAAATATTCTCCCAACTGCACATTAATTATTGTAAGTAACCCGCTTGATGCCATGGCCTATGTGGCCAAAAAAGTTTCTGGCTTTCCAAAAAACAGAGTTATCGGAATGGCTGGAGTTTTAGATGGCGCTAGATTTAGATCTTTTATTGCTGAAGAGTTAAAAGTAAGTGTAAAAGATGTTCAAGCTTTTGTTTTAGGCGGTCACGGAGACACCATGGTGCCCATGCCAAGACACTGCTCAGTTGGCGGAGTTCCTTTAATGGAAATTATGCCAAAAGACAGGCTCAATGCACTTTTAGAGCGTACCCGTAACGGGGGTGCAGAAATTGTTAATTTATTAAAAACTGGAAGCGCTTATTACGCGCCCTCAGCCTCTGCAGTACAAATGGCCGAAAGCATAATGAAGGATCAGAAAAGAATTCTACCTTGTGCCGCTTATCTTGATGGCGAGTATGGTGTTAAAGGCTTATTCATTGGCGTTTTATGTAAATTAGGCGCAAATGGAATTGAGCAAGTCATTGAATTAAAATTAAATGATGAGGAAAAAGCAGGACTTCAAAAAAGTATTGCCGCCGTTGAAGATTTAGTAAAAGCGTTAAAATTTTAAAGGAACAAAAATGAACATACATGAGTATCAGGGTAAAGCTTTGCTTGGAGCCATGGGCGTAAAAGTTCCTCAAGGAAAGCCCGCTTTTAGCGTTGAAGAAGCTGTTAAAGTAGCAAAAACTTTACCTGGCCCCGTTTATGTTGTTAAAGCACAGATTCATGCGGGCGGCAGAGGAAAAGCGGGCGGAGTAAAAGTTGTAAAATCCATTGAAGAAGTTGAAAAAGCAGCTAAAGAAATTTTAGGCAAAACTCTGGTAACTCATCAAACCGGCCCCGAAGGAAAAGAAGTAAAAAAATTATTAATAGAAAATGGCTGCAAAATTAAAAAAGAATATTATGTGGGCTGTGTTTTAGATCGCGCCATTGGAAAAGTTGTAATGATGGCATCATCAGAGGGCGGAGTTGAAATTGAAACTGTGGCTGAAAAAACTCCTGAGAAAATTTTTAAAGAAGCCATTGACCCAGCTGTTGGTTTACAACCCTTTCAGGCGCGAAAGCTTGCTTTTGCCATTGGAATTCATCCGGATTGTATTAATAAAGCCTCAAAGTTTTTTACATCTTTATATGAGGCCTACATTAAGTACGACTGCTCCATTGCGGAAATTAACCCGCTCGTTGAGACTGAAGACAAGGATATTTTAGCACTTGATGCTAAATTAAATTTTGACGACAACGCTTTATATCGCCATCCAGAAATTATGGAGCTCAGAGATTTAGACGAAGAAAACCCAAACGAGATTGAAGCTTCAAAATACGGGCTAAGCTACATTAGCCTTGATGGCAGCATTGGCTGCTTAGTAAATGGCGCAGGCCTTGCCATGGCCACCATGGATATTATTAAACTTCACGGCGGAGAGCCCGCAAACTTTTTAGATGTGGGCGGAGGCGCAGATAAAACAAAAGTAACTGCCGCTTTTAAAATTATTTTAAGTGATAAAAATGTTCGTGCCATTTTAGTTAATATTTTTGGTGGCATTATGAAGTGTGACATTATTGCTGAAGGCGTTATTGCCGCAGCAAAAGAAGTGGGTTTAAAAGTACCTCTTGTTGTGCGCCTTGAAGGCACAAACGCAGATAAGGGAAAAGAAATTTTAAATTCTTCTGGCTTAAAAATTACAGCAGCTGAGGGAATGGCAGATGCTGCTAAAAAAGTGGTGGCGGCTAGCGGGGGTGGAAAATGAGCATTATGGTTAATAAGAATACGAAGGTTATTTGCCAAGGCCTCACAGGTTCCCAAGGTACGTTTCATACAAAACAAGCCATTGAATACGGCACCAAAATGGTGGGCGGAGTAACCCCTGGTAAAGGCGGAATGACTCATGAAGGCTTGCCTGTTTTTAACACCGTTGAAGAAGCTGTTAAAAAAACAGGCGCTAATGCCAGTGTCATTTATGTGCCTCCACCATTTGCTGCAGATTCTATAATGGAAGCAGTAGATGCAAAATTGGATTTAGTTGTTTGCATTACCGAAGGAATTCCTGTTTTGGATATGATTCGGGTTAAACAATTTATGCGTGGTAAAAAAACCAGACTTGTTGGACCAAATTGCCCCGGCGTTATAACACCCGGGGAGTGCAAAATTGGAATTATGCCAGGCCACATTCATAAACCAGGACGTATTGGAGTTTTATCACGTTCAGGTACATTAACTTACGAGGCCGTGGGGCAGTTATCAAAACTTGGTGTTGGGCAAAGTAGCTGCATTGGCATTGGAGGGGATCCTGTTAATGGCACAAATTTTATTGATGTGCTTGAGATGTTCCAGGCCGACAAGGATACTGATGCCGTAATCATGATTGGCGAAATTGGCGGCTCTGCCGAAGAAGAAGCTGCCGCCTGGATTAAAAAGAATTTTAAAAAACCAATTGTCAGCTTTATTGCAGGAGCCACAGCACCCAAAGGTAAGCGCATGGGTCACGCAGGCGCAATTATTAGTGGCGGGCACGGAACTGCTGAGGAAAAATTTGAAGCACTGCAGTCTGCGGGTTGCAAAATTGCACGCTCTCCCGCAGATCTTGCTAGCACACTAAAGGCCGCGCTATAATTCGCTTTTCTTTTTACATAAGTCTTTATTTACAAACTAAGAGATTCGCCTCGTAATAATTCTGTGGATTTAAAATAGTTTTGATTTCAAATTTACCATTGTAATCAAGGCCAGCTATTTGCATCTTTAAAATTTCTATTTTTTCTTTATCTGTTAGCGGGCCGTAGGGGCGGAGGCAATTCCAACCATAACCCCAGCGATACGTTGTGGGAAGATAAGGAACGCCTCCCATACGAACGGATTTAAAGTAAAGCTCTGCAATTTTAGGATATCCCTTTTTGAAAATACATAGCCCCAAAGCTTTATCTGCAGACAATCTTTCCTCTTTAGTGCCGCCCACCCAGTATTTTTTGTCATGCTCTACACAACAATCAACCCAGGCTTGTTCTTGTAATTTAGGGATCCCATTAGGCGAAGCCGAGCAGCCATCAGAGGTAAAAGGGCACAATTGCGGCTTAAAAGCACTTGATTGCAAGAATATTAACACTATCTTTATGGCCAGCATGTCCTCAAGGGTTGCAAACCAAATACCAATACGGTACAAGAATCGCCGTAGCCATAGGAGGATTAAATGGAACAGACATTAAGTATTATTAAACCAAATGGAGTTAAAAAAAATCTAATTGGTAAAATTGTAGACAAGTTTGAAACAAACAACCTTAAAATTGCCGCGGCAAAACTTGTTAGGCTTAGTAAAGCACAGGCCGAGGGCTTTTATGCTGAACACAAAGAGCGCCCATTTTTTGGTGAACTTGTAAGCTTTATGACCTCAGGCCCAGTTATGATTATGGTTTTACAAGGTGATGGCGCTGTTGATAAAAACCGAAAAATCATGGGCGCAACAGATCCTAAAAAGGCAGAAGCGGGAACCATTAGAGCTCTTTGGGGCGATAGCATGGGAGAAAACACAGTTCACGGCTCAGACTCCCCCACAAGTGCTAAGCGTGAGATTGCTTATTTTTTTGAAGCTAATGAGCTTGTAAATAAATAATTTGTGAGTTTTGAAGTTGGTCAAATCGTTGAGCTTTCCATAGATTCTTTAGCCCATGGAGGCGCAGGGGTTGGAAGGCTTAACGATTTTGTTTTTTTCATCCCCTTCACAGCGCCCGGGGATAAAGTAAAAGCTGAAATTATAGAAATTAAAAAAAATTATGCCCAAGCAGAATTAAAAAATATTCTAACCCCATCTTCAGCTAGAGCTGAAGCCCCATGCAATGTTTTTGGTAAATGCGGGGGCTGCCAGTGGCAACATGTGGACTATAAAATACAATTAGAACAAAAACAAAAAACTGTTGAGCATGCATTAGCCAGAATTGCTAAAGAAGCCCAGTTTGAATTAAAAAAAATTATTCCCTCACCTCAAGAATTTAACTACAGAAACCGCGCACAGATTAGGACCCAGGGCCCACGCCTTGGTTTTTACAGCAGAAACTCCCATGAATTAGTTGAGTTTAAAAATTGTCATCTGCTTGAACCCGCACTCAATGAAGAGCTAGGTAAAATTCGAAATGAAATAAAAAGTTATCCTGATTGTAAAACCTCTAAAATAGAAATGTTTTTAACTCAACAAAATCAAATCGCACGCTCAAATAATAAAAGCCACGGGCAAGAATTTGGATTTTCCCAAGTTAATACAAAACAAAACGAAAACCTTCAAAACCTTGTTGTTGAAGTTTTTGACACGCCTTCTGAGCAAAACAATAACATTTTAGATCTTTTTTGTGGCAATGGCAATTTTTCCTTTCCTTTATCAAAAAGTGGGTGGGACATTTACGGCGTCGATTTAAATAAAAATGCAATAACCCAAGCCCGTTCCAAGGCAACAGAAAAAACATTTTTTTCATGTAATGATTGCTTAAAAGAAATTAAAAAGTTGGCTCTTAAAGGGCGAACATTTAAAAATATATTGCTTGATCCTCCCCGTATTGGTTGCCAAGAGGCTCTTTTAAAAAACTTAATGTCTCTAAAACCTGAAAAGATTGTTTATATAAGTTGCAACCCCACTACTTTTGGGCGTGATTGGGCAAGAATTAAGGCCGCAAATCCCAAGTTTAAACTTAAATGGGTTCAACCTCTGGATATGTTTCCTCAGACGTTTCATGTCGAGCTTATCGCTCTGATAGAATTGACTTAATCCTCGCTTACGGCTTAGGCTTAAACATGGCCAACCGAACAAGCCTTTTTTGTATATTATTAGTTTTTATGGCTGCGTGCGCAAGTGAAGAAAAAAACATTAATCTTTCAAAAATTCATTTAAAAACCGGCACAACCCAACTCACAAAAGGTAATGCCGATGTGGCCATCACAAGCCTTGAAGAGGCAAAAAAACTCAATCCTAATGACCCCACCATTTACAATAATCTGGGCCTAGCGTATTTTTTAAAAAAAGATTTTGAAAAAGCAGAAGATCAACTTAAAAAAGCATTACAATTAAAACCCTCTTATGGTGATGCAAAAAACAACCTGGGTAGAGTTTATATAGAGCTTGCTCGCTTTGATGACGCCATTAAAGAGCTTACTTCAGTGGTAAGTGACCCCACATATACAGCCACAGAAAAGGCTCTAGTAAACTTAGGCCTAGCTTATTTTAAAAAAGGAGATCTTCCCCAAGCTTTAACCCAGTTTAAAAAAGCCATTTCTGCTAACAGCTCCTTTTGCCCTGCGCATAATCATGTGGGCCATGTGTACTTTCAGATGCAAAAATTTGAAGAGGCCACTGAATCCTTTGAGGCGGCACTTAAACTTTGCAATAACAACTATGCCGAGGCCCATTACTACAGCGCTTTAAGCTATTATAAGGTAGGGCAAAGAGAAAAGGCCCTTGCACGTCTGCAAGAAGTTGTTAAACTTTACTCTGATACTGAGTTTGCCCCTAAAGCACGCTCTATGTTAAAAATTATTCAATAATAAAAATATATATGAAAGAAATCGGACAACTTCTAAAAGATAAACGCCTAGCTCTTAATGTTTCACTTGAAGAGGTTTCTATTGCCACAAAAATTAATGTTAAAATTCTTCAAGCCCTTGAAGATGGGGATCTTGACCGCCTACCCGCAAAAACTTTTGTGCGCGGCTTTGTACAAACCTATTCAAAATATTTAGGCCTTAACACCAGTGAAGTCTTATCAAAGCTTCAGGAAATTGTGGGCACTACAAAACCACAGATTGCTATATCTCAAGCGGACACGGCCCCCTCTGGCCCCATAGACACAGAGGTAGATTTTTTAAGCAAAAGCAAAAGTGTTATCACCATTGTTGGCATTGTTATTACTATTATTGTTATTGTAGTTATTCAAAACATTATCTCAAAACGCGAGGCGGATTTAGATACAACCGAAGTTGCAGCCATTACAGGGAGCGATACGCCAGTTACCATAACACAAACCACACCAAGCCCCACGCCTGCATTAAAAGACAAAGAAGAAGATAAAGAAAAAGGCAATGTGGAGGATCTGGCTGCAGAAAAACCAGCTGCTAGCCCAACGCCGCAACAAGCACAGATAGCGCCCAAGCCCGTTCAAACACCAGCGCCAATGGCTTCAGCAACTCCAAAACCTTCGCCCTCACCAGAGGCAAAACCAGTGGCAGTAGTCACGCCCACCCCTGCGGCCGCCGCACAAACAACTCTAGCTTTATCACCACAGGAAGTTATTGTTGAAGCCCTTGATAATATTATTTTAACTATAAGTATTGACGGTAAACCCAGCCAAGACGTCAGCATGATGGCAGATCAAATTCAAACTTTTAAGGCTAGTTCAAAAATTAGAATCACAACTTCAAACAGCGGAGCCCTTAGCATTATTCATAACGGCAAAGAATTAGGCGTTCCCGGCAACCTTGGACAACCCAAAACAATTTCATTTCCACAATGAATTTTTTAACACTTTGGCTTCTTGTATTAGCTCTTAAAATCTGTCTTCTTCCATTTATTCCAATGACTCCTGATGAAGCTTATTATTTTACCTGGGGCAGACATTTACAGCTTAGCTATTTTGATCACCCGCCATTTGTGGCCTATATTATGTATGTGGCCAAACTTTTTTGGCACACACCTTTAACCATTAGGTTTCCTGGAGTTTTGCTATCACACACGAGCCTGCTTGTTTGGTATTTTATTTTAAAAAAATTAAACTTTAACAATAAACAAATTTTATTTTGGTTTTTACTGGCAGTAGTAAGCCCCCTTTTGGGTATTGGTTCATTTTTGGTCACACCCGATGCTCCTTATTTGCTTTTTTGGAGCTTAAGCCTTCTTACAACAATATATCTGTCTGAAAATATAAAAAGCACTAAGCTTTGGCTTATTTTAGGCGTATTTTTAGGTTTAGGCTTTTTATCAAAATATATGATGCTGCTTTTTGCATTATCGTTTTTGGTGTGGCTAGTTTACAAAAAAAATCTAAAAATTCTTGCTACAAAAAATCCTTGGCTGTGTGCTTTTATCGCCTTTTTAATTTTTCTCCCCGTAGTTATTTGGAATTTTAAAAACAACTTCGCCTCATTTGGCTTTCAGGCTTCTCATGGGCTTGGAGGGAGAAATATAAATTTAAAGTGGCCTCTTGAATATTTATTGGGTCAGTGGGCTTTGTTAAATCCATTACTTGCTACTTTTTTAATTTTAAACTTTAAAAAAATAGAGAAAAAACAAGAGTTGCTTGCTATATTTTCTCTTACCCCAATTCTGTTTTTCCTTTTTACTTCTTTTAAAGGGCGCACAGAACCCAATTGGCCCATAGCCGCTCACCCCGGGCTTATAGCCCTTGGGGTTTTTGCTTTATTTAATTCACAAAAAAATATCTTAAAATATTCTTTTGTAATTTCATTTTTGTTTTTTACTGGTGTTATTACTCATGTTATTTCCCCTCTTTCATATTTTAAAAATATGCATACAAAAATTTTGCACCAGTGGGAGGGTGATATAAAAATTCTTAAATCCTATTCGCCTCTTTTTACCCGTAGCTACCAACTTGCTGCATACCACTCTTATTTTCGAGATGGGGAAGAGGAGGTTTATAAATTAAAGGGCTTTGATAGAAAAGATTTTTATGATTTTTTAGATGCCAAAATAACAAGCCTTCCTGCTTATATTATTCTTGATTCAGATGATTTATTACCTGAATTCTTTAAAAATAGATTCCATGTTGAAGTATTAAGGAGTTTACCCAGCGGGCTTGTGCTACATAAAATAACACTAAAAGAATAGTGAAATGAAAAAACTTGGTTTTATATTTTTATTAATTCTTATTTTTCTATACACTTTGATGGGGTTTATTAACTACCAAATAAATTTACCCCTTGTTACAGGAACAAATATTCTTGCACCAAAATTTTATGACTACGCAGGTATTACGCACATACAGACTCAGCTTAGCACTGGAAGTGGAAGCATTAATGAAATTACACAAGCTGCATCAAAGGCAAAGTGTAGCTTTTTAATTGTCACGGACCTTAATGTTTTTGATGATTTAAGCAGTTTTGAAGGCTACAGACATGACGTTTTAGTTATTATTGGAAGTAAATTTAGTTTTATTAGCGGACATCTTTTGGTTTATGGAAAAACCCATTCATGGCCTTTTAAGGGCGCAGGCCAAGCACAAATTTATTTTAATGATTTATTACAATCTAAAAACCAAAGTGAGCCAATTTTAGTAGCGGCCCATCCATTTTTACCCAAACATACATGGGATAAGCTTTCCTACCCCGGACTTCATGGAATGGAGGTGTTAAATTTAGATAAGCTTTGGTCTTCAGAAATTCAGTACCATAAGTGGAGAATTTTTTGGTCTCTACTTATGTTCCCTTTTAACCCAGATTTAAGTTTTTTACGTTTATTCTCCGAACCTGTAAATGAAATCAATGCTTGGAATGGGGCTTCTGTTAACAAACAATTTTATGGCTGGGCCGGCAGCGGAGCAAAAGCCAAGGCCATACCATTTCCAGATAAAGTTTTTAAATTTCCATCTTACAAGCAATCTTTTAAGCTTATAAAAAATCATGTTCTTTTAAAAAGCGAGCTCACAGGTAAATTTGAGGACGATAGAGAGAAAATAATTTCCGCTTTAAAAAATGGACAATTTTATTTTAGCCTTGATATTTTAGGCGACCCAAAGGGTTTTTATTTTATTGCTCAAGAGGGTTCAAAGGAATATTTGCTTGGCGAAACACTTAAATTAAAACCAGGACAAAGTATAAAATTAATTGCAGATTTAGGTCGCCAAATTGAAATACCACATGAGATTATCCTGCTTCATAATGGCGTAAAAGTTTTAAGCTCCACTGATTCAAAGTTAAGCTTCACCGCAACTCAAAAAGGCTCTTACAGAGTTATTGTAAATCTAAAGCCCTCTCTTCCACCGCCTGATTTGAATAGAGAGTTTTCTTGGATTTTTTCAAACTCAATTCTTATTCAGTAGCCTCTGGAATTTCAACCTCTACCCCATCAACCGCATCGGTTTGGCAGCTAAGTCTTTCATTTTTTGCAAATTCTCTGGCCTGGATATGTTCTTGCTCTATTTCATTAGGCGGTTTAAGTTTTTCAAGCCCTTTTGTTACTTTTACTCTACAAGTAGTACAGCTCCCCATCCCTCCACAGGAATGATTTAGGGCAATGTTATTGTTTAATGCCACCTCAAGTATGCTTTTTGCCCCCTCAAAGGAGCAGCTCAAGTTCATGGGCAAAAACTTAATTTTTTTGATCATTGTCATTGAATTATTGCCTATTTTTAAGTAACTTTTCAAAAAAAATGGGGGAATCTTTTATGGAATTTATCGCCTTTGATGTTGAAACAACAGGTTTTTTGCCCGGTGTTGACCAAATCATTGAAATAGCGGCCGTTAAATTTGTAAATGGCAAAATCCATGATTCTTATTCCACCCTTATTAACCCGCTCGCTCCCATTCCAGCTGCCGCCACTAAAGTACATGGCATTACTGATGAAATGGTAAAGGGAAAACCAATTGTAGAGCAAGCCCTTGAAGGCTTCACTAGTTTTTGCGGGTCAAGTTTAATGGTGGCACACAATGCCCCCTTTGACGTGGAATTTATTAAAGCTAATATCCTCAAATATGAAACAAACTCTCCCAAGGGAATCATTTTAGACAGCTGTGCAATGGCCAGAAAAGTAATTCCAGGCTCGCCAAATTATAAGTTGGGCACACTAGTTCGTTTTTTAAATATCCCGGAGGATGGCGCATACCATAGAGCCGAAGCAGATTCGCGCTTTTGCGGGCAACTTTTTCAAATTATGCTTGAGAGAATTTTTAAAAACGGTGAACCCTTGGTTATAGAAAACCTTGTAAACTTAAGTGGCGGTCAGGTTTTAAAATTCCCTCAGGTACAAAGACAACTTCGTCAACTAGATTTGCTTTCAAGCCTTTGAGCAATAGGCATTCTTCTACCCCTGCCAAAAGAGTGCTCAGATACTTTTAAAACCGGGGGCGCTTGCCAACGTTTAAATTCAGATTTGCTTAGTTGTTCTTGTAGCCACAATTCCATTTTTGTTTTTGGCTCCGCTTTAAATTCTACAATTTTTTCCACAACACTATCTAACTCATCGTATGGCGGAAGCGTGTCTTGATCTTTTTGATTTGGGGCTAGTTCTGCTGATGGAACTTTATTAATAGAGCTTTGCGGTATTATTTCTTTCTCTTGGTTAATAAGCCGTGATAGCGCATAGACTTCCCTTTTTAATAAATCGCCGATCGGGGCAAGCCCCCCACAGCTGTCCCCATAAAGAGTGGAATAACCACAAGCAATCTCACTCTTATTTGAAGTGGATAACAGCATACTTTTTTCTAAATTAGAATAAAACATCAGTACTAATGCCCTAAGCCTTGCCTGTAAATTTTGCTGTGAAATGTCTTGGTTGCTATGGTTTGTTGAAAGTAGTTTTTGGGATGCTAAAAACAACTCATAGGCATCATTAATACTGTATTGAATATTTTTAATTTGTAAGTTTGAGCAAAGTTTTTTTGCATCGCTTAAGCTGTGTTCGCTACTAAATGGTCCTGGCATTAAAATGCCAACAACATTATTTTTTCCTAATGCCTCAACAGCAAGGGCCGCTGTAAGGGCAGAGTCAATTCCTCCGGATAAACCAAGATGTACTTTATCTTGATTTGTTTTTTTGCAAAAATCTTGAATTCCCAAAACAATAGCAGCGCGTATGCGCTCTATAGGTTCTTTAAGAGTTAGAGTTTTTTTCTCCCCCCATACCAAAAGCTCTTCTTTAAACATTTCAGCCCGTCCAACTGCGCGCCCTGTTTTGTCTAAAATAAAACTTCCGCCATCAAAAATGAGTTCATCTTGTGCGCCAACCACATTGGCATAAACAAAAGGAGCCTTTATTCGCTTTGCATGTTTTGTTGCAATTTTTATTCTTTTCTCAAATTTTATTTTTGAAAAAGGGGACGCTGAAATATTAACCACTAAATCAACATTTTTAATTTTCTTAAGAGGATCATTTTTATACCCCAAGTTCTCAGCCCACATGTCTTCACAAATGGTAATAGCTACTTTTCCAATACCAGAAATATTTCCAATAAATGTTTTATTGCCTGGCTCAAAAAAACGGACCTCATCAAAAACATCATAAGAAGGCAAAAGCTGTTTTGCCGTTATTTTTGGTTTTGAATTTTTTTGTAAAATTACAGCAAGATTTGTGTATTTCTTTAAACTTTTCTTTGAAGCCCCCCCCAGGGCCCCCAAAATGACAGTTATACTGCTGGGAATTTGAGATGAAATTTTTTTTATCTGTTCATTTTGCGCTTTTAATAAATATTCTTTTTCTAATAAATCACAAGGTGGGTAACCCAAAAGACTAAGCTCTGGAAAAACTACAAGCTTTACACCATGGCTTGCTGCTTGTTTTGTATAATTAACAATCTTCTCAGAGTTGTATGAAAAGCTCCCAAGCCACGGGTTAATTTGGGCAATTGCTACTCGCATGATCCTTTTGTTATCTTGTAAAACTGCATATTAAACTGGTAAACATCGCCACCTTCGCCAGTAGAAAATGTGGTATTCAGCTCGCGCTGAAACTCTTTAATTTTCTCTTTAAAAAGTGGCAATTGCTGCTCAGTCAAGCAGATTGTCAAGGATCTTATCTCTCTTTCAGAGTCTTTTTGCAAGTGCAGAGCCTCAAGGGCCTGTTGAAGAAATACCTCTTGTAGTTTTTTTATTTGCTCCCTAGGGACGTCTCCTGGGGAGGCAATTTGAGAGGCAACAGGGATAAGCTTTCCGCTCTCATCCCGTTTTAGTATCCCCTTTTCAAGCATCATATTTAAGCTATCAAGAGCCTGTTTGGCAGAAATTTTACCCTTTAAACACTTAGATATATGCTCTGGGTCTGGATTAAAGTTTTTTTGGCTTGCCATCTCAAAAATAATCAAATTATACCAGTGGGCATAAAACTCCATCTGATCGTGACTAAGCGTTAAAACGTTAATTTTCTTTTTAAGATGAACTATTTTTTGTAAATGCGCTTGGCGCTCCATTAAATCTTTTGCCTGGTTTAAACGCACCAAGGCTTCAAAATACTCGGCCTGCGTTGTGTTTAAACCCAGACCTTTTACAAATTTTGGCAAATTATTAGCAGTCAAGCTCCTGCTTCCATCCATTACTACTTTTAAATAGTTTTCAGATTTTAATCCTGCGCGCCTTGCAAAAAATCTAATAGAGAATTTTTTGTCACGTTTTCTTCTTTGGCTATAATAGTCTTTTAAAAACTCTCGGTAATCTTGGTAAGAAAAAACATCAATATCTCGCATCACAAGTTAAATTGTTTCAAACAATTTTAGTAAAAAGCAAGAGAAAGGCTTTTGCGCTTAGCGCAAATCTGTTATAAACCTTTTGATGGAACTTGTAAGTTGGCTATACGTTGATTTAAATTCGTTTTTTGCATCCTGTGAGCAACAAGAACAACCCCATTTAAGAAAAAAGCCCATCGCCATTGTCCCCATGATGGCCGAGACAACAAGTTGTCTTGCCGCAAGTTATGAGGCCAAAAAATTTGGTGTTAAAACAGGCACTCGTGTTAGCGATGCTAGAAAGATGTGCCCGGGGATTATTTTTGTTAAATCTCGCCATAATATCTACATTGCCTACCACCACCGCGTGTTAAAAGCTGTTGATTCTTGTATCCCAGTGGAGGCTATTACCTCTGTTGATGAGTTTGCTTGTAAGCTCACTGGCTCACAACAAAACCCTGAGAAGGCTAAGCAAATTGCACTAAAAGTTAAATCCACAATTAAGCGTGATGTTGGAGCATTTGTTACCTGCTCCATTGGTATCTCAACAAATAAATTACTAGCCAAAATTGCAACAGATATGCAAAAGCCAGATGGCCTAACCGTTATTTTAAAATCAGAACTTCCACAAAAGCTTCATAGCCTTAAAACCACTGATATCCCAGGTATTGGGAGAGCCATGGAAAAAAGGCTTATTGAACATGGCATTTTAACAATGAGGCAACTAACAAGTTTATCAAAAGAACAAATGAAAAAAATTTGGTCAGGTATTTGGGGCGAGCGTCTTTATTTATGGTTAAAGGGCGAAGAGCTTGAACTTCCCCAAACCAAAAATAAAAGCATAAGCCATGAACATGTTTTACCCCCCAACAAGAGATCTGCTGGCGGAGCCAATGAAATTGCAAAAAAGCTTCTAACAAAACTTGCCATTCGGTTAAGAAAAAACGGCTATTACACAAAAAATTTAAACATTTATGTGCGTTTTATGGATGCTGCTTCAACTTATTGGGAAAGCTCTTGTCAGTTTAATGAATTAAGAGACACCATTAGCCTTTTACATAAGCTTCAAGATTTATGGAAAACTTATCCTAAAAATAAAAAACCAATAAAAATTTCTGTAAGTTTTTCTGATTTAGTCCGCCAAGGCTTTCATCAGTTTTCTTTTTTTGAAAACCCAAAAAGAGATGAAGTTTCAAATGCTATGGATAAAATTAATAAAAAATTTGGGAAAAATACCATTCATCTTGGAGCCACCCATGAACAAAAAGAATCAGCCCCTACAAATATAGCATTTAGCCGCGTTCCTGATTTAGATGAAATTTAGCCTTTTTTAGCCTTTTTCTGCCAAGAGCCACACATACCCTTTGCTGATACTGCACAGCCCGCAATCATTGTGCATTTACCCCAGCCTGATTTATTAATTTCAGTGTATAAGTTGCACCCTGCACAGTTGTGTTCTTTTCCAAGCTTTTTAACTTTTGCAGATGTTAGTTTTTTGGGGTCAAACTTTTTGGCATCTGCTACGTAACCAAGGGCATTAGCTACAGGATCATTAGCCACAGCACAGTCTTTTTCGCCTGCGGGAAGAGCTCCTGCTAAAACATCTTTAAGCCCGCTAAAAGTTAAACCAAAAACAATTAAAGAAGTGGTTTTAAAAAAATCGCGACGATTCATAGGTGACCTCCTCTAGTTAAGTGGAAATTTATTCACCTACAGTTGACAATAAAATACTTAAGACTGTCAATAGTACACTGGCGCATCACCCATTTGTCTTGAACTTTTATCAACTGGTATTCAGCTCGCTCTTGGCTTGGCAATGTTATATTTTTTTGATGCCACTGCTGAATGGTTGTATTTATTATCTGATTTCCATTATGGACTACTGTAATAAAAGCGGGCCTATCAGATGAGTAATAAATTTCTACAAAACCAATATCCTCTGCTTGAACATTGCAAGACATGAGTAGTTTTGTTGCCTCTACTGCAAATGCTTGATTGCCGGCTCCCCATATTGCCAGCAAGAAAATCAGTCTGCTCATTTCCCCCCCGGGCGGCTTGACCGTTCTTGTTGAGGGGATAATTATTTACTTATGAAAATATTTCAAACAAAGAATACTTAAATAATTTGTTATTGCTGTGAGTTATTGGGCCTTTTTGATTTTTAGTATTTCTTGTGTAACAGAGATTTTTTGAGCAGGCACGCCACCCCAGGTTTCACCTGCAGGGATATAAGTTTTTGGCAAAACAACTGAGTGCGGCATAACTTTAGCTCCATCACCTATTGTAACTCCGCCCATTACCGAAGCTTTAAGCCCAATGGTCACATTATTTCCAATTACCACGGGTGCTAGCACTAAATAACCACCTTGTCCGTAATGTGCACATAACGTTGCGGAGCCACCAATGGTGACTTTGTCGCCCAAAGTTATAAGAGAAACATCAGAAAGATTTGTGCTATTGATTTGTGTTCCACGACCAATCTTCATCCCCATAAGTTTATAAAATAAATTGTTATAAGGGGTTGGCGTAAAGAATTCTAAGAATGTGTAGCGCATTAAATAAATAATGCCGTTATGAATATACCAATTTAAAAAATCTACTGAAAAATAAGGCCCCCTAGCTGGTTTTAAATTTGCCCTTAAAATAAAATTAGCAAGTGGACCTAAAAATAAATAAGTAAACCCATAATTAAAATACCCAAAAACAAATGCAAAACTTAAAGCAAAGGCTCTCACAGCTAGCGGCTGCGCAAGGCTTAACTCATAAGTTGTCATAAAAATAACTGCGGCTGGAAAAAGTGAGGACGCCAAAATAAAGCAAGCCATTAAATAAAGTGGCACAAGCGTTAAAACATGCACTAAAACTTTAGCGCGCCTTAAAACTAATTCGTAAACCCCTAATAAACCCTTATGTTTTGTGTCCTGTGGGTCTAAATCTTCTTTTTGTTTTCTCTTAAAAATTAAGAGTTTCTTCTTTAATGCCACTTATGCCCCCGCACTTTAGCCTTTCGACTTAAAACTAAAGTTTAATGAGCAAAAAGTTTTTAAAAATTTGTAGAACTTTTATTCGCTTTTTAAATAAACCCGTCGCCCAGAACCATAGCCCGGGTATTGTTTGCTATTGGCTCCGGGGTAGGCAAAACCATTTATAAAAACTCTTCTTGGTTTATTCGAATTATTGGGCGCACTTCCGTGAATAGAGTACGGGCTAAAAAATGCTACATCCCCTGGCTGCATTAAAACAGGCTCGGCTTTATTAATATCAAAAAGTTCCAACGGGTTTGGGTGCTTATCTAAACCAATGTAGCCTAGTTTTGTATTTGTTGGCACAAACATAACCGGCCCATTATCTAAAGTGACCTCATCAATAGCCATTAATGTTTGTACATAGCTTCCTTTGCCATCAACATCTTTCCAATGCACATCTCCATAGCCGCGGTGTTGGCAGTCTTGGTGCCAGTCAAACTTAACTTTGTCCCCCGGTAATTTGTAATGGCCTTGGCAAATGAGTTGATCAAATTGATTAATATCTAAAATTTGACTAACTGGCTTTAAAAGGCGTGCATCTTCGCCAAATTTGAGAAGTGATGGTTCAGCGCCCGCCATCCAAACAATGCGGTCAATTCTTGTGCCCTCAACTACAAATTGAGAGCCCATAAATTCTTGTGTTGTTTTAAGTGTGAGTGCAATTTCTTGAAGCCTATCAAAGGCAAGGCTAATTTCTTGGATTTCTTTTCGGTTAAAAAGATTTTTTATTACAAAATAGCCTTGGTCATAAAAGTTATTAATTTGCTCATTTGTTGTTAATAATGAGGGTCTTTTATTAATACTTTCTGGATTTTGAAGCTCCATAAGTAAAGATGCTATTGATGTGAAATGAAGCTGTCAAAAGGTTTTAGCGCTTACCAAACCACTTCTTAATAGCTTCAAAAATTGATTCTTGAGATTTTACAAGCACTGCAAAACCAAATAGTTTTGGCTGCTCCGCTTCAAGTCTTGCAAACTCCTGAGATAGAATACCTAATTGTTCCCCCGATTGATTTCTCCAACGTCCATGGACGGCTCCGTAAGTGAAATACTCAAGCTCTGATGCTAACTGTTTGGCTTTGGCTGCAGCAGAAGATGGATTAAAGTCATCGCCATCTGAGAATACTTGTACAAAACGGTTATACTTATTTCTTGGGTATTTTTTTAGAATTTCTGCGGCTAAATTAATTCCGGATACGGTTGCAGTGCCATCATTCATGGCTACATTATAAAAATCTCTCTCACTTACCTCTTTGGCTGAGCCGCCATATATCACATAGTGAACCTTTACGTTCTTATACTGAGATTTTAAAAGGGCAACTTGGTTTCTTACCATCATTCTTTCAATAGTTTTTTCTTCAACACCCATACTGCCAGAGGTGTCTGCAACAAAAACCACAACCGCATCAAAATCAGGCTCTGGTTCAGGCTCTCTTGATCTGACCCTTTGTTCTTCTTCTGGCAAATGCTTAAAGCCATTTTTTAATATTTCAAATGCCGTTGATGGTTTTTTATCTTTATTTTTTCTTCTTTCTATAATTTCAAGGGCTTTGCCATGGGCAAATGCTTCAATAGCCGTTCTATCTGCTACCACCTCTCCATAGGCTTTTCTTTCTGTGCCAATAAGCATGTCATCATTTTTTTCGTTTTCGCCACTTGTGCGCCTTAAATTTCTCAGCTCTATGGCTTGGGCAAGTGCTTGGCCGTAAATATCCAGCGGTATTTCTTCATAAGTGGGATCTTTTGGGTCAGAACCAGGCCCCGGTTTTTTGCCGCCGGGCTGTTCACCGTCTTCTTCACCGTCTTTAGGCTCCCCTTCACCATTTTCTCCGGGCTGCTTTGGTTTTCTATCAATAATATCACCAGGAAGCCCTGGACCACTTATAATATCAAGGTCTTCATCTTTTATGGGTTTTGATTCTTTTGTAAAAATAATTGATGGCTTTGAAGGCATAAAATCAATTTTAAGGGCGGAAAGCCGTGCATATGGATCAGGCGTTACTAAAAACTCTTTTCTTTTCTCAAGGGTGACAAAATCTAATTGGATTTCTGGAACTTCCGGCAAAAGCTTAACCTGTACTCCACGGCCAGTAAACTTCACAGGAGATTTTCCCTTTACTGACATTTCTAGTACTCGCTTCATGCGGGTTTTAATCATGTTTAGGTAATCAAGCACTGCTTGTGCGGCTGTTGGCGCATGCTGTTTAAGTGAATTCACTGTATCTACTGCAATCTCTGCTCCTGCAATAGTTTGCATTTGCGGTAAATCATTAGATTTGCGCCCTTCATAAGTAAGGTTTAAATCATCTTTAAAAACATCTACTTTGGCCTGAAAATAATTTTGCGCTTTTTCAGAGGCGGTTTTATCTGCGTGGTCAATCTCAACTTTAACTTCACCGGTTGGGGAAACTTCAATTGTCATTTTCTCATAGTGAAATGGGCTGGGGGTCATATCGGGAATATCGTAATATCCATCTGGATCCCACGGGTCACGAACACGTTTAATTCTTGGCGTTTGAAAGAAGTTCCATGTTTCAACGGCAATGGTTTCGAGTTTTATTTTTGCTTCAATAACGTTTGCCAAAGTATAAAGCGCTTGTGCAAGGGTTCTTGGGTTAAGGGGAATGGCTTCTACATGGTTGTGTTTTAATGCAACCGTACCTGTTTTTTTGTAATTCAACTCTGTTAATTCAATTTTAGGAACATGAAGATCTCTATTTGCAGTGCTGTTAGCTATATAATCTACAACCCGTTCAGCATCTTTTGAGACAACCCTTTTTTGCTCCTCTGGCGGCCACGGGATATCTTCTTGTTTATAAAGAAGAAGACTTTTGCTTTCTATCCAACGGCTATCAAGAGCTAGGCGAATAAATGTATAATCTGTGTGCCCTTTAATTATCCCATGTGCGTAATGAATAAACTGGGCATCTTTTTCAATTTCACTAAGACCTTTAAGCTCTGGTCTTTGAAGAAATTTTTTATAAAGGTTATTCCATGCCTCAAGGCCCAGCCAATAGGGGTTGCTAATTCTTGGGACAACAACGCCAGCATTAATTTGGCCAAACTCTGTTGCATCAGCGCTTGTTCTCCACTGGGAGTGACGAAGTACAAGGTACTCCATCATTGTGGCCCAACCTTCATTCATTGTTTTTGTTTGGTAGTAGCCCCCCATACTTCTATGGAGTTTTTCAAACTTAATGACCATCTCTTTCTTCCAGGGCGCAATATCTGAAGCTAAATTTGCAGCAAATGCCTGAAGGATTGATTCTGTTGGGCTTCGCGGAATAGTTTTACCAATGTTATTTTCTGGTAAAAATTTATCCATAGCAGTATAGGAGCCCCTAGATAAATCTTGAAGGCCGCCTAAAGTATTAAGCTTATGGTACCACTCGGAAAGCTCCGCAACATCTACCTCTAAACGAAGCTTTGTCATAAGCTTTGCCAATTCCATAGAGGCTACAACTTGGTTAGAATCTCTCTGCTTAAAAAATGGTGTTACTTCAGCGAAATCATAATGGCCTGCTACGTGTGCTAAAACCACAAGAGACTCATGAAATGAGTTTGTATCTCTAACATACTGGTGATGTTCTTTAACCCCAGGGGTAACAAATTCAAGAATGCCTGAGGCGTCTTTAGCGCCGTCTAAAACTTTTTTTCCGTCTATCCAGTGTGGCGCTGGGTGGCCCGCATTCATTGCAAGGGCTGCCATATCTGCTGCAGATAAATGAGTAATGGTAGTGCTTGGAATTCTAAGACCCAATTTGGGAGCTATATCTCTATAAATATGTTGAACAGCATTTTCTAATTTGGGCATTAAATCTGCGTTTTGCCCACTTGCAACGTGTCTAATTTTAATATCACTATGTGCAGGGCAATTGCCACTCATACACCTCATTGTTTCAATACAACTTGAATTAAAAAGCCCCGCTCCCTGGCTATTTTGTGTGATTATGAAAATACTTAAAAACAAACCCAAGTATCTCATTTTTTACTCCGTTAATGAGGTTGCAAGTAAGCTTGCACATTTTTCGTTAAAACTTTTATTTAATTGAGTGGGGTCAGGAGCTCCCATGTTATCAAACAAAGGCATTGCTTTTGCGTGACCCGTAACTAAAGATGCATCAATGCTTTTAATAGCAGAATATTTGCTTTCAAATAAAAAGTGTTGAAGGTATGGGTTGTGCCCGTGGGCTAAATTTCTTGATGTGTATTCAAGGTTATTAATCATAAACATAGTTATATGTTCCCATGGCATTGAGGCCACCGCCTTATCAAGTACCATTGAAAATAATCGTGCAGCATCATACTGAGTTAGCTTGTGTCCAGCGCCGCTTGCTGCCTCACGCCTATTTTCAACAAGCTCCTTGTCTGCAATTTCTAAAATATACCCTGAAAGAATTTGGGCCATTTCGGCACTAAATTGTTGAGATAAGTTTGGCTCACTTCTATCAAGCATATCTAACCATTGTGGAGCTGTTGGCAATTGATTAATATCTTTTACTCTTAGTAATGCTGCCATAATTTTTGCCACTACTGGGGAAAGCTTTTCGTAGCTTTCTTTTAATACGTGTTGTCTTGTTCTATTCCCAACAATAGGTGTTGCACTTTGTGCAAATTCCTGAAAAATATTTGCCACAGGTGGGTTAGCCACCTTAGGAAGCCTAGCATTTTGAAGATCTTGTTTTTGCAGTATTGCTGTTAACACTCTTCTAAATTGATTTTTCTCATTAGCAGATTTTGCACTCATGAGTGCCGGGTCAAGATTAAGTTCTTTTATTGGAAAGTTTGGCACGTTCTCTAGATGATCAAAAATAGCACGCGCAGATGGAGCACCAATTGCTTGCTGACCCACTACGCTTCCAGCAAATCTGGGGTCTTCATTAATGGCTTTTAAAAGTGTTTCAAAAGAATATTTCCTAACAATATCTGCCATATATTTAAGAAATTCAATTTTCCCGCGCTGTGTTTTATCAATGGGGATAACTTCAAAGTTGTTTTGTATATAGCTTTCGATTTGTCTTTGTAGTGCTTCTGTAGAAGTATGCACAACTTCGGTCTCTGATTTTTTTGTTTCAACAGTTTCATTTTGTTGAATAACAAGTTTGGGCGAAACAATTATAAGCTGCCCTTTGCTTTGGTTAAGCTGCACTAAATTGGCTACTGAGGTTGCGGTAAAGGTGCGCGCATCAGCTTTTGGAAATTGCTTAGTAATCTCATTTATAGTTTCAGAATTTATAAAGTTAAGAACCTTGCTGTTATTAAATGTGTTCTTAGTTGCCTCTACAAGGGCTTTGCGCAACTGCGGGGATTTAGCGTCTTGTGGATGTAAATCAAGTAAAATGGTTTTACCAAATCTTTTTAACAAAGAGTCATCATAAAGTTTATCGTTGTGTGAAAGAGCTGCTAAAATTTTGTGGTCCACTGTTGGGGAATAAACATTAGGAGCAATTTTTGATAATAAATTATGGTTTGTAAAATTAAGAGTTATACCAATGGTTATGTTTCTTGTGGGAATTACGTCCCCATCATTAATTGGAATTGTTGTGTTTTCCAATAAGTAACGAATTTTACTGATAAGCACGTCCCTTACCTTTGGCGGCGCCAAGTGAAGATCGTCAAATATTAAAAAACCTCTATGGCCATTAGGTGAGGCCAAAAAGTTTTCAATATGCTCAAGGGCTTGCTCTAAAGTAATAGAGCCTGGTTGAGATTTTTTATCAGAGCCATTGTCTCTTATAAGTTGGCAGCTTAAAATAAAGTACCAACTACCAGCATTTTGTTCAAAAGTTTGAGTTGTATTATACTCTTTTAAATTTAAAAAATTTCCAAATAGGCTTCTAAATAGTGCTGTTTTACCTGTTCCTGATTCTCCAACCACAATAAATGAACTTGATGCGCTTCTTGCACTATCAGGTATGAGTTGGCTTTTTATAACTTTAATAACTTCTTGTTTTAATGAAAGTGGTCCGCCGTAGCCCGCCTGTTGCCACTGCCACGCTGCGTTTTTGTGTGAAATTCTTTTAAGCGGGTCGTCTTCACTTAACACGTCAAGGTTAAGCACTACTGGAAATACTTTTGCTAAAACTTGCTCAACAGTACTTCTGTCAATTGATCTCTGGCTTCTTAAAATAGGGTTTCTCTGAAGCTCGCCGACAAAAACATTAAGAGCCCTAATAAAGCCGCTTAATTCAGATTCTTTGTTGTCATGAGAAAGTTGATCTGCCCTGTTAACAAAATATTCAGCGAGCATTCTTTTGGCTCTTTCTTCACTTGTAAAAAATGTGGATGTTTTATCTCCTTTGAATGAGTTTAGGTTTATTTTGTAGTTAAGGGCTTGTATTTCCCTGCGATTAAAAAATTCCATTACAAAATTTTCTCTTGTTTCCGTTGATGGTGCTTCAAGCTTTGTTAGCTCAAACATGCTTTTAATATCAACGCGCTCTTCTACGGTGCCATTTTCAACAAGTTTGTCCCATTCATCCTGAGTTCCAATAAGAATACTTGAAAAGCGTGGAATAAATGTACTCTGGCTTTTAACAAACTGGTCTATGCCAATGTGTTTGCCTTCAGTTAAAAGCATGTATAAAAAATGAGGCACTGTGCTTGTAAGCCTTGCCTGCGCATTATCAGTTCCAATTTTATTAACCTCTTCTTCTTCGATAGAAAATGCTTTTGATGGATCACTTGCCTGTGGCCTTTGGTACTGCATAATTTGGCCCAAAGAGCCCACTAAAACAGGTCTGATGCTATTGTCTTGAGCAGCATTTCTCAAAGAGTCTAGGTTTTTAAGAACCTCTTCTTGTTTTATGTGTTTAGTGTCTACTACATAAAGTTTCAGTTTATCTGTTTGTGAATTCCATGATTTTGACTTGTCTTGATCTCTCATAAATAATGCAAGAGGGTAACCCAGGGCATATTCCTTAAGTGAGTCTGGCACTATTAGTACGGTTCT
Source organism: Oligoflexia bacterium (assembly GCA_016715815.1). Taxonomy (GTDB): domain Bacteria; phylum Bdellovibrionota; class Bdellovibrionia; order JABDDW01; family JABDDW01; genus JADJXN01. Next base: position 229,886 of record JADJXN010000002.1, read on the forward strand.
TCGGGCTTTTTTAGTTGGGTCTGCCAAATCATCCAGCATTTTTTTATACTCAGTAAACATGTCATTTTTAAATGAACCTGCTGAGACGGGTTGGCCAGATAATGGATTATTAGGCAAAACTCCGTCTTTGCGGCTAAGGTAGTTACTAAATGTTGATGCCAAAAACTTCCAAGAGGCTCCGTGAGACTCTACAGAATCTTTTTTGTTTGCTGAATAAAGGCTTATGGTTTCCTTATTGGGGTCTACTGTTTTTGAGCGAGAAATATCAAAAAGCCTGTAGTCAGGGTCTGTAAATTGAAGCTCTGGTGTTTTTACCCAGTAAACCGCCCCAGATTTATCGACTTTAATTCTTGATTCTATTTCATCATTGGTAAGTTTTGTGTCTGCATTAACGATTGGCTTGGTTAATGTTTCACTTGGAATTTCAATTTTAACTTTGTCTTCTCTATTTTTGGGTGGATATATCTTCACCAATTGCGCAAAAAGCCCTCGGTCTTTAACTTTATAAAAAAGCACAAGGCCATGGCTATGGTCGCTGCTAAATCTATCGTTTTTTATAAAAACAGTATAAACATCTTCTAAAGATGCCATTGGAACGTTCGACGTAAAAAGCCTCACCACTTCTTGCTGAGCTGAGTTGCGGTTTGAGTATAACAAATAAGAAATAAAACTCTTTTCTCCCTTTTGAAAAACTTCATCTCCAAAGGAAATTGCAATCTCTGAGACATCATACTCATTATTTGATTCACTAATTTTTTTATTTTCAAAAGTTAATTGCTGCTCCTCTTTTGATTCAGGGCTTGATAGTAGTTGTGGCCTAAGGATTTCCGTAATTATTTTAGGCTCTTCGTTTTTATCTAGGTAAAATCCATTTCTTCTTGCTCCACTGGCTTTTTCATCAAAAGATTTATAAAAGACATTTGCAACAAGGCTTGTCTCCTCAGCCGCTTTTGGATAAAACTCTATCACTGCATTTTCTTTTAATGAACGCTCCAAGTCTATGTGTGGGCTTGAAAGCTTATGGAGCTGGACATACTCAGCATTTGAGGTTACCAGGGGGGTTACATCATCAAGACTAAGTGTCGCGCCGCTGCTTCCAACAGTAATTCTTTGCACCCTTTGTGCAAGCTGCTCCTTAGTGTAATAGTTTACAGAAACAGTGAGACTATCATGAATCTGTATTGCTCCATTTTGTTCTTTAAGCGCAAAAACATCTGTCTGTGTTGAGCCATCAGTAAATTTCCAAGAAACTATTAAATATGGTCCATCCAAAAGCATATATGCTGCTTCTTGAATTTGCGTGCCATTTTTAAGCAGCGGTTGAATTTGTACTGCACTAGCACCAGACTCGTCTGAAAAAATTAGATTAAGCACCCCCGCTTTATCACTGGCAAAATAACTATTTCCATTAATGCCTTTTGTTTTATATACATTGCCGTCTTCAAGGGTACCATTTTTAATTTTAATTTCCGCTTGAATAAGCGGCTTTGAAAGCCTTAGCTCATCAAGAGACAAATACTGGCTGCTTGAGGCATAAGCTCCAGACTTATCTCCCATAGGGTCAAAAACCACATGAATTTTTCCAGCTTGTGCAGGAAAAGAAAAACCAGGGAGCCTGTCTATTTTTATTTGGTTACTTACTAAATCAATATAAGGAACGGGCAAAACTGTGCTTGAAAAACTAGACAACTCCTTATCAAAATTTTGATAAAATTTGTCTAAACTCTCTCTCCATGTTTTTAAAAGCGCTGCCTCTTCATTTGCTCTTGGCTGAGCGTACTTATGAATTAAGCTTTTTGAAATAAATGCTGCTGTCGGGCTTGTTCTAATTCTACGATGAAGGCTTACAGAATCTATAAAATCCCACTCCAATACTGTGGGCCTTGTTACCTGCTTAAGCTGTATTTGAGAGTTTTCATTATTAAAAACATCAAAAACGGTGGCAAAGGTAATACCAGAACCCATAGGGTTTGGGCTGCGAATTGAAAATATAACCAATTGCTGTTTCTTTCCTGAGCCGGAATTATTAATTAACTCCTGATAATATGCAACATCTTCTCCATTTGTGATGGTCGGAAGGCTTACAGGATTTGAATTTTTATTTACAAATACAGGAATAGTTTCGCCAAAAGTGAATCTTTCATTATCTGCAGAAAAAAGATGAATTTTTCCATTAACAACGGCAAAGGCATCAGCTCTTTTTGTTATGTTTGAAATAGCAAGTTGGTGAATATAACCACCAATACGGTCAAGGACAGAAACTTTTCCTGGAATAATTAGGGTCCAATCATTCTTAAGATCTCGCTTATAAATTCCAGGCTTCTTTGTAGAAGGGCCCTCCCCCTCAAGCACTACAAGGTATGGAATGCCTCCATTTACGCCTGCAACTATTTCTTCTCTATTTGCTTTTGCACCAATAGCACCAACAAAAATGGCGAGAGCTAAAAATACAAGTTTTGTACTACTTAACTTCATTACTGCTTTTCTGCTTCAGATGGATCTTCCGCAATAAGTTGAAGGGCTTCTCTTAAGCTCACTTCGTTATAACCAATACCTTTAAGCTTTGAAATTAGCTCAGAGGCTCTCTGCATTTCTTCAGGAGTGCCTGTGATTTTACCACTAGCTATGTTTGCAAACTTCTGAATGGTTGCAGTGTATGCTTGTGCTACTTTTTGTGCTTGGTACGCATTAATGGCATCCATAAGACCTGGGTGCGCGCTATCAAACACGCGTCCACCGCCTTCTTCAACGGCTTTGTCTGTTTCAACTTTTCCATTACGCTGGCTTAAGATGAGGTGGTTATGCCAAGATGAAATCTCTTGAAAGCTTAAATCACGACCACCTTGTTGCCTTCTAAAAATATTTCTTATTTCTTCAAGCTGTTGCTTGTTAATAAGTGTGTTAGAATTTGTTTTTGCATCAAGATATTCTTTGGTTTGTGAGTCTGCATTTAAGGCAATAATTGATTGCACTACGGCATCATAAATTTCATTAGCCGCACTGTCATGTGATTGGCTAAGTGCTGATTGAATATCTTTTCTCATTTTTGGAATAATAATTTGTGCCGCTACAAATTCTGCATAGTTAAGGGTTTTTACTTTATCCTCTGCAGACACGCCAACACTAGCATCACCCTTTTGTGGTGTTTGAGATAAAAGCTTTTCTAATGTGCGCTTAAGTAGAAGTGGTGTAACAGTATTCCCGTGATCTTGTTTTTGAGCCTCTGCCACTGCAGAGCCCAACCACTTAGTTACATCTCTGTGGTCAAAACCAAACGTGCCCTCACCAAGGGCTTTGCTCATTTTAAAGTACTCTATGGCAATGGAGTTTTGTACATCTGTTTCACCCATGAAAGCTTTCATTCTTAACAGAGGGTCTCTCATTAGATCTGTAAACACAGGCACATTAGGCCATTTTTGATTTTGGATATCTTCTTTTGTAAAATCAAACTTTAGCCTTGTTAAAGAGGCCACATAAGAAATGTACATTAAAGCATGGGGACTAAAAGTAACTTTGTTGTTACCCGTGCCTAATGTAAGTGTATAGCGGCCATCCGGAGTAAGTACTGGCTGACCAAAGCGCGCCTGAGGAAGAAGCTCATCAAGAATTTCTCTTGCTGGTTTTTCTACAGCGTTTTCCTCTCCTAATTTTGTCGCTTTCAAATTAGGTAATTCATAAGCCAAAGTTTTTGCCACCATTTGTGGGTGGGTATGCCATGGCATCATGATTAATTTTGAACGAGATAAGAAAGGGGATTGTGGGTCTGCTTCACGAATTTTTTGAATATCTACAGAGTTGGTTGCTGTAATTATAAATGTATCAAGCGGAACTGCAGGGGCGCCACCTTCTTGAATCACTTGGTCTTGAATGAGGTTTAAAAACTTTGCAATTAATTGCTGGGGGTTTTTACCTACTTCATCAATAAATAAAATTCCACCGTTTGAACGGGCGAATAAACCTGTAAGGTTATAAGCAAACGGATGATCTGAGCCAAGTACTGTTGCAAATGGGCTCTTAGACATAAATAGGCCAGGAACATCCACATCTTTTGATTGTGCTGGTACAACAAAGCGGTGGCCATCAGAGCCTGGAAGATGGCGTTTTACAACTACAAAATTATCAAGTGCTTTTACAATATCTAGTGATGTAAGTGCATCACCTTTTTCTAGTGAAACATGTTTTATAATCTCATCTAAAATAAAGCGGTCTTGTGGGTTTGGCTGACGCTTTGGCGCAGGAAAGTTGTTATTAATTTTAGGGGAAACTTCAGCCGCTACAGCATGCAATAAACCATTTTGAATATCAGATGGAAGAAGTGAAAAAGGAGATTCATTTAAAGGAGATTTTATTTCAAGGCCTTTAGCAGAACCTCTAAGATCACTAAATAGTTTTTCAAGGCTTGGGACCTGGTCAAGGTTTCTCCAAGCAAATGTGAATTGGTAAAAATCTGGGCTTTCAAGAGCTGCTTTTTGTAAAGCCGTTTCAGGTATTTTTAAAAATTCTGTTTTTCCAGTTCCTGGGGGGCCCCAAATAAGAGCGGGATACTTTCCTGCAGTATCTCCGCGGGCTGCTGCTTCAAGATTTCCCATAACCGTTTCAATAACATGCAAATGGCCAACAATACGGCTATGCTCAACCTCGGGTAAACCCTTTGAGAAGAGGTTATAAACTTTAACTTTGCCAAACCCTGTTTCTGGGTTTGGTATTTCTTGAACTCCGGCTTTATTAATAATAGCCAATAATCTTTGTGGAGCACTCATAACAAGGGTTGGGTGTTTTTTAACAAATTCACCACCGCCGGCAAAAAGATCAGATAATTTATTTTCTTGTGTGAGGGCACGCACTCTTAAATCACGCGTGGTCCCCTTGTCTTTTTTAGATTCGTCTTTGGAGTTGTTGTCTTTGGTGATGTTTGTAAGCATCATCGCACATTGTTTTTCCCAATCGCTGTTTGCTAAGGCTTGATTGCCGATGAAGATGCTAAACAAAAAAATTACTAATAGTTTCACGATCCGCTCCCCTACTCGTTATTGAGTTTTAAGTTAAGTGAACTGAGCCAATTCAATTTTTGTGCCTTTTTTGGACACTTTTGCAGTATGAAGTAATTACTAAAAATTTGGCCCTATGCTTTATAATGCTGATTTAACAAGTAAAAATAATTTTTTGACTTGCTGCGCGAATAATTTTTATAAGAAGTTTGTACGGAATAAAATACAGGTACAGAGAAAATTATTCTGGCGGAGGGAGTGAGATTCGAACTCACGAGCCCCGTGAAGGGCTGCTAGTTTTCAAGACTAGTGCGATCAACCGCTCTGCCATCCCTCCGGATTACACAGGTTTAATTTTTCTATATCAATTGTAACCCTTTATCAAAAATAATTGTTACCGGTTACAATTATTTTAAGCCTAGGGTTACAATTAGCGCTTAAAACCCTACAAATTCACACTGTATAGCGCCGTTAAAAACCCTGTGGCGCACCTTAGGCCTTCCGCCAAGGGCTTTAATAAACTCAGGCTCACTGGATAACACAAAACACTTCCAGTTTTTAAGCGGGCCATGAATCACCTGTCCCAGTTCTTCATACAAAGGTAAAAGTGCTTTAATATCTCCCATACGCTCTCCGTAAGGTGGGTTTACAACCATAACACCACTCTCAGCTGGTGGTTCAAGCTGGCTTAAATCTTGGCGCTTAAAAAGTGTGGCAATTATTGTTTCCGCATTTTCTGAATTAGCTTTTGAGGCTGCAATGGCACGCGGATCATTATCAAAGCCATAAATTCTAAAAGGTACATCATCAAGTTCTTCTGAAAGAGCAGTTTTAACTAATTCTTCAAATTTTTCTTTTTGATAAGTTAGCCAGTTTTGAAATGCAAATCTTTTTCTATAAATTCCGGGCCTCTTTTTTAAAGCCATCATTGCGGCTTCAATACAAAAAGTTCCAGAACCACACATAGGATCAAGTAATGGGGATTTTTCATCCCAACCTGTCATTTTAATAAGGGCTGCTGCTAAGTTTTCTTTTAAAGGGGCGGGCGCGCCTCTGTCACGATAGCCTCTGGCATGCAAAGAGCCGCCAGAAGTATCTAAGGAAACGGTGCAAATATTTTTTGCAAGCCTTAAAGAAATAGGCAGCTGAGGGTTATCTGCATCTACATCCGGGCGTTTATTAAATTTTTCTCTAAATTGGTCCACCACAGCATCTTTTGCTTTAAGCGCTACAATTCTTAAATCTTTTATTTTACTATCCCGCACGCTTGAGTCCATGGCGATGGTTTGATTGGGTTTTATGTATTTTGTCCAATCATGTTTTAAAACGTTATGGTAAATTTGCTCTGGCTCATAAGCTGGGAAATCTAAAACTGGGTATAAAACTCGGCTTGCTGAAACCAAACACAAATTAGCTTTGTAGCAACCTTCCCAATTTGATTCAAAACCAACACCCGCAACTCCGATTTTTGTTTTTTTAATTCCTAAATCATGAAGTTCTTGGTTTAAAACATTTTCCAACCCGCGCGGAGTTGTGGCAAAAAAATGGGGCATTAATTTTTTGCCTTTTCAATTTTTTCAAACCCACAATATTTTTGCAAAACCTTTGGCACTAAAACAGTTCCATCTTCTTGCTGAAAGTTTTCCAAAATGGCCACAAGAGTTCTTCCCACAGCAAGGCCTGACCCGTTAAGTGTATGCACAAATTCAGGTTTGCCTCCGGCCTTTGGACGGAAGCGAATGTTTGCGCGCCTTGCTTGGAAATCTTCAAAGTTAGAGCAGCTTGAAATTTCACGATAAGCATTTTGCCCTGGGAGCCAAACTTCTAAATCATAAGTTTTAGCTGAACCAAAACCAATATCTCCAGAGCAAAGCGCCATCACTCTATAGGGGAGCTCTAATAATTGTAACATCTTTTCCGCATGGGTTGTTAAAAGCTCAAGCTCCTCATAAGATTTTTGTGGGTGGCAAAAACGCATGATTTCTACTTTGTTAAACTGGTGTTGGCGAATAAGCCCCTTTGTATCTTTTCCGTAAGAGCCCGCTTCCGCCCGAAAACATGGCGAATATGCTGCAAAAGCTTGGGGCAGTTGGTCTTCGTTTAAAGTTTCTTCACGGTAATAGTTGGTAACTGGCACCTCAGCTGTTGGAATAAGCCCATAATTGGTTTCGCTATTTAAAAATTTTCCATCAGGAGTGACTTCAGTAACCCAAAATAAATCATTTTGAAATTTTGGTAATTGGCCAGTGCCCGTAAAACTCGCGGTATTCACCATAAATGGCGGAACCATTTCCACGTAGCCATGCTCACGGGTATGGGTGTCTAACATAAAAGAAATTAAAGCGCGCTCAACGGTTGCCGCTTGAGCTTTTACAAAACTAAATCTTGCGCCCGCAACCTTCCCGGCTCGTTCAAAATCTAAAACCCCAAGTGCCTCACCAAGCTCCCAATGCTCTTTTGGCTTAAAATTAAATTTTTTAATTTCTCCCCATTTTTTAATTTGTTTGTTATTTTCTGTGCTTACCCCAATAGGCGTTGATGCGTGCAAATAATTTGGAAGTCTTAGCAATAAATTAAGAACTTCTGTATCTATAACTGCCGCTTCCGCCTCAAGGCGCTTTACATCTTGCGCTACAGACTTCATTTGCTCTAAAAGATTTGTAGCATCTTGTTTGTTGCGTTTTAATTGTGCAATCTGTTCATTAATTTTATTTTGACTCGCCTTTAGCGTCTCTGCTTCTTGAATCTTTTTTTTGCGATTTTCATTAACACTTAAAACTCTATCGGCTTCTGTTGGGTCAGCGCCTCGGTCTGTGAGAACTTTTTTATATTTTTGTGGGTCAGATGCTAAAGCTTTTATGTCTATCATGGTAAAACTACTCTCCGGGTGCTATTAAAATGTACATTCTTAATAGCATTGCCACCATCACACAGAAAAGATTAAAAAGTAAAACCCCTTGAATTTTCCATTTTTGACTTAATTTCAAAAATGCCCCCGTAATTGCTACAACTACAAAGGTAAAACCAAGATAGCCGTAACCAGTAAAACCTCGCACGACAAGGGCCACTGTCAAACCCAGTAATACGCCAGAAACGGTTTTGGCCACCAACAAGAAAACACCCTTACTGGATTCTTTAATTTTAATTTGGGTCTTTTTAAGCATTTTTATTCCTCAAGTACTTTTATTTTATCTAAAATCTGCGCTTTGTCAGGTGGATTTGGGTCTAGCCTTAAGTATTGCTCAAAACTAATCACGGCCTCTTTAGCCTGACCTTTTTGCTCAAAAATAAGCCCCTGTTCTTTATATATCTCTGCCACACCTGATTCTTTAGCAATGGCTAGCCTTAACATGGCGGCTGCTGCATCTAAAGAGTGCTGGGCGCGGTAAGCCTTTGCTAGCTTTATATAAATGAGCGCTCCTTGTGGCTTAAGCTCAGAAGCCTTTTGATATTCCTGTGTGGCTTTAGCAAATTTTCTTGTTGAAAGATATATATCTCCTGAAAGCTCATATGGGTCAGAAAGCCTAGGATTTAATTTTTTTTCTTCTCCCAGCTGTTTTAGCGCTTCATCGGCTTGGCCCAAACTGAAAAATACTTTTGCAATATTATATCTTGTACGTGGAAATAACGGGTTAATGCTCAATGCAAGTTGAAATTGCTTTAATGCCTCATTATATTTTCCAAGCTTAGTGTAGGCCTCGCCCGCCCTAAATACGCCGCTGGCATCTGAGGGGTCAAGCCTTGAAACGTTAAAATAAGATAAAAGTGCTTCATTATATTTTGAATTTAAAAAATAACTATCCCCTAAAAGTTGGTGGGCTTCTTTGTGATTATTATCAAAAGCTAAAACTTGGTTTAGTACTTGCTCCGCACTTGTATATTGCTCATCCTGAATAAGTATTTCTCCCATTGCTACTCTGTAACTTAATTCTGAAGGGTAAGTGTTTATTAAATCTCTTAGGTACTCAACGGCTGATTTGACACTTTGGTTTTGCATTAAAATTTTGGCAAAATTCACCTGCGCCTCTACGTTTCTTGAATCAAGGCTCAGCGCTCTTTTTGCATACTGCTGAGCTTTTGCAAGTTCTTTTTTGGTTAAATAAATTTGTGAAGCCAGCAGGTTTTGAGAACTATCGGCCTCATAAATTTGAAGGGCTCGTTGAATAAAATTATCTGCAGAGATTAAATCCCCTCTTTTTAAAAAATATTGTGCGTAGGCTTTATAAATTTCATAACTTTTTGGGTTTGCCTTTAGACCGTGAGCCAAAACTTTTGCAGCCCCTTCAAAATCAAATCTTAAAGTTTTTATCTCTGAAAGCTGCACATAAGATGTCACAAGCTTTGGATCAAGTGCTATGGCTCGCTCTAAATATTTTGTAGCCTCAGATGCTTGATTTAATTTCCACAAAGCCTCAGCCACCTTGAGAGCGGCGGTTGCGTTTTTAGGGTTAAGCTCTAATGCTGCTTTATATTGTGCCTGTGCTCCTAAATAATTTTTTAGACGCATGTACTGATCACCAAAAGCTATGTTTTCTTTTTCATTTGATTTTTTAGTACTAGCTTTAACCTCACCACCTAGTTTTTTAAATAGCTCTTCTATCATCATGTCTGAGGGCGCAAGCTGATAGGCCTTTTCAATTTCTTGCTTTGCTTTGGAAAAGTTTGAATTTGCTTGGTAAATAAATGCTAGCCAATAACGAGCCCTTGCCTCCCTTGCAGGAAGCAATTTTTCTTCTACCTTTGCTAGCGCTGCGTTTATAAGTTCAACCGCCTTTGATGAATGGTTATAAAAACTTTGCTCAATTATACCCAACTCTAAAAGCGCGGCTTTATGCTGCGGATTCATTTTTAAAACTTGGTTTAAATATTGTTGCGCAAGTGCAGCTTGGCCCTGCTTTTCGTAGCAAAGGGCTATTTGATAATAACTTTTCACCCAATAGGGCATGAGATTTTTTACTTTATCGTAATAACTAAGCGCTTGCTCGAACTCTGATGAATTATAAAAATTTTGAGCCTTTAAATAATAAAAGCGCCCCTCACTAGGCTGCTGCTGTAAACCTGAGTCCACCAAAGATTTATTACTTTGTTGGCTGCTTAAAACGCTCTCAGCAATAGCGCTTGCTAAAAGTCTTCTTGAACCATAGGTATCCGTACGCGAGGCCTGTTGAACCAAGCTTTTTATTACCTCTTGGTCTTGGCTATCTTGTCTGGCAAAGGGCCAAAGCTGAATATCTGTCATTAAAAGCATGATGATAGCATCAAGATTTTGCGGAGATTCTTCCACTGCCTTTACAAAATACTCTTGAGCAGTAACGTAGTTTTTAAATGTATCTTTATAAAAATAAGTCCACCCAGTTTTTACAAGCGCTTGTGATTTTGCGGGGTCTCCCCCCTTTTTAAACTGGGGCTTTATAAGACTAATTGTTATGCCTTTTTGAAGGTCTCTTTTTTGTTGGTAACCGTAAACAACAAGGATAAAAGCAAAAAGCAAAATTATTAGGGGAATGATGTTTGTCTTTTTTTGCATTTTACTTTCTTGCGTTAATACCAGCTCCGGCGGCGGGCCTTGGGGCAACTTATTTTTTCTTGGTATTTGCGTACTGTCCGTTTTTTTAGTTTTTAATGTTTTTGTTTCAAGTTTTTTTGTAACAATTTTTTCTTGATTAATTTTGCTCTGAGTTTTTTGCTTTGCTCCTGACAAGGAAAGTGTCTTTAGTAAAATTTCTGCGAGCTCTTGATCATGGGAAAAATTTTTCCATTCCCCGGCCGGATACTCCGCCACTTCTTCTTCGCCAGTTAGTTTTGAATAAAGTAAAAGTTCTTCTACTTTTTCTTTTTCAAAGGGCCCGTAAATTTGTCCGACAGAAGTTCTAAAAATCCATTTTTTCATTTTTGTGCTAAAAGATGTACGTGCAAATGAAACACAATTTGACCCCCACCTTTTCCTGTATGGATTGTGGTTTTATACCCGCTTTTATCCACCCCTTCTTTTTTTGTAACCTCTTGAATGGCAGAATAAATATCACAAAGCACGCTTAAATCTTCTTTTGGCGTTTCAGCAAGACTTGCTAAATGTTTTTTGGGAATAAAAAGGTAATGTATTGGTGCTTTTGGGCTGATGTCTTTAAAACCTAAAACCGATGCGTTCTCAAAAATAATTTCAGCCGGGATTTGTTTTTCAATTATTTTGCAAAAGATGCAATTAGGTTCCATTTTGAGACTCTCTTCGGTCTAGTTCCAATTAAGCACCAAAAAATGACTGTCAATTTAAGTATTTTGGCGCATATAAAAAAATTATTTGGCATGTTCATTGCTCAGTCAAGTTGTATGTCAAAAAGAGTTCTTATTTTACTCTACATCGTTTCAGTTCTTTTTGTTTCAGGCTTTGTTATTTACCCTTAATTCACTCGCCTTATTTTTGCTCCTAGGCTGGATAGTTTTTCTTCAAGCTTTTCATAGCCCCTGTCTAAATGATAAATGCGACTCACTTTTGTTTCCCCTTTAGCCACTAAGCCCGCAAGGACAAGGCTAGCGCTTGCTCTTAAATCTGTGGCCATAACAGGGGCTCCTACAAGCCCTCCGGGACGCCCCCTTACAACTGCAATTTTTGTTTTAGGAGTTATATCTGCCCCAAGTCGCATAAGCTCTGTGACGTGCATAAACCTATTTTCAAAAACAGTTTCAGAAATAATGCTTGTACCATGGGCCACTGTCATAAGCGCCATGTATTGCGCTTGAAGATCTGTTGCAAAATCAGGATAGGGTGCCGTTGTTACATCTGCTCCATGCCATTTTGAAAGTGCATGCACCTTTATGGAGTCTTTTTGAATACTAAATTTAAACCCACACTCTGACATTTTTTGTGTAAGGGCCGCAATTAATACGGGCTCAATTCCCACAACTTCCACTTCTCCGCCAGTAATGGCGCCCGCAATTAATAGAGTGCCCGCTTCAATTCGATCTGCCATTACTTTATGTGTTGAGGGTTTAAGGGCATTTACTCCAGTAATTTTAATAATGCTTGAGCCCGCGCCCTGAATTTTAGCTCCCATTTTTATAAGATAGTTTGCCAAATCTAGAACTTCAGGTTCTTTTGCAGCATTTTCTAAAACCGTCTCACCCTCTGCAAGAACTGCCGCCATCATCACATTTTCAGTTCCAGTAACTGTAACGCCATCAAAGCTAATAACTGTGCCCTTTAATTTGTCTGCTTTTGCCTCAACATAGCCGTCCACAATTTTAATTGTAGCACCCATTTTTTCCATAGCCTCAAGATGCAGGTTTATGGGCCGCGCTCCTATAGCACAACCACCAGGCAATGAAACCCTAGCAAAGCCGTAGCGCGCTAAAAGCGGCCCCAAAGATAAAACGCTTGCACGCATTTTTCTTACAAGGTCATAGTGCGCCTCTGGGTTTTTAGCGTCCTCAACTAAAACTTCAACATCATTTCCCTTTTGGGAAAAGCCACAGTTAAGACTTTTTAAAAGCTCGGCTGTTGATGTTATATCTTTTAGCTCAGGAACATTGCTAAACTTATGAGCTCCTGGCGCTAAAAGAGTGGAAAATAAAAGTGGAAGGCTTGAATTTTTTGCTCCGCTTACTCTCACCTTTCCATTTAGTGTGGGACCACTTTGAATAATAATGCTATCCATTAATATCCACCCTTACGATGCGATTATGGTTTGCATAATCTTTTATAAATATAAAATTATAATCCTTTAAAACTTCACTCACACTTTGTGTTTGATCAAAGCCTATTTCACAAAGAACACTTCCTCCAAGCTTACATAATTTTATCATTTCTGGCAGCCACTTTAGTAAAATTTCATCCCCTATTTCGCCGCCATATAATGCCAAACTTGGCTCAAAGTTTTTTACATCACTCATAAGTTGCGCTCTTGTTGAAACATATGGTGGGTTTGATACCACAAGATCAAATTTTTGATTACAGCTTTGAGAATACTTGTAAAAATCTGACAAAATAAATTCTACACGATCTTGAACTTGAAGTTTTTTAAAATTTTGCTCACAAAATTTTTGTGCTTCTTTTGAAATATCAACTGCCCAAACCTTGGCGCCTTGAATCTCTGCCGCTAAAGTTGTAGCAATACAGCCACTCCCTGTTGCCACATCTAAAATTTCAGCACTTGGCTTTAGGTTCATTTTTAAAACTTCCTCGATAATTAATTCTGTTTCTGGCCGGGGAATTAAAACGCCAGGTCCAACATCAAAATTTCTGCCAAAAAAATCTTTTTCCCCAAGAATGTAGGCGATGGGCTCATAGTGGGCTCGCCTTTTTATTAACTCCTTAAACTTATTTAAATCTTTTTCTAAAAGAGGTTGATCGAATTTTAAATAAAGGTCTATTCGTTTGCAGTTTAGTGTTTTTGCCAATAGCAATTCTGCGTCTAATCTTGAGGAGGAGATCTTTTTAGAATCAAAGTGAGAAGTTGTCCAATTTAAAACCTGTTGTATATTCCAGCTTTGCATTTATTAAACACCCTTATTGGGATTTTAGTGCCTCTGCTTGGTAATGGGTTATGAGTGGCACAACAAGCTCATCAAGCTCTCCGGCCATAATTTTATCTATCTGGTAAAGTGTAAGCCCAATTCTATGATCTGTCACGCGGCCTTGTGGGAAATTATAGGTTCTAATTCTCTCGCTTCTATCTCCTGTACCAATTTGGCTTTTTCTCTGCTGGCTTTGTTCGCTTTGTTTTTTGTTCATTTCATACTCATAAAGCCTTGCGTACAAAATTTTTAAAGCCTTTGATTTATTTTTAATTTGAGATTTTTCGTCTTGGCATGCAACAACAACGCCTGAAGGAATGTGGGTTACTCTAACAGCGGAGTCTGTGGTATTAACGCTTTGCCCACCAGGTCCACCGCTTCGGTACACATCAATTCTTAAGTCTTGCGGTTTAATATCAATATCTACTTCTTCCGCTTCAGGCAATACAGCAACAGTAACCGTTGAGGTGTGTATTCTCCCTTGCGTCTCAGTTTTTGGCACTCTTTGTACTCTATGAACACCGCTTTCATATTTAAGCTTGCTAAAAACTTTCTCACCCTGAATGCTTCCTATAACCTCTTTTACCCCACCAGCATTTCCAGGAGACATTGACATCATCTCAACGCGCCAACCATTTTTTGTGGCAAATTTAGTGTACATTGTAAAAAGCTGCTCTGCAAATAAAGAAGACTCGTCACCGCCGGCTCCCGCCCTAATTTCTATAATAATATTTTTGTCGTCATTGGGGTCTTTAGGTAAAAGTAGAATTTTTAACTCACCCTCTAGTTTTTGAATTTTCTTTTCTAGATCTGGCAACTCCGCCTTGGCCATTGCTATAAGTTCTTGGTCTTTCTCTGTTTGGAGAATTTCTTTAGAAGAGTCTATTTCAGATTTTGTTTTTTTGTATTCCCTATAGGTTGCAACGAGCTCTTGAATACTTGAGTATTCCTTCATTGTGGTAGCGTATTTTTTAGAATCGCTGACAACATCTTCTTTGGTTAGAAGCTCGCCCAACTCAACAAATCTTTTTTCTACTTCGTCTAATTTTTTAAACACCCAGATTTTCCTCTTAAACCAATAAAAAAGCCTTTGGGTATAAATAATCCAAAGGCTTTAAATATATATTTAAATTAAGTGAGCTACTTTTTTGCAGCGTACTTTTTACGGAACCTTTCAATGCGTCCTTCTGTATCAAGCAACTTATGTTTGCCAGTAAAGAAAGGATGACAATTTGAGCAAATATCTAATTGATATTCTTTTTTAGTTCCGCCCACTTCAAATGTGTTTCCGCAAACACAAACTACGCGAGACTTATGATATTCAGGATGAATTCCTGCTTGCATTTTAGACCTCCAAACAATTCAAACTAAAGCTTATAACAAGCTTTAGTGGTTCATGCTACCCATAAATTCGGTGTTGGTTTTGGTTTTCTCAATCTTATCGAGTAAGAATTCCATACTGTCTACTACGTTCATAGGTTGCAGAACCTTACGTAAAATCCACATCTTACTAACGGTTTCCTTACCCAGTAAAAGCTCCTCTTTGCGGGTTCCAGACTTATTAATATCCATACAGGGGAAAATACGCTTTTCCATAAGTTTTCTATCAAGATGTACTTCGGAGTTACCCGTACCTTTAAACTCTTCAAAGATAACCTCATCCATCCTGGAGCCAGTATCAATAAGGGCTGTTGCAATAATGGTTAAAGAACCGCCCTCTTCAATATTTCTTGCAGCACCAAAGAATCTTTTTGGCTTATGAAGAGCGTTTGAATCAACACCGCCTGATAAAATTTTGCCTGATGGAGGAACAACCGTGTTATAGGCACGCGCAAGACGGGTAATGGAATCTAGCAAAATAACAACGTCTTTTTTATGTTCAACAAGACGTTTTGCCTTTTCAATGACCATTTCTGCCACCTGTACGTGACGCGTTGCCGGTTCATCAAAGGTGGAGCTAATAACTTCACCTTTAACGTTTCTTTGCATGTCTGTTACTTCTTCGGGGCGTTCGTCTATTAGTAAAACAATTAAAACCACATCTGGGTGGTTTGCTGAAATGGCATTGGCAATGTCTTGTAAAAGCATTGTTTTACCAGTTCTTGGGGGAGCAACTATCAACGCCCTTTGGCCCATTCCCATTGGAACAAAAAGATCCATTATTCGGGTTGAGTAGTTTGCAGGCTTAAATTCAAGGTGCAGCTTTTTTTGTGGGTAAAGGGGGGTTAAGTTATCAAATAAAATTTTGTCTTTGGCTTTTTCTGGCTCTTCATGGTTTAGAACATCTACTTTTAAAAGAGCAAAATATCTTTCGCCATCTTTTGGGGGCCTAATAGCTCCAGAAACAGTATCTCCAGTTCTAAGACTAAAACGTCTAATTTGAGAGGGAGAAACGTAAATATCATCAGGGCCTGGAAGGTAGTTGTAATCTGGCGCTCTTAAAAAGCCAAAGCCATCTGGTAGTATTTCCAAAACGCCTTCGCCAAAAATTTCGCCTTTTTCAGCTTGTTTTTTTAATATTTCAAAAATGAGGTCTTGGCGTCTAAGGCCGGCGGCATTTTCAATTCCTAATGCTTTGGCCATGTCATTGAGATCACCGATTTTTTTATCTTTAAGTTCTCTTAAATTCATTTAACTGGGTTTACTCCTTATCAAAATTTGGTGGGCTTTTTATTCTTTGTGAACTGCTTTCTTCTATAGATAAACTTTTTTGTGAGGTTTGTTTGGTTACTTATGGTCATGAAATTTGACAAAGATTTTGCCCTTTGTCAATAGTCTCAAGTGGTTGGAGCCCTTTTTGGGCACCAAGGGCCCTTCATTGTTAGCATTTTTAACCCTTTTAGCACTGTATTGCAGCTGGTTTGTGCCCTTTTATTGCATAAAAGGCCCATGGATTGATGTTTTTTTGGAGGACGTATCAATGAAGAAGTTATTAGTTTTATCATTATCTGTACTTGCTCTTGTTGTTACCAGCAGTTGCTCAGGCAAAAATGATGACAATAAACCGGCCACGATTGTTAACCACAGCACTAACCCCCTTGGGTGGAGCGGCCAAGATTTCTCAGCTCAGAACCAAAACCTAAATTCTGTTGATATTATTGGTGGCAAAATCGTGGGCCGCACATTTTCAACCTCTTTTCAGTACCCAGGTCAAATATCACAAGAAATTGAATATGATTCCTGCAAACCTCGCTTAAAGGGAAGAGTGACAAGGGCCTACCCTGGAAATCCTCAATCAGGTGTTATGAAAATGGCTTTTGATAATAGCGGAAATCTTTATATTGAATACTCAAGCGCCAGCACCACATTAAGATCAAATGTTATTAGACCCGTGACACTACAAAATTTAAGTGCCGATTCCTATGCTCTTGACGATATCTCCCAATCACTTGTGATTGGTCCCTTTACACTGGTAGGAGCACCGAGCCCGCAGCATATTAATTATATATTAAGCTCTCGTGGGCAGCTTTCTACAATGACGGATCAAGGCGTGATGCTTTATAATAACAATCCCTCTGGTGGCGGCTTTAGATCAGACTATTCTCAAGGACAGCCTTTAAATCAATGGCAGCAAAACCAGTCCCAACTACAACAGCAAAGACAAACTGTTGTGAGCTCTAATAACCAAATCACTAGTGTTTTTAATGAGGGCCTAAAAGCTTCTATTAAAACTCTACGTTTTAATTACCAGCACATTCACATGATTAATATTTCTGAAGCATTTGATCAGACAGAAGCCATTGTTACATCACAAAATGTTAGCTGTGTTACCAACTATAAGGGTAAGTGGAAAGGCATTATCTTGCAGTAAAGGCCATTTTATTGACCTTTAAATGCAATATATTGCATTTGATACCTTCGGCCTAAGGGTTAGTTTTCTTAAATACAATGTTAAATATTTGAATTTATTGACTTTTTTTGAAGTCAAAAGATTGACATTTTTCCTAAAGCCCACCTGAAGTTACTCCGAAAATATAAGTGTAAGAGGGGCTTATGGATAATACAGATACTAAAAAACCTGCTGAGAGACATAATATTGATTTTGATTTGGATTTTAAGTGTAACTACGCTCGTGATTTTAATAAGGCACAGATTAAAAACCTGTCTGTTACAGGAGCCCTTATTAAGACGGACGTGGCACTAAAACCTGATGAGAGAATTAATGTCTTTGTTCGCATCAGCGGACGAGAGAGAAAAATACCTGCAAAAGTTGTCTGGATTGGTGAGCGCGGCGCTGGAATTAAGTTTAATCATTTTAACAATCGTGATATTCAAATTGTTGATGATTTAATTTATTTCGTAACTGAAAAGGGCTTATCAACCAAAGATCTATTGCAAAATATTTTAAATAAAGCAGCCTAAAACCTGCCTTTGTTTCCTGCGAGAAATAGAAAAACCCGAATGTTTAATGCACTCGGGTTTTTTATTTTTTAAAAATTTTAGATTTGAGTCACTCCGGAATTTCTTTTTGCATTTTTTCGTCTAATGGCTACAAGTGCTCCACCGCCAACAAGTAAAACACCTGCTGCAACGGCATACATAATGGTGTCTTTGTCCATTGTATCGTGTGATGATTTCTTTTTTGAAATCGCTGCTGGTGGCGGTGGTAATGTTGGGGCGTTTAGATCTGGTGGTGGCGGTGGCAATGTGTTTGTAACAGTGCCCGCTGCCAGTGGATCTGTTGGTGGCGGTTGGTTTTGTGCCATCGCATCTGCCGGCGGTGCTGATGGCGCGGCTGGCGGCAATACTTCTTCCGCTACCGCAGGAGCTGGCGGCTCCACCATTGGCTCAGGAGCCTGAGCCACTTGTTCTTCTGCTGGTTTATTTGTACTGTAGGCAATAATACTTGCTGAAGGTGGCCAGTATTGAAGCTCTGTACCCACTGGCAAATCTGTTGTGGAAGATAAGTTTCTATTAATGGCATAAATTTCTTTATAAGATGCTTCTGTTCCATACCACTGCATTGCTAAAGACTTTAATGTGTCACCATCATTTGTCATGTAAGTTGTTGGCGGAAGACCTTGGTCTTCGTAAACAGTGAGCATCCTGTCTGCATCATCAGGACGATTGGGTGAATTAAAATAAACTTTAGCTCCTGTTTTAACACTCTTTTTTAAATGTGGGTTTGCCTTTTTAAGCATTTTTGTTTTGTCTTCTGCAAAAAGTTTTTCACTAATACTTGCCAATG
The DNA here is from genome assembly GCA_016715815.1 of Oligoflexia bacterium. Lineage (GTDB taxonomy): Bacteria > Bdellovibrionota > Bdellovibrionia > JABDDW01 > JABDDW01 > JADJXN01. The sequence continues at coordinate 248,573 of JADJXN010000002.1, forward strand.
TGTCTCCCTCGCGGGCTATATAAACTGTATTTAAAAGTTGCCCACCTTTTTTAAAGGGTTTGCTTTTTATGTGCGCTAAAGGCAAAGATTTTTTTACAACAGGAGCTTCTTCTACAGGGGGCGCGGTCTCGGTTAAAGCATCTCCCGTAGTGGCAGCTCCTCCAAAAAGATCATTTTGATTATTATCAGTTTGTTCAGCAGGCTGTGTTTCTGTTTGCGCTAGCTCTGCTGGTGGCGCCTCTGTTAATGAAGGATCTGTTGGTGGCGCTTCTGTTTGAGCTGTTTCTGTTGGCTGTTGATCTTCTGGAAGTGGTGCAAATTCATCGGTTGGGGCGACAGCATTCATATCTTGTGCTGCTTCTGCAGTTACAGCTTCATCTGCTGGCGCAATTGGCTGTTCTGCCACAGAAGGATCTTGCATCATCGCCTCATCAGTTGGGGCAGCCTCAACACTTTCTACTGCTGCCTCTGACACTTCAGCGGAGCCTTCTGCGCCGGCCTCTTTGTCACCAGAGCTACATGAAAGTGTCAGTGCAATTAACATTATGGTTAAAAGGTTTGTTGCGAGTTTTATATTTGTCATTTCCCAATCCTTTGGAGAAGTTATCCTATAAATTATTTAATCATAGTTGCGGCATAATAGGTAGGCAGAAAATTATTGGCACAGCATTAGGACTATGCTAATAACTAGACCCAATGTTTAACCCTATTGAAATTGTACTAACTCTTTTCACTGCTCTTTGTATTGCCCTTGCGGCTCAGTGCGCTCGCGCTGATGGCTGCGTTTTGGCTTTGGTCCAGAATTTATTTTAAAAACAGCCCCAGGCTTAATTTTATTCTTTTTAAACCACCCTTTAGGTACTTCAATAGCATATTTTGCTTCTGCCGTACTTTCATAAGTTTTTGGACTTAAGTCCATGGGACTAGCGGGTTCCATATCATGGATGTTAATTAATTTTTTTTGGGAATCAAAAAAACCAATACTTAATGGGATTAACGTATTTTTCATCCAAAAAGATAAAATCCGCTCTTCTCTAAAAATAAAAAGCATTCCATGGCCATTAGCCAAAGATTTTCTGCCCATCAAACCTCTTTCGTGCTCTTCTTCGGTTTGGGCCACTTCTACTTTTAAAACTTTTCCATCTATTAAAACTGTCTTTGTCTCAAAAGAAAGGGCACTTAGAGAAAATATAAAAATAATTAAAAATTTAAAAACTTGCATGGTTTAATGCCACTCCATACCTTAGCCCTCGGGTAGATACTACCATTTCATCTTTTGCAGCCAATTCAAGGGCAAGTTGAAGCAGCACAATGCCGGCAATAATCACATCCGCCCTTAAGGGTTCAAGCCCTATAATGTTTTTGCGTTCATCTAAACTTAAGGCACTTAAGTTTTGTAGTAAGTTAAATAGTTTGTTTTGTGTGAGCTTAAAGCCTTCCACTTTTGACTCATTAAAATCGATTTTTTGCTCGACACATGCAAGTGTTGTGGGTGTGCCCGCCACGGCAATAATGACATCAGGATTAATGTGCCCGTAGTTTGATATTGCCCTTTGAGCATACTTTCTTAATTCAAAGAGCTCTCTTTCATCAATGGGGTCTTTGCTTAAAAACATCTCTGTAAGACGCACACAACCCACATCAAAACTTATGGCCTTTAGTTTTTTACCCGGTTCTGAAAAAATAAACTCTGTTGAGCCCCCGCCTACATCCACCACTAGTATTTTTTTATTTTCAAAGTTTTCAATGTTACTAACAGCACCTTTAAAGCTAAGCTGGGCCTCTTTTTCTCCTTCAATAATAAAAAGTGGAATGCTTAATTCGTCACAAATACGTTTTAATTCGTTTCCGTTTTTTGCATCTCGCGCAGCACTTGTGGCCGTTGCAATGACCTTGTCTACCTTATTTCTCTCAATTATTTTTTTAAACTCTTTTAAACAGTCTTGTGCCCTTGCTAGAGCTTGGGGCAAAAAAAACTTATTTTGATTTACCTTTTCCCCAAGCCTGACAACTTTAACGTGGTCTTCTATTACTTTTAATTTGCTGCCGCTTACCTCTGCAATAAGACATAGGAAGCTATTTGTTCCCATGTCTATGGCTGCAATTTTTTTCACAAAATGCCTCTTTTAAAATGGTAGTTTTTTAAGAAGTTCTTTTACCTGTGGGTTTTCAATTTTTTCTATGGCCTTTTTAATTTCTTTTGCACCCTCTTGCTTAACGGCTTCTGTTGCCACATCTTTAATAAATCTTTCAAGCTTTAAGCATGGCATAGTGATCTTGCACCCTATATCAAAAGGTATTTTCATTCTTCCATCTGAGTTTTTATACTTTGCAGGCAACCCGCTGCCACCCGGAGCAATAATGTAACCGCTGATTTCATTATTCATATCAAAATCAACCCAACCCTGCCCCGTGATGGTTGTGTTGTTAGTTTCCATATCTGCCACAAGGTTTGTAATGTTAAAGCGGCCATTAGCCACGTTAATATTTGCCTTAAGCTGACGAAATTTATCTGTAACATTTATGCCGCCAACTTTATTTTTTAAATCGCCCGGCAAACTTGCAAGCTTTTCACTAATTTGCTTCATAGCTGTTAGAGAAGACCAAGAACCGTTTTTAATTTCCGCATTAATTGTGCCTTTTAAGGTTTGCTTTACTCTTGTCTTTGTTACACCAGCTCCTAATAGATTAATTTTGCCGAAAGTTTTTCCAAATAATGTATCTTTAGCCATTGGCATTTGGTTAGTTAGGGCCGCATTAATATCAATGCCACCCACATCTGCATTAACTTGGTAGGCTGGCTCTGTGTTTTTAAAATCAATCATTGAAGTAAAACTAACACTTCCACCAAAAGTTTGAGCCGTTGCTTTTTTTAAATTCATTACTAAGTTTTTAAAATTAACTTCTGTGTTTAAGTTTGTTATATCTGCCTTTCGCACAGTGATTTTTTTCATGTTTGCGCGGGCTGTAAAATCAAGCCCTCTCATAGCGGGGTTTTTCTTCATTAATATAATGGGGCCCGCTACTGCAGCCTCAATTTGAGCATCACTCATAGGTTTATTATTTGCTTCAGCTTTTTCCTCAGCCTTTATTTGCTCAGGTGTTTTTTGTGGTAATAATTTATCTACATTAAAATTTTGGCTAGTTAAGTTAAAAATAACCACTGGGTTTTTAAAGTTTTTAACAGTGCCGCTGAAGCCAAGATCGCTTTCCCCCATTTTCATACCTGAATTTGAAAGCGTCACAGTATCATTATTAAAATCAAGGGTCGCCTTAACATCTGTAACCCTTGGAACAATGCCTGGAGCTTTTAAACTTGCGCCGGATAGTTGCGCTTTGCCATTATAAGAAAGTCTTTCTGTGGTGCCTGAAACTTTTAAACCAAGGTTTGCCGCACCTTTAAGATCAAACTCTTGTAAGGGTTTTAGGATTTGTTGCCAATTATCAAACACAAATTTGGTACTAGAGATTTCAACGTTCATGTTGGGGTTATCAAAATTTTCAACTACTCCCTTTACCGTTACAGTGGCATCATTTACCGTAAATTTTATCTCTGTCATTTTTAAATTTTTGTCGCTTGCAGAGGCCTTCACCGCGGCTTTTAATGGCACATTTTCTTTTTTGTTAAATAAATCTGCGTACTTTACAATAAGGCCTGTAAGGTCTTGTTCCGCATTAATATCTATTCTCTCAAGCCCTTGGGAATTAATATAAATAGCAGCCGTTCCATTTAGCATAAGTGGGCCTTTTAAAACTAAATCCTTCATTTCTTTGGAGTTAAAATCTGATTTAAAATTAATTTCAAAAGGCTGGTTTAAACCAAATTTTTTAATATCAAGGTTAAGCCCTGTAAGCTCTGTTTTTGAATTCTTTTTTAAATCTATGTAACTTAAGCGGCCATTTGAAATTTTAAACCCTAAATCAAAGGCAAGGCCTGCGGCCGCACCTATACTTTTGTCACCACTACTTGGAGCCGCTTGCGATGCTGCCGCTGATGGCTTTGTTATTTTTAAAACATTAAGTTTTCCGTCTTTGTCACTCACCACAGCAATTTCAGGGTTATCAACAATCAAAGTAATATCAGGCTTTCCTCCAAGGATAGAGGCATAGGGGAGCGCCAGTTTTGCATCTTTCATTGCAAAAATAGGTTTTGTACTTCCCTTTTCAGACAAAACCATTTTACTTATCTGAAAATTAATTCCCCCCCACAAAGACAGCTTTAAGTCTCCAATGGTAAAATCAGCCTCAAGGTTTTCTTTTACAACTTTTTCAATTTGTGGCTTTAAAGAATTGGCATCAAAAAATAGTGGAACGGCCATAATAACAACAACTAATAGTGCAAACAAAACCCCAAACGCAATTAATAGCTTTTTAAGCATTTCTATTCTCCGCCCTTTAGTTTTTTCTTTAATAGGTCATTTACAATTTGTGGATTCCCTTGGCCCTTCATTTCTTTCATGACTTGCCCTACAAAAAAGCCAAAGACTTTTTCTTTTCCCGCCCTGTACTGCTCAACCTGTCCGCTATTTGCCGTCATGATTTTATCTATAACTACCTCAATGGCTTTTGTGTCTGTCACTTGGGCTAAATTATTTTTAGATATTATTTCATCAATGCTAAGGCCCGCATGCTTTCCAGTTGCTAATTCATCAAAAAGAGTTTTAGCAATTTTTCCTGAAATTTTAGCGCTATCAATATTTAAAATTAAATCTGCTAGTTGGCGTGCCGTTATGGGCGCTTGTGTAATATCTTTTTTTTGCTCATTTAATATTCTTAATAAATCCCCCATAATCCAGTTGCTCGCTGCTTTGGGGTTTTTACTGTTTTTTGCTACCTCTTCAAAGTAAAGCGCCATTTCTTTTTTGTCAGTTAAAATTTCTGAATCATATTGGGGGAGATTATATTCCTTCATAAATCTTTTTAGTTTTTCCAAAGGTAGCTCTGGCAACATGTTTTTTATTTTCTCCACCCACTGATTGTCTACACTAATAGGCAACAAATCTGGATCAGGGAAATACCTATAATCATGGGCCTCTTCTTTAGAGCGCATGCTTATGGTTCTATTTTTATCAGGGTCATAAAGCCTTGTTTCCTGACTTACTTTCTGGCCTGATTCAATAAGATCAATCTGCCTGCCGGCTTCATATTCAATGGCTTTTTCTACAAAACGAAAGCTGTTGATGTTTTTTATCTCAACCCTTGTGCCAAATTTAGTTTCGCCTTTTTTTCTAACACTCACGTTTGCATCACAGCGCAAATTTCCCTCCTCCATGTTGCCATCGCAAACCCCTAAATATAAAAGCACTGAACGCAGATAGCGCATGTACTCTGCGGCCTGTTTTGGACTTCTAAAATCTGGCTCACTCACAATTTCTAAAAGAGGCACGCTGCTTCTATTTAAATTAATTAAACTAAATGTTCCATGATGTGTGCTTTTGCCGGCATCTTCTTCCATGTGAATTCTTGTTATCCCTATTGTTTCCTCTTTTCCTTCATTTAAAAAAGAAAGCTTTCCGCCAACACAAATTGGGTCTTCAAACTGAGAAATTTGATAGCCTTTGGGGAGGTCTGGGTAGAAATAGTTTTTTCTAGCAAAAACATTATGGCTTCTAATTTTACAATTAAGGGCGAGGCCCGTTAAAATAGCAAAATCAACAACCCTTTTATTTAATACGGGGAGCGCCCCAGGCATTGCCGTACAAATGGGGCAAGTGTTTTCATTGTCACCCACGCCAAACTCAGTTGAACATGCACAAAATAATTTTGTATTTGTTAAAAGTTGTGCGTGAACCTCAAGGCCCACTATTGTTTCATAATCCATAGGGCACCTTTTTTACTTCTTTTTGGTTAGCTTCAATAACACAGCCAGCTTGAATAAGTTTTGCCTCTTCAAAATGATTACTTAACAGCTGAACCCCAATGGGGAGCCCCTGCTTTGTATAGCCACAATTTAAACTTATTCCCGGAATGCCGGCAAGCGACGGCGGTAAAGTAAAAATATCATTCAAATACATGGCTAACGGGTCGCTTGATTTATCACCAATTTTAAAAGCGGGGCCCGTTGTCACGGGCGTTACAATAACATCTACCTGGGTAAAGGCTTTATCAAAATCTTCTTTTATAAGGCGCCTTACTTGGCAGGCTTTTTTGTAGTAGGCATCATAATACCCGCTTGAAAGGGCAAAAGTTCCCAACATAATTCTTCTCTTTGGCTCGGCCCCGAAGCCCTCTCCACGAGAGCGCTTGTACAACTCTTCTAGGCTTGTGGCATCACTTGAGCGGTAGCCGAACCTAATACCATCATATCTTGAAAGATTAGCACTGGCCTCACACGGAGCGATAAGATAGTAAACTGCAATTCCATGTTTTGTCATGGGCAATGAGATTTCTTTTACTTGGGCGCCCGCGTCTTTTAAAATTTTAATTGCTTCTTCAACAGATTTTTTTACATCCGCCTCAATACCATCAACAAAATATTCTTTTGGCAAACCTACTCTAAGGCCTTTAACATCTTTTGCTTTAATTTTACTAAATTCCTCAACCGCAACATTTGCAGAGGTGGAGTCTTTCTCATCTTTTCCAGAAATCACCTCCAACATGAGCGCCGCACTTTCAACGGTATCAGCCATGGGCCCAACTTGATCTAAAGAAGAGGCAAAGGCCACAACTCCAAAGCGAGAAACTCTGCCATAGGTTGGTTTTATTCCTACAATACCGCAAAAATTAGCAGGCTCACGAATACTTCCACCCGTATCAGTACCAATAGATGCGGGAGTGATTTTTGCCGCAACTGCGGCTGCCGAGCCCCCACTTGAACCACCTGGAACTCGGGTTAAATCCCATGGGTTTTTAACAACTCCAAAAGCAGAGTTCTCATTACTGGCTCCCATGGCAAATTCATCAAGATTTGTTTTGCCAATTATCACGGCTCCTGCGCGCTCTAGTTTTTCAACTACCGTTGAAGAATAGGGCGGGATAAAATTTCCTAAAATTTTTGAGGCGGCAGTTGTTTTAATTCCTTTTGTCAGCAAGATATCTTTAACTGCAACGGGCACCCCACAAAGTGGGCCAACACCTTTACCACCGCTAACTTGTTTATCTATTTGCTCTGCCTTTTTAAGGGCCTCTGCCTCACAAATAGTAATAAAGCTATTTAAATCTTTTTGAGATTTCTTGGCCCTATTTAAACTCTCCGCCACAACCTCTTGGGCTTTAAGCTCTTTATTTTGAATTTTTTCTGCAATTGTTTTTACTGAAAGTTTATCAAAATCCATTTTATTGTCCTTAAAGAACAGGTGGAACTTTAAATAAGTGGCCCGATCTTTCAGGCGCGTTAGATAAAACCTCATCAGGGGTTAACATTTTTTTAACTTCATCTTCCCTAAAGGTAACAAGCATTTCAGTGGCCGTTACCATGGGCTCAATGTTTTCAGTATTAACCTCAGACAACTGAGATACATAGTTTAAAATTTGTCCAAGCTGTGTGGTATACAAGTCTTCTTCTTTAGCGGTAAGTGCCAGCTGTGCAAGGCTTGCAATTTTTTGTATGGTTTTTTTATCAATTTGTGATTGAGAACTCATAGGCTTTTAATGTAGGTGATAGTAAGGGAGAGAATCAAGGGCTATGAAAGCTTTTTATAAGCTAAACCAAGAACTAGATAAGTTTATTCTTAGTTTTGGACCAAAAGCCAAGTTTTCCAAGGCTAAAGAGCTTTGGGAAAAGGCTACAGAACTTATGAGCTCCCTTGATATGAGCTACTACTCCGATGACGCGCCCCTTATATCTGACACAGACTATGACCTGTTTGTAAAAAAAATAGAAAAACTTGAAGATCTGTATCCCGATCTAAGAAGAGACTCTCCCACTCAAAGGGTGTCAGGCACGGCCAGCTCTAGCTTTAATAAAGTGGCCCACAAAACACCCATGCTATCTCTTGCAAACACCTATAATGCTGAGGAACTTTTAGATTTTAATTTGCGTGTTTTAAAATTTTTAGATTGGCCCAAAGACAAAGAAATTGGCTACCTTGTTGAGCCAAAACTTGATGGCTTAGCCATTGAAGTCATTTTTGAAGATGGCCACTTAGTCAGAGCCCTAACTAGGGGGGACGGGACCACTGGGGAAGATGTAACAGAAAATGTAAAAACTATTAAAACCTTGCCGCACAAATTAAAAACTTTAAAAACGCCAAAACTTTTAGAACTGCGTGGTGAAATTTTATTATTTAAAGAAGATTTTTTAGAGTTAAACAAACAACAAGAAGAAGATGGCGAGGCCACTTTTGCAAACCCCAGAAACGCCGCTGCGGGAAGCATTCGCCAACTTGACCCAGCCATTACAGCAGCACGGCCTTTAAAAATATTCTTTTACGGGTTTGGAGAAATAGACGGTGTAAATTTTAAAACCCATCAAGAGTTTGAAGAAAAACTTTTAAGCTATGGCCTTCCTGTAAACAATCAAGCGCAGATTTGTAAAAATATTGATGACGTTGTTAAGTATTATAAAAAATTAGAATCTAAACGCCATGAGCTTGATTATGATATTGATGGAGTTGTTGTAAAAATAAATGACTTAAGTTTGCAAAAAACCTTGGGCACAATTGCAAAAAGTCCGCGCTGGGCAACGGCTGCAAAATTTAAACCTGAACAAGCCCAAACCGTAGTTGAAAAAATAGATGTTCAAGTGGGGAGAACCGGGGCCCTCACACCAGTAGCGATTATGAAGCCTGTAAAAGTCGGCGGAGTTACTATTACCCATGCCACTTTACACAACCAAGATGAGGTTGATAGAAAAGATGTGCGACAGGGCGACCATGTTATCATACAAAGAGCCGGGGACGTCATTCCTGAAATTGTAAGTGTTGTTTTTGAGAAGCGGGCTAAAAACTCTAAGCCTTTTAAGATTCCCCTTATCTGCCCAAGCTGCCAGAGTGTTGCGAAAAAACCTGCGGGTGAGGCGGTTTTACGGTGCTTAAACCCACTATGCCCTGCAAAAATAAAAGAGGGTTTGAAGCATTTTGTCTCAAGGCGAGCCATGAATGTAGAAAAACTTGGTGATAAACTTATTGAGCAGCTTGTAGATTTAAAACTTGTCTTTAAATTTTCTGACATTTACCGCCTTAGTCACAAAGATTTAGAAAAACTCCCGCGTCAAGGAGAAAAATCCATTCAAAACTTACTTGATAGCATTGAAAAATCTAAAAACTCATCCCTTTCTCGTTTAATTTATGCTTGTGGAATTAGATTTGTTGGAGAACAAACCGCAAAAATTTTGGCACGCCAATTTGAAACACTAGATGGTTTTTTAAATGCCTCTGAGGAAGCCCTTCTTAACGCCCATGAAGTTGGGGAAAAGGTAGCAAAAAGCATTTTAGAACAAATTAAAAATCCTCTGTTTAAAAAGGAATTACATGAAATTGTCAGGCTAGGCGTCATATTAAAGACTGAAGCTCAAAATAAAAAACAGGGATCGCAAAAGCTCTCCGGCTTAAGTTTTGTTGTTACAGGAACGCTTGAGGGTTTGTCTCGCGATGAAGCAAAAGATCTTATTGAGCTTCATGGCGGTACCGTTCAAAGCAGCGTAAGCAAAAAAACAAATTATCTTTTGTGCGGCGAAAGCCCCGGCTCAAAGTTAGATAAAGCTCAAGCCTTAGAGGTAAAGGTTATAGATTTAAAAGAATTTATGGAGTTTATTAAAAACTAAAGCTTGTCTATACTTTCTTGATAGTCTGAGGCTAAGTTTATTTGGTTTTTTTTGAGAAGGTCTTTTTGCTTTGATTGAAACTCAAACCTAATTGTACCATCAAGCCTAGCGGCTTCTTTGTAAGCCACGCGCGCATCTGTGAAGCGCTCTAATTCATATAGGGTTCTAGCCAAAAACAAAACTGTTTCTTCGTCAAATTTATCAAGAGCCGCTGCCTTTCCCAAATCTTGAGCCGCTTGCTCATAACTTTTCTCTCTATAAAATAAAAGTCCGCGGGCCTTATGTAAAACCGCAGAATTTTTATTTTTTTCCATGGCTTCCTTAAATTCTTCAAATGCGCGGTCTCGGCTTTTAAGCTCAAAGTAACTTGTGGCTAAAAGCGCCCAGGCAGTTGTGTCTTTTTTATTTTTTTCCACTGCTTTACTGCAGTTATTAACTGCTGCTCGCCAAAAGGCTTCTTTAAAATCAAAAACACAAAGCTTAGATCTAATCTCTTGGTTTTCACCAGATTTTTTAAGTGCTGCTTGATAAACCTGTCTTGCTTCATAGTTACTGCCTGAGGCCTCCATAATATCAGCAAGTGCAAAAACCGCTTTTAAAAATTTTGGGTTAATGGCAATGCTGCCTCTCAAAAATTCTGCCGCTTTTTCTAAATTATTATTTTGGTGGTATGCTATGGCTAATTTATATTTAATGACCGCGCTATTTGATTGTCTGTTATGGGCAATTTCAAAATAATGAACAGCCTCATTCCAATTTTTAAGCCTTGAATAAAGTGCGCCTATGTTTTCATAAGCTTTCACACTGTCATTTTTAGATAAATAAGCTGCAATTTTTTCTTTTGCCTGTGCAGTTTGATTTTTTCTAAATAAAAGCTCTATGTCTGATATATCAGAGCTAAAAACTTGGGAACTTAAAAACAAGGCTATAAGATTGACTTTTAACATATACTTCCATCATGCTTTAAATGAATGCACAAAAAAAGTATCTTTTTTATTTTCGTGTTTTTAATTTCAACCTTGAGCTTGGCACAAACATGCAAGCCCCCAATAAATTGGGCCACACCAAATGCTTTAAAAAATTATGAACTTTGCCAAAAAAAACATAAAGAAATGCCTCAAACTAAAACTGCCGCATTAAAGCCAGAAGCAAAAGATGCTTGCACGGTTTTATCTGATGGTTCCTACCGCTGTAAGCCAAATGAATTAAGATTTTTTGAAAAGCCTGAGCGCGCCTTTGCGCTTCCTGAAAAGCAAAACCCACAATCAGAGGCAGATGGCGCGGCCACTCTTGCCATTCCGCCGCCACCACCGGCAACACCTACGCCACAAAATTAAAAAAAATGCCAGATGGCTTTTAACCACCCGGCATATTCATTTTAAAAAATTTTTAAAATTAATTAAATATGGTCAATAACGATATCACGCGCCATAACGGTTTTTCTTCCGTCTTGTCTTGCGCTTTCCATGCCTTTTTCGCACAGACGCTCAACCGCTTTACTGAGAACATCAATTGTCTCAGCACTTGTGTTGCACTGACCCTTTTCTTTAATGTATTTTTTAACTTTGCTAGTAACCACCAAAATGTCTGCCATTTGCCTCTCCTGTATTGGTTTTAATGGCTAAATTAAAAGGGTTTTGGGCAATTCATTCAAGTATTTTTTCGATTGCCGCAATGAGTTGATGGTCCTTTTTTGTGACGCTTTGCGCATCATGAGTGTAACTCTCTATAAATACTTGGTTATATTTGATTATTATATCCGGATGATGATTTAATTTTTCTGCAATGACTGCTACTTTTTGCACAAAATCCATGGCCTCTAAAAAACTCTTAAAGTTAAACTCTTTTTTTATCTTTTCCATAGGCTCTATTTTTAACATTTTTGCAAAATCATATCTAGTCCTATTGGCTTTTGTTTTTTTCTTAACTTCACTACCAGCCCACTCCGCGCCTAATGTCGGCGAAACGCAAAGCCGTAGATCTTCTGAAAGATTTAATATTATTGATTGGATTAGAAACCAACAAGCAGCAGTGCGAGCCCAAGATTCAAAATACGGCAGAGCCAGCGGTTCTGGTTACGGGCCATATATAGATATTACATTTCAATACCTACAAGAGTCAGGAGGAACAATCAGACAATCTACAACTTTAGGCACTGACACTCGCGGTGGTGGAAAAATGCAATTTTATTTAGATGATCTTTTTGTGCAGGGAAATCGCTGGCGTTCATTCAACATAGACTTGGGCATTGAGGTTTTTTATTCTCAAACCATTTCATTTACAAAGCACACTCCAACAACGCAAACCATTCACAACCACAAGGAACTTGGTGGCGGCCTTCTTATTCGCCCCATAGGAAGAAGCACTCAAGATACAGGCCTTGCTTTAAAAGGTGGTTATACAAGCCTTGAAGAAGCAGGGCTTTGGAGCACATCAACCACAGTACAAAATCTAAATGGAATTTATCTGGGTGCTGAGGCAAAACTTTATTTGCTCCCATTTTTGGGCATCAGAGGGGATTATGAAACCACTCTTGAGAGCCAAACCATTGCAGCCTTAAGTGGCAAATGGAAAATGCAGCGCTTTCGCTATGGTGCTTTTTTAGAAATTTATCTTTTAAATTTAGGTGCACATCTCTTTACAAATGAACTATTTTTAACAGCCTCCTCGGGCTCGGTCACAAAAGAAACAACCTCTGGCCTTGGGTTTTCAGGCGCACTTCACTTTTGAGAAATTTTTGTCACACTTTTTTCTGATGGTCTATAAATAGCCTGAGACATTATTCCAAAAATAATTGTCAAAACTGCGGTTATCGCCACTACTGCTTTTGCGGGCCATGCACCAGGAGTTTTAATCTCCTCATCACTTGGCTCTTTCATATACATAATAACAACAACTCTTAAGTAGTAATATGCAGATACTAGGGAATTTAACACGCCAAATATTGTTAACCACAGGTAGCCCTCTTGTATGGCGCTAGAGAAAACATAAAACTTTCCAATAAAGCCCACCATTGGTGGCATGCCTGCCAAAGAGAGCATAAAGATTGAAAGGGCGGCTCCTAGAAATGGTTTTTTAAAACCAATTCCTGCGTAGTTGTTAATGTTTAATCCGTCTCGGTTTTGACGTTCAAAAATACTAATAACCGCAAATGCTCCCATATTCATTACTGCATAAATAATTACATAAAATAATGTGGCTGTTGCTGCATCCAATGAGCTTGCCTGAGAGGCCGCAATAATTCCAATAAACATGTACCCTGCGTGCGCAACACTTGAGTAAGCCACTATTCTTTTAACGTTTTCCTGAACAAGCGCTGAAATATTCCCCGCAAACATGGTTAAAACCGCCAAGATTTGCATTATTAAATTAAGCTTAGTACTTCCGTTAAAAAAATTATCCATGGCTAACCTTATAAAAGCTGCAAACATCACAAGCTTTACTCCTGTTGCCATAAAAGCCGAAACAGGGGTGGGCGCACCCTGGTAAACATCTGGCGTCCACGCATGAAACGGAAAAAGACTTACTTTAAAACCAATTCCAATAATGATCATACCAACGCCAATTATAAATAAGTTATTATTGGTTAATAAACTTTGCGCGGAATTTGCAATGACATGCATTTGTGTGGTACCAGAAACTCCAAAAATAAAAGAAACTCCAAAAAGAAAAATGGCAGAGGCAAAACTACCTAAAATAAAATATTTAAATGCCGCCTCTTTTGAAAACCTTTGCTCATGCCCCAAGGCAATTAAAACATAAAGGGCTATAGACATTAGCTCTAAGCCAACAAAGGTCACCATTAAGTCTGTACTTGAAGCAAGGGTCATCATTCCCGTGGCGCTTGATAAAACTAAAAACACATGTTCTGCCAAAGTGTGTTCTTTTGTATTTACATTTGAGTAAGATAAAAACAAAGTAAAAAGCGTTATCGCCAAAACTGTATGGTTTATTTCTTGAGCCATTTTATCAAAAATAAGTGCTCCAAAAAATAATGGTGATGGGTTTAGGCCCTGAAGCTTTGTGAGCACGGCCACAACAATAATGCCGACAGTGGCAATAGATAGGGTCAATCTGTTTGATGGCTCTATATTTTTATTTAAAACTTTTAGAGTAATAGGAATACAAGCTGTAAGAAACAGCGCTGTCATTGGTAATAAAAATAGCGACTCAGCAATTGAAAGCGTTGTAAATTCCATCATCAACCTCTACTTATTTAAACTCACTTGCATTTGATTATTATTCTTTAAAAAGCCCTCTATAGAGGCCTTTGTTTTATCTAAAAATAAATTTGGAAATATTCCCATTACAAAAATTAAAATCATAAGCGGCACAAGAACCATGACTTCTCTTTTGTTTAAATCTTTTAACTCGTGGTGGCCCGTTAAAAGTTTGCCAGGTAATCCAAAAAATATTCTTTTATACATCCAAAGCATATAAACAGCGCCCAAGACCATTCCAGTTGCAGCAAGGGCTGCTGCAATTTTGTTTGCCTTAAAAGCGCCCAAGAGAATTAAAAATTCCCCAACAAAACCATTTGTTCCGGGAACGGCAATGCTTGAAAGGGTCGTGATAAAAAAGAAAATAGCAAAAAGAGGCATCACCTTGGCTAGCCCGCCGTAATTTGCAATTTCTCTTGAGTGGGTTCTTTCATAAATCATCCCAACAAGTAAAAACAGAGCCCCCGTGCTTATGCCGTGGTTAAGCATTTGATACAAACTTCCTGTAACACCTTCTGTGTTAAGAGCAAAAATTCCCAAAACACAGTAACCCAAATGACTTACAGAACTATAGGCAACAAGTTTTTTCATATCCGGCTGAACCATTGCCACCAATGCGCCGTAAATAATTCCAAACACGCCCAAGATTATAAAGTAGATAGAAAAATACTCTACGGCTAGGGGGAATAGGGGAATTGCAAATCTAATAAAGCCATATGTACCAAGTTTTAATAAAACCCCCGCCAATATCACAGAACCGGGTGTTGGCGCTTGCACGTGAGCATCAGGCAACCATGTATGCAAAGGAAAAATGGGAACCTTAATAGCAAAAGCCAAAGCAAATGCTAAAAACATAAGGTGCTGCGCTTGGAGCGGAATTTGTAATTTATAAAAGTCTAAAAGGCTTGCGCTCATTACGCCCAGTTGAGTTTTTGCCATTGCCATTAGGGTAATAATGGCTACCAACATAAAAATAGAGCCCACCATTGTATAAATAAAAAACTTGTAGGCTGCATAAATTCGTTTTTCTCCGCCCCATATACCTACAAGCAAAAACATGGGAACAAGCATTAGCTCCCAAAAAACAAAAAATAAAACAGAATCAATAGCCACAAAGGCCCCAAGCATTGCTGTTTGGAGGATAAAAAGTGCCGCATGAAATGCTTTAATTTTTTTATCTATGGCGTTCCAACTAGCTAAAACAATTATTGGTGTTAAAAAAGTAGTTAGTAAAATTAACCATAAACTAATGCCATCAAGGCCAATAAAGTAGCTAATTCCAAACTGAGGTATCCAATCATATTTTTCAACAAATTGAAGACTCGCCGTCGTTGAATCAAAGTTTTTTAAAAGAGCCAGGCTTAAAACAAATTCTGCAACTGCTAAGAGCAGGGCTGCTATTTTTACGAATTTGTCTGATTTAAAAAATAATAAAACCAGACCTACAACGAGTGGCAAAAATGTAACTAAACTTAATATCATCAACTACCTCGTTAATATTACAACAAGTACAGCAACCATGCCCGCTACAATATAAAGCGCATATTGCTGAACGTTTCCATTAACCATTAACCTTAAGCTTGAGCCAGCGCCCCGAACAATATCGGCCAGTAAATAGGTTGTTCTATCTACAATTTTTACATCTACAAAACTCCAAAACCATTTTGAAAGAAGAACAAGTGGCACCACAATTGTTTTTTGGTAAAGCTCATCGATATAGTATTTGTTTGAAATAATGTTATAAATTTTGCCGTACTGGTTTTTTAATTTTTCAAGAGCATCTGCCTTTTTAGTATAAATAAAGTAAGCGCAATACGCAGAACAGCCCGCTAAAATTACCGATGTGGCCATTGTTAGCCACTCCTCTAAATGGGATCCATGTGCTGCAGCATCAACTACCTGTTTTGAAAGCCAGTGCTCCCATCCGTTTGGAATTGAAAAAATGTGACCTATAACTTCTGGAATGCCTACCCAACCCCCAATAAGAGACAATACTGCCAAAATCACAAGGGGAAGTGTCATTACAATTGGGGATTCGTGCACGTGTACACTTTTATCAACCCTTGATTTCCCCCAGAATGTGAGTGCCATAAGCCTTGTCATATAAAAAGCAGTTAGCGCCGCCCCCAGCACACCTAAAAACCATAAAAACTTTGACCCCATTGGGGAAGCAAATGTTTTCCATAAAATTTCATCTTTAGAAAAAAAGCCCGAAAACAAAGGAGTTCCTATAATGGCAAGCCAACCAAATAAAAACGTTAAATATGTTATGGGCATTTTTTTTGAAAGCCCCCCCATCTTTCTTACATCCTGCTCTTCATGCATTCCATGAATGACAGAGCCCGCCCCCAAAAACATAAGCGCTTTAAAAAACGCGTGGGTCATTAAGTGAAACATTCCCGCTTTAAATGCTCCTACACCCACACCTAAAAACATGTAGCCGAGTTGACTCACGGTAGAATAGGCAAGTATCTTTTTAATATCATTTTGAAAAAGTCCTATGCTTGCAGCAAACACGGCAGTGAGCGCCCCTATTGTTGCAATCAACATCATAGTATTAGGCGTTGCCATAAACATAAAATTTAACCGCACTATCATGTAAACACCTGCAGTAACCATGGTTGCTGCATGAATCAGTGCCGAAACTGGCGTTGGGCCCGCCATTGCATCAGGTAGCCATACATAAAGAGGAATTTGCGCAGACTTTCCAGTAGCGCCAATAAATAAAAACATGGTTGCAAAAGTGAGAAGCCCCCAACCAAGCTCTGGTGCATAGGTAAGCTTTGCTAGCTCTTCAAACTCTACTGTTTTAAATAAAATAAAAATTAAAAATAATCCCAAAATAAAGCCCGCATCACCAATACGGTTTACTACAAAGGCCTTCATGCCGGCTTTGGCCTTTTCTGAATCTGTAAACCAAAAGCCAATAAGTAAGTAAGAGCAGAGCCCCACCCCTTCCCAGCCAACAAAAAGCAAAAGAAGATTATCCCCCAAAACCAAGATGAGCATGTTAAATAAAAATAAATTCAAATAGGAAAAATATTTGGCGGGCTTTTCATCATGGCTCATATAACCAATGCTATAGAGGTGAATAAGGGTGCCAACACCGGTTATAATTAAAATCATAATGCCACTAATGTGATCCACAACAAAGGCCGCATTGGCTTTAAATTGGCCGACATTAATCCATTCAAAAAAATGTGCTTTTACCACCTCAGGTGCCGATACTCCTAAAAGTTTTAAAAATAAAGTGGCGGCTGCCAAAAATGAAATCGCTGCGGCCACGGTTGCCACAATTCCTGAACGCAAATAGCTTTTATTGTTGTAGTTAACCAAAAGCCCATTAATTAAAAACCCTATGAGCGGGCTTAAAAGCATGGTTGCAATTAAAAATTTATCCGTCATTTTAACCCTTTAAATTTTCAAAATGAGCAATGTTCACTTCTTTAAACCTTTTAAATACGGCCACTGCAATGGCAAGTCCTACAGCCGCTTCTGCTGCCGCGATGGTCATAACAAAAAAGACCATAATTTGGCCATCCATGTTTTGGGCATATTTTGAAAACGCGACAAAACTTAAGTTCACCGCATTGAGCATAAGCTCAATACTCATTAAAATAATAAGCGCATTTTTTCTTAATAAAACACCAAGAACGCCAATGGAAAATAAAACACCACTTAAAACAAGATAGTGGTTAAGACCCACGTGTAACATGGTGTGTGCCCCCTTTTGATCTTGCAAGCGCCACGGCTCCGACTATTGCCACTAACAATAAAACGCTGAGCAGTTCAAAAATAAAAATATATTTCGAAAATAATTTTAAGCTGAGTTTTTGTGTGTCCGTATACTTTGTGAAAATTTCTACTCCTGCTTGCGGGTTTTGGGTAATTTCAACCACTTCATCTTTAAGCTCTTCTGGGTTGGTTGTTTGTTTTGTTGGAGCATTAATATCACTTTTTAAAAGCATTGACGGTGGCGGCGGGGCCTCTGTTGTGGAAACCTTAATAAATCCCATGCCGTCTCCAGTTATCATAGCGCCAGCTCCCACCAGAACACCACAAACCACACCTACTGATATAATTTTTAAAACTGTTAAAATTGAAAATCTTGCCACTTCTTCTTTTTCTCGTTTTAAATCAAAAAGCATCATGACCATTACAAACAAAACCATGACGGCGCCGGCATAAACAACCACCTGAGCCGCAGCTATAAAATGGGCTTCTAGGTTGAAAAAAAATATTCCCAATATACTCATCACAACAGCAAGAAGAAGGGCTGAGTAAATGGGATTGCTAACAAACACAACCATAAGGGCCGAAACCACTGAAACAAATCCAAACAAATAAAAAAGTATATCAGCGGCTGTTAGTTCCATTATTTTACTATCCTTGCAAAGTACATTAGTGCTGTTGTTAGTGCCAAGTTAACTAAAGACCAAGGCAGAAGGGTTTTCCAACCCAAGTCCATCAATTGATCATACCTAAAACGTGGGAGCGTCCATCTCACCCAAATAAAAAAGAAAAGCCAAAACCCTGTTTTTGCCAAAAAAACAACTAGGTGGGTAATTGTTGTAAGAACACTTGCAATATCTGGCATGCTTAGACCAGTAAAACCAAGAAGAGTATGGCCATTTTGGATCCAAAATTCTCTTACCTGTTCGGGAGAAATAAATGGCAATGCATACCCACCAAAAAATAATGTGGTAATAAGGGCCGCAGAGGTAATCATGTGCCCATACTCACCCATAAAAAACATGTTAAATTTAAAACCGCCGTATTCTGTGTGAAAACCCGCCACAAGCTCTGCCTCCCCCTCAGGAAGATCAAAGGGCAGCCTATTGGTTTCAGCAAAAGTAGCGGTAAGAAATAAAATAAATGCAAGGGGCTGAAAAAAGACTCCCCAGTTTGGCAAAAACTTTAGCTCAACAGCTGAGCCTTGCCATAAAAAAGAAAAATATCCAAACTGCTCTGTTATCATTTGGTTTAAACTAAATGTTTGATACATCATTAAAACGCCAACCACACTTAGTCCCATTGCAATTTCATAACTTATCATTTGTGAAGACGCTCTTAAAGCGCCAAGCATTGCATACTTATTTCCAGAAGACCAACCAGCTGCTAATATTCCGTAAACTCCTAATGAGGCCACTGCAAAAATATAAATAAGCCCAATATTTAAATCTGCGATTTGAAGTTTAAACGTGTAGCCCAAAATATTTATTGGTGTTGAAAGGGGAATAGCGGCAAATGTCAGTGCGGCGGGCAATAAGGTAAGCCCTGGCGCCATAAAATACAGAATTTTTTCTGCTTTTGTGGGAATAAATTCTTCTTTAAAAATAAATTTAATGGCATCGGCAGCAAGTTGTAATAAACCAAGCGGACCAACTCGGTTAGGACCAAGTCTATTTTGCATAAATGCGGGCCCCCTGCGCTCCACCCACACTAGAAGGGGCACAGTGCTGACAACAATAACAAAAATGGCTGCAATTTTGACTGTATTTATTATTATTTCAAGCCATGTCGTTCCCATTTTAATCCCACTCTAAAGCTCTGGCCTTCCATACATAAAAAAGACCAAAAGTTAGAACCAACATAAAAACAATTATTTCTACCAGTATGAAGGGGCCAAACTTTAAAAGATCTCCATACACCAGCGCCCACGGGTATAAAAAAATGACCTCAATATCAAAAAGAATAAACAAAATTGCAGTAAGATAAAATTTTACTGGAAACCGTGTTGTTTCATGTTCTTTGCCAACAATCCCACACTCATAAGGAAGCTGCTTTTCTGGTGTAGGTTTTCTTTTTGGGCCAGCTAAAAAAGTAAGGCCTATCATGGCTGCTGCAAAAACAATAACCACTGCTGTTAAAACCAGCACTGGCACTAGTTGTTCTGACATTAATAATCTCCAAATAAATGCCTTATCGAATAGGCCCCATACTTATACAGCGGTTGGTGGAATATTCCCATGAAAATGAGAAGAAGAATTAAAATCCTGGAATAAGCTTTATCAAACTTTGTTTGCTCAATATGAATGTCTTGAAATTTTAGAGGCGCATGAAAGGCCATCACGCTTAGACGTAGTGCATAAATTCCAACAAGACAAAGATTCCATAATAAAATTATGTTTTCAATTTTGTTAACGCTTAGCGTTTTCTGCGCTAGTATTCCCAAATAAAATGGCGGGAAGCCCGAAAGAGCCCAAATTGCAAAAACCGTGGCTATTGCTGGGCCCACACCCTTTCTTCCACGCCCCAACCAATCTTCAATTAGAGATGCGTTGTTTATTTCAAGTTTTTTTAAAGATGTTGCCAATAAAACAAGGGCAAAAATTATGGCTGGCACGGCCAGGTATACATGCGCCAACAATGCTTTTTCCGCAATGGTGAGCACAAAAATAATAATCCAAAAAGCATTTGATATTAAAAGAACAAGGCCTTCCCACATTCTTTTTTGACCAATCATGATCAGCGGGGTCACAAACAAAATAAAAGCAACAAAAAGCCTTGCCCCATCTAACAGGTTTATTTTCACAATAGACTCTAAATATTTGCCATTTATAGATATTGAATAAAAAACCGTTAAAACATACTTAATAAATACCTGAATGCCAACAATTCCAAACAGTCCCGAACACAATACAATATCCAAGTTGTCGGCCTTGTCTTTTAAAGTTCCAAATAGACCATTTATTGGGAAAAAGCCCCCAACAACAAAACTGCAAATTATAAATAAAATTTGCAGGCTCAGTATGTTTTTAATTAAATCTGGCTGACGGCTCAGAGCCAAATGAACTTCTTCAATTTGAGTTTGTCCAGTTAAAGAAATAAGTGTAGCAGTAAGTATGGCCCCGAAAAGACTTATTAAAAATATCTTTTTTGCCATGCTTTGTAAGTGAGCAAATTTTTCTTCTGGTTGATAGTTATCAAAAAGAACTCCCGTTGCCGAGATGAGCATCCCTATTACACCAATGGCCGTAAAATAAACTCTATTTGAATGAATAGTGAAAACGGCAAAGAACGTTAATGCAAAGGTAAGAATAAGATGGTGCACAGCCCCCTTTTTATCAGGGCCACCGCCAGAAAAATGAATAAGTGCTGATAAAATCAATGCCCACAGACTAAGCATTTGTGTGTGGGCATCATAAACAAGGCCTCCTCTAAAAAAATTTATTGGCTCTGTTATTTTGATAATAATTTGACTTAATATTACAAACCCCAACATTAAACCCGCTACTACCCAAAGCTTTGGTAGTATTTTTTTCTCTAATACAACGGCAAGACAAACCATAACTACCAAACCAAAAGAAAGCGCTATGATATTTGTTGTTAGAGGCATTAAAACAACTCCATCGTTATTGGGTTTTTTATTAATAAAATAAATCCGATAAGAGCAATTGCTACTAGGGCCCACTGCCTAGGACCTTTAATCTCTATTTTCTTTTCGCTTTCATGGAGCGCTACAAAAATCCAAACAATGGCAAACACAATTGGCCAAATAAATAAAAACCTTGCGGGGCTATCTATGTTTATTTTTGCTAAAATTGCAATAAACGGCGCGAACATGGCCGAGCCAGGGACCGCATAAAACATAATTGAGTCATAGGCATTTGTTTTTTCATAGTTAATAGATGCCCATGACCAGCTGGCCAAAACCCCTATCAAAATAAGTAGATAATAGTTGTTGCCCTCTAAAAACATTCCAGACCAGAACAAAAACAAACAAAAAATCGAAGAGAAAATTGATTTCCTGTGAGAGTCTTCCTTTTGAAAAATAAATTGCAAAAATAAAAATAGCAACAATAACATCACCACTACTTCGAAAAACATTTTAAGCTCCGGCATAAAGGCTGAGGTTGAAATAAAGTTTTTAAAATAGATCGTGAGTGAGAACACATATATTATTATTCTTGTATAATATGCAAAGTGGTTTCTACTTCTTCTAGATAAGAAATATTCTTCAAGGCCTAACACCAAAAAGGCCATTAATTCAGAAAAGATTGCGTAATTCGGAGGAAGAATTGGTAAAAAAGAAATACAAACAAAAGCATAAAATAAAACCGTTACTAAAATGGGGGTGTTTTTAATAAAAAGACCCTTCCACTGGGGAGAGACCCCCTCTACATATAAATTTAAAAATAGGGATGCGCTTGCAACAAGAAGCAAAAACGCTTCTTTTGTTTGAGCCGAGGGAAGAAGGTATAAAATAATAAAAACAATTAATGATCTAAATGTAGTTTTTTTATTTGTAACCCATTCTATATCAAACAAAACGATTCCCATTTGCGCCAAGTATCCAATGGTTAGTAGTGTTTTCTGGCTAGCACTAAAGCTTTCATTTACAAACACCATACCCAAAGCAAACCAAGCGAAAAATATGCTAATTAACTTTTGAAATATCAAAATTCACCCCAAAACAAAGAAAGTGCTAGTAGTGTAAATAAAATCAATATAACTGCATTACCTTTTGTAAGCGCCATTAGTCTTTCAAAAAATGTCCAATCTTTTAGCTTTAACTCTTCATGTCTTGTTAACATATACTTTTCTGTGGCTATGATTTTTTTAAATAACCACGAAAAAAACAAAAACTTTGCTGGCTTTTTAAATATTGCAGGCTTTTTGTTATATAAAAATAAAAACACTCCAAAAAACACCATCAACACGCCCATAAAAGTTATTGCCTCTGGTGTTAACTCCAAAAAAACGTCTGCTTTAAAAAATATAAAAGCAAAAAACGGCAGACTAAAAAATGTGGCACTTGCCATCTGTTCCTGTTTATGCATTTTTTCTTCTTTTTTTACTTCTGCCACTAAGTTTCTTGCCAAAAAAAGCCCCAGCGCCGCAGGCAGAACAAAGGAGATGTTTGATAATAGTTCATTATTTTTAAAAATAAGAACCCCTGATACCAGCATGAAAACAAGAAAAATATAGTTTGTTTGTTTTTTACTTAGAAAGCTAAGTGCTAATGGAAAACATAATAAAACGTTTTCTTGATCTAATGACACTAGGGAAAGCGCTACCGCCAAAAATGTTGTGCTTAGGCAGCTTCCTAAGCTAAAAAATATTGCTACTCCTATCCATATAAATGACCACAGGTAGCTTGGGGTTGTCGTCATAATTGATGACCAAATAAGAATTTGAGTAAAAAATTCTGAATAAATTGTTTTCTCGCTCATCTCCTCATTGTTTTCATAAAAATTTATTGGCCACACAAATGATTTTAAAACAACAAACGTCATTACAAAAATATTTCTAAAATCTTGTTCTGCTCTGTAGATGTAGGCCAAAAATAAAAATGCCCAGGGCAGCCATTCTGTTAGGTATTTCTTTACTTTTCCCCTTTTTTCTAAGCTCGCCACTATGGCAAGCAAAGAAAGCAGGATAACGATCTTAAAGTCCGCATTAAAAAAATAGGCGGCGGATAAAAGAAAGGAATAAATGAGCGTGTACCAATTTTTTTTATTATTTAACGTAAACTCTTTAACAAAACTAAAAAGAGGTAAAAGCACAAAAAACAATAGCGTTGTTTGCTGTATGCTCACTCAATGCTCCTTGCCGTAGAGCGGTTAAGGCTTGAAATTGCAATCAGAAACATAGCAAGCATTGTAAGTGAAAAAAAGATCCACCCAACGACCCTTATCTCTTCTTGGTCTTTGTTGATACAGTAAAATAAAAGAAGAACCACATCGGCCATCACTTTAAGTTGAACAATCTGTATCACAAAATTTTTAGATAAAATAAATAAAGTAAATGAAACGGCGCCAATCACAAGTAGTGCTAAAATCATTTAGCCCCCCTCTTATTGATAAGGCTGGCCGACAAAACAAAGATAACCATAAAAACTATCCCCATGGCCCAAATGGCCATTCTATATCTAGAAAGAAGTAAAAGGCCTACGGCATTTACAAGTTCTTGGCCGCCGGTTTTAATTTCCGCAGGAATTTTATAGTTAATTAAAAAGCTAACAAATATTATAAGCACGGGGAGTATAACAGGCTTTCCGCGAATACTTAATCTTAAGTCTTGTCTTTGCGTTATCCAAACGTAACAAACTGTATATGTAATAATACTTGAAAAAAACATCATGATTGAAACCATGTAAAAACCCATGACAAGGGCTGCGCCGCCAAGCAGGAAGCTTAAAGCCAAGCAAAAATAAAATATCAGCGTTGCATTTTTGCTCATCAATAAAACCCAATTATTACTAAACTTATAATAAGTGTTAAAAGTGTAATGGGCGTTATTTCCCATAAAATAAATTTTTCTTCTTGATCAAGTCTAAGTTTGTAAAAAAATCCAAACAAGATTGTTCCTATTGTATTTATTAAAACCGCTTTTAAATAAATATCCCAAGAGGTTGCGCCCAAAAACACCACAGAAAACAACATTAACCAAACAGCCTTATCAAATTGATTGGACAGCTTAATTCTACTCTCCACTTTTGAAAAAAAACCCTCTCCAACAATATGCTCAATGCTAATAAACCATAAAAGACCAAGTACAATAAAAACAGGGAACTGTTTAAAAATAAGTGGCCCTTTATCTTGTTGATATTTAAGAATTTCGGCTACCTGATCCTGTCCCGTTGTTCCAACAATAACAAATATAAAAATAGCCAAAGGAACAACAATGGCCATGCTTTTTTCAACCCTCACATTATCGATTGGCGTTTTTGCAATTAGTCCTTTTATAAATCCAAGAAGATTTGCCAACGTCCAAAGCGCTAAAAATACCCACATAGAATGCTTTGGATTCCAATAAATATCGCCGACAACATTGGGAATAAGTGTTATCGCTAAAATAATTGGGATTCTTGGGATCAGATTTATTAGAGCCTCTTTATGGCTTGTACTTGCCCTTAAGTAACTAAGAAATATTTCTTTTAACTTTATAGAAATGGTTTTCTTAAATCTTATTTTTGAAAAAAGCATTTCCTCTACATTGTAATTAATTATGGCGGCCATGTATGTGGCCCCATAACATAAAACAAAAACCCACAAACCCTTAAAAAAGCTTTCCATCAGTGCTGCACCATTTTCTTAAAGTACATGTAGCCTATAAAAAAACTCACACAAGGATAAATTAGGGTGAAATATATAAAATCCCCATGCCCCTGATCTGAAATTTCTTTGGCAATATTAAGCCCAATAATACCTATGCTTATTAGAGACAAAAAAAGCAGCGGCAAAATAAAAGACATTGATAAAACTGTTTTTTCTTTATTTAAGTGCCTTTGCTTTGGGCGGCCCATTTTATTAGAAAGAGCTAGTGGCAGCGCAACGCAGAACAAATAAATCCCTAGAAAAAACCCTAATATAGACATATTGTAAATTAACCCTATCTTTTCATATA
Source organism: Oligoflexia bacterium (assembly GCA_016715815.1). Taxonomy (GTDB): domain Bacteria; phylum Bdellovibrionota; class Bdellovibrionia; order JABDDW01; family JABDDW01; genus JADJXN01. Next base: position 273,848 of record JADJXN010000002.1, read on the forward strand.
TTTGTCAATTTGAAATGGAGAGCGTTTTTGAATTTTAGCCCCTTTTTGTCCTCTCTTTCAAGAGCCATAGAGATAAATCAGTGGCCTATTTATGTTTCCGGCTCCACCACAAGTCTTTTTGCTGCCTATTTTTTAGGCGCAAGGCCCCTCATAAAAACCAATCAGCCGCTTGCCGTTGTTGTTGCTAACGAAAAGATTGCACAAAATTTAATTTCTGATTTAAGTGCCTTCGCCCCCGATCTAACTCCTCAGTTTTGCCCAGCCTTCGACGAAAGCCCTTACTCCGGACTTTACCCAAGCGCTTATTCAGTGGCTAGGCGCTGCGCTTTTTTGTGGCGCGCATTATCGCCTCAAAAAAGCGATATTTTTATTTTTACCATTGAATCTGTCCTTCAAAAAACTCTTCCTATTACCATCTTTAAATCTTTTATTGTTGAGCTGTCCAAAAATGAAAGCGTTTTACAAAATATTCTTATAGAACAGCTTATTGGCTCCGGCTATGAAAGCGCGCCCATTGTTGAAGATGTTGGCAGCTTTTCGCTGCGCGGTGATATTTTAGATATTTATTCTCCAAACTATTCCCATCCCATCCGGATTGAATTTTTTGGCGACACGATCGAATCCATCAGGCATTTTGATGTTTCCTCGCAAGGCTCTCTGGAGCAAATTGAGCGCGTCACTATTATTCCTTGTCGGGAAATTCTTTTCTCAAAAGAAAACACGCCTCTATTTAGTGAAAACATAAAAAATTACTGCGATGAGAATGGAATTAAAAAGCAAAAGCGTGATCAATTTTTGACACCCATTAAAGAGGGGGTTTTTTCTCGGCTTATTGATTTTTGGCTACCTGCAGCTTATGAAAAGCCCGCCTCCGTGATTTCATTTTTTAATACAGCGCCTATTTTATTTTTTTTAGATGATTTATCCATCACTCAAGCCGCCGACACATTTCTCGCAAATCTGAAAGAAGACTACAAAAAACAGCTTAAAGAAGGGGACGTGGTTTGTAATTATAAAGATCTCTATCAGAGCCTTGAGCTTTTTAAAAATGATATTAAAAATGCCGTTTATATAAATGATGTTAATGATGCTGCTCTTAAAAGTATTGATGTCACAAGCCTTAATCTTTCCGATTTTACTACAGTGGTCAGAGCCTCTAGAGAGGCAAAAAAAGATTTTATTTTAACTTCTACCGAAAAACTTAATATTTGGGTTAATGACCAAAAAAAGTGTTTTATCTTTTCGGGCACACAAACCCAGGCACAACGTCTTGAGCATTTATTTTCGTCTCACGGCCTTGTTTGTAAAATTATTTCGGATGAAAAAGATATTTATTCTGAATCAAATGCAGGCGTTTATCTTGTTCCTCGCTCTATTAGCTCAAGTCAGCGCCTTGAAGACGAAGCTTATGTGTTCTTAAGGGATGAGGACATTTTTGGCACCAAAACTCATAAAAATATTAAAAAAACCTCTGGCACTCTTTCACAGCGCACCACCACTTTAAGTTTCGGAGATTTAAACCCGAATGACTATATAGTTCACACTCTTCATGGAATAGGAATTTATGAGGGGCTTAAAAAAATGCTTGTTCATAATTCTGAAACTGAATTCATTCAGCTAAAGTACCGCGACAATGACAAGCTCTATATTCCCATTTATAGAATAGCTCAAATTCAAAAATATTCAGCCCCTGGCGGAAGCGCCACTGTTGATAAATTAGGAACAAATGTTTGGCAAAAAACAAAAATAAAAGTTAGGAGCGACTTAAAGGAAGTCGCTGCTGAACTTTTATCTTTGTATGCCAAACGCAAAACTCAACAAGGCTTTAGCTTTAGCGCGCCTGATGATCAATTCAGGCAGTTTGAAGCCTCGTTTCAATTTGATGAAACCCCAGATCAACTAAAGGCGATTGAAGATGTTTTGCAAGACATGCAAAGGACTCAGCCTATGGACAGACTTATTTGTGGAGATGTGGGCTTTGGCAAAACTGAAGTGGCCATTCGCGCCGCTTTTAAAGCCGTGCTAGATAAAAAGCAGGTGGCTGTACTAGTTCCAACAACAATTTTAGCATTTCAACATCACCAAACCTTTACAAAGCGTTTTTCTCAAGAGGCCGTAAGGGTGGCCATGTTAAGTCGTTTTTCAACAACAACAGAGACGAAAAATATTTTATCTCAGCTCTCTAGCGGAGCAATAGACATTGTCATTGGCACACACAAGCTTTTATCTAAAGATGTTAGTTTTAAAAATTTAGGGCTTTTAATTATTGATGAGGAACAAAAATTTGGTGTCACACATAAAGAGAAAATTAAAAAACTAAAAAGCTCAGTTGACGTATTAACTTTAAGCGCGACACCCATTCCTAGAACTTTAAACATGGCTCTTATGGGAATTAGAGATTTATCTATTATAAATACTCCTCCAGAGGATCGCCTAAGTATTCGAACATTTATAAGCCGCTTTAACCAAGACACTATAAAAAAAGCTGTCACTAATGAGGTTTCCAGGGGTGGACAGGTTTATTTTATTCACAATAAAGTTGGGTCTATTAATGAATTTGCAAGCAACATAAAAACGCTTTTACCTAATGTACGCATTAAAATTGCGCACGGCCAAATGCCCAATGAAGAACTTGAGCAAACCATGCTCGCATTTTATAACCATGAGTTTGATGTCCTTATTTGCACAACTATTATTGAATCTGGTCTTGATATCCCAAGGGCCAACACAATCATTGTTGATAGAGCTGATACTTTTGGCCTTTCTCAACTTTATCAGCTCCGCGGCCGTGTGGGGAGAAGCAAAGAGCGCGCTTATGCTTATCTGCTTATTCCTGAATCAGGAAATATAGATAAAATTGCAGCTGAACGCCTTAAAATTTTACATGAACATACGGAATTGGGAGCGGGATTTCAAATTGCACACCATGATCTTGAGCTTAGAGGAAGTGGTAATATTTTAGGAGAGGATCAGTCGGGCCATATTGCGGCCGTTGGATATGAGCTGTATATGGAGTTGTTGGACGAAGCCCTAAAACAAACCAAGGGCGAAGAGGTTAAAGAAAAAATTGAGCCTGAAATTAATTTGCGATGTGCTGCCTTTATTCCTGATACCTACATTGAAGATATTCGTATTCGATTAGGCTATTATAAGCTTTTAACAGAAATAAATGATGAATCCGACCTCGACACCATTGAAAAGGAATTGGTGGACCGCTTTGGACAGGTTCCAGAACAAGTTTCTAATCTGTTTGGCACCATGCTTATTAGAAAGTTATGCCAAGACTTAGGCATAAAAGATATTTCTCTAGGCCCCAAAAATCTTTCCCTTTCTTTTACAAACCAAACGCCAGTAAAACCTGAAGAGGCCATTAAATTAACTATGAGTGAAAATAAAAAATACTCTTTAACACCTGATCAAAAACTTATCATTCGCTTTTCTAGCTCCAGCTTAACTTCTATTATGGAAGAGCTTAGGAATTTAAAAAATAATTTAACTTAAAATTCTAATTGAAGACCTGCAAAAAGCTGAAGGGGAGTTGAGAGATCGGGCAAATTATTTGTTGCCGTCATAAAGCTTCTCATTTCTGCATACAAAAATGTGTTCTCTAATCCAAAATCTTCATAGCCACTTTCATGGGTATCTCTATCAAGCCAGTCGAGTTGGAATAATGCGCCTAATGCATAATATGGAGCAAAAGCTGAATTTCCGGTTACTGTTAGCCCTTGTTGGGTTTCTGTGTAAAGGCCTGTGTACATTCCTCCTGCCACATAGGGAACCACATAAGGCTCACCAAATAAATTGTCTAGCGCGTATCTAATCCCAGCCATCACAGGAATAATTGTCAAAGTTGGGCCGTTTTGAGTATTTGTCGTCGCACTAAAGTAGCCCGAGGTAATTTGTGCTGCAATACTTCCTAAGAAAAAGTTTAGTTTTAAACCAAAGGTGAGCTCAAAGGCCCCCATTTTATTTTGGTATACATCATCAAAAAGTGTTCCTGCTGAAAATGATGGTTCATAATTTACAGGAATAAATGCCCCCCATTGAAAGCCTAAAAAACTTCCCCATGTTGAACGCCTTTGTTTATAGGGCACATCTACAAAGTAATCACACTTGCAAAGCTTTTTTCTAAGCGCAATATTACTTTTTTCAATTTCTACTGGCTCTTGCCCTGTTTCTTGTATTTGAGCCTTTGGTTCTTCTATTACGGCCTCATCTGGCAAAAGCTCTATCTCTTCTTCTTGGGCGCGCAAAGAAAGCGAAAATAAAAATAAAACCATAAAGAAATAAATTTTTTTATTCACATTTAAATATTATCATTTTTAATATTTATAGGTGAGTCTAAGTTTGTGTCTTTAGACCTTTGTCGTGGAGAATACATTGGCCTTTGTAACTGATAATGCATTTGAAATTGAGCTTAATAAAATGATCGCCCTTGCAGACGCAATAAAGCGCGAGGAAAACGTGCTAATGAGCACCTTTTCTCAAATGCCCCAGAAGGATAAAGTCCAGCATATTTTAAAAATTACAAACTCTATTAAGCAAATTCAATCCTTTTTAAGCAAATCAAAAACTGATCAGATTTTTAACTCCGGAATTAAGTTTAAAATAGAAAATCTTAAATCTAGGCTTTTTTTAATTCAAACCATGTGGAAAAAAATCGAGCAAAGGCAGTAGCACTTTCTATTTTATATAGGGCTGTAATTTATTAGTGTGTTTTTTGGGATTCAGATGCGCGTTTGTCCGCAGTAAGAGCGGCGCTGCTCTCTGCCAATTTAATTCTAACAAGAGCGCGCTGAAGCTTTAATTGATATTTAAAGAAATCACTTTGCTCAGTATCCGCGCTTGCAAGCTTGTTTAAAGCTGCATCTCTTGCAAGCTCTGCCCTTGCCAAATCAATTTCGCTTGGGGCCTCCGCTGTTTCTGCAAGAACAGTTACGCGGTCTTGAGAAATTTCAAGATAGCCCCAGCTAATTGCAAATTCACTAAATTGTGTATCACCTGTTTTTTTATATTTTAAAATTCCTGTATCTAAATTTGACATCAACGGCCCGTGGGTCTCTAAAATATTTAACTCGCCACGCGTTGATGGTACAAAAACCTCTGATACTTCAAGGTCTGTAAATACTTTTTTAGATGGTGTTACAAGTGATAAACTTAATGCCATTTTAGTATCCTAATTTTTTCGCCTTCTCTACAACATCTTCAATGGTCCCAACCATGTAAAATGCTTGCTCAGGAAGATGATCGTGTTTTCCTTGCAATATTTCGTCAAAACTTCTGATTGTGTCTTTAATATCAACGTACTTACCAGTTAAACCAGTAAATTGCTCTGCAACAAAGAATGGTTGGCTTAAAAACTTTTGAATTTTTCTTGCCCTTGCCACCACAAGCCTTTGTTCTTCGGTTAGCTCGTCCATTCCTAAAATAGCAATAATGTCTTGTAGGTCTTTATAAGTTTGAAGTGTTTTTTGTACTTCCCTTGCTACTCTATAATGTTCTGCGCCCACAACACCTGGCTCTAAAATTCTAGATGTTGATGCCAGTGGATCAACTGCGGGGTAAATTCCAAGCTCTGAAATTTGTCTACTTAAGTTTGTTGTTGCATCCAAATGGGCAAAAGTTGTTGCTGGGGCAGGGTCAGTATAGTCATCCGCAGGCACGTACACCGCTTGAACAGATGTAATAGAACCTTTGTTTGTTGTTGTAATCCTCTCTTGAAGCTCTCCCATTTCTGTTGCCAGTGTTGGTTGGTAACCAACCGCTGAGGGGATTCGCCCTAAAAGAGCTGAAACCTCAGAGCCTGCTTGTGTAAAGCGGAAGATATTATCAACAAATAATAATACGTCTTGCCTTTCTTCGTCTCGGAAATATTCTGCCACTGTTAGTGCGCTCAAAGCCACTCTTGCGCGCGCTCCTGGCGGCTCATTCATTTGTCCGAAAATAAGTGATGTTTTTGAAAGAACTCCTGATTCCTTCATCTCCATCCACAAATCATTTCCTTCACGGGTTCTCTCTCCAACCCCTGCAAACACAGAGAAGCCTCCGTGCTCAGTTGCAATGTTACGTATAAGCTCTTGAATAAGAACGGTTTTGCCAACGCCCGCACCACCGAAGAGACCAATTTTTCCACCTCTTGCGTAAGGAGCTAATAAATCAACAACTTTAATTCCTGTCATTAGCATTTGAACTTCTGTTGATTGCTCTTCAAAGGTGGGCGGAAGCCTATGAATAGGGGAGAATTTTTTTGCTCCTACGGGGCCCGCTTCATCAACAGGCTCACCAACAACATTTAAAATTCTACCCAAGGTTTCTCTGCCAACAGGAACTGATATTTGGTTTCCTGTATCCTTAACCTTCATTCCTCGCACAAGGCCTTCTGTTGAATCCATTGAAATGGTTCTAACAGTGTTTTCGCCAAGATGCTGAGCAACCTCTAAAACAAGATTGTCTTGCTTATCATCAATTGCTGGGTTTGTTGTTCTTAAGGCGTTATAAATTTCAGGAAGGTGACTAGAATCAAATTCTACGTCAACAACCGGCCCTAGTACTTGTTTAATTCTTCCTTCTCTCATACGTCTCCTCTTTTACTTAAGCGCCTCTGCGCCACTGACAATTTCCATTAATTCTTTAGTAATCGCTGCTTGTCTTAATTTATTATATGTCAACGTTAATTTTCTTATCATTTGCCCAGCATTTCTTGTTGCATTATCCATAGCGGTCATCCTTGCTCCATGTTCAGAGGCTAAGCTTTCAAGCATGACTCTATAAACTTGTATTGCAAAGTGCTTGGGCAATAAGCTTTGTAAAATTGCTTCCGCATTAGGCTCAAATTTATAATTGTAGGCCAATAAAAAATCTGAGCTTGCCTTAATGTCTTTTTCAGAAGCGCCCACCGTTTCTTCTTCCTTTAATGTATCGATTGGTAATAATTTTTCTGAAATAACCTTTTGGCTAATGGCAGATTTAAATTCATTGTAAACAAATTTAACTTCATCATAATTGCCATCAACAAATTCTTTTACAATTTTTTCTGTTAGCGCTAGCGCCATTTCATATTTAATTTCAGCAGCTAAGTTGGTTATTGTGTCAACAGGTGTTACGCCGCGTTTTTTAAAAAAGTCTGCGCCACGTCGTCCAATAAATATAAAATTAATGGTTTCATATTTATTTTTATATTCCTTATAAAATTTGTCGGCATATTTTAATACGTTGGCATTAAAAGCGCCGCAAAGACCGCGGTCAGAAGTTAATAAAACCATTAAAAGTTTTTGAGGCGCTTCGTTTTTTTCAATAAGTGGGTGTTTATACTGTCCACTTAATGCCAAACGTGAAAGTACTGAGTGTACTTTATAAGCATATGGGCGCGCATTTAAAATTGCCAGCTGGGATCGACGAAGCTTTGCTGCAGCAACCATCTTCATTGCTTTAGTAATTTGCTGAGTGTTTTTTGTACTAGATATTCTTTTTCGAATATCCTTTAAGCTTGGCATCTCGCTTTCCTTATTTATTTGGATTAAATGTTGTTTTAAACTCTTTAAGCGCACTTAAAAGGCTTGCTTTTATGTCATCGCTAATAGCCTTTTTAGTTCTAATGTCTTCCCATAATTTTGCATGCTTTGTATCAATAAATTCAAAAAGCTCTTTTTCAAATCGATTTATTGATTTTGTTGGAACATCATCTAAAAATGCATTTGTTGCAGCAAAAACAATGACAACTTGTTTTTCTACAGCAAACGGAGAATTTTGACCCTGTTTTAAAACTTCAACAAGTTTTTCTCCGCGATTTAGTTGTTGTTGGGTTGCTTTATCAAGGTCAGATCCAAATTGTGCAAACGCCGCAAGCTCTCTAAATTGAGCAAGCTCAAGACGCAATGTTCCCGCAACTTGCTTCATGGCTTTAATTTGAGCGCTTCCTCCTACACGAGAAACCGACAAACCTACGTTAATTGCCGGCCTAATACCTGAGTTAAATAAATCTGTTTCTAAAAATATTTGCCCGTCTGTAATAGAAATAACGTTTGTAGGAATATAGGCAGAAAGATCTCCCGCTTGTGTTTCAATAATGGGAAGAGCCGTTAAGCTTCCACCGCCCAGTGAATCACTTAGCTTTGCGGCTCTCTCAAGAAGCCTTGAGTGAATATAAAAAACGTCTCCAGGATATGCTTCTCTTCCTGGGGGGCGTCTTAATAATAATGATAATTGGCGGTATGCTTGTGCTTGTTTTGTTAAATCATCATAAATAATGAGTGCGTGCATTCCATTATCTCTAAAATACTCTCCCAAAGTTACGCCAGTGTAGGGGGCAATGTATTGCATGGGCGCGGGGTCAGATGCTGTTGCTGAAACAACAATGGTGTAATCCATTGCTCCGTGCTTTTTTAGTCTTTCAACAACCTGAGCAACTGTTGATTTTTTTTGCCCAATTGCCACATAAATACAAAATACGTTTTGGCCTTTTTGGTTAATAATAGTGTCAATGGCCACTGTGGTTTTACCTGTTTGACGGTCGCCAATGATAAGCTCTCTTTGTCCTCTTCCAATTGGAACCATCGCATCTATCGCTTTAACTCCTGTTTGCATGGGCTCTTTTACAGATTGTCTTGCAACAATCCCTGGAGCTTTAATCTCAACCTGTTTGGTTTGCTTTGCTTTAATTTCCCCTTTTCCATCTACTGGAAAGCCCAACGCATCAACAACACGACCACATAATTCTTTTCCTACTGGAACTTCAAATATTTTTTTTGTTCTTTTAACCTGGTCGCCCTCTTTAACGTGACGGTCTTCACCAAAAAGCGCAATACCCACATTGTCTTTTTCAAGGTTTAAGGCAAGACCATATACACTGTGAGGAAATTCAATTAACTCACCGGCTTGGCAATTATCTAAGCCATAAACACGAGCAACGCCATCACCAACAGTTAAAACTGTTCCTGTCTCCGTTACTTCAATTTTTTTATTGTAGTTTTGAATTTGCTCTTTTAACACGCGACTTATTTCTTCAGCTCTGATTTCCATTGAGTAAATACTCCTTCTTTAAAAGACTTTCCTGCATTAAATGTATTTGTGTTTGTAAACTATCATCAAATGTAAAGCTTCCCACCCGCGCCACCACCCCACCCATTACGCTGGCATCTTCTTTAAACTCTAGTTGAGTTTTTTTGCCAGTGTACTGAGAGATGGCATTTTCAAGATTCTTTTGCTCCCCCGCAGAAAGTGCTGTGCTGCTTTTTACAACGCCTCTTTCTACTTGGTTAATAAAATCTATTTCTCTTTGTAGTTCTTTATAAATTGTAGGTAATAAAAAAAATCTTTTCTTTTCTACTAATAAAAATAAAAGGTTTTGAACCTCTTCCCTTAATGGGTGGCTTTCAAATATTTTTGAAAGCGCTTCTTTTTGATTTTGAACCTTCATCACGGGTGTTGTCATAAAATAAAAAGCGTCTTTATCTTTTTGAAATTGTTTTGTAATAAGCTCCATTTGTTGAAGAACGCTATCCACGTGGTTTTTTTCTTTGGCAATTGCTAAAATTGCTTTTGCATATCTTTGTGAGGTTTCTATAAACTTCATTTTAATGTCCCCACATTATCCAAAAACTCTTTGGTAAGTCTTTGTTGGTCATCTTCTTTAACTTGTTTGTCTAAAATTGTTTTTGCTCCTTCAAGGGAGCTTTCAAGGGCGTAGGAGAATAATTGTTTTTTTGCTTTGTCAATTTCATGGGTAACAGATTTTTTTGCTTCTATTTCAATTTGCTCAGCCATTCGCTTTGCTTCTAAAATAATTTTTTGTTTGGTTAGCTCCCCCTCTTTGCGGATTAGCTCCATTGTTTTTTGTGTGTCCCGCTCAAGGTTTTGTAGTTTTTTTTCAAACTCTAACTGTCTTTTTTCGGCCTCTTCTTTTAACCTTTTTGATTCATTAACCGCATCTTTAATGCTTTTATGCCTGTTAACAAAAAATGCTCCAACCTTACCTTTTAGAAAATAATAAAGAATGCCCACTAAAATACTTAAGTTGATGGCCTGGTATAATACTATTTTTGGAAGTTCATTTGTGTGATCTGGCGCCACTACAAACTCCTTCCTAAAAGTTTTGAAGCCGCGGCCTTACTAAACTCAGGCAACTTTTGTTGCAGTTCCTTTTTTGCAAGCGCGACCTCTTGTGTGATTTTTTGGTTTGCTTGATTTAAAACTTTTTCGGCATTTTGGCGAGCACTTAAAAGAAGCTTGTGTTCTTCTGCAACGCCTTCACTTTTTAGTTGTCCAAATAAATGCAGTATTTTTTCATTTTGATTCTTAAGTTTTTCTTCATACTCAATAGCTAAAACATCGGCATGGGAAAGAACTTTGTTGGCTTCCGCTGCTGCATCAACTGTCTGCTTTTTTCTAAATTTTAGATTTCTAGAATAAGGTTTAAAAATAAGTTGGGACACTGCTAAGTAGGATATTATAAAAAAAGCCAGCTGAATCCAGATTGTTTTGTTAATACCTAACTGTGTTAGTATTTCCATTTTTTACTTCAATTTGGTTTGGTTTAAATTCTATTGAGAGGGTTTTACAGGCTAAACTTGCAGCGGGTCAACTAAATTATGCCTCTGGCATATTAGTACTACCCTCAAAGAGAACGCCTTCGTCTATTCTTAATGATGGGGTGGTTATAGTTCCTTTTATTGTGGCAGGCGGGTAGGCAATTACTTTTTCTCTGGCGAATACTTGCCCCTCAACTTTTCCTGATATGACTACGGTTCCGGCCTCAATTTGCCCAACAACTTCGGCGCCCTCGCTTATAACTAATACATCGTTGGTAAAAATTTCTCCTTTAAATTGCCCGCCGATTCTGACTGTCCCTTCAAAGGTAAGTTTTCCCTCAAAGCGCGCACCCTGATCAAGCACTGCATTAACAATTCCGCTTTCATTATCTATTGGTAACGCTGGTTTTAAAATATCCATTAAGACTTATGCCTTTTTGATTGTATCCACAATTCGCGTAAACTCATCATCACTGTAGAATTTTATATTAATGTTGCCTTTGCCACCATCAAAATAATTAATCTCTACTTTTGTACCCAGGGTTTTAGATAGGTTTTCTTGAAGGTCTTTGATGAGCTGTTTTTTTACATCAACACTTGCAAGATCAAGGGTTTTTTTCTTGTGAACTGCTTGAATTAGTTTTTCTGCTGCCCTTACAGTGAGTTTTTCACTGTTAATTTTTTTTGCTAGTTCCTTTTGTTTTTGCACATCGTTTAAAGCTAAAAGGACTTTAGCATGCCCAACTGTAATTTCTCCATTCACCAACATTTGTCTCACCGTTGGCTCAAGGGATAAAAGTCTTAGCGCATTTGCAACAGTAGCTCTATCTTTTCCAACTTTTTGGGCGATTTCTTGTTGGCTAAGTAAAAATTCATCTACAAGCTGCTTATATGCCTCTGCTTCTTCAATTGGGTTTAAATCATGCCTTTGAATGTTTTCTATAAGTGCTAATTCTAAACTTTGCTGGTCATCTACATTTTTATTATTACCGGAACTTTGTGTAGCCCCGCAAGCTGAGCCGCGCGCCACCTTCTTTCCCCAGCTATCAGCTCAAAACTATCTTGCGCTTTTTTTCTTACTACTATGGGTTGTAAAATCCCTTTTTCTTTAATAGATGCTGCTAATTCTTGAATTTTTTCTGATGCAAATGTTTTTCTTGGCTGAAACTCATTGGGAGATATTTTTTCTATATCTACCTCCCAAATTCTATGACTTTCAGGCACGCTGCTTTGATTAACTTGATCAGTAATTGGCTTTGTTACAGGCACGCTCTTAAATTCTTCAACTAAAGAGTCGCCTAAAAGACTTCCCAGTCCTCTGCCTAACGGTTTTTTAATAGTTTCTTTTATTTCAGCCATGAACAACTCCTGAATTAATTCTTGTTACTAACTCTTCTGCTAGTTCTTGATATTTTTTTGCGCCAATTGATCTTTCATCATAATCTATAATTGGTTTTCCGTGGCTTGGCGCCTCACTTAGCCTTACGTTTCTTGGTATGATGGAATTAAAAACTTTGTCTCCAAAATGAGTTTGAATTTCATTCACCACTTGATGACTTAAGTTATTTCTTGCATCAAACATTGTAAGCACAATGCCTTCTATACGTAGATCTGGATTTAATTTTTTCTTTATTAAGCCGGCAGTGTTAAGAAGTTGGCTTAGGCCTTCAAGGGCATAGTATTCACATTGAAGAGGAACTAAAAATGTGTTTGCGGCGGTTAAGGCATTAACTGTTAATAAGCCTAATGATGGCGGGCAATCTATGATGACAAACTTATAAATGTTAGCCACAAGAGCAAGCTGATCTTTAAGCCTAAACTCTCGACGCTCTGCGTCTACAAGCTCTATCTCCGCCCCAATGAGATCGTTGTTGGCCACAACAACGTCTAGGTTGTCTATGTTTGTCTTAACCAAAGCGTCCTGAATACCTAACTGACCAATTAAAACATGATAAATGTTCCTGTCATTGTGCTCATGCCTCTTAATTCCAAGGCCGCTTGATGCATTTCCTTGAGGATCAAGGTCAATGAGTAGGCATTTATGCCCATTTTTAGCAAGTGAGGCCGCTAAATTTACTGATGTTGTTGTTTTGCCTACGCCACCTTTTTGGTTGGCTACACAGATTACTCGGCTCATAGTTATCCACCCCTGTTGTAATTACAATTATGATTATTTATGATTATCACAAATGCAAGGACAAATGTTCCACGTGGAACATTTATTTTAATTAAAATTGTGTTTAGCCGATCAGAAGCTTATGAAACTGTTGTTTTTTGCTGCATTTTTGTTTGTTTTAGGCGGCTGCAATCGCCCCATGAAGGATCCTCAGTTAATGGATCCTGTTTACATTTATTTTATAGATCAAATTACAAATTACAAAGAGGAAGTTAGTAAAATTCAGACTGAGATAGATAAACTAAAAGAGCTTGCAGACAAAGCAGAGCCGCAAACCGGTCAGAGAAGGGAATATCTTGAAGAAATGTTTGAAAATAAAAAAAAGCTCAGCAAAACTAAAGATAATCTTCTTTATTTTGAGCATAAACTAAAAGAACGAGAAGTTGAGTCAAAAAGGCTTTACAAAAAAGCTTACGAGGAAAAACGAGAGTGGCCAGACAAAAATGACTATGAAATGTTTGAAATAGAACTAAAACTTCACAAAAAGCGCGGCAAAGACTGGCCCTCTAGAGAGTGGTTCTATGAAAAAAGGATTAGAAACCTTGGTATTGAGAGAAAAAAAGAGATTCAAGAGTTGGAAAATAAGCAAATCAATATCGAAAACAAGGAAAATTAAATAGGTTTTGACTCTATAATTAATCTGCTAGCCTCCTCTTTATCCGTTTTAAGCGAATATTTCCCTAAAATATGATTGTTCCACGTGGAACATTTGTCTGTTTCTTTTGTCCAATCTGCAGATTTGAAATGAAAAAACCTTGTGCCGGCATCTTTAATAAACTCTACTTCAGCCAATGAATCATTAATTGAAGCTAGGCCCCTTGCCATAAAACATTTTGGCCTTTCCTTAATTTCTAAAATACGGATGTTTTTTACTTCAAGGTTAGAAAGATTAAGTGTTGTTTTGACTGTAGTTAAAAATGCTGTTTTTCTCTGATCCGAATCAACACATACAACGTTTATATCATTATATAGTATAGAAAAAATAACCCCGGGAATTCCATTCCCCGAACCCAAATCATAAATAGGTGATTGTGGTTTTGATTTATAAATTATTTCAGAGCCAAATATTGCATCTGCAATGTGTATTATGTCTGCCTCCTCTTGCGTGGGGCGAGAAATAAGATTAATTTTGTTATTCCACTTAATTAGTAAGTCAAAATAAAGTTTAATTTTTTTTTTCTTTTCTTCTATAAGATATGGAAACAACTTGTTTATTCTATATTTCTGCATTGCATTATATTGCCAGGTCCCGAATTTTCTGTTTTCCTTTTAAGTTTATTATTAGGGCCTGAATGGCAGACGGGTTAACTCCTGAAATGCGGCTTGCCTGCCCTACCGTTTCTGGCCTTAAGGCTGATAGCTTTTCTTTTTCCTCTGTGGAAAGACCAATGATTGAATTAAAATCCACGGTGTTTGGAATTTTAAAATTTTCTAATTTCTTTGTTTGCTCTACCAGTTCCATTTGCTTTTTTATGTATCCTTCATATTTAGAACGAATTTCCACTTTTTCTTTTATTTCCTCATCCAATGTTGCTAGCTCAGGATTTAATTTTTCAATATGAGAAAAGTCTAGTTCTGCTCTTCTTAAAAGCTCTTCATGTGTTGTGGGTTTAACAATAGCCGCTGTATTGAGTGTTTGAAGAATATCAAGATTTGCTTTTGATGGTACTATGATACTACTTTTTAGCTTTTCAATTACTTGATTTATGTTTTTTTGTTTTTCTTCAAAGTCCACCATCTCTTGATTTGATACTAGACCTATTTTATGCCCCTCAGATAACAGGCGCTCTTGGGTGTTGTCTTCCCTTAACAAAAGTCTATATTCTGCTCTTGAAGTAAACATTCTATATGGTTCTGTAGTCCCCTTAGTAACAAGATCATCTATTAATACACCCAAATAGGCTTGGTCTCTTCTTAAAATGAATGCTTCTTGCATTAAGATTTTATTGGCCGCATTAATACCTGCTATAAGTCCCTGCCCTGCGGCCTCTTCATAGCCGCTGGTCCCATTTACTTGTCCTGCAAGAAAAAGATCTTCAATTTGCTTTGTTTCTAGTGTTCTTTTTAATTGTGTTGGGTGAATAAAGTCGTACTCAACGGCATAACCAGGCCTGATAATTTTAACATTTTCAAGACCCGCAATTGTCTTTAAAAATTCTTCCTGCACCTCTGCCGGCAAGCTCGTTGACATGCCTTGAACATAAATAAGATCTGTGTTTAACCCTTCTGGTTCTAAAAATGTTTGGTGCCTCTCTTTATCTGCAAATCTGACAACTTTGTCTTCAATGCTGGGGCAGTATCTTGGCCCTACGCCTTCAATAATTCCGCAATACATGGGGGACTTATCAAGGTTATCTCGAATTATTTGGTGTGTTTTTTCATTTGTGTAGCTTAAAAAACAGCTTACTTGGGAAAGGGTTAGATTTTTTATTTTTCTGCTAAATGGATAAAATACATCATCCCCTGGCTGCTCTATAGTTTTCTCCCAATCAATGCTGTCTTTATGAATTCTTGCCGGCGTTCCTGTTTTAAGCCTTGTTACTTTAAAGCCTAATTCTTTTAATTGATTACTAAACCCAACACTCGCCTTATCGCCTACGCGGCCACCTTGCTTTTGCACTTTTCCAATATGCATGACCCCATTCATAAAAGTGCCTGTTGTTACAATTGTGGCTTTTGCAAAAATCTCAGCCCCGTCATGGTTAACAACGCCAATACATTTATCATTTTTAATAATTAGTTTTTTTACTTCCGCTTCAACTATTAAAAGATTGGGTTCTTGCAAAATAGTTTGGGCCATGTTTTTTGAGTAAATTTCTTTATCGCATTGGGATCTGGAGGCTCTTACTGCTGGACCTTTTTTGGTATTTAGTCTTTTAAATTGAATTGTTGATAGATCTGTATTGACGGCCATCTGTCCACCAAGAGAGTCTATTTCTCTAACAATGTGTCCCTTGGCCAACCCCCCAATAGCAGGGTTACAAGACATATAAGCAATGTGTTTTGTATTGGTTGTTATCATGGCGGTTTTTAGCCCTCGTCTTGCGCTTGCAAGAGCGGCTTCACATCCGGCATGGCCCGCTCCGATAACAATTACATCAAATCCCGTCATACTTACTTCCCTATACAAAACTCTTTAAAAACTGTGTCCAGCACTTCGTCGTTTAGCTCTTTATGTAAAATATTTTTTATAAAAATAAGCGCTGTTTTAACTTCAAATGATACAAGATCAGGAGAAATTTTTTCTTCTATTAAGCTCTTTGCTGCTAATAATGCCTCTTTTGCTCCTTTTAATTCCATAAACTGTCTTTGATTTAAAACCAACACTTGTGTTTCTGCTTCAAATTCTAAAGATATTTTTTTATCAATAAGCTTGTTTAACTCATCTATGTGCCCATCATATTTTACACAAGAAATATATATTTTTTCAAACGATGATAAATCCATTACGTCTGTTGATTCTAACGAAGTTACTAGGTCGCTTTTATTAAAACAAATAATTGTGTTTTGTGGTTTTAATTTTATTATTTGCTCTTTGTCTTCAAAAGACAGGCCTTTTTCAGAATCAATAACATATAAAACTAGATCTGCATGATCTAGTTCCTCCATGGTTTTATTTATACCAATTTTTTCTATTTCATTATCAGTTTGTCTAATACCTGCGGTATCTAAAATAGTTGTTAAGGTATTATTGATATATATCTGCTCCCCAACAACATCTCTTGTTGTGCCAGCGATGGGAGTGACTATGCTTTTTTCTTTTCCAATTAATTTATTTAAAAGGCTAGATTTCCCAGCATTTGTAAGGCCCGCAATAACAATGCGTACACCTTGCTGAATTTTTAAATACTTTGAAAACAGATTTATTTGTTGATCTATTATTTCCTCAATGCAGCTTATTTTTTTTACAATTTCTGGCATTGAAACAGGCTCAATATCCTCAGTGGTAAAATCTATGGCCGCCTCAATGTTTGCTAAAATTTTTGTTAGCTCCTGCTCAATCTCTTCTAAATTGTTTTTTTGATCCCCCTTTAAACTTTTAAGAGCCTGCTTTGTTTTAAGGGGTGTTTTTGCATGAATAAGCTCAAGCACTGCTTCTGCTTGAGAAAGCGCTAATTTTCCGTTAACAACTGCTCTATAACTAAACTCTCCCGGCCGGGCCATTCTTGCCCCATTTTCTATGATCGACTCTATTATTTGGCTCACTATTAAGGGGTTCCCGTGACAAATTATTTCAGCGGCTTCTTCTCCAGTAAAACCTTTCCCATTTGGGTAAGTTAAAAGCACAACTTCGTCTAAGGTTTCTTGTTGGTTTTGCCAGTTACCAAAATAAAACCTTCCCACCTCTTTTGAAGAAACTTCTTTAGAAAAGCTGTTTTTAATTATTTTAAAACTTTTTTTCCCGCTCAAACGAATAATGCTTAGGGCAGCCCTAATACCCGGGGCTGTGGCCTGTGCTACTATCGTGTCTTGATCGCCCAACATTTTTAAACGCCCTGATCTGATTCCCTGTTGTGGCGCCTATTAAAGTTTCTATTATTTTTTCGCTCAATTCCAACAGGAGTAATTTTAATTTTCTTACAAAACCCCTCACCAATGCTTTGAGATTTTACTCTTGCGTCCTCAGCTATATGCCTATGAACTGTTTTTCTGTCTCTAGGAGGAAGGGGGCGCATATATGTTGCTTGGCCTTTTTGAAGGGCCATGTTTTTTAGCTTTTCTGCCAAATTTTTTAGTTCTTCTGCTGTTGCCTCTAAATAACCATCACAATCAACAATAATTTCTTTAATTTGCTCTTGCCCTTTATTTTGAATAATTCTTTTTAGGTAAATTTCAAAACTATCTAATACCAAACCATCTCTGTCAGTTAAAAGAGCTGCATCGGGGCCTGAAAAATTAATTATTAGTTTATCTTCTTCTTTTTTTTCGATTGAGTATTTCAAATCAAATCCGCCTTTTTGAATAACTCCCTCTAGGGCATCAGATATTTGCCCTTCTAATTTATTTTTTTGCCCAAATAGTTTTGAGAAAAAGCTTGCCATTTTATGTCTCCTTTTTTAGCTTCGTATTTGTCATCAATAATTGTTGTGCTATTCCAAATAAAGTACTTATCAAAATATAAAGTGTTAGCCCACTGGGCAGCCCAAACATTAAAAACGCAAAAAATATGGGCATAAATAACATTACTTTTTGCTGAGCGGGGTCCATAGTTGATGGCATCATTTTTTGCTGCGCAAACATAGCAATACCCATCAACACAGGTAGTACATAATACGGGTCTTTTTGACTTAAATCATTTATCCAAAAATAAAATGGTGAGCGGTAAAGCTCTATGGAGTTTTGTAAAACCTGATAGAGAGCCCAAAAAATTGGCAATTGTAGGAGCATGGGAACACAGCCGCCAGCAGGATTGACTTTATTTTCACGCATTAAACGCATCATTTCTACGTTTAAAGTTTTATTATCCCCTTTGTATTTTTCTTTTAGTTTATTAATTTCAGGCTGAATGACTTGCATTGCCTTCATAGATTTATAAGAAACATATGTGAAGGGGAATGTCAGCACTCTTACCAAAAGCGTTAAAAGAATAATGGCTATGCCATAATTCCCTATCATTGAGTAAAACCACTTCATAATTCCCAACAGGGGGAGCGCAATCCAAGAAAAAATACCATAATCAATAATCTCTGCGGCGCTTTGATCTATGCTTTTTAAAAGTTTTAGTGATTTTGGTCCTAAGAATAAATCAAATTTTATGTTTTGTGCGTTTTCTAAAAATGGATACTTTATTTTTAAAACAGATTGGCCCTGTTCTCTAAGGGCCGCCACATTTGGCATTACAAGGGCGCGGTTTAAATATAGCGTTGTAAAATATCTTGTCCCGAGAGCCGCAAGACTGCTTTGGTCATATTCTACTTTTACTTCTGAGTCGTGGCTTACATGCTCTCTTTTAATTTTATTTTTATGAAAGAAAAAATATTCTTGATAATGTTCTGGGGGGGAAAAAGATAAAAAAGATGATGTTTCCTTTTCTGGTATTTGCGAATAGCTAAACACCTCTATGCTTTTTATGTTTTCTGTGGCTCCATAAGCATTTATATTTACATTTAATGTGTAGTTTTCAGGGTTAAACTTAATGTTTTTAACTAGTTTTACCCCCTGTTTTGTGGCGCCCAACTCAACTTCGTTTTCGCTTTTTTGTTTAATATCAAAGCTAACGGAAGAAAAATCTATCTCTTCTGCATTTTTTAGTACTTTTAAAGCCAATGCCCCCTTGTCTGTTTTGGGGTTAATTAAATAAATTTGCTCCTTCTTTAAAAGCGCTTCTTTAATGATGCCGCCATTAGAAGATAGTGTTAGTTTTAATTTTTCATTTTCTAGGCTTGTTTGTGTTTCTGGTTTTTGAATACTTTCTGAAACAACAGCCTTTGTTGTTTCTTTTTTAACAACAACCTCTTGCTTTGCCTTTTCACTCTCTGCTTGTTGTGGGGCTGTGGTTGCTCCCGCCACCTCTGGCGCTGTTGCCGGTTGAGGGTATTTCTTTTCCAAATAGTACTGCCAACCAATCCAAATAAGCATGCAGACAACAATGGCTAGTATTGTGTTTGAAGAGTTTTTTGTTGGCTCCATTTATTTTTCTCCCTTTTCAATGGGGTCAAACCCATATCCACCAAAAGGATGGCATTTAGACAGTCTTACAAGAGATAGTTTTGTGCCTTTAATAACGCCTTTTTGTTCAATGGCTTGTTTTGCATACTCAGAACAAGAAGGTATAAAGCGGCAGCGACCTCCTAAAAATACTGCTATTGTTTTTTGGTAAATTTTTATCAAAGCAATTAGTAATATTTTCATTTTTCTATTATCTTTTTAAGTCTTGGGCAGAGGTCTTCTTCAAACTCTTGCCAGCTTATCTTTTCTTCTTTGTTTTTTTGGGGGGGAATAAAAACATGAATGTCATAGCACTCTTGTTTTTTAGATTTGCTTTTTTCAACACTCTTAAACACTTCTTTTACCCACCGTTTATATTTATTTCTTGTTACCGCACTTGCCACCGCTTTTGGAATTGTCACCCCTAAGCGGTTCATTTTTTGCCTATTTGCTATGAAGTAGATTTTAAAAAATTTACCTATAACAGGCTTTGCCTTGTAGGTTCTTAAAAACTCTATTCTTTTTTTAAGCACTCTTACTTAGAACTAATTGTGGGTGTTAAGCGTTTGCGACCCTTTGCTCTTCTTCTGGAAAGAACTTGGCGTCCATTTTTGGTGGACATTCTGGATAAAAACCCGTGGGTTCTTATTCTTTTTTTTCTGCTTGGTTGGAACGTGCGTTTCATAAATACCTCTAATATATGAGAAATATGGAAAAATTTAGGCCTCAAAAAACCATTCTCTTAAGCCTTTGTCAAGCTATTGAAACTTTTTATTAACTCTGTTACAAGACTTGACAGTCTTAAAGGGGGGATATGTCTCAAATTGAGTGGAGTAAGGTTCATTCTTATCTAAAAAGTACTGTTGGAGACCGTTTATTTTCCACCTGGCTTGAGAAAACCTCATTAGAGTCAGTAGAAACCTCACCAGAAGGAAAAGTTTATAAAATAGGTGTTCCCGGCCATATGCATCGGGAGTGGATTGACTCAAACCTCATGCAAGGGCTTTCTTCGGCTATTTCTGTTCAGGATCAAGAAAAGTTTCAAATTGAGCTTGTGGTTGTATCAAAAGTTTTAAAACAAGAGGAGCTTTTACCTAGCTATGAAGAGCAATATGCCTCAACAATAGGTTCTCACTCAAGCTCTGAAAAAGCCGCGGCAGAGGTACAACAGAAGCTGGGTTTTTTAAACCCTCAACTAACATTTAACACGTTTGTTGTTGGTCAAGGAAATCAAATTGCCCATGCTGCTTGCCATAGTGTTTCTGAAAACCCTGGAAAGCAATACAACCCATTATATTTATGTGGTCCGTCCGGCCTTGGAAAAACACACTTATTAAATGCTATTGGCAATGCTGTTAGGCAAAGAAATCCAGGGTCACGAATTTGTTTTGTAAATGGTGAGCGATTTTTAACTGACTTTGTTTCAAGCATTCGTCATGGACAAATGGATAAATTTAGAAAGCGCTACCGCGAAGCTTGTGATCTTTTAATTATTGATGATATCCATGTTTTTGCCCATAAAGAGGGGCTTCAGGAAGAATTCTTCCATACATTTAATGCTCACCATGACAACGGTAAGCAGCTTGTTTTCTCCAGTGATAAGTTTCCAAAAGAAATCAGTGGGTTAGAGGAAAGAATACGCACCAGATTAGAATGGGGCACCATTGTGGATATTCAACCACCTGATATTGAAACTAGAATGGCTATTCTCAGATATAAAGCAGAATCCTCTGGGTTATTCATCCCTGATAATGTTGTTTATTTGATCGCTCAAATATCTAAACGTAGTGTTAGGGAGCTTGAAGGGCATCTTTCTACATTAAAAATGTACAGTGAATTAAACGGCACCCCTATTACCTATGATTTTGCTCAAGATGTTTTCTCCAGACATTTAAATGAAGAAAAATCTTCTGGATTAACAATAGAAGACATTCAAAAATATGTGGCAGATTCTTTTGGCGTTTCCACTAAAGATTTAAAATCTAAATCTAGGGTACAGACCATAGTAGAACCAAGGCAAGTTGCTATGTATTTATGCAGATCAAAACTAGATCTTGGTGTTGTGGAAATAGGTAGAGCTTTTGGTGGTAGAGACCACACCACGGTGCTTCATGCCATTAATAAGGTTAAAGATGACCTTGTTAAAAATAGTGAATTAAGTAGCAAAGTTAAAGACTTAGAAAATAAAATCAACAATTCACAGTGGATAAGTGGCTAATTTGTTAATAACTATGTGGATAACTTTTGTGGATATTGTTTTTTATATGGTTTTCCTGGACTTTTGATGGTTTATTAGGCCTTGTTTAACAAGGGGGTTTTTGAAAAATATTTGATGTTTTAATAAGTTATAAGTATTTTCAGTTATCCACGACACTATTACTACTACTGTTTTTATATATATAGAAAGAATATATGAAATTTAAAATAGATAAGAATGATTTTTTAAAGCTTCTCCAAAAGACTCAAAACATTATTGAAAAGCGAAATACAATGCCTATGTTGTCAAATGCACTTTTAAGTGCAGAAAAGGGCAAGCTTAAAATATATGCAACAGATCTAGAAATAAGCATTAAAGATGAATGTGATGCAGAAGTGGAAAACCCAGGAAAAGTTGCTGTAAATGCCAAAAATCTTTTTGATTTAGTAAAAGAACTTTCTGATGGGGTTGTGGATGTATTTAAAAAGCCCAACCATTGGTTAGAAATTAGAAGCAAAAAAGCCTTATTTAATCTTGTTGGTGTTGCGCCAGAGGAATTTCCAGCATTTCCGGAAATAGACGTTAAAGAATTCGCAAAAGTTCAAAGCGCAGTGCTTCAAGATATGATTGAAAAAACGATCTACAGCGTAAGCCATGATGAAACAAGGTATCATTTAAATGGTGTTTTCTTTGAAAAGATTAATAACAAAGAGAAGGAAACAAAATTTAGAATGGTTGCCACAGATGGCCATAGACTAAGCCTAATAGATAAAAAACTAGAACTTTCATTGGGAGCAAAGCAAGAGGCACCATCAGGTGTAATTATTCCTAAAAAAGGTCTTTATGAACTAAAAAAACTTATAGAAAATGGCCAAGATACTATTCAAATGGGGCTAGAAGGCTCGCATCTTGTTGTAAAAAAGGATTCTACAACTCTATATATCCGCCTCATTGATGGAAAATACCCAAATTATCAACAACTAATACCTGCAAAACTGGCAAGAACCGTTGGAGTATCTAAAGAGCAGCTATTAAGCTCTCTTAGAAGGGTCTCCCTGCTTTCAAACCAGAAAAGTAAAGGTATCACCATGTCCATTAATAAAAACACCATGGAGATTTATTCCAATAATCCTGAACTAGGGGACGCAAAGGAAGAGCTAGAAATTAAATACGAAGGAGATGCATTTAAGATTGCGTTTAACGCAAAGTATCTAATGGATATTCTAAATAATATTCATGAAGAAGATGTGGATATCCACTTAAACGATCAACTCTCCCCTGGAATTGTAAGGCCATCATCAGATAGCACATATACCTGTGTTGTTATGCCAATGAGAATATGATGTGTATTTTGAAACACTAAAAGTAAAAAATTTTAGAAATCTAAAAGACGTAGAAATAAACACGAACAACAAAGTAAATCTCTTTTTAGGGCATAATGCCCAAGGAAAAACAAGCCTTCTAGAGAGCATTTATTTTGTCACCTTTTTAAAAAGTTTTAGAGCTAAAACACCACAAGAGTGCATTAATTTTGACGAAAACACCTTTCAAATAGACACAAAAATCATCAATGAAGAGAATAAACCTGAATTTGTAAAAATAAGGTTCAGCGAAAACGAAAGAGTACTGCAGTTAAACGAAAAAAATATTTCAAAAAATAAATTCCTTGGAAAAATTAAAGCCGTGGAGTTTTCACCTGACAGTTTATCAGCAGTAAAACAAGGACCTGAGCTAAGAAGAGACTTAATTGACCAAGCATGCGTTCTTTTTTATAACGAGGCTGCCTTGGCGCAGGCTGATTTCCTAAGAGTACTAAAGCAAAGAAATGCCATTTTAAATAGCTTTAAAAGAGAAGAAATTAACCTTAAAACAACCCTTGATTTATTAGAAAGTGTTGAGCACGCTTATTTATCAAGAGCGACAGATGTGACCTATTTAAGAATCAGACTTTTGGAAGAGCTTTTACCTTTTATTAATGAGGTTTTAAGTGAAATTTTTGGAACTCAAGTAAGCTTTGAGACACAATACAAAGCACAAGATCAGGTAATAAATTCAAAACAATTTGACCAGATAAATAACATTCTAAAAACGGCGTTAAAAGAGCCTCAAAACGCAGTAAAAGAAAGAGTTTTGGGACTAAGTTGTGCGGGGCCCCACAGGCATGTAGTTGACTTTATCTATGATGGCAAAAACTCTAGGTTTTTTTCTTCTCAAGGACAGCAAAGAGCGGTGATTTTAGCTTTCAAAATGGCTCAGATTGTGTATCATAAAAAAACTCATAAAACACATCCCATTTTACTACTAGATGATGTGCTAAGCGAGTTTGATGAAAACAAGCAAAAGTATTTGCTTAGTTTTTTACAAAAAAGTGACGCCCAAACATTTTTGACCACAACAAACTATGGGCAAAAAATAATTGGTGCAAAGGAGTTTATTCTAGAGTTCGGGAAAGTGAGAACAAATGGAACTTGAGAGGAACATGACCACCAATATGGATTCAAAAAAAACGTACTCAGCAGATTCAATAAAAGTTTTAGAAGGTTTAGCAGCAGTTAGAAAAAGACCAGGAATGTATATTGGTGACACTGGTGTACGCGGTCTTCACCACATGGTTTACGAGGTAGTAGACAACTCCATAGACGAAGCATTAGCAGGATATTGTAAAAACATAGAAGTTGTTATTCACGCAGATAACTCTATAAGCGTTGAAGATGATGGCCGTGGAATTCCTGTAGATATTCATAAAACAGAAGGGGTTTCAGCAGCAGAAGTTGTTTTAACAAAACTGCATGCCGGCGGAAAATTTGACAATGACACTTATAAAGTATCTGGCGGTCTTCATGGCGTTGGTGTGAGCGTTGTAAATGCTCTTTCTGAAGTTCTTAATTTAGAAATAAAAAGAGAAGGAAAAGTTTGGAAACAGCAATATCAAAAAGGCGATCCTCAAGAGAGATTAAAAGAAGTTGGCACCACAGATAAAACAGGTACAAAAGTTACATTTAAGCCAGATGGCGAGATTTTTGAAGTAACAGAATATAATTATGAAACTCTAGCCAACAGGCTTAGAGAGCTTGCGTTTTTAAATGCAGGAATAAAAATTAATTTAAAAGATGAGCGCACTAAAAAAACAAGTGATTTTAAATATGACGGTGGAATAAAAGAGTTTGTTGATTATGTAAATAGATCTAAAACAAAACTACATACAACTCCTATTTATTTTAATGCATCAAAGGACGGCGTTGAAGCAGAAATTTGTATGCAATGGAATGATACCTATTCGGAATCCATTTTCACTTACTGTAATAATATTAATACCATTGAGGGCGGAACCCACTTAAGTGGGTTTAAATCTGCTATTACAAAAACAATTAATAGTTACTCACAAAACCATAACCTTTTAAAAGATTTAAAAGACTCTCTTGATGGCGATGACATTAGAGAAGGTTTGGCTGCAGTTGTAAGTGTGAAAGTGCCTCAACCACAATTTGAAGGGCAAACCAAAACAAAGCTTGGTAATAGTGAAGTAAAAGGACTTGTTGAGTCTTTAGTAAATGACAAGTTAGCAGACTTTTTAGAAAGAAACCCCTCTGTTGCAAAAACAATAACAGTAAAGTGTGTTGAGGCAGCAAGAGCAAGGCTTGCCGCAAGAAAAGCAAGAGAGCTGACGCGCAGAAAATCTGCCCTTGATGGAGGAAGCCTTCCAGGAAAAATGGCAGATTGCCAAGAAAGAGACCCTGCGCTTTGTGAATTATTTTTAGTAGAGGGGGATTCAGCGGGTGGCTCTGCAAAGCAAGGAAGAAATAGAAAATACCAAGCTGTGCTACCCCTTAAAGGTAAAATTTTAAACGTTGAAAAAGCGCGTTTTGATAAAATGCTTTCAAATGACGAGATAAAAATGTTGATCTCTGCCCTTGGAACAGGAATTGGAAAAGAAGATTTTCAGTCTGGAAAAATTAGGTATCACAAAGTTGTTATTATGACAGATGCTGATGTTGACGGCTCTCATATTAGAACCCTTTTATTAACTTTCTTTTATAGGCAGATGTTAGAAATTATTGAAAAAGGTTATTTGTATATTGCTCAACCGCCACTTTACAAAGTTAAAAAAGGAAGCGCAGAAAGATATATTAAAAATGAGCAAGAGTTAACAGAATATTTATTAAGCGCGGGCCTTGAAGACATAGAAGTAGAAAATAAAAATTTACTTAAAACAACAATAACAAAAATTAATAAATTTGATAAAATTTTAAAAACGCTTTCTTCAAGCCAAGACAGAGATATTTTATATTCTTTTGTTAGCCAAAAAATAAATCTTGCTGAAACACTGAAAAGCAAAACAAAACTAGAAGAAACCACAGAGAATATTAAAAAAGAACTTTTAAACAACAAACAAGCAGAGCTAACAGATGTTCAGTACAGCGTTAAAGAAGACAAAGAGCACAGCTGCTTTATGTTAGAAACAAACACAACAAGAAATGCAGTAAAACAAAAAAGTATATTTGATAGTGAGTTTGCAGAATCCCCAGAGTATTTAGAGTTAGTAAAGCTTTGGAGCGCAATGGAAGAATTTGGAAAGCTTCCAATAAAAGTAAAAACAAAAAACACAGAAGAAAAATTTGACAGTTACACAGAATTTTCAAAATTTGTGATAGCAGAGAGTAAAAAAGGCCAATACATACAGCGTTATAAAGGTTTAGGAGAAATGAACCCAGAGCAATTATGGGAGACAACACTAGACCCAGAAAAGAGAACTTTATTAAAAGTAAACATTGAGGACGCAGTAGCAGCGGATGCCATGTTTAGTGTTTTAATGGGTGATGCAGTAGAGCCGAGACGAAAATTTATTGAAGACAACGCCCTTCTTGTTAAGGAGTTAGATGTTTAATTATGACAGATAAAAGCCAAACACCACAACAAGGCATTAACCCCATAAATATCGAAAGCGAATTAAAGAGCGCTTACCTGCAATACTCCATGAGCGTTATTGTGGGCCGCGCTCTACCAGACGTAAGAGATGGATTGAAGCCCGTCCACAGAAGAGTTTTGTATGGAATGTGGGAACAGAGCAATCTTCATAATAAACCATTTAAGAAGTCTGCGCGTATTGTTGGTGATGTTATGGGTAAATATCATCCCCATGGAGACGCGGCTATTTACGATACAATTGTAAGAATGGCCCAAGATTTTTCTATGCGTTATCCGCTTGTGGATGGCCAAGGAAACTTTGGATCTATCGATGGCGATTCCGCAGCAGCCATGCGTTATACAGAAATAAGAATGACCCGTTTTGCAGAAGAGATGCTTTGGGATATTGATAAAGAAACTGTGGATTTTGGCCCAAACTATGACGACTCTTTAGAGGTTCCACACGTATTGCCCTCTAAAATACCAACACTTTTGGTTAATGGAAGCTCAGGTATTGCTGTTGGTATGGCTACAAACGTTCCTCCACACAACTTAGGAGAAATAATTGATGGTTGCTTGGAGCTGATAAAAAACAAAAACATAACAAACGAAGAATTATTTAAAGTAGTTCCGGGACCAGATTTTCCAACAGGAGCTTTTATTGCCGGAAGAAAAGGCATTAAGCAAGCCTACACCACAGGAAAAGGCATTATCACCATGCGCGCCAAAGCCGAAATAGAAACACGCAAAGGCGATAAAGAGCAAATTGTTGTAACAGCACTTCCCTACATGGTTAACAAAGCAAAGCTTATAGAAAACATTGCCGATCTAGTAAGGGACAAAAAAATTGAGGGCATTACAGATATTCGCGATGAAAGCTCTAAAGAGGGAATGCGAATTTTAATAGAAATAAAAAAGGGTGATGCTGCCAATGTTGTTTTAAATAGGCTATTTAAACACACCCAACTTGAATCAACATTTGGAATAATAATGCTTGCTTTAGATAATGGGCAGCCAAAGATTTTTGACCTTAAAGGGATGCTTGATGCATTTGTTCTGCACAGAAAAGAAGTTGTCATTAGAAGAAGTATTTATGAGTTAAAAAAAGCTCAAGAGCGGGCCCATATTTTAGAAGGTCTTAAAAAAGCAATTGATAATATAGACGAAGTTATTGCCACCATTAAGAAATCAAAATCAACAGATGAGGCTTCAAAATCACTTCAAAAACTATTTACATTTTCTGAATCGCAAGCAAAAGCAATTTTGGAAATGCGTTTACAAAGATTAACAGGGCTTGAGCGAGATAAAATTCTTAATGAACTTCAGGAAGTGTTAGCGCTCATTAAAAAGTTAAAAGAAATTTTAGGAGATGAACAGCTTATTTTTAAAGTCATCACAGAAGAGCTTACAGAAATTAAAGAAAAATACTCTGACAAAAGAAGAACACAAATAGTAGCAGAGGCAGAAGAACTAAGTGATGAAGACTTTATTGAAGAGGAAGATGTTGTAGTAACCATCACACATTCAGGCTACATAAAAAGAAACTCTGTTGATGAGTATAAGAGTCAAAAAAGAGGCGGAAAAGGCCTTAAGGGAATGGAAACAAGGGAAGAGGACTTTGTAACACATCTTTTTGTTTCAAGCACCCATGACACATTGTTGTGTTTTTCTGATAAAGGAAAAGTATTTTTAATAAAAGTACATGAAATACCATCAGCAACAAGGGCCGCAAAAGGAAGAGCAATTGCAAACCTGTTAGAACTTTCTAATAACGAAAAAATAAAAGCAATTTTGCCTATAAAAGAGTTTTCAGAGAACAACTTTGTTGTCATGGTTACTAAAAAGGGAATTATTAAAAAAACAGATCTTTCTCAATTTGAACATGTGCGCACCACAGGGAAAATTGCACTAACCACAGATTTAGATGATGAGCTCATTGATGCAAAACTATCTGATGGAAAATCAGATATCTTTTTATCAACATCTGAGGGTATGTCTATTCGTTTTGAAGAAACCGACGTTCGTCCAATGGGAAGAACGGCAAGGGGAGTAAAAGGAATAAATTTAGCAAAAGATGATGCTGTAGTGGGGCTTGAAATTTTTGGCAAAGACAACCAAGGAACAATTTTGGCTGTAACATCCTTGGGTTATGGAAAGCGTACAGAAATAAGCGAGTACAGATTACAAAGCAGAGCCGGCGTTGGAATTATTAACCAAAAAACAACAGATAAAGTTGGTGTTGTTGTTGGTACAAGAATGGTTTCTGACAGCGATGACTTAATGATTATAACCAGCAAAGGCCAAGTTATTCGCATGTCAGTTGCAGGGATATCTGTAATTGGTAGAAATACGCAAGGAGTACGCCTTATCAAAGTAAACAGCGATGAAAAAGTTGTTAGCTTCTCTCCAGTTATAGAAGAAGAAGACGAAGGTGATGCTGGCCACGCTTAAAAAAGAACGAGTTTGGTATATCCTTCTCCTTGCAGTGATCATCTTTGGCGTTTACCAAAGTATAAAACCACAAGTTAAACTAGAAGAACGCCTTTTTAGTGAAGCGCAAGAAAAAATAAAAAAAAAAGAATTTAAAGATGCCGTCATACTTTTAGAAAAGGTGGTTTCCTTTGTACCAACAAGTCAGCTTGGACTAGAGTCTTCAAGTATCGGAGGACAAATAACATTCTATGAAACACAAGAGTATAAAAAGGCCCTCTTCTTTTTTAGAAACATTATTAGACATAGTGATAATCATGAAAAAATAAAAGCAGCGCAAGAAAAAATAGCAGAAATTTATTATGAAAAACTGAGTAACTATCAACAAGCAACTTTAGAGTTTTCGAGGCTTTTAAAGCTAGAAGCAGAAGAAGAAAAAATTCAGAGTATTCAGCAAAAAATTGCAAAGACATATTTCTATGATGCCAACTTTTTACAAACCATTTCAGAGGTGGATAGCTTTTTGCTAAAATGGCCAGAAAGTGTTAAAGCATTTGAAATGCTTTCCTTAAAAGCACAAGCACAAATGTCTGTTAAAAAGCTAGACGATGCCATTAAAACATTTGACCAAATAATTAAAGACCACCCTTATAATGAAGCCATTGAAGAAGTTTACTTAAGTAAAGCTCAGTGCTTTGAGGAAAAAAAGGAATGGGATAAAGCCATACAAATTCTAAAAGAAATTAAAAGTAAATATGCACAACCAGAAATAATAGACATGCGAATTAAAAGCATTTTGAGAAGAAAGGAAAAAAAGAAATTTTAAATGAAGCAATATGGAGAAGTGTTAGTTAGAACAACGGAGCTTGTAGTAACAATAGTTGCTTTTATATTACTAGGGAATTGGTTAGATAAAAAACTTCAAACTGATCAAGTGGCACTCATCGTTTCTACTATTTTGGGCAGTATTTTTGCATTTATTAGATTTGTTGTTAGTCTTCAAAAATTAAATAAACAAGATCAGTAGAAAATGACACCCTCAATACAGCGTCAAATGGACAAAGTTTTTAGATATCAAGTACTCCTTACAATAGTAATGGTCATAGTGTTGTTAATATACGCGCCGCAACATACATTACCGTTTCTTTTTGGCTCTGCTATTGTGTCATTGAATTTTTTTGCACTTTTTATTTTATGGAAACGAGTCTTTGAGAAAAAATCAGTTGCCTTAACACTGGCTCTCATTATAACTAAGTACGCAGCGCTAGGAGTTATACTTTATTTTTGTGTGAAAAAGTATAGCCAGCATTTACCTGCATTTTTTGTTGGTCTTACAACAATCATTGCAAGTCTTTTGCTACTTGCGCTTAATATAGCAATTACAGAAAAAAAGTAGAAAATGCATTTTAGTTGGTTTCATTATTTAGTTCCTTCTCTTCATTCCATACCAGATGCCGTTTTGACTGCAGCATTTTGTACAATGCTTATAGTTGTGCTTAGTATTATTGCCTATTTTAGTGCAGGCACACCTGAACAAGCATTAATACCTGCTCCTGGAGCAAGTATTAGAAGTTTTTTTGAACTCGTTGTAGAAGGCTTTTCTGGGTTTGTTGAATCGGTTATGGGAAAAGGACATGAAAATATAATTCCTATCATAGGGTCTTTATTTATCTATATTTTGCTGAATAACTTTCTTGGTTTATTCCCAGGTTTTACACCTGCAACGGAAAATTTTAATACAACACTTGCATGCGGCCTTTTTGTATTTTTACTTTATAATTATTTTGGAGTTAAGGAAAACGGCATTTCTTATTTCAAACATTTTTTAGGTCCAATTTTATGGCTGGCTCCATTGATGTTGCCAATAGAAATTGTTTCTCATTTGGTAAGGCCGATGAGCCTAGGGCTTAGATTATTCGGCAACATGACGGGAGACCACACGGTATTGGCCATATTTTTGAATTTAATCCCAATTGGTGTACCAATTATTTTTTATGTATTAGGAATGTTTGTTTGTTTTGTACAGGCATTTGTGTTTTCACTTTTGTCTATGGTTTATGTTTCGTTGGCCACAGCCCACGACCACTAATTATAACTCATTTATGAGAAGGAGAAATTTTATGAAAAGTATTCGTTCAATTTATGTAGCTCTGGCTACTTTATTTGTTTCTATGCCAGCATTTGCCGAAGAGGCAGCGGGCGGTAAAGGCGGTCCATTGTTTGCTATTGGTGCAGGATTAGCTATTGGAATAGCTGCATTTGGCGGAAGCTTAGGCCAAGGGAAAGCCGCCGCAGCTGCCCTTGATGGTATTGCTAGAAACCCAGCAGCACAGGGAAAAATATTTGTTCCAATGATTATTGCTTTAGCTCTTATTGAATCTTTAGTTATTTACGCACTTATTATTGCTTTTGGTTTATCAGGAAAAGCTTAATATAAAATACAAGTAATAACGGAAGAAAAAGAATGAGGCTCAACGAAAGTTTGTTGGGCCCTTTTTTTTGCTCAAAACGAGTGATATTTCCGCAACCAGCACCCTGAGAAAAGGCATTTTTTAAATCATCAGTTAAAATTGTGCCAGAATTAGTTTTACAAACCTGCCCAGGAAGACAAATTCCGCCATTATTGCTTGTGGGTACAGTGGCAAAAGCTTGATTTGCAGCTTTAAAGGCATTGATTCTTTTATACGTAAACTGTCTGCCACTGCCAGAGGTTGTAACATTAATTGTGTCGCCACTATCTTTCATTATTTTTAAAACTTCGTCTGGGCTTAGAGTAGGATTAATACTTAAAATGAGTGTGGCAAGGCCCGCAACATGAGGCGCGGCCATACTTGTGCCTATATATTTGCCATATTTGTTGTTTGGCAATGTTGATAAAATACCATCAATAGTATTTCCGCTAGAATCGTAACCTTTGCCGCCTGGAGCAGCCAATTCAATTGTTGTGCCCCAGTTGCTAAAAGTAGCGATTTGATCTGAAGAGTCGGTGGCAGCAACAGTTATTACATTTTCAATATTTGCAGGCGTATACCCGCTAGCATCAGCATTACTATTTCCAGCAGCAACAACAACTACAACACCACGAGAGTAAGCATATTTAAAAGCATCTATATCAGCAGAAGAAGGCGAGCCCTTTCTTCCCCAACTACAATTAATAACTTTAGCACCATTATTAACAGCGTAATAAATTGTTTGTAAAAGTGCAGAGCCATCACCTTGGCCAAAAGAATTAAAACCCTTTAGCGCCATAATTTTTGCTTGCTGAACAACTCCTGTAATGCCTTTTGAGTTATCCCCTACAGCGGCAACCGTGCCAGCTACGTGCGTACCATGGGTAAGATTGCTATTACTTCCAGGGGTTGGATCGCCATCCAAGTCTGCAAAGTCACAACCGTAAATATCATCAACACAGCCATTGTTGTCGTCATCAATATTGTTATTAGGTATTTCTTTGGTGTTAACCCACATATTTGCTTTTAAATCTTCATGGTTGTAGTCAACGCCCGTATCAGATACAGCTACAATAGTAGAGTTTAAACCCTTATTAATATCCCATGCATTTTCTGCATGAATTTTTTTAATTCCCCAAAGTTCATTTAATAATGGGTCACTAGTTGTGCTTTGAATTTTGAAATAACAATCTTGCTCAACAGTATCTACGTAGTCAAATTTTGAAATAATATCTGCCCCAGCTTTTGTAACATTTAATACATGTGTTGAAGGGGGCGTGGATTTAAGGCTGCTAAAAGTTAAAAATGCAAAAGAAGGCGATGTTTCAAAAACCGTTCGAGAAGTAATTTTATTACTGGCTAAAAATGATTTAAATTTTTGGTTATCTGCAAGGGCTTGAGGAACAAATTCTCCAGAAGCAGGTTTTTTTAGTCTAACGACAAAGGTGTTTGGAATTTTATCAGCATCAAGACATTCTGCATGTGCAGGGAATGAAAAACCAATAATTAAAAATAAGACGCCCGAAACAAATAATGCCATACTTCTCTTCCTTGCCCTAGCTAACTTTTCGGTATTGTTTTAATTAGAAAAAGAAGTTTGTGTTTTTGAGAGTGCCTAACTTATTTACAAAATTTTTGACAAATATTGTCCAGTGAAGCTTTTATTGTTGTTTGATATAGATTCCGGAGTCCCTTGAGCAACAATATATCCACCCTTGTTTCCTCCTTCAGGACCAAGGTCAACTACAAAATCAGAATTCTTAACAACATCTAAATTATGCTCAATAACTAAAACAGTGTTGCCTTGATCAACAAGGATTTGAAGAATTTCAATAAGCTTTCTTATATCCTCAAAATGAAGTCCCGTTGTGGGCTCATCTAAAATGTAAAAAGATTTTCCGGTACTTCTTTTTGATAATTCACGGCTGAGCTTTACCCTTTGTGCCTCCCCACCGCTGAGCGTGGTTGAGCTTTGCCCTAGATGAATATAGCCAAGGCCGACATCTATTAATGTTTTAAGTTTTGACTTTATCAAAGGAATATTTTCAAAAAAGCTAAAAGCTTCTTCAACGGACATATCTAAAACATCAGCGATGCTTTTTGTTTTAAATTTAATTTCCAGAGTTTCTCTATTATATCTTCTTCCTAAACAAACATCACATTGGACAAAAACATCAGCCATAAAATGCATTTCTATTTTTGAAAGCCCAGCGCCCTCACAATTTTCGCAGCGCCCACCTTTTACGTTAAAACTATATCTCCCCGGCTTATAGCCGCGCATTTTTGAATCGGGAAGCCCAGAGTATAAATCTCTGATTAATGTGAATAAACCCGTGTATGTGGCGGGGTTTGAGCGGGGCGTTCTGCCGATAGGGCTCTGATCAATGTCTATAATTTTATCTAAACTCTCAGCGCCTAAAAGTTGGTCATAAGGTGCGGGCGTAATACTGGAGTGATATAGTTTTTCACTCAAAGCTCTATAAAGAGTGTCTATTATCAATGTAGATTTACCGCTACCACTAACACCAGTAATTGTAATAAATGTTCCCAGCGGAAGTTTTAAATTAACATTTTTTAAATTATTTCCGCGGGCTCCAAGGACCTCTAAAAATTTTCCACTACCCTGGCGTCTGTTTTTAGGAGTGGAGATATTTTTTTTCTTTGAGAGGTATTGCCCAGTAATGCTTTTGGTATTTTTTTTAATTTCATCTGGAGAGCCTTGTGCTAAGAGAGTGCCGCCGTGTTTTCCGGCCCCTGGGCCCAAATCCAAAATATAATCTGCAAATAGCAGGGTTTCCTCATCATGCTCGACCATTAAAATTGAATTTCCCAGATCACAAAGATCTCTGATTGTTTTTAAAAGCCTTGAGTGATCTCTAGGGTGAAGGCCTATGCTTGGTTCATCTAGAACATATAAAACGCCAATTAAGGAAGAACCTATTTGTGAGGCTAGCTTTATTCTTTGTGCTTCCCCGCCACTTAGAGTTTTGCTGGGGCGATCCATGGAGAGATAATCAACCCCAACTTTTGTTAAAAAGCCAAGCCTTGCAACCAACTCTTTTACAACTTTGGGGGCAATTTCTTGGTGACGTTTAGAAAAATGAAGGTCTTCAAAAAAATTTAAAAGCTCTATGGCGGGAAGCTTTGATAACTCAACAATATTTTTATTACCAATAAAAACATTAAGTGCCTCAATTCTTAATCTTTGTCCGTTACATGTACTACATGGCGGATATTGCTTTATCTGTGGAACCTCATCATCGTCTGAAGTTGTGATTCCATCAATATCTATGTAGCCAAGACCAAGACATGTTTTGCACGCGCCCCTGGGATTATTAAAACTAAAAAAACGGGGCTCAATTTCTGGATAACTTATGCCGCAATCAACACAAGCACTTTTTGAGCTTAGTAAAAAAGACTCATTTTGGTTGTTTAAAACCTCAATTTTTACAAGCCCCTCAGAAAGGTGAAGCGCAGATTCAAGAGCTTCGCAGAGGCGCAATCTTATGTTTTTTTTAACTATTAGGCGGTCAATAAAAAGGTCTATGTCATGAGTTTTTTGTTTTTCTAGCTTTTTTGCCTGGGCTAATTCTACCGTTTCCCCATCAATTTTAGCTCTTACAAACCCACGCTTAATCCATTTTTTAAACTCAGCGCCGTAGTCGCCTTTTTTGCCGCGAATAACGGGAGAAAGAATATGAATTTTTGTGTCATCTTGGAGTTCTAAAATTCTATCTACCATTTGATCTAGGCTTTGGGCAGAGATTGGTTTTTTACAACTGTAGCAGCGCGCCTCACCAACTCTTGCAAAAAGAAGACGCAAAAAATCATAAATTTCGGTAACTGTGCCGACAGTAGAGCGAGGGTTTGTGCTAGTAGTTTGCTGTTCAATGCTTATAGCGGGAGAAAGGCCGGAAATAGAATCTACATCTGGTTTTTTAAGCTGTTCTAAAAATTGCCTGGCATAGCTAGAAAGACTTTCTACATAACGTCTTTGTCCCTCAGCATAGATAGTGTCAAAAGCAAGAGAAGACTTTCCACTACCACTAAGGCCGGAGATGACAGTAATCTTATTCCTTGGCAAATCAAAGCTAATATTTTTTAAATTATGCTCTCTTGCACCTCTAATAGAGATGGGAAGAGATTCGTCTTCAAAAGTACTCACAAAAGCTTTTTTACTGCTCCTTCAACAAGGGATCTGATTTCGTTTAATCTTTGACTTGTTTGTGCTTCAAAGCGGCATACGATAACAGGCTGGGTGTTGCTTGAGCGCACAAGCGCAAACCCGTCTTCAAAAGAAATTCTTAGGCCATCTATTTCATTTACCTTGTATTTGTTGGCAGGAAATAATTTTTTAATTTCCTCCACAATTTTTCTCTTTTTATCTTCGGTGGTGTCAATTCTAATTTCTGGCGTTGAAAATGCTGGCGGAAGCCCGGTTAATAGTTCGGGAACCTTTTTTCCGGTAAGGGACATTATTTCAATGAACCTTGCTCCTGCATAAACGGCGTCATCATACCCATAATTTCTGTCTGCAAAAAAAACATGACCACTCATTTCTCCAGAAAATGGAGAATTAACTTCTTTCATTTTGTTTTTTATTAAACTGTGCCCTGTTTTATACATTATAGGGTTTCCACCGTGTTTTTTTATATCATCATAAAGACGGTCTGAGCACTTTACGTCTCCAATAATGGCAGCACCAGGGTTTTTTTCCAAAACACTTCTTGCAAAAATAACCATCAATTCATCACCAAAAAGAGCTCGGCCCGTATGATCTATAACGCCAATTCTATCAGCATCGCCATCAAAGCCAATTCCCACATCTGCTTTTGTTTCCAAAACTCTTTTTCTAAGCGCTATTAAGTTTTCTTCAACTGTGGGATCTGGATGATGATTAGGAAAAGTGCCATCAGGCTTTTCAAATAAAATTTCACAATTTATACCAATAAGCTCATAAAGTTTTTTTACAACAACTCCGGCGGCACCATTGCCACAATCTATAACAGCGGAAACCTTGTTTTTAAGTTTGATGTCTTTAGAAAATTTGTCTAAGTAGGCGGGAAAAATATCATGGTCTTTAATTGTGCCTTGTTTTTCAGAAAGCAGGAAAGCCTTATCTAATATTATTTTTTTTAAAACTTGAATTTCTTCTCCAAAGAGCGGGCTTTTGCCAAAACTAAGTTTAAAGCCATTATATTCTGGAGGGTTGTGGCTCCCCGTTATCATAATATTTCCGTCAATGGGTAAGGTAAAAGTACTAAAATAAGAAATAGGCGAAGTTACAAGGCCCAGCATTAATACATTTACACCCGTAAGCGCGGCACCCTTTGCAACACGGGCCGCAATTTCGGGGGAAGAAAGTCTTGCATCATAGCCAATGCTAATAGTTAAACTTTGCTTTTTTAGTTTTTGTTTTAAATAACTACCAAAAGACAAACCAAGATTTTGAGCAAAAATTAAATCAAAATCTTTATTAACAACGCCTCGGATATCATACTCTCTAAATATTTCCTGATTCATTTACTTTTCCTTGTTTGTGCCTTTTAAAAGTTTAATAGCAAGTTTTAGAGCCATGAGCATGCTTGTTTCATCTGCAATGCCTCTACCAGCTATATCAAATGCCGTGCCGTGGTCAACACTGGTTCTGATAAAGGGAAGGCCCCAAGTGATATGAACGCCTTGGTGACCATGAATAGTCTTAAAGGGGATTAGTCCTTGATCATGGTACATGGCAACAAAAAGTTTATACTTCTTTCTGTTTTCTCTAACAAAGGCAGCATCAGGAACAAGAGGGCCCACAAAGGGCTTTGTAATAAGCTTATCAAAAAAATCCTTTTCCTGGTGGCCAATGATCCCAAAGTCCCCTGCATGGGGGTTAATTCCTAATACGCCAACACCCCCTTTTTTAATAAAAAGATCATAAAATTTATTGGCGGATTCAAGAGCTGTTTTTAGTTTTTCAAAGCTTAAATAAGAGCTAAGTTCTGTAATTGGCACATGTCCAGAGCATAAAAAAACACTAAATTTTTTTCCAATAAAAACCATATAGGCGTTTTTGCTCTGGCTCGCATTTTTTAAAATTTCTGTCTGTCCAAGCGCCCCAAGCCCGCTTTGAGCAATAGTTGGTTTTGACAGGGGTGCCGTTGTTATAGAATCTAAATGTTTAAAAAAACAAGCCTGTGCGGCCTCTTCTACCCACAGGGCAGGATTAGTGTTTGAGCAAATATCTACAAGCTCTTTTCTAGACGCGGGCGTTTTGCTTAGGGCCTCTTGCCAACTAGAGCACTTCACTAGCTTAAATTTTTTTTCAATCAAAGCTAGATACTTTTTGGGGAACTGAGAGTTTCTCCATAAATAGAAATTTAAATTTTTTTGGGGCCCAATTTTATACAATGCTTTTGCTGTTACTTCTGGGCCTATTCCGCTTGAGTCACCAGAGGTAATGGCAGATCTTATGGGACGAAGCATGTTAGTTTACCTTAATAAAAGCTTCCTGTCTTTTTTGCTCTAGCCAAAACTGAAACTGCTTAATAAAGGCTTTTTGATAAAGCTCTCCCCTTAGCATTTCTTTTTTAGCTAAAAAAGAAGGATCGGCGATGGCTTTTCTGCCTAGCAATTTTAAGACATGATACCCCAATTTTGTTTTAACAGGTCCTGTCCACTCGCCAGGTGAAAGGGGGATAATAGCCTCTTCCAGAGGTTTTAAAAACTCACCAGTCTTAAATTCTCCTAAAAGCCCGCCTTCGTTGTAATTTGGATCCTCACTAT
This sequence comes from Oligoflexia bacterium, assembly GCA_016715815.1. Lineage (GTDB taxonomy): Bacteria > Bdellovibrionota > Bdellovibrionia > JABDDW01 > JABDDW01 > JADJXN01. The sequence continues at coordinate 311,951 of JADJXN010000002.1, forward strand.
ACTGGCCGGCTAAAGACTCAAAAGATTCGCCAGACTTTAATTTTGAAATTACCTCAAGCGCTCTTTTTTGTTGTTCTTGGTCTGAGCGCTTACCCTGGCGAAGCAAGATGTGAGCAATTTTGAATTCAAAGCCTTTTGCGGAAGAGTTTTTATATTTAGACTCATAATAAGACATCACGTCATCATCACTAATTTTAATTTTTGAGGTGATCGCCTTTTCTATTACAGCCTGTCTTTCTAGACGATGCTTAATAAAATTTTGATATTCTGAAAAGCTGGTTCCTTCTTTTTTTAAAGCTTCTTTAAGTTGCTCGCGGCTTATAGCGTTTCTTGATTGAATAGAATTAATTTCTTGTTCCACTCGCTCCATAGTGACAAAGAGGCTTTGTTTTTTAACTTCGCTATCGACAATTTTCTCATCCATAAGTTGCTTTAATAAAAGCTTGTCATTTTTAAGCAAGTCTTCTGTGCTGTTACCAAAAAGGTCATCAACAATTGAGCCCTGCTTTAGCTGTTGGCGATATTTAGCTAAATCAATTTTTGTAATTATGGAGTTGTTTACAATGGCCGCCACGCCTTCAATAACCTCTGAAAAAGCCGCTAGTGGCGTTAGGCTTATACAAAAAACAATAAGAATTTTCATTCAAAAGATCCTTGTGTTGATATTTTAATATTTTCTATTAAGGGGCGATCTTGAGTTATTTTTACCTCTTTTAAGTGGTTTGAATACCACAAATCAAAAACTTGCGCCTTTTGCTCCTCTGTAAGTACTTTTAATATACCACTACGCGCTTGTTCAAAGCTTATTTTTGAAGATGGCCGCCTTGCTGTAACTTTAATAATATGAAATCCATAATCGCTCTTTATTACAGAGCTAAGTACGCCCACATTCATATTAAAAGCAGCATCAAACACCGGAACAACGCCCTTTGTAATAAAACCTATATCCCCCCCCTTTTGAGAGTCCGGAGATAATGAGAATTTTTTTGCCGCCGCCTCAAAGCTAAGCTTTCCGGCTTTAATGCTTTTATGAAGCTTTTGAGCTTCATCTAGGGTTTTTATAACAATTTGGGACACTCTAACTTGCGGGGGCCTATTATATTCTTGAAGGTGGGCTTGATAATAGGCTTTTAACTCCTCTGTAGATATGGGCTTTTTATTAGGGGTGTTTTCATAAACGTGATCCACAACCTTTTTTCTTAGAAGTGTTTTTGAAATGGCGCCCCGCCATTCTTCTACCAAAAGGCCCGCGTGGGCGAGAGATTCTTTAAAAGCTAAATCATTGGGATAGGATTTTCTTGCCAAATCAACTTCGGCATTTATTTCTGGGTCAGAAATTTTGAGAGAATTTTTTTTGGAATAATCTTTTACAACGGCGTCTAAAATAAACGAGGAAATAATTTCTTTTTTTACTTTATCAACAAAAGGCTTGTCTTTAGTTGATGCGGAGTCAAACTTTTTTAATCTTGCAACAAGTTTTTGAGAAAACTCAATGGCCATAAGTTTTTCCCCAAGAACATCAACTACGGCCAACTCTTTTGTTTGTTTGTTTTTTGATGTGCACGCACTAAATAAAAGGCATGCAATAAGTAAACTACTTAAGCGCATTAGTGTTTGTAGTAATTTTGTACTTCTTCCTTAAAGAATTAAAATAAGATTTAAATAAATCGATTTTCTTTTTTTCTAAAATTGGATTTACAATTAAGTTTTTATCCGCGTCCTCGTAACTAAGTTTTCCTGTGAGTTTTGCGATATGAAAGCCATATTTAGTTTCAATTAATGAAGGGGCAACCTCTCCAACGCGAAGCTTTAAAAGGGCGCCATAATAATCAGGATTAATAGTTAAAGAAGATTGATAGCCGACATCACCGCCGCGGGCTTTTGTTACAAGATCATCGGTGTAGAGCTTAACAAGGTCTTCAAAGCTCTTTTTACTGCTTCTTACTTCATTTAATATATCAAGGGCGCGCTTTTTTGCTTGTGCTTTTTCACTGGCGGTTGCATTTGGTTTAATTTCTATAAGAATGTGGCTGCTTCTAAGTTGTGGGGTGGTTTTGTAGAATGCCATTTTTTCTTCTTCAGAAATTGAAATGTTGTTGGCCTTTTTCCCAAGCTCCATTTCTAAAAGGCCAACATAAAGCTGTTGGCGAATTCTTTCGGCAACGATAGGATCTTTTGCTACGTTTCTTTTTTCTGCTTCTTGAACGCCTATTTCATAATTAATTAAATCTTCTAAAAAAGCAGCCTTACTTGAAGGTGGGTTTACAAGCTTTCGGGCATCATCAAATCTTTTATTAAACTCTTCGTTTGTAACAATGCGGTTATTAATTTTTAAAACCACTTGCTTTTCTGTGGCTGAATTTGCAGATAAAGAATAGACAAACAAAAACAACAAAGCCGTAATTTTAAACACTTGAAAACCTCCCTATTGTTATAACTAAAACGCTAGCATGCTCACTGCGTGAAGACAAAGCTAAATTGCTGTTTTTCTAGAGAAAAAAACACCTCAACACCTTTGGATAAATCTTTTGGAAGGGGAAAGTTTTTAGAAATTAAAATAGAACCATCTCTCAGCGCGTCAATCTTTTCTTGGCTTTTTGAAATTAGAGCACCATTTTTGTTTTTAACCACTAAAGGCACCAAAAGGTTCGTCTTTGGCAGATCACTATCGATAATGAGGTTAACGAATAAAAGCCTCTTGTCCTGGTTTTTTGAAACTGTACAAAAAACTGTAAAAGGCGCGCGGTTCATAAACACCACAAAGGGTGAGGTTTTTTTAATTAGAGAAATGCGCTGTCTTTGAGTTGAGGCGCCCCAGCGATTTTTAGAATTATCTAAAACAACAGACTTAGTTAAAAAATGTCCTCGGCGGTTTTTATAATATATTTCAGAAGGAGAAACGCTGTTTTTTAATTTTTTTTCAAATTCTAAAAAACCACTTACCTTACGGTTGTTAATCTTTAAAACCACATCCCCAACTTGAAAGCCTAATTTTTGAGCTATGCTATTTGGATACAAATAGGTAATTTGTGCCGGCTCATTACCTGTTAACATAAGTCCTTTAGGTTTAAGTGGAGTATGAACAGAGCTTTCTAAAAGCGAATTTGTGCCAGAGCCGAAATTGGAGTTTTGTTGTACGGGACTGCTGGAGCAAGCACTTATAAAAAACAGACAAATAAAACTCATTAAAAGTTTTTGAGCAATGCCTCGCTGAGTAAATATTTGTTTTTCTAATTCTTCTGAAAAAGTTTTTGACTCAATATTATTTGCATACATGGGTGCTCCGAAGGTAACAATGACCTTTGTAAAAGGCCAAGGAAGATAAGTTTTATTCCAAGATTTATTAAAAACAAAAGCGCAGCTTCTTGCAACCCCCATAGGTATTACAGGGGCGCCAGTATGCTTTGCCAGAGCCCATGCCCCCGGCTTTGCTTTATGCCTTGGTCCTTTGGGGCCATCAACCGCCATTGTTGCATGGTAGCCTTTTTCCATAAGAGAAATCATTCCAATAAGAGCGCGCGCCCCGCCTCGAGTGCTTGAACCGCGACTGGTAGCAAAGCCTAAAAAAGTTAAAACCTTATCCATAAGCTCTCCATCTTTGGAGGTGCTTGTCATGGCAGCACAATGGTAAATGGGGCCAAGTTTTATAACTACAAGCTCGTCCCCGTGCCAGTGGCAAAAAATAACACGAGTGCTTTTTTTAATTCTAGTAAGCTCGGGATGCTCAATTACTTTCATCCGCCAAAGCCTGGACCATACCCAATAAAAGCACGCAATTAAAAATGCAGAAAAGGAATTTTTCAATGGAGAAGCTTTTTAAACTCTTCAGTTAAAAGGGGTAATATCTCAAGGGCATCACCCACAATGCCATAAGTTGCTTTTTGAAAAATGGGAGCGTCCTTATCCTTGTTAATAGCTACAATGACTTTACTAGAACTCATTCCGGCTAGATGTTGAATTGCTCCACTAATCCCACAAGCAATATATAAATTTGGAGATACGGTTTTGCCAGTTTGCCCTACTTGCATATCATGGCCAACCCAGCCAGCATCTACAACAGCCCGTGAGGCGCCGACAGAAGCGCCAAGGACAGATGCCAAATCTTCTAATAGTTTAAAGTTTTCAGGGCCCTTCATTCCTCTACCTCCAGAAACAATAATGGAGGCTTCAGTAAGATCCACTTTAGAAGAGGCGCCTTTAACAACATCTTTTACGATAGTTTTTAAATCAATTGGCTCTAGAGCGACCTCGCTCACAGTTGCGGGGCTTGCAGCTGAGGTCTCATTTTTTATTTCTAAAGCATTTGGGCGCATAAGAATAATTTTTACGTCACAGTTTTGAAATTCTACTTCTACACTTGCTTTTGCAGAATAAACGGGGCGGCGTACTTTTACGGAAGAGGCGCTTAGCTCTAAACTTGTGCAGTCAGTTGCAACGCCGCCATTAACTCGTCCTGCAACACGAGGAAAAAGATCTTTTCCCGTAAGATTTGCAGTAGCTAATAGAATTTGTGGTTTCTTTGCTTTTATCACTTGGCCAAACCACTGGGTATAGGCCTCTGAATTATAAGTATTAAAGACATCTGCAGTGCTAGTTAAAAGCTCCTTTGCCCCATAAGCGCTTGCAGTAGAAGCTAACTCTTTTGCGCCCTTTCCTAGGGCGGCAGCACAAAAATCAAGGCCTGATTTTTTTGCTGCTGTTAAAAGCTCCAACGAGGTTTTTTTAATTTGTCCGTTGTTATGCTCTAAATAAACTAAAATTTGTGCCATTAGATCACCTTTGCTTCTTCTCTTAAAAGTTTAACAAGTTGTACGCTATTAGCGGCCACATCCCCTTCAAAAATTTTAGCTTGCGGTCTTTCTGGGGGAAGTTGGAAATTTTTAAAATTAATTTTTTTATCTGTGTCTGAAACACCAAGAGAAGAAAGGGGAATTTCTTTAATCTCTTTCTTTTTTGCTTTCATAATGCCAGGAAGACTTGCGTAGCGCGGGGTGTTTAAACCTTTTTGAGCACCAATGACGGCCGGTTTTTGAATTTGTATAATTTCTTTTGAACCACCCTCAACTTCTCTTTCTACTAAAAAGTGGTTTTTATCAGAGCCCAACTCACACTTAATAACTACAGTGGCGTGTCTAAAGCCTAAAAACTCTGCCAATAATTGACTTACTTGTGAGCAATCATCATCAATGGCTTGCTTGCCAGTGAAAACAACGCCCACATCAGATTCTTTTTTGAGCGCTACAGATAAAGCTTTTGCTACAGAATTGGGATCTAAATTTTCAGGGGCATCTATTAGGACGGCATCATCAGCGCCCATGGCAAGGGCGGTTCGCAAAACCTCTACAGCTCTTGCTTTTGGGCCCAAAGTGTAAACTAAAACTTTTGAGCCATCTGAAAGCTTGTCTCTTAACTTTAAGGCTTCTTCAACAGCAAATTCATCATACGGGTTCATGACCCACTTTATGCCGCTGGACTCTATTGCCGCTAAAGTAGAATTAATTTTAATTTTTGTCTCTGTGTCGGGTACTTGCTTTAGGCAAACCAAAATATTCATTATTTTCTCCAAGGTTTTATTAAGCTTTGCCATTATTGAAGTGTTTTTAAGATCTTGTCAACGCACACACGCCGCATCAACGCATCAATTAGTCATGGCGCAACATATTTTTCCATTGACCGACGCCAAACCCAGGTGTGTCCTATATTTGAGGGGGAAACGCATCTAAGAAGACCAGCATAAGATTTCGCATCAAGTTTAGGTTCATAAGACAACCAAGCTCACTCGTGATGGAGGAACCATGGAGAAGGTGAAAGACATCATGGAAAGGCTCGGTTTTCGGGAGGGCGCCGATGATTCAGTAAAGGCGGCCTTTGTACAAAACTTAATTTTTCAGGCATATGGAGTAAAAGTTGAAGTGCCTGACAAGTACAAAAACACCCGAGAAGAGTTAACAAAACAACTAGTATTTAACTTAGAAGATGTTGGCTAGTTGTAGTTATGGTCTTTTAAGAATTTCTCGATACGCAAATTAACAAACTCTGGCATGTCGAGCATAGAGCAGTGGGAGCCAAAAGGAACTTTGGTTATTTCACTGCTCTTAATTTTTTTATTTATCTCTTCTTGGTGTTTTATAGGGGTAATGATGTCTTTTTCGCCCGTGATAATGAGGGTGGGCACATTAATTTTTTCAAGCACACCCCTTCCATCATAATTCATCATGGATTCAAAAAGTTTTATAAAAACCTCAATATTAATTGAAGCTACACCTTTTAAATAAACCTCAATATCTTTTACTTTGGTCAGCTGCGGGTTGAATCCGCCTAAAAGTTGAGAAAGCTTTAAGGTAATAGCGTTGTAAGCAAGGGTTCTCCATAAATAGCTTGTGGTTTCTGGAAGCTCTTCATACCACTGCTTCATTAATTCAAAGCCAGCGCGGGGAAGATTACTTCCAAACATGCCAGAGATGGGGTTGGCAACGAAACCGTTAACCATAATTAAATTTGAAACCCACTCAGGATAAAGATCAAAAAATCTTACAAGTAGCTGGGAGCCCCAACTATGGCCAATATAGGTAGCTTTTTTAATGCCTAAATGCTTGGTTACCGCATGAATATCTTCAACGCAGGCATCCACTGAAAGATTATCCCTTGATTCAGGAATGGGGCTTTGATGGTGGCCGCGGTAATCAATCATGATGACTTGGTATTGATTAGAAAAAAAACGAACCTGGTTATGCCAATGATTCATAAGGCAGCAAATCCCGTAACAAAAAATGAGAGGCTTACCCTCGCCGCGCACCTCATAAAAAATGGGGGTTGAGTCATAACTTTTTGCATAGCCGGTGGTTTTTTTAATGACATTCATAAGGGGTTTTTAAAATTTCACAATTAGTTCAATCTGTCCAATACAAATACGATCTAGATTTTCCAAAACCTTTGTTTTTGTTAGGGTCTCATTGATTTTTAAATCCTCTGATTGAGAAATTAAAATGCACTCACCTTCGGGGCTTACATCTAATTCAAAGTCAAGGCCGCTAATATATGGATACGTAAAACTAGAGGGAGAAAAATCTCTAGGGCCATAACTAAAAGTAAAACTTAAGCTGCCATCAAGCGTTTCTAAAGTTAGAGGTTGCTTAAAAGGTTTAAAGCCTATTTGTTTTGGAGGAATTTTTTCATAATAATCTAAGCTTTTATTTAGTGTTTGCTCAATGTGGTGTTGCCAAGAGCCCTCTTCAAAATCAGAATCAGCAGAAATATCCAATACTTCAATTAGTGTTTTGCCAATTAGGATTTTATCTGAGCGCCTTAGAACCTGGGCAGATGTAAGCTTTTGTCCGTTTAAAAAGGTGCCGTTTAATGAATTTAAATCTGAAAGCTCAAACCGCCCGCCCTCTAAGCGTGTAATTTTTGCGTGCTCAGAAGAGGTTTTAGGGTCTTTTAGTGACAAATCTGTCTTTGAACGGCCAATGGTGATGGTTTCTTTAATAATAAACTCATCATCCTTTCGAATGCCCTCTAAAATAACTAGCCGTATTTGCATATAAATTAAGCTTATAACACTGATCTTGGGTTTGAAAAGTCAAGGTCTGTGTGCTATCAATCAGGCAAGTCAAAATTCATATGTTATTAACCTTGCTCTTTGCATAGACAAAGGGCCTAGTGAGAGCAAAAGCCTCCACTAAAATCGAAAGGATCATGTTCATGAACAGAAACTACGAAACCGTGTTTATTACTCATCCGGGCGCAAGTGAGACGCGTTTAGGTGAAATCCATGCGAGAAATAAACAAATCATAGAAGGCGCAAAAGGCAAAGTTTTAAACCTAGATGATTGGGGAAAGAAAAAACTTTCTTTTCCAATTAAAAAGGAAAACAAAGGCCACTATTTTTGCCTCACCTATAATGCAGACACTACTTGTGTTGCAGAAATAGAAAGAAACATGAGAATTAATGAGGATGTTTTTCGCTTCTTAACCGTCTCCATTGATGAAAAGGTAGACCCCATGCAAGCCATTGCTGAATATAAAAATAAACTTGAAGCAAGAGCAAGGCGTGAAAAAGAAAGAGCCGAAGAAGAAAAAAGGCGTCGCGAAGAAGAAGCAATGATCTCTGAAGAAGACATGGAATAATGACTCTTCAAAGCCTTGCCCCAGTATTACTGCTAACAGCGGCCGCACAAGCATTAAGTGCAACTGTTGTGTTTTTAGCGCCGCTGCCACTGTTTTTATTAAGACGGCGCTGGGGGGCTCGCGCGCTGCTTTTGTCTGCAATTATTGGAAGTGTTAGTTTTTATTTTTTTGCCCCTACAGCCATACTGAGTTTGTTTTTACTAAGCTGTGTGCTGGTTGAGGTATTTAGCCAATGTGAAAGTCATAACCTGGGCTATGGCAGCGCATCTTTTGTAACATTTGTTATTTTATCTGGAGTTGTTGTTTTGTTTTTTAGTTTTGCCCACCAAAGATTAGGTTTTAACCCTGTGACTTTTTTTGAAGAGCAAATTGAGCTGGCACAAAGCAGGTTTAATATAAAAACAGAGACTAAAGACGAGGTGTTAAAACAAATTCCGTCAGCCCTTGCGATGCTGCTTATGTTTACTATTTGGATAAACTCTGTCCTGATTACAAAACTTGAGAAGGCGCTAAAGCAGACGCCAGTAATGCTTAAGCATAAATTTTCAAAAAATGAAATTAAACAGTGGAAGTTGCCAGAGGTGTTTATTTGGCCCACACTTTTAATTGTAGCGGGCAAGTTTTTATTAACTCAGCCCCTGTGGCTTAAATGGACAAGCGTTAATCTTTTTAACGCCGTGTTAGTGCTTTATTTTTTCCACGGGCTTGCTTTGGTGGCCACATATTTTGACAAAAAGAAGATATCCTCTGTGTGGAGGATTTTGATTTACACACTTATTTTTAGCCAACTATTTTTGGCGGTCATTTTTCTTGGCTTTATAGACCTATGGATGGACTTTAGAGGCAAAATGAAAACCGACAAAAGCACAAGACAGGAGTTATTATGAAAGTTATTTTATCTCAAGACGTTCCCACCCTTGGAAAAGTAGGAGATTTGGTGAAAGTATCTGATGGGTACGCAAGAAATTTTTTACTTCCAAGAAAGCTTGCCATGATTGCAACTGCCGGCAAAGAAAAAGAAGCTAAACACATTAAAGCTGTTGCAGACGCAAAAAAGAAAAAGGCGGTAGCCGCCGCTCAAAAAACAGCAGAAAAACTAACAAATCTTACTGTTAAAATTAAAGCCCAAGCTGGTGAAAACGATAAGCTTTTTGGATCAGTGACCTCTGCGGACATAGCAGTTGAGCTAACAAAAGCTGGATATTCTGTAGAAAAGCGTGATATTCAAATTGAAGAACCAATAAGGGAATTGGGGCAACACAAAGTAAAAGTAAAAATTGCCTCAGGTGTTGAAGCAGTAATAAAAGTAAACGTAGAACGCGAGTAATTAATGACAAAACTACCTCCACAAAACTTGGAGGCGGAACAGTCGGTTCTTGGTGGCATCATGGTGGATCCTGATGCCCTGGACCGAGTTGTTGATATCATCACTGAGTCGGATTTCTATAAGGCCGCCCACAGAAAAATATTTTCAGCAATAACTGCGCTTAGACAAAAAAGCCAGCCCGTGGATTTGATTACAATCACCTCTTTTTTAAAAGACCAAGGAGATCTTGATCTTATAGGTGGGGCTTCTTTTATTGCTAATATCATTGATCAAACTCCATCCGCGGCAAACATTGTTCATTATGCAGAATTAGTTAAAGAAAAATCATTACTTAGAAAATTAATTGATACTTGCAGCAATATAATTGAAAAAGCTTTTGAGCAAAACTTCCAAGATATGGACAGGTTTTTAAATGAATCCGAGGCGGCCATATATCAGGTGGCGGAAAAAACAAGGCGAGTTGGCTTAACCCCAGCAAACCAAATCATTAAGACAAGCCTTGATAAAATTGAACAACTTTATAATTTAAAAGCGGCAGTGACCGGAGTTCCTACCGGCTTTCTTGATTTTGATAAAATGACAAGCGGTTTGCAACCAGGAGACCTTATTATTATTGCCGCACGCCCAGCTATGGGAAAAACAGCATTTGCATTAAATATTGCACAACACGTAGCTCTAAGAGAGAAAAAATCAGTGGCTTTGTTTTCATTGGAGATGGGGCAAGATCAACTCATGATGAGAATGCTTGCATCAGAGGCGAAAGTAAATTTAAGCGATGTTAAAATTGGCAGAATTCCCGATAACTTGTGGCCAAGGTTGGTTAATGTGGCAAGCCGCTTTAGCGAGGCCCCGCTTTATATAGATGATACCTCTGGCATTAGTCCCTATGAAATTAGAGCAAAGTGTAGAAGGCTTAAGGCGCAATTAGGGCTTGATTTAATTATTGTGGATTATCTTCAAATAATGGATTTAAAAGTTAAAGTAGAAAGTAGAGAAAGAGCAGTTTCTGAAATTTCAAGAAACATGAAAGCCCTTGCAAGAGAGCTTAATATTCCAGTTATTGTTCTTTCACAAATTAACCGAGGTGTTGAGGGAAGAACGGATCGAAGACCAATGCTTTCAGACCTGAGAGAATCTGGCGCTATTGAGCAGGATGCGGACATTGTAGTGATGCTTTATAGAGAAGAATATTATGAAAGAGATAGTTCTGAAAATAAGGGCCAGGCAGAAGCTATTATTGGAAAGCATAGAAATGGTCCCACGGGTGTTGTAAAGCTGGGCTTTATACCCCATTATGGAACGTTTTCAAACTTGGCAACAGCAGATGGTCGAGCTCCTGCGCCTCATATTTTTCCAAACACATAATAAAAACTTAAACGCTTGAAAAATCATTAACCCCGTGGTCCCATAAAAATGTCTAAATAATGCCTGGGGGAGGGTATTTATGGGCAATGAAGTTTTTAATTCTGTTTTAGAAGCAACCGGCTTACCAAAAGAACTTGTATCAAGGGAGCTAGAGGGGCTTTTGGCAAAAAAAGGTATATCTATTAAAGAGGTTACAGTAGAGGACCTCAGGGGCGCGCTTTCAGAATACTTAAGAGACGTTATTCTTAAGGCAAAAGATGCCTTTGATCAGGGCATTGAATTAGAAGAAGAAGTAAACCCAAACGAATTTAGGTAAGGCTTCCCATTTTAATTTTATAAGTGGTTATTTTTTTTCTAAGAGTATTTCTATTAATTCCCAAAAAAGCAGCCGTTTTAATTTGATTGCCTTCGTGTACATGAAGGGCAAGTTCAATCATTGGGCGCTCCACTTGTTCAAGCACTTGGTCGTAAAGATTTTTAATTCTTCCACCTTCTTTGTGTTGAGCAAGTAATACCTCAAGCTTACTTTTTACTAATTTTTCTAAACTGATTTGACTAAGGTTGGCTACCAATAAGTTGTTGGTTTGTTGATTGTTGGTCATTAAGGTCCCCTATACTCCTCGTTGTTGTGGATTCCATATATATTTATGGAGCTGAAGTTGCAAGCGTACAGGTAAAAAATCCTTTAAAATTTTTTCTGAAAGCGTTTGAGGGGGCATGGTTTCAAAGGCAGGGCTGAAAAACACGGTGCATTTGTTATGAAGCTTATGGTCGAGAACAAAATTTTTTGACCACAAGTAATCTTTTTCGTTGCAAATTACAAATTTAATTTGGTCGTTAGCGCTTAAAGCATCTAAATTTTTATAATTAAAACTTTTTTCTTCACCACTGCCAGGAGTTTTAACATCAATTACCTTAACCACTCTTTTATCAACCCCTGATGTATCAAAAAAACCGTTGGTTTCTAAAGAAACAATGTAATCTTTGTCACAAAGGAGTTTTAAAAACTCATGGATATATTTTTGTGCCATTGGCTCTCCGCCTGTTACACAAACATGTTTTGTTTTATAAGCCCCAATGTCTTTTAAAATATCTTCAAAACTTTTTGGGCCCCCCTCATAGTAACTGTACTTGGTATCACAGTAATGGCAGCGGATATTACAACCCTTGGTCCTAACAAAAACAGTGGGCCAGCCAGAAAAACTAGACTCGCCTTGAATACTAAAAAAGAGCTCATTCACCTGCAAAAACATGGCGTCCCATTTATGTGCTTTCATTGGCCCTTTGTCGAGCAGAAAATTATTTATAAATGAACTAGAATTTAGAGATGGCTCGTATATTTGAAAAATTCAAAAAGGACATTTTAGGAATTATTTGGGGGGCAGCAGCTCTAATAACAACGCTTTCTTTATTAAGCTATAACCCAAAAGATCCCTCTTTTACATCCTTTGCAAAAATGGGAAGTAAAATTGCGAATTGGTGCGGCTATTTTGGGGGCTTTTTAAGCGATAGTCTTTACACGGTGTTGGGGGTCTCTGCTTGGTTTAGTGTTATTTTATTTACAAAACTCAGTGTTGATAATTTTAAAGGCAAGTCCGTTAAAATGAATGTTAATAAGTTTTTATGGGTGATTTTTTCTTTTTCAATTATTTCAAGCCTGCTTGGAATCTATTTCCCTCAAACAAAAATTTATGATGGCCAAATCGCCGTGGCGGGAGCGGTAGGTCTTATTATTAGTAAGGGCCTAATAAGCATTTTTAACCCCATTGGCGTAGGCATCATTTTATGGGCGACACTTATTGTGCTTGTAGTGTTCTACACAGAAAAATCAATAACTGAGCTGGCGCCTTTTGTTAAAACTGCCTGGCTTAGAATAATTGCAGCATTTAAAGCCCCACAAAAACAAGAGTCCCAGCCTTTAGAGACAGCTTCTCAACGTGAAAAGTTAACACCGCTTAATTTTATTGAAAGGTTTCCATTAAGATCAACACGCACTTTTGAAATTAAAACCCCAGTAGTACAAAAAAACTCTAGCATGAAGAATCTAAGCCCTAGAGAGATAGAAAACTGGAAGCTCCCCCATTTAGACCTTCTTCAAGAGCCCCAGCGAGATGAAAGAAAAATTGATGAAAAGGAAATTTCTAGAAACGCAAAACTTGTAGAGCAAAAACTTGCCGAGTTTGATGTTTTGGGCCAAGTAGTAGAGGTAAAGCCCGGCCCCGCGGTGACAATGTATGAGTTTAAGCCGGCCGCCAGTGTAAAAATAAATGAAATTACAAAGCTCAATGATGATCTCTCTTTGGCTCTTTCGGCAGAATCTTTAAGAATCATAGCTCCTATTCCGGGCCGAGATGTTGTGGGGATTGAAACATCAAACAGCTCAAGACAATCCATTTACATGAAAGACCTTTTAGAATCCCAGGATTTTTGGTCAGAGGATATTAAATTGCCAGTTGCGCTTGGAAAAAATGTTATAGGAGAGCCAAAGATTGTGGATCTAAGAAAATTACCACACTTACTAGTAGCTGGCACAACGGGTTCAGGAAAAAGCGTTTTTATTATGTCTTTGGTTACCAGTCTTATAATGAGACACTCACCAAAAACATTAAAAATGATTATTGTTGACCCAAAACAAGTGGATTTGGCAGCTTTCCATAAAATTCCACATTTATTAATGCCGCCAGTTAAGGAAGCGCGGCCTGCTATTAACACGCTTAAGTGGTTAGTAAAAGAAATGGAAAAGCGCTACCGTTCGATGAGCCAATTTAACAGCAAAAGTATAGAGGGTTTTAACGAAGCAATTTCTAAGCTTTCTGAAAACGAAGTTTTAACACATCAGGAAAAAATAAAAAACTTTGAAGCGCTTCCCCAAACCGCATCACAGACATATTATTGCAAACAACTACCTTACATTGTGGCCGTAATAGAGGAATTTTCAGATTTAATGTCTGTTGATAGAAATGGTGTTGAGCCGGTAGTAGTTAGGCTTGCGCAAATGGCAAGGGCCGCAGGTATTCATATTGTACTAGCAATGCAAAGCCCCCGCAGAGAGGTGCTAACAGGGCTAATTAAAACAAATTTCCCAGGAAGAATAAGTTTTAAAGTTTCAAGTAAAGTAGACTCAACAATTATTTTAGATCAAAGAGGGGCGGAAAGACTTCTTTCTGTTGGAGACATGCTTTATTTAGCCCCGGCTTTTCTCAGCCGCAGAGGTATCACGGCGCATTTTTAAAAGATGAGGAAATTTCAGCAATTACTGACTTTTGGGTGCGCCAAGGGGAGCCACAGTTTGAACCAGGCGCGGTAGAGACAGCAGAAAAAAGCTTTCAGCAGGAGCACGAGTCAGGAGAAGATAATAACCCAGAATATGATCAAGATTATGATTTGGTGGTAGAGTTCGTTACGGCGCAAAAAGAAGTCAGTGCAAGCCTAATACAAAGGCGTTTCAGATTTGGATATCCAAAAGCTTCTCGGCTTATTGATATGTTAGAAGAGCAAGGAGTTGTGGGGCCGGCAAATGGAAGCAAACCCAGACAAGTTCTTGCAAACAGACTTGATTAAAACCAAGAAACTATGATTTGATTCTTTTTGAAATAAAACGATCAAAGGAGGATCAAATGAAGCTTTTATTATCATTAATTTTAGGATTAACAGTATCAGCCACAAGTGCACAAGCCAATGCGGCCTTAAAATTTGGCAAAGTAGAGGCCCTTGAAATTAGCAAAACCATTTTAAACACAAAAAATGCGGGCTTATTAAACTGGAAAATGGGAGACACATTAAATTTTCAAATAAAGGTAAAAGATTTTGCAATTGGCCAAATGTCAATGGTGTTTGATGCACAAACAAAAAAAGAATACCTACTAACGCAATATTTTGATTTTTTTAGCAAAAAATTTAACATCCAAGTTGGGTATGATAAAAATACCGCAGCAGTTACAAGTTATAAAATAAACGGCGTTAAAATCCCACTACCTGAAAATCAGCAAATGCCAGAAGTTAAAATTGTTACACAAGAAGAGGCCCACCTAGAGGTGGAAGCGGGCAGCTTTGATTGTATTCATACTGTTATTGAAGCAGAAAACGGACAACAAACAGAGGTTTGGTTTAACCCACAAGAGCTACCATTAACAGGGATGCTACAAACACTAACTAAAATTAAAAACGTAGATGTTAAACTTGAGCTTGTTAGCTTTGCCGGAAAAAATTAATAAAATAAAGATACTAGAAAGAGCGACATTGTTTTGTGTCGCTCTTTTTTTATTTCCCCTGCTTTTAAATGCTCAAACAAGGTTAAGAGCAGTAAAAGAAGCAGAAAATCTAACCTTAATACAAGATCGCGCCCAGGCGTGCAGCACGCTTTTAAAGGCCTATACAAAAACAGCCAATAAAGCATACAAAAAAATATTTAAAGAAAAGCTGTTTTACTTTGCATCTAACTTTTATTCCGAAAAAGGATTTCAATTATACTTAAGGGGCAAGGAGCACTTCGCAAAAAAAAATTATTCAGAAGCAATTGATTCTTTTAATGAGGCCGATGCTTACGAAAAATCAAACACAGAAATTCTAAACTTTTTAACTTTAAGCTATTTGGGTGCGGGCAAATTTTCTGAAGCACAAAGCGCAATTAAAACAGTAAAAACAATAAACCCACTGAGCGCGGCGCACCATATTAATCAATCACGTCTTTATTATGCGCAAGAAGAGTGGGGGCAATTACTTGAGGCATTAGAAGCGCAACAAAAAGAAGGGTTTAAAGCAACGCAAGAACAAGCATTTTTTAAACTAGTAGCGCAAGTAAAAGCATTAAAAGCAGATGCGGCCCTTAAACAACTAGAGGCGGGCTTAAGTCGGTTTAAGAAGTATCCTGATATTTATTACTTTATCAGTGAGTATTTAACTGGTGAGAAAAAGGATAACGCGATAAAAGAGTATAATCAGTTGTGCAAAAAACAAAACTTAAGAGAGAAAGACTTTTTATTATGCAAAAAAGCAAAGTAATCAAACTTATTATCTTAGTTTTTAGTATTGCCAGTTGCGGGGTTAAAACAGACCCAATTCCGCCGGTAAAGCCTGTTGATATTGGATACGGAAAGCCTGTTTACAAAAGTGAAAAAGAAAAAAATAAAATAAAAAACAAAGCCTCACGAAGCTCTGATGAAGAAGAATAAAATATATTTCACAAAAATGACAGCAGCAGGGAACGACTTCATAATTATTGACGCCCGTGCAAAAAAAAATCCCAAGCCAAAGAGAAAAGAATTTGCAAAAAAAATATGTGACAGGCACTTTGGCGTTGGGGCTGACGGCTTATTTTTTATAGAAAAGGCAAAGAACAAAGAAAACAATTTTGCCTGGGATTTTTATAATGCCGATGGGAGCATTGCGGAAATGTGCGGCAATGGCGCTAGATGCGTTGCCAGATATTGCTTTGATAATAAAATTGCACCCAAAAAAATGAAATTTGAAACTTTGTCGGGCGTTGTGGGGGCAGAGGTTTTTAAAAACCAAATAAAAATACAAATGCCGAAAATTAAAATAATTTTTAAATCAATTAATATTCCATCGGAGCTAAATGAAAAAATAAATGCAACGTATTTAACTGCGGGGGTTCCACACATTGTTAAAGAAAACTCAGATTGGAGCCAAGAGTATCTTTTTGATGTGGGAGAATTTTTAAGAAACCATGCCTCTTTAGAAAAAACAAACGGCGCAAATGCTACTTTTTTTGAAATAATAGGGCCATCAAAAATTCAAGCCGCCACTTTTGAAAGAGGGGTTGAAGATATAACTTTGGCTTGTGGAACAGGGGCAGTTGCCGCGGCAGTGGCGGCAAGCCTAAGGGGAGAAAAAAGCCCGATAAAAGTAAATATGCCGGGCGGTACAATGACCGTGGTGCTGAGTTCTGATTTACAAAGCGCTGAATTAATAGGCGAGGCAGAGTATATTTGTAATGGGGAGATTCTTTTTGGGTAAAAATTTTTTTACGGGAATTTCAACAGCACTTATAACGCCATTTAAAAATGCGGAGGTGGATTTCTCGTCTTTAAAAAAGCTAATAAAATTTCAGCTGGATTCAAAAATTCAAGGTTTTGTTGTTTTAGGCTCAACAGCGGAGTCGGCCACCTTAACCCTGAATGAAAAACAAAGTATTGTAGATTTTGTCATTTCCGAGGTAGCGGGCCAGGTTCCTATAGTGGTTGGGACGGGAACAAATAATACCGCTGAAAGCTGTGCTCTAACAGCCATGTTTGATAAAAAAAACATATCAGGTTTTTTATTAGTAACTCCTTATTACAATAAACCGCCTCAGCGGGGCCTGCTAAAGCACTTTAAACAAATAAGTACTAAAACCCAAAAGCCCGTTATTTTATATAACGTCCCTTCAAGAACTGTGATTAGTATTGATGTGGATACAACATTAAAAAAACTAACTAGTATTAAGAATATTTGTGGAATTAAAGAGGCATCTGGGGATTTAAAAATAATAAAAAAAATTATTAATAAAAAATTCAACAATTTTAGTGTCATTTCAGGGGATGATGAGACCTTCCCCGATGCAATGGGGCTTGGGGCTGATGGCGTCATAAGCGTTGTTTCTCACATCATTCCTAAGCAGTGCTTAAATTATAAAAAAGATAAAAAATTAATTGTTGATGTTTCAAAAGCGCTTTTTGTGGAATCAAATCCTATACCAGTTAAGTATGCGCTATTTAAAATGGGGATTATTTCTCATAATGAATTAAGATTGCCCCTTGTAAGCCTAGATAAAAAACTTCATAAAAATATGGACCAAATGCTTAAAAAGTGGAGTTTATTATGAAAAAAACATTCATAAGCATTCAGGGTATAAATGGCCGCATGGGCAAAAAGATTAAAATTATTGCGGCGAAAAACAAAAACGTAGAAGTTTTAAAAGATTTCTTAAAAAACAAAACACAAGTTGTTGTTGATTTTTCAAGCCCTCAAGGCGCAATGGCCGCACTAAAATGGGCACAGCTTAATAAAAAGCCAATTATAATTGGAACCACTGGGTTTAAAAATAAGGAATTTAAAAAAATAAAAATGGCCGCAAAAAAAATTCCAGTTTTATATGCGCCCAATATGAGTCCCGGAATTAATTTGATAATAAAGATTCTAAAAGATGTCCCGCAAAAGCGTTATAATAAAATTAAAATTATTGAAACTCATCACACAAAGAAAAAAGACAAGCCCAGTGGAACGGCAATTAAAATAAAAAATGTTTTAAGAGACAACGTGCCTATTTTAAGTATTCGCAAAGGGGATGTTGTCGGTGAGCATGAAGTTATTTTTGAAAATAAAAACGAAAGACTTATTATAAAACACCAGGCGCTTAACAGAGAGGTGTTTGCAAGCGGAGCTCTTGAGGCGGCCAAATGGATTAAAAACAAAAGGCCAGGGCTTTATGCCTTTGAAGACATATTTGGAGACAAAACATGGCAATAGAGTATGCAAATAGAATTAAAAGGCTGCCAGCTTATATTTTTGCAAGGTTAGATGAGCTAAAAAAGGAAAAAGAAAAAACTGGGGCTGAAGTTATTAGTTTTGGTGTTGGCGACCCAGATTTGCCAGCGCCAGAGAAAGTAATAAAAAAGCTCCACGAGGCGAGCTTGAAACCTAAAAGCAACAGGTACCCTTCTTATGCGGGGATGCCGGAGTTGCGAGAAGCCATTAGCCAATGGTATGAAGCAAGATTTAATGTGAGTCTTAATCCGCAAACAGAAGTCTTGGTTTTGTGTGGTTCAAAAGAGGGGCTAGCTCACATACCCCAGGCCTTTATTAATGAGGGAGACGGCGTGCTTGTGCCCTCACCCGGTTACCCCGTTTATAATACAGCAACAATAATGTCCGGTGGAGTTTCTATTTCAGTGCCACAAAGAGAGGAAAAAAAGTTTTTACCAGATTTTGAAATTATAGACAGAAGACTTATGGATAAAGCAAAAATGCTTTTTTTAAACTTTCCTTGTAACCCAACGAGCAAAGTCGTTGATGTAAATTATTTTGAAGATGTTTTAGATTTGTCACAAAAAAGAGAGCTTATTGTTTGTCACGACAATGCATATTCAGAAATTTATTATGACCAAAAAAGACCGCCGAGCATTTTGCAGGCCCAAAAAGCAAAAGAGGCTCATGTTGTAGAGTTTCACTCGCTTTCAAAGACATTTAACATGGCGGGCTTTAGAGTGGGTTTTGTTGTTGGGAATAAAAAAATTATTGAAGCCCTTGCCAAAGTAAAAACCAATATTGACTCCGGAGTTTACAACCCCATTCAGGAGGCCGCCATTGTGGCGCTATCACAATGTTGGAAAGAGTGTGATGAATTTAGAGAAATTTATCAAAAACGAAGAGACTATTTTTGTGCTGAACTAAAAAAACTTAAAATTGAATTTAATATTCCTGAGGCGAGCTTTTATGTTTGGGCTAAAGTTCCAAAAGGTTTTAGTTCAGAAAGTTTTTCAGAGTACTTAATAAAAGAAGCGGGCGTTATGGTAACCCCCGGAACAGGTTTTGGGCAAGAAGGACAAGGTTTTGTGCGGTTTGCATTAACTATTGAATTAGATAAAATAAGCCTTGGTTTAGAAAAAATAGCAAAGGTACTAAAATAATAATGGCAATAGCAATTATATCTGTCAGCGCAAACGGACCAAAAAAGAAAGAGCTAATAGGACAGTTTTTAGAGCGCGTTTCGGCGGGCGCTCAAATTATAAAAACAAGTCATTTATACGAAACTTTTGATAATAAAGAGCTTCGTGCCGCCTCTTTTTTTTCACTAGTTTTAAGTGTAGAAACAGATATGACGGCAAGATTGTTTTATGAGTTTTTATCCCAAATTTTAATGCAACTAGATGGGGACGAGAAACTAGAGTGCTTATTAGTAGATTATAGAGGGCACATAGAAAGAACTCCCAAATTAACGCTGCCCCACCCAGAATGCCATAAAAAAGCCTATATCATGATCCCTCTCTCAGAAATGGAGCCAGAGTGGGAGCATCCTGTGCTAAAAAAGAAGGCAAGCGAGCTTGCCCAAGAGGTATTTTGGCCTGGCTGGGGTAGTTTTTATGCATCAAAAGAAAGCTTGCTTGATTTTTAATTAGCTCAAGACTAGAAACTTAATTACAGAGATTATTTCGGAGGAAAAATGAAGTTTTATATTGATAGTGCAGACATAAAAGAAATTAGAGAAGGCCTTAGCCTTGGGCTGTGTGATGGTGTTACAACAAACCCGAGCTTAGTGGCAAAAACAGGCAAAGATTTTAAAGAAGTTATAAAGGAAATATGTAAAGAAGTAAATGGGCCCATCTCTGCAGAGGTAGTAAGTCTTGAGGCTAATAAAATGTATGAAGAGGGTCGAGAGCTTGCAAAAATACATGACAACATTGTTGTAAAAATCCCGATGGGTACAGAAGGTCTAAAGGCAGTTAAAAGATTTTCTCAAGAAAGAATTAGAACAAATGTAACACTTATTTTTTCTCCTCTTCAGGCGCTTTTATGTGCAAAAGCAGGCGCAAGCTTTGTTAGCCCATTTGTTGGAAGGCTTGATGATGTGGGAGCTGTGGGTATGGATTTAATAAAAACAATCAGAACCATTTATGATAACTACAAATTTCCAACAGAAATTTTAGTGGCTAGTGTTAGAAATCCAATACATGTTCTTGATGCAGCCCTTGCGGGAGCAAATATCGCAACCATACCAATTTCTGTTGCAAAAGCCCTAGCAAATCACCCGCTGACGGATAAAGGCATTCAGCTATTTTTGAAGGACTGGGAAAAGGTTCCTAAACAGCCCAATGCTTAAAAAAAAAATTCTAGGCTTAAGTTTGATGCTCATCGGGTGCTCCAGCGCTAATGTGGCATCTGGCCCACAAAACTATGCATTTACCTCAGTCGTGTCTGCAGTTGAGAAAGCAATGAGCATGGGTATTCAAAAAACAAGCCCAAATCATAGAGAATTCTACTCCCGTCCATTTTTGGTTAAGCAAAGTAAATTTGCTTTAAATGAGGGGCTTCATGAAAGGGGCCTGGCAAAAGTGGTCATCCTGGGCGAAAGCCGGCCCTATACACTGGATGTTGAAGTGAGTATTCAAAGAGCAAAAGTCAAAAAAGATAAAGCAGAAATTCAAAACCATGAATATAGCCACCAAAGGTATGACAAACGGCTAGCCAATGATTTAATTTTAAAGATAATTTCAATTTTGGATAAGCGAGAGAGAAATAAAAACGTCGTTGACGATTTCAGATCCTTCTAGTTAAAATTTAATAGGATAGTCAAATACTTACATTCAACTAAGGAAGGTTGAAACTTGAAGCTTTTATTATCTGCATTTTTTTGGCCATTTTATTCTTGGTTAGCTATGTCGCTAGTTGCGCCAACAACTATTACCGGGCCAACATTTTTGCGTATTCAAGAAAAAGATGCATTAAGAATAACCATTTCCAAAAACTCCCCACCACTTGCAGCGCTTAGCGATGAGGTTTTGGCCCAAGTAAGTATTGAGCCAGTTGAGGAAATAAAGATTGATAAAAACTCGGTGGAAATATCAGTTGGTAATAAAAACTATTGGCCCACATTAAAAAAATACTCTGATGAATTTGAAAAAGAACAAAAAAGAAGAATTGAAATAATTGAGCAAAACGCACAAGAAATAAAAAATCCAAAAACGATCATTGCAAGCGACGGAGACTTTAAAATATCTAAGCTTGTGCGCTTAGTAGAGCCGGTAAAAGAAACATATCAAAGAAATATTGTGGCTCAGCAAGATACAAGACGCCAAAAGTTGAAAAATGAAAACCCCATACACATACAGGCGCTTGACGGCGAAGTGTTAAAAGAGACTACAAGTATTATGGGGCAGGTTGAATTTACTGGTGGCCTGGCTCTGGTTGAAAATACAAACTCATTAAGAGTTTTTTGGAAAACAGCTTTAAATGAAAAAGACGCTGATCTTGATTCTTCAAGTGGGAAATTTTTAATTCAAGTTCCAAATGCTAACGTTGGAAAGCTTCAAGCACATTTATATGACAGCAGTAAAAATATAATTGGTATAGGAAGTGTTGATTTAACTGAATACTCAGAGCTTAATCAATTAATTAAACTTGTAGTAGAGCCCGTTGAGTCGTCTAAGGGCGGACAAGTTATCAGCGCATATAGTTTTGATAAATATAAAGTTAATGTGCCGGGAGCAGAGGTTTTTGGGCCGGCCCTTACCAGGGAGGCCGCAGACTACAAAGGTGTGTACAAGTTGGCACAATTAGGTGGTAGTTCAACACATGTGCTTTTAGCGCTTGCACCCGATCATTGGCAAACACTGAAAATTGTTGATACAGCTATTAAGCAAACCATTTCACTGTTTCCAAATAAAATGCTTCAAAACTTTTTTGAAATTATTAATCAACAAGAAAATTCCAGTGAGTACGGAGTTATTTGGGGGAAAGCATTAAAAAGAGGCGGGCCGCTTTCTGGGGTTGAGGTAAAACTGTCTGAGTACTCACAAGCCGTGGGCCCTATTTATTTTAATGAACTTTTTCTACCAGATAAAAATTTAACAAAAACATCAAGCAATGGAATGTTTGCTTTTGTAAAAGTAAACAAGGGGCTGCATGTTTTATACTCAAAACTAGATAAAAATCTGCTTCCCAGCACTGTTATTACGGTGGCGCCAAGTACTGTGAGCCAAGTTGATATTCAAGCAAAATCAATTGAAGTTGCAGGCTCCATAGTTGACCCTGTTTTCAACCATGGTTTAAATGCAAAAGGGTCTATTATAGGTCTTGATGGAGAATTTGGTATAGATGCAAATAATGGTTTTAAGTTTAAAATTCCATCACAAGATGCGGTTATTTACTTTAACTTTGATTTGGGGCCAGAATTTTATTTAACAAGGGCCTCTGTGGCGCGCTCGCTGGCAAAAAATACCGTGGCCTTTGCTATTAGAAAAGCCTGGCTAGATGAAGAGCTTAAAAAAACGCCAATTAAGCAAAGCCCCAAATTGGGTTTGGTTTTTGGAGAAATAACTGGCAACCAATTTGTTGTCACCCTTGATAATGAGAGAGTTTTAGATGAAAATATTTTTTACTTTAATGAAAAAAATGAAATTGCAGTTTCTAAAGACGAATCAAATTTAAATGGCGGAAGGTTTTTAATTACAAATGTGGAGCCGGGCCTACACACGCTTTTAGTTACTTCAAGTGACGGACAAATTACAAACACGAAGCTTTTTATCGCAGAAGCAGGCTCGGCAAGCACGTTTAGCTTCGCCCTTAAGCGCTAAGAGGCGTCTCCCTTTTCAATTCTTTCCAAGCTTCCAATGGGTAAACGAACGGTGTAGCCTGCGGGTAAAAAGGGGTTGCTTTTAACAACGCGTTTTTTAAGATCGGGGTTGTGGAGCTTTATTTCTTCTAAAGTTACACCTGCTATTTTTGCAAGCTCATTCACGCGAATTTTTTGCTTTAACTTTAATGAATCTGCAGCTAGCGGTTTTGGCTTGTCTAAAGTGCCAAAAACAAATTCCTGATATGTTTCAACATGAAGGGCTGCCAAAAACTCTGAATAAAAATTTTGGGAAGAAAAACTAAATCTTGCGCCTTTATAATTTTCAATTATTTCTTCAAGATCATCTGTTTTAAGAAGTTTTTTTGCTTTCACTAAGCCGGTGGCGCCGTGATTATAGGCAGTAATGGCCAGAGGCCAGGTTTTTAGAATTTTATAATTGCTTTTTAATAATTTTGCGGCGGCCTCCGTGGCTTTTATTGGGGAGTTTCTTTCGTCGGTATGAGGGGTAATTTTTAAATATTTTTTTCCCATAGCTGGCATAAACTGCCAAACTCCACTGGCGCCCACGCGGCTTACGGCTTTTTCATTAAAGCTAGACTCTACAAGGGGAAGTTTTGTGATTTCAATAGGTACATCATGTTTGGCAAAAATGCCCTCCATTTCATGTAAGTATTTAGAGCCGTTTACAAGCCCGCTTCTAAAAAAATCTTTTTGTCCCCTTTGTGCCCTAAGGCTTTTTGCGGCCATCTTAAATGCCAATCTTTTGGAGCCAGGAATATTTTTAAAAAGATTAAAATATTTTTCCTCTTCAGAAGAGAGGAGGGAATAATCTTTTCTTTTTTCCATTTTTAAAAGTGCTTTGCGCACATCTCTAATACTCTTTTTAACTAAAATCCGATCATTAGCTTCTTTTGTGGCGGCGCCAGAGTTTTTTTCATAAATATCCCTGGTATCCACAACTTTATAAACAATCCAGGGCCTAAGTTGGTCATGAATGAGTACAAACCGAGAAGAATATTTTGAATAAATATCTATCCAAAAAGAGGTGCGTTTTTTTAAGTGCCCGCTTACTTTAAATTCTTCAGAAATTTTATTTAAAGAATCATCTAAGATGTGCTGGCTTGTAATGGTTTGATCTACATACTCAAGGGGAATTCTATTTATGCTGTCAGTGTGAATGGGGAGAGTGCCACTAAAGGAGTCATTAAAATTTTTTAAATAGCTTTCAGAAACAACAGGCTTGGTTTCTGCAGATAGGTTTTCTTTGGCATCAAAGGTATAAGCAACAACCAGCAACAGAATTGGAAGCAGAATAAAAATGCAGAAATTAGATAAAAAGCCGCTATTTAAACGCATATAACAGCCATATAATTAGCAATGTGGATGCCAGAAAACTTGAGTGTTATTAGGGGCTTATTGTTTATAAACTAGGCATTGTGTCAAATACTGTAACTTCTTAGTACCCCAATGGCGCTTTTAAAGCCCTCTTTTACAATTCTTGAAAGAATTTGTGGGCTTAGCGAAAAGTGATCAACAAAGAACATTTCATAGTTTTGTCCGCGTGGATGAATATAAATATAATCAACATCTTTTCGATGATTTATTTTTCTACATATTATTTCAATAAGCGCATCAGCGCTTTCTTTGGGTAGGTTATGTTCCTTAAAATACCCAGAAATAATTTTAATTATTGAGTTTATAGATTCTCTTGCCTCAACGGCTCTGGCAATTTTTTGCTGAACTACTTGGTAAAGGGCTTGGTTTAAAATAAGGGGCAAACCATATTCACTTAAAGAACCAACCTCTTTTGTGAACTCATAGGGTTGAATAGAATAGCTTGAAATAACAAGGTCTGCCCCAAACTCTTTTGCTACATGAGTGGAAAGTGTTTCTCTAATTTCTCCATCAAAAAAATAGACGGTGTCCCCGTCAGACATTTTTATTGGATAGGGTGCAAAAACAGGGGGAAGGCTCATAGAGGCCGCAACGGCGTCACTGATGGAAACATCGTTAATATAATAAGCCTCAGGATTTTTTTTGTTAGAATTGAGTTGGCCAAAAATCGCTTTTCTTGAGTGGTTAAGATAAGTCGCAACAGAGAAAAATTCTACCCCTAGCTCATTAAACGAGTTAGTAGGTAATACGTATTTTCTTAAATACCGCTCAAGGCTATTTGTAGTAAAAAAGCCATTCACTTTAAAATTATTTTTAAGTGCAGATTCAATTCCCCAAGAAGAAACAGCATGCTTTTTAAAAAAAGTTTTATAAACACTATCTATGGTGGGTTTGTTTGCAGAGAAGATATCAAAATAATTAATTGGTTTAAGTTTTGATTTTTCTTTTGGTTTTCTTATCAAAAGACCTGAACCCATTTGAAAACTATGAACTATATCTTCTAAAGAGTGCCCAGAGGCTAAAATTGCAGCCATAAACGCACCAGCACTTGAGCCCACATATGTTTTTATAGCCATGGGGTCTTGGTTTAGGGGTTTTCATCAACCTGCTCGCGAGTGCCGCCAATAAATCTAAATCCTTTTTCTCTTAAAGCAATGCAAACACCTACATGGAAGGCGGCCGCTTTAACTCCGCCACCGCTTAAAACAAGGGCAATTTTCTTTTTGTTTTTAAGGTTAACCATATCTACCCCAATATAACTCAAAAAAAGCCATTTGACAGCTTGTTAGACATAAGTGTTATGCTTGAATAGTCAAAGGGGGCATTTAAATGCGAGATCAGAATTGGGTTTCATTATTTGAATATTCAGCCAAATACAGTATTAGCCTGTCTACATTGAGAAGAAGAATAAAGGCGCACAGCATTGCGTATAAATTAGAAAATGGAAAGTATTATATTTTAGATGAGGTAGAAAAAACAACGGAGCCGCCCCTAATGCCAGCAGTTCAACAAAAGGTTTCTGAGACAAATGTTCCCGCGGGTTTTATGGAAGCCTCTGTGCTTGCTTCAGCAAATAGATTGGTAGAAGAGCTTAAGGCGGCTTATGCAAAAATTTTACAGGAAAAAGAGGAGCAAATAGGGGTTTTAAAAGAGGAAATAGTAGATTTAAAAATGTTAGTTAACTTAATGGAAAAGCAGGTTCAACAAAAAAAAGAAGAGACTCTTATTAGAGCCCCTTCTTCACATAACGAGTTTATTTTTCCCGAAGTAAGCGAGTAGTTTTAAGCTGCGCCGGCAACCATTCTTGCTTTTTTGCGAGACTTATCTCCAGAACCCGACGGGGCTTCTCTTTTTAGAGTTGAGATTTTCTTCTCTAAAGCAACATCTAAAACCTCTGTGATGCTTTTTACGGGAATAAAGTTTAATTTTTTTCTAAATTCTTCAGGAATATCTTCAAGGTCTTTGATGTTTCTAAAGGGAATACAGATATCTTTTATTCCATGTCTCATAGCCGCCAAAGACTTTTCTTTTAAGCCACCTATTGGTAACACTTTTCCTGTTAATGTTATCTCTCCTGTCATAGCCACATCTTTTCTTACAGCAATTCCAGTAAGAAGACTAACAAGGGCTGTGGTTAAAGTAATACCCGCCGAAGGGCCATCTTTAGGGATTGCGCCCGCGGGGATATGAAGGTGTAAATCAAATTCACTAAATAAGCTCTCATCAACACCCAGCTCTTTTGCATGGCTTCTCACATAACTCATGGCTGCAGTAGCGGATTCTTTCATCACATCACCAAGTTGACCAGTGAGCGTGAGCGCCCCTTTACCTTTCATTTTAGTGGCTTCAATATAGAGAATTTCTCCGCCAAACTGAGTCCATGCAAGGCCAGTTGATACGCCCACTTCATTTTTCTCTAAATCATCTTCATCAAGAAATTTGGCCGGGCCCAAAAGCTTTTCAACAATTTTTGCTGTTACTACTACTTTACTATCATCACCTTGGGCTACTTGTTTTGCCACTTTTCTGCAAACGCTACCAATTTCTCTTTCTAAATTTCTTAAACCCGCTTCTTTTGTATAATTTGAAATAAGGGATTTAATACCATCGTCTTTAAATTCAATGTGGCGCTCGCTAATTCCGTTTTCTTCCGTTTGCTTTTTAATTAGGTATTTTTTGGCAATGATTTGCTTTTCTTCCTCGCTATAACCAGAGAGCTGAATGACTTCCATTCTATCTCTTAATGCTTGAGGAATATTTTCTAAAATGTTGGCCGTTGCTAAAAACATAACGTTTGAAAGATCAAAATCTAAATTGACGTAGTGGTCACGAAATGCAAAGTTTTGCTCAGGATCTAAAACCTCAAGCATAGCACTTGAGGGGTCGCCCCTAAAATCGCTACCAAGCTTATCTATTTCATCTAAAACAAAAATGGGGTTGTTGGTTCCAGCTTGTTTTAAAGCTTGAATAATTTTTCCAGGCATAGCGCCAACATAAGTTCTTCTATGGCCACGGATTTCTGCCTCATCTTTTACTCCGCCCAAAGAGATTCTTACAAATTGTCTTCCCATAGAGCGAGCAATGCTTTTTCCTAAAGAGGTCTTTCCCACTCCTGGAGGTCCAACAAAGCAAAGAATAGGACCTTTCATTCTTGATTTTAATTTTCTAACCGCCATAAATTCTAAAATGCGGTCTTTGATTTTTTTAAGATCAAAGTGGTCTTCATCTAAAATGGCCTTAGCGCGATCTAAATCAAAATTGTCTTCAGTATTTTTGGACCAGGGTACATCTACAAGCCAATCTATATATGTTCTTACCATTGTGGCTTCAGATGCATCTGGGTGCATTCTCTCAAGCCTTGCCAACTGTTTTAACGCTTCTTTTTCAGCAGGCTCTGGCATTTGGCAGGCCTCAATTTTTTCTCTTAACTCCTCAATCTCTTCGCCTTTTGAGTCTTGCTCGCCAAGCTCAGATTTAATGGCGCGCATTTGTTCACGCAAAAAATATTCTTTTTGAGATTTTGTCATTTCATCTTTTGCTTGATTTCTAATGCGTGCTTGTACAGCTAATAGTTCAAGTTCTTTAACTAAGAAGTCATTAACTTTTCTTAGGCGCTCCTTATGGTCTACGGTTTCAAGAATTCCCTGAGCATCAAAAACCTTTAAACCAAGGTTGCTGGCTACAAGATCTGCAAGTCTTCCTGGGTCTGCAACATCTTCAAGAACCATTAAAATATCAGGAGAGAGCACTTTGCCTAATGAAATTATCTTTTCTAAGTTTTCTTTTACTGTTCTAACAAGGGCCTCAAGCTCTATTGAGGGAGCAGTAATGCTAGGTTCTTCAATCTTTGTAACCTTAACCACAAAGTTTGGTTGATGTTGTTCAAATTTTTCTATTTTACCCTTAGCAATACCTTGTATAAGGACTTTTACGCGTCCATCGGCAAGCTTTCTCATTCTCATGATCATAGCAATTGTGCCAACTTCATATATAGTTTCTGCAGTTGGGTTTTCTTCAGTGATTTCTTTTTGAGAAGCTAGAAAGATAAGTCGGTTTTTAGCTAGAGCCTCTTCTACTGCTTTGATTGAAGGATCGCGTCCTACAAACAGCGGTAAAATCATGTAAGGGAAAACTACAATATCTCTTACTGGCAACATGGGCATTGATTCGGGGATTTCCAATGATTTGTCATCGAAAGTCATTTTAGTGTGCCTCCAATTGGCTGATGTTTTTCTCTACACACAACTCATCGGAGGGTAAAAAAAATTAATAAGAAATAATTAAGAAGTTTTGCGTTGTTACATGAAAATCAGGTCGCAAGATCTGTCAAAGAATTGTCAAAAAAGCCAAAACTGGCCCAATTTATGGGCCAATGGCTAGGAACAACTAATAAGCAAAAACTTTTTCTTTATGCTCTTGCTCTTCTTTACAGGCAATACACATTGTGGCCACGGGACGCGCCTCAAGGCGCTTGGGCTCAATGGGTTCCTCACAGGACTCACAAGTGCCATAAGTGCCATCATCAATTTTAGAAAGAGCTAATTCAATTTTTTGCAGTAAAACTCTTTCTCTATCTCTTAAGCGAAGTGCAAGATTTTGATTTACCTCGCTTACCGCTAGATCGGTTTCATCGGCTAAATCATCTGGACTGTGTTGAGCTTCTTCTTTGATGAGTTTACTAGTATTGTTTAAAAGCTCAGATTTTTGTAAAACCAAAAGCTTTTTAAACTTTTCCAATTCTTTCGCTCGCATGGTTTCCCCTCCCCGCGTTTGAAAATCCCCTTTTATAAAAACTACAGTCTGATAAACAGACTTTTTAAGATTTGTAATAATTAGGACAGGTTTTGTCACTAAAAAAATTACAAAAGCGTTAAATTCCTAAATTTTTAATGTGCGCCGCACCAAAAACCTAGTTGCTAGCTTTGACTATTTGGCCAGCTTTTATGGTTAGTGGGAAAAGAGATTTTTCAACCTCACGATTTGGGCCCATAGAAATAAGGGTTCCGGCTCCTGAGATTTTTGAAACAGAAGATACGGCATCACGCATAGATTTTCTGCTTTGAGCAGAATTAAGAGCATTAATAATGATTAAAGCAGAATCATAACCTTGGGCTTCAGAAGCGCTTGGGGCATAACCAAAAACTGGCTGAAAGTCTGATGCAAAATCTTTAAACGAGCTTGCAGAAACTGAAGGCTCATCAACAAATAAAATGTTTTCTGCAAACAATCCTGCGCGGCTTGCTGTTTGAGAGGAGTTCCATAAGTTTGTTCCTAAAAGAGTAATATTAGAGATTTCATTATAGACAAGCATGGAGGAGATTTGCCCTAAGGATTTTGGACCATCGGGAATAAAGAGAGCATCAAAGTCAACTACTGGTGGCATTAAATCCTTTGGTGGCTTTTCGCGGGCTGTTTTTGGTTTTTGTTCCTTCTTCCACTCGTTAAGACGTATAGCAAGTTCTTTTCCGCGGTCTTCTTCTAAATAAAAAGTGCCAACAAGGCGTTGAATGGGTTCTCTAAAATCAGTTTCTTCCGGGGCGTAACTTTGGGCTGCAACAATTTCCCCGCCGTTTAACAAAACATAATCCCAAAAGGCTGTGGCATATTCTGTCCCGTAAGTATCATTGGGAAATAAAATAGCAAAACGTTTATGTCCATTAATGGTCATGGCTTGGTGTACAAGGGTTTTCATTTGCATATCGGGAGTTACGTTGTTTCTAAAAACAAATTCTCCTAAAGAAGTAAGTCCTTGCTTTTGAGACAGGGTCAAACATGGAACTCCCAACTCTTGTGCTCTTTGTGCAACGGCTTGTGAAGTTTTCCCAGCAACATCTCCAATAATAGCGATTACATGGTCCTCAGAAACAAGGCGGTCAACAGCTTTTTTAGCGATATCAGGGTTTCCTTCGCTATCAACAATGGCAAGTTTATAGCGGCTTGAACCAAATAAATTTGTGGCCAACTGAATGCCCCTTAAAACTCTATAGCCATGGGTGGAAGATTTTCCCGTGAGAGGTAAAACAACTCCGATAGCACTTACATCAACCTTATTTTGAGAATCTATGAGAGCCAAATATTCGCTAGCCTTTTTAGCCTCTTCAGAAAGAGCGTACTTTTCTTTTATAATTTGAAATTGAATGCCGGCCTGTGTCCAGGATTTTTGGTCATACAATAAAATTCCCAATTTCAATCTAGCGGCGGCATCAACTTTTTCAAAGTTTGCATCACCCACAATGTCGTTAAGCTGGTCTTGGTTAAAATAACTTTTAACTATGTCATTGGCTTTAAACTCAAGCGCTTTAATATCTGAAGCGCTACGTCTATAGCCCATTGCAGAGATTAAATCCCTAAGGGCAGAAACTGTTTGTTTTCTTATAAGTTTAATTTTGCTTGAAAGCTCAAATGCTTGAGCGGCCAAAGCGTTTTCTTGAATGGGTGGAGGGAAATTATATTTTTCTAAAGATTTTAATGAGTCTTCATGGTGGCCAAGCTGGTAATAGCAAAGAGCGGCTCCCACTGCGGCTCTGTCATGGTATTCAGAAATAAGAGGGCTATCAATAATGGCTTGCCAAAATTGAGCGGCTTTAAAAAAATTATTTTTATCATAATAAATTTGGCCAATTAAGTAGTAAGCATCATCGGTAATATCAACTCTAGGATAGATTTTAATAAACCGACCTAATTTTTTTAAAGATTCTGAGTGGTTTTTAGATTTATAAAGGGCTACGGCCTCACGATAATCTTTTAAAGCTTTCTCTGTTGCCCTTGGGGCATAAGTTTTGGGCGCCTCTTCTTTTTTTGGTGTTGTTGAGCAAGAAACAAAAAAGAGAACTAATATTAAAAGTGTTAATTTTTTTTGAAGCATTAAAGAGGCTTACCTTTTTAAGTTTTTTACTTTATTTTTATATTCTGTCTTTAAGGGAGTGTCTTGTAAAGTGTCGCTCAATTTTTTAAGAAGCTCTTTTTGCTCTGAAGTTAAATGATCTGGCACATCAACAACTACTTTGACAAATAAATCACCAGAGCCAAAGCCGCCTAAGTGCGAAAATCCCTTGCCTTTAATTCTAAATACTTTCCCACTGGGTGTGCCAGGGGGAATTTTTAGCGCAATGTTTCCTTGCAAAGAGGCGACAGAGGCCTCAACCCCTAAAGCAAGCTCAGGAAAGCTTAAGGGGAGCTCACAAACAATATCATCGTCTTGGCGTTCAAAAAGAGGGTGCTCATTTAATTGAATTACAACATATAAATCGCCTGGGTCGCCGCCATGGGGGCCCGCATCACCTTCATTTTTTAACTTAAGCCTTTGTCCAGTATTAACGCCTGCAGGAACAGTTACAGAAAGTTTTGAGGCGGCTTGTGTAACCCCTTGGCCCTTACATGTGCCACAAGGGTCTTTAATAATTTGACCACTTCCTTGGCATTGGGGGCAAGGACGTGAGACTGCAAAAAAACCTTGCTGAAAACGCACCTCTCCTAGACCGTTGCATTGACTACACTTTACTTTTCCAGTACCAGATTTAGATCCTGTGCCTTTACAAGTCGTGCAGCCTTTGTTGCGCATAAAATTTATTTGTTTTTCACAGCCAGTTGCAGCTTCTTCAAAACTAACATTTAAAGTATAGCGAAGATCAGCTCCTCTTGGCTTTTCTCTTGAGCGTGACCGGCGTGCGCCACTAGAGGCTCCAAAAAAATCTCCAAATACATCATTAAAAATATCTTGAAAACTTCCAGCGTCTCCAAAGCCGCCAAACCCACCTTGACCAAAGCCTGGGCCACCAGCGCCACCAGCGGAATGGCCGAATTGATCATACATTTGTCGTTTTTTTTCGTTACTTAAAACGTCATAAGCTTCGGAGACCTCTTTAAATTTTTCCTCAGCTTCTTTGTTGCCGGGGTTTTTATCTGGGTGGTGTTGCATGGCAAGTTTTCGGTAGGCCTTTTTTAGCTCGTCGCCTGAAGCGCCACGCTTAACACCTAAAACCTCATAGTAATCTCGCTTTTGTGCCATTTTAGTTTTCCTTCACAGTGTTAACGACCACTTGTGCTGGGCGAATTACTTTTCCGTGAAGCTTATAAGCTTTTTTAAAAACTTCTGCTACGGTGTTATTGGCAATATTAGGATCACTGATGGAGCTAAGCGCTTCATGAACATTTGGATCAAAGGGTTCACCAAAGCAAGGAACTTCTTGTACGCCAAAGCGCTCTAAGGATTTTTTAAATTGAGTAATAATAAGCTCAATTCCATTTTTATAAGCCTCCAAGGTGTCGGCACTTACTGGCGTGTGTGCAGCTCTTTCAAGGTTATCTAAAATATTTAAAAATTCTCTTAAAGTGGGCTCCGCCCCAAACTTTACAAGCTCAGCTCTTTCTTTTATGACTTGCTTTCTGTAGTTGTCAAAATCAGCGCGCAAATACAGGTATTGTTTTTTGGCTTCGTCGAGCTCGTTTAATAAATTTTCAGCAGAGCCTTGCGCTTGTTCTTCTTGGGTTTTTTCAGTTTTGTCGTCTGTCATGCCATAAGAATATGATTATACTACTGTTTTTTGTCAACTACTGGCCCCTAATTAGGCAAAAAAGTAAGCTCTTTAAAAACCTGGTTTGAAACAAGAACACCCTTTTGGGATAAAAATAGTCTTTCAGGGTCTTCTCTTAAAAGGCCTTGTGATTTTAAAGTCGCCAGCTCTTTTGCGGCATATTTTTGAGGAGGATTTAAAAATTTATTCACAAAAGCATGCTTATTTAGTCCCGAGGTTTTTCTAAGTTGAGTATGAAAGTAATCCGTCAGCGCCTCTTGTTTACTTAAAACTTCATGGTACCCCAGGGTTTGCCAATTTAATTTTTTAAACTTTGCATACTCTTCAATAGAGCGCGGGTTCCAAAATCTCGTGCCCCAACTACCCCATTTTATATAGCTATGGCTGCTTAGGCCTACGCCCCAATATTCTTGGTCATTCCAGTAGAGCAAATTGTGGCGGCTTTCATATGCGGGTAAGCTAAAATTACTAATCTCATATTTATTAAACCCACTTTGTGTGAGGGTTTCCTCAATTAGAGAAAACATTCTAATTTGATCTGCCTCCATGGGGCGGTTTTTAGCCATGGGGTTTGACTCAACAACGGTAAGGCAATAGGGGCTCACATGTTTTGGGGCGTAGCGAATAATAATATCAAGATCTTTTTTAAGGTCATCCATTGTTTGAAGCGGCAATGCAAAAAGAAGATCGACAGAATAATTAGAAACAAGGTCTTTAAAAAGAGCGAGCGTGTTTATGGTGTCACGGGCGGAGTGTTTTCTATTTGCTATTTTTAATAAATCGTCTCGAAAAGTTTGTGCGCCCAAAGAAAAACGGTTAACGCCCATAACTAAAAACGCAGTGATTTTTTTAGTATTCACAGTAGCAGGATTGACCTCAAGTGTTATTTCGCAATGCTCTTTTGGAGTAAAGCCACAGTCTTTAAGAGTTAAAAGTACTTTTCTTATAAGCTCTGGCTCAAGCAGCGAGGGGGTGCCACCGCCAAAATAAATAGTATCAACGGGGCGTGGTTTAATATGAGGCGCCTTCAATTTTATTTCTTCACAAACAAGATTGATGTATTCTTCAGGGGGTAGTATTTGAGAGGATTCATAGGTGGCAAAGTCACAGTAAACGCACCTTTGAAGACAATAAGGTATGTGAACATAAACACCAAAAGCCATAAGGTAGAGTGCTTTAAATGCTGACAAAATTCCAACTAAAAAATAAATTGAAAGTTTTACTAATCCAGTCACACAAAGCCCCTGTTGTTTCTGTTCAAGTATGGGTTAAGACTGGAAGTGCGGATGAAAAAAAGAATGAAGAAGGCCTTAGCCATTTTATTGAGCATCTTGTTTTTAAAGGAACTCAAAAATTTGGGGTGGGACAAATTGCCCAAATTGTTGAGGGAAGTGGAGGAGAATTAAATGCTTACACTACATTTGACCACACTGTATTTTATGTCACCCTTTCAAGTACTGAGCAGGAAGTGGGCCTTGAAGTTTTAAGCCAAATGATGGGGCACCCACGCTTTGACAATGCTGAAATAAATAAAGAGCGCGAAGTTGTCATTGAGGAAATAAAAAGATCTTTTGACAATCCATCACAGGTAGCAAGCCAGCAAATTTTTTCAACAGTTTATAAAAAACACCCTTATGGAATACCCATTATTGGCTATGACAAAAACATAAAAGCAGTAAGTACAAAAAAAATAGCAGAGTATTATAACGCCCGATATGTACCATCAAATATGTGTCTGGTGGTTACAGGAGACATTAATAAAAATAAAATCAAACCGCTGATAGAAAAATACTTTGCTGATTTTAAACCGAATAAACTGAAAAAAATTAAACGCTCAAAAGAGCCAAAACAAAAAAAACTTAACTACAATTACAAAACATCTGATTTTAAAGAGGCCATAGTTAATATTGCATTTAAGGTTCCGGGGGCCATTCACAAAGATGTCCCTGCTCTTGATTTATTGGGAATTATTTTAGGCTATGGAGACAGCTCAAGACTTGTAAAAAGGCTAAGGCTTAAAAGCCCCCTTGTGAGCTCCATTGCCTCAGGAAGTTATAACCCTCTTGATAATGGTATTTTTATTATTACTGCTCACCTTCAAATGAGCCGCATTAAAGAAGTCCTTAGTGCAATTGCAGAGGAGCTCTCTTTGGTTTTAAAAGAAGCCGTTGGGATAGAGGAGCTTCAAAGTGCAAAGCTAAATATTGAGTCTGATGAGATTTATGGCCTTGAAACAGTAGATGGGCTAGCGCGCAAGGTGGGTTATTTTCAAACAATGGCAAAAGACCCAGAATATGTACAAAAATATTTAAACCTTTTAGAAAAAGTAACTCCAAAAGATGTGTTTAAGGTGGCAAGAAAATATCTAAACCCAAAGCAAATGAGTGTTTCAATTTTGCTTGATAAAAAAGAGTCTAAAGGTTTTAGCCAAAAACATTTTTTTGAAGAAATTTTGCAATTAAAATCAGACCTCACTAATGCCCTTAAAGTTAAACCGCCTAAAATGGCGAAAAAGAACATAAGTGGTAAAAAAATTAAAGTACCCCTTTCTTTAGAAAAAGCAAAACACGAAATAGAAAAAATTAACTTGCCAAACGGCGGCAGGCTTATTTTAAAGCAAAACCCAGAGATCCCGCTTTTAAGTATTAAAATGGGCCAACTTGGTGGTTTAAGACAAGAAACTAAAAATAATAACGGCATAACCACACTGGTTTCTAATACCTGGGCGGCAGGAACTAAAAACTACAGCGAAGAAGAGATAGCAAAACTAATTGAAAGCCATGCTGGTTCTTATTCCTGCTTTGGCGGAAGAAATAGTATGGGGGTTAGTTTTGATATTTTAAGCCCTCACTTTAATGAGGTTGAGACAGCACTTGAGGATTTATTACTTCAGCCCACATTTAATTTTGAAAAAATCCAAAGAGAAGCACAAATTCAAATTGAAAATATAAAATCAAAAGAAGACAACCCTTCCAGTATTGCTATTCAAAAATTCATGGAAAATATTTTCACCGGCCACCCTTATTCTATGGATGTTTTAGGCTCCCAAGAATTTTTAAGGCAAGCCACAACACAAGAGCTTTTAAGTTTTTTCAAAGCACAATGTGCGGCGGCTAACACAACATTTGTGGCAGTGGGGGATTTTGAAAAAAGCCAAATCAAAGAATTTTTTACTAGAGTTGATTCTCAAAAACCAAAAGGGGAAAAACACACAAAGACATTTACAACAGAGCTTTTAGAGAAAGAAAAAAATATTTTTATTCCCCTTAAAAAAGAGCAAGCCCATATTGTTTTAGGCTATCGTGGCATTACGCTTTCAGATGAGAAGAGATATATTCTTCAAATAATTCAAGCCATTTTATCTGGCCAAGGTGGAAGGTTATTTTTAGAGCTAAGGGATAAAGCTTCTTTAGCTTATACCGTTGCGCCCATTCAACTTTTAGGAATAGATACAGGTTATTTTGGAGCCTACATTGGTTGCTCACCAGAGAAAACGGAAACGGCCATTTCAATGCTGAAGGAAGAGTTTAATAAAATGGCCACATTTTTGGTGGATTATGATGAACTGGAAAGAGCCAAGAAATACTTGGTGGGTCAAAACCACATTGGCCTTCAAAGAAACTCTAGTCAGGCAAGCTCGATTTTATTTGACGAAATTTATGGGATAGATTGTGTAGAGGCTTTTGAGTTTTATAATAAAATAAAACATATTGAGCCTAGCCAAGTGATTCATCTGGCCCAAGAGCTTTTTTTAAAGCCAGCAGTAACTGTCGTTGTGGGGCCAAACAAGCCTAAAGTAGGGTTTTAAAATACCTATTTTTAAAAAAACATTAAATATTAGATAATTATAGATAAAAGGACGGCCAGTTTTTGCCGATTCCTATTTATATATGGTTGGTAAGAAGATCGCACTGTGCCAAAAGCCTCAGGAGTTTTTTAAAGAGCGTGTTAACCAAGTCCTAACACGCAATAAAATATCTGTTTCTGAAAACGTTGAGTTTTACATAGTAGACCTCTTAGAGAGGTACATGTTTGTTAATAATTTAGATAACGATCCTTTGGCTATTCAGCTCTTAAAATCCCAAGAAAAGGGATTGCCAGAGGCGGATAAAATAAAAATTTTAAAAAAATTAGGAGACACTTCATTATATGTAAGTGGTTTTTTTGGAGACTCTTTAACTCGCAAAGTAATAGATTTAGATTATTACCGCCAAATGGGCTCCATTGCCTATAGGTCCCTTTCTGAATCCATTAAAGATCAACAGTTTCATGAGCTGTATTTTGAACTACACAACCACTTCTCTGGTTTTGTGTGTGTATTAAATGAAATGAGCCATGAGCTCTTGCCCAAAACTGATCAGGGTCTACTGCAGCTCTATGAGGCTTACCTAAAAACAGGTAGCCAGGCGGCTAAAAAATACCTAGTGGACCAGGGTTTATCACCCGTGCTAATAAAAAAGAATGTTTAACCTTGGTTTTGGTGAATTAGTTCTTTTAGCCGTTATTGGTCTTATT
Source organism: Oligoflexia bacterium (assembly GCA_016715815.1). Lineage (GTDB taxonomy): Bacteria > Bdellovibrionota > Bdellovibrionia > JABDDW01 > JABDDW01 > JADJXN01. Next base: position 349,506 of record JADJXN010000002.1, read on the forward strand.
GTAATTGGCCCCAAACAACTTCCTCAAATTGCAAAGACTCTTGCGCGCACAATTAATGAATTTAAAAAAGCCATGAATGAAGTTTCAAATTCAGTAACTAATGAGCTTACATCCTCTGAGCCAGAGAAAAAATCATCAAAAGAAGATAATAAAAATGTCTGATGAAAAACAACCCCTAACAGAGCACTTGGGTGAGCTTAGAGCGCGCCTAATTAGAATTGTTTTTATTTTATTTTTTGGTTTTGTAGCCTGCTACGGCTTTAGTGAAAAAATATTTGAAGTAATTCGAGCGCCTATATTGCCATTCTTACCGACAGGCGGACAGGGGCTGCACTATATTGGAGTTTTTGAAAAGTTCATGGCTCATTTAAAAGTAAGTTTTTTAGCGGGCGTGTTTTTAACTATGCCCTTTTGGCTTTACCAGGTCTGGAAATTTATTGCCCCTGGCCTTTACTCAAAAGAGAAAAAATATGCCATCAGTTTTATTTTTTCTGGAGTCTTACTATTTTTAAGTGGAGCCCTGTTTGCTTATTTTTTAGTAATGCCCGCTGCGTTTAAATTTTTAATTTCTTTTGGTGGTAGTGCTGATATCCCCATTATTACAATTAATGAGTATTTAGATTTTATTATTAAATTCTTTCTTGGCTTTGGAGCCGCGTTTGAAATTCCACTGGTGATTGTATTTTTAGGAATGATGGGCGTAGTGGATGTAACTTTTTTGAAAAAAAACAGGCGTTGGGCAATTTTAATTATGGCTGTTATCTCGGCTATTGTGACCCCGCCAGATGCTATAAGTATGGTGGCGCTTTTAGGCCCGCTCATTCTTTTATATGAGATTAGTATTGTTCTTGTTCGAATATTTGAGCCCAGTAAAAAATTCAACAATAACTGACCCCCTATGATTTAACGCGTTAATTTGCTAAACCTTAATTGGCGATGGGGAGATGTATGAAAAGAACAAGTTTACTTTTATTGTTATTAGCCAGTGTTATTTCTTTTACAACACACGCAAAAACTTTGAGTCTTCCGTTTGATCGGAAACTTAATGAAGAAAAAGTTTATCAGGCTATAAATGGGTCTTTTGAAAATCTGATTTCAAATATTCAAAATGATAAAATTGATCTAATAACGTATCAATCACCAGAAAACATTAAAGTACAATATTCAGCATATAAAAATTTAAAATTTTTAAGCCAAAAAGAATTTTTAGAGTTTACTAAAAGGTTGGGTTTATTTGCAAACCTTGATGGAGTTTTTATTTCTTCCTTAGATAAGGACGTCAGCTTATCTCAGAATACGATTTTTATATCCACAGCCTCACCAAAATTAACTTTGGCGCACGAGTATATTCATGGACTTTTGTACCTAAGCTTAAATCAAAAAGAAAAAATGGAATATGCAAACTCCGAAAACGAATACGCCCGGGCAAAAAAAACAATGGATTTTAGGTTTGAAAAAATACTTATTAAACCCACTCGTTTTACAGAAGTTCAATGGCGAGATGATCTATTGCGCGCAACAGAGGATTACCTAAAAGCTACATATAACATTATTAAGTATCGCTTAGCGGAAGAAGTTATTATTGAGAGTCTTATACACAAACATGCAAATGCTTACGAAGTTGAATCATCCATAGAGCACATGTTTAAATCTGAAGCCTATGTTGTTACAAATTTTAAAAAAATTAAGAAAGAGCTTTTAGAAGACGGCATTAAATTCCCCGTTAAATGGTTTAAAAACGAATTTGCCGTTATTACACCAACTTTGCGTGAATCTTATGAGACAAAAAAGAAAATTATGGAGCTTGAAGTTTTAGTTAATAAGGCAGAACTTGAAGTTAAAAAGCTAGAACAAATGGCAAGTATCTCTAAATAACTACATTTTCCTTATAAAGTCCGAAGACATCTCTTAAAGCATGGCTTATTTCTCCTAAAGTGCATTTGGCCTCAAGGGCTTCAACAAAAAGAGGCATTAAATTACTTTTTGTTTTTGCAGCATTTCTAATTTGTTCAAGATTTTTTTGAACAACTTTTATGTTTCGCACCTTTTTGTATTTTTTTAGTCTTGCCACTTGGCTGCGTTCAAGTTTTGGAGATACTTTTAATATGGGTGTTTTTATAAGCTCTTTTTCTACAAATTGGTTTACGCCCACAATGATTTCTTCTTTGGAGTCGACTTTTTTTTGAAAGTCATAGGAAGAGTTTTGAATTTCTTTTTGAATAAAACCATTTTCTATACAGCGTATCACTCCGCCCATAGATTCAATTTTATTTATGTACTCTAAAGCTTTGGCTTCAATTTCATTAGTGAGGCTTTCTACATAATAGCTTCCGCCAAGGGGATCAACCACGTCAGCGGCGCCTGACTCATAGGCAATAATTTGCTGTGTTCTCAGAGCAATTGTTGCTGCTAGCTCTGTTGGCAGACCCAGGGCCTCATCTTTAGAGTTTGTATGTAAAGATTGGGTGCCGCCGCATACGGCGGCTAAGGCTTGAAGAGAAACACGCACAATATTATTGTCTGGCTGTTGTGCGGTGAGTGTGACTCCAGCAGTTTGAGTGTGAAAGCGCATAAGCCAGCTTTTTGGATTTTTTGCTTTAAAGCGCTCACGCATAAATTTTGCCCACATTCTTCGAGCGGCTCTAAATTTTGCTACTTCTTCGAAAAAATTATTATGCCCGTTAAAGAAAAAGCTTAAACGTGTAGCAAAATCGTCAATATCAAGGCCAGAATCAAGGGCTGCTTGAACATAAGTTAAGCCATTGGCCAAAGTAAAGGCTGCTTCTTGTATGGCCGTAGCCCCTGCTTCACGAATATGGTAGCCACTAATACTAACAGTATTCCATTGAGGAACATTATCTTTACAATAAGAAAAAATATCAGAAATAAGTCTTAAAGAATGGTTTGCAGGATAAATGTAAGTGCCTCGGGCGATGTATTCTTTTAAAATATCGTTTTGAATAGTGCCTTTAATTTCTTTGAGAGAAACTTTTTGTTTTTTAGCCACGCAAATATAAAGAGCAAGTAAAATTCCCGCGGTAGCGTTAATGGTCATGCTGGTTGAAACTTTATTTAAAGGGATGTCTTTTAATAAAATTTCCATATCTTCCAAGGAAGAAACGGCAACCCCTACTTTTCCCACTTCACCCTTTGCCATTAAATCATCAGAGTCGTAGCCCATTTGTGTTGGAAGATCAAAAGCAACACTTAGACCTGTTTGGCCTTTATCTAATAAAAGCTTGTAGCGTTTGTTGCTTTCTTTAGCGGTTCCAAATCCTGCGTACTGGCGCATGGTCCAAAGCCGACCCCGATACATGTCTTTTTGAATGCCGCGAGTAAAGGGGTACTCTCCGGGGTTTCCAAGATCTTCTTCTGAAATTAAAGAATCTTTAGGGCCAAAAACAGTTTTACTTGGCTTCAAAGGTGACAAGCAGTGCTCCCGATTCTACAGAGGCGCCTTCCTTCACATGGATATCTTTAATAATACAATCAAAAGCAGAGCGCATTTCATTTTCCATTTTCATAGCTTCCATAATTAAAAGGGGTGTATTGGCTGAAACTTCTTGGCCTGGGGTTACAAATATTTTTGAAATCTTACCTGGCATTCCTGCCACAAGCTTATCTGAGCTTGCAAGGTTTGCTCCGCCCTTTAAAGATTCATGTAAAAGACTCTCATCATTGTGAATAATAACATTTCTGTAGCTATTACCAGTGAAAATGACATAGCCATCCTTTGATGGCACAACGTCCATCATGTAGGACTTGCCGTCAAATAAAAAAGAAATGGCATCATCAAATTTTGTATAATCAACTTTTGATATTTGAAAGTTCTCAGGCGCCTCACCTAAGGCTTGAAGCTTTACAAGCCAATGGGTTTTGGTTTCATCTACTTCTATCTTATATTTTTTCTTTTTAACTTCTGCTTCAAAATACATTTTCTCTCCGTTACCTGAGTGAAAGTCTTCTGCCCAGCTTTTTCCAGTGGCTTGAAAGATTTAAATCCCAAACACCGTGACTTTTGTGCTCATTAAAAGCTTCAATGGCGGCGTTAATTAAAAACACGCGGTCATCAACAACTGTAAAAAGCTTATCAAACCCATCAAAGTCTTTATCAATAAAATGGGTTGAAAAATCTCCTTTTAAAAACGTCTCATTAGTAAGAATTTTTTTATGCAAAGGAATATTTGTTTTAATCCCGGATAAAATAAATTCATCTAATGCGCGCTGGCAACGCCTAATAGCATCACTTCTGGTTTCTCCCCAAGTGCTTAATTTTGCAATCATGGGGTCATAATGCATGGGAACCTCATAGCCAGGGTAAACATAGCTATCTACTCTTGTGAATGGCCCTTGCGGGTGACGACACCTTACAATTTTCCCCGGGCTTGGCATAAAAGTAATGGGGTCTTCTGCATAAATTCTAACCTCTAGTGCCCAACCTTTTTGAGCAAGGTCATGCTGTTTAAAGCTCATAGGCTTACCAGCGGCTACAAGAATTTGCTCCTGCACTAGATCAATTCCAGTTACAAGCTCTGTTACAGGGTGCTCAACTTGAAGCCGAGTGTTCATTTCTAAAAAGTAAAAATCACCGGTGTCTATGTCATAAATAAACTCAACAGTTCCGGCTCCCGTGTAATTAACAGATTTTGCCGCTTTAACTGCAATTTCTCCCATAGCCATTCTGGTTTTTTGATCAAGTGCTGGGGAGGGAGATTCCTCTATAATTTTTTGATGCCGTCTTTGAATGGAGCACTCTCGCTCAAAAATATGAACAACATTTCCCTTTGTGTCGCCAAAAACTTGGATCTCTATATGTTTAGGGTTTTTTATGTATTTTTCTACATAAACTTTGTCGTCACCAAAATAATTTAATGCCTCACTCTTTGCGGCTCTTACGGCACTTTCTAATTCACTCTCACTCATTACAAAGCGCATGCCTTTTCCGCCGCCACCGGCAGAAGCTTTAATCATTATGGGAAAGCCAGTTTTTTTAACAACAGCTTTGACATCCTCAATGGTGCTAATGGGGCCATCACTTCCGGGCACAATGGGCACCCCGGCCTTTTTCATGAGCTCTCGTGCAGAAAGCTTATCACCCATGGAGCTTATGGCATGAACAGTCGGGCCAATAAAAACAATGCCAGATTTTTCACAAGCTTCAGCAAAATCTTCATTTTCAGATAAAAAACCATAACCAGGGTGAATGGCCTGGGCGCCTGATTTTTTAGCAACATCAATAATTTTTGGAATATTTAAATAACTCTCCCTAGAGGGGGCGGGCCCTATGCAATAAGCTTCATCGGCAAAAAGTACGTGAAGGCTGTTTCTATCTGCCTCACTAAACACGGCCACAGTTTTAATTCCCATTTCTGTGCAGGCTCTGTGAATGCGAATGGCAATTTCACCACGGTTTGCTATGAGGATTTTTTTAAACATCAAAGCTTCTCCTTTTAAAGTGGAATATTGCCATGTTTTCTTGGCGGGTTAGTGTCGCGTTTATTTTTTAACATCTCTAAGGCATCTATAAGTCTAATTCTTGTTTGAGAGGGCTCAATGACTTCATCAATGTAGCCAAGCTCAGCTGCTTTGTAGGGGTTTGCAAAAGTTTTTGTGTAATCATCAACTAATTTTGTTTTTGCACTGGCATCTCCGTTGGCTTTTGCAATTTGCTCTCTAAAAATAATATTCACCGCTCCCTCTGGGCCCATAACGGCAATTTCAGCAGTGGGGTAAGCTAAATTCACATCTCCACGCATGTGTTTTGAGCTCATAACATCATAGGCGCCGCCGTAAGCTTTTCTTGTAATAACAGTAATTTTGGGAACTGTGGCTTCAGCATAAGCATATAAAAGTTTTGCTCCGTGGCGGATAATGCCATTATATTCTTGGTTAGTGCCTGGTAAAAAACCTGGAACATCAACAAATGTTATAAGTGGAATATTAAAGGCATCACAAAATCTAACAAAGCGTGCGGCTTTAACAGAGGCATTAATATCAAGACACCCTGCTAAAACTGTGGGCTGGTTAGCCACAACGCCAACACTTCTTCCATTAAGGCGAGCAAAGCCAATAACAACATTGCCGGCGTAGTGCTGTTGAACTTCTAAAAAATAACCTTCATCAACAACTAAGCGTACAAGCTCTTTCATGTCATAGGGTTTTTTAGACGAATCAGGAATAATAGAGTTGAGCTTTTCCTCGGTGCGGTCTGTGCGGTCTTTCGCTGGTAAAACTGGCGGGTCATCAATGTTGTTTGAAGGTAAAAAGTTTAAAAGCTCACGAATCATTAAAAGTGTATGTTTATCGTCTTCGCAAGCAAAGTGAGCCACGCCTGATTTTGTGTTGTGTGTTTGAGCGCCCCCTAAATCCATTTTAGAAACTTCTTCATGTGTTACGGTTTTTACAACATCAGGCCCTGTTACAAACATGTAGCTTGTGTCTTTAACCATAAAAATAAAATCAGTAATTGCTGGGGAATAAACAGCGCCCCCCGCGCACGGGCCCATAATAGCAGATATTTGTGGTATTACCCCTGAGGCTAAAGTGTTTCTTAAAAAAATATCTGCATAACCACCCAAAGATTCAACGCCTTCTTGAATGCGAGCGCCGCCAGAATCATTCAAACCAATCATGGGGGCGCCATTTTTAATGGCCATTTGCATGACTTTACAAATTTTTCTAGAGTTTGTGGCGCTTAAGCTTCCACCAAAAACAGTAAAATCTTGGGAGTAAACATAAACCAATTTTCCGTTAATACGGCCATAGCCAGTGATAACCCCGTCTCCAGCAATTCTTTTTTCTTTCATGCCAAAATCAGAACAGCGGTGAGTTACAAAACGGTCAAATTCTACAAAAGAGCCCGGGTCTAAAAGCACAACAAGTCTTTCTCTTGCGGTTAACCTTCCGCCTTCTTTTTGCTTTGTTAGGCGTTCTTTTCCGCCGCCCAAAAAAGCGTCTTCATTTCTTTTTTCTAAATCTTTGAGTTTTTCTTTTGTTGATACTTCAAGCATTTTATTTCCCCTTTATGGACGAAGGCGTCCATACATTCTTGGAAAAGGAATTGTCTCTCTCACATGAGAAATTCCACAAATCCAACTCACGGTTCTTTCAATTCCCAAACCAAAACCTGCATGCTCAAAAGAGCCGTAACGTCTTAAATCAAAATACCAATTAAAATCTTCCATTTTTAAACCATGTTCTTTTACTTTTGCTTCAAGCTTAATCATGTCGTCTTCGCGCTGGCCACCGCCAATAATTTCCCCATAGCCTTCTGTTGCCAATAAATCACAACTCATGGAGCTGCCCGGCTCTGAAGGGTCTTCTTTCATGTAAAAGGCTTTTATGGCACTTGGGTAATGGTGAACAAAAACAGGCTTTTCAAATTTTGATGAAATAATGGTTTCATCTGTGCCGCCAAAATCATCCCCCTTTTTAAACTGAGGGTTTTCTTTGAAAATAATTTCTGCTGCTTCTTTATAATGCAGCCTAGGAAAAGGTGCTTTTACTTTTGCTAAAACCTCAACGTTTCTTTCTAAAACTTTTAACTCTTCAGATTTATTTTTTAAAACTCTCTGAACAATATACTCAACAAATTGCTCGGCAAGCTCCATGTTGTCATAAAGGTCATTAAAAGCAACTTCTGGCTCAACCATCCAAAATTCTATTAAATGCCTTCTGGTTTTAGATTTTTCTGCTCGAAATGTTGGCCCAAAACAATAAACTTTTCCAAACGCAGCAGCGCCGGCTTCCATGTAAAGTTGTCCGCTTTGGGAAAGATAAGCTTTTTCATCAAAATACTCTGTTTCAAAAAGCGTTGATGTGCCCTCACACGCGCTGGGTGTAAAAATGGGAGCATCTACAAGGGTAAAACCTCTGCCATCAAAAAAATCGCGAATAGCTTTAATAATTTCAGCGCGAAGGCGAATAATGGCGTGTTGATTTTTAGAGCGTAGCCACAAATGTCTATTGTTTAATAAAAAATCAGGTCCATGTTCTTTGGGGCCAATGGGGTAATCAACAGAGGGCGCATTAATTTTTAATGTGCGCGCACTTAACTCATAGCCACCGGGGCTGCGTTTTTCTTCTTTCACAACGCCAGTGACGGTCACGCATGTTTCTTGTGTTAACTTTGAAAATTCCTCAAATGAGGCGTCATCACATTCTCCCTTAAAGTAAACGCATTGGCAAAGACCTGTGCCATCACGTAAAAGCAGAAATTTAATTTTTCCACTAGATCTTAAATTATAAACCCAGCCTTTTAATTCAACGCTTTGACCAACGTGTTTATTTAAATCTTCTATATAAAACTTTTGTGCCATAAGCTTAGGAGGTAACACGGGCGCAGATAAAATTTCCAGCTTGAAAGTGGGTTCATGATCGTTTTTAATTAAATGCCACAAAGAGGGAAAAAATGAAAAAAGCAGCCATAGTCGCCACCATTATAACGCTATGTATTAATAGTTCCGCATTTGCTCTCACCTCTTCGATGAGTGAATATTTTTTGAAAGATAATATTTTAGACTTACCACTAGAAATTGAAGAGGGTCCGGCGGGGGATTGGAACCAGTTGTGGCTAAAACAACACGATAAAGCAGACCAAGATCCCTATGCCCTTATTGTTCGGGGCCTTGGAGTAAGGTGGTATGGCACTAAAGATCAGGCAGTTTTGGTTTTTGCTGATAAAAATGTTGTGAATGTGCAACAGCAAAGAACTCTTTTTGGCAAACTGGATTCAAAAAAAGAAAATATTCTCTGGGAAGATGGTTCAAAACAGCAACTTATTGATTATAAAAAACGCAGAAAAAAACGCACAAGATCAAAAAAAGTTAATTTTGGAAAAGTAAGCCTGCCACCTGTTAAAGAAAAAATGCCAATTATTGAGCATACAAATAGTTTAAAAATAAAATATGCAAAAAATTGTAGCGCCACTGAGAAGGCTAGTTTAGAAGAAATTTTTCAAAAAGAAATTGAACCGCAACTTACTTGTTGGGGGAATCAAAATCCTAAAAAAGCACTTCAGCTTATGGTGGCACTTCTTCAAACTCCCACATTAGAGTGTTCAAATAAAACCAATGTTGAGTATTGTGGCAAAGCGACGTTACCACTTTTGAATGGTTTTTTTGTCACCGAGCCTGAGATTGAAATTGTTTTTAATAAAAAATGTAGCACCGGTTTAAAGGATACAATTTTGCATGAAAGTTTGCATTTAGCTGGCATAACACACGGTCCTCAAATGGAGGAAGCCATAAAGCAAGCCAAGTCTTGTAAAGATAAGCCTGGGGTTTTAAGTTTTAGCAATGAGGCTGAAGAATTTTACAACGATCTTCAGGGCGAGACAGCCATGGTTTTATTTAGAACAATTAAAGATGCCGAAGAGGCCAAAACTAATCTTACAGAGGCAGAGCGCGCTTACATATTAGGGCATTTATGTACAAAAATGGGTGATAAGTTTTGCGCTAGAAGATATTTTCAAATTGCTACTGAAGAAGGCCGCGGCAGTAATATCACATTGCCATCAGGACAAGAAGTTACTTTTAAAGCCGCCGCTCATTTCGCACTTTTTGATTCAGTTGTTGAGAGCCGCTCAAGAATGCACGAGCTGGCTAAGTATTTACGGTATGATCCCAAAGGGGTATTAATTAGTAAAATAGAAACCCCCACACATTTAACCCATGAATATTATGTCGCCCGCGCAGCACTGGAAATAGTTAAAGATAATAAGGGTGTTTGTAATGATGATACAGATGACAAAGTTTCTTGTGAGGATTTAGGGGTAATTGTTAAAACACCGTGGTTTAAAGGCAATTAAGGTAAAATGCTTTCAATGGCAGAGGCGGCATTTAATTTGCCTTGGGTTCTAACGCCGTAACGGCCAAGGCTTACTGTTGAATTAATAACGTTTACTACATCTACTGGACTTAAGGTGGGCTTAGTACTAAGGATTAATGCTGCAACACCTGATACAAATGGTGTGGCCATGCTGGTGCCGCTAATGCTGCAAAGCTTATTATTTGGCATGGTGCTGAGAATATTTTCTCCGGGCGCCGCAATATCAACAAGCTGACCATAATTTGAAAAATTTGAAAGAACTTGGCCAATGTTCATGGATCCTATAGTGATTTTACCTGGTATCTGGTAAGCGGCGGGCCACTCAGGGGAACGAGATAGATCTCTTCCCTTATTGCCGGCGGCATTGACAAACACGCTACCGTGTAAAACAGCATTATTAATTTCTTTTGAGAGTAAACTGCTACAGTTGTTCCCTCCCCAGCTTGCACTAATCACTTTTGCTCCATGGATGTAGGCATATTGCATAGCACTTATTGCCGCCCCAACATTGCCAATACCATCGGGGTCCGTAAATTTTAACGGCATTATTTTAGCTTTAGGTGCAATGCCGGTGAAGTTTAAATCTCCGGCCTGGCCTGCAATAATTCCGCTGACATGGGTTCCATGGGATTCGGTATCTGTGACATCAGCAGTAAAATCAAAAAAGTTAAAACCGTTAACATCATCAATGAGGCCGTTATTATCATCGTCTATATTATTATTTGGAATTTCAGAAAAATTTTTCCATACCTGACTCGCTAGTAGTGGGTGGCTTAAATCAAGACCTGTGTCTATAACGGCAACGGTAACGCCCTCACCTTTTTTATTTGAAAGCGCCCAGGCCTGTTGGGCGCCAATATCACTTGGCCCCCAAGCAGAAGTTGTATTGCAAGCACTTAAATTTAAATTTTCTGATTTTTGAACCGCAAAATCATGTTCAGCAAGTACCACTTTATCTGCGTTGGGTTTTAAAATGGTTTTTTCTAAGGTGTCTTTATTTATGTTTGTAAAATGAGTTACGCGAGAGCCGGGATGAATTGCGTGACTTCTGTATTCTTGAGGGACTTGATCTTTCCACTCAACTAAAAAGCTGTTTTCAATGACACTTGATGTGCACTCAAGGCCATTGGTTTTAGTACTTTGCACAGATCCTCCGCCGCCGCATCCTACAGCGGAGAGGCTTAAGGCCACACAAAGTGTGGCTTTTAGGTAAGTCGCGTCCATGCAACTTGCTCCCCCTTGTTATTAATAATAACACTTCAAAATGGGGGGCGGGTTAGCATTTGCCCAAAATCTTTTGACAGGACTTTGGTTGGTGTTGAAGGGGCTTTACCTGTCGCGCGACAGGTTGTGGATTATCATTGAGGTGTAATGAATTTACACGGAACCAGGTAGATCCAATGCAAAACAATGAAGATAAATCTAAAGATTTACCTGCTAGCGTGTAATGCGCCAAGCTCTTGAACAAGTAAAGTCACAAAGTCTTTAAATTGGCTCTCTATAAGCTTTCCGGTCTGGGTGACTTCATCATGGCTAAGCTTTGTTTTTGAAAGGCCTGCGGCCTGGTTTGTAATACAGCTTACACCCACAGTTCTTACGCCAAAGTGGTTAGCAGCAATTACTTCAGGAACTGTACTCATACCAACAGCGTCACCACCTATTTTTTGAAGATATTTTACTTCAGCAGGTGTTTCATAAGTGGGGCCAGTAAGCCCAACATAAACCCCTTGGGTTGCACGAAGCTTAACTTTTTTAGCACAATTTAGAGCAAGCCTAACCAAACTCTTATCATAAGCATCAGTCATATCGGGAAAGCGGGGGCCCATATCATCAAGGTTTTTTCCTTTTAGCGGGTTATCGCCAAAAAGGTTTATATGATCATTAATAACCATAAAATCCCCGGGCTTCATTTTTTTCCTTAAACCACCTGCAGCATTTGTCACAACTAAAACTTTTATCCCAAGCATGGCTAAAGTTCTTGTGGGGAACACCACTTGTGGCATGGTGTAGCCCTCATAGTAATGAAGGCGTCCCTGAAGGGCTGCTATTGGAACTCCCGCCACAGTTCCTAAATAAAGTTTTCCACTATGGCCGGCAACAGAAGTTGTCCCAAAATGAGGGATGCTTTCATATTCAACCACGCATTGTTTTTCTATACTTTCAGCAAAGCTTCCCATTCCGCTTCCCAAAATAAGTCCAACAGTGGGCTTTAGCGGGCAAAGGGATCTAATATAAGATTTTGCTTCACTGAGTTGATCTGAAAGTTGCATAGTTATTTCAATACTTTAAAAACAAGCTTTGGTCGAGAAACTTTTTTTGAGCCAATAACATAAGCCAAGTTTAAAAGCTCCAACGAGCTTTTAAGTTTTAAGTCGTTGTTATAATAAACAGTGGCCAAAACCTCACCTCTTACAACACTATCACCTACTTTTTTATGCAGCAAAATGCCACAAGAAGGATCAATTTTATCTTCAGTCCGTAAGCGGCCCGCCCCTAAAGTTAAAGAGGCTATACCTACTTTTTCTGCATCTAATTTTTGAATATAGCCAGATTTAGAAGATCTAAAATCCATTTGAGAGCGCGCCTTGGGAAGTCTTGCAATGTCCCCGCCTTGATACTTAATAATTTCTAAAAACTTATTCATAGCAGTGCCATCAGTAATTTTATTTAAAGCTAATTTTTTAGCGGCTCTTATGTTTTTTGTCTTTTTACCAATTAAAAGCATCTGCGCTGCAAGTTCTATTGATAAATTTTTTAAATCCTCAGGGCCCGAGCCACTTAAAACATCTAAACACTCTTCTACTTCTAAAGAATTGCCCACGGCATAACCCAAGGGTTGGGCCATATTAGAAATAACAGCCACCATTTTTTTACCACTCAATTTTCCAACTTCAATTAAGGCGCGCGCTAGCCTAATAGAATCTTCCATGGTTTTCATAAAAGCACCTGAGCCAGTTTTTACATCTAAAACCAAAGAGTCAATTCCTTCAGCTAATTTTTTAGACATAATGCTTGCGCAAATTAAAGGAATACTTTCAACCGTGGCGGTGACATCTCTTAGGGCATACATTTTTTTATCAGCAGGGCAAATTTCTTTTGTTTGGCCAATAAAACATGCGCCAACGCTATTAACTAAAGTTTTAAAAGAATTTAAATCAAACCAAACATTAAACCCTGGAATGCTTTCAAGTTTATCTAAAGTCCCTCCGGTGTGGCCAAGGCCACGGCCAGAAATCATGGGAACTTTCAAGCCACATACTGCTACTATTGGTGCAATAATAAGGCTTGTTTTGTCTCCCACGCCACCTGTGGAATGCTTATCAACGTAATGAGAGACTTTATTTTCAAAATTAATAACAGATCCTGAGTGAAGCATGGCATTTGTTAAATGCAGAGTTTCTTTTTTATCCATACCAGAAAAATACGTGGCCATTAAAAATGCAGACATTTGGTAGTCGGCAACATTACCCATCATGTAATCATGAATAAAAAATTTTATTTCAGATTCTGAGAGTTTTTGGCCATTTCGTTTTTTTTTAATTATCTCAGCGGGAATCAATTTTAATAGCCTTTTGTATCTGAACTTTGGCCAGTAACAATAGCAATACTAGAAGAGGTGCCCAATCTATTGGCCCCGGCTTCAACCATTTTTAAAGCGTCTTCTCTGGTTTTAATTCCGCCACTTGCTTTAACACCCATTTCTTTACCAACCACACGCCTCATTAGCTTTATATCTTCAACTGTGGCACCGCCGCCGCCAAAGCCTGTGCTTGTTTTTACAAATGCTGCCGCTGCGGCTTTTGATAATGTACAGGCAATAATTTTTTCTTCTTCATTTAACTGAGAGGTTTCCAAAATTACCTTTACCGGAATGTTGCCGGCCGCTTCAACAACGGCACGAATGTCTACATAAACCTCTCTATAATTTCTGCTTTTTAAAGCACCAATATTAATAACAGTATCTATTTCAAGAGCGCCTTCACGAATAGCCTCTAAGGTTTCAAAAGCTTTAGCGGAAGCGGTGCTTGCGCCCAGGGGAAAGCCCACAACAGCAATTGGTTTAACATTGCTGCCTTTTAGTAATTGCGCCGCCAAACCAACGTTACTTGAATTTACACAAACCGTTGCAAATTTATACTCCATAGCCTCTTGGCAGAGCTTTTTAATTTGCTCATGGGAGGCATCGGGTTTTAAAAGTGTGTGGTCAATCATGGGGGCAAGATCAATATTATTGCTTGATGAGCCAAAAGAGCTTGTTTGGTTTTGTGCTTTTTGATTTGAAAGCTTAGACATCACAGCGGAGGTTACCGCTTCGACAAGATGTTCCAATTCGGGCCCGGGTTTTTTCATAGCAATAACAATATCAATCTAGCCAGTTGTTGTCAAAGCCAGGCAAATACGTTTAAGCTACAGGCAATGGTTGCAAAAAAAGTATACATCTCAGGTAAGGTTCAGGGGGTGGGTTTTAGGTTCCATGCCCATGAAAAGGCCTATGAATTAGGTGTTAAAGGCTGGGTTAGGAACTTAAAAGATGGCCGGGTGGAGTTGTTTTTAGTAGGATCTGAGCAGGCTGTAACACAAATGCTTGCTTGGTGCCATCAGGGCCCGCCGGCGGCCAAAGTGGAAAAGGTTGAGGCCCAAGAGAGTTCAGATAAAATTGAACAAACAGACTTTTACATAAGAAGGGATTAGCTTTGAAGAAATTTTTAACCACTTTTTTAGTTATCACCTTAAGTTTTCAATTATCTTTTGCACAAGAAACAAAAGCTAAAAAAACTGGCCCCAGACGCCAACTTGCCACCATTGTTTTTGCTGGCTTTGGTGGGGCTATTCTTGGTTTATCAACGCTAAGCTTTTACGGTCGTCCCCAAGAGCAGCTTGTAAACATAGCCATTGGTTTTGCTGTTGGTGTTATTGGTGGAACAGTTTATGTAACCTTCAAATCCGCCACGACTGAAGAATATATTGAAAAAAAACAAGTGCAAAACTCCATCAACCTTAGCCCCTATGTACCACTAACTGAAGACCAAAAAATTGCAGGCGTAGGCGCTCAATTAAATTTTAATTTCTAAGATGTTTTTTTAATATTAGGCATTTTAATATTCACAGCCGTTGCTTGTGATGGGTTATTCACCGCGCCGCCAGCCGCAGTAGCCATGTTAATTTTTTTTGTCATAAGGTCGTTTGCATCTTTTTGTGAAATAAGACCTTTGCGTAAAAGATCTTGAAGGGATTGATCAAAGGTAATATTCCCCTCTCCGCGGCTTGTAAGCATGGCATTGGGGATTTGAAATGTCTTTCCTTCACGAATTAAATTTTGAATAGCACTTGTATTATGCATAATTTCAAACGCGGCTACGCGTCCTGTACCATCAACTCTTGGAATAAGGGTTTGTGCAACAACACCCAAAAGACTCTCAGAGAGCATAACTCTTACTTGGGGCTGTTGTTCCTGAGGGAAAACATCAATGATTCTATCTATGGTTTTATGAGCGCCTGAAGTATGAAGTGTGGCAAATACTAAATGCCCAGTTTCTGCGGCCGTAAGCGCTAAAGAGATGGTTTCTAAATCTCTAAGCTCGCCAACTAAAATAATATCTGGGTCTTCTCTTAGAGCGGCACGCAAGGCATTTGCAAAAGATTTTGTGTGGCTTGAAACTTCTCTTTGGCAAACAAGAGACTTTACATTCGGATGCACAAACTCAATAGGGTCTTCAATGGTTAAAATATGGTACGGCTGATGAAGATTTATTTGGTGAATCAGCGCTGAAAGCGTTGTTGATTTTCCTGAGCCCGTGGGGCCAACAACTAAAATTAAGCCTTTTTCAGCTTTGATCATGTCAAGTAGAGTGTCTGGAAGGTTTAATTCCTGAGCAGTTTTTATTTGCTCCGGAATCATTCTAAAAACAGCACTAATTCCTTTTCGCTGCATAAAAACATTCATTCTTAAGCGGCCAATGCCCTCAGCATGGTAGCTGCAATCAAGTTCCCAATTTTCAATAAAGAGCTTTTTTTGCTTTTCTGTTAGAAGTTCAAAAATAAGAGATTGGCATTCCTCAGGGGTTAAATCATGGTAGTTAAGCTTAATCATGTTGCCGTTAAAGCGTAAATAAGGCGGCGCTCCGGTAGAAAGATGTAAATCCGAAGCATTTTGTTGCTTCATTATTGCAAAAAGCTGATCAAGTTTTGCCATTATAGGATCCTTTGTGCTAATTTAATCGGCGAAAAGGAGCTTTCAGTTAAGTGCTATGCCCTCAGAATTAGTAATCAATTCAACGCCAGTTGAAACAAGAGTGGCTCTTGTTGAAAACGGCACAATTTTAGACCTTTTGATAGAACGCTGCCGCGACAAAGGGCTTGTAGGAAACATTTTTAAAGGAAAAATTATTCGTGTTTTACCAGGCATGCAAGCCTGCTTTGTAGACATTGGTCTTGATAGAGCGGCATTTTTATATGTTGGGGATATTAGGCCCCATGAGTTTTCTGGTGACTTTGATGAAGACCTTTCTGAAACCGATGACGAGGGACCAAGGCGCCACTTAGAAAATCACCCACCTATACAAGAGCTTGTTAAAGAGGGCCAAGAACTTTTGGTACAAGTGGCAAAAGATGCCATTGGTACAAAGGGCGCAAGAATCACAACACACATTAGTCTTCCTGGTAGAAACTTAGTCTATATGCCAACGGTAAATCATATTGGTATTTCAAGAAGAATTGGCTCTGAAGAGGAAAGAAAAAGATTAAAAGAAACAGTTGAGTCTTTGCGCCCCCCCGAGGGCGGGTTTATTGTTAGAACCGCAGGTGAGGGCATAAACCAAAAAAGTATTAAAACAGACATGGAATACCTCACTCGTCTTTGGAAGGAAATTCAGCGCAGCTATGAGCGCAGGCAAGGTAGTGGCATTGTTCATGAAGAGCTTGATGTAGAGCTAAGAGGGGTGAGGGATTTATTCACCGATGATGTTAAAAAAGTCATAATTGATGACCCCAAGACACACAAAAAGGTTGTTAAATTTGCAAATCAATTTATGCCTCGGCTTAAGCAAAACATAGAGCTTTATAGAGGGGGCGCCCCCATATTTGACAGCTTTGGGATTGAGCTTGAAATATCTCGCGCTTTAGGCAGAAAAGTTTGGTTAAAAAGCGGGGGCTACATCATTATTGATGAAGCCGAAGCCCTTGTGGCCATTGATGTTAATACGGGTCGCTTTGTTGGAAAGCATAATTTAGAAGACACTATTATAAAAACAAATCTTGAGGCGGTTAAGGAAATTGCCTACCAATTACGCGTGAGAAATTGCGGCGGAATTATTATTTTAGATTTTATAGATATGGAAAAAGAAGCCAACCGCGACAAAGTTTTAACAGCTCTTAAGGAAGAGCTGGCAAAAGATAGAGCTAAAACCAATGTTTTAAATATGTCCTCACTGGGTCTTGTTGAAATGACACGAAAACGAACGCGTGAGAGCTTAACCCGCGCCATGTGTGAGCCTTGTAACTATTGTGACGGCAAAGGGTTTATTAAAAGTAAAACCACAATTTGCTATGAAATTTTTAGAGAGCTTCAAAGAGAACAAAACAAAGAAACAAAAACAACCATTGTACACGTTCACCCAGAAATTGCTGATTGGCTTTATGATGAAGAAAGAGACATGCTGGAAACGCTAGAAGAATCTTTAGGTAAAAGTATTATTTTAAAGACAGAGCCAAGTTTTCACATAGAACAGTTTGACGTTATCTCAAAGGTGTAAAAGTAATGAAGCAGGCCATAGAAAAAATAAAAAGTAACCAGAGAGTTTTTATTCAAGGCGCGGCGGCAACACCACTTCCCCTTGTGCAAGAGCTTGTTAATCAAGCCCCAAGACTTAAAAATGTTGAAATTATTCACATGCACACAGAGGGGCCTGCACCATATGCCCAGCCTGAAATGGCAAAACATTTTCGGGTTAGTAATTTATTTGTAGGTGGCAACATTAGAAAACAAATTAATTTTGATTCCGTAGATTATATTCCCTGCTTTTTATCTGAAATGGATCTTCTTTTTAGAAAAGATATTAGGCGTCCCAATGTGGCCTTGGTGCAGGTTTCGCCTCCGGACAAACATGGTAATTGTTCTTTAGGTACAAGTGTTGATATTACAAAGGCTGCAGTGGAAACCGCAGATCTTGTTATTGCCCTTGTAAACCCACAAGTGCCAAGAGTTTTTGGGGATGGCATTATTCCCTTTTCTCAAATTGATGAAGCCATTGAGTACAATGGCCCATTAATAGAAACCAAATCAAAGCCGCTTACAGAAATTGAAATAAAAATTGGCAACCTTGCAGCAGAGTTTATTGAAGATAATTCTACTTTGCAGATTGGTATTGGCAGTATTCCTGATGCCGTTTTGGCCGCTCTTAAAAACCATAAAAACTTAGGCGTTCACTCAGAAATGTGGAGCGATGGTTTATTGCCACTATTAAAATCGGGGGTGGTTAATAATTCTAAAAAAAATATTTATAACGGCAAAACCATCGCCTCATTTTTAAACGGTTCAAAAGAATTAATGGATTTTGTGAATGATAACCCCAGCGTTATGCTGCTAGAGGCCCGCGAGGTAAATAACCCCAGAACAATTTCTAAAAATGATCGCATGGTTTCAATAAACTCAGCCGTAGAGATTGACCTTTCCGGCCAAGTGTGTGCGGACTCTGTGGGGGCAAGAGTGATCTCTGGTGTTGGAGGCCAGGTAGATTTTATTCGTGGTGCAACTTTATCAAAGGGTGGAAAATCCATTTTGGCCCTTACATCGCGCTCCAGAAAAGCAAACTCCCGTATAGTGAGTGTTTTACAACCTGGAGCGGGCATTGTAACCACACGCGCGCATGTGCACCATGTGGTGACTGAGTATGGGCATGTTGAGCTTTTCGGAAAAACAGTAGGAGAGAGAGCTAAGGCTCTAATTGGCATTGCTCATCCTGATGATAGAGAGTCTTTAGAGCGCCAATTCTTTGAAATTTATAAAAAATAAGTCAGGGATCAACTTGTTTAACTGCAATATATTCAACCTGGGGGCATCTTGGAGGGTATAAGGTATTGACAGTACAGGACATTTTGTGGCAAAAACGTGGGTTCTAGAGAGTTCTTAAGAATTATCGAAGGGAAGTAAAAAATGATTCCTTATGCAGTAGTTAAAACAGGTGGCAGACAGTATCGTGTATCTCCAGGAGATTCTCTTAGTGTTGAAAAACTAAACGGAAACCCAGGAGACGAAATTGAAGTTAAAGACGTTTTAATGGTTGGTGGAGAAAAGCTTCTTATAGGCCAACCAGTCATTAGTGGCGCAAAAGTGAGCTTTGTGATTGAGCGCCAATACCGTGGTGATAAGATTTTAGTTTTCAAGAAGAAAAGAAGAAATAAATATCGCCGCATGAAGGGTCACCGTTCAGAATTAACAAGACTTTTTGTTTCAGAAATTTCATCCCCTGTAGGAACATTTAAAGCAGAAACAAAACCAAATGTTATTACTGCAGAGGTAAAAGCTGAAAAAAAAGAAGCGCTGAAAACAAAAACTCAAAGTGCGGCCCCCAAAAAAGCAGCAACAAAGAAAAAGACAAGTGGGGCAAAGAAAAAAACGGGCGCAAAAAAAGCAGTCAAAAAGGCAAAGAGGTAAAGTAAAATGGCAACCAAAAAAGCTGGTGGTAGTACTAAAAACGGAAGAGACTCGCAGAGTAAAAGACTTGGAGTTAAAAGGTTTGGTGGAGAAGTAGTTTTGCCAGGAACAATTCTTGTTCGCCAAAGAGGAACACAGTTTTACCCGGGAAAGAATGTTGGCATGGGAAGGGATTTTACAATTTATTCCTTAATTGAAGGAAAAGTTGATTTTTCAAGAAAATCCAAAACGCGTTTACATGTAAACGTGGTGCCAGCATAGAAAGACGTTTTTAATAAAGGTTTTATAGTAGGGGTGAGCACATAATTTGCTTCACCCCTTTTTATTTTTATGAAGTTTATTGATGAAGCACAAATTTATGTAAAATCAGGCTCCGGTGGACCGGGTGCTGTTTCTTGGCGAAGAGAAAAGTTTGTTCCCCGCGGAGGTCCTGATGGTGGTGACGGTGGTGTTGGCGGAGATGTTATTTTTAAAGTTAACCCACAAATGAACACACTTTTAGATTTTAAGTTTAATCGACGCTTTATTGCTCAAGATGGTGATCCGGGGGATAAGCAAAACATGACCGGTAAAAATGGGCAAGACGCAGTTATAAATGTTCCGGTTGGTACAGTTATCAAAGACTTGAGAGGCCAGCTGCTTGCAGATTTAAGTCAAGAGGGTGAAGAATATGTATTTTTAAAAGG
The DNA here is from genome assembly GCA_016715815.1 of Oligoflexia bacterium. Classification (GTDB taxonomy): domain Bacteria; phylum Bdellovibrionota; class Bdellovibrionia; order JABDDW01; family JABDDW01; genus JADJXN01. Next base: position 369,672 of record JADJXN010000002.1, read on the forward strand.
TGGCCGTGGCGGAAAAGGGAATCAGTTTTTTAAAAACTCTATTAATCAAGCTCCAAAATTTTCCCAGCCGGGAGAAAAGGGTCAAGAAGCAGATATAAAGCTTGAGCTAAAACTTTTAGCGGACGTGGGAATAATTGGTTTTCCAAATGCGGGCAAATCAACTCTTATTTCAAGAATATCAGCGGCGCGCCCTAAAATTGCAGATTACCCGTTTACTACACTGGCGCCTAACTTGGGAGTTGTTAAAGGCAGAGGTGAAAAAAATTTTGTTGTGGCAGATATACCTGGGCTTATTAAGGGGGCACATAAGGGCGCGGGTCTTGGAATAAAATTTTTAAGACACATTGAGAGAACAAAAGTATTTATACATTTAATTGACGGCTCTGGTTTTTCTGGCAGAAACCCCTTAGATGATTTTAAAGACATAAATGAAGAGTTAAAACTTTATGACAAAAATAAAAAAGATGAAGAAGGCTTTTTTGCGCTATCAAAAAGAAAACAGATAGTTGTTGTTAACAAGGCCGACGCTTTAAGTGAAGAAATGAAGGAAATAATTTTAAAAGACTTTAAAAAGAAAAAAATTAAACCGCTTTTTGCCTCTGCAGTAACGGGCTTTGGCATAAAACCACTTCTAGATGAAGTTACAAGGATTTTAGATGAAGAAAACTAAGACTAAAAAAACAAAAGTAAAAAAAACTGCAAGGCCAGCTAAAACCAAAGTTTTATCAGACGAAAGAATTGGCTTGTTTGGAGGAGCATTTAATCCCATTCATGTAGGGCATTTAAAAGCCGCCATGACAGTAAAAATGAATTTAAATTTAGATAAAGTTTATTTTATTCCTACTTTTAAAGCGCCTCACAGAGAAATTACAGGCCCAGGCGCACAAGACAGGGCAGAGCTAATACAAGCAGCCATAACAAATTACCAGGATGAGCTAGGTGTAAGTGATGTTGAAATAAAGAGAAAAGGTATTAGCTACACCATAGATACTTTGAAAGAATTTAATAAAACCCATAAAAGCCAAAATATTTATTTTATTGTGGGGGCGGACGCATTTAATTACCTACACACGTGGCGAAGTTTTTCTGAATTATTAAAGCTTTCTCAATTTGTAGTTGTAACTAGGCCAGGAGTAGAGTTCTCATTTTACAATTTGCCAGAGGATTTAAATGCAGCCCTTAAGCCTTATGTTAAAACAACAAGTTTAAATAAAATTGTTTTAAAAAATAAAAATGAAATTCATTTGGTTCAGCTTCAAGACAATAATGCTTCATCAACGGACATAAGAAAGCGTTTACGTACGGGTGGTGATGTTAGAAACATGGTTCCTGAAAAGGTTTTAAACTTAATACAGGAAAAAGGTTTTTATAAAAGAAGTATCCCGGCCATAAAAGATTTTAAGCATTTCGCCACTTTTTGTGCAGAGGCGGCTTTAGATAAAAAAGCCTTGTCTTTAAAAATATATGACATGCTAAAGCGTAGCAGCTACTCTGATTATTCTTTAATTTGTAGCGGCACAAGCACAAGACACACTGTATCTATCGCAGAAAACATTATAGATAAAGTGAAGGAAGAATTTGGTGTTAGGCCTCTTAGCTTTGAGGGCTCAAGAGAGGGGCGTTGGGTTTTAGTTGATTATGGAGCTCTTGTTGTACATGTTTTTGAAGATGCAGAACGCATGAAATATAAAATTGAAGAGTTGTGGAAGGGTTGCCCTCAAGTACAGTGAAGGTCATTTTTTTAACCACAACAAATAAATTTCCGCCATGGCTTGACCAGTTAAGTGAAGAGTATGCAAAAAAAATTTCATTTTGGCTGCCAGTAGAGCTTAGAAATTTAGCAACAAAAAATTTCTCAAGGCAAGATAAAGAGCATAAATTAAAAGCGGAGGAAGAGAGCTTTATTAATTTTTTTAAGGCCGATGATTTTGTTTTGCTCTGCGATGAAAGTGGAAAAAATTTTAACTCAATAGAGTTTTCTAAAAAGATAGAAAATATTTTATCAACATCTAAAAAAAGACTTCTTATTGTTATTGGCGGCGCTTTTGGTGTGGGGACGCAGGTCAAACAGCGCGCTGATATGGTTTTATCTTTAAGTAATTTTGTACTTAATCACCATCTAGCACTTGGGGTTGCTGTGGAGCAGGTTTATAGGGCTGTCACTATTTTAAAAAATGTAAAGTATCACAACCAGTAGTTTGTCCGCCTCTGCGGATTTAGTTTCGGACGTCATATTTTGTTTAAAGACTTTAGGCAAGGGCCAAGCCTTTGCAAGCCTTCTTCATTTTATGATCCTAAATTCATGCAGAGTGTGCGGAATTTTTTTAATTAAAAAAAGTGTTTTATGTAAAGTGTGTGCACTGAACTTTCAAAAAAGCCCTTTACTTAAAAGAAGGCAAAATCATTTAACCATATTTTCACTTTTTGAGTTAAATGACGTAACCTACAATTTAATTAAGGCGTGTAAAGGGGCCAAAGATCGTGCTCTTATAAAAGAATTGGCAAGACTGCTTGCAAATAAAGTTCTCTTTGAAATAGCTGAGGTGATAGCTGGTGTTATCCCCATACCATCTAAAAACGCATCTGTGGTTGACCATGGGTTTATGTTGGGGCACTACGTGGCAGCAGTTTTAAATAAGCCGCACCTACCGGAAACGCTATATTTTTTAAACCCAAAAGAGCAAAAAAGCCTAAGTTTGCAAGATAGAATGCAGGTTAAAATGAAAGCGCAAATTAAACTCCCCTGTGCTTATCAGGGTGTATGGCTTTTGGTAGATGATGTCATTACTACAGGCCTCACAATGCAGGAAGCATTTAAAAGCCTAAGCGTTCCCAATGTAGTGTGTCTAACCCTTGCAACAAGGCTCTAAAGGAGTATAAAGACTGGATTACAGTGAACTTTTATGAATAGATTTTTAATACTTTTCTATACAGTTTTAGCTTTGTCAGCGCCTTTAAAAGAAGAATTAAAGCTCTTAAAGGAAGTAGAAAAAAAATACTCAAAGACAAGTGGTATCACAATGGAGGTAACAAAAAAGCTGACCATTGCTCTTTTGGAAAAAGAAAAAAAGTCTTTTGGTGAAATTAAAATCAAAAAGGGTGGTTTTTTTAAATGGCATACTGTGAAGCCTGAAGAAAACACGATCTTATTAACCCCAAAAGCAGTTTGGGTGATAGATGCGCCCATGGATGACCAAGATAGAACCATTGTTTTAAAATCAAAAAGACCAAAGAAAAACCAGTCGCCCGCAATAGTAGCTTTTTTAATGGGAAAAGGTGGTTTAACAAAAAGCTACCATGTTGTTAACACAGCCCAAGAAGAGGATAATAACGAGAAAATTAGATATTACTTAAAATCCAAAACCACCCATGAAGCTGTAACAGAGTTGGAAGTGGTTATTAATAAAAAAACAAAGAATGTTGAAAAAGTTATTTTTGTTGACCACATTGGTAATAACACCGTTTTAGAATTTGATGCCGTAGAGTTTGATAAAAAATTTGATAAAAATGAATTTGAATTTGATGCGCCTAAAGACGCAGAAATAACCATTTTGGAGTAAAATAATTATGCCCTCATTTGACATAGTGTCTGAAGTAAATAAACAAGAAGTAGATAATGCTGTAAACCAAGCAAAAAAAGAAGTAACAACTAGATTTGATTTTAAAAACCTGCCCGTTGAAATTACTCTAGACAAACTAGAAATAAAATTAATGACCACTTCAGAAAAAATAGACGCCTTAAAAGAAATTGTGGAATCTAAACTCATTAAGCGTGGGGTGAGCGCGCAAGTTCTGGATTACCAAAAGCCAGAAGAGGGCTCAATGGGAACAAAGAGAATTGTGGCTAAATTAATTAATGGTATTTCAAAAGAAAAGGCTAAAGAAATCAACCAAGCAATTAAAGACTTAAAATTAAAAGTACAGCCAGCCATTCATGATGATCGTATTAGAGTCACTTCAAAAAGCATTGATGAATTACAAACTGTTATCCAAAGTATTAAAGCAAAAAATCTTGGGATACCGCTACAGTTCACAAATATGAGGTCATAATGGAACAAAAACTTGTTCACTTTGTTAGCCTTGGGTGCCCTAAAAACCTAGTAGATAGTGAAATTATGTTGGGCCACCTTAATAGAGCCGACTATAAAATAACCCAGGACCCTCAAATTGCAGACGCCATTATTGTGAATACTTGTGGCTTCATAGATTCCGCCAAAAAAGAATCTATTAGCACCGTTTTAGAAATGGCAGAGTATAAAATTAATGGCAAAAAAAATATGAAGCTAGTAGTGGCGGGGTGTCTTACCCAGCGTTACAAGGATGAGTTAGTTGAAAGCCTGCCAGAAGCCGATTTGTTTATTGGTACCGGGGAGTTTAACAAAATCACTGAAATTTTAGATGAAGCAGAAAAGTTAAAAGTAAAAAAGTCTTATTTTAATTTACCCACTTATCTTCAAGAAGAAGATGCCCCCAGAATTAATACCCAGGCATTTTATACTGCTTATTTAAAAATTGCAGAGGGCTGCCTTAAGCGATGTGCGTTTTGTGCTATTCCTAAAATTAGAGGGAATTTACAATCTAGAACACTAACTAATATTACAAAAGAAGCAAAGAGGCTTGTTGCCGGCGGAGTGAAGGAAATTAACGTTGTCTCACATGATTTTACTGACTACGGCTGGGATTTAAGAAGAAAAGATCCAAATGCAAAAGAATCTCCAACAGAGCTTCTTCGCACTCTTTCAGATGTTGAAGGTTTAGAGTGGATCCGAGTTTTATACCTCTATCCTGATGGAATAACGCCAGAAATGGTAAGTCTAATAAAAGAGAGAAAAAATCTTTGTAAGTATTTTGATATGCCTTTGCAGCACATCTCAAACAGTGTTTTAAAGCGCATGAACCGCAAAATGACAAAAGAACATATTTTAGAAATTTTAAAGATGATCAAAACAGAAATTCCAGATGCAGTTATTAGAACACAATTCATAGTGGGCTTTCCCGGAGAGACCGATGAAGATTTTAAAGAACTTTTAGAATTTGTTAAAGAGCAAGAATTTGATAGGGTGGGCTGTTTTGAATATAGTCCTGAGGATGTCACGCCCGCTGGTAAAATGCCTGATCAGGTGGATTTAAAAATTAAAAAGAAAAGACATGATCAACTTATGCGCGTGCAACAAGAAATTAGTTTTAAAAAGCATAAGCGATTTGTTGGCCGCACATTACCGGTTGTAATTGAAGGTCTATCCGATGAGAGTGATTTATTATTAAAGGGCCGCATTCAAGAGCAAGCCCCAGAAATAGATGGACATGTTTTAATAACTTCAGGCGATGCAAAGCTTGGGGATATTGTGAATGTTAAAATCACCGATTCCCACGACTATGATCTAGTCGGGGAAATTGTAAGTCATAACCAGCACTTAACGCATTGACAGGCAGTCCCCCGTGGTGATCTAATGGGCCCATCAGCAACTAGGGAGCTTAAGCAACTATGACATCAAAACTTGTAACCGTATTTATTCTCTCCGCTATTGTCTTTTTTTGCATGAACGCGCTGATTAGTTAACTTTTAAAGCGTAGATTGTGTAAATAAAATCGACACCGCAGAGCCTCTGCAAGTGAATCATTTTTTACTTGAGGGGGGCATAAAATCTGCATAAGTATTTATTTCTAATGTTAAAGCTCAGTTTGTTTTTTATTTTAAGTATCTGCTTTTTAGCCCAAAGTTTTGCTTCAGGTACAAAAGAGCCACACTCCATAGATGCAGCCCTTTGCGCATCATCTTTAGTGCGCGGGCTTATGTCTCCAAAAACATATGGTGAATTATCAGATTTGGAAAGCGCCCAATTTGGATTTTTTAACTATGCAAAAATTGTAGAGCTTCAAGGATATATTGAGGCAGAACGCGCTCATAAGTTTTTAGAGAAAACAAAACGGGAAATGGAAAAAATTTTACAACAAGCAAAAGAATCGGCGTACTTTCTTAAAATTAGAGGGATTTCAAATGCGGATAGAGAAATTGAAAAAACCTTCAGAGAAAATCTACTTAGAATTTATGGTAACTATGTTTTCTTGAATAAACTCATAGAAGACCGCATAAAAACCAAAGAGGAAATTCAGGAAGCCTCAGAGGCGGACGTGGAAGCTCAGCTTGATAAAGAGTTTAATGTTAAAAAACCTTTATTAAATTAATTTATAAAATACTAGGGTCTAAAACCTGGTAAATGTCTGCATAATTACGGCAAACTTCTTTGTAATCTAGGCCGTAGCCAACCACAAAGTGATCATCAATTTTTTTACCAATATATTTTGCAGAAACTTCAACCCGTCTTCGAGAGGGCTTGTCAAGTAGTGTGCAAACTTCAATACTTGCTGGTTCAAAAGATTGTAAATGCTTTATAAAAAAATCTAAAGTAATACCCGTATCTAAAATATCTTCTACCACTAGCACATGTTTATTTTTAATATCTAAAGAGACGTCCAGGTGTATTTCAACTTTCCCTGAGGTTTGGGTGGAGTGGCCGTAACTAGAAAGTCTAACAAAATCTACTTTAAAATCTAGATCGATATTTCTAATTAAATCTGCTAAAAAAATCAAACCACCCTTTAATATGCCAATCACCACAAGTTCTTTGCCAGTGTAATCGCGGGTAATGTTGCGTCCAAGGCTTGTGCAAATAGAATTAATTTGGTCGGCCTTAATATAAAGCTTGGTTTTATTTTTAATCATAAAATGGAAGTTACTCCGGCCTCTTGAGCAAGTTTTAAATAATTTTGTGCATCAGAATTGAGTGGATCTCTAGATAAAACGCCTTCCCACTCTTGAAGCGCCTCAACGACTTTGTTTGAATTATAAAAAACAACGCCAAGTTTTAAGCGGGCTGGTATGTAGCCAGGAAAAGAGTCAATAAGTTTGCGTAGCTCTTTAACTGCCTTTGAGGCTTGATTTTTTTTAATATAAACTTCAACAATTTTCATGTGTGCATCTGGCTTTCTGATGGTGAGGCTTGAGGCTTTGTAATACTGCTCAAGGGCTTCATCAAAGCGCTGGTACTGAAAATATAAATCGCCAAGCTCTAAGTGCTTTAAAGAAAGCTTTTCTTCAATGTAAGGATCAGATTTTGTCTTTTTAAATGCTAAAACTCTTTGCGCCTCTTGAAATACGGCCTTGCCCTCTTCATATTTGCCAAGATCATTATAGATAATGGATAAACCAATGCTTGCATCTGTGAATGTGGGGTCAATTTCTAAAGCGCGTTTAAAAGTTTGTATGGCTTTTGTGAATTTACCTTGATCGTAATAAATAGTGCCAAGCATTTGATAAACTTCTGGAAGACGATTGTTGATTAAAAGCAGTTGTTGCAACAGTCTTTCTGCAATAGGAAGCTGGCCATTTCTAAATTTTTCTCTGGCTACCTCGAGAAGTTCTTGCTCATCAACGACTGCCATATTTCTCCAAAGCATTTTTTCCAGAAGAGGAGTAAGACCCGTTCGGAAATGTTTTTAAAAGTTCTCTGATATGTTTTTCTCCGCGCTCTTTTTGGCCCGTTTCAAAGGCGCTTATGCCGGCCTTATATAAAGCTTCTTCATCAAAACTGCGGTTAGGAAACTTAGTAATTAAAGATTCAAAACGCTTTAAAGCAGAATCATAAATATCTCTAATAAAATAAAAATTAGCTATATAGAGCTCTTTTTCGGCCAACATTTTTATGCATTCATTTTTTTTAGTTTGAGCCTCTTTAAAATATTCTGAGGTTGAATAAGAGCTCTCTACCTCTTTAAAGGCGGAAATGGCCTTAAATGCGGGCGTTAGGTCTCGGTCAATGGTGCTAGGAAGTTGGTTAAAATAACTTAGTGCAATTTTATAAGTTACATAGTCGTTTCTTGGGTGTTTGGGATGAAAGTCCTTAAATAACTGGTAAGCAGTGGCTGATTCTATAAATGCTTCCTTTTTAAAGTGAATGTCCGCTACCCGTAGTTCTGCCTCCGTGGCATAGCGGCTATAGGGATGTTTATTTCTAAGTTCATTAAATTTAGTAATAGCTTCTTCAAAGCGTTCATCTTTTTCAAGTTGTTCTGCAATTTTAAACATACCCTCGGCACTATTGGGGTCTGCCACCTGAATGGAGGAGCACCCTAATTGATGACACACTATCAAGGTAAAAAGGCTAAAAAATAAGGTTTTCATAGCCTTGAAGTCTATGCCAAATTAGCTGCGAAAGTCTACTATATGGTTATAAAACTCGGTAAAAATGAGCTTTATAATACTTGCCACAGGGATGGAAATAATCATTCCCAAAATTCCCATTATTTGCCCGCCAATAATAATAACTACTACAACCGTCACAGCATGAAGATTTACTATTTTTGCAACAACAAGCGGGATAACAAGAAGCATATCTAACACTTGAGCTAAAACATAAATTGCAATAACAATCCCAATCATTAGTGCTGAGTACCCGTTAGCAAAAGCAATAACAATGGCCGGTGCTGCGCCTATAATGGGGCCAATATAGGGGATAATATTTGTCACCCCTGCTAAAAGCGCTAAAAAGGCGGCATAAGGAAAGCCAATAATTAAAAAGCCAATCCAAACAATGCCCCCTACAAGGGCAGATTCTAAAATTCTTGCTCTAATAAACCCACCCATTTGCCTATTAATTTGAAAGTGAAGATTTAAAGCCAATTCAAATAAATTATTTGGCACAAAGGCGAGGAGCTTTTTACTAAACATGCGGCCATCAGAGAGCATAAAAAATGCAAAAAATGGTGCTAAAATAAGTGTTGAAAGGGCAAGGCTGATGGCGTTTGGTAGAGTTGTTAAAAACTCTGTGGATGACTTTTGTACATAGCTCATAACTTGTTCTGCAATATCAATATCTGTAAATTGTGAGAGCACAGTGTTTATTGTTAAAGACTTTGCTTTTGTCATATCAGAGACTTGAGAAATATATTTTGGCACTTCAGCTTGAAGAGTCGAAATTTGCTGAACAAGAATTGGTAAAAGCAAAGTCACACTGCCGGCCACAAGAACAGAGGAAACTAAAAATGGAATAGAAACGGCCCATGTGGTGCTTAGCCCCTTTCGCTCAAAAAAGCTTACAAAGGGCTTAAATACAAAAGTAATAACAAAAGCTAAAATAAATGCACCAAGCATACCGGGGATGGCCAGTACTATAACCATGGCAGTAGTAATAATTAATAAAAACGCTAAAAGTTTAATTAGACCAATGCGTTTGATAACTTTTTGTCTTACTTCTTGTGGTGACAAAATCATTGTTGTGTCATCTCTGTTATGACCCTAATTTCCTTTTTTAATTGAGTTATTTTTTCTGTGGTTTCCTTTAGCCTTCTTCCTAAAACCTCGGCCAGCCTAAAAACCACTTTCACGCCAGTTGTAGGGCTTCTTTCTAAAATTTCAATTAAATCTGGTTTAAAAAAACCAATTAAAACAGTGTCCTCAGAGGCTACTGCAGTTGCAGACCTTCTACCTGCGTCTTCAACTAAAGAGAGTTCTCCAAAAAAATCACCAGCTTCAAGGCGTGTGATAACAACGTCTTTTTCTTGAGATTTGTCGCTTAAAATATCATCTACAACACTAATATCAACTTTGCCTTTAACAATAATATACATACCAACGCCATTTTCATTTTGCCTAAAAATAACTTCTGAGGCGCGGTACTTTCTGATGTGTACAATGTTTTCAATAAATTTGAGTTCATTTTTGCTTAGGTTTCTAAACAAAATATTGTTCCCCAATATGGTGGCAATGTTTTGTTCGCGGTCTAATTTTTTAAAAATGTTATCCCATAAAAAGTTCACCAAGGCCCCTCCCCAGAAGTTTGTATTAACTGTTCCTGTTTTACCCAACCAGTCAAACTTCCCGGAATTGTAACCTGATTCCAGGGGCCGCTTGCAGCGACAACATAGACCTCCGAGCCCTCTTGTATTTCTGTGAGGGCGGCGTTGGTTTCATTGGGCCCACTTTTTAGCTCTGCCTTTGTAATTATAGTGGCTCGGTCAATGTAGCTATCAAACAACTTAAACCCGGTCATAAAAGAGCAAAGGCCCAGCAAAACACTAAAAATGATAAGTTGAGTGGGCAAATAGGATTCTTGATCTTTGGCAGAACGTTTAACTAAAAACCGAATACAGCCATAGAAAAATAAAAGTAAAATAATAAAATTTAAAATTGAAACTTCAAAAAATGTAAATTTAGAAAGAACCTCTTGTTTTAAAATATCAAAAAAAGTAATGGCCCCTGCGGGAGGTAAAATTTTATTTTGTTGAGTTACAAAAAGAATATTAAAATTCAAAGCGCTATCACGGGGTTTGTATTTTTGTGCTTTTCTATAATAAGCAAGGGCCTCTCCAACGCGACCCTGCTTTATGGCCACATTTCCCAAGTTATAAAATGCAGTGAAGCGAAACTGGGTTTCATCTGCAAGCTTTAAAAACTCAGAGCGCGCCGCATCATATTGTGCATTTTCATAAGCATTTAGAGCAGAGGTGAGCTGGCTATTGGCAGAACAAAAAGTTATATTTAATAGCAGTAAAATTATAGACTGAACCATAACATAAAAAGTCTAAACAGGAGTTTACGGATTAGCAAATGCAAAAAGATTTTTTGGAGCTCTGTAAAGAGATCATTTTAATAGACTCCTCACCCGAAGGCGGCACAGCAGAAATTGCAAGCTTTGCTAAAAAGCTATGCCTGCAAGCTGGTCTTGATGTGGAGCTGCAAACGGGTGAACTATTGGGTAAAAAACAATACAACATCATTGCGCGTCCTAAAAACTCACTTAGAAAAAATGAGGTCATCTTTCAAACACATTTAGACACGGTGGAGCCGGGGCCAAAGCCTTATTGGACTGAGACGCAAAACAATCCTTTTAAGGCAACTATCAAGGAAGGCAAAATATTTGGTTTGGGAGCCGCGGACGTAAAACTTGATTTTTTATGCAAACTTGAGGCTCTAAAAGAATTTAGTCAAACAAAAATGAAAAATCCCTTTGTGTTAATTGGAACTTTTGGTGAAGAGCTGGATATGGAGGGGGCCAAGTTATTAATGCAAAGCCAAAAAGTAAATGCCACAAAGGCCATTATTGGCGAGCCCAGCGAGCTAAAAATTGTATATGCAAATAATGGATATGGCGTCTGTCATTTTGACGTAGCTTTTTCAAATCAAGAGATCGCTTTAAGAAAATCTCATAAAAACGATTCAAGAACAACCAATGAAAAAATATTTCATGGAAAGGCGGCTCACTCAAGCACCCCCCATTTAGGGGATAATGCCATTTTAAAACTCATGGATTATTTAGAAAAACTTCCCTCAGGCATAGGCATTTTAGAAGTTTCTGGCGGGACAGTTCCCAACACGGTTGCTGCACAGGCACAAATTGCCATAGATACAGATTTTATTTTGCCAAAACCCCAGCAAAGTATTGGAGATAAGCTTTTACTATTAACAAGGGAATTAAAAAAACTTGAAAGAGAGTTTTTAAACCATGAAAACAATATGTTTTCGCCTCCTCACCCAACATTAAATATAGGTGTTCTTAAAACCCAAGAAAAAGGTATTCGGCTTACAGTGAGCTTTCGTTTTACGCCGCAAATCACAAATGAGCAGATTAAAAATTGGTGGGAGCGCCTAGAGAAGTTTTCAAATTCATTAGGAGTTTTATTCTCCACAGAAAACATGACAAGCCCGGCACTTACACCACTTGATTCCGATTTGGTAAAGGGGGCCATTGAGATAGCAAAAAAACTAAAATTGCCAGAGAGTCCCATTACAAAGGCCTCGGCAACAGAGTGTAGCGTGTATGTTAATTACGGGATACAATGTATTGTATTTGGACCGGGGAAAAGTATTGGCAATAGCCACACGGCTAATGAGCATAACGAGATGGCTCAGCTAGAGCTGGCTAAAGAATTTTATAAAGAAGCTGTGAAAAGGTTTTGTATATGAACTTTTTATTAAGAGAAGTAGAACAAAAAGATTTGCAACAGATACTAGAGTTGGCGGAAAGCTTCTCTCTGCTTAATTTGCCTGCCGATGAAAGAATTATTGGTGAAAAGATTTCTAGAAGCCAAAAATCCTTTAAAGGGGAAGCTACATCTCCTGAAGATGCTGAGTATTTTTTTGTAGTAGAAGATGTTGAAAAAAAAAGAGTTGTTGGAACATCTTTAATCTTATCTAAACACGGCACAGAAGACAGCCCACACACTTACTTTGATTTAACAAAAAAGGAAAAATACTCTAAAGAGTTGGGAGTGGGCTTTATTCACCAAGTATTAAAAATTAATTTTGATTCTGACGGCCCCACAGAAATTGGTGGCCTCCTTGTGGATGGCAGCTATCGTGGACGTCCTGAAAAGCTTGGCAAGCAGATTAGCTTAATTCGTTTTTTATACATGGGTATGTATAAAAATAGGTTTGAAGACAGAATATTATGTGAGTTAACTCCCCCGCTCAGCTCAGACGGTCGCAGTGAATTTTGGGAGGCTTTGGGAAGAAAGTTTACAGGGCTCCCTTATGCGGAGGCCGATTATCTTTCAAGACAGAATAAAGAATTTATAAAAAATCTTTTTCCAGAGGAAGATATTTATACATGCATACTTGATGCAAAAGCACGCTATGTAATTGGTAGGGTGGGGCTTTCAACAATGCCAGCAAAACATCTTTTAGAAAATATTGGTTTTAAGTATTTAAACCAAATTGACCCATTTGATGGCGGGCCTCACTATGGCGCAAAAATGAATGAGATTACCTTGGTTAAAAAATGTAAAAAGTATGAAGTGGTAAGTGGTAAAGTGGGCCATTTTGATACAACCGCCCTTGTTGGACTTGATGAGGGGGGTGGCTTCAGAGGCTGCATGAGTTATTTTGATGTTAAAAATAATAAAATTATTCTTCCGGAAAACACATTTTCATTATTAAAAATTGCAGCAGGAACAAAAGTTTATATTTCGCCTATTTCTGAGGGGGTATTATGAATACATTTTTGGGAGACTATATTAATGGTGAATTTGTAAAGCCCCTTCAAACAAATGGCAACATTGTTAAAAATAATCCGGCAAACACAAAAGAAATTATTTTTGAGGGAGGATTTAAGTTTGACCATGTTAATTTAGTTTGTGCAGCTGCTAAAAAAGCTTTCAAAAGTTGGTCCACACTAAGTCTAAATGAGCGCAAAAGATATCTTTTAAAATTAAAAGAAGGTTATGTTCAACAGGCAGATGATTTGGCAAATGCCATTTCAAAAGAAGTGGGAAAGCCACTTTGGGAAGCAAAGCAAGAAGTGGCGGCGATGATAAATAAAATTGATATCACGCTTTCTGAGGCCCTTTTGTTAATAGAAGAAAAAAAAATAGAGCAAGCAACGCAATACTCAACGGGCTATATAAGATTTAAGCCCCGCGGAGTTATGGTTGTTGTTGGCCCATTTAATTTTCCAGGTTTACTGCCCAATAACCACATAGCTTCAGCCCTTATTACAGGGAACGCGGTTGTTTTTAAACCAAGCGAGTTTACCCCTTATGTGGGGCAACTGATTGCTGAAATTTTTGATAAAGTAGAATTTCCTCAAGGAGTATTTAATTTAATTCAGGGCAATGCCGAAGTTGGTAGGCGCTTAGTAATGCATGATGAAATTGAGGGGATTTTGTTTACGGGCTCTTATGAAACCGGGTTTAAAATAAAACAAGATACATTGACTCATTTTTGGAAAATTTGTGCTCTAGAAATGGGCGGAAAAAACGCTGCTATTGTTTGGGATGACTGTGATTTTAATAAAGCCATTTATGAAACCCTTAAAGGGGCATATATCACAACGGGGCAGAGATGCTCATCCACAAGCCGGCTTATAATCAGAAAATCTATCTATGATAAATTTTTAGAAAGCTTTCATAATGCAGCAAAAAAATTAACAGTGGGTGACCCTTTTAAAAATCCTTTTATGGGCCCACTCATAAGTGCCGAAAGCAAGGATAAATATTTGCGCTTTCAAAGTATTGCTCAAAGAGAAAACTGTGAAACCCTAATGAGAGCCAAGGAGCTAGAGCTTGAAAACAATGGGTATTTTGTAACCCCCAGTATAAATTTGGTGCGAAAGCCTGATGGCAATAGTATTTATCAAAAATCTGAAATTTTTGGCCCCAATGTTGCCGTTTATTGTGTTGAAGAGATTGATGAGGCAATTCAAATTGTAAACCAATCAAGCTACGGTTTGGTTTGCTCTGTGTTTTCAAAAGATGAGCGCATATTTGAAAAATGTTTTTCATCAATAAGGGTGGGAATGATTAATTGGAATAAATCAACTATTGGCGCGAGTGCAAAGCTGCCCTTTGGTGGGATGGGAAAATCAGGGAATAACCGCCCAGCCGGAATTTTTGATGTATACACTACAACGTATCCCGTTTCTTGTTTGCAAGATGAATCAGAATATAATTCAGAAAAACTTTTACCGGGAATGAGTCTTTAATGCCGCGTTCAATGGGGTTAGACTTTGGTGATAAGCGTATTGGAGTGGCAGTAAGTGATGAAATGGGTTGGACGGCACAGGGAATTAAACACATTCAAAGAAAAAATCTAGACTATGATCTAAGTGAAATTGAAAACATCCTTTCAGAGTACGGAAATATTGATACAATAGTTGTTGGTATGCCTTACAACATGGATGGGAGTGAAGGAGAGCGGGTGCGATTAACCAGAGTCTTTATTGCACAATTAAAAAATAAGTTTAATCTCCCCGTTGTGGAAATTGACGAGAGATGGTCTTCAAAAGAAGCAGAGAACCTACTTATAAGCGCTGATGTCAGTAGAAAAAAGAGAAAAGGAAGTGTTGACCAAATAGCAGCCAGCTTAATTCTACAAACTTACTTGGATCAAAATAAAAAATGAAAAAAATATTTTTCACAGTAGCCCTGCTCGCTGGACTTTTTCTTACCTATGAGGCTGTTTCTGTTGCTGTGTATTTATTTTCTAGCCCAAGCAAAGATGAAACATTAAAAATAATTTTAATTGAACCAGGAACATTTAGAAAAACAGCTGACCAGCTAAACAGAGAGGGTTTTGTTCCGGATGTAAAAAGATTTATTTTGGTGGCAAGACTTTTAGGCAAAACGTCTTCTGTACGTGTTGGGGAGTATGAATTAAAAATGAATATGTCCCCCTACAAGCTTTTAAGTATTATTACGTCGGGGAAAAGTGTGGTGCATGCGGTAGCCATTCCGGAGGGTTATAATATTTATCAAATTGCACTGGCACTTTCTGATAAAAAACTTATCAATGCCGATGAGTTTGTAAAATTAGCAAAAGATCCTCAAATGGCAAAACTTTTAGGTATTGAAGAGCCTACTTTAGAGGGTTATTTATACCCTGACACCTATAGCTTTACCCATTTTACTGGAGAAAAAGTAATTATTAAAACAATGGTTGATAGGTTTAAGGAAGTTTATAATCGAGACATAAAATTTGGCGCTATTAAAACTAATAAGACGATGCATGAAGTAGTAACTCTTGCCAGTGTAATAGAAAAAGAAACTGGAGTTCCTGAGGAGAGGCCTGTTATTTCAAGTGTATTTCATAACAGATTAAAAAAAGGAATGAAGCTGCAATCAGACCCAACTGTGCTTTATGGAAAAAAGGGCGACAAAATGAATATTACTAGAGAGGATTTAAAAACATATAGCGCCTATAATACTTATGTTATTAAAGGTTTGCCAAAAGGCCCGATAGCCAATCCTGGAAGAGAGGCTATGATTGCGGCTATAGAGCCGGCACAGACAAACTTTTTATATTTTGTAAGTAAAAACAATGGCACCCACTATTTTAGCGAAACATTAAATGATCATAATAAAGCTGTGCAAAAGTATCAGAGGAATCCTAAGTCCAGAGCGGGAAGAAGCTGGCGAGAATTTTCAGAAAAACATACTACAAAGAATTAGATAAAATATCTTCAGCTATAGATTTAATCTTTGAATTTTTAGAGTTACTAGCAGTTGCCGCTATTTCAAGGGCAAAGGCTCTGCTTTGCGCCGAAGGGTTTGATTTTAAATAATTACCAATTGCTTTAAGGGCCACAATTTGTGGATACGCAAGAGTAATACCATCAACACCTGCGTGCTCATCTTTTGGATCATTATGTGTTTTTTCGCAATGTTCAAAGCTTTTACACTCAGGTTCTTGAGCAACGTTTTTAATAAATGAAAGATCATTAAGGCTACTAATATTTCTTCCAATTAAAAAAACAATAAGGCCCCGCTCATTAAGGCTTTCCTTTTTTTGCTCAAAATATTTTTTCATGAAGGCTTGTTTTTCTTCCGTATTTAGATATTTAAGGTTTGAATCAAGCCTTGGGTCATTATCATTTTTTGATAAAACAATATCTTCAAAAATTCCAAGCTTTAACTCTACATTAGAATTTGCCGCCGCTTCTTGTGGTGGTAAAAAACTATTTTTACTTTCTAAAACAGAATTGCTAGGTACTCTTACGGGTTCTTCAAGCGCAGCTGTTGTCGCTTCAGATAAAACCGCTTTAGCAGTTTGCGAACTTCTTGAGAAAATATAAAATCCGCAAACTACTAAAAGCAGTAAAATCAAAGCTTTTTTCATCTTATATAGAGATCCTGTCTAATAGCGGAGTAAGCTTGCTGATTAGTGACTCTTTTTAATTGATCATCTGCATAAATACCCGCATCCATTCTGACTTTTTCACTACAGTTTGTGCAAAACTTAGAGATATTTTTTAACATTATAAGAGAGCTACCATAGGAGCCAAACGGAGTGATATCACATGCCGGCTGACCCGCCAGTTCTGCGCCTGTCCAAATGCTTTTTATAGGATTGCCATTTGGATCATTAAATGGTGTTGGGCAAGTTGCATGTCCCCAATTCCCATTTTTTACTTCGCTATGTCTTGCTTCATGAAATACAACCATGGATCTTGCTATTTGAGGATGCGAAAACTTAATATAGTTTTGCGTTAGCCACATTTTATTTGATCCTAAAAAGGGTATTACACAAGCAACCGCATTGGCGCTTCCGCAAGAGCTCATGCCTATTTTTTTAATCCTTGTGTCAAAAAAGTTTAAATAAGCTTTACCCAGAACTGGCCCAAAAATATGTTGGTGTAAGCCAGAAGCTTGAGCGCTGCTTATTGATCCTACAGCATTCATATCTGTTACAATTTGTTGTCTTATTTCTGCTGGAACGTTGTTGTCAAAAACCGGAGCCGCTACTGCTGAAATAGCAATAGATAATACTGTTAATAGTCCAATCATTTTTCCCCCCTCAATCCTTTGAGATTCTTCCCTGTAAATAAAAGGCTATCAACTAAAGGGGGGGTGTCAATAAATTATTTTATTTTTACAGCTAGGGTGAGCCCCTCTCCGGTTGGAAGAATAGTTGCTCTAAAACCGGGGTGGCTTGCAACGGCTCTATTAAATTTATTTATAGCTAGAACTTGTTTGTCCTGTTCTTCATCTGCAATTAGTCCCCAAGCAAAAGTGTTATCAGCTGTTAACACGCCACCTGTTTTTAAGTTTTTGTAAGACCAATCAAGGTAATCACTGTAGCTGGCTTTGTCGGCATCAATAAAAACAAAATCAAAAGGTCCTAGATTTTCAATTTCTTTTAATTTTTCAAGTGCGGGCCCAATAAATATTTTTACTTTGTTTTCAAATCCGGCATTACGAAAATTTTCTAGGGCCACTTGAGCATGCTTGGGACTAAATTCAAAAGTATAAAGCATCCCACCTTCTGCTAAACCTCTGCAAATATTAATTCCTGAATAGCCGGCAAGCGTTCCTATCTCTACAGCCTTTTTAACATTAAAAGCCTTTGTTAAAACTTCTAAATGAAGTCCGTCCATGCTGCCCACGTGAATATCTGGCAGGCCCTGCTTGTTGGCATTTTTTCTTACCTCGGCAAGAAGCGGATCAACAGGTTTAAAAACGTCTTCGGCGTATTTTGCAATTTTAGGATCGTTTTGGCCGAATAGCTTTGACATTAGTTTAACTCAATCGCTTCTAAAGTTTTTTGATCCTTAACAAGCCGGTAAACATTTAGGTGGGCCACCATGTTGTCATCAAAAGAGGTGGCTAAAATTTCTTTAAAACTATCATTATTAATATCATCAACGGCTAAATTGGTGGCTTGTCCGTTGTAAGTAAAGTAGCCATCTTTTTTATCTGGTAGTTTTGCAGAGGCGATTAAAACGTTGGCGCTAAAAACCTCAATATATAAACCATCTGTGGTTTTAACTTTAATAATTTGATATATTTTTCCAGACTCATCTAATGTGGCATTTGTGACTGCTAAAATAATACGCTCATTCTTTCTTATTTTGCTTTGGGCAAGTTCTCTGAGCTGAGGCGTCACAAGGACGGCTCCAAAAGCCAAGGCTATAAGTACCCCAATGAATTTTATAATTACACCCACTCTATGTGACATTGATTACCATTATATTTATAAATATGATAAGGAAGCAATATGGCTAATCAAGGACAGCTACAAATTTATACCGGAGACGGTAAGGGTAAAACCACCTGCGCCATTGGCTTATGCATTAGGGCGGCCGCCGCGGGGTTAAAAGTAGCCTTTATTCAGTTTGATAAAGGTTCTGAGGAGAATGATTTTTACTCAGAAAGAAAAATACTACGCTCAATCAAAGAAATTGAAGTCATTGTAACAGGAAAAATAAGAATGATGCCCAATGGTCAATTTAGATTTGCAAATAGTCCCCCAGACTTTGAAGAAGCTAAAAGGGGGCTTGAAATTGCTAAAAAGGCTATTAAAGAAAATAAATATCAACTAGTTGTATGTGATGAAATCCTTTCTTGTATACTCACAAGCCTTTTAAAGGAACAAGATGTTTTAGATTTGATCAGGGCTTTTGAAGAAGGTTTGAAATCTTGCGAGCTCGTTTTAACGGGCCGTGGGCTTACAGAGGCCATTAAAGAAAAAGCAGATCTTGTTACAGAAATGAAAATGATAAAGCATTACTTTAATAAGGGGCTGCCCGCAAGAAAGGGAATAGAGTTTTAAATGGATCATCACTCTAAAGAATTTCAAAAAGCGCTCTCCTCTCTTATTCAAGAGAGAAGAAGTATTAGAAAATACAAAAAAGATCCATTGCCAAAAGAATTAATAGAAAAAATAATTCTTCAGGGGTGTTGGGCCCCTTCGGGGAAAAATTTGCAAAACTGGCGCTTTTTTGTGGCCACAGGTAATAAAAGAGATGAGTACTTAAAACTAAGTCAAAAAAGTTGGCTGAGCTTAAAAGATGTTTTACAAAAAAAACTCAAACCCTCGCTTTATGAATTTACCGAGCGATTTTTTTTTACTCTAGGCGATGCACCAGTAATTATTTTTTGCTACAGTAACAACCACCCGGAAGAAAAATACAAAACAAGTATTGGCTCGGTCTACATGGCGGCAGAAAATATTATACTTACTGCACAGGCCCATGGGCTTGGTACATGTGCCATGGGGGCGCCTTTAGAAATAAAAGAAGATGTGGATAATTTTATTGGTAAAGAAAAAGTAAAAGATTTAGAGCTCATTTGTGCAATAGCCATGGGTTATCCGGATCATGTGCCGCCGGCAGCGCCTAGGCAACTTGAGGGGAGAATTACTTGGCTCTAAGTTCTTTAATTTGAGTGATAAAATCTTTTAAATTATCAGGCCAAGATGTTTTAAATTGCATTTGTTCTTTTGTGCGTGGGTGTTCAAACCCAAGCTCTGCCGCATGAAGTACATGCCTTGGGAGTGTCTTTGTAAGGTGTTTAATTTTAGGGCTTGTAATCAAGCGAGATTGCTTTTTAATTCCATAAAGTTTGTCTCCAACAATAGGGTTTCCCATCTCGCTTAGGTGAACTCTAATTTGGTGCGTGCGGCCTGTTTCAAGCGTGACCTTTAGCAAACTTAACTGATTTAAATAAGTCTCTACAACTTCATAGTGTGTAATGGCGTGTTTACCTTTTTCTTGAGAGCAAAACACTTTTCTATATTTTGGATGTCTTGCAAGGTTTGAAATAATAGTATTTTTCATTTTTCTAGGCACTCCAGCAACTAGGGCCCAATACACGCGGTGAATATTATGTGTTTTAAAAAGTGTAGCTAAGCTCTGATAAGCTTTGTCATTTTTTGCAATTACTAAAAGACCGCTGGTGTCTTTATCAAGTCTGTGCACAAGGCCTGGGCGCTCAACCCCACCAATTTGACTTAAATCTTTAATATGAAATAAAAGCCCGTTAACTAAAGTATTTGAATAATTTCCTTTAGATGGATGAGTCACCATGGGAGCAGGCTTATTAACAACAGCAACATCGTAATCTTGATAAATAATTTCAAAATTAATATCCTCGGGCTGAATGTGTGAGGACGTTGGCGGTGGAATTTCAACCTCAATAGTTTCATTACCCCTGAGGCGATAACTTGCTTTAACTTTAAGTGTAGAAACTCCTGAGACTTTGACCTTATTTAAATCAATAAGCCTTGCCGCTTGAGTGCGCGTTTGTATTTCTGGCTGGCTGCCAAGCCATACATCAAGTCTTTGACCAGAGCTTGCAGGAGTTACATTATATTTTAAAAGCTCACTCATTTTTTTGTGTTCTCCTGCATGATTTTTATATAACTATTTGAAGTCTTAACAGGGTCAAGGCCTAAAATCTTAGCATATTGGCTCACAAAGCCCCTAAGAAAAACAACGGCCGGAAGTTTAGAATAATTCTCTGATTCAATAGCATTTATATAAGTACGACTAATTTTTGTAACCTCAGCAACTTGTTCCACTGTAAGGTTTCTATAAAGCCTAACTTGCTGTAAAAAAGTTCCGCTAAAAGTGGTTTCATTTTTCAGGCGCTCTTCAAACTCTGAAAATACTTTGCTTTGGGTTTGGTTAGGAGGTGTTGCCCCCACAGAGTCCGCAGTTTTATTGCTTAAGCTTTTGTCATATTCTTTGCGCTTAAATTGATTACTTAAAACAGAATAAGCCTCATCAATAAGCTTAATTAATTCAACCGCCTCTTCTTTTGTAAAAACGGTATAAAGAGCAGGGCTGTTTGGATTGTAAGTGGTCCGCGCTTTCTTGTAAGCATCAATAATAGATTCTTGATCTGCATTTATAGGAATATCAAGCAGTTCGTAATAGTTTTGCTGGTGATTTGTCTTCATTGCCTTCTAAATTCTGTATAATTTTGTTAAATGTTGTCACAAGCAGCCCCTGGGGCTGCTCTAATAACACGGGTCTATGTTTTCTCACAGACTGCCAAACGCTATTGTCATGATCAATGTGTCCTACCATGGATGCCTTGATCCCAAAATACTTAGTGCAGATTGACTGTACTCCAAGGGCAGCATCAATGTCACCGGTTGTGCGAGCTTGGTTTAAAATAAGTTTTAAATTAAAAGTTTCAATGTTTTTTTTGTATAAACTTCCTTCTTTTGGGTTAAGTTCATTTATTTTATCGACAAGATCTCGCGGCGTTCTAATTCCATATTTATTGGCTTCCTGCATAACTTGAGAAACAAGACCGCTTAGCTTTAAACGCTCTTCAGCTTTTTTAAGTAAAAGGTAATGAGTACTTTTAATAAAGCGGTATGCATTTTCAATTGCTGTGGGCTCGGGTGTTATTACAACAATAGGATTGTCTGCCAAAATAAATGCTTCAAGCGTGTTTTGATGTGTTCCTGCTCCTAAATCTAAAAGTAAATAATCATAGGGAAGCTTTTTTAATTGTGTAAGTGCTAAACTAATTTGTTCAGGTTTTAATTCTGCCGCAACTGGTAAATCATTTGCACCACTAATAAAGGAAAGATTTGCTATGCCTGTTTCAGAAATCAAAGTGTCTATGCTGCTAACTTTTTTTGTAAAATAATCTGAAAGTGTTTTTTGCGGAATTGGTGCTCCAAGACATGTGTGAAGGTTTGCGCCGCCAAAATCAAAATCGACAATTAAAACTTTTTTATTTTTTTTTGAAAGGCTTACTGCTAAATTTGTAATGACAAAACTTTTTCCAATGCCGCCTTTTCCGCCGCCGATAGCCCAAATTTTCATTGGTTCTCCTCTATTTTTGCTTTTCGGCTTGTTTGCTGCTTTTTTCCACTACTTCTGGCGCTCTTATGTATAAAGGCTCAACCTCTTGCCAAGGGTGTTTATTAAACAGATCGGGATTTGAAAGGTACATTCGTACCATGGTCTCAGATTCAGGTCTTTGGTCCATAGCAACAGTTAACGCTTTATTATAATTATTAATTTGAGAATGAGGAATAAGGGAGACCGTCTTATCTGCTAAGCTTTTAGCATAGTAAAGTGAGCCATTGGCATCAATTACCGCTAAAAAATTTTCTGGTTTGGAGTTTTGATAGCAAATAACATCCAGAGAGATAATTGTAAAAACAGGAATATTTATTTGAGAGGCAAGAGTTTTTATAAAGTTGGTAGAAATTCTGCAGCCAGTAAAACTACCTGGGCCAATGTCTAAAAGTAAGGTTTGTATTTTTTGATAATCAAAACTAAGTTTATTAAAAACCTTGTCGACCTCCTCAACAAGGGCATCACTTTTTTTGAGAGGCTGCTCCCAAGTTACGGTTTTTATTTTTTCTCTCAAATTAAATAAAGAAAAGCTATTTAAATTTGTTGAAGTTGAAACTGCAAATATAAACATCAGGTAAAAAATCTAACAATGTCATTATACATTGAAAACAGCATTAAAGCTAAAAGCAGCGCCATTCCTACTTGCTGAAAAGCTTCCAGCCATTTTGCGCTTAAGGCACGGCCCTTTATGAGTTCAATGGTATAAAATAAAAGATGTCCGCCATCTAAAACGGGCACGGGTAAAAGATTTAGTACAAATAAGTTTATTGAAATAATAGCCATAATTTTAAAAAACGGAGATATCCCAATCTTCCAAGTGTCACTGGCAAGCTTTCCTATCATAAGTGGTCCGCCAATGCTTTTTGCAGATACTTTTCTTTGAATAAGTTTTACAAAGCTAAGTACAGTTAGTTGTGTCCATTTGACAGTGTCTGAAAACCCTTTTGCGAGAGATTTTAATAAATTTGTTTCTTTGTAAATGAATGTATTTGAGGTGCTTAACACAAGTCCGGTTACAACTCCTAAAGCATAGTTTTCTCTTTCAATGCCGCCGGCATCGGGCTGTTTTGTAAGTTGGGGGGTAACATTATAAGAAAGTTTTTGCCCCTCTCTTAAAACATCAACATCTAAGGGTTGATGCCCATTTTTATAAGACTGAACATATTTAACAACATCTTCCCAGCGTTGAATTTTTTGAGAATTAATAGATACAATTTTGTCTCCAGTTTTAATTCCGGCAAGCTCTGCTCCAGACTTTGGGGCTATGTTAGCTAAATAAAGTTCACTTGTTTCAATTCCAAGGATTTCAAAATTTTTAAAATCACCAAATTTAAGAACAACATCTTTGTTTTGGCCTTTCCTGGTAACTGTTAGTGTGGAGCCGGGTTTTAATTGTTCCTTAATTTGAGCAAAGGTTTCTATATCTTTGCCATCGATTTTTTTAATTATATCTCCAGTTACCAGGCCACTTTGGGCGGCTATGGATTTTGAGCTTGTAATTCCCACCGCGGGTGCAATGTGTAAATATGTTAGGCCTTCAATATCACCAACAAATTCTTCAGAGCTAAGAACATTTTTGTTTTTTGTCAATTCGGGGACGGCGGAAACGTTCACAGGCTTTCCATCACGAAGAATTTCAAAATTTAAAGTTTTATTAGCATTCTCCTCAATGGTTTTTTTAACTAAATCCCAGCGGTCAACACTTTGGTTATTAATTTTTAAAATTTCATCATTAGATCTAAAGCCCGCATTGTAAGCAACTGATGACGGGGAAATGTCGCCAAGCTTTGATTGAATGGCTTCTTCGCCAATAAGGGCAATGGCAGCAAATAAAATAACTGCAAAAAAGGCGTTCATGAGTGGGCCAGCAAGAACAATGGCAATTCTTGGAAGCACTGGCTTGTGGTTAAAAGAATATTTTTGATTTTCTATGGGTACTGGGCTTGTTGGGTCATCTCCGTACATTTTAACATAGCCGCCAAAGGGAATGGCGCTGACACAGTAAAGTGTATCGCCAATTTTTTTTTGAAGAATTTTTTTGCCAAATCCTAAAGAAAACACTTCAACACGAACGCCGAAATATTTGGCCACACTAAAGTGGCCTAGCTCATGAACAAAAATTAAAACGCCCAATAAAACAATCAGTGGGACTATAAATGAAAAACCTTGATGCAAAAAACTTTGGATTAATTCCATCTTTCCTCCAAGACCCTTATTTTACAGGCTGTTTTTTTTATAGGGAACTGATATTTTCAAGAGTCTTTTGTCTAGACCACTGATCTATCTCAAATAGGTTGTCTAAATCAAGTGCTTGATGCGGCGCCCTTGATAAAGTGCTGTTAATTAATTCTGGAATCGCTAAGAAAGATATCTTCTCTTTCAAAAATGCATCAACGGCTATTTCATTGGCAGCATTTAATACAGTGGGTGCAACACCGCCGGTTTTTAAGCTGGCTTTTGCTAGCTCAAAACACTTAAAAGTGTTTGTATCAACGGCTTCAAACTCTAATTTTTTTAATTTAACTAAATCAATAGGCTCTACGGCATTGTTTTGTCGTTTGGGATAGTAAAGTGCAAATGAGATGGCGGCTTTCATATCTGGTTGTGACATGTGAGCAAGCTGACAACCATCTATAAATTCCACAAGGCCGTGAATAATACTTTGAGGGTGGATGAGAACATCAATTCTCTCAGGGTCTAAATTAAAAACCCAGCGGGCCTCTATAAATTCTAAACCCTTATTCATTAAGGTGGCTGAATCTATTGTAATCTTAGCGCCCATTTTCCAATTAGGATGTTTAAGTGCTTGGGCTACACTCACATCTTTTAGCTCCGCTTTTGTTTTTCCCCTAAAAGGTCCGCCACTGCCTGTTAACCAAAGTTTTTTAACATTTTCTTTTGGGTGACCCAAAAGTGCTTGAAAAAGGGCGTTATGTTCACTGTCCACCGGAATAATTTGTGCATTTGCCTGAGCTGCCACTTTAGTTAAAATTTCCCCGCATGTGACAAGAGCTTCTTTATTAGCTAAAGCCACGCGCTTACCGGCTTTAAGTGCGGCAAGGGTGGGTAAAACTGCAGCAAAGCCAACAATGGCCACAACAACGGCGTCTACCTCGGGAAGGCAAACAATCTCATTTAGTTTTTTTATAGAATCAGCTTTAGAGGTTAACACAACATGCTTTACATTAAATTCTTCAGCCTGCTTATTAAGCTTTTCTAAATTAGAATGCGCGCACAAGGCGGTTACTTTTATTTTACCTTGAGATTTTCTAACAACCTCTAAAGTGCTTTCCCCAATACTTCCGGTACTTCCTAAAATAACAATATTCATTTAATCACCAAGTATTTAACAAAAATATAAACAACGGGTGCTGCAAATAAAACCCCGTCAAGGCGGTCAAGAAGGCCGCCATGGCCGGGCATAATTTGGCCAGAGTCTTTTGTATTAAAGGCGCGCTTTAAAAATGACTCACATAAATCTCCCACCTGCGCTGAAATAGAAGTTAAAATACAAAGAATAAACATTAAAAAAACATCAATGTTTGAAATTAAATAATGTCTAATTAAAAGGCCAATAAAAATAGTGGCAAACAATGAAGCAAGAGCGCCTTCAACTGATTTATTTGGTGAAATGCGTGAGAATAATTTTGTGCGTCCAAACTTTCTTCCAACAAAGTATGCTGCAATGTCGCCAGCAAAAACGGCCAAAAGAGTAAAAATAAACCACTCCAAATTATTTGACAGGCGAGTTGTGAGGCTAATGTACACGGGACAAACCCCGGCGTAAATAATGCCAAGGTTGCAAAGACCAGTTTTATTAACAAGCTCTTCTAAGGGGAGCACATCTTTTTTAGCCAAAAGCAAAAACTGAACAAATAAAAGAAGAGAGCTTAAAATAAAAGCATGAAACAAAAAGCCATCATTTAAGATGCTTAAGGTAAATGCGGTGAGCCCTAAAAAAATAAAATAAATTCTAACAGTTGTGTAATTTGGGCTTGGCAGGATGATGCGACCATATTCAAATAATAAACGCAGAGAAACAAAAAAAGTAGCAATGGCAATACCGGGGTAGCCGCCAAAAATAACAATGGTGGCGGAACTTGCAAAAGCAATTAATGCACTTACAAAGCGAAGCTTTGTCATAATTGCGCCTCATTCGGCTTTGTCGCCTGCGCACCAATTAATCCAAATCGGCGCTTTCTTTTTGAATAGTCTTGAAGGGCTAGTTTTAAATCTGCTTTTGAAAACTCAGGCCAATATTTAGGGGAGACATAAATTTCTGCATAGGCCGCTTGCCATAATAAAAAATTGCTCAATCTTGATTCGCCGCTAGTTCTAATAATTAAATCAGGATCTGGAAGGTTATAAGTATAGAGATAGTTTTTATAAACATCCTCATTAATGGCATCTATACTTAACAGGCCGTCTTTACAATCTTTAGCAATTAATTTTGTTGCTCTTAAAATTTCATTGCGTGAACCATAACTTAAAGCAAAGGTTAAGCAAAGCCCAGTATTGGCGGATGTTTTTTTAACAGTTTCTTTTAAAATATCTTGGGCTGAGGGCGGAAGCTTTTCAACATCGCCAATGTAGTTAAACCGAATATTTTCTTTTATAAGGGTGTTTAACTCTTTACTTAAATATTTACACAATAGGCCCATTAATTTTTGAACTTCTTCCTTGGGGCGGCCCCAATTTTCAGAACTAAATGCAAAAAGGGTTAAGTAGGCTATGCCTGCCTTGCCGCACTCTTTTACAATGGTGCGAACCTTGTTTGAGCCATGAATATGACCAAATATACGCGGGCGTCCTTTTGATTGGGCCCAGCGGCCATTGCCATCCATTATAATGGCTAAATGCTGCGGTAACAGAAAAACTCCTTAAATGGTCAAGATATCTTTTTCTTTTGCGTTTGCAACTGTATCAATCTTGCCAATGTACTCGTCGGTTAATTTTTGTATTTGGTCTGATGTTTTTTTATTTTCGTCTTCAGTTATTTTTTTATCTTTTAAAAGATCTTTTATTTTATCATTGGCTTCCCGGCGGTGAAGCCTTACAGAAACCCTTCCTTCTTCGGCAATTTTTTTAGCAACTTTTACTAAATCTTTTCTTCTCTCCTCGGTGAGGTCGGGAACTTTTAAACGAATCACTTTGCCATCGTTCATTGGGTTTAGGCCAATATCACTTTTTTGAATGGCTGTTTCTATTTCTTTTAAAATGCTTACTTCCCATGGCTGAATAACAATTAATCTTGCCTCAGGTGCTGAAAGAGTGGCTACTTGAGATAAAACAGTAGGGTTTCCGTAGTAGTCAATTTTAATTCCGTCTAAAATGGCAGTGCTGGCACGGCCCGTTCTTAATTTTGAAAGCTCGGCTTTTGTGTTTTCTACAGATTTTTCCATTAAAGCTTTCATTTTTTGAATTACATCAGCGGTCATTCTTTATCCCCTCCGTTTGAATCTGTCACCATGGTTCCTACTTTTTCTCCGCAAACAACTCGCTTAATATTGCCCTCTTTATTTAAGTTAAAAGCAATAATGGGCAAATTATTATCCATACAAAGAGTGATTGCCGTTGAATCCATGATTTTAATATTCTTTTTTAAAACATCCAAATAGGTGAGTGTTTTAAACATTTTTGCATCATTAAATTTCTTAGGATCCTTGTTGTAAATACCATCAACCTTTGTGGCCTTGATAATAACATCAGCACCAATTTCAACGGCTCTTAAAGCGGCCGCAGTGTCAGTGGTGAAAAAAGGGTTTCCTGTGCCTGCTGCAAAAATAACAACACGACCTTTTTCTAAGTGCCTTGTAGCGCGACGCCTGATGTAGGGCTCCGCAAGCTCATGCATCTCAATGGCAGATTGAACTCTGCAATACACGCCTTCTTTTTCCAGCGCATCTTGTAATGCAAGGCTATTAATAACAGTGGCCAGCATTCCCATATAGTCTGAGCTGGCCCTATCCATTCCCTTAGTAGCAGCAGCAACACCTCTAAAAATATTGCCACCACCAATGACAATGCCAAGCTCAACGCCGATACCCATAACTTCTTTTATTTGCTCTGCTATGGATTTTATAACGTCTACATTTATGCCGTAGCCACCCTCGCCCGCAAGGGCTTCACCGCTTAATTTAAGTAAAACTCTTTTGTACTTTGGCTTTTGTTTGCTCATGATTTTACAGCTTTTGCTACCTCTTCAGCAAAATTCTCTTCCTTCTTCTTTAGGCCATCGCCCATAACCATTCTTACAAAACGGCGAACGCTGATATTTTCTCCTAATTTTGCAATGGTTTCTTTTTGAATTTGGGCTACAGTTTTTTCAGGCTCTTTTACAAAAGGTTGATCCATTAAACAAATCTCAGCCAGATACTTTTGCACCCGGCCTTCAACAATTTTATCCAGCACGTTGGCGGGCTTGCCAGTGCTTGCGGCTTGTTCTTTAAAAATGGCCTTTTCTTTTTCAACTGCACTAGCAGGGACTTCACTTGAAGTAACATATTGTGGGGCAGAGGCCGCAATATGCATAGCAATGTCTCTGGCAAAGTTTTTAAAGTCTTCAGTTCTGGCCACAAAATCGGTTTCACAGTTAATTTCAACTAGTACGCCAATTTTACCATCGCCATGAACGTAAGAAAGAACAACGCCCTCAGCTGCAGTACGGCCACTTTTTTTATCAGCGGCGTTTAAGCCCTTTTTCTTAAGCCACTCAACGGCCTTTTCCATGTCGCCGCCACACTCTGCAAGGGCCTTTTTACAATCCATCATGCCGGCGCCTGTTTTTTCTCTAAGGTCTCTAACAGTGGTTGCTGAAATTTCCATTTATTACTCCTTATCCGTAGCTTCTTCTTCAGTTGTTGAAGCTTCTTCAGATGCGGGTGTTTCAATATCATCAAAATTTTCATCAGCACGGCCTGCAGTAACAAGGGCGCGTTTTTTGGTGCGCTTAACAACAGCAATTGTCGGTCCGCCTTCTTGGGTTGCGGCTTGAGCCTGTGTTTTTTGTATACTTGCGGCCGCTTTTTCTTTCGCCATTTCTCTGGCAACATCGGCTTGCTTATCGCTCATAGCTCTTAATTTTTGCTCCCAAATTGCAGCACCCTGGTTGTAACTTTCGGCTACCATGTTTGCAAAAAGCTTAATAGCGCGAATGGCGTCATCGTTAGATGGAATGGGGTATTCAATTAGCCCTGGATCTGAATTTGTGTCGGCAAGACCTATAACAGCAATGCCTAATTTACGGGCTTCTTCAATGGCGATGTGTTCTTTTTTAAGATCCACAACAAAAAGAGCGCTTGGCAGCTCTTTCATGTCTCTAATTCCTTCAAAGCTTGCAAGAAGTTTTAGTCTTTCTTTTTCAAGACTAATAGCCTCTTTTTTAGAGTAAAGTTCAAACTCGCCTTTTTCTTTCATTTGATCAAGCTTTCTAAGCCTGTCAATTCCTTGTTTAATGGTTTCAAAGTTGGTAAGAGTTCCGCCAAGCCAGCGCTCTGTCATGTAATACTGGCCGCATTTTTTTGCTGCTTCTTGTATGGTTTCGCGGGCTTGTTTTTTTGTGCCTACAAAAATCATTCTTCCACCTTCGGCAGCAACTTTTTTTGCAAATTCCGAAGCTTTTTGGGCCATGGCCACGGTTTTTTGCAGATCAATGATATAAATTCCTGATCTTGCGCCAAAAACATAAGGCTTCATTCTTGGGTTCCATCTAGCCACTTGGTGGCCAAAGTGAACTCCGGCTTCTAACATTTCTTTCATTGTAACTTGGGACATAAGAGTGCCTCCTTTATCTGGTTCTTGTCCTCCCTCTTTTTTACACTTTAAGTGCACCAGTTAGGCTAAAGAGGTGTGTAGTTAAACTTCAAATTTCAAGGGATTAAATAGCACTAAAAGGCGATTAATTGCAATGGGTTAGTTTGGCTACAAAGTTTTGTGAGCTTTTTATAGAGGCGGCTATGTTTTGGGAGCCTTCTATGCAATTTGAGCCTAAAAACCATAGCTCGGGCCCACTTTGTGGAAGGTCTATAAAGCTGTGGTGAGACTCTGGTACCACAAGTATTCTTTCCCATGAGGCCTCTTCAATAAGATTGGGAAAGGCTTTTTTAATATGCTTTTTCATGGTTTTTAAAGTTTTTGATACGGCCTCTTCATCTTGGGCTAATTCTGAATCAATAAGGGAAAGCCAGCTGGAGAGCTCTGAATTTTCTGAATTAAATTGGCCTATCATGAAAAAATCTTCATCATTAAATACAAGCAGATTGTCTTTTGTAAAATGACTCTTTTTTGAAGCAAAATCTACGCTTAAAACTGTGAATTTTTGCATGCGATCAAATTTTTGTAAAAATTTGGCCGAAAGAGCTTCTTTGCCAAGAAGCGCTTTCGCTGATGTGAGTGGTAAGGCATAAGCAAAAGTATTTGCTTGAATTTGTGTTTCACCATTTATGGTTACAGATTCAAGCTTCCCATGGTTAAAATTTAAAGAAGTGACCACAGATTTTGTTTTTATTTTTTGTGTAGGAATAATTTTTAAAAGCTCATCATTTAATGTTTTCCAACCATTTGAAACTAAAAGCCTGGGGGATTGGGTATAATAAGAAAGCTCATCTAATAATGCGCGGTTTTTATTATTGACTGCAAAGCCCGTAAAATCTGAAAAGCCGGTTTTATTTTGAAAAATTAAAGGAGGGTTTAACAAAGTTTGAATATTAAAGTTTAAATTTAAATCTCTTTTTAATTTTATTAATGGGTTTTCTAAAATATCGCTATGAGCAGGAACGCATTTTAGGCCGTAATCTGTTCCTCCCAATTCATCTTGAGCTTCAATGAGAATATAATTTTTATTTGCACGCTCTAAATAAGCTGCGCTTATAAGCCCGCTTAAACCACCACCAAGAATAAGAAAATCTGTTTTCATGAAGCTAGATTATGGGGGTATAAGGCTTATTTCAAGCCCAATTTTTTGTTAATTTTGAGGGCTAAAAAGTTTAAAGTTTTTTGAGCTAAACTTTTTAATGTAGGGTTTTTTTCAACAATGCGTGCAATGGGGGGGCTTAAAAAATAGTATACCTTTGTAAAAGACTTGCCGCAGACAGTATTTAGTAAAACCTCATCCCTGAAAGCCGAAAGGGTAACAACTGTAGGGTGAAGGGGGCTATCAAAAGCAGCTGTGGCAATAAAACATCTACCCTTTTTTCTTTTTGCCTTTTTTAAAATCATCTCAAAAACATCTCTGTTTCTTGCGGTTTTTTTATACTCTTCAATTTTACGCGTTAGTTCCATGTAAATGGGGGTATAAGGTAAAAACTCTGCAAGTTTATCTGCACACTGATTTAGGCGCTGGCTAAATTTTGGAGATTGGTCATAAATACGAACCATATCCCAAAAAGCACTGGCAATAATTACAAGCTCTTTAGCGCGGGCTGAGTTATTAAAGTACTCAACCTTTAATTCATTGGGTTTTGCCTCATAAATAATTTCTAAAACTCGAAAGTATTTTTCATAAGAGACAATGGCTCCGGAAAAATCTTTCATAGAAAATCTATCTCTTGCATCTTTTACTAAGTGCACACGGCTACGCCATAAATTAAGGCGCTGTTGCTCCTTGGCCGCACGCCTTGCGTGTCGGCGATCTTCTACTGTCGTTCCTTTTGTGGCACTTGATTCACTTGCAGCTGGTGGTGGTGCATCTGCATTTGCTGCTTGTTGTTTTTTATCTTCAGACATACAGAGTATTCTAAATGATTTTTAAACAAATAAAACCTAGACTCTCGTCTATTTTAGTTAAGATAAAATTTGCGGGTCCACATCAACGCTTAATGTTACTCCGGGGGGAGCCCAAGATTGAGTATGGTTTAAAAAATGTTGTAAAAATATGTTCAGCTCTTTTGGTTGCGGAGCTTTAACAAGAAGTTGTAGGCGAAATTTATTTTTCAGCTTGAGTACGGAAGCCTCGGTTGGCCCAAGAACCTGAATATTTGTATAAAGGGGGTTTAAATTTTTTATTTTCTCAATCTCGTTTTTGGCTTTGGCGGCACTGTTTTGTGCTTTTTTAAACTCTGTCGCCTGAACTCTAATGATGGCGACCTTGCCAAAAGGGGGGTAGTTAAGCTCTTTTCTTGATTTAAGCTCCTCAGCAGCAAAGCCAATAAAGTCATGCTCTTTTGCATAAGTAATTGAAGGGTGCTCTGGAAGATAAGTCTGAATATAAACAACGCCCTTTTTTTGATGACGCCCGGCCCGGCCAGCCACCTGGGTAAGAAGCTGGAAGGTTTTCTCTGAGCTTCTAAAATCTGGAAAGTGCAAGCCAATATCAGCCATCAGGCCTCCGACTAAAGTCAGGTTGGGAAAATCATGGCCTTTGGCAATCATTTGTGTGCCAACAATAATATCTACTTTTTTTTCAGAAATTTTTTCTATTAGAGATTCTAAGTCTTCTCTGGAGTTAATTTCGTCTCTGTCAGCTCTTGCAATTTTTGCTTTTGGAAAAAGTATTTGCAATTCATGAGCAATTTTTTCTGTTCCAAGGCCCACAGAGGAAAGATTTGTTGATTTACATGAGCCACACTCAAAAGGCGCTGGTTTTTCAAACCCGCAGTAGTGGCAGACTAAAGTGCTTCCGCGCTTATGTGAAGTTAAAGTAACGCTGCAACTTGGGCACTGTTCAGTAAAGCCGCAATCTTGGCAAAGTAAAAACTGAGCAAAGCCGCGCCGATTAATAAAAAGTGCGGTTTGCTCTTTGTTTTCTAAACGTTCTGATAACTCGGCGTAAAGCTCTTGGCTAAGCCAAGAGGGAATCTCGTCGCTTCTTTTTGCTAAATAGGGTGAAAGTGATTTTTTGTTTTTTAAATCTATAATTTTAACCTCAGGTAAAGGGCGGTCTTCAACGCGCTTTGAAAGGGTGAGCATTTGATATTTTTTTAATTCATTGGCATTGTACCAAGTTTCAAGGCACGGGGTTGCGCTTCCAAGTACAACGGGGCAATTTAAAAAATGGCCTTTCATAATGGCGGCATCACGGGCGTGGTACTTTAAGTGCTCCTCTTGCTTGTAGCTTGCTTCATGTTCTTCGTCCACAATGATGAGGCCTAAATTTTCCATGGGGCAAAAAAGAGCAGATCTGGCGCCTACAAGAATTTTTTTTTGCCCGTTTTGAATGCTTTGCCATTGATCAGATTTTTCTCTATGGGTGAGGTGAGAGTGGATAACCGCCACCTGATCCCCAAAGCGGTTCACAAAGCGTTTTATAAGCTGAGGTGTGAGGCTAATTTCTGGCACAAGCACTAGGGCCTGCTTATTTAATTTTAAAACTTCCTCTATGGAGCGCAGATAAACTTCTGTTTTTCCGCTCCCTGTAACGCCGTAAAGTAAGAATGCGTTAAATTTATTTTTTTTTGCTGCATTTACAATTTGTTCAATAGCAAATTGTTGCTCACTATTTGGCGTTGGCGGGGTTTCGGCATTTGCGTCTTTAAAATAATTAACAGGGTCTAATTTTTTAGATTTTTTTTTGCGGGCTTCATCATGTGGTGCAAAGGCCATGGAGTAAACCATTCCAAGGGGGTGCAAATAATAACTTGCAAGCCAAGAGAGCCAATTTTGCTCCAAAAGACTTAGAGCTTTTGAGGGAAGAATATTTTTTATTTCTTTTATTTTTTTTAACTCTTTAGGCTCTTCACAAGATTTTATGATAACCCCGCGACTACTTCTTGAGCCAAGAGGGATCTCAACGCGCATGCCAATTGTGAGCTGGTTTTTAAGCTCATCTGGAATTTTATATGTCAAGGTGTGGTACAAAGGGGCTTCAACACAAATTTCTGCAAAATTCATTTATTACCTAAAGCGCTTATAAAAATCTCCAATTACATTTGCTAGTGAATGCTTGGGCCATAGAGTCACTATTTCTTCATTATTTTTTAAAGAACTTGGTTCAAGAGTTTTTTTAATGGCGTTGGTTAAATTTATTCCATAAACACTTTTAACAACAATTTCAACGCTGTTATCCCCAAAAGTAATTTTCTGGGTTTTGGGGTAAGCAAAATTTCTGGCAAAAATGGCATAGTCTTGGCCCAAAAACTCAGCGCCACTTGGCATTCTTATTTTTGAAATAAAAAACTGATCCTGCTCTATCCAAACAGTGGCCTGATCGAGCTTCCCGTATTGGTATTGGATGGCGCCACCTACGCGGCCAAGACGAACAAATTTTTCCGTTTCAAGCTTTAATAATTTTAAATCCTTTGGGACGTATTTTTCTCTTAAAGCTTCATTGGGTAAAATTCCCCATTTATGGAAAAACTTTTTTAACTCACCGGCATCACGTGTGGTTAAAGCAGACATATAAAATTCATTAGGGTTTTCACTAGAGGTGTCTGTATAAATGCGACCCTTTTTTAAAAGCCTTGTTACTTGCAGCCCCTCACCCTCAGCTTTTAAAAGCATTTCTCCGCCATCAACTATAATCCAAGTTTCTTTAACTACCTGGGTTTCTGCGGGGCCTTTAAAAGCGAGCTCTTGGGTAATTTTATAAGCACCCTTTCCGTGAAGCTCCGCCACACGGTTAAACACAAAGCTGCTTTGTGGAATGTAGGCAAAAGCAAAAGTGCTAAGAAAAAAAAGAATTAATGTTTTCATTTAAGTTTTTCAGCCTTTTCTTTTATGTATTTTTTCAAAGGCTCGCTAATTTCAGGGTGTTTTAAACCAAATTCAATATTTGCAGTTACAAAACCAAGTCTATCTCCTGCATCAAAGCGCTCAGCATTAAAAGAGTAGGCCAAAACTCCTTCTGTTTGGGCTAGCTTTAAAATAGCATCGGTGAGTTGAATTTCACCCAGTTTTGAAGGTTTAAGTTCTCTTAAAATTTTAAATATTGTAGGAGTAAAAACATATCTTCCAGGGAGAGCGAGTCTGCTTTTTGTTTCATTTGGTTTAGGCTTTTCTATTAAATGCTCAATTTCAGAAAATTCCATTTTGCCTGGATTTTTTTTGGTTTCAGCAATGCCGTATTTTGAAACCTCACTTTGATCTACTTCCATAACGGCAACAGTTGATTTTTTTTCTTTATTATAAACATTAACAAGTTGCTCGGTGACATTGGGTTTTCCATACATGACTTCGTCACCTAATAATACTGCAAAGGGCTCATCACCAATGGCGGATTGAGCACAAAGCACAGCATGGCCTAAGCCTAATGGATTTTTTTGTCTTACGCTGAGAATATTAGCGAGCTTTGAAATTCTTTGAACTTCTTTAAGCAAATGATCTTTATTTTGTTTTGCCAAAGTG
This sequence comes from Oligoflexia bacterium, assembly GCA_016715815.1. Taxonomy (GTDB): domain Bacteria; phylum Bdellovibrionota; class Bdellovibrionia; order JABDDW01; family JABDDW01; genus JADJXN01. Next base: position 405,044 of record JADJXN010000002.1, read on the forward strand.
TCTTCAAGTTCATAATTTCTATCAAAAAATTCTTCAAGTGAGGTTTTATGCCTTCCTGTAACTAAAATAATAGTGTCAATACCCGCGCTCACGGCCTCTTCAACAATGTGTAAAATTATGGGCTTATCTACAATGGGGAACATCTCTTTGGGCGTTGCCTTAGATGCAGGGATAAACCTTGTGCCAAGGCCTGCTACGGGCAAAACAGCTTTTCTGACTTTTGTTTGCATGGGGCTATAAAATCACGGCTGTTTGGCTGAGTCAATAAGCTCACGTGAAGCAATAGTTCGGTGGTAATCTCTTGCGGCGTAAGGGTAGGGTTTTGTTAATTCTATGGGGTTATACATCATTTTTCCGCGCCTAACCGCAAAATGAAGGTGCGGGCTTGTACAAAACCCAGTGCAACCCACATAACCAATAACTTGACCGGGAATAACTTTTTGCCCCTCTTTTAAATCTTTGTGGGCTGATTGTAGATGATTATAAATGGAAATATATCCATCTTCATGTTCAATGCTGACATAATTCCCAGCGCCTCTTCTGCGAGCGACCTCTTTCACTGTTCCACTTCTAGGAGCATAAATAGGTGAGCCTTCAGGTAGTGCAAAATCTACCCCTAAATGAGCCATGTAGCGGCGCCTTACCGGGTGAAAGCGGCGTCTGCTAAAGGGGCTTGAGACATGGGTGTAATCAACAGGGGCGTAAAAGGGGCGCTCTTCAAAATTATTTTCTGGGTCTACAAAAAACTTTTTATCGTCTTTAGTAATTAAGAGACGCTCATACTTTTGGCCTTTTAAAGTGATTTCGGCTTTTAAAACCTCTCCATATTTAACTAAGAAGCCATCATCATATTTTTGCTCTACAGTTAGCTTAAAGGTATCGTTTCTTTGAATTTTTCTTAAATTATGATCCCAAATAAATGCGTCTATAAAACGAGAAACCACCCACTCATCATTAATTTGCTTTTTAATGCTCTCATGAAGGCTTCCGCGAATTTTTCCTTCAATTGCTTTTACCTTGGTGGTCAGCACTTCTGAGCGGCGCTCAATTCCTTCGCCCTCTAAGTTTTTCCAAAAAACTAAAACGTCATCGCCATAGTCTAGGTAAAAGCGTAGCTCAATATGCTTTTCTTTGGGGTTTTTAGAAATTAAAAACTTATCTTTTGGGTTTAGGTGCCATTTTGTGGGAACCATTTTATTTGTTAAAAGGCTATTGGCTTGAGTTGAGCTAAACCCATTGGCCGTTAAAATTTGCGCAAGTGTATTATATTGGCCGGCAGTTTTAATGATTGCACTTTGGGCTGGCATGGCTATTAAGATGAGAGCCAAAAGTAAGCTTGAGAGTTTTAACATAGTTGTAATAAAAGTTTACTGACATTTATATTTTTTTGCAAATAAAAGGAAAATGGTGCAATTGGGCAAAATGCGGTGGTTATTAATAATTTTTTTCACAGCGTTGGGTTGCGCGCATATGACTGAAAATAAAGCAGTATTTCACACCCTTAGACTAAAGCCGGGAGATGAATTAAAAACAGAAATTCAAAACTTTGCTATTAAGCATAACCTAAAAGCGGCATCTATTGTGAGCGCCGTGGGGAGCCTTAGAGAATATTCTTTGAGGTTTGCGAATCAAAAAAATCTTACAAAAGCGAACGGATATTTTGAAATTGTCAGCTTAAGTGGCGCATTAAGTGGGGATTCTATGCATCTTCACATGGCCATTGCAGATGAGAAGGGTAAAGTTATTGGTGGGCATTTGGGGGATAAAAACATTATCTACACAACTTGTGAGGTGACACTTGTGGAGCAGACAAATAAAGAATTTTTAAGAGAATTAGATTCCCAAACAGGGTATAAAGAGTTGGTAATAAAAAATAAATAGGTGGGGGAATGTTTATATTAATTATTTTTTTAAACTTAATAAGCGCTCATGCGCAAATTTTTACTTCTGCCCAAAGCCAGGCTACAGGTGAGGCAGGACGTGCCAGTTATGATTTTGTTGGCTCTCACTTTTTAAACCCGGCAACTTTAGTTGAATCTACGGGCTATGTTTTAAGTAGTGCTTATGAAATGGCTAGAATTGATTCCTCTAACCCAACAACAAAAACAGTTTTTGCCATTACAGATAATGCTCCCACATCAATGGTGGCTGCAGGTTTTGGCTATGTTAACTTTCGACAATCCTTTCATGATAAAATTATAACCGACCAAGATTTTTCTTTAAGCATTGGTGCTCGGGTTTTACCAAAACTATCTCTTGGTTGGTTGGGCCGTAGGCTTGTGAGGCAAAATACAAATGGCCCCGCTTGGGCAAAACATAACATGAATTTAGGGGCACTTATTATGCCAGCGCCTTTTATGCGACTTGCCCTTGTAGGGTATGATGTTTTAACTGATGATGATTTAGACATGATCCCCGTTTTGGCCATTGGTAGCCAATTTGATATTATGGGTGTGTTTAAGCTTAAGGCCGATATTTTAAGACAAGAAAAAAGCAACCCTGAGAAAAAAACAAATTTGAATGCCGGAATGGAGTTTATTTTAGGAGAGGGTTTTAACCTTGGCAGTGGGGGAATTTGGGACACTTTAAATAATAAAACATATCTCACTTTGGGGTTAGGCTGGTTTGGGCCTCGTTTAAGTGCAGCTTACGCGTATAAAACCGATGTAAACGCCGCAAGGGACTTTAGCCACAACATGCAATTATGGATTGTGTTTTAGTAAGCCTTAAAGTATATAAGTGGTACTTTTAAGGAGTATTTATGGCATCTAAAACAATGGTTACTGAAAATAAACGCAAGAAAGCTAAGAAAAAAGAAGGCAGAAAACGCAAGCGTTTAAACCGCTCCAGAGGTACAACTCCCTCTAACAAAGTTCTTTTTGGCGATTAATTTCCTACTAAACTAAATTTAAAAGGTTTTAATACCCATCCTTTAGCACCTGGCGTGTATTTCCATTTTGCATATGCTTCAAGGGCCTCTTTATCTAGGGCAGAAACTCCTGAGGATTTATAAAGACTAATTGAATCAACACTTCCATCAGGTTTTACAAAAGCTTTAATTATGGCTGTTCCTTGTTGGCGCTTAAGCCTTGCGGACCACGGGTAGTGAGGCTTTCTATTGCCGGCGCGTTCTGTGAGCCTTGTTTCATCAATAATTGAACCGGGCGCACCAAATGCGGGTCGTACTTCATTATCAATACTTCCTAAGCCTGAGCCATTGCCTTGGCCGATTTGTTGTGCTTGCCCCTGAGTTTGTTGATTGCTCTGTTGAGTGCTTGGTTGTTGCACTTGCTGTAAATTTTGTGCTTCTTTTATGGCTTGTACAATTTGCTCAGGAGCGGGCTCTGGTTGAGCATCTTGCATCTCAGTTGTTTGTGTTTCTTGTTCTATTGGTGGTTGTGGTTCTTCTTCTGCCTGTTGTGCTGGCTGTTCTTGGGCCACTTCTACTGGTGATTCTTGTTCTGTTTCAACTTCAGGCTCTGACTCTTGTACTATGTTTTGCGGTTTATCAGGAATAAAAACAGGTTTTACTATTTTTTCAGGCGCCGGCTTTGCTACTACTTTTGGTTCTGGTTTTGGAGCAGGCTTTACTTTTGCCACGGGCTCTTCAGGTTCTTGTTTTGTGGGTTCAATTTCAGTTGTGGTCGGTGCTTGTGGTGTATCTGCTACCTGTGACGCGACGTTTTCTGTGGCCACTTCAAAGCTAACTGATTCAACCGCTGCTTCGGGAAATGCATATTTGTAACTCGCTCTGAGAACAAAAAAAGCAAGCACGGCGTGTATTAAAACTGAAAATGTCCAAGATAGTGCGCTTTTTGGTTTATACACCTTTTTTCCCTATAGTGAATCGTTTTGAGCCATCAATAGGATTCTCATCTATGGAGCAGTTAAAATCAAACACTTCACCAATTTTAGGGCCCTTAAAAACATCAAGTGTTTTTCCAAACTGCTTTAATTCATTCTCAGCTAAAAGCGCCACGCAATCTGCAGCATTAACGGCTAATGAAAGCTCATGGGCTGCTATGACAAAAGTCTTGGAATAAGTTTTTTTAAAATATTTTATAATTTCTAAAAGCCTTTGCTGATGAGCCCAATCAAGATGGGAAAAAGGCTCATCTAATAAAATGATATCAGAATCTAAACTTAAAATATGTGCTACCCACACCCACTGGGCTTGGCCTGCCGAGAGAGTCATGATGTCTTTATTTAATATGCCATGCATCTCAAAAAGTTTAAAAATCTCCTCGTTGCGCTCATTTGATTGAGGGTTTATTTCAAAAAGCTCTTTCGGAGTAATAGAAAAAACACATTCAGGGTTAGCTTCTAACATGGAAGGTGTTTTAAGTGTTGTAAATTGAATTTTCCCACTCAAAGGTGGAAGCTGGCCTAAAAGAGTTTTTAATAGAGTAGATTTCCCTGAACCATTTGGCCCAACCAAAAATAAAATTTCAGAAGATAAAAGCCCTAGATTTAAATCTCTTAAAACTATGAGGTTTTCATACCCACAATTTAAATTACTCAGCTTTAACATTTGATCTTCTCACTAATAGATAAATTAAAACAGGGGCTCCAATAAGAGCTGAAAGAGAGCCCGCAGGGATTTCTTTGTCTTCAATTAAAATTCTTCCCAAGGTGTCAGCTCCCAGGAGCAAACTTGCACCAATAAGAGAGCTAGAAAATAATATATGAAGATGCTTTGAGGTTTTTAAAAAACGCCTTGCAATGTGTGGGGCCACAAGGCCAATAAAACCAACAAGACCAGAGAGAGTAATGGCCAAAGAGGTAAGTACTGTGGAAAGTGTTACTAAAATCATTTTTTCATTTTTGGGTTTAAAGCCAAAGGAGAGGGCTTTAACTTCACCCAAAGAAAGGGCATCTAAAACTTTTTCTTTTAAAAAAACTAAAACTACTATGGGAAGAGTGATTAAAAATAAAAGACCTGTCCAAGAATCTCGGGGGCTACCAAATTCCCCTAAAAGCCACATTAGGGCTGATTGAGCCTTGTCTGCGGGTAAAAGAGAGACCATAAAAACAGAAAGTGCTCCAAAAAATAAAGAAAGCATAATGCCTACTAAAATAAGTGAGCGGCTCTGTAGTTGAATGCTTTTATGGCTAAGCCATAGTACAAGGGCTAAAACAAAAAATGCACCCAAATTTGAAAGTACTGGCACCCAAAAAATTTGAGGGGTTAAAGAAAAGAATAAAACAACAGAGGCTCCTACAGCACTTCCGCCGGAAATTCCCAAGGTGTAAGAGTCTGCCAGAGGGTTTTTTAAAACAGATTGCAAAACAGCACCACTTAAAGCAAGGCCCCCCCCAACAAAGAGGGCTGCAAAAGCTCTGGGCAGCCTAATTTTTGATAAAACTGTTTCAACATTTAGTGTGGGGCTATTTGTGAGCCATAAAAAAAGATCCTGCCAAGAAATTTTAATGGTGCCAAGCTTTAAGGAAAAAATAAAAACTAATAAGCAAATAAAAATAATGGTTAAATGTTTTTTAATAAAAAAACTCATTTGAGCTGGTATTCTTTCATGGCGGCACACATAAATTCAACACCTAAAAGAAGCCTGGGGCCGGGGCGGGTGGCGATATCCGGGTTTATGACAGATACTTTTTTAGAAAGCATTTGCCAGCTTTTAATACTCTGTTCTTTTTGCTTAACACTTGCAAAGTGCTCAACCAAAAGCACACTTTCAAAGTTTTTATTTAAGTAGGCTTCTTTTTGCACGCGTGGATAACCTTTTAAGTGGGAAAAAATATTTTTGCCCCCGCAGAGAGTAAGCATTTCATCTAAAAAAGTATTACTTGCTGCTACTATCAAGGGCTCTGATTGCACAACAATTAATGATAAAGTTTTTTGGGAGCGATTTTTTGCATTTTTAAGTGCCTTTAATTTTTTATTCCAATTTGAATAAAATTTCTCACCCGCTTCTTTTTTATTTAGGGTTTTTGAAATTTCTTTTGCAGTAAGGGCAATTTGCTCTAAGTTTTTAATCTCAAAAACTTGGTAGTTAATGCCAAGATCTTTTAGTTTGTAAGTAATTTGGTCTGGCCCCTCTTTGGGAATAAAAACAATGTCAGGCTTTGAGTTTAAAATTTTTTCTATGTTTGGTTTATTATACTCTCCTACGCGAGGAATTTCTTTGGCTTTGGTCGGAAAGTCAGAGTGTTCAACGGTTCCAACAATGGCGTCCCCAAGGCCAAGCTTAAAAATAATTTCTGTAATAGCAGGGCTTAAAGAAATAACTTTGGGTGCGCCAAACACAGATTGAGAGGATAAAGCAAAAATAAAATACCAATAAATAAGCATTAAAAGCTCCCACTAAGTGCCAACTTAAACGATCTTTGTGGTTCTGGGTAGCCTAAAGTGAACTCCCTGGGCTGATCCGCTAAATTAAAAATGGAAAACATTAATGTGAGCTGCTCTGTTAAAGAGTGAGTAAAATTTAAATTAAAAACCACCCAGGCGGGAAGAATTACAAGCGCTCCGGTTGAGACATTTCTATCAAAGTAGTTTTGCCAATAAAGTATTTCTAGATTTAAGTTAAATATTTTTAAATCTTTTTCTGCACTTAGTGAAATTTGAAGCTCGGGCGAGAGAATAATAGGCTCATTTATTAGGGTGTTTTTATTTTGTAGATAACTGATTTGTGGTTTAAGCGTAGCGCCCGAAAGATTTGTTATAAAAACTGCATCAAAACCGTAAGCCTGTGCTTGGCCGGTATTTTGTGCTTGTTGAACTCCGGGGAGATTGTTCTATTTTCTAAAAGATCTGTCATGGAACGCAGATATGCTTCAAATTTTAAAGTGCTGAAATTAAAATCTTTATTAATACCAAGGCAGAACTCATCGCTTCGCTCAGGTTTTAAATTAGAATTACCTATAAAATAAGAGGTTTGAGAGTATTTTTGTGTCAAGCTTGGGGGGTGGTAACCTTGGGAGTAGCTAAGATAGTAATTCCAATCACCTAAAGTTTTATTAAACCCCAGGGCTGAGATAAGTGTATTAGAAGTAAATTCAAAGCGTGTGGCGGCACTTAAAATGGTTTTTTCATCCATGGTGTATTCTGCATTAAGCCCAGCTTCGTTAAAGTTTTGGTATTTAGAACCAGAATCTAAATAGTTTGCATAAAAGTTTTCAAAGCTAAGCTCATTAAAAACTTCAAGGTTAAAATTATTTAGAACAGCTTTATATTTTGTGTTTTGTTTTATGCCATGGGCTTTTAAAGGGGTGCCATCATAACTTTTTTTCTGAAATAGTCATGCTTGTTTGGGAAACAATGGGTGAAAAATTTAAAAATAAAGAATGAAGATGGCCTATGTTATTAAAATTTGAAGGTGATGGAAAATCTGCCGGGCCAGGGATGGTGCCAATTTGACGCGAAATCAGATGAAGGCTTCTTAAGTTTTTATTTACATACTTAAAACTTAATCTTAGCGTTTCTTGATTGTTTCTCTCTGTGGTGCCGCTTAAGTTTAGCCGATCAATTTTGTAAGGGTAATTGCCATCAGAATGAGAATGAAAGGCCGAGACAAAAATTTCTTTGCCACCATGGCGAACGTAAGTTTCTTTTGTGTTAAATGAGCTGTAACTTAATTTTGTGTAAAGGCCTTGGCTTTGATTTAAATTAAAATTTATTGCACCCGCCATGGCGTCTTTTCCAAAAGTGCTTGCTGATGAGCCTTTTAAAACCGTCACACTTTCTAAATTCTCATAAGGTATAAATAAAGGCTCGGGCCCAAAACCGTCGGCCAAATTTAAAGGCACCCCTTCAAGTAAACTTAAAACTCTGGCGCTACTTTGAGAGCCGCGAATGCTAAATGTGGGGCTTCCAATACTTCTTGCCTGAAGGCTTGAGAAATTATTTAAAGCATCTGAAAGGTGAGAGTATTGGGGGTGATAAACATACTCTTCAGTTGGTTTTATGGTTTTAGAAAACCCTAACTCTAAAAGTGCAGGGGCAGTCACTTCTGTTGTTTTGAGTTTTATGGGCTCAGCTTGTGCGCATAGGCTTAAGAGTAAAATTAAAAACATAAGGCTTGTTAGCACAAACGTGCGGGGTTGTCAGCGCTAAGGTGAAAGTTTAAAACTTAAGAAGTAAGCCCTGGGGGAATTTTACCCTCTGCAATGCATTTAGCAAGGCTTAGGTGTTCTGGGTGGCCCACAATTTTTGGGATTTGGGAAACATCAGCCATTTTAAAAGGGTCACTTAAATTATTTTTTTTAATTTTTAAAACAGCGTTGTAGTTACTATCAATAACACTTTCAGAAATTTTGCCATCCACCACTGCTTTTAAAATAGCCTCAAGGGCGCGTTCTTGAACCTCTAGGGTGTGGCAATAAAGCAAAACATTACAGCCTGCCATAACAGCTTGAGTGGCTGCCACTTCAACGGGGTAATTTTTTGTAATAGCTTTCATTTCCATATCGTCGGTAATAATTAAATACCTATAGCCAAGGTGCTTTCGTAAAATATCATTTAAAATTTTATGAGACATGGTCGCCGGCCATTCAGGGTCTATTTTGGGAAGTTTAATATGTGCAGTCATGCAAAATTCTGCCCTTGCACGAAAGGCCTTTTTAAACGGTACAAATTCTACTTCTTCAAGTCTTGCTAGATCATGCTCCACAACAGGTAAATCATCATGGCTATCTATTAAAGTATCTCCATGACCAGGAAAGTGTTTTATACAAGGAATGACTCCTGCCTTAACAAAGCCTCTCACCACAGAGGAGGACATTTTTGAAACCACTTCGGCATCGCTGCCAAAAGACCTGTCCCCAATAACTTTATTATTAGGGTTAGTAAAAATATCCACACAGGGGGAAAAATTCATATTAATGCCAACACTTAAAAGCTCTTTTCCCATGGTTTCAGCAAATTTAAAACCCAAGGTGGCCGAATCAATTTTGCCTAAAGTTTGCATTGAAGGCCAAACAGTGAATGGGGATTTAAGTCTTGCGACTCTTCCGCCTTCCATATCTATGGAAATAAACATAGGAGGTGCTGATTTTAAAATTAAATTTTGCAAAGAATTGTTCATGTCTGCGAGTTGAATTGGGTCACTCACGTTGCGGTCAAATAAGATAACGCCACCTATGCAATTATCAGAAATAAATTTTTGCACATCAGCTGATGGGCTTTTGCCATCAAAGCCAATGATAAAAGTTTGTCCAATTTTTTGCTTAAGTCCTGCGGATTTCACTTTTTCTCTTCCGCCTTTTGGCTGTCATCTGAGTTTGCTGAGGGTTTTACGCCTTTGATTTCTACTCCAGGCTGAGTTGTGATACCTGCTTTTGTGGTGTCATGCTTTTCAAAGCGTTTATCAGTGGCAACTGTCTCCCCTGGGAGTTTGCCAAATAATAATTTTAAATCATTTAAATTAACACCTAAGTCTCCGGTGGCATCTTTCATGTTTTCGCTAATGCGCACTTCAATATTTAATTTAGGGGCGCGTGTGAGTAAAAACTCCCCCTCTGGGGTGATCCAACTGGCAAACTCTTGGTCTTTAAATTTATTTAAAATTTTATAAGCCTTTTTTTCTTTAACATTATCAAGGCTTGTAACTCTTAAAACTCCGTTGTAAACGGCGCCATCCTCTTCAGCAACGGCAGCGTAAATAATATTTTTCTTTGAAACTTGTAGCCCCCCCTCACCCTTGTCATCTTTTTTTTGCGCCATAAGAACATAAGGCGTGAAGGTAGATAAAAATGTTCCAGGCTTTTTTAAGACCACAGTTTTTTTGGTTTCTTTAGCGCCGTCGTGAATTTTTAAATTCATTTTGTCTTTTGAAAAGGTGGCATCAATTATTTTTATCTCTTTCCCCACTTTAGAGGTGTAGGAATAACTTAGTGGTTTTAAATCAGCTCCTGAGAAAGCCTTAATACTTTCGGTGATGCTATTGCCATCAGCATTTGTTTTTAAATAAGTGGTGGCTTTAAATTTATTATTATCAAACTCATAGCGCTGAACCGAGTAGCCTATTTTTTTGGCGCCCGAAAAAACTTCAAACCACCCCTCAAACAAGACTTTGGCCGAGGCTGTGGAAGCACATAAGAGTAGAGAAAAACAAAGTAGTAATCGCATACGTCCTCCAAATTACAAGTGTCGCGTTGTGGACCGCAGCAAGTCAAATGTATACTTTCACTTGTGAGAAACAAAAAAGGCCAGGCCACAATTTTAATTGGGATTATTTTCCAAGTGGTTTTTATTTTCTTTGCCATGGTTATTAACGTGGGCCTATTGGTGAATGACAAAATTAATCTGCAAAATTCTGTGGATATTGCCGCTTACTACGCAGCTATGAAGCAAGCTGAGGTGCTAAACACCATGGCTCATGTGAACTTTCAAATGCGTCAAGCCTGGAAGCTTCTTAACTGGCGCATCTGGGCTTTGGGCGATATTGGAAGGTTTCCTGAATATATAAATGGAGATGTATCAAGTGCGACAGATGTAGACTCAGACCCTAAGCGAAATTTAAATATTTGTACTAGAAATATTTTTTGGCGTGATGAACTTGAAATATCTGGCAACAAAGCTGCGGAACAAAATTTTTGTAAAAATGCTGATTTTACAATACCTGCCATAAGACCCCTTAGGTTAACGGGTGTGCAAACTTTGCCTATTTTTAGTTTCATGCAAGTATTTAGATCTCAAAGTGAGAGAAATGCCGGCGTATTTAATAATGACTGTGAAAAGGGTGCGGGGTTTAATTATTTTTATGCCGCCTCTATTTTAGCAAGTTACAAATTGGCTGTAGCAAACAGAAAAGGTGTAATGAGAGAGCTTCAAAGGTTACTTATAGAGAGCAATGATTTTAAAGACATTATGGGGGCATCGGTTAGAGCGACAACTGAAAATGTTTTTAAAAAAAATCTCACATTAGCTAATAAAGAAAGTATTTCGGGTTTTGATTTTTATAATTCTTTAGATAGAAAACCATTTCTAGTGCCCGTGAATGTTAGGCTAAGACTAACTTATACAGACATGTTTAGTGAGGCGGGGGCCTGCAAAGGGAAAATTAAAGATATTTTAGATAAACCTGTAAATGAAAATGGTTTAATAAATAGGCTCCACGGTTTAGTCAATTCTTTTGCGCAGGTAGATTATGGTTCAGACATTACACAATCAAGTGCTAAGGAATTTGCAGCGCAAAACAAGGAAGCAGATTTTTTAACGCCAACAAGTACAATTGGGTTTGAGAAAAATCCGTGGGTCCTTGCCTACGTAAAAGTTAAAGCGCAAACAAAGCCAAAAATGCTTTTTTCGCCGATAGGAAATGCGATCATCACACTAAATGCCGAAGCCTATGCCATGCCTTTTGGCGGAAGAATTGGGCCCTGGTATAATACAAATTGGCCCAACGATTTAGAAACAAGCACCTCTGGGGAGCAAACTGATAAACTTTTACCACCAAGAGTAGGTGAAGCGTTTGATACATCTAACCCTAAAGAATTTTTGCCCAATTACTCTAGGTTTCCTGGAGATAAACTAGGAATGGCCTCAAGGCTTTCACGCACACAAGGGCTTGATGAATTAATTTACCCAGCCAATGACATAGCTTCTAGGCCAAGTTTATTTAAAGACGATTACGGAAATATTGTAGCTAGTTTATCCAATAACCAATTTAAGCAAGATCCGCTAGTATTTAACTCAAACCCAAATAATACAAAACTAAGAACGGCAGAACTTATAGCCGTGGCGCCTGATTTATTTGATGCCCTTTATTATTCAATACAAAATAATTTTGAAGAGGAGTTTTTGGTTAAAAAAAGTAATGGGCATTTAAATAAAATGTTTCAAATCGGAATTGAGGATTTCGGAACTAATGTAGTGGATAAGTTGCTTGGTAAGCCTCAACAGAACCAAAAAATTCTTCAGCAAGCTATAAACATTATTACTCAAAAGCACTCCCGCCTTTTTTGGAAAATAAAAGATGCAAATCATCTTAACACCGGTTGGACCCAAGAAGCGGCTGATAGGTATTTGCCTCTCAGTGGTGGGCCATCTAACTTGATAGGGGTTGCAACTGATGGTGGTGCTGATGGTTACACCGGGGGCCGCGTTGGTTACTCAGTTAAGCTTGTCAGTGAAAATTATTTGCGCAAACCCTTAAAACTAGGTGGCGCAAAAGTAAATGCTGCTAATATAAAAAACCCTCCGCCGTAAGGTACACACCCAGTTATGTTTCAAAAATATTCTTTGTTAGTAACTCTAAGGCTCTCACGTGCCAAAAATATTCTTTGTTACAAGCTGATGGTGGTTAAAGCAAAGTAGCCTAAGGTTTTCAGTTGATGTCTGGCCGTTTAAACTAAGGGGCCAAATGTGATCGTACTGTATTAAGTGCTTTGAGTTGCATCTTCGCTTTGATTGCGGGTCTGTAAAGCTACAACTTCCCTGGTCTCTTGTGTAAACTTCTCGCTTGATTGCTATGGGAATATAGCGCCCACCTTTATGCGGTGTTACTTGCGGCGGGATTGAAACTCCGCGCAATGATTTTCTCTGTTTTACTTGCTGTTCTGCCTTGTCCCACTTTGCCGATGGATCTTTTAACTTAATCACTAAATCACACATTTGATCTAGTAGCTCAGTAAGCTTTCCTTCAGGATTTGTGTGAGAAAGAAAACCCTTCACTCTCTCAAGCTTTGCTTTTAAGTTCTTATCTACTGTTACTTTAAGCTCAATTAAATCCTCACTTACTATTCTTTCCTTTTCTTTAATAACAATACTCTCAGGGGAGAGCTTAATTAATTCACGCTCACATTCTCTTGAAGATTTATTTTCAAGTTTTTCAATAAGCTCTAGTTTTGCCTCTTGTGTGAGGGGTTTGTTATACTTTTCTTCTTGGCTTAGAAAGCTTTGAATTTTTGAAGCGTTAGTTAAAGAAATAAGACCAGATTTAATTTTATCTTCCACTTCAGGGATATCTTGTACAAGGCGCATAGCTGTAATTCTTCTTTGGGCTTGGGATTCTGAATATTTAAGAGAATTTGTGCAATAGTCAAAGAGGCTAGAAAAGCCTAACTTTAAATGCAAAGAGCGTGTTTGGATTTCTTTTAAATGATGCAGGATTTTAATATTAATTTTTCTCTCTTCACCAACAAGTTTATGAGTGTTTTCAAGTAACGCGCTGTCAGTGAGTTTTTTAAGTTCTGAAGCCATCATAAGTTACCCCCATAAAATTAATAAATTAAAGCTGTTACACATATACCACATGTTTTAAAAATGAGTTTTTAGGGTAAATTCGAGCGCACACACAAATACAAAAATCAATAAATAAACACTGTTTAAACGCCATGGGAAGTCCTTGCAGAAGCAAAATTCTTAGAGGCGAGATGGTTCGCGAATCAAAAATTAAAATTCAAAATAAGGCCGTTTTAACACCTCGAAATACTGTCAATGGAAAAGTTTAAAAATATTAAGTTCCAGTACCAGTTTTAGCTGCGTACCGTTTTGCAATAGCTGAAGGCCTATAAATTGTAAAAAAATTAGACAGTTTTAAACCCTATTTATTGAGCATTTTTGCCTCACTTCTAGCTTAAGGTCCTAAGACTATTGTCCGAAAAGAGTATTGAAGGGGCTTATGGTTTTTATGGGTAAATTCATTTATTTGTTTTTGGGCATTGTCATTTCATTTGGTTCGCTATCATATGTGCAAGCAGATTTTGTACCTCATGTTAGTAATCCACAAAATGATGATGATATGGAAAACCACAATACTACTCCATTAAAATCCTGTGGTGCGGGAATGGTGCTTGATAATGATTCTAACGAGTGTCTCGATAAAGACCAGATCATGCAAAAATGGGGCAATAAAGTTGTCGAACAAAACCTCTGTCAATCATCCTATCAAAAATCTCAACAAGAATGTGAAGGCCTAAGCGATGCAGCAACTCTTGCCATTATTAATCAATTAAGTTCCTCTGCGGGGCGAGCTGTTGGCGGAGTCAATAACGCAAGAGCTGGCTGCGCAGCAAGTGCAGTTGGCGGAAGTACAGCAATGTCTTCAACATTATATTTGGCGCTCCAGTGTTTTCAAGCTGCAGGGGAATGCATACAAAAGTGTTCAGATAAAGATACAGGAATAAAAACGTATCTCACAGAATGTACATCACACAAAAAGAAAGTCATGATGGGCGGAGTTGTCAGCCTCTCACAATTAACAGGTTTAATTGGTCAGGCCACTGCGTGTGAGCAAGGTTTAGCAAACAACACAAATCTTCCCACCTACACACCACCACCACTTCCAACAACAGATTTAAATAGTGGTTCTGCTGGCACACCAGAGGGCTCAGGTGCCTACACCGGCTTAGGCGATGAAGATGACTACGGTCCCACCTTTGATGGTTATGCTTCAAACAAACAAGGCTCCTCAAAAGCAGAAGCCACAGAAAATGCTGGCGGTGGTGGCGGTCCACAAGCAGGAGCTTACCCTGGAGGTGCTCCCAATAACCAAGCCCAGCAAGCTGGCGGTGGTGGCGGGCCATTTAAAGATCCAGACCGCGGGTTTAACTCCGGCGGCGGAGGATTTTCTGTCTCTGGTGTTCCCACATCTGGTGGCGGTGGTGGCGGCTACGGAAGAAACTCTGGAAAAGATAAAGATGGAATTGATTGGTCTAAATTTTTACCCGGTGGTGAGATGGACCCCTCAAAGCGAGGCCTTGCCAGCGCTGAAGGCCAACTGGCTCTCAAAGGAATCACCGGTGCTAATGATTTAACAAATTTTGAAAAAGTAACCCGCATGATGAATAAAAAAAGAGCACTGCTTAAGCCATGAGATTTTTGCACATACTTATTATTTTAATTCTTGTCTTTTTTGCTCACGAATTTGTGTTTGCTGAAAGCGGCCGAGGCGCTGCTATAAAAGATGGTGCGGTTCAAAGTGCTGCAGGACTTGGTGGAATGGCGGCAGGATATTTTTTAGCAGACAAAACGTGTCCTAATGCAACAACTGTATCATTGTGCCAAATTGGAATTATGATGGGTGTTCAAAGCCTTGGTACATTAGTAGCTGCACCTAAAAACACCAACCCCACAAGAGATGCTCTCAACACCGGTAATTACGGTGCAGGATCTTTGTGTGAAGCAGACCCATCTTTATGCGCAAATAATAATAACAACACAACTCTAAATCCATTTGATGAGCCCATTGTAAGAGACTTTCAAAACCTTGCTCTTCGCAATGGTGTAGATGTTAACGATCCCGACTCCGTCCAAAAATTCATGGAAAAAAACGCAGATCTTTTAAGCTCCATGGGCGGTGACGGTGGCAGCGGCGGAGCAGGCAGTATGAAAATGCCAGCTGACGTGCAAGCCAAAATAGATAAGTACAATAAATATATTCAATCAAAATATAGCGTCTCAGCAGTAGGTATTGAAGGTGGCGGTGGGGGAAGATTTCCAGCCTCTGCAAAAAGTGGTAAGGGAGATCTTGATTTTAACGCCTTTTTAGAAGGCTTAAACCCAAAAGATAAAACTAAAGACGCCAGCCTTGAAGGGCTTCAAAGAAATCTTGCCAGTGGGGAGCCAGTAGGTGTTGCAACAGAAAACATTTTTAAACAAATAAGCCGTCGCTACCAAGCTAAACGCCAAACCAACTTATTTCTAAAATAACCCCTAAAGCACACAAGTAACTATGCAAATTTGCAGCCAAAACCGCAGGCTTAAGGCCACCGAGTAAGTCTTACAATCATTACAAAAAAATAGACTCACCAAAAATTAACTAACCACCGCCATTCACAATTACGTCTAATACTGGGGGTGACATTCAGTGGCACGTACGTTGCTATTTGTTCACGCCAGAAGTGGAGAGATAAATGTCAAAAATAAGTTTTACCGATGCAATTTCAAAACTAAATGTCATGATTTCAAAAAGGTTTGAGGCAAACCTTAGCTTTATTTCTGCTAATGCCACAAAACCAACTGACATTATTTATTTTGAAACCGTTCGCAGAAACTCAAGCGCTCCTTTAATTGTAACCTTCAACAACATGCTTATTCCTGTGCGTATTGAGGGGAGCCTTGTGGGTGCAATTAGAGTAACAGATATTTCTCACCTTAGCGCGCAGGATTTAAGCCGCATTAAGGAAACAGTAGAGCTAGCTTTGGAAGAAAATTTTGTTTCAAAAAGCCTATCCTTTGTTGATGAATTGTTATTAGGCGAAAGCATTTCTAATGTTATTCAATTTCCCAAAAACACAAGTGATGATCTTGTAGCAGCAAGGTAAAGTGAAGTTTGATTACCTTATTGTAGCCGGGGGTAAAAAAAGTTTCACCAACCTTTTTAAATAAGTGCCTAAATGCTTGCCAAAAAGTTGTGGCCGTTGATAGGGGTGCTGAGCAGCTTGGTAAAATAAAAGCTGATCTTTTTGTGGGTGATGGGGATTCCATAGTAAAAAAACCAAATGCTCAAAAAACAATTTGGTTAAACCCTAGAAAAAGCATTAGCGATCTAGAATTTGTCTTAAAGCACCTACCTAAAAATAAAACAAAATTAATTCTTTCTTCTCACCTTAATCATGAATCCAGGGTGGACCACAGTTTTATAAACCTACTTTTAACCTTAAAGTATAAAAATATATTTTTAGCCGATGAAGACAACACCATTTTAAGTTTTAAAGGAAAGTATAAATTTAAACTAAAAAAGAGAGCCCACTTTAGCGTTGTGTCTATAAAAAACATAAAACTTAGCCTAAGTGGTGGGGCCGAGTATAAATGTAAAAATAAAAGCGTGAACAACCTTACTTTTGGCCTAAGTAACAAGGCCAAAGCCAATAAAGCCGTGACTATTAAGGTAAACAAACAAAGTCTTTTAATTATCAATACAGACTTTGGCCAAGTTAATTGAACAAACACGGCCGATTTGCTACACTAGCTCTACACATGAAGGCTGCATCTTTGATTTTACTTCTAATATTCTTATCTGCTTGCGGCTCTGGCACCGGAATTAATTTTTATAGCTATCAACAAGAAGAAGCCATGGGGGCAAAATACGCCGTCCAAGTTAGTAAAGAAATGCGCATCATGAATGATGCTACATTAAACGCCTATGTTAAAAGCTTAGGTGCACGCATGGTGGCCCAAGGAATTGATAATGCGCCCTTTGAATATAAGTTTCATGTTGTAGACTCTAAAGAAATTAATGCCTTTGCCATTCCTGGTGGTTACCTTTATGTAAATTTAGGTCTTTTAAAAGAAGCAGATAATGAAGCTGAGCTTGTAGGTGTATTGGGCCACGAAATAGGTCATGTGGTGCATAGGCACGGAACAAAAAGAATGTCTGATGCAACTTTACTTCAACTTGCAGCCGTTGGAGCCGCAAAAGCCACAGGCAATGATAATGGTCAGTACGTAGGCTTAGGAGTAATGCTTTTTGGCCAAGCGGGTATTTTAAAATATGGCAGAAATGCTGAGCTAGAAGCGGATAGAACGGGAGTGGATATTTTATACCGCACAGGTTATGACTCCGTTGGCATTGTCAGTTTTTTTCAAAAGCTTCAAAAAATTGAAAATGAAAAAGGAGTTAGGCGAGGCGGACTTGCCACTCTTTTATCAACGCATCCGCCAACCCATGACCGTATTGAGCAGGCTAATAATTACCGAGGCCAATTTAATCGTCAAAATAACGCCAGGTTAAATTCGCCTGAGTTTTTAAAAATTAAAGCCTATGTGGCAGGATTAAAATGACCCCACTAACAGATGCAGACCCATATTCAAAATTTTTAAAGCAAAGTCTTGGGAAAGATAAAGGCATTAATGTTTTTGCTTTAGCCGGAGATGCCTCTGCTAGAAAATACTTTCGTGTGCATGTGGGAGATTTAAGTTATGTTTTAATGTCTTGGGAGCCTTTTGAGAGCGAAGAGGCATACCCTTTTTTAAATGTGCAAAAGCATTTTTTAAAACACGGTGTGCAGGTGCCAAAGGTTTTAAATTTTTCAAAAGATGAGGGGTATGTTTTATTGGAAGATCTAGGGGATTTAACCTTAGAGAGAAAGTTTTTAGAAAACTTGCACCCAGAACACGCTCTGGAATATTACAAGCTCTCCCTTGTGGAGCTTGCAAAAATACATTACAAGGCATCTAGTGATGATAAAAACTCATGCCTTGCATTTAAAATTGAATTCAACACGGAGAAACTTTTATGGGAATTAAATTACGCAAGAGAACATTTGCTGGAAGGCTTTTTAAAAATTCAATTTAGTGAAAAGGAATCAAAAATTTTAGACAAAGAGTTTCGCGCCATCTGTGACAGGCTTCATAATGAGCCTAAATTTATTGCTCATAGAGATTACCACTCAAGAAATATCATGATCAAAGCAGGCACAACACGCGTAATAGATTTTCAAGATGCAAGGCTTGGCCCTATCCAATATGATCTCGTAAGTCTTTTAAGAGACTCTTATGTAAACTTAGATGATAAAGTTTCTAAAAAACTTTTGGATTATTACCTTGATCTTAGAAAATCCTATAAACAGTCTACAATTAATAAAGATAATTTTGATCTTATTTATGAACTTCAAACCATTCAGCGCTGTTTTAAAGCCTGTGGCTCTTTTGCAAGTTTTTATAACACCCGCGCGGATAAACGCTATTTAAAATATATTGGATCAACGCTGACAAGAGTTAAAAAATCACTTTTGCAATTTAATGAATATAAGGCACTTACAGATTTATTTAATAGCTATGGCATTTTTGAAAAAGAAATAAGCCCCACACTATGAAAGCACTTCTTCTAGCAGCGGGTCTTGGTACAAGATTAAAGCCTTATACAGATAAATTAGCAAAGCCAGCCATCCCACTTTTAAATGTACCACTTGCATATTACAACCTGCACCTTTTGCAACAACTAGACATTACAAGACTTGTGGTGAATACGCACCACTTGCCAAAAACCATTCACAAAATTTTTAGTAACCCAGAAGAACTAGGTGTTGAAGTTGAATTTAGCAGTGAAAAGGAAAAAATTCTTGGAACCGGTGGGGCTATAAAAAAAGCTCGCCCCATGCTTGAGGGTACGGGTACTTTTGTTGTGATTAATGCAGATGTAGTAAATGTTTTTAGTATGCGTGATGCCTTAAGCTTTCATCACGGAAACCATCCACTGGCCACAATGGTTGTTATGAAGCACCCAGAGGCCGGTAAAAAATATGGAGCCGTTTGGGTTAATTCTAAAAAAGAAGTTGTTGGTATTGGAAAAGAAAAGCCAGATGTAGATTGTAAGCCCTTTCATTTTGTAGGCGTACACTTTATAGAGGAAAGTATTTTTAAATACATTCCCGAGGGGCACTTGTGACATTAACAAAGATGTTTATTTAAAAGCCATTTCAAAAGGAGAAAAGGTTTTGGCCTTTGAAAGGCCTGCTTCTTTAACCTGGATAGATGCCGGCAGTGTGGAAGACTACTTGAGTGCCACAGCAAGCCTTATTAAGCTTTTGCCAAAATTACAACACAACCCGTTTTTTTTAAGTTTGTTTCATCGCTTCTGGCCTAATTTTGATAAGAGGCCAAATATCTGGGAGGGTGAAAATTGCGAGCATCTTTTAGAGCTTGGCGCAAAGTACCCAAGGCTTTTAGACAGAAATTGCAAGATACATAAATCTACAAAAATTGAGGGTTTTGCAGTTTTTGGTGCAAACTGTGTTGTAGAAAAAGATGTGATGCTAAATAACGTTGTAGTGGGCGAAGGCGTAACGGTAAAAGCAGGATCTTATAAAAACACGCTTTTACTTTAAAAGTTTGCGCTTATCTAAGCCGTATTTTTCAACTTTCATAATTAAGCCGGCACGTGAAATACCAAGCTCTTTTGCAAGTTTTGATTTATTCCAACCAGTTCTGCGTAAGCCTTCTCTAATCATTTCGCGCTCAAGCTCTTCTAGAGCATCTTTAAGCTTTCCATGCACTCTTGCGCCTTGAACCTTATTTTTCTCGCCGTACTCTAGAAGTCTGGGGGAGAGCATGTCAGCGGTTAGCTTCATTTCTTCGCCAGCTAAAACCACAAGACGTTCAATTTCGTTTTGCAGCTCTCTAATATTTCCAGGCCACGCAAAATCATAAAGCTTCTCTAGTGCGCGCTTTGTGATAATTTTCTTTTTTTGATTTTTCTCGTTTGCTACTTTTTCTAAAAAGAAATCTGTTAATAAAGGAATGTCCTCTTTGCGGTCTCTTAAGGGTGGCACTTTAATATTAATAACGTTTATTCTGTAATATAAGTCTTCTCTGAATAAACCTTTTTCAACCATATCTTTTAAATCGCGGTTTGTGGCAGCAAGAATTCTTACATCCACACGCCTTGTTTCAGTGGCGCCCACGGGGATAAAAGTTCCCTCTTGAATGACTCTTAAAAGCTTAACTTGCATGCTAGGGGATGTGTCACCAATCTCATCTAAGAAAAATGTACCTTTATCTGCAATTTCAAAAAGACCTTTTTTATCTTTAATAGCACCGGTAAAGGAGCCCTTAACGTGGCCAAAAAGTTCTGAGTCTAAAAGATTTTCGTTAAAAGCTGAGCAGTTTTGGCTAACAAAAGCTTTATCTTTTCTAGGAGAATTATAGTGAATGGCGCGGGCGATAAGCTCTTTACCTGTACCGTTTTCACCATTAATGAGAACAGTGCTTTCAGAGTTTTTAATTTTATCTAAAAGAGCATAAATTTCCTGCATTGGTTTTGATTTACCAATCATATTGTCATATTTATATCGCACACCTAGTTCTTTATTCAGCTCATGAATTCTTGTTTCTCTGGATTGAATTTCTGTATGTAATGTCACAACCTCTTGGCCCACAAGATCTACTAATTCTACAAAATAATTTCTTTCATCTTCTTTGAAAGAGTGCATTTTTGAACAAGCTGATTCAATTTCTGAAGCATGGGCGTCAAACTGAGCGAGTTGAGTTTTTAGCTTATTTAACTTTGCATCAGTAATATTGTCTTTAAAAAATCCTAAGGCAACAACACTTCCCATAAACTCCCCGTCTATAATTATGGGGAATACAGCTGCATCAAAACCTGCCTCAGGCCACTCGCGCACAACATAACGGTTATTGGTTTTTCTTAAATCTTCAATTATGTTTTGTACAAATTGTGCAAGGCTATCAATGCCTCTATCTTTTGTTAAAATAATTTTTACGGCTGGGTTGTGGTAGGTGTGTTTGTCTTTGTTAAAGCCTCTGATCTGTCCACGGTCATCTGTGAAGAGAGTATCGATATCAAACCATTGTTGAATAATTTTTTTTAATTTTTGTATGACGTGTATATGTTCAAACTCGTCCCAATTGATCATGACCCGATCTCCTTAAAATTGTTTCTCGCTTTAGCTTTATCGTCTAAATTTCATACAAGTTAACAGAGTTTGTCTGATTTTTTGACATTTTCGCCAAAAGACTAGGTTTTGCGGCACATACTTTGCTCTAGCAGGCAATGTATGCTGAGAAACGTTTTATTTTGCTTTTATTTTCTAGCCACAAGCCCAGCGTGGTCATTTTCTATACAAGATGCCATAAAAACAGCCTTTGAGAAAAACCCCATTACCCAAGCCAATGATATTCGTGTTGAGGCGGCCGAGCTAAGAAGCCGGGCCGCATGGCTTGAAATGCTTCCTAGTGTAGGTGTTCATGCCTCAAAGAATGTAGGTAAAAACTCAAATCAAAGTGATGGGATAACTACTTATAGCCGTTCAAGCTCAGAGGCTTGGTCTTATGGGTTAAGCTTTAACGTGTTTAATGGTGGGGCTGATTACTATAGAGCCAAAGCTGCAGAGGCAGACAAAAACGCACTTAAAGCGACAAACGATTCTACTAATACCCTCATTCCAGATACAAAAGGGGCGCTTGCCTCTGATGTACTTAATGCCTACGTTAATTTGGTAGTTAACCAGTCATACCTAGATTTAAGTAAAAAGTTACTTGTGGAGTGCGAAAAGGTTTTGCCAAAAGTTATAAAACCTGATGATTTAAGCCAATTAAAAACATACATAACTGCACTAAAAAACTCTGTTACCTCATTAGAAGGTAGAGTTCAAAAGGATATTAAAACCTTTATTTATATAATTAAAATTCCGCCACCAAGACTTGATTCGCTTGAAGAAATAATTCTAAGCCTAAATATTCCAGAAAGTGCAGACAAAGCATTTCAAATTGCACTTGAAAATAGTCCGGATCTTAAAATTAGAAATTATGTTCTTGAAAGTGCCCGCTACAACCAAAAAGCTCAAATTGCCAACTCTTACCTGCCAATAGTAGATGTGCATGTGGGTAGAAGTGGTTATTCAGGTGAAATTGATAATACAGCCGGGTTATTAAGTAAATCTAACAGCGCCGCCATTACATTTTCATACAACTGGGGGCCGGCTACTGAGGCATATAATAAAGCGACACAAAAAGAAATTATTGCTAAAGAAAAGGACCTTGAAAAGGAACTTGAAAGAATTAAACACAATATAGAAGTTAACAATTACCGAGAGCTAGCCATTTTAGAGCAAGATAAAATTGAAAAAGAAAGTCTCACAAAAACAGTTGAAGAAGAAATGCATAAGCTGCTGGAACGGCTCGTGACTGGGGAGGACAGCAATATTGACCCCAGAAAACATATAGTAGAATTTGAAACTAAAAAGTCATTAGAAATTACTGCAAAAATTAATCTAATTTTTAGAAAATTTGAACTTCAAAAATACATCGGCACACTTTTTCAAGACACCCAAGTGCCGGGCAGCTTATTATAAGTATTGGCCAGTGAGGCTTTTTTTATGCTTTTTTATTTCATCAGGGGTGCCGGTTGCGACAATGGTTCCACCGCCTGCGCCTGCTTCGGGACCAAGGTCAATAATGTAATCTGAATTTTTAATAACATCTAAATTATGCTCAATAATAATCACGCTTCCCCCAGCATCAATAAGCCTATTAATAACACGTAAAAGCATTTCTACTTCCCTAAAGTGAAGGCCAGTTGTGGGCTCATCAAGAATATAAAGAGTTTGTTTTTGTGCTGAGCCTTGAAACTCTTTTGCTATTTTTAATCTTTGAGACTCACCACCACTCATTGTGGGTGCGGGTTGGCCAAGAGTTATATAATCAAGGCCCACCTCACGAAGTAAACTTAAAGTGCGGTATATTGATGGGAAGTTAACAAAAAAATCCATAGCTTCAGTCACTGTGAGGTTTAAAACTTCATGAATGTTTTTATTTTTATATTTAATTTCTAGAATTTCCTTTTTAAATCTTTTGCCATCACAGGTGTCACACTTTAGTCTTATTTCTTCCATAAAGACCATGTCTATTACTTCATAACCTTCGCCCTTACAAACGGGGCAGCGTCCGCCATCAACGTTAAAACTAAAATGCCCAGGGGTATAGCCGCGGGTTTTGGCTTCATAGGTTGAGGACATAATGCTTCTAATCTCATCATAAATTTTTAAATAAGTTGCAGCGTTACTTCTTGAGCTTTTACCAATAGGTTTTTGGTCAATAAGCATAACGTTTTTAATGTATTCATGACCTGTTATTTTTTTAAATGGGCGTACAGGCTCAAATTCTAAATTTAAAGCACGCGCCAAGGCGGGGTAAAGAGTGTCTACAATTAAAGTAGATTTCCCGCTACCACTTACCCCTGTTACACAAACAAGGCGATTTAGTGGAAAGGTAACATTAATATTTTTTAAATTATTTCCCGTGCAACCGGTGAGCTCAATTTTATATTTAAAATTCTCAATGGCCATGGGGCGAGATTCCTTTTGAGGGATCCATTTTTTATTTAAATTTAAATACCCAGCTGTTAGAGACTTTGAATTATTTAAAAAATCACCCGTGTTTTCAGAAAATAAAACTTCACCGCCCAGGTGACCTGAGCCTGGGCCCATTTCTATGACATGACTTGATTGTTCTATAACGTCTTTATCGTGCTCCACAATAACTAAAGTGTTTCCAAGCTCGCGCAGTTTTTTTAAAATACCAATGAGCCTGTTATTATCCCTTGGGTGAAGGCCTACGGTAGGCTCATCAAATACGTAAAGAGTTTGCGAAAGACTCATGCCAAGTTGGTTTGCCAAATTGATTCTTTGATACTCTCCGCCGGAAAGAGTTCTTGTTTGCCTATCAGTGGTAATGTAATCAAGCCCCACTTCTATTAAAAAACCCGTTCTTGCTAAAAGCTGTTTTAAAATTTCTCCGGCCACTTCTTGTTGAAATTTTGTAAGTTTAATTGAGCTTAAAAAATCATAAAGTTCTCGTAGGGTCATTTGAGAAAGATCGCTAATGCTTTTATTTTCTATAAAAACTTGCTCGGCCTCTGGACGCAAGCGAGTTCCATGGCAACGTAGCAAGTAAATGGGCTTTTATAGCGGGCCAAAAAAATACGCACATGCATTTTGTATTTTTTTTCTTCAAGCATTTCAAAAAAATCTAAAACCTCCGCCCATAAAAGTTTTTTCTCTTTTGGTTTTAAGTTTTCCCACGGCGTGGTTGTTGAAATCTTATTTTTTCTTGCAAGCTCTATTAAAGATCGGTTTTTTCTTCTTGTAGAAGGCATTCTAAAAGTGTCTACACAATATTCTTCAATACTTAGTTTTGGGTTGGGAACAACTTTGGCTTCATCAATTTTTAAAATATTTCCAAAGCCGCTGCATGTGGGGCAGGCCCCATAGGGGCTTGAGAAGCTAAAAAGTCTAGAATTAATTTCGGGTAAAGAATAATCACAAACGGAGCAGCTATTTTCTTCTGTTAGCCTACGCTCTTTTCCCTCAACAGTTTTTATAAAAGCATGTCCCCCGCCAAGGCCCTGATTAAATTTTAGTGTCATTAAATAGGCATTTGAAAGGGCCTCAACAAGTCTTCCCCTTGAGGCGTCTTCTAAAACCAAGCGGTCTATAACAACAAAAAAATCACCAGCAGGAATTTTTGATTTTGTATTAAGTTCTATAATATCTTGTGAGGAAGCCTTTATAATTCTAATAAAGCCTTCTTTTAAAATTTGGGCTAAAAGCTTTTTACCCTCCAAAACACGATACTTTTCATAAACAGGAAATAAAATATAAGCCCTAGCGCTTAAAAAATCTTTTAAAACATCTGAAGCGCCCAGGCTTGCACTTTCTTTTTTAATTTCTCCGTGCCCATTGGGGCATAAAGGTGTGCCCACTTTTTCAAATAATAGGCGCAGGTAATCTACAACCTCTGTTGTGGTGCCAACAGTGGAGCGAGAGTTTTTAACATGGTTTTTTTGCTCAATGGCAATAGCAGGGGGAATATTTTTAATAAATTCCACATCTGGCTTTGGGGCTTTATTTAAAAATTGCCGGGCATAAGTGGAAAGACTTTCAATGTAGCGCCTTTGCCCTTCGGCATAAAGTGTTTCAAAGGCTAAAGAAGATTTGCCGCTTCCAGAGGGGCCACAAATAACAGTAAAAGACCCTAGGGGAATTTTAACTGTTATATTTTTTAAATTGTTTTGTTTTACTCCGGAGAGAACAATCTCTTTCATTTAATCCGATAAATCCTCTTTTAAAAAACTTTTTTCATCACTTGTAGGCGTGTCTTGTGAGGTGGTGGGTTCATTGCCATCGCGAAAAGCCTCGCGTGCTGATTTTTTACTGCTTACTGTAGCAAGCTTTCCTGTTTGAATATCAATATTTGCAAAAACAATTCCTGATGGAATGGCAAAATCGGTTGCGGGAACTTCTTCATGGGCGACCTTCATGTAATCAACCCAAATGGGAAGTGCTGCTGAAGCACCTGTTTCAAGGCGCCCAATTGGTTTTTCTGCATCAAAACCAACCCAAACTCCTGTTGCAATTTGTGGAGTAAAGCCCACATACCAAGCATCATAGTAGCCGTTTGTTGTTCCCGTTTTTCCGGCAGAGGGTCTTCCCAACGCTTTTGCTCTGTAGCCTGTGCCTTCGTTAACAACGCCTTTTAATAAATGCAAAGTTAAGTATGCGCTTTGGGGAGAAATAACTTGCTCAGGATCTTCAAAGGCAAAAGCTGGGTCAATAGTGGATGCTGTTTGAGCCTGTTGCGCGCTCTCCGTTGGTGTGGCCTCAGAGGTTGCGGTAGTCTGTGAGGTTTGGGGCATCGGTGTTGCTGCGAGTTCTGGTTCAAGGGGTGAGCCATCAGGTTTTAAGCCGAGCTTTGCTGCAAGTTCTGGGTGAAACTCTACCTCTAGTCGATTTAGATCTTTTTCAAATTTTTTATCTAGATAAATGTTTTCAATTAAAACCTGGGCGTCTGTAAAATCAGTCACCTTTTTTATTAAAAGTGGACGAAGGCGCTTTCCAGCTCTAGGGAAAACGGCCATGGCTTTTGTCATTTCATATAATGTGACAGAGCTTGAACCAAGAGCTAGTGTAAAATCCAAATTGAGTGGGCTAAAAATACCAAGTCTGCGCGCATACTTTGCTACCCAATCAACACCAATTTTTTCAATTATTTTAACAGTGGGAATGTTTAAAGATTTTATAAGAGCAGTTCTAAAAAGTGTGTCTCCGGAGAATTTGTTTTCAAAATTACCTGGCTTCCATTTTTTACTTTCCTGTCCTTCACCCTCTTCAAAGACAACAGGGGCATCTAAAATGACTGTGTTTGCCTGAAAGCCTTTGTCAATGGCCGCGGCATAAGTAATAACTTTAAAAGCAGATCCGGTTTGTCTTGCTGCTTGAATGGCTCGGTTATATTCAGAGCGCTCAAAGTTTGAGCCTCCTACTATTGAAAGCACATCTCCTGTTTCAAGATCAAAACTTAAAAGAGCGCCCTCTACTATAGGTTCTTGCTCCAAAGAGAGGCCCAAATAATTTGCAAACGTATAATCTTGGTTTTGTTGGGGAAGTTTTTTCTTAGAATTTTTTTGTTTTTCTTCTTCAAGTTTATTTAATCTTTCAGAGGAAAATTTTTCAGATTTTATTTTTACCTCAATAATATCCCCAACACTTAATGCTTTTGCGGGGTCTGCAATTTGTACTTCCGTCCAGTGTTTTGAGCTATCCGGCAATCTTGCCCACTTCATATCATCAATATCTATAAGGCCAATGGCTTCTGCAACACGTACTGTTACAAGGCCTTTTTCTGAATCCACTTTTGTAACAACACCTTCTGTGATTTGTTCAAGTTTTAAGTAATCTGGTAAATTGCCGCCTTGAAATTTTTTATTTAAATCAAGGGGTGTTTTTGCGGGCTCCCTTCCAATGGGGTATAAAACCCTGTAGGGAAGACTTTTGGTAATAAGATCCTCTTTTGTTTGGGCTAAAAATCCTGCAATTTCTTGTGGCTCTTTTAGGTTTTTCTTTACCCCACGGTAACCTTGGCGTTTATCAAGATCTCTTAAGTTTTTATTCACACTTTCTTGGGCCGCCACTTGTTTTTTATAATCCATGGCCAGATAAACTTTTATTCCCTCATCTAAAACTTTTTCTTCGCCAAGTTCTTGCACTAAAAACTGTCTTACGGTTTCAAGGTAGAAAGGGGCAATTTCTGTAAAAGACTCTCTATAATAAACCTTTACTTCTTCAACAGCAGCTTTAACAGCCTCTTCTTTAGTAACAAAACCTTCTTCCACCATGCGGTTTAAAACATAAATTTGTCGCTCTTTAGATTTTTGTGGTCTTAAATGTGGTGCAAATTTCCCTGGTGCCTGCGGAAGGCCGGCAAGAATGGCGCATTCAGCAAGGGTTAAATCAGAAACAGATTTTCTAAAGTAATTCTCTGCGGCGGCTTCAACCCCGTAGGCGCCGTGGCCAAGATAAATTTGGTTTAGGTATAAATATAAAATATCTTCTTTGGATAAGTTTTTCTCCATTCTTACGGCTAAAATAGCTTCTTTAATTTTACGTGAGAGCTCCCTTTTTGAAGTGAGCATTAAAGATTTGGCGGTTTGTTGTGTAATAGTACTTCCACCCTGAACGGTGTGGCCGGCTTTAAGATTAGCCATAGCCGCTCTTAAAATGGCTAAATAATTAATGCCTTTATGTCTAAAAAATTCTGAATCTTCTGCGGCCACAAAAGCGTTAACAAGCATTTTAGGCATTTTTGAATAGGGGATGACAATTCTTTTTTCCCGGGCAAACTCTCCAACTTTTTTGCCATCTTTAGAAAACACTTGGGAGACAACCAAGGGTTTATAATCGGCCAAAGTGATAAGCTTTGGAAGGCTTGCGCTCATGACAAAAAAAGTTATGGCAATAATTCCAATACCTAAGAAGATTGCGATAAGTAGGCCGGCAAGAAAATTTTTTGCTCTCATAAGCCTCTAAGATTACGCCTGAGATTGATAACTTGCAAGTTTTGGGTAGGCGCCTGCCTTTTAGAAGAAGCACTTTCTTTTTATATGTGCAGCTTTACGCCGCGCAAAAGATCGTATAGAAGGTTATGAGTATGTTTAAACTTATAAAACCATTTGAGGTATTTGGCTTATCTCAACAGGGAATAAGGTTTTTTGATGTTAGGTCCCCTCAAGAGTTTGAAGAAAGCGCCATTGAAGGAGCGTATTCGCTGCCACTTTTAAATAATGCTCAGCGCATTGAGATTGGAACCCTTTATAAACAAAAAGGCGCCAGTGTGGCGCTAAGCCGGGGCCTTGAAATTTTAAAAAGCGCTGAGTTTTTAGAAAACCTAAATGAAAATATTAAAAAATACTTTGGCCCTGAAAAAATTGTAAGTGCTGGGCAAATGAGCAGTATCTCAAAACTTATTCAAGAGTGTCTGTTGGTTGAAGAGGGGCATGTTAAGTTTAAGACGAAGCTTAAAAATGAGGGTGCGCCTCAAGTGGTGTTTTATTGTTGGCGTGGTGGGGCGCGCTCAAAAATTATGGCCACCATATTTTCTGCCCTTGGTTTTAACGTGGGTCTTGTTGAGGGGGGGCATAAAGCTTGGCGTAATGAAGTGCTCAATTATTTAAGCGCCAATCAGTACCCATTTGAGTTAAGTGTTTTATATGGCCTCACCGGGTGCGGAAAAACAAAACTTTTAAAACAATGGGCGTTGGAAGGTAGGGCAGTTATTGATCTTGAGGCTTTAGCCTCTCATCGGGGCTCAGCCTTTGGGCAAATTGGAATTTCAGAATTAGGGGATCAAAAAAAATTTGAAGCCAAATTATATAATCAGATGCGTTTACTTGAAGCCCGCGGTTTTAAAACTGTGTATGTAGAGGGGGAGAGTAAACGCATTGGCCGCTGCCAATTGCCTGATAGATTTATGAGGGCTATGAATGAGGGCGAGCACATAAAAATAGAAAAAACTTTAGAGCAGCGTGTGGAGCACATAATAGATGAGTATATAAAGCCAACACCCCGGAACATTTGGCTCAGTGAAGCTTCTTATTCCTTGGGTGCTATAAAAAAACGCCTAGGCGGAGAAAAATATTCTGAATTAATGAAGGATTTAGTTTCCGGTGATGATGCAACTTTTGTAAAAAAGCTTCTTGTTGAGTATTACGATAAAGCTTATGCGCATACAAAGCGGCAAGTTTAATATCTATTGAGCGCGACTGCGTTTTGTGTTTGTTGAGCTAGAAACACCTTGGCTGCAATCTGCTTGGTCAACACCAAAGAAGGATCTTATTTCCTTGTTATCAGAATCTTCAGGGCCAGTGGTAGCTCCAAAGTTAGCAAGGCCGGATAGTTTTGTTTCAATTTCTTCCTGCTTCTCAACTTCTTTTTTATCATCAGTGGTCAATTTTGTTGGCGCACCCAATATACCTGATGCTTTTTTAATACCATCTTTCTCATGACTATCTACTGTTAAAGCTATTTTTTCTTCATCAAGTACCGCCTGTAGTTGCTGAAGTTGTAGGCCATTTAACGCTGATAGCTTATTTAATTGGTCACTTAATTGTTGATTTTGTTGGTTTAAAGCACCAATTTGGCTAGTAATTTTTTGCGTTAAATTTTTGGTTGCTATATTTGTTTTATCTACTTCGCGCTTAATTTCGGATTGAATTTTTGCAGCCTGTATAAGGGCTCTGTTTAAATCATTTTGTAGCTTTTTCTTTTTCGAAATATTTTCTCTTATAGCTTTCGCTTTTAAGTCTTTAACTTTTCTTTTTTCTAAACATTCAGAAAAATATTCTCTAAAGCTAATATTATCTTCACCTGTAGCGCCACCAGTTGAGGCAGATCTTAAAGCAGAGTTAACTGATAGTCTGTTTTGCCCAAGTGCTCGTCTTTTTTTTGCTTCTTCACGTATTTCTTTTACTGTTTTTTCAGCTTCATCAACGCAAGTCTGCTCAATTTCATCGGTTTTGTCTTGAAGCTCTTTATCAAGGTCGGCCACAGCATTTTTAATATCTTCAATAACGGTGTTTTGAATTTCAAATTGTGCTTTTAAATCATCAATTTTAGCTTGGAGTGCTAAAGGGGCCTCATTAAGGGCTGCTTGCAAACTTGAGGAAAGCTCCTTGGCTTTAATAGCATTACCTTGAATTTTTTCAGAGAGAGACATTTCTTTTTCAAGTCCAGCAGTTCTAATTTCATTTATTTTTTCTTCAACACGGTTAACTTCTTTTTTGTGCTCCGGGATGTCTTTGTTAAGGCCTTCTAGTTGCTTTGAAAAGTAAGCAGATAATTGGGAGTTAGTAAAGTCTTTGCAGGGGCCAAGCTCATCTTGTCTTGCTTTGTTTTTTGGGTTAAGGCCAAGAATTTTATTCAGCTCTTTAATTTGGTCTTTCTGAGTTTTATCAAGGGCTTTATTAATTTCAGAAAGATTTGTAATAGGCACGTACTTTACGTCATCCTCAGTTTCAATTTCTTTATCGGGAACTTTTGTAAGTTTATCTGTTGAAACTATGGCTAAAATATCATCCTTTAATTTTCCGCAACTACTGATTGCATTTGCACATTTAAAGGCGTGCGGTGAGCAAGCATCTTTTGTTGCTACTTTTGGACAATGTTTAGAGGCAATTCTTATTGCATCTATTATTTCTTCATCTTTTGTTTTTTTATTTCCTGAGGCTTCTTGTGTCTTTGCATTAATACATTTATCAAATATTGATTTGTCATTTATATACGTATAGCAATCTGTCCAGTTACTACCAGAATTAGATGAGTCCTGCGCAGAAAACGCCGGAATGGCAAAATATAAGATTGCAATGATAAGTAAAACTAAACGCATATAAGCCCCTTTTAAAATACTCCGCCTAAAGTCCTAATCGGCTAAATACATGAAAACATAAGCAGTTTTTGTATTTTTATAGATTATTATAACTCATTGAAATCACTCTATTTTATAAAAATTACTATAGGGTATTTAAGTTTTTTATACAAAATGCCGTATTGAATTATGGTATATATTATGGCATAAGAAAGGCATGGATATGGAGAAGGTAAGAAAGATCACAGTTCAGCTCCCTGAAGAGTTAGTAGATGCAGCACTTAAATCAACAGGTGAAAGCCTTACAGAAACCTTGCGAATGGGTTTAAAGCTGATAGCTGCAAGACAGGCCTATGACTATTTTTTGAATATGAGAGGGAAAATTAAAATTGATATTGATTACAAAAAATTACGGGAGGACTAAACTTGATTTGTGTTGATACAAGCTCTTTGGTTGCGTTTATTACTAAAGATCTGGGTAGAGATGTTACTGGGGTTGAAAATGCTTTTGTAACTGGTCAAGTTGTTGTGACTCCTGTAGTTGTTACGGAAGTTTTAAGCAGTCCTAAACTTGACATAGAAACAATTAAAATGTTGGGCCTATTGCCAGTTTTAGAAATTAAGGAAGGTTTTTGGTCAAGAGCAGGCTTTTTAAGGGCAAGTCTTTTAAAAAAGGGGCATAAAGCAAATTTGGCAGATACACTTATTGCACAATCTTGTTTAGATCATAATGTCCCACTCATTACTCGTGACACTGATTTTAAAAACTTTGCAACACACTCAAACTTACAACTAATTTAATAAAGGCCTGGCCGCCTTTCATAAGCACTTTTCCGTGTGTCAAATGCCCACACAACAATACTTAAGCCCAAATACGAAATAAAATCTGCCCAACAAAGTAAATTATACGAGTGCAAAAATATAAAAGTCTCAAACTGGACTCGTAATTACCGCTCAGGCGCCGAATCTTCACTATGAAGTTCTTTTGTTTCTTCATAGCTACCTCCTTTCTGTGGGTCAGGAGGAAAAGCGTATTTAAAGGGCGGCTTTAAACAGGCCGCCTTTTTTATTTGCAAAAACTAGATCACAGGTTTTGACAATTATAATTCATAAGGACATCCGAGGTGTTCGAGTTACGAATCTCTCCGGATCAAAGAGCGCTTCTCTTTTTGAGGTTTTAATAACTTTAAATTTCTTTAAAGTGCAAAATCTTTTTCAGCTAAAAAGTTTTTATTATATTTACGTACCTCTGGTGTTACAAAGCGAGCACGAGCTTTAAAATTGCCTCGTAAACCTTGGGGGATGTTCCAACTAAGCTGGTTTTTAAACTGAGTGAGCTCAACTTCAGCTCCGCTTTCAATTTTAAACCAAGCCACTTCAAGGCCGTTTAACTTCGGCGCACTTAAACTTACAAGCCCGCTTGAAACCACAACATCATCAATTAAAGTCATGCGGTTTAAAAACTTATGCCACATGTTTTCTTTATCTATAGGGCAAAAATGAGGGGTAAGCATATTGCGCATTAAACAACTATTATGTGTGGGTCTAAAACTTTTTCTGCCATTAACATCAAAGGTGGCATAAGAACCAATTCTACCAGGTGTAAAATCATAATCAGGGCTTAAGGCATACACATTTGAAAAGGCTAAAACATTATCCCCATCAGCCACGTTTTCTTTAAACACTAAAGTGTGCTCGCCTGGGGTGAAGCCTTGAATGGGGCCAATTTGATAAAAGTTTCTATCATTATGAAATTCTCCTTGAAGCGGGAGCGGCTTATTATCAAAATAAACACTCACATCATTTGGTGTGGCCCAACCAACGGTTGAAATATCAATTAAAAAATAAGCCCCAGGTGTTGAGGGGAATTTAAAATTTTGAGTAAAAGCTCCTTGTGCTAAATTCTTCCAAACATATTCTCCACTTAAATGAATAGCATCATTAACTTTGCTATTAGGATCAAGCCATTGTCCCCAACCACCCTGTGCACTTCGTGAAGCATTGGCCCCTGAGTAAACATAGCCACCATCATACTCCTCGCCCACTTCGCCAAAGTTATGTCCAAGCTCATGGCGCAAAACTATTAGCCCACTTCTTACAGAAGAAGTGCTGATGGCATAGCGCCCGCCAAGGCCGCCGTAAAAATTATCGTTTGCTAAAACTATGGGGTAATCTGTGGCAGGAGCCAAACGCAAAGCCGCTTCAAGGGCAGATTCATTTCCAGGCATAATAGCACGCTTACTTCCTGCTGGAGTTCTATATAACTTAAAAGCAGTATCTTTGGGCCGGCCATCGCCGATGCCACTTGTGTTTGAGGGAACAAAAACCGCATACACATTAAATAAAGGCAAATAACTTGCAAAAGTACTTCCGGTGAATAGCCCTTGGGTTGCGCGCTTTGCATCAGCAAAAAACTTTTCTTTTTCAGCCATGGTATAGCCATCGCCCAAAATAGTTAAATTAATTCTATTTTCTTTTGGGCCCTGGTTAACAATGGTCATAACCTGTGCGCCTGGGATACGAGAGCGCATATTTAATAAATTAAGTGCTGCTTGGGGAGCTATTGATTCATCAACAATATGCTCTTGAAAAAAGACATTCTTTGTTGTCTCAGGGCCTTCACTTAAAATGTAGGGTATGTTTCTAACTAAAACTTTTTTCTCTAAACTGACATCTTTTGTTGCTAGCTGGGCATTGAGGATTTTTACATTCCCATTAGAATTAATACTTCTTATTTTAATGGCCGCATGGGCAGAATTAAGAAAGCCTAAAACAACACAAAAAATTAATGTTATTTGCATAAAAAAACCCCCTAGTGGAGTTTATTAGTTCACAGATTAATAGGGAGTTCAAATAAAAATAAAAGAAAAAATAAGGTCATCCGCCGTGGCCGTGTTCATTAGAATTCTAAAACCTCGATTAAAAGATCGAGGCTCAGAATAACAGCTTTAGGCTTCTCAGGGCATTGCCTGAGCATGCTCACCACTGTCAGTGCCAAGCTTCTTAAATATAAGCTCGTAAGGTTTAGAATTTCGTAGAAATCCTCGCACCCGACAGAATGACCTTACTCTTGATAATACCTCGCAGTTAAGTTAGGGTCAACGGCGTCGGAATTTGAAATATAGATTTAGCTCTAGGTCGGAGGATGAATGTTAAAAGCTCAAAAATATGCGATCCTACAATTGGCTTTGTTTTTGCTTATGATGGCAGGTTGTCAGTCAAAAAAAGAAGTAGACGGCACCCTTAATCTTGTGCTTAGGGAAAACCCCCAAAGCCTCGACCCGGTTATGTCTCAGGATGCTATTGCAGCTTATGCCATTGGCACCGTCTATGAAACACTTTATCAATATCATTACCTTAAACGTCCTTATGAGCTTGAACCGCTTTTAGCAGAAAAAATGCCCCAGTATTCTAAAGACGGTTTAACCGTAACCATACCAATTAAAAAAGGAGTTTTCTTTCACGACAACCCATGTTTTCCAGATGGAAAGGGGCGCGAAGTAGTGGCAGAGGATTTTATTTATGCCTTTAAAAGAGTGGCAGATACAAAAACTCGCTCTGAAGGGTGGTGGATTTTTGATGGAAAAATTTTAGGTATGAATGCCTTTAGAGAAAAGCCTGATTACGAAAAACCCATAGAAGGCTTAAAGGCCCTTGATAAATATACTCTTCAAATAAGGCTTACAAAAAAATATCCCCAACTAAATTATATCTTAGCAATGGCTTACACGGCGCCTGTGCCTAAAGAAGCTGTTGAAAAATATAAAGAAGAATTTGCTTGGAACCCTGTGGGAACAGGCCCTTATGTATTAAAAGAATTTGTTAGAAGCTCAAAGCTTGTTTATGAGAAAAACAAAAATTTTAGGGGGGAAAAGTTTCCTTTAAAGCCTGTAGCTGCAACCTCTACAGGAGGTGGAGTGCGCGTAGCGGAGGTTTCTATTGGTGGGATGCAAGCCATGCCTGTTTATAAAGTGGCGAGTGCTACAACAAGTACACCCTGTAAAGACACTGAAAACAAATTACCTCAAGGCTGCAACACACAGGCCGCGAGTCAAACACAAGAGGAATATGATTATGGCAAAGACCTCCCCTTTGCAGAAAAAATGGTTATTCATATTTTTATAGAGCGTCAACCCATGTGGCTGAAATTTTTAAAAGGGGAGCTTGACCATACCGATATACCTAAAGACAGTTTTGATACATCAGTGGATAAAACCACAATGGAGCTAAAGTCTGAACTTTTAGAAAAAGGCATTGTGCTAACAAAAGATCAATCCTCTACCCAGTGGTGG
Organism: Oligoflexia bacterium; assembly: GCA_016715815.1. Taxonomy (GTDB): domain Bacteria; phylum Bdellovibrionota; class Bdellovibrionia; order JABDDW01; family JABDDW01; genus JADJXN01. Next base: position 440,396 of record JADJXN010000002.1, read on the forward strand.
CTTGGCTTTAATATGCGCGATCCTCTTATGGGTAAAAATAAATTTTTGCGAAAAGCCATTGCACTTGCCTATGATTCTAAAAAAGACATTGAGCTTTTTGGTTTAGGTGCGGCTCAAGCTGCTAATCAAATTATTCCCTCTCCCATAGCGGGCCATAATGTTAATTTGCCACCACGTGCATATAATTTAGAGCTAGCCAAAAAAATGTTAGAAAAAGCAGGCTACCCAGGAGGAAAAGGTTTGCCAGAAATTAATTTTGATACAGAAGGCTCAAGTAAACACCGCCAAATTGCAGAGTATGTAACCCAACAAATGGCTCAAATTGGTATTAAAATTAAAGCTAATCTTCACTCACGCCCTGAGTATTTTGATATGCGCAAAAAATCAAAACACCAAATTATTCTTGACGGCTGGATAGCAGATTACCCTGATGCAGAAAATTTTTTACAACTGCTGTATGGTCCCAACGCATCCCCTGGTATGAACAACTCAAGCTTTAAAAACCTGGAGTATGACAAACTTTTTGAAAAAATAGCAGCTATGCCGCCATCAGCTGAGCGGCAAAAACTTATTAATAAAATGACGGATATCTTCTTAGAAGAAGAGCCGTGGGTGCCCAACTGGGTTCAGAAAATATTTAATGTGCGACAAAGCTGGCTTAAGAACTATCTTTATTCAGACTTTGCTTATAACGTTTTTAAATATTACCGCGTTGATCTTGAGGAGAAAAAGCGTCGTTCTAGCCCTTGATCGAGTTTTTATTTTTACCTAAATCAGTCAAAATATAAAAATGAGAAAAATACTTATTTTTATTATTCCCCTTATTTTTATAAACGCTCCCTTATCTTATGCCGGTAAATGCAACCAGATGATTCAAAATGCGTCCCGGGACATAAGTGCAAAGCAAAACTACTGCCAAGATGTGCTTGAGTTTGTTGCTGAAGAAACCCACTTTGGTAAGCTTTGGAAGGTTTTACCAGATGGTAAATTTATAAAAATAAAAAATGATGCTAATTCTGGTGGGGAAACTTTGGTGAAAGGTAAAACTAAAAGTACTTACCACATAGACTATTCTTATGGGGACACAAAAGCTACTTTTAAAAGCTTTGAAAAATTTGATGATGGTAAAACCATTCAAAGAACAAATGCTCAAGTTTTGTATGACAAAGAGGGAATGTTAAAAGAGGTTCGCTTTGCTTCGCATGGAAGCGCGCAAATGATAATCCCTTTGGACCGCGTCAGCCAAAACAGGTACATTTTTGATAACGTTAATTCAAAATGCTATCTCGCCGAGCAAAGGCAGGGTACGGGCAAGGGCGAAACAATTGATTTTAATATTAATTTTTGCAAAGACATTTTAGATCTTGAAGACGAAAATCTTTACACCTGCAACGGTGCCTACCCACCCGACATTCAAATGAACAAAGAAAAATGTGCAGACCCGGGGGTAAATAAAAAATTATTAAAAATATACATGAAAAATAGTTTTGAGTATAAAAAGCAATCGCACTTAAAGCCCTATGACATTTCTCAAGAAGAAATTAATGAACTATGCTCTTCTAAAAACAGTAACTATATAGCAATAACTCCTTTGGGAAGGGCTGTAAATGCGCTTGGAAATTGCATGGTGTTTAACGAGCATGTTTACCCCAAAGTTTTAGCTGAGCTAAAAGGGTATAATAATTCAAAAATCAAAACAGCCACAGTGCCCCCATCAACATCAAATAGGTAAATTGGTATATTTTTAAAAAATCAACTTAGCAAATAATAAGCCTTAAGAATTTGTATAAATTGACGATACAAGCTCTATGAGCATTGAAAAGCTTGACTACATTTTTCCATTCATTGTTTTTGGTTATGGTTTTATTGTTTTATTCACTTTATATAACCCAAAGCTTGTAAAATTGGCCGAATCTCGGATGCCGGCGGACATTTGGGCTCAATTCAAATCTAAAAGGGTTTTGGCATGGGTTTGCCTCTATGTGGGCGGACTTTGGTCTTTGCAAAACATTTGGTTTTCTTAAGTAATTAATGTACAAATAACCCCATGCAAGAAGAGGGTAAAAAGCAAACGCAGCTTTCACTGCTTGGGTTTGAGGGGATCACAGATCGCGCCACAAAACTTCTTAAAAAACAAAAAGATCTGCTAAAGCAAACTAGCTTAGAAACAACCGTGCACAGGGAGCCTGAAGCGCCACCAGAAAAAACAACTGATGAACCCTTAAGCGTCACCGAGCTTAATAAAAACATTAAAGGCCTTTTAGAGAAATCTTTTCCAATGGTTTGGGTTCAAGGAGAAATTAGTAATTTTAAAATTCCAGCCTCAGGCCACTTTTATTTTACTCTTAAAGATGCGGGCTCACAAATTAGAGCCGTTATGTTTAGGGGTTTTACCCAACACTTAAAATTTACCCCTGAAGACGGGATGGAGGTTTTAGTAAGGGCCAGAATTACTGTTTATGAGCCTCGCGGGGACTACCAACTTTTTTGTGAAGCCATGGAGCCAAAAGGTTTTGGAGCGCTTCAAATTGCTTTTGAAAAACTAAAAGAAAAACTTCAAAAAGAAGGGCTTTTTGATAAGGCCCGTAAAAAAGCCTTACCCGCATTTCCGCAAAGAATTGCTATTGTTACATCTCCAACGGGTGCAGCCATTAGAGATATGCTTAATGTTTTAGCTAGAAGATCTGGTGGGGGAATTGAAATCACTATTATTCCCACAGCCGTTCAGGGAGAAAAAGCCGCAGCAGAAATTGCCCAGGCAGTGAATTTAGTCTCAAGGCTTGGAACAAAACACTTTGATGTTTTAATTGTGGGCCGTGGTGGTGGTTCTTTAGAAGATTTATGGTCTTTTAATGAAGAAATTGTAGCAAGGGCTGTGAGCCAATGTAGTGTGCCCACCATTTCCGCTGTTGGCCATGAGGTTGATTTCACCATTTGTGATTTTGTGGCTGATCTAAGAGCCCCAACTCCATCTGCCGCAGCTGAGCTTGTGGTAAAAAACAAAGCTGATCTTATAGAAAAAATAAAGCTTCAAGAAAAACAATTGGCCCAATTAATAGCTAAAAAAATTCAACTTTTAAAAGCCACAACCTTTGGTTTTTCAAAAAGGCTCATTGACCCAAAAAGAAAGCTTCAAGATTTAATGCTTAGATCTGACGAGTGGGCTGAAAGACTAAGCCAAGCCATGTTGCGCTTTTTAGCAGACTCAAGAATGCAAATAAGCCTTTTAAGAGAAAAATTGCCAGCGCCTCAGACACTTGTTCAGCTAAAGCGGGCAGAATTTCAAAGGTGGGCGGCCTTACTTGATGGGTTAAGCCCATTGGGAGTTTTGCAGAGAGGTTATTCTATTGTGAAAAAAGGACAAAAAATAATTAAAGACTCTAATTTGGTTAAAAAAGGAGATAAATTACAAATCAAGCTTTTCAAAGGCGAGCTTGAAGTGGAGGTCAAAAACTAATGGAAACTAAAATTGATTTTGAAAAAAACCTAAAGCGTCTTGAAGAGATTGTACACAAACTTGAAGACGGAGAAATTGCTCTTGAGGAATCCCTAAAGCTTTTTGAAGAGGGGGTTAAAATTTCAAGGGAATGTAATAAAAAACTAGTGGATGCAGAAAAGCGCGTAAAGCAACTTTTAAGCGTTAATGCTGACGGTGAAGTAACAACAAAAGATTTTATAAATGAGTCTTGATTTAAAAATTAAAAACTACAAAGCATTAATAGAGACAGAAGTTCAAAACTACATTGAAGCTATAAAGCCTAAAGTAGAAAACACAGGTCTTATTGGTTTACACAGGGCTATTTCATACTCGCTCAGTAGTGGTGGCGGAAGGCTTCGGCCAATTCTATGCTGCCTTGTTGCTGAATATTTAAAAGCCGATGTTAAAAAAGTTCTACCATTCGCACTTGCTTTAGAGCTTGTGCACACTTACTCACTTATTCACGATGATCTTCCCGCAATGGATAATGATAATTTCAGACGTGGCAAGCCTTCCACCCATCGGGCCTTTAGTGAAGCTCTTGCAATACTTTCAGGGGATGCTTTAAACACGGAAGCTTACCGAATTATTGCATTGCACTATAAAGAGGATCCAACACTAGCTTTAGAGCTTATTGAGTTATTATCAGAAAAAAGTGCTCTGACGGGCATGATAGGTGGCCAAGCTATTGATATGGCTTCTAAAAATGAAAAATTAAATCTACATGATTTAGAGTTTTTACACAAAAATAAGACAGCGTCTCTTTTTGAGGCGGCAGTTATAGGCTCAGCCCTTATCTCTAAAGCCAGTAATGAAAAAGCCCACCAGCTTAAAAACTACGCCCAAGTACTTGGTTTATTGTTTCAGGCCACGGATGATTTGGCTGATCAGCCAAAAAGGGATGAGCCGGGTGTTATTAGTGTATTAGGGCTTGAAAAAGCTAAGGAATATTGCCAAAACTTAACCCTTCAAGCTCAAAGCTTTGTAGACGGTGTGCTTTGGGATTTTGTAACTGTTGTAACAAAAAGGTAAAAATGTTTCTTCAAAAGGTAAATAGCCCTGAGGACCTTAAAAAGCTTAAACTCCAAGAACTTACAAGTTATGTTCAAGAGCTTCGTCAATTTATGATTGAAGTGATGTCTAAAACTGGTGGGCATGTGGCTGCAAATTTGGGTGTTGTAGAGCTTTCAGCAGCGATTCATTATGTGTTTAATACCCCAGAAGACAAAATTGTATGGGATGTAGGCCATCAATGTTATGCCCATAAAATCATAACCGGCAGACGCGATTACTTTCACACCATTAGACAAGATGGCGGCATCTCTGGTTTTACAAAAATCTCAGAAAGTCCTTATGATGTTTTTGGCGCAGGCCACTCAAGCACATCTATTAGTGCTGGCCTTGGCATAGCAGAGGCTCAGTGGCAAACAAAAACAAACAATCAAGTGGTTTCCATTATTGGTGATGGCGCATTGACTGCTGGAATGGCTTATGAAGGGCTAAATCATGCGGGGCACTTAAGAAGGCCTAATTTTATTGTTATTTTTAATGACAATGAAATGAGTATTTCTGAAAACGTTGGAGCGCTGGCTAAGTTTTTTGGCAAACGTGTGAACAGCGTCGTATATAATAAATTGCGCGCCGAAATTAAAGACACCCTAAAAGCGATTTCAACCCCAGAGATGGATTTTTTTGAGGGTGTAAAAAAACTCACTCACTCAGTAAAAGATCTTTTTTCTACAACAAGTTTTTTTGAAGCCCTTGGCTTTAGATACATTGGTCCCGTAGATGGCCAAAACGTAGAAGATCTTGTTGAGACCTTAAGCAGTGTTAAAAGGTTAAGTCTACAAAGTATGGCAAATGCTCGTGATGCAAAAGAGGATTGTGAATTTGACCCGCCCATTTTAGTGCATGTTAAAACTAAAAAAGGTTATGGGTTAAAAACAGCTCAAGAGCGTCCAGGGGACTTTCATGGTGTTACAGGTTTTGATCTCACAACAGGGGAGCCCACAAAAAAGCCCACAAGTGCCCCAACCTATACAAGTGTTTTTGCAAAAGCATTATGTAAGGCGGCTCAAAAAGATAAGTCTGTGGTGGCCGTTACCGCGGCAATGCCTGATGGTACAGGCTTAAACGTATTTCAAAAACAATTTCCTGATAGGTTTTATGATGTTGGCATTGCTGAGCAACATGCGGTTACTTTTTCAGCGGCCATGAGGCTTTCTGGTTTAAAACCAGCTGTGGCTCTTTATTCAACATTTATGCAAAGAGCTTATGACCAGCTCATTCATGATGCCGCCATTCAAAAAATTCCTCTGGCTTTATTTTTAGACCGAAGCGGTCTTGTAGGTGCGGATGGGCCAACTCATCACGGTGTGTTTGACATGAGCTATTTAAGATGTGTGCCAGGTATGCACATAATGGCCCCAAAAGATGAAAACGAACTTCAACACATGGTTAATACAGCACTTCATTGTAATAAACTAGCTTCAGTGCGCTTCCCAAGAGGAGAGGGCGTTGGGGTTAAGCTTGATGATGAATTAAAAATGCTAGAGCTTGGTAAATCTGAAAAGCTTATTGAGCATGAACACTCCCTTGTGAGTATTTGGGCCGCAGGCAATATGGTTAAAACAGCCTGTGATGTGGCTGAGAGTTTACTATTAAAACAAGGCTTGTTGTGTGATGTTGTTAATGCCCGCTTTATTAAACCCCTTGATGACGCCGCTCTTTTAAAAGACGCAGAAAAAACAAAACTTATTGTCACATTAGAAGAAAACGCAGTTAAAGGCGGCTTAGGTTCAGAGATTCTTGAGTCACTTGCAGCGCAAAATATTGTAATGCCAGTATTGAATTTAGGAATTCCAGATGAATTTATTGAGCACGGAGCAGTAAAACGCCTTTATGAGTATTGTGAATTAAGTCCAAAGCAAGTTGAGCAAGCCATAATTGAGCGTCTTAAAACATTAGTGCTTGCTAAGCAATTATCTCCTGAGTCAGCAGTATTTCCCAGTGAAGCACACCATTAAAAAACAAAGAGTAGATAAAATTTTAGTAGATCAGGGTTTAGCCAAATCGCGCACCCAAGCGCAAGCTCTTATTATGGCTGGCCAAGTATGTTTGGGAGATAAGCTCATATTAAAACCCTCTGAAGAGTATGATCCCAATTTAGATTTTAGGTTAAAACAAGGAGCGTTGCCTAAATATGTTTCTCGCGGTGGGGAAAAGCTTGAAGGGGCGCTTAAAGAAGTAGCTCTTAATGTAAAAAATTTTAAAGTTCTTGATATTGGCATTAGCACTGGGGGGTTTACAGATTGCCTACTACAAAACGGCTGTGAAAGTGTGATTGGCCTTGATGTGGGGCATAATCAACTTGATTGGAAAATAAGAAATGACGCCAGAGTTAAGGCGTATGAAGGAATTAATTGCAGGAATATTCCAGAAGAACTAGTGCCAGATAAGCAAGATTTGGCTGTTATAGATGTTTCCTTTATCTCTTTAACATTAATTATACCTGAGGCGGAAAAATTTATTAAAAGAGGTGGTTATTTGTTAGCCCTGATAAAACCTCAGTTTGAAGTGGATAAGGGGCATGTTGGAAAAGGGGGAATAGTAAAAGACCCCTTGCTACACAGCCAGGTTCAAGACAAAATAAAAGACCTATGTTTGAGTCTGGGCTTTAAGGTAGAAAAAATTTTCCCAAGCCCCATTGAAGGAACAGATGGCAATAAAGAATTTTTTATTTTTGCTAGCCTTAATTAGTTTTATTGGTGGTTGCCAAGTTTTACAAAAAAGGCAATCAGCACCTATTGTTATTGGGCAAAATCAAACTTTAGAGCAAACGACTCAAGCGCCAACAAAGGTTTTGCCGGTGGGAGTTTTTTTTGGTCCAGGAGCATTGAGAACTTATGCTCACGTGGGGGTTCTTAAAGCCCTTCACCAAGCACAAATTCCTATTGTTGCTGTCGGTGGCCATGAGTGGGGCGCTGTCGTGGCTGCATTTTATGCATTTTCAAAAAGTGCAAATTCAGTTGAATGGCAAATGCTTAAATTAAGAAAAGACCAAATCCCAACAAGAAGTTTTTTAAGCGCAACACTTGCTCCAAAAGAGAGCGCCTCATTTTTGCAATATTTAAAATTTGTATTTGCAGACAAATTACTTGAAGAAACTAAAATCCCCTTTAGCTGTTTTACCACCGATAATGAAAGAAGTTATCCAGTTAAAGATGGTAAGGCTTTTGAGAGAGTAGCTATGTGTGCATCTTTGCCCCCAATGTATAAAGCTTTTGAGTCAAAGTGGATAGCCGTTCCTAATGTTGAAAGCGATTGGGTAGATTCATTAAAAGCAGCAGGAGCAGAGTTTTTAATTTATGTTGATTCCCTTTCTGAGGGAGCATTTTTTTCAAAATATAAATATGACTCCCAAGAAACCCTCACAGCTTTATGGACTGGGATTAGAAATAATTCTAATTTAGCGCAAAAACAGGCTAATATGGTCATTCAAACTGGAGTGGTTAACGATTTATTGGATTTTGATTCCCGTAGAGAAATGATAAAAAAGGGTGAAGAAGTAGGTAAATCAGCACTTGAGCCATTAAAGGCTGCAATAGGAGTAAATTAATGTTTAACGGACCATTTGGTGGAGTTGAAATTTATAAAAAAAGAAGAGAAAAACTTGTTTCAAAATTAACTCGCCAAGCAAGCGACAGTAGTATTGCGATTTTAGCTTCAAAGCTAGAACAAGAGCGAAACCATGACGTTCACCATTATTACAGACAAGATAGCTCTTTATATTATTTAACGGGGCATCCTGAGCCAGAAACTGTTTTAGTTATTAATCCAAAATCTAAAACTAAGTTTATTTTATTTGTACGTGAGAAAGATCCTTTAAGAGAATTATGGGATGGGTTTCGTTACGGAATAGATGGAGCTGAAAAATATTTTGGTGTTGATAAGGTTTACCCCGTTAAAGAATTTAAAGCAGTTGTAACAGAACTTCTTAAAGGTGTTGATACACTTTTTTACCACCTTAATGAAGATGTGCACTTTGATTCTAAAATTCTAAATATGCTTGAAGAAGCCAAAAACCTGAGCGGGAGAAGTGGCAGAGGGCTTGCCCAAATTGTCGATATAAACCCAATTATTGGTGAAATGAGGCTTTTTAAAACCAAAGAAGAAATAGAGTTTTTAAGAAAAGCTTGTGATATTTCAGCGGCCGGACATGTTGCTGCAATGAAGTTTTTAAAACCAAATGTATATGAATACCAAGTGCAAGCAGAGCTTGAGGCTGAGTTTAAAAGACAAGGCTCTGAGCGCTTAGGCTATAATAGCATTGTTGCAAGTGGGGCCAATGCCACGGTTTTGCATTACATTACAAACAGAGATCAGTGCAAAGACGGAGACATGTTGTTGATAGATGCGGGGGCTGAATATAATTTTTTAACCGGAGACATTACTCGTGTTACCCCAGTTGGGGGGGGGTTTTCAAAACCACAAAGACGCTTTTATGAAGCGGTTTTAAAAGTTCAAAAATCTTGTATTAAAATGGTAAAACCAGGGGTGCGACTTTTAGATATTCATAACCACGCTATTGAGGGTCTAACCCATGAAATGCTTGAGCTTGGTTTATTAAAAGGAAATGTGAAGCAGCTTATTTTAAAAAGAGAATTTTTTAAATATTACCCCCACGGAACAGGTCATTGGCTAGGTATGGATGTCCATGACACTGGTTTATACACCATTGATGGTGAATCCAGAAAGCTTGAGCCGGGCATGTGTTTTACTGTTGAGCCGGGGCTTTACGTTCCTATCAAAGATAAAAATGCTCCTAAAGAATACCGCGGTTTTGGTGTGCGCATAGAAGATAATGTTCACGTAACGCCTAAGGGGTGTGATGTTTTAACTTCAAATGCGCCCAAAGAAGTAGAAGAAGTTGAGCTCTACGCCAACACTGGCCAGTAAAAGTTTTTTTATTGAAATATTTGTATGGCCCAACCCTTAACTTCGGCTTCATTTCTTAAAGCTCTCTCACTTCCTCGAAGAGTTGTAAGGCCTGGCAGGTATTGCACCACTAATGGAAAATCCGTGGCCCACTCAAGCATAGATAAATCTCCCAGTGAATTTCCCACAACAAAACAAGGGGGGGAGTTTAGCTTTTTCTTTAGAGCATCTTTTTTGCCAGCGGCATAGGGAATGGGAGTAATAATTGTTTTTGTTAAAATTCCTTGAGGGCTTATTTCGCATTCTGTGCCGATAAGGTTTTCTAAATCTAGATCTAGTTCATAAAGGGCGGGTTCAATTGCCCAGCGCATGCTGGCGGAGCAAATCCAAATGTTATAGTGTTTATTTTTTAGCTTTTCTATCAGCTCTTTCATTAAAGGATTAAATTGGGTTTTAAAATTACTTTCATAAAATTCCTTTGCCTGCTTGCGTAGCTCAGATAGTTTTAATCCGGCATTAAGTTTTACAATCCATGCATTTGCATCAGCAGTACTTTTTTTGTCTAATTCTAGGTATTGCTCCCAAGCTCGCAAGGTTGTCTTAAGGCCCGGGGCTAATTGATTTTTAATTTGATACTGAAAAAATGCTTCTCCCAGATCTTGGGGCCACAAAGTACCATCCGCGTCAAAAACGGCCGCTTTCCCATAACCGTCTTTTTCACATAAAATGTTAATTGCGTTTTTAACATCATCAAACCATTTATACATATCTACTTTCAAAATAGATCGTTTTCTGACACACTCGTCAACATGGAAAATATTTTTTGGGCAGCCCCCGCACTTATTTTAGCAGCCATTGTTATTGGCTGGGCTGCTGAAACCTCTCAAGTTTTTGTGAGCCAAGGCCTAGCCCTTGCAGTACTTGCGTGGCTTCAAACATTGCCAGAATTTGCAGTAGAAGCTGTTATTGCCTGGGAGCAAAAGCAAGACTTAATGATTGCCAACTTAACGGGTTCTTTACGCTTATTGGTAGGGCTTGGCTGGCCATTAATTTATTTTACAATGTTTGCTTTTGGCAGAAAAATTGTTAAGGCCAGAAATTCTCGCATTGTTATTTTGCTGCCAAAACAAAATTCCCTAGAAGTTTTTATGCTTTTAATTAGCACCTTTTATTTTTTATTTATTGCCATTAAAGGGTCTCTAACCTTGGGGGATAGTTTTTTTCTTATTTTGTTTTATACAATTTATTTGGTGCGTCTTTCAAAAATGCCAAAAGGTCTTCAAGAAGAAGAGGAAGATCTCCCCTGGGTTGGGCAAAAGATTTTAAAACTAAAAAATAAAAAGCGCCAGATTACATCCATTGCTTTGTTATTTATTGTGGGGGGTGCAATTTTAAATTTTTCAGCTCATCCGTTTTTACACAGCATGGAAGCCATTGCTGTTTACTTTGGTATTTCAACTTTTGTTTTTATTCAGTGGATGGCGCCTTTTTTAAGCGAGTTTCCAGAAAAAGTAACAGCCTTTAATTGGGCAAGAACGGGTCATAAAGCACCCATTGCACTTATGAACATGGTAGGCTCAAACATTGTGCAGTGGACAGTTATGGCCGGCATGATTCCCATGATTTATTCAGTGTCTCGTGGCCAGGTTTCTCCAATTATGTTTGATCATTTTCAGACAACAGAAATTTTAATGACAGTGGCCCAATCATTTTTATCTGTTTTATTATTAATGGATCTTGAGATTCGCTTTTACGATGCACTTTTATTATTTACTTTGTGGCTCATACAATTCATGGTTCCCTCGGTAAGAGAAGAAATTTTATACGCCTATTTGTTTTTTATTTTTGTAGAGATTTTTATTTTAATCAGAAAGAAAAAACTTTTTCATGCCCTCTCACTTTTACGTGAGTTCAATACTAAGGCTAAATAGGGCGCTTAAGATATGTCTGGCGCTGCAAACCAAATGAATTTACAAAACAGAGTTGAACATAAATTCGGTTTGCATAATTATTTTTCTTCACAGGCAAGAGAAGTTTTTTTAGCACAGATTCCTGGTGAAGATTTTGATTTATGTATTATCGGTGGCGGCATTACAGGTGCTGGAGTTGCCAGAGACGCTGCTTCTCGAGGCATGAGGGTTTGCCTTTTAGAGCAAGATGATTTTGCCTCAGGAACAAGTAGCCGCTCCAGTAAGCTCATTCACGGAGGCATTCGCTACCTTGAAAACCTAGAATTTCATTTAGTGTTTGAAGCTCTTAATGAAAGACGCGTTCTTTTTGAAATTGCACCTCATCTTGTTCACCCACTGACTTTTGTTTTGCCGGTTTATGAATCCTCTCGTGTAGGCATGTTTAAAATGGGTCTTGGTATGTGGCTTTATGATGCTCTGGCTTTGTTTCACACTCCCAAATTTCACCAGCGTCTTAGCTTTGAGGCAAGCTTACACCAAGTGCCCTACTTAAAAGCCGCGGGCCTTAAAGGAAGCTACTTATATAGTGATGCTTATATGGATGATGACCGCTTGGTGCTTGAAACCTTAAGATCAGCCCATAGTTTTGGTGCTAAAAGTGTAAATTATGTAAAGGTTTTAAAATCTCAAAAGGATGAGGCAAAACGCATAACCGCCCTTGAGTGTGAGGATTTAAAATCAAATAAAAAATTTAGTGTTAAAGCAAGGCATTTTATTTCTACTGTGGGGCCTTGGACAGATATTGTGGGTGAAAGCCTGGTTAATGATTGGAAAAAACTTCTTCGTCCTTCAAAGGGAATTCATTTTACAATACCCCATTCAAAACTACCTGTGCGTGATGCCATTGTGATGGCCACAGATAAGGATAAAAGAATTATTTTTGCTATTCCCAGAGGAGAAATTGTCATTATTGGCACAACCGATACTGATTACCCCGGGGATCCGGCCGGGGTACACAGCGAACTACTTGATGTAGATTATTTAATAGGGATTGTTGAAAAATATTTTTCACACGCTAAAATTACAAAAAAAGATATTATCGCAAGCTATGCCGGAGTTCGCCCCCTAGTACATGATGGAAGTGCTACCGAGAGCAAAACAAGTCGTGAGCATGTTATTAAACATACAAATCATAATATTACTTTTGTAGCGGGTGGGAAATACACAACCTATCGCCGCATGGCCCGTGATATTGTGGAGCTAGTGCTTAAAAAAGAATTTTCCTTGGAGCATAAAATCCAATTTGCAAGAAACCAAACGCGATTGCCAATCAACCCACTTGTAACAGTAGACACGTTAAGTGTGGCTCTGTCACAAGCAGAAGATTGGGCAAAAGAATTTAGCTTAAGTTTAAAAGAGGCAACTGTTTTAGCGCAAAGGCATGGAATGGAAGCGCTTAATTTATTAAAAAAACACAGTGATTTAGTAAAGCCCTTCACTAAGGGCTCACAAATTTGGCAGATAGAGGCAAGCCGTGCCATAGAGCAAACCATGTGCTTACATTTAAAAGATTTTATGCTAAGGCGCTGCCCACTTTATTTAACCCAAAAAGATCATGGCATGAGTGTTATTGGTGAAGTGGCAGATTTGATGCAAAAAAAATTAGGTTGGACTGATTCACAAAAAAATGCTGAAGTTGAATTGTATGTTAAACACATAGCCTTTGAAATGGGCTGGCAGGAGAAAAGGTGAGAGTACTTAAACATGAATTCCCAAAGCAAATAAAATACATTGTTGGTAACGAGGCGGCCGAAAGATTCAGCTTTTACGGAATGCGAAGCATTCTTGTGGTTTTTATGGTCTCCCAACTTTTAATGCCAGAGCCTGATGCAAAAGCAGTTTTTCATTTATTTGTTGCTGCTTGCTACTTGTTACCACTGTTTGGTGCTTACATATCAGATCGGTTTTTAGGAAAATATAAAACGATCATGACACTTTCCATGTTTTACTGTGCGGGACACGCAGTTTTATCTGTGTGGGAAAATAAAACAGGTATGTATGTGGGCTTAGCCCTTATTGCCTTGGGTGCAGGTGGTATTAAACCATGTGTTTCAGCCCACGTGGGGGACCAATTTACTCAGGCGAATAAACATCTTGTAAAAAAGGTTTTTGATTTATTTTACTGGATGATTAATTTTGGCTCCTTCTTTTCAACAATTATAATTCCCTGGACATATACAAAATATGGAGCGCAAGTAGCTTTTGGTATCCCTGGAATTTTAATGTTTATTGCAACATACGTATTTTGGCTTGGTAGAAAATACTATGTTCATGTGCCTCCTACTGGAAAAAACGCCAGCGGTTTTGTTGCTGTAACCTGGACAGCACTTTTGAATATGGGTAAAAGCAAAGGAGATTTTTTCTCAGGTGCCGCAAAAAAACATAAAGCTGACGCCATTGATGCTGCCCGTGCTGTTGTTAAAGTAGCAAAATTATTTATTACTGTTTCTGTGTTTTGGGCGCTTTTTGACCAACACGCATCTAGTTGGATTTTGCAAGGCCAAAGAATGAATTTAGATTTTATGGGAATGAATATTAACCCTGTTCAGTTACAAGCCCTAAACCCGATTATGGTTATGGTGCTTATTCCGCTTTTTAGTTTTGGTTTGTATCCGGCAATTGAGAAGTATTTAAAAATTAAAATGACCCCACTTAAAAAAATGTCAACAGGCATGTATATAGCAGCCCTTTCATTTTTATTTGTGGCTATAATTCAAAGCTTTTTAGACCGTGGCCAACAAATTAATATTATGTGGCAGTTTGTTCCCTATTTAGTTTTAACTTGTGCTGAGGTTATGATTTCCATCACAGGTCTTGAGTTTGCCTACACTCAAGCGCCGCGTTCTGTTAAAAGTACCATCATGAGTTTTTGGCTTCTTACGGTTTTTATTGGAAATTTAATCACAGCTTATATTTCTAAAATCAATATTTTCCAAGGCAGTGCCTTCTTCTTATTTTTTGCAGCCCTCATGCTGGTGGTAGCTTTTATTTTTACTTACTCTGCAATGAAGTACAAAGTGCAGGAATATATTGAGGGGTAAAGGTGGGGCGTTCTCATAACTTTATTAAATGGGAAATGATTCTTTTCGGGTATTCGGCAGGTCTCTTTCAAGTGCTCCGCCCCTCCTGCAAGAAGCATTTAGGCGGCTAACTTGAATTTGCCCTACTTCCCTCTACAAGTATCATTTTTGCGCTAAAGCGTGTACCGCCTAAGCCTTCAATTTGGTTTATCAGCATGTAGTCCTTCATTGTAAGCCAGGCTCTAACACCAGCCACAATGCGTGTGTAGGGCCTAAAATCCCAAAAAGAATCATCATTTGAGCCAAGGTTTTTGTTCCATTTTGTAATTTGAAGGGCAATAGAGCCAGTGAGGGCCCGAATAAAGTTATTAAAACTAAAACGATTACTAAGCTTAAGCATGATGTGAAGGTGGTTTCCCACATTTGCACAGCTAATCACTTTTACTCCCCACTTATTTGCCTGCTTTTTAAGAGCGTGGTTAATAATTTGCTTATTAGCCTTATTCCAAAATGAAAACTCGCCAGTAGCGCGTGAGGAGCGAAGTACTAAGTGTATGGGGTGCTTTGTGGAAAGCGGCCTGGCTGTGCGGTGGGCCCTTTTTGTTGTGAGTGAACCACCGAAAAACAGTTGTGGTTTAAATTCTTTCGCTTGAAATTTGATTTGCGCGTGTCTATGCATGTGAGCGAAGGTATTTTGAAACAGTAAAAAGATCAACATAAAAAATAGTAAAAATGATATTTTGAAGCGAGAAACGCCAAAATAAACTTAACCAACCAATAACGAAGGTATTTTTTGAGGGGGAGAGCTAAATTACCGCCTACTAAGCTTTATAATAAAGTCTTTAATTTTAGCGGCATTGGTGAGCCCGTGAAGGCTTAAAAAGCGCATGTATTCTGAGCCGCCAGTGGCAAGAACATTTAAATAGCCACGGGTGAAAACATTAACCAGTGATCCACTTATGCGCAGTCTCACGGAGCCTGCCAGGTAGTTTTTTGTTATGCTAATGGCTACATCTGCCATGGTTTGATGCGGGCTTGCCACTAAGTTTTCTATGGCCTCAGGGCTTAGGTAAAACACAAGGTCTGGGTTTTGGGGGCGGCGGCGTTCAAAACTAGGCTTCCCGTCTTTTGATTTATAATAGACGCACTCATTGTGATCGTTAATAACAACCCCCACTTCAGCTTTTGTGCTTAAGTTTTTAATGGCGGTGACACTTGCGGGGTTTGTTTCCAAAAAGTGCTTTAGTTTTTCAAAGGCAAGTTGATCATACATAACAAAAGGAAAATAAACTAAGGGTTTGCTTAAGTAAAGTTACTTAAATACAATATAAACCCATGAAGACACCATCAATAAAATCTCTTATAACAAAGCAAGAGCGTACCTGGAACAACCCTAAAAAACTTCTCATAGCACGCAACATGCTAGAGCGCTATACGGGCTCTTTGGCAAAAGATTTTCAAAAAAACATCATATTAACTAATTTTGAATATTACATGCATCGCTTTAGTAAGCGTTTTAACGCTCCCTTGGTTCAGGGCTCAGTGATGCGCGTGGCACATAGTAAGTCTTTGGGTGTGAGTATAGTTGATTTTAAAATAGGTAGTCCCACAGCGGCCCTTGTTATTGAAATGCTCTCAAGTATTAAGCCGGATGCCGTTTTAATGCTGGGTATGTGTGGCGGTTTGCACAGAGACTTAAAAATTGGTGATTTTGTACTACCCATAGCGGCCATTCGGGATGAAGGCACAAGTATTCATTTTATGCCAGAGCAAGTGCCGGCTCTGCCGGCTTTTAAAATTCAAAAGTTTCTGTCCCAAATTATTGTTGAAAAAAACCTTAAATATCAAGCTGGTGTTATACACACTACAGATTATCGCTTCTGGGAATTTGACGATGAGTTTAAAACAACCCTTATACGTGAAAAAGTAGCGGCCATTGAGATGGAATGCTCTTCCTTATTTGTCACAGCCTTTGCCTGCAAGGTGCCATGCGGAGCGCTTCTATTAGTAAGTGATTTACCGTTTAAAAAGATAAAGACTAAATCCTCAGCAAAGAAAATTTTTAGAGAGTTTACCGATAAGCATCTTGAAGTGGGTGTACAGGCCATGAGCGAAATTGAAGAACGTGGCGATAAGGTGCGTCATTTTGAGTGGTAATCATGTCCTTGACTAAACCCCATAAAAAACAGTTAAATATTTAAAACATGAACCTTTTTAACAAATTTTCAGATTATTTTTCAAACGACATAGCCATCGATCTTGGTACCGCAAGCACACTTGTGTATGCCAGGGGCCGCGGAATTATTTTAAATGAGCCTTCAGTGGTGGCGGTTCAAAAAAATTATCGTGGTTTGCAAAACAGAGTTTTAGCAGTTGGCAAAGAAGCAAAAGACATGTTGGGAAGGACTCCTGGTTCTATTGTAGCCATTCGTCCCATTAAAGACGGCGTCATTGCAGATTTTGAAGTAACCCAATCAATGCTAAAATATTTTATTTCAAAATCCACTGGTGGAAAAAAATCTTTTGTCAGACCAAGAATTATAATTTGTGTTCCCTACGGAATTACACAGGTTGAAAAAAGAGCGGTTAAAGAATCTGCCCAATCCGCAGGAGCAAGGGAAGTTTATTTAATTGAAGAGCCCATGGCAGCAGCCATTGGAGCGGGCCTTCCTATTACTGAACCAAGCGGGAACATGGTTGTTGATATTGGTGGTGGTACCACGGGAGTGGCTGTTATCAGCCTTGGTGGAATTGTTTATTGCAAATCTATAAAAGTAGCTGGAGATAAATTTGACGAAGCTATTGTGAATTATGTTCGTCGCCAATTTAATTTATTAATTGGTGAGCGTACCGCTGAAAATATTAAAATGACTATTGGCAATGCTTATCCCTTTGAAGAAGAGCGTGTGATGGAAATTAAAGGCCGAGATCTTGTGGCAGGGGCCCCTAAAACAATTGAAATTACATCTACCCAAGTACATGATGCCTTAACAGATGCAGTTAATGAAGTTGTAGATGCAGTTAAAACTGCTTTAGAGAAAACGCCACCAGAGCTAGCTTCTGATATTGTTGATAATGGAATTGTTCTTACCGGCGGTGGAGCATTGCTTGCAAATTTAGATGTTTTACTAAGAGAAAGAACAGGACTGCCAGTTTCTCTTGCAGAAGACCCACTTACTTGCGTAGTGCTTGGTTCTGGAAAAGTTTTAGAAGAGTTAGACCTACTAAAACAATTAACCACGGATTAATTCATGTTTGAGGCCTACGCCAAATTGGCCCTTAATTTTTACTTCTTTTTGTTAGGAGATGAGGCTCTTGCCATTACGGGAGCATCTCAAACAATGAAAAAATGCAAAAAATTTAAAAAGACTGGTTTAAATCAAGTCGATTTTCTAAAAATACTCATTAGTGACTATGAAAAAATAAAAAGCAAAATTAAAAATAAAAATCTTATTGGAGCTCATCAGCTCACTAAAAGCCAATGGAACCAAGTGGATCCAACAAAGCTTATAAAATGGAAGCATTTTATAAAAAATGCTGATTCCCAGTTAGAGGTGGTGTTGGCTTTGCGATATTTATTAAATGTTCCAAACGATATTATCTCTCAAGCCATGGATGTTCCCAAAGGAACTGTTTTATACAGAATTGGGAGAGGATTGGAGCAGTTATCAATAAAGTAGAGAGAGAGTTGTCATCATTTTTTTGTAAAGAGCTGCTCCCTGCTTTTATCGAAAAAGATTTAGATAAAAATAGGGCCGAAGCCATTGAAAATTATTTAGATAAAGATCAAAAACTAAAACAAGAATACCAAAAACTTAAAACACAAGTTGAATATTTAGAAGAAATATCGCGCGTAACGCCCAACCCTGAGCTTGTTAAATTTATTCTTAACCAAGAAACAAATGTTCAAGAATTAATTAATAAATACAAGTGGTCACGTTGGAGCCCTGCCTCTCAATGGGTGGTGCAGCTTGCAGTGGTTGGAATGTTTTTGGTGGCTACAGTTCAAATTTTCCCATGGTTGAATTTAGCGCGCTCACTTAAAAGTACAGAGATTGCATTTTTAACAAAGCAATCTCAACAAGAAGAGGATGTTTTAAAAATCGGAACACGTGTTGTGTATGGCCCTTTTTGGCCCAAGGACATGGCCTCACCTGAAAACTATGCAAAACAAGTTGAGGAAAACAAAATTAAAAATGCCCAAATTGCAGATATTGTTGCTAAAACCGATGAGACCCATAACCTTCAAGGAGATGAACAGGAGGAAGTTGTTGTAAAACAGGAGGGTTTTGTTTGGAGAGGTGTTTTACATGTACCTGAGTTAAACAATGATATTGCAACCAAAATTAGTAACCACATTGTAAGTCTTGGTGGAGCAAAAGCGGGACAAGTTGAGTTGGGTTGGGTTAAGGGGGATACCCGCTACTTCCACTTTACCTTGCCAATAGATAAATATACAGAGTTTCAAAGTTTCATGGTGGAGCAAGGCAAGTTAATTCTTAAAAAGGAAAAGCATCCACGGGTAATGAAAGAAGGAACAATGCGTATTATTATGTCTGTTGAGGGGCAGAGGTGAAGAAAACTCCTAAATCTTTAACAAGCATTTTAACCCTTTGGTTTTTAACATTTACCATTATTCCTTTGGCCTTTGTTTCTGGTTACAGCACGATTTTATACCGCAGTTCAATTAACACTGAGCTTCAAAAACGTTTAGAGGGAAACATTAGAGAAATTGGTGTAAGCCTTGCTGAGTTTGAAAACTTTATTATTACCTACGGTAAAATTCATGCCACAGACCCAACGTTAACCTACCACGTGGCCACAAGAAATATTTCCTCCGCCAGAAGAATTATTACTGATTGGCTTAAAACTTACACCGCCTCAAGAATAGTTTTATTTGATAGAGAGGGGCGATTGCTTGTAGCCCAAGAAAGAACTAGCCAAAACCAAATTAAGCCTCAAAGTAATTTAGAAAGTGGCGAGGTATTTTTATCTAAAGATTTAATTAAAAATATTATTAAAAGAGGGCAGTACACAGTTAGAGAAACTACGGCTAAACAAGGTCTGCACTTAATTGTGTTTACAAAAATTGTTGATAAAAATGGGCGCTTAGCGGGCTTTTTAGAGGAGGTTATAAAGCTTGATCAAATGTTTATGGCAAGCCTTAAAAAGCGGCTTAACCTAGAAGCTATATTTTTTGATACAGAAATGAAGCCCGTGATTTCCTCATTAGAAGATTTTATGCTTTTACCACCAGATTATTTCCCCGACAAAATTGGTCCTGATGGCTATGCTTTTTTTGATATTACAAGCCAAGGTGAGCCTTTTGGGTTAATGGTAAAAAAAATTGTTGATCCTAAAAACCGCCTTTACGTTACGCTGGGGCTAGCGGCCAGTAAAACTGATACAGAAAAGGTTTTAAGCAGAATTAACTACACACTTTTATCTGTAACGATATTGGTATTATTATTTTTAATTCCACTTTTAATTTATGTTTCAAAAAGAGTGGTTAAGCCAATTCATCAATTAATTGAAGCTACCCAAAAAATGGAGGCCGGTGAGCCGCAAAAACTAGAAAACACCACAGAAACTGAAATTGGCTTACTCATAGACTCTTTTAATGAAATGTCTCGAAAAATTTTATCCGGCCAGGCCACGCTGATTCACTCAGCAAAAATGGCAAGCCTTGGTCAGTTGGTGGCTGGCGTTGCACATGAGCTGAATAACCCCATAGGGTTTATTTATTCAAACATTGCACATTTAAAAGAGTACGTAGAAAAGTTGCAGCGTGTTTGGGAGGCGGCTCAAAAAGATCCGTCAAAAATAGAACAGGTTAAAAAAGAAATTGATTATGATTATATCATTGAAGATTTGCCAAAGCTTATTTCAAGTTGTGAGGATGGCGCCAGAAGAACCCGTGATATAGTTTTGGGTTTAAGAAACTTTTCTCGTCTTGATGAGGCCCAGCTAAAGCTTGTTGATATTAAAGAGGGATTAAAAAACACACTTAATCTTTTGGCTAGTGAGCTTAAAAACCGCATCGTCATACATGAAGATTATCGGCATATTAAAGAAGTCAAATGCTATGCTAGCCAATTAAACCAAGTATTTATGAATATTATTAGCAATGCCGCACAGGCTATAAAAAAGGAAGGTGAAATTTGGATCAAAACTTGGGAGGAGCATGGCTTCACCCATGTTTCTATAAGAGATAATGGGCCAGGCATTTCTCAAGAATATATAGATAAAATTTTTGATCCATTTTTTACTACAAAGCCAGTAGGACGTGGCACGGGACTGGGTTTAAGTATTTCATATGGAATTATTCAAAAGCACGGCGGCTCAATTAGTGTTACATCAAATGCTGGTGGGGAAGGCACAGAATTTATAATCAGAGTTCCAACTGCCGGGCCTTAGTTTTCTTGTAAACGTTTTACTTCTTTAATAACTGCTTTTTTGTAATTACTTTTATATTTTTCATAATCTTGTTCTTGTTTAATTTCTTCTTTTATGGGCTCTTCTGGATCAACAACTTTTACATGGCTGCCTCGGGGACGGCTTTCCAGATTAAATTGTTCTTCTGGTGAGAGCGGAGTTACATCTACAAAATCTGGGCTTACAGGTTGGGGAGATACCTTTTTTATAGGTGATGGTTTTGCAAGCTTTACTGAATTATTCTCTGAATCAAGCTTCTCTTGAGTATCGTGCAGTGCTTTATTGACTGAACTATCAGCACCAAAGACTGTGACAGCTAGCAAAATGGAAAAAACTAAGCCCATATAATCTTATCGGCAGATTCTATGATGTTGATTTCACACATATTTTTCGGGCATCATAGATGAGCATAGATACGCTAGATAAGGAGACTAATTTATGAAAAACTTTTTACTGTTAATTTCTTTAGTGTTCACAGCCTCAGCGCTGACATCATGTGGCCCAACGGCTTTTACTAAGGGTGATTATGACAACCCAGAAAATGAAAACCTACTTAATGATTTGTGGTCTGAAACAGATATGCAAAACATGGTTAAAAAACTTGTGGCAAGTCTTAACCAATCACGCCCCATAACAAAAGCACAAAAACCACCAGTGGTAATGGTAACAAAATTAGAAAATAAAACTGAAGAGCACATAGACACGCAAAGTATTATGGACATGGTTAAGGTTGAGCTGGGTCGTTCTGGTAATGTGCAATTTGTAGATAAAGAAGCCAGAGGTGATGTTGCTGACGAGTATGATTACCAAAGTGATGAAAAAGGCATGATGGATAAAAGTACCGCCAAGAAAAAAGGCAAGCAAATTGGTGCAGACTACATTTTAAACGGCCGTTTAGACCAAATCGTACAAAGTGTGGGAAAAAATAAAACTGTTTATTATAAGCTTACACTTTATCTTACAAACTTAAGCTCTAACATTTCTGAATGGCAGGATTATGACCAAATTCGCAAGGTCTTCAAAAAGCGCCATATTTCTATGTAGTTTATTTTTTTTAAATGGCTGTGCTACCTATCCATTTCAAACTCAAAATGCTCAAAGTGCAATTTATGCCGGAGATTTTGATAGAGCAGCCCAACTACTAGAAGAAAAAGCAAAACAAGAGGGAAAAGATCAACTCCTTTATTTATTTGATAGAGGAGTTGCCCTACAACTTGCCGGCCGCTACAAAGAAAGCTCTCAAAATTGGCTCTTGGCAGATAAACTTAGTGAAGTAAAAGATTATGTGAGCCTTAGCCAAGAAGCGGCTTCAATTATTTTAAATGATAATTTAAAAGAATATAAGGGCGAGGATTTTGAGAAAGTCATTATTAACGGCTTGCTTGCCATTAACTATGTTATGGAAGGTAACTTTGAAGAAGCTCTTGTAGAGTGTCGGCGCTTAAACAGAAAACTATATTTATATAAAACTCTAAGCTTGAAAGACTATGAGCAAAACCCCTTTGCTCGCTACTTAAGTGCCATGATTTGGGAAGCCTCTAGTAAATTAGAAGACGCCTACATAGATTATAAAGAGACACATAAACTCACGCCTAACTACCCTTATTTAAAGTTTGATCTTATCAGGCTAGCTAAAAAACTAGGCCGTGAGCAGGATTTAAAAAAATGGCATGCCGAGTATGGTGAGCAAATTGAAATTCCAAACACAAAAAAGAAAACAGAACTAATTCTAATTTACCAACAAGGTAAATCTGCTGTGAAGCGCACCCACCCAGAGTCTCATCGTTTCCCAAAGTTTTATGCCAGATTTAGTACGGGCCAAAGTGCAAAAGTGGAAGTTGATGGCCTAATTGAGCAAACTCAGAAAATTTATTCCATCTCTGATGTCGCCATCAAAAACCTTGATGATGCCTATGCTGGAATGGTGGCAAAAAAAATGGCAGGCATTGTGGCCAAAGAAGTCATTGCAGACCAAGTAAGGCAAAAAGATGAAACCCTTGGTTTTTTAGTTTGGCTAGGTCTTCACGCCTCAGACCAAGCGGATCTTAGGCATTGGGCCACACTACCGGAAAGTATTCAATTTGCCCGTCTTCTTATAAACCCCGGGGAAAATAAAACCATAAAAGTTTCAGCTCTTGATTCTGGTGGGCAACCCACTGGAGAAGAAAAAATATTTATTATTGATAAAGCCAAAGCCGGGAAAAAGATTTTTTTAAACTGGCGAAGTTTTAGGTAAAACTAATTACCAGGCCTAATAGCACTTCTAAGCGCTTTTGCATTAAGAATATTTTGTTTAAATACCATCAAAGACGGGTCATCGCTTAAAAGCCTGCCGTTTTCTGAATAAAATGTTGTTAGTTGGTTGCCGGCGTGAATATAAAAATCTAAATCTGTAGAAATGCCTTCCCACCGCCTTAGAGCAAATTTAATAACAGCTATTTCATCTGCAATTTCATCAAGTCTCTTTAACAGATGGGCCTTTTTATTCTGTAAATGAATTATTTTTTTCTGTGTAGTACTTAGCGTTTGTTTGTGTGTTTCTACCTGATCCTCAGTTAATCTTGGGTTTAAAAGTGTAAGCCTTAAAAACTCATGGCTAAGCTGGCCAATAACGACTTCTTTGTCGGCAGTATCTATTTCATGTAAAGTGGAGCGAAATAGCTGTTCATTAATTTTTATTTCTATATTTCTTCTAATAATTACTTTTTTTAGTAAGTCTTTTTGTTCAACAGTTAAATCTTTAAGGGCTGTACCGTCAGGATTTGCAAAAAGATCCTCAGCTTTTTTAGATCTTTCTGTTCCATTTCCACTTTGACCTTTAATGTCAGTCATATTCAAATTGAGCTGATTATTTAAATACCTGATAGCATCATTAACAGCCTGACTCACTTTAGGGGATTTCATCATTTCTAAATAATGAAACTGAATCCTTAAGGTTTCTGTTATCTCGCCCAGGGACTTATTATAACTTCTTAATTCTGAAAATGCTTTTATTGGGCGAGATAAAAACTCCATTAAACCAGGGCAGCGCGGATCAGCGCGCAAGGGGCCTGCAAGGAGCATAGAAAACATAAGTAATACTAGAGATTTCACAGGCTTATAAATAAGCAACGAATGTGCCAATAAAAAACCCGAAGGCTTAATAAGCTTTCGGGTTTTTTAAGACTTTTAGGCTGCCTTTAATTGGCAAATGCCTATTAGTTATCTAGAGAGAATTCCTTAATCTTAGATTCAATGTTGGTTAGCTTTTGTTGTAATTGGTTAAGGTTTTCTTTCACGTTTCCAATAGCACCTTTACCTGCTTGTGCAAGACGGTTTTCAATTTTTCTTTGAATATCGTCAAAAGAGCGGGTGGTGTTATCAAGAAGTTCTTTTACATAAGCGCCCACTTCAACTTGCTCGCCTTCAGCACTTTGAAGAACTTTATTCATTTTCTTTTCAAGGTAGCTTGAAATGCTGCCTGTGCCGGTTTGAATAATTTCACGCAATGTATCTATTGAAATATAGTTTTTTGCTTTTTTCTCAGCTTCAAAAATGATTTGAGTCAAAGTAGAGCTGGTGATGTCTTTTTTTGTTTTATTATCAATAACTAAAACTTCTTCGTTTGCACGAATCATTTTAGCAATATCCTCTAGAGTGACATAACAGCTTTGCTGAGTGTCGTAGAGTTTTCTATTTTGATAACGCTTAATAACTTTAACATTTGGGTTTGTGGTAATAACCGGATTTTGCTGAACTTGGGTTTGTGTTTCCAAAACATCCTCCTCGTGAGTTTTGCTGATTGTTAACTTTGCGACACCGTGAAAATACACCCTCGTCACATGATGTCAAGTACTCTTAAATTAGACGCCTAGCTTCATTTTTTGGTTATTTAGGTGTTAAGTTTCCGTGCTTTATGCCGATTAGACTAAAGACCAGGATGTATGAGGGGACTTTTGCTTGAAACATAAGGAAAATCAAGGATTTAGCAGTTTTGACTTTTTTACCATGGTGGCCTCAATGGCCGTTGTCTTTGGTATATCAGCCCCCATAATTAAGAAAAATTTAGAGGTAGGTAATATTGATAGGGCCCAGCGTGAGGCCAGACATCTAGCTTTTGAAATGCTCCATGACGACCATTTTCAAAAACTAAGGCTTGGCTCTTACAAAATGCCATCTACAGAGGGAGAGCGCAGTATTGCGAGCCTTCAAAAACAAGACTCTTGGTCAGGTGAAGTGGGATCGGACCCATGGGGCAGGCCCTATAAGTTTAGATTTCTTAGAAACGAAAAAGGAATGCCTGTTCAACTGGCCGTTTGGAGCCAGGGGCCTGAGATCATTTCTCAAGAAATAAACCGCGAAGAAATGGTGGAAGTAATAAAAGTTGATGGGCAGGAGCAATTAAAACTTCACCCAGATGTTGTCGTCACGCAAGTCCCTCTAAGGTAGCCCTTAAGTCTAGTTTAGCCGCCCCCAGTAAAAGCCGATAAATTTGTGAATGAAAAATGCATTTTTAATTTCACTTTGTTTACTATTTTTAAGTGCTTGTGCAACTCAAACTGCCAAAAATTCTAATCAACCAACTGCTGATGAAATTTTATCTCAAAGCGGAAAAATACCAAATCAAGAGACTCGTCTTCCGGCTTCACTTATAAATTATGATTCAGAAAACATTGATCCACTTTTTGTTCAAACTCAAGCAGACTACCATTTTACTTTAGCTGAAGCGTATGCTCTTGATGGTAAAATCGAAAAGGCCATTGAAGAATATAAACTTACCTTAGTTTATGATCCAAAAAGTTCACGCGTGCGTTTAAAACTTGCAGGAGAGTTTGCTAAAAAAGGGCTACTTGTACAAGCGGTAGATCAAGCTGAAGAGGCTGTAAAGTTAGATAAAAAATTCTTAGAAGCCAGACTCTTTTTAGGAAGCCTTTATACAGCATCTAAACTTTATGACAAAGCCATTGAAGAATATAAATACTCTTTGGTTATTGAGCCCACAAACCAAGAGGCGGCTCTATATATTGGTGCCATTTTAGCTGAGCAAAAAAAATATGATGAAGCTATTAATCATTTTAAAAAAGTAGCTAAAACTTCAGAAAACCCACACCTGTCTTATTACTACATTGGCAGAATTGAACAGGAGAGAGAAAAAAAATCATCAGCAGAGGCAGCCTTTAAGAAGGCTATTGATTTAAAACCAGATTTTGTTGAGGCCGTGACAAGTCTTGGCTACATGTTTGAGGAAGATAAAAAGCTCGATCAAGCGTTAAAAGTATATAAGCAATATCAGGCTAAAAATGGCCCCACCACTAAAATTGCAGAGGCTATGGGGCGCATATACATGGATCAAGACAATTATGATGAAGCCTATAAGCAATTTGCCATCATTGAAGAAACAGAAGCGGATAATTTAAACGTCAAAGTAAAAATGGCTCTTATTCTTATAGAGAAGAAAAAATACGACAAAGCCATAGCTAAATTAAAAGACATTTTGGTGCAAGCCCCTGATTCTGAAAAAATTCGCTTTTACCTGGCAGCAGTTTATGAAGAAATTAAATCTTATAGGGAGGCATTAGAGCACTTTGAGGCAATTAATCACACAAGCCCACTTTTTGCTGAAGCTACAACTCATACGGCCTATATTTATAAGCTTTTAGGCGAGCTACCTAAGGCCATAGATACCATGGAAAACGCCATTGATAAAAAATCAGATGTCCCACAGTTCTATACTTTTTATGCAAGCCTGCTTGATGAGCAAAAGCAAACTCAAAAAGCAGTAAGTGTCTTACAAAATTCAGTAAAAAAATTCCCCAAAGATGACCAGCTTTATTTTTACCTAGGCACCATGCAAGACAAGGTAGGTAAAAAAACAGAGTGTCTGAGCTCAATGAAAATGGCTATTGAGTTAAACCCTGAACATGTTCAAGCTTTAAATTATTTGGGCTATACTATGACTGAAATGAACATAAACCTAGATGAAGCAGAGGCTCACATTAGGGCTGCATTAAAGTTAAAACCAGATGATGGCTATATTACAGATTCACTTGGTTGGGTTTTATTTCGTCAGGGGAAATTTAAAGAAGCCATTACGGTTTTGGAAGGTGCTTATAAAATTAAGCCCGATGAGGCCATTATAGCAGAGCACTTAGGGGATGCTTATTTAAGATACAATTTGCCTGACAAGGCTAGGCAGATGTATATTAAGGCCGTAACCTTAGAAACTGATGAAGGCAACATTGCAAAAATTAGAAATAAAATTGCAGAAATTGAAAAAACAAAAACTCGTCAGCCTGCATCTGAATAAACTTTTTTGTCTTGGTTTAATTTTCATATTAACAAGTTGCTCTAGTTTAGAAAAAAAACAACCATCTGAATTTAGCCCTCAAGGATTTTCTGCAACACTTTACTACACTGAAAATGGAAAGTCTTATAAGCTTAAATCTGAAATTTACATGCTTAAACCAACTGCTGTGCGTGTTGATTTAAGAACCCAGCTTGATTTACCTTTAGCCAGTATTTTATTAACTGAAGAAAAATTAGAATATCTTTTGTATAGAGATAAAAAATATTTTGTTGGAAAACCTGGGCCTGGAGCCCTTGACGGCATTGTGCCTCTTGATGTTTCAGCGGCAGATTTAGTAAGTGCTATGTCTGAAAGGCCGCTTAAAGATAAAAAATGCTTTCAAGTAAAGGGCGTGGTTACACGTTGTCTTGAGGTGTTAGGATCAACGTCTGGGTTTAATATTTCCTGGGAAAAAAGAAACCCAGACAGACCTTGGTTGGGCAGAGCTACAAAAATAAATATTGATCTTATAAAACGCGGCATTAATCTCAGATTTTATTTAACCGATTGGCAAAAAAACTTATCTAATCTAGAGCGCTTTTCCTCTCTGCAAATCCCTGAAGATTTTAATAAATAGTTAGGTTTGCTGCACTTGTTTGACTTATAATTACCTTAGGGGGTCCTATGGGAATAAGTCTTACAGAAATTGTTAATAAAACTCACACATCAGAACAATACAAAGACCTACATTGGAAGGGTAGTTTTGATGACTATCTTAACCTTGTAAAACAAAAGCCAGAAGTAACTCGCAATGCCTATCAAAGAATTTATGACATGATCATCAGCTATGGAGCTACCGAGTACGTAGATTTTAAAAAAACGGTAACCCATTATAAATTTTTTGATGATGAACGTAATAACGGAAAAGATGCCGTCTTTGGGTTAGACATCTCACTGATGAAATTAGTAAATGTATTTAAAGCTGCCGCTGAAGGATATGGCACAGAAAAAAGAGTTATTTTGCTTCATGGTCCTGTGGGAAGTTCCAAATCTACCATTGTGCGCTCTTTGAAAAAAGGTTTAGAGGAGTACTCAAAAATAAAAGAGGGGGCTATGTATACCTTTGTTTGGACCGATAAGGGTTCAGAGCGCCACGGCTTATTAGGTAAAGGTGTTGAGGAAATGGTTACTCCCATGCATGAGGAGCCATTAAGACTATTACCCCCTGATATTAGAGAAAAAGTTATTGATGAAATAAACCGCGGAAACAAAAGCAAATTTAAAGTAAAAATTGAAGGTGATGTTTGCCCCGCAAGCCGTTACATTTTTAAAGAGCTCATGACAAAATATGGGGGAGATATTACTCGTGTGCTCCAGCATGTAGAGATTAGACGTTTTATTTTAAGCGAAGCAGATCGCGTGGGGATAGGAACCTTTCAACCAAAAGATGAAAAAAAACCAAGACTCAACTGAATTAACCGGAGACATTAATTACCGCAAAATTGCAGAATATGGTTCTGATTCTGACCCAAGAGCATTTAATTTTGATGGCGAATTTAATATTGCCAACCGCGGAATTATTGAATTTATTGAGGTTCTAAAACTTGATGTGGCCTTTTTGTATGATTTGTTGGGTGCCTCTCAAGAGCATAAAATTAAACCCAAAAAATTTGCTCTTACAGACATTGATGAAGTCATCATTGGCCACACAAACGAGCCAGAGTACAGACGCTTACAGAATAATGAATTTATGGAAGCTCTCAGAGATAGAACCATAAAAATTGATGTGCCCTATATTACTCGCTTAAGAGATGAAACAAAAATTTACGAAAAAGATTTTAATCCAAGACGTATTAAAGGAAAGTCCATCGCCCCTCACACCATAGAGGTGGCAGCAATGTGGGCTATTCTGACTCGTTTAGAAACTCCTAAAAAAGCTAATTTAACAAAGCTTCAAAAATTAAAACTTTATGATGGCAAAATGCTGCCTGGGTTTACTGAAGAAAACGTAAAAGAGCTCAGAAAAGAATCTATTCGTGAAGGGCTTGATGGAATTTCGCCAAGATATGTTCAAGATAAAATTTCAAATGCCCTTGTTAATTCAAAGGATGGTGAAGTGGGCTGCATTAACCCCTTTATGGTTTTAAAAGAACTTGAAGGCGGGTTAAAACACCACAGTCTCATCGCTAGTGAAGAGAAAAAGAAAACCTATAAAGAATTACTTGATGTGGTCAAGCAAGAGTATGATGAAATTGTGAAAATGGAAGTACAACGTGCTGTCGCCGCTGATGAAACAGCCCTTGCAAGACTTTGCTCAAACTACATTGACAACATTAAGGCCTACACACAAAGAGAGCGCTTAAGAAATAAGTATACGGGTCATGATGAAGAGCCTGATGAAAGACTCATGCGCGCCATTGAGGAAAAAATTGATATTCCAGAATCTAGAAAAGATGATTTTAGACGCGAGATCATGAATTACATAGGGGCTTTAGCAGTCGACGGAAAAGTTTTTGATTATAAAACCAATGAAAGACTTCACCGCGCGCTGGAGTTAAAACTTTTTGAAGACCAAAAAGATTCCATAAAGCTAGCAAGCCTTGTAACAAGTGTTGTGGATAAACACACTCAAGAAAAAATTGATATTATCAAAAGCCGCCTAATTAAAGATTTTGGTTATGATGAAATCAGCGCTACAGATGTATTAAATTACGTAGCCAGCATTTTTGCTCGAGGGGATGTGAAAAATAAATGAGCCTGTATATTAAACAGGACCATAGCCGCTTTAGAGACATCGTTAAGGGTAGAATTAAGACTAATTTTAAAAAATTTATTACCCAAGGGGAGATGATTGGCAAAAAGGAAAAGGAATTTGTCTCTATCCCCATTCCGCACATTGATATTCCCCATTTTCAATATGGTCCCAAAAATCAAGGTGGTGTTGGTCAGGGTGAGGGCGATCAGGGCTCTCCTGTTCAGGGCGAGCCCCAAGAGGGCGCGGGACAAGCCGGCAATGCTCCTGGTGAACATATAATGGAAGTAGATATTTCTTTTGATGAGCTGGCGGATCTTTTAGGTTCAGAGCTTGAGCTTCCAAAAATTTTACCAAAAGGAAGTAAGAATTTAAAATCAGTTAAAACTCGCTATACAGGTTTACACAATGTGGGGCCAGATAGTTTAAGACATTTTAAATCTACCTACAAAGAAGCGCTTAAGAGGCAAATTTCTTCCGGGACTTATAATCCTGAGAATCCCATCATTGTTCCTGAAAAAAAGGACATGCGCTATAGAAGCTTTAAGTTGGCAGAGCTTCCCCAAAGTAATGCCGTTATTATTTATATTATGGACGTTTCAGGTTCTATGGGAGACGAGCAAAAGGAAATAGTTCGGTTGGAGAGTTTTTGGATTAACACTTGGATAAAATCTCAATATAAAGAAGTTGAAACCAGATTTATTATTCATGATGCCGCCGCACGCGAGGTTGATGAAGACACCTTTTTTAAAACAAGAGAAAGTGGGGGAACGCTTATAAGCTCTGCCTATAATTTAGCCAATAAAATGATTGAAGAAGAATACCCAGCTGCAGATTGGAATATTTATGTTTTTCATTTTAGTGACGGTGATAACTGGAGCGGAGAAGACACGCGCTATTGTATGGAAATTTTAAGTCAAAAGATTCTACCTTGTGTAAATATTTTTTGCTACGGCCAAGTGGAGAGTAAATACGGAAGTGGCCAGTTTATAAAAGATATTCAAAAAGATTTTGAAGAAGATGAGCGTGTGATTACTTCTCGAATTGAAAACAGAGAAGCCATTTACCAATCTATTAAAGAATTTTTAGGAAAAGGAAAATGAGTAATATAAATCCGGAACTTTCTAAAATTCAGGAGCAGATAGAAAAAATAGCTAAAGCTCATGGGCTTGATTTTTTTCTACAGTTTTTGAAATGGTCACCCATGATCAAATGAATGCTCTTGCATCTTATGGTGGCTTCCCCACACGCTACCCACATTGGCGCTTTGGAATGGAATATGAAAGGCTTTCTAAAAGTTATTCCTACGGGCTTTCAAAAATTTATGAAATGGTTATTAACAATGACCCTTGCTACGCCTATTTAATGGAAAGTAACCCATTGGTAGATCAAAAACTTGTTATGGCCCATGTGTACGGGCATTGTGATTTTTTTAAAAACAACATGTGGTTTAGCCAAACAAACCGCCGCATGATTGACCAAATGGCAAACCATGCAACACGTGTTAAGCGCTACATAGATCTTTTAGGCTACGATATAGTTGAGGAATTCATAGACCGTTGTTTATCTTTAGAGAATCTTATTGATCGCCACTCGCCTTATATTAAACGCCCAAGAGATGAAAAAGAGCGCCCCCCTATGGAGAGTATTTCTGAAAGGGTGGAGAGGGATTTTATGAAATCCTTTGAGGATCCTGTTAAAGCAATTTCCAGCTAAAAAAGAAGAGGAAGAAAAGCCTAAGCACCAAAGTATGTCTGAAATTATGGCAGATAAAAAATTAGCACATCCTGAGATGGATATTCTTTTATACCTCATGGACAACGCTCCATTTGAGCCATGGCAGAGAGATATTTTAAGTATTATTCGTGATGAGGCTTACTATTTTGCGCCCCAAGGAATGACAAAAATCATGAATGAAGGTTGGGCCTCTTATTGGCATTCAAAAATTATGACAGGAGAGGTGCTTTCAGACACTGAAATTGTAGACTATGCCGATCATCATTCTGGAACGGTGGCTTCTCAGCCGGGAAAACTTAACCCTTATAAGGTGGGTATTGAGCTTTTTAAAGACATTGAAGAAAGATGGAATAAGGGGCAATTTGGACGTGAATGGGAAGAGTGCACTGACTTTGAGGCTAAAGCCAGTTGGGATAAAAAAACAGGTTTAGGAAAAAAGAAAATTTTTGAAGTTAGGCGTGACATGAACGATGTTATGTTTATTGACGCATTTTTAACTGAAGAGTTTTGTGTGCGCCATAAATTATTTGTTTTGCAGTTTAATCAAAGAACTGGCCAGTATGAAATTAACACAAGAAATTTCCCCCAAATTAAAAAGCAACTTCTCTTTCAGCTTACAAATTTTGGCCAGCCCATAATAAAAGTGGTTGATGGAAATTATGAGGGTCGTGGAGAGTTATTCTTAGACCATCTTCATGAGGGGGTGGATTTGCAACCCAATTACATGGATGAGACATTAAAAAATCTTTTTGTCTTGTGGACAAAGCCAATTTGGCTTAAAACAGTTATGGATGGGCAGGAAAAAACTTATAAATATGATGGCGCCGAAGTCAAAGAAGGCTAAAACATAAAAACATAGCAGGTAGTTTTTGCGAACTATGGGGTTAAAATTAATTTAATAACGAATTTAAAGCATTATAAGCAGTTTTTCACATTATGCACTTTGATACTATTGGTGAGTCATTCGGCTGTAGCCTCAAAAAACCGTCAAGAGGAATGCAGCTTTTTTTATTTTAAAACAGGGGCGCTTGATATTTACCGCCAATTTTCTAAGCCAAACAACTGTGATTTATCCATAAACCCCTCTAACCAATTTGGCATGATCTACCGCTCAATATTACTTACAGCAAATGGTATGATGATGGTTTTTAATTCCTATGGGCCTGGTAGCAACTCTACTTCAACAGCGGCTCGAGTGTTTTACTTATTTCCAAGGGGGCTTTTACCAACGGTTGATAATTTAAGTAAAAGCATTCTTGTTAGGGGCTCTAATGAGAACGCAATATTTTCTTTTGACCGAAAAAATGGAAAACTTATTGGCTTAAAAGATGGTTCCGTGTTTGAAGACGTAGATGTTAACCCTAAAAATAATGCTGGTATTGAAATTTTAAACTACAATGGACTGCTTATTGATGTTGGCTTTGCTATTGGCAAAGATCCTAGTTTAAATAAAAAAGGCGAGTCAGTAGCCCGAGATTCTGAAAACCGGCAATGTAAAATTAAAAACACAGATTTATTTGAATATACATCAGGCGGCGGAGCTAATTTAAAATTCCCAACTGATGATCAGCTTAAAATATTTATGCTCCAAAACTGCCCAGACTTAAAGTTCTAACTAGCCTTTTTATATTTACCTAATTTTTTAAAAGTCTTAACGCAAGACTCACCCACGCCATTTAGAGAGCCATCTTTTAAACCGCGTCGGCTTAAAAAATCTCTAATGTCTTCACGGTCTGAGCGCAGACCATTCTTTTCAAGTTCCGCTTTAAGTGCATTAATAGATTTTTTCACTCTTGGCGAGGGAAGTACTCTTTGGCGTGCCACCCAATTGGGTGTGACTAGGGCTCGCACGCCACCACGCATTTTGCCAACGGCATCTATTACTCTATCACCACTTGTGCCCTCCCAAATGCGAGACCACCAAGCTAAATGTGAGCGGGGAATATCTGCCATTTTTCCGCTTCCGCCGGCCTCAATCATTCCATGGGAGGCTAAGTTACCTCTTTGAATATCTACTACCTTCATTTTTATATTAAACTTTTTTAATATGCGGCTCATCTCCGCGGCCGCAATTTCCCCATCAGTAAAGATGGTTTTAATTTGTTTATTTTTAAAAGCTTCTTTTAAAGCAGCTTCTCGGTAGGCCTTGGTTTTTTCTTTTACAACTTCCCACTCTTCTTCTGTGGCGCCATCCATACCAACGGGCACTGTTTTAATGACAAGGTAATTCTCGCCAAAACCTAAATCATTCATGAGCCCATGTAAATACTGTCCTCTTTCTCCTGTGAGGGCGCGGGCTGTGATCCAATCATCAATGCCGTGAGGGTCTGCTAAAATTAGTGCTTGGGCAGTTTGAAAATTACCCCTATGTATTCCAAAAACACCAGTTCCTGGGTGAGTTTTTGTGTAGTAAGCATCAATGCCATATTCTTGAAAGCTCAAATCTGCACCTGTGTTTTTATCTACAATTTTTTTGTACCCTGGTTTTAATTCAAATAAAGATTCACGATCAATACTTGTCATAATTGCTTTAGCTATTTTTTCTCCAGGGCCCAAATCAAATTCAAAGCGGGTATCTTTTTGTCTTGGACGGTTTGACCACAAATCTTTCGGATCTTTTCCCTCTGAAGGGGTCGCGCGTTTGGCTTCTTCGATTAAGGTTTTATCAAACTTTGCACCTTTTCTTGTGCCAATAACAATAGTTTGTGGGTTAAGTCGAGAGGCATCAGCCCTGGAAACTCGTCTATCATCGGGTGCGCCGAATTCAAAATAGCCCTGTCTGATATCAGCTCTTCCATAATCATATTCTTCGCCTTCATGCCAAGCATTGCGGCGAGGCTTTCCATTGTCTTCAAGGTCGGGCTCAATGTACCAACCTTGAGATTTTAAATCCTCTAAGCGTTCAAATGATTTTTTAAGTGCTTTTGAGGCAGCAGAGGGCTTCATTTTACTTAAAGAGCTAGGGTGCGCAGACATGGTAAAGCCAATAACGCTTTCAACAACAGTTCCATCGGAAAGTGTTAAGCCTTGTAGTGAATTTGTTCTTTTACCATTTATTTCAACATCCTCTAAGTTGTAACCACCTAGCTGAGCTGGGTTTAATATTCCACTGCCTTTAAGGCCGCCACCTGTGAACACCATCATATCAATGGCTTTTTGGCCTGCATTTTTAAGTGCTTTAATAGCCGCTGTTTGATCTTTTGACTTTGAGTAATCAAGTCTACGGCCTAATAAAATTTCATAAATATCATTTCCATTTTTATCAACAAGTACTGGAAATTCATTGTTTCCACCGGCATATTTTAAAGCAGTTTCTGGAACCCGAATGTTTTCTAACCTTTTAGCATCAGTGAAGGTTCCAACTTTAGCGCCCCTTGCAATTAAAAATTCCGCAAATGCATCCCTAGCGGCACCACCAAAAACAACCATTAGCTTTAATGCCTCAGGGTTGTTTTTTATAACCCATTCCCAAAATCTTTCTCTTTGAATTCTGATTTCACTCTGACTACCATTGGCTAAAAGCCAAAGTTCATTATCTACAAAAGAGGATTGCTTAAGCTCAGCTTCACCTTCAGAGTTAAATTCTACAAAAAAATGATCAAATGCCCCGTATTGCCCCTTAATGGTAGATAAAAAAGCATTAGTTGTTGCAACTCCTTGGTCAACGCCAAAAAAGTTCCCAATACTTTGCACCCGCGCCCCAAAGCCAGAAGTGCCAGGTTGCTTGGCAGCTTCAGCAATATGAGTGGCGTCTTGGCCAACAAATAAAATTTTTGTAGTGTCTTTTCCAAAAGTAAACATACGGGTCATCATAAGGCCAAAAATGTAGCGAAATTTTTGCTCTTCCATTAACTCATCAGACATTTCCATGTACTCAGGCAGCTCGGCATAAATATTAACAAGCTCTTTTTGCATTCCTTCTTCAGGGTTTGGGCCGGGATTATATTCCCACTCTTGCGATCCGGGCCCCCAGGGGTTAGCAGCTTGTGAAAGTGTTGAAACTAAAAATAAAGAAATAAGAAGTGACGCTAAAAACTTATTTAAAAAATGCATTTAAATGACCCTCTCCTCATAATTGGTATTTTGCGAGTAAAACGAGGAGCAGGATTGGTGCCATGGGATGTTGTTATTAGATAGAAATAATTAATGTTTAATAGATGTTTTTTGCGGGAGCACAGAGAAAGCCTATTCAGATTTGTTTTTTTTACAACTCAACTCAAAAATAACCCCAATAATTACCAAAAACTACCTGCTACGTTAGTCGTCGGAGGTGGAGCCGCTAGTGATTTCTTTTATGTCATCTGGGTTGGCGGCTTCAATTTTTACAATCCAGCCATCCCCATAAGGGTCTTCACTAATAAGATTAGGGTTATCAAGAACAGCTGAATTAACCTCTAAAACAGTGCCCTCAATAGGGGCGTAAATATTAAGGCTTCCGTCTTTGGTTTCAAGCTCGCCACATATTTCATCCTTTTCAACGGAATCATTTTCGGTTGGAAGATCAATTTTATTAATTGTGTCTAATTCCTCTAGAGCCTCTTCCATCACGCCAACGGTAATTACTTCGCCCTCAGCTGTGACCCATAAGTGCCCCATGTAAGGAATGTAGCCTTCGCCCATTTCAGCCATGAAACTTATATATTCTTAAAGTGATCATGTAGCAAAGTAAAAATATGAAACGACTATTGTGTAAGGCGTCATGTTCTGCTATATATCTGGCCTCACAAATTTTTAACTACCAGAGGAAAGGTCATAACAAGTATGAACAAAAATCATCTTTTCGTCTACGGCTCCCTAATGAAGGGGATGGTTCACCACAACAAACTAGCAGCAATGGTAAAAGAAATTAAACCTGCATCAGCACAAGGCCTACTTTATAGGTTACCTGTTGGCTACCCAGCAATGGTTGATGGAGAGGGAACTGTAAAAGGTGAGTTATTAACATTAGATAATTATAAAGAAATTATTAAATTTATGGATGAGTTTGAAGGCTATTCAATTCAAAACCCAGAAAAAAGTCTAACAACAAGAGTAGAAAAACAAGTTTTTATTGATGATGGAAAATCCCCCATTATGGCTGATGTTTATTTACTAAACCCAGCAAAGCTTCCTAAAGACGCAAAGCTTATTGATGGCGGAGATTACAGAGCCTCTATGGCTGGCCAGACGCCACTTCCATTACAACTAACAGACTCACAAAAAAAATATATTCTAAAACTAGGTGCTAGTAGCGGCAGAGACATCGTGCCTATTAACCTAGATATCTACCGTGATCTATTAAACAAAGGCCTTATAGTTGATAAAGGGCGAAGACTTGCTCTTACCAATTTGGGTTCAGAAGTTTTTAGATTTTTAGCTTAAAAATTCATGCAGCCAAATTTTAATGTAGTCCTTGTTGAGCCTGAAATTCCAAATAACACAGGAAGCATTGGGCGTACTTGTGTTTGCACAAACTCAAGCCTTCATTTGGTGGGAAAGCTTGGCTTTGACATAAGTGACGCTGCAGTTCGACGCGCGGGCCTTGATTATTGGGAAAAACTTAACCTAAAGGTGCATGAAAATTTTGAGAGTCTGAGACAAAATATTAAAAACCCATCTAGAGTTTTTTACTTTTCAAAAAAGGCGGAACATAGTCTTTATGACGTAGGTTTTAAATTAGGCGACTGGTTTATTTTTGGAAAAGAAACAAAGGGGCTACCACCTGCTATTTTAGAGAGCGTAAATTCAGAGCAAATTTTAAAAATCCCTCAATGGGGCCCGGTTAGAAGCCTAAATTTATCAAATGCAGTTTCAATAGTGCTATATGAGGCCGCGCGTCAGACGCTTGTCTCTTCTCATTCTTCACAACTAGCACTATAATTCTAAGCTTTGGAGAAGAGATGATTACAACAGTCCTTACAAAAATTTTTGGTACACGAAATGAGCGTGTTGTTAAAAGTTTTTATCCCCTGGTAGAAAAAATAAATTCTCTTGAGCCAACAATTCAAACTCTTTCAGATGAAGCTTTAAAGGCAAAAACTCAAGAATTTAAACAGCGCCTTCAAAAAGGTGAAACGCTGGAGCAAATTTTACCAGAGGCATTTGCTGTTTGCCGTGAGGCGGGCAAAAGAGTTTTAAATATGCGCCACTTTGATGTGCAGCTTGTGGGCGGAATGGTTTTAAATAATGGCTCCATTGCAGAGATGAAAACCGGTGAAGGCAAAACCCTTGTAGCAACATTGGCAGTTTATTTAAATGCTCTTACAGGTAAGGGCGTGCATGTTGTAACAGTTAACGATTATTTAGCAAAGCGTGACTCAGAATGGATGGGAAAGCTTTATAAGTGGCTTGGTTTAAGTGTGGGTTGCATTGTTCATGGCTTAAGTGATGAAGAGCGTAAACATGAGTATGGTTGTGATATCACTTACGGCACTAACAACGAATTTGGTTTTGATTATTTGCGCGATAACATGAAGTTTGATTTGGACCAATACGTTCAGCGTGAATTTAATTTTGCCATTGTGGATGAGGTGGATTCTATCTTGGTTGATGAAGCAAGAACTCCGCTCATTATCTCGGGCCCCTCAGAAGATAGCACAGATAAATATTATACCGTTAATGCCATTATTCCGCGCCTAAAGATGGACGTGCATTTTAAAATAGAAGAAAAAACTAAAACTGCCTCGCTTACTGAAGAAGGAAATACAGAGGTAGAAAAACTTTTGGGAGTTGATAACCTTTATGACCCTCAACATATTGAGCTTTTACATCATGTTTACCAAGGACTTAAAGCCCATCATTTATACAAACGCGATGTAGACTACATGGTTAAAGATGACGAAGTTATTATTGTTGATGAGTTTACGGGGCGTCTCATGCCAGGGCGTCGCTGGAGCGATGGTTTACACCAAGCTGTAGAGGCCAAAGAGGGTGTCACAGTTGCCAGCGAAAACCAAACACTTGCAACAGTAACATTTCAAAACTTTTTTAGAATGTATGACAAACTCTCTGGCATGACAGGAACCGCTGATACAGAAGCGGCTGAGTTTAAAAAGATCTATAATTTAGATGTTATTGTTATTCCTACAAATAAGCCTATGCTAAGGAAAGATCATGATGACGTGATCTATAAAAATGAAAAGGCAAAATATAATGCCATCATTGAAGATGTTAAAGAAAGTAACCAAAAAGGTCAGCCTGTTTTAGTGGGTACTGTGAGCATTGAAAAATCTGAAGTTATATCTTCTGCAATGAAAAGAGCCGGGATTAAACATACGGTGCTAAATGCCAAACACCATGAGAAAGAAGCCGAGATTGTGGCTCAAGCGGGCAGAAAAGGTGCTGTCACTATTGCCACAAACATGGCCGGCCGTGGAACAGACATCATGCTTGGCGGAAATCCGGAGTTTATGGCTAGAGCTGAAGCAAAAGGCGAAGAATCTGGTGAGGTTTATGAAAAAGCATTGGTTAAATTTAGACAGCAGTGCCTAAAAGAGCGCGAAGAAGTGATTGCGGCAGGAGGATTAAAAATTATAGGAACCGAACGCCATGAGAGTAGACGTATAGACAATCAGCTTCGTGGTCGCTCTGGCCGACAAGGAGACCCAGGTGCCTCAAGGTTTTATTTATCACTAGAAGATAATCTGCTAAGAATTTTTAATGGTGAGCGCGTTCAAAAAATTATGAACATGCTTAACATCCCTGAAGATGAAGCTATTGTTTCAAAAATGGTTACAAACTCTGTAGAA
This sequence comes from Oligoflexia bacterium, assembly GCA_016715815.1. GTDB lineage: Bacteria > Bdellovibrionota > Bdellovibrionia > JABDDW01 > JABDDW01 > JADJXN01. Next base: position 479,717 of record JADJXN010000002.1, read on the forward strand.
GGAGCTCAGAAAAAAGTTGAAGGTCATAACTTTGATATTCGTAAACATTTACTAGAGTATGACAATGTTATGAACATTCAACGTGAGGCTATTTATGGCCTTCGTCGCCAAGTTTTGGAGGGTGATAAAATTTCAGAAATAATTAAACAAATGCTCATTGAAATTGTTGATGAGGGTCTGGCGCTTTTTGCAAGTGATAAAATTAAAAATGCAGAGTGGGATTTGCCCGCTTTAGAAAATTATCTTCTCCAGCATTTAAATATACAATTTAGTGTAAAAGAAGAAGTGGGGGATAACTTACGTTATGACCAAATAAGGGCAAAACTTGAAGAAAAAGCAAATGCAGCTTATAAAATGCGAGCTGAAGAGTTAGGGCAAGTTTTTAAAGAAGTACAAAAAATGATTTTACTTCAAAGCATTGATACCCGTTGGAAAGAGCATCTATTAAGCATGGATCACCTTAAAGAGGGAATTAACCTTCGTGCATGGGGGCAAAAAGACCCTCTTATTGAGTATAAAAAAGAAGCTTTTAGTTTATTTAGCCAAATGGATGCCACTATTAAGTTTGAAACCTTAGAGCGTTTAATGAAAATTCAAATTGTTCAAGAAAACCAAGTTGAACAAATGACCAAGCAAGCGCCAAAGCAGCCGATGACTTTTTCAAGGGGTGAAGAACCACAAGAAGCAAAGCCCGTAGTGCGTGATGTGCCAAAAGTAGGGCGAAATGACCCTTGTCCATGTGGAAGCGGCAAAAAATTTAAAAAATGTCATGGGGCAAATTTAGCGTGATGAGAACATTAAAATTAGTGCCTATTATTTTTTTAATTTTATTTACGGGCTCGGCCACCTTTGGCGATGAGTGGGATAAAATTGAGGCCAGTCTAAAAAGCTATTCAATTAAAATTAACAACATTCAAGAAGAAATTAGAAACCTTGTAAATAAAAAAAATGCTATTCCTAATGATGCCTCAGGGCAGGGTTCGCGCTCAGTTATTTTAAGTGATATCAAAAAGAAATTTTCAGAGCTTAGGCAAACTCAAAAAGACATGATCCGAGAAATGGAAAGGGTACGGTTTGAATTTCCCGAAAAGGGAAACTATGTCCAGAGGCGTTACCGCCACATCAAAATTAAATCCATTGAGGAGCTTGAAAAAGATTCTTCTCTAGATGCCGAGCTCTCAAAAACCAAAAGAAAAGCAGAGCAAAAATACCGCCAGTAGTATGCGTTTGAAAAGCCCCACTAGGACTTATTCTTTTTTGTAAGCTTCGTTTAATTTTTTATTTATTTGGTTTTTCTTTTTTCTGAGGGCGTCTTTTTTAAGGGCAGATTTTTTTAAATCCTCTAGGCGCTCTTGTTCTTCGGTGTCATAGCCAAACTCTGTGACTTTGCCATTTGCAAATTTAACGAATTTAAAAGTTTCAATTTTTTCATCATCCCCTGTGTAGTAGGTATAACTCCACTTTTCAATTCCGGTGGCTCTTTCAGTTCTTTTGGGGCTCCCAATAAGACTTAAAACATCATCTTTATCCATGCCGGTTTTAATTTTTTCAAAATTATCAATTTGAGTTGTGGCGCAACCAAAGGAAAATAAAACCACTAATAAAAAAATAAATACCTTCATTTAAAAAACCTCACTTATAAAGCTCTGGCATTAAAACTCTTTCTACGGTTTCAATAACTGTGTGGAGAAGTTTAATGTGTATTTCTTGAATGCGGTCACTTGTCTGGGCGGGTACAATAATGTTGTGGTCACATAAATTTTTTAATTGACCGCCATCGCGCCCCAACATAGCAATGGTTTTAACTTTTTTACTTTTTGCAGCTTCAACAGCTAAAATTTGATTTTTAGAATTCCCACTAGTGGAGAGTAAAATTAAAGCATCTCCTGGGCGGGCCAGTGCTTCAACTTGGCGCTCAAAAATATGCTCAAAACCAAAATCATTACTAACACAAGTTACATGACTGGCATCGCCTAAAGCAAGAGCTCCTAAAGGCTTTCTATCTTTGCGGTAGCGGCCCGTTAGTTCTTCAGCAAAGTGCATAGCATCACAGTGTGAACCACCATTGCCGCAGCTAAACACCACGCCGCCATTTTGATAAGTTTCAACAAGCATTTGAGTAAAGCGTTCAAGCTTATTAAAAACATCAGGACTTTTAGTAAAAGCGTCTATTGTTTCTTGGGCTTGTTTTAAAGAGCTTTTCCATATCTCAACACTTGTCATGGCACACATCCTATCAATAAATAAAACTTATAATAAAGAAAAAAATGAGGGCCGCTTTTTCAAGCAGCCCTCGGTGTTTTCCATCTTTCTTTTTGGGAAGTAAGAATGGAAATATTATGTTAGGGAACCGTATAAACGCCAGGATATGTGGTAACAAATCCAGCGGCCGGTTTTTGTACGTCTTGTACGCTGGGTGATAGATGATCTGTTGGGTTTACATCAACATCTAATTTTAAAGATTTAGCGACAATTTTTCTAAGATCAGGAATTAAAATGGAGCTCTCTTCTAACTGTAAACCCTTTGACTTAATTAGTTTAATAAATGCTGTGTAGTCTTTTCTGCCTCTAAAGCTAACAGCCCACTCATAATTTTTAATATCAGTAGAAACAAGTAAAGCGTTGGAGTCGCCAGGATCGGGAGTAAAGAAAAACATAGTTTCTGGTAAAATTATAGGTGCTTTTTCAAGTTCACCAGAGCAAATCATAATACCTTTTGTTAAAAGGTTTGATTTTACAAATGCATTAGCATTTATTTTTACTCTCTCAAGAAGCTTGGCTCTAGCAATGTAATCTGGGTTAAGCCTAATAATAGAGCAGCGCTCAAATTCATTTATGCCTAGTTTAAAATGAGCCTCTTCACCGCTTAATGAAGTACCAGCGCCTACGTCAGAAGATTTTCCATAGCCTGCATCATATGCTCTGCTGTCGCTGTGAAAGGTTGAGCCAAAACCAGCGGCTATATTAGATAAAAAGTGGATCGCCTTATAAGGGAAAAGAGTTCCTACTGGTGCAAAAGACCACGCCATGGATAGATTATTGCTTTCTCCAACACCATATCCGTAGCTTACTCTGAAGCTAGAATTAACACCTAAGCGTAAAACATAACCACGAACAAAGGCATGCCTTACTTTATTAAAGACTCTGATTTTTTGGTCTAATAAGAACACACTCTCTGAGGAATTATTAGAGGTCCCGTCTTTTTCCATAATATGTTTAATACATGCTGTAAACAGTGCTCCATAAGAGTTATCCAAAACTTTATTATCAAGGTAGTGGTTAAACCAAAAGTTACAAAGTCTGGCCGCAAAATCTTTTGAAAGGCCGGGTGACTTTACAATATTAGTCTGTTCAACTTTGGGTAGCAGAGATCTTATTTCTTGCTCAGTAACATGGTACTTTTTGTTTTGGTAAAGATTATTATACTCTCCCAAAATGGTATTTGCAGAATTAAGAAGTTTAATAAAATTATTTTTTGATCCGCTTGAACCAAGTGTAGAGTTTAGCTTTTTTAGGTTTGGGTAAAAGTTATTAACAATTTCGTTTTCATTGTTTAGCGTAATAAACTCTGTATTTGCAAATTCTGCAAACTTATCTAGCTTGGCTCTACTTTTAGCATCGGCTTTATATTCGCTCAAAAGTTTAATCTCCTCTTGTTCAAGATCTTTTACAGTTGTAGGTGTGTAGCCCTCAACACGCATTCTAAGTAAAAACTCATTTATGTTTTTACTAGAGTTAATTTTTAGGTCTTCTCGAAATTTGGGGTCGTTTAATAGGGCCTTAATCCTTGGGTCATTCCTATAATTAAGGTTTCTATCATCAAGAGGGATGAGGTCATCAAAAACTTTGCTTTTTTCTACTTCATTAGCATTAACGATCTCCTCATCTTCATCAGTGTTGTCAGCAGTCTGATCGGTAAAAAGCTCATCCATATCATCTGTTGGGCGTAGCGGCCCCTCACCTTTATTAACAGTGGGGCTAAAAATTCCAACAAAGGTTCTGGGCTCATAACCGGATTCTATATCAATGAGCTCATCTAAATTTGTTGGCAGTTTTTTTCTATCAAGGTTTTTAATATTATAACCTTTTAGGAAGCCTTGAGTGAAAGTAAGTTTTGAGTAATCAATAGGGTGAAACTCAACATATACAAGATTTCTAATTTTCATTTGGCGAACATCGTCAACACGCATTCTAATAGGTTCGTTGATTTGGCCATTTCTTAAAATAACAATTTTTTTGAGCGTACTTATATGTCTGCGGCCAAAAATATTAGCCTCAAGGCCAACCTTTAATAAATAATAACCATCTCTTAAACCGCTTGCAGACTCAATACCATCAAGCGGGTTAGAATAAGTTAATAAGTATGGGGCAAGGTTTATTATAAAGGATTTGTAAGGTGTAATTTGAGTGAGCGACTTATCAATTTTGTATTCAGTATTTTCGTTAATGGCAAAAACATATTTGCCCATTAATAATTGTGGTTTTAATAAAAGATTTAGCTTTTCAAATCTTTCTACTTTTGAAAGGCCATCGGGATTTCTTAAATCAATTCCGATAGGGAAATCAGAATTTCTTTGGTCTACTCCTAAGGCGAAACCCAGCTTTGCCCAGGGATTAATTTTTAATGTAAAGGTTTGTGTAAAGCCATTTTTATGAGAGATGGTAATGGTTCTATTAATATAGCGTGGCGGGGCAAAGGTTTTAAAATCTAAAACATCATCCCAAGCCAAAATGCCGTCTTGGTTGGTTGTTTTATTTTCAGACTGACCATTTACTTTTCTAATTGTAAAAACAGTGCTTCTTACTATTTCGCCATTTTCAAGGGGGTTTTTAACTGTTGTTTCTATTAAAATGTGCATCTTACGTCTTGTGGGGGTTTCATGACCCACATCAACGTTTGATAATCTAAATTGAAAGTAAGAAAATTCAAAAGGTGCTAGAGGAAAAATTCCTGAAACGGGGTTTGATTCATCTGGCCTAATAGAATCTCTTAAATATTCTGCAATACTAAATGTTGAATCAAGGCGAGGGTTGTTGTTCTCAGGCGTTACGCCCACAAAGCCGCCAAGGGTTTTATAACTTCCAATCATGAATACGCCTTCAAAAGGTGCTAAGCCCTCAGGGCCATCAATAGGGGTCACTTTAAGCACAAGCTCGAGTTGCCCCATGGCACTCTTCCAAGTTTGGGTAAGTGGCAAGTCTGCTCTGAATCTTTCGCCAACCATTTGAAGGGGCTTTTCAGTGTTAGATTCTCCAAGAATGACCCTGTTCTTTGTAGTCCCTTCTTTAACAACTGCTACTAAAAAGGCTTGCACCATAAAGCGGCCATTTGTAATGGGGGTTGAAACAATAGAGCCAGTGGCATCCTTTAATAACATGTGGGGAACCATGTCTACTTTAAGTACAGCATTGTTTTTAGAAAGGGCTCCTGCGGCACCCAGGTTTGACATGCCTATAATCATGCCGTCTATCCATAAGCGTCTTTGTTGCGAAAGTCCTGCTAGGGATAATTGCACCTCTGATTCATTCACAATTTGCGACGGATCTAGCTTTTTAAAATTTAAATCCACAACTTCTTTTTCTACAGAGGATTTAGTTCTATCTTTCCATGGATTTATGGCTAAAGAAATTTTTCTTTGGCCTGAGTGCATACCATCGGCGCGCAAAAACCTTGTCAGTGGTAGATATTTAGCATCTGCTACATAATTGTATTTAATAGTTTCATTCCAATTTAGGCAGCCATCAGCGCTTGATCTGCGTTTATCTAAAAGATTTCCATTTGCATCTAAAATTAAAAATTGATGGCCTGCAATTTTATCCTGCGTGTTTTGGTCTTTTATGCAAACTTTAAAATTATAGTTTTTAGCATTTGGAAATTTCCATTCCCCTGTATCTATAATTTGCCCCTCACTTGTCACTTCTTCTAAATAAAATGTAGCGCTATTTTCTTTTGTTAAATTTGAGGCTCTTTGGGTTGGTTTAAAACAAGAGGTGACAAATAAAGCTAATATTAAAAAGGAGACATGCTTAAAGGACATCATAGCTTGCCTCCAGAATAATTCTTAAAAATTGCTGCTTGCCTTGGTTAAAACTTTCGTTAATGACATCTGAGGTTGCATATTTTGTTACAACTTTAAATTTTGACTCAGGAAAATCTAGAGTTAAGCCTGTGCCAAAGCCCTGCCTGTTGTTGTGTCCATAAGCGTAGCTGTTGTAGCTGGCGGGGGAAGTATCAGACTCATTAAAAAAGTTTTCAACAGACGGTGTGATTACTAAATTTTTTGAAAACTTAATTTCTGTAGAGGCGCTTAAAAGCTGGCCATGGTTTGCTGAGTCTGGTGCTTGAGAGTTTTCAATGGCAGAGCCTGAAAAAATAAGTTTTACTTCGGGGGCTATTTTAATTTTTGTTGCGGCCCCTGCAAGCCAGCCATTAAATTCATAAGAAAATTCAGCAGTATTAGGGGTTAATTGTGCTGGTTGAGAATTGCCTAAAACAGCACTTTCTGCTGCTACTTTAGAGGGAAGATTTTGAAAGTGGTAAAGAGTTCCAAAAACTTCAAAATCAAGGTGTCTTGATATTTTTGTTTCAACACTAATTGTTTCAGCCAAAAAGCTGGGGGCTTCTTCTTTATCAACGGCTTTTGTTGAAAGTGTGTTTGATGTGGGAATGGTCTGTTCTGCAATTAAGCTTAAATTAAAAATATCAGATTTAAAAAATAGTTTTTCTTTTATACCAGGGAACACAGCTGAGTCTGAAATTAAAAGTGGGTTATTTAAATAACCTTGGTTAATTGCACCCGCGTGAAGAGATAAAAATTCCACGGGGCGAATATTAATAAGGGCTTCTTTTAAATAAACTCCACTTGTTGAAGTTCCATCGCCAAATCTTGTTAATGATTGGCCAGCCACCATAATGGCCCAGGTAGAGGAGGTGACATCTAAAATAGGGGATAAATTTAAATTTAAATCAGCGCCCACTCTAAATGCTGCAGCATTAATTCTTTCGCCTATGTCATTGGCAAATGTAGTTCCAGACATAGCTGGTTTAATTTTCAGCTCTACTTTTTTTACTTCTTTTGTCTCTTCTGCTGGTTTGGGTAGACGGGTAAAGACCTTCTGCTGCGCAACAGCATTATCTGCTAGGCTTAAGCAAAAAAACACAACTCCAACAATTAGATAATTACGTTTTACGTCCATTCAATACTTCCCACGCGAAACTAATACAAACTTTGGACCAACAGATTTTATAAGCTGATCTCACAACTTTGTGGAATTACTGACATTTTTTAAGCGCCAGGACGACAGTCGTGCAAAACTTATATACAAATTACAAAAAAGGGACGTTTTTTTTACCTCTTAACTAGACCTTAACAATTTGAAATTACTAAGTATTTTGCCGAAAAAATACTTAAGAGGAAATCTTAAAAGGTGAAAAAGATAAAATTCTCAATTCGCTACAAAATATTGGCCGTTGTTACCATCTTGTTGGTTTCAGCTATTGGATTTTATTTAGCCTTAGCTATGCAAATTTTTAAACAAGATAAAACTGAGCTTGTTTTTGATTTGAACAAAAGTTTTGTGACTACTTTGTCTGCTGAGTTTGAATCTACCCTTAGGGGAGCTAGTGATAAATTAAAACTTTACGCTCTTACAAACGACCGCTCTGTTTTTGAGGAAATATTAACCCATGATTTACTTTTAACTCGCATTGAAATTCATGAGCGCGGCCTTGATGGTAATTATGAATTAAAATCTAAAGTGACAAACCAAGAGTATTTAAAACTTTACGCTTTGGATGAACAATACTTTAAAAAACAAATTCCCTTTGATGAAATTCAATCTCGCTCTATTTTTGTTTGGAATGCAGGATCTAGCGGCAAGCCGCCTCTTATAGGGCTTGGAATTTCTGTCATAAAAGAAGGGGTGTTAAGAAAGCCTTCAAAAATTCTCTCTGTTGTGGGCTATGTAAAGGCAGATTTATTTTTAAAAAACCTTAAATCTTCCTCTTTAACCAAGGCCTATCTTGTTGATGCCAAAGGAAACCCACTCTTACAGTTAAATGAGAATTTAATTAACCATCCACTTGTGAAAGAGCTTGCAAGGCAAAATATTTCAAGTGGAGTGCTAGAATTTAAACAAAATGAAAAAAGTTATTTGGGCGCCTATTCAAAAACCGGCTTTGCGCAGGTTTCAGTTATTTCTGAAGTAGAAAGTGACAAAGCCTTTATGGCTATGGCCCACTTAATACGCCGCTCCTTTATTTTTGCGCTTATTATTTGCACTATTACTTTTATTGCCACGATTTTCTTTTCAAGAAGTTTAATTCATCCCTTACAACGTCTTGTTTCTGCTATGGAAAAAGTTGCTGAAGGGCATTTGGATTCTTCCTTAAAAGAAGTGAGAACTAATGATGAAATTTTTGTTTTAGCTGAATCTTTTAACAAGATGACCATGGATTTAAAAACCTCTCGAGACCAATTAGAAGAAATTAACCGTGAGCTTGAGAATAAAGTTATTGATAGAACAAAAAAATTGGAAGAACAAAACCGTGCCGTAAAAGAGGCTCAAGAAGCTCTTTTAAGAACCACACGCCTTGCTTCTGTGGGTGAAATTGCTGGCCGCGCCGCCCATGAAGTTTTAAACCCGCTAACAAGTATTATGACTCGCATTCAAAAAGTTCAAAAAAGATTAGCCATGGAAATTGCCAATGACAAAAATCTTTTAGGGGACATTGTAAAAGCCTGGCGTGATGATTTTGATCAAAAAGGGCTTGAGGGATTTATAAAATCTTTAAAAGAGCCCTCACAAATTGACCCAAAGCAAACCTTGTTGCAAGAAGATTTAACAAATATTTCTGAGGTATTTAGTCGTTGGGATAAAGACATTGAAAGTTTAGATAAAGACACTCAATTTTTATTACAACAATCTCAGCGTATTGAAAAAATATTAGGCGGGATGCGTTCATTAAGCCACGTAACGGGCCAAAAAGTTCATCAAAGAGCCCATGAGGTTATACATGATGCTGTGAATATTGTGGCAGATTTATTTGATAAACACAGAATAAAAATTTCTGAAAATTATAGTGCCCACACAGATGATGTCTTAATTGACAGAGATGAAATTATACAAGTTTTAACAAATATTTTAAAAAACTCTCTTCAAGCGGTAACAGAAGCGAAAAATAAAAACTCATTTGTGAGTATAAATACTAAAAATGAAAACGATAAATTTATTATTGATATTATTGATAACGGGCAGGGAATTGAAGCAAAAAACCAAGCTAAACTTTTTGAGAGTAATTTTTCTACAAAGTCCCCGGAAGTGGGAACGGGCCTTGGTTTAAGTATTAGCAGAAGATTTATTCGCGCCTGCCACGGGGATTTATTTTTAGTAAAAAGCACGCCAGGTGTTGAAACAGTTTTTAGAATAGAATTGCCAATATATAAGAAAATGGAGAAAGCTGCATGAGCACAGCTAAAGCAATGTCTACAAAGGCAGTAAAAGAGCCATTAAAGAGTAACCGCATACTTGTGGTTGATGATGAAAAGGCTATTTTACAATCATATTTAGATATTTTATCTCCATCAAAAGATAACGTTGTGGCTATTAAAAGCTCTCGCGCAAGAGCGGTGCCTCATCAGGCGGCAGCAGCTGGTGAAAGTAGTGATGCTTTTGATGTTGTAGCAGTTGCCAGTGGTGAGCAGGCAGTGGCAGAAGTAAAAAAGGCGGTAAAAGAGGGGCGGCCCTTTGCTGTTGGCTTTTTTGATGTGCTTTTAGGAAGTGGTATTGATGGCATTGAAGCGGTTCGCCAAATTCATGAAGCAGACCCAGCTATGTATGCCGTACTTGTAACGGCCTACCAAGATAGACATGTTAATTCTATTCAAAAAGTTTTTGGAAAAGAATTTCAAGACAGATGGGATTATTTAAATAAACCATTTACTGAGGGGGAAATTCTTCAAAAAGCGCGCGGAATGATGGCTGCATGGAATTTAAGAAGCCACATGGAATATTTAAAACAACATGTCTCGCATAATGACAAAACAATGACTGTTTCAGCGGTGGCAAGAACTGTAAGCCACGAGTTTGGCAATGTATTATTACAAATTATGGGAAAAGCTGATTTGGCTAAAAATGCATCGAAAATTGAAGATATGAAGGCAGCACTTGAGGCAATTTTAGTTTCTTCTGAGCATGCCGCAAAAGTTTTAGCCAGCTTTAAGGGTATGGCCGGCTCAAAGGAATCTAAAAAAGAAAAAATAAAAATTTCAGCAAGTATTTCAGACACATTATTAATGATGGACCATGAGCTTAAAAGAAAATCTATAAAAGTGCATCTTAGTGGCATTGAAGAGCTGCCAGAATTTATGGGCGACAACTCAGGTTTAATACAAGTATTTATGAATTTAATTATAAACGCCATTCATGCCATTGGGGATAATGGTGGAGAGATTTTTATTTCTGGAAGTGTTAAAGATAAAAACATTGAAATAAAACTGCGTGATTCGGGTATGGGAATAAAAACAGAGCCCATTGATAAAATTTTTGAATCATTTTTTACAACAAAAGGTAAATCTGGAACAGGTTTGGGTTTAAGTGTGTGCAAAGAAGTAGTGGAGATTAACCATCGTGGAAAGTTAACAGTTCAAAACAGCTCACAGGGCGGGGCTGAGTTTACAATGCTTTTACCGACTCAAGGGGATGGGGAGGATTTATGAGTAACGAAGATGTTACATTTCTGGTAGTTGATGACGACGGCATGGTCAGAGATATTTTAGTAAACTATTTAAAAAGTTTTGGTTTCACTAAAATTTTAGAGGCAAAAAACGGAAAAGATGCCATGAAGTTTATTAGAAACCCCTCTCAACCAATTGATTATGTTATTTCAGACTGGGAAATGCCTAAAATTGACGGTCTCACTCTACTTCGCGCCCTTCGCCGTGAACCAGGGCGAAGGAATGTTAAATTTATTATGGTTACATCCCAGGCTCTCATGAGCGCATGAAAATTACAAAAGCTGCCAAGGCTAAAGTAGATGCTTATATTGTAAAGCCCTTTCGCGCTGAAATTTTAAAAGAAAAGCTAAACACTTTAATGAATGGTGGAATAGATGAAAGCTCTGCTAAATTTGAAGAAGAAGTTTTAGGTCTTCATGGTGGAAGCTCAGTACACATTGAGCCAAGCGATGATGGCGTGGGTTCTGTTGAGGTGGAAGAATCCGCACAAGAAGCCCCTGGTGTTTATACTGGTGGTGAGTTTGATGAGGAGAATCCTCCGGTTGAATTTGATATTACACAGCTAAATATTATTTTTGTTTTAAAACTTGCTAATTCCTATAAGCGCTTAAAAAAGTTTGATTTAGCTATAAAGCTTTGTCTTGAGGCTGATGATCACTTCCCAGATAATGCGGATGTGCTTTTTAATTTGGGCCATTGTTATTACTTAACTCAAATGTACCCTGAGGCTGAAGAAGCATTACGAAAAGCGATTAAAGTTAAGCCTTACCATGTAGAGTCTTTTACCTTATTAAACGAAATGCAAAGATTGCAAAAAACAGGATCTTAAAATGCGGCTTTCGTGTGTATTTGGATTTTTAATATTTTTAAATATTAATATCGCAAACGCGCGTACCGTTTCTGTTGATTTTAATTCTCAAACATATTTTGATTCTACAAACACCACAGCGGTTTGGAATTCTGCCCTGGGAAAAGCTCATCCCCCAATAGCAATAGATCAAAGCACGGGCGCTGGTATTAATGAAAACAATGCTCTAAGTTTGGGCCTTGGCACAAACGGATCTTTTGAGCCAGCTACATATGCCGCTTTTTCTGAGGGTGGTTCTACTGCAGGAAATGTAATAACCATTAACACAGATACTTATAGTGTTTTGCAATTTACAAATTTTACTTTGGCCTCTGGTTGGACTTTGCGGGGCAAAGGCTCAAACCCACTTGTGATTAAGGTTTTAGGGAATTTTACAAATGCCGGAACCATTACCTGTAGTGGTGACAATGGTGAAAGTATGAACACTAACGTTGCTGTTCAGCCGCAAGGTGGAACTGCAAGGTGCGGTGGCGGGGCCGGTGGTAATGGCGGTTATTCCGGTCTTGCGGCAACACAAGGTAGTAGTGGTTGCACGGTTCCTGTTTGTAATATTACCGGTGGCAATGGCGGCTCAACACAACTTACTGACAGTGGCGGTGGCGGCGGTGGTGGTGGCTACTATAGTGCTGTTGCAGGTTCTAACGGAACAGGCACGGGCCCTGGTGCTGGTGGAACTTCTGAGCTTGATGCTTTAATGACAAAAATTGGGGCCGCCAGCGGTGGTCCTGGCGGGGGAAGTGGTGGCGGAGGCGGAGGATATTCTACAACTACGGGCCCTGCAAGTGGAGCTGGTGGTGGAGCCGGTGGCGGCGTAATTATTTTAACAGTGGGTGGGAATTTTACTAATTCTGGTTCTGTTTTAGCAAATGGTGGAAATGGTGGAACCTTTAGCGCTGGCACTGAAAGAGCCGGCGGTGGTGGCGGTGGAGCCGGGGGAAGTGTGTGGATACAAGTTGCTGGCAATTTAGATAATACTGGTGGAACCATCACAGCACTTGGCGGGAGCGGTGGAGCTGGAGTTGGTGGTGGTGGTAATGGTGGTAATGGTGCCAGCGGTAGAACGTGGTTGACGTTTGGAAATACTTTTGCAGGAAATTCTGAAAACCCAGTGGCCAATTTAGGTGATCTTGGATTTGTTAGATACTCTGAGAGCTCTTACGTTATTCAATCAAAATCAATAGATGCTAGAAACTCTAGCCCAACATTTACATCATTTAGTATGACCAACACTTCATTTGGAACAGGTAGTGCTACATTAGAAGTAGCGGGCTCTAATGATAATTTTGCAAGTGATAATACTGGTTGGGTTTTGGCATCATCACCCAGCTCTTTAAATGGTAAGAGATATTTTAAATTTAGAATTACTTTTCAATACATTTCAAGCCCTGCTGTAAACACAACTCCCATTGCTACACCTTTTGAAGTAACAGCGGTAAGTGCTAACTATGATGGCTTTACACAGTCGGAATTTAATTTAGCACCGGCATGTGGAAGGTTGGGTGGTGGGCCCTTTGAAGTTTTATTTTTGATTACACTTTTATTTTTTATGAGAAGATTGTTTTTAGAAAGACCAGCCAAGCCACAGATAAATAGTTAAGTCGTGCCATAAATCTTTATTAAGGCTATACCCTGTTTGAAGCCTTGCTTCAGCAGTGATATCAACAGTGCTGAACAGTGGCCATGATTGCTGGCCCGAGCCTTCAAGCACAAAATTTTCTCCGCCAACAAAAAGTAGACGATACTTTCTTTTATCTACAATCCATTGCTTCATTAAACCAGCTGCTAGAGGTGTGTAGTAAGTTAGGGCTTCAAGGTCAGCACGTTTAAATAATGGAAATTGTCCCGCGACAATTCCCCAAGAGTCGTTTTTGATAAAAGTGCCTCGCATAGCTATGGTTGAGGTTTTCCCTTGAAACGGGAATTGACTCTCCGGGCTTCCTACGGCTGTTAAGGATCTGGCTTCAAATTCTAGATGCCAGAAACTAAAATTATGCTCTGGTGGGCGAATGGTGGCGCGCGCATTCCATACACCCACTCCAAAAAGTTTTGATCTAAAATCAATTCCTCGCTGAAGGCTTATTGTGGCAAAGCCGCCCCCTTCAATTTTAAAATTCCATGGCTCATGGGAATAATCTACTTCTTGTTCTTTTGGCTTGATGACAACAGGTGCTGCTTCTACTTTTGGTGGAGGAGCTTCTATTTTTAGTTCCTCCTCGGAAGGTTTTTTTGCAACAACTGGCGGTGGTGCCACTGGCTTAACCGGTCCTTGAGGGATTTGGTTTAAATCTGCATAAGCAGTCTCGCTGAATAAACCCTGCTCGCCAGTAATATCACGGCCTGCCACGCGCCAATAATATTGGCCAAGTTCAAAATTTTTCCATTTGTAACTTTCTCTTTTTACATGGGCTGCTGCTACTAAATCTCTAAAATCAAGGGAGCGACTAATTTCCACAACATAACTATTAGCTCCTTCAACAGGCTCCCACTGAAACTCTGCAAAATAATTTTTGGCGGGCTTTGCTAAGCTAGGCTTTCTTGCCTCTGCTTGAGGAATAATTAAATTAAAAATAAATTTTATGCTTTTTTGAAATAAAATTGAAAATTTTTGATTCTTTCTATTATTTATATTACTTGCGGTGCCATCGTCCCTAATCACTTTTGGTGATTTTAATTTTGGAGCTTGAAGGGGTTTATCTAAAACAAAAAAGTTATTGTAATACATCTCTGGTATTTCAAAACCAGAGCTATCAAGGCCCCGCACGCGCCAAAAAAATTCTCCAACAGCTGAAACATTAACTTCAACACCCATTTTTGTGGTTTTAATTTGCTTTATTATTTTTTTAAATTCTTCATCAATGGCAAGCTCAAAAACATATTGCTCAACGTCTTTTGTTTGTGTCCATAAAAATTCAATGGGTGTGTCTTTTTTAAATCTTTGTCGTACTACCGGGTTTACTAAATAAATTTTAGGAGCAGGCCAAATGGCAATTTGTCTTTCAAAGGTGGCAGCATTTTCAGAAATAAGTTTTGCTAAATAAGGCCCGTGTGGGAGTTTTAATTTATAACTACTTTGGGCTTCATGAATATTAACATCCAATTCTTCATTTGTGTCTTTACCCCTTACGTTTATGCCATTAATTTGTCCTTCCCAGGAAAAATTAACTTCAGCCTGCTCAGAGTGAGTGTAAATTCTATGCCCATCAATAGGTATGTTCCATTTTATTTGGGCTACTTTTTCAACATCAATTTTACCGTCATTAACTTTGGCACTCTCGCCAGCACTAATGGTTTTAGCAACATCAAGAGTTTGTGGGTGTAGTAATTTAACTTCACCCTCAAGGGCATCAATTTGAATTTTGTCATCCTCGGTGGTTCTAATATTCATTTTGGTGTCATTAGAGGCCTCAACTACAAACTCTTCTGTCTCAACACTTTGCGGGTTGCGGCCTGAGCGCGCAGAGAGATTGCCTTTTTTAAAGCGCAAGCGCAAGGGCCCATCAGCATCGCCTGAGCGTGGTGGCTCAATAACAACCAAAGTATTTTCATTCATAGAGATGTGGCTATCACCTTGAAGTGCTATTTCTGCGGCTGATTGATTTAGTGTTAAAACAGAATCAAAAGCAAAAAGGTTTTGCTCGGTTTTTGTTTCTTCCCAAATTAAAGAGTCTTGTGCTTTTTTTCTAACCTGTGATCTGCTTTTTAAAATTTTACCTAAGGGCATTTGATTTAATTCATTTTGTGTGGACGCTGAATAAGGGTTTTGGATGTCATGGTAGAGCCACCCGGCCTCTAAAAAAAGTAACAAAAATGCCAATGAAACAAGATATTTATCCACGCTTTCTTTTCGTCAATTTTGTACTTAAGTAGGAGTCTAGATGGCCCATGCAAGCTCATACTGGACTGGACATTTGTGCTGGTTATTAGAAGGGTGTAATAAAACTAGCGAAGTGTACGGAAAGTAGTAGCGTCATTGCTAGCTTGTGAGCCGGAGCCTGGCTCTACACTAACAACATAGAGGCTGTAGAGTGTGAATGGGGTAAGACCAGTTAAATTCATAACGTGCATAGTGGTGGGTGCACTATCATAGGCTTCTTGGTTAACGCTGTAGGGGTAAGCTGAGTAAACAACTTTTGAATCAGTTGGAACGTTTGTCTCCCACTGAATCACAGCGCTGTCACGGCCTACACTTA
The DNA here is from genome assembly GCA_016715815.1 of Oligoflexia bacterium. Taxonomy (GTDB): domain Bacteria; phylum Bdellovibrionota; class Bdellovibrionia; order JABDDW01; family JABDDW01; genus JADJXN01. The sequence goes on from JADJXN010000002.1 coordinate 495,511, forward strand.
CAATTTGAAAGTTTGAAATAGTCACGTCTGTCACTTGCGCACAAGGGTTGGAGCCAAAGCTTGCAGGAAGCCTAAAGTTTTCAGTGCTTACAACTCTCCATCCACGAGCCAATAAATCATTAAATGCATTAGGTGCTGAAGGAGTCTGTGTGGAATCCCAAAACAAACTGTTACCTTGGCGTCCGCATAAAGGATCATTCACATCAGCTGGGTTTTCAGGATAAGGTCTCCATAATAATGTTAAAGCAATGTGGTAGCGTGGGCCTTGATAGTAGTCAAGCTTCATTGGAAGCATAGTGTTTTGATCAAAAGGTATTCTCTCGCTTGAGCAAGCCATTCTAGTTGGGTGTGTGCCATTGTTATCTACTAATGTTCTAAAGCCTAAGCCTAAATCATCTATTTGCATAACAGCGCCGTCGTCACTTAAAAGTGCAAATTGGTAATCACCAACTGGGTCACCTTCACGTAATTTTAAAAAGCTCTCAACGTGTAAACCAAAATACTCATATAATGTATCACCGGTTTGATCTTGAATTAAACTTCCAGCTTCTGTAACAAAGCCGAAATCAAAAGGCCTTGTGGGAGTATCTAACTTATTTAAGAAAAGTGTTACATCAGCTAAATGACCATTATTAATATAGTCTATAACATTAGTGTAACGGGGTTGATCATCTGAGAGATAAACAAGGTTAGCCACAGCACCATTATAAGGTAAAGCGGGGTCGCCTCCACTAAATGGAGTGCAGACAACTTTTGAGTTATCAATGGGTGGTTTAATGTCAACGTTGGTGCCGCCACTTGAGCCGCTATCACCATAAACACAAGCAGCCAAAGATGCCAGCAATGTGGATGACATTAGTAACCTATAAAATTTGAAACCTTGAAGTTTCATTACGTCCCCCTGACGTCCTACAGAGCGCTATCTCATAAATGAGATTCGCCTATATTCTGTATCGGGACGTTGGTCCTGTAACTTTAATCGACAATTTTTGAGTCTTTTCACGGGGTTGTGAGCGGGCTATTTTAGCCCTGGGGAAACGATAAAATTTTCAATAAAATCAAATAGTTGGCTAACTACTAATGTTAAAAGCACAGCTGGGATGGAGCCCTCTAATATTAAATTATAATCATCAAGCCTAATTCCCGTCAGAATGGGTTGGCCGAAACCGCCTGCACCAACAAGGGCTCCTAAAGTAGCAAAGCCTACGGTCATAACGGCAGCAGTTTTAATTCCAGATAAAATTGAGGTTAAAGCTAAAGGAAGCTCAATTTTAAAAAGCATTGTTTTAAAGGAAAAATTTAAAACTTGAGCTGTTTTTATTAAAGCTTTTGGGATTTGTGAAAACCCATTATGAGTTGCGCGCACTATTGGGAGTAGGGCATATAAAATAAGAGCAATGAGTGCCGGGGTATCACCAATGCCTCTTAAGCCTAAAAGATTAAGTGGTTTAATGAGTAAAACTAAAAGTGCAAGGGCAGGAATGGTTTGTACAGCGCCAATGAACCAAAGAATAAACTTACCCAAAGATGGAATTTTAAATGCAATCACTCCTAAAGGAACAGCAATTAAAATGGCAACAACAAGTGCAATGGTTACTAAATATATATGCTCTTTGGTGCGTACTAAAATTCTTTCTTTTTGAGTGGCCAATTTATAATCAACTTCTACGCCAAAGGCTTCATTTAAAAAATAAGATGCAGCTTTTGCGGAGGGCAGCTTATCTATTTTGACCATGTTATTAAGGTTAATCATTTTTTGTTCAGAAATTTTACCACTAAAACTGTTGATTGTTTTTTCTGCAAGAGGATTTTTTTCTTTCAAATCAAGACGGTAGAGATAAACGGCTTCATATTTAGGAAAGTAATTAAGATCATCAATCAAAGAAGTAAGGTCATAGTATTTAATTTCTGCATCGGTGGAGTAAAAATCAGTAACATCAATATCATTTGTTTCAAGTGCCCGATAAGCTATGTCGTGGTCCAGACCGCGCACAAATTTATGAGGCAATTTATATTTTTCTTTAAGCCCGGGCCAGCCGTCTTGGCGCTGTCTAAATTCTTCACTTAAGCCTATTTTTAAATCTAGGTGACGGTTTAAATCAGAAATATTTTTTACTCCAAGTGAGTCTGCGCGGGCCTTCTTCATTCCTATTGCATAAGTGTTGTTAAAGCCTAAAGGGGTGCTTATACCAATGCCTTTTTGCTCAAGTTTTAATTTTAGCTCGTCAAAGCTATTAATATTCTCTTTTAAAATTTCCTCAGTGATGGTGCCTGTGTATTCAGGGTAAATGTCAATATCTCCTGTGAGAAGGGCATTCCATAAAATACGGGTTCCACCCAGCTCTGCTTTATGTTCAGCTTTAATTTCTTTTTGGCTCAGGGCAAGTCTTGCTATTTCCCCAAGCGTAACTGATTCAGTGAATTTTTTTGAACCTATTATAATGGGCTTTGCTTGCACTTGAGCTTGATAGCTATTAAAAAAAATAAATAGGGCGAATAAAAAATATTTCATAATTGGGAGCCTACAAATTTTTTAACAAAATCATTTAAAGGGTTATCTATAAGCTCTTTCATAGAGCCTTTTTGAACAATAATGCCTTTATTTAAAAGTAAAATTTGGTTACATAAAAGGCCTGCCTCAAAAAGATCATGTGTGACAAGTAAAACTGTTTTTTTAAGCTTTGTAATGAGCTCTTTTAATTCTTGTTGTAGATCAGCCTTTGTAATGGGATCCAATGATCCAAGGGGCTCATCTAAAAGTAAAACTGGGGGGTCTAAAAATAAGGCCCGCATAATACCAATTCTTTGGCGCTGTCCTCCGGAGAGCTGGCGCGGGTAGAGCTTTAATAAATTAATTTGAAGTTTTGTTATCTCACAAAGCTCGTCAATACGGGCTTGAATTTGCGCATCTGTAAGCCCTGCTTCTTTTGCCACGATTTTTAAATTATCCAAAGCGGTGAGGTGGGGGAAAAGGCCACCATCTTGAATAACATAACCAATTTTTTTTCTAATTTTTCTTAAATTTGCACTTTCAATTTTATCTGAGCCCAGGTAAATTTCCCTTGATCCAGCTTAGTGAGCCCGCAAATAAGTTTAAGCACAGTTGTTTTACCAGAACCGCTTAAGCCTAAAAGGGCTGTGGCACTTGCCTTTGGTACTTCAAGGCTAAGGTTGGTAAGTACGCTTTGTGTGCTAAAAGATTTATAGACGTTCTGAAGTTTTATCATTTTTATTAAGCATCTGTTTACCTTGAATAATAGATGGGTCAAGGCCTTTTTGAGCAGTTTAAAATTATTGCCGATAAGTATGCTTATGCTGCGAATTTTATTAGCCGTATGGCTTTTTATTTTTGCTTTAAGCTGTGTGAATGGAAATCTAGAATCCACAAGCTTTAATGGTTTTGGGGGCCTATCAGTTGAACGGCACAACTGATAGGATTAATATTTCACAGTCACATACAAGTACTGCGGCACATACGCTTGAACTTTTTGTTATAGTAAATAACCCTGCAGCCTACACATATAAGCCTATTGTGTATTTTGGTTATACTGGTACAAGTTTATATCTTCAAATCTCAGGTGCTGGTCCATATTATTTTGAATTCCAATTATTAGGTGCTGCATGCACAGGGAATCCATGGGTGACATCTACAACGCCAATTGTAGCAGGACAAAAATATCATATAGCTTGGGCTCATGATGGAACTTGGGGCGCTATTTTTGTTAATGGGGTAAAAGAACTTAACCAATCTTCTGGTGGTAATGGTGGTTGTGCACGCACAAACACTGTTATTGGTGGGGATGCGGGCGGAAACTACTTTCCAGGTATAATTGATGAGGTCCGCCTCTCAAGCATTTCTCGTGTTACTAGTCCAAATACTGCGACAACATATCCTGTACCAACTGTGCCTTATAATATGGATGCTAATACTGTTTTACTTTTTCATTCTGAGGAAACTGGAGGATTTATATCTAATAGTTCCCCCAGTGCTACATTTACCAAAGTGGGCTCGCCGTTATTAATCAACTCGCCATTTCCCTTATAGAGCACTATACTTTTACTAAGATATTTTATACCTTCAAATAATAAATGGGTAATTTCTTAAAAGTTTTATTTTTATTCTTTAGTGCTCACGTCGGGTATGGCCAAGAGCTTTCAGAGCAAGCTCGCTGTCAAGAGGCTTTAATTAATGGTCCCACGCTGTCCCATGTGGCAGCTTATTGTTTTAAGGGGAGAATTTATGGACCGGGCGGAACCCTTGAACAACTATTAGAGCTAAATAAAGACATTAAAGATCCAAATAAATTTCCAAAAGGTTTTAAAATAAATATTAACTCAGAAAAGCTTGTGGCAAAAAACGAAGAAACTCAAAAAGCCATTAGTGAGGTTAAAGAGCAGCAAAAAGTTGAAGTCGCAAAGCCTGCTGTAGTTGAGCCCCCACCACCGCCACCAAAGAAGGTGACTCAAGTTGAGGAAGTTAAAGAAAGTGGTCCGCCAACAAGATACTTACAGGTAGATGCCATTAGCTCTCTTTATCTCACAAGTGTTCCTAACTCCCCATTCCCGCCTTACGGATTTGGTTATTCTTTTACTGAGCAACTTGGTGTGCGCTACTTAAAATGGTTTGATAATTATGCCCTTTTAGGAATTTTAAAGGCCAAAGTTTTATCTTTCACCTCTTCTATTTCAAGTAACTCACCCATCTCACTTGAGGCAAGGTATATTAAAAAGTGGCCTTTAGGAGTTCCGGGTTTGGTTAACAAAATATTTCAAAATGCTCATTTCACAGGTGTTGGCGGGCTTGAGTATTACATAAATTCCCAAGAAACCAGTTACAAGCAATTTGCAGATAAATATTTAATGCTTAAAGCGGGAGCTGGTGTGCAATTTGATAGTTTTAGTAAATGGGGAATAAATTCAGAATTACTAATTGGAAAGGGTTTATTAAATACCTCTTATGCTGTGGATTGGGCTTTTGGTGTAAATTATAATTTTAATCAAATATGGTCTGCCCTTCTTACTTACCAATTTAAATATTATTGGGTCACAGGCGTTAATGATGCCCCTGACGGAGTTTTGCCTTTTGGTGAAATTCATAGCGATGTTATTTTAAGCATTAGAAAAAACTTTTAACTATTGGCTGTTGTAAAGATCAAAAATTAAAAGTGAAGAGGTGTTGCCGTTGCCGGCGTAAAGAAGGTTACAAGAAAAATCCATTCTGGCCCAGGCACCAAGGGTGCCGCTACTTAAAGTATAGCTTGTAATAAAAATGGGGTTTGCTGGGTTTGAAATATCTAAAAGTTGAATGTCATTACCTGAGGTTTGAATAACAGCTAATTTATTTTCTGCCCTTACTGTATATACGTTTGTGCCAGTAGTGTATGTGTTAACAAGTTGTGGGGAGCTCACATTTGAGACATCTACAATTTGTAAGCCTCCTCCAATAGTTGCAAGGTAAGCATAGTTGCCATAAATCGCAAGATCGTTAACTCCGGTGGGGCTTGAAAAAGTAGACTTCAACGTTGAAGTGGTTGAGCTTGAAACATCATAAATTCTCATTTCTTTATTTGTTACCCCACCACTTCCGCCGTAAGCAAAATAACCATAGTCCCCCACAACAGCTCCACTACTGGGGCCAAGATTTGCACCTGCTCCAACAGCATATGTTACAGAAAAAGAAGCGGGGTTTGAGATATCAATAAAGGTAACTCCGCGGTTTCCATGAGAGACAATGGCACGATTATTAGATTTTAATAATATGGTATTAGCCCAACCTGGGGCACCTGGGCCTTGTGCAATAAAAGAAGGTGCATAAGGGTTTGAAACGTTCATGCTTCGAATGCCGTCACCACCGCTTGCAATCCATAAAATATTATTACTAGCAAGTGCGCTATCAATGGCCCAATCGGCAGAGGGGATAGCCACTGTTGATAATATTGTTGGGTTTCTGGGGTTTGAAACATCAGCAATAGAAAACTGCTGGCCTAAATTTAAATACACATAGCGGCCTTGTGGGTTAGCACGGTAAACAACGGCTGCCGTAGAAACACTACCAATAAGGTTAAAGCTTGGGCGGTACTTACTGGGTGCGCGGCAAGCATCATTGCGGCGATCTATGAGTGATTGCAAAAGGTTACTGCAACCAGAGGCAAATATAATTAGTGTAAAAAACATTGCAAGGCGCATACATGCTTATCGGAATTTAGAATTTAAACCAAATTAGAGCTGGGCTATGGTATAGTGCCTTTGATTTTTGCTTTGGGGGCGATATGGCTTCGACGGGGGTCATGACGCTTGAGGAGCATGCCGGGGAGTTTGGACCTCGTTAAAAACTAAGCGCTTTGTAATTGGCAACGACAATTACGCTTTAGCTGCCTAAGTGCAACTAACGCTCTACTCTTTGTAGCCAGGTCATTGAGATAGAGCGCCATTAAACTGGATCGATTCGCCACTTGTTGTGCTGTGGTGGTGAGTTTAAATTTTAGCAGTGCAGGGGCCATAAGGAATTTGTCTGTTGATGCCTTTTGGTCATCCTTAAAAGACCGACTAAGCATGTAGTCGCCTCAATGCCTAATACTTTCGGACCCGGGTTCAATTCCCGGCGCCTCCACCATCTAACTCTTAATAGGAACTCCCCTAACGGGGGAGCAAGACAAACTTTTAAAATCATTAATAAAACCAGAGGCCAATAGGATTTAGCTCAGATCGGGTGATGTTAGGGAAAATGCTGGGACATTAATTTAGATTGCCCCATCCTTGCCCCATATCTGCCCCACACTATGGTACCCTTGCTCCCACAAGTCTACACGTTTAGTTTAATTTGAACGTGTGAAGTTCTAACCTATTAAGTTTTCTACAATTCAAGCTCCTGTTTCTAAGTTGCTGGTGACTACAACTGTAGAAAGGAGACTTCAATGTCTAAAAGAAGTTCTGTAAAGCGTATGGAGAGTGCGAATCACGCTCTCAGGTTCTTTCGGGAACAAATGAAAATCAGTCAATTGGAGGCGGCTAAAAGATCCGGTCTCAGTGGCTCAATGATCGCCCACCTTGAACAGGGGCGCATTGATCTAAGAGATCAACATCTTGAAAAACTTCTGCCTGTTTTAGGTATCAGCCGAGGAGTGTTTGATGCCTTTGCATCGGGGCAGACTCCAGTGCCAAAAGATTTACGGCGTGAATGTTTAGAACTCATTAAAGCAATGTCTATTGGTCAGCTTCAAACTGCACATGGGGTGCTGGTTTCACTGGCGGGACAAATTAGAAAGGAAAATTTAAATGTATAATCTACTTTTTAAACTAATTTTAGTTGCAGCATGTGTGAAGCTTGGATTTTCAATGATGGATTTTCAAGATTGCCATTCAAAGGAATGTCTCCAAAAGATTGATAAAGCTATTCCTAATGTTTTGAAAATTGATTGGAAGCCGATTTCAGTCTTCCCGGAAGAGGGAAAAAGGTTTAAGTAAGCCTTTTTATATGGTAGTTATTTTATTATTTGACCTCAACTACGCTTAAGGGGTGAATAAAAAAAGACCTAAATTAAAAATTAAGGCAGCTTTACAAGAGCATAAAATGAGCCAATATCAGTTAGCTAATTTGATGGGATTGCAAACGCAGCATATTACTAACATGGTTAAGCCTGGATACAATCCAACTTTTAATACTCTAGTAAGAATTTCAGATGCAATTGGATGTAAGGTTAGAGACTTAATTGAGGAGGGATGATGAAAATATCAGATTTTGAAAAAATGCAAAAAGTTGGAAAGACGCAACTATCTGAGTGGGTAATGAAAAATGAACATTACCCAGATGTAGATATTTATTTTGATAATGAAAAGAAGGAATATTATCAAATATCTAAAAAACATCATTTGTATAGAAAAACTGATCCAGTTGAAAGCGACTATGATGTGAAACAATACTCTGCTTGGAAAAAAATTGAAGGTTAATAGGTGTTCTCAAAAATAACTGCATTGCTTAAAGTTGGGGACTGAAAGCTTTTTTTAAATTCAATTTTAATTGAGGTCCCCTTGCCCAGTTCAGAACTCACTAAGATTATTGCGCCCCAATTCTGAACAGTTTTAAAAGCATGCGGCAAACCTAATCCTCGGCATTTGTTTCCCTTAAAAGAAATTTGTTTGTTACCAATGTCACTCAGAAATTCTTTTGGTATACCAACACCTTTATCTGCGACTTCAATAAAACAACTTGCGGAATCACAATACAGTTTTATCTCAACCGGGCCACCTTGTGAGCCATATGATTCAACAGCATTGTTTATTAAATTTGAAATAATGGATTTCAGCTCAATAGAGCACCCTGAAACAAATGCCTCAGATCTAGTCTCATCTTTTAAAATAATTTGAATGTTTGGATTAGAGGAATGCTCAAGCTGTTTTTGAGCAACTAAGTCCTGTAAAATATTAGGAAGATACATAGTCTCGGGCGAGGATGTTTTATCAAAAGAAAACGAGTCTGCCTGCCTTTTCAGCTTCTCAGCCAAAGTTTTTATTTCTTTAACCGAGTTATAAAGGACGTTCCTCATTCTTTCATGAACTAGCCCAAGAGTAGGCAACATCATTTCAATGGCTATGATAGGGGATTTAATGTTGTGAGCTATTTCTTTTGCCATCTGGACTTTAGCTTGTACTTTTTCTGCTTCAATAAGTTTGTTCTGTGAATCTTCAAATTTTTCTAAAAGTTTATCAAACTCGCTTGTTAAATAAACAACTTCATCTCTTCCAGCCAGATTTATTCGATCAGAAAGTTTTCCACTCTCTTGGATTTTTTTAATCTTTGCAGCAGCTCTTTCAATATTTCGTACTAATCTTCTGGATAAAAAATTGCTTAACAATATTGCCAAAAAGAAATTCGTTATTCCTAATATTAAAAATATTGTATTTGTAGAAGCCAGCATTGCTTTAAGTTCTTTTTTTGAAACATTAGCCTCCAGAACGTAGTAGTACTCTCCATTCTTGGAAGTTTTTGAGACATCACACTGACAGCATTGTGGATGGCTTGAAGTAACTTTTGAAAAAAAATGAAAAGAATCCCCCTGTCTATTACTCCAGGAAATGCTGGTGGAATCGCTGTTGTGCCACTCTTAAAATCAACTCCCTTTGCATTAAAACGTCCAAAAATATTTCCGCTGGGATCATAAAGAGACATAGACTCAATATTTTCATCAGAACCTAGAGCTTCACTTAAGGTTTTGGCAACAAAGTCAACGCGAACGCCCACCTCAAGTAAGCGGCTTCTATCGTGGCTAGGTATAAATAAAAATTTAAACGGTTTTGGCTCGGGACGGGGATGAATTACTGGGGTTGCCTCAATATTGGTATTTCCAGTAATCATATTTTTATATGTAGGGCAAAAAGAAAAGGCATTTGGAATCAATAGAGGATCTTCGTTAGTGGATCTAATAAACTTCCCATTTTTATCAACAACAAAAATATGAGTGACGCTGAGTTCGTCTCGCATAGATTTCAATGCCTCTGTGGACAAGAGCCCCTGGGCTTGGTCTCTAGCGGCAACTACCTTTGCGGCATTTAGCATTAGCTTTTCAGTATTTGAATCAAGGCGTGTAAGGGTGTCAGAGAGAACTTTTGTGAAAACTGTATATCTTGAAATAAACTTTTCTTCAGTCTGACGGCTAACAAAATAATGGGAAGTCCAAATAATTAGACTACCAATTATTAAGGCTGTGAAAAATACGGAAATAAATATTTTTTTTGAAAACGTCATCAATGTGCCTTTTCATTTACGCTTCTTGAAAACCTCATGATGTCGTCTCTATGTTGAGGGAATAATTTTAGCATTTGCTCTCTAGTACCAACTTCAAAATCTTCAAATTCAAAACCAGGGGAAACAGTGGTTCCTAATAACGCCCAAGAGCCACCTTCTTTTAGCCGAAGTGCTTGCCACACGCCTTTAGGCACAACTACCTGCGGCTGTTGTTCTTTAAAAACGTCTGCGCCTAAAATGTATTTATTTAAAATTCCTTGGTCATTAATTTGGATCATTTCAACTGGATCTCCAGCATAAAAATGGAAAACTTCATCACTTTTAATTCGGTGAAGAGCGGAAAAGCTTTTTTGATGTACCAAATAATAAATTGCTGTGCTTATTACGCGTGGACTATCTGAATTGATTCCAAAAATTTTAGCTGGAGCATTGATCTTATCACTGCGATAAGTTTCCCTGAAATAACCGCCCTCTTCAGGGAGAGGTTTAAGATTCAAAAATTTAATTACATCTTCGGCGGTTTTCATTTTTTGCTCCTACTGTAATCTTTCAGAAAAAGTTTCAAATTTGTTGGTTAAAGGTGTGGTGTCTTCGTAAACATGTCCGTTTTTTACCTTCAGCCCTAGTTCGCTGACTCTCCTGAAAATAGTTGCTCTTGAAACACCTAATAAGTTTGAAAGCTCAATTAAATTTCCTCGTGTGACTTCCAAAGCAGATCGTAAATATTCCCTGTGAGTTATCAGTAAAAAGTCGTCATACTTTTTTCTAGTCAAATCTGATTTGTCTGTTGGAAGTCCGGCTTCAATTTTGCGCATTCTATATTTGATGTCATTTATTGGTGAACCAATATTAATGTCCTCAAAAACTAATTCATTAGCATTTCTTCTTCGTGCGGAAATAACTGCGCGATCTATGGCATTTCTTAATTCGCGGATATTTCCTGGCCACTCGTAAGAAGTAAGTGCTGCAATTGCAGAATTGGCAATTTTAAAATTTGCTCCGCCAATTTGTAATGTAAAAAGGTATGCAATGTCCGGAATGTCGGACATTCGTTCTCTCAGTGGTGTCGTTGAAATTCTAATTACGTTGAGGCGATGAAAAAGATCTTCTCTGAATTTGCCTTGCCTAACCATATTTTCAAGAGATTGATTTGTGGCTGCAATAACTCGGCAATTTATTTTTATGGGCCTACTCTCTCCGACTCTTGTAACTTCACCCTCTTGAATTACTCTTAATAGGCGAACTTGTGCAGAAAGAGGCATTTCTCCAATTTCATCTAAAAAAATATCTCCATTATTAGCTAATTCAAAACGGCCGGGTCGATCCATTGTCGCTCCGGTGTAAGAACCTTTTTTGTGACCAAATAATTCGCTTTCAATTAAGTTTTCTGGAATTGCACCACAGTTAAGAGCGATGAAGGGCCGCTTGCCGTCATCTTCAATGGCATTTAAGCGGCGAGCGACCAATTCTTTTCCAGTTCCAGATTCTCCAGTGATAAGCACATTTGCTTGAGTTCCTTTTAAACTTAAAATGTATTCGCGAAGCTCAATGGTGGCTGGGCTCTTGCCCACAATTTCATATTTGAAAGCGTCTTTAACTTGTTGCTCAAGGTTTTCAAGTCTTCTGCTGGATGCGGCCTTTGAGACGGCCACTGGAATGCGCACTAAAAGATCGGGAATAATATTTTCTGATTTGATGACGTAATCATCTGCACCTCTGGCTATGCAATGTTTTACAGAACTAAAATCAGAGTCAGAAGTAAGAATAATAACAACGCAATTGGGATTTGAGTCTTTAATGAAAGAAATAAGGTTTATTCCGTCTCCATCAGGAAGGCCCTTATCAAGAATTACAACATCGTAGGATTTGGAACTAAGAGTTTTGCGAGCGTCTGCCAGGTTGTCAGCTTCATCGACGTCATTATATACGCCTAGCAATTGGGATATGGATTCCCTGAAAGCTTTTGAGTCTTCAACCAAAAGTATTTTAAAATTAGATTTCATCCCCCCGGACTCCTCTGTAGCTTGCTTAAATATAAGGCATTTAAAAAAGTCTCAAGTTTTTTCTGCAAATCTCACAAATGAGACTTTGTTTATGATTATTTTTGATTTGAGCGTGAAGCAAAGGGCTAAATTTGGTTTAAATACGGGTTGTTTAAATACTTGAGAAGAAAATTTAAAAAAATGTCTATCCGTCGTTATTGGATCAATATCTGAAAAAATTTGTCTTTTCATCTCGAATTTAAATTGTATTTCATTGTATTAGCTTGTCATTAATTGCCTTCAGTGTTCTAATTTTTATCTATAAAACCGATTACTTAGAAGTTTATAGGGGGAGTGTTTCGTGAATGAGACAGAACGATGGCTTTCAGTGGAGGAAATCGCAAAACACTTGGGTGTTTCCAAGGAAACCGTTTACCGATGGCTGGAAAAACAAACCGTTCCTGCACATCGAATTGGCAAGCTATGGAAATTCAAACCCTCTGAAGTTGATCAGTGGGTCGTATCTGGAGATGCGGCAACTTTGGAACAACAGCAAGGAAAGCATCATGGCTCTTAAAAAATCAGAACTCTATTCATCATTATGGGCAAGCTGCGACGAACTTCGTGGTGGAATGGATGCCAGTCAATACAAAGATTACGTTCTCGTACTCCTATTCATTAAATACATTAGCGACAAATATGCTGGTCAAAAATATGCGCCAATAAGCATTCCAAAAGGTGCAAGCTTCAAAGATATGGTAGCTCTTAAGGGCAAGTCCGATATTGGCGATCAGATCAACAAGAAAATTATTGGGCCTCTGGCAAAAGAAAACAAACTTTCTGATATGCCAGATTTTGACGATGCTAATAAACTCGGCACTGGAAAAGAAAAAGTAGATCGGCTTACTAACCTCATCGGTATTTTTGAAAATCCGGCATTAGACTTTTCAAAAAACCGAGCTGATGGCGATGATATTCTTGGCGATGCTTACGAATACCTCATGCGCCACTTCGCTACTGAAAGCGGAAAAAGCAAAGGCCAGTTCTATACTCCTGCCGAAGTCAGTCGAATCATGGCGCAAATTTTGGGCATTGCAAAGGCTAAAGTAACTGCTGATACAACTGTTTATGACCCAACTTGTGGCTCTGGTTCACTACTTTTAAAGGTTGCAGATGAAGCAAAAGTAAATCCAACTCTATTCGGGCAAGAGAAAGATTCTGCGACAAGTGGTCTTGCCCGAATGAATATGATTCTTCACAACAATCCTACAGCTCTTATCAATCAGGGCAACACGATTGCTGATCCAAAATTTAAAGATGGAAGCAATCTTAAACAATTTGATTATGTTGTCGCCAATCCTCCGTTCTCTGACAAACGCTGGAGTACAGGCATTGATCCGGCCAATGATCCTTACGAACGATTTAAAGCTTTCGGAGTCCCTCCTGCAAAACAAGGTGACTACGCCTATCTTCTTCACATTGTCCGCTCTGTAAAGAGCACAGGAAAAGGAGCTTGTATTCTTCCGCATGGAGTTCTCTTTAGAGGTAATGCGGAGGGTGACATCCGTAAAAATCTCATCACGAAAAATGGCTGTTACATCAAAGGCATTATAGGGCTGCCAGCGAACTTATTTTACGGAACGGGAATCCCAGCCTGCATTATCTTAATCGATAAAAAAGAAGCTGCTACTCGAAAAGGCATCTTTATGATTGATGCCAGTCAGGGCTTTATCAAGGATGGGCCAAAGAATCGTTTGCGCGAACAAGACATTCATAAAATTGTTGATGTTTTTAATAATGAGATTGAAGTTCCCAAGTTCTCAAGAATGGTTCCGCTCGATGAAATTCAAAAGAACGAATATAACTTAAATCTTCCGCGCTACATTGATTCTCAAGTTGTTGAAGATCAGCAGGACATCGCTGGCCACCTTCAAGGTGGAATCCCGAAAGCAGACATTGATGCTCTTTCAAAGTATTGGGAAATTTGCCCAAAACTTAAGAAGTCCCTCTTTAAAGAAACAAGATCAGGCTACTTCAAACTCACGGTTGAAAAGTCTGAGATCAAGTCAGCTATCTTTGAGCATGAGGAGTTTAAATTTTTCATCACTTCAATGAATGCTCATTTTGAAATTTGGAAAACTAAAACAGTTAAATTGCTTAAAACAATGGAAACAGAAGTTCATCCAAAAGAAGAAATCAAAAAACTATCGGAAGATTTGCTTCATCACTATCAAAACAAGGCGCTTATAGATGGTTACGATATCTATCAACATTTGATGAATTATTGGTCCGCCACAATGTCAGATGATTTTTATCTAATCTCTGCTGATGGTTGGAAGGCCACTACATATCGAATCATCGAGAAAGATAAGAAAGGTAAAGAAAAGGACAAGGGCTGGACTTGTGATCTTATCCCCAAAGAGTTGATCGTTGCTAAATACTTTGAGACAGAAAAATCGGAATTATCAAAGGTAACGACTGAACTTGAAACTACTACCTCTCAAATCTCGGAGATGGAAGAAGAACATGGAGGCGATGAAGGTGCATTTAGCGAGCTTGAAAAAGTGAATAAGGCTAGTGCTGCCTCACGATTCAAAGAAATCGCCAAGGATAAAGATGCTCAGGATGAGGCTGCAATTTTAAAAAAGTACATTGACCTTTGTGAGCAAGAAAGTGATCTAAAGAAAAGAGTTAAAGACTTAGACGTTTTCCTCGATGACAAAGTCTTAAAACAATATCCAAAACTCAAAGAAGCAGATGTTAAAGGTTTAGTCGTTGAAGATAAATGGTTGACTACAATTGATAAAGAAATTCATGGAGAAATTGATAGAGTCAGCCAGTCGCTTACGACTCGAATTAAAGAACTCGCCGATAGATATGAGTCTGCATTGCCTGAGCTTCTGAGAGAAGTCTCTGCGTTTGAATCCAAGGTGAACAAGCACCTAGAAAATATGGGGTTCGCGTGGAACTAAGCCAGAACCTCAAAAAAACAGAGATAGGCCTCATTCCAAATGAGTGGTCTATTTCCTGTCTTGATGAAGTTAGTTCGATAGGCAGTGGAAAAAGACTTCCTCTTGGTAAAAGTCTGTCGGACAAAGTAACTCCGCACCCTTATATTCGAGTTACTGATATGAACAGAGGGTCAGTGGAACTATCTGGAATAAAATATGTACCAGAAGATATTTACCCGTCTATCAAAAACTATAGAATATTCTGCAACGACATTTTCATATCCGTTGCTGGTAACAGACTTGGGCAGGTCGGAAAAATCCCAAAAGAATTGGACGGTGCGAATTTAACAGAGAATGCAAATAGAATTTATAATCTTAAATGCTCGCAGGACTATCTGCTTCATGTGATGGCCAGTCCAATAATTCAAAAAGTAATTGCTGGAACTATTACTGTTGGCGCTCAACCTAAACTGGCTCTAACTAGGATTAGAAAATTTAAAATTCCACTTCCACCAACAACAGAAGAACAACAGGCAATTGCGGATGTACTTTCAAATACTGATGGCTACATCGAATCACTTGGAAAACTCATAGCAAAAAAGCGTCTTATTAGAAAATCGCTTCTCCAAGAACTCTTTACTCCAAAGAAAGATTGGAAACCCTTTAGACTCGGTGATTGTGCGATTTTGAAGGCTCGAATTGGGTGGCAAGGCCTAACGACTTCTGAATATCTTGACTCAGGCGACTATGGTCTTGTTACAGGTACAGACTTTAAAAGCGGAAAAATTGATTGGGATAACTGTCACTACGTTACTAAAGACCGCTATGACCAAGATCGAAATATTCAACTAAAAGAGAACGATGTCCTCGTTACGAAGGACGGTACGATTGGCAAAGTTGCTCTAATTAGTTCGCTTCCTCAGCCAACGACGCTCAATAGTGGTGTATTTGTAGTGAGACC
Organism: Oligoflexia bacterium; assembly: GCA_016715815.1. Classification (GTDB taxonomy): domain Bacteria; phylum Bdellovibrionota; class Bdellovibrionia; order JABDDW01; family JABDDW01; genus JADJXN01. The sequence goes on from JADJXN010000002.1 coordinate 511,147, forward strand.
GATCAACAATGCGTTCGACACAAAATGTTTTTATTATCTTTTAAGTTCAATTCACTTCGATGAGTTTCTTGCTCAACTTGCGGCAGGTTCTACGATTAGCCACTTGTACCAAAAGGACTTTACTCATTTTAGATTCAAGCTGCCTGGTTCAGATGCTCAAGAAGAAATTGGTTCAATTCTATTTGATGTGGATAGTGATATTGAACACCACGAGAAAAAATTAAAGAAAGCTCGCCTCCTAAAGCAAGGTATGATGCACGAGCTGCTTACAGGGAGGATTCGCTTAGTATGAGTGACGTAATTGGAAAACCTGAAAGAGCTACTCAAAATCGTGTCGTTAATCTTTTCAAAGAGGAATTGGGCTACATCAATCTTGGTAATTGGGAAGATCGAGAAAATAACTCGAATATCGAAGTTGATCTTCTCACTACTTATTTAAAAAAGGCTGGTTACAAAGATGAGCAGGTCAACCGTGCTATTTACCAACTTCAAGTCGAAGCGAATAAACACGACCGATCACTTTATCAAAACAACAAAGAAGTCTATTCACTCCTTCGTTATGGGGTTTCGGTAAAAATTGATGCCAGTAAGCCAAGCGAAACGATTAAATTTATTAACTGGGCTGAGCCACTAAAAAATGACTTTGCCATCGCTGAAGAAGTCACCCTTAAAGGGCCTAAGGAACGTCGTCCTGATTTAGTTTTATATGTGAATGGTATTGCCTTTGGAGTACTTGAGCTTAAAAACAGTCGCGTCACTATTGGCGATGGTATTCGCCAGCTTATTTCAAACCAGCAACCAGAATTTAACGATTGGTTTTTTACAACGTCTCAAATCCTTTTTGCTGGAAATGATTCTGAGGGATTGCGGTATGGCACAATTCTCACTCCAGAAAAATACTATCTAGCTTGGAAAGAAGACGAAGAAGAAAATGATCGCCTAAAGCTTGATAAGTATCTTTTAAAAATGTGCGATAAAAAACGCATTCTCGAAATCATGCACGATTTTGTGCTGTTTGATGGTGGCGTTAAAAAACTTCCACGAGTTCACCAATATTTTGGAATTAAAGCTGCCCAAGATCATGTTCAAGATCGTAAAGGTGGGATCATCTGGCACACGCAAGGATCAGGGAAAAGCATCGTAATGGTTTTGCTTGCAAAGTGGATATTGGAGAACAAACCAAACGCAAGAATTGCCATCATTACAGACCGTGATGAATTAGATGATCAGATTGAACGAGTTTTTAGAGATGCTGGGGAAAAAGATATATATCGAACAAGCAGCGGTAAGGATTTGGTAAAACAGCTTGGCAAGGCTACTCCACGACTTCTTTGCTCACTTGTTCACAAGTTTGGCCAACGTGATGTTGAAGACGTCAATTGGGATGCCTTTATCAAAGAACTAAAGGAACAAGGTGGCAAAGCCGTCGGTGATTTCTTTGTCTTTGTAGATGAATGTCATAGGACTCAAAGCGGAAGACTCCACGAAGCTATGACTGCCATTATGCCGAACGCAGCGTTCATTGGTTTTACAGGAACACCGTTACTGAAAAAAGATAAAGACACCAGTGTTAAAGTATTTGGTGGATATATCGGCACTCCGTACAAATTTAGCGATGCTGTTGAAGACAAGGTAGTTCTCGATCTTTTATATGAAGCACGTGACATCGACCAGAAGCTAACTTCGGAAGGTAAAATCGACCAATGGTTTGACGCCAAGACCAAGGGGTTAAATTCTTGGCAAAAAGACGCTCTGAAAAAGAAATGGGCGACCATGCAGAAATTGGTGACCGCAAAGTCACGAATGGAAAAAGTCGTTACCGATATTATTTTTGATTTTGGAACGAAGCCGAGACTTAGTAATGACCGAGGTAATGCGATCTTAGTGGCCTCAAGTATTTTAGATGCGTGCAAATATTATAATCTTTTTCAAAAGACAGAGTTTGGTCGTCGATGTGGGATCATCACATCTTATGAGCCAAAAACTCAGAATATTACAACTAAGAATACTGGAACAAACACAAAGACTGATGAAGAGATCATTTTTGATACTTACGAAGAGATAATTAAAAATGTCCAACCCGAGCCTGGCCTAACAAAAGCTGAAACCTACGAAAAGAAAACCAAAGCTCTTTTTATTAAAGAGCCCGCGAATATGAAGCTCTTAATTGTTGTGAGCAAACTTTTGACAGGCTTTGATGCACCATCATGCACTTATCTTTACATCGATAAGCACATGGAAGATCACGGTTTGTTTCAGGCAATTTGTCGAACTAACCGTCTAGATGGTGACGACAAGGATTTTGGTTACATTGTTGATTACAAAGACTTATTCAAAAAGGTTGAAAAGGCCATTGCTGTTTATAGCTCCGAACTCGATCACAGCGCAGAGGGTTCTGATCCTGCTGTGATGATGAAAAATCGCATTGATAAGGCCAAAGAAAGGCTCGACCAAGCGATTGAATCCATGGTTCTGGTTTTGGAACCGATTCCTGCGCCCAAAGGGGAACTTCAAAGCATCCATTATTTCTGTGGAAATTCAGAGATTGAGTCAGATCTTAAAGAGAAAGAGCCATTGCGCGCTTCTCTTTACAAGACGACTGCTGAGTTTGCGAGGTCTTACGCAAATCTTGCCGATGATATGGATACTGCTGGATACGCGGACACTGATATTGCTCGCATCAAAGGTCAGCTGGGATTGGCGGTTGATTTGCGTGATCTCATCCGCAGAGCAAGCGGCGAAGAACTTGATTTGAAAGCATACGAGGCTGACATGAGACATTTAATTGATAACTACATTCAGGCTGATGATCCCGAGAAGATTTCAAACTTCGACGATATTTCTCTTTTAGAGCTGATCGTAAAATCAGGAATTGCTGATGCTATTGTTCAAAAAATGGGAAAAAGGAAGGTTGGCAAAGAGTCTTCTGCTGAAATCATCGAAAACAACGTTCGCAGAAAAATTATCCAAGAACGTCTGAATGACCCTGCTTATTTTGATCAGATGTCCAAGCTGCTCGATGAAGTGATCAAATTTAGAAAAGAAAAAGCTGAAAATTACGAAAAGTATTTAAAGAAAATTGAAGAGCTTGCGAAGAAAGTGCAGACAGGTAAATCAGGCTCAACCCCTTCTAGTCTTAAAAGTAACGGTCAGCGAGCTTTGTATAACAACTTAAGAAATAACGAAGCCCTCGCTTTGCAGATTGATAATGCTGTTAGGAGTGTCCGGCCGGCGGATTGGCGTGGCAATGTTCCCCGTGAAAATATAATCAAAAAGGCCCTGTGGGATATTTTGCAAAATGACTCTGAAGTCGAAAGAATTTTTCAGATTATTGCTAATCAGAGGGAATACTAGTGCAATTAGAGCTTGGCGACATCACGATTGATGTAATTCAAAAGGACATTAAGAATGTTCACTTAAGCGTAAATCCTCCGCATGGAAATGTTCGCATCTCTGCTCCTATAAGCATGAGTTTTGATGCCATTCGTGCATTTGCTATAGATAAGCTCGTTTGGATTAAATCTGAACGAAAGAAGTTTTTAGCCCAAGAGCGCGAACCAGTCCGTGAATTTTTAGATCGTGAAAGTCATTATGTCTGGGGCAAACGGTACATGCTGGAGATTGTCGAAGTTGACGAAACTCCAAGCGTTGAGTTGAAGCATTCCCAACTTGTTTTGAAGGTTCGTCCTGGAACAGATAGAAGTAAGATGAGATCTTTGCTCGATGAATGGTATCGTGAAAAGATTAAAGCTGCAGTGCCCGAGCTAGTCGCAAAATACTCTAACCGACTTAAAGTCAGCATTGATCGTCTTTTTGTGCAAGATATGAAGACCCAATGGGGAGGATGTAATCCTTCTCGAAACAATATCCGCCTAAATACCGATCTTGCTCGAAAATCACCTGAATATCTTGAATACGTTGTTTTGCATGAGATGGCCCATCTTCTTGAGCCCACTCATAACGACCGATTCACGGCCATCATGGATGCGCAAATGCCGAACTGGAGACAATATCGTGATGAATTGAACAGATTACCTCTTAAAGCAGAACTAGAATGAAAGAACTCAATATTGAACTTGATACTTTTTTAAATAGATTCGAGGTAAGGCCAGCTAAGTCTTATGCTTTTTTTCTTGGGTCAGGGACATCTGTTCAATCTGGAATACCAACAGGTAGCCAGCTTGTATGGGATTTCAAGCGTAGAATTTACTGCAATCACCATAAAATTACTGCCGAAAAATTCAATGATCTTGAGTCTGAAGAAAATAGAAAAATTCTTCAAGATTTTTTGATTGCACAAAAAATAGTTCCTGAAAAATCTGAGTTTGAGTATTCATATTATTTTGAAAAATGCTTTCCAAGTAGAGAGGACCGAAAATATTTTATACAAGGTAAAGTCAGTAACGCCACTCCGTCAATAGGGCACAAATGCTTGGGTAAACTTTTTGTAGATGGTATTTCTGATGAAATCTTCACAACAAACTTTGATGAGCTAATAGAGTCTGGGGTTCAAGCTGTAAAAACTGGTCACAGTTTTCTAGTTTTATCTCCAGAAAAAGAAAGCAGCCTTCAAGAGCTTTCAAAGGCTAATTATTCAAAAATAATAAAATTGCATGGAGATTATAGATATGACGCTTTAAAAAATGCCACATCAGAACTACAACGCCTAGATAAAGGACTGTCTGATTATTTTTTAAATTCACTTAAAAACAGAGGAATTATTTTTGTTGGCTATAGTGGTAATGATGACTCAATTCTATCTACACTTGAGTCCATCATTGAAAACAAAAAGTATTTGCCGCATGGATTAGTTTGGGCGCTGCGAAGTGGTCAGACTCCATCTGAACGAATCCTCAGTTTAATAAAAAAAGCTAAGACAGTTAATGAACATTCTGGCTTTTTGCAGATAGATAATTTTGATGAATTGGCTTATTTGCTCTATTCAAAAAAATGCAAAAAAGATGAAGGAATTGAAAAAGAATCCCGTACTTTGGTTAATAGAAAGCAGGCTTTTGAGCTAGATTCTGCGCCATCGAATATATCTCCATTTATTTTAAATTCCTTAGAAATATCAACTTTTCCAAAAACTGCTCTGGCTGTTGATTCAGGACAATTAGATTGGGAAAATTTGAATTTACCAAAGTCAAAAGATAAAGTCGTATATTCAAAGTATAAGGGTAAATTGTATCTGTGGGGCGAAGTTGGAGAGATTTCAAATTATCTCTCAGAACTTGGTATAAATCAAACAGCTACAACAATTGATCTTCATAAAACAAAACTAAGTGAAGATTCGTCTTTCTATCAGGGAATGATTTACAGTGCTTTACAGATGCACTTTAAGAAAAAAGGCTTTGATGGTTTTGGCCGGCATGGAGTCTTTGATCCAAAATCTAAAATTTCTGATGCAAAAATTCCCAATAACTATGCCGCTTATGAGGCTATTAAATTTCAATTATCTTGGGCTGAAAAATCACTTCGACTCTTACTGGAACCAACAGTTTATGTCAAAAGTCCAAATCCTGACGTAAAGAATGATTCAAGTAGAACAGGTATAGTAAATAGACTTAAATCTAATCGTTTCAATGCTACTGTTGGAAATTTATTAAACATATGGCGAGATAAATTATTTCCATCTGATAACGAACAAATATCTATTGGAGATTTTTCCCTTACGGTTGTAAGGCGTTTTGCATTTGCGGGCTATCCGCAGGCTGCTAAAACGCATTTTTTCAAAAGGACGAAATTTTTTGAAGAGCCCAAGATTCTTTTTAATCAGAACGATACAAAAAAAGAAACGACGCACCCACTGAAGGGTCTTAGTGAGTTTTCACCGTATGAATACAATCTAACTAACAAATCGTCACCAATCAGATTGGCAGTAATTACAGCAGATAACTGCTTCACCGAAGTTAAAATGCATTTGGACTCTTTAAATTCAGAGTCTTCAAATAGAAATCAAAGTGACCTTTATCTTACAAACTTTTCTGGCTTTCAAAGAATCTATAAGTCAAATCTTGATGTTCCAAATGCAACTGACAATGCAAGAGTAACTTTAATACCTAGCCGAGATACTATTGGAAAAACCTGTATTGAGTTTTATGACCTACTAAAGAATTGTATAGATAGTATCACTTTAAATAAGCATAACTTTGAGCTTCTGATTATTTATATTCCCGAAAATTGGTCGTCATTCAGAGAGTTAAAAAATGATGAATTTTATTTTGATTTGCATGATTCAATAAAACTTTACAGTGCAAAAAAGGGAATTAAAATACAAATCATCGAAAGAAAATCTTTGGACTATACAGACCAGCTGCGAGTGAAGTGGTGGTTGTCACTGGGTATGTATGTCAAAGGCGCTGGAATCCCTTGGAAGGTTAGAACATCTACGCCTAACACTGCTTATATCGGGTTAGGCTATGCTCTTAAAGACGGAAAAACCTTGCTAGCTGCAAGCCAGCTATTCGATGAACGCGGTCAAGGTTTGAGGTTTTGCTACAACCAATTAGGAACTACACTATGCTACAAAAAAATCCCTTTATGAGCAAGGATGATGCCCGTCGCTTAGTAACAACATTACGTGAGTCGTATTTTTCATCTGGAGCAAATGCAAAGCTAGATAGAATTGTAATTCATAAAAGTAATTTTTTTAACCGTGATGAAATTCAAGGAATAACTCAAGCATTGGATGGAATTCAAAATGTTGAGTTAATTCAAATTCAAGAAAATAATTTATGGAAAGGTATACGTTGGAATAGTATTTTAAATCAAGGAAGTTGGAAAAACAGAGATCAAAATGCGCCATACTATAATTATCCCCTACAGCGAGGCGCGGCTGTTCAGGTTGATGACTTTAGTACATTGCTTTGGACAGACGGAAGTATTCAAAGTACTGATCTGAATAATTCCAGATATAATTATTATCAAAGTGGGAGGGGCATTCCCTCACCACTACTGATCAAAAGATTTTTAGGAACAGATCCTGTTGATATGGTTTTGCAAGACATTTTGAAACTTACAAAAATGAATTGGAACAGCGGCGGATACTATAAAAAATTACCTGTTACAATTGAGTTCTCAAACATTTTAGCAAGAATGGCAAAGCAGTCAGAGGAATTGGTTGGAACTTATGCCTATGATTTTAGGTATTTTATTTAATTTGTGAGGCCCATTTTGTATTCTGCACCAAATTTTCTTAGCAAAACTAAAATCATGCGTGGCAAAGAAATGGAGTTTTATGTTTAATCTCATTGTACGTTCAGTTAACAGTTGGGGCGCAGCCACGGGCAAAGAGACTATGCCGAGGGAACGGTTTTTTGAGTATACCGATGAACACATTAGTGACCAATTCAAGCAAGGTGATGATTTACTTCTCGATCATCTCACAAGAATACCCTGCCTATTTATGGCAGAAGGCATAGGAGTCGAGCTTGCTTATGTCGGCCAGATCAGCAGACCGCGTATAACAGGAAAAGAAATATCTTTCGATTACGTCCTTGATGCAGAAGTTCCACCTCTTCCGAACAGTATAATTTTTGCGAACCGAACTGCTCTTGAAATGGAAGGGTTAGAGTTTTCGCGGAACCACTGGGCCGTGAAGGACGTAGATCTTTACCGCTTTTTGTTACGCAACGTCCGTCCTCGTCGTCAGCGTCCAGTGGTCTTTCAAATCCCAGAGCATGAGAATATTGATCTAACGCTTGCCTCAGCGATGATGCCGTTTGATGCGAGCTTCAACCCAGTCCATGACTGCATTAGCAGAGCTGCTCAGAGCGTGGGACTTGTTTGCAGGCGTGCAGATAACATTTGGCAACATCCTACGATCATACAAGATGTTGTTTCGTTAATTGATCGCTCTCGCGTTGTTGTCTGTGACTGTACTGGCAGAAACCCAAACGTATTCTATGAAGCTGGCATCGCACATTCACTTGGGCGGGAGGTTATCGTTATCACACAGAACAAACAGGATATTCCGTTTGACCTAGGACATCTCCGATATATTCACTACCTCAACAACACCCAAGGACTTGCCGGGCTTGAGGCGGCCTTGCAAAGTCGCATGCAGACGATATTAGGACACTAGAGGAACACGTGTGAAATGAGTTTGATTTCACCTACTTCAAAAACCCAACATCTTTAGCCCAGGCAATAACCTTACCTAAAGCCGTGTATAAAGTTGGATTGAGTTTATCTACAGAATCATATTTTTTTCTTAATCTCTGCATATCAAAAACATGGACTGAATCGGTGGCAAATAAAACTGCGATATGAACATCTAATGCGGCGGCTATTTTTTTTAGTGTTGCTACTGAGGGGTCCTTTTTTCCGTTCTCAATATGAGCAATAGTGGATTGGCTTAAGCCAGATTTTTTAGCCAAATCAGCTTGTGATAAATCCCTGAGCCCTCGTAAATAAACGAGTCTTTCTGGTAATGTATATTCTGAGATAGACTTCTTTTTATTGCCCATTTGGTTGCCCTATTAACTAATCGGTAAACCACTAGAAATAATTAAATAAATTATTACTGTAAGTACTTGAAAGTACTAAAAAAGCTATAAAGCATTACCCAAAGAACTTGACTTTATGCGTCAATAGGCCGATAATTAGTCTAGTTAGGCAGGATGTAAGTTGCAAAACCCACACTAAAAAAGGAGCAGTTATGATTTTTAATAAGTGGAAGATTCTTGCAGCTACATCAATTTGTTTAATTATAGGCCAGGCTTGGTCTAGTGAAGATGCTCAGCGGGAGTTTGAAAAGGCTAAGTTTTATACCATTAAAATAAGATCAAGCGTTGATATCCCATTTGATAATAACTCTAAAGGCACTTCAACAGGAGCGGGCTTTTTAATAGATAAGCAAAGAAAGTGGGCAGTTACAAATGCCCATGTGGTTTCTCGCTCCAAAGCAATTATTCAAACATCATCATTTGGAACGGAATTTAAATTAGCAAAGCCTGTCTATATTGATCCTGATTATGACATTGCTGTTATTCAACTAGAAAATGTTGATGGGTTAAATGAAGCCTCTCTTGAATGTAGTCATTCAGCCTTCATCGGTTTGTCCGTTGGAGCTTTTGGTCATCCATGGGATCACTCCTACACTGGTACCAAAGGAATTGTGTCTGGCAGGACTTCAGAGTTGAGCAATACCTTTGGCGATTTTTTGCAAACAGATGCACCAATAAATCCCGGAAATTCTGGTGGGCCCCTTATTAATCTTAAAACTGGAAAAATAATTGGAATTAATACTGCCGGCCTAACAGAAGCCCAAAATATGAACTATGCAGTTCCGTCAGATGAGATTTGCTCTGTGGTTAAATTATTAAAACTTGGCATTAACCCCAATCCACCAGATGTTCCTTTTTCATTTTTTAAAGACTCTGATGATAAGAATACTTTAAAAATTTCAGAAACTATGGAAGCAGGTAAAAAATTAAATGCAAAAATAGGTGATATTATTTTTGCTGCCGGAAAAGATAAAACGTTAGTAAAAAATGAAGCCCAACTTAGAAATGCACTCAGGGGACAAGTAGACGCCGCCATGCTTTATGTAATGCGAGAAGGTAAAGAAATTATTTTAAAAGGCCCAATCACACCACTCCCATCAGTGCTTTCACGAAGAGGAGTGTATTTTTCAGGATTATTAATTGGTAAAAATGAAGATAAAACTTTTAGAGAAGTATTTGGCTCTGAACCCGTACTAAAAGTTAATTATGCGGATGCTGGAGGCATTGGCGAAAGCCGTGGAATAAAAAGCGAAGACATTCTTGTATCAATTGAAGGTAAGAAAATTAATGACATCGACGAATTGTATCGCGAGCTAGCATTAATTAAGAAAACTAAGAACTCTGCAGTTGTTCAATTCAAGCGACTTAGTTTTGAAAAGGGACATATATTTACATACAGGGAAAGAACTCTTCCTATTTCTGAAATAGGATGGGTTCAATTTGATAATAATTTGCAGACGATGCGACTTGCAGAAGTAAAAAGATAGGAGAGTTATATGTTTAATTCGCGTAGAAATTTTTTAACAACAATTACAGGGCTATCATTAGCTGCTATTTTACCAAGACAATTTTTTCAATTAAAAGCGGCAAGATCTGCCAAGCTTCCAGATGATGACCTTTTATTTTTTAAATACGAAGATTCATTTTCAGCATTTGCGTTCACAAAACAATTGACTCAGAAATATACGGCTAATCAAAAGAAGGTTTATCATATGAATGGCACCCTTTATTTAAAAGACTTTATTAGTGCAATTAGAAAATCAGACATAACAACATTTAGGGAAGGCCTGATTAAGAATCACGATGTAATCATTATTGATGATATTGATTTCATCTGTAGGAGCGAATCTATTTACAAGGAATTTAGAACTCTAGTCTGGAGCGCGTTGCAGGAAAAAAAGAAAATCGTGGTATCTGTTTCCAAAAAAGTGGATCAAATAACGTATTCTAATTTTGTAAATGGTTTTAAAGAATTTTATCCGTTAGGGTAAAAGAGGTTAATTTTAAATTATAGAGGTAATTGTGAAAAGCACAGGAAAAGTTCCATATAGTCAAATAAAGAAGAATATACAAAAATATCTATTTAATTTGAAGGACAACTTGGAAAAGTTAGAAATATCCATTCAGGCAATTTTGAGCGTGTCTCACGAGAAGCCGACTCTCAAGAGTATAAAAAAAGTAAAAGTGTGGATAAAAAGGAATAAATTTATATCTGCCTCACAGATTCAAAGGCAATTTAGATTTGGCTATCCATTGGCAGTACAGATAATTAAAACTCTTTCTGAAAGTGGACTACTGAGACAATGTAAAAAAACTTTTGTATATGAAGTAATAAAAAACAAATGAAAAAAGTAATTAATCTAAGTAAAAGTAAAATTATGCAAGGGCTTCAATGTGCCAAAAGCCTTTATCTTAGCGTGTATAGTCCCGATCTCGCTGCTCCTATTTCGGATTCCCAGCAAGCTTTGTTTGACCAAGGTCATGAGGTAGGACTTGAAGCTCAAAAACTATACCCAGGTGGCAAGCTTGTGAAAGCTGACTATTGGAATACTAAAGAGGCCTTAGATCAAACAGAAAGTTTTATCAAAGAGGGTATTAAAACTATTTTTGAAGCCACAAAGGCTTTTGAGGGTGTGTCTGCAAGAGCGGATATACTTCATCGAAAGGATAAAAACGTTTGGGAAATTATCGAAGTTAAATCCTCAACATCAGTTAAAGATGAACACCTTTACGATGCAGCTATTCAATTATGGGTTTTTAGAAAAGCTGGACTTAAAATTGATAAAATCAGCATAATGCATATAAATAACAAATGTACTGCCCCCATTAAGGGCAATTTGTTTACAAAAGTTGACGTTACTAAAGATGCAACTGCGCTGCTTAAAAAAGTTCCAATGATTGTTTATGAACTCAAAGCCCATTTAGAATTTTCACTACCGCCCATTATTGATATTGGTCCACATTGCATGGCTCCTTATGAGTGTCCTTTCATTGATCATTGTTGGAAGCATATTCCGGTGCCAAGTGCTTTTGATATTCCGCGCATTGGTAATAAAGTCTGGGAATTATACAAAGACAATAAAATTGAAATTAAACAACTAAATGAAAAAAATTTTAATATAAAACAAGCACGAGTTCTATCTGTCCTAAAAACGGGAAAGCGCTTTATTGATAAGGAGGAAATTAGTAAGCAATTAAAAAATTGGCAGTGGCCTATTTATTTTTTGGATTTTGAAAGTTTTAACCCTGCCATCCCTATATATAAAGGAACGCATCCTTATCAGCAAATTCCATTTCAATTTAGCTGCCATGTTTTAGAAAAGTTGAATTCAAAATTAAAACATTTTGAATATTTGCATACTGAAAATTCAGATCCAAGAGAGAGAGTGGCGCGTGCATTAGCGGAAGGATTTGGAGAAAAAGGCAGTATAGTTGCCTATAATAAAAAATTTGAAAATGGCGTGCTAATGAACTTGGCAGCAGTTTTTCCAAAATATCGTAAAAAGTTAACAAGTATTGCTTCTCGACTTGTAGATCCTTGGCCTATTTTAGAAGCCTCAGTTTATGACAAGGATTTTCTTGGATCATATTCTTTAAAGAGTGTCGCCCCTGCGCTTTTAGGAAAGCACATGAGCTACGAAGGCATGGCCATAGACGAAGGTGGTGGAGCGAGTCTTGCTTATCTTAACTTGATCAAAGGCCAGCCAACTAAATCTGAGCGAGAAAAAACGATTAAGGCGCTGCTTGAATATTGTCGACAAGATACTCTGGCGACTGTGGAATTGGTTAAGTGGTTATTTGCCCAAAATGAGTATCCTAGGAGAAATAGTGGAAGATACCTTTAAGCCCGAAAGCCTGCCTATAAAAGATTTGTTCGGAAATAACAATTCTTTGTTTCAAGTGCCTGATTATCAGCGTCCCTATAGTTGGATCGACGAACAAGTGGAAGCTCTTTGGGATGATATTTTTAATGCGTACACAAACAACTCAGCAAACAGCCAAGCTGATCAAAACTATTTTCTCGGCTCAATCATTGTAGTGCCGGGGGAGGGGGGATACCAGGATGTAGTTGATGGGCAACAAAGACTAACAACATTAATGATTTTATTTTGTGTAGTTAGAGATCTATTTCCAAATATAAACTCTAAGTCAGATGCGAATGACCCCAATATTATCAGGGGAAAAAGGCTTAAAAGATTCATATTTGACGACGAAGAACGTGGCCGATTAAAGTTTCACACACGACAAGCATCAAAATGATTTTGAAAATACAATTTTAAATAAGATAGACATTAAAAGATCGAAAAACCGCTTGAAAGCAAAATAAAAAAACATCCAGAAAAAAGATTTATTAATACGGCTTTTATATTAAAAACTAAGCTAAGCGACCTTGGTGAATCAGAGGCGGGAAAGTTTCTGAATTATCTGTTTAATCATGTTAAAGTAATTAAAATAACCTGCTCGAATCAATCCTTTGCTATCAAGCTGTTCCAAGTGCTGAACGCAAGAGGTATGGATCTTCTTCCATCTGATCTAATAAAAAGCTTTTTCATGTCCAAGCTGAAAGATGACAAGACAAGACAATTCGTTTCTGACTGGCAAAAATTGGAAGATATTGTCAAAGAAACAGACTTGGAGCTGGATGATTTATTTACTCTATATGAATACTATGCGTTGGCGAGTAATCCAAAAAAATCATTAAATGATGAAATCCAGCAAATTTTTCTAAATGTAGACTCAAATAAAGCGATAACTGAATTAAGAAATTTTGCAATTCTATATAAAGAACAAATTTACGATAAGTATGAGAAAACTGTTAATGCTCTTTGGTATTTGAGATGGGCAATGTATTGGAAAATGATACTGCTCACGGCTCTACAAAACAAATATAATGACTATTCAAAATTGACTGTTCTTTTAAGAAGATATTATTACCTTTATTGGATGGCCGGCAAGACACTTACTCAAATTAAGCAAACGTCATTTAATGTAGTGAAATGGGTCAAAGCAAAAAAGCCGGCAAGCTTTATTGAAAAGGAATTAAATAAAAAATTAAAAGAAGATGGGATTGAAGCTTTGGTATTAAATAACTTAAAAGGAGAGGTTTATTTTGAGGCTTGGGTAAAACCCCTCTTTCTTATGATCGAATACAACCAGATAGAAGAAAATAATAATTACATCGAATGGGATAATAAGCTTCACATAGAGCATGTTCTGCCCGTTGGATATTCTACAATCAAGGGTTGGAACCATATAGACGAAGAAACGGCAAAAAAATATTTACATTCGATTGGTAACTTAACTTTACTTAGTGGATCGAAAAATATTGAAGCAAGTAATAATTCTTTCAAAGATAAGTTAAGTATTTATAAGGGCAAGGGTAAGTATAATGACAAAAAAGAGGGAATCACGGCCTTTCATATTACTCAAAATATTTTGAACGATTATAATCAGAGGAAAATTAAACAATGGGATGAGATTTCTATAGTTAATAGATGGAATTGGGTATGTGAAGAGGTTGCAGAAATCCTTGGAATCAATACTAAGTCCATAAAATTGAGTATCTCAAAAAAATAATCACCTCTCCATATTTTATCTGGAGTCTCACCTTTTATCTCAAATCTGAGACTAAAGCGTCTCAAGACTGAGACTGAAAAAGTCTCAATGTTGAGATTCGCTAATTAATTTCATCACATAGGTGCCGGACACTGAATGGCACAAGTTAGGTTGCTCGCTTGCAATGAGTCCCCTGTGAATTCGTCAGATGGTCTGACGGAAGAAAGGGGACTAACATGAATCATTGTATTTGCTCCAGATGCGGGGATTGGACTCTGGAGCAACCATCAACACGCTCGGCCTGTCACAAATGCGACAATTACTTTACTGATAACACCACTCTTTACCATTGGCGAAGACATGAATTCGCCCAAGAGCGGCTACCTGCTCTAAAAAACTATGAAGAAAAAAGACTTTTCAACCAACACTTTTCCACTCCCTCAGAACTTTATCTGAGGGGTGTCTCATGACTCTTGATTGTTATGATTTTTATCTTTGGTCAATAGGGGAGCTGGCTCTTCCCAAGGAAATGGAAAAAGAGCTTTTAAATCAATTCTATCGAAAGGAAGACGATTATGAATAATAGGTTTTATGATGTTCTTGTTTACAAAGAATACATCACAGCACACAGCGGAGTCGAAGAAAAAAAAGTTGCATGGAACAGAGTTGGCCGCTCTTGGGTTTCTCAATCTGGAGAATGCCTCAACATGGAACTCTTTCTTTTTCCAAACCAACGCTATGTCATTCAACTGAATCCAAAAGAATCTGAGAATAAAAAATGAATTTCTGAGCTGATTGAAGCCGTTCTTATAAAGAAAAAAATTTAAAAATATTTATGAAAGGAAATTTATGAAAAAAATTAAAACATTTGTTACGGGATTTATGGTTCTAATTTTCTCTACGGCGGCACATGCCTCCGTAGAGTCCTCTCTATACGGGCTTAAATCCGTATTGCTTGGTTCTATACTTCCCATTTTTGCAGTAATTGCTCTGGGTTTTGCAGCCTTTAGCTTTTTTACGGGAAATCCCAATAGTAAGCAGCATTTAATTTATGCCGTAACGGGTGCCGTGGTGTTGTTTGGGGCGCAAAGTATTATTGACCTTCTTCAAAGAGTTGTTCAGTGAAGCCCTGCCCAACTAGCAATATGAACAAATCCAAACTCTGGGGATTTGACGTCAGTCAAATAGTGGGATCATTCGGTGTTCTCGCTATTTCTAATGTTGCCTTAAATATTATTGGAGCCCCGTTAATTTTTTCCTGGGTTTCTGGAATTGGAACATTGCTTGTTCTTAGGATTATTTCACACGGACAAAAAAATGGTCATCTAGAGTTATTAGTTAAGTACATCACCGCTCCACATATTTATTTAGGTCATAAGGAACGTGGCACAAAGGATCCAAAATGAAAAAGTATTCGCTTACAAAAAACATTTTAGTATCGAGCCTTCAAGATGAAGGAGTTCTACTCCATGCTGATAACTCCATCTCAAAAGGATTTGAGGTGGAGCTACTTTCCAGTGGTTTATTAGAAGAGGATCTTACAGGTCCGACATCAGACAATTTTTTTGCAAAGCTGTCTGATTTGCTGACAAAGCTTCCAAATAATTTTGAAGGGCAGATTATTTTAAACAGAAAACGGGTTCATGGATCTGAAATTCCAGGTTTTTTTTCTAAGCTTTATTTTTTTGAAAAAGTAAAAAAAGCAGAAGGCTACTCTCATTTAAGCGCCTTACTTTCAGAATTAAGCATGAAACCTGTCGCGCTTAACAAAGAAAGTTGGAATGAACTTATTAGTGGGTACTTTGGTCCTTCAGTGATTGAAGGTATTTATCCCGATGTAATTTGGGAAAAAGATGCAATTAAAATAAAAGATAAATTTGTTAGAGTCCTATCACTGACAGAACTTCCTCAGCTCACATGGAAAGGATGCCTTCAGCCAATTTTGAAAGTCCTAACGAATTTACTCTTTCTTTCAAAATTTCTATACCAGATCGAACAAAGATTAAA
>JADJXN010000003.1 GCA_016715815.1 Oligoflexia bacterium
TTGACTTTCTAAAAATAAGGTTTCCGTACGCATCGCCTTTCCAGGCTTTTACAAATGCATAGTCGGCCTTTAGGGCTTTTTCTAGAACATATTTTTTTCCGTCAAATTCTTTTATTTCCTTTCCTTCTGCTACTAATGTTCCAACGCCTGTTGGGGTGTAAAATGCAGGAATTCCAGCGCCTCCGGCTCTAATTCTTTCGGCAAATGTTCCTTGTGGGCAAAGCTCTACTTCAAGCTCTCCGCTTAAAAATTGTCTTTCAAATTCTTCATTTTCTCCAACATAGCTTGCAATCATTTTTTTGATTTGCTTATTCCTCATAATAATTCCTAAACCAAAATCGTTAACACCTGCATTGTTAGACATACAGGTAAGATTTTTAACCCCTTTTTTATAAAGGGCAGCTATTAAATTTTCAGGAATTCCACAAAGCCCAAAACCGCCAAACATAATTTTAGAGCCATCTTTTACGTCAAAAACAGCTTCATCAGCGTTTTTAAAAACTTTTTTCACACGCGCTCCACAATTACTGCAACAGCTTCACCACCGCCAATGCAAATGCTAGCCATACCACGTTTGAGTTTATTTTTTTCTAAAGCATGCACAAGTGTTGTTAAAATTCTTGCGCCACTTGCACCAATAGGATGACCTAATGCCACAGCCCCGCCGTGAACGTTTACTCTTTTTGAATCTAAATTTAGATCTTTAATGGTTGCAAGAGCTACTACTGAAAAAGCTTCATTTATTTCAAATAAATCTATATCTTGCATTTTAAGATTTGCCTTTTTTAAGGCTTGCACCATGGCTTTAGCAGGTGCTGTTGTAAACCACTCAGGTGCTTGCGCAGCAGAAGCATGGGCTATAATTTTAGCTAGTGGCTTTACACTTAAAGATTTTGCTTTAACATCTGACATTAATGCTAGAGCGCTAGCGCCATCGTTAATACTAGAGGCATTGGCTGCAGTAATGGTTCCTGCTTTATCAAACACAGGTTTTAGAGTGGGGATTTTATCAAATTTAACTTTAAAGGGTTCTTCATCTTCCGTAATAGTAAGTGCTTCTTTAAGATTGGGGATTGTAACCGCTATAATCTCGTTTTTAAAAAAGCCTTCTTTTGAAGCTGTTTGAGCGCGCTTATAACTTTCTATAGTGAAGGAATCTTGTTCTTCTCTAGTAATATGCTTTTCTCTAACACAAAGCTCAGCGGCTGAGCCCATGTGAAAGTTATTATAAACATCCCATAGCCCATCTTTAATCATGCTATCTGTAAGTTGCACATGGCCCATTTTGTAGCCTGCTCTTGATTTTTCTAAAAGGTGAGGGGTCAGGCTCATGTTTTCCTGTCCTCCGGCAATGACGACTTCAGCATCTCCGGTTAAAATAGACTGAGCACCAAGCATTACGGCTTTAAGGCCACTTCCACAAACTTTGTTAATGGTGGTGCATGGGGTTGAGTGGCTTAACCCTGAAAATATAGCAGCTTGTCTTGCAGGGGCTTGGCCAATGCCTGCGGTTAGAACATTTCCCATAATGACTTCGTTTACAGCATCTGGCTTTAAGTGTGCTTTTTCAAGGGCCTCCTTAATGGCAATGCTACCTAGCTGTGGAGCTGTAAGTGTGGATAAAGTTCCATTAAAAGAGCCAATAGGTGTGCGAGTAGCTGATGCAATAACGACTGTCATGGGAGCCTCCTTGAGCAATGTGAAATTCAATTCTTATTTGCAAAAAAATCGTTTGACAAGGGGGTTAAGCTCACTTAACAGTGAATTCTATGAGTAAAAATAAAAAGGCTAAGAAAACATCAAATAAAACCGTTAAAAAGGCTGCATCAAAAGCTTCAAAAACAGCTCTTAAAAAACAAGCTAAGTCCTTGAAATCAAAAGGAAATAAAGAGCAAAAAGTTGCATCTAAAGTAGCTGAAAAAAAAGACCAAGCTCTTGCGTCAGCCCAACTTTTAAACGCACAAGCTATGGCTAAAGTGGTCGCTGTTGAGGAGTTAAAAGAAGAGGTTATTCTTACTAACGCTGAGGGTAAACGTTATTGCCGTGTTAGTGATTGTGATGAAGTTTCCATGATTGATGGTTATTGCCGCCTTCACTACATCATGTATTGGAAGAGAAATAAGAATAAACTTAAAATTTTAGAGGGTGGAAAGCTTGATAAATACATTGAAGAGCTAACCCAAAGATACCCTGACAAATATTTAGAAATTCTAAAAAAAGATCTTTTATCTGAGAAAGAATTTAATACCATTATTACAGAGATGGACCAAGACGACGCTGGGGATGATGTTGAATCCGAAGAGGAAGATAACCGCTTTGTTGAAGAAATTCGTGGCGGTATTCCCACTGGCTCTGATGATGATGAGTTTTAAGCTTGCCAATTTATTCTGATTTTGAAGAAAAAATTTCTGAAAAAATTAAAGCAGTGTGCTTAGCACACCCAGACCCATCCCATGATTTTTTGCATGTTTTGCGTGTTGTAAAATGGGCCAAATATATTGCTGAAATTGAGGGTGCAAACTTAGATGTAGTTGTACCGGCTGCTTATTTGCACGATGTGGTGGTTATAGCCAAAAATGATAAGCGCAGAGCTCAAGCCTCAGAATTAAGCTCTCAAGAAGCAGTCAGATTTTTAAAAGAAATAAATTACCCTGAGACATTAATTTCTCAAATTGCCCATGCAGTAAAAGCCCATTCATTTACTGCTAATATTAAAGCTGAAAGCTTAGAGGCAAAAGTGGTGCAAGACGCTGATAGGCTTGATGGCTTAGGGGCTATTGGTGTGGCACGCTGTTTTTCAATAGGTGGAGTTTTTAATAGGAAGTTTTACTCAAAAGATGATCCTTTTTGTGAAGAAAGGGTGGCTAATGATCAGCTTTTTACCTTAGATCATTTTTTTGTAAAACTTTATAAAGTAGCTCAAACTCTTCACACTCCAACCGCACAAGCTGAAGGTATGAGACGCTTAGAGTTTTTAAAATCTTTTTGTGAAAATTTAAAAGTAGAGTTGTTAATAGCTGGCTCTATCAGCAAATCAAACGTTGCATTATAAGTCAGTGCTTTTTTAGTTAAAACTTACTATACAAAGCAGTGATAGAAGATTAGTTCGGATCGGTCCCAGTACCCTGGTGAAAAAGAATCTTCCATTGAGAACCATACAGTTTCCAAATCGAACTTCGTAAAGACGCTGAAAGGGATCCATCTTCATTTTTACGCTTAGTTTTATAAGTGACTAAGACTACTCCATTTGCCAATTCAACTGATTTAAAATCCATTGCAGCAACTGTGGCAGGCGATTCAATTGCCAGGGAGGTAATGGTGCTTTGTTTATTCCAAATTCTCCCTGATGTTCCAAATTCTAAGAAGGAATCACATAATAACTTCTCCAGTTCCGCTCTATTTTTTCGAACTGAACTTTCTAGGAGTTTTCTTTCCAATTCAAATAAGTTTTCATATTGCATATTTCTTTATAACACTTCAGATGACGCGCAACAATTAAATTATCTACTGCATATAAAATGATAAATTGACATCGCTACTTTTTTATAATAATTTAAAATCATGAAAAAACAAAAACAGCTTGGTTTTGAGGTTTTAGAGAGACAAAGTCTTAAATACTTTGGTGGTGCTTATTTAAAAAACAGTCATGCAAAGGTCGCTAGGCCTATAACGACCAAACGCAGTATGCATTTAGTATTAAGAGCTTTGATGGCCAAAGGTGAATTTTCGCTCCTAAGAAAAGAAAGAATAATTAAAGAACTCATCTATAATCAAGCAAAGACGTTTGGTGTAAGAGTTTATCGACTCGCAAATGGTGGTAATCATTTGCATTTGATCATCATGCCTAGGTCACGTGAGGCGTTTCACGCCTTTATACGTAGTATTTCAGGCCTTATAGTAAGAGAAGTTTTAGGGGCCCAAAGAGGTTGCCCCCAATTAGGTGCTAAGGGAAAATTTCGCTTCTGGGATAAAAGACCTTTTACTCGCATTGTTGAATGGGGAAGAGAATATAAATCGCTTAATAATTATCTTGATCAAAATGCGCTTGAAGCCTGGGGATTTATTCCTTATCAACCTCGCAAAAGCAGATTTAATCCGATTGGATCAACAGCCTAGAAATTTGATGACCTAAACCAAATCTTTTAATTATACCATTGTATTAAAATGCGTTGGCTTTTTAACTAATGAAGGTAAAGAGGGTAAGATATCCTTTTAACGCCCCGTTTAGCCGCTGGTGGCGGTAGAATGGGTGGGATTCTCGCCTGTAACAATGTTACTCAAGAACAAGTCAACATATATGTTGACTTGTTATGTAGTGTGAGTAGGAAAGTAAGCTTAAAGGTTAATCCAATAATAGCGTTTTATTGGTCCACCTTTGTATTGAACTTTGCGCTCTTTTAAAACACCACCATTTTTTTCAATAATTTTAATTGAGGCTATATTGTCATCATTACAAGTAAGCATGGCTTCAAAAATTCCAAGTTGCTTTGCTATTGGTAGGGATTTTTTTAACATGGCACTAGCAACACCTTTTCTTCTGTAACTTGGGCATGTGTCATAGCCAATATGACCACCCATTACCAAAAGATCAGCATTAAGTTTATGGCGGATCGAAATTCTGCCGACATAGGTTTTGTCTATAACGGCCCAAAGTTCTGTTTCATCAACAGGTGTATCTTTAGTCCAAAGTGTTTTTTTATTAAGTTGAGACTTAACAAAATCATCAAAATTTTTCTCAAGTTCATCAATTTTAAAATCCATAACCCAAGGTAGCTTTTCTTGTTGAAATTCTTTAAGGCCTTTCAAGAAGGTATCTTTCAATTCTACAGTTGGTTTTATTAATTTAATTTTTTGAATGTTCATGTAGCTAATCTTCTAAAAGCTCATCGGCTTTTGTTTCAAGCTCGGTATTTGTAGTGTCAAATTTAAGAAAGATTTTTTTACCGTCTAGTTCAAAATCTGTCCATTCGGTGGGAAGCTCAATGTCTCCGTCGGCCTCAACATATTGCTCAATCATAGAGCCTAGGCTATCAAGCATGGTATTAAGTCTTTCCACAATATCTTTTTTCTTTAGATCAAAATCCATGCTGGCGCAAAAATTAACCTGCTTAACACCACTTTTATTTGCAAAGCCAACCATAAAAGTGATCTCTTGCATATAAATGCCGCCATCAATGACCACTTTTTTATCAAAACAAAACTTTTTATAGTTTTTCTCAACGACATCACGAACCATTTTTATAAAATCAAAAGGTAATTCTTGCGGTTTTTGAGAGCTTACTTTACGTGACTTCATTATTAATTATTGTTCCTCATGGGAGCTTACTACGCCACTAATTTCATCAGCATAACCTAGCATTTTATTAAAATAATAAAGCTCTTCAAAATATTTGGTATTGCTATTAAGACCTGCCCAATAAATATTTCTCTGAGCAAAGGGGCGAGATAAAAATAAACGCATATCTTTTAATTGACCTGCAAAGGCTACAAGTTCTAGGTGTTTTTGAGGAGTTGAAAAGGGGTTTCCTTGCAGTGGAGACTCTGTAATTTTTAGATTTGTGTATATTTGTAAGTTTGAGCTTCTCTTAATTTGCCCTACTGATTGAGGGGTTAAACTTTCAGGTCTAACTAGCGCGTATACGCGAATAATGGCCTTGGATAGACCATGTTGTAAATCACTTTTTAAGCCCCGCGTCACATAGTTTAAATCTATTATAATACTTCCGCAGGGAAAGCTTTTGGCAAAGCCGTGGTAATTAAAGCCCAAAAAAACTATACAAAAAGTTGTAAGTAACTGAAAAATCTTCAAACAAAACCCCCTTTGATAAGTGCAGTTTGCAAATGTGCAAAACGCAAGCCACGTAATTGACTTAACATGGCAAAACGACTATGTATTTACCATGTTAACTGCCCCCCAAGCTGTCTTTATCACCACTTATGGTTGCCAGATGAATGAACACGACACGGAGAGAATGTTTAGCATTCTAGAAGTTCATAATTACTACCAAGTTACAGCCCCAGAAGATGCCGATGTTATAATTATTAATTCCTGCTCTGTTAGAGAAAAACCAGTGCACAAAGTTTTAAGTGAAATTGGAACATATAAAACCCTAAAAGCTCAAAAGCCCCATTTAAAAATTGGAGTGGGTGGTTGTGTGGGCCAACAAGAGGGGAAAAAATTATTATCAAAGGTGCAAAATTTAGATTTTGTTTTTGGAACAGACACTATTGATTTATTGCCGCAAATTATTCAAGAAGCTCAAAGTAAAAAAAACGTTGTTCAAACAAAAATGGATCACCGAGGACCTTACACCATTGAAACCATGGTGAGAAACACTAAAGTCTCAGCTTTTGTTACAATAACAAAGGGTTGTGATAATTTTTGTAGCTTTTGTGTTGTGCCTTTTACTAGGGGGCGCGAAAGAAGCCGCCTTTTAAGTGAAACAGTTAAAGATGTTCAAAACCTAGTTGCCCGCGGAGTAAAAGAAATCACCCTTTTAGGGCAAAACGTAAATTCTTATAAAAGCCCTGATGGTGCTGGGGACTTTTCGGATTTACTAAATACTATTTGTGAGCAAACAGAGCTAAAACGTTTACGTTACACCACAAGCCACCCAAAAGATTTTGATGATAAAGTAATTCAGGCGCATATAAAGCATGTTGAAAAACTTGGTTTGTATTTACATTTACCAGTGCAATCAGGTTCAACACGAGTGCTTTCAGCAATGAACCGTGGTTACACAAGGGAAGAATATTTGGCTAAAGTTTTAAAAATTAAAAAGGCACTTCCTGAAATAGTGCTTTCAACGGATGTCATTGTTGGTTTTCCCACAGAAACTGATTCTGAATTTGAAGAAACCCTAAGCCTTGTAAGAGAGCTTGAGTTTGAAAATGTTTATTCTTTTAAATATAGTCCAAGACCATTTACAAAAGCCCTTAAATACACAGCAGAGGAACAAGTGTCTGAAGATGTAAAAGATAAAAGGCTTTATAAACTTATGGATGTGCAAGAAGAAATTGGTTTTAAAAAAGCTCAAACTTATGAAAATAAAACCTATGATATTTTAGTAGAGGGCCCCTCAAGAGCTAACCCTCAAGTTTTAACAGGGAGAACAGTACACAACAAAGTAGTTAATTTTTTGGGAGATAGTAATCTTATTGGAGAAATAATTCCGGTGAAGATGATTAAATCTCAACCATTTTCTATGAGAGGAGAAATTTTAAATTGAAGAATAGATTTCAAATATTTCCACATGGAATGATGTTTGGTCCCATGCCTTTTAAACCAGTGATGATTTTTAAAACTCAAGACCAAGCAGAAGTGATGCCTGTTGTAATAGATCCTCTTCACGCAGGTTTACTAGTTAAGGAACAAGAGGAAATAATAAATACAGATCATGCTTACAAAGCAACGCTTCAAATTTTTGAACGATTAGATGTAGCTATAAAATCTGTTTATTTTAACGAAATTCATGGGCAAGATTTATTTTGCCTTGTGTCTGTGACCCAAGGAGAAAAGCTAATCCAATTAAAATTTAAAGCCAAAGAAGTGATGAGCTTAGCGATCAAGGCTGGGACTGTTTTTTATGCCAATGAAGAAGTTTTAGAAAAAAGTAAGTTAATTAATTTAGAATGGGCTATGCAACAAGCACCACAGCATGAGCAGGGCGATAAAACTCTTATGCCTGGCCCTGATTGGATGCACTAAAAATGATTATACCAGTTCATGGCATTTATCCAAAAATTGAATCAAAAGTGTGGATAGCACCAAATGCCACGGTAATTGGCGATGTTGAAATTGGGAAAAAAACTTCAATTTGGTTTGGGGTTATTATTCGTGGTGATGTTTATAAAATAAAAATTGGCAATGAATCTAACATTCAAGATGGAACAGTTGTACATTGCACTTACAAAAAAGCTGGGGTTGAAATTGGTAATCGTGTGAGCATTGGGCATAATGCAACAATCCATGGTTGTAAAATTGAGGATGGTAGTCTTATTGGTATGGGAGCCATTATTATGGATAATGCCGTTATCCCTAAAAACTGTCTTGTAGCTGCGGGAAGTCTTGTTGTTGAAGGTTCGACTTTTGAAGAGGGAAGTCTGATAATGGGAAGCCCTGCTAAGGTAAAAAGAAAATTAACAAAACCAGAATTAGATTTTTTGCAAAAAAGTGCGGATAATTACATGAAGTACACAACTTGGTATGTTGGACAGGGAGATAAAATTCCATGACAAATTTAGATATTTCTGAAGCACTTACTTACGATGATATTTTATTAATACCTTGTTATTCAGAGAGTCTTCCCACAGAAGCAAAAACCACATCATTTTTTGCCAAAGATATCCATTTGCACTTACCACTTATTTCAGCAGCCATGGATACTGTCACAGAAAGTAGGGTGGCAAGAATTATGGCTCAAGAGGGAGGCTTGGGAGTTATTCATAAAAACATAACTGTTGAAGAGCAAGCACTGGAAGTTGAAAGAGTAAAAAAATATGAAAGCGGGATGATAACAGACCCCATTACTTTAAGACCTGATAATACTGTTTGGGAGGCTTTGGAGTTAATGAGAAAATACTCCATCAGTGGTGTGCCCATAACAAAAGATAACAAGCTTGTAGGAATTTTAACTAACAGAGATTTACGTTTTGAAACAAACGTTGAGCAAGCTATTTCTAACATAATGACAAAAGATAAACTTATCACAGCCCCTGAGGGAACAAGTCTGGAGCAAGCAAAAGTAACATTACAAAAACATAGAATTGAAAAATTACCTGTTGTGAATGCCAAAGGGGAGCTTAAAGGTTTAATTACAATTAAAGATATAGAAAAGGCTCGAGCCTTTCCCAATGCCAGTAAAGACAAACGCGGGCGCTTATTAGTTGGAGCTGCCATAGGAGTTGATAAAAAATCAGGAGAAAGAGCTGAGGCACTTATAAGTGCAGGGTGTGATGTTTTAGTAATAGACACAGCCCATGGGCATTCAAAAAATGTTTTAGAGCAGATTAAATGGGTGAGCCATCATTTTAAAGATGTGGCTATTGTCAGTGGCAATGTGGCAACAGCCGAGGCGACTCAAAGTCTTATTGAGGCAGGAAGTGATGTTGTAAAGGTCGGCATTGGACCTGGAAGTATATGTACAACACGTGTTGTAGCAGGAGTGGGTGTGCCACAAGTGGCTGCAATTTTAGATTGTGCAAAAGCTGCAAAAAAGAAAAATAAAACCATTATAGCTGATGGTGGAATTAAATACTCAGGAGACATTACCAAAGCTTTAGCACTTGGAGCAAATTCAGTTATGCTTGGCAATGCAATAGCAGGAACTGATGAAAGCCCAGGAGAGATGATTTTATACCAAGGCCGAACTTATAAAGTTTACCGCGGTATGGGAAGTTTAGGCGCTATGAAAAAGGGCTCAAAAGATAGGTACTTTCAAAGCACCGTTGAGCACGATGATAAGTTAGTACCAGAAGGCATTGAAGGAAAAGTTCCCTACAAAGGTGGGCTAAGCTCCATTCTTCATCAACTCATTGGTGGAGTTAAATCAGGTATGGGTTATGTTGGGGCAAAAAATATAAAAGAGCTTCAGGAAAAAGCACAGTTTGTTAAAATATCTCAAGCAGGGCTTAAAGAGTCACACGTGCATGATGTTATTATCACTAAAGAGGCGCCTAATTACAGATTAGAATAAAGAGGTTTTTTGTGAGGGGTTCAAAAAACGCAATTGCAATTTTAGATTTTGGCTCTCAATTTACTCAGCTTATTGCTAGACGCGTGAGAGAATTGAGCGTTTATAGTGAAATCTTCCCTCATGATATGAGTTTGGATGAAATTATTAAAATGCAACCAGCTGGAATTATCTTAAGTGGCGGGCCCTCAAGCATTTATGAAAAAGATGCTCAAAAAAGAAATGACTTAAAAGAAATTGTAAATAAATTTCCGGTTTTAGGAATTTGTTATGGAATGCAAATTTTAACGCAAGAATTCGGCGGAAAAGTTCAGCCAGGTAAGCAGCGCGAATATGGAGCAAATTTTATTAAATGGAGTGATGGAAAAAAGCAAAAAGTATGGATGAGCCATGGGGATTACGTCTCAGAAGTTCCAAATGGTACAAAAATCACAGCGCGCTCAGAGAATGAAATGATTGCAGCAATTGAGAATTTTAATATTGGCAAGGGGTTTATGGCCCTGCAATTTCACCCAGAGGTCACACACACAGAAAATGGAACTGAAATATTAAAGGACTTTTTATTTAATAAAGCAAAATGTGAGGCAAATTGGAGCGGAAAAAAATTAGTAGAGCACCTTTGTGATGAAATTAAAAATAAAGTTGGAGCTACTGGTAAAGTATTATGTGCCTTAAGTGGTGGAGTAGATTCTACTGTAACAGCTTCTTTACTGGTTAAAGCCCTTGGTGCGCAAAGAGTGTGGTGTGTTTTTGTTGATACAGGTCTTATGAGAAAAAATGAAAGTGATGAAGTATTAGAGGCTTATGCTGAAATGGGTTTAAAGGTAAAAGCTGTTTTTGCAGAAGAGAAGTTTTTAAATGCTTTAAAAGGAAAAACAGATCCAGAAGAGAAAAGAAAAATTATTGGCGGCTTATTTATTGATATTTTTGATGAAGCAACAAAATCAAACCCTTGTGATTTTTTAGCCCAAGGCACTCTTTACCCAGATGTCATTGAAAGTGTGAGTGTTAAAGGCAAAAGTGTAACCATAAAAAGCCATCATAATGTTGGAGGTCTTCCTGAGAGAATGAAATTAAAGCTGGTTGAGCCTTTAAGAGAGTTATTTAAAGACGAAGTGAGAAAGTTAGGTAGAGAGTTAAAAGTGCCAGAGAATCTATTAATGCGTCACCCGTTCCCAGGGCCAGGTTTAGGTATTAGAATTATAGGGGAAATAAATAAAGAGGATCTGGATATTTTAAAAAATGCAGACGATATTTATATTTCAGAACTTAAAAAAGAAAATCTTTATTCAAAAATATGGCAAGCCTTTACAGTTCTTTTGCCAGTAAAAACAGTGGGTGTGATGGGCGATGGTAGAACCTATGAGAGAGTGGCAGCCCTAAGAGCCGTCACTTCCCATGATGGAATGACAGCAGATTGGTACCAGTTTGATCCAGTCTTTTTAGCAAAAGTAAGTAACCGCATTACCAATGAAGTAAAAGGTATTAACCGCGTGGTGTATGATATTTCCAGTAAACCACCAGCAACCATTGAGTGGGAATAATAAAATGTTTGTGCATTTACATTTACATTCTCAATATTCACTTCTTGAAAGTTCAATTCAATTAGACGATTTAGTTAAAAAGGCAGTTGAGTATAAAATGCCAGCAGTGGCTGTGACAGATTATGGAAATATGTTTGGTGCCATTGAATTCTACCTTGAGGCAAAAAAAGCAGGAATAAAACCCATTTTAGGGTGTGAAGTATTTATTGCTCCTGAAGGAAGACAAACTAAAAGCACAAGCTTTCCAAGATTAGTTTTACTATGTCAAAACTTAGAAGGTTACAAAAATCTTTGTAAACTTGTTAGCCGTGGCTACACGGAAGGCTTTTATTATAAGCCGCGCGTGGATTATGAGCTTATTAAACTCTATAACCAAAATTTAATTGCTTTGTCAGGATCAGCGTTGAGCGATGTTTCTCAGGATTATTTAAAATTAGGGGAAGAAAAAGCATTAGAGAAAATTAAATTCTATAAAGAAATATTTGGTGACAGGTTTTACCTTGAAATACAAAGAACCACAGCAAGAGATGAAAAGTTAAATCAGTTCTTAATAAGTAGTGCAAAAAATTTGAATATAGAATTAGTTGCGGCAAATGAGCCTCATTACCTAGCTCCAGAAGACTCTTTTGCTCAAGAAGTATTAATGTGCATTCAAGCGGGACGCACCTTGCAAGAAGATAAAAGGCCTAAATTACCATCAGACCAGTTTTATTTTAAATCAGCTGAACAGATGCAAAAGCTTTTTAAGGATATTCCCCGGGCTTGTGAGAACACTTTAAAAATAGCAGAGAGATGTAATGTAGAATTTAATTTTAATGATGCCACAGGAAATAAAATTTATCATTTACCAAGCTTTCCAGTCCCAAAGGGAATGAAGCTAAAAGATTTTATAAAAGATATGGCTTATGAGGGGCTTAAAAAAAGATTTGAAGAAATGATTTCTCGTGGTGAGGAAGTTAAAGAAGAAAACAAACCAAATTATTATAAGCGTCTTGATTATGAATTAAGTGTCATTGATAGAATGGGTTTTAATGGTTATTTTTTAATTGTTCAAGATTTTATTAACTACGCTAAATCTCAAAATATTCCAGTAGGCCCGGGACGAGGTTCAGGGGCTGGCTCACTAGTGGCTTATTCATTAAGAATTACGGATCTTGACCCAATAAAATATAATTTGCTTTTTGAGAGATTTCTAAACCCTGAGCGTATTAGCATGCCAGATTTTGACGTAGATTTTTGTCAAGATAGACGTAGCGAAGTTATCAACTATGTTACAAAAAAATATGGCACAGGTTCTGTGGCTCAAATTATTACCTTTGGAAAACTTCAAACCAGAGCAGCCATTAGAGATGTGGGCCGAGCCTTAGGAATTCCCTATAGCGAAGTGGATGCTATTGCTAAAATGGTTCCTGAAAAATTAGGAATTACTTTAACTGAGGCTATTGAGCAAGAACCACGCTTTAAAGAAATGTCTGAGAATGACCCTAAAGTAGATAATTTATTAAAAACCGCCCTTAAGCTTGAAGGTTTAACCCGCCATGCTTCTATACATGCAGCAGGAGTTATTATTTCTAATATGCCTCTTGTGGAATACTGCCCCTTATATAAAGGCAACGAAGGTGAAACAGTTATTCAATATGACATGATTAATGCTGAGCACATTGGCTTAATAAAATTTGACTTTTTGGGTTTAAAAACGCTTACCATGATTAGTAACACCATTAAGCTTGCAAAAATAAATGATCCAGAAGATGCTAAAAACCTTTCAACTACTTCTATTAGTTTAAATGATCCAAAAATTTATGAGCTTTTATCAAATGGAGACACTGCAGGCGTGTTTCAATTTGAGGGTGATGGAATAAGTGATTTAATTAAAAAATTCAAACCAAACTGTTTTGAAGACATAACAGCTATAAACGCACTTTATCGCCCAGGCCCAATGAATATGCTTGATGAATATGTTGCCAGAAAGCATGGAAAAATTAGAGTTACATATTTATTTGACGAGCTAGAAGAAATTTTAAAAGAAACCTACGGGATTATTGTTTACCAAGAACAAGTGCAATTAATTGCAGCAAAAATTGCTAATTATTCTTTAGGTGAAGCTGACGTTTTAAGAAGAGCTATGGGTAAAAAGAAACCCCAAGAGATGGCAAAACAAAAAGAGAGATTTTTAAAAGGGGCAAAAGAAAACAAATATGACCTTAAAAAGGCCGAAGAACTTTTTGATTTAATGGCCAAATTTGCTGAGTATGGTTTTAATAAATCCCATGCCGCAGCATATTGTGTAGTGGCAGCCCAAACAGCTTATTTAAAAGCAAAATACCCAGTTGAGTTTTATGCAGCATTAATTACCACAGAGATGAGTGACACAGATAAAATAGTAAAATACATCCGTGATGCCACTAAACATAA
Source organism: Oligoflexia bacterium (assembly GCA_016715815.1). GTDB lineage: Bacteria > Bdellovibrionota > Bdellovibrionia > JABDDW01 > JABDDW01 > JADJXN01. Next base: position 13,652 of record JADJXN010000003.1, read on the forward strand.
AATTAAAGTCAGAGGCCCTGATGTTAACTACTCAGATTATTTTTTCTCTGCAAAAAATGGAGAAATTGTTTTTGGCTTAGGCGGTGTTAAAGGTGTGGGCCAAGCTGCCGTTGAAGCCATCATGGAAGCAAGAGCAAAGATTGAAGATGGCATATTTGCAAGTATTAGTGAGTTTTTTGAGAATGTAGATTTAAGGCGTGTTAATAAAAAAGTGATTGAATGCTTAATTAAATCCGGCGCTTTTGATAGTTTACATGCAAATAGAGCGCAACTTTTTAGTGGTTTTGAGAACTACCTTGAAGTGGCAGAAAAGAAAAAGCGTGATCGTGAATTGGGCCAAGTAAGTCTTTTTGAGCAGATAAGTAATGATCAAAGCTTTAAGGTGGAGTTGGCAGAAAAGGATGATTGGCTTAGGAGCCAAAAACTAAGTTATGAAAAAGAAGTTTTAGGGTTTTACATTAGTGACCACCCACTTAATGGGCTGGAGAGTATTTTAAAAAACCACGTTAATGCCCATGTGAGCCAACTAAGCCTTATGGATAACAAAAAAAAGGTAATCATTGGCGGCATGATGGGTGAGATAAGAGAAATTATTACTAAAAAAGGAAACAGGATGGCTTTTGCTAATTTTGAAGACCAAACTGGTTCAGTTGGAATTGTTATTTTCCCTGAGGTCTTTTTAAAATACCAACACCTCATTAAAAGCTCAAAGCCACTAATATTAACTGGTAATTGGGAAAAGGAAGATAGCAGTGGGCAAATTATTACTGAGGAGTTTAGACTTGTTGAATCATTAGCTGAAACTGCCAGGGAAGTTGTTTTTAGTGTTAAATCAACAAACCTTGATTTTGATATTAATACCCTTAAAGACATATTAAAAAAACATAAGGGCTCGGTTAAAAGTCGCATTGACATAGACTTTAACGATTTAAATAAAAGTGTAAGCTTAGACCTAGATCCTGAGTATGCGGTGTACCCCTCTGAGAGCTTTTTTGAGGATATAGAGAAAAACCTTAAAAATCAGGCTCAAGTTCAAGTGTTATAAATTGACAAGTTACAGACAAATAATAAGATCATCTTAAGAGGCAAAAAATGAAGCTTTTTATATACTTAAGCATATTTATTTTAGCTTTTATAAACCCCGCATTGGCCATAGATGACATTATTCAATTAAATACTCAAGGGGTTAGTGTGAACCCCACCCCTGCACAGGCTCGGGCTGAATCTTTAAAAGATGCTCTTGATAAGGGAACGCTGCAAGTTTTATCTAACCTCATTGGTGAGGCGCGTGTTGAAAAAAACATGGCGGCTATAAAAGAGAAAATTTTAATTGATACCTCAAAATACGTTCAATACTTTAAGGCTGAAGAGCCTGTTAAATTAGAGGATCAAACTACAGTTCAAGTTAATATGAAGATATCAGTGGCATCACTGCGAGAGCTTTTAGACAAAGAAGGGCTACTTATTCAAAGTGATGAAGTTTTTGATGTTTTGCCTGTTGTAAAAATATATGAAAAATCTGTTGGTGGACGCTCTTATCAGTGGTGGAAAGATGATCCTCAATTTATTAGCTCAGTTTTAAAAGATCAGCTAAGGGCTTTGGCATTACAGTTTCAACAAACAAAAACTAAAAACTTTAAGTTAGTAGACCCCATTAAAGACAAAACTTATTTACAAGTATCAGATAGATTTAAAATAGATGATATTAACTCAACAGATGCCATCACCATGGCAGCTGAGCTTAAAATGCCACTTTTATTGCTGGGGGAAGCCTACATCACCCCAACAGAGGTAGAAAATAAATATAAAGCAGCCTTAAAATCAGCTCTTTACCATGTGCAGAGTAGCCGTGTGGTTGCTGAAATAAACAAAGAATTTGAGCTGACATCAAATAAAAAAAATTCGGACTTAATTCTGCAACAAGCACTAAGACAAGTTTACACTGATGCCTCAAACGCTCTCTCAGAGGAATTACTTAAAGAATTTAAAAAGGGTTTGTTTGGCTCACAAGTTATTCAGATTTTAATTGATGCTAATATGAATTATTTTGATTTAGAAAATATTAAGAAAGAATTTTTAGTAAGAATACCCGAGTTAAGAAGTATTAAAGAAAGAAAATTGCAAAAAGGTAATTTTACATTAGAGGCAGACTTAATTGGTAATATGAATAGTCTTGCGAAAAAAATTGAAACATCTAGTTTTGATAAAATTGAAGTCAACGTGGACCGTGTTGAGCCGCAGTTTATAAAGCTTTCTGTGAGCAAGAAAAGAGGGGGATAAAGCATGTTAAGATTGGCTTTGACATGTATTTTAGGCTTAAGTATTGCATCTTGTGTAACTTCTAAAAATAGAACTCAAGATGAATCTGATAGCGTTGTTAATAAACTAAGAACCTTGCGTGCTGATGGCCCAAGAAAAAGAATTATAATTTTACCTTTTTTTAATGAATCTTTTGAGAAAGACGATGCTATTGCTAAAACTGCAAGAGACACTTTAATTAAAGGTTTAAAAAGAACAGATAATTTTATTATTGTTGATAATACTGACTTAGGAAAAGATTTAGACAAATATAAAACTGAGACTTCTTATAATATGGATGAGCTTGGCAAAGTTGCTCAGGATTTAGGTGTTGTAGCTATTGTTGAGGGCCATGTAGTAGACATTAAGGCAAAAAAAGTTGGAGAAGAAGTGGGGCTTTTACGCTCTATGAAGGCAGATGTTACAGCTACAGTTGGCGTGAGAGTTTATTCAAGCTCAAGTAAAAAAGAAGTTTTTAATGAGACAAGATCAGCCATGAGTTCGGAAAAAAATTACCGTGTCTTAAACCCTGATGGAAAAAAATCTTTAGCCTCAGATCCGGAGTTAATACGAGAAGCTTTGGCAAAAGCACTTAATGGTTTTGTATTACCCATAACAAAATCAGTAGATAAGCTAGCTTGGAATGGCCGTATTGCCTATGTGCGTGGGGAAAAAGTTTATTTAAATGCTGGAAGGCTTACAGGCATTTCAGTGGGAGATATTTTAAAAGTTTTAGAGTCAGGGGAGGACGTCTATGACCCTGAATCTGGAATTTTTATTGGTAAAGCCCCCGGTAGAGTGAAGGGAACGTTAGAAGTAGTTAGTTATTTTGGAAAAGATGGCTGCATTGCCATTGTTCACTCAGGTTCTGGTTTTAAGGAGAACGACCAAGTTGAGCTTTATTAAACTTCATTGGCAGGGTGTTGAGGCCTACGATCTTGTTTTAAAAAAACAAAATGAGTTGCATAAATTAGTAAGCCAGGGTGAAGAGCCTATGGTTATTGGCTGTGAGCACCCAACAGTCATTACTTTTGGCAAACGTTCAAATAATTTTGACGATTTATTAATGCCTCTATCTAGCCTTCGTGCGCAAAACATTGAGATATTTACTGTAGATAGAGGAGGCCATGCTACTTTACATAACTTAGGCCAACTTGTTTTATACCCCATTATTCCCATTAAAAAACTAGGTATTGGGGTGCGCCAATTTGTTGAAATGCTTGAAATGACAACAGCCATTCTCCTTGCTGAGTATGGTTTGGAAGTTGGAAAGACTAATGAGCCAGGCTTATGGGTAGAGAATAAAAAAATTGCAGCTTTTGGGATACGCATAGAAAAAGGTGTGACCATGCACGGACTTGCTTTAAATGTGTTTAATGATCTTGAGCCATTTAAAAATATCAGGCAATGCGGGCTTACTTCCATTTCAACAAACATGGAACTTGAGATGGCCAAATTTATGGAAGTTGGTTTTGAGCTTAATTTAGAAGATTTAGCACGCCGTTGGGTGCAAATTTTTGAAGCCCAGCTTAAGCCATTACAGAGTATTAATAATGAGGTTGCAACAGCTGATCTTTCTATATAAATTCAGTTAATCTTTTAATAGGCGCGTAGCTCAGTTGGTTAGAGCGCTACCTTGACATGGTAGAGGTCGCTGGTTCGAGCCCAGTCGTGCCTACCAGAACCACTCTGATATCAGATATCCTATATCTGAAAAAATAAAATCAATTCTTGAAATACCTACTATCTCAATATAAAAATTTAAAACTATCATGCGAGATACTGCAGAAAAGTTTAAGCAGCATGCAAGGCGTCTAGTTGATAGACTTCCTAAAGAGCATGTACGAAAAATTAATAAGCTCATTTCAGATAAACAAAATTTCCAAACAATAGGGCTTTGGGTTTCAGCTCTTGTAGCCTCTTCAGTATCAATTTTATTTGCTTATTTATTTAAAATTGCAGAGGGAGGCTTTCAAAAATTAGTAGGACATTTACACTTTTCAATATTTGTAGTTTCACCAATTCTATTTTTACTTTCATGGCTCATTATACGTCGTTTTGCACCAGAAGCATCTGGAAGCGGTATTCCTCAAATAATGGCGGCCAATGAGATTAATTATACTCCAGAGAATAAAACTATTGTAGATAGACTTCTTTCATTAAAAACTGCAGTGGTTAAAATTATAAGTGCCTTATTGTGTGTGTTAGGTGGTGGGGCAATTGGAAGAGAAGGCCCTACGCTACAGATTAGTACAAGCATTTTTCATTTTTTTGGAAAGCTAGTGCGCAGATTTTCCCCTAATATTAGTGAGCATACGTGGGTAGTTGCAGGAGCTGCCTCAGGTTTAGCTGCTGCATTTAACACACCACTTGGGGGAATTGTTTATGCCATTGAAGAGCTAGGTTTAGTGCACTTTCATAAAGTGCGTACGGCACTTCTTAGTGGTGTCATTGTTTCAGGTTTAGTGGCTCAATGGGTTCTAGGAAATTATCTTTACCTAGGTTTTCCAGCTTTAGAAAAAGTAGATTTTAAAATTATACCAGCAGCTTTTGCCAATGGGGCTTTGACTGGGTTATTGGGAGCACTTTTTGGAAGTTTATTACTTTTTCTTATAAAAAAAAGAAGGGCAATAACAAAATTATCCTACCTAGTACTACTCACACTTGCTTGTGGCTCAGTCATGGCAGGGCTTTCACTTTTAAATTCAAAAGCTGCTGGCTCTGGCGTAGATACTATAACAGGGTTTTTATTTCATAAAGATGCACCCAGTATTGAACTTGTAATAATAAGATATTTTGGAACAATTATTTCTTATCTTTCAGGTGCTGCTGGTGGAATTTTTTCTCCATCTTTAGCTATTGGAGCCTCTATTGGTTCATTTTTGGCAAAATTCATAGGGGAGCATCATACAAATTTGATGGTCATGCTTGGAATGATTGGTTTTTTAACAGGTGTTACAAGAACACCCTTTACGGCCTTTATTTTAGTGCTTGAAATGACTGATCGTCATTCTGCCATATTCCCTATGATGGTAGCGGCCATGACGGCTCAATGGTTTGCGCGCATTATTGATGATGAATCCTTTTATGAGCATGTTAAGCACTTTTATACCAAGGCAGAGATTAAAAAATGAACTTAGTAGAAGAAAAAATCATTCTTTCAAAAGAAGGCCTTACTAATAAAACCGATGGAGTGCTAAATATTCAACTTCTTAGTCAAAAAGAAAGACTTGTGAGGGCTCTAAAGTTTGGTGGTATGTGTTGGGGGGCGGCAATTTTTTCTGTATTTCTTCCTATTCTTCATTTCTTTTTAGTGCCAGGGTTATTATTGGCAGGCCCAGTGGTTGTCTTTATAGTTTATAAGCAAACTAAATTAATACTAAGCGGTTCAGGCGAGTGTTCCTCTTGTAAGGAGTCACTTAATATACAAAAATCATTTTATAGATTTCCACTAAGTATTGTGTGCAACAAATGCAATAATTCAATTACTTGTATGAAGTATTAATTTGAAATAGGCTCGCCTAACTCCACAATAAAGGCGGCTCCTAGTTTTACAAAATTCATCATATGATTTAGGTTCAACAATTCAATTTTATCATTACCGGAGTGAATGGTTTTATTGTCATTTTCAAAAGAGGCTTCAAAGGGAAAGCTTGAAGGGTAATCTGCATTATGCCAAGAAGCATGGTCTGAGCAAGCGTAACCACATTTTGTTAAACCCACACTAACCTTGACGTAAGCATCAATTAGCTTTTTAAGAAATGCGTTTAAGTTTTGATCTACATAATCATTAATTAAATACATATCAAATTTATCTTTGGGAGATTTAAAACCTGTCATATCAAACTGCATAACCCCACGAAGGGCGACTTTTCTTTTCTGAAATTCTTCAACCATACGAGCTGAGCCGTGAAGACCTTGTTCTTCAGCGGCATAGTAGGCAAAATATATGTCTCTATTAAATTTTAAACCCGATTGCAACACTCCTGTTAAAAGCTCCTGCACACTTACAGTGCCTGAACCATCATCATCTGCCCCTGGTTTTTGATTATTATAAGTATCCATATGCCCACCAATTAAAACGCCGGCAAGAGAAGAGTTTTTTCCGGGAATTCTAACAAGCACAGAATCTTGTTTATACCAGCTGCCTGTTGGAATAATAGTTATTGAAACATCAGGGCGGTTAAATTTCATACTTAATTCTTTTGCTCTTTGTGCAAGAAATTGAGTTGTCTTAACTCCACCTTCACCGCGAGAATACCTATCTGGAAAGCTGACAAGTTCTTGAAGATAAGCAAGAGTTCTTTGAGAGTTTAAGTTTTTATATAAAAGTTCTACATGCTGTGGGTACTGAGGTGTTTGAGGCAAGTTATTTCTAATTCTCTTAGACCTTGCTTGGTAGTGGGCCCATGAAAGGGCTTGTTCAGGTGTTAAACCCTGATCAAGCTTATTTTGAATATCTAAAAAGCCACCACATTTATTATAAAGCTCATGCACAAGATAAGATAATTTATTTGCCTGTGTTGGGTTTAATGCCACAAGACTTAGCCAAGGGCCTTTCATTTTAATATAAGGTGCAGCCTGCTGTTGTAAGGCTGCTAGTGCTTCATTGGGTATTATAAAATACCTTGGGTTATCGCTTAAAAGCTTTTCTGGGTTAGCAACAATGAGTTGTGAAAGTAAAAGTGTAGCTAAAAAAGTAATAAGTTTCATAAAATTCCCCCTAAGGGAAATTTTATTAGAGGCTTTGCTTTTTTGACAAGTAATAATCCCAATTACCCTCATAAATATGAAGGTGTTGTTTACTTAACTCAAATACACGTGTTGTCATTTCTCTTAAAAAGTGTCTGTCATGGCTTACAATCATCACAGTGCCTGGGAACTTTTTAATAGCCTCAAGCAACACCTCGCGTGAGGCAATGTCTAAATGGTTTGTGGGTTCATCTAAAACTAAAAAGTTAACAGGTTTAGCCAAAATCGTGGCTAAAACCACACGACTTTTCTCACCACCAGAAAGCACTGATATTTTTTTATCAACCTCATCGCCTGAGAACTTGAAAGCTCCTAGTAGACTTCTAACATAGCCAATACTTGCATTTGGAATTCTTGATTGTACTTCTTCAAACACAGTGTTTTTGGGGTTTAAAACATCAAGTGAGTTTTGGCTAAAATAACCTGTCTCAATACTTGCACCAACATTTAAGTTGCCTGATGTTGCATTTGTTTGACCTGTAATTATTTTTAATAGTGTCGATTTTCCAGCCCCGTTAATTCCCACAACAGCTACACGAGAGAGTCTTTTAACAGTAGCAGTTGCGCCACTAAATACTAATTTTTCTACGCCATCATCTTTTTTCCAGGTTTTGCCTAAATTTTCAAACTTTACAACTTCATCTCCGCCGCGCTGAGGCGTTGGCCAAATAAAGCTCATGGTTTCTTCTTCTTTTGGAATTTCTATGCGCTCAATTTTTTCTAATTTTTTTACCCTAGATTGCACCTGAGCCGCGTGGCTTGCACGGGCTGCAAAGCGAGCAATAAATTCCTCTTCTTTTGCTAGCATATCTTCTTGACGCTTAGCTGAGGCAATAAGTTGTTGCAGTCTTGTACGTTTCTCTTTTTCGTAAAAATCGTAATTGCCAGAATAAAGAGTGATGGTTTTATGGGCCACTTCTATAATTTTTGTAACAATACGGTTCATAAAATCACGGTCATGGCTTGTCATTAAAATGGAGCCTTTAAAATTCTTAAGCCATTCTTCAAGCCAAATAATAGATTCTAAATCAAGGTGGTTTGTAGGTTCATCCATTAATAAAACATCAGGGTTTAAAACTAAAATTTTTGAAAGAGCTATGCGCATCTTCCAACCACCGCTAAAAGTGCTGGTATCTCGGTGGTGATCCTCTGGCATAATGCCAAGGCCTGTGAGAATTTCTGCAGCACGTGAGTCTAAATCATATCCGCCGGAGCGTTCAAACTCGGCTTGAAGATCTCCATATTCTGCGAGAGTTTTTTCCATTTCATCATCACTCATGGACGTGGAGAGCTTTTCTTCTAAATCTGATAGCCTAGTTTTAATTACAGAGACATTTCCTGCGGCAGATTTAACTTCTTCAATGACACTAGTTCCTGCCATTTCTTCAATATTCTGAGAAAAATAACCAATTACTAATTTTTTTGGCTTTGAAACTTGTCCTGAATCAACACCTTCTTCACCACTGAGAATTCTAAACACCGTTGTTTTACCAGCACCATTGGGGCCAACAAGGCCGATTTTCTCGCCAGGGTTAATTTGAAAAGACGCATCTTTATAAAGAACTTTTGAGCCGTATTGTTTTGTTACGTTAGAAAAATGAATCATATAAAACTACTTTTAAATATTACTGCCCTTGTGCGGGAGGTGTTGTTGGTTGAGGTTGCGCTTTAGGTTTTTTGGGCCTCTTAGCTGGTACCTGTGGGGTTTCTGCAGCTACAGCGGGTTCTTCTTGAGCATTTGGCTCTTTCACTTCAATGGGGCTTGTACCATCAATGAGTTCAACTTTACCGACAACGTCAGCAAGATTAAACATACCAAATTGACCACTATCTATGCTACCTGGGGGCCAGCTAGATAATAAAATAACATCTCCATTCCCAGTAATTTTGCCGTTGTGGGAACGTTCATAAAGTGAAAGTGGTGGAGCCATGTTACCGCCAAAAAAGTATTTTTCATCTTTATTGACTAAAGAATAAATAATATCGTCTTCAACTTCTAAGTTCCAAGCACCGCGCTTTACATCTTTAATTAATTTAAAACGATCATTTTGAACACCACGAATAATTTTAACAACAGGGTCCATGCTTTGATGAATCTGAAATAAAACAAGCTCGCCTCTTTTTGGCTTATTGCAATCGTAGTAATTTAAAATAACTCTAAATTTTTGGCCCTGCTCAATGACACCTCTCATGTAGGGATCATTTTGCACCATTGTTTTTGTTTCTCCCGGGCAGGGTCCGCCACGCTTTCTGATGAATGGGTCTGGCCCTGGTGAGCGGGTTGCAAATTTATAGGCATAGTAGCCGCCTAAAATAACAAGGCAGGTGAGTATAACAGTTCTTATTGTTTTTGCTTTTTCGCTCATATGTCAATGCTAGGGGTGATGGTTTTTATTTGCAAGTAAATAAAAAGGCTGGCCTTTTTAAAAAACCAGCCCTTTGTATATGTATTCTTAAAAGTTAATGTTTTCCACCAAGGTAACCCTTAACTCCCTCAGGGGTTGCCTTCATAGTGGTTGCACCTTTTTTCCAATTAGCAGGGCAAACCTCACCGGATTTTGCTACAGTTTGAAAGCCTTCTAAGACTCTTAATGTTTCCTCAACGCTTCTTCCAACGCCTAGGTTATGAATAACTGAGTATTCAATCTTTCCCTCAGGGTTAATTAAAAATAAACCTCTTAGAGCAATACCTGCTGGCAGTAAAACACCGTAATCACGGGCAATGTCTTTTGTAATATCAGCTAAAAGTGGGTATTGAAGCTTACCAATACCACCATCTTTTGGTGCTGTATTCATCCAAGCGCGGTGAGTATGTTCGCTATCAACAGAGCAACCTAAAACCTCTGCACCTAGGGCTTTAAACTTATCTAGCTGTTCATTAAAAGCTAAAATTTCAGTTGGGCAAACAAATGTAAAATCAAGTGGGTAAAAGAAAAAGACAAGCCACTTACCTTTATAATCGTTTAATGAAATTTCTTTGATATCGCCATTAACTACGGCTTTTGCCTTAAAGTAAGGCGCGCTTTGTGCTACTTGTGCCATTTATAATCTCCTTTATATGAAATTTATAAGTAACATAATTCATTGGTTTTTTAAGATCAAACGTTCTTTTTTACGCCAAGCTAGGAATAAAACTATAGAAACATAAATTAGGCCTAAAGACAGCCCCATCCAAAGCCCTCGAAGTCCAAGGAGGGTAAAAAAACATAAATAAACCCCTACAGGTAAACCAATAAGCCAGTGACCTATAAAGTTTGAAAGAGCTGTGAACTTTGTCTCACCTGCTCCACGTAAAACTCCCGCTCCTATTACTTGAATACCATCAAATATTTGAAACAGAGCGGCAATAAGAAGAATTTGTCCAGCATAGTTAATAACCTCTAAATCTTTTGTAAATAAGCCGGTTAGCGGTATGCCAAATAAAAATAAAAAAAGCCCTGTTATAATCATCCCAATAAGACCAATGTAAAATGAAGCATAACCGGTGTTAAACATCTCCTGCTTTTTGTTTCCCCCTAGATAATTTCCCACTCTAATTGCTGAAGCTGAGGATAACCCCAGAGGAAACATAAAAGTAAAACTAGCTAGATTTAAAACAATAGAGTGTGCTGCTAATTTTAATGGCCCAAGCTTTGAGGCTAGAGCTGTTGATAAAGAAAAAACTCCTACTTCAAAAAGATGATGTAAGCCCGCAGGAAGACCTAGTTTAAAAAGTTTATCTATATATTTATAATCTAGCCTCCATGAGACTTGTTTTTGAAATTTAAAAGAAAGAAAAATTAAGTAAAGTGCTAAAATAATTCTTGTTAAAAGCGAGGAGAGACTTGAGCCTTGAACTCCCATGGCTGGCATATTTAGGTTTCCGTAAATAAAAACCCAATTTAAAGAAATATTTAAAATATTTCCCAAAATAAGGCTATAGCTGACTTGTTTTGCAAAACCTGTGGCTTGCAAAAATTGCCGCTGAGAAAAATAAACCATAAAGGGTAAAAGACTTGGAATATAGTATTTGCTAAAAGCTTTAGCACCTGTCACGGTTATATCTGCTGCACCAAAAGCCTGTAGGTTATGAATCACAATTTGAATAAAAACCATTAAAGGCAGGCTAATTAATATTGAAAAGTAAAGTCCCTGTAAACGCCAAGATGTAATTTCATTGGGACTACGTTTTTCTCCCATAGCTTTTGATACAAAGTGGTCAAGGGGAGAGCAAAGTCCAATGGCAAAAATAGATACAAAAAAGAAAATAGCATTAGCTAAAGCAACACTCCCAATAGCCTCAGGGCCAAGCTTTCCCACCATGAAGGTATCAACTAAGCCCATGGTCATTTGCCCAACTTGAGCAATAATAACAGGAACTGCCAATTGAATTGTTGGTTTAATTTCTTTTTTAAAATGCACTTAAACTTTTAAAACTTTACCCACAACAGACATTAAAAAGCCTAAAGAAAGGGTAAAAGACATAAAAATTGCAAGCCTTGTCCTTTTGCCAACCATAAAACCGCACATCCCAGCAAAGAAGATATGAATAACAAAGCCCACTATATAAACAGTAGAGGAAGCATCTACCAAAAAAGCTTTACCGCCATAAACCATTGAGGCCATAAGTTGTAGCCACCAAAGTTTGCCCGCAGTTCCAATTTGGATAAATGATGTCACCATTAGCATAATTAAAGAAGCCGCAAATGCACAGAGTTTTGCTACTGCAATGCGCTTTAAGTTTGTATGTAAAAGGGCATCAAGAAGCTCTGTTTTAGTATCTGAGGTGGTATTGGTTGTAGACATATGTATCTCCGCGCTTTCTGGTTTTGACTTAAACATAATAAATGTGGCAGGCTTTATCTTGCAATGGAAAATTCTATTCAAACTGCTTTTACCAAACTACTTGGATGCCAATATCCGATCATAGCAGGACCTATGTTTTTAGTTAGTAATGAGCTACTTGTGAGTGAGGTCTCAAATGCTGGGGCCATTGGAGCGACTCCTTCCCTAAATTGGAGAAAATCAGAAGAATTTGATGCAGCGCTGGGTGTCATTCGCTCAAAAACCGCAAAGCCCTTTGGAGTAAATTTAATTGTTAATAAAGTTAATCCACGTGTAGACCAAGACCTTCAGGTTTGTGTTAAACATAAAGTGCCTTTGGTGATTACTTCATTAGGCAACCCAAAAAGAGTAATACAAGCTGTGCATGGTTACGGAGGAAAAGTTTTTTGCGATGTGGTTGATCTTAACTATGCCTTAAAAGTCCAAGATTTAGGTTGTGACGGGGTCATTGCTGTTTCAAGTGGGGCTGGTGGGCACGCCGGGCCCATAAGTCCAATGGTTTTAATTCCTTATTTAAAATCAAAACTTAAAATTCCAATTGTAGCAGCTGGTGGCATTGCAACGGGAAGGCAAATTTTAGCGGCATTGGTGCTTGGCGCAGATGCGGTCCAAATTGGAACAAGATTTATTGCCTCAAATGAAGCAAATGCAAGTACCGAATATAAAAATGCAGTTTTAAATTCAAAACCTGAAGAAATTGTTTTAACAAAAAAAATCTCAGGAACGCCTGCTTCTGTGATTAACACTGATTTTATTAAAAAACAGGGTTTAGAATTAAATTTTTTAGAAGATTTTTTAATTAAACACCCAAGTACAAAAAAACTTGTTAAAACATTAAGGGTACTGCTTGGGCAAAATCTTTTAGAAAATGCCGCACATAAGACCACCTGGAAAACGGTTTGGAGTGCGGGCCAAGGTGTTGGGCTTATACATGATGTTTTACCAGCTGCAGAAATTGTTAAACGCTTAGTAAAGGAATATTGGGAAGCAAAAAATGAAATTTGATTTAGAAGCAGTTTTGCAAAAAATTGAAAACCTATCACCCGTTGTTGCTAGAAAAATTGTAATTCAATACTTAAACATGGCTAGCCCCTTTAACAGCCATCTCAATTGCACTTTAGTAAAGTGGAGCAATACGGAATCAAAAATTAGGGTCAAGCTTCACCGCGGGGTTAAAAATCATTTGGGTGGTGTACATGCGGGAGCCCTCTTTACTTTAGGGGAGACTTGTGCTGGAATTTTAATTGTTAAAAATTTTAACCCACAAAAATATAGAATTATTTTAAAAGATGCTTCTATAATTTATTTAAAACAAGCACGTGAGACCGTTTATGGTGGGTGCAGCTTTAGTGAAGATAAAATTTCACAAGCTAAATCTGATATAGCATCAGGGGAACCTGCTTTTATTGAGGCTCTAACGTTAATTAAAAATGAAGAGAATGAAGATTTATGCCAGGTAAAAACAAACTGGCAAATTAAAAACTGGGATAACGTAAAACTGAAAGGATAACCATGAAAAATGTTTTTTTGTTTTTTGTTTTAACAGCATTAGTGATTGGTGCAAACGCACAAGAAAAAAAGGCGGCTGCAAAAAAAGAGCAGTTTGTTGAAAAAAGAGAAAAGACGCAGTATGCAGCTTTACCAGAAAAATCAATTAACCTTGAAATTGTGGGTAGAGGGCTTCTCTGGAGTGTTAACTTTGATGCCATGGTCACTGACAATATTGCAGTAGGTGCAGGCTTTGGTACCGTAAGTATAAGTGCAAGTGCTGGAACGACCTCTGCAAGTGCATCAGTTACTGCCATACCAGTATACGGCAATTACTATTTTAGTGAATCAAACCATAGAATATATGCTACAGGTGGTGTAGACGTGATGATAGTTTCAGGTTCGATTTCATCAGCTAGCTATGGTTTTAGTACTGGTGCAACAGGAACAATTATTGCGCCAGTTATAGGTGCTGGATATGAATACCGCGGTGATGACTGGTTTTTATTTAGAGCGGCACCTTACCTTATTATGGTTAGTGGAGGCACATACTTCACTGGTGGCTTAACAGTTGGTTACGCGTTTTAAATTATTTATTCTGCTAGTAGCATTATTAACCTGCCTCAAAACATTTGGGGCAGGGGTAAATGCTGCAAGTGTGGAAGTTTCTGGAAGAGCCGGTTTATTTAGTATTAATTTTGATACTATTTTGGCTGGCTCTTTTTATTTAGGTGGTGGCTTTTCACATTGGCGAACTGCCACAGCTACTGAAAGTGTGAGTGTTACAATAATACCTATTTATATTAATTTTTATTTTCTTGAGGGACTTCACAGAATTTTTGCAACCTTTGCCCAAGATATTGTTTTAGCTTCTAATACTTTTGATGCTTATGGTTTTAAAAGTACAGGCTTAACATTTTTACCAGGTTTAGGTTATGAGTATCGTCCTGAAGGTGGTTTTTTGTTAAGAGGTGCACTGTATTACATGTTTGGTGCAAACACTAGACTTCTCACAAGTGGCCTTAGTATTGGTTATACATTTTAAATTGAGCTTAAATATTTTCTAACCCCTTCATTTAAAGGGGTAAAACTTCTTGAATAACCTGCCTCAATTAATTTTGTCATCTCAGCTTGGGTTTTATATTGGTAAGATTTTCTGAATTCAACAGGTGTATCAATCCAATTAATATCAATTGGTTTTTTAAAATGAATAAATAAGTTTTTAGCCACATCTAAAAAGGTGCTGGCATTACCTGTGCCACAATTATAAATTCCACTGGCTGGCTTTTTAGCTTCTAAAAAATCCATGATATATAAAATATCATTTACAAAAATAAAATCCCGAGCCTGCTGGCCATCTTTATAATCTGGGTTGTGAGATTTAAATAAAGTCATTTTGCCAGAATTTTTAATTTCATTATACCCATGCCAAATAGAGCTTGCCATGCGCTCCTTATGAGTCTCATTAGGACCATAAACATTAAAAAATTTTAACCCATACCAATTTGGTGGAGTATTTTTTTGCTCTAAAGCCCATAAGTCAAACTCATGTTTACTTAAACCGTAAAGATTAAGAGGCCTGAGCGTTTTAATAAGACCATGGCTGTCACTAAAGCCTTGCAATCCAGAGCCATAAGTCGCTGCACTAGAGGCATAAATTAAAGGGACTTTGTTGAGTGTACAAAACTCCCAAACTTTTTTTGAATAATTCACGTTCCATTTATTAAGCTCATTTTTGTCAGAGGCAGCTGTGTTGGTAATAGCGCCTAAGTGAATGACAAGATCGGGTGTGCCATTTAAATCAAAACTGTTTAAAAGTTTTTCAGCATCTATTTTGTTACAATTAATGCCATCTAGATAATTTCTCTTACTAAAGAGTTCTTGATGGTCTGCACTCAAAACCTGAGAGCCTTTGCGTGAGTGATGAATAACAGCAAGGCTTCCAATAAAACCCATGGCACCCGTAATGATTACTTTTTTAGACATACTTAATGTTTTATGCTTAAAGGGCTTAAATGGTCAAGTTTGGGGGTCAATTTAGGCCTAAAATATGCATTAATATTAGCCCTATAGGAGCTTACAAAATAATGAAAATACTTATTGTTGAAGATGACATCTTATTACAGCAAACCCTCAAAAGCGTATTTAAAGATTATCATTGTACTGTGGTTACAAGTTTTTCTGCTGCAGAGGAAGCACTTAGTAAAAACAACTACATAGCCGCTTTTTTAGATATTCAGCTTGAAGGCCCTGAAGATAAAGACGGCATTTTGCTACTTAAAAAAATTCAAAGCTTAGACCCCTATCTTCCATGCGTGATGATCTCAGGAATAGATAACCCCCAAACTATAGCTCAGTGCTTAGAAATTGGTGCTGTTGATTATGTCGCTAAAGGCACTGTGAACCCACAAGGGTATCAAATTGCACTTTTAAAGGCACTTCACTGGAGAAATTTAAAAGCTCAAACAAGGCAAGTGACAATTAAATCAGATTTGGGCTCAGGGCTTAAAGGTGTGTCAGAAAAAATTAAAGAGCTTAAAGGGCAAATTAATAGCGTTGGCAAAATGCCAGGTCCATTTTTAATTTTAGGCGAAACAGGTACAGGAAAAGAGCTTATTGCAAAGGCATTATGGGAAAATATGGGGAAAAACCATAGGCCATTTATTACTGTTAATTGTGCAAGTTTACCTGAGAATTTAGTTGAATCTGAATTATTTGGTTATGAAAAGGGCGCTTTTACAGGGGCACTTAATACAAAAACAGGGCTTTTTGAAGCGGCCAATGGCGGGGATATATTTTTAGATGAAATAGGGGATTTAAACCCGGAATTACAAGCAAAACTATTAAGAGTGCTTCAAGAAAAAAAGGTAAGACGCCTTGGTAGTGAAAAGGAGCGGCCTATAGATTTTAGAGTCATAGCTGCAACGAATGTTAATTTAAATGAGGCTATTGAAAAAAAAGAATTCAGAGAGGATTTATTTTTTAGACTTAATGTTTTTACAATTAAAGCAAGTCCTCTAAGGGAAAGAAAAGAAGACATAGCCTATTTACTACAAGGCTTTTTGAATGAGTTTAAAATTAAATCAGCTCAAATAGAGTCTAAGTGTTTAGAGGTATTAACTCATTATTCTTGGCCAGGCAATGTGCGCCAACTAAAGGCATTTGCATTATTCTTGGTTCCTAAACTAAATCATAAAAATTTAGTTTTATTGGAATACTTTAATCAGTGGTTAGAGTTTCAGGGAGCTGCAAAAGAGTTAAGCCAAAATAAAGAAAGTGCTAGTGATAATATTCAAGGTGAAGTTAAAGAGGCTTTAAGTAATCAAAAAAGCATTAATATTGTAGAAAAAATGCAGGCACTTCAAAAAAACTATGTGCTAACAACTTTAAAAGAGACAAAAAATAATCGCTCAACAGCGGCTAGGCTTTTAGGTGTTTCACGCCAAAGGCTTTCTAATTGGCTTACCGAGTGGGGTATATTTAACGACTAGTTCATTTTTTGTATTCTAAGATAGGCTTTTAAGTAAAAATATCCTGAAGGAATAAGGGCTAAAGGTAATAAAAGAATTCCTTTTTGTAGGGAAAAGTAATCTGACAAAATGCCAACAAGTGGGGGGCTGATTAAATCCCCTAAAAGATGAATCGTGAAAACTGAAAATGCCAATGCTAAGCTTTTAATTTTAGGGCTAACTACTTCAAGTAAAACCACATTCACACTTGGCTGAGTGGCAAAAAGAAAAAACTCAGCTGTAGAAATAAGAACGTAAAATAAAGTCAAATCATTTACAAAAAAACAAGCAAAAGTTAAGGGTGTGGCTATTGCTGTTAATAAAAATACAAAAAATAAATCCCCTCTTGCTTTTCTTTTTAAAAAATAAGTTGCAAGCCAGCCGCCAAAAAGGCTTCCCAAAACACCTGTAACAACGGTTATACCGCCAAAGACCATGTCTGCATCTTTTAATGGAATATTGCGCACTTTTACTAAATATTGAGGGATCCAGCTTGCAATACCACCAATAGCAAAAGTAAAAGCAGTGTAACCATAAACAGTTAGCATGTAGTTTGAATTTTTTAATAAAATTAAAACATCTTCTTTAAAGCTCGTTGTTACTTGTTCTTCATTTAAATTTTCAAAGGCACCACGTTTAGGCTCCTTAAGTAGGTAAATAAAAACTGCTAATAAAACACCTGGAAGACCTGCAATAAAAAAAGCATTTCTCCAACCGTAGTGATGAGACAAAAGTCCACCTAAAACAAAACCTAATGCAGCACCCACTGGAATGGCAGCTGTAAAAATGGCCATAATTTGACTGCGCTTTTGAGGGGGATAGTAGTCGCTTAAAAGGGCTTGGCTGGTTGATACGGTACTTGCCTCCCCAACGCCAACTACAATTCTTGATGCGAGCATTTGATAAAAATTTTGAGCAACTCCTGCTGCAGCTGTTGTTATGCTCCAAACTAATGTTCCGGCTGATATAACATGAAGGCGTTTATATCTATCTGCTAAATAACCAAAAAGGGGGCTTGTGGCAAAATAGCCCAACATAAAAGCACTCATTATTAGGCCTGATTGTGTGTGGTTTAAGTTTAAATCCACACTCATAACTGGAATAACAGCTGCGACAATCCAACGGTCTATATAGTTAAGAATGTTGATTAAGGTTAAAATAATCAGTGCTCTTTGAGGCATTCTTTGACTCTAATGTATTAATATAATAGGTTGCAACTATGGAATCGGTCTTATTAGTAGTCTTGGGAGTTATTATTGTAGCACTTTTTTTGGGTGGGGGCTTTTACCTACTTAAGACGCTACTTAAAAGCTTTGAAGATTCTCTTTCAAGAAGCCGCATGGAGCTTCGTCAAAACCTACAATTAACAACAGATGATCTCCAAAAAAAATTGGAATCCATACGCACTGAGGTGGACCAAAAATTATCTCTAAGTGTTAAGCAAAATTTTGACTCTATGACAACAGTTAGTAAAAGGCTTGAGGAATTACAAAATGTCACAGGACAAGTTGTGAGTTTATCCCAAGGTGTAAAAGACCTTTCACGTATTTTAGAAACCCCAAAGCTCAGAGGGGCTATGGGTGAATTTCAATTAGCAGAGATGCTTAGGGAGGTTTTGCCAGAAGATTCCTTTGAGGAGCAATTTTTAATAGACAAAAAATCTAAAGAGCAAGTAGACGCGGTTATAAAATTAAAAGAAGGCTATTTGTGCATAGATTCTAAATTTCCATTAAGTAATGCTAAAAAAATATTTGATGCATCTACAAGTGATGAGGAATTAAAGTTAGCACAAAAAGCCTTTGCTGAAGATGTTAAACAAATGGCAGCATCTATTAGTGAAAAATATATTATTCCAGATAAAACTCTAGATTTTGCTTTTATGTTTATCCCCACTGAAAGCGTTTATTACGAGCTTATGAAAAATTCTGATCTTCATCAGTATTGTTTAAAAAAACATGTCATTCCTGTTTCTCCTAATTCATTTTATGCATACCTTCAGGCCATAGCCATAGGCTTTAGGGGGCTTAAAATTCAAAATGAGGCTAAAAAAATTGAGCAGGCACTATTAAAATTAAAATCAGATTTTCAAAAATTTGGTGTTGATTTTGAAAAAGTAGGCAAACACTTAAAAGATGCACAAAACCAGTATAATAATGTGGAAGATCGTGTTGCAAAATTTGGCACTACAATAGATAAGTTGGGGCTTGAGCCTCAAACTCCAGAAGCCCAGCCCCCAAGTTTAAATTAATTACCAAACCTGTAATCGCTTAGACTTAAATAACTAAAATTATCTTTTGTTTGTACTGCTACTCCAGCATGACCAAAAGGAATTTTTAAATAATAAATAGCCATAGCCTTATCTGGGGTGATGCTAGAAATACGGCATACTTGTTTATTACCAATGGCAAATACGGCATTCATTATATTACCACCAAATTTTTCACAATTTGTAACAATGTAATCGATTTTTGCATCATCCATAAGGGATGAAACGTGCATTTTTGAAGTGGTTTGAGTGGGTTTACCACTTTGAGGTGTGATGGTTTCTTTTAAAGTAAAAAACTCTCCATCCATAGATGTAAGCTCTTTTTCAAAAGTCCATGAGAGCTTTTCTCCATTTATAAGTGCCCCACCTTCAAACTTCACATAGTCTCCAACTTTTGGCATTGCAAAGGCTAAAGTTGATGCAAAAAAAGTTGTAATTAAAACTAAAAATTTCATGTAAATCCCCCTTTTTGTATGAATGCTTAAAATCAGAGCATCAAATACTTTTAAATACAATAAAGATTTTTTAAATATTAATGCGCCGCCTTACCAAAAGGCGACTAACACTTTTTTAGTAAGACCAATCGTCTTTAAAGCCTTGCTCAAGGGTGGAAGTATAGGCTCCGCCAAGGGGACGAAACTTATCTTCGCGGCGGTAATATGGGAAATTTGATTTAACTAAAGGAAGATATCTTTTCCAGTTATGGCGAATGATGCGAACATATAAGCCATCAAAATATGAGGGGGCTATAATAAAACCATCTCGGTTGTCACAGGGGCTTATTTTTATATTATTTTTTAAACAAATACTTTTTGCTAATTCCAGATCAACTGTCCGTACTGTGAGCATAAATGCTCCATTGCGAGCTTGATCAAACTCCACTGCATCTATAAATTTATCTCCCACCAAAACTCTATATGCTTGCGCATCTTTTATTTCATTCCATGAAAGTTTGCTTTGCGATTTTGATAAAGTTAAGGCCCATTTTTTTGAGACTTCTTCAACTTTATTGGTAGAAAAGCTAACAGCTTCAAAACCAAATGCAGAGTTTGAGTGTTTTCTTGGTAAAATTTCATTATCGAATCTTTTCATTTCATCAGGGGAGGTCATAACAATCCATGATTCAAAGCCAGGAGTAGCTTCACTGGTTAAGTAAAATCCATACCAAGCAACCCCTTTTTCAGTTTCAGCTATCATTGGTTTATTTAAGTGAGAGAATTTTTTTTCAAAGGCTTTGTATTCATTTGCAATATCATCGGATTCAAATTCTAAACCTATTATTCCCTGCCCTGTTTTTTCAGAAGCCTGCATTATTTCAAAGCTATCAGGACCAAAATAAACGGCCTTGTTTTTAGGGTAGCGGTGAGAATCAGTAATGTTAAAACCCACTTTTTCAAGTTTAGAACATAGCTCGCTTACATTATTTGTAGCCCAAAAAAGCGAATTAAGTTTTAACATTTTAAATCCTCTTAGAGAGCGTAGTTAACACCTACGATAAGGGTTGTATAGCTACCAACTAGAAGTTGTGCGCGGGCTCCAAAGTTTTCATTAAAATAATAAATTCCTGAAGCGCCTAATTGTACAAAAAGGCCACCACTTCTTGAAATAGTGTAGGGCTGACCATTAATTGTGACTGTAGCAGATGTTAGGTAATTAAAACCTGCAACAGGTCCTACAAGAAGTTTTTTATTAGCTACGTGAAAATCCCATCTGGCATGAACTGGTATTTCAATATAAGAATAACTTGAGTTAACTCCTAAAACAGATTCACTAACGCTAATAAAAGTAAGGCCTGATTCAACGCTTAAAGTATCATTTGAAGAGGGTAAAATATCATCAAAAATTCTATAAGCTGCTCTTGCTCCAAAGCCAGTGCCTGGGTTGTAAAGCCCAATAAGGCCAGTAAAGTCCCATTCATGCTCTTTAACACTGTTTTCATATTGCTCATAAGAATATGTTTTTTTAGTTTGTCTTTTAGATTGAGCTTGGGCTTGGTCTAAAAAAAACATCGTTAAAACTAGACAAAATACAGATAATGTTGGCTTCATTGAGGTATCCTTTCGTTTGAATCACAAAAATAGTATCTTTGAATAACTAGATGTCAAATAAAATGAGTTGTCAGTTTTTATAACGAATGGCATTATAAAATTATACACAATGAAGCGTATAAAGCTTGTCATCAGCGATTGTCATCTTGGTTCCGGCCCCACCCTGGCAGATGGTGGTATTAACCCTCTTGAAGATTTTAGAAAAGATGCAAAATTTGTAGAGTTTTTAGAGTATTACACTACAGGCGAGTATTCTGATGCAAAAATGGAGCTTGTCATAAATGGAGATTTTTTTGATCTCTTACAAGTCAGAACCCATACAAAAAACGCCTATGAAATATTTGAATCTGTAGCTGTTCACAAAATTAAGCGAATTTTAAAAGGGCACCCCCTTATTATTGATGCACTTAAAAAATTTATAGATAAAGGCCATAGTGTTAAATACATTTGGGGAAATCATGATGCTGGCATTTGGTGGCCAGAGGTAAGGCGTGAAATCCATGAAGCCATTAGCACTAAAATTGAATTCTACCTTGAGCCTTATGAGTTTGACGGTGTTCGCATTGAGCATGGTCACCAGTACGAGATCATTCATCACTTTGATACTGATAATATGTTTTTAGAGGCTAAGGGGAGGGTGGTTTTGAATTATCCCTTTGGTAGTTTTTTTGTAGCTGGCTTTTTAGTCCCCCTTAAAGAGAGAAGATCCTACGTCTCTCAAGTGATTCCTTTTAGTAAGTATATTCGTTGGGGGCTCATTTTTGACTTTTGGTTCACACTTATTCAAGGTATTAAAGCAGTTTTATTTTTTATTAAAATGCGCTTTGTGTTTCACCCTTATAGATTTGCTCGCTTTACAAAGACACTTAAAATTGTTTATCAACTGATGAATAAGCCAAAATTAAGAAGTCTTGCACAATCAATTCTACAAGAATCAGGGGCTAAAATTTTAATTATGGGTCATAACCATGAAGCTGCTCATAGACATTACCGCGATGGAACCCAGTACATAAACACAGGAACTTGGACTGATGTTACAAGTTTTGACCCCGCAAGTCTTGGTCGTTTAAGCCGCCCAACTTATGCGTATATAGAGCATATTCAAGATAACCAATTGCCTAAAGTAAGTCTTAAAGTGTGGAAGGGGAAACATCATAGCTGGGAAGTTTTTGAGCCATAGTATAATAAAGCGCTTCATACTTTTGAGCAATTTGTTGCCAAGTAAATTTTAAAACAGATTCCCTGCAGTTTGCTTTTATTTTTCTCAAATCATCTGGGTGCTCAATAAGATAATCAATTTTATTAGCAAATTCAGCAGCATTAAGTCCTGAAACTAAAAAACCATTTACATTATTTTTTATTAAATCACCGGCAGCACCCTTATTAGCACAAATACTTATTAGCCCTGAGGCAAGTGCTTCTGCTGTCACGTTGCCAAAAGTTTCCGTCATTGAGGGGAAAATAAAAATATCACTTGATGCATATGTTTTATATAACTCCTCTCCTGTAAGATAACCTGCAAAAAAAGCATCAGGCATAAGTGTTTCTAGCTTTTTTCTAGAAGGGCCATCACCAACAATAACAAATTTAATTTTGTCTTTATTTTTTATTAAACTAGGTATTTGGCTTAAAACTTTAAGGTTTTTTTCTTCCACAAGGCGGGAGACAAATAAAAGTACAAATTTATTTTCAGCCTGAATTGTTTTTTTCCATTCAGGGTCTAAATTTTCAGGTGAAAAATCCTGAGTGTTGACTCCGTGGGGAATAAAAATTAATTTTTTAAAGCCTTTTTCCTCAAGCTCTTTTTTAATGGCAGTTGAGGGAGTAATGGTGGCAAATACTTGATTTTGAAGCTTTAAAAGATACTTCCATATTAAGGGCTCTAAAATTCCAACATGGTAATGTTTTAAGTAAGATGGAAAATGTGTATGAAAAGTAATCACATAAGGAATTTTATTTTTAACGGCATATTTTTTAGCTGCCAAACCTAAAGTACAAGGTGTGTGTATGTGCACACAATCTGGTTTTTTATCTTTAAAAACACCACTTATCCACTCATGCGTAATGGTTGAAAGCCTATAGTCCGTTGATAAGGGAAAAGGTATTGAGGGAACAAGATGCATATTATCTAGTGGCTTTTGAGGTAAAATTGGTGAAACATAGTGATAATCTATGCTTTTTGAGTAATGGGGCATGAGCTGGTACATGACTCTTGTGACCCCATCATGTTCAGGCCTAATGGTTCCAAGAAAATGGGCAACTTTCATCTGCCCTCTAAATTGCCAGCCAATTGAGTATAAAGCAATGCGTAATTTTTTGCCTTGAGAGACAATCTAATGTATAAGGGGCCATTAGAGGTGAATACATTGGAAATTCAACTACTTGATGATGTTACCATCAATAAAATTGCCGCAGGTGAAGTTATTGAAAGGCCTGCTAGTGCACTTAAGGAGTTATTAGAAAACTCAAGTGACAGTGGAGCTAGTCGCATAGAAGTGAGCTTTGAAGAAGGCGGAAAAAGCCTTATTAAAGTGGTTGATAACGGCTATGGAATAAAGCCTGATGAATTAAAATTAGCTATAACAAGACATGCTACAAGTAAAATTAAATCTATTGATGATTTATTTAAGCTTCAAACCCTCGGTTTTAGAGGAGAGGCCCTTGCTAGTTTAGGGGCTGTGAGCAGACTTACCCTAAGCTCTTGTCTTAAAGGTGCAAATAAGGGAGCACAAATTTTTGTTGATGGTGGGAAATTAAATCATGAAGTGCCAGCAGCAGCCAATGAAGGAACCCAGGTAGAAGTTAAAGATTTATTTTATAATGTTCCAGCAAGGCGGAAATTTTTAAAATCGACAAGCGGGGAAACTTTTGCCATTAAAAAAGTTTTTAAAAATTTTGCAATAGCGCATCCGCAAATTCATCTTGTTTTAAAGCAAGATCAAAAAGTAATTCTAAATTACCCCCCACAGGATTTTTTCACAAGGTGTTGCCAAGTTTTAGAGGTTAAAAAACAAGATGCGTATTATGTGAATGTTAGCCAAGAGCAAATGCAGCTTGAGGCCATGCTTGTACATCCCAATTTAAATCTACCAACTCAGCAAGGGATTTACATATTTGTGCAATCAAGACCTGTACAAGACAAACTTATTCAACAAGCAATTTATGAGGGATATAGAAATCTTGTTATGGAGCATCAATATCCTCAAGCTGTAATAAACTTAAAGCTTGACCCAGCATTGGTTGATGTAAACACCCATCCAGCAAAACTGCAGGTAAAATTTCAAAGTCCAAGTTTGATTTTTAAATTTATACAGCAAAATATTAAAGCTGGTTTTGAAAAAGAACTAAAACAACAAGTTAACCCTGTTAAGCTTTTTGAAGAAAATAAAACTCAAAAACACATAGAACAAACAAATTTTCCCACAGAAGCCATTACCCAATACAATCAAAAAAGTTTTAATTCCCAACAAAGCTTTTTAAGTTTAAATGAGCTTGAAAATATTCGAACTCAAACTGAGCCAATAAGTGAAACACAAATAAAAACTTGGTCAAGCCTTCAAGTAATAGGGCAATTTGCAAATACCTATATTGTAGCTCAATCGCAAAAAGGTTTAGTGCTCATTGATCAACATGCGGCCCATGAGCGTGTTTTATTTGAAAGACTAAAGAGTAAATCCAAAATTGAAACACAAGCAAATTTAATTGAAGAATTAATAGAATTAAGCCCGGATAAAATTGAGTCTCTTCTGCATGAAGGTGTTCAAAAGGAATTAGAAAATTTAGGTTTTAATTATCATCAAAGGGGTCCTGAAACTTTGCTTTTAGATTCAAAACCTAGTTTTTTAAGTGATGTTGGAATGCAGCCACTATTTGAAAGATTAGCTGGGGAAGTTTTAGAAGCCTCAAGCCATGCAGTGGTAGAGGATTTAATTAATAACATATGGGCTTCAATGAGTTGCCATGGGGCTATTAGAGCGGGAAAAGTTTTATCAAACCAAGAAATGCAAAGCTTACTTGTGCAAATGGAAGAAAGTAGTTTTTCAAGTTTTTGTCCACACGGGCGTCCTGTCAGTGTGCTTTTATCTAAATATGATTTAGAGAAACTATTTAAGCGCATTGTATGAAAGTTATTATTATTTGTGGAGCCACAGGTACGGGTAAAACTCAAATTGCTATTGAGCTTTCAAAAAAATTAGAATGTGAAATTGTAAATTTTGATAGTATCCAGGCTTTTAAGGAACTTAATATTGGATCCGCAAAACCCACAAGTGATCAGCTTAAAGAAGCAAAACATCATCTCATTGATTTTTTAAACCCAAATGAAGCCTACACAGCAGGGGATTTTAAAAGAAATGCTGAGAAAATTTTAAATGAACTATCTTTGAAACATAAGTTTGTTATTTTAGTGGGTGGAACTGGGTTTTACTTAAATGCGCTATTAAGTGGTATGTCTGAGGCTGTTGCAAGTTCAACGGAAATTAAAAATAAACTTAAAGATGAATTAGATAAAAGGGGAATTGACGCTCTTTATGAAGAACTAAAAGCTGGAGATCCAGATGCGGCTAAAAAGATTCATCTTAACGATACTTATCGCATTTTAAGGGCCATTGAAATTTTGCGATATCAAAATAAAAGGCCTTCCCAGCTTGGTGGCATTGGCGGCTTTAAATATGAGTATATTAAAATAGGTCTTAGAAGAGAAAAGCCAGTTTTAAGAATAGCTATCCAAGCTCGATCTCAAGATATGGTTAAAAATGGCCTTATACAAGAGGTTGAAGCACTAGTTGAAAAATATGGGGCAGATATTAAATGTCTTCATTCAGTGGGTTATAAACAAGCACTTGATTTTATATTAAGCGCACATAAGTCCTCACATGAAAAACTAGTAGAGAAGATAACTACAGCTACGATGCAGTTAGTTAAAAAGCAATCTACATGGTTTAACAGAGATCATGAGATTCATTGGTTTGACCCTGATAAGGAAAATATTCTGGAAAAAATACTAGGATTACTTATAATCCAAAGATGGCACTAAGTATGACGGGTTTTGGTGTAGCCACCATTCAAACCCAAAAAAATCAGCTCACGGTACAAGTTAAATCAGTTAATGGCCGTTTTTTAGAAACCAAATTTAAGCTACCTAAAGCCTACTTTTCTTTTGAAAATGATTTACGTCAAGTAGTTGCAGATAATATTTTTAGAGGCTCAGTAGAAATTTTGGTTAATAAATCAGAGTTCGCGGCATCACATTTAAACCAGACAAATGTTGTTTTTAATGAAGATTTGGCAAAAGCATGGCTCAGCGGAGCTGTTAAATTATCAAAAAAGTTAAAACTAAAATATGCTCCAGAATTTAGAGATGTTTTAAAAATCCCTGATCTTTACCAAGTTAATGAGGATGCCGTGCTTACTGATGATGAGCGTAATTTTGTAATAAAAGCACTAAAGCAGGCACTAAAAGACTGTATTAAATCAAAAAATTCAGAAGGGGAGAAGCTTACAAAAAATTTATTACACCTTGTTGGGGAGCTTGAGGATTTTGCTCAAAACGTAGAGAAAATGCGTCCAGAAATGGAAAAACAATTAAAACAAAATTTAGAGAAAAAAATTAAAGAACTATCTCAAACCCATAATTTTGATGAGACAAGGCTTATGCAAGAAAGTGTGTATCTTGTAGAAAAAGCTGACATTGAAGAGGAGCTAACAAGGTTAAAAGCGCATATTCAAAGTTTTAAAAAAATATTAAATGAAAAAGCAGCAAGTGTTGGTAAAAAATTAGACTTCATAACCCAGGAGATGCACCGAGAAATAAACACCATGGGAGCTAAAACTCAATCTTTGCAAACCATAAACAATGTTATTAATGCAAAGGCTTTTGTGGAAAAAATTCGTGAGCAGGTGCAAAATATTGAATAAATGATATCAAGGCTAAAACCCACACTTATTATAATTTCTGCACCCAGCGGGGCTGGAAAGTCAACGCTATGCGCTAAAATGGTAGAGGACTACCCTGAAATTGTTGAAAATATTAGCTATACTACTCGTCCCCCAAGAAATAAGGAAAAGAACAATATTGACTACTTCTTCATCTCTGAGGCTGAATTTGAAGCAAAAAAGGCTCAAAACTTCTTTATTGAAAGTGCCTATGTACATGGAAATCATTACGGAATTAGCAAAGATCAGGTTGAAAATGCTCTTAGCATAAATAGGCCTATTATTTTTGATATTGATGTCCAGGGAGCTAAAACATTGGTAAAAAAATACCCTGATTCCTTAACTGTCTTTATTTTACCCCCCTCTATTGAAGAGCTTAGGAAAAGACTTGAGGCAAGGGATAAAGGTAAGACACAAAACCTAGAGCTTAGAATCAAAAATGCTGAAAGAGAGATTAAAGAGGCTACTTTTTTCAACTATAAGATCGTCAATGCAGATTTAGACAAAGCTTATGCAGAGCTTAAAAAAATAGTTGAAACTGAGCTCATAAACCGTTAATTTCAGTCACATTATGGCAAGAATAACCGTTGAAGATTGTTTAGACAAAGTTAATAACCGTTTTGCTCTAGTGATGCTTGTTGCTAAAAGGGCCAAACAAATCATGAAGGGCTCCTATGCTCTTGTGCCTGCAAAAGACAACAAATCCATTGTTATGTCTCTTAGAGAAGTAGCTGCAGGTAAAGTTTGGTACACGGTTGATGAAGCAGAAGGTACAGCAGAAGAGCAAATTCAAAAAGAATTGGGCCGTTAATATAAAAAGCCCTATAATAGCTTATAGTGGCATATGGAAAAAAAAGGCTCAGGAAGCACTCACAAAATTAAAAGAAAAAATCCTGCTCTATTACCCTCAAGCTGACTTTTCATTGCTTGATAAGGCATTTGAGTTTTCGCGTAATGCTCACCAGGGGCAATTACGTCGTTCAGGGGATCCTTATATTTTACATCCCATAGGTGTTGCTGAAGTTTTAGCTGAAATGCATCTTGATATGGATTCTATTGTAACAGGTTTGTTGCATGACACGGTTGAAGATACTTTAGCAAAAATTGAAGACATTGAAAAAAACTTTGGCCCCGTTGTGGCAAAACTTGTTGATGGTGTAACAAAAATTTCTCAAATGAGTTTTAAAAATACCCATGAAAGACAATCTGAAAACATAAGAAAAATGATTGTCGCTATGGGAAGAGACATTAGAGTCATTTTAGTAAAATTAGCTGATCGGTTACATAACATGAGAACCCTCTCCCACATGCCTTTAGATAAGCAAGTGACCATTGCTCAAGAGACTTTAGATATTTATGCCCCACTTGCCAATAGATTAGGGATTGGTTGGGCAAAAGTGGAGCTTGAAGATTTAAGCCTTCGGTACTCAAAACCGGAGATTTATTTTAATTTGGCTAATAAAGTTTCTAAAAAAAGAAAAGAGAGAGAAAAATACATTCAAGATGTTATTAAAATTCTTCAAACAGAGCTGAGTCGTGAAGGCTTAACAGATGCACAAGTTTTAGGAAGGCCAAAACATTTTTATTCTATTTATAAAAAAATGATGGAAAGTAACATTGAGTATGAGCAGGTCTATGACGTTTTAGCTTTTAGAATTTTAGTAGATACTGTAGTTCAGTGCTATGGGGCTTTAGGTATTATTCATAATTTATGGAAGCCCATTCCTGGAAGATTCAAAGATTTTATTGCCATGCCAAAGGCAAATAATTACCAAAGCCTACACACTACAGTTATGGGGCCAGACGGGGAGCGTATTGAAATTCAAATTAGAACGCAAGAAATGCAACTTGTAGCTGAAAGAGGAATTGCCGCACACTGGAAATATAAAGAAGGAGGGGTGGATAAACAAACAGAAGAAAAGTTTCAGTGGTTAAACCAACTTATTCAAACTCATCAACAGCTTAAGGACCCATCAGAATTTTTAGAAAGTTTAAAAACAGATCTCTTTGCTGGGGATGTTTATGTTTTTACCCCTAAAGGGGATATTATGGAATTTCCTTTTGGGGCAACCCCGCTTGATTTTGCTTATGCTGTCCATACAAATGTGGGTAATAAAACTGTTGGGGCAAAAATTAATGGTAAAATTGTTCCACTAAAACACAAATTAAAAAATGGGGATACTGTTGAGATTATCACATCAGCTAACCAAAAACCCACAAAGGATTGGCTAAAACTTGCGCATACATCACGTGCTCGTTCAAAAATTAGAGCCTTTATCAAAAGTGAAGAGCGTGGCCGTGCAATTTCCTTAGGAAAAGAACTTGTAGAGAAAAATTTTAAAAAGCATGAATTAAATTTTGATTTTTATGCCAAAGGTGAAAGCCTTGAAAAGTTATTAAAAGAGCTGAGCTTGGGAGAGATTAATGATGTATTTGTTAAAGTTTCTTATGGGAAATTATCTCCTTTAAGACTTATTGAAATTTTAGCTCCAGAAAAATTAAAGACAGATACAAAAACTTCAGAGGAGCCAGAATCATTTCTTAAAAAGGTTTTCAAATCTGCTACTCAAAAAACAAAAAATTCCAGATCTGCAATTAAAATTCACGGGCTTGATGATATTTTAGTGCGCTTTGCAAAATGTTGTAATCCTATTCCAGGGGATCCAATTGTGGGCTTTATCACACGCGGACGAGGCATTACTGTGCATTTAGCAGATTGTCCAAAAAGCCATGATAAAGACATGGAAAGAAGAGTTGATGTTGAGTGGAGTTTAAATGAAGATGCAGCAAGAGTTGCTAGAATAAAAGTTGTGTGTGTTGATGAGCCTGGACTTTTAAAAAAGATGTCTGAGACGTTTACTGGTCTAGGAATAAATATTCATCAAGCCCAAGTCAGAGCCACTAAAGACCACAAGGCTATTAGCCAGTTTGAGGTAAATATAAAAAATATCACACATTTAAACCGAGCCATTAAAGCTCTTGAAGCCATCAAGGGTGTTATATCTGTTGAAAGGGTTAAGTTTTAGGTGCAAAATAATAGCAATATCCAAAAGGGGAAAATAAAGATGTGGTATGGCTTTGTTATAAGCATGTTATTGGTTTGTGCCTGTGCCATGGCTGACAAAACTACTGCTTCATCTAACCGTGCTAGTTATTCATCACTTATTGATTCACCTGAAGGCGGACGCGGTTACATTGATCTAGATGATAAATCTACTCAAAGAATTTATGATGGATTTAGAGCTGTCATTTCAAATGATGATAAAAAAGCCAAGCTTGCTTACGGAAGAACTTATAAGCATATGCCAAATTTTTTGCAATTTGCTTATGATTTAAGATTTAGAAATTTTGAGCGCGCTAAAGAAGTGGCAGAAAGGCTTTCCTATACTGATTTTGAAAAAACATTTTGGAAAACGTTAGTAGAAAAAAAGCCGGCAGTTATTAGTAAATATGTTTGTGACTGGTTTAAAGAGAATAAATTTGGCTTTGAAAAAATAAAACCAATTCCAAAAGAAGCTGATTGGTTTAAGGAATATACTTATACATTAGAGAGTATGCAAAAGGAGTTGAGATCCAAAAGTCCCCTTAAAAAGACTGAGTTAGATGCTACTTTTGAAAAGTATAATTTTTTAGATGGTAAAAAGAATCCTATAGCCTTATCAGCAGACTCGCAAAAGGAACTCTTAGCCACTGAGTTTTTTGACAAATTTAGAAACATGCAAAGAAGAGACACAAATTATTATAGTGCCAACTTTTGGAGTGCTTTTAAGGTGGCTTCATATGGGCCTTACTTTGGGCCCAATAATGCTTGGGATTTTTATTTATCTTTAGAAGTGACAGACCATCCAAGAAAATCTCATTTTCTTAGGCGCCTAAAAGGCATCATTAAAGATATGAGAGAAAACATGGTTATGCACAGGCTTATTGGATCAAAAATAATTCAAGATGAAGAAGATTATAATAAAGCTTTAGCCATAGCTTATTTTATTAATCGCTATCCGTTTGTCTCAGCTTTTTTAAGGTTTGATTTTACCCTAAATAACTGTGGTTATTCGCCTAAGCAAGAATAGCTACAAGATTGCTTCTAGTGCCGGCATATATATTGCTATTATCTTATTTAAGAATGATTAGATATTTATGCGCTATAGTATGTTTTTTTTTGCTTATAATGTTAACACTTACACAATTTGCGTCAGCCTCTGGTTTAAAAGCTCAGTATGAGCCTATAAAGCTAGTCCTTTTAAGCTCAGGTACAAATTTAATGGACTACATACATCGTGTTAATGAGCGTGAAATTCTAAATAATGGAACCTATTTAGAAGAATTTAAAGCTACAGAAGAAGTTAATAATTTCTATAATGAGATCTCTCAGCTCTCCCCTATAGTCATTTTTGCTTCTGATTCAATTCCGAAGCGACTTTCTCCCTACATGAAAACCCCAAAATCAGAATATGTATTAGCTAAAGAGGTTTTTCCTCAAGCTACTGTCATATCTCCACCTATCTCAATATTCAGTAATCCTCAATATCTACATAATGAGTCTCTTCCATACCCAGACCGTTGGATTAGAGATTGGGGACCATATACTATAAATGGCCAACTGGTACATAACATAGATCAGGTACGTGGAACATTTGCTAATCCTAGCTTTTCAACGTTTTTACAAAGTTCTTTAAAAAGCTCTATCTATTTTCCAGTTGGAGGTACATTTATGAAAACCTCAAATGGGGTCTGTGCAATTTCTGCAACTTCAAATATGAGCAAACTAAAAATTTTAGGACATGACACCTTAAATACAGCCTTACTTGCAGGTGAAAGACTTGATTTTATGCAAAATACTATGGGTTGTAGTAAAATAATACCCATTGAACCTTTACCTGTGGAACCTTTGGGGCATCTTGATATTTTTGTTAAATTTTTATCAGACAAAAAGGTGGCAATAGCAAAATATAAAAATGATTTTATTAAAATTAGGACAGTTCGTAAGTATCGTTCAACTGAATGCTTTCCACCAAATAGTGGGCAATGTAATAGTACATATATTTTAAACAATTTTACTGGTTCGTTATCTAACCTTGAAGAAGATTTGGTTGAATTTAAAGATTTTAAAAAATATATTTTTAAAAAATACCCTTCTTCTGAAATTGAACTTTTAGAACCCTGGAATTTTGTTGATGATAATCAGTCATTAAATCTTAAAAAATTTTCTGAAGACCTTTCAAGTATGCTACAAGCACAGGGTTTTGAAGTAATTGAAATTGAACAGCCTAGCCCGATTGTAACAATTAAAATATTTCAAAATAAAAAATTGGGTAAACAATTAAAAATTGAAAAAATTCAAGTAGGTCTTCACTATCCTACATATTTAAATTCATTTTTAGTAAACGGTACGGTACTTGTGCCAATTTATAATCATTGGAGCACTCCAGAATTGAACAATCAAGCCTTAGAAAAGTACAGAAGTACTGGGTTTAAAGTCCGAGCAGTAGCGGCAGATTTTATTTCATTGCAAGGTGGCACTATTCATTGTGTTACTAAAGAGTTGCATTTTTAGATCTTTTTCGAAATTAAGATATATAGATAAGACGGTATATTCCCCTAAGTTATTGGCACATATAAAGCAATAATATATAAACTAATACTAGTTATGAGCATTTTATTAACTTTAATGGTGGATATATGTTTAAATTATTTACACTTGTTAGCCTAATTACGCTTTTAACAGCTTTTGCTGATAATGCATATGCACAGGAGAACAAATATGAACCAAACAAATTTTATATTACACTTAAGTACAATACTCCTGATGAAAGGCTGCCTCATGGTATTTGGAGTACTTCATGGACAATAGGATCAAATATAGTAAATGGAGACAATTTTGTTGAGTCAACTACTCCATTTATTGAAGAATCAATTGTTCTAGTGTTGTTTAGTAAGGTGGCAGGAAGAGTATTTTCTAATCACAATGAACTTTTTGAATATTTAAGAAGTGTTAATAAAAACAGCAAAGAACTTTCAGCTTTGGTTGAGGCAACAAAAGAATTATTTGGTTTTTATGCAGTAGGAACATTATCTCAACATGGAGCCTTAAGCTTTCGAAATGGTGCAATGGCAAATGATCCAACCACAAGAGCTATTATTAAAAAAATGAGTCCTAAAGATATTTCAAATCAATTTGAGATTGCTCATCAATTTGACCTTTTAGTTTGTGGCCAATTACTAGCCAAGTTAAAGTGATAATAACTACTATTTATAATTCATTTTTTAAAATAGAACTGTCCAATTTACAAATAAAGCGCGGGCTATTTGGAAAAAACTGTTTTTTGAATAAAATTGCTTTGATGAATTTGTGGGGTCATCACCAAAATCATTACTGTTACCTTGTTGCCAATAACTAAAACCTAAACGTGTGGGCTTATTAAAAAGCTCTATCATATAATAAATCTCACCATGCACTTCAAAGCCGTAACCTGATCCTGTGACTTGTTTTGTGGAATTAGATTTTGCATCTAAAATTTGAAGAAGATCTAAAGAGGCAATAATACCTAGCTTTCTAGTTATGGGAATTCCCCTTTCAACAGAAAAGGAATAGCCCATGTATTGATGCACAAAAAATAAATCAGGCTCTGTTAAGGCCATATTGGAGCCATTTAAATGAAATAAAATTTTAAATGTTAAGTTGTTATCAAGCCTTGTGGAATCTAAATAAAGTGTGTAGCGCGGGCCCAAATCAAGCCAATAAATATAACTTGATGACTGATTAGGGGAACCCTCAGCTGGGATGAGATTTTGAGCGTAAACTAATTTTGCCTCAGCCCCCCAATTACCTGCAAAGTTTGATTTATAACTAAGCCCAATAGTTGGAAGATTACCGCCTAAGCCTAAATTTAAAGGCTCACCAGTGGAGTTTGTTATTAATTGAGTTAAACCCGCACGGCCTTGAATAGAATATCTTCTGGGTGGGTTTTTTGTCTTAATATTATCAATGATATTATAAACTTCTTTCCACTTTGATTTTTGTAAATCTTCAGCTGCAAAAACACTAAGGGTTGAGAGTAAGATAATTAAAAATAACTTCATGGCAAAAACTCCATGGGGTCTACTGGCTGCTTATTTATTCTCACTTCAAAATGAAGATGCGGAGCTGAGGCTCTTCCGGTTCTTCCAACAAGGGCGATTTTTTCTCCCTTATCTACAAAATCTCCTGATCGAACAAAAAGTTTTTTACAATGAGCGTACAAAGTGGCCAAGCCTCGTTTATGCTCAATCAAGAGCATATTGCCATAGCCTTTAAAAGCTCTGCCAGAGTAGACTACTTTCCCTCTTTCTACCGAATAAATGGCTGTACCACTGGGGGCGGGGATATCAATGCCATCATGGTAATCACGTTTTGTGAATTTAAAATGACGTGAAATTTTTTTTATACTCATTGGCCAAATCATAGAAAGGGTGGATGAATGATCTATTGAAGCGGTTAAGCGTTGTGGGCTAGAGCAAGCCGATACTAGTAAAACTAATATCAAGACTGGAATAATATTTCCCACGTCTTTAGCTCCTCCAAAAGATCATAATTAGTGCTATCAATCTTTAATGGCACAATACTGATATAATCTTGGTCAACGTGAACACAATCACTTCCAGGAATGTTTTCAAACCCTTTGTATTCACCGCCGAGCCAGTAATAATGTTTATGTCTTGGATCTGTGCGGTTAGTAATTTCATCAGAGTAATATCTTAAACCTTGTTTTGAAACCTTAACTCCTTTGATTTTATTTGAGGGAAGATTGGGAACATTAACATTCATAATATTATTCAGAGGAATATTTTTTTTAATGACCATAGGGACAAATGTTTTTGCAAATTCTGCAGCTGTATCCCAATACATATGAGTTATATCAGTATGATTACCAAGGCATAAACTAAATGCTATGGAATGGCTACCAAAGTAAGCTCCCTCACGTGCTGCTGCCACAGTGCCTGAATAATAAATATCGTTTCCAAGATTTGCTCCGCGGTTAATGCCACTAACAATTATATCTGGCTTTTTCTTCATGATCATTCTTGTGGCCATGTACACACAATCGGCAGGGCTTCCACTGACCCAGTAATAGTTTTCTTTAACTTGTCCGCACCTAAGTGGTTTATGTAAAGTTAAGCTATGCCCACTAGTGGATCTTTCTCTGTGAGGAGCTACGACTGTAACATTGCCAATTGTTGAAAGTGCATTAGCTAGTTTAATAATTCCAGGGGATTCAAAACCATCATCATTTGAAATTAGTATTTCCATATTTCTCTATTATGTCATAAATCCCAAAAAAGCGTCAGTCGCCTTTTGGGAAGGCGGCGCGTAAACTAGACAAAAGCCAATAGCATTTAAGCACTAAAAATAGGGAAGTTTTTGGTTAGCTCATGGACTTGTTTTTTAATACTGTTCAATTGAGCCTCATTACCTTTTGAGTGAATAACTTGAGCAATCCATTTGGCTATGGTTTTTATCTCACTCTCTTTCATGCCCCTTGTTGTCAGGGCTGGGGTTCCAATTCTAATACCACTTGTAATAAACGGGGATTTTGTTTCAAAAGGCACAGTGTTTTTATTTACAGTAATACCAGCGGCATCAAGCCAGTGCTCAGCATCTTTACCTGTCACATCTTTATTTGTTAAATCAACAAGCACTAAATGGTTATCTGTTCCACCAGTGACAAGCTCAAAACCTTCACTCATGAGTGTTTCTGCTAGCACTTTTGCATTATCTAAAACATTTTGAATATAGGTTTTAAAACTAGGTTTTAAAGCCTCTCCAAATGCTACGGCTTTAGCTGCAATCACATGCTCTAATGGGCCACCTTGAATACCTGGAAATATTTTTGAGTTTAATGTTTTAGCTTGTGCTTCAGCACATAAAATAAGTCCACCCCTTGGGCCGCGTAAAGTTTTATGAGTTGTTGATGTGACATAATGAGCATGACCTATTGGAGTAGGATGATGCTTTGATGCTACTATTCCTGCAAAGTGAGCCATGTCACATAAAAGTGTGGCATTAACAGCATCTGCAATTTCTCTAAATTTTTTAAAATCAAGCTCACGCGGATAAGCAGAATAGCCACAAACAATTAATTTTGGTTTCTCTTTTTTTGCAATTTCTAAAATAATATCGTAATCGATTCTTTTTGTTTTGGGATTAAGGCCATAGTGAACAGCTCGATACAAACTCCCGCTGAAATTAACAGGGGAGCCGTGTGTAAGATGTCCACCATGTGATAAATCCATTCCCAAAACAGTATCACCTGGTTTTAGTACTGACATGTAAACGGCCATGTTGGCACCGGAGCCTGAGTGGGGTTGAACGTTGGCATGCTCCGCTTGAAATAATTTTTTTGCTCTATCAATGGCAAGCTGTTCACTTACATCTACAAATTCACAGCCGCCGTAATATCTTTTTCCAGGGTAGCCTTCAGCATACTTATTTGTAAGGACACTTCCTTGGGCTTCTAAAACTGCGTCTGATACGTAGTTTTCACTAGCTATCATTTCAAGACCTGTTTTTTGTCTTAAGGATTCTTGTTCAATGGCCGCATATAATTCCGGGTCTTGGGTTTTTAAGCTCATTATATGTCCTTGTCTGGCCCGAGACCTCTGGTCTCTAGGCCTTTCTTAGGGCTCTATTTTATTGACTCTGTTTTGATGTCTTCCGCCTTCAAAAGAAGTGGAAAGCCATTTTTTAAGTATTTTTAAATTTAAATCATTCTCAATAAGTCTGGAAGCTAAACATAAAACATTGGCATTATTATGCTGTTTTGAAAGCTCAGCTGATTTTTCATCCCAACAAAGAGCGGCGCGAATTCCTTTAAATCTATTTGCTGTCATAGCCATGCCTTGGCCACTTCCACAAATAAGT
Organism: Oligoflexia bacterium; assembly: GCA_016715815.1. Lineage (GTDB taxonomy): Bacteria > Bdellovibrionota > Bdellovibrionia > JABDDW01 > JABDDW01 > JADJXN01. Next base: position 50,669 of record JADJXN010000003.1, read on the forward strand.
ATTCCTAAAGAATCTTTTTTGCTTAAAATATTTTTACAAACTTGTTTGGCAAAGTCAGGGTAGTCAACAGAGGTTTCATCAAATGGGCCTAGATCTGTAACAGCAAACTCATTTGATAACATTTCACTGCAAAGTGCTTTAAGTTTAACACCTGCGTGATCTGAAGCTATAAATAGCTGAATCATAAATGCCTTTTAAATAATAATGTGGCGTTAGTGCCACCAAAACCAAAACTGTTAGATAAAACAGATCTTAATTTTTTATCCCTCGCAATGTGTGGGACAAAATCAAGGTCACATTGAGGGTCTTGATTATCTAAATTAATAGTAGGGGGAATTTTACCAGTGTGTAAACTCAAAACTGAAATAACAGCTTCAACTCCACCTGCTGCGCCTAATAAATGGCCTGTCATACTTTTTGTTGAGCTAACACTTAATTTTTTTGCATGGTCTTTAAACACACTTTTAATAGCCATTGTTTCTGCAATATCCCCTGCGGGAGTGCTAGTGCCATGGGCATTAATATAATCAATTTCATTCAAATTTACTTTAGCATCATTGAGCGCTACATCCATACATCGCGCAGCACCTGCTCCACCTTCAGAGGGATTAGTAATATGGTAAGCATCGCAAGTAAGGCCGTAACCAGCAAGTTCTGCATAAATTTTTGCACCCCGTTTTTTTGCAGATTCCATTTCTTCCAAAATTAAAACTCCAGCACCTTCTCCCATAACAAAACCATCACGGCCTGTATCAAAAGGACGTGATGCCTTTTCTGGCTCATCATTTCTTGTTGAAAGGGCTCGCATTGAGGCAAACCCAGAAAGAGCCATCTGGCAAATGGTGCTCTCAGAACCTCCAACAATCATAGCGTCACAAATTCCATCTCTGATATAGCGCATACCTTCACCTATGGAATGTGCCCCTGTTGAACAAGCTGATGTAACACATAAATTAGGTCCCTGAGCACCAACATCAATGGCTAAAAATCCAGATGTAAGATTTGGAATAACCATGGGAATAAAAAATGGAGAAACACGAGTGGGGCCTTTTGCTTTTAAAATATCATACTGAGCTTCAATTCCAGGCAGTCCTCCCATTCCAGCGCCAATTATAATTCCTACTTTTGTCCTATTGTTATCAGTAATCTGAAAGCCAGAATCCTGAAGCGCCATTTTGGCTGCCGCTATCCCGTACTGAATAAAAAGATCCATCTTTTTTTGTTCTTTTTTTATGATCCAAGTGTCTGGAGTAAAACCTTTTACTTCGCCCGCAATTTTACAATCGTATTGGGTTACATCAATACGAGTAACTTTAGAAATGCCTGAGCGGCCTTCAAGCAAAGCATTCCACATTTGTTGGCTAGAATTACCAACAGGTGTAATAACTCCTAAGCCTGTAACGGCCACTTTTCTCATAAAAAAACTTATGCTTTTCCTTTTGCTTGAAGATATTTAACAACATCTCCAACGGTTCTTAGTTTTTCTGCTGCCTCATCAGGAATTTCTAGGTCAAATTCTTCTTCCATAGCCATTACAAGTTCCACAATATCAAGGCTATCAGCGCCTAAATCATCAATAAAAGAAGCTTCTGGTTTTACTTTTTCTGCCTCAACTCCAAGCTGCTCCACTACAATATTTTTAATTTTTGAATCCAAGTTCATTAACTTTCTCCTTTGTCTAGCCCGCTACCTCTGGTAGCTAGGCTTTTCGTTTATAAAATTTAATTTACATTTAATTCATATATAAGCCGCCGTTAACATTCAAGGTTTGTCCTGTAATATAACGACTAAAATCTGAACAAAGAAACAGACACGCCGCAGCAACATCATCTGGTTCTCCAATACTTCCTAGAGGCACTTTTTGGATAATTTTATTTTTTTGTTCCTCAGTTAATGAATCTGTCATGTCTGACTTAATAAAACCAGGGGCGATGCAATTAAGGCGAATGTTGCGGCTTGCGACTTCTACTGCGATAGACTTTGTAAAGCCAATAATTCCAGCTTTACTAGCGGCATAATTACTTTGGCCAGCGTTACCGGTTTGGCCAATAACACTTGTGATATTAACAATGGAGCCTGTGCGCTCTTTAAGCATAAATTTAACGGCCATTTTAGTGCAGTTAAAAACACTTTTTAAATTTGTTTGAATAACTTTATCCCAATCTTCTTCTTTCATTCTAAGTAGGATTTGATCTTGTGTGACACCAGCATTATTAATTAAAAAATGAAAGCCACCCATTTCAGATTTAATTCTTTCAAAACTTTCCTCTACTGCTTTTGAATCTGCTACGTTGATTTTATATTTTTTATGACCACTTCCGCTCAGTTCCTTTAAAGATTTTTCTGCGGCTTCTTCATTGGAATTGTAAATAACAGCAAGTTTTGCACCAGTTTTTGAAAAATTTTGGGCAATAGCTTTGCCAATTCCCCGGCTAGCTCCTGTAACAACCACAACTTTATCTGCAAAATTAAAATTCATTTATTTATTACCAATTTCTTTTAAAGTATTTTTTAGTGCTTCAACACCATCCACATTAAGTATTTTTGATTCAGGAAGTATTTTTTTACATAACCCACTTAAAACTTTACCTGCACCAAACTCAATATATAAATTCACTCCCATTTTAGCGGTATTTTCAATACTTTTTGTCCAAAGAACTGGTTTTGTTACTTGTGGTATAAGAAAATTTTTAACATTTTCACCATTATAATTAACCTCAGCATTAACATTATGTACTACGCCAAAAGCCATTTCTCTTTGCCAGGTAATTTCATCAAGTTTTGGTTTTAATTTTTCCTGGGCTGGTTTCATCAGGGTTGAATGAAACGGAGCACTTACTGCTAAAGGAATAATTTTTGCTCTGCTTGCTCCATAATCAGCACCCTTAAAATTGTCCTTCATAAATTGCAAAGCTTTTTCGTGCCCACTTACAACCACCTGGCCTGGGCAATTAAAATTTGCAGCTTCGATAACACAGTTTTTTAAACCAAGCTCAGAGGCTGCGCGCTTTTGAAAATCAACACAGGCTTTTATTACCTGCTCATCTTCTACACCAATAATAGCCATCATGCTGCCTGCTCCAACGGGAACCGCTTCTTGCATAGCAAGGCCTCTTATTCTTACAGCTTGTATAGCATCACTTAAAGAAAGTGCGTTAGCTGCAACAAGAGCTGAATATTCCCCTAAAGAATGCCCTAATGCTAAAAATGGTCTATGATCAGATTCAGAGCAAAAAACTCTATAAGCACTTATGGAAGTAATTAAAAGTGCAGGTTGAGTATTAAACGTAAGTCTTAATTCAGATTCCGGAGTATCAAAGCAAAGTTTTGCAAGGTTTAACTTTAAAGCTTCACTGGCTTCATCAAAAGTATCTTTTGAAATTTTAAAATTATCATAGAGCTCTTTTCCCATGCCTGGGTGCTGACTACCTTGACCTGGAAAAAGAGAAGCTGATTTCATTTTAATACCTCAATAAGATGGCGCCTGAAGTTAAGCCTGCGCCAAAAACTGTTGTTAAAATTAAATCCCCACGCTTTATGCGGCCATCGTTAACAGCTTCATCAAAGGCTATAGGAACAGAAGCTGAAGAAGTATTTCCAGTGTGGTCTAAGTTTATAATGACTTTGCTCATGGGTACATCAAGCTGCTTGGCAACTGCTTCAATGATGCGCATATTTGCCTGATGGGGTATAACCCAATTTATATTCTCTGCTGTAAGATTTTGTTTATTCAAAACCTCTTGAGAGCATTTAGACATTGTTTTAACAGCATTTTTAAAAATTTCTCTTCCCTTCATTTGTACAAAATGTTGGCCGTCTTGAATTATGCTTGGTGTGAGAGTTCTGTTAAAGCCGCCACCAGGGGTAACAAGTAAATCTCCCAATTTTCCATCTGAGGTGAGACTTTCACTTAAAAAATCGCTATCTCCTGACTCGCTTCTGCCTAGTACAAATGCTCCTGCGCCATCGCATCAAATAAAATACATGTTTCACGGTCTTTGTAATTTATAAAACGAGTCAGTGTTTCAGCACCTACAACAAGAATTTTACTAAAGGTACCTAATTTAATGTAATGGTTGGCAATACTTAATACATATAAAAACCCGGAGCAGGCTGCATTTAAATCCCAAGCAACGCATGTACCACTGCCAAGCTTTGTTTGAAGTTGGCAGGCGCTATTGGGAAGATTTGTATCTGGCGTAGTGGTGGCAAAAAATATGGCTTCAATTTCTTCAGGGCTTACTTTAGCAGCTTTTAATGCATTTTGAGCAGCTTTTAGAGCTAAATCAGATGAGCCTTCTCCTTCTTGAGCGAGGTGGCGTACTTTAATTCCGGTTCTTTCTGTGATCCAGGCATCAGAAGTTTCCACCAACTTTTCAATATCAAGGTTAGATAAAGTTTTTGGTGGAAGATAACTTCCCGTGCCTAGTATTTTAGTTTTATACCCCATGGCCCCTTTAACTAGTTCTGTTGCTTGTTTTTTGCTTTAACTATTTCTTTGCCGTTGTAGTAACCGCAATGTGGGCAAACAACATGAGGTTGCTTAAGCTCACCACAATTAGAACATGAACTTACATTCACTGCACTTAAGGCAAGATGGCTTCTACGCTTATCTCTTTTTGATTTAGTTGTTTTATCTGCTGGAACACCCATTTTAATTCTCCTTTTGCTTCATTAACCCTTTAAGTTTACTAAAGGGTGATTTTTCATCTTCAAAATTATTATCTTCAGATTTGCATTGGCACCTAGATTTGTTTTTATTAATTCCACATTGAAAACAGAGACCTAAACATTCCTCACTGCATAAGGGCTGGTAGGGTATTTCAAGAGCCATTTGTTCATGAACGACCTCTCCAATGTCAATAATATCTCCCTCTAAAAACTCTAGATCAAAAGAGCCTGTTAAGTCATCAGAGTGCATGCCAAAATTTTTTAAACTTTGCTCAGATTTATAAAATGCGGTCACAAAGTTTTTAGAAAAGGAGTTCGCATAAACCTCAGCACATCTTGAGCAAGTTAAATTAAGCTCACACTTGATCTGACCTTTGACTTGGACCATTTGCTCAAGGGGCTCAACTCTGATTTTGGTTTCATAATTGGGGAAATCACCTAAGATGTCTAATAAAAGCCCATTAAGTTCACCTGTTGTATGGGAAAAATTTAAATCAATTCCAGCTGAAGGAACTTCATGAAATTTTAACTGCAACCCTTTGGTTTGAGCCAGATTTTTTATTTTAGAATGAATATTGAAAACCTCTTGCAAGGGCCTACCTCAAATGTTTGAAATTTAAAGGTCTATTTCTAGACCTGGATTTTAAAAAAGTCAAGGAATATGGCGCGGTTATGGTATATACTTGGTAGTATGTTGGGTATGCTTAAAAAGGGGTTATTTTTAATAATTATTCTGATGGCTTATGCCACTCTTACGCAGGCTGCAGATTTACGTATTACTGCTGATGAAGTAAAGGTTTTTAGCTCTCCTAATCCCAGCTCAGATATAGTTACCACTTTATTTAGAGGTGATATTGTTAAAGTAAGTAACAAGCCTCAGCCGGGAGGGTATCAGAAGGTAAAAGTTTCAACTTCAGGTGGGGATATAATTGGTTATGTAAGAAACTCAGATCTTAACCCAAAGCTCAGACAACAAACAAAGCAACAACAAAAACAGCAAGTTAGAAGTGTTGTAAGAAGAGGACCTAGGGGGCTCAGTACAAAATGGTCAGTGTTTTTATATGGTGGGATGAATTATCAGCTCCAAGGTGCAAGAAGTTATACAAACCCCAATGATCTTGTCACCTATGACATCACTTCTTTAGCAGGTTTAAGCACCCAATTTGGCTTAGGTTTGCAGTTTCCAATACAGGGAAAATTTGCGGCACGCGCTTTTTTTGAACTAAAATCAATAGCCGTAAATGGCTCTGCTACTACCTCTAGTGCTGTGCCCACAGATATTTATTTAAAAGAACAATTTTTAACTTTTGGTGCAGGCGCGCAGTATTATTTTACACCTTATTGGTGGCTAGGTGGCGGTCTTCAAGTTGATAAAACAAGTTCTGGTACTTTAAAAGCAGGTGGGGAACCTGAAGTGACTCTTTTAAGTAATGATCTTGTGATGTTTTTTGCTGCCTATTTAAATACAGGTTATGAGTTTGAACTTTTTAAAAACTTTTATCTTGTACCTAATTTTAAAGCTGTCATGCTTTTTTCACGCCCACTTATTTTTGAATTTGATGGTACTTTAAATTTTGCCTACGCTTTTTAGGTAGCAGGTAGTTTTTGGTAATTGTAGGGGGTAATTTCAATTTAATGACAATTATAAGTATAGCTGACACCAGCTCAAATATAGGTCTACAATTACCAAAAACTACCTGCTACCTTTTGGGAAGCACCTATTTGCAATTTGCAATAATTGATAATTTCTTGTTTTGATGAAAACTGTGATGCCTCCAGTATTTCTCTCAAATCATCTGAATTTGAAATTTCTTTTACATATCCTTGTGTTTTAAATAATAGGGCTTCTCGATTATTGTAATGGTATGGGCCAACAAGTGTTGTGCAACCACAAGCCAAGGCTTCCATAACAGAATGTACTGATTTTTTAAAACTCCCGCCAATAAAGGCGACATCGCATACTTGATAAATTGAAGCCAAAATTCCAACTTGATCAATAATGAGTGCTTCAATATTTTTTAGAGAGTTATTTTTTAAAAGATCAGTGTATGTAACATAAGCTAAGTTTTTTAGCTCAAGTTTTGATTTTATAGTTGTGATGTGGGAAGGATCTACTTCATGGGGAACTATAATGTTAAAATAATTATTGCTCAGGGCTGGGATGATTATTTTTTCATCCTCAGGCCAGGTACTTGCTGCAATAAAAACTTTTTTGTTTTGAGGTATTAAGTTTTTAATTTCCATGGGTATAACTGAATGATTTAGGCGGTAAAACACCTGGTCAAAACGAGTATCTCCGTCAATAGAAACACTGATATCGTTTAAAATCTTCTTAAAATTCTCAGCGTCATCAGTACTTACACATGAGATGTGATTTAAATTCTCAATTACTAAACTATAAAATAATCTGCCAAACAAACTTGCCACTTTTGGGCTATGGGAGGTGAGAGTGGCTGAAAACAAAAGTGTTTTTACTTTATTTTTTTTAGAATACAATAGCATCATTGGCCATAAATCAGTTCGCGCCACTGCCAGAGCTTTGGGTTTAAAGTGTTTAATAAATTTATTCATACTCCAAGAAAAATCCCAACATGAGGCACAAAAATAATCTACCTCTGGTGTATTTTGAATGTTTTTAACAACACTAGGGGAAAAATAAGTTACTAAAATTTTGCACTCAAATTTCTTTTTTAACTCTCTAATAACTGGTTTTGCATATTCAAATTCGCCACTTGAAACATGAAACCAATAAAGAGGGAGGTTTGAATCAACTTTTGGCCATGGATTTTTTCTTAATAAAAAACCTTGCTTAATTTTTTTATCAAAAAAAGAAAGAATATAAAAAACTAAAACTAAAAGGGGGTATAAAATAAATTGATATAAAATCTGTAAAATCATATTAACCTTTGTAAGGAATTAAAAACTTCATCAGCTTTAATATCCGTCATGCATTTCTGATATTTGAATCTAATGCAAATTCCAGAGCCATCTTTTGAGCAAGGTTGGCACCAAAGATTTTTTTTCAAAGTAATACTTTCTTTTCGGAAAGTGTGTCCTAAATGACTAGGCCCTTGAATGCAAAGGACATTTTTACCAAGTGCTTCAGCCATATGAAGTAAACCTGTATCAGCTGCTACTATGGTTTTACAAAATGTCAGTGCTGCAGCACTTTCTAAAAGACTCAGTCTTCCCTGTAAGCTTTGAACTCTGGCGGAGTTTAATACGAGGTCTTTACAAAAATCATCTTTTGGCCCTGCTAAAATTAAAATATTAAGCTTTGTCTGAGATAAAATTTCTTCAATAAGTCTTTTCCAATTCTCAGCGGGCCAAGTTTTTTTAGGCCATGCAGTTGCGGGCATAATTGCAATAATATTAGATGTAAAATTCAAAAGTGGTTTTACTTTAGAAAGTAAATGGTTATCTACATAAAGCTCTGATCCTTTTTGATCATTACTGATTCCCCATTTTTTTAAGGGATTCAAATAAGTTTCAATGCCAGAGGCATAATTATTTAAAAATTTAAGTTTAAGCCAAAAGATCAAAAATCGCCTAATGCGCTCCTTAGAGCGCCTAATAAAATACTTTGGTTTTAAATAGAGACATAAAATATGTGAACGTAAATTATTATGGGCGTCATAAACATGTGTGTAGTTTTCAAGCTTTAGTCTCTCGCATAATTTTAGCCAACCTGAAAAGCCAACTTTTCGATTAAAAGCAATAGTTTGCGTAACATAAGGATTGTTATTTAATAACTCCTTATTGTCAGATCTTATGACCCAATCAATGGTGGATGTGGGGAATTTCATTTTTAGATGACGCGGGACGGCTGATGCTTGAATGATATCGCCGATACTTGAGAGGCGAATAATGAGTATTTTTGGTTGTTCAGTACTGTTCATATTTTTAAAGTTTTCTCTAGATTTATCACCTTTATTCAGTGAATGATAGAACCAAAAAAGGGGAAGCGCTTGAGCATCGACTATAAAGCCAGTGGAGTAGATGTTGAAGCTGGTGATGATTTAGTAGATTGGATAAAAAATCAAAAGCCAGTTGGTGCCCACAAGAATGTCCTCTCCGGTGTTGGCGGTTTTTCCGCACTTTTTAAACTTGATCTAAAAAAATATAAAAAACCAGTTTTAGTTTCTTGCACTGATGGTGTGGGGACAAAAGTTCGCTTGAGCGCAGAGTTTGATCAGTATGAGCCAACAGGAATTGATCTTGTAGCAATGTGTGTAAATGATTTAATTGTTTGCGGCGCAGATCCGCTGTTTTTTTTAGACTATTATGCTTCAGGAAAGCTTAATTTAAATCAAGCTCAGGATTTTTTAAAAGGTGTCATTAAAGGTTTAAAAATGAGTGACTGTAACCTCATAGGTGGTGAAACTGCCGAGATGCCCGGACATTATAGTGGTAAAGACTATGATTGTGCTGGTTTTTGCGTTGGGGCTATAAATGAAGATGAAATTATTGATGGCTCAAAGGTGGTTGTAGGAGATGTTGCAGTAGGTGTGGCCTCAAGCGGATTTCATTCAAATGGGTTTTCTTTATTAAGAAAACTTTTTGAAAAAGATCAAAATAGCTACAAAGAAGAACTTTTAACACCAACTAGAATTTATGTGGAGCTTGTGAAACAGTTAAAAAATAAAATTAAAATAAAAGCTATGGCCCATATTACTGGCGGGGGTATTATTGGCAATGCCGCAAGAACTTTACCTAAAAATACAGCACTAAAATTGCAAAAGTGGCCTTGGCCCGATTTATTTTTGGAAGTTCAAAAAAGAAGTGGGCTAAGTACTAAAGGAATGCTTGAAACATTTAACTGTGGCATTGGTTATGTTTTTTTTGTTTCTCAAAAAGATGAAGAGAAAGTGATTAAAGCTTCTAAGGAATTTGGCTGGTCTGCTACTCGTATTGGCTCAGTCATTGAGCATAAAGGAGAAGCATGCGTAACTGGGGTGTAATGATTTCTGGCAATGGCAGCAATCTTTCTACTCTTTTAGAGCATAATGAGCTTAATATTTCAGTAGTGATTAGCTCAAGTGCTAAAGCCTATGGTGTTAAAAGGGCCAAGAGAAAAGGTGTGCCGGTTGAAATTATTCCAGAAAATTTAAAGCTTAATGATATGGAAGAATGGGTATTAAAAAAACTTAAAGTTTATAATGTAAAAAATCTTTTTCTAGCAGGCTTTATGAAAATTTTAAGCCCTAATTTTATTAATAAATTTAAAGGCGAAGTTATAAATATTCATCCCTCTCTTTTGCCAAAGCATAAAGGGCTTCATGCTTTTGAAAAAGCTGTTGAAGCAGGGGATGGCGAGTTTGGTGTAAGTATTCATCATGTGGTGGCAGAAGTAGATTCGGGAAAAATTATTTTACAAAAAAAGTTTAAAAAGCCAAATAAACTCTTACTACACATAACAGAGCAACAAGCGCTAAAGCAAATTAAATGGGGACAGTTTAAATGAGTATAGCTAAAATTACTATTATTGGGGAAGGCTTTCGTGGTTTGTGGCTAGCCCTTGAGCTTGTAAAAAATAAATTTTCCGTTACATGGTTAAGTTTAAATAGCAAAGTAGAAAATGATGCTTACAAGTACCCTTGGCAGATGGGCTCTCAAAGAAGTTATGAAAAGCTAAATCAAAGTCAAAAAGAATTTATTGATCATAATTTTAAATTTACAAAAGCAGATGATTTTCAAGTCATAAGCAAAAACATGGTTTTAGATTTTAATACGGATTTGATTGAATCTTGCCTTAAGAAAAATTTTCCAAAAAGTTATGATCATATAATTGGTTATTTAAAGGCAAACCATGAAGACAACAGCAAACTATCTGAGGCTTATCTAGAAAAATTATTAAATCACCCCAGGGGAGAATATTGGCCTTTAGAGATAATTAAAAACCATAGGGCCAATGAGCTTTTAGATGTTTATTCAGAACAGCTTTTATCTGAAGATGATTATGCTAGTTTCCTACAAAATTGTATTAAGTATGTGCAAGCTAAGGGCGTTAATATACTTAAGCTTCGTCTTAATGACATAGGTAAGGACGGCTCAAAAGTGACTGGTATTGAGGTGCATGATACTAATGCATTTAGGCCATGCGATCAGTTGGTGATAGGCGCACAAACATCGCTTCTAAAAAAGAATCTTATGTTTTTAGAGGAAACTAAATGTTTTGATCAAGTATGGGTTAAATTTGATATTAAAATGCAGCCACAAAGTAGACCAAATGGTTTAGAAGAGTTTTTTAGTTTTGCATATGACCCAATGATGCCTTTAAAAGATGACAATTTATATCTAATACGTTGGAAGCAAAGTGAAAAGGAAGATGTAGTGAGTGTTTGGGCAAAAGCGCCTTATGAGGAAACCAAAAAACAGAGTTATGAAAACCACCTTAAAAACCAAGTAGTAAAAAAATTGGCTAAAGTTTTAGTTGGCTTTGAGGAAAATTTTATTCAAATTCAAAATGAACCCTTCCAATTAAGACCAATTTATAATGAGCAAGCAGCTGCTAAATTAATTAAAAAAAATGTGTGGTTTATGAGTGAGGATGCAGATTTAGGTTTTGAGTTTTTTGCTATTTTAAACACAGAAAAAAGAATACTTGAGGGTATTTTAAAACATTACGACAAGGAGATTTCTCGTGATAGAAAGATACACGCTTCCCCAAATGGGAAGTCTATGGACGCCAGAGTCTAGATTAGAAAGCATGCTTTTAGTTGAAAAAGCTGTGGCCACAGCTCAGGCTAGCTTAAAAATTATTCCTCAAGCAGCTGCTTTAAGTATTAACAAAAAGGCAAAATTTAATTTAAAAAGAGTTTTGGAAATAGAAAAAACAACAAAGCATGATGTTATTGCGTTTGTGACAAACCTTGCTGAAAATGTAGGGGAGTATGGAAGATTTGTTCACTACGGCCTAACTTCTTCAGATGTTTTAGATACAGCCTTAAGTGTACAAGTTCAAAGTGCAGAGAAAGTATTGTTTAAAGAATTAGAAAAATTAGAAACACAATTTACTAAGCTTGTAAAAAAGCATTCAAAAACACTTTGCGTGGGAAGAACCCATGGCATTCATGCAGAGCCTACAACTTTTGGTTTTAAGATAGCTGGATTTTTGTGTGAGTTTAAAAGAAATAAAAAGAGATTAGAATTAGCGCTGGGTAATTTTAAAAGAGTAAAATTAAGTGGAGCTGTAGGTACATATTCAAGCCTTCCGCAGGTACTTGAAAAAAAGGTAGCAAAGATTTTAAGCATTAAGTCAGAAGATGTTGCAACACAAGTGGTTCCCCGTGATAGGCATGCAGAACTTATTTGGGCTTTATGCATGCTAGCTTGCGGGTATGAGCGTTTGGCTATAGAAATTCGTCATTTACAAAGAACAGAGGTAGATGAGGTGGAGGAAAGTTTTTCTCAGGGACAAAAAGGCTCAAGTGCTATGCCTCATAAGAAAAACCCAATCAGTTCAGAAAATTTAACAGGTTTAGCTAGACTTATGCGTTCTTATTTGAATGCTTCTTTAGAAAACATTGCTTTATGGCATGAAAGAGATATAAGTCACTCATCAGTGGAAAGAGTCATCTTTCCAGATGCTTTTATTTTGGCGCACTATATGACCGTTAAGGCGACAGAAATTTTAAAATCTTTAAACGTAAAACAAAAAAACATGCTCGCAAATTTAGCACTTACACGTGGTAGAATTTATAGCTCTCACCTTCTTTTAGCACTTGTTGAAAAGGGGATGAAACGTGAAGAGGCTTATAAAGTTGTGCAAAGCCTTTCCCATAGTTTAAGTGAAAAAGAAAATTTAAATTTAAAAGCTAAAAAGGATAAGCAGGTATCAGAACTTTTAAATAAAAAACAAATTGATGATATTTTCTCTGGCAAAAGGCACCAGAAAAATATTTTGGAAGTAATTCAAGCGGCCTTGAAGGGAAATTAAGTGGTGAAAAAGAAGGATCTTTTGTATGAGGGGAAAGCAAAAAAAGTTTATTTAACAGATAAAGAAGAATTTTTAGTAACAGAGTTTAAAAATAGTCTCACAGCTTTTAATGCTAAAAAATTAGGTTCCTTTGAGAATAAGGGTGTTATTAATCTCTCTATAACTACAACAATATTTAAGTATTTAGAAAAGAATGGGATAAAAACACACTTTGTAGAAAACATATCTAATAATGAGATGGTTGTGAGAAGGCTTAAAATGATCCCCCTTGAGGTTGTTGTTAGAAATATTGCTGCAGGTTCATTTTCTTCTAGATTTAATATTCCTGAAGGAGAAGCTTTTGAAAAACCTTTTGTAGAATTTTATTATAAAAATGATGCTCTAAATGACCCTCTTTTAACAGATGAACATGTGCTCACTTTAAAAATTGCAAATCAAAATGAAATAAATGAATTAAAATTAAAGGCATTAAAAATTAACCAAGCTTTAATCACTATGTTTGATAAGGCAGATATAAAACTTGTAGATTTTAAAATCGAGTTCGGAAAGCTAGGCAGTGGTGAAATTGTCTTAGGTGATGAGATAAGCCCTGATTCATGTAGGCTTTGGGATAAAAAAACAGATGAAAAACTAGATAAAGACAGATTTAGAAGAGACTTAGGCAGGGTGCAAGAATCTTATGAAGAAGTAGTGACAAGAATTCAAAAACACTGGGGAAAATGATGAAGAAATTTAAAGTAGAAATTATGCCGCGTGATGAAGCCTTAGACCCACAAGGGAGAGCTGTTAAAGGTGCACTTGAAAGACTTGGTTTTAAAACCTCAGATTGCAGGGTGGGTAAGGTTGTTGTTATTGAGGCCAACCATAGTATGAAAGAAAAAGACATACAAGATATGGCAGAGAAGATTTTAGCAAACCCACTTATTGAAACTTATAAGGTAACTCAGTTGTGAAAAGGCCTGTTGGTGTTTTAAGGTTTTTAGGAACAAATTGCGATGCAGATATTTTGCAAGCTTATGAGTGGCTGGGTTGTGAGGCCAAATATATTTGGTGGGCCGATCATTTTAAAATTGAGGACTATTGCGGTTTTATTTTGCCCGGCGGGTTTAGCTATGGGGATTACTTGCGCTGTGGAGCTTTGGCAGCTCATGCCCCCGCAATGAGTGATGTAAGAGTTGCTGCAGAAAAAGGTTATCCAGTTTTAGGGATTTGTAATGGGTTTCAAATTTTATGTGAAGCCGCTCTTTTACCAGGAGCGCTAACTAAAAATTTATCTAGGCAATTTCAAGACCAATGGGTGGAGGTAAAAAGTAATTTAACAGGTATTTGTAAATGGGATGGGAAAAAGAATTTTAAATATAAATTACCTATTGCTCATTCAATGGGAAGATTTATTGCACCTGGTGATGTTTTAAAAAGTTTAGAGGATAAAAACCAAATTTGGCTTACTTATACAAAAAATCCCAATGGAGCCATGCTTGATATAGCAGGTATTTGCAACGTTACTGGTAATGTGGCAGCTCTTATGCCACATCCAGAAAGGGCTATGAAGGATTGGATGGGAAGCTCAGATGGTGCTCACATTTTAGGGAAATTAAATTCATGAAAGATTTTAATAAATTATTAAAGCACTACCGTCTAAGTTTAAGTGAGTATGAGCTTATTAAGAAAAGTTTAGGAAGAGATTTAAAACCAATTGAGTGGCCACTTTTCTCTGCATTATGGAGTGAGCATTGCTCATACAAAAGTACACGTGTGCATTTAAAAAACCTATACACAAAAAATAAGTGTGTCCTTCAGGGACCAGGGGAGAATGCTGGTGTTATAGATATTGGCATGGGGGAAAAAGTCGCTTTTAAAATGGAAAGCCACAATCACCCCAGCTTTATTGAACCGACCCAAGGTGCAGCAACAGGTGTTGGTGGAATTTTAAGAGATATTTTTACCATGGGTGCTAGACCCATGGCCTCAATGAACTATTTATGCTTTGGTGCTTCTAATAATAACTTAACTCCTAAATTACTCACGAATGTGGTTAAAGGAATTGGTGGTTATGGTAACTGTGTTGGAGTACCAACGGTCAATGGGCAGACGACATTTCATGAATCTTATAATAATAATATTTTAGTTAACGCATTTAGCTTGGGGCTTTACCAAAAAGGTGAGGAAATATTTTATGGCAAGGCCTCAGGAGCGGGTAATTTAATAGTTTATGCTGGGGCTGCTACAGGTAGAGATGGTGTTCATGGTGCTGCAATGGCATCTGAGAGCTTTGATGAGGACTCAGAAAAGAAAAAGCCAAATGTACAAATTGGGGATCCGTTTTTTGAAAAGCTTCTTATTGAAGCATGTCTTGAGGTAATGCATAAAAATTTGGTTGTCGGTCTTCAAGATATGGGAGCTGCAGGGTTAACTTCTTCTACTTTTGAAATGGCCTCTCGTGCGGGCACGGGGCTTAAGATTGATCTTAAAAAAATACCCCTGAGGGAGCCAGATATTACCCCTGAGGAGATTTTGCTTTCTGAAAGTCAAGAAAGAATGGTTTTAATTGTTGAGCCAAAAAATATAAACGAAGTTATAAAAGTTTTTAAAAAATGGGACCTTGAGTGTTCAGAAATTGGTGAAATTACTAATGGGCATTTAGTGGAGCTTTATTGGGGAGATGAGCTTCTAACAGAAATTTCTCATAAACCACTGGTAGATGAAGCCCCCAAATACAACCGCGCTTTTAAAAAACCTGAGCCCTCACCAGTTGAAGAAATAAATATAAAACTAAAAAATGATGTTAAAACTGAAGTTTTAAAATTATTAAGCCATCATCATTTAACAACTCGTGAGTGGATTTACACACAATATGATCAACAAGTTGGTGCAAAAACCATGTACGCTTGCGATGATTATGTGGCCCAGCTTGTTTTACCTCAAACTGAAAGAGTATTAGGCATGGCTCTAGGTTGCAGGCCACTAATGATGCAATGGGATGTTTCTTGTGGCGCAAAAGATTCTATAATTTTGCCAGTTTTACAAATGGCCTCTCGTGGAGTTAAGGCTCTTGCTGTTACAGATTGTCTTAACTTTGGAAACCCAGAAAAAGAAAAAATCATGGGGCAATTTGTTGAAGCCCTTGAGTCAATGAATGAAGCTTGTAGACAATTTGACACGCCTGTTATTAGCGGAAATGTTAGTTTGTATAACGAAACTTTGGGAGAAAATATTATTCCAACCCCTGCTACAGCAGTTGTAGGGATTAAAGAAAAAGTTAATACTTTCCCAAAGCCTTATGTTGAAAAAGAAGGACTTGAAATTTATTTGGTTGGTTTAAAAGACGAAAAATTATGGCAGGGCGAATGGAACTATTTAAATGGAATGAAGCCAAAGGGTGAAGGTTTTGTTAATTTAAAAGATTGTGTTAGTTTGCAAAAATGTTTTTTACAGCTTTCTGAATTTACTTCAGCCTCACAAGTTATTGGAAGATTGGGGCTTTTAAGAGCACTAGCAAGGCTAACAGAAAAAGATCATAAAAATTTAAATGAGAAAGATTTAGGAGTGGGTCTTGAAATTAATTTCAATGAAGAGGGAAGAGGTGAGGAAACAAGTTTGTTTTGTGAGCGGTTTTATTCAGCCCTTTGGTGTGTTGAACCTAGGTATTCTGAAAAATTAGAAAAAATAGTTTTAGAACATAAAAATTTAAAATTTAAGAAAATTGGAATTTCAAAAGGCTCAACTTTGAAATTTAATGAGCATTTTGAAATTAATTTAAAAGATTTAAACAACGCTTTAAAAAGAGGCTTAAGTGAAATTACACTTGAATGATTCATTTCGTGAAGAATGTGGTGTATTTGGTATTTGGAACCACCCAGAGGCGTCTCGCATGACCTATTTGGGGCTCTACGCTCTTCAACACCGAGGACAGGAGTCTTGTGGGATTGTGACTTTACATGAAGGAATGCATCTTCATCATAAAAGTTTGGGACTTGTGGCAGATAGCTTTTCAGAGCAAAATCTTGACCGGTTAAAGGGAAGTGCTGCTATTGGACATGTTAGGTATGCTACAACAGGGGATAATCTTTTAACTAATGCCCAACCTTTAACTACAAATTTAAAAGAAGGCCCACTTGCCCTTGCACATAACGGAAATATTGTTAATTCAAAAGTCTTGAGAGAGAGTTTGCAACAAGATGGTTCAATATTTCAAGGAACCAATGACACAGAAGCTATTGTGCATTTACTAGCTCGTGATAAAGCAAAAAAGTTTGAAGAAAGACTTATTAATTCTTTATCAAAAATAGTTGGGGCCTTTAGTTTAACTGTTTTAACTGCCAAAAAATTAATAGCCGTGCGTGATCCAATGGGTTTTAGACCACTGTCTTTGGCAAAACTGGGGGAGAGTTTTGTTGTTGCCAGTGAAACATGTGCATTTGATCTTATTGGAGCCAAATTTATTCGAGATATTGAGCCAGGAGAGGTTTTAATTATTGATGAGCAAGGTATGAGATCTCTTTTTATGCCAAAGTCTGACCGCAAAGCGCAATGCATTTTTGAACATGTTTATTTTTCTAGGCCCGATAGCGTTGTTTTTGGCAAAGGTGTTTATGCCTCTAGAAAGATGCTTGGGAAAATTTTAGCTCAGGAGGCTAAGGTAAATGCAGATATTGTTATACCAGTTCCTGACAGTGGTGTGGCTGCAGCTTTGGGTTATGCTGAGGAAAGTGGAATTCCGTTTGATATGGGCATAATTCGAAATCACTACATAGGCAGAACTTTTATTGAGCCTCGGCAATCTATTAGAAGTTTTGGTGTAAAAATTAAGCTTAACCCTATGTCTTCACTATTAAATAATAAACGAGTCATTGTTATTGACGATAGTCTAGTGCGTGGAACGACTTCTAAAAAAATTATCAGTCTTATTCGCCAAGCAGGTGCAACAGAAGTACATTTAAGAATTGCTGCACCTCCAACCATTGGTCCATGCTACTACGGGGTTGATACACCTAAAAAAGAAGAGCTTATAGCCAGCAATCAAAGTATTGAAAAAATAAGAGACTACATTGGTGCAGATTCTTTAGCCTATTTATCTACTAACGGCTTATTCAAAGCCGTAGCGGCCACTGAGGAATCCTTTTGCGCAGCTTGCTTTACAGACCGTTACCCAACCCCCACCAAAACATAGCAGGTAGTTTTTGGTAATTGTTGGTCTATATTTGAGTTGGTGTGAGCTATGTTTATAATTGTTATTAAATTAAAATTAACCCCTACAATTACCAAAAACTACCTGCTACCATTTGGGAATGGAGATAAAGGTTGGGGACTGCGTAGCGGTGGTAGCGCCAGGAGCGGTTTTTAATAAGAAAAAATTCAATGAAGGTATTAAAATAATTAAAAGCTGGGGGTTAAAACCAGTTTTTGATAAAAAAATATTTTCCAAAGATTTTATTTTTGCAGGCACTGCTGAGTATAGGGCGAATCAAATAGTAAAAGCATTTAAAGATAAAAAAATTAAAGCTATTTGGTGTGTGCGTGGTGGGTATGGCTCCTATGAGGTAGCAGAGTTAGTTGCTAAAAAATTAAAATCAGCTCAAAAAAAATATTTTATAGGTTTAAGTGATAACACTGCACTTTTATTATTATTAAATAAAAAATTTAATCTTAAAACTATTCACGGCCCTACAGTAGACAGGTTAAGCTCGGCTTCTAAAAAAGAATTATTAACAGTACATGATATACTTTTTAATAAAAATTTTAAGCTTAATTTAAACTCTGATTTATGCTTAATAAATAAAATTAAAAAAAATGTTAACGCAAAACTAATTGGTGGTAATTTAAGTTTGGTATCAAACTCGCTGGGTACAAAGTGGGAAGTTACCACTAAAAATAAAATTTTATTTTTAGAAGAGATAGGAGAGCCATCTTACAGAGTGCATAGAATGCTAAGCCAATTAAAACAGGCTGGAAAACTTGATGATGTAAAAGCAGTTGTATTTGGAGATTTTACTGGTTGTAAGGATTCAGACGGCAAAGAGCGCTGGTATGAAACATTAGAAATTATTTTTAAAAATGTAAAATATCCTGTGGTTAGTGGAATTCCATCTGGGCATGGAACCTTAAGGTTGCCTCTAAAATTTGGAGCAGAGTTTGTTTTGAGTTTTTCTAATAAAGAAATTGAATTTCATGAGAAATAAGAAAATAAAAGATCTAGCCCGTGAAGTGGTTTATAAAAAAATTGCTCCCCATGTGAGTGTAATAGCAGTTAAAAATAAAAAAATTATTTTAAAAATAAGTGTTGGTAAAAAACAAAATATTTTTGATGTTGCCAGTGTCACAAAAATTATTTTTACTACCCCTATTATTATAAAGCTTGTGAGTGAAAAAAAACTTAATTTAAACCAAACAGTAGAAAGGTATCTTAACATTTTTAAAAAGCATAAAATTGGAAAAATAAAAATTAAATCTCTTTTAAACCAAACATCAGGCCTTGTCTGGTGGCGCCCCTTTTTTAAGAGATTAAATAAATATCCATTAAAAGAAAGAAAGTTTATTTTAGTTAAAGAATTTTTTAAAGAGAACACATTAAAAACTTTAAAACCAGTTTACTCTGATTTAAATTTTATTTTATTAGGTTGGGTTATAGAGAGTATTTATAATGATAACTTGGAAAATATATTTAAAAAGCACATTGCAGAGTCATTGAAGCTAAGAAATACAAAATTTAAAGTTAAAAATGTAAATGACCAAAACTGCCAAAGTATGGGTGGGGTGAGTTCCCATGCGGGTTTGTTTTCATCTCAAAATGATATGGTTAAAATTGGTAATGAATATTTAAGTGCCTTAAAAGGTAAATCAAAACTTAAAATGAAAAAACAGATTTTATTAAAATTTATAAAAAAATCAAAACCTGGTTGGGGGTTGGGGGTGATGAAGCCATCTCGCCCAATAAGTACAGGTGGAACTAAAATTTCTCTAAATAGTTTTGGTTTTCCTGGTTTTACAGGACCTAGCTTATGGATAGATGTAAAACGAGAGGCATTTGTAGTGATAATGGCTGAAAGAAATAAGCCAAGCCATAAGAATAAAAGGTTTGCACCTTATAGAGTTAGATTGCATGATTTAGCTTGGGAGCTTGTTGATGAAAAAAAATGAACTCATTCACATGATGGGGATTTGTGGAACTGCCATGGGAGCCCTTGCCGGCCTATTAAAAGAAATGGGTTATCGTGTAAGGGGAAGCGATCAAAATGTTTACCCGCCCATGTCACTTAAGCTTAAAGAATTAGGTATTGATATTATTCAAGGTTACAAGCCGGAAAATCTTACCCCAAGGCCAGATAGAGTTATTGTGGGAAATGTGATGAGTAAAACTCACTCAGAAGTTCAAGAGCTATTAAAGTCAGATATTCCCTATATGAGCTTGCCTGAAGCTATGGGGGAATATCTCATAGGCAATAGACACTCTGTTGTTATTTCTGGTACGCACGGAAAAACTACAACAACTGCAATGGCAGCATGGATTCTTTCTTCAGCGGGCCTTGACCCGGGGTTTATGATTGGTGGTTTGCCACTTAATTTTGCTAATAGTTTTAATATTGGCAGAGGAAACTATTTTGTCATTGAGGGGGATGAGTATGACACCGCCTTTTTTGATAAAGTCCCTAAGTTTATTCATTACAAGCCAAGATCTGTTATTTTAACAAGTATTGAGTTTGACCATGCTGATATTTATAAAGATCTTAATGCTGTTAAAGATGCTTTTATTATGCTTTTAAAACTTATCCCTAATGATGGGCTTTTTGTTTACAACGGGGAGGATGAAAACATTAAAAGTATTTTAAATCATCTTAAATGCAAAAATGTTCATAGTTATGGTGGGAAGCATTCAGATTGGAGAATTGATGGTGTTAAGTTTAGTCCGGAATTCTCAGAGTTTGACATTGTTCATAATGAAAAAAAAGTGAACCATATTAAGAGTGAACTTTTTGGAGAGTATAATTTATTAAATGCACTTTCTGTCTACATTGTGGCAAAAAATTTAAATATTAGTGAAGATAAAATTATTAATGCATTTAAAGCTTTCAAGGGTGTTAAAAGACGACAAGAAATTATAGGAAAACCCCACGGTGTTACTGTTATTGATGATTTTGCTCATCACCCAACAGCTGTTGAGCTAACAATTGATGGAGTTAAAAAAAGATTCACTAAAGGGAATGTCTTTGCCGTGTTTGAACCAAGATCTGCAACGGCTAGAAGAAAAATATTTCAGACAGATTTTGCAAAAGCATTATCGCACGGGGATGTGATCATTTTATCTGAGCCCTATGATCAAGCTAAAATTGCACCTGAAGACCGTTTTGATGCCAAAGCCGTGATAGAAAAATGTAAAGCCTATGCTCCTCAAAAAGAATGTCTTATTGGTAAAGATGCTGATGAAATTATAAAACTAATAACCAAACGTTGGAAGCCGGGGGATGTGGTTTTATTTATGAGTAATGGTGGCTTTGGTGGAATCTACGAGAAGATACTAAAGACTTAAGCACCTTTTTTATAATTTTCAAATGTATTGTTTTCAAAAAAATATTTTATCACACTTACAAAGTTATCATATTCAAAGGGTTTTTCTAAAAAGTACCTATTTTTAGCATTTTTATCTTTTAGAATTTTAGCAATATTAGCTGAGGTAGAAGTAAATAAAATTGGAACGTCTTTATTAAGTCTTGTGTTAAGATAGGCAGCGACTGCAAAACCATTGTTACTTGGTAAAATAATTTCCATCACGATTAAATCGGGTGTTGTTAGAGATAAATATTCAATGGCTTTTGTACCGTCTAAAATAACTGTAATTTCGTAGCGGTTATCTTTTAATACTTCTGCAGTTAGCTCAGCAAAATCAAAATCGCTTTCAACTATAAGGATTTTTTTTGACATATTCTAATTATCGATTAAATTCTTTAATTCTAAATTACTATTAAGTATAAAAAAAGTTTAGAAGCCTAGTATGAAGTTATCAAAATCATTTTACCAGCAAGACACAATTAAAGTAGCAAAAGCTCTTTTGGGTAAAAAACTTGTACGTGTTATTAATGGCATAAGACTTAGTGGTATTATTACAGAGGTCGAGGCCTATTTAGGCGCAAAAGATAAAGCCTGCCATACTTATAATTACCGTCGAACTAAAAGGGTTGAGCCAATGTATTCACAAGGTGGTATTAGCTATGTTTATTTTGTGTATGGCATGCATTATTGTTTTAATGTTGTTACGCGTAAAAGGGATGAGCCTGAGGCTGTTTTGATTAGATCTATTATTCCCATTGAGGGCATAAGTAAGATGAAGCAATTAAGGGGAGGTCTTAGTGAGAAGAACTTAACCAATGGGCCTGGTAAGCTGTGTAAGGCCTTAGGGATAACTGTTAGAGAGAATGCATTATCCTTATGCGGAGATAAGATTTTTATAGAAAAATTTAAGACAATTTCACCTTCACAAATCCTTTCAAGCCCTCGTATTGGTGTGGATTATGCGGGCAAGGACGCCAAAAAACTTCTTCGATTTTACTTGCAAGTATGACGCACCATTGCTACCAAAAGGTACGCCGTTCCCTTTAGGGAACGGCGTACCTAAATTATGACACCATTAATGAAGCAGTATTGGGATATTAAAAACCAGCATCCGGATAAGATTTTACTTTTCCGGATGGGGGATTTTTATGAAATGTTTTATGACGATGCTGTTAAAGCAGCACCTTTACTAAATATAGCCCTTACAGCTCGTAATAAATCGCAAGGCATTGATGTTCCTATGTGTGGGGTGCCTCATCACTCAGTTGGACCACAAATAAATAAGCTTCTTAAAGCAGGGCTTAAGGTTGCTATTTGTGACCAAATTGAAAACCCACAAAACATGGAAGGTAAAATTGTAAAGCGAGCTGTAACAAGAGTAGTAACACCTGGTATGGTTTATGACCCTGAAAACCTAGATGCCAACTCTCAAAACTATGTGGCAGCCCTTGTTGAAAGGGTAAATCAATTTTATGATCTTTCATTAATAGATGCCTCTACAGGAGAGTTTTTAAATTCAAAAAATATTTCAGCAGCGCAGGTTATATTAACTATTCAAAAATATAATCCTAAAGAAATTTTATTACCAACTGGGTATAAACTCTTTTTTGACCCTAAAACTCTTACAAGTTTTAAGCCATTAGATAAGGGTATAAGTGCCTCTCAATTTTTAACAGAATATTTAAAAGAAACACAAGGTGAAGAGGTTTTAAAGACATTAAGAATTGAGAGCGAAATTTCTCAAACTAGTATGTTTTTAAGTCCCACAACACTTCGGCATCTTGAAATTTTTAAAAAATATGATGAGGAAGACAAAAATACCTTATTTGAAGTTTTAAATTTAAATGCCACCCCCATGGGTGCAAGGCTTTTAAAAAAGAGATTACTTGAGCCTTTTGTAGATAAAAATAAAATTCAAGAGCAGCATTCAAAAATAGAAGAACTGTTAAAGGATCAAATAAAACTAAGTGAGCTTAAAGCTGAGCTTTCAAAAATTGGTGATTTAGAGAGAAAAATTGTTAAGCTTTCTAACCCACTTTGTAATGCTAGAGATATTAAAGCTCTGAGTAATTCACTATTAAGTGTTCGTGCATGTTTTGGATCTAAAGAAAAACTTATTTCAAAAATTAATTTTATTTCTGAGGAAGTGAATAATACTTTAAGAGATGAGCCGCCCCATTCTGTCAAAGAAGGGGGAATGATTAAAAAAGGTGTAAGTAAAATTTTAGATGAATACATTGATTTATCAACCGGGGCACAAGAAAAACTTACCCAGCTTGAAGAAAAAGAAAGACTTAATTCTAAAATTAATAGTTTAAAAATAAAGTATAATAATATTTTTGGTTATTCCTTTGAAATTACAAAAGCTAATTTAGATAAAGTGCCAAAGCATTTTGTCAGACGCCAAACTCTGGCTCAAGCTGAAAGATTTGTTACTGAAGAGTTAAGTGATTTAGAGCAAAAAATATTATCTGCAATTCAGAAAAGATCAGATTTAGAATTTGAAATATTTAACCAGTTAAGATTAAAAATTCTCTCTCAAGCTTTAGATTTATTAAATATTTCAGATGAAGTAGCTAAGCTTGATTTAAGTGTTTGCTTTGCCACATTAGCACTTCAGAGAAATTATATAAAACCTGAGTTTAATTTAAATCAAAGTATTGAACTTAAAAAATCCCGCCATGCAGTTATTGAGGTGCTGGCTGATTTTATACCCAATGATATTAGCCTTCAAAAAGGGGAGTGTCTTTTATTAACCGGACCAAATATGGCGGGTAAAAGTACAATTATGAGACAAGTGGCTCTGACTGCAATAGTGGCGCAAATCGGGTGCTTTGTCTCAGCTAGTGAGGCAAAGCTTCCAATTTTTGACAAAATATTTACTAGAATTGGTGCTAATGACAACCTATCTCAAGGTCAATCTACTTTTATGGTGGAAATGACAGAAACTGCTCAAATAGTGAGAGAAGCTACAGAGAATAGTCTAATAATTTTAGATGAAATAGGTCGTGGCACTAGTACCTATGATGGCTTAAGCCTTGCCCATGCAATTTTAGAGTATTTTGTAAGCCATGTTAAAGCCTATACGTTTTTTGCAACCCATTACCATGAACTAACAGATATTTCTTTAACGCAAGTAATGGTTAAAAATGCCCATATGAGTATTGAAGAACATAAAGATGAACTTATCTTTTTAAGAAAACTAACTTCAGGGCCTGCTAATAGAAGTTATGGAATAGAGGTGGCAAAGCTAGCAGGGCTTCCATCAAGTATCACAACACAGGCATTAAAAATTTTAAAAGATTTAACAATTAAATCTCAGAGTATTAATTCAAAACAAATGGCTTTTGATTTATCTGATAAATTTAACCAAGTAAAATTGGGTGATGATGTTGATGAGATAAAAACTAAAGCTCAAAAACTTGAAGGCTTAATTAAAGAAATAAATCAGTTTGATGTCAATTCCATGACCCCTCTTGAGGCTATGAATTATTTAAGCCTTGTGAAATCCAAAATTAGTAAACATGAACTCCATTAAAAAAGTAGAAATAACAAAAAAATCTCTTAATTACATTCAGTCGGGTGGCCTTTGGGTTTTTGCTAATGAATTTAAAACTAAGATGAAAGATTTAGTGCTAGGGGAGTGGGTAGATTTTTACTTTCAAGATAAGTTTGTTGGCTTTGGTTATGTAAACCCCCATTCGTTAATTGCAGGTAGAATTTGTAGCTTTGAAAAAGTTAATGACCGAAAACTGATGTTTACTGAATTAATAACTATGGCCTTAAATAGAAGACAATTGCAAATACAAAGAGATTGTATGAGGGCAGTATTTGCAGAAAGCGACTGGTTGCCAGGTTTGGTGATTGACGTTTACGGGAAGACTGTAGTGGCACAATCATCTACGGCAGGAATTGATGTAGCATTAGAAGACATTATTGCAGCAATTAATGAAGTCTTTAAACCTGAGGAATTTGTATTTAAAGGCGATGGGTCTATAAGACATCTTGAGGGTGTTAGTAATTTTATAAAAATTATTAAAGGTGAAGACGCTAGCTTAAAAAATGGCGTTGCTTTTGAGGGCGGAGTTAAAATAGCCTGTGATTTTATAGATGGTCAAAAAACTGGCTTTTTTATTGACCAACGTGAGAATAGAAAAAAACTAAAAGAATTTGTAAAAGATAAATCTGTATTGGATTTATGCTGCTATTCAGGCGGGTGGGGACTAAGTGCTCTCTCAGCTGGAGCTAAAAGTGTGACCTTTGTTGACCAAAGTAAGGACGCAATTGAGCTAGTTAAAAAAGGCGTAAAATTAAATCAATTTGATACTGAGAGAGTAAAGTTTGAAGTCTCTGATGTATTTGATTTTTTATCCAATATAGACGAAAAATATGATGTAATTATTTGTGACCCCCCAGCGTTTGTTAAATCAAAAAAAAATTTAACACAAGCTGAAAAAGCATATTTAAAATTAAATTATGAGTCTATTAAAAGCCTTTCAAAAGACGGCCTACTAGTTACTTGTAGCTGTAGTTATCATATGAGCCAGGGCAATTTTGCCTCCATTATTCAAGAAGCGTTTAGCAGCAATAGTGTGCAAGCTCAAGTAGTATACCAAGGTGGCCAAAGTCTAGATCATCCTTGGATTATTAATAGGCCTGAAAGCCATTATTTAAAGTGCTTATTTTTAAAAACAATATCTTAATAGTTTTACTTAAAGTTGGAATTTAAGTTATGAAAATTAGTGTTGTAGTCGTTAATTCAGGTAGAGATACTTTTTTTAAAAGAGCACTACAAAGTCTAGCTGATGCACAAGATGTTGAAAAAAATTTTAAATATCAAAATATAGTTGTGTTTAATGGAGTAAAAGTCTACTCCCTTGAAGATATAAATGCAGAAAAAATATTCATTAATAGTAAAGTGAGGGCTTCTAAAGCTAGAAATGAAGCTTTAAAGTATGTGAATGGTGAGTGGGTTTATTTTTTGGATGACGATGCATTTTTACCTACTGATTTTTTTAAAAAATTTAGCAAAACAGTATTATTAAATAAAGTTGATGTTATTGGCGGGCCCAATATTACACCAATATATTCAAGTTATTTTCAAAAATTGTCAGGGCAAGTATTAGCCTCTTACTGGGGGGCTGGGCCATGTTCCAAAAGATACTCAATAAAGCATATTCAAGAATTATGTGATGAGTCTTCTTTAATTTTATGTAACTTATTTATTCGTATAGATTGTTTAAAAAACCTTCAGTTTAAAGAGAATCTTTTTTGTGGAGAGGAGAATTTTTTATTAAATCAACTTCGAAGCAAGCAATGTAGAATGCTTTATGCACCGACGCTTTTTGTTTTTCATGAAAGAAGAGAAAATCTATTAAGTTTTTGTTTTCAAATATTTAAATATGGCGTAGGCCGTGGACAAAATATTGCATATATTAATAACTGGAGAATTTACCACCTATTTCCATCCTTAATGCTATTTCTTTTTATTACTACTCTTTTTATATATCCGCCCTTAGCGGCTTTCATGTTTTTACTTTATTTACTCTTAAATTTATATTTTTCTTTAAAAAACTTTGGCTTATTTTTTTTACATCCATTGGTTCATTTCTTTTATGCTTTGGGGGTTACTACTAGTGTTATTTTTTATTCCAATCTCTTTCCAAAGAGCATTAATCTTCAATGGTGTTTGAGTAAGCTTAATAAACTTAATTTTTCTATGAGAAAATAAGCGATATAGTACCTGAATTCGAATAAATGCTATTTTAAACAGTCCTACTATATTATTCCATCTTATTAAATGTCTTGCAATTTGAGGAAGACCTAAGCCCCAAAAGGAGCTCCATATAAATATTAAAATGTTTGAATTAATGACATACACCATGTCAAGAGAAGCTTCATCAGCCACTCTCTTAGAGAGAATAGGTGTGAGGTATTTTGCCTGGTATTTTTGTTTTTTAAAATATCTCATATAAGTTGTAGATAAATTTAAATCATCTGCGGCCTTTTGAGAGAGCGCTATACTTATAGGAAACGCTCTAATTTTATAGCCATTTGTAAAAACAATTTCATCGGAGAAAATTTTTTCATTTGAATAAAGCAAGTGTTCCATTGCCATTGAAGATTTTCCGCCTTTTGAGTTAAGACAAAAGATCAAATTTTTTTCATTTTTTTTTAGTCCTAAGGCGTGAAGTCGCATCCAACCTTGTTTTTCTAACTGCTCTCCCACAGTGGAAAAAATGTAGTCCCTCATTTGTTCATAAAAATTGGGGGAATTATTTATTGTTAATTCTGTATACGTATTATTGTTAAAATTACTAATAAAGTAGTTAAAATCTTCGCTAAGGCTTTCTAGCTCATCTGAGTTTTGTTTAGAGCTAGGTGCTTTTACTAAAAAATTTAAATTATAAAAGCTAAGTTTTAAAAAATTCATAATGTAATACCAAATTTTTCTGCCATTTTGGAAATAACATGCAAAATATTATTTTTTAGTTTGAATGCCAAGGGTAGCCTATGGCTTATAACAAGACCAATAAATTCATCTTCAAAAACAGGAAAATCTTCATGATTTAACTTTGAACCCTGAGTAATAATTATTTTTTTTCCATTTTGTCTTATTTTATTTTTATATTTAACGTAGTGGCAAATAAACTTATCATTTCTAAAAAAAACAATAATATCAAATTTTCTTAAAGAGTCTAAAGTGGCGGCCTTTACTTTTATTTTATCTCCAATATTTAAATGGGGTTTCATAGAATCACTAGCTACTGACATTGTAATAGGGTGAAGTTGAATAAATTGCTTTATTTGTTCAAACACTATTTTTCTCTAAAACGCATTGAACTTACAAGTTTTGAATAGGAAATTCTATAGCTTGAGTCGGCTGAAACATAATTTTTAAGTAGTTTCCGTTTTGTTTTAAGATAGTGAGCCAAAAACTTTTCATAACCAGTATATTTGGGCCTTTTCTGCATATTAAATTGTTCATTATATATTTCGTATTTTAATAATAAATTATTATAAGGTGTTATATTTTTATCAATTATTGCTGCCGTAATTTTTTTGTCTGTTAAATATGAAAACATTAACTCAGGAGACCAAATAAAAAAATCAGTTACAGCTTCAAGTTTCATTTTATAAAAATATCTAAAAAGAGTATTGGACATTTCGTCATCTAAAAGAAAAATTTTACCCATTTCTGAAGTTAAATTTAAGTCACCACAACCAAATACAGGTTTTATGTTATAGGTCCTAATTAACTGCGTAGCCACATGAATAAGCCACAAATAAACAGGTGAGGCACTAGCAGTAATTTTGGATAATTCTAAAATCCTTTTTCCATTTAAAAAGCTTAAAACATCTAAATCATATATTTGATAAGGTATTTGCTTTGCCTCGCAGTACATAATTGCCCAAGAAATATCATGAATGTTTAAGTCGTTTTTAAAGCGAATTATAATTGCTTTAAATGGTATATTAGCAAAATAAAAAGCATTTGCCATAAACTCGCTATCAATGCCGCCACTTAAAAAAAGTGCTAACTTATGATTTGATGCATTATATATTTCTTGTGCTGCTCGAATTGACTCATTTCTAAAGCTTTCTGTTTGACGCTGGCAATGACCGTAGACTGTCAAAAACTGATCATTCCTGTTTTTGCGCACTCCATTTAATTGAAAATTGAAGTAATGTCTAAAATGGTTGCCCTTTGTGTATTCTAAGTAATTCACTTTGATTTTAAAATATTAAATTTTCTTAAATCTCTTAAAAAAACATCAGCTTCTTTTCTTAGTAAACGTAGTGGAATATTCTTATCTTTTGACATTACTTTAAGAATTTCCTCTACACTCATTTGTTGAGAAAGTTTTTCCCAAAATTCTGTTGCCATGCCATTAATGGAATACATTTTATTTGTATCTAAGTCTAAAAGAGAAATTTCTCCAGAGACATTTTTTTTAAAAATTATTGATTCTTTAAGATGCATCACATACCCACATTTTATACATATTTATTGGAATAATTGTAACAAGTATGTATTAATAATCAATGAAATACTTTTTGTGCTGATTATATAAAAGGAAGGGGTTGGTATTTTATGCCTACAAAGAAGAAAAGAGTTACTTCAAAGAGAGGCAAGAAAGCTGCTCCAAAGGCATCATCAAAAAAATTAAAATTTGATTTTGGTGGAATTGAAGAAATAAAAAACCTAAAGGCCTATGCTCAAACATCCGAGGAGTGATTTTCGTTTTATTTGCACTCAACGTGCAATTGCATTAGCTAAGACATTTAAACAACCTATGGTTTATTTTGATGGCTCTATTGAGGGTCTTGTCTGCGTTAAAAGTTTTATAGAAGCTGGCTTTGCTTTTAAATGTCTCATCATAAGAGATAAAAATAGTTTCTATAATGAAAATAGAGCAATTAGCTTCTGTGAGACCAGCGGAATAGAATATTTACTTATAGATGAGCTGTTTTATTCTAAGATTGAAAATATGCACATAATTTATTCTTCTGGATTACCATTAATGCAGAAAAAAAATAAAAAATGGCATGTTACAAAATGCAACAAAATAAAAAAAATTAAAACTTATTTTAATAAGAATAAATTAAATAATGTTATAAGTTTTTTTAATACAAATGCCATAAAGCAAAGTTTTTTAAAAAGTCCCGTAGTGGCAGATATTATTTTTAGAACGCTACGTTTAAATAATTGTAATTTAAATGATTATAAACATGAGATTTTTTCTTATTTTTGGAATTTTTCCGAAGAGGATTATATTAAAAGCAATTTAAATAAAATTGATTTTAGAAATGAATGTGTAAGAGTTGCTCGTAAAATATATAAAAAGTATGGTGATTGTATTTGGTTGTGTTTAAGTGGTGGGGTAGATAGTGAAATAGTGGTGCGCTCATTTATTGAGTCAAAACTTCCATTTAAAGTTGCAATATTGCGTTTCAATGCTGATTTAAATATTCACGATATTTCTTGGGCGGTAAGTTTTTGTGAGGCTAATAATATTGAGTATAAGTTGTTTAATTTAAATGTCTGTAAATATTTTATAAATAAGTATTCAAAATATTCCAAAGAACTTGGTTTTGATTTTCTTTCGCCAACGAGTTTTTGGCTAATACAAAAAATAAATAAACTTGGTGGTGTTGCTGTTTCGGGGGCTGGGGAACCTTCGGTAACTGTTAAACATAGGCAATTATGTATAGTTGATGATGTAAGAGATTATGGATTAGATATTCTCTGTAAGAAAAGAAAACTTAGATATATTAGTTTTTACCGTTGGGATAAAAAACTCTTTAAATCGTTTTATAGTGATAGTGTTACTAATATCTATTTTGAAAATCATTCTAAAGGAAAAATTAGTTTATTTGGTTACAAAAAACTTTTGTATGGAAAATATTTTGCTCCAAAGGGGCGGGTTAAACTTCATGGGTATGAAAAGCTTGTTCAAAAAAGTCCTGAGTTTAAAAAGTTTTTATTTAATGAGAATATTAAAATGCTCAAAGATAAATATTTAAGTATGGAAAGTATGTAGAAATGGAAAAATGGGCGATTATTTTATCTAAAAAACCCTCTTCATGGGTTTCTTGTACTGTTATAACACCTAATCTTGAAAAGGCTTATTTGAGTGTAAGTAGAGCGCAAAAGTGTTTTTTTAATTACTTCAAAGATATAGAGCCAGTTGATACATTTATTTTAGCAAAAAAAATTAAAAGTTATAATCCAAAAAAAATTATATTTATTGACCATTGCCCGCACCCGCTTAACTTACTTAAAGCTTTGGATATTGTATATTCAAAATCGAAAATACCTGAGTTGGTGTTTCATCTTTATGGAGATTTTACTATTCTCGTACCATATTGGGAAAGGGCTAATATTATTTTAAAAAAGACAAATGTAAGTTTTATTTGTGCATCAGAGAGACAAAAAAAATTAGTTTCTACTTTTTTAAGACAGAAATCTAGAATTATAGGTGTTTGCCCGTTTTCATATGACGCTGAATTATATAATTTTGAGCCAAAGACAAGAACTTTATTTAGAAAGAAGTACAAAATTAAAGATAATCAAAAAATTATTTGTTATACCGGACGCCTGTCTGCACAAAAAAATGTTCTTACTCTGCTTAGAGAAATATCTAAGGTTTTAGAAAGTGAACCTAATGTGTTTTTCTTTGTGGCTGGTAAGTTTGATGATATTTCCGCCCCTTTTTTTGGAGCAAGAGATGCACATGGTACTTTTTTGGCAAAATGGAACGATGAAATTCTAAAAATTAATAAAAAAATTAGAGAAAGAATTATTTATTTAGGTAATTTAGATTTCAATAATTTAAAATATTTATACAATGGTTCAGATATTTATATAAGCTTAAGCACATTTCATGATGAAGATTTTGGAATGGCGCCACTTGAAGCCTTGGTTTGTGGTTGTAGTGCTGTTTTGTCAGATTGGGGAGGTTATGCAGGTTTTAAAATTGATTCAGAATCTTGCCAGCTAATACCTATTAAAATTACAAAACGGGGTTTAACTTATAATTCTGTGAAATTGCAGCAATATTTAAAACAATTATTGAGTGTTAATGAAAGTATTGGAGAAAGAATAAAAAGAAGTGAAGCTTATAAACATCATTTTTCTGTTAATGCTAGTCGAGCTATTATTGAAAAGCTTATTTTTAAAAATGCCCCTTGTTTTAAAGGCTTTTCCAGAATGACTAAGCATTTAAGAGACATGGAAAAACTTTATGATACAAATGTGGTTGTTTTTCCAACGGGGCCTATAAAAAAATCTAATTATTATAATATATACAAAAACTATATTGGAGAGTGATATGAATATAGAACACCTAAATAGAAGTAAAAATCTTTTAACTGCTGACTGGTTTAGTAACCACCCAGAAAAAAAATATTCAAAAAACTTTTTACCGCATACAGCTGATTCAAGCTCTTTAAAAGAAATACTTTGGCCAATAGCAATGGATTATGATAACCCACTTAATGCAGTTTTTTTACTTCAAATACCTCATTTAGAAATGCTTAATCAAAAATCTGTGTGGCTTATTAGAGATGGCCTTGTGCCGCTGATGTGGTTTTTTAATAAAAATCCTAATCCTAAAAATGTAAAATCAAAACTTTTAGTGGAGCAAAGTTTCGCTGATTTTATTCCTAATAAATGGAGAGATAGATTTGGTACCTATAAGATAGTAACAAAAAATATGAAGCCTTATAAAAATATATGTGTTTCTGCTTTATTACTAGAGGCTTATTGCAGTTTAGATTATTTTGTAAATTCCCTTAAAGAATCTACCAACATACTGGATAAAAATTATTTTAAAATGCCTAAAACATCTTTTTTTGTTCATAGATTTGGATACTCTAATCCAGCAAACGAGCAAATTTATAGTAGCAGATTTATGTTAGAGTTGTTTAAACATTTTGGACTAAATTTTAATCCGATTAATTGGAATCAATTAAGCGAGCAAAGTGAATATAATGAAACGCTTTACTTTGATTTTAATGAAAAGCTACTGATTGCAGATAGTTTTATTACACATCTGATACTTAGTAGAGGTGGACAAATTTTAAATGATAAGAATGAGTTAAGTGGAAAATATATCCCATTTTCAATTTTCCATGGTGTATTAGTTGAAGAAAACCTAAAAAAGACAAATATTAAGCAACTGTCAAACAAGGACAAAAATCAATATGAGCTATTAAATAAGCGCCTTGTTTCGGCAATGACTTCAGAGGCTAATAAGAAATTTCCATGGCCAAATTGGTTTGCCGAATGGACTATGGCATCTACAAAGCAAGGTCTCTGAGTGGCTCATCTATTTTAATTGAATTATACCAGTCAACAACTAGTTTGGGAAAAGTTTTGGTAAAATCCTTACCTCTTCTTTTATCATACTGGGAATAAAAACTTTTAAAGTCATGCCAAAGTATTTTATTTTCAGAAGCTCTTTTATGGGGACTTTCTACGACTTCTAAATAATCAATAAGGCGTTTTAGGCTGGCTTTTTCAAAATCTAAAAGATATTGATTGTTTTTATTTCTTTCAAACCAATTTATAAGATGATTTCGCCTTTCATTTTTAAGTTCAGACGGTAAGGATGCTGCGCTCATAAAGCTTGGAAACCTTAAAATGTTAAAGGACATAGTTGGTTTTGTATAGCCAAATTTACTCTTCCAATCCAATACAAGATCCATAAAATCAGTCATGGAATATAAGGATAATGAGTGTATGGTCATCATCATTCCTATAGAGTTAACTTTTGCGTTGCTCGCCACGTTTTCAAAATTACTTTTAAATAAATCCCATTTAAGACCATCACGAATATATTCAGCATGCTCCCCATGTGCCTCACATGAGGTATATAGCTCTAAATTCTTAATATTTTGAGATTTTTCAATAAATTTATTAATAACCTTTTCAGGACTACCCAAGTTACTATTAATAGCTAGTCGTGTAGTGATTTGTTGTGTCTCAAACATGTCAAGAAGTTTCCATAATTCTGGAGAAAGTAAGGGTTCACCACCAGTAATTCGAAGTTCCTTAAGAGTAGTACTTAAACGTGGCCACCACTGCCAAAATGCTCTAACAAAGGGGTTTTCCTCCTTAGGCTTAAATTCTGTCCATACACCACCTGTATGTGTATATGCTATTTGACCGTCACTTTTTAAATTTGCATAAATTCCATTTTTCTTAATGTCATTTAACCACGTCGTAGAAAACGAAGCGTTGCAATATGAACATGCAAAATTACAGGTCCTATCAAAAGCTATTTCCAAAGTCTCTAGGTCAACATCCTTGTCCCATGGTTGTTCTGCAATTTCTTTAATTTTAGCATCATCATAAATAATTGTTTTAAATACTCTATCTGAAACATTTTTTTTAGAAATATCCTCAATCTTCCAGCAGTACTCACATTCTGGAGGGCGTTTACCTTCAAGCATCATTTTGCGCATGAGTTTTTTATGTTCGGTATTATGAATAGCTGTTGGGTTTTCTTTAAGTTCATCTTTATTTATTTGATGTGCTTCTGGATGGTGACAGGAAGTTGTTCT
This sequence comes from Oligoflexia bacterium, assembly GCA_016715815.1. GTDB lineage: Bacteria > Bdellovibrionota > Bdellovibrionia > JABDDW01 > JABDDW01 > JADJXN01. The sequence continues at coordinate 84,894 of JADJXN010000003.1, forward strand.
GCCTGGGGCTAACCAAATTGTACTATTAAGCCATTTAGCTGCGCAAAAGGAGTCCGAGATTTTATCAATAACTCTAGCCTTATATTCTAAATAGGTTTCGTTTCCCTTTTTCATAAATTTTGTAATAATCATATTATGAGTCTGACAAAAGTCAAAGTTTTATATCCTCTTAGCTGTTGTGTGCCTAAATTTTTTGGTGAGCTATTTTATGTGTTAATATTTAAGTTTCTTCAAAGCATGTTTGTAGGTAAAAAATATGAGTTATGGTATAGACATTCACTTAAACTTGGTTACTTACAAACATTTATATCAGACATTGATTTAACGTTATTTTTTTATGACGCAGCCCAGACAAAAAAAATTTATAGAAAAGCTAAGCTACTTAAAGTAGCTAGAAAACTTTGCCCAATTATAGGTGAAACAAATATTTACCCTTATACCTTTCAGGAAACAATTTTTAAAAATATCAACTACTACGAAGCTCTTAAAGATCCTTTTTTATATAATAAAATAAAATCAAAGTGTAATCCTTCAAAAATTGCTCTGGCTGTGTTTTGGGCAAGGGCAATTGATTCTGATAAGAATAATCTGATTAGCTATGCCAGGGCACGCGTAAATAAATGGACATATAACAATAACTATCTTGATAAAGAGGAAAAGTTGGATACAACAAATTTAAGCATGCAAGCTACTATAGCTGTTATTCCAAAACTTTTAAAACTTAATAAAACTGAAGCAGATAAATTGGAGGCAGAATTAATAAATTATTTTATGTGTAATAAAGATGGTTTTGATGAGTTTTTAGAATGGCAGCTTTGTTTTTTTCCGCACAAACTATATAAGATGCGAGCTCATGCATATAAGTTAAATTCTTTACAAATGAATATTTTGGAAGAACAGGTTAGATGGGAAATTTTTGGTGCACTAACGCAAAACTATAATTTTAATTCAAACAAAATATTTATTGAGCATCTTGAGGGCCTACAAAAAATTGTAATAAACAAAAATTTGATCGAAGAACTAACAACAACAATTTCTCTACTTAAGGATGCAAATGGACCTACGGCATGTTAAAAATGTTTAAAAATTCATTATCCTCAATTTTGTTTATTCTCCTAGTGTCCTTAATTTTAAGAATATCTCAATTGAGTAATCAATCCTACTGGATAGACGAAATGGTGTCTCTTTACTTTACTACACGTGATGCGTGGTTTGATATTTTTAGAGATAACCATCCGTTTTTGTATCATTTTATTTTAAAAATATGGATAAAAATCTTTGGTGTTGGGGAGTTTGCAACACGGTTTTTATCGGTCATATTTTCCACATGTACAACAGCCGTTGTTTATATTTTATCGAGAAGACTTTTTATAAACCGGTTTTATCCAATTCTAGCAGCAGTACTTCATTCAATTTCTTCTATGAGTATTATTTATGCTCAGGAAACGCGCATGTATGCTTTATTTGAATTGGCAAGTATAGTTAATTTATATTTTTTCTATCAAACTTTTATTGCAAAAAAGGATGGTTATAGAAACTATATTTTTTCCTCAATTCTATTAGCATTAACCCATTATGGTGCAGCTCTTATATTTATTTATCAGGGGTTTTATCTTTATTTTATAAATAAAACTAAAAATATTAAACCTTTCTTAGGAGCATTTTTTGCACTCACAGTGGGTTTTTTTTCTTATTTAGTTATTTTTAATTGGCCAAGCCTTGATTGGCAAAAGTTTAAATATATACAAGAAGTTACTGCACAAAGCCCAATGCAAGCAATTTTATATTTATCTAATTTTTCTTACATAAATTTAGCAATATTTATATTTACTCTACTAATGGCTTATAGGCTTAGCAAACTAAGGCAAAACCAGGTTTTTAATCTACTTTTAGGTTTTATTACCTTTTCAATAACTACATTATTAATAGCAAGCCACATTACTCAAAGAGCCTTAATGCTTCCAAGATACTTAATTTTTATTAACCCAGCTTTTATATTGTTGTTTTGCTATTGCCTATTAAAAATAAATAAAAAGTGGTTGCCATCAATCTTTGCAGCACTTTTTATTTCTACAAGTTTGTATCATTTACCAAAAGCCTATTATGAAACCAAAGCCCCTTGGCGTGATTTAATGCAAAAAATATCTGAGCATCCAGGAAGTATAGTTTTAACAACTAGGACATTGGCTATTAGGACCCCTTATTTAGAGAGATATAAAATTAAGGTTGAGAAATTTAACCCCTTTATGGAGCTAGATTTTAAGGACTATTTTAGTCTCTATAAGTATTTATGGGTTGTAGAAAACTATTGGGGAGGGTCTAATTATATAGAAAGCCTTAAAGAAAGGCTTAAAAAAAGTCGATATAATATAGAGGTTTTTGAGTTTAAAACAAAGTACTCGGAGCCTTTGACGGCAATAAGGGTAGGCATTTAAAGTGAAAATTAAAAATATAAAAGGCTTAAGTTTAATTGAAGTTTTAGTAGCTATAACTATCCTAGGCATAATCGGAAGTTTTGCTATCCCACGCTATACTTTATATTCAAATAAATCTAAGCAGTCAGAAGGTAAAACTTCTCTTGATTCTATATATGCAAATGAAAAGACATTTTACTTTGAGCATGGTTACTATGATCCCAGGCTTGATGCTATTGGTTTTAGACCAGAGGGGAGTCAGATATATCGTGTAGGCTTTGCTGCAGATTCTGGGGCGGCTCCTCTTGGTACAGCTGGTTGTATTAATACTAGTACAACAGCGGCCTGCAATCCTGCCTATGGTGGCGCAGTTCCTTGGAGCGAAAATACTACGGCTACAACGGTTGGTGCATTTACAGCGGATTCAATTGTCTCAACTCCTACACCATCATCATTTAAAGCAGAAGCTAGAGCTAACTTAACAGGGGCTGACGATGTTTTAAATATTTCAAGCTCTGAGAAAAAAGTTCAGAATACAACTCCAAATCTACAATAATTTACTGTAATAGTTCACAGCATCTTTTGGTTTGCCATCAAAAGAAATGGAACCATCTTTTAAAACAATGGCTCTATTGCATACTCTTAAAATTTGCTCATTAGAATGGCTAACAAAAATAACCGCACCTGATTGCTCTATCATTTTTAAAACTCGGGCTGAGATTTTTTCCCTAAAGAACTGATCGGCGCCATCAAAAACTTCATCTAATATAAGTAAATCACAGGGTTTACATGAAATTAATGAGAGGCAAAGTCTTGCCTGCATTCCGTTGCTATAATTTTTAAAAGGTGTGTCTAAAAAGTCGTTTAGCTCAGTAAACTCCAGTGCTTCCTCTAAAAAATCCATTTTAGATTCTTCAGGGTACATAAATTTGGCCAGTAAGTAGGCGTTTTCACGTCCTGTGAGTTCAGGGTAAATGCCTGCGGCTGTATCAAAAATAGCCCTTACTTTGCCTTGAATGCTAACTTTACCAGAGGTAGGGGTATAAATTCCGGCAATAGCCCTACATAAAGTTGTTTTACCAACCCCATTAACACCCAATAGCCCGATACGATCCCCCTTATAAATTTCTAAATTTAGTTTATTAAGCACTGGAAGTCTGTTTTTATCTGAAAGCAAAACTTCAAGGGGATGTTTTGCTGTGTGAATAAAGGCATCCCTAAGTGTCCAATTTCTGTAAAGTGGAGTCTGAAATACAAGGCTTAGCTGATTAATTTTTGCAACAAGATTAGAGGTAGTGGTAGAGGGCATTTTTTTTGTGTCTCCATATTAAAAAAGAAAAAAGTAAAGATAATGCCGAAATCATAAATATATTTAGTATTTCTAATTGGCCCATGACTGCAGCTCTAACAGGGGATATAAGGTGAGTGAATATGTTATACTTAATAATCCATCTATATTGTGGTTCTACAAAAGTTTCTGGGTAAAATATAGGTGTTAGGTAAAATGAAAATGTCATTACAAAGCTTACAATAAATTTTAAATCTCTATAAAAAACGTTTAGTGTGGCCAATATCAAGCTCATACTTAGCGTAGTAATAAAGAGAAAAAATAGAGGAAGCGGAAGTAGTAGTAAGTTTTTAAATTGAAAACTTGATGAAAAAGAAAGTGGTATTAGTAAAACTAAAAATGCAGCTAAAAAATTAATAAGATTATCTAGAATTTGAGCAATCAAATAAACCAATGGGTTAATAGAGATAGACTTCATCAACCTTCCAGAGTTAGTAAAAAGGGGAGTGCACATCTCTAAAGATTGAGATAAAAAAATCCAAGGAATTAAACCTGAAAGTAAAAACAAAGGGTAATCTTGAACTGAGAGTTTTAAAATAAAATGAAATGCAAAACTTTGCGCCCCAAATAAGATAATGGGGTTTAAAATTACCCAAACAAAACCAGTAAGTGTTCCCCTATAGCGAGATTTTAAGTTCGCAAGAGTGAGTGCTATAACTTGGGAAATGAAAATACGCATATTAATAACGTTATTTTTAACTAAGCCTAATTGTCAAAATGAGTTTTTGTTACCAACCAGGCTTAGGTCGAAGCCAATGAGTTTGGCCCTAAGTAATGATTTTTGTTTAATTTCTTAAAAAATGCACTGTTAACAACTTTTTTTTAACCTAAAATTTTGTAGATAAGCACGACAAAAGTGTTTGGGGGTACAAGCTAAAGTCTGTTACGCTAGTATATAGTTGGAGCTAAGGATAGCCCGCTAACTTTAGCTTCGTATGTTTAACCTACCACTCACAAGGGGGAGCAAGGATGCTCAAGGATATCTTAACCCAAAAAGGTCTTAGCCACCGTGAGGCTGAAGTTGCAGAACTAGTTTCACGTGGTTTGTCTAACAAAGAAGTCGCAAATCAACTTTTTGTGACTGAAAAAACCGTTAAGTTTCACCTTACAAACATTTACAAAAAAATGTCTGTAAAAAGCCGTGCTCAGTTAATTGTATGGTGTATGCCCCATATGGACTTTGTTGGTAACCAACAACAACAAGCTCCACAAGCGGCACCAAGTGCACCAACTGAGGCAGCTGTAAATACTGGAAATAACAACGAAAATAGTATTTAACGAGCCTTAAGTCTAGGGCGCAAATAGCCGATAGGTAATGGAGAAAGCTTATGGCGGTAAACGACGATGTCGTAATGACAGAGCTTGTTTTACCTAGTCATACCAATTCACTAGGAACGGTGTTTGGTGGGGTGGTTATGAGCTGGATTGACATTGCTGCGGCTATTGCGGCCCAAAGACACGCTCGCAAAGTTGTTGTTACAGCAAGCATAGACGATCTGTCTTTTGTTAGCAGTGTTAAATTGGGATGGATTGTTCAGCTCAGAGCTCGAGTGAATTACACTTCACGAACGAGCATGGAAGTAGGGGTTAGGGTTGATGCTGAAAACCCAAAAACAGGGGAGATGCATCATACAGCAAGTGCCTATCTTACCTTTGTGGCAGTAGATGAAGCCATGAAGCCAATAAAAGTACCACCATTAAAACCTCAAAGCGCTGAAGATAAGCGAAGGTTTGAGGAAGCCATAAAAAGGCGAGAGCTACGCCTTAAACGAAGAGGAAAAAGTAAGTAATTAACTATATGAAGAACGTTAAGGGGTTTTCACTACCTGAACTGATGACTGCGGTTGCAGTTGGAGGTTTTTTAAGCTTGGCTATGGCAAGTGTTTTTACTTTTGCTGCCCAACAATTCAATGGCCTCATTGATCAGAATGATGCTGAGGATAACTTTTTGCTCGCATCTTTTTATTTAAGAGCCACTTTAGCACAAGCTGTTAAAACCCAACATAATACCGACCCTTTTACAAATTTTGGAACAGATGTCTCAGGTCTGCCAGCAAACATCATAGTGGGCTATATGAATTGTAATTTAGGTTGCAATACTGCTACTAAATGTACAAATCAAACAGCAGCAGATAACGATGCTGCAGCAAAAATTTGGTCTCAACCCATAAATACATTTGCCATGTTTAACCGCGATAACGGTGGTAATGGCACAAGTGATTCGGCTAGCTCTTATTTAGTGACTGGTATTTTTTATCAGCCAGCAACAGCCACTACCGATGGGAAATTATATATTTCACAATTTCCAGCTTCTTCTGGCGGGTCTTTTACATTAACTGAAGCTTCTTTAAGTAATCAAATTGTACTCAACCGTATTGTGGCTTTTGGTTTATACCCTGATGCCGGTGGCAATAATTGTGATATTGTACCTTCTGGTGGAATAAACTATGTACGCGGGGTTAACATGTATGTGCGTGCGCGCTACTTTCAAGGCATATCACAAGTTAAAAACCATTTGCCTAACCAAACAGATGCAGCTGCTGCGGGTGCAAATTATAGAGATTTAGAACAAACCATTTACGTTGTTTTACGTAATAATATATTAGGAGCTTCACAAACCGATGGCACACCAGAGAGAGTTAATGGTGGGCTTCTTACTTTTTTAAGTATGAGTTTCCTAGTATGACAAATTTTTAGTGTATGAGAGGTGCGTATGAAGACTTTAAATAATCAATCAGGCTTTGCCTACTTATTAACAGTGGTTGTTTTATCAGCCTCTGTATTTACGTCGTTGTCTTTTGCTTATATATATTCAATGAACCGCTTAAGATACCAAACCAGAATTAAAGAAGCTTATAAATTATTAAACATTACTGAATCGGCTGCTAAAACTGTAAAAGCTGCTTGGGATAAAGATGTAATGGCTAACCCTACTTTTAGTGATGATCAGCATGCAACGAGTGTTAATTCCGCACTAGCTGCAGGAGTTGACGATGGTGGAACTTGTGCGCAAGCATGCAGTAGCGCTTATGGGATAAACCCTGGTGATGTTACTATGTGTTTTGCAAATGCAGATAACTCAAGCCTTCCTTATTGTTTTACTGGAGGTACTGAAGTCACAGCCTCATATCATCTTGTAGAGCCAAAACTAAAATGGCAAAAAGTTGAGAAGTTTATTGCTAAGATTAATAAATTTTTTAATGGCGTGCACGCAACACCAATTGAACCCATTTCATTTTCAAAGCCCACTCTTTTAAGTTGGATTTTTAAAGCTCCTAAAGCTATGGCTACATATCCTGATGGTGGTGGCCAAACAACCTGCCCACAGGGGACATACATGATGCCTGTAGCGGGTTACCAAGGGGTTTACAGTTGTCAGTGCCCAACACCGGGTCAAACATTTAATGGTTCAAGTTGTGTTTCAAGTAACACTACACAAAGCCCACCTCAAGGAGAGGGGGGAAGCATAAACTGTAGTGATCCAAACTATGTATCTTTATGTACTTACAGAAAAACCATTTCAGCAAATTCACAAGCAAACTGTAGTGCCACACCTAAACCTTCTTCCTGTGCACGTTGCGTGTCTACAGATGGGGTTGGTGGACAAAATAGCTCTTGTGGAGTTGTTTCAGCTAAAATACCAGGCTCAGCTGAAGATGATGCTCCAGTAACACAAACCTTTAGGATATCAAAAGCTGGGGATATGTTTTAGGTAACATAAGAAATCTTATCAGACACCGGATTAATGTACGAAACGGATTAGTGCTGATAACTGGTACCTTCTAATGATGAGTATTTCATATGCGGTTTTTGAGTCGCATTTGTGACCTCAAAAACACGGCGTACTAATGTGAGAACTACTTATTCCAAACCCCATATCCTAATTTCTTAGCCTTTGGCAGGTACTTTTTCTCTATTAAAAACGTATGCAACTCTCCCGTTGTGGAGCCACATACTTGAATATGCATTTGGCCATCATTTTGAGTTTTATATTCCAAAACTGGGATTTTAGCCGATTCTAGCTGAGTCTTCATTTTAGAAATTGGGATTTGTGATTTAGGCTGGCATTGCTTTTCCCCACTATCTTTGAAAATAGTTATAAAAGTTTCTTCACGAGGTACTTGAGCACCTTGAGTGACTTCAGCCTGAGTGTTTTGAATATTTTTAGAATGTTCTTCTGAAGTAGGTCTTTGCGGAAGATTATTACACTTTCCATGAGAGCAACCTAAAGAAGTTGCTAGGCTTAAGATGAAAAGAGCTGGTAAAACTAAGTTCATTTAATGCTCAGTTTATGAAGGTTTGCTTGGTTTGTGAAAATATAAACATTTGAGCGTGCTTGGTCTACAGCAGGGGTTGCAGAAATTCCTTGACCTGGTATGTAGTAGGCTAATTTTTTTCCATCTTTCTGGTTTAGAGCAATTAAAGCTCCACCACTTTGGCCAAACAACGCTAAATTTTTATGCAAAACCACTTGAGTGGGAATACCTTTTTCTTCATCAAAATTATATTTCCAAATTAAGTTGCCATTTTTTTTATTAAGCAAAGTGATGTTGTTATTTAAAGAGGCAAAATAAAGATTATCTTTATCAATGGTTACAGCTACGGAGCTTCCTTCATCATAGCGCCACTGAACCTGACCATCAATTCTACTTAAACAATATAAAGACCCGTCATAACTTGCTGACCAAATTAAATCTTCCTCTACAACTGGTGAGGCATCTACATCTACAAATTTAATATTATTAGAAAGTTTTCTCTCCCAAGAAAGGCTTCCATCATTAATGCTTAATGCGACTAAGTAACCATCACTAAAGCCTGCATAAATATGGTTTTTATAAGCAGCAGGTTTCGTGGCTCCACGGATACTTAAGGAACTTGCGTCTCCCCTATTATAAATCCAAAGTTGTTTTCCGGTTTTGCTATCAAGGGCATAAAGCACATTATTACCAGAAATAAAATAAACAACACCTTGGTGGATAAGCGGGGTGCCTAAGTTTTCAGTTCTTGTGGGGAAGGACCAAATTATTTTACCGCTGAATTTATTTATAGAATAAAAATTTCCATCACTTGCGCCAAAGTATAGGGCTTTATCATCAATGCCAAAGCCTGATTCAACTCCGTTTTTAACATCAAAGCGCCATTTGACTCGGCCATTTTCTTGAGAAAAGGCCACCACGCCGTCAAGGCCGTTACCTTGGTAAATGGTTTGGTTTTCTATTAAGGGAGCTGTTCTTTCTGAGTGCCTAAAGCCATAGTTTTCAGCGCCTAGTGTACTTCTCACCCATTGTCTTTCCAGTTCAGTTTTTTGAGCATGCTCAATAGTTGAGCAGTTAACAAGAGCCAAAGCTAAAAATAGGCTTACTGCCAGCTTTAGACGCGATGCCTTAGTAAAAACCGACTGACGCCTTTTCATAGGGTCCTCAGGTATTTTTTAGCGGTGCTAACGATATCTGGATATTTACTTAAGCCTTCAGCTTTACGATACATTTGAATGGCCTGCTCCTTTTGGCCAAGTTTTTCAAAATTTAACCCTTTTTTTAATAAGCTTTGCCCATGCAAAAAGCCCATGTCTTCTCTGGCCTCAATTTGGTTAAGTGTATCAATGGCTTTTTGCCACTGTCCTATGGCTTCATAGTTTGTTGCAAGGTTTGCTAAACTTATGGCCTTTACAGAGGAGTTTGTGGCAGACTTTGAAGCTTTTTCTAAAAGCTTAATGGCCTCTTCATTTTTATTTAAATTAAAATATAACCTTGAGGCATCAAGTGCGCTCAAATTTGCTGCTTGTGTAATTGGGTATTTATTAGCAATTTGAGAAAGCTCGGTTGCTAAGGCTAAACTTTGCTCAGTGTTTTTCTCATCTAAGGTTTTAAGCTTTTTATACACGCCGTAATACTCTGTTTGAGCTTTTGATTCTTGTAAATCTTTATAAAAACCCCACCCAGCCCAAGCAATGGCTAGTATTACAACAACAATGACCCCAGTTAGGGTTTGTTTTTTATGCGTTTGGGCATACTTTGTTACTAAGCTTGCCTGTTTAATGAAGGTATCAGGGCCTTTAATATCTTGTTTTGTTAGTTTTTCCATATTTCACAATTTCCCTTATTTTTTGAGATAAGTAATAAGTTATTTGCAAGTTTTAATAAAATGAGAGAATTTGTGGGAAGTCAACCATTTAAAGAGTGCTCGTGTGGCGAAATTGGTAGACGCACAGGACTTAAAATCCTGGGCTGTGTATAACGGCGTGCCAGTTCGATTCTGGCCACGAGCACCAGAGAACTACTCAGCAGCACCGCCATCACTACCTCCATCACCGTCACCACCTCCGTCACTACCTCCGCTATCACCATCAGCTGTACCGCCGCCGCCGTCATCAGTTCCATTGGGGCCACCATCACATGTCCCACTCCAATAAGAGTAAGTTGCGTTGGTGCATGTGTAGTCTGCATCTGTGAGTATGTTAATAGTTGAGCAGCCATCTTGGCCTGCACATGTGGGGTCTTCTATGTTTCTTGAGCAAACGTTACTTAGTGTTACTGTTGAGCCTGGAGCAGAAGCATTTATAGTTTTTCCATATGCTGAAATATCAGGGCACCAAGGATTACTTAATGCAAAATCCCATTTTTGCGTACCAGATGAGCCACTTCCAAGCACAAATTTTGTCCATGCATGAACTTGAGATACATGAAATGAAGCTATTCCTGTATTCGGATCAAATTGAACATAAGTATCAAAGTAGGCTGGGTTACCAACATTGGGCTGCCAGTTATTTCCTAAATTCCACCATCTGTCTATATACGCTGACTTTATAAATATTTTTGTTTTATCAGTTCCTACAGGTATGTAAGGGTTGATATTAAATGTGCAAGTGTCACTACTATTATTTTCTGCATAACAGGTAATTTTAAAAGTTCTATCTGGCATGGTGGCTGGTGGGCCTTGGCAAGTAGAACCATCAAAAGACCAACCTGCAGTAACGCCAGAACATGCACCCCAAGCAGAACCATCGGCTGCACAAGTTTGCTTACAATTACTACTGCCACCACAGCTTTGAGTAGAGTTAGCAAGACAAAATGTTGGAATATTAATACAACTTGAGCCATCAAAAGCCCATCCAGCTGTTACTGCAGAGCAAGCCTCCCAACTTGAACCATCAGCAGCACAAGTTTGCTTACAATTGCTACTACCTCCGCAATCTTGCTGTGATCCAGTGGTGGATCTGTTTGTGTAGCTGGCAGCCCCTGTGTTAACAGGTCCCTGACAACCATTAGTATCAACATTATAAATTGTGCCTGAAATACATTGTTGAACAATATTAGGAACACATGGTGGTACACAGTTAATATTATTTGCATTTACTGTAGCTAAAGATCTATTTCCTGCGGTATCTACTGCTCTAACTTGTAAACTATGAGGCCCTGAACCTACAGCATAATTATATAAAATACTGGCGCGAGTTACATTACTAGAAGAGCTAGTTAAAGTTGCATTACATAAACTCCAAGCACCACCATCAGTAAGGCATTCAAATACAGAGCCTGGCTCACTAGATTCAACAGTCCCTGAAAATCGACATAATGCTGTAGTGCCTGTTCCTGTAACTGCCCCACTTGTAGTGGGGCGTACAGAATCAGAATTATATTTTATTACAGTTTCCCCCGAGCAGTTTTCTCCAGTTGAGGATTTACTAATAAATACTTGGACCTTCATTCCATAGTCATTAGCTGTATTAGCTGTGCTTATAGGGCCAAAGTGAACTGTTGAAGGTGTAATAGCATTACATTCTTCAGCTGAATAACTTAAAGAAAAAGGTACAAGTTTTATTCTTACAGATTTGCCATCGGCTACAATTTTATTAAAGTTACTTTGGTTAGTAAACATGTTTGCTGTTGCATCAATTCCATTTGCAGAACTACATATAGCTGCTCCTGCATTTGGGGCAAGCGAGCGGTATAATAAATAAGCTTTTGTGACACTATTTTCAATATTTTGAAAGTTTGCATATTGTCCGTTATTTATAACAGTATTGTAAGCTAGTGTAGTACCAACGGAGGCTAGAGTTCTTGTGCCAGTTATGCCATTTAGAGAATTAGCTATTCTTGTGTTTGAGCTATCACTAAAATCTTTTAATAAATTTTCAACATCATTTCTACAACTTGTTTGAATTTAAATTATGTACTAAAATACCCTTAACAAAATAGTTGTGACCTGCTTTTTGGTACGCAGTAAATTTCTTATAATAAAAAGGCAAGCCCTCTACTGATAAATTATAGACGGGTACAACTTTTTGTTCAGTTTTAATATCTAAAACTCTAACAGCCTCTCCTGTGTATTTTTGAAAATAAATGTCTTGATATGTAGCAAAGAACATCATAGCGATATATTTTGAATCTATGTAAGTACCTTCTGAGGCAACATAAATTGGATGGATATCATTTGATGTAAATATAGTTCCATCCTCTAAATAAAAAGTATATAGCGTTTGTATTTGGGCGGAATGATAAATTGGATAAGCTACTTTAGAGCTAAAATTTTTAAAGCTAAACTCATCTGTAGCTAAAACTTCATCGCCAGAAACAATTTCATCTATTTTCTTATATGTTCCATCGGCCATTAGTACTTCAGTTTCTGCAACAAAGCATCCTCCGCCGCCACCACCACACGCGCATGCATCTCCAGAGATTGAACAAGTACCTGCTGGGCAATTGCATGTGCCACAACCTACTGGTATTAATTGGCAAGCTGAGCCATCCCATGAATAACCTGAATTACATTCAAATTCACAATTAGTAGAAGTAGTGTTACTTGTTGCTGTTCTAGCTGTCCAAGTAGCATTTGATGGCAAACCACTACAAGCACTACATGTTACCCCACTTCCGCCTGGTGAATATGTTCCAGCAGAGCATTCCACACAAGCTGAACCAGATTGCCCATATCCAGGACTGCAATTAACGGTGCAAGCGGATCTTGTATCAGTGGGAAAGGCCATAGAGGGATTATTTCCCTCGTTAACATCAAGATAAGCACACTCATGGTTTGAATTCCCATCATCACACACCGCTGCTGTAGCAGTAGCGCCGCAGCCAAGTGAAAAACTTGCGCCATAACCACATGAGCCCATCCATGCGTTATTTCCTTCCGGACCATCTTTACATGTAGCCCGATAGAAGCAGTTAACATAGTTAACACAAGTCATCTCACAAGCAGTGGTACAATCTGTTGTGTTTGTGCCATAAACATTTCCGCCATTAGGTACTGAACTATAGGGATAGTAGGAGGTAATTGTATTATTTGATGGGTCACACCCTGTGGTACAGTATCCATTAAAAGTACCTGATGTAGCTGGAGATGTACCTGCAGGGCAACAACTACCAGAAGCTATAATAGTACCAGCTGTATTTCTAATTACATATGTATCCCCCGCAGAACTACAAGTGTTATTAGAGCATTGTCCAACATACCCTGGTGGAACAGGGGTCGAGGCATCGATAATATTTCCTATAGAACAAACAATACAGCTTAAATTAGGACTTGTTACATAATCTGAAGCAGGTGCGCGGTTTCCAGCACTATCAACTGAACGAATTGTTAATCTATGTACAGCTCCACTAGTTATACCCGGCACGTTAAGTGTCACACGTGTATCAGTATTAGGGCTTGTTGACGCTAACGTAAGACCTGAGCATACACTCCAAGAAACTCCATCATTTAGGCTACATTCAAAAATAGATCCAGGCTCATCTGATTCAACTGTTCCACTAAACCTACAAGTTGAGGCATTACCAGATAGTGCTACAGGAGCTGATATTGTTGGGGTATCGTTATCTGAATTATACTTTATAGTTGTTTCCCCTGAGCAAACTTGCTCTTGTGTGGATCCTACGGCTGGCTTTGTTACAGTTACTTTAATTTTAAAACCGTAGTCATTACTTTGGTTGGTGCTACTTAGTGGAGCTACTGGCAAATTAGCAGCATAGGCAGAGCAACTTTCAACATTTGTTGTTAACTGCACTGGAGCAATTCTTAATTTAACAGTTTTTCCGTCAGAGATAATTTGGTTATAGTTTGCTGAGTTTGTAAAAAAAGAAGCCTGGGCATTTAGGCCATCACTAGTGTTACAAAAATTTGTTCCACCAGCGGATGACTTAAAAAGTAGGTAGGCTCTTGTAACGCTATTTTCAATGTTTTGAAAGTTGGCATATTGGTTAACACCGCCTGAAGAATTAATAGCTGTTGAATAGGTTGTAGTGGCGCCTACAGAAGCTAATGTTCTATTAGCGTTATTATCACTACCAGTTAAAGAGTTTGCTACAAGAGTATTAGAGCCATTTGTAAAGTCTTTAAGTAAGCTCTCAACATCTCCCCTACAGTCGCTTGAGCCTTCAAGTTTTGCATTAAACTGTTTTTGATCAACAACGTATTTTGAAATAACAACGGCAGTGGCTAGCAAAAACGCTGTGGCTAAGACCACTTCAGTAAGACCGGCACCCTTTTGATTTTTATAATTAAATCTAGATTTACCCATGCTTAAATTATCGGTATAAACTGCAATAAAATTAAATACTTATTTGGCTTATCTAACGTTATTTTGATTTAAAAACAAATCTATGGCACCCTATCGCCTACTATGTTTAAAAAGTCCCTAGATTTATGGCCTAAGGTTTTTATGCGTGTTTTACCGTGGGCCTTTATTCACCTATTAATTCAAACATTTTTAACAATTGCTCAGCAATTTATTCCCCAAAAAGAAAGCCTATTTATGCTTTCTTGGATTTTGTTTGTTTTTGGTGTGACCCTATTTTTCTCAGTCGTTGGGGTGATTGTTATTAACCAAGCCACCCATGACATTATAACTCTTAAAAAGACCCCTTTACTTAAATCCTTAGAAGATAATTTTAAATACGTGATGATAGAATCTTTTCGTGCCTTTTTACCTGTCATGTTAAAAACACTACTGCTTGTAATTCCAGGGATTATTGAAACAGTCAGACTTTATTGGATTACCTATGTTGTCCAATTTGATGAGAAATATAAACAAGGTCAGGTAGATGCTCTTGAACAAAGCCGTAAATTAGTAAAGGGAAGCTTTATAAAAACGGCATTAATATTGATTTTTGTGGGCTTTTTAAGTATGTTGCCTAGGTTTGGTTCAAGCTCTAGTACGAATGTATTTTTATTAAGTTTTATTATTTTTATTTCTGTGGGGCTTGAGGTTTTTGGAGATATTATTTTGTACCATTTCTACTGGAGCCTGAGGGAGAAAAATGTCACTAAGATTCAAAAGTGAAGAGATAGTAAATAGAAGCCGCGGATTAACCTTTGATGATGTTTTATTAGTTCCATCAAAATCAGAAATTAAATCCAGACGTGATCCAAACCTTGAAACAAAACTCACAAAAAACACTAAAATTAAAATCCCACTTATTTCAGCAAACATGGACACCATCACAGAATCAGCAATGGCTATTGCTATGGCAGAGCTTGGTGGAATTGGGATAATTCATAGGTTTAACAGCATCCAAGATCAGGCAGAGCAGGCGCGCCTTGTGAAAGAAAGAGGTTTTGAATTAGTGGGTGCTAGTATTGGTGTAAACCAAGACTATAAAGAAAGGGCCCTTGCACTTGTAAATGCAGGTACAAATGTCATGGTTATAGATATTGCCCATGGCCACAGCGTTCAAATGATAGATACAGTTAAATATTTAAAAGACACTTATCCAAAACTAGAAGTCATTGCCGGAAATGTGGCCACCCCTGAAGCAGTTTATGATTTAGTTGAGGCAGGAGCAGATGCCATAAAAGTTGGAATTGGCCCAGGTAGTATGTGCACCACAAGGATTATTACCGGCTGCGGAGTTCCGCAATTAACAGCAGTTGCCCTTTGCCGTGAAGTGGTTGTAGATACCGGTATTCCACTCATAGCTGATGGTGGTATTAAAACCAGCGGTGATATTGTAAAGGCCCTTGCAGCAGGTGCTCAATCTGTCATGCTTGGTTCTCTTTTGAGTGCTACCATTGAAACCCCGGGTGAGATTAAAAAAGGCATGAAACTTTATAGAGGAATGGCTTCAAAAAGTGCCCAAGTTAGTTGGCGTGGAGAATTACCACTTGGAATGGCAGCTGAGGGTGAAAGCACCATGGTGCCATGTAAAGGAAATGTAAGTCATGTGATTAATGAATTATGTGGGGGCATTAGATCTGGAATGAGTTACCTTAATGCCACAACCATTGATGAGATTTTAGAAAAAGCCATATTTATTGAAATGTCCCCTATGGGTTATAGTGAAAGTAAAGCCCACGGGGTTAGAGAAAGTGTCTTAAATTGACTAAGTTTTAGTCGAAAAATTATTTTTTAAATTTGAGCTATATCTTAAAGCCTTGATTTTCCTAGGCTAAAATTAACAATCAAGCTTGTTTGATCCTAATACATGAGAGCCTTTAAAATTAACCGATAATTTAAGTATCTGGA
Source organism: Oligoflexia bacterium (assembly GCA_016715815.1). GTDB lineage: Bacteria > Bdellovibrionota > Bdellovibrionia > JABDDW01 > JABDDW01 > JADJXN01. The sequence goes on from JADJXN010000003.1 coordinate 101,122, forward strand.
CTTAAGTCGTATGTACGCCCGTTGTTTATAAGTTCAGTTGATAGTTAAAAAGAAGGATGGAGGCGTACATATATGAAAGCCTTAAAATTATATACAATAATTTTAACAAGTTTAATGTTCGCTATTGGTTGTGGAAAAGCATCAAACAGCTTTAGCACACTTCCAACAGGACAGAATTTTGTACAAAGCACTTCCTTTAATAACCAACTTGATATTTTATGGGTCATAGATAACTCAGGATCCATGCAGCCTTACCAAGATAACCTCACAGCAAACTTTAATGCATTCATCTCAGGCTTTGTAAATAAAGGCTATGATTTTAAAATTGCCGTCACAGGGACAGATGCCTTTCGTGGTGATTCAAGCTTAAGTGGCTATTCGAACAATTGGGCTAATTATGCAAGATTCAGAGATGGCTATTTTAGTAACTCTGGTATTTTTGTTATTTTACCAACAACTCCTAATATCCAAAATGTGTTTTTAACAAACGCAAGACTTGGTACCAATGGCTCAGGTGATGAGCGCGCGTTTTCAAGTTTTAGAACTTCTTTAAATAGCAATTTAAATTCAGGCTTTTTAAGACCAAACTCATTTTTAGCAATAATTATATTATCTGATGAAGATGATTTTAGCGGTAATGGCCGCTGCCTAAACTGTGGAACCTATCATAACTATAATGCCTCAACTTTGGATTCTGTTCAGAGTTATGTGGATTACCTTGATCAAAAAACGAATTCCAGTGGCGCAACTAAAAGATACACTGTTTCAAGTATTTCTGTCATAGACCAACAATGCTACAACCAAAATGCAGCTTATGGTTCAATTATTGGAACACGTTATATGCAATTAACTCAAGCCACAGGCGGTGTTTCAGGAAGTATTTGTGACTCTAGTTATGCTGGTGTTTTAGATCAGATGCAAAGCCAAATTGCCGAGTTAAGTACACAGTTTTATTTGAATCGTGTGCCAATAGTCTCAACCATTGTTGTTATCGTTAACGGAGTTACTATTGCTAATGATGTTAATAATGGCTGGACATATAACGCAGAGGCAAATTCAATTGTGTTTCATGGTTCTTCTATTCCTGCTCAAGGGGCATCAATTAATATAGATTTTATTCCACAAACTTTGGTGCCAAATTAAAATATTCTTGAATTAGGGGGGTGTTTGATACAAACTCCCCCACATGCTTGAGATAATAAATTTAAGCAAAAATTTTAATCAAAAATCTGTGCTCAATAATATCAATCTACAAATTCCCTCGGGGAATTTGTTTCTCTTTTGGGCCCTAGTGGCTGCGGTAAAACCACTCTTTTAAGAATAATTGCAGGCCATGATACACCCACTCAAGGCAGAGTCATTCTTAATGGCCAAGATATTACAAATGTTAAACCCCATGAAAGACCCATCCATACAGTGTTTCAGCGTTATGCTTTATTTCCACACATGAATGTTTTTGACAACATTGCCTTTGGTCTTAGGTGCCAGAATATCTCTGAGAGTGAAATTAGTAAAAAAGTTGATGAAGTGCTAGAGCTTGTAAATTTAAAAAACCAGGGCCATAGGCAAGTGACTCAGCTTAGCGGAGGGGAACAGCAACGGGTTTCTTTAGTACGCGCCCTTGTAAATAGGCCGCAATTACTATTATTAGATGAGCCTTTGGGGGCATTAGATCATAAATTGCGCCTGCAATTACAAACTGAGCTTGTAGCTATTCAGAGAAAATTTAAAACAACCTTTGTTTTTGTAACCCATGACCAACAAGAAGCTTTAAACATGAGTGATAAAGTGGTTTTACTTAATTTAGGTAAAGTGGAACAACAAGGCTCACCCCATGAGATATATGAATCCCCCAAAACCTTATTTGCTGCTCAATTTGTTGGAAATATAAATTGTCTAAAAGCACAAGCTAAAGAAAAAGTATCTGAGCTTGAAATGACAGCAGAAAGTAGTGACCTTGGTATATTTAAATTTGAAGTCAATGGCCAAGGATTTGATTATTATGCCTCAGGAGTTAGTGGAAGTTTTTGTGTTCGCCCTGAGAAGATGATGATTTATTCTAAAAAACCAACCACAATGGCCAATGTAGTTGAAGGTAAAATTAAGGCTCAAACATATTTGGGTACATATACACAATTTGAGGTGGTTTTAAAAAATGGGTCAACCTTTATTGTATTTCAGCAAAATACTCAAAAATTACCTAAAAAAGTTTTTAAAAATGAAGACCATGTTTTCTTAGGTTGGCAATCAAATGCTTCGCACTTTTTCAAAGAATAAGGGTGGCTTTAATTTATTTACTGTAGTGGCTTGGGTTTGGGCCATAAGCTTTGTTCTTGCACCCCTTTGCTATGTCATTTTAATTAGTTTTGCTAGACGGGGCACTTATGGTGGTGTTGTTTTTGATTTTACTTTTAATAATTATTTAAAAATTCTTGATTCAGGCTTGGCCCCTTTAGTTCTCAGCTCATTTTTAAGATCTGTCTTGATGGCTTTTTTAACCACATTTTCTTGTTTATTAATGGCCTTCCCACTTTCTTATTTTTTAGTTTTTAAAAGTGGTAAATATAAAAATTTGTTATTCTTTCTTCTTCTTGTTCCATTTTGGACCCAATTTTTAATTAGGGTTTATGCTTGGATGAGTTTACTTTCAGATAACGGCATGTTGAGCAAAATTTTAGGAACCAGTTTGCTATTTACAACAAAAGCTATTTTTATAGGCATGGTTTATAACTATCTCCCCTACATGGCTTTAAGTTTATATGTTAATTTAGAAAAGCTTGACCCTTTGCTTTTAGATGCAGCCAGTGATTTGGGGGCATCAAGGTTTATTAAAACGGTAAAAGTAATTTTACCACTTACAATGCCAGGTATTGTAGCAGGATGTATTATGGTCTTTATTCCTGCCTTGGGTGAATTTGTCATTCCAGATATTTTAGGCGGCAGTAAGCAGTATTTTGTAGGAAACTTGTTAGCCCAGCAGTTTTTGTCTGCAAGAGACTGGCCTTTTGGTGCCGCTTTAAGTGTTATTTTAATTCTTATAATGGGAGCTTCTTTTTTTGCAATAGCCGCTTTTATGCGCGGTAAAAAAATTGAGGAAATGATATGATCTTTTCTTTTACCATTTTCTTAATTTATGCCTTTTTATTTGCCCCAATTTTAATACTAGTTATTTTTTCTTTTAATAGTTCATCAAACTTAGTCGCCTTTGAAAGCTTTAGTCTAAAGTGGTATGAAGCATTATTTAACGATGTTTCTATTTTATCAGCCTTAGTTAATTCCATTGAAATTGCCTTTATGAGTATGCTTTTAAGTGGTTTTTTAGGCTTATGTATTGGTTTAACTAACCAACGTATCTTTAAGAAATTGCCTGTGTTACCTATTGTTTTACCAGAGGTAGTCCAGGGTCTAGCCTTATTGAGCTTTTTTATTTGGATAAAGCTTCCCCTAGGGAAGCTTTCAGTTATTTTAGCCCATAGCTCTTTTGGTGCAGCTTATGTGGCTACCATGGTGCGCTCACGCTTAAGCACACTTGATCCTTTATTAAAAGATGCGGCCAGCGATTTGGGGGCAAAACCGGTAAGAGCATTTTTTAAAGTCATTCTTCCCCAGCTCTCCCCTGCTCTAGTTTCTGGAATGTTAATAGTTTTTACTATGAGTTTTGATGATTTTATTGTTTCTTTTTTCACAGCTGGGGTTGGTTCAGGAACTTTACCTTTAAAAATATATTCAATGTTAAAATTTGGTGTTACACCTTCAGTGAATGCCTTAAGCACTATGATTTTATGTGTAAGCATAATGCTTATATTTTTAGCCTTTTGGATGCAACCTAAAGAAAAAAAGGAATATAAATGAAATTAAAAAAAATTATAACCTTTTTAGTACTGTTTTTGGCTATTGGCTTTTGGGGTTACTTAAAATTTAAATTAGCACAAAAGCAAGCTGAGGTTGAGGGAGAGGATAAATGCATTTTATATCTTTATTCTTACTCAAACTATATCCCTGAGAGTGTATTAAAGAAATTTGAAGATGAAACAAATTGCTTTGTCCAATATGACAGCTTTTCCGGCAATGAAGAGCTTTTAGCCAAGCTTCAAGCTGGTGCAACAGGTTATGATGTTATTATTCCCTCTGATTATATTGTTAATGCTCTTGTTTCTAGTCAGCTGATAATGCCTCTTAATAAAGATCTTTTAACCAATATTAATAATATTTCGCCAATGTTTCTTAATGCCTCATATGATCCTGAAAATGCTTACACAATTCCTTATAAGTGGGGGACGGCAGGATTTATATATAATACAAAATTTGTCAAAGAAGAACTTAACAGTTGGGGACAGGTCTTTTTGGGTAAATATAAGGGGCGCATTTCCATGTTAGATGAACCCCGGGAAGTGATTGGTAATCAGTTACAGTTTTTAGGTTATTCTATTAATTCTATTTCAATGAGTGAGCTTAAAAAAGCTAAGGAATTATTTAAAGAAAGAAAAAATTTAGTTAAACTTTTCTCAAGTGATCCAAAGCAAGCTCTTCTTTTAGGGGAGGTTTGGATTTCACAAGTTTACAGCGGCGACGCTGCGCAAATTATAAGAGATAATTCCAATTACAAGTATGTTATTCCAAAAGAAGGTGGGGTTATTTGGGTAGACACTCTGGCCGTACCTATACATAGTAAAAGAAAGGAATTAGCACATAAATTTATTGATTTTATACTACGTGATGATGTTGAGGAAATAATTGTTAAAGAATTACTTTATGGCTCCCCTAACATTGCTATGGAGAGTAAAGATTTGGATGAAACATTAAAGCCAAGTTATATTAAAAAAATTGATCTAAGAAAATATGAGTATATGAAGGATTTGGGTGTTGATTCTCAAAAATGGGATCAAATATGGACAGAAGTAAAATCTCAGTAAATGTATTATTACTTTTTTTTAGTTTTACATTAAGTGCAAATGAAGCTGTATTTAAATTTAGTGTAAAAACTGAGCCGCAATTGGATCCGGCCCGCTCCACCTCGGGGGTTTCTCATTATATTCACTCAACTTTGTACAGTGGCCTAACAAGGTACACCAGTGAAGGTATGGTAGTTTTTGATTCTGCCAAAAGTTGCCGCTACATTACTGAGACAGAAATTAAGTGTAAATTAAAAAAAGATTTGAAATTTCATGATGGCTCACCTGTTTTGGCAAAAGATTTTGTTGAGAGTTTTTTAAACTATTTAAAGACAGGCTCAGCTATTCATTTAGCACAAATTTTATTTAGCATTAAAAATGCTAAAAACTATTACTTGACAAAAGCGCCTATTAACGAGGTTGGAATAAAAGCTCTTAATGAGCATGAAATTCAATTTTTACTTGAGGAACCTGATAGAGAATTTTTAGATAAGCTTTCTCACCCACTTCTTATTCCCTACTCTGAAGGGAAAAAGTTTAATGGCCCTTATTATTTAGACCAAATAGATAAAGGTAAAAAATGGACATTAAGGCCTAATAAATATTTTGATAATGACAGTACATCTCAGCCCAATATTGAAATTTATTTTGTAAATGATGAGTCAACAACAATTAATCTTTTTGATAAAGGCAAACTTGATTTTGTCTGGCGTCTTCCGTCTGATTTTATAAATAGATATAAACAAAACCCAGCGTTTACACAAATACCAGTGGCAAGGTTTGACTACATTGGTTTTAACCAAAATAAAAATAGGTTTTTTGAAGATATAAAAAATCGAAAAACTTTTAGTGAGGCTATTGATTACAAAGATTCTGAAAAAATCCACCAGGCACGAGGCCGTTTTGGCTGTCCAGGCCTGGGGCCTACATTTATAAAAAATTTAGAACCACTTTGTGTGAATAAAAGTGAGACTGAAAAAATTGAAAGTAAAAATTTAAAACTAAACTTTTATTTTAGCGCTCTTGGTGGAGATGATATTTTAAAGCAAGCAGGCTGGTTTCAAAACCAATGGAAACAGAATTTAAAACTAGATATTAAATTAAGAGCTATGGAACAAAAAACGTTTATAAAAGAATTAGCTAATAATACTCCTGATGTTTTCAGAAAAGGTATTTCACTTGCCTGGCCAAGTTGTTATGCAGCCTTAATGAATTTTAAATCAGATTCTCCAGAGAACTTTACAGGCTTTAAAAGTAAAGAATTTGATGAAATGATAAAACCTCTTAAATTTAAAAAATTATCTACTTATGAGAAAAACGTTATATGTGCAGAAAGTATTAAGTTTTTATTTAAGAGAAACTATGTAGGCATCCCCTTGGGGCTTATTCATTTTTCAATGTTAATTAACCCTAAGTTTAAAAATGTAAATATAAATGATTTAAACCAACTTGATTTAAGAGAGTTAAAATATGTCCAGTAAAAAAATTGGTCTTATAGGTTCAGGTCTGATGGGTTGCCCCATGGGAGAAAATTGGCTTAGACATAATTTTGTACTAAATGTGCTGCCACATAAAAACCTTGAAAATATTAGAAAGCTTACAGCTCTTGGGGCAAATGTAGTTAAAAGTATTCATGACTTGGTTTTAGCATCAGATGTGATTGTACTGATGCTTCCAACAAGCCGTGAGGTTGAGCAAATTACTGATGAATTATATAAGTTAATTAATAAAAAACACATTGTCATTGATATGACAACTTCAGAGCCCCAAAGCACCATTAAAATTTATGAAAAGTATAAAACAAAAGATTTTCGCTTTTTTGATTCTCCTGTGACTGGTGGGGTTAAAGGAGCAACTGAAGGAACTTTAACTTTATTTGTAGCGGGCCCTGAAGAATACTTTGTAGAGGTAAAGGATGTTTTAAAAGCTATAAGTAATATTCAAAGGCATTTTGGTAAAATTGGAAATGGGCATGCAGCTAAAATGATAAATAATTTTATTTGTATTGGTAATTTAAGTGTTTTTTCAGAAGCACTACCCTTAGCAGTTAAGCTTGGCATAAAGCCGAAGGATATTTTAGAGACAACTATGTCAGGCACTGCTGCAAGTAGGATGCTTGAGCTTTACGCTGATCAAATCTTAAAAGGTGACTTTGCTCCTCGCTTTAAAATGGAACATGCTCATAAAGATATTCAAATTGTTAAAAATTTAGTCAATCAGCTTCAAATTGAGCTCCCCATGCTTGAAGCAGTCATAAAAGATTTAGAGCTTGCTAAAAAAGAAGGCTACTTCAGCGAGAATATATCAGCTCTGATACGCCCTTTTGAAAATAAACTTCACTCTTTCTTTAGATCTTAGTCTGGCTGACCGAAAGGCTATATGTAATCAAAAAGGGGGTTACAATGGGCAATCAGAAAGAAAAACAGGAGAATAATGTGGTCCAACTGCCTTCACGATGCAAGGCAGAGGGATGTTCAAAAAAATCAGAAAGAGCAGAGTTTTGCAACGAACACTTCACGTGGTTTAAAGAGGGCTTAGTGACTAAAGAGGGTAAAAAGCCACTGGATTTTGAACGCAAGCTTTATTATTTCAACCGTAGAAAGTCTGCTGCTTAATATAAGTTTTAAAAGCAAATTTAAAACTAGCTAGTCCTTAAGACTAGCTAGTTTTTTATTAACTTAAATATATACCTTTTAATTTCTAAAAATTACCTCTCATAAAACCGATAACTCCTTGTAGGGCTTAAAGAAATTGATGTGGGGTCTGATTGGGGCAACCTAAGAACGTTCATAAGTTGAATTTCAAAAAGAAAAAGCACGAGGATCGTGAGCTTGAAAATATCCTTGATGTGAGTGCTGCACTTTCAGCAGAACATGAATCCACCAAAGTTTTGCAAATGATTTTAGAAAAAGCTATTGAAAACACAAATGCTGATGGTGGAAGTATTTATCTAATTGAAAAATTAAAACAAGATAGTATTGGTGGAACAAGAGATAAATTTAAGTCAATGCTTAGATTTAGCTATGCCTTAAATAACACCGTACAAGCCACAATGAAGTATGATCTTTTAGAAATTGATGAAAACAGCATTGCAGGACATGTAGCCTTAACTGGTGAGAGTGTTAGAATTAGAGATGCCTACTGTATTGCAGCAGAACTACCTTATAAGTTTAACCCCAGCTTTGATAAGGAAATAAATTATAGAACAAAATCAGTACTTGCTGTTCCAATAAAAACAAATAAAGGTAAAGTTTTAGGCGTTGTTCAGTTGGTAAATAAAAAAAGAAGCTTCAGACGTTTTGATGACTTTACACCTTCAATTAAGCTTGATGAAAAATTAATTATCGCCTTTTCAGACCATGATGACAAACTCATGCATGCCTTTGCATCTCATGCGGCCGTAGCGTTAGAGAATGCAAAATTAACTGAAGATATAAATAAGCTCTTTGAAAGTTTTGTTAAAGCATCAGTTATGGCTATTGAGGCAAGAGATCCTTCAACATCAGGTCATAGTGATCGTGTAGCTGAATTAACCGTTGGGTTTGCAGAAACTGTAGATAAAATTTCATCAGGAAACTTAAGCAAAATTAAATTTACTACTGATCAAATCAAAGAAATTCGCTATGCAAGTCTCCTTCATGATTTTGGTAAAATTGGAGTAAGAGAATCAGTTTTAACAAAAGCTCAAAAACTTTTCCCTCATGAGTTGGAGACGGTTTTTTTAAGACTTCAAACCATTGCTTCAATAAGTGAAGCCCGTGTGTGGAAGCAATGCGCAGAAAGCATGGCTGAGTTAATTGAACAAAAAGTAAAGTTTGATCCTAAAGGTGAGCTAGGAAAATCATTATGGAATATTGATGCTTTTAAATCTCATTTAGATAAAATTCGAAAGGGAATTTTAAAAGCAAATGAAAGCCAAATTTTAGAAAAAGATTTTGATATCAATAATCTCATGCTTGATATTAAAAAAATGAGCGATGATATTGGGCAAAAAATTTTAACAGAAAAAGAAGCTGCAATGCTTTCAGTTAAAAGAGGTACTTTAAGTAGTGAGGAAAGATTTCAAATTGAAAGCCACGTTTCTCACACCTACGAATTCTTAAGCAGAATTGCATGGACAGATAATTTACAATCAGTCCCTGAAATTGCACATGCACACCATGAAAAGCTTGATGGCACAGGTTACCCTAGAAAATTATTGGCAGATCAAATTCCCATTCAATCTAGAATGATGGCAATTAGTGATATTTATGATGCCCTCACCGCCTTTGACAGACCTTATAAAAAGGCTGTGGATGTAACTAGGGCCCTTGATATTCTTAATGATGAAGCAAAGCAAGGAAAGCTGGATAAAGAATTATTAAAAGTTTTTATTGAAGCTAGAATCTATGAAATTGTTTTAAAAACAAAAGTGAGAAAAGCGGGATGAAGAAAAAACCATTTTCAATTAAATTTTTTGCAACATGCTTTTTATTAGCACCTATTTTTAATGTTTTACTATTAATTTGGGTAAACAAATGGCCACTCACTGGCCCCAGAGGGGTCTTAGAGAGATTTTCTTTATATGAGATTATAATTTTATGCATATTCCCTGTTGTGGCATACGGAATTTGGAAAGTTGCTAAATGGGGTTATTACCTATTTATGGTATTTTCTTTTTTTATAGTAGCACACAACTTTTATATATTAGTGGCTCACAGACAATACAGCAGCTATGTTGTTTTATTATTTCAGGTAACTACATTTAGTGTGATTGGCTTTTTCTTACAAAAACACATTACTGCTCCCTATTTTAACCCAAAGCTTCGCTGGTGGGAAAGTTCTCCTCGGTTTAAAACACTTATTGCTGCTAGTGTTCAGTATTTACAAAAAGTTTATGATGCAGAAGTGCTAGATATTTCAAAAGGTGGTTGCTTTGTTTATTGCAACAAACATTTAAATTTAGGTGATGAAGTTGTTGTTGAGTTTTCTTACAATGGAAATCTTTTTAGAGCAGCTGGTGATGTTGTATGGCTTTCAGAGCGTGCCCCTTCTGGATTTGGTATAAAATTTAAAAATATAAGGCTGGGAGATAAGTGGTCTTTAGCAAAAATTTTAAAGGATCTTAAAAAAGCTAGAAAAGAGCAGTTGAAAGTTCAAAATAAGCCAGATATTAAAGCAGTATCATGAAAAAACAAGCCGTACTTATTACAGGAGCCGGGTCAGGAATTGGTGAGGCCACAGCAAAATTATTTTCCCAAAATGGCCATGATGTAATTTTAGTTGGCAGACGTCTTGAAAAGCTTAATAAAGTGGCAAAAAGCCTTAAAACAAAGGCATACGTATTTAAATGCGACATTTCAAATGTAAGCCAAGTTAGAAAACTCAGCTCAGAAATAAAAAAGAAATGTCCACATCTAGGGATTTTAGTAAATAATGCCGCATGTTTTGAGCAAATAAGTTTTCAAAAAACAAGCCAAAAACTTTGGTCACAAATGCTTAATACAAATCTTATGGGACCTGTTAATTTAATTTATGAACTTATAGATTTATTAATTAAAAATAAAAATTCTAGTGTCGTTAATGTGGCAAGCACTGCAGGGCTAAGGCCTCTTAGTGGAATGATTGCCTATAGCACTACAAAGGCAGCACTCATACATTTAACTCAGAGCCTGGCTTTAGAGTATGCAAATGTGAATGTAAAGTTCCATGCAGTATGCCCTGGCGTTGTGGACACCCCTATTCATAAAGGAAATAGAAAAGAAGACTTAAAAGAAATGGGCAAGTGGCACCCATTAGGACGCGTTGGGACATCTGAAGAAGTAGCAAATGCGATTTATTATTTGGCCTGCCAAGCAAGTTGGATGACGGGAGTTGTATTACCTGTCGATGGTGGGATTTCTCTTACTTAGTAACAGCGACCTAAATAGTACTGAGCTAGTACTTGTTTTTCTATGAATTGAATTTGTCCGTCTTTTAACTCACAGCGAGCTTGCATGTAATACCAAACATAAGCTGATGGGTTTAAAAGGCGGTTATCTATAGAGTTAACAATAAAGCTTTCTTGAATGGGGTGACATCCATGATATTGAAAAAAATCTACAAGTTTGTTTTGAGCCACGGGAGTACAACGAGAAACTATTTTAAAATTTTGTCTTTCCTTTAATTCCTCAAAGTAAGACTGCCCACCTTTAAGTGCATTATCAAGTTGGCTGTAAAAATACTGCTGTGAATCCCCCGGCATTTCCTCAAATGCATAAAAATTTTGAGCATGAGATGGAACGCTTGTATTTAATAGAAAAAGAATAGCTAGTAATTTCATAATAACTCCTAAAGCTTTAAGTGGGGTTATTATGAAAAACTACGGTTTTTTTAGCAACGAGCCATTAGTTTTTAGAAATATTTTCAAGTTTGTGCACTAACTTAGCGGCCATCAACTTTTAAAGTATTAAAATTACGGGTTGATCGACCAAGGTGACTTTGCTTAATTTTGCCAATTTTAGCAATTCTTGCCTCAGCCACCCGTTCAGCGGCAATGTTTGTTGTTATGTCCTCATTCTTAGAGGTAGTAAAAACATTAAGTAAGTTTGTATAAATTGTTTTTGTCATGTTAAAAGCGCGCTCTCTAGAATAGCCTTCAAGCTCAACATAAACGTTCATTAAGCCGCCGGCATTAATAACAAAATCAGGAGCATAAAGAATACCCTTTTTCTTTAGCATTTCTCCGTGACGAGACTCTTTTAAAACGTTATTTGCACCACCTGCAATAATGGGACATTTAAATTTATTTATTGTTTCATCATTAACCACAGCGCCAAGTGCACAAGGGGCAAAAATATCACAATCTACACTATAAATTTCATCAGGGGCCACAATCTTTGCTCCAAACATGGTAGCCACTTTATCTAGCTTTTCATTATCAGTGTCAGTAATGGTCACAATAGCTTTATCTTTAGTTAAATATTCCACCAGGTGACGGCCAACATTGCCAATACCCTGCACTGCTACACGTATTCCTTTTAAGCTTTCTACTTTTAGTTTTTCTTTAATGGAGGCTTTTATACCCATGTAAACTCCATGAGCAGTAAAAGGAGATGGATCTCCTGAACCTCCATGGGCGGCATCAATACCAGTGACAAAACGGGTTTCCATATTAATAAATTCCATATCATGGACATCAGTGCCCACATCTTCAGCAGTAAAATAGCGACCATTAAGGGTTTCAATATAGCGTCCAAAGGCGCGAAATAGGGCTTCGGTCTTATCTTTTTTAGGATCCCCGATAATAACAGCTTTTCCGCCGCCAAGGTTTAAGCCTGCAGCAGCAGCTTTATATGTCATTCCCTTTGAGAGACGTAAAACATCAATCAAGGCTTCTTCGTCATTATTATATTTCCACATTCTTGTGCCGCCAAGTGCTGGGCCCAATGTGGTATTGTGTATAGCAATAATAGCTTTAAGATTTGCTTCTTTATTTGTACAAAGGACAACCTCTTCGTGACCGCCGTGCTCTTCAATTAGATCAAATCGGAACATGATTAATGGCCTCCATTTATGTTTAAACCTCTAACATAGTTTGATTTACAGGCATTTCAATTTAAAAATGCATTTTAACGCACTAAATAAATAAATATGGCCTGAAGAATCAATAATAAGGCTATTATTTTATAAAAACTTGATTTGCGAATGAATTTTGTAAGCTCTGGCCTTGTTTCTGAGGCAATTTTTCGCATTTTTGCTTCAATTTCTAGGGGCTCAACTTCAGGGAGATAACTCTCCGGTAGTTCTTTTCGAATTCTTTGCTGAATAATTGATGTGCCTGTTATGGGGCTGTTTTGTCCGCGCCAGCTTAAAAGTTCAATATACCACTGAAGCATTTGATAAATATGCGGAGGTGCTTTACCTTCTTTAACCCATCTTGTCCATGCTGATGGGTGGACTTTTAATATTTCACTGATTTGAGAGGGTCTTAAACCCAAAGATTGCCTAATTTGCTCTAAATCCCCCATAGATTTAACAAAAACATCAGCCTCAGCCTCATGCCTGAGTCTGCGAGAGCTACGATGTCTTTGAGTTTGATTTTCCTCTAATGATGTCGTTTCCATGGTCTATAAATAAAATCGTCTCTTGTTTATTTGTGAAATACAAGTATTTTTTTGAAATACAATTTATTTTTATTTTGAAATACAAAATGAATTTTATGACTAGACCTTTTGAGCAATTAAATTTTCGGGATTTTAGAGGAAATTCTTAAGGTTTTTTAAAGAGTTTTAAAAATTGAGTATGCTTGCATGGGTAAATGGGGTCGAACTGTGGTTTATAGTTATAAGTCACACATTCAAGTTATGAAAATTAAAATTAAAATCTAAATTGATTCATAATTTAGGGCTTTGAGTAGTCAAAAATTATAATAAAACCAAGAGTGCATCTGGTGATGAGTGCCCCACAAGTACAAAAGCCGCTTCAGCCTCAGGGGGTATGATGAGATAGCCTCCCCACCCACCTTTTGTAAACGGGGCTAGCTTTTTCTTATTTTTCTTCACCTTAGTGGTTACAACCATAGTAAGTAGTTCTGATTCATTAAGAAGGTAGCGAACACATAAACCCGGTTGCTTTAGTGGTTTACAAGCCCATGCCGCAATGGGAATGGCTTGTTTTAAGTTTAGATATTTTTGTATGTCAGGTTGATTGGTTTGTATTAAGTGTAAAGCTTCCTCTATAGATTTAATGCGTATAGCATCATTAGGGATTTCATCTTTTGCAATTTTAGTTGCCTCTGTAGTGAGTTTATATTCCCAGCCTCTTAATAATGGAATTTTGGGAAGCACTAGGCTTGCCACAATAAGTAGCAAAACAAAAGCAATTTGAAACCTTTGAGATTTCCAAAACTGCTTTTTAACATCTGTTGAAAAAACACCGGTATCTTCTTTTATCAAAAAACATCCCCCTACTAAAATTGTAACTAAAAAAACTTTGATATCGCAATAGTATTCTGTTTCACTCTTAAGTATGGCCACTTCACAGCGGTATGCCCTTAACAAAACAAAATACCTATTAGATCCAGAGCTGGAAAGTCTAGAGGCGCTTTTAGAGAGATTTTCCATTAAAGAAAGTAGAAATACTTTACTTATAGAGCTTGCACTAAAAACAGGAGCTAGAGCTCAGGAAATATTAAATTTAAAAAAATCTGACCTTAATGCATTTGAGCGAACGATTTTTATAAAAGGACTTAAAGGCTCAAGTGATAGAGAAATTCCTTTAAGTAATAAACTTTTTGAAAAATTGCTTGAATATGCTCAAAAATCCCCTACTGATAAAATATTTAATATTACCTATAATAGATTGCGCGATATTTGGGCTCAATACCGGCCAGTTAACAAGAAATTCCATGCCTTACGCCATACATTTGCTATTTTACTTTATAAAAAAACAAAAGATCTAAGATTGGTACAGTTAGCTCTCGGACATAGAAATATCACTAACACCATGATTTACGCGGATTATGTTTATAGTCAAAACGAATTAAGGAAACTTATTTTATGAGCATAAATGATGAAATAAAAAATATTTTACAAAAATTTAAAAAAATTGCAGTTGTAGGATTAAGTCCAGACACGAGCCGCCCTAGCTATGGAGTATCTAGGTACATGCAAGAGCATGGTTATGAAATTACCCCGGTTAGACCAGGTAATGAAGTTATTTTGGGAGTTAAAAGTGTGGAGAGCCTCAAAGATTTGCCACAGCCAGTAGAGATAGTAGATGTGTTTAGAAAAAGTGAAGCTGTTGGTGAAATTGTGGATGAGGCGATAAGCGTTAAGGCTAAAGTCTTATGGCTTCAAGAGGGGGTTACTAATCCTGTTGCAGAAGAAAAAGCCCGTCAAGCAGGGATAATAGTTATTTCTGATAAATGCATTTTAAAAGAGCATAGAAGGCGATTTTAATTTAGAATATTTGTATGCTTAAACACCTTCTGATTTATGCAACTATTTTATGCATTGGTTCTCCCCTTTTAGCACAAAATCAAAATGTGTCTCCTAAGGTGATAGCCATTCAAAAAAGAAATTATCATTTAGGAACAGAGCTGGCTTTAAACCTAAGTTATATGCCCATGGATTCATTTACAAATTATTTTACAATTGGTGCAAGTGTCACGCACTACTTCAGTGATTATTTGGGATGGGAAATTATAAATGCAGGCTATGCCAATGGCACTTCCACTGGTTTAAGGGAATACATAGTTAATAACTTTAATCTTGAGCCTACTGATTATGATGTTATGGAGTATTACTACACAACAAATATTGTCTATACACCTTTTTATACTAAGAACTTAGTATTTGGAGACAAAATAAATTATGGCGATATGTCTTTTGTTTTAGGTGGTGGTATTTCAAAATATACAAGGCTTAATAACGTAAATACCATAGATACAGGAATCCTTCTTCGTTATGCTTTTAATAAATATTTTTCTACAAGGCTTGATATTAGATATTTTATTTACCTTAATGGAGATTTAAAAAGTAATTTGGCTATTGCCCTTGGTTTGGCTTATAATTTTGGAACAGATTCTGACTCTGTAGCGGAGAATGTTGATGAGTAATTTAATATTTTCCGCCATAATTTTATTTTCATTAAACTTAAAGGCCGACATTTTTGATTTACCTAAAGTTCAAACCGTAGCAAATAAAAAATATGGTGTTTCAAATGAGATCACGGCAAAATTTGATTATTTGCCAAAAGATCCGTTTTCAAAATACGTAGCTATTGGTGCATCCTATAGCCATGCCTTTAGTGATTTTACAACTTGGGAAATAATTAATGCTAGCTATGTATTAGAGCTCGCCTCTGGTTTGAAAAAGAGTTTGGTTGAAGAATTTTAAGAGACCCAGCCAGCTTTCCAGTACTTCAGTATTATGCAACGTCAAATCTTGTTTTTACTCCCATTTATACTAAAAATTTATTATTTAACTCTTCAATTGTACACTCACAATTGTCTTTTGTTGCAGGAGCGGGTGCAGCAGGTTTTGTTGGCACTCTAGCTCCCATTATAGATGCAGGTGTTATTTTTAGATTTTTTACAACCCCTAATAATTCTTTAAAGCTAGATTTTAGATATTTTAAATTCTTAACATCAATAAGTGGCATTACAGATAATTATTTAATTACGGTTGGTTATTCTTTTAATATTGGCGGCCAAAAACAAGAAGAGCCTGGGGAATTTGAATGATAGTTTTTTTAATTTTTCTTTTAAGCTTAAATTTAAATGCATATGAGTATAAACCAATAGATAAAGAATTGTGGGGAGAAGTTCAAAAAGCACTTAAAGAAAATAATTTTAATAGATTAGTAAAGCTGTCTCAAGAAAAATCAAGAAGTGTAAAAAAAGATAGTCTTGAAAATGCAGAAGCTCAAGTGGTTTTGGGGATGGGGTTAACAAATGCTAAGGTTTACTTTGGCGCAACAGCAATTCTTTCAAAGGCCATAAAGGAAAAAATTGGTACAGAAGTAGCAAAACTTGCCTTAAGTGAAATTGAAGCGATTTCAAAAACTAATCCCATTGATGAGGATGCAATATATTATGAGCTTTTAAATGATTTGGAATTTGATAACTTAGATCCAGATCTGCAAGATTTTGTTAGTTTTCATCAAGGTCTTTATAGTCAACAAAAGGGTTATGCTAAATGGAGTGATGAGGATTTTAAAAAAATTAGATTAGATAGCTATTGGGATTTTAAATTAAAATATATAAATGCTATAAAAGACGTCAGTGATGACAAATTAGATCAAGCAATAGAAAAGTTTTCTCAAATATCTCAAAGCACAGTTGCTCCAGAAAAAATTAAAACTGATGCCACACATCAATATGCGCGTTTACTTTTTGAGAAGGCAGATTATCCTCAGGCCTACAAAATTTTTAAAACAGTAACACTAAACCCTCGTGAAAAGGGGCTTATTCTTTTAGAAAGAGCGTGGGCTAAGTATTATCAAAAGGATTATGGTAAAGCCTTGGGTTTACTTGCAGCTCTAGATGCCCCTTATTTTGACCCTTCCCGCTCACCTGAGCAGTATATTTTAAAAATGATTATGTTTAAGGAGCTTTGTTATTACGATGCTGCTTTTTCTGTTTTAAGTGAATTTAATAAACGCTACGCTCACTCACTTAGAGCCATTAAAAAACGTCAAGATTTAAGAAAAGATCAAATGCTTGTTAATATGGCCGTTATTGATAAAAAATTTGAAAAACTAGTTAATTTTTTAGACTCACTTAAAACAGAAAAATTATTATTTAAGGAATACAGCTGGGATGGCTATGGTTTTTATAATGAAATCTTAAGAAAGTATGATTTAAAAATTAAAGAAGTAACAGATAAATTAAATTGGCTTTTATTAGATAAAACAAGACAAGCAGCAAATACTCTGCTCGACTGGAAGGAGCAGCTTACATTTTTAGATTACCAAACAAGACTTGATAGCTTAAGAGTGCTGCGTCCAAAAGATGAAGTAGATTATAAGCCTGAAGAAATTCCTAGAATGACATTTGATAAAATGTTTTGGGAGAGCTCCGGCGAGTTTTGGATTGATGAGTTGGAGAATTTAAAAATGTTTGTTGAGTCTAAATGCACAGGAGATAACTTATGAAGCCTCTTGTGTTAATGATTTTATTTCTTTTTAGTTCAACTCTTATGGCTACTGATGAAAAGTCTTTGAGCCAACTTGAAGCAGATCTGGCTAAAATTGAGAAATCAATAGAGGTAACAAGAGTTAAAATGAAGGAAATAAGAGATGTTGCCTTTTTACCAGATCTTTATTTTGTGTTGGCAGAACTTCATGTTGATAAAAGTAGATACCTTTACACAATTAATAGACAAAAGAATAAAGATGCACCCATTAATGAGCTTGATTTCTCTGACAGTTTAAAAGCAAAAAAGCAAGCCATTGAAGTTTACCAAAGATTTATTGAGACATTTCCAAAGCATGCAAGCTTAGATAAAGCATATTTTTTCATGGCCCATGAGTTTAGAGAAACTGGCAACTTTGAGGAAATGATAAAGAATTACATGAAAATTACAAATGAGTTTAAACAATCTTCGTTTTGGGAAGAAACTCAGCTAATTTTGGGAGACTATTTTTTAGAAAATAAAAAAGATCCTAAAATGGCTCAAGATTTTTACCAAAAAATTTTGGAGAGACCACAAAATCCGTTCATGCCACTTGCGCGGTATAAATTAGGTTGGTGTCAAATAAATCAAGAAAAGTTTCATGAGGCTCTTTTATCTTTTGAAAGTGTTATTACCATTGATTCAAAAATCTCTCTTGAAAAGTTACCAGATATTTACAAAAAGTCTGATGTTAAAAGAGATGCTCTTTTAGCAATGGTTTGGCCCTACTCTGAAGAAAAAAAATATGAACCCTTTCGTGCAAATGCTCTGGAGTATTTTGAAAGGCTCTCCCCTAACCGTCCAACGCTATTAAAAGTTTTAACTCGGCTTTCTAAAAGATTAATGATTAAGGAAAAAATTGAAATGGCTTTACCTGTATATTTTAGACTTGTTGAAATCACCAACGAGCTTGAATCAAAAACCGAGGCCATTGATAAATTCTATCAGGCTTTTAGAAGATCTAAAAAACAGTGGCCCATTGAAGATGTACCGCAAGAATTAGTAGCTACATTATTGCGTGTTAGAAATTCAGATTTTTTAAAAGCACCTGAGAAAGCGAAAATTGAAAAAAACTATGAAATTTACTTAAGAGACTTTTCAACACGCCTTCATAAAAAAGCTAAATTTACAAAAAAAGAGGATGACTTTTTAAATGCGGTTAATGCTTATGAGGCTTATTTATTTGCCTACCCAAAGGCAAAATACTCTAGTGCTATTTTATTAAATTTAGCGGAATCATACTTTGCACTAAAAAAATATGCCCGTGCAGGTTATAAATATGAAGAGCTTACGAAAAGAATTAGAAAATCAAAAAATATTCAAGACTCAGCCATTCAAGCCTATGCCCTGGCGCTTAAAAATCCTGAGAAAATATCAAAACTTGAATTAACAGAATCAAGAGAGGGCTTTCGTGCCATTGGTATGACTTTTATTAAAGCCTATCGTGGGGATAAGGCGAACCCAATGATTTTATTTAATATTGCTAGAACCTTTTATGATGAAAGAGATTTTGATAAAGCGGTGATTTATTTTAATAAATTTATTAGTGTTTACCCAACACATAAAGAAGTTACAACGGCGGGGAATTTAATCCTAGATTCATATAATCAAAGAGAAGATTATGAGGGCTTAATTAAAGCTGGAAAAATGTTAATTGCTAATAGAAGACTTAATAATTCTCAATTTAAATCAGATGTGGCTGAAATTATAAAGCAAGCAGAATATAGAAAAATTCAAAATGCCACAGGAGATCCTAGAAGCCGCGGTTATGCACAAAAACTTTTAGCATTTGCTTCAAAATATAAAGGTTCATCATTGGGAGATCAGGCTTTGTATGAAGCTTTTGTTTCTTTAAAGGCGAAAAAAGATCCACAGGCCTATGACCCAGGAGAGCAACTTTTAATAAAACATTCTGATTCAAAGTACGCAAAAGAAGTAGTAGGAGCCATGGGGCAGATGGCTTTAAATACAGCAGATTATAGAAGGGCCGCTAAATATTTTGAAATTTATTCCAGAAAATACCCAAAAGATCCTTCAAGTTCTTCTTTATTAAGAAATGCTGCTCAAATGAGAGAGTATATGGGAGATTTTAAAGAAGCTGCTGATAATTACCGCACCTTAAATGAAATAGAAAATGTGGCAAAGCAATATATTATGGCTCAAAATTGGTCCTCTGCTGCGCAAACTCTATCTGCAAGAAATAATGGCAGTTTGAAATCTAATTACTGGTTGGGGCTTTCACTTTTTAGACAAAGTAATATTTCTCAAGCTAAATCTTATCTGACTAAAGCTGCCAAATCCAGAGCTTCTAGTTATGAAGATAAATCAATGGCCGCACATTCGCTTTATCTCATAGCTGCAGAAGCATTAAATGATTTTAAAAAAATACAGCTCGGTTCTGGGCAAAAAGAAGATCAGCTTGTAAAAATAAAGTCTAATAAACTTAATCAACTTACAAACCAATTTAACCAAGTTATTGGTTATGGAAATGGCCGCTGGACAATTGCAGCCCTTTATGAGTTAGGACGAGCTCATAATGAATTTGCTCAATTTATTTTAAATGCCAGCATACCTGCTGGCCTTGATGCTAATCAGCAAGCCCAATATAAGCAGCTCATTTCTCAGCAATCAAATCAATATAGACAAAAGGCAAAATCATTTTTTAATACTTGTGTGAGTAACGCTAAAAAGTTTGAAGTCTTCACTCAGTTTGTTAAAGGTTGCCAATCTCAAGGGGAACAAATAATTGATGAGGCCGTTGAGGAAAGAATAAATGCAAAAGCTTCTGATTCTTACCCGGGTGAAGCTACTGCTATTAGAAAGGCCTTGTTTGACACGCCAAGGGATACAAGGCTATTAATGCAACTAGCCCAGGCTTATTACCGTGTGCAGGACTACTCTATGAGTAGGCTTATATTAAGCAGAGTCTTAGAAATTAAGCCAAACCTAGCAGAAGCAGAGGCTTTAATAGGAAAAAACTTTCAAGGTATGAATGATCTTGAGTCTGCCAAATTAAGCTATAAAACGGCTCTAAAGAAGGATAGAAGAAACCAAACTGCCCTTGAGGGACTAGCTAGTTTAAGAAAGCAGTTTGGATTTTAGTCTAGTAGAATATAACCAAAAAAATCCGATAACTTAGGCATGCAAACACTGCTTAAAATGCAAGCTTATCATAGGGGAAAAAAGGTATATGAAAACACTCTTCCCTTACCCATTACTATTGGTAGAACAAGCCAGAATAATGTTGTTTTTGAAAACCCTTTTATCTCAAGAGCCCACTGCCACATTTTTGAAGAAAACGGTAAAATATTAATTGAAGATTTAAATTCTAGTAACGGCGTTTATATTTTTGATAAAAAAATATCTGAAAAACATGAAATCACAGAGAGTTTTGATTTTAGATTAGGTGAAATAGAAGTTCATGTTGAAGTTTTTAGTCCTAATGAAGAAGCCACAAAGGTTCCCCAACATAAAAAATCCATTCCGCCACCAATTAAGGCAAATGAAATAGCCTATGCTCAAAAAGCTGAAAAACCGGCTCACGACTTTCACCAACAAAAAACTGTGACTAAAACAATTGGTAAGCATATAGGTGGCAAAACAAAATCTTTAATCACAAAAGATTTTTCAAATGATCTTTTAGGTTTTCACACAGATTTATTACAAGCTGGAAAACAAAGAAAAATTGAAGCCGTTGTGATGTGGCATGACCAAGTATATGAGGTAAGAGAATATTACCCAAGTGAAGTTATAAGAGTAGGTTTAGAGCATGATGCAAATTTAAATTTACCCATGCCACAAGAATGGGCACTGGCTAGTGTAGGATTTGACAATGCCAATTGTTACATTCCCCCAGGTAGAGACGTAACTCTTATCAGTGATGGTAAAAGAATGCCTATGGGTGATTTAATTGCTAATCAAGTTTTAAAGCAAAAAGAAATAGGCTATAAGTTAACAATTAACTTTAAAGATGTTGTAAAAATAGATTTAGGCAGTAACCTTCATGTTACTTTACGCTACGTTCCCGCAACTAAACAATTAACTAAAGCTAAAATTACAGAACCTGATCATGCTTTTAAACAGTCAATCATTGGTTCTTTTATTTTGCATGGAATGTTTGCTCTAACTTTACTTTTCAAAGCGCCAAAAGTTGAAAATGTACCTAAGCTTGATAAAGTTCCAGAAAGGTTTGCTCGACTTTTAGTTGAAAAACCAAAACCCAAGCCAACACCTAAACCTACTCCTCCACCACCTGAGAAAAAAGTAGTAGAGAAAAAACCTGAGCCACCAAAAAAACCTGAAAAAATTGTTAAAAAACAGCCCCAAAAAGTATTCAAGCAACCTAAAGCACTAACTAAGGTAAATAAATTTCCAATGGTTGTTAAAAACCCTATTCCTAAAGCCCCACCGCCTGTAAAAGTTGAAAACCTAGGTGCCCTAGGAGCCCTTGGTGCAATTAGTAAAACTGCTCAACCAAATGTGGTTACTAACATTAACATTAATCCCAACGCTGGTGGTATGCAGACTAAAAAAATTAACACAGGCGGTATTGTTGGAGCTCTTCCCTCATCAAACGGTAAGCTTGTGGCAGCAGGTAATGTTGGTAATGTTAAAACTAAAGGTTTTGGTTATGGCACTGGTACTGGTTACGGCATTCAAGGTTTAAAAGGGGCTGCAGGCTCCCGCGGAGTTGTTGGAGCTGTTGTTGGTGAGCCAAAGCTTGCACAAATATCAAAAACTGAAGGGTTAACCCGTGCTCAAGTTATGGCTGTAGTGCAAAAACATTTAAGCGAGGTTCAACACTGTTATGAAAAGAGCTTATTAAATACTCCAAGCCTTGCTGGAAGAATGGAATTTGAATGGGATATTTCTGCTAATGGCCAAGTTACTGATGTTAGAGTTAAGCGAAGTTCTGTTAGTGGCGGAGATAACTTAGGTGAATGTGTTAAAGGAGTTTTTTCTGCCATGCAATTTCCTCAGGCAAAAAATGGAGCGACAACAACTCCAAACATTGGTTTTCCATTCGGCAGACTATAGTCTAGTTTTAGCTTGACGCTTTGCTCTCCCCTCTTATTTGCTCCTCTTTAACTATAAAATAAAAACAATACGGAGGATCTAAGCAATGATTAATTCTGCAATAGAAGCTTTTCATGAGGGTGGGTTTTTTATGTGGCCCATTTTGGTTGTATCTTTATTTGGTATAGCCATTAGCTTTGAAAGATTTAAATATATTTTCGGAGCTGCAAGTATAAAAAAGGAAGATTTTTTAAATAGAATTAATCAACACATTCTACAAGGTAATCTTGAAAGGGCACTAGCAGTTTGCTCTCAAATTTCAAGCCCACTAACAAATATTGTTAAAGCGGGGCTTATGGCAGTTGCTAATAAAAAAGATGCTGATGAAATTCAAACCGCTATGGATGCTGTAGCGTTAAAAGAAATTCCGCGTTTAGAAAAAAGAACGGGACTTCTTGCCATGCTTTCAAACATGGCAACCCTTATTGGTCTGTTGGGAACAATTTCTGGTCTTATTGGTGCCTTCGGAGCTGTTGCTAATGTGAGCCCCTCAGAAAAAGCAACCCTTTTAGCAAAAGCCATTTCAGAAGCCATGAACTGTACAGCATTTGGTCTTTTAGTAGCGATTCCACTTTTGGGAGTTTATGGTTACCTTCAAACAAAATCACAAGAAGTTGTTGATGATGTGCATGAAGCAGCTGTTGCAACATTAAACTTTATTGTAATGAATAAAGATAAATTTAATAGGTAAGTCAACTTATGGGTGCAAGTGGCCTTGGCGGTGGCGGGAAAAAAAGTGTTAATGTTGATTTAAACTTAGTTCCTTTTATTGATTTACTATCCACTCTGATTTGTTTTTTATTAATTACTGCTGTTTGGCAACAAATTAATGTTTTAACCACAGATTCGGCCTCCACTACTGCAAGTGAGAGTGCAACACCACCTGATCCAAACCGAATTGATTTAAGCTTAAGTTTAATGATGGATCATGTTTTAGCAGCTGAGGGTGAGAAAAATACTAGAATAAACCACCTTCAAGGGGAGCCCGATTATAATTCCTTAATGAGACTTTTAAACGATTGGAAGACACGTCACCCAGACAGAAAAGATGTTACACTTAATACTGACAGCCAAGCACCGTATAAACAACTTATTCGCTTAATGGATACGCTCATAACTGCAGACTTTGAAGACGTTGGGGTAAATACTAACTAATGCAAAAAGTAATTATTAAGCCAGGTTACCATATTAAGCCAAAGTATGATCTTCATGCACTCAGAGAGCATGTTAAAGGAGATCATTCTAAAGGGGCTATCGCTGGCGAGCTTCCCCTGACCAGTATGATAGATATGTTTACTATTTTAGTTATATTTTTATTAATGAACTTTTCTGCCACTGGTGAGATATTTTTTATCCAAAAAAATCTAAAACTTCCTGAAGCCTCTCGCTCAAAACCTTTAGAGAGTGCTCCGCTCATTACTGTGACAGCTCAGGGAATTACATTTGAAACACAAAAAGTAGGAGATAACCCTATTAATCTTACAGAGTCTGATCAAAATTTGCCAAGGCTAGCCGGTGCTTTAAGACAATTAAAGATTATGGCAGAGACTTTACGTCCCAATGAGCCTTTTAAAGGCCATGTTAATATTCAAGCAGATGAGAATACACCTTTAGTTTATATTAAACGTGTTATGCAAACCTGTATTGTTGAGGGTTGGAATAGTATTCACTTTGCAGTGCGCGAGCCTGGCAGTTAATTTCATGAGTAGTAAAATAATAAAAATAAATTTAAAAAACGTAAAAAAATTTTTACCCAAAAGAATAAGTAAAGCTAATAAAACCCATGGAGGCTCTGCCCTTGTTATTGCAGGACATGAGGGAATGTATGGAGCAGCCATTTTAGCGGCAACAGCTGCAACTCGTGTGGGGGCTGGATATGTGACCTTAATGACTGATTTAAAAAAAATTAATACACTTAAAAACCCTGATTTTTTAACTTTAAATATAAATTCAAAAATAAATCAAAATAAGTTTACGGCAGTTGCTATTGGCCCAGGGCTTGGTCAAAAAGAGATTGTTTATAAAAAACTTTTAGAATTAAAAAGTTTTTCTAAAGTGGTAGTAGATGCTGATGCGTTAAATGTTTTAGCAAAAAAAAATGTAAAACTAGCTAAAACATGGATTGTTACCCCTCACACTGGTGAGCTTTCAAGGCTTTTAAAAATTAGTGTTAAGAAAATAAACCAAGATAGAAAAAAATATCTCATGCAGGCTTGTAAAAAGCTAAACTGCCATGTGCTTTTAAAGGGGCATAAAACTTTAGTTAGTGATGGTAAAAGAATTTATGAAATTCAAACAGGCAATAAGGCACTAGCTAAAGCTGGGACTGGAGATATTTTAACAGGCATGATTGTGGGGTTTATGGCCCAAGGCTTAGATACTTTAAGGGCTACTCTCTTAGCAGCTACTTTACATGGGAAATTAGCTGATATTTGGGTAAGACAAGGTAATGATTATTTAAGCCTTATGGCTTCTGATTTAAATTTAAGATTGCCTAAACTTATTCAAAAACTCCGGCGTTAATAAAACTTTTTAACAGGATTGGATACCGGTAGCTCTTGCAAGATTTCTTCTTTGTAAGAGGTTCTAAATTTAATATAGTTTTTTAACTCATTTTTTTGGCGAGCCATGATGTTAATGCGGTCATCATTATGAAGCTCCCCTTTAATCATCATGTCATCAAGATCAATTTTATTTTTTTCTTGAGCTAAACCGCTTGAAGCTAAAAGTAAGACTGAAATAAAAAGTTTAATCATTGTGTAATAGGCACCTTATAAAGTTTAAATATTTTATCATTAATAGTTAAGCCTTGCTTAGAGTTTACATCAACAGTTTGGTAGCTGTAAACGTAAACACCTGGAGCAGATGGGTCCCTTTGAAGGGTTTGTATAAAAGCAATCATGACAACATTGCCATTTGCAGGGTGAGCAAGCTCCGGCTTTGTGGTTTGAAATTCACTAAGCGGCATTGTTTTATATGTTTGCATAAAGTTTTGTGAGAAGTTATAGCAACTTTGCCCTTGGGCATTATAACCAGTAAAATCTATTTTAGTGTCGTAGTAATTTTGCTGTGGGATTTTATCATCAGGAAATAATGGGTTTCTATGAGCTCTAATCTGATCACCGGCATTAAAGAATTCTGAGTCATAGTTTTTAAACAAGTTAAACATATCCATCCCTACACTTTTTTGATGAAGCATAAAATACTCAATACCATCACCAATACCATCCCCGTCTGTATCTGGGTTAACTCTATCAGTAGCAGTCAACTTTGTTCCAGTGGGGGTCATGTTTTTCATGTATGATTCTTCACACACAGTTAAAAGATCGTTATCTTCATCTTTTCTATCTTGGCAAGGTGTGAGTGTTTCTTTTGCAATTTGAGCTGCGTAGTGAATGTAATCGCTATAAGCATCACCAAAAGAAAATCTATTATTGGGCTGATAAGGTGCCCCAAGAGTGAGCTCATCTTTATCGCACAAGCCATCACCGTCTGAGTCCATGCCCATGGCATTATCAAAACAAATAGCAGAGTTTGTATTATAAACAATAAAGCTACCGGGTTTTATAACATAAGTCTCACCACTTGATCCGCCAACAAGTAGATCATCAATTTCAAAGTCATCCTTTTCATTTAAATCAACAAATTTACCTTGACCTACTTCTGCCATTCTCTTTAAGCCTTCAGAAGCACCTACGTCTTCTGGCCCATAGTAAGCTGCACTAAATCTAATTCTTCCAGGTGCAATGTTTATTAAATCCTGTACGTCATCAAATGCGGGTTGTCCTGGAGGGCCTTGAGAGCCATAATCAGTTGGGTAACCGTCTGACATAAAAAACACTAAATAAATACTATCTTCTTCAGGGTGATCTTTAATATCTCCCCTAATGGTTTGTTTTGCCATTGCAATGGCCGCTCTATAGGGTGTACCGCCGTCATCAGGTTCTGAACGCTGAAGATTAATAGCTTCTTGCATGTCTTTTTGCTCACCGCTAAAAATAGGCTTATCATTAGTGCCAATGTAGGCAAAAGCGCCTGAGTTATTAAAAGCATCTTGGAAGGCAATATATCCCCACTTAATAAAGGGATTATCTTTTCTTTGAAGCCAAAATTTTTCAATATTATTTGCTCTTTTTACGTTGCTTGGGTCTGTTGGAGGTCCACCATTTCCGAAACGTTAGATCCAGATTTATCTATTACAAATAAAAATTTTGTAAATACGGTTGAGGTATCAGGTGGCTGAGTACAAAACTGCCCTACACTTGAAACATTACTTGGTTTTTCTCTTGGTTTTAAAAGCCTTGTATCACTACAAGATGTGACCAAAAAGGTGGCAAAAACTAACGCCCACACACTTTTATGCATAAATCCCCCTACACAAACTTAACTTTCGGAGTGTAAGAGAGAGTTCTTTAAAGGCTAAAGTTTTGTCTTAAACATAGACACTTAATTAAACTTTTTGAGCGTTTCAAAGGCGGCTTGCCTTAGCTTCTTAGTTTGTGTTTTATCCTTTAAAAGTTCTTCTAGATAAGGCTTTGACTGAGCATCTTGCATAACTTCAAGTGCTTTAATGTAACCCAGACTCATGTCTGGATTTGTTTCCTTCTTAAGCTCAGCAATTATAAGTTGTGTAGCCCTAAACTCTTTAAGTTTAGCCAACGCTGCTGCTACAGATAATTTATAAAACCTTGCAGGGGTTAACTCATTTTTAAAAATTTCCATTATTCGATCATTTGCAGTTGATATACCCATCTCTGCCAATGCTGAAATGGCAGGTATTAAAACTTTCCAATCTCTTTTTGGAAATTTATAAACCTCTTCAATAAAAACTGGGATTACCTTTTGAGACTTTAATTTAGTTAAAGACGTGGCTGCAAAGGCTTGTGCGTAGCTTGAGGTATCATTGAGATATGTATTAATAAGTACATCTTCAACAATTTTCAAATCTGCAGTAGAAGCTATATTAGCTGCTGCTATTCTAAGCTGTGGTGAATCTGATTTGAGATACTCTATAACTAAATTGGATAACTGCTCTTTTGTAAGATTTGCTTTTGCAATTGCACTTAAAACCTCTGCCTTAATAAAATTATTTTTTATTTTTAATAAGCTTAAAAGTTCCTGATGAGTTAAATCTTTAGCAATACTTTTTAAGGCATCTGCTTGAGAAAGCCAATGAGCTGAATTTAATATTTCATGCTGCTCATGTAGGTCTTTTTGAGTTTTAATTTCAGCTAAAATTTTATGAGCCGGATCTAAAACCACAGCTTTTGGTTTTTGGTTTAAATCTAAAACAATTTTACCTTGTTTTGATTCAATTAATATTTTTTCTATTACTTCTGAATCTTTAAGTTTAATCCAAAGCTCAAGTGGTAATTTATAGGTTATGTCTTCTCTAAGTTGTGTGTAGGAAAGAACTAGTTTTTCATTTTCCCAAGACCAGTTGTAGTTAATTTGTGGGTGCCCTTTAGTTAAAACCCATTGGTTAAAAAACCAAGTCAAATCTTGTTTTGTGTACTCATTAATAGCGTTTATAAAATCTTGAGTGGTTACGACTTGGTATTTGTACTTATTTAAATAATATTTAATTGCTCCAAAAAATAATTTATCTCCTAGTTGCTCTCTAAGCATATGTATAACAACAGCTGGCTTTTCATAGCTTAAAACATTAAATTTCTGTGTGGCAGAAGTCTGAACATTATAAATTGGGCCTGTTCCCCCTTCTGATTGCTTTGACTGGTTAAAGTTTAAATACCTTTTTCTGTGCCCTTCCATGCGGTACTCAAAATTAAGATGATCTTTTTCTTCCATCAATGTTTCAAAATAAGTTGCAAAGCCTTCGTTAAGCCATAAGTCATTCCATGTTTTGCAAGTGACTAAATCACCAAACCATTGGTGAGCAATTTCATGGTTTAGAGTTGTTATTTCAAAACCTTTTTCTGGGTGGTGGTACATGTGTGAAAATGTAATGGCATCACTGTGTTCCATGGCTCCTGCAAAATCATAGGCTACTCCCATGGCCAGTTTTTGAAATGGGTATGGTCCTAAAAGTTTTGAATAAGTTTGAACTGCATTTTTCATATCCAACATTGTTTTTTCAGTATTGGTTTTAAAACCGTGAGGCAGCCAGAGAGAATAAAAACTATTTCTATCAAGGTTATACACCTCCATAGGGCCAGCAATAAAAGAATAAAGATATGTGGCATGTGGAGTATTGTCTAACCACGTATAGGTATTGCTTTTAATTCCCATAAGTTTTCCGTTAGAAAGCACTCTCCAACCAGATGGGACGTTAATTGAAAACTGTTTTGGTGTTTTAAACCCAGGCCAATCAAAACTAGGAAGCCACTGGCGAGCATAGCTGGGCTCATGCTTGCTCCAAACCTGCACCACATCTCCTTTGGTATTTTTGATAAAGCTTAAAGCATCAGATCTACCTGAAATAGAATATTCTATTTCAAGCTCGAAAGTATTTTTAATAATGGTGTCTGTTTTTAAAGTAAGCTCATATCTATTTCTATCTAATATTTGTAATTCTGTGTTTTCTGCTTTAATAGATTTAATTTGTATTTGAGGTCCTACGTTTAATGTAAGTGTTTCTGATGGTTGTAGTTTTTCAATTTTAATTTTTAAATTGGCATTAATGTGAAGGCTTTCTGGGATAAGTTGAATTTTTAGGTCATAAAAAAGTGGTTTAAAATTTGAGTTCTCAAGGGTTTTAAAATCTTCTTCATTTTTAAACTCTTTTGCATCAGGGTAAAGTGAGTCAAAGCTGAGCTCAGTAATAATATCATTTAGATTTTTTGGTTGAGTTCTATTTTGTGGTGCGCACGATGCTACAAATAAAAAAACTAATATCAGTGCAAATTTCATTAAGCTCTCCCCCTTCAGGCAGTTCTTGTGTCTAGCTCGAGACCTCTGGCCTCTAGGCTTTTCTTGGATTTAAGCTTTTCTATTTTGCTACTGAAGCTATGCGCTTTTCAAGCCAAATTATTGCATTTTTTTGTGTTTTAAAATCTTCATTAAGTTGAGCTGTAAAAGCATCCTTTAAAAGCTTTCCAAAGTGTGCTCCTGGTTTAATGCCGCGCTTTATAAGGTGCTCTGATTTAATAAGAGGTTTTGGAAGTTTGGGGTTTTTTAAAATAAAATTAATACATGCTTTATCAAGTTTATTTGCTAGCAAGTAAAACTCTATAGATTCTTTAATAAACTTTTCTGCAGAAAGCTCCTTTTTATCAGCCAGAGTTAATTTATTAAATATTTTTAATCTGCCAATATTACTTAAAGTAGTTTCTATAAAATCTCTAAAATCATGGCTGACTTTTAATTTTTTATACAACATATCTCTTTGAAATTGTGAGAGATGAGATAAAATAAAGAGCCATCTTATATTTAAATTTTTACTTAGTTTTTTTGCATTTTTTAAATCAAATAATTCTATTTGAAAGAGCTCTTTTGTTAAACCCGTTTGATTAAGTATTTCTAAAGCTTTAATAAAATTATTTCCTATTAATAGCCGGTTTATTTCTTCATAAATTCTCTCCCCACTGACAACATTAATTTCACCAGCCATAGATTTAATAGCACTTAAAGTATCTACATGAAGCCTAAAACCAAGTTGACTAACAAACCTTACGGCCCTTAGCATTCTTAATTTATCTTCGCAAAATCTCTCTAAAGGGTTGCCAACAGTGGTAATAATTTTTCTTTTTAAATCTAATTGGCCTCCAACAAAATCATATAATTTAGATTCACTGGGGTCTAAAAATAGAGCGTTAATTGTAAAATCCCGTCTTTTTGCATCTTCTTCTGGACTTGAGCGCTCAATACTAGTGGGACGTCTGCCGTCAATGTAGAGACCATCTTTTCTAAAGCTAACAACGTCTAAAGTGATCCCTTTATAAACTACTTTAACGGCACCAAAATCTTTACCCACGTTAATGGTTTTCTTAAAAAGCTTTTCCACCTCTTCTGGAGTGGCATCTGTAGCAATATCAAAGTCTTTTGGCTTTTGGTTAATGAGAAGGTCTCTGACAGCGCCGCCGGCGAGCCAAGCTTTAAAGCCGGCTTTATTGAGGGTTTTACAAATAGCGTCAGTTTGTTTAAAGTGAGGATGTTTTTTAAGAGTTATAAAAATTTTTGATTTGGTACTCATATTTGCTATGAGCATATATTAATTTATGAATGAACAAAATATTAAAAACCTAGTACTGCAACACTTTGATCTAGTTGGAATTACCTCGGTCATTAAACCCCCTAGTATTGATATTTATGAAAACTGGTTAAAAAACTCTGAGCATGGGAGTATGCAATACCTTCATAGGCATTTTGATAAGAAAAAAAATCCTGAGTTATTACTTAAAGGGGCTTCATCTTGGGTTGTAGCCGCACTTTATTATGATAACCCTGAGCCATTAAGTATAGACATTATGGAAGAGCTTAAAGCTAATGGTTTGGGTTGGATATCCAGGTACGCAAGGCTTAATGATTACCATAAGGTCATTGAAGAAAAGCTTAATAAAATAATATCAGAGCTGAGCAAAATATTCCCTGATGAGAAATTTTTAGGCTGTGTTGATATTAAAGCCGTGTTGGAGAGAGACACGGCAGAGCGAGCTGGAATTGGTTGGATAGGCAAAAACACCTGTGTGATTAACCAAAATTTGGGAAGTTTTATTTTCTTAGCTGAGATTTTAACTACTATGAAATTGGCTCAAGATAAGCCAGCACTTGATCATTGTGGGACATGTTCGCGCTGTATTGATGTTTGCCCTACTGGAGCTATTGTGGAGCCAAAACATGTGGACGCAAGGTTGTGCATTAGCTACTGGACAATTGAAAACGATAAATTGCCCCCTGAAGAATTATCGTGGAATTTTAAACAAAATCTTTTTGGTTGCGATTTATGCCAAGATGTTTGCCCTTGGAATAAGAAGGCACGTCGGGTGAGGTTTGGGTTTGGGCAAGCTGCTGAGGCTTTTGAAAAAAGTGGTTTGGTTGGTAGAGAGGATGTTGCAGTTTTTAACGTGTCTTTGAAAGGCGGGTCTGGTGAAATTTTATATAAGCATGATTCAAATAAAATTCAAGGAGATAACTTGAAAAAGTCATTTAGTTATTTTGACTTACGTGAGCTTATTGATATTCCAGTTGAAGTTTTAAAAGAAAAGATTGCAGGCACGGCCATGGAGCGCGCAGGGGCTGAGCATTTAAAACAAACAGCGAAGGTATTGTTAGAGAGGGTTTAAGTTTTTTGACTTAATCTTTATTCTTACCAGTTTGACTATTGTTTGTTGTTTATTTTTGTACTTGGTTGTTGCCTTTAATCTTTGTTCTTTGTTTTTTGCTCTTTTGCTCTTTTGCTCTTTGCTTTTTGCTCTGGTTTATCTTTTCCTTTGTCTTTTTTACTCTTTCCTTTTAATTATTTTTCACTTGATAGAGTTTTTGTTGGAATTTTGTTTTGTTCTGTGAGTTTTACTTTTGCTTTTATTTACCACTTTATTCGCACACACATTGTCTTTATTGTGTTGTCCCGGAATTTTCTTTCGCTCTGAAATCTTTTTTGAATTCGCCTTTCGTGATTGATTTGTGAGTGAAAAATCTAAGATTTAAAACCCATGTTATTGTGTCCTTTAAATAAAGGAGACTTATATGAATAGCAAACTTAAAGCCCTAAGCAAAAGTGATTTAATATTAGAGCTTAAAAACCTCGTTTTAGAAGAAAGAAAACTTTTATCCTTAGTTTTAGATTATCTCCTAGAGGTGCAAACCAGAAGGCTCTATCTTGAAATGGGTTACCCTAGCTTATTTGAGTTTTGCGTAAAAGAACTACAATACTCTGAAAGTGCCGCTCAACGTAGAATCTCTGCTATGAGACTTATGAGAGACATCCCTGAAGTTAAAACTAAAATAGAATCGGGTAATTTAAACCTTACTACTTTAGCCCAGGCCGCCATGTTTATTGGTCAAGAAAAAAGGGTTAACCAGAAAAGCTATAACATTAATCAAAAACGAGAGCTTTTAGTAAAGCTTGAGAATAAATCTAAAAAAGAGTGTGAGAAGGAATTAATAAAAATATCACCCTTAGCTACAATCCCTAAAGAAAGGGAAAGGCTAATAACAGAAGAAAAGATAGAGGTGAGATTTGTTATCACAAAAGAGCTTAAAGAGAAGCTTGAGAGGGTAAAGGCGTTAATTTCTCATAAAAAAGCTAATCCTAGTTATGAGGAGTTACTTTCAGAGCTAGCGGAGATTGCGCTTAACAAGCTTGAGAAGAGCCGGTGTCAAAGTGCACTTCCGCCGGCGGAAGTAAAGAAATCAGATGCACAAAAGGCACACAAAGAATCACCAAATTCCCGCTACATTCCAACAGAAATTAAGCGCCAAGTATGGAAGCGGGATCAGGGAAGATGCCAGTATGTTAGCGATAAGAACTTCAATGCAGGCAAGCATGAAAACAGCAAAGATCAAAAGGACAATGCAATAGACAGCTCAGCACAAAAATGTAATTCCACACACTTTATTCAAATAGATCACATCATACCCTTTAGCCACGGCGGCTCCTCGGCAGATATAAATAATCTCAGGCTTACTTTGCGCACACCATAATAGATTCAGGTGGGAAAGGCAGACTTAACAATTCCCTAAAGCACTTCATCGCAGCATCAAAGATTTCATTTTTATTAGTTTTATTTATTACTTCAATCTCCAACAATTCTTGAAGGCCTTGCTAAGTCTGCTGAGGTATCAGTAATAATTCCCTTATGTCCTGAGCGGACCATTAACCCTGAGGCTTTGCCATTAATAAAAAACATCCCATATTCTACACGCTCATCATCAATAGTACTTAAGTGCACCCTACGCTGAACCACAATTTCATTTTGATTCTTTAAAAGCTCAGACCAAGACTTATCATCCACATCACAGCCTCTTGTAACTCCCCTACCAGAATGACCAAACTTATGCTTAACCACCCACAAATCTTTTTCTGCTCGCAGTTGTTTCTCAGTGGTATTATCCACAAATTTTGTCTCTGCCACTTGTTTTAAATTTAAATGCACTGGCCAGGCTTTACTCATACCCACATCACTGGACCAGCCGCCTACTACAGTTATTTTTTTCTCACTCCAATCTTTAACAAATGGCGAAGACATAGCTTTTTTTCTTAGCTGCCAGCTCACTGCGCGGCGGTAAATGAGTGCCCCTTCATTCCATGTTCTTTGGTCTGGCTCTGCTTTTTTAATCTCCCATCTTTGACACAAGTCATCTTGCTCCCATGAAGTCATGACATCGTTAAAGTCTATTAAATAGATTTCTTTAGTATTTGGGCTATGTGCCTTTAATCCTTCAAATAATCTTTGTGAAAGGTTTAAATTAGGGTTTTCAGTATCTTTAATTTTAGCTTGCATACAAACCCACTCCACAACATTCCAGCCACTGGTGCCATCTGTGTTAAGCTCAATAATGACAGGCTCATTGTTTTCATTTAATATAAAATCAAACCGGGCAAAGGGAATATGAATTCCAAGTGGAGAAGGCGTGCCATCAATAACGTCTGGTAAGCCTAAAGACCTTAGTATTTTTTTATCTTTTACAGCTTTTTGTGTAAAAGACTCTACCTGTTTAAGGATGTCAGTTAGGCTAGTTTCAATGGAAGAATAAACTTGTCTTGGAATTTCAATAGGCTTAAGGGAAAATGGAATTGGTTGACCGTTATAAATAGGTGTTGAAATTTGCATAGTACTCAAGCTCGCTCCAAAAGTTTACTCTACTCCATATATGATGGTTTTTTCTACTCTTTGATGGTGGGTTTTGGAGAAACTTATTTTTCAGCCTATGCCCTTTACTTAGGTGCCAATAACTTTCAAATGGGGGTTTTAACATGTCTGCCGCCTTTTTTAGCTAATCTTTGCCAGTTTTATACACCGTATCTTTTAGAAAAATATAAGTCCCGTAAAAAACTTGTTTTAACCGGTGTTATGCTTCAGGCAATTAGTCTTTTGCCATTTATTTTTGCCTATTATTTTAGTTTTTTAAAAATAGAGATCTATATCTTACTTGTAACG
Organism: Oligoflexia bacterium; assembly: GCA_016715815.1. Taxonomy (GTDB): domain Bacteria; phylum Bdellovibrionota; class Bdellovibrionia; order JABDDW01; family JABDDW01; genus JADJXN01. The sequence continues at coordinate 135,787 of JADJXN010000003.1, forward strand.
CTTTACTTTGCTACTAACAGCACTATCGGGCCTGTCTGGAATAGTTGGATGGGTGAACTTGTTGATGCCAACCAACGCGGAAGTTATTTTGGTAGAAGAAATAAAATGATCACTATTGGAACTTTTTTAAGTATGAGTGTGGCAGGTTTTTTACTCAGGCGTGCCACCAAAGAAGGCCATGAGTTATATGGTTTTATAGCTATTATTATTTTGGCTTTCGCTTCAAGATTGTCGAGTTTTTATTTTTTATCAAAAAAAGAAGATATAGTTACTCAAACACCAGTTATTCAAAAAGAGAGTTTTTTAAAATTTTGCAAAAATCTTCCTCAGAAAAACTACGGCATACTCATTATATCAATGGTTACAGTGACCTTTGGTGTTTATCTGGCTGCGGCTTATTACACACCACATTTATTAAAAAACTTAAAATTAGACTATTTAACCTACACCATAATCATAAGTGCAGTTTTATTGTTTAAATATTTTTCCTCAGGCTTTTGGGGCGAGGTTATTGATATGTGGGGTTCTAAAAAAGTTGTTGTTCTAACAAGTTTATTAATTTGTTTTACCACTTGGCCTTGGTTTTTAACTGAAAGCTTAACTCTTATTTTTGTTGCTCAATGTTACACTGGAATTGTGTGGGCAGGCTATGAGCTTGCTACATTTACATTTTTATTAGATGCCACAAAACCAGAAGAAAGAACCTATGTTATTAGTTTTTATAATATTTTAAACTCATCAATGGGCTTTATAGGTGGAGTCATTGGCGCAATTTGGGTAGCCTTTTATAAAGATAGTTTTTTTGCCTTTAAAGTTTTATTTCTAACCACATCGCTTATTCGTTTAACTTCCTATTTTATTTTTAGCACAAGAATAAAAGAGGTTAAGGTTTTAGCACCTGTTAAAGCATCGGAGGTTTTTATTAAGGCTTCGGGTTTTAAATCAACTTTAGGTTTAATGAGCCGTCTTATTATTTTAGATAAAAAGAAAAAATAACTACTTCACCTGTTTTGCTATTTCTTTATGTCTAAATTCAAAAACTCTCTTTAACTCTTTAGAAACATATAAATCCTGAGCAAGTTTTCCTAGAATTCCAAAAGCTAAGTCATACTCAATTGAGTCTATAAGAAGTGTGCCCTGGCTATGGTCTTCGAACCTTCTTGTATGAACCCAAAGCGAAAATGGCCCAAAAACTTGTCGCTCTCTAAACATAGAGGGAGGGTCTACTTCTTCAATAATAATTTTCCATAAAACTGAAATGCCAAATTTTGAACATCGGGCCTCTATTTCACTTCCCTTTTTTATTTTTAATAAGGGGCTCTCTGGAGTTATTTTATAATCCTCAGGCATAAGGGAGGGGATATTTTTAAAATCAGAATAAAAATCAAAAACCTTCTCTTTTGGTGCAGGAATAATGGATGAATATTCAAAATGGGCCATACTTTTTTAACCTCAAATATTTTTCTGGTAATACGCAGGCCGCTATAATCATAAGCCCGCCAACTAATTCATTAAAAGTTAGCGTTTCTTTGTTAAACATAAAAGCAAAAAAAACTGCCAACGGGGCTTCCATAGCAAATATTAATGCAGCTCTATGGGGCTCTACTAACCTTTGACAAATGACTTGGAGAGTAAAGCAAAGGCAAGTTGCAATTACTGAAGTATAAAGTATCCCCATCCAAGCATAAGCAGGCCAACTATTAAATGTTGTTAAAAATTCTCTATTTTCGGATTTTAACAAAATTAAAAACAAAGCTCCAATAAAACAACCTACAAATTGCCAAAGTCCCAACTCAAAAGATTCATGTCTTTTTGTCCAAATACCTACTAGGGCAATATGAAGAGCAAATAAAACAGCACTAATAATGGTTAAGTAATCACCAAGGGAGAATATAAATTCCCCAAAGGGGTTCATTAAAAAGGATCCAAAAAGAGCTATAATAACTAAAATAATATGCTCAGATTTAAATTTTTCCTTTGAGATGAGCCAAAATAAAACCGGGGTAAAGGGAACATATAAAGATGTTAAAAAGCTTGAGCGGCCAGAGGAAATACTCTCTAACCCTAAGGTTTGAAGCCAAATAGGTATAAATAAAATGATGCCTAAAATGATCCCCCTAATTTTTACAAGTTTTTTTGCTTTTAAATATCTTTTAGGGAAAAAGAGAAAAAAGATTATAAATGAAAGGCTAAGGCGTAAAATTATAAAAACATCTGAGGGGATAAGTTGAATGCTGTTACGTATTATAAAAAAACTTGCCCCCCACGCTACTGAAGTAAAAACAAGGCAAAGCGTACAAAACCATTTGAGTTCAAATAATTTTAACATAGAATAGCCTAAGATTAGTATGAAGAGTGTTGAAACACAACTTAAAGACGTTTTTTCAAATCCCACAGCGCCCTACCGCGAAGGTTGGGTTTTAAACTATATTAAAAGCGAACTTAAAAGGCTTAAATACCCCTACTTTCAAGACAACTGGGGTAATATTATTGCTGGTAGTTCACAAATAAAAACTTTAAAGCTCTCAAAGAGAATTGCTCTTGTGGCACATACGGATCACCCAGGTTTTCACATATTAAAACAACTTAATAAGGACACCTTTTTAGTTAAGTGGCATGGAGGGTATCCACCAAGAGTAAAAGGCTCATCTTTGGCAATTTATAATCCACAATTTAAAAATAAAATTTCAAAGGCCAAAGCCTTAACTAACATAGACAAAAAAGGCTATTTAAAAATTAAAATTATTAAAAGTAATTTTAAAATATCTACTCAATGCTTTGGTGCTTTTGATTTTAAAGACTATATTAAAATAAAAAACCTAATTAAAACTAGGGTGGCGGATGATCTGGCTGGGGTGACGATTATTTTATCAACCCTGGAGAGATTAAATATAAAACAAAGAGAAAATTTCCTAGGTATATTTACAACGGCAGAAGAAACAGGTTTTAAAGGGGCTTTAGGACTTCTTTATAACAAAACTTTGGGGCTAAAAAATATGGCAATCTCATTAGAGGCTTCTCGTCAAATGAAGGATGCGCTTATTGGCAAAGGCCCTGTTATTAGACTGGGCGATAGAAAAAGTATTTTTAATTTTAGAGTAATAAATAAAATTGATGCATCAGCATTAAGTTTAAAAAATAAAATAAAATATCAGAGAAGAATTATGAGCGGCGGTACATGCGAGGCCACAGCCTTTAACATGCTTGGAATTAACTGTGGTGGTATGGCAGTGCCTCTTGGTAATTACCATAACCAAAGAAAAAATGGCAAACCAGGGCCTGAAATAATTAATTTAAAGGATGTTGAAAATGCAGTTAAAATTTTAGTAAGACTTTACGCCTTTGAGGCAAAGGGAAGTGATCCAACAGAGAAGTTTATAAAACATTTAAAAAATGAATTTAATAAATCTAAAAAATACTTTAACAAAAGAATCAAATATGAATGACCCACGCTTAAAAGATATTTTTAAAATTGTAGACTCACTTACACCTGATATTAAAAACTCCTTTGTTCTAACAGGTTATGCCGATGACCAAGGGGTTAAGTTAAATGGTGGAAGAGTTGGTGCTGCTTACGGCCCTGATGAAATAAGAAAAATTTTATATAAAATGACACCAAGCTTAGAGTCTAAAAATAAGCATTCTTTTTTTGATATTGGAAACCTTGCTAATTTTGACAGCCTTGATCAAAGACATGAAAACGCAAAAGAAATAGTTTTAAAAGCTCTGAGTCAAAATAATAAGGTGATTACAATGGGTGGTGGCCATGATTATGGTTACCCAGATATGGCAGCATTTTGTATGTGGTGTAAAAAAAATGGCAAGCGCCCATATATTATAAACTTTGATGCCCACCTTGATGTGCGTCCCAATAATAATGGAAATAATAGTGGGACACCTTTTTATAGACTTTTGAAGGAGTTTAGTAACATTGATTTTTTAGAAGTAGGAATTCAGGATTGGTGTAATGCTCAAGCTCATTATGATTGGGTAAAAAGTAAAGGTGCAAAAATTCTGACCCTAGATGAAATATTAAATTCAAAATTAAGTTTTGAAAAACTAATGTTTACTAAGTACTTAAAAAATTTTAATTCTAAAAAACATGAATTGGCTGCCAGCATTGATATGGATGCATTTTCATCAGCTTTTTGCCCAGGGGCTAGTCAAGTATTTCCAACAGGACTTACATCTAATGATTTTTATATTTTTTGGAAAAATTTGGTTATTAAATACCAGCCAAAGTTATCAGGAATTTATGAATTTAACCCTACTTATGACCAGGATTTTAGAGGAGCTAAATTAGCAGCTCTTACTATTCACCAGTTTTTATTTAAGTCTAAAAATTAAACTTTTCTTAACCGATAAATGGAGTAAGTACACGTGTATATTACAAAAAAGGATTACTCTTGTATACAAGTCAGTGGACACTGCAAAAATTAAAATCTTTGCTTGAGGAAGAGGCAAAAGCAAGCGCTGAGGGCTCCTCTGGTTCAAAAGACGGTTCAACTAATGAAAATGCCACAAAAGTTCTTGTATTAATAAATGAAAATAGCCCTGTTTTATCCCCACTTTTGTTTTTAAAAAGAAAAGGCTATAGAATTAAAATTATTCATAAACTTTCTGAAGCGATAACAGAAATAACAAAAAACCGGCCCGACATTTTAATGATCAGCTGGAACTTAAAGCGCGTGGATGTAAGAAAAATTTATCAGCTTTTGACAAAAAACTCTAAATTACTTTGCTGTATTTTTGGAGAAGATAATAACCCTAGAACCTCAAACACCATGATGAGAAGTGGTATTCCCAATGCCATTTTTCCACCCCTAAGTGGTCCTGGTGTTCATATGCGCTTACAAGCTCTTTTAAAGAAAGCTGAAAAAAGAAAGACAAATCAAAAGCCAAAAGTGTCTTATACTAGTGAGCAAAATATAAACGTTAAAAGTAAGAAAAAAGTTGGTTACACGCTTGAAAAGGAGCAGCTTCAAATAATAAAAAGTAGCCCACAGCTAATAGAGCAAACAAAAACCCCGCTTTTTAAAGTAATGAGTAATCTTAAAGATGTTCCAACTGATGCAAAATGGTCTGAAGTAGAAAAACTTTCTGAAGCCTCAAGGATTTTTGAAGGTATTTCCAAGAAAAATGAGCGAGAAAATTTTTATTATTTTAAAGGCTCATCAATGCCCGTTCTTAATAAAGATAAAACTCAATGGACAATTCCTGAAGAAAAATTGCCTGTTATTAATACAGAACGCGAGGCTGATGAAAAAATATTGGAAGGAATTAAAAATAATGAGTTTGATAGCCTCATGGATGAAGAAAATAAAGATCAAGTTTACAATTTTAAGTATGACCCTGTGAGTGAGAAAACTCCTACACCTTCTTATGAAATTTTTGAAGGTGAAGATGTTCAAAAAGGATCTGATCTTCGTATGTTTGAAAAAGAACAAACTATGGAGTATGAGGCAGTTGAAGAAAGACGAGATAGTTCTGGTTCATATGAGATGGAGCAAGGTAGTGGCAATAATATGAGTGAGGATGAGCTAAAAATAGCTCTTGAAAAAGCCATGCTCACAACAGAGGAGCCCGAAATTCAAGATAACGTGCCAGAACAAGCACCAGTTGAATTTAATGTTTCAGCTAATGCGCAGATGGAATTTAAATCAAATGACCCAAGTAGTATTTTAGCTAAATGCGTAAAACAAGCTGTGGAGCAAATTGCACAATCTGACCAAGTTGACATACAACAAATTAAAGACCTAACCAGGGTGACAGTGACAATTATTAAATCAGAACATTTTAATGGTTACCTACTTGGTGGAAACGCCATGGATATTTGTGATAGAAACTTAATGAAAAAGGTAACAGATCATTTATATGAAAAAATGAATATCGCCGGTCACCCCCTTGAGCCTGTTGTTGGAGTACTAGAACTGCAATTTGATCCGATCCCTTTTATGTTGTGGGCAGAAAAGAATGCAGATTTTTTTGTTAAATCAAATTATGGTGCTGAGCAAGTTGTTTTTGCTTACATTCCTGTAGATAAATTACCTGAAATTAAAGAGGCAGAAAATAATCATCTCTATAAAGTTGATTTAACTAATATCATTCAAGATGAAAGAGTGCTTTTTGATGTTTATATTCACATGCCAAAAAATAATAAGTATTTGCTATACCTTAAAAAAGGTGCAGTTTTTACTGCAAAAACAATTAATAAGCTAGCAAAGTTTCAAGTAGATGGTGTTTATATTAAAAACTCAGAACTTAACTTGTATTACTCCTATTGTGCTAAAAATAAGTTTTTAGAATCCGCCCAAGAAATTATAGATCGCAAAAAAGCCGTCGCTTAGTTATTTAGTACTTGCCATTTTATAAAATTCAATCAAACATAGCACTCACTATGGATAAAACATTTAAGCCCTTTATTGCTGATTCTAAAAATATACCTGAGCTTTCCTTACTCCCTATTTTAATAGGTGTTATTTTAGGAATTATATTCGGAGCCTCTTCATTATACTTAGCTCTTAAAGTAGGTATGACAGTAAGCGCTTCTATTCCTGTGGCTGTGCTTTCAATCACTATTTTTAAGGGGCTATCAAAGCTACTTAAAATTAGGCAAGCCACAATTTTAGAAAATAATATTGTACAAACAACCGGTTCTGCTGGGGAATCAATAGCTTTTGGTGTAGCAGTCACAATGCCAGCACTTTTAATTTTAGGCTATGATCTTGAAATTTCAAGAACCATGCTTGTGGCTGTTTTAGGAGGGCTTTTAGGAATTTTAATGATGATCCCTTTGCGTCTTGCCCTTATTGTGAAGGGTCATAAAGAGCTTCCCTACCCCGAAGGCACAGCTTGTGCTGAAGTTTTAATTTCAGGTGAAAAGGGCGGAACAACAGCTTTGACAGTTTTTACCGGATTTTTTGTAGGGCTTTTTTATAAAGTGTTAAATGTTGGTACAAGGCTTTGGAATGATGTCCCTGAAAAACTAATTAGTTGGTATAAGGGCGCTGCTCTTTCTATTGAAGTTTCACCGGAATTATTGGGAGTTGGTTATATTATAGGCCCAAGAACTGCCATGATTATGGTTGGTGGAGGGGTGCTTTCTTCTTTAGTTTTAATTCCTGCCATTATGCTTTTTGGTGAGGGTTTAACTCAACCACTCTTCCCTGCTACAAAATTAATTAGTCAGATGTCTATTCATGAAATATGGAAGTCTTATGTTTTATATATCGGTGCAGGAGCAGTGGCTACTGGTGGAATAATTAGTTTATTTAAAAGTCTTCCTGTTATTGGGCAATCTTTTATGGCTGGAATTGAGCAGTTAAAACAAAGCTCCAAGGGACAAAAAATAAAATCCAGACAGCAAAAAGATTTATCAATGAAGTATGTACTTTTGGGAAGTATTTTTCTTGTTTTAGCCATGTGGCTTACACCTACATTAAAATTAAATCTTTTGGGTGCTGTATTAATTGTTGTTTTTGGTTTTTTATTTGTTACTGTTTCATCACGTTTAACGGGTCAAATTGGCTCATCCTCAAACCCAATTTCAGGCATGACAGTGGCTACACTTTTATTAACTTGTCTTATATTTTTAATGATGGGCTGGGTTGGACTTGATTATAGAGTGACGGCTCTTAGCATTGCCGCTATTGTTTGTATAGCGGCCTCAAATGGTGGAACCACTTCGCAGGATTTAAAAACAGGGTTTTTGGTTGGAGCAACACCATCATCTCAACAAATTGCCATTTTAGTAGGAGCCCTAACTTCAGCTATAGTAATTGGTTACACTTTAATTTTATTAAATGATGCCAGTACTATTTATGCTAAAAAATCCTACCCTGAATATAAAGTTAATGTTTCAAGTTTAAGTACCATAAGTTTTGAAGGTGAGAACTATTTTGTGTTTCACCTTTCAGAGGCTGAAGCTAGCAATCAAAAGCAAATTCCGCCGGGTAAATATTTAGTTAACAAGTCTGGCGAAATTGCTTACCTAGTTGACCCAGGTATTAACGGTGTACTTAAAACAAGAGATGATGGCTCAAGTGTTCAAAAATATGAAGCCCCAAAGGCTAGACTGATGTCTTTAATTATTGATGGTATTTTGACTCAGAAATTGCCATGGAGTTTAGTCCTCTTAGGAGTGTTTATTGCCATTGTACTTGAGTTTTGCGGAGTTGCTTCTTTGCCATTTGCAGTTGGAGTTTATTTACCACTTTCAGCGTCAACGCCTATTTTTGCAGGTGGTATGATCCGCTGGTTTATTGAAAAAACTTCTCTCAAAAAACATCAGCAAGAAGAATCAGATTCCTCCCCTGGAGTTTTATTTTCAAGTGGTTTAATTGCGGGCGGCTCTATTGCAGGAATTGTAATAGCTCTATTATCTTTAAAGCCGACATGGGCTCAAGCCATTGACTTAAGTAGTACACTTAGCTTTTTAAGCCAAAGTAATATTACTTCTTATGTGGCCTTTAGCATACTTTGCATATTCACACTTTATATTGCCAAAAGGCAGGTTTGTAGGGGTTAATTTTATTATTAAAAATATAAGTGTTTTTTAAGTTTTTTCAAATATAGGCCTATAATTACCAAAAACTACCTGCTACCTTTTGGTTACTCTTCTTCGTCGTCTTCGTCTTTGGTAGGAAGAAGATCTACTAAGGATTCGCGCCAGTACTCAGGAGCATCTTCTCTAAAATCAACAGCAATTAAAAACTCCCCTCGCCCACGAGGCTTGGTTCTTTTAATAGCGCCTTCAATATAGGTGTCCATTACTTCAATGGTAAAACCAACATCTATATCATGCAAAAGTGACATTGTTAATGTAGAGCGCAGAGAAAGCGCGACAATCTCATCTCTTTTGACGGCAAGCAGCATACCTGTAGCGCTCACATCTAAAACCTCAGCTCTGGAGAATAAAACCTCGTTTGTGTTGAGATTTTTAATGTTTAACACATAGATCTCAACCACGTCTTTTCTAAAGGCATGTTCTCTTTGGCTCTTTATATTGTTTTCTTCTTCAGCCTGAGTGTTTTGAATATTTTGAGCTTCTTTTTTCGTCTTCTTCATCAATATCTTTTTCGGGGTTATAAAAAATTAACTAAAGTTACAACTCTTGCCTTTAGTCTAGATTTACTTATTCAGAAGCCGTATAACACCTTTGTGAATAAAAAAATTTTTAAATTTTTTTCATCCCTTCAACTTGCGGTCCCTTTGTTAATAGCCATTAGTATTTTTTTAGCCTACGGAACATTTTATGAAGCTGAATATGGAACTGTAATGGCCCAAAAGCATGTATACCACAGCCTTACCTCAATGCTTCTAATGGGGCTTTTAATTATTAATTTAGCCTGTGCTGTGATAGACCGCTATCCTTGGAAAAAACATCACATAGGTTTTATAATAACTCATGCTGGAATTATAACTTTGCTTTTTGGTGCATTTATTACTCAGCAAAAAGGTCTTGATGGGAGTTTATACTTACCCATAAATGAAAAATCAAAATACTTTGTTACACCTGATACAGAAATAAGAGTTTATCAAAGTATTGATGAAAAACCCTATGTCTTATTAATAAACGACAAAATTGATTTTGATAAAAAAAATCCTGGCACAAGAAATTATGAGTATAAATTAGTTGATAACGATGTTTTAAAAATTAGTGAATACATCCCGTTTGCAAAAAAAACGGCAAAAGTAGTTGCTTCAAAAAATAAAGAGCAGTTACCTGCTGTAAGATTTAAAATTTATAATCAAAACGTTTCTGTTGAAGAATGGGTGGGGTTAGCCGAAAAGCTTCCACCTTTTTATGATTTAGGCCCAGCACTTATAACTTTCATTAAAGGGCCTCTGACGCTGCCGCCACAATTAAAAAACCAAATTGTCTTATACCAAGAGTCAAAAAATTCCAAAATTAACTATGCAATCTTTTCTTCAAAACAAAAACAGCCCTTTAAAAAAGGTACTTTAAAACAAGGGGATAAAATTAATACTGGCTGGATGAATTTAGTTTTTGAAGTGCCAGAAATACTTTTAAATGCTGAAGTTGATATTAAATATACTCCTTCACGCCATGATGAGCCAATGGTAACACCAGTTATATTTGCAAATATTGCTAGTCAAAGTGGCTGGTTTGAGCTTGATTCCCCTAGAATAATTAAAGGTGAAAGAAGCTCTTATTATTTAAGTTTTTCTAGAAAAAGGTATGAGCTTGGTTTTGAAATGCAGTTAAAAAAATTTAAAATGGGTTTATATGAAGGAAGCCAATTGCCTGCCAGTTATGAAAGCACTGTGAGTGTTAATGGTGAAGAGCCGGTAGTTATTTCAATGAATGAGCCGCTTAAGAAAAATGGGTTAACACTTTATCAATCAAGTTTTGAGAATAATGAGCAAGGCGTTCCAATCGCTTCCATATTTTCAGTAAACTATGACCCCGGAAGAATAATTAAGTATATAGGAACAACTTTAGTTGTACTAGGTATTGCTACTATGTTTTATATAAAACCAAGATGGAGCAGAAAAAAGGGTTAATTATGAATTTAAATAAACTATTTTTTTTAATCATCCTTCTTTTATCTAACACCACGCTTTTTGCAGCTGAGCTTGACGTACAAGCATTTGAGCATTTAGCCATTCAAGACGGCGGTAGAATTAAGCCATTTGATACATTTGCCCGTGAGAGTGTGCAGCTAATAACTGGTAAGCAAAATTACATGTCCAAAAATCCAACTGAGCTTGTTTTGTCTTGGTTGTTTTTTCCGCAAGAGTGGTCTGAGAATAAATTTTTTCAAATTAAACATTTAGAATTAAAGAAAGATTTAAATTTAAAAAAAGAAGATGGGTATTTAAGCCCAGCTCAAGTAAAAATGAATGAAAAGCTTGGAGAAATTTTTAATAACTTAGATAATTTAAATAAAGAAAAGAAAAAACTTAACCCCTACTACCAAGCGGCTCAAAGGTTAAGAAACCAAATATTTTTGTATAACGAGATTATTTCAGGTCATGCTTTTAAGTTAGTTCCGCAAAAATTATCCCATGACTGGTTATTTTTGCCAGAGCTTAAAGATGATTTTAAATTAAGTTTTCAAAATGTAGTTCATAATTATTTTTCAGCCATTGCTAAAAATGAACCTCAAATATTTACTCAAGCGGTAGGAGAATTTAAACTAAAAGCAAAATCCAGTGGCGATTACCCAAGTGATAACATTTTAAAAATCGAAGTGACTTATAATAAGCTAAGACCATTTAGAATGGCTTATTTATTTTATTTTTTAAGTGGTCTTATTTTTCTACTAAGTTTTAGAAAGCAAATAAAAGTAAAGTACATAAATTATATAGCCTATGGAAGTTTAAGTATTGGTTTAATTTATCATCTATATGGCTTTGTTGTTAGAAGTTGGCTTACGGGCCGTGCCCCTGTTTCTAATATGTATGAGTCTGTTATATGGGTTGGTTTGGGATGCCTCATTTTTGGTGGTATTTTAGAATATATTTATAAAAAAAGATTTTTAATTACAGCAGCCACTCTTATGGCTGCCCTGTGTCTTTTTGTTGGCGACAGCGTTCCTATGGTTTTAGACCAAAGTATTCGCCCACTAGAGCCAGTGCTTAGAAGTAATTTTTGGCTAACAACCCATGTTTTAATCATTACCCTTAGCTATGCCGCTTTTGCCTTAGCTTCTGGTATTGGTAATTATGGAATTGGAGTGGCAAGTGGTATTTTTAGTGGCAATAAAGAAAAAACAAAACAATTAGCGCTTTATGTTTACCGCTGTCTTCAAATTGGAGTTTTACTATTAACTGCTGGAACTATTTTAGGTGGTGTGTGGGCAGATTATTCTTGGGGACGGTTTTGGGGTTGGGACCCAAAAGAAACTTGGGCATTAATAGCAGATTTAGCCTACCTTGCAATTTTGCACGGCAGGTTTACTGGTTGGCTAAAAGATTTTGGAACCATGGCTGCTTCAGTTTGTTGCTTTGTAACAGTCATCATGGCCTGGTATGGAGTTAATTTTATTTTAGGTGTGGGGCTACATAGCTATGGTTTTGGCTCCGGAGGTGTACAGTATGTGGCCGCCATTGTGGCTGTGCAATTTACTTATGTAGGCTATACTTGGTGGCGTTATAAAAAAACCGATCAATAAACAAACTTTTAAGGTTTCTTTCCCAACTTATCCAAAACCTCAAAAGTATTTACCTTAAACTCACGAAGAAGTTGACCAACTGATTTTGCAACGCTAGGAGCCAAATTTCTTAACACGTCTCGTCTACTAAATTCAGATATGTTATTTTTATTTTCTGGACGCTCATCATTTTGCGACACAACGCGGTTTGATCCATCCTCTAGTTGTAGATCCCTTTTTTGAAAATCTCGGCTAACTGCCATAGGTCTTTGCTTATCCATTTTTTGAAAAGTATAAAACTTTTCTTGTTAATAAAACAAAAATCTTTTAAAACTAGTAAGTTAGCAAAAAAAATAACTTAAATAAAAAGGCTTATCACCAATGAATTCCAATGGCTCTGAAGGTAACGCTCGTTCAAAGTTTCTGGTGGGCATTGTTGCATTTGTAATCATAGTTGGGGGCATTGCCTATGCTTTCTATGGCCCACAAAAGCACCAAGGTTATGCCCCGGATCAACCCATTCCATTTAGTCATCAAATGCACGCAGGACAATTTAATATTCCATGTGCTTATTGCCATGTCTCTGTTGAAAAATCTAGACATGCAACAGTCCCTGCAATGAATATTTGCATGAACTGTCACCGCTTTGTTAAAACAGATAGCCCTCATATTAAAAAACTTACTCAAGCCTATAATGATGGCAAACCCATCCCTTGGATAAAGGTTCATGACCTTCCTGAATTTACTTATTTTAACCACGAAAGACATGTTGCTAAGGGGGTGTCTTGTACTACTTGCCATGGTGATGTTCAAAACATGGCAAAAATAAAACAAGTTGCTCCTTTAACCATGGGTTGGTGCGTGAATTGCCACCGTCAACCACAGTATAACGCTCCCACAAGTTGTGATACGTGCCATAGATAACGGAGAAAAAATGAAAAAATACTGGGCAAGCTTAGAAGAACTTAATAACGATCCAAAATTTGTTGAACAAGCTGAAAAAGAATTTTTGTCCTCCCCCCTTGTAGAAGAGGGTGATTTTGGACGTCGAGACTTTATGAAGTTAATGGCTGCCACAGGAGCTCTTGCCTCTACAGCTTGTTTTCAAAAACCCATGCATAAAATTATGCCCTATGTGAACCAGCCAGAAGAAGTGACCTTTGGTGTGGCCAATTACTATGCTTCAACCTGTGGTGAGTGCGCAGCGTCTTGTGGAACACTTGTTAAGACCCGTGAAGGTAGGCCCATTAAGCTTGAAGGAAACCCAGATCACCCCATGAATAAAGGTGGCCTTTGCTCCAAGGGTCAGGCAAGTCTTTTGGGACTTTATGATCCGGACCGTCTAAGATCAGCTCTTAAAACACAAAAGCGTGGTGAGGCCCCTTCTGTAAAAGTGAGTTGGGAAGATGTAGATAAAGAAATATTAGTAAAATTAAAAAAATCAAAATCCGCAAGAATTTTAACAAAAACAATTAATAGTCCCTCACTTTTAAAACTATTAAAAGAATTTGGATCAAAGTTTGAAGCAAAGCATGTTGTTTATGATGCTGTTAATGCTGAAAACATTATTGAAGCACAATACTTAAGTTATGGTCAAAAAGTACTTCCTCAGTACCGCTTTGATAAGGCTGAGACTATTGTTTCTATAGATGCAGATTTTTTAGGTACTTGGATTTCACCTGTGGAATTTACAAAACAATTCTCCAAAACAAGAAAGCTTAGTGCAAAAAAGAAGAACATGTCTGAGCTTTTTGTTTTTGAATCCATGATGACAGTCACAGGTGCTAATGCGGATGTGAGAGGCGGCATTAAACCAAGCCAAGCTGTTTATGTGGCAATGGCTATTGCTAATGAACTACAAAAAAAAGGTCTAAATGCTGGTGCTAACAGCGAAACTTATAAAAAATATTCTCTAGCTGATGAAGCTTTGAATAAAAAAATTAAAAGTGCTGCTGCTAGCTTATATAATGCTCAAGGTAAATCTTTAGTTGTTGGTGGAAATGATTTAGCACTTCAAATTGTAGTTAACCAAATTAATAGTATGCTTAAAAATGATGGCGTTACGGTTGATTATTCAGTGAGTAAATCTCATCAGTTACAAGGAAGCTCCAAAGAAATGCTTGAGCTTGTAAAGGAAATGGCTCAAGGAAAAGTAGACACACTTATTATTTACAAGGCAAACCCTGCTTACACTTTACCAAAGTCTGCAGGTTTTGAAGAAGCTCTTAAAAAAGTTGAAAATGTTATTTATGTAGGTACCTCTTTAAATGAAACAGCTGTTTTGAGTGAGTACGCTTTAGGAGATCATCACAGTTTAGAAGCGTGGGGAGATGCTGAGCCAAAAGAAAACTTATTTAGTTTACAGCAGCCAACCATAAGACCACTTTTTGAAACAAGATCTTTAGCTGAAACACTCATGATCTGGCTTGGCAAAGAAGATGATTGGCATAGTTATATTCAAAAATATTGGAATGAAAATATTTATAAAAGGCATTCCCTAAAATCAAGCTTCACTCAATTTTGGGAAACCTCGCTACGTGATGGTGTTTTTGAGGCTGTAAGAAACAGAGCTCAAGAAACATCAAGTGGCAGAACCTTTAGAGCAAGTGTAGCAAATTACATTTCAAATAAAGCTCATCAAGGCATGGAAGTTAGCTTTTATGAAACACTTGCCCTTGGAGATGGAGAATTAGCTAATAACCCATGGTTGCAAGAAGTCCCAGACCCAATCACCCGCATTACTTGGGATAACTACGCTTCATTTAGTACTAATACTGCTAAAAAATTAGGTATTCAAAATGGTGATATTGTAAAAATAAAAATTAAAGACCAAGTTTTAGAAATTCCAGGACATGTTCAACCAGGTCTTCATGATGACACTATTGCCGTAGCTCTTGGTTACGGAAGATCCTATGGTGGAAGTGTTGGAACTGGTATTGGAAAAAACGCTTTTATGTATGCGCAGTTTAATAACAACAATGTTAGCTATCTAGGCTTTGTTGATGAGGTTAAAAAAACTGGAGAAAAATACATTTTAGCCTCACCTCAAATGGCTCAATCTCTTTTGGGTCGCCCCATTGTAAAAGAGGCCACTTTAAGCCAATGGCAAAAAGATCCAGCAAGTGGGAATAAAGAACACCATAATTTAATTACTCTTTGGACTCCTCATAAATACGAGGGCTATCGCTGGGCTATGGCTATAGATTTAAATTCATGCACAGGTTGCAACGCATGCGTTGTGGCCTGCCAATCTGAAAATAATATTCCAGTAGTAGGAAAAGATGCTGTGAATCGATCGCGTATTATGCACTGGATACGTATTGACCGTTACTACACAGGCACCCCTGAAGATCCACAAGTAGTACACCAACCAATGCTGTGTCAGCATTGTGAAAATGCACCTTGTGAAACTGTATGCCCTGTAATTGCAACTATGCATAGTGATGAGGGTTTAAACTCACAAATTTATAACCGCTGTGTCGGTACACGTTACTGTGCTAACAACTGCCCTTATAAAGTAAGACGCTTTAACTGGTTTGATTATAATTATGGTGGCCAAAATAAATATCCAAAGACTTTGGCTCAAAACCCAGAGGTAACTGTGAGAAGCCGTGGAGTAATGGAAAAATGCACTTTTTGTGTCCAAAGAATTCAGGATGCTAAGAACACGGCAAAAAGCCTTGAGCGCCCAGTTAAAGACGGAGAAGTTAAAACAGCTTGCCAGCAGAGCTGCCCGGCTGATGCCATAGTTTTTGGAAATATTAACGATGCAGATAGTGAAATTTCAAAAACCGTTAAAAATGAACGCGGCTACCATGTGCTTGAAGAATTAAATGTTAAGCCATCTGTGACATATTTAACTAAAATTAGAAACGTGGAGTATAACTCATGAGCCTCACAACAGGTGCTGTTTTAGAGCGTGAACCACTGGTAACCGGTGGTAAATCAATAAGTGACGTCAATGATGACATAGCAAAACCTCTGGAGAGTTTTCCTACAAAAAAATGGTACATTGCTTTTGGTGTTGCCTTAAGTGCTCTTGGTTTTGGGGGGATTGCCATTTTGTGGTCCATACTTAATGGACTAGGCATTATGGGTATTCAAAGCCCTGTTGGTTGGGGTGTTTTTATTATTAACTTTGTATTTTGGATTGGTATAGGGCACGCTGGAACTCTTATTTCAGCAATTTTATTTTTATTCCGCCAAAAGTGGAGAACCGCAGTAAATAGATCTGCAGAGGCGATGACCATTTTTGC
The DNA here is from genome assembly GCA_016715815.1 of Oligoflexia bacterium. GTDB lineage: Bacteria > Bdellovibrionota > Bdellovibrionia > JABDDW01 > JABDDW01 > JADJXN01. The sequence goes on from JADJXN010000003.1 coordinate 152,162, forward strand.
TGTTATGACGGCAGGAATTTTCCCACTTATTCACGTGGGCCGCCCATGGCTTGCATTTTGGCTATTTCCTTATCCTAATACACGTGGTCCATTGTGGGTTAATTTTAGATCCCCACTTTTATGGGACGTGTTTGCCGTTTCAACCTATTTAACAATCTCAGCTGTGTTTTGGTATGTGGGTTTATTACCAGATTTAGCCTCTATTAGAGACAGAGCAAAAAATAAAATTAGAAAATTTGCTTATAATATTTTATCCATGGGTTGGACTGGTAGTAACAGAAATTGGTCCCACTATGAAATTGCCTATTTAATTTTAGCAGGTCTTTCTACACCACTAGTTTTATCTGTTCATACCATCGTATCTTTTGACTTTGCTGTTTCCCTGCTTCCTGGTTGGCATACAACAATTTTTCCACCCTACTTTGTTGCAGGGGCCATATTTTCAGGTTTTGCTATGGTTGTGACTCTTTTAGTAATAGCTAGAGAAACTTTTAACCTTCAAAACTACATTACAGTTAACCATCTAGAGAACATGAATAAAATTATTCTTCTAACAGGCTCCCTTGTAGGTTATGCCTATGCCTCAGAATTTTTTATGGCCTGGTATAGTGGTAACGAATATGAAAGATATATTTTTATTCAGCGTGCAATGGGGCCTTATGCTTGGTCTTACTGGACAATGATTTCATGCAACGTTTTATGGCCACAGCTTTTTTGGTTTAAAAAGTTTAGACGAAATATAAAAGTAATGTTTGTTATTTCAATTTTAGTAAATATTGGTATGTGGTATGAGCGCTTTGTTATTGTTGTTACTTCTTTAGCGCAAGACTTCTTACCGTCTTCATGGGCCATTTATAAACCCACATTTTGGGATTGGGGTGTCACCATAGGAAGCTTTGGACTATTCTTCACTCTATTTTTACTTTTTTGCCGTCTTTTACCTGTCATTGCAATGTCTGAGGTAAAAGGTGTCATGGCCCATGGTGAACACAAAAAAGGAGGTCACTAATGTATAAGAATTATTCTGGAGTGATCGGTGTTTTTACCAATGAGGGAGATCTTTTAAAAGCAGCACGTGAAGCACGTGAAAAAATGAAGTATAAAAACTTTGATGCCTTCACCCCCTACCCTGTACACGGACTTGATGATGCTATGGGGCTTAAGAGGTCATGGCTTCCCTATGTTACATTTGTGGCAGGATTAACCGGTTTTTTAACAGCATCGGCTCTTCAAATTTGGACATCAGCATTTGATTGGCCAGTTAATATTGGTGGAAAGCCATTTATTTCTTTTCCAGCGTTTGTGCCAATAATGTTTGAGTTAACTGTGTTGTTTGGAGGCCTAGCTACGGTTGGAGCATTATTTTGGGTATGTGGGTTTCCAAATAAGACTCATAATTTTTTACACCCAAGAATTACAAATGACAGATTTGTTTTATACATTCCATCAAATGAAAAAAATTATTCTGAGAGTGAAGCTAAAAGCTTTTTAGCAAAATTTCACCCAGAGGAAGTAAGTGTTGTAAACACTGGAGCAGTATCATGAAGCGTAAATTGTTTTGCTGGGCATGCACCCTTTTATCTTTGATGTTTGCTTTTACGTTAGTAGGTTGTGAGAAAAAAACACCAGATTGGGAAATGACCCCAGATATGTATGAAAGCACTTCTTTTAAAGCACAAAAAGAAGACCCAAACTCCCCTGATGGAGCTGCTGCTCGCATACCGCCGGAGAACACCATTCCCCGTGGCTACACCCCTTTTGATTGCACAGAAACTGATAATGAAAAAGCAGGTAAAACATTAAAAAATCCTCTAGAGAGAACAAAACAGGTTTTAGAGCGCGGACAAAAAATTTATAGCACCTATTGCCTTGTTTGCCATGGTGTAAAGGGAACTGGTGAGGGATCAGTTGTTCCTCCCTTTCCAAGACCACCCTCACTGATAAGTGAAAAAGTCAGGGACTGGAAAGATGGAAATATATTTCACGTTATTACTTGCGGCCAAAACTTAATGCCAAAATATAACGTGCAGGTTGGAGTCATGGATCGCTGGGCAATTATTCATTATATTAGGGGATTTAAAAATGAAAATTAAAAATTTATTCATAGGTTTTATTGTTGTTGGAATCTTAAGCTTTATTGCAGCCTATGCTTATAACCCAGTAAGAGCATGGCATGGGTACTTATTAAATTATTATTTTATTACAAGTATTGCCCTTGGCGGAGCATTCTTTGCAGCTACTCAGCATTTAACTTCAGCTGGTTGGAGTGCAACAGTGAGAAGAATACCTGAATCTTTTATTGCTTGGCTCCCACTCGCGGTAGTTTTATTTTTACCCCTTATTTATGGTGGCCACTATATTTATGAATGGATGCATGCTGAAGCAGTAAAAGCAGATCATTTGTTAGCAATGAAATCAAAATACTTAAACGTTCCCTTCTTTTTAATAAGAGCGGTTTTGTTTTTTGCTATGTGGTACTTAGTAGGCGGAAAGCTTGTTTCAAACTCTTTGAAACAAGATCAGGTGGGCGGAGTAGAGCTTACAAACCAAAATAAAAAATTCTCAGCAATTTTTCTTCCGCTATTTGCGCTTTTATTTACCTTTTTTAGTGTGGATTTAGTGATGTCCCTTGATCCCCATTGGTATTCCACCATGTTTGGTGTGAATTGCTTTGCTAATTTATTCTTAAGTGCACTGGCCAGCTTTTTAATTGTTATTATAAACATGAAGAAAAAAGGCTACTTTGGTGATTCTGTTAATGACAACCATATTCAAATTTTAGGGTTATTAATGTTTGGCTTTACTGTATTTTACGCCTACATTGCGTTTTCTCAGTTTATGCTCATTTGGTATGGCAACATGCCAGAGGAAACCCAGTATTATCTAAAGCGCTGGGAAAATGGATGGTCCTTTGTAGCTTATTTAATTGTGTTCACAAAATTTGTAATACCATTTATTGCCCTTTTACCAAGGCATATGAAGAGAACCCCAGAGATTGTTGTTAAATGGGCTTACTGGATTGTAATAGCTTGCTGGATTGATGCTTTTTGGATGGTCATGCCTAATTTTTCAAAATCTCCATTTATTCCAGTTTTTGAATTTGGAATTTTACTGGGCTTTATTGGCGCACTTGGGCTTGTGGTAAAAAGGTTTTTAACCACTCACCCAGTTCAGCCTCAAAAAGACCCTCGAGTGCAAGAAGCTTTGCATTTACACCAATAGCAGTTCTATGAGTGAAGTTATATGAGTACTCATGAGATAATTAAAAAGAATTTGGCAGTACCTAAGATACTTATTACTTTAAGTGTTTTAATATTTTTTTTAATTACTCTTGGTGGTTGGGTGAGAAATATGGGAGCAGGGCTAGCTTGCCCTGACTGGCCACTTTGTTTTGGAAAAATAATTCCTCATTTTGATATACAAATTTTTGCAGAGTTTTTTCATAGACTCATAGCAGGGCTTGTGAGTTTGCTTCTTTTATATGTTGTCGTAGTAACTACAGTTAATAAATCTTGGCGGGCTTTACTTGGAAGGCTTAACATCATGGCTGTCCTTTTACTCCTTAGCCAGGTTGTTTTAGGTGGGCTCACAGTGCTACATCTTCTTAAAGAAGAAATTGTAACCCTTCATCTTTCAGTAGGAACACTTTTTTTTGGCGTCATTTTGATTATGACCTTAAGAGCTAACCGGTTTGGAAAGCCACCTGTACTTTTTAGTATTGCTAAAGATAAGAAAAGACAAACTCCACCCGCAGCTTGGAAGTGGGGAATTTATGCTACAAGTTTTATATATATTCAAATTGTACTAGGTGGTGTTGTGGCAAGCCATTATGCGGGTCTTGCCTGCCCAGATTTCCCCAAATGCCTTGGTGAGTGGTTTCCACCGTTTGAGGGCACCATAGCAATTCAAATTATGCACAGAATAGGAGCTCTTGTAGCTACCATTGTTGTACTTGGCTTCTGTAATGAGGTATTTAAATTAAGCCAAAAACCTAAGTGGTTAAAAATTTTAAATATTGCAGTTTTTGCTGTGTTATTAACTCAAATAAGCCTAGGCATTGGTAACGTTTATATGCGTCTTCCAGTTTGGATGAGTGTTTCGCATTTAGCAGTTGCTGAATTGCTATTTGCCTTGGTAATTATTTGCACATATGAAATCCGTCATCACCAGCTACATTAATCTTACAAAGCCAACCATAGTTTTACTGTTTGTATTAACTGGTGCTTCAGCTATGGTAGTTGAGGGTTCATTACTGAGTGAGCCTTTTAAGTTCTTTCTTATTCTTTTAGCTATTACATTTTGTGCGGCATCGGCAAATGCTTTAAACATGTATGCCGACCGTGACATTGACGAGATTATGCAAAGAACGCGCAAGAAAAGACCTTTGCCATTAAAGCAAGTCACTCCCATTAAAGCCCTTTGGTTTGGTATTATTTTAGGTGCTCTTTCAACAATAATATTACTTAGTGTTTCAAACCTACTTGCAGCAAGCCTAAGTGTGGCAACCATATTATTTTATGTTTGCGTTTACACAATGTATCTTAAAAGAAGAACTCCTTATAACATTGTCATTGGTGGTGCTGCTGGAGCCACAGCTCCCCTTATTGGTTGGGCTGCTGCTTCTGGTGAGATTTCATACTTAGCTTGGCTTTTATTTTTAATCATCTTTATGTGGACGCCTCCTCACTTTTGGGCCCTCGCCCTTGTTATTAAAAACGATTACAAAGATGCCGGTGTTCCCATGCTCCCAGTTGTGAGTGGTGATAGGCGCACAAGGATTGAGATTTTTATTTATTCACTACTTCTTATTCCTTTGACACTTTTACCAATTTTAATCACTGCAGGTGGGAGTACTTATTTAATTGGAAGTATTGTACTAGGCTTATTATTTATTTATTTTGCTTATAATTTATTAGTTAAAAAAACAGATAAATCAGCCTACGCTCTATTTGGTTTTTCAATAGTCTATTTATTAGTTTTATTTACTCTTTTAATGGTAGGTGCACTTGTTCACTAAATTATTTCTAATAATTTTTACTGCGTTTTATGTTATGGGTTGCGCCACCTCTAAAACCCAGGACATTGAAAAAAAATATAATCAACTTGAAGTAGGCATGTCACCAGCTCAAGTAAAAGATCATTTGGGAGAGCCTTCATTAAGAGAGGCAAAAGATGAAGTTGAAATTTGGTACTATAGCCAAGGTAGTGGACGAGACCTTCAGTTTAAAAACAAAAAACTCATCTCATTTGGAGTGCCTAAAAAAGAGATGGCAAAACCAGTTGATGCCCCAGTTTTAAAAGACATTGGTGAAAAATGCTCTGATGATGTAGTGTGTCTTACGCAAAGTTGCTTTTTGGGCCGCTGTGTGGGACCCAATAATTGCTGGCGTAAAGTTAAGCAAACTTGCACAAGAGAAACGGATTGTTGCTACTCTAAATGTGATTTTGGAGTTTGCAAAGCAGAGAAGTAATTGATAAAAAATTGCACGTGAAATACGTTTTTCTAGGCCTATTTTTTTCATTTCAAGTTGTATTGGCTCAAGATGGAATTGGCATTGTGGAAAAAACAGGTTCATCAATTGACTTAAGCCTGCAATTTAAAGATGAATTAGGAAACCTTGTACAACTTAAAGATTACTTTAATGGCCACAAACCAGTTTTAATTACCCTTGTATATTTTGGCTGTCCTAGTCTTTGCACATTGGTGCTAAATGCAGCTATTGACTCTTTAAATAACCTAAGTCTTGTTCCGGGGCGTGATTTTGAAGTTTTAGCCATTAGCTTTGACGATAAAGAAACCCAAGAGCTGGCTTTAGAAAAGAAAACTAACTACTTAAAAACTTATAATAAACCTGATGCAAGTGGTGGTTTTCATTTTTTAACAAGTACAAGTGCTTCAATTCAAAAATTAACTACTCAGATGGGTTTTAAGTTTAAATGGGATAAAGAGCAGCAGCAATTTGCCCATGCATCTGCCATTTATATACTCACATCAACTGGTACAATCTCTAGGGCGCTCTATGGAATTATGTACCCACCACAAGACGTGCGTTTGGCACTTATAGAAGCATCTCAAGCTAAAATTGGCACTATAGTGGATAAACTACTTTTATTTTGTTACCAATATGATGCGACAAATAAAAAATATGTACTTAAAGCGCATAGAATAATGACTTTAAGTGGTGGGGTAACTCTTGCTGTTTTAGGAGTTTTTATGGCAGCATTTTGGTTAAGAGTATGAAACAACAATTATCATTTATTTCATGTTTGCTCATAGTCATGTTTTTGAGTTTTGCCTGCACACGTCCTGGCGGCAACCAACCTGTGAGTAAAGTTCCTGAGAAAAACATCACTATTTCAACTGTTGGTGAAACTATGCTTTTTGATAAGCGTGAACTTTATGTAAAAGCTGGTGAAGAGATAACTTTAACTTTTGTTAACAATGCCACAACTATGAAGCATAATTGGCTACTTGTTACACCAGGTAAGGCTGATGAAATAGGAATTCTTGGAGCAAAGGCTGGAGAGGCAAAACAATTTGTGCCAGAGTCTTCAGATGTTTTAGCGACCACAAAATTAATTGGAAAAGGCCAAGATGTTATAAAATTTAAGGCTCCACCATCGGGCCAATACCCTTATATTTGCACATTCCCTGGGCATTACACAGTGATGCGTGGAACTCTTCACTCACTTTAGTGAGGCAAGTTTGTCTTTGCCATCAAGGGCAGCCAATTGATTGTAGCCACCAATGAGTTTATCTCCATGAAATATTTGAGGCATGGTTTTCATCCCAGAGCGAAGCTCTAAGGCCTTCCATGTGGCATCATCGTCATCATCCACAAGGGTTTCAGTAAAGGCAACGCCCCTAGACTCCAAGAGCGCCTTAGCACGCTTGCAGTAGGGGCAATTTTGCATTGTGTATACGACTACTTTCACTCTTTAGTCACATCCATTTGCAAATATTGCTCTAAAGATACGCCCTAATAATTTATTGTTAACATCATAGGCTTCAACTAAAACAGTGCCACCCATAGGACTAGTCATTAAATTCCCTTCTAAATCATAAACTTTGACTGATTTAGCTAAATTTACATCAAAACTTACTTTTACCGCATCTTTGCCTTCAATGTCGTTTTTTAGTGTAATGATATGAGCTAAGGAAGCTTCCCCCATGTTTAGCTGAGGATCATTTAAATCTAATTTTCGAGTTACATTATAATCATATATTTTTACATTTTTATTTATTTCCATATTATTAATAACAGCTCTTAGGGAACTACCTGATTGATAAAGCTCAACTACTACATCTAGTTTTCCTTTATCATTATTCATAACAGAAAAATCTGAAGTGCATTTGATAATAGGGCTATCAGCAAGAGCAACAAGACTTAAAAAGATTGAAAAAAGCATGAAATACCTCCTGCTAAAAATTTATTTAACGCATCATACTATAGTAGCTGTTTTAAATCTATAAAATAATAATAAGCTTACCAAATTAGGCTAGCTTACTTAATAACATAGTATTGCTACCTGGTGGGGTACCTACTATGTGCCTATGTGTTAGCAAAAAGCATTTCGCGATACTTTGGCAGTGGCCAAATGTTATCGGCAATTTGTCTTTCAGCTAAATCACAAGCTTCACGCAGTTTTACGTTCAAAGGCCCAACCTCTTCAGCAATGCGCTTCATTTTTAAAGACTCATCACCACCGGCTCTCACTTTATCTACTAATAAGCTAAGCTCATCAAGATTGGTTAAAACGGCAGCATAAGTGGCCTCTAAATTATCAATTCGTGTTTGGTGAAGCTTTTTTAGCTGAGTATTGTTTAAAGTTTCCTTGGTTGAAGAAAGTAAGCTTAGCTGTGCCTCAACTGCTGGCACCACGTAAGTGTTAACTAGCTCCATTAAGGTGTCTGTTTCAATATCAAGGGTTTTTACATAACGCTCTACCATTATGTGGTAGCGGCTATGAATTTCTTGGGGAGTTAAAACTTTTTCAGTCACTAAAAACTTAACAGCCTCATCATTTTTTAAAACTTCAAGGGCTTCTGCTGTCGTGTTTAAAATAGGAAGGCCTCGTTTTTTAGCCTCTGTACGCCACTCTGCTGAATAACCATTACCTTCAAAGCGAACAGCTTTTGAAAGCTTAACGTTTTCACGAATCACTTCCATTACAGCCTCATCGCGGTTTTGTTTTTTAGATAAAATATCTTTTAACTTTTCAGTAGATTCTCTAAAGCTATTTGCAACAGCAGCATTTAAAAATGTCATTGGTACTGAAACAATAGCACTTGAGCCTACTGCTCTAAATTCAAACTTATTACCAGTAAAAGCAAATGGGGATGTACGGTTACGGTCAGTGTAGTCTTTAGAGATTGTAGGAAGTTTACTTACACCTAAATCTATAATTTGCCCCTCTGTTGCTTGGGCAACTTTTCCGGCTTCAATGCTATCTAGAATTTTCTCAAGCATGGAGCCTAAAAACACAGAGATAATTGCAGGGGGCGCTTCATTTGCTCCTAAACGGTGGTCATTTCCAGGGCTTGCAATACCTGCACGTAAAACATCGGCATGCTCATACACAGCTTTAAGCACCACACTTAAACATGCTAAAAACCTAAGGTTTTGATGAGGTGTTGTCCCTGGCTCTAAAAGGTTTTCACCTTTGTCGTTAGACATGCTCCAGTTATTATGTTTTCCACTACCGTTAATTCCGGCAAATGGTTTTTCATGTAGTAGGCAAACAAAGTTATGCTTTAAAGCCACTCGCTTTAAAACTTCCATAGCTAAAGTATTATGATCGGCTGATATATTTACATCTTCAAATATTGGGGCTAGTTCAAATTGACTTGGAGCTACTTCGTTATGGCGCGTCTTTGCAGGGATGCCGAGTTTAAAAAGCTCATACTCTACTTCCTGCATATATTTTTTTACACGAGATGGAATGGCTCCAAAGTAATGATCTTCTAATTGTTGTCCACGAGTAGAGGCAGCACCTAGAAGAGTTCTACCTGTCATGATTAGATCAGGGCGCAAAGACACAAAGTTTCTATCTATTAAAAAGTACTCTTGCTCAGCACCTAATGTGGCCTGCACACGCTTTACATCTACATCTCCTAAGAGCTTTAAAAACTCACAAGCATTAGAAGATAGTGCCTCAACTGAACGTAGAAGCGGGGTTTTACAATCAAGAGCTTGGCCGTGATAACCAAAAAATACAGTTGGTATGCAAAGAGTTTTACCGGCTTCATCTTCAATTATAAATAATGGGGATGATGGATCCCATGTTGTATAGCCTCTGGCTTCAAAGGTGGAGCGCATGCCACCTGAGGGAAAGCTTGAGGCATCAGGCTCCCCTTGAATAAGCTGTGAGCTTGAGAATTTTTCTACTACTTTTAACTCTGAATGATATGTGGTTTGAACTGAAATAAAGGCATCATGCTTTTCAGCTGTCAGGCCTGTCATTGGTTGAAACCAATGGCAAAAATGCGTTACCCCTTTACTAACAGCCCACTCTTTAACTACGGCTGCAATGTCTTCAGCTGTTTCTTTTTGAAGTTTTTTTCCATGATCTAGGGTTTTAATTAAATTTTGATAACTTTCTTTTGAAAGCTTGTCCCGCATTTGAGCAAGACCAAAGGTGTTAATACCAAAGTATTCAGAAACAGGGCTCAGTGGAGTTGTTCCTGGTTTTTCTACTTTGATTTGAGGGTAATTAAGTGCGCCTTTTACGGCCTCACGACGTGAAGTGTTTTCGAGCATAACGCTCTCCTTTCTAGAATTTCTGTAAGAACGCGATTTCACTTTGCCTCTTACAAAGGGTTAGAAGTCAGCGGCTACTATTAGAACCAATGCAAAAACATGCTCTAACAATAAGCCACAGACAGGCTACAGCCTGCTTGGGTTATTCGTCAAGATGCAAAAAATGGCACAATTAAGTTTTTAGTTTTGATTTTAAATGCTTAAGCTCAGCTAAAGTAGTTTTATCTTTAGCTCGGGGCATGGACTTTTTAATCTCTATTAGATCATCTAAAGAAATGACTTGGCAGTCATACCCAAAAAGCTTAACCCTAATAGCCTTAGCTTTAACACAATTTAAATCCCCTATTGGCTTAACATTTTCTAAAATATCTAAAACACCAATATCAGTAGCCAAGTACATATTTTCAAGTTTTTGCCCAGGCTTTGGGTAATCATTTAAGGAAGGTTTAAAAGATGGGTTCATTCGATGAATGGGATGATAGTCCTTAAAGGCCTGCCTTAGTTTATTAATATTTTCGTCTGTTAAAAGAGCACATATATCTAGGTCTTGGGTGACTTGACTTGCACCATGTAAAATAGCTGCGTAACCCCCTATAAGAACAAAATCGATTTTATTCTCTAGAAGTACTTTCAGTAGTGAGTTTAAATTCTTCATTTAATTGTAGTTCTTCTCTTGCCCGTTGTAGTTCTTGTAATAACTCAAATGATCTTTGGTGGTTGATGAGTCTCTGTTCTGGTTCAAGCTCAAAATTATAATCTAAAACTGAAAGGTCTAATTGCATATTAGCGTCATTGTTTTGCATTACTTTTTTTAGCACTATTAGTAAAGCAAATCAAATACTTACAAAATATTTAAGAAAAACGTCTAGCTTTCCGATAGATACGTTTGGGTAAAACTATGCGGAGGATAAGGGCTTGAAAAAGTGGGGCGTCTTTCTAACAACTCATAAAAGATTACTATCTATTTTGGGGATGTTTTTTAGCTTATCCTTTGTGATTACGCTGGGATATTCAAACTGCTCACAGGTTAAATTTTCTCAGTTAACTTCAAAAAGCACGGGCGATGAAGGCATACAATCTGTCTGTGATCCTAATTTAAGACCCGACGATGAAGAGTTTCAAGCTTGTCCTGGGGATAATGCTCACCAAGCAAGAAGAACAAGGATTGTGTATTGTGCAACTAATAATACATGGGCTTTTGATAATTGGAGTGCATGGAACTATGGAGCTTGCGTTTGCCCTATTGCTAATCAAGTAGTTAATACTGCAACAGGCCTTTGTGAATGTCAGCCTGGTTTCCATTTAGACACTGCCACTAATACTTGTGTTGACGATAACTCTGGAAGTTGTACTGGCACTCCTGATACCTATCAACAAGATAATAACTGTCTAAGTGGACAGGGTTTTAGGTTTAGAACAAGATCAGTTACATGTAACAACGGCACTTATGAGTACACCCCTGCACAATGGGGAGCTAATGATCCACAATGGCAATACACCTCTTGCCAATGCGCGAACCTTGGTGAGCAGCTAAACCCACTTACTGGCGAGTGTAATTGTCCAGCTGGTCAAGTACTTGTAAATGGTGCCTGCGTAACTCAAACTACTTGTGGACCTGATATTATTAACGAGCACATTGTAAGGAGAAACTGCCAAGTAGGCCATACATATGTGACCAGAGACACACTTTACACTTATATTTCAGCAACAAACTCTTGCAGTACAAATATTACTGAATCAGTTGAGCAGTTTGATCAATGCTCTTGCGCAATTTCAGGTCAAATATTAAATCAAACTGATTTAAGTTGTAATTGTCCAGCTGATCAGCAGCTCATTAATGGAAGTTGTCAAACCCCTATCGTTTGTGATCCTAATAATGAACCAGGCCCATGGAATGAAACTAGGGCTTGTATAAGTTTTAATGGTCAAGGTGGATTTTCTGCAAATCAGTTCAGCAGTGGTAATGCAACAAGAGATAGAACAAGAGCACAATGTGTGAATGGTGCTTGGACCCCTAACCCACTTGGAAGCTGGAACTCATGGAATTTTGGTTCATGCGTATGTGCTAACCAAGGGGAAACAGTCAACGCAGCCACTGGAGCCTGCTCATGTCCACCAAATTATACTGTTTACAATGGTCAATGTCGCTTAAGCGTCTGTACACAAGATACAACTCGTTCAGAAACTCAAAGTTGTAGTGCTGCTGGCACTCTTTTACCTGCTAGTGGCAGTATGACAAGAACAGTACCTGTTCAATGTATTAATAATGGTACAGGCACTCAAGACGGTACGCCCTCAGCTTGGAATTATTCTGCATGTTCATGCACTGCTTACCCTGGAACCATATTTAATTCAGCTTTAAGAGCCTGCCAATGCCCTAACAACGGAACATGGAATGGCTCAGGCTGTACACCTGCTTGTAATTTAACTGGCCCAACAACTGCGGCTTGTGGAGGTGGTGCTACTTCTGGCCAATTCTCAAGGGTTAATGCTTGCTCAGCTTGGTCAAATAACTGTGCATGCCCTACTGGCCAAAATTATGTTGTGACAGATGCAGCAACTCCAACTGGCCAATGTCAATGTAGTGATCCAAACTTAAACTTATATAATGGACAATGTTTACCAAGAGTTTGTAGCTATAGTGGTTCACAAACTGAGATACAATATACAGGTGCAAATAATTGCGGTTATAGAACCCGCGATATTACCTGCTCTAATAATGGTACAAGTTTAGTTTATGGCCAATGGAAAAACCGTGCAGGTACTGTGATTCCAACTCCCAATGACAGGTATGATTTAAGTCAGTGTTCTTGCACTTCAAACCAACAACATTTACCTGATATTTATAGTACATGTACCTGTCCATCTAATACTGTTTGGAATGGTGTAAGCTGCGTAACTCCAGGAACTGATTGTGGAGCTGAATCTTCAGCAAGTGCTTGCCCTTCCCAAGCTGGAGCAAATGTAATTGGTCAAATTGTTACAACTTGCCAAAAACAAATTAATTCAAGTGGTATTTGTGCTGTAACATCAAATTGCACAACATCTAACGGCTGTACCTATTACTGTGCTAATAACGCAAATAATTACCCAGACTGTAATTCATGTTCAAATGGTGCGACACCAGTATCAAATTGTACGTCTTGTGATGCTCCAAAGGTTATGAAAAACGGCTCTTGCCAGTTATGTGATGCTAATTGGGGTTGGGCAATGCCAAATCTTTGTGCTCAATGCGGAAATGGATACGAGTCAGGCTCTGATGGCTATTGCCATGCTTGTACTGGTAACTCAGTTTCAAATGCCTCGACAGGTATGAGATGCCAAGCTTGCCCTGCAGGAACAGAAGCTAATAGTACACACTCTGCTTGTGTGACGACAGTTGTAGCGTGTGAAACAACAATTCCAAATTCAGTTGCGTTATGTCAGGTAAGTCAATACTGCAGTAATAGCGGCAATTATCTTGGTCAAAGTACTTCAAATATTCCTGCAAATTATAATATTGGATCAGGATATAATGCCGGAGCTAGAATATTAGCGCCTCAGCCAACATTTAATTTTACAAACTCAATAGCAGTAAGCTGGGCTAATACAATGTACTTTATATGTGATTCTAATGGTAATTGGTATAAAGACCCATCAACAGATGGTGATTGTAGGATTACTGAGTACGTGCCAGATGAGCAAAACCCAGCAGCTTGTGCACCTCCAGATCCAGGTGGTGACTGAACCATGGGCGTATTTAAACTAGGTAGAAAAATTAGAGGGGCACCAAGACTCAAGATAACAGAAGAGGCTGAGTACTTTAATCAAATTAGATTTACTACCAAGGGACATAAAAAAATTCTAAGTGCTAATATTTTTGATATTTCTGAATCTGGAATTTCATTTGTGTGTAATAAAAAATCAGCTCCCCAAATAGATGAAATTATTATGATGGAATTTATCCCTATTAATTCAATTCAAATTGCATGCATGGGCCATGTTGTAAGAATTGAAACCCCATCAAAACAAGCCACATGGAACCACTTTCCTGAAAGTGTAAAAGTAGGTATTACCTATCACCATTTACCTGAAGAGTATAAAAAGTTAATTTCAGACAGCCTACAAAAAGCATTTAATCTATATAAGGCTACTCCACAGGCTACCTATCATTCCCATAAAAAATCAGAATCATTGAAGTGGTTTTTAGAAAATTGGCAATCTTTATTAGCCACTATGGCTTTATTAATAGGTACTTACGTTGGTGCTAAACTTATTTGGGAAAATACTAGAGATATAAAACCAGATGCCCCTCAGTGGTCTAAGGGTGTTTTTGAGCAAACTCTAAATAGGAGTGAGAAGAGATGAAAAAGTTAAAAGTTGTCACAATGTTCTTTTTAAGCGTTGTAACACTAGCTTTAATGTATCAAAACTGCGGCGGTCAAGGTCCATCAAACTCTTTATGTTTTGGCTCAAACTGCAATCAAATTACTGGCGGAAGTACTGGTGGGGGCTGCCCTGCTGCTACACCATACTTTATTGCTTCATTAAATTCTTGTCAGAATTGCCAGTACGGGTATAACTCTGCAACTCAATCATGTTTGCAATACAAACCTCCAGGGTCTAACCCAGATTATTCTTGTGGAATTTATGTAAGCGGTAGTCAAATTGCTGACCCAAGCCGCAACTGTGCTGTTGGATGTACATTAAATCCAGGGGAAACAATGAAGTGCGAGGCAGTTAGCTATATACTGGCACCAAATGATGTTCTTTATGGCTGTGCTGAAACTCAACAAAATTGCACCAACCAGCTCAACCCAAATGAATGGCCTAAGTCAACTTTGACAAATGGATCTTTTACTTACTCCAAGTATAACTATACTTATCTAAATAACCACCAGGGTCCGGATGATGTACAACAAAACATTATTCTAAGAGACACACAAGGTAAGCTCTCTCCTGTAACCAAAGTGCTTATCAAAAAGGCAGGCAGCACTGGAGGTTCTGGTTTTGGACCACAGACATACAGTGTAACTTGTAATGCTGGCAATAACCAAAGCCTAACAACAGATCAAACAATTAATCTTCCCGCTGGTGTGAATGCAGCAGATTTACGTATTACAACTGTTGCAGTGACTTCTTGGACAAATAACGGCTTTAATGCTGGGCAAACCTATACTAACCCACCCATTTTTAAAGCCTACTTTAGCTCTAGCATTCTCAAGCTTCAGTGTAACCAAGCTGCTCTGACAGGTAACTTCACTATAGCAACTGGCCAAGGTGGTAATACCACTTGGGAAGTAACAAACCGCTCACAATTACCCTAAAATAAGGCATTTTCAGAGGGGGAAAGGGCATTTTCACTCTGAAAATGCCCAATACTTCAGCAATTCCCCTCTGGTCAAGCAAAATCTCCCTCTGAAAATAATTGAGATACCTGTCTTTTTTTCTTGATCTCCTCTTAAAAAACGTCTTTCATAGAGTACGTAACAATAAAACAACAACCATAACCATATTTTCGAAGGAGAAAATACAATGGCAAAAGCGAAGAAAAAAACCGCAAAAAAGAAAACCTCTAAAAGAAAGCCAAATGCAGCTTTCATGAAAGCTCTTACACCCAGCTCACAACTAGCTGAAGTTGTAGGAACAAAAGCTATCCCACGCACAGAGGTGGTTAAGAAGCTATGGCAATACATCCGTAAGCATGGCCTTCAAGATTCAAAAAACCGTCGCATGATCAATGCTGACGCAAATCTTAAGCCAATTTTCAGCGGTAAAAAGCAAGTTTCAATGTTTGAAATGACAAAATACATTTCAAAACACTTAAGCTGATTTTAGCTTTTTAGATTGAATATAAAGAGCCCCAGAGAGAAATCTCTGGGGTTTTTATTTAAGTCTGCCGATAAGTAATTAGGTTTATTATGGGCAAAGTTAAATTTAAAATTATTTCTAGAATAGTTTTAGGCTTATTTACTTTTAGCATAGTAATAGTTCTTTTTCAAAACTGTGCAGAACAAAAATTTCTGCAAGCAACAACAAGAACACTTGCAAGCACTGGTGAAAACGGAAATCCTGCACCTATTAAATGTAACCCTGATCTCCCCTCCCCTAGAACTGAAAATTATGATATTATTACAGCTCTTTTTTGCACCTATGGGGGAGACAGACGTAAAATCGACACCTATCAATCTACCCTTACATGCCAAGACGGCAATTGGAATAGAACTAATGATGTCATTATTTCTACGCAAATATTAGGAAGTTGTAACCCCGCTCCCGCCCAAAATTGTGGGTCAATAAATGCAGGAGAGCTAGCACCACCAGCATATTATGGTAACAACATAACAGCTTCTGAAACCTGTCCAAATCCAAACTTAAGCCACCAAGTTACTTATCAAAAATTAGAAACCTACATTTGTGATGGAAATACTGGAAACTTAGTTCCATCAAACATAGCTCCTACCACTGGTCCAAAAGTAAGTGAAGTTCCCTGTGCTTGTCTTGATCAAAATAACCAGATAAGACAAAATGCAGAAGGTTGGGCCATTGGAACTGGCTATGAAAAATCTGTTATTAAAAAGCTTTATCGTTGTGAAGCAGGTCTTATTTATGAGCAACAAAGTGATTGTACTGCACTAGCTCCTTATAATGGCAGCAGCAACTCTGCAACCAGTGTGCTTCAAAGTTGTGTTGATAATGCACCTGCCTTTATGACATTAAGGCTTCCTCCAGGAGAATACTTAATTAATAATGACATTACATTCACCAAACAAATCAATGTGACAACCGTTGGTAAAACACTTAGTTCAGCACCTTGCAGGCTTAACGATCCAACTTGTGCAGCACTAAAAGCTCACCCTGATAATACTATTGAACAAGGTTTTATTAAGGGACGTACTGACGACATTTTACTTAACTCACTTATTTTTGACGGTAATAAAGACGGCCGTCGAGATAAGCCTGCAGATATAAAATGCCGCAGCGTCGGAAATATGTATGGCTATAACATGACAATATATGGCTTTGGTAACCACATTATTAAAAACTCAGTTTTTAAAAATACACTTTGTGGAACAGGCCTTGCCTATAATGGTAGTCAACTTGCATTTATGTCAAACCTGGTAGCTGATAACGGCAAGCATGATTTAAGATTTGCCTGGGCCGATGGCATTACCCTATTAATATCTCCTTATAGTGTGGTTGCAGATAATCTTTTTGTAGATAATACCGATGTTCAACTTATCTTTGGAAGCTGTCCAAATTGCGAAGTAAGAAATAACATCATAAGACACACTGGTAAATTTAGCTCTTCATCCTTTGCAGCACTACTAGTACATTCATGGCCTGGTGGAACTAATGGTGATTATAGGAGTTCCTATTTTCATCATAATATTATTGATTGTCATGCTTCTCGACGCTGCGGTATCGGTTTTGGCATTGGAGGTAACTCTTGGTACATTGGCCCTACTTATGGGGGGGAGTACTCTTATAACAACATCAAAAACGCTATGGTTGGAATTAATATCAATGATGCCACATCCCCTGTTCCATTTTTTACAGTTGGAGATGATCCAACGCCCTTTAAGGTAAAACTAAGAAATAACAGTGTATCAGACTCAAGTGGGCCGTTTGTAGGTAGCAACAAATGTCGTATGCCACCCTATTATTGCCGAGCAAATAACTATAACATTTCACCCAACTCTTTATATTGGGTAGATGTAGATTTCTTAAGCAATGCAAGTTAGTATGACTATTCTGATAGTATTCCAAATTTTGATGGAGCCGGAAGTGACAATGATTTGAGCCCTTATCAAAGTCTCGGAGATACCTCACCCTTTATGTATGCAAATGATTATGTCAGAAATCTCTATCTTAATTTTTTAGGAAGAGAGCCTGACGATGGCGGACATATTTACTGGATCAATGACTGTCGCAATAATTTGCGTCGCACAACTTTATCATTAGCACTTTCACAAGAAGCACAAGACCCTGATGCAGCCACCTCAGTTTATAATAAACAAAAATTTGCTCAAGCTTTATATAGGGCTATTTTAGTTCGTGAGCCTTCACAACAAGAAATTCAAAATACTATGGCCGCTGATGACCAAACAATTTCAACAAGAACTAATATTGTGAATGGTTTCTTAAATTCAACTGAATTTAGAAATAAATATAAAACTTTTGAATGTTCTTTTTAAGCTTGCTCAGCTATTAGCTCTGAAAGCTCATGCTTAATATCATGAATTTGTGGAACGGAATTGTCCTCTAAAACCGGGTGCAACCCTATACCAGGCAAATGTTTACCAGCTAGAACACGTGGCCTTGCCTCTAAAACATAAAATAATTCTTCAACGGATCGACGTAGTAAATGCTCACCAAAATTAGTTAGCTCTGTGTCTTCATTTACAAATAAAACACGTTTTGTTTTTTCTATTGAGGTTTTAATAAGCTTCCAATCATAAGGGTATAATGAGCGCATATCTATAACTTCAATATCCCCACCTAATTCATCACTAGCTTGAACGCATATTGGAAGCATACGTCCATAACTTACAACTGTAGCCTTTAAACCTTCACGCACAATTTTACCTTTGCCAATTTCAACTGTATAGTCTTTCACCTTTGGCCATTTGGGTTTCCACTGACTTCTATCTCCTAATGGGGCATCAATCATATTTTTAAGTTCTTTTTCATCCGCCGGTTCACCGGGAATGAGTTCCTCACCTTTTACGCGCAAAAGTGCCTTTGGTTTTAAATATAAAACTGGGTTTGGCTCTTTAAGAGCTGCTAGCATTAACCCATAAGCATCAAGTGGGTTTGAAGGCATCACAATTTTCCAACCAGGCAAGCGCGTAGCCCAAGCATCAAAACTATGGCTGTGGTAAATACTTCCTCTAATACCTGAGCCAACAGGAGTCATGACTGTCATTGGCATTGGGAAGTTGCCATTACTTGACCAACAAGTGTTGCCGGCTATTTTTAGTAAATCAATGGTGTTAAAAATATAATCACAAAATTGTATCTCAGCCACACATCGACTCTGTGCAAGGGCAAGCCCCATGGCCATACCAATAATACCGCGCTCATCAAGGGGGGAATTCCATGTAGTTTTTAAACCTTGAGTGACAGTAAATACTCCACCCAATGGGGCTCCAACATCTTGGCCAAAAATATCTTTTACATTAAGGTTTTCTTCCCCAAAGTGAAGTGCAAGTCTAATAGCTTGGGCCATATTAGCCATTTTTAAAAACCCCTCCAATTAGAATGAGGATCATTTTTTTCTTTAAAAACATATTCCCAAACACTCTCCGGCGTTGGTGGGGCTTCAGTACGTGCGAGTTCCAATGCCTTCATGCTTTCTTCCTGGTATTTGTCAAAAATGGATTTTATTTTTGAATCATCAATGAGTTTTTTCTTTTTTAATTCTTCTTCAAAAAGTTTTATGCAATCACCCTCTGTACTTACAAAATTAGCGCCACTTGCAGATGAATGCCCATAAAGCCTTGAAAGATTAGCTTGTAGAAAATAAGGTTTTCTTTTAGTGCGCACATAATTCATAGCTTCTTCTATAGCTTGCCAAGATTCTTCAACAGAATTTCCATCAACCACTGCAGATTTAATATTAAAAGCTTTGGCACGGTCAGCGATATTTTTTTCTCCATGTTGCCCTTGAGCTGATGTGCTAATTCCCCATTTATTATCTTCCACTAAAATAAGTAGTGGCACTTCACTACCAGGACGAGAAGCCCAAATAAGGCAGGAAGCAAAATCCCCCTCGGCAGTCCCTGCATCCCCACCTGTTACAATGGTAATACCTTGTCCGCCGTGACGCCTTTGTGCCCACGCAGTACCTAGTGCCATTGAGTATTGCACCTCAATGGGAGAAGTGATGGGGACAATATTCCATTCAGGTATTGCATAATGGTTACAAAAATTTCTTCCACCGGTTGACTTATCTGTAGCTAAATTCTTCATGAGCCTTACACCATCAATCATTTCAAGGCCCATAGCCACAAGCACTGGGGCTGAGCGGTAGTGCCCATGAAAGTAGTCATAATCAAGCCCCTGGCCTTTTCGCATTTGAAGTCCTAAGCTTACGTCAAAGGCTTCTTGCCCGGGGCCACCTATCCAAAAATACCCCTCACCTGATTTATAAATTTTAATTAAGCGCTCTTCCAAAACACGTGATTTAACCATGAGCTGATAGATTTTTTCATAAGGTAATTGAGAGGATGCTTTAGCCATATGGGTAAATATACTTAAAATCTTATTTAGCAGTCAATGCTTTTGCCTGCTCTAATGCTTGCTGAATTTTAGAGTTGAAATAAGTTCCACCGGGTCTATTAATAACAATTGAGTTATCTAAGATTTTATCTGGCTGCTTTTGAAGACACGCAAAGATTACTTTAATGTGTTTTTTATGTAATTTGCTCACAGCGCTTTCCAGGGCAAGTAGGCCTGTTTCATCAATAGTAGGAACAAAGCGCATATTAAACACAACTACCTTTGTTTTTTCATTAATATTATTAATGGCACTCATAGCTTTTTCCGCTGCACCAAAAAATAAAGGACCTGCAATTTCATACAAAATCACACCTTGTGGTGGCTTAAATTGACTTTCATCAACTGCGTCATCCCAAGAAATTAAAGAGACACTTGAGGTATCACTCATACGCTTCATAAATAAAAAGGATGCCAAAACAATGCCTGTGCAAACAGCAACAACCATGTCAAAAACCA
Organism: Oligoflexia bacterium; assembly: GCA_016715815.1. Classification (GTDB taxonomy): domain Bacteria; phylum Bdellovibrionota; class Bdellovibrionia; order JABDDW01; family JABDDW01; genus JADJXN01. Next base: position 172,642 of record JADJXN010000003.1, read on the forward strand.
CAGTTAATAAAAAACAAGTAATAAAAACTATTTTATCACTACGAGGTGCATGGCCTAAAATATGTTTTACATTTTTAATATCAGACATATTCCAAGCTACAATAATAAGTAAGCCAGCTAGGGCCGCCATTGGTAAATAAAATAAAACCTTTGATAAAATTAAAATGGAGAAAAATATAACTACTGAATGCACCATTGCAGAAATAGGAGACCTTGAACCGTAGCGAATATTTGTTGCCGTTCTTGCAATGGCTCCTGTTGCAGGAATACCACCAAAAAATGGGCAAATAATATTACCAACACCTTGAGCAATAAGTTCAGAATCAGGATTGTGTTTTGTTCCGCTTAAGCCGTCTGCAACAACAGCACTTAATAAAGATTCTATAGCTCCTAGCATCGCAATAGTAAAAGCTGGCAATGCAAGCTCTGACAAAAGCCCCAGACTCACATCTTGCATTTGCCATGGCAAAACAAATTTGGGAAGCTCTCCAGGGATACCATTAAATTGAGTACCAAGGGTTTTAAATGTAATTTCAGGATAAAATTTTGAAACAAAATATGTAAGTGCTGTCATTATTGAAAGAGCTATTATGGGAGATGGAATTTTATTAATTATTTTTGGCAAATATAAAATAAGTAAAATAGTGGCAAGTCCTACTATAAATTCTTGCAAATGAGCGCTCTGGTAGGCCTTTATCATGACTACTACCCGTTCAATAAAGTGATCAGGCTGGCTTTGCATAGTTAAGCCTAAAAAATCTCTTAACTGCAAAAATGCTATAACAACCCCAATGCCGGCAGTAAAGCCGGTTGTCACAGGATGAGGTATAAATTGAATAAGCTTTCCAAGCCTTGCAAGTCCCATAATAACTAGAAAGAGCCCTGCCATAAGTCCTGCTAAGAGCAGCCCTCCAAAGCCATACTTGTGAAATATAGGAGATAAAATAACAACAAATGCCGCGGTTGGGCCTGTTATCTGAAACTTTGAACCACCAAAAAGTGCAACACTAAAACCAGCAAAAATTGCTGTATAAAGCCCATATTGGGGAGCTACACCCACCGCTATAGCTAAAGCCATTGCCAGTGGTAAAGCCACAATGCCCACTACAACCCCTGCAAAAAGATCAGCTTTGAGATCTTTTAAAGCATAGCCCTGCTTTAATGAGGCCTTAAGAGCTGAAAATGGAAGTGTTTTCATACGGTATTTTATTAAACTACATACTGGCCCCATGTGCGACAAAAAATGTAAAAACTTAGAAAAATATTCAGCTAAGCATTCTGTGTTTTAACTTTAAATTCTAATAAGATAGTATGCCCAGCTTATGAAAAGGCTACTTCTTACATTATGTTTACTGTTGTTAACACTTAATACTAATGTGTCGCTTGCCCATGAGTTAAGCCTTCCCCCATCGCCCTATATAAAAGCCGCCACTCAGTACCATGAGCTTTTTGAAACACTTGATCAAATATTGGAGGAATCAAGACTTTATGGCGCTACAGTTGCTGAAGAAAAACAAATAGCCTATGTAGAAAAACTTTTAAGCGTTGTGCACACCCAAATTCAAGACGCTGCAAATGAATTAGGAGAGCCCCATGTAGGTGAAAAAATTTGGCAGACATTAAAAATTAATATTTTTCAGCATTTTAATTATGTAAAAATTTTTAAATTTGTAAAAGACACTGCTAGAAAAGTTGGGCCTAAGTTTGCCGTTGCAATGGCCACTACTGAAATTTTAGAAAATTCATTGTATTTATTAACTGCAATGGATGCAAAATATGCTGTGTTACTCCCCCTGTCATGGTTTCATGCCATAGATGTAGTAGTATATGGTGCTTTTTTTGGTATTCCTGAAGTTATTAAAAAAGTTAAAACCTATTCTCGTTTTGGTGGTTTTTTTGAAGGAATGAATAAATATTACGCTCATCTTGTTAAACAAAAAAAGATTTTACCTTTAGATTGGTCTGAGGTCATTGATCTTGAAAAGGTTGTGGCTAAAATTGGCTCAGATAAAGTATTTTTAGATGTTGTTGTGCTTAAAAATTCAGTTTTGGAGAGATTTTTATCAAATAAACTTCAAAAAATTATTCTACCAAGAAGAGTTGCGCAAAGAGAAACATCAATAGCCATTACTGTTCGCGATCTTGAGAGAATTGCAAAGCAACTTGAAATACCTGTTTATATGTATAAAGGTGTGCACCAAAAGCCAGCAATCTATTCTAGTTTTTTACTTAAAGATATTATTTCACATGAATTTGGTTTTGCTCATTTAATTACATATGTTGCTGACCTAGGTTACTCTAAATATTTTAATAAAAATATTATTGAAAACCCAAGGAATGCTTCAGGGGTTGCAGCAGCAACTTCAGCTGAAGAATTATCTTACATTGGTGAAACACCTGATATTTTAAGCCAGCGTCTTATTTGGTTTTATGAAGATCAAATTGAGAGAGTTAGAAACTCTAGTCAGACAACAAAAATTGATTTTAAGCACTTACGCGCTATTAACCGCATTGTTCAAAAAGATTTAAGAAGAATTGCAGAAACAAAATACAGAATGTCTTCAAACCCTAAAAGCTTTCAGGAGTTATTTGAAATTAATAGCAAAATCACTGAAATGCTTAAAAAGTTTGAATCAAAGCCTGATCTCTGCAAACTTTTGCTTATTACCAAAACGTAGCAGGTAGTTTTTGGTAATTATTGGCCTATATTTGATTTGGCTTTAAATATGCTTTAATTGCTTATTAAGTGGAAATTAACCCCTACAATTACCAAAAACTACCTGCTACCCTCTGGTGGGACTAAAGTTTGAGTCTAGTTTATTCGATAAGTTAGATGGGTATGGGCAAGTTTAAGAATTTATCTAAAATTTTAGCAATTCTAGCGGTTATTGTTTTAGTGCTTTTTGGTTACCAAAATTGCCAACAAAGCAATCTCCCCATGAGCTCAATTAATAACCCAACACTAACTGGTGGTGGTGATAACGGTGTTCAAATTTTACTTTCAAACTCAGCAACTTTTAACCCACAAACAAATACTTATGTTTATGGAGATAAGTTATATCAAAAAGTAAAAGGTCTTGGAAGTGGTGCTAGTGGTTGTATTGATGAGCTTAGACAGGCCTATCCGCTTTTTAACAACTACACTTGTGAAACATTTGCCACTCTTGGCCCTAATATAGGCTGGAATTATAATTCTACAACTGATGAATGGGTTTCATCTGCTGTGGACTTAAAACCATTTCATGGAAGAATAATGAGACTTCAATATAAATCAAATGGTAACCAAACAATTTATACAAGACACATTCAAATTCAAAGTATAGCCTCTGCTAATACAACTGAAGTTATGTTTTTTATGTCTGCTGACAAAGAGGGATTAGATGTGGTGGGCCCAAATCTTCCACAAAATTTTGCATTTTACTCTCAAATTAAAAATGGCCTTGGAAGCGACTACTTTTGCCAATATGTTAAAACAAATTCAGATGGAAGCTTAAACCCTACTGATCCATGTAAAAATACAATTCCTCCAAATGCAGCTTGGATACTACTTGGTAACTACCCACCAGTGGATAATGGTGGAAATACAAGTTTAAGAACATATTCAAATGCTGAAAACCAATACCACATAACTAATGTTGATAATTATATTTACAGAGCAGGGCAGAAATATGGCCCCTTCCAATCTAACTTTCTAGAGCCTTAGAGTTAAACTTACAAACAAAAAAGGTAACATCATCTTCAAGGGCACTTCCCTCATTAAAACTTTTCACATCATCTTTTAAGATATTAATTATCTCAGTGGTGTTATCTGTTTTTGAAACAGCCTTTGCAAAGCTATTAAGCACTGCTCTTTCTCCTAATTTTTGCCCTCGTGGGTTTGGGATATCAGTTAAACCGTCAGTATAGAAAAATAAAATATCACCATTCTCTAATTTGTCTTTAGATTCTACAAATATACTCTCTCTACTTTCCCCAAGCCGTGGAGATTCCCCCTCTAAAAGAGCGCCAAGTTCTGTGCGCTTAATTTCTTTACCAGTATATTTAATTTTTAAAGGCTTTTCATGGCTTGCATTGGTGTAAGTTACCTCACCAGTGTTTTGATCTATACAGACAATGGCTGTTGTCATGTTAATTTTACCTTGGGATGTTTCAAAAATTGCCTTGTTAAGAAGCTGTCCTATTTGCACTGTAGAAAGCTCAGGCATTTGCTCTAAAAGTGAAACAGCAGAGCGTGCGGCACTTGTTATTAAAGCTGCAGGTGCTCCGTGACCTGTAGCATCTGCAATAATTAAATATAATTTATTATTTAATTCAAAATAATACCACCAATCACCGCCACATTCACTGGCAGGTTCAAAATAACCACTAATTTTTGTTGATTTAAACTCAGCTTCATTTTTTGGAAACAAAGTAGATTGAACAATTTTTGCTGTCTCTAGCTCTTTTTCCATTCTAGCTTTATGCACATTTTCTTTCATTAGGCGAAGCACTTCTGTTGTCATGAAGTTAAAGTTTTTAGCAAGTACACCTACTTCATCTTTAGATTTTACACTTAACTTAACATCAAAATTACCTTCAGCTACTTTTTGAGTAGCATCGCTTAATTCCTCAAGAGATTTTGTGAGTTTTTTAGAAGAAAAAACACTTATAATAATGGCCAGAGAAATAATAATTAAGAAAAACAAACCTGATTTAATTAATAAAATATCAACGGCCTTAAGGGCTGCTTTTTTACTAATATTTGAAATAACGCTTAAACCGCCAGCTCCTACTTCAGCAAAGGAAGATAAAATAGCCTCCCCGTTTGGATCTATAACTTCAATTGAGCCGCCTTGGGTATTTTTGTCTTTTATTTGATTAAATATAAATTCACTAAATTCATTATTTGTATTACCTAACAAAATTTGCATATTTGAATTTACAACATAAGAATCATAAAGTTGAGACTGATTTACAAATTTAAATAAACCTTCTCCTTTTGTAACAGTTATAAAAATGAGTGGGTCACCATAATCAGATTTAATTAATGTTGCAAAAATAAATGAGCTATTCTCGTCTTTAACATGAATTCTAAATGAAAACTCTTGAGCACTTGCCTCTTTAATAATTGCTATAAGTTTTGGTACTAGCTCTTTGTATGTAGGGCTATTGTCTAGACGCTTTTCAAGCTCGCTTACTAATTTATAATCATTTTTACTGCTAGCATTAATTGCATAGACGCTGTAGAGATTTGCCTCTTTGTTAAATATTTCTCTTGAGGTATCTGAAAAATTATTTGTTCTATAATTAAAATTATGGGAAAGAAATTTTATTAAATTTTTGCTTGATACTATCTCAGACTTAACTTGGAAAGCCAGACTTTTAACATAGGCCGCGTTGGAATCAAACACGTAGGCAATTTTGTCTTCTTTAAAAAGTCCAGTAGCTAAAATTAAAAAAAAGATAAGGCTAGTGGTAGTTAGAAAAGTGAGCAGTAAAAGAAGTTTTGTTCTAATAGACATATTTGAATAATTTTATACTTTTTTCCTTACAAAACTCCACTAGTTTTCCGAAAAAGAAGAGTTAAAGTATAACTTTTTTAAAAAGTGAAAATGGGACAAAAGAAGACAAACAACATCATTAGCTTTTTACTATTACTAATAGCGAGTTTAGTGCTAGCAGCGGCTTCTTATGTTATGTTCAACGACAGACTTATTTACAAATATTTTAACCTAGATGAAAGCCAAGGTGAAAGTGTAGCAAGTATTTCTTCTACAAAAAATGATATTAGAAGAAAGCAGGCCAATAGTTTTGTATGGGTTAAAAGCTTTGATAAAGATGAATTAAAAAACCAAGACAATGTGTTCACAGGCCCTTCATCTCAAACTGTTATAGATTTTAAAGATGGCTCAGAAATCACAACTCACTCAAATACACTTATTGTAGTTCAATCTGCTGAGAAAGGCACTATTGTCCAGAAAGGTTCTATTTCAGTAAAATTAAAAGAAAACGTAAAGAAGAAGTTTATAATAAACAACAAACCTGTTGAATTAACTGCAAAAAAGAATGCCTATGTTGTTATTAAAACAGATGGCGTTAATGCACCCATTATTAAAGTAATATCTAAAGAACCATTACAAGAAGCTGTAATTACAGTCACATCTGAAGATAAAAGTATCAAGTTTACAGAAAATAATTTGAGCGAAGTTGTAATTGAAGACTTAAAGCCAGTAGAGAAACTTGAAGAAGTTAAAGTGGCAGATGAAAACCATGAAGAAATAACTTTAACAAAAGTTGAACAACCCGTTGCAATTAAAGAAGAAGTTAAGCCTGTAGAATTGCCAGAAATTCCAAAAGTAGAAAAAGAATTTATTGAACCAGTACGTGAGCCTGCCTTAAGTGAAGTAAAAAGAAGTAAGTTTACCTAAACTTACAGGACTAGATTTAGATCTTGGCATATACTTTGGCTTTACTAGCTTGAACAACTCTATAGATGCTTCTGATGCAAATTATATTTACCCAAGAAACATGCTCGCAAGTGCTTTATTTTTAGAGTTTGGTTATCAAATAAATGACTTTACCCCCTACATTTATGGTGAGTATCGTTACATGGGGCAGCTCACCCCTGCTAGAAGTGTAGCTAACCAAAATATGGCTGGTAGTGGTTATGCCTTAGGAGCTGGCTTAAAGTATAAGGTTGAAGATTTTTTTATCTCAGGTTCTTATACGTTTTTAGGAAGCTATACTCTTGCCAAGCCTACCTGCAGGGGGCAAAAGCATTTATTCAAATGCATCGGGCTTTATATTTACTATTGGCTATTATATTGGGGAAAGCACCGCTCTGACACTTTCATATAACCGTCTTAGCTTTAATACATGGAATCTTGATACATCAACAGCACCGCTAAACCAAAGTACTTATGCCATAGGGTTACAATATGAACTATTTTAAATTTATTGTAGTTCTTATTTTTATTATTTTTTGCAAGAGTTTAATCTCTAAGGCTGATTTTACTCTTGGTCTTGCTGGCTCATATTCAACGCCCTACACAGCTGGCTTATCTAGCACTTTTAATTTTAGTCCAAGATATTCAGTCCCAGGTGCTGCCCTTTTATTTTCAATGCCTGTTAAGAATAAAAGCCATGAACTAGAGCTAGGCCTACTGTATATACCAAGAGGTTTTAGTGATGGCTACAGCAACGTTGTTGCTACTTATATTCAATTTGATTTAATTTATAGGTTTTGGTTGGGAGGAGAAAAAAATTGGGCCCTTCAAGCTGGTGGTTATTACGCAGGCGGCGTAGACATTAAACTAGATGGAAATAAAATTTTATTTTCTGACTATGGGTTAAAAAGCTCTGACTTTGGTATTAGTGCAGGTTTTGTTTATAATATTAAATTAAATAACAATAGTTCTATCGTTATAGATAACAGGGTTAGTTATTCTGTTGTAAGTACAGCTGCAACTTCAGGACAAGACTTTTGGTATTTAAATATAACTAATATTATTGGTTACAGGTTTAATTTTGATAAGGAAGATATTAAAAAATGAGAATATTTTATTTTATCTTTTTATTACTTTTACTAGGCTGCTCTGCTGACTCTACATCAAGATTAGATGGAACTTGGCAAATAACATCAATAACATGTAATGGCCAGCCCGGCTCCCCAACTGGAGCTGCTTTGTTTATTTCAAATGGGTGGAGAAGATACATTACAATTAATGGCAGTAAAGCAACTAATTATTTTAAAAGTGATACTTGCACAATCTATATTGAAACAAATATAAACTATGCTCAAAATCAAATGACTATAAACTTCCCAACTTCAACAACCTGTAGCCCCGCTGCTTGTCATGCCGCATGCGGAATAATTATAGCAACCACTCCGACAATTAATTTTAAATTAATTGGCTTAAATAAACTTATTAATACAACAGTGCAAGGAACAGATGACGCCTGCACAAGTGGTGGCCAACAAGATCCAATGGTACAAATTTCTGAAAGGATTTCGGAGTAATGATTAAAAATATTTTATTTATTTTAATCATTTTTTCAGGGATAATATCTACTAGGTGCTCAGACACAGGGTATTCACCAGGGGCACCAATAATTTTTGGTTTTGTTTCTAATTCTGGCTCAAGTAATATTTCTGTTTTTAAACTTAATACCACCACCGGTGCCTTAACCCAAGTTCCCGGCTCCCCATTCTTTTCAGGAACAAGTCCGTCCGGCCTAGTAGTTCACCCTAATGGAAAATTCTTATATGTTGCAAATTCCGGAACAAATAATATAGCTGGCTTTTTAATAAATCCACTCTCAGGTGAAATAACACCAATACCTGGATCTCCATTTAGTGGTCCTATCTGTACAAATAATGTTGTCCCCAAAATTGATCCACTTGGCAGGTTTTTATATGTTCAAAATTTTGGAGCTACTACTATTTGTGGCTTTACAATAAATTCATCAACAGGAGTTTTAACTAGTGTTGGCGCTGCTGTTGTTTCTGGAATACAACCATTTGGAGGAGCATGGCATCCCAATGGAAACTTTTATTACACAGGTGATAATGGTGCTAATAATATAAATATCCACTCTATTAATCAAACAACAGGGGTTGCATCAGTAGCCACAAATTTTGGTGCTGGTGATGTTTCACTCATTCCTACCTTTGATCAAACTGCTAGATTTATGATAGCCCCTCTATCAGCCACCAACAGTTATGCTGTATTCCCTGTTAATTCAAATACGGGCGCTCTATCTGCATCAGTTTCAACTGTAGCAGCAGCTGGTGCTAACCCATCAAATGTTGTTGTTCACCCTAATAATCGCTTTGTTTACGGGTCAGACTATAACGGAGCCACTGTCTCAGCATATACTTTTAATTCTACTACTGGTGCACTAACAGCTATTGCAGGGGCTAACGTAACTGCTGCGGGGACAAGAACATTAAATATAGAGCCGACTGGTCAGTTTTTGTACGCTGTCAATGAGACTGCGGGAAATATAACTGCGTTTTCAATAAATCAAGCCAGTGGTAGTTTAACAGCCCTATCATTTTCACCAATTACTACTGTAGGCACAACACCTCAGCAAATAGTTTTTTACCGCATGCCACAGCCAAGGAACTAAGTAATGATAAAATTACTTGTTACAATATTATTAACTTTAGTTTTACTAGCACAGATTAGGTGCACGGATGCAGGCTCAGCCCCTGGCACCCCTATTATTTTTGGTTTTTTGGCAAGTTATGGCTCAAATCAAATTTCTGTTTTTAGATTTAATCAAACCACAGGCGTTCTTACACATGTACCAGGCTCTCCCTTTACAAATGCTGCAGCTACTGCAACTTCTGCCATAGTTATTCACCCTAATGGCAGGTTTTTATATGCTGCCAACTCTGTTGAGAATACAATTTCTGGATATAATATTAATGCTCAAACAGGAGAAATCACTCCCCTACCAAACTCCCCATTTAGTGGAACAACTTGCACAGGGAATGTGCTTCCAACCATAGATCCCTCAGGTCAGTTTTTATATGTTCAAAATTTTGGTACTACCACAATTTGCGGGTTTTCAATTAATGCCACAACAGGTGTGCTTACAAGTTTAGGTGCTGCCACAGCAGCAGGCACTCAACCTTTTGGTGGAATATGGCATCCTAATGGAAACTTTTATTATAGTACTGATTTTGGTTCAAATAATATTTATATTAACACAATAAATCAAACCTCTGGAAGTGTTACAAATACAGTCCCATTTAACACAGGCGATGTTAGTATTTTAGGAGCCTTTGATCTAACAGGTAGATTTTTAATTCTACCTTTAGCAGTCACAGGGAACTATAGTGTATACCCAGTTAACCCTACAACTGGTGCTATCTCTGCTGCTGTTTCTACTATTGCAGGTGGCGGTGGTGGTGGCTCATCTCCAGATTGCATAGCTGTTCACCCTAGTAATAGATTTATCTATGGTAGTGAGTTTAACGCAGCATTAATAGATGCCTTTAGTTTTAATTCTTCAACTGGCACACTCACCAGCGTGGGAGCAGCAGTCGCAGCGGCTGCTGGTACAAGAAGTATAACAATTGATCCTTATGGAAAATTTATTTATGCAATGAATGAAACAGCAAATAACATAACTATTTATTCAATTAACCAAACAACCGGCGTTATCACGCCAACATCATTTTCTCCAATGACAGGTGTGGGCACAACACCTCAACAATTAATTTTTTATAGAATGCCACAGCCAAGACCTTAAAGCTTAATAAAGCAAATTTTTTAAATAATTGTTAATTGAATGCTTCATCAAATAATCATAACCAAGTGGGCTTAAATGATGAGGGTCTGTATACAAAAAACCAATACGTGCCATTGCCTCTGGTGAGTTGCGTGCTTCAACTACACCGCCATGTCTTTGTGGTTCTTGAATTGATGAAATAAAATCAGGTTTTAAGGTTCGCTCAGGCTTTATGGCATTTTCAGGAACACCAAAGTGGTAATGCATTAATCCATGATGGTGCATATAAAAAACTTTTTCACTTCTTAACTCTCCAATAACTTTTGAAAAACGTAAAAAACAACTATTTACTTCTTGGGCATTTGGTTTTCCCATTTTCTCATAAATTTCTCTATAAGGCTTAATGGGGTTATTATCATACTGGTAACCATAATCATAACCATTAACAAGGATTGAAATCTTAGGATTTATATCATGGAAACTTTGAATAATAGCTTTAATATTGTCTTTGATAGTATTAAAAAGTAGCATCTCCTGCTCTTGGGACATATTTTTATTCCATCCCCTAAACATATCATTGCCGCCAAGACTTAAATGAATAGCTTTTATGTGTGAATATTTTTTTACTAGCTCAATAGCTTCTTGATGAGCTTTAGAATTTAAATAATTCTCTGCCCTTGCTCCAGCTTGAGATGTATCAAGGCAACCTACTACATTTACATCTAAACCCAATTCTCCAAAAGCCCTATGCACACTGCCAAAATAGCAAGGCAGATAGGCCCAGCTATCACCTGCAACAATAAGCCCGGATGCATACTTAGCTTGCGTTGCAAAAGAAAAGCTTAGGATTATTATAATCAGTAATGTCTTCCCCATAAGTAAAATTAAAATGCATATTTTTAAAACTGTAAACAGGCTAAATAAAATGTAATGCACAGCATATTTAAGATTATAAATTTTTTTCAATCAGCTAAATTTTATTTTACCTTAATAACTTTTAAGGCCACCTTCCTCTCTATAAAAATCTAATTAGGGGGAATTTATGCAAAACTATCAAATGTATATTAACGGCCAATTTGTATCTTCAGTATCCAAAAAAACTCGTGAAATTTTAGACCCCGCAAGCGGAGAAAAAGTTGCTACCGTACCAGAAAGTAATGCTCAGGATATGCAACTTGCCATTAGTGCAGCACGTGTAGCTTTTGATAAAGGTCTCTGGCGTAAAACAACAGCAGCGGATCGCGCTAGTTTTTTATTTAAAATTGCACAAGCCATAAGATTAAATGCCAAAATGCTAGCTGAACTTGAGGTTAAAAATTGCGGAAAACCCCTAAGCGAGGCCGAATTTGATGTGGCAGATGCCGCAGGTTGCTTTGAATATTACGCAGGCCTTGCAACAAAAATTCATGGCGAAACCGTACAAGTACCGGCAAATTTTATGAGCATGGTAGTGCGCGAGCCCATTGGAGTATGCGCACAAATTATTCCCTGGAATTTTCCGTTATTAATGGCCGCTTGGAAGCTTGCCCCCGCTCTAGCCGCAGGTAACGTTTGTGTTTTAAAACCATCTGAACTTACTCCTCTAACTGCTTTAGAGCTTGCAAAAATAATTCATCAGTTAGAATTGCCTGCTGGAGTTGTAAATATTGTTACAGGCCCAGGGGCTGAGGCTGGTGAAGAATTAGCTATAAATACTAATGTTGATAAAATTGCCTTCACTGGTGGAACCCTTACAGGCAAAAAAATTGCTACTATGGCAGCAAATAGCAACCTTAAACGTGTGTCTTTAGAGCTTGGTGGTAAAAACCCCAATATTGTTTTTGCAGATGCTGATTTTGACGCAGCCGTTGATGGAGCCCTTTTCGGAGCTTTTGCCAACCAAGGTGAAGTTTGCTCTGCTGGGTCAAGATTATTAGTTGAAGAATCAATACATGATAAATTTGTTGAAGCTATGCTTAAAAAAATACCAAATATAAAATTAGGTCATGGTTTAAAAACTGGCACAAAAATGGGCCCACTTGTTTCAAGTGCTCATAGAGATAAAGTTGAAGCTTATATTCAAATTGGAATTTCTGAAGGCGCTAAACTTGTTTGCGGTGGAAAACGCCCAGAAGGTGAAGAGTTTAAAAACGGTAACTTTGTAGAACCAACCATTTTTACAAACGTCACTCCACAAATGCGCATAGCACGTGAGGAAATTTTTGGCCCTGTCTTATCTGTTATTAAATTTAAAACTGAAGAAGAAGCGGTACAGATTGCAAATGACACTATTTATGGCCTAGCCGCAGGCGTTTGGACACAAAATGTGACTCGTGCAACACGTGTTGTTGGTCAAATTCGCGCAGGTATTACCTGGGTTAACCACTACCACCCCACTTTTAATGAGCTTCCATGGGGTGGCTACAAGCAAAGTGGTCATGGGCGTGAGCTTGGTATGTATGGAATTGAAGAATATTTAGAAACAAAACAGATCAATATCAACTTAGATACTACTCCTATAGCTTGGTATTAAGAATGAATATTGAAATTAAAACTCAAATCCCAGGCCCAAAATCTAAGAAGCTTATGTTACATAGAGAACAACATGTAGCCCGAGGGCCCTTTCATGTAAGCCCTGTGTTTGTAGCAAATGCTCATGGTGCTGTAATTGAAGATGTTGATGGTAATAAGTTTTTAGATTTTTCATCAGGAATTGGGGTTGCAAATACAGGTCATTCACACCCAAAGACAATAAAAGCAGTTAAAGATCAGCTTGAGAAATTTTCTCATACAAGCTTTAACGTTACACCTTATGAGAGCTATTCTTTACTTTGTGAAAAGCTAAATCAAAAAACGCCCGGCCATTTTACTAAAAAAACATTTTTAGCAAACTCAGGAGCAGAGGCAGTAGAAAATGCAATAAAGATTGCGCGCAGCTATACTAAAAAACCAGCTATTGTTTGTTTTGATCACGGCTATCATGGCCGCACTTACATGGCTATGGGGTTAACAAGTAAAGTTATACCTTATAAAGAAGGTTTTGGGCCCTTCCCGGGTGAAATTTATAAAACAAGTTTTCCGTATGAGTACAGGGCAACGTCTAAGAATTTTGTAGAAACAGCCTTTGCAGATTTTAAAAATTTAGTTAATAAAATAGACGCAGATAAAACTGCTGCTGTTATAATAGAGCCAGTGCTCGGCGAAGGCGGCTTTATTCCTGCGCCTAAAGAATTTTTAAAAGGCATTTCAGAATTTTGTGCTAAAAATAATATTGTAGTTATAGCTGATGAAATTCAAACAGGTTTTGGAAGAACTGGTACTTTATTTGCTTCAGAGCAATTAGATTTCACCCCTGATTTAATAACAACTGCTAAAGGTTTAGGTGGCGGATTGCCAATATCTGCTGTTACAGGAAGAGCTGAAATTATGGATGCTCCCATGGTTGGCGGCATTGGTGGCACCTATTGTGGTAACCCACTAGCCTGTGCTGCAGCTTTAAGTGTTTTTGAAATTTTTGAAAAAGATAGTATTTTGCAAAATGCACAAATGCTTAGCCAAAAATTAAGAGAAAAACTTTTATATTTTAAAGAAAAATTTAATATTATTGGAGATGTTCGAGGTCTTGGCCCCATGCAAGCCATAGAATTAGTTAAAGATTTAAATACAAAAGAGCCAAATACTGATGCTGCAAAAGCTTTGGTTAAATTTGGCTATGAGAACGGCGTTATTTTAATGTCAGCAGGTAGTTTTGGTAATGTTATTAGATTTTTAATTCCACTTATTATGACTGATACACAGCTTGAAGAAGGCTTAAACGTTATTGAAAAAGGTTTAGCGCAATTATGAATTTTGCAGCATCAAAATGGCATGAAAGTATTAATAAAGAGGTCGTTTTAAAATCCATTGAAGCATCTTGTATTGCCTTTGAAAGTTTTAAAAATGTATCTCGCGCCACACGCTCAGAGCTTTTAAATAAAATAGCACTTGGTATTGAATTAAAACGTAATGAACTTAGAGATGCTCTTATTAGTGAAGCAAAAAAGCCCTATTTATTATCAGATATTGAAATTAACCGTGCTATTAATACTTTTAAAATTGCATCAGAAGAGGTAAAGCGTTTTGGTGGGGATGTTATTCCCATGGACACAGATTATTCATCAAAAGATTATCACCCAGCTATTTCTCAGTGGTTTCCCCGTGGCCCAGTGCTTGCCATTGCACCTTATAATTTCCCACTTAATCTTGTAGCTCATAAAGTTGCCCCTGCTTTAGCAGTAGGAGCAAGCGTTATTATTAAACCGCCTCCACAGGCGCCAAAAGCATCAGAAATTTTAACTCAAATATTTCAGGCTGCTATTAGAGACTTAAAAGAAAGTGTAGATGTAAACGTTATTCAAGTTATAAGCCCCACAAATGAAGATTTAAGCATAGCTTTTGATGATGCAAGAATAACTACCTTAAGTTTTACCGGTAGTGATAGCGTTGGTTGGTATTTAAAATCTAAAAACATTAAAAAGAAAGTTATTTTAGAGCTTGGTGGGAACGCCGCCGTAGTAATTTGTAATGATGCCGATTTAAAAAGAGCAGCCCTTCGCTGTGCCATTGGTGCCTTTGCCTATGCAGGACAAGTTTGTATTTCAGTTCAGAGAATTTTTGTTGAAGAGGCAGTCATGCCCCAATTTACAGAACTTTTTATTGAAGAAGTAAAAAAACTAAAAGTGGGTGATGCCAACTTAAAAGATGTTGTAGTTGGCCCTGTTATTAACCTTAGTGCTTGTACTAAAATTATGACCTACATTGATGAAGCAATAACTTCTGGTGCAAAGCTTATTTATGGTGGTAAAAACACAGATCTACTCATTGAGCCTACGGTTTTATTAAATGTTAAAAATAATCAAAAACTCTTTAGAGAAGAAGTTTTTGGCCCTGTGGCTTTTATAAACACATTTAAAACCTTTGATGAAGCTATCAACATGGTTAATGACTCCCGCTTTGGACTTCAAGCTGGGGTTTTTACAAATAATCAAAAATTAGTTGATCTTGCATTTAATAAAATTCAAACAGGAGCAGTGATTATTAACGACACCCCTACTTTTAGAGCTGATCATGCCCCATATGGTGGCATTAAAGAATCAGGAGAAGGCAGAGAAGGAGTGCGCTACACAATGGAAGAATATTCAGAGAGAAAAACTTTAATTAGGTGGAGGGAACAATGAGCAAATTAAAAACAATTGATAGAGAAAAACTAAAATCTCTTATGAAACGTGAAACTGAAACTTTTGAAAAAACCCATGAAACATCAAAAAGACTATTTGAAAGGGCAAAAAAATCACTTCTTGGCGGTGTCCCTATGAACTGGATGGCTAAATGGCCAGGCGGTTTTCCTCTTTTTGTAGAAAAGGCGTTTGATGCTAAATTTACTGATGTTGATGGTAATACTTATGTAGATCTTTGCTTAGGTGATACAGGCTCTATGACAGGGCATTCTCCAAAAGCAACAGTTGAAGCTGTAACAAAGCAATTACAAAAAGGTATTACAACAATGCTACCCACAGAAAATGCTTTATGGATGGGCGAAGAATTATCAAGACGCTTTGGTCTACCTTACTGGCAATTTGCACTCACTGCTACTGATGCTAATCGGTTTTCAATAAGGCTGGCGCGCCTTGCTACTGGCAGAAAAAAGATTTTAGTGTTTAACCGTTGCTATCACGGCTCTGTTGATGAAACATTTATTACTTTAAAAGACGGTGTGGCAGTAA
The DNA here is from genome assembly GCA_016715815.1 of Oligoflexia bacterium. GTDB lineage: Bacteria > Bdellovibrionota > Bdellovibrionia > JABDDW01 > JABDDW01 > JADJXN01. Next base: position 188,604 of record JADJXN010000003.1, read on the forward strand.
GCCGTGAAGGAAACATTGGTCCAGGTGTGGACCCCACATTAACAACAAAAGTTGTAGAGTTTAACGATGTTGCAGCCCTAGAGATAGCCCTTAAAGATCAAGATGTTGCCTGTGTTTTAACAGAACCTGCTTTAACCAATGTGGGTATTGTGCACCCCGCCCCCGGCTTTCATGAAAAACTAAGAGAGCTAACAAAAAAATACGGAACACTTTTAATAATGGATGAAACACATACCATCTGCTCAGGCCCTGGTGGCTACACACGTGCTTTTGGTTTAGAGCCTGATATTTTAACTTTGGGTAAACCCATTGGTGGTGGTATTCCCTCTGCCATTTATGGTTTTAGTCAAACAGTGAGCGACATGCTTAATGATAAAATTAAACTTGATCAGTGTGACACTGGCGGCATTGGTGGCACATTAGCTGGTAATGCTCTATCTTTAGCAGCAATGCGCGCTACTTTAGAAAATGTTTTAACAGAAAACGCATTTTCTAAAATGATTCCACTTGCAGAGAGATTTACAAAGGGCGTGCAAGCTGTAATTGAAGAATATTCTCTTCCATGGCATGTAAGCCAACTTGGCTGCAGGGCTGAATATTTATTCCATCAAAATGTACCAAAAACAGGTGCTGAAGCTGCAGACTCAGCTGATTTTGAATTAGAACGCTACATGCATTTGCATGCCCTTAACCGTGGGGTGCTACTAACGCCCTTTCACAACATGGCTCTTATGAGCCCTGCTACCACAGAGGCAGATGTTGATAGGCACACTGAAGTGTTCAGATTAGCTGTTAAGGATCTTGTAGAGTAAAAAACATGAGTGAGCAAAAAAAGCTAAAGCGCGCATTTGGATCCATACAAGTTCAACTCATTTCCCTTGGCGGAATTATTGGTAGCTCTTACTTTTTAGGTTTAGGTGAGCTTATTTCAAGACTTGGTCCATCAGTGGTGGTGGCCTTTGCACTTGGTGGGATAATTGTTTGGTATGTGGCTGTGGCTATGGGTGAGCTATGTGTGGCCATGCCCAGAGAGGGAAGCCTTGTTAGCTTTAGCAAAGAATTAATTGGGGCGCCATTTGCAGCTGGCATTGGGTGGTCTTATTGGTTTAACTGGGTTGCCTACATAGCAAGTGAGATGATAGGTGGAGGCATAATACTTCATAAATTTTTACCACAAATTCCAGCAATGGGCTGGACAGCAGTTTTAGGAATAGCTGTGAGTATTTTAAATTTAATGGAAGTAAAATGGTTTGGTCTTATTGATTCTGTTTTATCTTTTATAAAAGTTTTAGCCATTTGCTTATTTGCACTTTTAGGTGTGTTTATTTGGTTAGGCTTTGCTGGTAACCAAGGTTATGTGGGAACAAAAATTTTAATTACACAAAATGAAAGTTTAACTGCAGCACTTTTTCCAGCTGGTTTTGTGGCAGTTATTTTATCTATGGTTATTGTTTTAGTAAATTGTGCTGGAACTGAACTTATTGCTCTTTCCTCTGCAGAAACAGATGACCCTAAAAAGCATGTTGTACGAGATAGTAAAAGAGTAGCTCTTTCAACAGTGGCTTTATTTGTAATTCCACTTTCTGTTTTGATGCTTATTTTCCCTTGGTCACAAAGTAATTTAGAAAATTCTGTTTTCTCAGTGGCCCTTGAAAGCTATGGTTTTAGATGGGCTGCAGTTGCATTTTCTTTTGTGACACTCACAGCTGCTATAAGTTGTGCTAATTCTGGTTTATACGGCACCGTTCGTGCCCTTTATGGTTTAGGTAAAGAAGGCTTGGGGCCAAAGATACTTACAAAGCTTAACCATGCAGCCGTTCCTAGTGTGGCAACTTGGGTAACTATTTTTGGTTGTTGGGCCTTTTTCCCGTTATATTTATTTTTTGAAGGCACAAAATTTTATATTTGGCTTCTTTCCGTGGCTGGTTTTTCAGGAGCTGTTTGTTGGCTTTCAATTTCTTTGAGCCATTTTAATTATTGTAGAAAAACTTTTGGAAAGGCTCCACGGTGGGCTTATTTTTCAATTGCCTTTCAAGTTTTTGTTTTAAGCATTATCCCCTTCTCTGATGATTTTAGAGATTGCCTAATTATTGGAATTCCTGCTCTGGTGGTACCAATGCTTATTGTTTATTATAAAAATAATTACCGAAGGCGCCATAAGCTCAAAGCTATCGCTCAATATTAGGTGTACAAAAGTTTGCCACAAAATAGCTTTATTTATTCCATATAACCCATTGTAACTACTGGCATTAATACACTAGCTAAGTTCACAATTTCGCCTCAAATTACCGATAAAAGTCTAGTCATGAGGCTGTTTCAATACTTTAGAAAAAATAAAAATCATAACACTCTAAAATTGAGACATAGGGTTTTACTGGTTATGAAGAAAAATAGAATAGATAGATTTTTTTATTTAACTCTCCTAACTCTATTTATGCTTCCTTATCAAAACTGCGTTGATTCTAATAAGACACTCACTTCATCTCTTAGATTAGGATCTTCTACAGAGCCTGCACCAACAAGTTTGTCTTATTCTCAAAACTCAGCCATTTATACTAAAGGAATTGCCATTACAAATAATATTCCTTCAAATAATGGTGGTAAAGTAAGTGTTTACTCAATAACTCCAGCACTACCAAGTGGTTTAAATTTTGATATTATTACTGGTATTATTTCAGGAACACCAACCTCAACAAGTATTCTTAAAACTTATATTGTAACAGCTGCAAACTCATCTGGTTATGCTAATGCTCAAATTAATATTACTATTAATGATCCACCACTAGCACCACCAAGTAATTTAAATTATTCTCTTAACCCGGCAACCTACACACAAGGTGTACAAATCACACCTAATTCACCAACCGTGACTGGCACTGTAACAAGTTATTCCGTAGTGGGTACAGCTTTACCAAGTGGTTTAACACTTAACACATCAACTGGTGTAATTAGTGGTACGCCAACTGGAATCAGCGGAGCCACAGATTACACAATTAGAGCTTCAAACTCTGCAGGTAACACAACAAAGATATTAACTATCACAGTTAATACTGTACTACTTCAGTCACCCACAAATTTAAATTATTTAAATAACAATGCCGTTTATATTAAAGGCACACAAATTACTCCAAACACTCCAAGCATAAGTGGTGGTGCTGCCGCAACATATACAATAAATAAAAACCTACCTACTGGTTTATTATTTGAATCCTCCACAGGTGTTATTAGCGGTACACCAGGAGCTGTAAGTGCTAATACTAGTTATACAATTGTAGCGTCAAATTCAGCAGGATCTACTTCTAAAACAATAACAATTACTGTTAATGATGCTGCCCCAAAAAATCTTTCTTACTCAGAAAACCCTGCAGTTTACACAAAAAATTCTGCAATTACTAAAAACGTACTTTCTTTTAGTGGTGGCACACCAACAAATTATTCTATCAGCCCACTTAATTTACCATCTGGTTTAATATTTAATACATCAAATGGTGAAATTACAGGAACTCCCATTGTTGCAGCACTGCAGGCTAACTACACTGTTACCGCTACTAACTCCACAGGCTCTGCTAGTGTTACATTAAGCCTAACAGTTAATAATGATGTTACTCCACCACCACCACCTGGTAGTGGTAGTAGTTTTTATGTCTCACCAGAATTAACATTAGGAAAAGATTCTTATACATGTGTGCAGGCTCAAAACGCTAGCACACCAAAACTATCAATAAAGTCAGCACTTTCATGTCTTTCCGCAGGAAAAACTCTTGTACTTATGAATGGTACCTACAGCGGGAATGATAATGAATTAACTAATTTGCCAAGTGGTAATGCTACCGATGGTTACATTACAATTAAGGCACAAAATGAAGGAGAAGTAAAATTCACTGCTGAATTAGACTTAGAACCACCGTCAATTAAAAGCTCTTATATTATTTTTCAAGGGCTAAGATTTCATTCTCCTAATAAAAAAATTTACGGTACGAATTTAAAATTTTATAGAAATGAATTTAAAAATGGGTTTTCTAGTGGGAATAATTCTAATACTGCTGTTATTAGCAGCTCCAATATTTTATTAGAAGATAATTGGTTTCATGGCAACGGCGGAAGATACAATTTACTTATTTTTGACTCTACAAATGTAGTTGTTCGTAGAGCAGTAATTCGTCATGATGGTGGTTGGAGCGACTCATGTAATCCAGGTTGTTTACCTGAAGCAGGAATTACATTTTACAATTCAAAGGATTCTGCTGCTCAAAACGTCGTTGTTATAGATTCTGATCAGAATTATAATTACTGGTATGGTTCATTTTATAATTTACAGAATTCTGGAATAAGTACGCCTAATCAAAATAATATTTTTAATGGTGTTATTGCTTTAAATTCCATAGGAACTGGATTTTACACAGACCATGACCCAGCTAATACAAGCATTATAAATTCCATTTTTTGGGATACTTATAATGGTGGAATTACTGGAACTAGTGGAAATATTAGCAATGTAACCATTGGTCGTTCAAAAATTGTAAACTCTGGTGATTTTAGGGGAGGCATTGGGTATTGGCCGGGCTCTAGCGGAGGTGGCCCAACTGTTGTCAATGCTTTAGTTACTAACTTAAACTCTAAAGATTTTACGGGTACAACTTCTTTAAGTTATTTTAACACTTATCTAAACGGATCAAGTTCAAATGGCATAGGTAAGGTAACTTACAACCCCCTGACTAATGGTTTAAAATACATAACTAGAATTGAAAATAATTCGCCATTAAAATCTGCCGGCATAAGTAATGGTCAAATTGGTGCTCAAATTGAAAATCAAATTGGAATAACTGGAACATACAAAGATGAAAATGGATGGAATACAACAACCTCAGCACCACTTTGGCCATTTCCAAATGAAGAACGAATTAAAAGGGAAATGTGCACAGAAGCTAATGTTACAAGAGGATTTTGCTCTGATACTACATTAACAAATTATATTATGAACTACTTAGGAAATGGCAACTCTACATCTACACCACTCGCTGCTGAATGTAGCGGCATGCAATATTTTATAGCACCAAATGGATCAGATAATAATAATGGGCTTTCTGAAGGCACTCCTTTAAAAACATTTAAGACTGCATTTTCAAAATTATCCTCTGGTGATGTTTTAATTCTTCTTGATGGCAACTACTCTCCTGTCAACGGGAATGGCACATTTTCTGAACCCAGCTCAGGACTAAACACTACACAAATACCATCAGGGGTAAATCGCTCCAAGATGACATGTGTAGTAGCTAAAAATTCAGGTAATGTTAAACTTGTAGATTATATAAAAATTGGAAATAAAACTTTAAAGTATAATTTTATCAGAATTGAAGGCTTAACAGTTGATGGTAGTATACATTTATATAATACAGACCATGTTATGATTAAAAATATAGGCATTAAGGGTAATATGTCTATTGGCACTATAGATCACAATAATGGTAATACAAATAATTTAATTGAAGACGTTTGGGTAAGCTCTAGTGGCGCAAGAATTCTTGCTTCAAATTATAGAGCTGATAAAAATATTTGGAGAAGAGTTTTAATCAGAGGTGAAGGTTGTGGTACATCTGCATGCTCTGGCAGTGGCAACCCAAATGTTGGTTTTACAGTTTATAATTCACAAGATGTCTCAGTACAAAATGTAATTGTTGCAGATAGAATTCTTGCTGCTACAGATAGCCCTTACGGAGATTTTGCAACAGCTCAACATGGCCTTGATTCTGCTAACAATGATCCAAATGAATATTTAGGAAATAACGAATGGCTTGGCACAATGTCAGTTAATGGAGCAGATGCAGGTTTCCATTTTGAAGCTGATTCAGTTGTAAGCAATGCTACTACCTGGACACTTAAAAATATTTTATCTCTTGGCACACCTACAGGTATTTATATTGGTAAAGGCTTAACCTCAGTAACAAATGCTACTATGTATTCACCTGTGTCAACAGTTGGTGAGGGCATAAGATATGACCCCACTCAAACAAGTAGTACAACAACAAATGTTTTAATTAGAGGGTTTAACCGTGGCTTAAGCACACCTTTAAAAGCTCAGTACACAAATGTGTACGGCAGTACTACTTTATATAATCAAGCTGTACCTACTGTTGGTGCTTATAACTCTGATCCACTAAATGATGGTAATCCTAAATCATTAACCTACCCAGTAAGAATTGAAAATTCTAGTTTCTTAAAAAACAAGGGGCTTAATGGAGATATTGGTGCAAATATATTATTTCAATACGGTGCTGATGGAACATTTTATGGTGAACCAAACTATAACACCCTTACTACACAAAGTTTATGGCCCTACCCAAATCAGACACGCATTCAAAAAGAAATGTGCACTGATGTAGGCGTAACACGCGGGTTTTGTGGTAAACAAAATATATCACGCTATATTTGGGAATATTTAGGAAGTACTTGCCCTTCTAGCATTTGTGGTTAAAATATTGACCCCCTCCCCTAAAAATAGTTAAGCTAAATATTTCTAAATAAATTCCGAGGTATAGTAAGTTGTTATAGGTTACTAGCTAGACTTTAGGCAGTTATGCGTATGGAGATAAAAATTAGAATAATATTAGGGCTCACATTAGCCACTTTATTGATTGTTTTCTTTACAAACTGTAAAGGTAAAAACTCACAAGATACTTTTGCTTCCACTTCAGTTGATCCATGGGATACCCCTGTCAGCACAGCTGTAGATGGCGTTGATTATTATGAGGGTTGGGAAGATTTAAGATTGCTTGCATTTCCACCAAACGTAGACGGAGGCTGGACAGATTCAGTACACATTTCCACTAATGGACGTAGTTTATATTTTGGGTACAATAAGCAAGATTTTTGGACTTTTATAACAACTTTCACGCAACTTTTTTAATGGCCCCGACAGACCTGGAATGGTTGGAAATAATTTTAGAATTTTTAAAGCAGACTTAACTCCCAGTGGCTGGGATGTTAAATACCATCCTGTTAACAGTTCAAATGCTAATTGGCTTGAAGCCTCCATGAGTACCAATGCTGAGGAAAACATAATGGTATTTACTCGGTGGCAGGCAGACCCCTACATTGCCGGAGATGTTTATTATTCTGTTAAAAATAGTAATGATGTTTGGGAAGGCCCACCTATTATGATCCTAAAAATGGCGGAAGTTTTTCAGTTCTAAAAGAAGCCCCCGGCATTAACTCCCCAAACCCCAGTGACAGTGAAACACAATTTTTTATTACTCCTGATTTAAAACAAGCCTACTGGACCGCTGCACATAGTGATATTTATGGAATAGTTACGGCAGACCTTATAAATGGAACCTATGCAAATATGCGCCCTGTACTTACACCTAATAATTTTACCCCCCCATTTGCTGGTAAATTAATTTTTATGGGTGAAGCCAATATTACAGAAACTCCTCAAGGTTGGGTAATGTATTTAATGTGCGCTATTGCGCACGGTGATAAAGATGGCAAACCCGATGATGGAAAGATTTATCTTTGTAGAGCAAGAAAAAGAAAATAATTATGAATTTTATTATTAGATTTTAAATATTAATTATAATATTTGCTTCATACTTGCTTTTGCGGACTTCCAAAAACCTAAGGCAGAGTCTTTGAGATGCTCATCCAGCTCCCTTTGAGTGTAAACTAATATATCTATTTTGGGGTAAATATCATGTAGATCTATAAACTCAAAACCGCGTTGTACAAATGGAATATTAGTTTCATTAACTACTAAAATTAAATCAATATCGCTATCTTTTGTAATTGTGTTATCAGCAGCACTTCCAAAAATATAGGCCGCAGCTACTCTGCCATCTAGTTTTTTACAAATCTCATCAAGATATGTATTTAACTTTTTATTTGTTAATTCAAATTGAGTTTGGTTTTTTATAAGGCTTGTCACTTTTGAATTTCTTTTTTAACTTTTACTAAAAAAGCCTCCGCCATTAAAATAGCTTCCTCAGCCATAGATTTTGTTATGCTTTCTGAAGGAACAGCATTTTCAGGAAGCGCATCAGGGTAACGAGCAGTTAAGTAATATAAATCAAGCTTTGATGCAAAAGTAGCAAGCTCACCATTAATTTTAAGATCTTTTGAGATGGTTATCAGTGAGTGAGATTTAACTAAATCGGAGCCTCTAAAAAATGCCAAACTTTTTAGTGCTTTTTCAGCAGCTTGTTGGGAGTTAAAACAAGCTTGTGCATAGTGATTACTTTTTATAAGTGCGCTTACACTTTGAAGATCATTTTCTGCTTGTAGGAGCCAAGATAAATACTTTGGACGCTTCAAAAGAATTCCCCGAGTACCACTCTCTGTATACAGTATGCCGTATACGGTATGCTGTATACGGTGTTAAGTTGGTTGCGGGGGCTGGATTTGAACCAACGACCTTCGGGTTATGAGCCCGACGAGCTACCAGGCTGCTCCACCCCGCGCCAGGTTTGTTACTGTTAAGGGGTCAATCTAATGCCAAGACACACTTTAGGTCAAATTATTAAAGGTTTTTCTGAAAAAATAACGCGCTATTGCTACCATTTTGGGGGGCGTACCTAGAAGGAGCGCTTGAAGGAGCGGTCTTTGGCCTTAAAACACTCTTCCTCAACAATGCAACCGGTAACTGTAAGTGGGTCTACTTTTTCAAGTTTTATGGCTTTTTTATCGCTTAAGCTCAAGCTCCACTTGCCTTTTGATGATACTTTTAGCCAAACATCTTCAATATCAAGGCTTAAAAATAAGTCATTTCCCTTAATGTAAAACATCCCCTCATCCACTGGTAAAAACCAAGATCTAAAGGGAACACCTTTTTTATTTAACTCGTCTATCGTTACGATTCTCAGCCCTGAAGTTGGAATTGCAAATTTTTGAAGCTTTCCTTTTTTATTTAAAAGTATGGCTGCCTTATTACTCATTAATTCCGAAAGAAAAACCTGATGAACTTTACCACTAAATGCAGGTCTGCAGTTATTAAAAACAATTTGCTTATTCAATGCTTCAGCAGCATCAACCCCAATAGATAATGGAATTCCATATTTTTTACGCCATTTCTCAAGATCATTTAAAAATTTTTTCTTTTTATTTTGACGAATATATCTGTCATTAACAATGCGACCCAATTCCCTTCGCCATTTTTTATACTCTGGTTGCTCATCACAGGTAAGTTGCGGGTTATTATTTACAAATGGGGTTGCTACTACCGCAGGTTCAGAGGCTGGCACATCTACAACCACAGGGGTAATACTCACTTGTTTTTTTTGATAAATATTTTTATAGGCAAACCAGGCAGAAGTTGAAAGCAGTAAAATAAAAATAATAATCCAAAAATAAAATGTTTTAAACTTAAGCTTCATTATCGGTAGAAGTTGGTGTTGCAATGGCTTGCATTTTTTGCTCAAACCTTAATAGCCATTTTTCTTCTTCTTCACTAAGCGTTTCACCAACAATTTTTCTCTCACGTAAATCTTGAGCTTTTTCAGCTTCACGGCGTTCACGCTCGCGCCTTTTCTCTTGCTCAAAAAATTCTGTGGTTGTTGAAATTTCTGAAAGCTCTCCTGTAATAGTTAAAAGCTCACTTTCACTATCGGAATAGCTTTTACCCATAGGAAGACCTATTTTTTCACTTAATGTACCTAGAGTTTCATCTTCAAGGCCTATGATATCTTTATTTTCTCCAATACCTTCAGGGATAAGCTCTTCAATCTCACTTAAAGTAGGAAGCTCACGAATATTACGTAAACCAAAAAGCTCTAAAAATTCTCTTGTAGTGCCATAAAGCATGGGCTTTCCTGGCTGCTCACTTTTACCTGCAAATTTGATTAAGTTTTTTTCCATTAATGCTCTAACTAAATGGCCTGATTCAACTCCACGGATCTGATCTACCTCTGCTTTAACAACTGGCTGCTTATAAGCCACAATACTTAAAACCTCCAGTGCAGGGCCTGAAAGCTTAAAGCTTCTTGTTTTTACCATGCGCTTAATCCAAGGCATGTTATCCACTTTTGTTCTTAACTGAAAGCCGCCGCCCACTTCTACAAGCTCAACACCTCTGTCGCCACCGGCGAAGTCTGTTTGTAAAAGCTCTAATATTTGTTTTACCTTATCTGAATCAATGTTTGAGCCATGAAACACCCCTGCAATTTGTTTAATACTAACTGGTGTGTGGCTTGCAAAAAGTAAGCTTTCAATTACTGATTGCGCTTGTACGTTATCAATCTCTGTTGGTAAGTTATCTTCAACTACTTCAAGCACTCTAGATTTTTCAGTTAACTCCAAATCTTCTTGGATAAAACTTTGCTCTTTAAAATCATCATTCATGTCAACTCTCCTGATTCAACACCTAAAACCTCAGTGTCGTTATTAAGCTCTTCAATATTAATTTGAGACTCTGCAAAATTTGATAAACTCATATTTTGCAAACTTCCTTCTGCATCAATTAATAATTTTTCAGCTGCCTTTGCGGCATCTACATTATCAAACTCTTGAACACGGTTTACTATATCATCCGCACTCACAGCCCTGACAGTGTCTATGTAAATAGCAGAGTAAGGATCTGTTTGGTAAACCTTTGTGTAGCCAAGGCGAGAAAGCTCTAGTACTGATAAAAATGTTACCAAAAGCTCATTTTTAGTAAACTCTTTGCCTAAAATTTCCTCAAAAGTAACCCTAACACCAACTACAAATTTATCTTTAATTTGTAACAGGCGTGCGGCAATGCTCATGCCTCTTGCATGTACCTGATGAGGCTGATCTTTTGTCTTTTTTTGTAATTTTCTAAAAGCAGAGATGAGAGAAAATAAACCACCCTCATCTAAAACAATTTCTTCATCCGCTTTTGGTAAAACTTCCTTTACACCTCGAAGCCAAATGTCTCTATTTAATAAAGGCCTTTTATAAAGCTGCTTACCGGCTTCTTGGTAGCGTTGGTACTCAAGGAGTTTTTGAACAAGTTCTTTACGTGGGTCCTCTTGTATTTCATTTCCAAATTCATCATACTGGGGCACAAGCATTCTACTTTTTATGTAAATTAAAGTAGCTGCCATGGCTACAAACTCACCTGCAACTTCCAGGTTAAGCTCTTTCATGATTTGAATGTATTCAAGGTATTGTTTTGTAATTTCGTGAATGGGAATGTTGTAAATATCTATCTCTTCTTTTTTTATTAAATATAAAAGAAGAGACATGGGGCCTTCAAAAGTATCAAGATGTATTGTTAAGGGCCTTGATGTATCCATTTTTAAACTCTACCTTGCCATTTTAAAGTGTCTCGCACTTCATCCATTGTTTTTTTAGCTTCGGCTCGTGCTTTTGTGCAGCCATGCTCAATAATTTCATCAAGTTCACTTGGCTTATTCAAGTATTTTCTTTTCTTCTCCAAAGGCTCTGCCATAAAGCTTGAGATATTACCTGCTAGCTTTAATTTACAATCTCCACAGCCAATGGCGGCAGATCTGCAATCTGAATCAATTTGGGCTCTTTCAGCATCTTGGGTAAAAAGTTTATGCAGCTTAAATACAGGGCATACATCAGGGTTTCCAGGGTCATTTCTTCTTACCCTTTTTGGATCTGTCACCATTTTTTTAGTGAGCGCTTTTATTTCCTCAGGTTCGGCTATTAAAGGAATAAAATTGTCATAGCTTTTACTCATTTTTCTTCCGTCAAGACCTGTGATTGCTGGCGTTTCTGTAAGAAGTGGTTTTGGCTCTTTAAGCTTTGTTTTGTAAATAAAATTAAAGCGCCTAACAAGCTCACGAGAAAATTCTAAATGGGGCACTTGATCCTGCCCAACAGGTACCCCTTCTCCTTTAAAAATGGCTATATCTGCTGTTTGAAGTACTGGGTATGTGTAGCGGCCAACGTTGTGCGCATCTTTTTGTTTCATCTCTTCAATAGAATCTTTCCAGGTTGTCACCCTATCAAGCCAACCAAGTGGAGTGATCATTTGAAAGAGCATGTTTAATTCTAACAATTCTGGAATTTTACTTTGTACAAAAATGACAGATTTTTCAGGCTTTATGCCATATGCAAGCCAATCAGAAATAATTTCTCTTGTGAATGTATAAAATAATTCTGGCTCTTTAAAATGATCTGTTAGCGCATGCCAATTCATTGCACCAAAATAACATTGGTTACTTTCTTGAAGCTTTACCCAATTAACAAGTGCGCCAAAATAATTTCCTATATGCAGCCTTTGAGTTGTACGCATTCCGCTTAAAATACGCATAGCTTACATAACTCCAAAAATATTCATAGCTGTTGAAATTAAAAAGCTTTCCATAAACTTTATTGGAGTAAAAATTATGCGGGCAAGGCCGCCGCTCATAAATAAAATTAAAAGTAAAATACTTAATGTCATTTGCATTTCTTCTAACTTGCGGTTGACGTTGTCTGGTAAAAATAGGGCTAAAATTTTTCCGCCATCAAGTGGGTGAATTGGAATGAGATTAAAAAAAGCTAAAGACAAATTAATCATTATAAAAACGTAGCTAAATTGTGTAACAGCTTTTGCAAATGTGGCTGTCTCAAAAAACTTCATGGTAAAACCAATAATTAAAGCACCCGCAATGGCCATTAAAATATTAGAAGTAGGCCCTGCTGCAGCCACAAGGGCCATGGAAACTTTTGGGTTTTTTAAATTTCTGTCATCCACGGGGACTGGCTTTGCCCAACCAAAAAAAGGACCGCCTGTGACAATAGCTAAAATGGGAAGTAAAAATGTTCCAATAGGATCAGCGTGGCTGAGCGGGTTTAAGCTTAAACGGCCCATCAGGCGCGCAGTATTATCTCCTAAAAGCTTGGCTACATAACCATGAGCATACTCATGCACTGAAAGAGCAAATAAAAAGGGAATTAAAAACATGCCAATTTTTGGAATTATTTCTATCATTTATGGACAAAAGAATAACAACTTTAGCGCTCAGCTTCCACACTAAAATGTAAGTATTTAGGGGCTTGATAGCGTTATAACAGCCTCATCTGCTTTTGGGGTGTAATTTGCGGGCGCACAGATGTAGGCAGAATGTATTTTATTATTAAAATTTGATTGAAGTGTATTTCTTAAATTAAAACAATTTTCATCGTTTGATAAAATTAAACGCGTTGGATTTTGGGCATCTGTAGAGTCAATTTGAAGCGTTGTTGGTGCGTGATTATTGCAAACATAACTAACCATGCCCCAATTTATATAAAGGCTGTGGTAGTAAAGTTGTTCAGGATTAGAATTTAAAATTTCTAGTTTGCAAAATGACGGGATAATAATTTTAAAGCTAATTTGGGCCTGCGTTAATTGAGCACTAAAACTAAGAATTAAAATAACAAATTTTAGCATTTTTTACCTACCTAACACCTTTTTAAAGAAGCTTAGCAACACTTATGAGCTCTGTGCGTTTAAAGTAACTAGAAACGTAAGGGCATTTAGTAGTTAGTAAACACATTATGGGCTTATTTATTTGCTTATAATAATCACTAAATAAATAAAAATTAGCTTGTCCCTTGCTAATTATTAAATCTGCCTTTTCTAGCGCCTCAGTTAATTCAGCCGACTTTTCTTCCCAAGATATACCCAAAGTATCTGGCCCTGCGCAAATGATAAGATCAGCATAGTCTTGCATTTGAACATATTTCCCATCCTCTAGTGTGGCATCGCTGGTAATGGGCCCACCCCTAAGAGCTGAAATAACAAACCAGCCTCTGTTTTTTAGGTCTTTAATTAAAAGCCTATCAAAAGCTATCTCACCAACGTTATCATGAATGTATAAGGCCACAGGTTTTTTCTCTGGCCCGCGGCCCTGGCCGCTAGGCACTTCTTTAACAAACTTATAGAACTTAGCCAAATCATTCACTTTAAATGGTTGAGCTACTTTTTCTAGCACATGCTTTTCAATTTTTTTAATAGGCACTTCATAGCCAGTACCTACGGTTCTAAAATCTAGGTGGTTTGAGGCCACAACCCACTTAATAAGCTCAGTGAATTTGCTCAAAGCGTCTTTTTTGTTTTTAAGTTTTTTAGCTAATTTGATTGAGAGTTTTAAGCCAACATCGTTACAGTTTTTTCTTAATTGCTCAAAGGGTAGAGATTGTCCGCTAATACGTTTAGCGATTCTATGGACTTCGGTAATATAAGTACTTGGCAAAGTGTTATAATTAAACTCTTTTGAGAGATAACTCATACACTCATTTATGATCTTAATCTGGGTAGGTTTATCTACCCCCATAAGCGAAACGGCTCCGCCTATATCATCTATAATGCAGCCTGGACAACTCTCCCCTGCTCTCATTAGTGGGGGAGTCCAGAATTTGAATTTAAAAAATCTAATAATTTCATTTTGTTAATATACCTATAATCTTTTTTGTAACGCTGCAGCAGCGCTTATAAATTAAAACCCTCTGCACAACCCCTGTCTCATGACTTGTTACCAACACCAGTTCCCAAATAGTTTCTCCACTTACGTATATTGTGTAAGTTAAATTTGTATCATAATTAAAATAACCTCCTGTAGGGGCACCTAATTCAATCTTAACTTGTTCTATACTTTTGCCTATAAACCTCTTGTTACTAATAATATCTGCGACCATTGCGGCCTTTTTATTTATGGAAGCAGTTTGAAATTCTAATCCATCAAATGGCTTACCCCCCCAACTTAATCTAGCTTGCCAAGCATACATGTAATTATCAAACCTGTAAGTCAATACTAAGAATAAAAAACCTAAAGCAACAATAGTAACTAGCCAAAGGCTAATACGAAACATCATCTGGAACTTTACCTGTAGGCTTAATAACAATTAATTTGTTATTCTTTAACTCACTAATAGCTTCTTTATAGAGATTTTTATTACTAAATTGATTACTCTTTTCAAGTCTAAGCGCCCCCTCAATTCCTTTTTTATTATTATATTCATCCATTCGACGATCTGGCGAATAAACCGATTGTCCCGCCTCATGTGCGTTTAAGTATTTTTCTGCTAAATTTTTCCCTAAATCATGGGTTAGAAAGCCTGCCCAGACATAATGCCTAAATGCATCAGCTTCACCATCAATACTACCACCAACAAAGAGTTTGTCTGTAGCATACTCACTTTTGAACTGGTGCCATAAAACGCGAAGTGATTCATAAGGGTATTGCTGAATAAGAATTTTTTCTTCATTAGTTAACGTTGGATATATAGTCACTAAGTGAGAGAGAATTTCTTTAAAAAATTTATCTAGTCTCTGAGTATAATACTGCTTGTCATCAATAGCAGCTGCTAGCGCTATACGCTGTACATCCGGTCTAAGTGGTTTGAGATAATAATTACTTAAGTCTATTGTTTGCTCAACTTCTGAAGGATTATAAAAGTCTACAATGTGCTGTCTATAGCTAATACTGCTTGTACGCACAAATAAATCTGTATCTGGTATACTAACAATGTTTATTTCGTCTGAAAGACTATAATTGGATTTTAATTTTTCAAGATTACTTTTTATTTGTATGTAATCATAATATTTACCTTGAACTAAATTAATTGCATTATGCACATCAATACCACTCACATCACTAAAAACAGTTATTCCAGTATCTAAAATTTTATTTTTTAGAGCTGACGGTACTTTTTTATCTGCACCTCGCTCAATTTTATTTAATAAAACCTTTAATTTATCAGGATAATTTTCGTAATATGTCCTATTTGATAAATTCCAGATCAACTCTTGAACTAATTCTTCATTTACATTTGAGTTTAAGGAATAGTACTTAATTATTTTACTATAAAATAAAACAGGTGATGGTTCTGCCAATATCCATTCAAAAGTTTCTTTTTGATTAGGAATCCCCTTACCGGGGTCAATGCAAAATGAGTTAAACTTAAGCTTTAAATTTTGTTTCTCTGGAATTGTCAGCCGCGTTGAGTTTTGATTAGAAATTAAAATTTTATAAGTGTTAAGTGCTCTTCCAATTTTTGTCCATGTTTCAAAATTTATTTTTCTTTTTTTACTTGTATTTAAAAGCTCATCTTTTGTATTTTTTAAAAAAACATCAAACTTTTCACGATTTGTTAGATTAACTACTTCAAAATTATTTGTATCACTTAAAAAACTATCAAAAGAAATTATTTTACTATTTTTAGTACTGTGACTACAGGAAGTAAACACAAGTTGCACAACTAGAAATATGAAAATAACATGTAATTTCACTACAGCCCTATTTCTTTTAAGAAGGTATTCAAATCACAAACCACTACATCAGACACGTTTCTTTTAACATTCTCCAAAGTAATAATATAAAACCCATGTATTTCTTTATATATATTTTTGAATTTTAATAAGTTGTCTGCTTCTGCTTTTGTAACATTGCCAGACTTAACTTCAACCGCATAAGTTTTATCTTTAATTTGAAATATAAAGTCTACTTCATAGCCAGATCTTGTGCGAAAGTAATAATATTTTATGTTCAAATCTCTTGCTTTTGCTGAAGCAAGCACTTGATTTAAAACTACATGTTCAAATAAATACCCCTTACGATCATCTGATGCTTTAAAATTATTTAAAAGACCGTTAAGCACACCTACATCAAAAAAATAATATTTAGGACGCTTTTTAACCTCAGAGGTAGTTTTATCAAAAACTTCAACTCGATTTGCTATTAGAGTATCATCTAGGATTTCATAAAAACGACTACATACCTTTCTATCAACTTTAGCCTGTTTTGCAATTTTTGAAAAATCTAGTACCTGGCCACTACTTGACGCAGCCGCCATAATAAAACGAGAAAACCCCTCTAAATTACGTGTAAGCGCTTCAGCTTGAATTTCTTCCTTTAAATAAACCCCTGAATATGTTGACAAAAGTTTTTCTGCAAAGTTCCTATTTTCTAATAAATATACTTCTGGAAGACTGCCTAACTCTAAAGCCTTTGCAATATCTAACTTATACTCCAACTCAGCTGCACTTAGTGGACCCAATTCATAAGCAAAAATCCTACCTGGAAGTAGGTTTGCATTTCCCCTTTTTAATTTTCTTGCACTACTACCTGTTATAATAAATTTTATTTTACCTTTTTGTTCTGCTGAGTCTAAAACCGTTTGTATTGTATTTAAAAGTGTGGGGTGTCTTTGTATCTCATCAATAAATACAAGCCTTGGCTTAACAGCGCCAATTTGCTCTATTAACTCTGAAGGATTACTTTTAAAATCCAAAAATGTCTTATCATTATTTAGGTTTATATGAAGGTCTGGCTTAAGACTTAAAGCTAGCGTTGATTTGCCAACCTGCCTTGGTCCTAATAATAAAACACTCTTTGGACTATCAAGTATTGTCTTTAAAAGCAATCTGGGTATCATATGTCCATAATAACACGCAAAATGGACATTTAAAGTCCAAATCGCATCCTTATGACTAATTTGAACTAAATCTAGAATTAGTCCTGACTTTTTCTTAAACAAGCTAGAAAAAGTCAGATTCACCTTAAAAGCTAATACAATGGTCCATATATAATTATAATCTTATGTTACATAATTAATGTTCAATATAAACAAGAGTTTAAGTCAAATATTTAATGCTGAGCGGCATATAAATTAACCCCAAATCCTAATGTTTCTCCCAAATCAAACCGATTTAATCACTTAAGGGGGAACCATGTTTAGCCCGCGGAACGTTAGTCGTGGTGTAACCTCTGGTAAGCGTTTAGGCGTTGCCAGAGTTATAAGCTTGCAAAATAGCTTTGCAAAAGGTTTTAGCATCATTGGTTTAGGCATCTTGTTTTTTGCAATGCTTATGGTTTTCTTTTCTCAAAAATCACTCGCACAAACTCAGCAAAACCCACCTTCTTTTAACTACCAAGGCCGCTTGTTAAATGCCACTGGTACTGCAGCTCTCACAGGACCAGTAGATATTGAATTACAAATTTGGGATTCATCCGGTGCAGCTTGTTTATTATATGTAGAAACACATCAAAACTATGATCTTGGCTCCAATGGATTATTTAATTTCCGCGTAGGAACTGTTGTTGGAGATGCTGTTCGTGGTGGTGTTATTTCAGGCCTTGCAGACCCAGCAATTCAAATGCAAAGAGTTTATTCTAATACTGGTCAAGCTCGTGCCCCAGGGGCAGATTGTGCTGCTGGTTACACACCAACAGCTACAGAGGGACGTGTAATGAAAGTTATTACCCGTTACCCCGCTGCCACAGGCCCTGTTGCTGCTTTAACGCCAGATCAATATATCAACTCAGTTCCCTATGCCATTGTGGCCGAAACATTACAAGGCTACTCACCCAGTGATTTAGTAAAACGTGCCGGTGGTGCTGCCAATAGAATGCAGGGAGATTTAGAATTAGGTGATGGAGCTACAAATTATAAAGTTGTTAACCTTGCAGACCCAGGTTTAGGTACAAGAGATGCCGTTAACCAAAGTTATGCTGACACACGCTATGCTATTAAAGGTGCAAATAACACTTTTACAAATGATATTTATGTAAACGGTAGAATTGGTGTTGGAACAACTTCTCCTAGTGCTGATGTTGAAATTGAAAGAGCCGGAGATGCTACATTTAGATTATACAGCTCCCTTTCAGGTGGAGAAAAAACAGCTATCCAATTTTATGGCGGTGCTGGGGCCACTGAAACTGCAAGTATTGAATCTGCCAATAACTCAAATAACTTATTTTTCTACACAGGTGCTGCGCACACACAAGCATTACAATTAAATAACACTCAAGCCACATTTGCCGGCGGAATTGTTACAGGTGGTAGTATTGCTGCTACTGGAACAATTCAACCCGGAGCTTACTCTGCCGCTGGTAACGAGCCAGCACTTTTAACAGCCCTTGGTTTATTACCCACCGCTAGCCGCCAAGGTGTTATGTGGTATGAAAGTGATAATGATAAACTACGCTTTTGGTCTGAAGGTGTGGGTGCAAAAACACTTGCCACTGAAGATTATGTAGATGGTAACTATGTTGCTACAGTTACTGCTGGTACTGGTTTAAATAATACAGGTACAGTTGGAAATGACATTGTTTTAAATACCACTTTTGGTTACGGCGCTTCTCAGTCTTTACAAGGCAACTCCACTTTTGGTGATGATGTTTCAAGAACTGCCACTGCTGGCACTGTTGGTTTACAAGTAGATAAAATTCAAGGCAGAACCCTTGATTTTACAGGCCTTGTGAGTGGTGATGTTTTAAGAGTTGATGGCGCTGGTAATTTTGTAAGAAGTAATCTTTCAGATAAATTAAGTATTGATGGTTCAATTTCAATGACTGGAACATTAACTACTCGTGCAGGTACTGCAGCTCCTAACACAGCTCCAATAAAAATTCCTGTAACTAGTGTGAATGGCCCTGGTGGGTTGGGAGAAGCTGGTTCTATTTATTTTGATGGTTCAAACCTTTCTTATGTAGATTCAGCTGGTGCCGTAAATACCATTTCTGTTGGTGGCGCTGGAACTTATTTACCACTTGCTGGTGGCACAATGACAGGTGCCATTAGCATGGGTGGCGCTGGTGGCCCTTATAAAATTACAAGTCTTGCTGACGGAACTGTTGCAAGTGATGCTGTTAACTACGGCCAAATTACAGCTATTATGGCTACTAACGACACAAACTTTGTTAGAAAAGATGGTTCCACTGCTTTAACTTCAAACTGGGATTTAAATGGTGTAACTCCTGGCGGAACAATTCTTCTTACAGGCTTACAAGACCCAGCTGTTGCTGATGGTGCTGCTACAAAAGGTTATGTTGATACAGCAATAACAGGCTTAAATATTGGTAACTATGTTTTAAGAGATGGTACTTCAACACTAACTGGAACCTGGGATGTTGACGGCGCAGGTGCAGGGACTGGTAAAATTCGTGGTTTAGATACACCTACAAATGATGATGATGCTGCCAGAAAAAAATATGTTGATGATTCCATAACCGCACTTGGCATTGGTAATTATGTTTTAAGAGATGGCACTGCCACCATGAGTGGTAACTGGAACTTTAGTGATGGCGTAGCTAACCGAAGAATTACAAATTTAGCTGACCCCTCAGCTGCACAAGATGCTGCTACTAAAAACTATGTAGATACAAATTTTGCCACCATCACAAATGTGAGTACAAATTATTTAAATAAAGATGGCTCAACCCAAATGGATGCAAGTGCTGGCTTAAAATTTGGTAAATACGCCAACGATGCTGCAAGACCAGCTGGCTTTGTTGAAGGCCAAACAGCTTATAACCAAACACGTAAAACCTTAGAGGTTTATGATGGTGCATCTTGGGTTACATTATCCACTGGTGGCGCTGGAGCGTATGTAACATCAGATGGTACAACACCATTAACAGGCTCATGGGATATTGATGGCGCTGGTGCCGGTACCGGTACAATTACAGGTTTAGCAACACCAGTTGCTGATGCAGATGCTGCTCGCAAAAAATATGTTGATGATTCTATTACTGGTTTAAATATTGGTAATTATGTTTTAAGAGATGGCACTGCCACCATGACTGGCGATTGGAACTTTAGTGATGGTGCTAATAACCGAAAAATTACAAATTTAGCAAACCCCGCAGCAGCTCAAGATGCTGCTACTAAAAATTATGTTGACACTCAATTCGCAGGCGGCGTTGGCGGAGCTATTGCCGGAGACGTTACTGGTACTTTAAGTGCCTCAAGTGTGGATAAAATTAAAGGTAAAACTTTAGACGCTACCGTTGGTGCTGCTAATAATGGAGATTTTTTAGTTTATGACTCAGCTGGTGCTGGCTCATGGAAAGCAGTAGCTGCAGGAACGGCTGAGACAGATCCTCAAGTGAGCATGACAACCCCATTAAGACTTTCTGTTTGGAATGCTGGTGGTACAAGTTTAGTAGATTCTCCATTTGGAGTTGATGGTTCAAATAATTTAGATATGAATGGCCAAAAAATAACTGATCTTGGCGTACCTACAGTTTCTTCTGATGCTGTTAGAAAAGATTATGTTGATGCTTTATTCCCATCTCAATCAGGTGGACTTGGTGTTTTATCAGGTGATGTTAGTGGTGCAACAAATGCTACTGTAGTTGATAAAATTAAAGGTAAACCCGTTAATGCTGCAGCCACTGCAGATGGCCAAGTTTTAATTTATGACCAAACAGCTGGTGAATATTTTAATAGAACACTTACCGGTACTGCTAACCAAGTTAACGTCACAAATGGTGCAGGAACAATTACTTTAGCTTTACCACAAAATATTAACACTGCTGCAACACCAACATTTTCTGATTTAACTTTATCTAGCTTTGGTGCTGGTGTTGTAAAATCAGACGGCTCAGGTAATTTATCCTCTGGCACCATTACTGTTTCTGATATTTCAGATATTTCTACAAATTACTTACCACTTGCCGGTGGAACCATGAATGCTGGTAGCCGCATTACTGTGGCTGCTGGTGCTGCTGGCCAACAAGGTTTAAAATTAACTGCTGGTACAAACTTAGCGGCCCCTGTTGCTGGTGATTCTGGTTCTATTGAGTATAATGGTACAAGTATTTCTTATATTGATAGTACAGGTGCTCGCCAAACACTTTCCACAGCCGTAGCCGGTGGTTACTTACCACTTAGTGGTGGAACCATGACAGGTGCCATTAACGCTGGTGGCTTTGCCATGACTAACCTTGCTGACCCAACGGGTGCTCAAGATGCTGCTACAAAGAACTACGTTGATACTAATTTTACCAATAACACAGGTCTTGGTAACACTTATGTAAAACGTGATGGCTCTTCAACTCTCACCGCTGCTTGGGATATTGATGGTGCTGGTGCTGGTACTGGTACAATTCGTGGCCTAGCAACTCCAACTAATGATGACGATGCTGCAAGAAAAAAATATGTTGATGATTCTATTACTGGCTTAGGCATTGGTAACTATGTTTTAAGAGATGGTACTTCAACCTTAACTGCCGATTGGGATATTGACGGTGCCGGCGCTGGTACAAGAAAAATTATTGGTCTTGCTACCCCTACTCAATCAGATGGTGCTTCAACAAAAGGTTATGTTGATAGCTTATTTGCTGGTGGCACTGGTGGCTCCATTGCTGGTGATGTTACTGGTACATTGAGTGCTTCAACTGTTGGTAAAATTCAAGGTGTCACTGTTGATTCAACTGCTCCCACTGATGCTAAATTCTTAGTTTATGATGGTGTTACAGATAACAGATATGAAGCCGTAGCCTTAAGTGGTGATGCTACAATGTCTAACACTGGTGCTTTAACACTTAAAAACACAGGTACTGCTGGTACATATACAAAAGTTACCACAGATGCTCAGGGTCGCATCACCTCAGGTTCTAACCTTGTTGCAGGTGATATTCCTGATTTAAGTGCAACTTATCTTCCACTTGCTGGCGGAACCATGAATGCTGGAAGCCGTATTACTGTGGCTGCAGGTGCTGCCGGCCAACAAGGTTTAAAATTAACTGCTGGTACAAACTTAGCGGCTCCAGTAGCTGGTGATTCTGGTTCTATTGAGTATGATGGTACAAGCGTTTCTTATATTGACAGCACAGGTGCTCGTAGAACCATTGCAACTTCAGCAACAGCTGGTGAGACAAACGATGGCGCTAACGTTGGAGCTGGTATTGGTATATTTAAAGATAAATCTGGAGTTAATTTAAGATTTAAATCTCTTCAGGCAGCTTCTACAAAATTAAGTGTTGCTGCAAACGGTTCTGGTAATGAAGTTGACATTGATGTTAACGAGGCTAACTTAACTCATGATAATATTGGTGGAACATTAGGCATTGCTAAAGGTGGTACAGGCCAAACTACTGCTAATGCTGCTTTTAATGCCCTTGCTCCCGCACAGGCTACTAACGGTGGAAAGTTCCTACAAACTGATGGCACTAACACCTCTTGGGTTACTGCTCTTACCAGCTACACAGAAACAGATCCTACTACTTTAAAAACAACTGGTGCAATTCCCCGTGGTAATGCTGGTGGTACTGCTCAAGAAGCCTCTAATTTAACAGATGCCTCTGGCCTTGTTACTTCAGCTGTTCCTGTAAGAGTTAATAACGGTGCAACCTCTGGTGGTTCAGTAAGATTAGGCGAAGATTCTGATAACGGTACAAACTATGTGGCCTTAAAAGCTCCAGACACCTTAGGCTCAGATATTACTTTAACTCTACCCACTAACATCGTTGATGGTGGCTACTTAACCACAAATGCTTCTGGTCAATTATCTTGGGGTTCACCTTCTGGTTCTGTCACTTCAGTTGGCGCTTCTGCTCCTCTTGAAAGCTCCGGCGGTGCAACACCTACTATCTCTTTTGTTGATGGCACCGCTACTGGTAAAATGCTACGTTCTGTAAACGCCGCTGAACCAGCCTGGTCTACTGCTACTTTTGCTGATACTTATGCTGCTTCTACTCTTTTATACTCAAACGGTGCTAATAACGTTGTTGGTTTAGCTACTGCTAATGACTCTATTCTTACAACTAACGGCACTGGCGTTCCAACCTGGGCTTCTTCAATCGGTGTTGCTCAAGGTGGTACTGGTTTAACCTCTGGTACTTCTGGTGGTATTCCTTATTTTAACTCTGGTACAACTATGGCCTCATCTGCTGCTCTTACTCAGTATGGTGTTGTTTTAGGTGGTGGTGCTGGTGGTGCTCCAACTTCAACCGCTGCTGGTACTAACGGTCAATTCTTAGTTGGTGTTACAGGTGCTAACCCCGCTTTTGTAACAATGTCAGGGGATGCAACTACCACTAACGCTGGTTTGGTTACCGTTAATAACCTCTCTCATGATTTAAGTATGTCCAATGACGGCGGTACTACAAAGTATAAAATCATTAACGTTGCTGACCCAACTGCTGCTACTGATGCCGCTACTCGTGGTTGGGTTTTAGCTAACCTACTTAGCTCAGAGACTGACCCCCAAGTCGGTGCTATGAACAACAACAGAATCTCTAAGTGGAATGGTACAGCTTTGGTTGATTCAAATCTTTCTGATGACGGCACCACTGTTAGCTCAGATAAAACTTTTGCAGTAAATAACGGCGCAACCTCTGGTGGTTCTATCAGAGTACTTGAAGATTCTGATAACGGCGCTAACTACGTTGCTATTAAATCTCCTGATACCTTAGGCTCAGATATTACTTTAACTCTACCCACTAACATCGTTGATGGTGGCTACTTAACCACAAATGCTTCCGGTCAATTATCTTGGGGTTCACCTTCTGGCGCTGGAGATTTAACTGAAGTGCAAGTTGGTACTGGCTTAACTGTTACTAACGGCACAGGACCTATTCCTACTGTAAGCTTAGGCACTGAGCTAGCTGCTATTAATGGCCTTGCTACCACTGGCTTTGTTAAACGCACTGGTGCCGGTGCCTACTCAACTTCTTCTTCTATTGATTTAAGTGCTGATGTTGGCGCTACTGTTTTACCTCTAGCTAACGGTGGTACAAGTAAAGCCTTAACTGCTGCTAATGGTGGTATTATTTATTCTGATGCCGATAGCATGGAAGTTTTAGCTGCCACTGCTACTGCTGGACAAATCTTACGTTCAGGTGCTAACTCCGCTCCTAGCTGGTCTCTGCTACTTACCCTGCTACTGCTACTACTGCAGGCACATTCTTACGTGCTGATGGCACTAACTGGGTTGCCTCTGGTATTACTTTACCTAACTCTACTACTGCTAATAGATTATTATTCTCTTCAGCCGCTAACACTGTTGGTGAGATTGCTGTTGGTACCAATAACCAAGTGCTAAAAGGTGTCACAGGTGGTGCTCCTGTGTTTGGCGCCCTTGTCTCTGCTGATTTACCTGCTGGTACTGCAACTGGTACTGGTACTACAAATGCTATTCCTAAATACACAGATGGTGCTAATGCTGTTATTGGTAACTCTAACCTTTCAGATTCTGGAACCCTTGTTACTTCAAGTGTCCCTGCACAAATCAATAACACTGGTGCTGCTGGTACAGGTGGTGAGTTAAGACTTCGTGAGACCTCTGTTGGTGGCAATACTCAGTATGTTGGCTTCCGTGCTCCTGATTCCTTAGCTGCTAATAATATTTATGTTATGCCTAATGCTTTCCCTGGCTCTAACCAATACTTAATGTCTGATGCCTCAGGTAATTTATCTTGGAGCTCTCCTGCAGGTGCCGGCGACATTACTGATGTTACTGTTTCCGGTAATGGTCTCTCTGTTGCTAACTCCTCAGGACCCGCTCCTGATATTAGCTTAAATAACGAACTTCAAGCTCTAAGCCAACTTGCTACCACTGGCTTTGTTAAACGCACAGGCGTTGCTACTTACTCTACTTCTTCTTCAATCAACTTGGCCGCAGATGTTGGCGCAACTATTCTTCCTCTTGCCAACGGTGGTACTAATAAAAACATGACTGCCGCTAACGGTGGCATCGTTTGGACTGATGCTGATTCTATGGAAGTCATCGCCGCTGGTACTGCTGGTTACATCTTAACCTCTGGCGGTGCTGGGGCTCCTACTTGGACTCAAACTCTACCTGTTGCTAACGGTGGCACTGGTACCACTAATGGTTCCATCACCGGTACTGGCGCTTTAACCTTCACCGCTGGTGGTGCAAACTCTAACATTAACCTTGTTCCTACTGGCACTGGCACCGTTGATGTCGGTGGTAAAAAAATCACAAGCCTTGCTGACCCAACTGCTGCTACTGATGCCGCTACTCGTGGTTGGGTTTTAGCTAACCTACTTAGCTCAGAGACTGACCCCCAAGTCGGTGCTATGAACAACAACAGAATCTCTAAGTGGAATGGTACAGCTTTGGTTGATTCAAATCTTTCTGATGACGGCACCACTGTTAGCTCAGATAAAACTTTTGCAGTAAATAACGGCGCAACCTCTGGTGGTTCTATCAGAGTACTTGAAGATTCTGATAACGGCGCTAACTACGTTGCTATTAAATCTCCTGATACCTTAGGCTCAGATATTACTTTAACTCTACCCACTAACATCGTTGATGGTGGCTTTAACCACAAATGCTTCCGGTCAATTATCTTGGGGTTCATTTTCTGGTGCTGGAGATTTAACTGAAGTGCAAGTTGGTACTGGCTTAACTGTTACTAACGGCACAGGACCTATTCCTACTGTAAGCTTAGGCACTGAGCTAGCTGCTATTAATGGCCTTGCTACCACTGGCTTTGTTAAACGCACTGGTGCCGGTGCCTACTCAACTTCTTCTTCTATTGATTTAAGTGCTGATGTTGGCGCTACTGTTTTACCTCTAGCTAACGGTGGTACAAGTAAAGCCTTAACTGCTGCTAATGGTGGTATTATTTATTCTGATGCCGATAGCATGGAAGTTTTAGCTGCCACTGCTACTGCTGGACAAATCTTACGTTCAGGTGCTAACTCCGCTCCTAGCTGGTCTACTGCTACTTACCCTGCTACTGCTACTACTGCAGGCACATTCTTACGTGCTGATGGCACTAACTGGGTTGCCTCTGGTATTACTTTACCTAACTCTACTACTGCTAATAGATTATTATTCTCTTCAGCCGCTAACACTGTTGGTGAGATTGCTGTTGGTACCAATAACCAAGTGCTAAAAGGTGTCACAGGTGGTGCTCCTGTGTTTGGTTCTCTTGTTACTGCTGATCTTCCTGCTGGAACTGCAACTGGTACTGGTACTACAAACGCTATTCCTAAATACACAGATGGTGCTAATGCTGTTATTGGTAACTCCAATTTATCTGACTCTGGTACTTTAATTACTGCCGCTGTCCCTGCACAAATCAATAACACTGGTGCTGCTGGTACAGGTGGTGAGTTAAGACTTCGTGAGACCTCTGTTGGTGGCAATACTCAGTATGTTGGCTTCCGTGCTCCTGATTCCTTAGCTGCTAATAATATTTATGTTATGCCTAATGCTTTCCCTGGCTCTAACCAATACTTAATGTCTGATGCCTCAGGTAATTTATCTTGGAGCTCTCCTGCAGGTGCCGGCGACATTACTGATGTTACTGTTTCCGGTAATGGTCTCTCTGTTGCTAACTCCTCAGGACCCGCTCCTGATATTAGTTTAAATGCTGAACTTCAAGCTCTAAGCCAACTTGCTACCACTGGCTTTGTTAAACGCACAGGCGTTGCTACTTACTCTACTTCTTCTTCAATCAACTTGGCCGCTGATGTTGGCGCAACTATTCTTCCTCTTGCCAACGGTGGTTCAAGTAAAGCTCTAACTGCTGCTAATGGTGGCATCGTTTGGACTGATGCTGATTCCATGGAAGTTTTAGCTGCTGGGACCTCAGGTTACATCTTAACCTCTGGTGGTGCTGGATCCCCTGCTTGGACTCAAACTCTACCTATTACTAATGGTGGTACTGGTACCACAAACGGCTCTATCACTGGCTCTGCTGCCTTAACCTTCACTGCCGGTGGTGCAAACTCTAACATCAACCTTGTTCCTACTGGCACTGGCACCGTTGATGTCGGTGGTAAAAAAATCACAAGCCTTGCTGACCCAACTGCTGCTACTGATGCCGCTACTCGTGGTTGGGTTTTAGCTAACCTACTTAGCTCAGAGACTGACCCCCAAGTCGGTGCTATGAACAACAACAGAATCTCTAAGTGGAATGGTACAGCTTTGGTTGATTCAAATCTTTCTGATGACGGCACCACTGTTAGCTCAGATAAAACTTTTGCAGTAAATAACGGCGCAACCTCTGGTGGTTCTATCAGAGTACTTGAAGATTCTGATAACGGCGCTAACTACGTTGCTATTAAATCTCCTGATACCTTAGGCTCAGATATTACTTTAACTCTACCCACTAACATCGTTGATGGTGGCTACTTAACCACAAATGCTTCCGGTCAATTATCTTGGGGTTCACCTTCTGGCGCTGGAGATTTAACTGAAGTGCAAGTTGGTACTGGCTTAACTGTTACTAACGGCACAGGACCTATTCCTACTGTAAGCTTAGGCACTGAGCTAGCTGCTATTAATGGCCTTGCTACCACTGGCTTTGTTAAACGCACTGGTGCTGGGGCTTACTCAACTTCTGCTATTAGCTTAACCGCTGACATCTCTGGTGTGTTACCTCTTGCCAACGGTGGTACTAATAAAAATATGACTGCCGCTAACGGTGGCATTATTTACTCTGATGCTGATTCTATGGAAGTTTTAGCTGCCACTGCTACTGCTGGACAAATCTTACGTTCAGGTGCTAACTCCGCTCCTAGCTGGTCTACCGCTACTTACCCTGCTACTGCTACTACTGCAGGCACCTTCTTACGTGCTGATGGCACTAACTGGGCTGTATCAGGTATCACCTTACCTAACTCTACTACCGCTAATAGATTATTATTCTCATCTGCTGCTAACACCGTCGGTGAGATCGCTGTTGGTACCAATAACCAAGTTCTAAAAGGTGTGACTGCTGGTGCTCCTGTATTTGGTGCCCTTGTTGCCGCTGATCTTCCTTCAGGCACTGCTTCTGGTACTGGTACTACAAATGCTATTCCTAAATACACCAACGGTGGCTCTGCTATCCTTGGCGATTCTAATTTAACAGACTCTGGCACCTTAGTTACTTCTGCTGTTCCTGTACAAATTAATAACGTTACTACCACTGGTGGTACAATTACTTTAAGAGAATCTTCAACCGGTGGCGCTACAAGATTAACTGGTTTTAGAGCTCCTTCTGATTTAACTGGTGGTGCTGATTCAATCTACACCATGCCTGCAGCTTATCCAGGCTCTAACCAATATTTAATGTCAGATGCTTCAGGTAATTTATCTTGGAGCTCACCTGCTGGCGCTGGCGATTTAACCGAAGTTCAAGTTGGTACTGGCTTAACTGTTACTAACGGCACAGGTCCTATTCCTACTGTAAGCTTAGGTACTGAGCTTGCCGCTATTAATGGCCTGGCTACTACTGGCTTTGTTAAACGCACTGGCGCTGGGGCTTACTCAACTTCTGCTATTAGCTTAACCGCTGACATCTCTGGTGTGTTACCTCTTGCCAACGGTGGTACTAATAAAAACATGACTGCCGCTAACGGTGGCATCGTTTGGACTGATGCTGATTCCATGGAAGTCATCGCCGCTGGTACTGCTGGTTACATCTTAACCTCTGGCGGTGCTGGTTCTCCTGCTTGGACTGACTTATCTACTATTTATGTAAAACGCGATGGTTCTTCTTCTATGTCTGGAGACTGGGATCTTAACGGCGCAACTGCAGGCGGTACAATTAAAATCACAGGCCTTGCTGACCCAACAGCTTCAGATGGCGCAGTAAACAAAGGTTATGCAGATACCACTTATGCAGCATCAGCTTCTCTTGCTAGCTATGTTAAAAGAGATGGTACCACTGCTCTAACAGGCAACTGGGATGTTGGTAACTATTATTTAACAAATCTTGCCTCTACCCGCATTGGCTCTGCCGGTGCCCCAAGTGCAAGTATACATATTTCAAAAAGTGTTAACACTGGTAACTCATTAGACCCTGGTATTTTAGTTGCCAATACTTCAACTGCAACACACTCAAATGCTGGCGTTACAGTACAAGGTAATAACGGTACTGTAAGTGGTGCGCTACTTGCTGACGGTTTAGGTACAAGTAACGTTATTGGCGGTACATCAACAGGTGTGGCTTTAGGTACAGAAACATCTCACCCATTAGTATTTTACACAGCACTAGCCGAACGCTTAAAAGTTGATGCTGATGGCGGCTTACAATTTACAAATTTAAGTACTTCTTCAGTTTCAGAATCTGGTAAAGCAAAAATCTACTATGATACTGAAGATAACAAATTAAAAGTTTCATATAATGGCGCCGCTTATGCTGATTTAGCTGGCGCAAGTGGTGGCGGTGTTACAACTATGACAGCTGTTGGCTCTTCACCAAACGCTAATGGAGCTACAATTTCAGGTACTGACCTTACACTTCAACCTGCAGATGCTACAAACCCTGGTGTGGTTACAGCTGGTACTCAAACCATTGCAGGTGCAAAAACATTTAATTCACAATTAACAGTTTCTTCAACCACAGTACCTCAGCAAATTGTTACAGCTTCTTCTGGAAACGTTAGATTAGATTTAAGACGTCCTGCAGGTACTGATGTAACCCAGTTGTTATTTGGTACAGCTGCTGCCACTGATTATCAAATCGGTGAATTTGCCGACAGTAAGCTTCAAATTAGAAGTGTAGGCACCCCTGCAAATGGTATTACACTTGATGGCTCCAATGGAAGTGTTGGTATCGGCACTTCAAGCCCTAAAGGCGCAGCAGCAGTTGCTCAGGCAATTGATGTTGGTACTGCAGGCCAAATGTCTTCACTACAATTAGGTACAGATGGCTCATTTATGGGCTTTAACATATATTACAATGGTGGTTGGAAGTATAAAGGTAATGGCACAGCCTCTTTTCTCCGTGAAGACAATACAGAAGGTCTTCAATTTGCTGTAGCACCATCAAATAGCGGTGGCACAGATGCTGCTGCTAGCCCTATATATGCTATGAGAATTAATCCCAGCGGAGCGATCGCTCTTGGTGGACTCAATTTAGCCAACGAGCCTTTAGAAGTTGGTGGCTCAGGTCGTGCTTTCTTTGGTAACGGCGCTGGGGCTTCACGCTCTGGTCTTTTAATTGATGGCGATGAGGGTGGCGCAACCTACGCCCGTATTGAATCTTATAAGTATGGCACCGGCGGCATACCTTTACAAATTAACCCTAACGGAGGTGCTGTTGGTATTGGTAACGCGGTCCCCACACACCCATTAGATGTTACAACAGCAACAACTTATTCAACAATGCGTTTAAAAAACACAAGCCAAGCTGCAGCTACAGCGTTTTCTGTTCTACCCTGGAACGGTACTGTTTACTTAAGTGCTGGTGCCCGCCTTGATAATGGTACTTGGGTACTTGATAATACAAATAGTAATAACAGCCAATTATTAGTTATGCAGCCTGGAACAGGTGTAAGATGGTACGCAAGTGATAGCGCCACACCAAATGGAAACTGGACAATAGCTAGCAACGTAGGTTTATGGAACGCTGCTGGTGCATGGGTTGGTCCTATTGCTTCATCAAGTATGAGTGGTACCACTACCTATATTCCTAAATTTACAACTGCAAATACTGTAGGTAACTCAAGTATTTCTGATAACGGCTCAGTCGTAAATATAGCAAACCTATATTTTAACGTTGGTAATAAGCGTGTGGTTGATGCTAACGACAGCTGGTTGCGTTTAAACCAAGCAGCTGACTTCACCTCAGGTACTCATATACCATATAATTTAAATGCTGGTGCTAACGGTGGTGTAACAGTTGGTGGAAACTATTACGCCCCAGGCAACGGTATTTTACATGTACAGAACCAAATCATGACAACAGGTGGTGGTGGAGCAAGCACTGATGTATTAATAGGTACAGCCGTTTCAAATGCATCACTTGTAACTAATAGAGGTAGCCTTGGTACAAACCAAAACGATTCTCTAAATCTTTCCAATATTGGTTTTAAAACTGGTAACAGTGTTTCATTAGGGGTTAAGGCTATTCGTAGATCAGCAGGCGCTGATTGGACAAGTACAACTTTAAGAATTGGACCCGATGTCGATAACTCACCCAATATTTATGGTGCAGGTATTAGATTTGATTTATACGACGGCTCAATTAAAATTGACAGAACCATTGCAGGTGCTTCAGCAACAGATACTGATGGTTCCATTGATTTTTCATCAGCTAATGCTATTAGTACAAGCTATGATTGCACAAATTCTGCAAATGAAATCTCACTTAATGGTTTAAGAAGTGGTGGTGTTTATACACTTGTTGTTACCGGCACCGGCACCGCAAGATGTCAGTTAAACACATCTGTAACAGGTATTGAAGCTGCCACTGTTACATACAAATTTCAAAACGCTAATGCAGGTAGAATTGCATCAAAGCACACAGTTTACACATTCATGAGAGTTGGGGATGTGGTTTATGTCTCCTGGGCCCCTGGCTTTAACTAAGCTTTTAAAAGTCTTATATGTTTAACTTGCATAAACTTTTAATTTGATTAGATAATTGATTAGATAAAGGCGAGGCATAATTAAATGGTTTATAAAGTACTATATAGATTACTTATCATTTTAGCTCTTGTGTCCTCGCAAGTTCCTATTCCTAAAGCTTTCTCACAAGCCATGATTCCATTCATGTATATTCCCATGCCTAAAGGTTGCCCAGGCGGCTCCCATGTTTATACCTACACTGGGGCTGTTCAAACACACACAGTCCCTAGTGGCTGTTATGCAGCTTCTGTTAAAATATGGTCAGCTGGTGGTGGTGGTTCTTACTATAACGCTAGCTATGGTTCCACTGGTGGTGCCGGTGGTTTTGCAACAGCCAATCTTGTGCTCACCCCTGGTGAAACAATAAATGTTGTAGTTGGCGGCGGAGGTTCTCGCGGTATGTTTGGCCAAGGTGCTCCTGTTGCAGGCCCTGTTACTACAAACCCTGGTGGTTGGGGCGGTGGTAGTGGTTTAGGTAATGGCGGTAACGGTGGCGGTTACAACACTGCTGGTACAATTTATTTAGCGGGTGGCGGCGGTGGTTCTTCAGGAATTTATCGCGGTGCTGTTAGCCAAGCAAACACCATTATTATAGTTGGTGGTGGTGGTGGTGGTGCAGCTTTAAGTGATAGCGGTCAAAGAGATAGCACAACAAACTCCATGAGGGGTAAGGCCAATTACGAAGGATCTTATGTCCAATGTTATGATGGTTATTCAAACGATGCTACTAGTGTTGGCTGGAGAGCATGTGCAAATAACGCAGCTAACATGGACGGAGCTAACGGTTCAAACGCCTCAGGTGCTTGGCTTGGCGGTGGGGGCGGTGGTGGTTGGATTGGAGGTTCCTCTGGTGGCACATATGCGTCTGATGTAGGTTTAGGTGGAGCAGCAGGCTATACACAAAATGGCGGCGCAGGACAAGGTGTTTCAGGTTACTCTATGACAAACGGTAGTGCCTCTTCAGCGCCCGGCACAGGCGATGGCGATTATACTACAGGTGTTGCTGTAGGTGGTAATTCAGGTAACAGCTACAACGGTGGACCAGGAAAAATTGTTTTTACATACACACAAACAGATGGAATTTGTACTGTTACAAAAACTGCTTATACAGCCTCTATAACTATGTACACGGTTCCTGAAGATTGTTCTTCCCTAGGTTTTAAAGTTTGGGGAGCTGGTGGTGGTGGTGGTAGTGCTGCAGCTGGTGGTGGAGGCGGTTACATTCAAGGTGTGCTTAATAATTTATTACCAGGTCAAACACTAAGGCTTTATGTGGGCACTGGTGGTCAGCGTGTAACTACACCGCAAGATTTTGGCTCTGGTGGCGGTGGTGGTCTATCTCGCGTAACAAATAGTAATGGAACTGTGAATTACCTAATTGCAGGTGCTGGGGGCGGTGGCGGACGAGGCGCCTATGGTGGAGCAGGTGGTGGTAGTACTGGTCAAGCAGGTGCTGGAGGCGCTTATGGCGGTGGCGGTGGTACCCAAGTTGGTGGTGGAGCAGCTGGAGCTGGCGGTGGTGTAGCAGGCAGTGCAAGTAATGGTGGTGCAGGTGCCGAATGGAGTACCAGCACCGGCGGCGGTTCAAGTGGTGGAGGACATGCTGGTAGAAGTACAACATATTTAAATTTTGGTTCTGGTGGTGGTGGTGCTGGTTATTATGGTGGTGGCGGTGGTGGTGTTTTAAGCCCACAGTATCCCGCTTATGGTGGTGGTGGTGGCTCAAGTTGGTATGATCCAACCAATGTAAGTAATGCCACACTTAGCTCTGGAAACCTTGCAACAGCTGGTAATAGTTCAGATGCAGACCGTAGCGGTTACGCTGACGGCGGAACTGCAAATGGTAACGGAGATACTGGTATTATTGTTGTGACAAGCCCCGATGAAATTCTTGGTATTTGCCCTCTTCCCTGGGGCGGATCAATTGTGGAACCTTCAAGCGTAACAGCCTATTCTGCAACATCAGGTATTCCTGGCTTTTCAGCTACATGCACAACTAATAGCGAACAAAGAGTCTGCCAATCTAACAACACACTTACTGGCTCTTTTACAAATCAAAACTGCACTCAATATTGTGCAGCCCCCGCTCAAGATGTCACAATTTCTGCTGCAACAAACCGTGTTAGCCACCCTTATATTTATAGCTTTACAAATAACCAGCCTGTTTATTTCTCAGCTCTTAATGGTGGGGTACCACTTAACACATCTACAGTTTATTACCTAACCCCACCAACAAGTAGCGGTCAATCAACCGCCTACTACACTCTTCGCTCAACACCCAATGGAGCAACTATTGATATTACCTCTGACGGTGTGGCCACAACAAGAATTGTTCCTTTTTACTCAGCAAGTACTGCTGTAGATAGTTATTCAACAAATACTGGTGCAGCTGGAGCCGCCAACTGTGTAGCAGCAAAAACAACTGGAACATGTCAATCAAGCGGAAGTTTTAGCCCAGCACTATCTACCTATTTAACCTGCGGACAACAGTGTAATCTGCCCTGGGGTGGTACAATATCATCCACATCAAATTATAATAGCTCTGTTACAGCCTATAGCACTGCAGGCCCTCTTTACTACCCTTCAAGCTGCGCTTCAAATTCTCAGACAAGAACTTGCCAATACTCAACTGGAACACTTACTGGAAGTTATACAAACCAAAGTTGTGATCAACAATGCTGTGGCTGCACAGGTCAACAAATGGTTAATTGTAACCCAGGTGCTGGCTACTGGCCAGGGTTACCTTATATCACAAACTGGGCTGGAACTTATTGTGTTGCAGGCGGAGGAACCTGCTACACTGGTGGCGGATATTGTTGGACAAGCCAATATATTTCTAACATTACATTTAACTGTCCCACTGCCGGACCTGAGTCAAACTGTGTTCAGGGTAATCCCGCTCACACTGTAGATGTGACTTGCCCAGGAACTGTTAATGCAACTTGGAATTGCGATGGCGCAACTTGTAGCCCTGCTAGTGGTTACTCTGGTACAGGTCAATCTTGTACTTGTTTTTAAATATATTTTAGGTAAATTTATTATGTTCAAAAAAACAACTTTTTTAGTTTCAGTAGGAATAATTTTAATAACACTAGTGTATTTTATCAGTGAATTTAGAAAGCAAAAAATAAATCCAGAGATACCGCCTCCCATTTCTCAGCAAAACAGCAATACAAAACCTGACCCCCAAAAACCAATTATGGCAACAGAAGCAACTCCAGCAGCTAGAACAGACTTTCAAAATAAAGTAATTAGTGAAACGTTAAATATCAGACCAGAGCGCCCTGATTTAACTAAATTAAATTCTAAAACCTGTGAAAAGGAACTTAACGCAACATTGTTATTAAGTTACCGGCTTAAAAAAGTAACGTTTTTCTTTTCCACCATTCATTGTCTAAAAAATGTTTATAAATTTAATAAAGATCTTTATTCCCAATATGAAAAAATGGTTGTAGCAGCAGCCGCTCAAGAAAAAACTTTTGTCTTTAATGGTAAAACCTATAACCTCTCTGAAGAGAGCTTAATTAAAAATTCAAAATGAAACTTTTTAAAAAAACATACTTAATAAATATTTTTTTAACAGCTTTTGTTCTTATTGCTGCCGCAAGTATCATTTCATTTTTTTACTACAAAAATTTAAAAACTGCACTTGAGGCAAATACTAAAAAATATATTTACACCCTTAACTTAACTCCTAATGAAGAGCAAAAAATAATTGATGATATTTTTTATTCAAAAATATTTAATAATATTAAACTACAACACATTAATGCATCAGTGTTGCGCGTTAAATGCCAGTTATACACACTCACGCAAGCCATTGCCACATCAAGAAATAAGAAAAAAATAATTTTGGGAATTACTAATGATTGTAATGAAAAAGTTTACTCTAAAAGAGAAGTTACTCAGATTAATAATAATTTTGATAAAATTTTAAGTGGCATACAGGAAGTTGAGTTTTTTGGCCAAAAATCTAATGCCGATTATAAGAGCCTAATTACACTCACAAGTAGCTTTAATAAATACAATGAAAGGGCTCTTAAATTACATGCTCAAATAAACGCTCTGTATAACACTAAAAATCCTTCTAACGTTCAAACTCCAGCGGCAACACCCATGCCAAAACCTGCACTACCACCACCTGCGTCTGAAGGAACACTACCCCAATAAGGTCTTAGCAATAGTTTGAAGCTGCATGTTACTTGTGCCTTCATAAATTTGGCCAATTTTGGCATCACGGTAAAACTTTTCTACCGGGTATTCCTTTGTAAAACCATTTCCACCAAATAAATCAACGGCCATGGATGCCACTTTTTCTGCCACCTTACTTGAATGATATTTTGCCATAGCAGCTTCAAGAACAAATGGTTTACCAGCATCTTTTAAGCGTGCTGCATGGTATACCATCAAGCGTGCACTCTCTAAACTTATAGCCATTTCAGAGAGCTGAAACTGCACACCTTGGAACTGGCTTATGGTTTTTCCAAATTGGTTTCGCCCTTGTATGTAACTTAATGTTGCATCAAAAGCACCTTGGGCCACACCAATCATTTGAGCACCAATGCCAATTCTACCTTCATTTAAAGTTTCAATGGCTACTTTATAACCTTTACCAACTTCGCCTAAAACATTCTCAGCTGGTACTTCACAATTTTCAAATACTAGCTCACAAGTTGATGAAGCGCGGATTCCCATTTTGTCTTCTTTTTTACCTACTGAAAATCCTTTAAAAGTTTTTTCTACCAAAAATGCCGTAATACCTTTGTAGCCAAGGCTTTTATCTACGGTTGCAAAAACAATGTATAAAGATGCTTCTTTGGCATTTGTGATCCATAATTTATGGCCATTAAGTATATATTTATCACCTTTTTTCTCAGCTTTTAATTGTAAAGCAAAAGCGTCTGATCCTGAGCCGCTTTCTGAAAGACAATAAGCCCCAACCCATTCGCGAGCCATTTTTGGCAAATATTTTTCCTTTTGTGCCTCATTAGCCCATTTTAAAAGCGCATTTGTCACCAAAGTATTTTGTACATCTACTAAAACTCCACATGAGCCATCCACACGGGAGACTTCTTCTACTGCCAAGCATGCATTAAAAAAGCTAGAGCCTGCCCCACCATACTTTTCAGGAGATTCAATTCCCATAAGCCCCATTTCAAAAAACTGTTTAATTAAATTGGGATCCATTTGAGCTTCATGGTCCATTTTAGTCACTAGTGGCTTTATTTGTGCCTCAGCAAATTCTCTAATTGCCCCTTTAAATGCCAATTCATCTTCAGAATAAAAATGTTCCATTCACCCTCCAGGTACGCCGTTCCTTTTTAGGTAGTCCGTTCCTTTTTGCATAAACAGCGCGTTAAATATTTTCTACCATCTTTACTTGCTCTTATTTTTATAGGATAGTTTTGCCATGGCAAGCTCAAAAAGCAAATCCAAAAGTAAAGCAGTCGTTAAACGAACTAGTTCAAGTAATACTTTAACCCGTATTCTTATAGCCAAGCCCGGCCTTGATGGCCATGACAGGGGTGCTAAAGTCATTGCCCGAGCTTTGCGCGATGCTGGTTTTGAAGTTATCTACACAGGCCTTCACCAAACACCTCAGATGATAGTCTCAGCAGCTCTTCAGGAAGATGTTGAGCTTATTGGCTTAAGTATTCTCTCAGGAGCACATTTGCATTTGGTAAAAGAGACCTTGCGTTTAATGAAGGCTAATAAATTAAATGGGGTAAAAGTTTTTGTGGGCGGAATAATTCCAGAGGATGACATTAAAAAATTAAAAAAAATGGGCGTTAATGAGGTCTTTACCCCTGGTGCCTCAATGGAGGCAGTTGTGAAGCGTCTATCAAATCTAACTGAATAAACCCACATTCAAGACAACCAAAATAATAAATACTATTTTTTACTACAAGGCTTAGGTTTTCATCGTTGTGGTTGGTTGAACAAGTACTGTTTTTATTTAAGTAATCTTTTAAGTAAATTATGTTTTCTTTCATGGCATCTCCATTCTCTTAACCCTTATAAGAGCAGGGGCCATACCATGGTCATATTTAATATATTGCTTTAAAAGCCTATTTTAAGAGCGTTTAGAGCAAGGGTTTTTGCTGGGCGCAAATTATTTTGCGCTCCCAAACTTAACCTTCTCCTATAACTTTTCTCTTAAATTCCCCGCTGTATTCATTTTTCATTAGTATTCCCTTTGTTTATTCTTACTTTTAATTACGTTTTGAACAATCTCCATTTCATGCTCCAATTTTTTCATTTTTTGGGGAAGATGAGTCATCGGGTCAACTTTATCTCTTATATATTTAACCTCTATGTTTACACCCTCTAATTTATTCTCAATATTTATTAAACGTACTTCATTAGCTTTCCCTAAAGTCTCTATTGATTTAAACTCGAGCTCGTACCGATCCAAGGTTCTATTTATTTTAGTCAATTCACCATTAATTCCACTAAACTGCTTATCATGCCCATCAAGCCTTACATCAATACCATCAAGCCTTACATCAATACCATCAAGCCTTACATCAATACCATCAAGCCTTACATCAATACCATCAAGCCTTACATCAATACCATCAAGCCTTACATCAATACCATCAAGCTTTGCATCAATACCATCAAGCCTAGTAACTACAGTACCCAATGTATCCGCTATGTTTTGCAATGTAATTTGCTTCTTCTTTAAAGCCATAGAAAAAGTAATTTAGCAATAAATGTTAAAAAGAGCAAAATGTTAAAAATGACTTTATATGAAATTCAACAAGATCCGAAGTTCGGACAAAAAATTTTATTAAAACAATTTTAAAGGCTTCTGCGGTATTGCCCGCCTACTTCAAAAAGAGCGTGAGTTATTTGGCCTAAAGAGCAAACACGCGCAACATCCATTAAACATTCAAAAACATTTTCTCCACTTAATACTGTTTTTTGTAAATGCTTTAATGCCTCACTTGCCTTTGCTGAATGGGCTTTATTAAATTCTTCAACACGTTTTATTTGATTTAACTTTTCCTCACGCGTACTTCTGCGTAATTCAATTTTTGGAGCCACATAACTTGATTCTAAAGTTTTTTGGTCAATAAATGTGTTAACCCCAATTATGGGAAGCTGTCCGTTATGCTTAAGCGTTTCATAGTACATACTTTCTTCTTGAATTTTCCCACGCTGGTACTGAGTTTCCATTGCCCCTAACACCCCACCACGCTCACCAATGCGAGAAAATTCGCTCAAAACGGCTTCTTCAACAAGGTCAGTAAGCTCTTCCATAAAATAGCTTCCCTGAATGGGGTTTTCATTTTTTGTAGTACCTAGCTCAGAATTAATAATCATCTGAATGGCCATAGCTCGCCTCACGCTGTCTTCAGTTGGAGTTGTTATAGCTTCATCATAAGCGTTTGTGTGTAAAGAATTACAATTATCATAAATGGCAAAAAGGGCCTGCAACGTTGTTCTTATGTCATTAAAATCTATTTCCTGGGCGTGTAAGCTTCTTCCACTTGTTTGAATATGATATTTTAATTTTTGTGAGCGCTCATTGGCCCCATATTTTTCACGCATTGTCACAGCCCATATCCTACGCGCCACACGCCCAATGACAGAATATTCTGGGTCCAGGCCATTACTAAAAAAGAAACTTAAATTTGGTGCAAAATCATCAATCTTCATTCCGCGAGATAAATAATATTCCACATAGGTAAAACCATTAGCTAAAGTAAAAGCTAGTTGTGAGATAGGGTTTGCTCCTGCTTCAGCTATGTGATAACCGCTAATACTTACTGAGTAATAATTTTTAACATCGTTTTTAATAAAGTACTCTTGTATGTCTCCCATAACTTTTAGAGAAAATTCAGTTGAGAATATGCATGTGTTTTGTGCTTGATCTTCTTTTAAAATATCTGCTTGCACAGTGCCGCGCACTTGC
The DNA here is from genome assembly GCA_016715815.1 of Oligoflexia bacterium. GTDB lineage: Bacteria > Bdellovibrionota > Bdellovibrionia > JABDDW01 > JABDDW01 > JADJXN01. The sequence goes on from JADJXN010000003.1 coordinate 228,518, forward strand.
GTAAGGGTGTATTTTTTTATTTGTTCAAACTCTGAGGTTGTTGGCGCATGTCCTTTTTCTTTTTTAAATTTTTCAACTTGTTGATCAATTGCAGCGTTCATATAAAATGCTAAAATTGTAGGTGCTGGGCCATTTATAGTCATGCTCACACTTGTACGTGGGTCACATAAATCAAACCCATCATAAAGACGCTTAATGTCTTCCAGCGTGCAAACACTCACACCACTCTCCCCTACTTTTCCGTAAATATCTGGTCTTAAATGAGGGTCTTCTCCATAAAGAGTGACACTATCAAAGGCAGTGGAGAGTCTTTTTGATTCTTCGTGTTTTGTTAAAAAATGAAAGCGTGCATTTGTTTTCTCCGGCGGACCTTCCCCTGCAAATTGCCGCCTTGGCTCCTCCCCTTGGCGCTTGAGCGGAAAAACTCCTGCTGTGAAAGGGAAATAACCTGGCAGGTTTTCCTTTTTTAAAAATAAAAGCCTATCTCCCCAATCAGTTAATTTTGGTAAAGAAATTTTTGGAATTTTATTATGAGAAAGGCTTGTTGTAAAAAGTGGTAATTTTATTTCTCTGTCACGCACTTTATAACTTAACTGATCTTTTGAGTAAATTTCTCTAAGCTTATCCCACTCACGAAGCATTTTTACATTTTCAGAGCCTAATTCTTTTTCAAGCTCAATTTTTCTATCTTTCAAATCATTATGCAAACTTCCACGTTTAGCTTTTTTTAATAATTGCTCTACAGCTCCTAGTTCTGATGCCACTTCATATTCTTTTAAATATTTATTCTTATACTGCTTGCAAGCCTTTACAATTTCATTCATGTAGGCTTGGTTCTCAGCTGGCAAAATAGTGTAGCGTTTAGTAACCAGCATTTCTTTTATTAAATTTTTATTAAAACCTTTTTCTTTTAATTTATTTACTAAATTTAAAAATAACTGATTTACACCTTGATCATTAAACTGAGAAGAAATTGTTCCATAAATGGGCAGGTTCTCATCAGAAATTTTTGTGGTATCAAAAAGTTTTCTTGAGCGGCGGTATTGTTTTCTTACATCCCTTAGAGCATCTTCGGCGCCGCGACGGTCATACTTATTAATAGCAATAATGTCGGCATAATCAAGCATGTCAATTTTTTCAAGTTGTGAGGGAGCTCCATATTCAGACGTCATTACATATAAAGACAAATCAACATAATCTGTAATGGCCGTACTTCCTTGGCCAATACCAATGGTTTCTACAAAAATTAAATCAAAACTAGAGTTTTTACATAATAAAATAGATTCTTTTAAGCTTTCAGACACTTCATTTAAACTCCCACGGGTTGCAATTGAGCGCATAAAAGTATTCTCTCTGGATAAAGAATTCATTCTAATACGGTCTCCCAAAAGGGCCCCCCCGGTTTTCTTTTTTGTAGGGTCCACTGAAAGCACACAAAGTTTTATATCTTTAAAATGATTTAAAAATCTTTGCATGAGCTCATCAGTTAATGAGCTCTTTCCAGCTCCCCCGGTACCCGTCATTCCAATTACAAGAGGTAGTTTTTGATTTTTTAAAAAGTTTTTTAAATTTGAAGGTCTTTTTTCAGGTTCAAAATTTTCGCAAACGGTAATAGCCTTTGCCAATTCTAAAGGTTCAGACAATTTATCTTTAGAAAAATTATTTTTATTAAATTGCGTTACATCAAAATCACATTTTTCCAAAACATCATTAATCATTCCCTCAAGCCCCAAACGGCGACCGTCGTCTGGGTGATAAATGGTTACACCGTATTTTTCTAATTCTTTTTGCTCTTCATGAACAATAACTCCACCACCGCCACCAAATACTTTTACATGCCCCGCTCCCTTTTCACGCAGTAAATCCACCATGTATTTAAAAAATTCCATGTGTCCACCCTGGTAACTGCTAACTGCAATACCATTGGCGTCTTCCTGAATGGCGGCATTGACAATATCTAAAACAGTGCGGTTATGCCCCAGGTGTATGACCTCAGCACCGCCGGCTTGAAAAAGCCTTCGCATAATATTAATGCTGGCGTCGTGGCCATCAAAAAGGCTTGTGGCAGTTATAATACGGACATGGTTTTTTAAAGCCATTACTCACCAATAAATTTTGCTGGTGTTTTTTCTATAAACGCTTTGGTACCTATTTTTACATCTTCTGATTCAAATAAATCACTAAATAAATCAACTTCAAAACCAAGTCCTTTATCAATGGCTACATCAAAACCATCATTAATGGCCTCTTTTGAGGCAGCTACTGCAAGTGGGGCTTGTTTTGAAATTATTTTTGCACATTCCAAAACTTCGTTCATAAGTTTTTCTGGTTCACATACTTTGTTTACTAACCCAATTCTTAAAGCTTCTTGGGCATTAATTTGTCTACCTGTGTAAATAAGCTCTCGTGCATTGGCTAAACCTACAAAGCGGGCAAGTCTCTGGGTTCCGCCAAAGCCCGGCATTAACCCTAAAGCAACTTCAGGTTGACCAAATTTTGCTTTTTCAGAGGCATAAATAAAATCACAAGCACAAGCTAGCTCACACCCGCCACCTAAAGCGTAACCATTAACAGCAGCAATTACTGGTATTCTTAAAATTTCAAGGCGCCTAAAAATGCCCTGTCCTTTTTGTGAAAACTCTTTTGCTTGAATAGATGTCATTTTTGACATTTCAACAATATCAGCCCCTGCCACAAAAGCTTTATCTCCACTACCTGTTATTACAAGGCAGCGAAGCTCTCTATCTTGCTCAATTTTGTCTAAGGCTTTCTCAAAATCAATAATTGTTTGCACATTTAAAGCATTAAGTGCTTTTGGTCTGTTAACTTGTAATACTCCAACTAACTCAATTTTTTCATAAATTATATTTTCCATTTATCACCTTTTAGTATTGGTAAAAGCCGCGGCCAGATTTTCTACCAAGCCAACCAGCCTCAACATATTTAACAAGTAATGGGCATGCCCTGTATTTACTATCTCCCAAACCTTCATGGAGCACATTCATAATGGCAAGGCAGGTATCAAGCCCAATAAAATCTGCCAAGGTCAGTGGACCCATGGGTTGGTTTGTCCCAAGTTTCATGGCCTCATCAATAGCTTGTGGTTCAGCCACACCCTCGTAAAGCGCATAAACAGCCTCATTAATCATAGGCATAAGAATTCTATTTACAGCAAAACCAGGAAAGTCTTTTACCAAAATAAAAGTTTTTCCCATTTTCTCTGCAAGTTCTTTTGTTTTATTAAAAGTTTCATCACTAGTTGCAAGGCCTCTAATGCCCTCAACAAGTTTCATCAGGGGTACTGGGTTCATAAAATGCATACCAATAACTTTGTCAGCTCGCTTTGTTACCCCACCAATTTTTGTAATACTAATGCTTGATGTGTTGCTGGCTAAAATGGCATCGGCACTTAAAGTTTGGTCAAGCTTTTTAAAAATTTCTAATTTTAAATTTTCATTTTCACTAACAGCTTCAATAGCCATTTGAGCAGATTTTAAATCTCCAAAATTAGTTGTTGCTTTAATTTTTTTTAAAATTTCATCTTTTTGTTGAGATTTAATAATTTCTTTTTTAATTAATTTATCAAGGCTTAAAGAAATATTTGTTACTGCGCGCGTCAGTGCTTCTTCTTTAATGTCATAAAGCAAAACTTCTATACTTGAAGCAGCTGCCACTTGAGCAATGCCATTACCCATTTGGCCAGCCCCCAAAACGCCTAGTGTTTTAATCATCAATCCCTCCTTACCAAAAGGTAGCAGGTAGTTTTTGGTAATTGTATATGTTAATTCTTACTTAATAAATGCTCTATTGACTGTGGCGTCAACTCAAATCTAACCCCTACAATTACCAAAAACTACCTGCTACCTCAGAGGGTGGCAATGCGCCACGTTATACGGTATTCGTCATTGGGGGATTCATTCAGGCTCTCGTTATTTTTAAGAAAGCTAAAAAACAAGCGAGAGCTTGAATCGCGGTTATGCCACTCTAAACTAAGGTTTCCGCGTCCAAGCACGTTTTGAACTTCTTGAAAGTTGGGGTTATATTGCTCATATCTAGCTAGTAAATTTATTTCGTCACTAGCATGGTAAATAATATCTCCATGCCAAGCTAGCCAATCAGTTTGTACTGAATTAAAAATTGACTGAAAGCCTGAGGCCTCAATCATAAGTTTTATATTAGCAAAGTTGAATTTAAAAAATAAATTAGCCCCCCTAAGCTGAGTATTATCATAATGTCCTTGAGTTAGGCTTAGGCCAATGCTTGTTTGCATAGGTGTTTGATAACTCCATTGCCCTGTTACAAATAATTTATTGTCAGAATTATAGCTTCCCCCACCCTCACCACTATGGGCACTTAAATCAAAACTAAAACCTGAGTTTTGAGCGCGCATTCCAAAACCATAATCTCGTAAAATAAAATATCCGTTCTCATATAAAAGTGTGCGCTGAAAAAATAAATCTGCTTCTGAAGTTGTCCCCTCAAGCCCCCAAGGAATTAAAAATTGGCCTGCATAAAAATCTATATAATTTGTTCTATATGTTGCCACAGCATCTACTAAGCTTATTTTTTCACTACCTGAACTTATCCAATTTGGTTTGGAAAGCAGGCTAGCAGTTCCAACAGAAAGTTTCATATCTAAGCTTTTTGAGAAAATGCCTTTTACGCCAACATTAAATTGGGGTTCATAAAATCCGCCCTGAGAGACTTCTTTAATAGAACCTGCTGCTTGCAAATAGGCTTTGTCAAACTCAATTTGTGAAGTTTTAATATCTTGCGCATTTACAACGACAGAAAAAAAGAAAACAATAAATGCCCAAATTTGCTTCATATTACAATATTGTAAAAGGATTTTTCTGCCTAGACTAGGCAAATAATCTCAAATAATTTAGTTTACATCAAAGTTATTAGGCACACAGATGGCTTAGCGTATGCATTTATAAATACTAATGCTATTTATAAATGCTTTTGCTCTGATTGCTCAACTAGCCTTTGGTGTTGAAGTTTATAAAACCCCAGACAGCCTCCTCTCATCTGGAAGTGTTTCTATTAATAAATTATTACATAAAGGGGATGTTCAAACACGTACATGGTATTTTAATAATCAAGGACAGCGCTTTTTAAGAAGCCAAATAATTTTGCCACAAAATTTAACTTTAAAAGCAAAAATTGCAAACACATCTCACCTCTTATGTGAGCCTTCACCCATAAGCTCACCCTGTGGGGCCACACAAAGAGATGATGAAGTTGAAATTTTAAAAATTAAAGATTCCTATGTAAAAATAAAAGGTAAAAGCTATGCAGGTTGGCTAACAGAAGAAAAAATTTTACCACTTTACACACAGTTTGGTTACGGAATTTCAAAAAAATCAGTAGAACTATTAAAACAACCGAAAGCAAAATCAAAAAAAATAGCTACACTAAAAGAAAATTCAAAAGTTAAAATCAATAACATTAAAGGCAGTTGGGCTTTAATTTTTCAAAATGATGAGATAAAGGGTTGGGCGCTGATTTCAGATTTTATTACACAATTTAATTTTGTTAATAAAGTAAATAATCAAAAAATTAAAAGTATAACTGGCGGCTGGGTACAAACACAAAACAAAAATATTACATCCTTAGATAAAGTAGAATCAGCAAATTTTAGTAAAAATATTTTTATAACTTCAAATAGCCTTAAACATAAAATTAAAAATATTAAAACAATTAAATGGACTTCCTATTACTCAAAAAACACCGGCCTAGTTTGGTTTTCAGATTTAAATGTAAGCGACAATCAACTCATACAAACTCAAATTTCAAATGAAGATTTTTTTGGCACCCCTGTTTTTGACATAGCTTCTCACCCGGAAGTACCAGAATTTAAAATTGCATCAAAAAATGGAATTTATAAAACCATTGATGGCCTAACATGGGAAAAAATATCTTTTTTTAAAAATAAAAATTACCCTTTAGTAATTTTGCCCTCAGGGGTAATTTATGTTGGCCCCTATGTCAGCTTTGATGGAGCCAATACTTTTAATCAATACCTTCGGTATGAAAATCTTCTGAAGACCTTTACAAAAAGATCTCTACGTATTCCAATTAAAATCTCTATGAGCTCTTTAAAATATATTTCAGAAAGAGATACCCTACAGCTTGTAATAAATAAAAAATTTAGTTTTGAATCGTCAGACCCACAACGACGTTATTGGCAACTCTCTGGCTCTGAGCATAACTTGAAGCAATCAAGGTTCTCACTTGGTTTTTTAGTTCAAACCTCTGAAGCATTGAAACACCGGAAACATTTATTACAGGCAAAACCTGAACGTAAACATCTAGCCACCATTGTTTCCTATTAACAAGGTAACCATATTTAGGAAGTGCCTTATGTGTTCCATAAATACTTATTGGTACAATTGGCTCCTCTGTTTTAATTGCTAAATGAAAAGCCCCACTTTTAAAATCCCCCACACCTTCACCAGCGTACCTCGTACCTTCAGGAAACATTAAAAAGTTTTCCCCGCTTTTAAATCTTTCCTGCATTATTGATAGTAATTTTTGAGAGGCTTCAGCATTACTTCTATCAACGGGTAAAAAACCACATTTACTTATGGCTTGTCCAAAAAAGGGAATTTTAAATAATTCTTTTTTAGCTGCTATTCTAAAAGAATGGGTTAAGGCAACAAATAAAACTGGAATATCATAGTAGCTTTGATGGTTACTTAAAAACAAAGCAGATCTAACACCTTCTAAATTTTCCACTCCTGAGACGTGAATTCTTAAACCAGAGAGTAAGCAAATAACATTAGCCCAAGACTTAACAACTTTATCCATGGTGTTTCTATCTGAAAATGGAATAAAATATAAAACAGTGGCAAGGCTATAAAAAAATGTAACTATAGGAATAATAATTGTTAATAAAACTGCCCTTACATGAGCCAATAAAATCACTGTCACAGGTTTTGACTCCAATAAGTGTCTATAAAAGAGGCTGCAAGGGGTGCTGCCTTTTGGAGAACCTCTCCTCCACTTTTCATGTTTTTTGTAAATGTCTTATGCGCATTTTTTTGAGTTTTTGCAACTTTTGCAAGCTCTTCTTTCACACCATTTTCCCCAGCTTTTTTAAAAGACTTATTTAATTCAGGCAAATCTGCATGAATATCATCCACCACTGCTTTTAAAACAAAGGCTGGAATATTTTTACCTCTTGCCAATTTCACAATCTCAAATGCTTCCATATCAACAGCCTCTGCCTTTGTCTTTTTAAAAAGCTCAAGCCTTTGCTCTTGGCTTTCAATAATATCAGCTTGGGTAATTAGCGGCACATCTTTATATGCTACACCCTCTGCCACCAAAGCTTTACCAAGGCTTGCATTTAATTTTTTATCTAATTCAAATTTTGTTTTATTACTTAACACAAGACTAGCTAATACCACGTCATTAACATGAAGCCTTGGGGAAAGCCCGCCGCAATAGCCCAAAACTAGGCAGCCTTTGTATTTTATTTCATCCAAAATTTGGCTAGCTACTTTTAGTGCTGCTTCAGAACCTATGCCTGTTTGAACTAAATCAACTAAAACTCCGCCCAGCTCACCTCGCACTCTAGTTGCACTTAAAACATCTTTTTTAGCCATTGCAGCTCTGACTCTTTTAAACTCATCACCAAAAGCTACAAAAACTGCCAATTGAGGGGCACTCATTTAATTTTCCATTCAGTTTGGGGCAAAAAATATTTCACCCATCACCCTATCATGGGCTGCCTTTCTCTGCCTTTGTTTATACTCAGCATGAGAGGTGGTCCCTGACATATTATTAATATAAGTTTGATAATCCATGACTTGAATCTCATAAGGGTAAAAAAATCGCAAGTTATTACTTTGGGTTTTAATTTTAATTAGATGTCTTGAAATAAATTTTATAGCCTTATAGTCAGAATCTGAAAAAGGGTTGAATTTTTCCTTAAATTCAGCTCTATCTTTATTGAGATCATACTCAGCGCTTAAGGTCTTATCAATTTGTTCAACATCGTATATTTTTTTAGTTTTATTTAATTTATCAATGACTTCTAGAAAAATATTTGCTGGGTAAAGCGTGTTTTTAGATTGGTGAGGCACAATGTTAGCAAAATTAATTATATTTTCTCTTCTAAGATATCTTACCACCCTAAAAGCATCAAAAATATGCGAGGTAACAAATCTTACTCCCATTTTGTCAAATATTTCCATAGCTACGCTCTCTGGTTTGCTTAAAGTTTTAATGACCATAGAGTGGCGCTCTTTAAAGGCTTTAAGCTCAAACTTCATAAGTGGAACTTGATCAAAGTTTTGTTTTGTGCCTAAGAATAAATTCCCGCCTTCATCAGTAACTACTTGAGATTGAAAGGGACCAAAGATTTGATTTTGAATTTCATTTGTGTAGTTAAAAAATAAATCATTATCAACGTGAGCTACACAATGCATAACTCTTAAAATAGCGCAGGACCATAGTTGCATAGGGTTTTTTTTATGATCTTTTGTTGAAGCATATAAAAAAAGCCTCCTAATATCCTCAACAGATTGGCGGGTTAATAAAACATCAGGGATTTTCTCATGGGGATCTAAAATATATTTTTGTAAAAGTAGAATTGACTGCTCATAAATACTCCAGACGGCCTCAACTTCTTCAGGTTGTGAAAGATCATAGCCATAGGTTTTTATAAACTCACCCACCTCTTCTAAGGAGTGAAAGTCTAGGTGCGGCACATCAATGGTGGAATAGCCACCAATAATGGTTTTCATCATCTGGCTAGGAAATTCAAGATTCATGGTTAATATAATAGGTTGGGAAATTAAAAGGCGCTACTAGTTTTTTATATAAAAATAGAATTTTCCATCAACAATAATGGCAATCTCTCTCTCAGAGGCAGAAAAAATATTAACATAGCGGTGCTTATAAAACTCTGCACCAAAAACAGTACTTATACCTTCAGATATATTTTTATAAAACTTAACATATTCCCCGGTTGAGAGATTTTTTAAAAAATAATAATTCCCATGTTCCTCTAGTGAAAAAATTTGATTTGGTTTATTTTTATTTTCCTCATAGTAAATACTTACTTTTTTTAAGTTATTAAGTTTTATATATTCAGATTCAAAATCTTTAACAGACTTTTTATTAATTAAATTTTTATTTACCAAAGAGTAGTAAGCAACACTTTTATTTAAATCTTTGTCTGTCTCTAGGTATAAAAGTTCTCTAGTTTCAAACTTTGAAGCCTCAACATACTCTTTTTGAACTCTTTGCAACTGAGTATAAAAACGTGAAGGCAGTGAATTAATTCTTTTCCCTTCACCAACGGTATATAATTCTGATGCATATGATGTTATGTTAAAAATAAAAATGAGGGTTAATAAAAAAGCTTTCATTTTTTACTCATGCACCAAAGAAAAATCTAAGTTAAATAATGGCTGTCCCATACCTGTTATTACAATGTTCCAACTATCAGTATATTGAATATTTAAAAAACTCTCGTTTCTGTTTTTACTAAAAAATACATTTACTGGCTTATCTAATTCTGTTGACTTAAAACTATAAATTTTATTTGTTGTTAAATTTCTTAAAATAAACTCATGTCTTCCATAAACTTCCAGGGAATAAATGTGCCCTGTTTGATCTTCAATGGCTACATCAATTCTATTAGCTTGAGAATATTTTTTTGTCACAAGTTGTGTGAGTTGCAAAAGATTTAGTGCTCTTGCGCTACTTTTACCTGATTTAACAGAGCGTCTTATAATTTTACCAGATTCTACTTTAAAAAATTCATCAGCTTCATAGGCTTTTGCTTGTATACTTTGGGCATTAATCATTAATTCAACTTGCAAGCGAAGCCTCATAGGCTCTGCTTCTTGTGGCTTTGTAATAATTAATTTTTGAGCAAATTCAGCATCTACGTCATTAGATAGGCTTTCTAAAGAAAGGGCACATTTTTTCTTTAAATCTTCAACAAAAACAGAATGTGCAAATAAATTATTTGAGAAGAAAATTAAACTTAGTACAAAAATGGATTTAGCACTCATATATTTTGCCTTTTTGTTAATTTAGTTGCATTTAAAAACAGAGCAAATGTGTATATCAAAGTTTCCCAATAAACCAGCTGCAGCCTGTTGGTTGTTAACATTTACAGTGTTTTGAAAGCTAACAGTTCCATGGTAAAGACCATTGGGCTCAACAATACCTGTTACCGTAATGCTTCCTTTAGAGTCTTTAAATACCATATTAATTTGTGAGCCTTGAATATAAGAACCTTGCGGGTCAATTGGTACATAAACAGGTATGGCGGTTAAAACCTCTCCATCCATAGTAGTTCCTACTAAAGAATCCCAGAAAGCTAGTGTAATACCGCCTGCTGTAACAGCCTCTCTTCTACTTGAAGCAATAATTTGACTTATTAATTGGTTTGATTGAGTTGTCATATAAGCATGCTGGTTAGAGCCTGTTTCTATACCAAACATTAATCTGGCTTCACAAATACCTGGTGAACATGATCTTGGAGTTAAACCCGAAGCTGGTGTCCAACCTGAGTCTGATTGATTTGTGGTGGCTCCTATAAAGTCATAAGGCCAATCGGTAGATAAAAATGCTCGTGTGGCATTGTTACTCTGAGGAGTTAATATGCCCCAAACACTTCCATTAAAGGTTTGTATTGCTGTATCGCTTAATTTTCCGGCTCCTAAAAAGCCACTGTTTCTAGCTGCCCCTCTTGTTATGGTGTCATCAGATTTTTTCTTCTGCCCACCACAGGAAACTAAAATAAATGCCAACGCTAAAATAATACCCTTTCTCATACAGGTACTCCTTCTCTCATTTATAAGCATTTACACACCTTATGCCGCCTCTACCCCCTTTATATTCCAGTTGAGAAGGTTCACGTAACTATTTAATACTACTGAGCCATTACACGTTTGACAGGTGTCAACTCACTAAACATAATCACAATTCTCATATGGCTAGTATTTATTCTCAAAACATTGAAAAACGCTTTTTAAAACCTAGTGAGTATTATGTCTCTAAACGCCATGATTTTTTAGAGCTTGTCCCCAAAAATGCTAAAACCATTTTAGATGTGGGTTGTGGCAGTGCACTTGGCTGGAAAGACTATCCTGCGGAAGTCAGTGGTATTGAGTTAAATCCAGTTGCTGCTAATGAGGCAAAGAAATATTTAAAAACTGTTGTCACTGAAGATGTAGAAAAGGCTACCATGCCTTTTGAGCCTAAATATTTTGACTGCATTGTTATGGCTGATGTTTTAGAGCATCTCTATGACCCTTGGGGAATGATTTTAAAACTTAAAAATTATTTAAAACCCGATGGGGTGCTTCTTATTTCAATTCCAAATGTGCGCCACTATAGCGTTATTCGATCTTTAATTTTTAAAGATGAGTTTAGCTACCAAGATTCTGGCATTTTAGATGTAGATCATGTGCGTTTTTTTACTTTAAAAGAAACTTCACGAATGTTGACATCAACTGGCTTTAAGGTTGAGCGAGTTATAAATAAAATTTCAGGCTCTAAGGGATATAAAATATTAAACAAGGCCCTTTTAAACTCGCTATCTAACTTTTTAACTGAGCAATATTATATTGTGGCTCGTCCTGTTTAAGTAGTTCTTTATTATTTCATACCAAATAATTTAACTCTTAAACTTCTCTTACTAGAACATTTTTAAAAAACTTAATTTTGATGTGTCTTCACCGCCACCGGTGGCGGTGGTGTTTTTATATTTGACACTTTAATTCTGTTAATTTGACGTGACTTGTTGTTTCTTTGCTCTTTGCTCTTTGCTCTTTGCTCTTTGCTCTTTGCTCTTTGTTTTCTGTTCTTGTTGTTTACTGTTTGTTTCTTGTTTTAGCTTATCTTTGTCTTTTTTACTTTCACTTTTTAATAATTTGTCACTTGATACGTTTTTTTGTTGAGATTTTATTTTGTTCTATGAGTTTTATTTTTGCTTTTATTTGCTACTTTATTCGCGCGCACATTGTCTTTATTGTGTGGTTCTGAAATTTTCTTTCGCTCTGAAATCTTTTTTGAATTCGGCTGACGTAATTGATTTGTGAGTGAAAAATCTAAGATTTAAAACCTATGTTATTCTGCCTCAGAAAAGACAAGGAGATTTATATGAATAATTTAAATATTAAAAAGTTAGATAATAATAAGTTAATATTAGAACTTAAAAACCTAGTTTCAGAGGAAAGAAAACTCTTATCCTTGGTTTTAGATTACCTTTCAGAAGTACAATCTCGAAAGCTCTATCTTGAACTAGGCTTTCCCAGCTTATTTGAGTTTTGCGTAAAAGAACTACAATACTCTGAAAGTGCTGCTCAACGTAGAATCTCTGCTATGAGACTTATGAGAGACATCCCAGAGGTTAAAACTAAAATAGAAGCAGGGAATTTAAACCTTACTACTTTAGCCCAGGCCGCCATGTTTATTGGTCAAGAAAAAAGAGTTAATCAGAAAAGCTATAACATTAATCAAAAACGAGAGCTTTTAGTAAAGCTTGAAAATAAATCAAAGAAAGAGTGTGAGAAGGAATTAATAAAAATATCACCTCTAGTAGTTAATAGCCTTCAAGACAGAGAAAGGCTTATTACAGAAGAAAAGATAGAGGTGAGATTTGTTATTACAAAAGAGCTTAAAGATAAGCTTGAGAGAGTAAAGGCATTAATATCTCATAAAAAGGCCAATCCTAGCTATGAAGAGCTCCTTTCAGAGCTGGCAGAGATTGCGCTTAACAAGCTTGATAAGAGCATTAACAAAGAAGAAAACGCAGTCAAAGGCAAAAGCAGGTGTCAAAGTGCACTTCCGCTGGCGGAAGTAAACTCGCGTTACATTCCAGCAATCATCAAGCGCCAGGTATGGAAGCGAGATCAGGGAAAATGCCAATATGTTAGCAACAGAGATAAAAAGTGCAACTCCACACACTTTATTCAAATAGATCATGTCGAACCTTACAGCCATGGCGGCTCATCAATAGACATAGATAACTTAAGGCTACTTTGTGGACAACATAATCGCTACAGGTGGGACAAACAAACCTAATAAAGAAAACAGTCAAGGTGCGAAAGAAGAACTTAATTACACAATCGGATCAGATGGGAGTAGAGAAAATAAGATAGCCGCTAAAAGCAATTCCAGATTGTAAAGACAGACATAACTGGCTAACCATTACTATTAGCCAAACTCACCTGCTCATTAAGTGTACAAAAATCATAAAGCACGCCAATAAATAACAATCCACCAGTGCATAGATAAATTATACCACTAACCCATTTACCTAAATACATTCTATGAACGCCAAATACCCCTAAGAATGTGAGTAAAATCCAAGTAATGTTATAGTCATGTGCTCCTGGCTTATATTTTATGTCAGCCGCTGTATCCATAGCGGGAATTAAAAATAAATCAATCAGCCAACCAATTCCTAAAAGACCAAGTGTAAAAAAATAAATTATCCCACTTGTAGTTTTGCCATAATAAAAGCGGTGCGAACCAGTAAAACCAAAAAGCCAAAGAACATAGCCTATAAACACACTATGCGTGTTAGACCTCACAACAGAACTCACAACTATTCCTCTTTCACTGGTAAAACTTTTTACCTGAGCGTGCCATATTAAAAATGGCTCCTGAAGGTTTAAACCTTGGCCCAAATTTCACAGCCATTTCCTCTAAATCATCCACAATTTTTGAAACTCCTAAAGAATCAGCCCATTTTAATAAGCCTCCTCTAAATGGCGGGAAACCTGTTCCCATAATCATCCCTAAATCTACATCTTGTGCAGTTTCAACAATTTTTTCTTCTAAACATAATGCCGCTTCATTAACCATGGGGAATAATACTCTATGAACAAGCTCTTCTGGTTTATACTTATTATCTAAAGTCTTTTGCACACCACATATATTATGAATATTACCATCAACATTTAATTTTTTTCCAGCCGAGTCATAAATGTAAAATCCTGAGTTGTTTTTCTTGCCAAGTTTTTTAGCCTCAACAATTTTACTCATCACACTAGCTGGTTCTGCTCTTACACCAAAGGCGGAGTATAAAATTTTGGCTACTTTTGCTGCTACATCTATTCCCACTTCATCAATTAAGTGCAGTGGCCCCATGGGCATTCCAAATTTTAATAAAGTTTTATCTATGTACTCTACACTTAAACCTTCAGCAAAAACATAACAAGCCTCATTTAAGTAAGGTAGCAATAGCCTATTAACTAAAAACCCGGGGCCATCTTTCACAACAATGGGCGTTTTACCCATTTTTTTAGATAAAGCAAAAATAGTAGCACATGCTTTATCTGAAGTGTGAGTCCCTCGGATCACTTCTATAAGTGGCATTTTATTTACTGGGTTAAAAAAATGCATGCCAACAAAATTCTCTCTATTAGGCCAAGCAGTAGACATTTCTGTAATACTTAATGAGGAAGTATTACTAGCCACAATGGCATCGGCTTTACAAAAACTAGCCATTTCACTTAAAACCTTCTTTTTAATATTCATATCCTCAACAATGGCTTCAATAATAACATCAAGCTCTTTAAAACCAGCGTAATCAACGCCACCAGAGATAAGGCTCATTTTTCTTGAAAGATCATACTTTGTAATTTTTTTTCTTTTTAAATCTTTTGAAAATAAATCATTAGCAGTCTTAAGTCCCTTAGTAATGGCATCAAGGCTCACATCTTTTACCCTTACACTCATCCCTTTATCAGCTGCTAATTGTGCTATGCCTCCACCCATGGTTCCGGCACCTAATACACCCACATTTTTAACTTCACTTAAATCAACTGATAAATTGCCACTTAAACCAGTTTGCTTTTTTACACTTTCTGTCATGTAAAATAAGCTAATAAGGTTTTTACTCACTTCCGTGACTGCCATTTTTCCAAAAACATCAGCTTCTAAATTAAAACCTTTAAAAAGATTTTTACCATAGGTTTTTCTAACTACATCAAGGGCTGCTAAAGGCGCCGGGTAATGACCTTTTGTGTTTTTTAAAACTAGATCTCTTGCACCTTTAAAAATTAAAAACTTTAAGGGCCCTTCAAGTAAAGTGTTGGCAAGTCCACGAGCAGAAAAAAACTTACGTCTTTTTCCTTTTTTAATAACTTCATTAACAAACTTTTTAACTTCTGAGAGCAATAACTCTTTAGGCACACATAAATCCACAAGGCCTGCTTTATAAGCTTTAGTTCCTAAAACAGTTTTTCCCGCCAAAATAATATCAAGGCTTGCTTGTAAACCAATTAACCTTGGTAGCCTTTGTGTTCCACCAAAACCTGGAATAATTCCCAATAAAACCTCAGGCAAACCAATTTTTGTAGAAGCATCATCTGTAGCAATTCTGTAGTCACAAGCCAAAACAAGTTCACACCCACCGCCAACGCAAGCGCCATTTATGGCTGCAATGGTGGGCATGGGAAGCGCTTCAAGTAATGTAAATATACTTTGGCCAAAGGCTGCTGCATCACGGGCATCTTGCTGAACTTTTAAATCTTTAATCTCTTCAATGTCAGCCCCTGCAAAGAAATTATTATTTTTTTTAGAAATTAAAACTACAGCTTTATATTTAGATTGAGAAAGTTCCTCAATAATATTTAAAAGGCGCACTAAAACTTTAGATGTTAATTTATTTACCTTCTCACCTGGCAGATCAAATTCAATCCAAGCAATATCACCATCGGGCCTTAACCTAACTGCTTCGTTATGTGGGCTAATTTTAGTTTTAAGATTATTAATTTTCTCTTTCGACAATGACAGCTCCACCTTGGCCTCCTCCAATACACAATGTTGCTAAACCAAATTGCACATTACCGCGTCTTTGCATTTCTTTAAGTAAAGTTATAATTAATCTTGAACCTGTGGCCCCTACAGGGTGCCCCAAAGCAATGGCGCCGCCATTAACGTTTAATATGTCATCGTTAATTTCACCCACTGCCTCACTCAGACCCATTCTGTCTTCATAAAACTTTTTAGAATTAAATGCTTTTTTACAAGCTATCACTTGCGCAGCAAAGGCTTCATTAAGCTCAATTAAGCCAATGTCTTTTAGCTTCATTCCACCTGCTCTCTTTAGCGCCACAGGTGTAGCTAGCGTTGGCCCTAGTCCCATTCTCTCAGGTTCAAGGCCCATAAAAGCATAAGAGCGCATCACTCCAAGAGGCTTGTAACCAAGAGCTTCAGCTCGAGCCCTTTTCATCATTAAAATCATCGCCGCTCCGTCAGTAATGGGGCATGAGTTTCCTACAGTTATGGTTCCAAATTTTTTATCAAAAAATGGCTTTAATTTAGAAAGCTTTTCAAGGCTAATATCTTTTCTAGGCCCCACATCAGCACTAACATATTTTTCAAACTTTGGTGGCAAAAACACAGGTGTCATCTCTTGAGCATGAATACCACTCTCTCCCGCTCTTAATGCTTTTTGGTGAGAGCTAAGTGCAAACTCATCTTGCTGAGCTCGTGAGATTTCAAATTCTTTAGCTAAAATCTCAGCAGTTTGCCCCATATTTATTCCGCAAAATGGATCTGTTAAACCTTGCATTAAAGAAATAATGGGTTTGTTAGGTGTTTCAGAAAAAGGAGCTGTGGTGACTAAATCTTTAACTTGGTTTAAGTTAGCCCCCACTAAACCCGCAAGGGCTGAGAGCTTTTGCCCGCCACTTCTGGCGCCTGCAAGAGCTTCAAAAGCAGCCACTTGGTTTTTACTCATCATTAAAGGCATTTGAGACATGTTTTCCGTGCCTCCGGCTAAAACTACTTCAGCCATACCAGATTTAATTTTATCAAAACCTTGGGCCACACTTTCCATAGCTGAGGCACAGTTTCTATGTACCGTATAGGCTGAAACTTCCTTTGGAATACCTGCATTTAAAGCCACAACTCTTGAAATATTAACTGCATCAGAAGGGGTGCCAGTATTACCAATAATGACTTCGTCAACAGTTTTTACATTTAAGTTTGTTTTTGCAATGAGTTCTTTTAAGGCTTGTTTGCCAAGCTCTGCTGCATGAACATTTTTAAAGTCAAGGCCTGCTTTAACAAACGGGGTTCTTACCCCTTCAACAATCACAACGTCATTTTCAGATTTCATAAGTTTTCCTCATTTTTTATCAAAAAAAGGTTAGCATAACCTCACAATCAAATCCTCAAATTTAATTTGCTAACGCGCTACGTCTATTTATATAAATGAGCAATGCCAATTGAAAAAGATGCTCTTGAGTACCATAGCACAGGACGCAAGGGTAAAATTGAAGTTGTATCTTCAAAACCATGCTTCACACAAAGAGATCTTTCTCTTGCTTACACACCAGGTGTGGCTGAGCCGTGCAAAGCCATCGCACAAAATCAAGATAAAGTTTACGACTACACCACTAAAGGAAATCTTGTTGCTGTTATTTCAAACGGCACTGCCGTTTTAGGTTTAGGGAATATTGGCCCCCATGCAGGAAAACCTGTCATGGAAGGAAAAGGAATTTTATTTAAACGCTTTGCTGATATAGACGTTTTTGATCTTGAACTTAACACTCAAAATTCAGATGAATTTATAAATGCCGTTTCTCTACTAGAGCCTACTTTTGGTGGAATTAATTTAGAAGACATAAAAGCACCTGAGTGTTTTTACATTGAAGAAGAATTAAAAAAAAGAATGAAGATCCCGGTGTTTCATGATGATCAACATGGAACAGCCATTATTAGTGGAGCTGCTTTTATAAATGCACTTGAAATTACAAAAAAGAAAGCTTCCGAAATAAAAGTTGTTTTTAATGGTGGCGGTGCTGCAGCCATAGCGTGCGCTAAATTATTTATTAGTCTTGGTGTTAAACATAAAAATTTAATTATGTGTGACACCAAAGGTGTCATTTATAAAGGCCGCCCAGATGGAATGAATAAATATAAAGATGAATTTGCAACAGATCAAAAAGCCCGCACTCTAACTGACGCTTTAAAAAATGCAGATGTTTTTGTAGGTGTAAGTGCTAAGGGAGCTGTGACAAAAGAGATGCTAAAAGGCATGGCCAAAAACCCTATTGTTTTTGCCATGGCCAATCCTGATCCTGAAATTACTTATGATGATGCAGTGGATGCAAGGCCCGATGTCTTAATGGCCACAGGACGTAGTGATTACCCCAACCAAGTTAATAACGTTTTAGGCTTTCCTTTTATTTTTAGAGGAGCTCTTGATGTAAGAGCCACTGCTATTAATGAAGAAATGAAAATTGCAGCAGTTCATGCCCTTGCAAAACTTGCCCGTGAAGACGTACCAGATTCAGTATCAAGAGCCTACGGTGGTAAAAAATTTAAATTCGGCCCTGAGTATATCATTCCAAAACCCTTTGACCCACGGGTTTTATTATGGGTCGCCCCCGCGGTTGCTGAAGCAGCTATAAAATCAGGGGTAGCAAAAAAACCTTTTAAAAATATTAATGATTACCGTGAACATCTTGAAACGCTTTTAGGGACATCCCGTGGAGTTATTAGAAACGTTATTAATAAAGTAAAATCTAGTTCAAAAACAGATCATCATCTGCCAAGCATTGTTTTTCCTGAAGGCTACAATGATAAAGTATTAAGAGCTTGTAACAGTGTCATTGAAGAAGGTGTCGCTCGTCCTATTATTTTAGGAAATGAGACAAATGTTAGACAAAGAATTAAAGATTTAGATCTAAATCTTTTAAAAGACGTAGAAATTATTCAACCCATAAAATCAAAAAAGTTTAGTGTTTACGCAAAAAAATTTCATGACCTTAGAAAAAGAAAAGGCCTCACCTTTGCTGAAGCCGAGAGACTCATTTATGACCCTAACTACTATGGGGCAATGATGGTTCACATGGGTGATGCCGATGGTTTAATAAACGGTGTGACACAAAGTTATTCTGAAAGTGTTAAACCCATTTTACGTGTGCTTGGTACACAAAAAGGAGAAGTAGCGGCAGGTTTATACATGATCATAATGAAAAACCGCCTCTTATTTTTTGCGGACACCACTGTGAACATTAACCCATCAGCTGAAGAACTAGCAGCCATTGCAATTAATTGCGCAGAGTCAGCTAAGTTTTTTGATGTAAAACCACGCATTGCCATGCTTAGTTTTTCAAACTTTGGTTCAAACCGCACTGAAAGCACAGAAAAAATGAAGCTGGCAACTGAGCTTGTAAGACAAAAGCGCCCAGATTTAATTGTTGATGGGGAAATGCAAGCCGACACTGCTGTTGATCCTAAAATTGTTCAAGAACACTTTCCATTTTGTGAAATTAAAGATGGTGCAAATATTCTTATATTCCCAGATCTTAATTCAGGTAATATTGCTTACAAACTTATGCAACGCTTAGGTAACGCTGAAGCCATTGGCCCTATTCTTTTAGGTATTACAAAACCTGCTAATTGTATGCAAAGAGCCGTTGATGTTAATGACCTTGTTAACATGACAGCTATTACAGCCATTCAGTGCCAATACAAACACACATGATTGATCTTTTACCCAAAAAAGATAAAGCCATCATTGTTGGTATTGCATTAAAATCAAATACTTTAAATTTCCAAAATAATTTAGATGAACTAGCCCAACTTTGCGAATCGGCCGGTGGAATTGTTGTAGGTGTCACTCATCAAAAACTAGAAAAAATAAATCCAGCAACTTATATAGGTACCGGCAAAGTTGAAGAGTTACGACAATTAAAAGATCAAACAGGTGCTAATTTAATTATTATAGATGCTAAGCTTAGTGGCATTCAGCAAAGAAACCTAAATATGCAAATAGGAATTCCAGTTATTGATAGAAGCCAACTCATTATTGATATTTTTGCCACCCGAGCACAAACCAGAGAGGGTAAGCTTCAAGTGGAGCTTGCTCAGCTAAAAGATCAACTCCCAAGGCTTATAGGTGAGGCTATTGCAGGTTTATCTAAACAAGCAGGTGGAATTGGCACAAGAGGCCCAGGGGAGACAAAACTTGAAACTGACAGACGTCGAGTACAGGAGCGTATTGAGCAAGTTAAAAAAGAATTAGAAGGGGTTAGAAAGTCGCGCGCACTTCACAGACATAGACGCTCCCAGGTTAGAGTTTCAACTATTGCCCTTGTGGGCTACACCAACTCTGGTAAGTCCACATTATTAAATGCATTAACAAATGCAAAAGTTTTAAGTGAAGATAAACTTTTTGCAACACTTGATCCTACAACCAGAAAATTATTTTTACCTAGCGGGAGAAAAGTCGTTCTTACAGACACTGTTGGTTTTATTAACCAATTACCCCACCATCTTGTTGAAGCTTTTAAAGCTACCTTTGAGGAAATTTCAGAAGCCCAACTTATTTTACATATTCATGATGCCTCTCACCCACAACAAAAAGAGCATTCTGAAGTGGTTAACAACTTATTAAAAGAAATTGGAGCTGAAAACAAAGCCGTATTGCATGTTTATAATAAAATCGATCTTTTAACCAACCAAAGATCAACCAACATTCACCGCCTTGTACCTTTTGTGAATGTATCAGCAAAAACAGGTCAGGGCCTAGATGAATTAATTAACGCCATAGAAAATGAATTTAATAAAATGACAAACCTAGTTGATCTTTATTTGCCCGCAAGCGATCCTTCTTTAGTTTTCAAGCTTTCACGTGATGGGAATATTATCTCTCAAGAACAAGGTGATCATGTTAACCATGTAAAAGTAAAACTCAGTGAAGATGCCTTGCAACGTTGGAGTAAATACCTTTAGAATTATTTAAAAATTTCAATGGGGCTTTGCCTTGATGCTAGCCTTGCCGGCAAATAGCTACTTAAAACCGTTACTAAAAAACCAAAAATAATAATGCCTGTTACTACAAAATAATCTACAAGTACGGGAAAGCGCGTATCGTAATAAACATCTGGCAACTCTATAATTGGGTATCTTAATAGCAAGTAGCATATTAAAAGTCCTAATAGGCTTCCGCTAACTATTCCGCCAAAACCAATAGTCACGCCAATTTTTAGAAACATTTTAGCAATTTGACTTGCTTTTGCTCCCATAGACTTTAACACGCCTACATCTTTTCTTTTTTCAGCTACAAGTAAAAATAACACTGACATAATTGAAAAACTACTAACAAGAATTGTTAGGGCTAAAAAAATACCCATTAATCTTTTTTCCATTTTTAGAGAATAAAAAAGTGCTTGGTTTAAATCCTGCCAAGTTAATACATTTTTATAACCATGCTTTTTTAAGTTCCCTGCTATTTTTGTTGCAACATAAGGGTTGGGCAATCTTGCCTCAACACCTTCTTCTAATGAAGCAGTATCTTTAAACCTTGAAGGAAAAAGGCTTTGGTTAAAAAAAACATATCTTGTATCCAACTCTGAAATCTCTGTTCTGATCAGTGCTTTAATAATAAATTTTTCATAAACTGGGGCTTCATCAGGTGTGAGTAAACTCTCAGGCGCTATAAGAGTAATTTCATCATTATCAATAACTCCAATGCTTCTAGCTAAATCATAACCAATAGCCACTTCTCGCCTTTTTAAATCAATAGGCGCTTCAATTACTTTTGGCTTACCACTTGTAATTCTTCCGTTTTCAGTTTCAATAATCTCAATACTTTGTCCAATTTTTGAAGCAATATTATTAAGACTTATGGCATTTAAGCCATAAAAGATGGCACCTGTACTAACCCCTTCAACAGTTCTTAAAAGAACATCTTGTTTTGTGTACTCAACAAATGACGACTCTAATTTTTTAAGCTTAGATATTTCATCTTTTGAGTTTGTTTTTACAATAACATGAGGCATAGCTTTAAGATTTCTTTCCTCAATAGCTTTATCAAACCCGTTCATGACTGCTAAAACCACAATCATAGAAGCAACACCTAAAGAAATACCTAAAACTGAAATAATACTTAGTATTTTAACTACTGATTTTTGCGAAGAAAAAAGATATCTTCTAATGAATAAACTATCCAGCATGCTTTAAGGTTATTTGCACAACTGGACAGTATCAACCTGTTTTTTTAAAAATATGTTGAAAAGTCTTTTTAAAGGAATCCCAAAAGCCTTGGTCTTGTGTTTGGTAATTTCTTAATGCCATGCCAAAGCGTTTGACAAACTCTTCTGGACTTAGTGTTTTTATATTTTGTGGGTTTTTAAAATTAGAGAGTAGCTGGTCATATAATTTTTTATCTGTTTCAAAATACACTAAAATTTCAATTGCTAACTTTACTGCCGATTCGTGAGGAGCTGTGTCAAACTGAATGCTCTCCGATGTTTCTTTGCTGCCCTCAATGTCAGCTTCAATAACAACCCCTGTTTTTATACCCTCCAGGCAATTCCACTCAATCACTTGCCCATTAAAGCTAAGTTGCTGCTTAATAACATTTTCACCCCTATCAACCCAGGTGAATAAATCAACATTAAGCTGACTATGGTACCATTTGCTTACAATTTTTTCAGAACTTGTTTGAATTAAATCTACAGCGACTTCTTTTAAGGTTTTACCTAAAGTTTTGCAGTTATAAAAACCAGAGTTCATTTATTTATTCTCCGTTGCAGGAAGTCTTAGTTTTTCCTCTTCCTTTTTTATGTCTTCAACCGCCCCCCTAAGTAAAAAAGATCTCTGCATGGCTTTTAAAACAACTACAGCCTCTCTTAGAGCTTCCACACTTTTTTGACTAGCTTCAGGGGCCATCTCAGCTAAAAGTGGCAAAATTTTATTTAACTCTTCTGTTAATTTATTCATTTGCTCCAACGTGCGGGCACCATTATCCCCAAGCTCAGGTAATCTTTTAGAAAACTCAGTAAAATGCGGAAGCATCAATGATGTTTGCTCTAAGGTTTTTGATAAAGCTTTTTTACGCGTTGCTTGTTGTGCAAGCTCTCTAATATCAAGTAAAGTTGGCAAAATTTGATCAAACATACCAATTACAGCCTCAGATCTTCTTGGGTCAGAAAATGCTTCTGCAATTACCTTTAAATTTACCAACAATCCATCAAGGGTTTCAAGATACGGAGCAATTTGTCCACCACCTAGTAAATCCATAATATCCATTGTTTCAACACTAGGAATTGGAATATTATTTGCTAGTCTTGGCCCATCTGCCTCACCTAAAGTAATTTCCACTACTTTATCGCCAATAATAAAAGGGCGAACAACTTTTGCTACTGAATCTGGTTTTATTTTTTTTGCAAACTCACCACTTATACTCATAGTAACAACAATTTTATTATCATCACTTAATGTCACATTAGTAACTGTTCCCGCCCTTAACCCTGACATTTGAACAGAAGTTCCTGAGTGCAAACCCTCACCGCGCAAGAATGTGGTTTTAAAAGTATACTTAGACTCAAACCAACCCTGCTTATAAGCTACAAATGCTGTAAAAAAAATAAAACCCAAAAATGAAAGAAGGACAAATACTCCTGCTGTTCTTTCAAATTTAGTTAAATTTAGCTTCATGAAGCAACCTTTAATAAAGTTTTATTTTTAATTTCCAAAACTTCAGCCTTTAAAAGTTTAGTAAACGCAATATCTTGCGTTGCCATTATTACAACTTTGTCATCATGTTCTGATCGGAATATTTCAATCCATTTTTTAAGAGTTAACATTGCCTCTGGACCAATGCCAAGGCTAGGCTCATCAAGAATAAGAATTTGTGGGTTAAGTAAAAATGCTCTCACAAGCCCTGCAATTTTCCTAACCCCTGAGGAAACCTGTGCAGGACGTAAGTGCAAGTATGGTTTTAATTTAAAATCATAAATGAGATTATCATAAAGTTTTTGGCTTCTCTCTGAACGCCACTGGTTATGGTATAAAAGTGATAATTTAATATTCTCATCAATAGATTTATTCATTAAAAGGCCGCCATTTTCAAAGCAAACAGCCATACTAAGTCTAAATGGAACCGTCTCTTCAAAGGACAGATTATAGACATTTCTTTCATTTAAAATAACCTCACCAGAGGTTGGCTCTACAAGGCCTGAAATTATTTTTAAAAATAAAGATTTCCCGCAACCAGGGGAACCCATTACTGAAATTATTTTTCCTAGTTTAATATCTAAATTTATATCTTTAAATAACTCATTTTGATCAAAGCTTTGATTTAAATTTAAAATTTCAAAATGTGTGATGCGCTCTCTTTTGATCATAAAATACCAAGCTTTTTTAAATTTTGAATGTAAACGCTTAAAGAAATAAGGGTGTTAAAGCCAACAGTAAAAACAATACTGTTTACAACTGCCTTTGTTGTTACCTGTGGCACTTCAGTAAATGATTGTTTAACTTGCATACCTTGGTAACTACAAACACCAAAGATAATAATTCCTGAAAAAATATTTTTTACTAAAAATAAAATGACATCCGTATTATTCATAGCGTATGCAATACCATCTGTGTAAAACTTAAAAGAAATGGGGTTTATAAAATTACTTACTAAGTAGCCACCAAATAATGCAATTAAACAAAAAAGAAAAGTTAAGCATAAAAGACTAATCACCCCACCAACTAGTCTTGGAAATACAATGTAGCTTAAGGGGTTAATTCCCATACTCTCAAGGGCCTGAATTTCATAATTCACTTTCATATTTCCTAACTCACTTGCAACTGCGGTTCCAGATCTTGCAATAACAATAAGTGCAGTTATGAGTGGACCAAGTTCTCTAAAAATTAAAACAACAAGTAAATCTCCAAGCATGGCTCCGCCACCCACTTTTGATAGCTGCTGGCTACTTTGCATAATGACAAGTGTGCCTGTAATTAACGCCATCATGGCTACTAATGTGAGCGCTTGGTAACCTGTAAAATAAATTTGAGTAATAATTACTTTTAGAATTTCAAAAAAACTTCTCTCCCTCATTCTTTTAATGGACACAGAAGTACTTTGAATTACTAGGGCACCTAGCTTTACACAATAATCTACAAAGAAGACAAATTTTTTACCTAGCCCATCGGCTAGTCCAAAAATGAGGGTACTCATAATTATATCAATCGGTACAACTGTTTAGCTCTTAAGACTTGTTTTAAAAAAGTCGATAAATTTATTGATGAATCAGAATTATTGCGAAATGGCAATTGAAGTTTTCTTACGCCTGCAGGGAGCACTGCCTTTTGATGTATTTATTAAAATTTCTGAAGATAAATATACAAAAATATTTAACCTAGGTGATGTTTTAGATGCTCAAAGGCTTCAGAACTACATGCATAAGGGCGCACAAAAGCTCTATATTCAAACCAAAGACCGCCGCCAGTACATAAATTCAACAGACAAATTAATAAGAAAAATGATCCAGCAGGAAAAACTAAGTCTATCTGAAGCGGCCTTTGCAGTAGAGGAATTATCAGAGCAAATTCTTTTTGAAATTTATGAAGATGGCATTTTTGACCAAGAATCACTTTTTAAAGCTCAAGCTTTAGCTAAATCGTATATTCAGTTATTAAAAAAAGATGTTAATGTTCTAACACAGTTTTTAAAGATGTCTAAAAACGAAACCTATATGGTGAGACATTCTATATCTACAGCTATTATAGGTTTACTTATTGCTAGGGCTGATAATAACAACAATGATAAAATTCTTGAGATCATCTGCCTTGGTGGGCTTTTACATGACATAGGTATGTCTTTTCTTCCCTCTGATATAGGTGAAACCGATAGAAAACTCACCGATTCAGAATGGCTTGAAATAAGAAAGCATCCCCACTTAGGCCTTCAAATGATAGAAGGCATTGAGTACTTTCCCAGTGAAATTAAAGAAGTTATCACCCAGCACCATGAGTATTATAACGGTACAGGTTACCCAAAAGGCCTTCGTGGTGAAGAGATTTATTACCCCGCCCGTGTTATAGCTCTTGCTGATGCCTTTAGCGCACTAACTACCAGACGCGGTGGAAGATCCCTTCTTACACCAGCCCAAGCTATGAATGTTTTAAATTCTGAGCGCGGGAAATATGACCCCAAACTAATCAAAGCATTTTCTTCTCTATTAAGCTCAGGCACTGCCAAGGCAAAAAAAGCAGCCTAGAAAACAAAAATGTCGTAGAATAAATACTTATAGAATTCCTCAAATGCATGGAGCCAAATTTTTCTACCAATTGTTTTATCACTGGAGACTACATAGGGTGTAATTTGTATGTTTGGCGGAAACACACTTTCATAGGTTTTAAGCGCTCTATTCATATGGTAATCAGAAGTAACAAGTAATACATCACTACAATTAAGCGCTTCTACCAAAACCAAACTTTGAAGTGCATTTCCTTCTGTTGAAATGGAACGTCTTTCAAGAATAACTTTTTCAAGATCAATTTCAGGGTAATAAATAATCTCAGGCATTATCTCACTCATGGTTGTGCTTTGATGCACTCCTGTAATGATTAATTGCTTAATTTGTTGTCTACTTAATAAAGCAATTCCTTCTCTCACTCTGCCAGCTCCGCCAGTTAATACAACAGCACAATCTGCTTTTAAAGCATGGGAAGGCTCTGTGTATCTTTCTATGACTTTTATATACTCTTTAATTCCCCAAAGTGGAGCCACAAGCCATACAAGAATAATTGCCGTTATTGATAAGAGCCAAATTTTTTTAGATGACAGCTGTAACCTCAATTTCTACATCAACTCCTTTTGGAAGGGCTGAAACTTCAATGGTGCTTCTAGCCGGGTATGGCTGCTTAAAAAACGTTCCGTAGACTTCGTTAACTGATGCAAAATCATCCATTTTTTTTAAAAAAATAGTTGTTTTAATTACCTTTTCAAACCCGCATCCTGCTTCATTTAATACTGCTGCTATATTTTGCATTACAAGTTTTGCTTGCTCCTGCACTGTTCCCTTAAGTACTTGATTTGTTTTAGGATCAATGGCAATTTGCCCACTACAAAACAAAAATTGCCCCACTTTTACTGCCTGACTATACGGCCCCACAGGTTTTGGTGCATGTGTTGTTTCTATAATTGTTTTCATATAGTTACCTCCATAAGTGAATGTACATTCTTTTGACAGCTGAAAACCCTGTTTCAGCTGATTCCCTTTATTTTTATTTTAAATCCAATAAACCGCAAAACAAATCGGCATAAGCCCTGCTTTTTCATATAAATAGATGAAAACCATATTTGCCTTATTGCTTATATTATTAACCCACCAAAGTAGCTGGGGAGCTCCTACAAAATATGTAATTGGGTTACAAACTGTGCTCCAGGCTGAAGAATCAGTGCGCACAAAACTAAGCTCAAAACTACTTGACGCACTAAAACAAGTTACATCATCTACAGCTGATAGCAAAAATAAGGAATTTGAAGAAGAACTTAATGAAAAAACTCAAATTGTAGCAGATGCCAAAAATGACATTAAAGAAAACCAATTAAGGATTGAGTTTTTAAACTCCTTAATAAATAAACTAGAACCCATGGGAGAAATCTCGGATATTAAAAAAGTACTTAATGATGTTTTAATTGATTTAGCCCATAAACAACTTATTTCAAGTGCAGAACACTCTGTGGAGAGTAATTTGTGGCTTTTTGAAACCTACTTAGCCATTGCCGTTAGAGACATTATGGAAGCCAATGAGGATATGGCTGAATTCATTAAAAAATACATAGTTTACTCAAGTATTAGAGAGCCGCGATCACCTAGCGAATTTTTAAAAGAAAGAAATTATATTACGCCTTAAGACTTAAGCAGCTTTTTGAGCTTTTGTCTTCTTTTTAGAAAGATTTTTTTGCGCTTCAAGGGATTGTCTAATCAGAGGGGATAGCTCACAAACAAAATGAAAGTATGGGTTTTTAAATTGCCCATGCATACCTTCAATTCCAATAAGAAAGAAGTTAAGCCAAAATAAGGGGTCCTTATAATATTCATCATCACTATTTCTTTGAGCCACTACCCAGCTTGCTACCCATTCTGAAATCATTTTTTGAGTATTACGTTCCCATTCTTTAAGTTGATTTTCAATTTTCTTAATCAACATAAATGGAAGCGCAATACCAAATAAAAAAGTGCCTAAACAAATAGCAAAAATTTCAAGCTCGCTCACAGAATGAGTTTGCAAGTATCTATAGCCTGCGACAAGACCCACTATCATAAAAAAGGCATTTGCAAACAAAAAGAATTGTAGAAGTTTTTTGTATAGCTTATATTTTCTAAAAAATGTCATATAACTAGTTTTCGACTAAATTTAAGAACAACTTTAATAGTCATGATTTAAGCTTGACCAACGGCTGATTACTTATAGAATGAAAACAAATGACAAAATCTGATGCCCTTAACCAAAAGCTTAAAAGCACTCTCACAGACCTTAAGCTTGCTTTAGACGAGTGGGATTCCATTAAAGCTGAAGAAGCAGCCATTAAGAAAAACCCCGAGCTAGATTTACGCAAAAAAACTCAAGATCTTGTTAAACAGCTCAACGAGCAAATAAAAGAACTCGGGTTGTAAGAGTTTACTAAATCTTTAGCAAATTTCTGTCTCTTGTCTAAAAACCTCACTGTTTCAGTTGACATTGTCAACTCAAATCGTGAGGAAGTCATTTTGCTAGTCTAGCACGGTAGAACGTGTGACGTGTTATCCTGGCACACATTGATTCTCAATATAAATAGGAGTTTGCTTTTGCTTTAGGCTTTTTTTCTTTTCTCTAGATCGCGCTTGATTTTTTTAAGTCTCTCAGAGAGCTGATCTTCTCTTACTTTAAAAATCGCTCTTGCTACGCTTCCGTGTTTTTGAATGGTTTTAATTCCACGGGTTGAAACACGAAGGGTGATGGACCTTTCAAGTTCATCAATAACATACCTTTTATATTTTAAATTAGGCATCCATCTGGTTCTGTTTTTATTGTTAGCATGGCTAACAAGGTTTCCAACTGCTGGGCCTGCACCTGTAATTTCACAAAATTGAGCCATTAGCCTCTCCTTGAACCCATTTCTTCGTAGTTAAAATGTTTTGTACCAACTGGTAAAAGCGCAAGCATTCTTGCTCTTTTAATTTGTGTTTTTAAATCTCTTTGTTGTTTTGCACTTAAGCGGCTCACACGAGAGGGAATAATTCTTCCATGCTCAGTGATAAATTGCCTTAAAGTATCAGGGTCTTTGTAATCAAAGGTTAAATCAACTGCAGGGCGAGCTCTGCTTCTTCCACGTGGTTTAAAACCACCATCTCTATCACCTCTATCACCGCCTCTATCTCCGCGGTCTGATCTATCTTTATTATCTCTGTCTCTAAATGCCATTTTATCTCCCTATTACTTAATTTCTTTATGTAGCGTGTGTCGTCTTAAAGATGGGTTGTACTTCATCTTTTGAAGACGATCCGGAGTTTTTGTTTTATTTTTAGTAGTTGTGTAGCGTGAGGGGCTTTTGCCTTCTTTACGTGCCTCAGTACATTCCAATGTCACTAAAATTCGTGCCATGTTTTATATCCTTTCAAGGGGCCAATTAAGATCCTTGAAATTACATGAAATTAGCTCTAATTTGCAACTATTATGATGAATTTGCGGGCTTTACCCTCAAAATTTGTAATCAAAAATTGCACTCTATGGACAGATCAAATTTATAAAACACCTGTGGATATTGTTATTATTAATGGGATTGTTGAGGAAATAGTCCCTACTGGTCAAAAATTTCATGATTTTGAGGTTATATCCCCCAAAAACGGACTTATTACCCAACTTGGCGTTGATGTGCAAGCCCACCTAAGGGTCCCCGGTCAAAGCCAAAAAGAAACCCCAGAAACAGGTTTAAAGGCAGCATTGCATGGTGGCTATAAGGCATTACTAACCATGCCCAACACAAATCCGGTTATAGACTCAGTAGATGTTTGTAACCTTGCAAAAGAGCAATTAAACCTTATGAGCCAAAAATATGGGGTTGAAGTTTATCTCTCAGCAGCTATGACAAAATCTCAAGCAGGTCAAATTCCTGTGGATGGAAAAAGCCTTTCTCAATGGGGAGTTAAAGCCTTAACTGATGATGGTAAAGGTTTAGCTTCTGATGCTGTCATGGAGGAGCTATTTAAAATTTCAGAAACTACAAGTTTACCCTTACTTCAACACGCAGAATTTCCAGGCCATGGTGGAGTCCTTGCCCCGGGACCAGTACAAGAAAAGTTAAAATTAAAACCATATTATGCAGATGCTGAAGTGGATATGGTCAAAAGAGATTTAAAACTACTTAGTAAGTACAAAAAGGCTCGCTACCATGTGCTTCATGTATCTAGTCAAAATACAGTAGAGGAAATTGCTAAAGCAAAAAAGCAGGGGCTCAATGCCACTTGTGAGGTTTGCCCACATCATCTTTTATTTACATCAGAAGATATAAATGAAAATGATAGCTCTTTTAAAATGAATCCCCCACTAAGATCTAAAAGTGACAGAGAAGCTTTAAGGCAAGCTCTCAGCCTTGGGGTTATAGATTTTGTCTCAACAGATCACGCCCCCCATGAGGCTAGTATGAAAACCACTGATTTTTCATCTGCAGCATTTGGAACAACAGGCCTTGAGGCAGCATTAAGAGTAGTGCTTAGCTTAGAAAGTCAAAAAGTATTAACACCTCAAAGAGTGGTGGAGGTGTTTTCTCAAAAGCCAAGTGAGTTTTTAAATATTCAAAAAAGTATTAAAAAAATAAAAAAAGGTGAACCTTTTGAAGCTGTTCTTTTAGAAAATTATAATAATAGTTTTGAGTTTAATAAAAACGATCTTGAAAGCTTATCGCAAAATAGTTGCTTTTTAGGTGCAAAATTAAACGGAAAAATAAATTACGTTTTTAATTCAAAAGGCGTTTGGGAATTTACCAACTAGCTTTTGTAATTCCAGGAAGTAAACCTTTATGTGCCATTTGCCTAAATGTTAAGCGAGATACTTCAAACTTTCTATAAACCCCACGTGGACGGCCAGTTACTTTACAACGGTTTCTAATTCTATTTTCGCAAGAGTTTCTTGGCAATGCTTCAAGTTTTCTACGTGCATCTGTTCTTTCTTCTTCTGTTAAATTAGAATTTTTTGCAGCTGCCCTTAGAGCTAATCTTTTTTCTTTGTAGCGTGCTACTACTTCTTTTTTACGTTCATTGTTTGCAATTTTTGAAAGCTTTGCCATCTGTTCTCCTTAAATCTTTAAGGAGACCAAATTAGCGTAATATTTGTGTTTAATCAACTACTTATGCAGGCCCCACTTGAGATTAAATTAAAAACCCATTAAATGACACTAACTATCTAATTTTACTTATATTTTTATTGCTCACACCTTTAATATTACTTACTCTTGAGCCATGCTTAAAAAATACAAGCTCATCATATTAGCCTTAGGTTTTCTCAGCATTACTATCATTTTAGTTAAGCTTGATTACTTTTCTCATTTAAATTTTGAATATATAAACTCTCAACGGCAAAACCTGATTACCTTCTCCACTACTCACCCCGTACTTACAAGAATTTATTTTTTTTCAGCTTATGTTACACTTGCAACACTATCAATACCTGGGGCACTTTTTTTAACACTTATTAGCCCCTCACTTTTTAACTTTATAGAAAGTTTTGTTTTGGTTGCCCTTGCTAGTAGCTTGGGCGCTTCTTTCTCTTTTTTAATTTTTAGATTTTTTTTAAAAGATTTTGCTCAAAAATTATTTAAAAAACAAATTCAAAAATATAAAACTCAAATTACACAAAACCAAAAACCGTTTTTATTAAGCTTAAGGCTTATCCCAATATTTCCATTTTCTTGGGTAAGTATTATTTATTCTGTAAGTGATATGAAATTAAAGCCATTTTTTTGGCTCACTCTTATTGGTATGATACCCGGAATTTGTGTAAACCTATATGTAGGCTTGCAGTTATCTAGTATTAAATCAATTAATGATATTTACTCTTTCAAAATGATTTCAGCGTTTTTTTTAATGGCCACTTTCCCACTTATTTTAAAGCCATTTATTAAAAGGTTTTTACCCTAACTAATCCCTTAAAAAGTGGCAACTATAGCCACCTGGATTTTTTTGCAAATAATCTTGGTGGTAATCTTCAGCTTTGTAATATTCTTTTGCCTTTTTAACTTCAGTCACAACTGGCTTTTTCCATTTTTTTGAAGCATTTACTTTTTTAATTTTATCAAGTGCTACTTCTTTCTGCTTTTCACTAAAATAAAAAATACTTGATCTATATTGTGTACCAACATCATTACCCTGGCGATTAAGTGTTGTAGGGTCATGCATTCTAAAAAAGAAATCTAAAAGATTTTCATATTTTAATTTTTTATTATTAAATTTTACTAAAACAGCTTCTGCGTGCCCCGTTTTGCCAGATTTAACATCTTCATAAGTTGGATTTTTTAATTCCCCACCTGTGTAAACAACAACAGTTTCTTCAACCCCAGGAATGTGTCTAATAATATCTTCCATTCCCCAAAAACAACCGCCAGCTAAAAGTGCAAGTTCAATCATGTTTTACTATACCTTCTTATGGTAATTTTTATCCCTTATTTTTTCTCCACAAAGGAGCCCTCAGAAAAATTTACACCCGAATCAAATTTAACTTTCTAATTATTCGACCAAGTTCAAACATTGCTAAACCTCCAAAAATAGAACCAATTATCCAAGCAAGTGCATAAACCAGCAAAACTTCTGCATCTAACATAATAAAAGCACCTAGTGAGACAAGTGTGAGTGCAGAGATTTGCAGTGTACGGTGTCTTCTTAAAACTCGCAACTCCTCAAAACCAAGAACTAAGCTAGATACAAAAAATGAGGACCCTACAAAAAACGCTCCACAAAGAACCATACAACCATAAGTTCCAAATTGAAGAAAAAAGCGCATCACGCCAATACCTTCCCCAAAAAATCTAACACCAAACTGTGGACAAAAACTAAGAGTTACTATTCCCACTACAAAATGAATTAATGATAGCTTTGAAAAAATATACCATGGATTAGGATTTAAATCACGATGAACAAATATAAATAGCTGTTCTGTAATTTTTTGCGGCGGTCTTATAGGTTCTATCTCTGTAAATTCTTTAAAATCATTATTAGTTTCTTCTAAAAATTTAGAGGTCATGTTTTTCCTCCTAAAACCTTAATTTGTTTTCTTATTTTTCTGATAGCACGACTGATAAGCTGTCTTACACTCTCCTCAGTACGCCCAAGTTTATTTGCGATCTCATGATAAGAAAGCTCATCTATAAATTTCAACTCAATTGCGGCACGCTGATCAGACGACAGCACTGCCATAGAAGGTTCATAAATCACTGCGTGCTTATCCACCATAGGTTGGGTAATCAAAGACTCGCTATTTACTACATTATCAATAGACTCTGAAAAGTATCTTTTATTTTTAACCTCTGTTGTTTTCCAAAAATCAAGCAATACTGTTTTTGTCATAACAAATATCCATTGGTCAAAACGATAGTTGGGATTGTATTGATGACGTGTTTGATGAAGCTTTGCAAAAATTTGCTGAAATATATCGTCTGCCCAATCTTTATTGAAAAGACGTTTTTTAAGGTATGCATAAACTCTTCCACTATATCTCCTATATAGCTCTTCCAAAGCCTTCTCATCTCCTCCTTGATAAAGGAGCATGAGTTTAGTGTCCGTTTCCTTAGATAGTTTCTCATCGCTCATACTCCGCTATTTTACAATGCTTTTTCACCACAGTGAAGCATCTCTTTTCCAAAATAAGGGTTAAAAATCTCGCCCCTTCTCTGTACCCACTTAGCTCCCGCCATAGGGCAATAAATAATATCAAACTCAGGGTCTTTATTAGTCTCTACTAAACTTACAAAAGGCTTAGAAATCTTTTTAAACAGCTTTCTTGTGGCAGAAATTGACTTTGCATTTTGAAATGCTCTTAGGGGTATTTTAAGATCCTCAATCTCCTTACCCTTAGCATTTTTAATCAAATTCTCAAACTCTTTTACTTTTTGTTGGGCCAAAGAAAAATCACCCGCAGCTAAGGCCTCTTGTACGGCTATGTAGTTTGGCAAAAACTCTGCTAAAGAAGCTCTTTTTGCATAGCTTGTGTATGAAAAAAGACCAAATGCCAATAAGAATATTAAAGATCTCATAACTACCTCCCTAAGTATTAATACGAATTTCAAGAACGGCTTGTGACAACTTGAGATTGTTTTTTATTTAACTCTGCCAACTTCCAAATGGCAAAGATAGCAGGATAGACAACAAGCTCCATTAAAAAGGAGCTAATAATTCCCCCAAGCATGGGTGCTGCAATTCTTTTCATCACGTCTGCACCTGCATTTGCAGTACTGGACCACATAATAGGCATTAATGCCATAATAAGCGTAACAACCGTCATCACCTTCGGACGCACACGCTTTACAGCACCATAGTGTATAGCCTCCTTAATGTCAGAAAAGGCATGGATGCGTCCTGCCTTTTTTGCTTTTTCATAAGCAATATCAAGATAGAGAAGCATGAAGATACCCGTTTCAGCATCAACACCTAAAAGAGCAATAAGCCCAACCCAAACAGCTATACTCATGTTGTAATCAAGAAGGTATAAAAACCAGATAGCTCCCACAGCTGAAAATGGCACTGCTAGAAGAATAATTGAAGTCTTTATCCAAGATTTAGTATTCATAAAAAGCAACAAAATAATAATGAAAAGCGTAATAGGAACAATTACTTTTAGCTTCTCCTTTACTCTCTGCATATTTTCATACTGGCCACTCCAAGAAAGCGCTACTCCATCTGGAAATTTTAGCTTACTACTAACAAGCTTTTTGGCTTCGCCAACGTAACTGCCAATATCTCTGTCTGCAATATCAATATATACATAGCTTGAAAGTAATCCATTTTCATTCCGAATCATCGCTGGACCTTGCACAAAAGCTATATCAGTAACCTGTCCAACAGGGATCTGAGTACCACCAAGAGTTGGAACTAAAACTCTTTTAAGAGAATTAATATTTGAACGAAAGTCATTAGAGTAGCGCACATTAACACTATACCTCTCTCTCCCTTCAATAGTTTTTGTAATAGGGTCTCCCCCTATGGCAGTCATAAGTGCCTCTTGAGCTTGATCAATACTAACTCCATAACGCGCAAGTTTTTCTCGATTAAATTTAAAATCTAAAAAATAGCCTCCAGCAATACGTTCAGCAAAGACACTTCTAGTGCCTTTGACCTCAGGTAATAGTTTTTCTAGTTCTACACCAATTTTTTCAACCTGCTTAAGATCGGCACCCAAAACTTTTATCCCTACTGGCGTACGTATTCCTGTTGTAAGCATGTCAATACGGTTACGAATTGGCATAGTCCAAGCGTTTGTAGTACCTGGAAACTTTGTTTTTGTATCCATTTCAGAAATTAACTCTTCCCAGCTCATAAATCGTGGCCAAATTAATGTAAATGGCCACTGTAAAAATCTAGGTAAAAAGGAGTACCATCGATTCATTTCACGCCACTGATTTTGTGGTTTTAAGATAACTGTTGTTTCCATCATAGAAAATGGGGCCGGATCTGTGGAACTATCAGCCCTTCCGGCTTTACCAAAAACTCTTTCTACTTCTGAAAATGATTTTAGGATTTGATCTTGACGTTGTAAAAGATCCTGCGCTGAGGCCACTGAAATCCCAGGCATTGTTGTAGGCATATAAAGAATAGTACCTTCATTTAGTGGCGGCATAAATTCAGACCCTAGTTTTAAAAATGCTGGAACTGTTAAAAGAAGAATGAAGATAGCCACACCAATTACTTTCCATCGCTTTTCTACAGCCCAATCCACAACGGGGCCATAATACTTAAAAAAGAACTTGCTAATAGGATGTTCTTCCTCTGAATATGTTTTACCAACTAGAATAGTATTTCTGATTTTTGATAGCCACACAGGCTTAAAATGTTTTATAGAAAAATGAGTCAAGGTAATCCGAAGTGCTGGATCAAGCGTAATACTCAATATGGCAGCTATAATCATTGACAGATTTTTTGTATATGCAAGGGGTTTAAATAGTTTTCCTTCTTGGGCCTCTAAAGCAAAAATTGGAACAAAAGACACTGCGATTACAAGAAGAGAATAAAAACTTGCAGGACCAACTTCTTTTATTGCCTGAATTACTACTTCCTTTACATCGCCTTTTTTACCACTCTTTTCCCACTCTTCAATATGCTTATGAGCATTTTCTACAACAACTATGGCTGCATCCACCATCGCCCCAATAGCAATTGCTATTCCCCCTAAACTCATTATATTTGATGAAATTCCCATAAAATGCATTGGTATAAAACTAATAAGTACTGCTAGTGGTAAAGTCATAATAGGTATTATGGCGCTTGGAATGTGCATTAAAAAAATTAAAATTACAAAGCTGACAATAAGCATTTCTAAAACAAGTTCATGCTTTAGTGTATCCACAGCTCTTCTAATTAAATCTGACCTGTCGTATGTAACAACAAGATCCAGTCCATCAGGAAATGAAGGTTTTATTTCTTGTATCTTCTTTTTCACGGCATCAATTACACGAGTTGCATTTTCACCATAACGCATGACCACAATGCCGCCTACAGTATCCCCTTGACCATCAAGATCAGCAATTCCACGCCGAATTTCAGGACCCACTGAAAGCTTTGCAACATTTTTGACATAAATTGGAGTCCCGCCCTCATAACCTACAACAATGTTACCTATATCTTGAAGGTTTTTAATGTACCCACGGCCACGAATCATATATTCAGTACCTGAAACTTCAAGAAGTCTTGCTCCTACGTCATTATTCCCTGATTTAATTGCTTCTACTACTTTAGTGAGAGGAATTTTATATGCTAAAAGTGCGTTAGGATTTACTTTAACCTGATATTGCTTTTGAAAACCTCCAATAGCAGGCACTTCTGCAACACCTGGTACAGTTTGTAATACATATCGTAAAAACCAGTCCTGATAAGAACGAAGATCAGCAAGCGAATGCTTTCCAGTTTTGTCAACTAGTGCATACTGAAAAACCCATCCTACTCCAGTGGCATCAGGACCAAGCTCAGTACTTACCCCTTGAGGGAGCTGTGGTATAATTTTAGATAAATATTCTAAAGTTCTGGAACGTGCCCAGTAAGGGTCTGTTCTATCTTCAAAAATCACATAAACATAAGAAAAACCAAAATCCGAGAAGCCTCGTATGTCTTTTACTTTAGGTGCCCCCAGCATGGCGCTGATAATTGGATAGGTAACTTGATCTTCAATAATATCTGGTGAGCGATCCCATTTAGAATAAATAATCACTTGTGTTTCAGAAAGATCAGGAATTGCATCTACAGGAATAGATTGCATAGAAAACCATGCTGCTATCGCGGCCACTGCAGTTAGCATAAATACGAAGTAGCGATTCCTTGCAGAAAACTCAATAACCCGCTCTAGCATCAGTCACTCGCCTTTGGCATACAATGTTTCATTTGTTCATGCCACTCTTGCCCATCTGGACATAATGGTGTTTTAGAAACTCCAGCTTGTGAATTAAGAACCCCTTTAAGCCTTGATTCTGAATCAATAAGAAAATTTGCGCTAGTAACAATCTTCTCACCAGGTGTAAGTCCCTGACTAACTGCCACTTCATCTCCTGCATAGTGTTTAATAACAATGGTTCTTGGTTCAAAGTGGCCATCCTCTTTTACTACAAAAACCCAAGCTTCTTTTCCAGAATCTAGTACTGCATCAAATGGAATAACTACTTGCTCTTCTAGAGGCGAAAGAATAGTTGCATTTACAAATGTTTCAGGCCTTAAAAAGGCTTTTGCATTTGGAACAAGAACTCGAACCCTTGCAGTCCTAGTAGAGGGGTTGATGACTCTATCAACTGAAGCTACTTTTCCTATCAATTCCCTTCCTTCTAGTGATCCACCAGTAATTTTCACTTGTTGGCCTTGCTCAATACTAGAAAGATCCATTTCAAAAACCTCAGCATAAATCCAAACATTTTCACC
This sequence comes from Oligoflexia bacterium, assembly GCA_016715815.1. Classification (GTDB taxonomy): domain Bacteria; phylum Bdellovibrionota; class Bdellovibrionia; order JABDDW01; family JABDDW01; genus JADJXN01. The sequence goes on from JADJXN010000003.1 coordinate 266,392, forward strand.
GGGGGACGTGATAAGAAGATTCGCACCCAAACTAGGACCAGCGTAATGAAGTTTTGCAATCTGCTGATCAGAAAGTCCCAAAATTTTAAGTCTCAATTTAGCTGATTCCACCATTCTTTGTGCCGAGTGCTTTACATCAGAAATTGGGGCATTTTTTACTCTTTCAATCTGCTTTACTGCCTCTACATACTCATTTTGGGCTGTATAAAGCTCAGGATCAAAGGCAACTCGTCCAGCAGCTTCAATAGATTTAAAAAGTGGCTTTTTTTTCACTTCATCATATTTCATGCCAATCATTTGAATACGATTATTAGAAAGTTGAAAAGTTGCATGCCCTTCGGGGATATGGGCCTGTGATTGATCAGAAGTAACACTTAAAGTATCAGCCTTGACTAGATCCATCCCACAGATAGGGCACTTGCCAAAAGTATCTTTCTTGATCTGAGGGTGCATAGGACAGGTCCAGACTACGTTTTTACTTTCATTTGGATGGTTTAATTTATCTGTGTTTAAAGTACTCTCTTGCTTTATAGAGTAAAAAATTGCACCCATAAAAAGTACTATTGCTAGTGTTATGCTTAGTTTAACTATACGAGCCACTTTCATAATTCAGCTCCTTCTGTTGGTAGGTCGCTTACTGAGGCACCAATGGTTCTTTCAAGAGAAGTTAATGCATCAACAAAGCGGGCTAAATTTTTGTAATAATCAATTCGTACTGAATAAAGGGAACGTTCAGAGTCCAAAAGCTCCTGAAACCCTACTCTACCTGCTCTATAAGCTGCACGAGAAGAATTAAGGGCACTTGTAGATTGAGGAATCAGTGCCGTTTCATAAATTTTTAATAATTTAGAAAGAGTTTCAGTTTTTGTACTTAAACTTTTTGTTGCAGACTCTACGTTGCGTTTTGTCTGTTCAAGACGTTTTTCAGCTTCCATTGATTTAGCTGTTGCCTGTGAGACCTCACTTGTTTGCTTTGCAAAAAACCAAAATGGTATTGTAATTTCTATACCAAATGCATAAGCATTATCAGGCACATTTGCCCCAAATGGCCTTTTATAGCTCAACATAAAATCTGGTAAATAACTTTGCATGGCAAGACTTTTGTTTGTCTGCGCTTCCGAAAACCATGCGTTCTGTACTGCTATTATTTTTGATTTTTTCTGCGCTATATCTTTCATTTTTGAAGGGGATATTATGATTTTAGGTGGTTTCAGATCTCCTTTTGGTAAAGTTAAATCGCTCTCCGAGTCACGATTAAGTAGTGCATTAAGTGAAGTACGCGTAGTTACAACTTCTTGTGTCTGTAACAAAATTTCATTTTCAATTTTTGTTTGCTCCACGTGAGCCTTCATTTCATCCTGCTGAGGAGCAGATCCTGTTGCACGTCTTGACTCAACAATGCGAGCAATTTCACGTAATGTTTCTCTTTGTGCCTCAAGTAGTGCTAATATTCTATTTGCAGTATAATACTCATAATAAAGTGAAAGCGCTTTTTGTCTAATTTCTAATTTTTTATCAAGATATTCTTCCTTTGATGCCTCAGCCCTTGAGCTTTGCATAGCACCCATAGAAAAGTATTTAGTAGGAAACATAATTTCCTGGGAGAGTGTCCATGCCTGCATATCCCCCATTACTCTTTGCTCTGCAGTCATATTTGATTCGCGCATAATTCCCACGCGTGGGTTAGTTAAGAAATATTTAGATGAAATTGCAGCATCTTCAGAATTCGCGCGTGCCTTAGAGCTTGCTAACTCTGGGTTATTTATATATACGCTTTTTAATATGTCCAATGGTATCACAACATCAGCAAATGCCAATGTTGTAGATAAAATCAGCAAAAAACTAATTAAAACAGCTATCATAATAGCAATCTCTCTTTACTTTTAAGTTGTCACCTAAATGTCACCGTTCATGTATTTTAATACGAATTAAGATAAAGCATTGTGACAGGTCATTTATTTTTTTCTTTCAAAGCTGCTTTAGACCTATTTACCCATTCTAAAATGATCCGTTTCTCTTCGTATAGTATTCTTGAATCCCAGCGAAGAATCCAATATCGAAATGGTGGCATTGAATTATCCTTGGTAACATCTTCAATCGCATCCAAATCTTCGTTTGGCGTTCCATGTCCACCAAATGGAAAATCATTTGAAAAGTCTAAATGCTCCTTTGCTTTTTTAAGATCATCATCAATAAGCTGTTTAGCACCTGGTATTTTATAGTACCAAGGATATTGTGTATTTTGACTGTGACAATCAAAACATTTTTTTTGAAAAATTGGTTTTACCTTGTCTTTATAAAATTCATTGATCGTGAATAGCTGCATTTCTTGTGGTTTTAATTGGGGAGCATTTTGTGGAACTGAATTATGGTTTTTATGTGCAAACGTGCTTGACAAGGCAAGTACATAAAATGATAGATAGTAAATAAATGTCTTTAGACTATGTTTCTTCATTTAAATTTCATTGTTAAAAAGTTGGTCGGCGCGACTGGATTTGAACCAGCGACCCCTTGCACCCCAAGCAAGTGCTCTACCAGGCTGAGCCACGCGCCGTAATATGCATTAAAGTAAGTTATTTACTGTTTGACAGAATTTTAATCAACAAAAGCCTTTGAATTTATTAGAAGCCGCGATGCATTATGGGAAATTACAGAGCCATCATTCGCTTTAGCTGTTGAATATCTTCAAGCATGTCTGAAAGTGCGTTTGTAGCAAGCTCTATTTTATCGCTCACTTCAACACGCTTTTTCTCTGACTTTAATTCTTTTCTCAGCTCTCTAATTTTTTTCTTAGCTCCGGCAATCGAGAACTTTTCATCATAGAGAAGTTTTTTAATTAGTAAAACTGTTTCAACATCTCTTTTAGAATAAACTCTTTGATTAAAATTAGATTTTTGTGGGTTTAAAGCATCAAACTCAGATTCCCAATAGCGTAAAACATAGGGTTTAATATCTGCAATTTCTGCTACATCTCCAATTTTAAAAGCCATTTTATCTGGGACCATTTTTGCAATGGCTGCTAAATCCAAAGCAGCTTCATCTACTACCTGTACAGGTGTATCTTGAGATTTAGCTGCATAATCTAAATTAATCTCAAAATCTTCCATTAATCTTGGTCTCCATCATCATCATCGTCGTCATCAGTAAGCCCTGTTATATCTTCTCCGTTAAGCATGGCTTTTAAAACTTGGCTTGGTCTAAAAGTTAAAACCCTACGGGCACTTATTGTAATTTGTGATCCAGTTTGGGGGTTTCTTCCAATTCTCTCTTTTTTCTGTCTAATAACAAAGTTTCCAAAGCCTGAGATTTTTACTTTCTCACCTGCTTCTAAAACTTGTTTCAACGTTTCAAACACCATTTCAACAAGCTCAGAGGATTCTTTTTTGGAAAACCCAATTTTCTCATAAACTTTTTCAACAATATCTGCTTTTGTCATTGTGGACTTGCCAAGATTCTGTGTGGACATAGGAACTTATACCCCCTACATAAAAGCGTAAGGGGTAATGCTTATAAATATCAAGTAATTAACGCACGCTTAAGTGCAGTTTATCACAAACTTGTTTAACAGCGCCTTGATGCAACGCATTTACTTCTTGGTCACTCAAAGTCTTTAAGGGATCTTGATATTTTAATCTAAAAGCAATGCTTCTTTTATCTTTAGGGAGACTCCCACCCATAAATAAATCAAAAATCTCACAATCCACCACAAGATTACCTGCAGCTTTGAGAAGCTCTTGTTTAATGTCTCCTGCAGGTAGATCTAGGGGAGCAAGAAGAGCCACATCACGCTCAACAAATGGAAATTTAGCCACATCTTTTGATTTAGTCAGCCTTGGTTGAGACATAAAAAGTGTTTTAAGATTCAGCTCACAAATAACACAGTCATTTATTTTTAAATCTAAAAATTCCATTACCATGGGGTGAAGCATGCCAATGAAACCAACAACTTTTCCTTCAACACTTATTTGAGCACTCTGTCCTGGGTGTAAAAATAGGGGTGTGTTTTTAAAATTTTTAAAATTATATGTTTTATAATTCCAAGCTTTAAAATAATTCTCCAAAACCCCTTTTAATTCAAAAAAGTTTGGAGGGCTTTTAATTTTCATCCAATTTTGATTACTTTCACCCCACTGAATTAAGCCTAAATGAGTTTCTTCATAAAAAGGTCTAGTTTCACGTATGTCTTCAGTGGGGTTTATATAAAAAATAGGAGATAGTTCAAAAAGCTTACCTTTTAAAATACCGTGTCTAACATTATGGCTCATGTTTTTAAGAAGGCTCACAAAAACTGCTTTTCTCATTACGCTTAAGTCAACATTTAATGGGTTTTTAATTTTTACAGCTTCTTTTGTTAAATCAAAGCCAATGTTAGTAGAATCTAGGTTTGCTTCGTCACTTAAAATATTTTTTTGATACTCATGATTTAAAAAACTTAAATTTACAGCTTGAGCATAACCCTGAGAGGCAAAAAAGTGAGAAAGCTTATTCTCAAGATTATAATTTTTGTCATCAAGACTTGGCTGTATGCTCATTGAAGGCAAGGTCTCAGGCACATGAGAGAAACCTTTTATTCTTAAAATTTCCTCCCCCATGTCTTCGGCTAGTCTTAAATCATATCTATAAGCCGGTGGGGTGATTAGAAGCTTATCCCCTGAGCCTGCAACATGACAACCTAAACGCTCAAATATTTTTTTACATTCAGTGGAATCTAAATTAAAGCCAAGCCTTAGGCTTATGTATTTTAAATCAAATTCAATTCTTTGTTTGTTAATGGGCCTTGGGTAGTTGTCATAAAAATCACTACTTACTTTACCCTCTGCAATTTCACTAATAAGTTGGCAGCATTTATTTACAGCTAATATTACTCCCTCAGGGTCAACCCCGCGGGAAAATCTATATGAAGAATCTGTCTCCATCGAGTGAAGCTTAGCCGTTCTTCTTACTGAGGCTGCATTAAACACAGCAGCCTCTAAAAATATATCCACTGTTTGCTCACTCACACCACTGTTAAGCCCACCCATCACGCCAGCAAGGGCTAAAACTTCTGAGCCGTCAGCAATGACAAGCTCAGTACCTGTTAGTTTTAAATTTTTATCATCAAGGCTTTTAAAACTCTCCCCTGACTTTGCCCCTCTAACCACAATTTGATTAGACTTAATTTTTGCTAAATCAAACGCATGCATGGGTTGGCCATACATCATCATAATATAATTTGTAGCATCAACTACGTTGTTAATAGGTCTTAACCCTAAAACTTCAAGAGCTTGTTTTAACCAGTCAGGGCTAGACTTTATTTTTATATTTTTTATAAGTCTTCCAACATATCTTGGAGAGCGTTCAGTATCTTCAACTACTAGTTTTATAATTTTTTTTGTGGATTCTTTACTTTCTTGGTAAGTGGTATGGGGAATTTCAAATGTTTTTCCTGTAATGGCTGAAATTTCACGTGCCAAACCATAATGACTTAAACAATCAGCTCTATTTGGAGTTACTTTAATATCAAAAATAACATCATCAAGTTTTGCATATTTACTAAAAGCAGTGCCGATGGGGGCATCTTTTGGTAAAATCATTATGCCTTCACTTAAGGCGCTTAAACCTAATTCTTTTTCTGAGCAAAGCATGCCAGAAGATTCTTCTCCCCTAATTTTTGAAACTTTAATCTCAAAATTACCTGGCAATACTGCTCCCGGAAGGGCTACCACAACAAGATCATTGGCATTATGGTTTTTGGCCCCACAAACAATTTTTCTTTTTTGGTCTCCAGTATCTACTAAGCAAAGGGTGAGCTGGTCTGCATTGGGATGTTTATTTTTTTCTAAAATTTTACCTACCACTACATTTTGAAATTGGCGGGATAAATCTTTAACCTCTTCAACTTCAAGGCCAGCACTTGTAAGCATGTCTGCAAGTTTTTGTGGTTCTGCTTTATATTCTTTTAAATCAAGGCCTAATTTTGAAATAAGGTTTAAAGAGATCTTCATATTTTAAAATTCTCCAAGAAGCGAAGATCATTCTCACTAAATAACCCAATATGGCTAACACCGTATTTAACAACGGCCATTCTCTCAATGCCCATTCCAAAAGCAAAACCATTCCATGTTGGATATTCAATACCTACTGCTTTAAAAACCTCAGGATGTACCATTCCACAGCCGGCAAGCTCAATCCAGCCGGTGTGTTTGCACATGCTACAGCCCTTGCCTTTACATAACGGGCAGCTGGCATCAAGCTCTGCCCCTGGCTCGACAAATGGGAAATAACTTGGTCTAAGGCGTACTTTAATATCGCTTCCAAAGAATTCTTTAGCAAAAAAGCCAAGTACACCTTTTAAATCTGAAAGGGAAACGTTTTTATCTATTAATAAACCTTCAATTTGGTGAAAGTGTGGTGAGTGAGAGGTATCACTATCGCTTCTATAAACCCCACCAGGACTTATAATTCTTAATGGCGGCTTTTCTGTAAGCATTGTTCTTGTTTGCACAGGGCTTGTATGAGTTCTTAAAACCCATGGGGAAAATTTCCCCGGCTCATGATCAATGCCATCATCAACATAAAATGTGTCCTGTAAATCCCGTGAAGGGTGATCAGCGGGAATATTTAAAGCGTCAAAATTATAAAAAGCATTTTCAATATGAGGGCCTGTACGCACACTAAAACCTAAACGCGAAAAAATGGAGCACATCTCGTTCATGACTTTATTTATGGGGTGAATACTCCCCGGCTTAGGGGCTAAACCAGGGAGACTAACATCTATTTTTTCACTCTGAAGTTTTTGGTTTTGCTCTAAAGTTTTAAGGCTTTTAGTTTTTGTATCAATTTGCTCTTCAAGCTCCGCTTTTGCATTATTAGCATGAAGGCCTACGGTTTTTCTTTCATCAGGGGAAAGTTTGCCGAGATCTTTTAAAACAGTAGATAACAAACCCTGCTTGCCAAGGTATTTAACCTTAACTTCATAAAGCGCATCCGTGCTTGAAGCTTTCTCAATAGCCTCATGAGCAAGCTTTGAGAGCTGATTTATTTTCTCTATCATGGAAATTAAATCTTACTTGGCTAATGCTTGTTGTACAAGTGCTGTAAATGCTGAAGGGTCTTTTACAGCTAAATCCGCTAGGATTTTTCTATCAACATCAATTTGTGCTTTGTGTATGGCACCCATTAATTTTGAATAGGTTGTTCCGTTAAGCCTTGCAGCAGCGTTGATTCTTTGTGTCCAAAGCTTTCTAAAATCACGCTTTCTAACTTTACGGTCTCTGTAAGCAAACACAAGAGCGCGATCTACTACCTCTTGAGCTGTTACAAATAATCTGGAATTTGAGCCATAATAGCCTTTGGCTCTTTTGAGAACTTTTTTTCTTCTGGCGCGGGCTTTTGTGCCACGTTTTACTCTTGCCATTGTGCTTTACTCCTTATCCTCAAGGTCAGGCTTTTAATAAGCCTTGTTAGTTACCCGAGGAGAAATAGGGTTTATTATCCGTTTGGTAATAATGCGTTAATCATTCTGTCATAAGAAGGGTTAACGTATTTTTGCTTTTTAATTCTTCTTTTACGCTTAGCGTTTTTAGCCTTCATAATGTGGCGGCCAAAAGCACCTTTGTGCTTCACTTTTCCTGAAGCAGTAAATCTGAGTCTTTTTTTAGCAGCTTTATTTGTTTTTACCTTCATCTTCATTGCTTTCTACTTTCTCCACCTGTGGTTTTTACTGCCCCAGGCTTACCTGGTATTGCTGGCGCAACTAATACACTTAAGCGTTTTCCTTCCATTTGCGGAGGCTGTTCTATAACACATGTGTCCCCTAAAACTCCAATAATTTTATTTAAAAGGGCCTTTCCAAGCTCTGCATGGGTCACTTCTCTGCCTCTAAACATTACAATAATCCTACATTTATTACCTTCTTTCAAAAACTCCTGAATGTGGCGGGTTTTAAAATCTATATCATGCTGGTCAGTATTGGGTCTTAATTGGATCTCTTTAACCACTATTACGGTTTGTTTTTTGCGGCTCTCAGTGGCTTTTTTCTTCTGTTGGTATTTGTATTTACCATAATCCATAAATTTACATGTTGGTGGGTTAGAATCAGGGGCAATTTCAATAAGGTCTAACCCCTTATCATAGGCAATTTTAACTGCATCAGGTACCTGAAACAGGCCCAGCATTTTGCCTTCATCATCAATGACCCTAATCATAGGGGCTTTAATTTCATAGTTTACACGTAATTTCTTATTTCCTTGTGAGATAACCCACCTCCGTCGTTAGTTAAACATGCTCAATTGAGCTTTGGTTTTAATTTCTATTGTTAATTTATTAATAAATTCTTCAATGCTTAAATCTTTTATTTCTTTTCCATTTTTTAATCTTAAAGAAAGAGTTTTTTGGTCCACTTCTTTATCACCTAAAATAATCATGTAAGGCACTTTTTGCATCTGCGCTTCTCTGATTTTAAAACCTAGTTTTTCATTTCTTAAATCCGCCTCAACTCTTACGCCTAAACTTTTAAGTTTTAATTTTAATTCTTCAGCAAAAGATGCTTGCTTATCAGTAATATTAATTATTTTTACTTGAACTGGGCTTAACCATAACGGGAAATTCCCCGCACAATGTTCTACATAAACAGCGAAAAATCTCTCCAGAGAACCAAGCACTGCTCTATGTAAAACCACTGGCTTATGGGGTTTGTTATCTTCCCCTGTGTATTCTAAACCAAAGCGCTCAGCCATATTAAAATCACACTGCAGGGTTCCTAGCTGCCAGGCACGTCCAATGGCATCAGTAACCATAACATCAAGCTTTGGACCATAAAAGGCTCCATCTCCGGCATTAATTTTATATTTTAAATTTAACTTTTTTAAGGCTCCCTCAAGAGCGGCCTCAGCTTTATCCCAGATTTCATTAGAGCCAAGACGCTTTTCAGGTCTTGTTGAGAAATAAACTGTGTAATTATCAAAACCAAAGGTTTTATAAATCTCATTAAGAAGATTCATAAACCCTTCAATTTCACTCATGATTTGATCAAGCCTACAAAATATATGGGCATCATCTTGTGAAAAACTTCTAACCCTTGCAAGCCCATGCACAACCCCTGCTCTTTCATAGCGGTGAAGGCGGCCAAAATCTGCAATTCTAATTGGTAAATCTCTGTAAGAATGCTTTGTTGAACCAAAAATAAGAGCATGGCCTGGGCAATTCATAGCCTTTACCATAGAAGATTTTAAATCTTCTGGGGAGTTTTTATCTACCTCAGCAGGGGTTGCAAAATACATATTCTCTCTGTAGTTGTCATAGTGCCCTGAACATTTAAAAAGCTCTGAATCAAAAACCTGAGGTGTGACCACTTCTTGGTAATCGTACTTTAAATACATTTCTCTGATGTAATTTAAAAATTCGTTATAAATGACAGTACCTCTTGGTAAGAAAAAGGGTGAAGCTGGAGACCACTGGTGGAACATGAAAAGCTCAAGCTCTTTACCAATTTTACGGTGATCTCTTTTTTTAGCTTCTTCAATTTGAGTAAGATAATTATCAAGATCTTTTTTATTGCTAAAAGCTGTGCCATAAATTCTCTGGAGCATGGGGTTTTTCTCATCTCCTTCGCCAATAGGCTCCGGCTATTGATGTTAATTTAAAAGCTTTTAAAAAAGATGTGCGGGGCACATGGGGTCCACGGCAAAGATCAAACCAATCCCCTTGGTGGTAAATAGAAACTTCTTTAACATTTTCTTTTTTAACTAAATCTTCAATGATTTCTACTTTAAATCTTTCACCCATTTTTTTAAAAGTTTCTATAGCTTTATTAACAGGCCAAATTTCTTTTTTAATTTCATAATCAGCCTCTGCAATTTTTTGCATTTGGCTTTCAATTTTTTCTAAATCTTCAGGGACAAACGTTCTTGGTGAATCTAAATCATAAAAAAAGCCGTTATCAATAACAGGGCCAATAGTGATCTTAACTTCTGGCCATAATTTTTGAATTGCCTGAGCCATAATGTGAGCTGCTGAGTGGCGAATAACCTTAACTGATTCTGGGTTTTGAATTGTGATAATTTCAACCTTAGAGTCTTTTTCTATTAGTGTTCTAATATCTACAATCTCACCATTTATTTTCCCTGCCACTGCACTCTTGGCAAGGCCTGCGCCAATAGAGGCTGCAAGCTCTGAAATAGTAATAGGTTGCTCAAACTTTTTGACTGAATTATCAGGCAAAGTGATGCTTAAGGACATATATAATTAACGAGTGAGAGTTTTTACGAATTTTTGTGACATGCTTAACTGTAAGATGCCGCTTTGTTGTGTAAGAGTCAATAAAAAAGGCGCCAAGCTTAAATGCTTGGCGCCTATTAGAGTTATTTTTATTCAATTAATTGGTTATGTAAGGCCCAGCCCTGGTTAGAACCTACATATAAATCGTTAGCACCAGCTACCTCGCCAAGACTTGCTTGAGAAAGCGCTAGAGCATCTAAATCACTAGGTGTTGTTAAAAAGGCCTGCTTTAAAAACCCACTAAATTGTAAAACTGCATTTACTGCAGCATACACATTTAGCTGCCCATAGCCCCAATCTGCACTCCACACCCCTGCCTGATTACCAGGAGGAATAGTTGCAGATTTAACAAGTATTTCTCTTAATTGAGCGGGGTTTAAGTTGGGATTAACTTGTAATAAAAGCGCCACAGCTCCAGTTACATGAGGTGTCGCCATACTTGTTCCATCATAGCGGGCATACTTCCCACCAGGAATAGATGAATTAATACTAACCCCAGGGGCCGCAATATCTGGTTTTTTAGTGGGCTGCCCTTTGTACATTCCAGGTCCACGACTTGAAAAGCGTGCAACTTTACCATCAGCACCATAAGCGGCTACGGCAAATGCACCTGGGTACTCATGTGGGTTTGTGATTGTTCCTGCACTAGGACCACGGTTGCCTGCTGAAAACACAGGTAAAATTCCCGCTGCTTCCCAAGCAGAGATGGCTCTGTAAAAGACTTCTTGATCAGGAGCGCCTCCTGAGTTCCAAGAGTTACTTACAGCTTTTACTTTTTGGCCTACTTGAGGGTTATTTTGAATATCTAAAAACCACTGCATGCCTTCAATCATAGTGTCATAATTTATCAGGGCTCCTGCAACAGCAAGCCTTGCTCCTGGGGCCACACCAATCCAGTTATTAACTCTATCGCCACCGGCAATGGTTCCGCACACATGTGTACCGTGGGAATCAAAATCTTTTGGTGGCGTTACAGAATGAGTCTCTCCATTAAAAAATGAAGCTACTTTTCCCTGAAGAGCTGGGTGATTCCCATCAACTCCAGTATCAACCACTCCTACAATAACGCCTTTACCGTTAATTTGAGGCTTTTCTTTAAATAACTTATCAAGCCCCAATGATGTCACACTATACTCGTGCTCAGCATCTTGAATATTTCTATTAAATTTACCTTCGCGCGCTCCCATAATTGGGTCAAAACGGTTACGAGCATTTCTATAAATTTTTGTCACACTGGGGTGCTGAGCCAATGCTTTAAGTCCTATTGGTGTTACCTCTAAAGCTACAGAGGAATTAAGCCAATAAACTCCCTTTACTTTCACACCAGTCATTTTTCCATTTTGTATGTCTTCTAAAAGGGGCTGGACACTTAGTCTTGCGACCTCTTTATAAAAATTTATAACCTGAACGCGGTTATATCTTTGAGGCTTTGGCATATTGTTAAGCTTTGGTGCTACAAGTGCCATTACTTTTAAGCTTACAGCTTCAGCGCGCGGGCAAAATCCCGAAGTTGCGGGTCTATAAGAGCATCTGAAAATGCTTTTGGTACTGCCAGCAGTACTAATAATGTAAAAATCCATTTCATTTTAATTCTCCCCGTTTTTATTGACATGCATCTCGCACATCAAATTTGTTTTTATTTTCCCCTAAATTAATTAATCCTAATTTTTGATTATTAACGCTTAAACAAATTTTAGCACTTTGCAGAGCAAGGCTTTTAGGCACCACCCAGTAAATCTCCCCTTCAGACTTACCAAAGCGCTCATTTGGACAAAAATCCTTTGCTACTATAACTTTTAATGTTGAGTTTTTTTGATCAAGCTCAGTGTGAGTAACGTAGTAGTTGCAAACTCCACTTTGAGGTTGCGTATCTTTAATTTTTAAAATTAAAAGCTTGTCTTTAAGATTTGTTTTTATAAACACCCTGTGCGGTAAATAATTTTTCAGGTTTGTTAACCAGCGTCATGTTTTGTACGTGCTCTTTTTGTGTCTCATCGGCAAAAACAGACAACTGCAATGATGCGATCGCTAATGCTAGAAATGTAAAAAATATAAAAACTTTAATCTTCATTACCCCCGAGTATTAAAACTCTATTAAGAAAATATTTCACAAGCAACCACTGTTTTCTTAAAAATTCTTACTTTTTAAAATTGAATCTTCTTTTGACATAAACGGCATTAAACGCCATAAAAAGAAGGTGCTAAAAATTGAAATTAAAAACCGCTTACCAACGCCTCAGTATCCGCAAAACCCTAAATTTGGCACTCAATTCACACCTCATCTTCTTCAAATAGATCTTCAAGAGGGGCAAACTGATTTTAATGCTGTTATTAGGGCCTCTCAAGATACTGAACCCTTTAGGGCTAGTACTGTTGTTCTTCATTATGGCCAGAGCATTTTTGAAGGAATGAAAGCATTTAGACAAAAAAATAATACTGTTGCCATTTTTAGAGCAGATTTACATGCAAAAAGGTTTATGCACTCAGCAAGAATGCTAGCCATGCCTGAAATTGGTGAGGATGTTTTTTTACAAGCATTAAAAGAATATGTACGCTTTGAAAAAGAATCCGTCCCTCAATTAGAAGATCATGCCCTTTATCTTCGCCCCTTAATGATTGCTCGAGATGAAATAGTAAAGGTGGGTAAATCAAAAAAATACTCTTTTTATATTTTAGGCTGTGTGGTGGGAAGTTATTTTTCCGGAGGCCAAGCAAAGCCCGCAAAAGTGATGGTTTGTAAAGAATTTGTAAGAGCCGTGCCAGGAGGCCTAGGCGAAGCAAAAACTGCAGCAAACTATGCCGCAAGCCTTGCTCCACAGGCCTTTGCTGAAAAACATGGGTGTGACCAAGTTTTATATTTGGACGGAATTGAGCATAAATTTGTGGATGAACTTGGTGGAATGAACTTTTTTATTGTTAGAAATGGTAATGAGCTTTGCACACCAAAACTTAATGGCTCTATTTTGCATGGGGTAACAAGACAATCTATTTTAGAGATAGCAAATTCATTAGGCCTAAAACCAAAAGAGGAAAAACTAAGCTTTGATGAAATTTTAGAGCAAATTAAATCAGGCGTTGTTACTGAGGCTTTTGCCTGCGGAACAGCAGCAGTCATTCATTCCATTGGGGAATTTTTATTTTTAACTAAAAAGTCTGATGCCCCTAACAGCATAAAACTTCCCTCTGAAACACCGGTGGGCCAAAAATTACTCAGTGAGCTTAAGCAAATTCAAAGAGGTATAAAAAAAGCACCCGGTCAATGGCTTACCTTAATTGAGTAGTAATTTTTCAATTTCTTTCTCTAAGCTCTCAGGGGTGTCAGCTGGAGCATATCTTTTTAAAACCTGACCACTTTTAGAGACTAAAAACTTTGTAAAATTCCATTTAATTTTTTCTGTACCAAGTATTCCGGGAGCCTCAGACTTTAAAAGCTTATAAAGCTCATGCTCGCCTTTACCATTAACATCAACTTTAGCCATTACTGGGAAGCTTACACCGTAATTTAGCTTGCAAAATTTTTGAATTTCCTCATCACTACCAGGCTCTTGTCCGCCAAACTGGTTGCAAGGAAACCCTAGAATGACAAAATTTTTATCTTTAAACTTTTTGTAAAGTGCTTCAAGCCCCTCATACTGGGGAGTGTAACCACATTTACTTGCCACGTTAACTATTAATAGGGTTTTACCTTTATAATCGCTAAGCTGTACATTTTTGCCTTTTGAGTCTTGAACTGTAATGTCATAAATCATTTTTTCTCTCCCAAAACTATTTATTGATAAAAGTGTTAAAATAATAAGTAATATCTTATCCATATGCCAGATACTCTCTCAGCAATGATAGTATTACCAGCAAATACAAATGATGCATCTGCTCTTTGCGCACTTGTTAACTCAGCCTACCGTGGGGATTTAAGTAAACAGGGCTGGACAACAGAGGCAGATCTTTTGAGGGGCCAGCGTACTGACATAGAAAAATTAAGAGAAATGATTATGGACTCAAACAGCGTAATTTTAAAAGCCATTAATGACAAAGGTAATACCCTTGTGGGCTGTGTTTATCTTAGAAAAAATGAAGCCGACTGTTACTTAGGAATGCTTACTGTTAAACCTAATATGCAAAATAATAATTTAGGAAAAAAAATATTAGAAGCCTCAGAGGCTCATGCAAAATATGTTATGAATTGTAAATCCATTTCTATGACTGTTATTTCAGTAAGATCAGAGCTAATTCAGTGGTATCAGAGAAGGGGTTATGAGTTAACCAATGAACGAAGGCCCTTTCCTATGAATGACCCTCGTTTTGGCATTCCTAAAGTTAAAAGTTTGGAATTTATTGTATTACGGAAAAACCTCTAACAGAGCACTTGTTAGTTTTTTATTATCATCGTGCTGGGAAGTTTTAGTTAAAGTATTGATTTCAACCATAGGGTAATAGTTTGTAGCGGCCTCATCACCAAGTGTGTTTTTATTATAAACACAAACTTCCATGCTTAGGCTTGCACCTTGCTCGTCAAGAATTGTTGCAGTTTGAACCTCTCCATCACATTGGGAATTATTTTTTAAATAGTTCTCAACTGCAGCATCAGATTTTGCATGCCAAAAATAATTGGCCATGCTTTGTGCACTCATTACCGACGTGCCAAATTTGCAAAACGGCGTGTTATCACCCCTGATATCATAGTTAATGTATTCCCCACCTGAAAGGCTACGGCACATTGTCATATACATTGTTTGCTTTGGCGCCGCCCCCATATTAACTGCTGCCACTAATAGTAAAAGTATGTATTTCATTTTTCCCTCCTGTTTGAGGCTAAGATAGTCTAATAAATAGGCAGATGTCTAGTGCATTCCTGGGGGCTCAGCTTCAAGGGCTTCAGCTAATGTAATCTCTTGTTGTTTTATAAAATTTTTAGCTCTTACAGGGCATGGCTCAACTGCACATTTTTCACAATACAGCCTATGACAGGGGTCAATATGGGAATGAAATTCCCCTTCAATTTTTAAATCATTAATTATTTTCTGTCCAAAGCTTTCAGTTAAGTCATGGGCACGACCTGTTTCATAAAACTCAGGAACAGTGATATGAATATCCACATGGGTAAAGCGTCCTGAGCGCATTGTTCTTAGGGCATGAATACTAATAATATCATTTGTCCTACTTGTATTAACATGAGCTAAAATTTTTTTAATAAGCCCCTCATCCTCTTCATCCAAAAGTGCAGCTGCTGAGTTTTTAACCAACTTAAAACCAGTCCAAGCTAATAGCAGTGAAACCACTACTGCAATTAATGGATCAAGCCACCAAAGACTAGTAAACTTCACAACTAAAAGGGCCACTAAAATTCCTAAAGTAGTATAAAAATCTGAAAGAACATGATGCCCATCGGCTTCAATGGCTTTTGATTTTTGTTTTTTCCCTGAGTTAATTAAATAAAGTCCTAATAACCCGTTAAATAAACCAGCAACAGTATTTATAGCTAAACCAAGATTTAATTCTTTTAATTGTGGTTGTTCAATAAAAGCCTTTATGGCTTCATACATAATAAAAATGGCAGCAATAGAAATCATGCCGCCTTCAAAGGCTGCAGAAAAATATTCAATCTTACCATGCCCGTAAGGGTGAGTTTTATCTGCAGGTTTTCCAGCAAAAATAATAGCCCCAAGGGCAAACACGGCTGCAACAATATTAACTACTGATTCAATGGCATCAGATTTTAGAGCAGTTGATGAGGTAATAAAAAACGCAATCCATTTTAGAATAAAAATTATTATTCCAGTAATTAGTGAAATAACACCAATACGAACTCTTATTTTTTGATCAATTTCTGTGTTCATTTACTTTTAAAAATTAACCCCTAATAGGCCCATTAGGTTAACAACATCTCCAGTTGGAAAGACATTTGTATTTTGGTTATTTATTATTATTGCAGAATTTCTGTCTGGGAAACTAACGTAATTGTAGGTAGCCTGCAACCCAAAATACCATTTGTTATTTGAAAATGGAATCTCCACCCCTGCACCAGCTTCAAATCCTAATGCGTTATCACGCGCAAAACCTGTGGCACCACTATATGTTTGAGTCCGTGTGTAAGTTGAAAGACCTGCTATAAGGTAGGGGTTAATTTTACCAAGGCCTTTTGTGACGTTTTGAGTGTTGAAATAATATTTGCCATCAAATGAAAATCTCTCAAAAGCTAAATTTCCGGTAAAGCTTTGGGCTGAATTTGCATCTACAATTAAAATAGCATGGCTTGAGCGAACATAACCCACCTGAAAACCAAATTTTAGATTAAAAAAGTAAGTTAGGCTTAACCCGTAAGTTACATCGGGTTTATAAAGCTGACCTAAAACATCAGTAAAAAGCTCATAGCCAACAGCCATCCCTATTGAGAAAAAGCGACCATTTCTAAAAAAATTTAAATCTGCCTCTTCTTCGCTACCCTCGTCAAATTCAGAGTAGTCACTAAAAGGATCAAATGTAGAATCACCTGTTTCCTGCGCAGGTTGGTCTTCAATAAAATCCCCTGCTGCATGTGTTTGTTTTGTAAACACTGTTAATGCAAAAAAGCATATAGAAGATATTAAAATAAATTTAATTCGCCCATGGGTAAACATACACTTATTATCTTAAAAATGCAGGGCTTACGCCAGTCTATAAGTACTTAATTGGCTTATGCTGTTTAGTGTTTAGCCAATAGTCTAGAAGTAGAAATACATTCCAGCCTTAAAGGGTGTATCACCAATAGTTCTAAAGCGTACACCAGAGGAGACAGAAGTTACCCCCACACCAGCTTGAAAGTTAATACCAACACTATCAAGGCCTGGGAAAAATAACTCACAACCGGCAAAACCATTTAGCTCAAAACCGGAGGATGATGCACCACCATTTGTACCACCAATGGTGACAAGGGCTGCACCTGCGCCCATATAAAAATTAAGATTGTCTTCCGGAAAAATAGTTTTATAAACCTTTGCACCAAAACCAAAATTTGAACCACCCGCTGAGGAGTTTGTAGAATTAGTGTCTATGCCTAGGGCAGCAGAGAGAGCAAAATCTTGGCTTGCATAATATTTAACAGCTAAACTTGGCATTGTTGCTGCACTAAAGGAATCTGAGTAGCCCACACCAAGACGACTTGTCATGTCTTTTGCTTCTGCGGTCTGAAAAATAAATAATCCAAAGA
Source organism: Oligoflexia bacterium (assembly GCA_016715815.1). GTDB lineage: Bacteria > Bdellovibrionota > Bdellovibrionia > JABDDW01 > JABDDW01 > JADJXN01. Next base: position 283,832 of record JADJXN010000003.1, read on the forward strand.
TTGCTAGTACATAGGTTAAATGCTTCATGGTTTTCTTAAGCCCCTTATATTGTTATAAATTAGCTTATTTTCAAGAGCCTTGTGGGTTATGTCAAGCTCAAGATTTCACTTAATCGCTATGACCTTTTGCATTATTTATTGTTAAAGCACTTGCACAAGACATGCATGAAAGCTAGAAGATGTTGTTGTTAATATTTGGGCCTGTAGCTCAGCTGGGAGAGCGCTTGCATGGCATGCAAGAGGTCGTCGGTTCGATCCCGATCAGATCCACCATTTCTCCAAGCCGTTAAACTGCCACCTCACTCTAATCTTTTCGGATATTTGCGTTCGTTGCTTATTGATTGGAATGGTTACTAGGTGGCGAGAGTCGAACCAGTTACAAATTAATGTTATCAATTGGGAGTCTCCACGAGGCTGGAGCTTCGCGCTTATAACCATCAAAAAGCAATCCACCGAAAGGCTTAAGAATTTCCTCCGTGATACAAATGACGGCTTGAGAATCACCCGAAAGACTATCTTCAAACGCTTTTATCCAATGCTCTCCGAATGGTCTATTCATCTTTAATAATTTTCTTGGAATATGCTTTAGCGATGATGACCATTTGTTATTTGCTCTGAAATAAAAGTTTCCAAGGACTTCTTCTAACTTCATGCTCACTATTGATGCTTCCAACAGATTCCGAGGGTCTCGAAGGTCATCAATCAAATCAGTAATTTGATATCTAGCGTAGTAAATTTGATCCGATGTCCATTGAGGAGGTCCTTGGTCGATAACCTTTTGAGCCAATGCTTTTAATTTAACGCCAAGCTGATCTCTATCAGAAATTATTCGGCCCTCTAAAACCATATTGGGAAGCGATGGAGTTCCATCTTTGCCATCCACTTCTGTAAAAAAGTAGGCAAGGGTTTCTGGATCATGCACGAAAGCCTCAACTGGCCATCCATCAAAAGTAAATGATTCACGCCAAGCAAAATCGAGTTTTTTAAAAATAACCACTAAATCAATATCAGAAAATTTTGTCTCTTCGCCCCGAATAAACGACCCAGCAACAAATCCAAGAACCGCGTCTGGAAACCTTTCCTTCAAAACTTTTTCAACGGTATGAAAAGGATCTGGCTTCATTATGCAGCCCAATCAAACTTTGGCTTTTTCTTATTCTTCACGCAATCGCGCAAATAAAGATCAATCAAAGTTTGGTAGGGAATTCCAGATTCCTTCGATAAGCCTTTGAAATAATCAATTACCTCTGCACTAAGATTGATTCCGACGGCTTTCTTCTTTGAGGCATAAGGGTTCTTTTTTGCTTTCATTTTAGAAAAATCATATTCCTTTTTCATAGCGTTTAATCTCCTTTTTCGTAGCCTTTCTGGCCGAAATTATTCTTACCAATTTTCCTTTATATTTTTCGCAATATACAACAACTAGAACTCGCACCGATGCACTGAGCCCGAGTAAGATAAAGCGGTCTTCATCTTTTGAATGGTCTTTGTCAAAGAACATAATCGCATTGGCATCATCAAAGACCTGCTGCGCCTCTTCAAACCAAACGCCATGTTTCTTGCGATTAGCTTGATTTTTCAGCTCGTCCCATTCAAAATCAATCATGCCTATATAATACCTATATTTTATCTATATTTCAAGGTTTTTCCTTATTTCTAATATAGACTTGCTTAACAACCTCGTGTCTCCATATTTTTCCGAACCTAGATCCATATGACCTTCCCCTTTCCTTGATTAGGAATGGAGAGACACTGCATCAGGTTTTGTGTTTTAAGCCTGTGTTTGTTCTGAATTCACTTGTTAAGTTATTAAGTGAACTATGTGGCCTTGCAGTGTTGTAATCTTCTCTACAGTTCAATTATTTCTTTAGCTTTTTCTAAATTATATAAACCAATTTTCATTTAAACCTCTCTCCTAAATCTTCCATTAAAACTTTCTATAAAACAATTCTCCACAGGTCTGCCAGGGCTTATAAAATCTAGCTTTAGTATTTTAAACTCCACTCATCCAGTAATGCCCCTGAAAACTCAGGGCCATTATCACAAACTATTATTTTAAGGTCTTCTCTCTCATCTATTACTTTCTCTAAAGCTTGGGTCACCTTATAACCAGGCGCTTGCATTAACCTCTATAGCTAAACACTCCCTGGTATAGTCATCACCACATTTAAAGTCACAAATCTTTTCCCATTTGATAACATGGTCACTAACAAAATCCAGACTCCATCTCTCATTTTGGCCTTTCTGGTAGAGGTAACAATTCTTAATGGC
>JADJXN010000004.1 GCA_016715815.1 Oligoflexia bacterium
GGGTAAAAATCACAAGAGGGTTAAAAAACTCTATTAATTCAAATTGGGGAAAACATAATGAAGCCGCTACGAACAGATGCTTTAAAAAAAGGAAAGGATGTTTTGTTGGCATTGAAACAATATGGGCCGTTAACGCGTAAGACATTGCAGCTAGTTGTACCAACCATCAAAGATGAAAGAAACTTTCGCAGAACTTTGGCTCGTCTAAGCGAAAAATCTCTTATTCAAAAGAGATATGAATTAATTAACGGTGCCAAGGGAACAATCTATCAACTTAATCAAGATTTACATTTTAGAAACATTTTATCCCAACTATTAGAATGTCAACCAGACGATTTAAAACAGAGAGAATTTAGGTAGAGAGATATTTCATGAGCAATTTTGTGCTTCATTAGCCTATTTATTATCACAAACATATCCTTCTGCTGCCGTCATTAGGGATTTTCAGTTATTAAAAGATCTGCGCATAAAAAACATTTTGCCAGACCTTGATAAAGCAGAAGCAGTGAAGCCCGATGTGGTTGTTTTGCTTCCTGAAGGCGATGGAAATGTAACAACAACAATTGCTTTTGAGTTTGAACGTAGTAGCAAAGCAAAAGATAGATTATTTAATAAATTGAAAATTTATGCATCTAACTCTCGACTAGATGGTGTCATGTTGCTTCAGAGGGGAAAATTATTTCCAACTTAAAACAAATTTATGAAGACCGGGTGTTGGATCGAGCACTGAGAATAAAACATTATGGATCAAATTTTTTGCTTTGCGGTTTGATGTCTTCAGACATTAATAAGACTTTGAGCTTATGTGTTAATTCCAAACTTCAAAATGTTAATTTGTATAGCTGGATTGACACTTTGAGAAAAACCATTGAATACAATAGACGCGATTATTTATTTAAATTGGTACCCTTGGGAGGGGTGGCAGAAAAAAATCAAAAAAGAAGTGTAAATAGCTAATATTATTAAAACCGCCCGCCTTTGCCCCAACTCTAAAGCTTCCTGAACTACTTACCATCTACATTACTAAAGTAATGTTGTATTTCATACATCGATAGTAAGTAGTCAGGAAGACGTAAGGGGCGGCGGCGGGCATATAATAGGGGGTAGAGGATGGATCAAAAGGTCCTGGAGAAATCTACCACTGAGACAACTGGAAAAGGATACAGAAGTGAGGTAAATTGTAGTCAAAATAAGTTGCCTGCAAATGAGCAGGGCTTGAAATTGATCTTTGAAAACTTAATATGGTTAAACTCACGGGAAGCGGCGGATTATCTGCGGCTTTCCTCTGTGAAAACGTTAAGGGTACTGGTATGTCAACGAGAGTTCCTTTCTATAAACTAGGAAGAAGTCTTCGTTTCAAGAGATTGGAGTTAGATCGTTTATTGGATGCCTCTAGAAACGGAGGAGTTTAAATGGCGATTTTAACCTATGTTCTCAATGATGAAACTCTTTATAGAGTTCGTGTTCAAATGCGTAGCACCCGCTTTCCATCAATAAGATTTTCTGAGCAAGAATCTGGAATTAAAACAGAGTCTGAAGCAAAGAAAATTGAATCACGCTTTCAAAAAGAGGGCGAGCGTTGGATATCTGACAAAGAACTGCAACGACGCGTCTCAGGACTCAACTGGGGCGAAGTGCTTGATCAATGGTATCAGGCACAATCAAGTGTGCGAGTTCATTTTGGAAGCATATCTCAGACGGGCTTAGATGATTATTACGGTGGATTGAAAAAGTGGATGTGCCGATTTCAATTTACTCCTTGCGCTGACATCACTTCCCTCCATTTAATGGAGGTCTTTAATGAGATGTCAGTTAAAGGAATTTCAATTGGACATCGCAAAAAAATGCGACGAAATATCAAATCTGTATTTGATTTTGGAATTAAAAATGGATTGATAAGTTCGGCAAAAAATCCAGCTTACGATTTGGTTTAAAAAGCATGGTGAAGACAAGAAGCCAGAAATTCTCACAATTGGAGAGATAAGGACTCTTGTTCGACTAGCTTTTGAACAAAACCATGAATGGCGCCATATTTGGGCGCTCGCTTTGATGACAGGTATGAGGAATGGTGAGTTGTTTGCTCTAAGATGGTCAGACATCGACTGGGAAAATAAACTCATCACTGTGTCCAAAGCATACAATTGTCGTAAGCGGGAAATTTCATCCACTAAAGCAGGCTACTGGCGTGATGTACCGATGAGCCAAGATTGCGTTAAACTTTTAATTGAGCTTAAGCAAACCACTGGCAACCAGGAATTTATTCTTCCAAGGTTGTCAAATTGGCACAAAGGTATTCAAGCAAAGGTTTTAAGAACTTTTTGTTTGGAAAATAAGATTACGTCAATACGCTTTCACACACTTCGTGCCTGTTTTGGAACACAACTTTTGCGACAGGGAGTCCCTTCAGCAGTATTAATGAAAATTGCTGGCTGGAAGGATCTAAAGACGATGCAACATTATATTCGTCTGGCTAGAGTAGAGGTCGCAGGAGCTACTGACAAGCTGACAATTTTGCCACCAGAGGAAATTGCAGCAAATGTTGTTTCATTCAGACCAAGAAGTTAGCGGGTGTTAGTGAATATTAATTCAGTTTGCCCCATCCTTGCCCCACGTTTGTTTAACCTGTTAAGATTACTTGGGGAATCGAACCAAGGTTCCGATTCCACCAACTGGTATATTCCGGGGACATCCTTTACACTTTATTCCGGGCACATAGTTTACACTTTGGGCATTCACACTTTGACATCAAGGAGGGTGTTGGACACCGCTATTCACGCAGCTTTATGATTACTTCCTCTGAACTGTATCTCTTGCCTCTGGACATAAATGCCTCCTCCTTCTGTAGCTTTTACCACAGTTTATTCAGACTCTACCTGGACTAGTTTTTGGGGGAGGGGGTCACATTGACCTTCCCCCCAAAAACAGTACCAGTTTAAATTGGAGAGACGCTATGTCATACTAGAGCTTAAAAGGGGGAAGATCACAACTACTCGCACTTGCTTCCGCCACAATCCATACATACAAAGCAACCTTCTTGTAGTTTTAAATTATTGCTGCCACAGCTAGAGCACTTAATAACAGTGATCTTGGTGATATATGTTTTAAGTGTTCTGCCAATAGCCTTTGCAAACGAATTTATAGTTCCCTCGCTTTTAATAAGTTGTGAAACTATAAATTCGATATCAGCACCATGGCGTAGCGATGTAGAAATCAACCGAGTCAAAGATTCCTGTTCATCAGATTCGAAAAATTTTCTGATATCTGTCAGAACCCATCCATCTGTAGTTTCTAAGTTGTAAACTCCAGATTTTTCTTTGACAAGTTTCCCTTTTTTTAACTCCAGCGGAAGATGCAAACTGCTTTGTTTCATGGCGAAAATTTCATATGGATCTTTGCCAAGCAGGCCAACCAAAACCACCCATTTTTTTCCAGAACTGGTGATTTGATGAATATCGCAATCCAAAGATTTGGGTCGTGCAATAGCTTTGGTTCGGGGAATTCCTTCGCCGGCCTCGACAGAGCTAGAAGTTGAAGACAAAACTGTCGTCATCGTGCCTTCACGATAGGATGTGCAGCCTTTGATTGTCCCAGTTTTGTAAACTTCAGCGTAAAGACGTTTAAAATCATCAAAAGGATAGTCATTAGGAATATTCACAGTTTTTGACATGGCTGAATCGATGTATTTTGAAAGTACACTCATGGTTTTTACATGGTCATCAATATTTAATTCGAAAGCTGTCGCGGCCCAATCTGCATTCGAGTCCCATGTTTTATTTTGCTCGTGAAATCGAACTGCGTAATCACGAATTCGGGTTTCTTTCAGCAAACCACGAGAAGCATCTATTTTATAAATTTCATTATTAAAAGTGGTAATTAATAAATTTTCATTTCCTTCAGTGGTCCACTGCCATTTGACATCACTGCTGACTTTTAATGTCTTGGCTTCCCAGTTGATATGTTTAGGAAGCTCCAAGCCATCTGGAGGATAGGGTTGAATCACAGTGCGAGTGTAATTAGCCATGAAAATGGGCTCTAGGCCGCCAGATACATTATTGGCAAATACCGAGCTGTTTCCAGTGGGCTGAATAGAAAGCAAGTGACTGTTACGAATTCCGTATTGGGAAATTAATTCGGTTGTCTCTTGATTTAGATTTCGGATGAACTTCCCCTTTAAATATTTTTCCTTATTAAAAAGCGGGAAGGCGCCTTTTTCTTTAGCTAGCAGAGCCGAAGATTTATATGCCTCGTTCATGATAAAAGTACTTAAATCTTCAGTCAGTTTTAGTGCCTTATCCGAACCATAGCGCACCTTCATCATCATTAGTGCCGATCCATAACCTAAAATGCCAAGGCCGATGCGGCGTTTTTGTTTCAAGCTTTCTTTTTGTTCTGGCAATGGAACTAAAGTCTTATCATTGACGTTATCCATAAAGCGAACTGCCGTACGAATGGTTTCCTTTAATTTTGCATAATCCCAGCCTTGGTTTTTACTGTCCACAAACTGAGTCAAATTCAGCGAGCCCAACAAGCAGCATCCACCCACCGGTAAAACTTGTTCACCACAGGGGTTGGTGGCGTTGATGTGTTCAATATAGTAAAGGTTGTTAAGACGATTGATGGTGTCTATAAATAAAACGCCAGGCTCGTTGCGGTTGTAAGTTGATTTCATAATCAAATCCCACAATTCGTTGGCATCAGTAAATGTTTTATAAACTTTTGTAGGTAGACCCCGGGCTTTCCAAGTGGCAAGGTTTCCATCCCAGGATTTGCGATAATCAACTTTGGCCTGCTCGTGATCGGGGAATTCTAAATGCCAAGGTTGCTTTTTTTCCACCGCCTGCATAAAGGCATCAGACACAAGAACAGACATGTTAAACTTAGTTAGTTGTCCTGGGGTTTGCTTTGCTGTAATGAATTCTTCAATGTCCGGATGCCAGACAGACATAGTGACCATCTGTGCCCCTTTGCGAATTTTCTTTTTTCCTTTGCTCTCAGTCTTTTTTAACCCGCTACCGGCTGTGATCACCGAGCTTTGAGTATCCCACATTTCTAGTAGTTTAACTGCACCGGGGGAGTCCCCACCAATACCATCGACGCAGGCCCCGCGTGGGCGAAGTACGTCAGCGCAAAAGCCATAGCCACCTTCGGATTTAAGAATCAGGGCCTGGCGTTTAAGTTCGTCCATGATGCTTTCCATAGAGTCCTGGTTTTCGCCACGAAAGCCACTGACAAAACAGTTAATGTAAGTTGTACCTTTTAGACCAGTGCCGGCGTTGGATGTGATTCTACCGCCTGGTACAAATTTAAAATCCTCGAGGATATCTAAAAATTTATCAGTCCAGTACTCTTGTTGAGAGGGTTCCTCTACAGAGGCTATATCACGAGCAATTGCCATATGGCGATCATTGATATCGTTTTCCCCTGGATACTTATAAGTAAGATCAAAAATTTCTTCTGAAAAAGAATCATTGAACTTCGTATTTCTTTTACGTGCTTTAATTTTTGCTAAAGCTTGGCTATGTGTTTTACTGGCCTCGATGTTGCTGTGGCTTTTGTTGGTATCTAGCTGCATCTCTATCCCCCCTCAGAATAAATGCTTAAAAATATTTAATGACAAGGGGCGGTTTTTGGCAACGACAAAGGTCAGGTATTTTTAAGCAAGCCTGATCTAAATCATAAATTTGGCGCAAAACTTAGCGGCCGCGTCAGGCTGCGGCACAGACGTGTATTAGAAATCTATGATAAGGATCACATCACTTTTTTTATAAGAGCCAAAGTTTTAATTTTTTCTTTGAATGAATGTTGAATCCATTTACAATTTTTAGTGTTCAACAGACCAAATAAAATTACTGTTATTGATTCATAAGAGGGAAAATTGAGGTATATATGAAAAAACTTGCTGTTAACCTTTTAATATTAGCCCTTCCCTGGTTAGCCCAGGGGGGGCAAGCTGAAAATGGCTACAAAAATTTTGAATCTGTTTTTAGAACGGGGTCCTTTCCGGAAGTGATTACTCAGCTAGAAACAGGATGGTATTCTGGTCGTTGCTATACGCGCAGCGAGCCTAAGATTGAAAAAGCCGGGGTGCTGGTGGTTATTCATGAATCACATGGAACAAAAATCATTGTGCCAGCAGGAAGTTTAAGGTCAGAGCCAGATTACTTTGATGAAATCAGTGGCGATAAGTACGACTTTTTTCGTGAAGAAATTTACGAAAAAACCAATCCATATTCGTTTGCTCGGGATGGGGTTTTGTTAAGCCATTTGCACTACGGAATTTTAATTGGCACTTTACATGTGGTGCAGTTAAATCCGCAATTGCTGGGTTTAACCATGACTAACTTTGAAGAATCACCGCTGCTAGACAATAACTCTTATTTTTATTGCAAAATAAGCACTCGTAAGATTCGAGATCTATAGATTTTTTTGTGATTTATGTAAACCCTCTGCTCTATCTATCAGATCAAAAGTTATTTTATAACAAGCTTGTAAAGTTTTATACCGCTACTTAACTTTTTTTACCACTGAGCACTTTAAGTAAATAGATCCATACTCTGGTATTTTGCAAGAGATGTCGTGGCCATCAACAGGCTCATCAAGTAATTTAATATTTTTAACCTTGGTGCCAGACTTAATGGTATCTTTGCCAACTTTAAGATCTTTTACTGTTGTTACGGTGTCGCCATTTTGAAGCTGCACACCGTTAGCATCTAAGTATTTATGTGTGGAGCGGGTGAGGCTTACAGTATCAATAGTAGTTTCTTGGGTGGTCCATTCAAAAAAGCACTCAGGGCAAATCCATAAGTTGCCATCTTTATACCCGTATGGTGAATTACATTTAGGACAATTTTTGTTTTCTTCAGACATAATCAAACTATACTGCCCACTTTTACAAGTTGCGAGCAAATTTACTTAAAACTATCTATCTCACAGCACTGTCATAAATAATTTAAAAAGTTGGTGTTGTTAATACAAGAGGCGGATTTAGCTTTTAACAAGTTTCATAAAATTATTAAGGCAGGATGAATGAGGTGTGTCAAATAATTCTAAAAAACGTCCCTGTTCGCCAAAGTGCTTTTGTAAATACTTTAAACGGGCAGAAAACTTTTTGATTTTTAAAGACCGTTCAAGCAAGGTTGCCCTTTGTCTAATTAAACTTTTTCTGTCGCTATCAAAAACAGTATAATCAGCCTCCTGATTTAATCCTTCAATTATAGTTTTTATGAGTTTGAGGTTATTTCTTTGAATTAAAAAATTAACAAAATTATCTGCATCTACCAGAGTATTTGGTAATGTTGTTGAAATAAAAAGTGGTGTTATGGTTTCGTAATCAACTCGTTTGATTGTGTCTGCTAATAGTATTTGACTTCCACGAATTTTGGGATGTTGCAATAGGGCGACAAAAAATGCGGCAGAAAAATACCCCTTTTGGATAGATATTATTTCAGAAATAAGTTTGTAATGTGCATTTGATCTGCCGTCAGAGACAAGACGCCAAAGAAGAGCTGAGGCAAGAGCGTCGCCTCCATTTTTAACTTCATTAATAAAACTATGCTTTAATTTAATAATTTCACTCAATGAGATATAGGCTGGCGCCATAGACATATGTACAAAATCATCGGATTGATTTCTGAGCAAAGAAAAGTATTCATCTATAAAGTTAGGCTTTTTAATACGTGAAAATGCATGTAAAACAACCTTAAAAGTCTCCACTTCATTTTTGCTAAATTTATGCATTGAGAGTTTTTGAATAAAAAAATCTTTAAAATGAAAAAAGTATTTATGACGTAAAAGCTCAATGATAAAAATGGATGTGGTGCCAGGATTTGTTAAAAGCAATAGCTGACTTAATTCTGAAATATTTTTGTTATCCATGGCGCTTAAAGCTGCGTCTTTATATTTTTTGTATAATATGTATGAATTTATAGGATTGAAAATCATTTCCAGGCCAAAGGCATAGTCTTTAGAAAAAGTGTTTATTTCCTTGTCTGAGGGGGGCGATTCAAAACCCATTTCAGCTAAATACTCATATGCCAACCTAATTTTAATAAATTTTTCCTCACCCTCCCTTTTCTGCTCTAATGCGACCCGATCAGGATGATATTTCATTGCAAGCCTTCTAAAAGCCTTGGTAATTGTTATTTTGTCAGCCCCGGGGTAAACACCAAGAATTGAAATGGCATTTTTGTAGTTTAATAACTCCTCAGAGGCGGCTAAGCTTACTGAGGCGACTAAGAAGACTAAGATAATGAGTTTAAATAAGGGGTTCACACATATGAAAGTTGCAACAACTATGCAAGCTTATGGGCGATCTGGGCGGGCAGAGACTGTTAAATATTTTTACACAGGACTGAGTTTGGGGCTATATTAGTTGATGTAAACACTTTTGGGGTGAGCGGGTCTACTTCACGCAAAGACCATTGAAAAAGGCCAGTAGCTGAATAAAAATGAAAATAACAGTGCAAGTAAAACCAAATTCTAAAAAAGAATCTGTAGAAAAGCTCCCCGATGGAACTTACATAGTTCGCGTGAATTGCCCTCCCATAGACGGTAGGGCCAATGAAAGAACGCAAGAAATGTTGGCTAGTTTGTTTAAATGCCCAAAAACCTCTATAACATTGGTCTCCGGGGCTAAGAGCAAAAGAAAGGTTTTTAGTTTATAAACACTAGGATAGGTATGGGGCTATAAAGCCGTTCCCTTAAAATTCCGATAATTTAAGTATGTTATTACGGGCGATGTCGGCAGCAGTATTTCTTTTTATTTTAATTGCAAGTTTTCAAAATTGTGGAATTCAAAAATTACCTTTGAAAAGTGGCAATGATTCATCTAAAAATGCCCAACTTGAAACAGGCCTTACCTTTGAATTTTATTTATCTAGTACAAACAATCAGCCGCACCCCCAAGACTTAGGCAATTTAAAAAAGCAAGTTTTGGCCCTAAAAGGCAAAACAGATTGGGTTAGACTACATTTTTTAACAACAGAAACAGTTTGGATTTCAGATCAGTGTACGTCTGAGCAATTAGCTCAATTTTGTGTAGATAAGCCCGGCAACCTAACTACTTATGAGCCTAATATGCTTATGTTTGACGAGGCCATTAGCTTTATTAAAAGCCAAGGCTTTAAAATTATTTTATATTTAAACCCCCCTTCGTTTTCAAATTTTTCATTTAGTGATTATTTGGGTGCAGTAAAAAAATATTCTGAACTTATTGCTCAAAGATATGGATCTAAAATTGACGTATATCAAATTTTTAATGAGGCTAATTTAAGAAATTTTAGAACCGGAGAAGCCTTTCCAGCAGCGGCTACGCATGCTCTGCCAAGTTTGGAGGCCAATTATTTAAATGACCTTTCTAGCGCAATAGCAGAGGCGGCAGCCGGCATTAAAAAATATTCTCCCAAAGCACTAATTACAACAAATGCGGGTGGTTGGCCTGGGGCATGGCCGGGAATGGGAGAGTCTAAGCAAACTACTTATAATAAGTTGGATGAGTTTTTCAATGCACTACCTTTGGATTTTATTTCATTTGATATTTATGGGGAGCGCAGTGGTTTAGACGACTTTAGTTTATGGCTTAAACAATTTAAAAATAAGTATAAAGACGTCTGGATAATGGAAGCTGGTTGGTGTTCATCAATTAGCGGGGGCGAGAGCCTGCAAGCTGAGAAAATTTTAGATTTAATTGGCATTTTCAGTGAGGCGGGCATAAAAAGAATAATATTATACGAGTATCAAGATAAAATATTTTATCCTAGTAATGATTGTGAGGCGACATTTGGTTTGGTTAAAGCAGACGGCAGTTTAAAGACGTCTCACGACACTGTTATAAATAATTTAAAAAGCTGGGATCAATAGCAAAATATTTTTTGTTTGAATAACATTAAAATTTAAAGATATAAATATCTTATGAAAAAACATTTAAAAATTACTAATGAACAAGCCAACGTACGGTAAAGACTTTTGGGATCAAAGATATGATACAGAATCATATTTGTATGGCATTAATCCTAATGATTTTTTAGTAAGCAACCTAAGTCTATTAAAAAAAGGTGGCAACATCCTTTGTCTTTCAGAGGGAGAAGGAAGAAACGCGGTCTTCTTGGCATCAAAGGGGTTTAAAGTAACGGCTGTTGATTTATCAACAGTTGCAAAAGAAAAGGCTTTGAAGCTTGCAGCAAAAAACAATGTAGAAATTGAGTATGTTGTCTCAGACCTAAAAGACTATGATTTGGGTGTGCAGAAATGGGACGGCATTGTTTCAATTTTTGGGCATACACCTTCATTAATTAGAAAAAACTTGCATCAGAGAATAAAGAAAGCCTTAAAAAATGAAGGGGTTCTTATATTAGAAGGATATAATATAGAGCAGCTTAAAAATGAAACAGGCGGTCCAAAAGATCAAGACATGTTATACGCAAAAGAAGAGCTTGAGGATGCATTTAAAGATTTGGTAATACAAACAATTCAAAATTTAGTAAGAAATGTAAATGAGGGGTTGGCTCACAATGGCGAGGCCTCAGTGACTCAGTTGGTAGCAATAAAAGGGAACACTAAGTAATGAAAATTTTAAAACGAAATAGATGTGATTGGGCCAGCACTGATCCCATAATGGTTAAATATCACGATACCGAGTGGGGGCGCCCCATTCACAGCGATAAACAACATTTTGAATTTCTCATTCTTGAAGCGGCACAGGCTGGTTTAAGTTGGTCTATAGTTTTAAAAAAACGTCAGGGTTACAAAAAAGCTTTTAGTGGGTTTGATCCCAAAAAAGTAGCTAAATACACTTCTAAAAAAATTAACCAACTTGTAAAAAACCCAGAAATTATACGTAACCGCCTTAAAATTGAAGCAGCAGTTAATAATGCAAAAAAGTTTTTAGAAGTACAAAAAGAATTTGGAAGTTTTAATAATTACTGCTGGCAGTTTGTAGGTGGTAAGCCCATTGATGGAAAAAGAAAATCTATGAAAGATATTCCGGCAACCAGCCTAGAGTCAGATGCCTTTAGTCTTGATCTTAAAAAGCGTGGTTTTAAATTTGTAGGCTCCACTGTTATTTATGCACATATGCAAGCCGTGGGGATGGTTAACGATCACATTAAAAAATGTTTTTGCTATAAAAACATTAAGCAATAATTTTTTATATATCTATTTTTTTAATGCTCTCAAGGCAGATTTGTATTTTGGAGTCTGAGTGATTTTGCCACCATGCTGACTTGCAAAATGCTGTAGCTGTGTCTGCCAAGCGTTCAAATTATCACCAAGAAGCGATTTGCCCTCTGGTGTGAATTCCATTTCTATCTGGTGCATAGCATTTTTAGATTTAAATAAATCTTCTGAAATGTTTAAAACTTTTAACATATTTGAGGGGTTAAGCGCCATAAAAGAGTCAAATGTTATAAATCCTATCTTTTCCCTTCCATACTTTATGTCAGTGGCCAGATATTCTTTTGTGGCAGTATCTAAAAACAAGTTTGCTGTTAACCTTAAATTTAACACCTCGACAATGGGTCTAAGTTTAAGTTTATTTGCAGTACCCTTCCAACCTAATGTCTTTAAAGTGCTTTCAACAATATTATTTAAATCAGTTTCAGTTATATTGGCCGGCAACTTAATTTGAACTTCCATTCGTTCATGGAATAAATTGCTTGAGCCGGTGTCAAGCTTGATAAAAAGTGACGTACCTGATGCTTTAAATTCCTGTCCATACCTTACAGAATAGGGGTACCACGTCTTTATTCTGATGGCCATTTTATGTTTGCTGAGGTGTGCGTCTACTGTATCAAAGTACGTTGAAATTTCATATTGAGCACCTACAATTGCAGAATTTTGGTGAGTATTTCCGTCGGGGTCTGTTTCTGAGCGAATGACAATATTTTTATAAAATGCACCAGGCATGTTGGGTGTGGGGTCAAAAGTAGTGCCATGCCACTTTTCATTCTCAGATTTTAGAGGGTTAACCATAATAGATTGATCATGCTGGCGTAATTGCTTTTTCCTAGCTTCTTTTAAGGGCATTGAGACACTGGCAATAGACCAGTCGGCACCTTTTAAGTGCTCAGCTAAAACCTGTTCAGCTGGTTTTGGAAGCATTATTCTTAATTCTGTTTCAGGGTTAATTGAGCCTGAAAGTTTTATTTTTTTACCGTTTACCTTGGTTTGAACATAAAAATTTTTAGCCCTCTGAGATCCTGTGATAGTTTTTGCTAAAGCAGTTAGACAAGGGGCCGGCACTGCTGCTACAGAAAGCTGAGAGATTGACAGGCTCGCTAAAATAAATTTTACTATAGTTGCTAACATAACGTTCAGTCGTGCAATTGGTGTGCTCAGGCTGGTAAGGTTTTTGGGGAGTGGGTTCTGTCAAAGTTGTTGCCACATAAACGCAAATAGGCATATTGTTTTATAGCAATGACAGCAACCAAGGTAATTCTATTACTTATTTTAAGTAACGCATTTATGACATTTGCTTGGTATGGACACCTAAAAGCACTTGGCTCAAAACCTCTATGGGTTGTCATTATAATAAGCTGGTTTATAGCTTTTTTTGAATATAGCCTTCAAGTACCCGCCAACCGTATAGGTTTTGGCTATTTTACGCTGCCTCAGCTGAAGATCATTCAGGAAGTTATAACCCTTTTGGTTTTTGTTGTTTTTGCGGTGTTCTATATGGGGGTAAAACCAAGCCTTAACTTCTTGTGGGCAAGTTTGTGTTTAATTGGCGCTGTCTATTTTATTTTTCAAGACTAAATATTCCTATAGTTTTTAAAATCAAACTCCGAGAAGTTCTCAACTTCAAAAAAACAAAAAATCTGAAAGGAAAATCTATGACAAAACATAAAGCGTACAAATACGGGACCCATACCTTAAGAGCCTATTGCAAGCCAGTTGGCGAGGGGTATGAAGTGGGTCTTACATGCCGCGGCCGCACTTACTTTGTAGGAAATTTTATCCATAAAGAAGAGGCCTTTAAGTGGTGGGCGCAATTTAATAAGGAGATTACATTATTTGCTAAAAAGCACTGGGTCTCTGAAGACGTTTCCTTCACATGGTACTGCAAATTCTTAGGTGCCTACTTATATAAGTGCTATTATAAATTTCTTGATAAGCTTTTTGCAAAGTATAACAAGACTTTCCACAAGGCTTATTCAAAAGATGCACGTAAGTACAGAAAAATGAAGAAGCATTTTGACTATGAAGATAAAAATGAGTTTATTTTCAAAGCTGCTTAATAATTAATACAGCATAGAATACTTTTAAAAGCCCGGGCTTAAACACCTTGGGCTTTTTATTTTCTTTTAATAGTTCAACCCACAACTTACTATTATATATATGCAAAGCACATGTTATTGTGGCCAAACCAAAGCCCAGCTTGTTAAAGTTTTACCGCAGGCCAAAATTCTTCAATGTGACTTTTGTAATCTTATGCGCACGGACCCAAGCCCTTTGGCACAAACAGCAGCTGAGTTTTACGGGAAAGAAAATGTATCAGAAAGTCAAAGTAGTAATATTGAGCTTTGGAAAAGCTTTTCAAAAGAAATTTTAGATTTTATTAAACCATATAAAAGTAAAGGCAGTTTTTTAGATATAGGTTGTAATATCGGAGTGTTGGTTAATGAGGCAACACTATATGGTTATATTGCCCAGGGGATTGATTTAAATGTGCAGGCCATAAGTAAAGGCAAAGAATTATTTAATGTAAACTTATCTGCAGCACCATTAGAAAAACTAGAGAAAAAATTTGATATCATAGCCCTTAACCACACATTAGAACATATCCACAATTTGAGAGATTTTTTTACGCAATTAAAGGCTCATTTAAACCCAGAGGGCTTGCTTTTTGTAGCAGTGCCAAATGCTAGAGGCGGTATCCCTTTTGTTTTAGATTTATTAAACCGTAAAAAATCTGGGCGCGGCTCCCAATGGTTTTGGTATGGTTATTTGCCCGAGCAACATGTGTGGCAATTTGGCCCACAAGAGCTTAGCAAAATATTTAAAGAAAATGGTTTTAAAATTGTTAAATGCAGTGCCAGGCAAAACATGCACTGGGGCGCAACTGCAAACCCTGGAATTCGGTTTAAAATGATGGCCATACTTTGGTGGGTTTTTAAAATTTTTAACCGAGGCGATAACCTATTTATTTTGGCTCGTTAACTGAGTGAACCACGCGCTGGGGAAATGGAATCTCAATATTTTCTTGTTTAAAACGCTCATGAAGGCGTTTAATAAATTCATGTTTAATAATATGTTGGTCTACAAACTGTTTCCCTCTGAGAATAACGGTAAAATTAATACTTGAATCAGAAAATAAGTTGTAGCGAATAAATGGTACAAAATCAGAAACGCCACCTTCAACGGTTTTTAAAACGTCGCCTGCGACTTCTGTGGCGACTCTTTCTACATGTTTTAAGTCGCTATTATAAGAAACACCTACATCAACTAGAACGGCCATTTCAGGCTCAGATAAATCATAATTAATAATTTTAGCACTGGCTATTTTTGAATTGGGAATAACAACAATATTATTAGCAGGCATTTTTATTTGTGTGCTCCGCCAGCCAATTTTTATAACGGTTCCCACTGTGCCCCCTTCAATTTCTACAAAATCCCCAACCCTTATGGGTTTATCTACAAGTAGGTATATACCACTAAAAAAATTACCCAAAGTGTCCTGAAGGGCAAGGGCGACAGCTAGAGAGCCTATACCTAAGGAGGCCAAGATGGGCGTGATAGAAATTCCAAGGGTTTCTAAAACTACAAGCACACCAACAACTAAAAAAAGAACTCTAACAATTGTGTGAGAAAGATTGCGTCCGCCACCTGTTACTGAAGTAATAAAAGACGAGGCAAAAAATACGGAGATAATACGGTCTAATATCCAAATAAAAACTAAAATAAGTAGTATTTTAAAAACCTGAGTTGCAAATAACTCAGATCTTATTTTTTCTGGAATAAATATTTGAGCAATTCCAAGAGATATAATTGCGACTAATATATAAAAGGGCGTGTTGAGGCGTTGAAACAATAACTTTTTTGCACCATTGTTTGCAGCGTATTTCCAAAAAATGTGCTTAATTACGTAAAGCACCAAAAATGTGAGTATAAAAGTTAAAGCTGAAAGTGCCCACCAAGTTAAATTCATTATTTATGCGTTATCAAACAAATAAGCTTTTAGTCAAGTTATACAAAATTAAAGTTTGCTGTCAGGGGGATTAATGCCAGAAAAAGTTTCTTCAACTAAATCTTGGCGTCTTAATAAAAATTTTAAAATGATTGAGGGTAGAAGAGTTACAAATATTGTGTAATAAATAAGGGCACCTAAAACATAATTATGTGTCAAACCTGAGAATTTTAAAAGATCAACCATGACAAGGCCGAATACCAAAGTGGGTAAAAGGCTTGTGGCAATAGGTAGACTTTGCTGTAAGGATTCATGCATAAAATATTTTCTGTGTAGAACAAGTGTTCCCAGTCTTATTGGAACTAATAAAACTAAAAGAGCAAGTCCTATAAGCAGAGCGTGTAGTGACATTACATCTTGGTCTAATCTCAGGCCTGCATAAAAAAAGTAAAAAGGCATAAAAAACGAGGCAAAAAATTTGGCCGTTTTTTCAAACTCTTCTTTAGGATTTTTTGAAATATTTTTTTCGTAAAAATTAACTGTAAAGCCAACTAAAAATGCGCCAACAAGATAATAGGCGCCAAGCTTTTTGGTTAATGTGCCAGTAGCCACTGCTAAGAGAAGTAAAAAGCTAAAATCCGCCCCCGGGGATTTAATAGCAATGCGTCTTGAAACCCAATGAAATATTAAAGGTAAAGTAAAAAGTAAAATAATAATAGTGGCAACAGAAAGCAATAGCTTTAATGGCGTTTCAGATTGAAACATTAGTAGCAGTAAAAGAGCTAAAATTTCAGCAGCAATAGCCATGTTTTTAACCCAGTTTTTTTGCTCACCATTTAATTTTGTTGAAGGCAAAGTGTCTAATATAAATCCTGTAGAGGGTGTTACAAGAGCCAGTGCAATTAGTGCTGAAATTTGCCAGTTAAAATGAGTTAAGTATTTTAGTAAAGCCGTAATAAGGACAATGATAGTGCCGCGAAAGATAAGGTGTTGGGTCAAGGGTTTTGAGTTTTTCTTCAATTCATCAAAATCAAGTTCTAACCCTGCATACAAAAATAACGATGAAATACCTAGAGTTGCAAAAACGGGTATTACTTCACTATCTGAAAAGATCTCTAAAATATTTGCGGAGATAAAACCTAAAACAAATGCCCCTAATCCTGCGGGAAGACCAAAGCGAGAAAGGATTCTTGGCAAAATAAAAAGCATGACAATCAAAACAACGTAGGTAAGATCGTTTAAATCTAAAAAATGAAAAAAATCTTTTATTGATTCTAGCACTGCCACAATAATAGCTTGTGGGAAAATAATGTCTATTTATTTTTGCCTCAAAGATTTGCCCCAAATTTTAATGTCTTCAACAATTTTTAGCACGGCTGGAAATATAAGAACGGTTAAAATTGACCCAATCATAAGCCCCCAACCCAGAGCTAAAGCTAAAGACATAACAAAATCATCATTGCCGCCAATTCCGTAAGCAGTAGGCATTAAACCTAAAACGGTTGTCAATGAAGTAAGAATAATAGGTCTTAATCTTGTGGTGGCAGCCTCTATCAAAGCGTCATCAATATTTAAGCCTTCTTTTTTCTTCGCGTTAAAAAAGTCTATGTAAACAATGGTATTATTAACAATAACTCCAGCAAGGGCAATAATGCCAAGCATTGACATAAAGCTTAGGGGACGGCCATGAATTAAAAGTGCAAAAACAACACCCATAAAGCCCAATGGCAAGGCCAAAAGTACCAATAGCGGCTGCAAAAAGCTTTGAAAGGTTAAAACTAAAATCATAAATATTAAAAGCCCTGCTACTGCAAAAGCTCTAGCTAAGCTTTTCATGCTTTCTTCAGTGTCTTCATTCTCGCCGCCAAATCCAATTTCATATTGAGGTGGGTATTTTTTTAAAACCTTTTTTAGTTTTTGCTGAAGGGTCTCTGTGGCCTTAAGAGCAGTTGTTTTATTTGTGTCAACCTGGGCTGAAACATTTAGAATTCTTTTATATTTTTCGTGTTGAATAATTAATCTGGAATCTGCTTCTGAAAATGTCGCTATTTTTTCTAATGGAACAAGGTTGCCCTGCTGAGTACCTATATGAATTTGCTTAAGCTGCTGAGTGGCATCTTCTTGTGGTGGCTTTATTTGCACTCTAATATCAATTTCTTCATCAAGGTTGCGTGAGCTTGAAGCGACAACTCCAGCAAAAGTGGCTCTTACTGTTGTTGCAATTTCTCTAACACTAAGGTCAGTGCGCCTTACTTGCTCAGGGATGGGGGAAATTTTAACTTCCTTTTTACCTATTACCTCTGAGTCTTCGATGTCTTGAACACCTTCAATTTTTACTAAAATTGCTTTAATGTCATCTGCTATGTTTCTTAAAATTTTAAAATCATCTCCAAAGATGTTAACTGAAATTGGTTTTCCTTGTGGGGGGCCACCTTGAGCAATTTCAAAATTAATTCTAGTTGCACCCTCAGGAAGCGGGATTTTTTTTCTTAAATCAGTGATAATGTCATTAACAGTGCGGTCACGGTCGTCCTCGGGTGTTAGGTTAACTAGTATTTGGGCATAATGTGAGGCTCTTTTTGTAAAAGGGTCATTTGGCTCGGTTTGTTGAATTCCAATCATGGATGTGTAATCAATTAATTCCTTTTTGGGAAGTGTGGCCACATAGGGCTCTACTTTTTGAACTATTTCAGACATCTCCTTCAACGGGGCTCCAGCTTTTGCATCAACACGAATAATAAAAGTATAAATTCCCTCTGGTGGAAAAAGAATAAAACGCATTTGAGTTGTTAAAATTCCTGTTAAAACCAAAGTCAGAAAAAATATAAAAGCTGTTGTTTTCCTTTTGCGCACACTAAGCGCAATTAAGGAGCGGTAATAAGGTAAGAACCTGTCATACCAATGAACTTTTTTAGCTCCTTCTTTTATTTTAAAAATATTTTTTGTCAAAGAGCTTCCTACAAGAGTAAGCATATGTCCTGGAGCCACAACAAAAGCTTCAACTAGTGAAAATAAAAGCGGTAAAATGACAAGCAGAGGAATTTCAAAAATAAATTTTCCAAAAATGCCAGACATAAATAGCATGGGAGCAAAAGCGGCAACTGTCGTTAACACAGAGGCCACAACGGGGGGTATCATTTCTGTGGCGCCTGTTACAATGGCTTCATCTCTATCTTCCCCCGATTCTAGACGCCTATATATATTTTCAGTAACAACAATGGTGTCATCAACAAGCATTCCAGAAACAATAATTAAACCAATTAGTGAGACCAGATTTAGTGAAAACCCAAGGTATTGGATTACACAAATTGCCGATAACATTGAAAATGGAATTCCTATTGCAACGACTAAAGCCACTCGAAAAGGTAAAAACAAAGCTAAAATTAAACACACAAGCACAATTCCTATTGCCATATTCCCGCTAAGCGTGCCTAGGCGCTCTTTTAAATAAAATGTAAAATCATTTACAAATGTATAATCCACACCAGGAGGAAGAGTTTTTTTAAGCGCTGCCATTTTTTCTCTAACTTTGGCCATTGTTTTTAAGGCGTCAGCATTTTCTTTTTTAATAACTGTAAATTTAAATGAGGGTACACCATTTGAGCGGTACAAAATTGTTGGTTTCTCAAGGCCCTCCCTGACCTCTGCTACATCTTTTATGCGTACCCCATAGCCTTCAAAATTAAGTCTTACCAAGGCATCTTCAATATGCTCTTTAGATTTATATTCCCCATCAGTTTTAGCGGACATTTCTTTTCCATCTGGTAAAAGAATGTCGCCGGCAGGCATTTGAATATTTTGTCCGCTAATGGCATCAATAATATTAGTTAAAGATATATGATGTTTTGTCGCTTTGGCTTGATCCACCAAAACTTGGAATTCTTTTTTTCTCCAAGCGTCTTTGGTAATTCTTGCAACACCTGGGACATTAGCTAATTCATTGGCGACATACTTGGCAAGATCTCTTAGCTCAAGCTCTGAAATGTCTTTAGAGCTAATTGATAGCTCTACTATAGGGGATTGACCAGATTCAATGGCAAGGACTACTGGTTTTTCTGCATCTAAAGGGTAGTCCTCAACTTTATCAACTGCTCTTTGAATGTCGTCATTTGTCTTTTGTGGGGCCCTTGCATCTGGGTCTAAAATCAGAGTGATAACTGCGCGGTTATCAAGGGCTTGGCTTTGAATTTTTTTAACCCCATCCACTTCTCTTAAGGTTTCCTCTAGGGGATTTACAATAAGCTTTTCAACTTGATCAGGAGATGCTCCTGCAAAAACAGCACTTATGACGGTTATATCAAATTCTACTTTCGGAAAAAGATCTTTTCTAATTGTAAATAAAGAATAAATTCCAAATATAAAAACAAGTATTGTCAGAAGGTTTGCAAATAAATGTTGGCTGTAAAAAAAACGAATGATGTTTTTCATGATGTATCTGTCCCTATATAAAATGGTAAAATGCTAGGGTGTATAAAACAATCTATCAAAGGTCTGTGCGATCCTGTGTCATGAAAAGTACTATCAAGATGAGTTTTTTTTAACTAATATCGGTTTATATGGTTGTTAAAAGAATCTTAGATGGCTCTAAAAAAAGAATCGAAAAGTTTATAGCAATAGAGGCTTCCTCTGGCATTGTGCTTTTAGTTTGCACCGCCATAGCTATGCTTTTAGCCAACTCTCCCTTTAGCCAGGAGTATTTTGATTTTTTACATTTTAATTTTGCAAGCCTAAGTATTCATCATTGGGTTAATGATGCTTTAATGACCATCTTCTTTTTTGTTGTAGGAATGGAAATAAAAAAAGAAATTGTAGCTGGTGAGCTTTCTGAGCCTAAAAAGGCAGCTCTCCCCATTTTTGCTGCTGTTGGTGGAATGGTAGTGCCGGCCCTTATTTATGCATTTTTTAATAAACAATACCCTCAAATCCGTGGGTGGGGAATTCCCATGGCAACAGATATTGCATTTGCCATAGGCGTTTTAAGTTTTTTTGGGAAAAAAGTGCCGTTGCAGTTAAAGGTTTTTTTACTAGCACTTGCCATTATTGATGACTTAGGAGCCGTGCTTGTCATTGCCTTTTTTTACACTAACAAAATTGTAGGCCCTTATTTAGGATTGGCGGCACTTGGACTAAGTGTCATGATACTTTTAAAAAGAGCCGGAATAAAATCTTATTTAACTTATACAATTGTGGGGGTAATAATTTGGTTTGCGGTTTTAAAATCAGGTGTACATGCTACTATTTCGGGTGTGATAATAGGGCTTTTAACTCCCCTGCAGTTTCAAAAAAATAAAGGGGATCCAGCCTCTGAGACTTATTCTCCACTAATATATTTAACCCATAAGCTTCATCCTTGGGTTAGTTTTTTAATCATGCCTCTTTTTGCTCTTAGCAACGCAGGTGTACAGCTTTCAGAAATTAATTTAGAAATGATTTTTGCGAATTCCATATTTCAGGGCGTATTTTGGGGTTTATTGTTAGGAAAGCCGGTTGGAATATTTTTAGCTTCATATATAAGTGTAAAATTGTCTTTAGCGCGCCTACCAGAAAACTCAAACTATGCCCATGTTTGGGCAATAGGTTTTTTAGGGGGAATTGGTTTTACAATGGCGCTATTTATTTCAAATCTTGCTCTGTATCCTGCACAAGAGTTGTATTCTAAAATGGGAATTTTATTAGCTTCATTTTTTGCGGCTCATTTGGGGCTGCTGACTATCTGGCTGAGCACCAAGAGATCTTCTAGCGCATCTTTGGAAAAATAAATTTTAGTGCTACAAACAAGCTATACATATCAGCCTGCTCTTTTGATCTAACTGAAATAGAATAAAAATACCGCCCATCTAAAAGTAGACTTAAATTATTATGGTTAAAAAGCTCAAGCTGCACAGAGCCCTCAAGGCCATATTCAGGAATGTCTTGAGCTAAAGTATATTCAGTTATACTGGGATCTGAATATACTGTTTGATGGGCTCCATTTGAAAATAGAGAATTAAAAAATAAACCCAAGGATACCCGTTTTGTTAGCCAAACACGGTAGCCAACCGGGATTGCAAGCTTTCTTACTTGTTGCACAATAGAGGTTGAGCCAAATGTCCTTTTATAGCTTTTTAAAAAATAAAAAAAGCCCGCCTCAATACCGCCCACCACAGAAAAATCCATTTCTGCAATAACACCTAGGCCAAATAGGGCGTTTGTATCTGAATTTATGGTTTGGTGAACAAAGGTTCCGGGGCTTACAGTTAACAGGCCCCTGTCGGGGCTATGGCCCATACAAACATTTGCAAAAATAAATATGAATAAAAAAATCCTAAAGCTGTTCATAAGACATAAGTTAAGATACAAATAGGTAAACATTATGCCAAGACTATTCTTTATTTTTTTAGCATGCTTTTTGTTTATTTTGCAAAGTCCCGTAGCTTTGCTAGCCAACACAAAAGCAAAAAAGACTATTGCAAAGCCAAAGAAAAAAATTAAACAGCGTCTTATTGAGGCCAATATCGGCATTTCAAAAGGCATAGAAAATGTTGCCCAAGGTATTGATGAGGGGTTAAGTGGCAAAAAAACCGGAAAAACAAATCTTACGCAGTTTATTATTCAAAACCAGTTTGTTTGGAGGGAAGGGGGGAATTTCTTATATCGCCCTCATTTGGGGTTTAGGCTTCATTTCCCCAACCTTGAAGACAGGCTTAGATTACAATTCTCAACGGCCGATGATGTCCGTGAGAATACTGGTATTAACAGATCTCGTGTTAAAACAGAGCCAGTTAAAAGCAGCTATGGTGCAGGTGTTGGGCTTGTACAAAAGCTTGGGGACATAAATACTGAGTTTGAGCCGCGAGTAGATTACCAAGACCGAGTTTTGTTATCTTACATATTAAAATTTAAAAGTCGTGCTGATACTACGGGAAAAATGTTTTCTATTCGCCCAGAGCTTCAATTATTTGCAAGAACAGACAGTGGTTTGGGAGAGTTTTTTTCTATTAACTCAGATCTTGTTATTTATAAAAGCCTTGTTCTAACATTTGTAAATGAAGAACAGTATGTAGACATGGAAAACATGTTTTCCACAAACCATGGATTAGTGCTCAGCTATTCATACAGTGACCAAGTTTCACAAAATATTTCTTATATCATTGAATCAATTAGTCGTCCAACGTTTCACCTAAGTAGGTACACGGTGGCAACAGCTGTCACACATAAAATTATAAAAAATATTTTACATTACACCATAATGCCATTTTTAGAGTTCCCTCGAAGGCTTGACTACAAAGGCTCTCCCGGAATTAGTATTGAGGCTTCAATTATATTTTAATTATGCCACACGTTTGCGTGTTCTAATATTGTTATGGTTGTACTTATTTTCTGGGTTTATGTGGTGGTCAAATTTAATGAATTTTTCAAATGGCTGAAGTCTTTGTGGCTGGTTATCATTTTTAATTAATTTAAATTTTATTTCTTTGCTTATTTTTGTTTTTGAGACTGTGGGTTTTTTTGTTTTTGCTGTTTTTGTTGTTTTTTTCATTTTTAGTCTACTCCTGTTAAAGTGAATACTAAAACTCTATCGGTCAAACTAGACTAAAAACTTAAGTGATTAAATTTTTGACAAATATTTTAACTTAACTCTAAGTAGCAATTAAAACTTGGCTTCGCCCTCTGCAAGGGGCTCTCCATTTAATATAACCTTATAAGAGATAGGGGCTGCTTTAGAGATCATCGCACTTACGCCACAAAACTTAGTTTGAGAAAGTTGCACAGACTCAATTACTTTTTGTTTATCTAAATTGCCTTTTAAATCAAAGGTAAGATTTATTTTTTTAAACACCACTGGATGTCCTCCTTCAGAGGATTCAATATCTGCACTTACCTCAAGGGCTTCTAAGGGTTGTTTGTGTTTTTTCATAAGGGCAACAACATCCATAGCAGTACAGCCACAAAGACCGATGCCAACCATCTCTTTGGGGGTCATGCCGGCGTCATCGCCAAGGGGTCTTTTGCTATCAAGTAAAACGGAGTGCTCGCCACTAACCCCGGTTAGTTTCATTTTGCTTTCCCACTTTGTTTTTGCTTGCATAAAATGCTCCTTAAATACCAAGTATTTGATTAATTGCTTTTTTCAAAGAATCTTTGGGTACTAGGCCTGCGGCCATTTGGGGCTGCCCCTTTTTAGGTACAAAAAGTAGGCTTGGTATGCCTCTAACACCAAACATGGCGGCAAGCTGTGGTGTCGCTTCCGTATCAACTTTATAGATATTAATTTTCCCAGCATACTCTTTAGAGAGTTCTTCTAAAATGGGTGATAATGCTTTGCATGGACCACACCAATCTGCATAAAAATCTATAATAGCTGGTAGGCTTCCTTCAAATTTCCAGTCTTTATTTTGTTCAAAATTAAAAACCTTTGATTTAAAAGTGGCCTCGTTTAGTATTTCCATAAAATACCGCCTTTCCTATACTGTATTAATATATTATTATATTGTAATATGTCAAGTCTGGTACTATATAAAATTTATGAGTGTTAATAAAAACATATCTATAGCCAAAATACAGTGCAAATGCACCCAACTGAGCAGTCTTTTAAGTGCCTTGTCACACCCCCAAAGAATTATGATTTTGGGGCACCTGGCAAAAGGTGAAAAGACTGTTACCGAGCTTCAGAGGCTTTGTAAGGTTTCGCAATCACAGCTTTCACAATTTTTAATTAGAATGAAACTTCAAGGTCTTGTGACATGCAGCCGAAAAGGGCGTTTTCAATACTATGCGGCTAAAGACAAGAAAATAATAAAACTAATTGAGGCAATCCAAGCAATATTTTGCTAAAAACTAAAACATATAAATGGGAGTTATAAAATGAAAAAAGTGGCAGTGCTGGGCGGAATTAGAACACCCTTTGTTCGCTCTTTTACACATTACAGGGCAACAACAAATCAAGAAATTTTAACAGCTGTACTTTCAAACTTGGTTGAGAAAAAAAATTTAAAATCAAAACTTCTTGGAGATGTAGCGGCCGGTGCAGTTATTAAACATGCTGCAGATTGGAATTTAACTAGAGAATGTGTTTTGGGATCGGGTCTTCATCCGGCAACACCTGGTTATAACGTGCAGCGCGCATGCGGAACAAGTCTAGAGACTACTTTGCAGATAGCTTTAAAAATAGCATCCTCACAAATTGACTCAGGTATTGCGGCAGGGGTGGATACCAACAGTGATGCGCCCGCAGTATTAAGACGCCAAATGGGTTGGAAACTCATAGATTTAGCTATGGCAAAAACTACTTTAGATAAAATGAAAATTATTTCCCAAATTAGGCCAAAAGATTTTTTTCCAGAAATTTTAGGAGTTAAAGAGCCTAGAACGGGGCTCACAATGGGAGAGCATTGTGAGTTAATGGTTCAAGAATTTAAAATTCCAAGAGAGGAGCAAGATCAGCTTGCCTATGAAAGCCATCAAAAAGCAGCCGGAGCTTATGCTGAGGGTTTTTATAATGATTTGATATTTGATTTTAAAGGAATTAAAAAAGATGCCTTTGTAAGAGCGGATACAAGTCTTGAAAAATTAGGCAAATTAAAGCCAGTTTTTGAAAAGTCAGAAAAAGGAACTCTTACGGCGGGCAATAGTACACCTTTAACTGACGGTGGGGCCGCAGTTTTACTTTCTAGTGAAGAGTGGGCTGAAAAAAATAATCAGAAGATATTAGCTTACTTTAAAGATGCTCAGGCCACGGCAGTAGATTTTGTAGGCGCAAAAGAAGGGCTTTTAATGGCGCCAACAGTAGCGGTGAAAAAACTTTTAGAGAGAAATAATTTAAAGCTCACAGATTTTGATTTTTATGAAGTTCATGAAGCATTTGCGGGGCAAGTACTTTGCACATTTAAAGCGTGGGAAGACTGGGGTATGGGAAAAATTGACAGAGCCAAGCTTAATGTAAAAGGTGGAAGTCTTGCCTTGGGTCATCCTTTTGGGGGCAACAGGGGCCAGAGCAGTAACAACAATGGCTAAACTTTTATCTCAAAAACAAGGGGCCAAGGGACTTATTAGTATTTGTACTGCGGGAGGAATGGGAGTGGCGGCTATCATGGAGAGCCCATAAACTAAGCTAGTCTTCTTGTCGGTTTTTATGTTTTCCAAGACCTGTGCGCATATCCCACTTGCCTTTGCGAGAATACTTAGACTTATCTTTGTGTTCCTGGGTTGGTTTATGACGCGTGCGAAACTTTAAAACATTTTTACTTTTTTGCGATTTTTGTTTTTTCATCTTAATTGAAACTATAAACTATCATCCGTATGAGTAATATAAGATTTTTAATATTTGCAACCATCATGACTTTAATGATGGCTTTTGTATGGCAGCATGTTTGGTTTAGACTTGCCATAAATTGGGGTCTGCCTGAGAAGATAGAAAAGGTTTTTGCGTTTTTATTTATTGCTTCTTTTTTGCTCCAAATTTGGCGTTTTATTATTTTTCGCTCATCAGAGCAGTCTTTTTACGTTATTTTTGCAGCCTATTTTTTAATGGGTTTATTTACCCATTTATTTTTTGCAGCTTTAACTAAAGACTTATTGCTTTTTATTCCGTTATTAAAGTCTAAGGCAATATTGGTTTCACAAACAGTAACAGTGATAGCTGTTTTATTTAACCTATGGGGAGTAAAAACAGCTATTGATGGCCCCATTGTTAGATTTGTAAAAGTAGCAACTAAAAGGTCAGAGATCTCGGGTTTTAAAATTGCACAAATCAGTGATTTGCATGTGGGTCCACTGATTAAAAAAAATTATGTAGAAAATGTGGTCAGTAAAATAAACAAGCTTAATGCTGATATTGTGGTTATGACGGGGGATATGGGTGATGGTGATGCTACCGATTTTAGTGAAGATTTAGAACCATTTAAAAACTTAAAATCTAAATATGGACTTTTTTATGTTCCAGGTAACCACGAATATTATTGGAAGGCTGATGAATGGGTTAGTTTAATTGAAGCAAAAGGAGTTAAAGCACTATTAAACGATGGAGTTAAAATTTCAAATTTTCCTATTTGGCTAGGAGGGGTCACAGATTTTATGGATCCTAACACAAGCCCGCAACAAGCCATTGAGAAAAACCAGTCTAGTAACAACTATAAAATACTTTTGGCTCACCAACCAAAAAGTGTATTTAAGGCAGATAAAGCTGGTTTTGACCTAATGCTAAGTGGGCACACTCATTGGGGACAATTTTTCCCATTTAACTTGATAGTTGGGTTTTTCAACCCCTATAGTAAAAGTTTAAATGTGCATAACTCAAGAATGCATGTTTATGTTAATGCAGGTACGGGCTTTTGGGGGCCACCAGTTCGCTTGGGTGTGCCTTCTGAAATTACTCTTTTGGAGTTAACCCAATGAAAAAACTTGTTAAAGGTATAGTTGAATTTAGAAAAAAGCGATTACCTGATTACATAGAAAAATTTGCTCATTTAGCTTTGGGGCAAGCACCAGACACCCTTTTTATTGCCTGTTCAGATAGCCGTGTTGTTCCAAATTTGTTTGCCTCAACTGACCCTGGAGATTTATTTGTTATCAGAAATGTAGGCAATATGATTCCGCCTTGTGGTAAAAAAGGGCTATCAACGGCAGACGAATCCGAAGCCGCAGCGATAGAATTTGCTCTTTTAAATTTAAACATAAAAGATATTATTATTTGTGGGCATTCAGAATGTGGAGCCATGCAAGCACTGCTCGCTGGGCGGGAGATTTCAAAAGCGCCCAACCTTAGTTCTTGGCTTCGGCACGGACAAGCTGGCATTGAAAAAATTAAAGAAAAAACACACCCTCAAGCACACAACCATTTGTCTAAAGAAAATGTATTAAACCAAATTGAAAATATAAAAACATACCCTGTGGTGCAGAAAAAAATAAGTGAGGGTAAATTAAAAATTCATGGTTGGTGGTTTGAGTTAAGCACGGCAAACGTCTATGCTTATGAAGAACAAGCGAAAGACTTTGTTTTAATAGATGAAGCCCAAGCAGAAAAAATATTAGAAAGAATATCAGGAAAATAAAAAATGCAGCACAACTTAATGGCAGATATTGGAATTGCAATTGTAGGAGCCGCCGTAGTTGCATTTCCTGCACACCTATTAAAAATACCACTCTTATTAGCTTATTTGGGCGCAGGGGTTATTTTGGGGCCGCACTTGGGTTTAGGGTTAATTAAAAGTTCAGAAAGTATTTCAACACTCTCTGAAATTGGCCTTGTTTTATTAATGTTTATTTTAGGTCTGGAAATTGATTTGAAAAAACTTCTTCAATCTGGCAAGGCCGTTATCATTAACGGCGTTGTACAATTTGTTGTTTGTGTCATTTTTGGTTTGTTTTTTTCTTGGTACTTTGGTGTAGACCAAAATATTGGCCGTTACGGAAGAATGTATTTGGCGGTAGCATGTAGTCTTTCATCAACACTTATTGTTGTTAAAATTTTGTCAGATCGAATGACGTTAGGTACTTTGCCCTCGCGTATTACCCTTGGCATTTTAGTTTTACAAGATATTTGGGCTATAGCCTTTTTAGCGGTCCAACCAAGCCTGAGTGAGTTAAGTGCTATGGCATTATTATATTCAATAGCAAAAGTAGGAATTTTGGTTTCAATTAGTTGGGTTTTTGCAAAATTTATTTTACCAAAAATTTTCCACAAAGCAGGTAAGCAACCAGAGCTGATGCTAGTTGTTGCAATGTCTTGGTGTTTTATGTTTTGTGGACTTGCTAATTATTTCAAATTATCTCTTGAGATGGGAGCCCTTGTTGCAGGAATTTCTATCGCGTCTTTCCCATACCACATTGATGTGGCTGCAAAGCTATCAAGCCTAAGAGATTTTTTTATTACACTGTTTTTTGTGGCGCTGGGCCTTCAAATTCCAATACCAAACAAAAATGTAATAGTGGTGTGCAGTTTTATCATTGTTTTTGTTTTAGTAAGTCGACTTTTAACGGTTTTCCCAGTTTTAAGGCTTATGCGCTATGGTAACCGCGCAAGCCTTTTGCCTGCAATTAATCTCAGCCAAGTGTCAGAGTTCTCTCTTGTGCTAACCGCACTAGGTGTAACATATGGGCATGTTACTGTAGATATTGTTTCAGCCTTTATTATTGCTATGGGTATAACATCTCTTTTATCTTCATTCATTATTCCTTACGGGCATGAAATATATAAATTTATAAATCCTTTCTTAGAAAAATTAAAAATTAAAGATCACGTTGGTAAAGATGGAGAAGAGAACAACGCAAAAATTCAAAGTGAAAAAATAGTGCTTCTTGGTTTTTTTAGAGAAGCCAGCTCCTTACTTGGAGAAATAGTGAGAAGGCATTCAAAAGAAGCTCTAAAAGAATTAATGGTGGTAGATTTTAACCCTGAAGCGCATCACAAACTAAGGGAAATGGGAATTACTTGTAAATATGGCGATATTGCCAACATAGACACCTTGCGCCACTTACAATTGGATAAAGCACAAATTTTAATTTGTACTATCGGCGATCAGTCTCTAAAAGGCTCAGATAATTTAAAACTCCTTCATCAACTAAAAAAACTTGCCCCTCAGGCAAAAATTATTGTTACCGCCGAAACCATTCATTCAGCCATTGAAATGTACAAGCAAGGTGCAGAATATGTTTTTATTCCAAGACTGATTTCTTCAAATTACCTAGCAGATGTTTTAGAAAGGGTTCAAACGGGTAATGCAGGGAATTTAAAGGCTGAAGCTTTAGACCATCTTAGTAAACTTAACGAAGTGATCCCTTAGGTCAAAATTTCTTTGGGATATACATGCATATTATAATAGCTTGCCATTGTTGCTCCATAAGCGCCAACATTATAAATAACTAAAATATCCCCCTGGTGAGGGGGGCTCAAAAGTCTATTCTTAGCAATAAAATCACTTGACTCACAAATGGGGCCAACTATATCTACTTTGATTTTTCTTTTATTTTTCCGCGATAAATTCTCCACCCCATGAAAGGCATTATAAAGTGCAGGTCTAATTAAGTGGTGCATACCCGTATTAACAACAACAAAATTCTTAAAAGGTGTACGCTTAACATATTCAACTTTTGTTAATAAATAACCCGCCTCACCAACTAAAAGCCGCCCCGGCTCGCAATGGATCTGACAATTTAGGGGGCGCAAAAGTTTTTGAATGCTTGTTGCATATTGATTAATATTTATAGTTTTCTCATTTTGATAGGGAATACCAATTCCGCCGCCAATATCAAAATGCTTAAGTTTAAAACCCTTACTTAAAAGATTTTTATAAATAGGAATAGATTTTTTTACGGCCTCTTCATATGGGGCTATTTTAGTAAGCTGAGAGCCAATATGAAAGCCAAGGCTAATGAGATTTAAGCTTTTATTATATTTTTTTAAAATCCGAACAAGTTCTGGTAGAAAAGATTTATCCATGCCAAACTTATTTTCTTTAAAACCTGTTGTAATATAGGGGTGGGTGTGGGGATTAACATCAGGGTTTAACCTAAAACCCACATCGGTCATTTTTCTGTGTTTTAAGCTCAATTTGCCAATGCGCTCTAGCTCTTGTGGGCTTTCCACATTAAGTAAAAAAATTCCAGATTTAATTGCAAAGCGGATTTCATCTTCCGTTTTTGCCACACCAGAGAAAATTATTTTACTGGGTTTAAAGCCGCTTTTTAGAGCCAAACTCATCTCACCCATGCTTACCACATCTACCCCTATTTGTTTTTGAGCTAGCTTTTTTAAAAGCGGCGAATAGTTATTTGCCTTCATGGCGTAATGAATTTGTATGTTCTGATTAAAAGCTGTTTGTAGGGCAGACAAGTTTTTATAAATATGCTTTAAGTCATAAACATATAAAGGTGTGCCAAATTTTTTAGCAAGCGTTAATAATTTAGATTTCACATATGAGAATATAAACTAAAGAATTACTTTGCGCCAGGCTTGTTATGACGTCTGCGGCGCTTGACATCCTCTTCATAATTTGTGGCTTTAGCATTGGGGTTGATGGGTGTAAGAAGTCCCTTAATTTTGTCTTGCTTAATAGGTGTTACGTTAGGGTGTGCCAGACTGTAATATATTTTTTCTAAAAGCTCTTTATCATAAAAGGGCTTTGTCATCATGTGCTCAAGGGCTTCAAGTGGGGTCATAGGTGCGATATTGTGTTTGGCACTTGTGAGGTAATCAAGCTCATCAGCTATGTGGCAGATTTTTGATTCAAGCCCTATTTGACTGCCCTCAAGCCCTTTGGGGTAACCGCTGCCGTCCACATTTTCATGGTGTTCAAGAATAATTCTTAAAACCTCCTCAGATACCTTAAACTTTTTTTCTTCAATAAGTTCTTTTGCCTTAACAACATGACTTTTATAGATGGCGCGCTCATCATCATCCATTTCAGAGAGTTGTTTATTGGCAATTTCTTGTGGAATAGTTGAAAGGCCAATGTCATGAATAAGTCCTGCTAGGGCTAAAGATTCAATGTCGTTATGGCCGACTGCGAGCGCAAAAAGTGTGGCATATGTAGAAACATTTAAAGCATGGTTGTAGCTGCTACTGCTGTGAGCTGCTAATTGTAGAATTTGTTGGTAAATATCAGGCCTTGCGCTTACGTCTGTTATAAATTTTCCAACAACTTCACGGCAAGTATTTAAAACCTGCTTACCTTTTTGTTGATCAAAGGGGCCTGGCTCAAAAAAGCCAACAAATAAATCCCGCACTTGTTTTTGTGCTTGCTCACGCTTAAGAGTACCTGAACCACTTTTAAGAAGATTTTTAAGTTTAGTAGTTACATACTGGCTAAAGGCTCTTTTTTCAGTTAGCAAAATATATAAATCTGCAATGTTATTATCTTTAAAGCGGTCAATTTGGTTTTGCCCAAGACCTGTGTTTTTGCGGCAATAGAGAATGACTTTTTTGTTTTTAGGCATGTAGTAAAACATGTCAAAAGGAAATTTTCCGTTTGGTACAAGATCTGTTATGCGCACCGGAAATAAAAACTCTATTTTAATTTTTTCATGTGGAATGGTAATTGGTGCTGCTACTAAAAGAGATTCAATAAATAAACTTAATTCATTAGGGTATTGCACACATGTGGTTTTGGTAGTCCACTCTTTAATTTCGCTTAAGTTAAAAGGAAGCTTATCTTGAAATGTTAGAAGGTAATTAGCGCTCGGAAATTTTTTGCTAAACACGGTGAGCGCATTTTTAACCTCTCTTTGAAGAGAAAAGGCATCTAAAATAATAGCCGGTGGGTTAAACATGTTAGTTATTTTTTTAAGCTCTTCTTTGGATTTAATAGGGATAATTGTATAGTCCAACTCACCTATAACGGCCTGAATTGAGTCAATGTAATCATCATCGGTTGAATATACAAATATAGGTACTTTCATTACCCCCTTTATCGGCCAGAGGGCTAAGTTTTTACCGTCCAGATTTAAGGGCGGGACCTATGGCCGAGCGAAGTGTGTGCCAGACAAGTACCCCTATTAATGAGTATATGAGTTTTTGGCAGCTCTAATTGCCGCTATGTAAATAAGTTAAACACTTTTGCGGCCTGGGAAGGCTAAAGATTTAAAAAACTCACTTTGTAAACTAACAAACCGATGGTATTATAGATTTTAGTTGGTCGTCTCAATGTTCGAGTTTCCGTGAGTCCTTAGTATCTCCCGTATCTCCTTGAGTTGACATTTTTATTAACTGTCCCAACCTTATGGAGGTATTCATGGGCAAAAAGTTATATGTAGGTAATCTTCCTTTTTCAGTCAATGATCAGTCATTGCAAAACATCTTTGCTGGTTATAACAGCATTGAATCTGCACGCATCATCACAGATCGTGACTCTGGTCGCTCAAAAGGCTTTGGCTTTGTTGAGTTAACTGCAGATGATGAGGCTACTCAAGCAATTGAGAAGCTTAACGGAACAGAAGTTGACGGTAGAAAGATTATCGTAAACGAAGCGCGTCCAATGGCTCCTCGTGAAGGCGGCCGTGGTAATGGCGGTGGCTTTGGTGGCAACCGTGGCGGAGGCCGTGGTGGCTTCGGCGGTGGCGGCAACCGTGGCGGTGGCTATGGTGGCGGACGAGGTAGATACTAGTTTTTTAAGATTAAAATTAGTTTATAAGTTAAAGAGCCTATAGAAATATAGGCTCTTTCTTTTTTAGTAGCAGTAATATTGTGAACAGGGGAGCACCCAACTCCATAATTTTTGTAAAATGGCGGCACCCCAGGCAATAGTGAACATGGGTGCGAAAAGTAAGGTGGGCCAAAGCATCAACATTGCAAAAATATACAGTAATAAAGTGGCTATTTTTCTAAACATTCAAGAACAAATAAATAAAGACCTGTTTGGGTTTGTTTTCTGTAGTTTACTTTGGCAAAGGGCTTTTCTTTTGAAAGATCAGCATAGCTACCTGAAGAGGTTTTATTTTCATAATCATTAATATGAGCACCTATCATTTTGTTTTTGGCATCATAGTAGCCATCTAATTTAATGTTGCTATCAAGTCTTGATAAAAAACTAATAAATGCTCCTTGAGCGGATATTTCATCTGTTTTTGTTTCAGTGAGGCGCTTACCTCCACCCACCTCTGTTTTTTCACACACAAGTTTTTTTGCAAGTGTTGTGTTACAAGCCAATAAAAGAGCTAATATTAGAATAGATTTCATTTCTTATTTTGCCTTTCAAGACAGTTTAGCTTATCAGTGGCAATTACTTGCCTTTGTTTTGTAATTTTAAAGTAACCCTCATGAATGGGAACAGTGTTTACAGATTTTTCTGATTTAATTTTATACTCAAAGTGAAACTCAGCTCCACTGACTGTGGTGCCCTCAACTACATATTTTTCTTCTGTTTCAGAAAATTGGGCTGAGTTTATATTTGTCATAAATAAAAGATTGCCTGATTTAACTTGTAAGGCTTCAACATATAGGGTCTTGTCAGGCTGTTTTTCTCCGGTGAGCATGAAATAGTCTTCATGGGTTGGAATTTCCTGGGTGGAGCAAGTAAAATCCACAAAATAAAAATGGCGTGGTGGAAGTAGATGCTCCTCTTGGGCTAAAACGGATTGTCCCAATACAAAACTCAGTAAAATTAAAAGCATAGGTTTTATAGTATTCATACAATTTCCCCCCTAATCTAAAAGGCTAGTATCAAAAACGATGCAGCGTCAAACTATTTAAAATAGTATAAATTTAAGAAGTTTTAAGAATGAAAATTGAAAATTTAGGAGACAATAAGAAGCTAAACATAGGAGACATAAAGATGATTATAAGTTTATTTTTAGCACTAAATTTAATGGCAGCAGAAAAAAGTATTTTACCAGCAAGTTTTAATTTTGAAGTTTCACCTAACCAACCAGATGTCAGCATTGGTGCAAACTTGATGTATGACTTGGTGATTAACTATACCTACATGCCATGCCAAGGAGTAAAATTTAAAAACGCAGAGGCTCAAAGATCTACTGATGAAAATGGCAATGCTGTTTACCATGTTTCCATAAAACTTGAATTTCCTGAAATGGCCAATACCCAATATTGTCCACAAAGTGCCTCAACACGTATTGAGTGGGTTAATAAGGGCCAACTTGATTTAAGTAGAAAAGTATATTTTGAAGCCAGCATGTAACATAAGTTTTTCCTAACTTATTGATATTATTAAATAAATATTAAAAATAAGCGCTCAACTAGACTCGACTTTGGTCCGATAGGTAAATAAGTCTAACAATTAAGGAGGGCACGTGAGCGCTTTAGATCTAAAACTTGTGGATACAGTTCATAAGTATCTTAAGAAATTCACTGAAAAGGAAATTAAAGCTGCAGTTGATAAAAACTGGCTTAAGTTTCATGGTGAAATATCAAAATTTAACCCTGAGTTAAAGAAGCTTAAAAAAATGGATTTTATTAGCTACTACAAAATTGCAGCAAAGTCTGGGTTTGATATTTTTAGCCAATTAGTAAATGCTGGCCAAATTCCAAAAGGTTCTCTGACTAAGTCAGAAGAGGAAAGCCTTAAAAAGGGTTATGAAGCTGTAAATGCTATCTTTAATACTGGTGGCACAGGCATGCTTAATGAGCTAAAAATTGGAGCAGTAGAGGAGGCGGTGGCAGCTCCACCTGCACCTGCGCCAGCTCCTGATATTAAAGAGCCAAAAAAGAAATCTGCCTAATTATATTTAATTTGTTTAAAGTGATTTGGTTGCACTAGCCTAAAAAACTAGTGCAACCATTTTTTTTGGCTAATCCTACATTCCTAAAAACTTTGTCCAGCTTGGAGCGCCATTAATTGCAAATTGCAACTGTGAATAGGCCCCTTTAAGCTCGCGTGCTTCTCTTAGCCTTCCTTGTTTGGCAGCATTTATTCTTGAATAAAAATAGAGCGTCATACCGTGAGCCCCTTTAGTTGCAAAATTATAAGCATCTGCAATGACGGGGCTTGTGGGTGGAAAGTTTGAGTGAAACACAATGGGATCTGCTCCTTCACGCACAAAGGTGCTAAGTGCTTCGTTTAATTTTATACCATCAGTAGGGTTATTGGGTGTTACCACATACTGCATTTGCATACCAGCGGGTGCCGCTGGGATTGTAGCAGTGTAGCTTCCGTCTGATTGCTTTTGAAGCTGCATAGCTCTCCACTGATTATCATTTGAGTAGCGGGCACTGACTGTGCCTGGCTGGTAGCGAACTACTTTGTAACCTTTTCTTGTTACTCCCTCTGGGCCCACCATAGGTGTGGCACTTGATGGCAGCTCTGCTGGGTAGCCATACATTTGCACAAGCTTATCAATGGCACTTGCTAGTGGGTTGGTATTAGTTGCTGCAATTTTTCTTGCTGCGGTCATTCCGCCAATAAGATCACTATCAAAATCATTTGAGCTATAAGCGCCTCTTAGTTTTTGTTGAATATTAGCTGGAGCTGAAATGTGGTTATCAGCAACGGCACTAAATAATTGTGTAAAGCTTGTAACTTTACTTAAATCTAAAGCTAAATAATTAATCCCCGCACCCTTTCTTGCGTACTGCAGGGTATATTGATAAACCATAATTTTTGCAAATTCACTTGCTGGCATGGTGGGGTTTGCTACCAGGGGTTTTAAAAAGGCTTCATAGTCTTCCCCTTCGCCAGGTTCATTAAACTGAGAACCAATTAATATTTTTGCAACGTCTTTTACCTCATAAGCCACCTCAAGAGTGGACATTAAACAAGCATCGAAATTTAAAATATCAATCAGAGGGCCTCCTCTGTACAAACCGCGTTGTGCTTGTAGTGGTGCTACAGCACTTGAAGCAGCCTTTAAAGCCTGAGCAATTTGAGGCATGGTGATGTAGGCATTTGGGTTATCATCATAAGAAACCCCGCTCCAACCACTGCCGTGGTTCCAAACAATAAGAGCATAGTGTTTGGCTGGAAAGTTTTTTACTCCCCAAGTGATAAATTCCGCCAAATGTTTCCAGTCTCCCAAATTAGTTTCACCTAAAGTTTGAAGTACTTTAGAGGTGGGCCTTCCCATTTGTGGGTTTGGGTTACGTGTAACATAGTAACGCGTGGTGGGCATCCCTGCCGGTTCTGGATCTTGTTCAACAATGACGTTTACCTGATCTGATGAGCCAATCTTTTCAGCTTGCCACATATTTAGCTGGCCAAAGCGCCAAAGGTTGTTATCTGAATTCATGTAAACTAAAACGGTCCACTCTTTAACGGGCATTTGCTGGGCAAATGCTGTGGTTGAAGAAAGTAATACAAAAGCAATCATCCTTAATGCTGTTGTTATTGACATGATATTGTTCCCCCTTAGAATAATTGTTAAGACGGACCTTGGTCATGTCAACTTGATAGGGGACAAACTGTTATCAGTTGATATCGCTTTTACGAGCCCTAGGTCTAGTTTGTGAGGCAAATGAAAAAACATATTACCGCAAATTTAAAAATGGAAAAGTACATGAAAAAAGCTATCTCACTTTCAAGGCGTAACATGAGTAGTGGGGATGGCGGACCCTTTGGTGCTGTGATTGTTAAATCTGGAAAAGTTGTGGGTAAAGGTTGGAATAAAGTCACTTCAACCAATGACCCAACAGCTCATGCAGAAATTGTGGCCATCCGTGATGCTTGTAAAAAATTAAAAAATTTTGATCTTAGTGAGTGTGAAATTTACTCAAGCTGTGAGCCCTGTCCCATGTGTCTAGCTGCCATTTACTGGGCAAGAATTGAAAAGGTATATTTTGCAAATACAAAAAAAGATGCCGCCGCCATTGAATTTGATGATGATTTTATTTATCAAGAAATTCCAAAACACCCATCAAGGCGAAAAATCCCCATGCAGCAGCTCTTAAGAGAAGAGGCGCTTAAGATATTTGAAATTTGGAAAGAAAAAGAAGATAAGGTGCGCTACTAAGATTTTTTATTGCCACTCACAAGGGCGGTAATAACTAAATCTCCGCTCACATTCACTGTGGTGCGGCACATATCTAAAAACCTATCTACTCCCAATACAACACCAATGCCCTCTGCTGGTATTCCTACTTGTTGAAGCAAAATTACTATCAATGGTAAGGAGCCACCGGGTACGCCAGCAGTACCAATACCTGCAAGAATGGACATAAGCACCACTTGTACTTGCTGTGCAAGGGTGAGATCTATGGAATAAATTTGTGCTAAAAATAAAACCGTAATCCCTTCAAATAAAGCTGTTCCATTTTGGTTGGCCGTTGAGCCTACTGTTAAAACAAAACGTGAGGTTTCTTTGGGAAGCTTTAACTTATGCTCTGCCGCTTCCAGAGATTTGGGAAGTGTGGCATTGGAAGATGCCGTTGCAAAGGCATACATGTAAACTTCACGGCAATTTTTAAAAAACTCTATGGGAGATTTTTTGGTAAAAGATTTTAATAAAAAACTATAAACTCCGAATTGCTGGATAAGTAGGCCTAAAACAACAATGCCTACATACAAAGCTAAAGAGACAAGAAGCTGGTGGCCAAACTTGAAAGCCGAGCTAAATACCAAGGCAAAAACAGCATAAGGGGCGAGCTTCATGGCAAATGCGACAATTCTCATACAGGCTTCATAAACTTGTTCAAATATTTTTATGATTCCGCCACTACCATCCAGGTTACGGCTTAGGGCTATGCCAAAAACAAGTGCAAAAAACATTAAGGCAATCATTTCCCCGTCAAGAGCGCGGGCTGCAGAATCAATGGGGTTTTTGGGTATTATTTCCACTAATGACTGTACTGCAGATTTGGCTTGCGCTGCATTTGTTTTTATTTTTTCAGTGTTAGCAGATTGTGTGGCAACAAGTTGATCTTGAATGTTTAACCCAACACCCGGTTTAAAAAAATTAACTAATGTAATGCCAATAATAACTGAAGCGGCACTGGTTAAAACTGTAAATATAATGGTTTTAGAAACCACTTTTCCAAGGCCGTGGTGTTCACTAAGTTGGTAAACACCAAGTACTAAGCCTGTAAAAACCATGGGGACAACAATCATAAAAATGAGTCTTAAAAAAACTTGCCCCAAAGGATCTAAAACATTTTTAGTAAAAGTAGTAACAAAGGGGTTTTGAACGTATTGGTGAAATATAATTCCCAAAACCGCACCCAAAACAAGGCTTATAAGTAATTTGTGATGTGCTTTCATTGGGCTCTAAAGAACGCTATGTGGGGGCTTGAGTCAAGCATTTATTTTTCTTTTCTAAAAGATTTCATGAACCTTTTGATGCTATAAAGGTGTAACTATGTCTACACCATTTTTATTTGGTCTTTGTGTTTTTATTTGGGGAACTACTTGGTTTGCAATTACCTATCAGTTGGGTGTGGTGGCCCCTGAGGTTTCTGTTTTTTACCGCTTTATTTTAGCAGCAGCTATTTCTTTTGCGTATTGTGTTTTAAGAAAAAAGAAACTCAAATTTTCTAAAAAAGAGCATTTTTATTTATTTGGCCAAGGTGTTTTTATGTTTTGTCTAAATTATATTTTTACATACTATGCTGAAAAATTTGTGAGTTCGGGTCTAATAGCCGTAACTTTTACCTTGATGGTTTATTTTAACATGGTGGGGATGAGGCTTTTTTTTAATCAAAAAATTCAAAAGCGCGTCGTTTTTGGCGGCACCCTTGGTTTTATTGGAATTGTTTTTTTGTTTTACAATGAGATTTTAAATTTTAAAGCCGATGGTGAAGGCCTAAAAGGTTTAGTTTTAGGTGTTATTGCGGCTCTTTTTGCCTCTGGTGGGAATATGTTTGCCACAAAAACAAGGCGTCTTCAGCTGCCCATTTTGGCTTCAAATAGTTGGGCTATGTTTTATGGCTCTCTTACAACTGGTTTAATTTGTCTGCTTTTGGGCTCTCGGTTTGGTTTTAGTTTAGAGCCAAAATATCTTTTAAGCCTAGGTTATCTAACAATTCTTGGGACCATTGTTGCCTTTGGAGCTTATATTGCCCTTGTTGGTAGAATGGGAGCAGAAAAAGCCATTTTTATTGGTATTTTAACTCCAGTGCTGGCCCTTATTATTTCAGTGCTTTTTGAAAGCTTTAGTTTAAGTTTTCAAACCTTTTTAGGGGTCGTTTTGTGTTTAGTGGGTAATGCCATCGCTTTAGTTAATTTTGATAAATTGCGCCTAAAGCGTTTTTGGCAAAAAGCTTAGCAGTAAAACTCCGGCGCCGGAGTCCTCACTCGGTATACCGTATACACGTTTTTATTCAGATATCCGATATCTGATATCCGATATCGGATATCAGAGTGGTTCTGGCGCGGCCGGCAGGAGTCGAACCTGCGACCCTCAGATTCGTAGTCTGATACTCTATCCAGCTGAGCTACGGCCGCCAATTAAACGTGTGGTTACGCTTAGCATGGGCCGCCTTTGTTTTGCAAGCTTTGAGAGAAGTGGTGGTTTTGGCCCTAGAACTTATACCCTACGCCAAAGTTAATCCTAGTGGTGTATTGCCTAATAGTACCAGTGCCAACTTTATTTAAGTTTTCAAGGCTATAGAGAACGCTTAAGCTTGAGGTTCCATACCAGTGCTCATCAAATGCAAGCACCCCCTCTGCTTTAAAGCTAAGCCCGTAATCAATGGTTTTATAAGTGTCACTGGTATTGGTTTCAGAGTAAAAATTAGTAACCGCTGGTGAGCGCAACTCACCCTGTCTTACTGTTTTTCCTGTGGGCATACCAACATAAAAGCCAGCGCCTAAATTGAGGGCATCAAGAATAATCCATTTATGATTTAAATTGGCAACATAATATGGTGTTTTCTC
Source organism: Oligoflexia bacterium (assembly GCA_016715815.1). Classification (GTDB taxonomy): domain Bacteria; phylum Bdellovibrionota; class Bdellovibrionia; order JABDDW01; family JABDDW01; genus JADJXN01. Next base: position 39,352 of record JADJXN010000004.1, read on the forward strand.
ATAATAGGTTCGGGTTTGTGTGGTTACAATTGTTTTTAATTTTGAACCAAATTCCACATAACTTAGACCAAGTTCTAAGCCTCTTTTATGAGCGCCAAATTGCCAAAATGTTTCAACGCCAATATTTGTTGTATTATCAGCATTTGTGTTTGAATAAACTAGCGCGTTATTAAAAGGCGTTCTGTCAGAATGGTCCAAATTAGGAATAGAAAAACCACCGTTTATTTGCACATATTTAAATCCGGCAAGAGTTGGAAGAGATAATGCTAAAGTTACAAAAAACATAATTAAAGGAATTATATTCTTGAGGTGCTTTGTCATGGGCGGTCTCCTTTTTATTCTTATACTATTTTATACGTTAATTATTCAAAGGAGCAATAGGATTTTAGACTTAAATCTTAACCAGACTTATGTAGAGCTTCTTAAAAAAATGAAAGTAACAACTATTAGTGCAACCACCACCCTATAAACCGCAAAAACTTTAAAAGATTGTTTTTGTAAAAAACGAATCAGTCCACCAATTGCTAAAAAACCAAATAGCATGGAGCTTAAAACACCTATGACAAATACAGAATTTACATCGCTCACACTTAAATGCCTAAGCTTAAAAACACAGGCCCCTAAAGTTATGGGCATGGAAAGCATAAAAGAAAATTTAGCAGCAGCAGCTCTATTAAAACCGCAAACAAGTCCAAATAGCATTGTCACACCCGATCTTGATGTGCCCGGTATAAGTGCAAGGCACTGGGCAAAGCCTACAATCAATGCATCTTTAAGAGTAATGTGTTTAAAGTCTTTGCTTTTTTGAGAGTGTTTATCTACAACCCAAAGGGCTACACCCATAAGGCCCAGCATAACGGCTACAAGTAAGGGGTTTCTAAAAACCGTTTCTGCTGTTTTTTCAATGAGTGCTCCTACAAGGGCTGCAGGAATTGTTGCTAAGGCTAAATAAGTGGGCATTTTAGATTTAAAACCATGTTTAAAAAATTCTTTAGTTAAATCTATCCACTCTTTGCGGTAGTAAAATAAAACAGCAAATAAAGTTCCAAGATGAAGGGCTACATCAAAAGTAAGTCCGCTATCTTGCCAGCCCAAAAACCATGGCACTAAAAATAAATGAGCAGAGCTTGAAATGGGAATAAATTCCGTTAAGCCTTGAATTGCGCCGAGAAAAAAACTTTGAAACCATGTCATATGTAATTAAAAAATAATTCCAAACATGAGTTGGTTTACTGCGGGCAACGAACCAATTAGGTTACTCACATTTGTTGTAGCAACTCTTTGGTGTTTGTAATTTACTTCAAAGGTAAAATCTTTAGTTCTAAAAAAGTCAAAACCAAAGCCAGCAGCTAGTGTAAAGCTTGAATCTGTGTATCTGTTCCCGCCACCGTAGCCAATATCTGTTCTAAAAAAGAAAGAAGAATCACTGGTTCTTTCATTGGTGTAAAATAAAAAGCCTGCACCAAAAACAGAAATACCAGTACTACCTTGGCTTGCTGTATTAAAAGAGCCGTTATAAAAGTATGTTATATCTACTTTTTCTGATAATCCTGTGCGATAGGCAAATTCTAGAGCGTACTTTGTTCCGTTAGTACCAAGGAGGGCATCTGAAAATACAGGCCCAATAGATATAAACCAATTCTTACTTATGCTTTTTTCTTTAACATCAGCAGCAAATGTTACTGAACTTATAGTTAAAAGGATTATACTAAGTAGGCATCTCATGGTGTTCTCCTTATAAGTTATATAAGTTAATACTAAATACTTTTAAGACTAAAAACAAGTACTACACCAATATTAAACTGCACTAGGCTTAAGTCTTGATGTGTTTTTTCTTGAAGGTAGTAAAAATTAAGCTCAAAGTACTTAATTGTATGAGAGTATTTTCCAAAATCTAAACGGAGGCTCAAGGTGAAACTAAAATTATTAACAACAACGCTATTAATAACAATTATGGCTTGCGCAGGCTCTAAAAAAAATGAAGATCAAGCTGAAGCGATAAAAGACATGCAAGTGCCAACCAAAAACTTAACAAATGATGATGTCTATGATGCAGGAACATACAGTGATAAAGAAGATGTCTCTGATTTAAAAATTAAAGGTGGGCATATGTTTGATACCATTCCCACAGAGAAGTACTATTCTATAGATAGAGAAAAGCTAGCTCCTGTGGGTAAACTTTTTTATGCAGTCACTGATGAAAGCCCAACAAGATGCATTCCTGCAAAATACACCATGCTTGATGGTAAAAAGAAATTAGTTGTTTATTCAAAATCCACTGTTCCTGCTACTTATTGTATTTATCAAAAAACATATTCGGTGGAGCCGGCGGGGTTTTCAGTAACAATGAAAAATGGGGGGATTTGCATGCCTGCCATGATTGTTTCAAAAGTTGAAGACGGAAAAACCGTTTCCACAATAGATTTTTTTAGTAAAACTGTTTCTATGAAATACTGTTTTGATGACACCTTTTCCTTTGGTGCTGGTAAGGGTGTTAAGATGAGCATTGATAAAACATCTGAGGGGTCTAAAAAGAAGAAAAAAGAAGAGGTAGAACCAAAAGAGACCATTGTTCCAATGACGGAGCCTATAAACTAGTTTAAAATAAAATCTTCCACTATTTTTTGTAAAAGGCCAGGGGCATGCTGAATTAGTTGCGCATGCCATGCGCCTTCTATAACAGTCAAACTTGTGTTTTCTTCCCAACTTTTTAAGAGTTCACTAGCTTGTTCAACAGGCGTGAGAGAATCTTGTGAGCCATAAAGTAGTAAAATTTTTTGCCCCTTGTTAGGTTTATAATCTGTTAAAGGTTTGGACATTAAATGGGTATTAAGTTTTAAAATTTGCCATTCAAAAAAGGGCTTAGCCATAGGTGGAATGTAGTAACTTCTTTGATCTGTGACTATTTTTTGAAAAGAAATCATCGGGTTTTCAAATAAAAGTTTTACGGGCCAATTATTATTAAAAGCATGGGGTGCTGAAACCAAAACACCCATAGAAGTTGCAATAATTGCTTTTAAATCAAAAAGTGAATTTCCCAGAATATAAAACTTTTCAAAGTCTTTTGACTCGACAGTCCCATGGGAGAGCCCCTTTTGATTATTATAAGAACAGCCATGGTTAGGAAGATCAATGCTTAAGGAATCCCAGCCATACTGAGATAAAAGGTGAGCATAGGGGTTGAGCATGTTGTGGTTGCCGCCCCCTCCGTGCACTAAAAGAGCACCTTTGTTCTGTCTATTCTTAAGAGCTTTATTGTGCCAAGCTTTAAGCTCGCCATGAGGGGTGCTTATTGTATGTATACTTACTTTAACAAGTTCAGGATTAAACTTTTTTTGAACCACACTTGGGTCATGACACTCTTTAGCGTTAATTGGATAGGGTTTATACCATCTAGGAAACTTAAGAGTATTGTTATAGTAAGCTAAAAGAGCAGCCCACATAATTATCAAAAGAATTGTCGAGACAATCAGGCCTAGCTTAAAAGTCTTTTTTACTACTGTTACCATTTATGTTTTAAGCTTTGGGCGCCTCAGCAGGTGCAGCGGCTTCAGCTTTCTTTTCTGCTTTTGCCTCAGGAGCCTTTTTTACTTGTAGCTCTGCCAGTTTTTTAATTAAAGGCTTTCGGGTAATGGTTTTAGCAATGGTTCTTAAAACTTTTTTACTTTTCTCAGTAGGGATAATATTTGTTATGTTCTTTTTAATAAAAGCTGCATCTTGAGTTCTAACTGCAATTTTTATAGCCAAAGATCTAACTTTGGCGTTTGTATTTTTAATGCCATCAGCCAAGGCGTTGGTAAGGCTAGTCTGTTTAGCAGCTAAACCTTGTTTAAATGCAGCTAAAGGGGCGGGTTTTGTTTCTTTTGAAACGGCTTTTTCTGACATGTTGTGTCCTTTCATTTGGGTCATTGACAGTGTGAAAATATACTCTCATGCTTATTAAGTTAACAACATAAATGTCATCATAAAGGAGAAAAAAATGACAAAACTATTAGCATTATTAGCAGTTCTATCAATCGGTTCAGTTGCTGTTGCAAATAACCACAACAAAGCACCAAAAGCTGCAAAAGCAAAAAAAGAAATGAAAAAGAAAATGACCAAAGAGCATAAGGAAGAGCCTCAAGGTGAGCACCAAGGCGAACACCACGACAATATGTAATTAAAGTCGTTTCTTTTGTTGTATGTAAAAAGCCTTATCTTAACTGATAAGGCTTTTTATTTATAAAAGCTAAGACCCTGAATAAGAGTTTTAGGTTTAAAATTAAATGTCTTTTCTATGAGAGAAGTATCAACGGGCATATCCATAGTTATAAAACCAACTGCAAGAGGTGAAAGTGGTGGGTTTTTTAAAAATAACTGCATAATTGTCCCAACCAGTCTCATAAACCAAAGCGGGTGCTTTAAAAGAACTCTTTTTTTATTTTTATAATTCAAAACTGCCTTTTGAATTTCAAGCATGGAAAGGTTTTGGGGCCCGCCAACTTCAACAATTAAATTTTTAATTTCTGAGCGCTCTATAGAAAGGCTAATTGCTTTTACTAAATCATCTATAAAAAGTGGGGCGCATCTATATTGGCCATCTCCAATAACGGGCATAAAAGGCAAATTTACGAATTTAATAAACCGGCTCATACTTTTATCTCCGGGGCCATATACCCAGCTTGGCCTTAAAATGACATATTCCTTTTTTGCCTCCATTATGGCCATTTCTGCTCTAGCTTTTGCTATAAACCAAGGCTTGTTAATATTTTTTCCGGTGCCGGCTCCTGAGAGGTAAATTATTTTTTTAATTTTAGAGTTTTTTGCAAAGCTTGTGATGTTTTCAGTTCCATTTGCATCAAAGTTTTCATAGGTGAACCCCCTTTTATAATTTTCAACGGGGTGATTGGGGAACTGCACGCAAATTACAATGCAATCAAAATCATCCCAGGGGATATTTTTTAATGTTTCAGGCTTTGTAACATCACACTTAAAATCCCCATGCCTTGATAGGGTTTTAACGTCATGGCCTTGGGTTCTAAGGGTCTTAGTTAAATGAGAGCCAATAAAACCAGTTCCACCTGCAATCAGTACTTTCATATTTTTATTTTCCTGCTATCTTGTTGTTACTATGCAAAAGTTATTATTAATAATCTATCTTACCAGCATTCCACTTTTTGCGGCAGACTTAAAAACTCAATGCAGCCAAGAGGCAGATAAAAATCAGTGGATCTATTCCCAAATTGAAACCATGGGGCTTGAAAAGGCTAAACTCTCTAAAAACCCAATATCTGTAGAATTTAATGCCCGCGAAGAAGCCTTGGTTGTGTGGGTACCACCAAATAACTGTGAAGCTATAACTCATGCCTTAATTACATTAAGTAAAATTAAAAAACAAAATGTGGAATTAAAGGGCGTGCGTTTTGTTTTTACCGAGGATTTTAAAGTTAATAAAGTGGTCCTTAAAGATTTTGTATTACCCCTTAAAGTAAGTACCAATACTTTTTTAAAAAACCTTACTCATTTAGATGCAAACCCAGTTGAGGCTTTGGAAATTTCAAAACTTTTTGATGATTATAAAAAACTAAACCCTAATTTAAAAAAGTTAATAGAAGAAAATGAAATTCAAAAAGCCAAAGAAAAACTTACTCAAATAAAAGACAAGGCAAAAACATGGAGTTTAAAACAAGCCCTTGATTTTAAAGAATCCTGGGGTAAGCATAAACCCATTTTAGATTTTAATTCAGATGTTAAAGACCACGAAGCACTTGTTCTAAGTTTTGATAAATTAAGGCGTGGCCTGTGGGAAGATGGATTAAAAGAATTTGAAAAAGTAGCCGGTAAAAACGAAAAGCTCAAAGAAGAAGTGAATAAGGGAAGGGAAAATTTAGATAATATATTAAAGCATTTTAAATCTGAAATTTTAAAGTTTGAAACCCAAGTTCAAAAAACTTTTAAAGAAAAGCACCAAGTTTTATTTTCAAATGAGTCTTCATAAACTATTTACTTTTTTAAAATACACTTTTTTAAAAAAAGAGCTCCCCAGCTATTTTTATAAAAAAAACAAATATAATCCAGAGGAGCACCCTAATATTTACGTGGGCATGCTCAAAGATTTTAAAAACCAAATTTTTGTTGAAGAACAAGCGCTAAAACTAAAAGGCAAATGGGGCGAGGTTTTTGAAAATAAATCTTTGCCCATTGATTTAGAAATTGGTTGCGGAAACGGAACTTTTTTTGAGTATTTAGCAAAAACAAACCCCGATAGAAATTTTTTAGGAATTGAATATAAATACAAGCCTCTTGTGCAAACCATTAGAAGACTTAAAAAGGCAGGTTTAACTAATGGCTGCGGCATTAGGTTTAACGCCAAAGATATTGATGATATATTTGCGCCTAGCGAAATAAATAATATTTATATTTATTTTCCAGACCCCTGGCCAAAAAGAAAACATGAGAAAAACCGTCTTGTGAGGGCTAGTTTTTTAAACATGCTTTTTAAAATACAAAGTCAAAAAGGCTTTATTGATTTTAAAACAGATTCAGAAAGCTATTTTGATTTTGTCTGCGCGCAAGTTAAAAACACCTCTTACAAGGTGCAAAGGCATACACGTAATCTTCATCAATCAGAATGGGCTCGGGATAATTTTATTACGCAATTTGAAAATATTTTTATTCGACAAAATTTACCCACATATTACATGCGACTAGTAAAATAAATTTGGTAAAGTGTGGCTTGAAATATTCAAGCAAGATTACCAGTAGCCGGTGGTAATTTCTACATCGCCTAAAACTTTAATCTGGCAACTTACACGAGTAGTTGGGTTTAGCTTTTCTCTTTGAATGAGCTTTTTTTCATTGGCATTAGGCTTTGACAGGTTTTCATTACCTTTAATAACTTTAACAATACATTTAGCACAAATCCCTTCCCCCCCACATGATGAACCAATAGGAAGCTGGGCCTCAATAATGGCATTCATTAAGTTTGTTTTTGGCTCAACGTTGAGTGTTTTTTTTGACGGTAAAAAAGTAATTTTTGCCATTTTACTTAGTGTAAAATTGTTTATTTGAAAAAGCACAAGTTTTTTTTTATTCTCCACGACATGTTTAAATCAGTAGTCATTATTGGCGCTAGCCGCGGCTTAGGAAAAGCTTTAAGTTTTTTTATTAAAGAGCACCTGCCAGGGGCAAAGCAAATTTTATTGGTCTCAAGAAAAATTGATTTATTAACGGCTAATGCAGAAAAACTAAAAGCGCAGTTTGAAGAAGTTAAAACCATAAAAGCTGATATGAGTATGAGTGCTGATGTATTTGATCTTACCCATGCCATAAAATCTTTTAATGCAGATATTGTTATCTACTCTGCTGGTGGTGGGCCTTATGGGGAATTTGTCAAAAAGGATTGGAAAGACCATCAGTGGGCCATTGATGTGGGACTTAAAGCCCCAATGCAGCTTTTGCATTCATGGCTGAGTTTTCGAAATCCGACAGAGGCGGGCAGATTTATTATAGTGGGAAGTCGTATTGCAGAAAGCTCTCCTGATTTTAGCGCTTCAAGTTATGCGGCTACTAAGCACGGTTTGGTGGGGCTTTTGAGTTCTATTCAGCCAGAGCTTTTAAAAAATAATAATAAAGCATGGCTTTTTTCACCCGGCTATATTGATACAGAAATGCTCCCGCCAAATGCTAGCGCGCGTCACAATGGGGCAAAAATTATGAGTGTTGAAACTGCGGCCCAAGCTCTGCTACGTTGGGTAAAAAAAGATGGTCCCTGGCACCGCATATTAAACTAAAGGTACGCCGTTCCTTTTTGGGAACGGACTACCCAAAAAGGAACGGCGTACCTAAAGAGGAGAAGAAATGGAAGAGTTAGTTATTATTGGTTCTGGTCCTGCTGGTTATACGGCAGCTATTTATGCAGCAAGAGCAAACTTAAAACCACTTTGCATTGAGGGCTACTAAAGTGGCGGCCAATTAATGATCACCTCAGAGGTTGAAAACTATCCCGGCTTTGATCATGGCATTCAAGGACCAGATTTAATGGCCATTATGCGCAAACAAGCTGAGCGTTTTGAAACACGCTTTATTACTAAAAACGTAACTAAAGTAGATTTTAGCAAACGTCCTTTTAAACTTTGGATTGAAGATGAATTAATTCAAGCAAAAGCCGTTATTATTGCAACCGGTGCTTCTGCAAAATGGCTTGGCATTCCCAGTGAGCAAACTTTTATGGGTAAAGGTGTTTCTGCATGTGCCACTTGTGACGGTGCCTTTTTTAAAAAACAAGATGTTGTCGTTGTTGGCGGCGGTGATACAGCTATGGAAGAGGCTAATTTTTTAACCAGGTTTTGTAATAAAATTTATTTGGTGCATAGAAGAGATGAATTTAGAGCCAGTAAAATTATGCAAGAGCGGGTTTTAAAAAACCCTAAAGTGGAAGTTATTTACGACACTAAAGTGGATGAGATATTGGGGGATATGAAGGGTGTAAATAAAGTGCGCCTGAAAAATATAAAATCAAATCAAACAAGAGAAGTAAGTGTTACGGGAATTTTTATGGCCATAGGGCATAAACCCAATACAGAAATTTTTAAAGAATTTATAAAACTAGATCAGGCCGAATATATTCAAACCAAACCCGGCACAACCCAGACCAACGTAGAAGGTGTTTTTGCAGCAGGAGATGTACAAGACCATATTTACCGCCAAGCTGTTACAGCTGCTGGTACTGGTTGTATGGCTGCCCTTGAAGCGGAGCGGTTTTTAGAGAGAAATCATTAAATTTTGCATAAAATTGTGGCATAATAATAAAACACAACATAGGTGTTGTCAGGGAGGATAACCCGCTTGAAACTCTTGACCCTTTTTTCCATTTTTTTATTCGCTAACAACGCGCAAGCAGCAAGCTGCAAGCAGATGAAAAGATATCATCAATTCACAGATGAATTTTGCGAGCTAGTAACCAAAAAGGCTGACAAAAATAAAAATGATGTGGATTCAAGGCTTAAAGCAGCAGAGGAAGTTGTTAAAGAAAAAAACTATCAAATTTATTCTGACCAGCACGACCTATTAAATACATTAGAGACAGGCGATTATGAAAAGATTTTTAAAAATGCTAAGTATAATTTAATTACATATTGTGCAAAAAACACGCGTGTTAATGTGCTTTTGAGAGTAGAGCGAGCCGAAAAAAAGCCAAAAATTGAAGATAAAATTATTAGTTATTTTGATGCAGATTTGCTTGATAAGCTAAATGCAACAGGTGCTACATCGCGCACTTGTATAACAGCAGTTTTTAAATACCTGGATGTTTATAACCACAAATACAAAATGCAAAAACTAGAAAATGAGAAGCATGAGCAGCTTAAATGCATTCACCAACAAAATTGCGGGGCTGATGGAAAGCCAATGAGGAGAGGGCAATGAAGTTTATTTTAATGTTTCTTTTATTAGCAAGTTATAGTGCAAATGCAAGTGACTCTCTAAGAGTTGAAGTATTTAAAAATGCATGTGAAAAAAACTATTGCAGATTAATAAGTGCAATTAATAAATCTCTTTGTACGTCAGCAAGAATTGATCTTGAAAAGGGTGAGAAAATTCCAAAGATAAAAAATAATACTTACCTTCAAAAGGCTATCATTGAAAATGAAAACAAGGCTGTTTGCAATCAAGCTGTAAATGCTTATGTAAAAGAAAGTGCTGAATATTTGGTTCAGGCTTTTAAAAATGAGCAAGCTAAAAACCCAAGATTTAATTCTGTTTCTGATATCCCAAGATGTGAAAAACTAACGAGCCAAAGTATATATTCAAACTGTGCAGATTATGAAGCTGATGTTACAGCGGGTAATAGATTATTAAACCCTAATGAAAGCAAAGTTCATGTGGCAGCAAATTACCCACAAGCAGATAAAAAAAATAAAAAAGAACAGGCGCCTACATATATAAATACAAAAGGGCAAATGAATAAAAAAGGCTCAAGGGCTCAATAAACAAAGAAAGGCGAGACACGGATGTCTGGCAAAAAAACAATCAACACTAAACAGCTTGTTGATAAAATTGAAAAGATGACCAAAGAAAAAATCACAAAAGAAAAAGTGGTTTCTTTGGCAGATTACAGAAATTTAAAACAAAAAGAGGTTCCCAAAACTATTCTTATTGTGGATGATGACGAAACTATGCGCCAAGCGCTTAAGCGTCTTTTTGAGGGCGAAGGTTATCGTGTGCGCTTAGCTGCAGATGGCACTCAACTTTCTCAAGTGCTTGAAGAGGGCCCTATTGAATTAATAGTTTTAGACATTGGCCTTCCTTGGATAAACGGTTTTGAATTGGCCAAACTTTTAAAAGAAAATGAAGAGCTTAAAAAAATACCTTTAGTATTTATCTCTGCTAAAACCAGTGAGTTTGATGTTAAGCGCGGCTTTAACGTAGGTGCAGATGATTACATTAAAAAGCCCTTTGATGTAGATGAAGTTAAAAATACCGTTAAAACCCTTCTTAAACTAAGATGAAATTTAGTTTTTTATTACTCTTAACACTTTTTGCTACAGCACAAGATGTTCCTGTAACATCACAAGCGAGAGAGAAATTTACAGACTGCTTAGTTCAAAAAATTAGGGCTGAAAAACGGCCAATTGAAGAAAGTCTATCTCAATGCTCTGAAGAGTTAAGTAAAAGCTTAAAATTTAAAAATATTAAACCAGTGTATAGAACAAGTTTTTCAGATGAACGTACGGCTAGTTTTTTTATTAAAACAAAGCTTATTGTAAAAGAAGGTAAATCTGAAAAAGTCACAGAAGAATCATCGGAGGTGCAAAGTGTGTTTAACATTAGCCCTGATGATAATTTTTGTAACAATTGTAAATCTACTTACCATGGTGGGGCATTTGCAGCGCTTAAAGAGGTAAAGGAGCTGCTTGAGTCTTTGACTGATGATAGTAATTGCCCCCCCTTAAAACCTGGTCAGTGGAGAGCTTTTTTTTCATGTGAGGCGCGGTGTGGCGCGGGCTACGACAAGGTTGGAGAAGACTGTATCTCTAAGTGCTCTATTAATGAAACCTTTGTAAACAACAAATGCATGAGTTGTGAAGAGCTAAAGAGTAGAAAATATGGTCAAAATTATCACCAAGCCCCCCCTTACAAAGTTATAGCTAAACCTGATGAGCGTGGAATATGCGTGGATCAATTTGGTTGTGTTATGGAAACACAAGTATGGAGTTTTAGATATTCACAATGTGTTGATCTGTGTGACATTGGTAAGGAAAATGATTTTGAATCTGATGATATGTTCGCATGTAAAGACAAAGATAACCATTGCGATGTAGTTAGGGATTTCTACTTAAATGCTCCATTTAATTCCCCACCCCAAGAAGTTTTAAATTTAGTTGCTGGGTGCGATGTAAATAATATTTTATATAAATTTAGAAACGAATATTTTAAAAAAATACAATTAAGGTATGAAAGATGTCTGAAAGGATTTGATTTTGTTGGGCCTACTTCAATGGATGCACATTACCTTTTTAAGCTATGTAATACAGGGGGGCAAGCAGACGTCGGGCCAAATTGGCTTTACCCCAATACATACTACGTAGATTAAATAAAATTTATGGCATTAAACCTTTAAGCAGCGGGCTTCGTGGTTTGAGCCAAGGTTTTTTAAGATGGGGTCAGTGGTTTTGCACTCATCAGACATTATGGGGCAGCGGGGGTTAAAGTAACAACCGCTGGGTGGGTTAACGGGGCTTGGGACATCTCCTTGAAGAATAATTCTTTTCATTTTATGCCCACCTACTTTGGGAACAGGAATGGCAGATAAAAGAGCTTGTGTGTAGGGATGCCTTGGGTTTTTGTAAAGCTCATCAGCATCGGCAAGTTCTACCACTTTGCCAAGATACATTACGGCAACACGATTACTAATATGCTCTACCACTTTTAAGTCATGGGCAATGAATAAATAAGTAAGGCCTAGCTTTTGCTGTAAATCCATTAATAGGTTAATGACTTGTGCTTGAATAGAAACATCAAGAGCAGAAACAGGCTCATCACACACAATTAATTCTGGCTCTACTGCTAATGAGCGGGCAATACCAATACGTTGTCGCTGGCCACCGGAGAACTCATGGGGGTAGCGGTCAATGGATTCTTTGCGTAACCCCACTGTTTCAATTAATTCTTTTACTCTGTTTCTTCTGTCATTGGCTGAGTTTCCAATTTTATGAATAATTAAAGGCTCTTCAATAATTTTACCAACAGTCATTCTGGGGTTAAGGCTGGAGTAAGGGTCTTGAAATATAATCTGCATTTTGCGGCGAAGTGCTCTAAGCTCCTCACCCTTTGTTTGGGTAATATCTTTGCCTTCTAATAAAATTTGGCCGGCACTTACGTCAATTAACCTAATAATGCATCTGCCAAGGGTTGATTTTCCGCAGCCTGATTCACCCACAAGGCCCAGTGTTTCACCTTTTTGAATTTTTAAACTTACATCACTAACAGCTTTAACACTTGCAATTTGGCGAGAGAAAAATCCGCCTTTAATAGGAAAGTGCTTTGATAAATTTTTAACTTCAATAAATGGTGTGCTCATTTTTGTTTCACCGGGTTATAACAGGCAACATTGTGCTCTAGTTTTTCAAGCTCAGGCTGGCGGACTTTACACTGCTCAATGCTTTGCGTGCATCTATCAAAAAACCTACAGCCTTGGGGTAAATTAGCAAGGCTTGGCACAATGCCTGGTATGGTTTCAAGCCTGGTTTTACGTTTTCCTGTTTCAAAATGCGGTACTGAATTTAAAAGTCCTTTTGTGTAAGGGTGCAAGGGGCGGTTAAAGATTTGGTCAGCCGTTCCGTATTCAACAATTTTACCAGCATACATAACAGCCACATCATCACAGGTTTCAGCTACAACACCCAAGTCATGAGTTATTAAAATCATTGCAGTATTGAGCTCGCGCTGCAGTTTTTTAATTAAATCTAGGATTTGTGCTTGAATGGTAACATCAAGGGCAGTTGTTGGCTCATCGGCGATTAAAAGATCAGGGCTACAGCTAAGTGCTATAGCAATCATTACCCGTTGGCGCATGCCACCTGAGAGTTGGTGTGGGTAATCATCAATGCGTTTTTCAGGGCTAGGGATGCCAACAAGCTTTAGCATATCAATGGCTTTTTCACGTACTTGTTTAGAACTTAATTCTTTTTGGTGAAGCTTAATGGCCTCTTCTATTTGGTTGCCGATTGTAAAAACGGGGTTTAAAGAAGTCATGGGCTCTTGAAAGATCATCCCAATTTTATTGCCCCTAATTTTTCGCATTTCATTTTGTGAAAGCTTTAAAAGGTTTTGCCCTTTAAATAAAATCTCACCACTTTCAATTTTTCCAGGCGGCATTGGAATAAGACCCATAATAGATAAAGAGGTAACAGACTTTCCGCAACCTGATTCACCCACAATGCCAAGGGTTTTACCTGCATCAACTTTAAAGCTGACGTTATCAACAGCATTAAAAGTACCCTCTTGGGTTTTAAAACTGGTAACTAGGTTTTTAACTTCTACAACACTACTCATAAATTCCTTACTTGTTACGTAGCTTTGGGTCTAGCGCTTCTCTTAAAGCATCATTAAAAAGTGTAAATGCCAAAATAAGAAAAAACATAAAAATACTAGCACAAGTTAGGCCCCACCAAACTCCGCGGGCCATTTCAAGTTTTGCATCATCTATCATGATTCCCCAGCTTGGTTGACCAGGCTCTACACCTAAACCAAGATAGCTTAAAACAACTTCCATTTTAATAGCGGTAATAAAGCGCACACTTAGGTTGACTAAGATAATATGAAACACGTTTGGCAAAATATGTAAAAACATACGTCTTTTATGGCTAGCACCAATAGCCATTGCAGATTGCACATAATCACGGCGTTTGTGCTTCATAAATTCTGTTCTAATAAGTTTACATAAGCTCACCCAAGTGGTTAAGCCTATGGAGATATAAACTGTACTTATTCCACGTCCCATGGCGTAGCCAAGAGCAATGATTTTTAAAATATCCGGAATACTTTCAACAACGTTGTAAAACCAAACAATAAAATCATCTACTAAGCCGCCAAAATACCCAGCAATTGCGCCCAGGGTTACGCCAATTGGTATGGCAATAAAAGAAGTAGCAAGGCCAATGGAAAGGGCAATGCGTGTACCATGAAGGCCACGGGCAAAAACATCTCTTCCAAAAATATCTGTTCCAAACCAATGACTACTTGAAGGTGCTGCGTAACTGTCTGGACCGTTAACAGAAAAATCTGCTCCTAAAAGACCAAGCCAAGTTAAAAGAGCAATAGCCACATAACCACAAATAATAAAAAAGCAAACAACACCGAGTTTATTTTTCTTAAACCGTCTGTAGGCATCAGACCATAAGCTTACACCTGCAGATGAAACTTGATTTTGTTCTACAGTTGCAGTTGTACCTGTGCTCATTAATTAAACTCCACTCTTGGGTCTACAAGAGATACAAGTAAATCTGAGGCAAGATTTGCTAAAACAAAAAGTACAGAGCCTATAAATGTCATAGCTTTAATAACTGGGAAGTCTGAATTAGCAACAGCTTGGTAGATCATTCCCCCAAGGCCGGGGATTCCAAAAAATGCTTCTAGCACCAATGCGCCTGTTATTAAAAGGGGCACTTCCATCATTATACTTGTAATAATTGGGGTGAGAGAATTTTTTAAAACATGTTTTAATAAAACAACTTTTTCAGTGAGTCCTTTTGCGCGGGCAGTTCTTACATAATCTTGAAACACTTCTTCTAAAATGGCTGAGCGGTATAATAAAACCTCATAGCCAATACTTACAGCTACCCAAATAATCATAGGCAAAGCTAAAAACTGCCAGCGAGAATCCCAACCAGAATCATAACCTGAAATAGGAAACATTCCCCATTTATAGGCAAAAAAGTATTGGCCTAAAATAACATAAACCAAAACACTAATGCAGGTTCCGGCAATGCAAAACACCTGAAGCAGTTTATCCATTAAGCCGTTTCTAAAAAAAACAATAAGAATGGATAATAAAATAGAGAGTACAATTGTAATAAAAAAGGCAGGGATTGAGAGGCTCATACTGGGACCAATGCCAGCAGTGAGCATGTCAGTAATATTTTGGTTTGTGGCCCAGCTTCTTCCAAAATTAAAAGTCACGCATTGTTTTAAATAAAAAAGATATTGCTCAGGTAGTGGTCTATCAAGGCCAAGTTCATGGCGCAGGATTTTTATTTCCGCCTCAGAACCGTGTTTACCCATTTTTTGATAAACAGGGTCTCCCCCAACAACGTTAAATAAAACAAAGGTTAAAATGGTAACGCCAAAAATAACGGGAATTAAATATAAAAGTCTTCGAGCAACGTATGCTAGCATTATAATTTCTTTTTAAGCTGCTCTTTAAGTGCTGAATCAACGGTGTAGTACTTAATGTGGTTAAGTATCATCATATTTCTTTTATAATTTTTAAACCAACCGTGAGTGAGTACATATTGTTTTCTATGAATGTTAAATATCCAAGGAGCATCTTCCACAACAAGATCAACCATTTTTCTATAAATAGCATTTCTTGCCGGGCCGTCTTGCATTACTGCAGCTTTGTCATAGAGCTTGTTAAATTCTGGGTTGTTATAATTTGAATTGTTTGGTCCTGGGCTGCCGTTGGGGCCATAGAAAAGTTGTAAAAAGTTTTCTGCATCTGGGTAATCTGCAGACCAAGCCATTCCAAACATTTGAGCGCGTCTCTTTTTTTGTTTTGATAAAAATTCTGGCCAGGTATTAACGGTAATTTTTATTTTTACTCCAATTAAAGCAGCCCTTTGCTGAAAGTACTCAACAATTTGGCGCCCTGTGGAGCCGGCGTAAGTTTCATACTGAAGCTCTGGGAGGCCTTTACCATCAGGGTAGCCAGCTTTTTTAAGTAAGGCTTTTGCCTTTTCAAGGTTTGGCCCCTTATATGGGTTTTTTAAACTTGGGTCATAACCTGAAATCGATGGTGGAATGGGCCCATGAGCTGGAACTGCTCGGCCATTATAAAATTTTGTAATGAGCTCTTGTGGGTCTATGACTAAGCTTAAAGCTTGGCGCAAGTGTTTTGCTTTTGCGCCGCCAACGATGGGGTCATCCTGGTTAAAGCTTTCAAAGGTAACATCGTCATCAATGTATTTTCCTAATCTAATCCCCTGGGAGGCTAGCTCTGGTACAAGTTCATCGTTTTTAACGGTGGTATCAAAATTGTCTTTTGGAATTTCTGCTATATCAAAAACGCCTTTTCTAAAGTTTAAATAGCGTGGTTGGTCTTCAACTACTTCAGTAAAAATAACTCCTTCATTAAGAGGAAGTTTTTTGCCTGCATCTGCTAACAAGCCATTTGCTGCATCAGTTGGCTCTCCTGTTGTGGGGTAGGTTTCTTGTCTGTAATTGGGGTTTTTTTCTAAAATGATTTTTGAGTTTCTTACCCAGCTTTTAAATTTATAGGGACCTGAGCCTACGGGGTTATTTTGATATTCTGGCCCATAGTGCTCAACACATTCTTTTGCCACGGGGGAGGATTGGTTCATAGTTAGAACATAAAGAAGCTGTGGGTATGGCTTTTCTAAAGTAATTTTTAAGGTGTATGAATCAACTGCCTCAAGGCCTGGAACGGGTTTTGAATAATCTGTTTTCCCAGCTTTTGAAGCCTCTTCTTGCCACTGTTTAAAGCCTTTAATTTTTCCTTCAAAAACCCAAAAACCATCAGAAACACTTTTGGGGTCGGCAACACGCTTCCAAGAATAAATATAATCCTCGGCGGTGACCTCACGTCCCTTACCATTTGTGGCTTTAAAACAAGGATTGTCATGGAACATAATTCCTTTTTTAATTTTAAAGGTGTAGGTTTTTTGGTCTTTAGAAATTTTGGGCATCCCATCAGCATCAAGGGGCTCAACTGTTGTGGGGCGCTTTAAATAATTATACTGCATTAAGGCTGAGTAAATTTGCGCCATAACAGTACTTGAATAAAGATCACTTGAGTGAATAGGGTCAATGCCTTTGATGTTGGCTTTAATGGGGTAGTGAACAAAGTGGTCATATTCTTTGTCTTCTTTTTTTGTGCAACTTGTGATTGTGATTGATGTGATTAGGGCTAGAACTAAAAACCAAATTTTTAACATATTAATACCTCAATTAAGGTTTGGTTAATGCAATGTCCAAGTGGTAGTTGAGGGGGGCTAAAAAGTCAAAGCAAAATCAAAGCTTAGTATGTTTTTATAAGTCCATTGATTTTAATTTCTAGCTCATCAAAATGATCAAAAAAATGCTGTGCGCCCTGGATTAATAGGCTACTTAGCGGGTAATACCCAAAGCTTGCAGCAATGAAGTGTGTTTTTGCTGCAAGAGCGGCCCCTAAATCCTGGTGAGAATCTCCAATCATAACGGTTTGTTCAGGTGTGGCATTAGCTAGCCTCATCATTTCTATAAGTGGTTTGGGATGGGGCTTTTTTACTTCAAAGCGGTCCCCGCCAAAGATTTCTACAAAATAATTATCCCCATAACCTAAGTGGCGTAAAATTATACGGGCATGATTTTCAGGTTTATTAGTAACTACTGCAATTTTTCTCTCAGGGTGCCTTTTAAATTTTTCAAAAAAGCTCTGAACGCCAGGGTAAAACCTAGTATTTTTTAGAAGCTGCGCATCATAATGACTGGCAAACTCCTGTGACACTTTTTTAAGTAGTTCATCAGAGGCCTCATTGGAACCTGCAAGGCCTGTAACAAATGCTTTAAGGCCATCGCCAATGAATTTTTTAATTTCATCTACATGAAAAGGGTCTCTGCCATAGCTTTTAACAACATGGTTTGCCGAAACTGCTATGTCATGGATGGAATCAACTAAGGTTCCATCTAGGTCAAAAATGGCAAGCTTGATCATGGGGCCCACACTAGCAGCCCAAAAACGTAGTCACAACATTTTTATATTTTTCAGGTTCTTCTTTAAGAGAAGTTAAATGCCCCCCCGTATCAAACAAAACCTGTGTGACATTTTTTAAGCCTGAGCGGTTAAAGCAGCTTTGAATGAACTCATAGGGAACAATTTTATCAAGTTTGCCTTGAAGGGAAAGGACACTCATATCAGGGTAAATTTCATTAAGCTGGCCAAAGCGTTTGATTGTTGTTTCAGAATTTTGTGGATCCCAATTAAATGTCATAAATTTTGTCATGGCATCTCTGAGAAGGGAATTTTTAATTTCGTAGTAGTGGTAAAGCATGTTGTCCACACATTTTTCAGTGTGGTCAAAGGGGCCTGAGTCAAAAATCATTTTTTGAATAGCAACGTTTGCAACATCACGCTTTGCTTTTAAAATATTAATTGCGGCGTCAATGGTGCAAACCCCAATGCCTGAAAAGGTAAAAGGGATAATTTGTACCCGTGTTTTTAATATTTCTCTAAAGGCAGATTCAATTTCTTCAGCCCAAGCAGATCGAAGACGTTTAAAAAAAATTCTATGCTTGCCGTTTTTGTGCCAGCTTAGATCAAAACTGACAACATCAAAACCAAGGTTGTTAAAAAGGCCGATGTGTTTTGAAAACTGATCTTGTGAGCCTCCAAAATTGTGAATAAGTACAACTGCAGCGCGCAGCTGAGAATCTTTAACCGAAGAGAAGTGCCAGGTGAGTGTTGGGCTTGTTGCAAATAAAGAAAACATTGGTCACCGGCTTTAGTGGTTATCGGGCCAGAGGTTTTGCCAATTTTTATTAAAGGGGTCTGAGGCAGAGTGTTGTTGTTGGAGCCCTGTAATAGATAATAATTCCTGAGAGAGTTCAATTTGTTCTAGTGCTGTTTCACTTAAAACTTTGCCACAAGCATGCACAACACTTTGGCTATCAATGTTGTGGTACTTATAAATTTCATTGGGCCTTCCTGATTTTGAATGATGCCTTACACTTAATGCAATTTGCTTTACTCCCACAATACTTCCGGCGTTATCAAGTAAACCGGGCTCTCCATCATGCACACTAACAAGGGGCACTCTTTTACCACTAACGGTTATTAAGTCAGCGGGCTGGGTGTTACCATTCATGTGAGTGGTTAAGTAAAGATTGCCGTTAATACCAAGGTTTTTTAAATGTTCAAAATCATTTTCATAGGCAAGGTTTCCGAGTAACAAATCAGGGGATGAAACCATAATCACGTTTGCAAAAATCCCTTTTTCTAAAAGGGCCTCAGATGCCTTAAGTGCTTCCGTGCCCATTGTTCCCATGGCTAAAATATTAACCACATTATCTCCTGGCTCATAACCCTCATAGCCTTGGTAATTTGTTAAGTAATAGGCTCCATTTAGACAATCAATTCTTGTGGCTTCTAAAATTTCATTTTCGCTTAAATTTTCAAAGCGCTTTTGTTTTTTTAAACATTTTAAAAATAAATTTTGCTCTAACCCTCTGGTTACGGCTCGAATGACTACTCCTGACCGGCCTTGATTTTTATTCTCAAGATGTAGGCGCATACTTTCGGTAAATATCCAATCAAGCTCAAGTGCAAACATGGGCTCCCATGTGATCATATTAGGTATTTGGATATCGCTTTTCCAACCATGCTGTGCGCCCTCAGGGGAGAGAGAAACTCCAGAGGGGGTGCCCACTAAAATAAAGCTTGAACCCCAATATAAATTATAAAAAAGTTGGTCAAGGGCGCGCTTAATAAAAAAATCATAGACTGTCATTAAGGGTAAAACAGGAATTCCTGTAATATCCCTCATTTTTCCGTAAGAGCCCGCGCAGCTCATGGCGTTTCCTTCAGCAATTTCAAAACGTAAATGTCTGTGAGAGACTTCCTCACCCGGAACAACATCAGGGGATTTTGTATCTTTAACTTTATAAACTTCTTCAAAATCTTCAACCACTTCTGGGGCAAATATTTTTCCATCCATGGTGGGGTTTAAGTTTGTTGAAGTGCCTACATCAGGGGCAAGGGTAATTAATAATTCACTAGCTGTTTTTAAACGCAATTCTTCATCGTTAAGTGGCTTTTGGTTTTCTTTTAATTTTGACGTATCAAGAGGTGTGTTTGCTATACGAGTCAGCTTTGCAGCAAGTTGGCCCAGCATCCACTGAGTGTGTGCTATAGGGACCATTTTTAAATTAATTCCTAAAGATGAGGGCAGTGAATTTGTTTTTTGAAGATTATTTAAAAAATAATTTTCATTCTCTTGTTTAATTTGAAATTGTTTTTTATAGCCCTCATAAAGAGCATCGCCTCTAGCTTTTAAAAACCTTCCAATTTCAGATTTTTCATCAGGGCGTTTAAAGGGCTCCTCACTTGGTATGTTTAAAGCTTTTTTCAAAGCTTCAATTTCCTCTTTTTCAGGTAGCGTGCTGTGGTTACCACTCACTGCAAGACAATTAAGCCCCCAGCCTTTAACGGTGTGGCAAATAACAACACAAGGTTTTTTGGGGTTTTGTTTTGATTTAACTAAAGCGGCAATAACCTCAGCTATATCATGGCCGCCAAGGTCAAATAAAAGCTCATAGGCCTCACCAGGTTTTAGTGCATCTATAAATTTTTGCAGCTTTTTATCTTTTGCAACAAAAGCCTCTCTCACTTTTTTGTCATCTTTTGCACCTAAGAGGCTTTGAAATTCGTAATCATCAAATTGGTTTTCTAAAACTTGTTTAAATAATTCGCCATCAGGCTTTTTAAAAGCGGCTTGGCGCTTTTTCCCGTGGCGTACTTGAATGACCTCCCAGCCATTAGCAACAGAGGTTCTTTGTATTCTAATGTCATCAGTGCCATCCATTATGTGGCGGTTTGTAATTCTGTGTCCATCAAGGGATTGGCGGTTATAATCTACTATCCAGGTTAAATTTCCAATTTCACGCTCTGCTGCATCAGGCATGGCCTCATACAAAGAGCCTTCACGGAATTCACTATCACCAATGAGAGACCAAAAATGGGCGTCAGGTGGAACTTTGTAACCATGCTCAGCACTAAATCTGTATGCATGGGCAAGATAAGCTGCCATCACGGGTGGAATTCCTACGCTTCCTGAGGGGAAAAAATTTAAACCATCTGGATCCCAACTTGAGTGATAACTTTGAAAGACGGGCTCTCCGTTTTGAGAAAATTTTCTTAAACCGCTCATAGCAGTTTTTTGATCGGTGTCTGAAAGGCGCTCAATAGAATTATGCTTAAAAAGATTTTTTAATAGGTAATTATAAGAATGGTCCATGGGGCTTGCATGGGGCTTAATGGCTAAGTGGTCAAAAGGACCTTTAACATGTAAATGCAGCGCCCCTAAAATATGCATTGCGGAAGAGCATGCCGCGGGGTGCCCACCAACTTTGGGATCCGTTTTGTCTTTTTGGCGAGCATGGTTGGCAATATCAATCATGCTCATGGCGTAAGAATGTGCAATGCGCGCTATTTGTTCTAGTAATTGTGTGTCCATTTTGCCCCTAATGCTTAAGGGCATCTTTTAGCATGAAATTAGTTTTTGTCGAGGCTAAATTTCACGGTACGAGGGGTTGTCATTACATTTCTTATAATTTTTTTGAAACAGATAATATTGCGTTCCAAATTTTGCTATGTTCTGTATAAGAACTTGAAAGAGGCCAGTATTTTCTTTTACTACAAAATCTAAAAAGCTCTGATTTCTAATTTGTTTTATGTTGTTCTTTTTAACCAGCTCATTTTGTGAGTAATCTTTTTTAAAGCCATCTAGAGATAAAATTATGGATTTAAAAACAGGAGTTAAATCTAAGTCAGAAATATTTTTTTTATTATTTCCGATCTCAGCCATTTTTTCTTTAATTGGCACCTCAAAAGAGTTTGTGATTGTTTCACAAAAGAGTTTGTTAAGGGCTAAAAGTTGTGGCCCTGCAATTTTATAAAATTCAAAATATTCTTCTGTTGTTGTGTTGTTAATTTTTTTAGTTTTGTCTTTTTCTAAGTAGGAATAAAGGTTTTTTAATTCTTTTGTGGCATTTGGGTTTTTAGCATCTAAGACAGAGGCCACCAGCTCGTTTTTCTCATCACAGTCTTTTTCAAATGATGTGAGTACAGCATTGAGTAGAAGAAGGTGGTTTGTGGAAAAGCTTTCTTTAAGCTCCTCACAACTTTTATTATCAAAATCTTCTTCATCTTCATCTGTTGTTTGCTCATCAGCGCTATTAGGCATGTTGGGTAGTAAAAAATGAGGCTCTTGCGCTTGAGAAATTTGAAAGCTTAAAACTAGAAGTAAGACTAAAAACTTATTCACTTATTTGGTTCCTTGTTAGCTTTGCAGCTTTGATTTGCATCATCTAACTGTATTTTGTAGGCCTCAAGTTGGCTGGTTAAATCTTTGGCCAATTTTTCTTCTGTAATGGCAAAGTTTGTTAGAACTTCAGAAAGATTGGTTTTGTGCAGTTCAATTTGAAGATCTTTTGTTTGTTCATCAATTGATGTCCTTAGGTTTTGAGCTGTGGCGGTTAATGTGGTAGTGATGTTTTTAAGACTTTGAGTTATATCTACATTTTCAAAGTTTTTGCCTTCATTTGTAATTTTGTCTATTTTTTTAACTTCATTTGAAAATGAGGTGAGAATACTTTGGCAACTGGTTGAAAGTGCTTTCATAGTTCTGGGTAGCACCTTTTGTATAAATTCTTTTTTCTTGTTCTCATCGGTTTCGGTTTCGGGTGAATTAGGGTCTTTTTTTAAGGTTTTAGTTAATTCTTTTAATACTGCTAGCGTTATTTCACAGCCCTGGGCTTCTTTTTCAAATTCTTCAACAAGTTGCAATACATGCAGTTTATTAATTTCAGCTTTTTGCTCTTTACAACTTAAGTTCTCAGCTTTTGATGTTAGAGAAATACCTAATAACGCGATAATAACTAAAATGGTCTTCAAACGGGCCTCCTCTGGTCACAAGTTTCTGGTTTATTAATAAATACAAAATAGGTGCCACCCCCATATATTGGCTAAGTATTTGATAATGCATTGAAAAATTATGGGGTTGGATGTGAATTAGAGCTAAAACATTAGTCAATTGTGCCAAATATTGTAGAGGACGAGCTTTACAAAGACGCCTTGGCCTCAAGGCTTGGGGAGATGAGATTTTTTAAAGGCTCGCGGCCAAAGTTGCGAGCTTCATCTGAGATTTCAATATCAGCCTTAACTACCTTTTCAAGCTGAGGTTTAAAATCCTCTTTTGTCATTTGGCGAGCTTCAATTACAAGGTTGGTTAAAGCTACAAGGGCAGAGGCCTCATCACTAGGGGCTACACTTTTATCTTCAAGAAGACTTAATAACATATCAAAACTGCGCCTCATAACCTCAACAAATTCTTCATTGAGCATTTTTGATTTTAAACGTGCTAAAGCGGCTTGTCTTTCAGAAAAGCGCGGGTGAACTAACACGGTTTGAGTTAAAACTTGAGCTGATTGGTTGAAAAAAACATCATCATTTTTTTCTTTAGAGTTAATTTCTTTATTCACCAAGCGCTCCATGTCTTCTACATCAAGAGTCATAATTTCTCTAATGTTATGGCGCATAACTGTGGCTTCAGCAAAGTTTAGTTGAAAATTTGTGAGCATAATTAATGTGGTTACAAATAATATTTTAGATTTCATATTCTCATTCCTATTTTATAAGTGTTAAGATAACTTTTCCCTCACAAGAGCAATCGCTGCTTTTTAAACGATTTTTTGAATAAGGCTCTGTATTAACTTTATTTTTTTTGTCAGCGTAAGAATTCTTTTTGCATTTTAAAATGGGTAAGCCTTGCGGGGTTTTGCCAATCTCAAAGTGCAGCATGTAGTTTTCAAAAGCGCCAATATACTCCGTGCGAACTGGTTTATATTGGGAAACGATTTGCATGCACGCTTGTGGGTCAACCCCTCGGGCGTCGTTTATGAAAAAAGTGCTATTCTGTGCCCAAGTTTCAAGGGCAAACAGCATCAACAAAACGGTCAACATTAACTTCAACATACGTACCTCATATATACTTTTTTCAACCACCCATAAGAGCAATCCAGATGCTAGGCTGACTGCAATTTAAATGTGGTTTCAGCAACTTAGCTATGGCTAAAGTTTCAGGTCGGTGACCAAAAGGGGCGTATTTTGTGGCACCACTTTATTATGATTGGTGGCAAAAATAATGTATAAAGGGTGCCACATGGAACTTCAATGGTACCAACCTAAACTAGCGTCCTTAAACATTAGTGGCATAGATGCTTCTGACTTTTTGCACAGGCTGACAACACAGGATTTTAAAAACTTTGCCACAGGACAAGCGAAGTACGCAGCATTTTTAGAGCCCAATTCAAAAATTAAGCATTTGTTTTTGGCGGAAAAAACATCTGACAAAAGTTTTTTACTGTGGGCTTTGCCTGAGAGTATTGAAAAATTAAAAATAGATCTTGAGAAGTTCCACTTCAACGAAGATTTAAATTTTGAAATTAATAATCAGATTAAAGTTATTCACAAAGAATTAAGTGAACAGCAGCGCGTAGACAGCGGGCTTTTTTCTCTTGGCATTGATGTTACAGAAAAAAATCTTCTTTTAGAAATTCCTTTTGAAGATTTTTTAGCACGGCAAAAAGGGTGTTACCCAGGCCAAGAAGTTGTGGAGAGAGTTTTTACTTACGGTAATGTTACAAAAAAACTCATGCTTTTAGATTTAGAAAAAATATCTAAAGAACGAATTGATGCTGCCATTACTTCCCGCGGAAGCAAAAAAGCCTTTTTATATTATAAAACTTCAAAAACTGCGGCTATAGGTAAGTGATCACTTACTCCATAGTAATCTAAGTTTCCATTTTGACCTGTGGTTGTAAAGGGCACAGGTGCTCCTGGTGGAATCACTTTGCCATTAGGTAAAGTAACAGGGCTTGTTGAAACATTAAGCCCAGGTGTTTGTATGCGTGTAAATGTGTTGGCAACGTAGCGAATGTTCTTATTGTCTAAAAGACCTCGGCTAAAAATAATGTGGTCTAGTGTGTTCCAAGTTTTTTTAGTGCCATAAAAATATGTCCCACTTTTTTCTGGTGCTAGTGGTCTTTCTTCATGAAGGTTAAAAAATAATGGGTTCTCAGGAGTTGAATTTACAACTTGCTGCATAGATCCGGTACCAAGACAACTTTTAATAGAAGGGTCACGGGGTTCATCATTTAAATCACCAATGGCGATGTAGTCTATGTTTGGATCTTTTTTCAAATAAGCTTGGAATACTTTTTTAAGCTTTTCTGCGGCTAAACATCTAAATTGTGCTGGCGCCATGCGAGCAGGCCAGTGGTTCATAAGTATTCCTAAATTTGTTGTTGGGGTAATTTGTAAAACTATATTATAAATTGGTCTTGTTGGTTTGGCCCAAATGGGGTTTGATGGGTCACTGACTTGAACCATCATAGGTTTTCTTGCAAGTTTAAAGCGAGAAAGCATGGCCACATCAATACCGCGTTGATCAGGGCCTTCAAGTAAAATGGCATTGTAATTTAAATCGCGCAATTTTGCGTTTAAAGCATTTAAGGCTCTTATGTTTTCTGTTTCAGGCATTACTAAAATATCAGGGCCGCGACCATTATTAATGGCGCGAATTTGTTTGGCTAATTGAGTTACTTTTTTATCTAGCTTTTCAGGGGTCCAGTTTCTTTTTCCTTCAGGGGTGTATTCCTGATCATTTTTGCCCGGGTCATGAATGGTATCAAAAAGATTTTCAACGTTAAAAGCAGCTAGAACAAATTTGGCTCCGGCAAAGCTTGAAGCGGAAGATAATAAAAAAACAATGGCTAATGAAATAGACAGTTTTTGCATTCGGTTCCCCCCCTTGAATGTTATAAATATGCTTTCATTCAAAGTGAGCTTGGTCAACGAACAAAAAGATTAAAATCAGATAAATTTACTTAAATAAAATGACGGGAAGGCGCCGAAATACCGTAATTTCGTTTTGGCCAACTTTGCAAGCCCAGCAACTTATTTTAACTCCAGCCTTAAAAGCTTTTTGTAATAGTTTTGTGTACTCAGGGTCTATTTCATGGCAAGGTCTAAATTTTTTGCAATCTTGCCTTTGTACAATAAAAACTATTTCTGCTTTATCGCCTTTTTTCGCAAGACTCATAAGTTCTTTTAAATGTTTTTGCCCGCGTAAAGTTTTAGCATCAGGAAATGTGGCCCAGGGGGGGATGCTCATGCTTACATTTTTAACTTCAACCCATAATTTTTCTTTTTTATTTGTAAGTAAAAAATCAAGCCTTGTTTGTGGGTTAATTTTTACCTCTGCCTTTATGTTGTTAAATTTTTTCCAGTGGGGGATGAGTTTATTTTCAAAAGCTTCTCTGACTAGATGGTTTGTTTTTGATGTGTTAACCCCTACCCAGTTATTGGGGGCTGTTTGCACCATTTCTAATGTATAGGGAATTTTTCTCTTAGGATTGCTTGACACGGATAGTAAACAGGGGCTTCCGCTTTGGCTAACACCCATCATGGAACCTGAGTTGGGAACATGGGCTAAAATAATTTCGTTGGAGGCTAGTTTTACGTCTGCCAAAAAGCGTTTGTAACGCTTAATGAGAGTGCCTTTTAATATGGGATTTTCAAATTTCATATAAATTAGTTTTGTTGCAAAACAAGCATTGCCACAGTAAACCCATAATATGCAAACAGAAATTCAAAATCGCAAACCTGAATGGCTAAAAATTCGTCCCCCAAGCCATGAAAATTATTTTGAAATAAAAAAACTTTTAAGAAGCCTTAACCTTTACACCGTTTGTGAAGAGGCAAGGTGCCCTAACATTGGTGAGTGTTGGGCGGGGGGGACCGCCACATTTATGCTCTTGGGGGATGTTTGCACCAGGGGTTGCAAGTTTTGTGCTATTAAAACAGGAAATCCACGGGGTGTGGTTGATAAAGATGAGCCACAAAAAGTAGCCCAAGCCATTGGCCAATTAAAATTAAAATACGTTGTTATCACCAGTGTTGACCGAGACGACATGAGTGACCATGGCTCGGGCCACTTTGCAGAGACAGTGAGTAATTTAAGAATTGTTGCGCCAGATCTTAAAATTGAAGTTTTAACTCCTGATTTTTTAGCAAATCCTGCGTGGATTTCAAAAATTGTAAACGCTAAGCCCCATGTTTTTGCCCATAACATAGAAACAGTGGAGCGCTTAACTCCTAAAGTACGTGACCCAAGAGCAAAGTATGTACAAAGCCTTAGAGTTTTAAAAATAGTTAAAGAATTTGATGCAAGTATGTACACCAAATCTTCTTTAATGTTAGGCCTTGGCGAAACCGATGACGAAATTAAAAAAACATTAGAAGATTTGCAAGAAGTTGGCTGTGATGTTGTGACTTTTGGTCAATATTTGCAGCCCACAAAAAGACATTTAAAAGTTATTGAATTTGTCAGACCAGAAAAGTTTGAATATTGGAGAGAATACTCTGAGAAAATGGGCTTCTTATATGTAGCCAGTGGAGCTATGGTCAGAAGCAGCTACAGGGCGGCAGAGTATTTTGAGGCAGGTACTACAAGAATAGGGGAAATTAAAAATGGCAATTGAATTTAAACTTCCTGAAATGGGTGAAGGTGTTACTGAGGGTGAATTAGTTAAATGGCTTGTTAAAGAAGGTGATAGTTTCACTCAAGACCAACCATTAGTTGAAATGATGACGGATAAAGCCACCGTAGAAATTCCCGCATCAAATGCAGGCAAAGTTGTAAAGCTTATTGCAAAAGAAGGAGACATGGTCAAGGTGGGCCAAACCCTTTTAAGTATGGAAGCCGGAGTGGGAGCTGTAGTAAAACCAGCCCCTGGAGCTCATGCATCGCCACCACCTGCATCGCCGTCTAGGCCAGCAGTAGTGCAAACAGCATCTGCGGCGCCTGTAGAAAGTATATTTCCACCACCAGCAGGGGCTCATGTTTTAGCAACTCCCTCAACAAGACGTTATGCTCGTGAGGCGGGAGTAGATATAAATAACTTAACAGGTTCAGGTCCTGCAGGGCGGGTGACAAGAGAAGATGTTGTTAAAGCATCAAGTGGCCCCATGGGAGCTGTGAGTATGGGAGCTCCTACTATGGCAAGATCAGCCATGATGCCAGCAAGAACTCCCACAAAAGCTCTTCCAACAGCAACTGTTATGGGCTCAAACACTGAGGAGAGAAAGCCGCTTAAAGGAATTCGCAAAAAAATTGCAGAAAATTTAGTGCGCTCGAAACAAACAATTCCACATTTTACTCATGTCGATGAAGTAGATGCCACAGAGCTTGTAGCTTGGCGTGCGCAAATGAAAGAAAAAGCCGCTGAGTATGGAATAAAGCTAACATACTTGCCATTTATCATGAAGGCGGTAAGTGCTACTTGCCGCGAATTTGCAATGTTTAACACTGCCCTTGATGATGAAAAAAATGAAATTGTAAGAAAGCATTATTTTAATATTGGTTTTGCGGCGGACACTCCTGAAGGGCTTTTAGTGCCGAATGTAAAAAATGTTGAATCTAAAAACATTCTTCAAATTGCAAAAGACATTTCTGAGTTAGCAGAAAAAGCGCGCCAAGGAAAACTGGCCCCTGATGATATGAAAAATGGAACCATTACCATTACAAACATCGGTAGTATTGGCGGGCTTTATGCCACACCAATTATTAACCCCCCTGAAACAGCAATTCTTGGGGTTTATGAAATTGTTAAAAAACCTGTAGTTATAAATGATGAGGTGCAAATTCGTTCCATGATGAATATTACAGCTACCTGTGACCACAGGGTTATTGATGGTGCAGATGCTGCAAGATTTTTGAAAAAGCTAAAACAAAGACTGGCAAGTCCGCAATCATTACTTCTGGAGATGATCTAAAATGAAAACATTTGATGTTTGTGTTATTGGCGCAGGACCTGGTGGGTATGTAGCGGCCATTAAAGCCGCCCAACTTGGGAAAAAAGTAGTTGTTGTAGAAAGAGAAAAAATTGGCGGAGTTTGCCTAAACTGCGGATGCATTCCTTCAAAAGCAATGATCACTGCGGCCCACATGTTTGAGAAAATGAGCTCTCTTTCTGAAATTGGTCTTTCTGCTTCCAACATAAATGTAGATATGACAAAAATCCAAAACTGGAAGGAAAGTGTTGTTAATAAACTTACCACTGGTGTAAGTGGCCTTTTTAAAATGAACGGTATTGAATCTATAATGGGGGAAGCTAATTTTGTTTCTGCTCAAGAGCTTGAGCTAAATTGCTCAAATGGAGAAAAAGAAATCATTAAAGCTTCAAATTATATTATTGCTAATGGCTCAAGACCCATTGAGATCCCGGGTTTTAACTTTGACGGTAAAAATGTTCTCTCAAGCACAGAAGCTTTAACCCTTAACCCGACTCCTAAAAGACTTGTCGTCATTGGTGGTGGCTACATTGGCCTTGAGATTGGAAGTTATCTTTCAAAATTTGGCTGTGAAGTCACTGTCCTTGAAGCTAACAGTAGTTTACTCAGCGGTGTTGTGGATACAGATTGTGTTAATGTTGTAGCCAGAAAGCTTAAGAAAAAAGGCGTTAATGTAATGCTTGGTGCAAAGGCTAAAGGTTATAAAAAAGTTGGAAATGATTTACAAGTTGAGCTGCAAACTGAAAAGGGTATTCAAACAGTTTTATGCGATAAAATTTTAGTCACCGTGGGAAGAAAGCCTAACAGTGACCAAATGAACCTTTCAAAAATTGGAATTAAAGTAGATCAAAAAGGTTTTGTAGTGGTTAACAAACAACTTCGCACAAACATTTCTCACATTTTTGCAATTGGAGATGTAGCGGGGCAACCTATGCTTGCCCATAAGGCCTCACGTGAGGGAATTATTGCCGCAGAAGTGATTGCAGGAAAGAACGCTATAGCTGATTACAAATTTGTTCCTGCCGTAATTTTCACAGACCCTGAAATTGCAAGTGTGGGTCTAACAGTGGAAGAAGCAACGCAAAAAGGATTTGAAGTGGCAACGGGCCAGTTTCCTTATGCGGCTAATGGGCGCGCTTTGAGCGTGATGGATGCTGAGGGTTTTGTAAAAATAGTTGCAGATAAAAAAACAAATGTAGTTTTAGGCGTACACATTGTTGGTTATGAGGCCAGCAACCTTATTTCTGAAGCAGCACTTGCTATAGAAATGGGCGCAACTTTGCAAGACATAGCCTCAACTATTCACCCCCATCCCACACTCCCTGAAATGATGATGGAAGCAGCAGAGGCCGCCATGGGGCACCCGATACACATTTTTTTAAGGCCCAAGACGGATCGAGCAGCTCGCCCTACGACACGCAATGCTCATTAAAGATTTAGGACTTAAAGATTATTTACAAGTTTTAAAAATTCAGCACGAACATGTTGAAAAAAGATTAGAAGCTATTTTGGTATGCGAGCACCCAAAAGTAATCACCCTGGGCCGAGCCAAAGAAGCTGCAACGGATGTCATTTTAAATAATATTCAAGTTGTAGAGGTAGAGCGTGGAGGACGTGCTACTTTGCATTTACCAGGGCAGGTTGTTGTATACCCCATTATAGATGTTTTAAAGCGTGGCCTTGATGCTAATAAAATACTAAGACATTTAGAAAGCGCCATTATTAAAACGCTTTTAGATTTTAGAATTAATTCTCAAGCTGTTGAAGGTAAAACCGGAGTTTGGGTGGGGGATAATTTTGATAAAAAAATAGCAAGCATTGGTATTGCTATTAAAAACAACATGAGCTTTCATGGCCTGTCTTTAAATGTAAGTTGTGATTTGAAAGAATTTAAAAACATTAAGCCATGTGGTTTTGAAAGTAGTGTTATGACAACCATGCTTGATATGCTTACTAGTGAGTATAAAAAAACCTGGAAGTTAACACCAGAGACTTTAATAAAAAGAGTAAAGCTAAGATTAACTGAAAATATAATTGAGGATTTTTTAATTGAATAAAAAATATTTAAGAGTTTTATCCACCGTTTTCCATATTTGCTTATATGCAGCAGCGGGAGTAGCCGCCCCGCTTATTTTTAAAAATGTAGGCGACAGGCGTCTTGCTGGTTTTATGGCTGGCGGCCTGTTTGCTATTGTTGCTCTAAGAGCA
This sequence comes from Oligoflexia bacterium, assembly GCA_016715815.1. GTDB lineage: Bacteria > Bdellovibrionota > Bdellovibrionia > JABDDW01 > JABDDW01 > JADJXN01. The sequence goes on from JADJXN010000004.1 coordinate 70,388, forward strand.
GTTAAACTTTCTTTGGTAAGGCCTTATGCAAAACCAATAAGAAGATTTTTTATAGGCTATTTGCTGCTTCTTGTGTTTTTTTGGGTTTGGCGTTTTTTAGACTCAAGATACTTAGGAGAAATTTTAATATTTGGGATTAATGCTTATTGGTTGCACCATTTCTTTACGTCTTTGTATGCAATTTCTTTTTTACTGCTAATTTACTCTGAGGTTAGTACACTCGTACGCACCTTGAAAGCACCTTAAGGGTTTCAATCTCTTCTTGGATTTCGGGCTGAGTTGAAACTAATAATATTTCCCCTTGCTCATTATAAATATGCCAGGTGCGCACAAACTCAAACTCACTCACTTTTTGTAAAACATCACGGCTGCCAGCACAGCTTTCTTTTGCAGAACTTGTGTAGCCGGTTTTTACATTATAAGCTACATTGGCACAAAACCCTCCGAGTACGTGACATGCTTCAGAGGTTTTTACTTCCTTTACACTAGAAGGCCGTCTAATGGCTTCTCTAACAATGTGTGTTTGTTGTGAAGTATGATCTTTGTGAACGGAATAATCTGCTGTTAAAAAATTAATGCGCGCTCCAGGGATGGAAAAATAAATTTTATCATTATTTTTTGTTCTAATTAAAACATCTCTATCATAAGACCATGTGCGCTTAAATGTGCTCAGGCCCTCATTAAAATTCACAAGGGGTGATTGATTTATAATTTCAACATAGTCCCCTTGTTTTAAATAAACTTTTTCATTTTTAGTGTTTGTTAAATATAAGTTGCCATTTTGTATGCTGACCAAAGCTTTGAAACTTATGAAATCATCTTTGTGAGCAAGGGCTGAAAATACAAAAAATAAAATGCTTAACATGAAGCAAAAATCCTTCTTTTACTTTATACAAACTGTGTAGGAATGATCGTTCTCAAATTTATTAAAAAAATACATCTGAGATGTTTTGGCAATGAGAGCCCCAGTATTAGGGTCTTTTCTAAATACATGTTGCAAAATAGTATTGTCTTGCCAACCACGGCCAGCAATTAAGACGGCCGCATTATTTTGTACACTAAAAATTGAGGTGCGAACATATCGCTCTTTGTAGCTTTCGTTATCGTAGTACTTTGTTAAATGGGCTTGCTGAACAACGGGAAGTTGTAATTTATTTTTAAAAATATTTTGAGACTCTGGTGCGTAGCTTAGTAGGTCAATAGTTGCCTCTGTAAGATGACGGGGTGAGGACTTAAAGCTCATTTTACAAGATTTAAAATTTGAGCGTTTAAAGTCATCAGGGCTAAAAGTTGATTTAGCTGTGAGGCTTTCTAAGCGATAAAATTCCTTTTCCATTTGCTCGTAATAGTTAGTTTTATCTGCTCCAAATGAGCTAAAGCTAAATAGACATAGGCCAACAAAAACAAACTTAAACATATAAGTACCACTCCTTTTACGTTCAACTATAAATTAGTACTTAAGGCTTCCCATGAGCATATATAGTGCCAAGGTTTAAACGCAAATTAAGTGGTGGGAAAGGTAGCTATAGGCTTAAAATGAGCTAATTTTTTGTAAAATCTAAATAGAGCTATTTTTTGTCAATGCTGATTGCAAATTTTTTAACGCCCACACCTTTTATAATATCAATGACACCAATGACTGTCCCGTGTGGGGTTTCTTTATCTGCACTAATCATGGCTTGCACTTCAGGCTTTGAAGCTATTAGGTTTGTAGCAAGTTCTTTTAGTTCAATTTCTAAAACGCGCTTACCGTTTGCATAAATTTCCCCGGCTTTAGAGATAGTGATTGAAAGCTCGCCAGGGGTACTTTGGTCACCACTTGCGGCTTTTGGAAGGTTAACATTAATAGAAGGCTTCATAATCATGGGGGTTGTCACCATGAAAATGATTAACAAAACAAGGCAGATGTCTACAAGGGGGGTGACGTTTATTCCGGTAATGGGTTCATCATCATTATTTTGAGATTGCGCTGCCACTTTTGGAGTTCTCCTTATTTTCCGCTTTTAACGTAAGCTAAACAGAGCTGCTTTATACTTTCAGCAGAACCCATGATGAGTTTTACTTGTTTAATAAAATAGTTGTATGAAGCAACAGCCGGGATAGCTACAAATAATCCTACCGCTGTGGCCACTAAGGCTTCAGAAATACCAGCCATAACAACGCTTGGGTTTCCTTGGCTGTTAGCTAAGTCTGCAAAAGCTTTAACTACTCCCAATACAGTTCCCAGTAGCCCAATAAAGGGGGCATTGTTTCCAAGGGTATTTAAAAAACCAAGATTTTTTTCTAAGCTTGGGCGCTCCATCATTAAAAAACCACTCATCACTTCTTCAAGGCCTTCAGTGCCTTTTGTTGTTTTATGTCTTAAGGCAATATTGAGCATTTTACTTTCAATGGCATCATGGTTTTTACTTAAATCATCAAGAACTTTTAAGTCATTAGCTCGCAATGCTTCTTTTGCCCTTTCGCTAACTTTTTTACTTAAACCCAAAAGGGCTTTTAGAAAAAACCAACGCTCAATCATAACGGCCACTGAGCAAACAGAAAGAAAAATCATAAAATACAAAATGGCATCTGCTCCACCCTGTGTTACAGCAAGAATTTTTTGTGTTAGCATTTTAAAGTTATCTCCTCCAAAAAAGTCTAACAGAGAGCTCTTTTGTGTTGAAAGAAAAAATGATGACGCGCTTAGACTTATGTTATGCTTTAGCCTTATGAGGTGGATTCTTTTTGTTTTTCTTATCTTAGGTTGTAGTGTTGTTTCACAAAATGCCGGGTTTCCGGGCTACTTGGTTCTTTCATTTTCGGGCCTAAGTGCTGACGAGTTTGATGAAGCCATTACTTTAGAGCAAATTCCACACATAGAAGCACTCATTAAAGAAAGCATTAAGTTTACACATGCCTACACAACTTCAACTATGGAAAGTGCTGCTATGGCCTCAATACTCACGGGGCTTTACCCTTGGGAGCATGGAATTCGTAACAATGGGGCAAGCGTTTATAATTCAAACGTAAAAACTTTGCCTGAGTCTTTGCGTAAAAAAGGTTATTCCAGCTTTTTTATTTCTGGTGGGGCGCCTTTTTTAAGAAAATCTGCAGTTAGTTTTGGTTTTGATGAGTTTGATGACCGTTTTAAAAAATCAAATTATTACCTTTCATCAGATGAAGTGAGTAGTAAAGCGGTGGTGGCTTTAAAAGAGCGACCAGTAGCGCGCCCCTCCATTGGAGTGGTGTATTTTTCTGATTTTTTATATTTTGAAATGCAAAATAAAGAAAAAAAACTTCAACAATTTGATGCTGCTGTTTATAAAATAATTAAATATTTAAAATCTGTAAATCTTTGGGATTCAACAACTGTAATTTTAGTTGGCTTAAGGGGCTCACAAAGACTGCCTTATTTATATGATAGTGTCACACGCATTCCTCTTTTTATTAAGCCTTCATCAAAGCCCCGTGATTTAATGCCTTCATGGAAAGTAGATGGCCATTTAACGCTGGCAGATTTAGGTAAAACTTTATTTACCGCCACGCGGGCAAAAGACGTAAATGAAAGTTTGTTTGCTGTGGCAGATTTTTCTCAAGCCTTAGAGGCCAAAGAAGTTAATTTTGAAAACAGAATGCTTTATGCCGAATCAACACCACTTGCATGGAAAAATATAGGCCCCCACTATTTTTTAATTAGAAGCGAGGAGTGGACTTATTTCCCAGTAGAGAAAAAACTTTTTAATACCTATACAGACAGGTTTCAGACCAACAACCTTTTTGGAAGAGAAAAATTGGCCCTTAAAAACTTAGAAAAAGGGTTTTTAAAGCTGCAGCCGTATAAAAACACTTCTCAAAGCAAGGAGGATTCTTTTTTGATTAGCTATAAACTTAATGTGGCTAAAGTATTGTTTGACCCTATAGTGCCACACAGTGAAAAGGTTTGGCTCATTAATCAGGGCTTGGGCTATTCTAAAATAGATAACCAAGTAAAATCTTGGTTTTTAGATTACATTCTTGAATCAAAAGACAAAAATTTAAGTGAACAAATTGATAAAATAGAAATTAACAATAATGTATGCAAGCAGCAGGCAGAATGGGTTAAAACAAAATCTTTAAAAGCTATGGAGAGAAAAATTTTAAAACAGTGCTCAGACCCAGAAACGCTGACATGGTTGCAATCTTATATTCATTTTAAAGAAGGAAAAAAAAGAGAAGCCCGGATTTTGTATGATGTAGCACTTTTACTCACGCAGAGAAGAAGGGACATAGAGTTTTTATCTAAAACTAATTGGTTAAATGGCTTAACATGGGATTTCTCTTCCGAGCTTCCAGCAGGCGCCAGTAATTTCACAAAATTTTTAAAAGAGGTTGAAGGTACTGATTTTGTGGAGTTTACTAAGCAGCGGCCAAGTTTTTAAAATGTTAAAAAACCTGAGAACTGTTGATCAGCTTCCCTATTCTGTAGTAGGTCCAGAGGATTTATTTTTTGGCTTAATTAGGCGCAAATATTTTTATTTTTTACGTTGACACCTTTTTCGTCTCTATTAGAGGTCTTCGGTTGAGTGAACTTGGTTTGATTTGAAAAATCAAAATCTTTGTTTGCCTTAGCTTTCTTGGTGAGGGTTTTGCGCGCTTAATTTTGAATTTAAAATTAAGTAGCAGTTTCTTAAAAATGTGCTCTCAAAAACTCATGTTATAAAGGCTCATACTAAGAGGGTTAACTTATGAAAGACCAAGATTTACTAAACCAAATTAAACTTGCAGTTCAAAATGAAAGAGAAGCAACAACTAAGGTTTTAAATTTATTAATGCTAATTGAAAAAAGAAAACTTTTTGCCTTACGTGGTTATTACAGCCTTTTTAGTTTTGTAGTTGGTTATTTAGGTTATTCTGAGCCAGCGGCTCATCGTCGCATAGCCGCTATGCGTGCTCTTAAAGAATTCCCAAAGCTTGAAGCAAAAATAACTTCAGGAAGTTTAAGTTTAACAAACTTAGCTCAGGTGCAAGTGGCCATTAGGCAAGAGACAAAAACTACTGGAGTAAAAGTGGCATCAGCCTTAAAACTTGAGTTATTTGAGGCAGTTGAGAATAAATCCACAAGGGAGTGTGAAAAAATATTGCGCACTCAAATGCCAGAGGCAGTATCAGTTGAGAAAAGAAGAGAGCTAACTTCGTCTTTAACAGAGCTCAAATTTGTTTTAGATGAGGCGACTATTAAAAACCTTGAAAAGCTAAAAGAGCTTTGGAGCCACAAAACCCCAGGGATGAGCGATGCTGAGCTTGTTAAAGCCATGGCAGAGTTTTGTTTAGCTAAAGTAGACCCTGAAAGCAAATTGCAGAAAGTCACGCCACCAAAAACTCCGGCGCCGGAAGTAACTTCAATATCTCGCCACATTCCAGCTCAAACTCGCCAATTTATTTGGCGCAGAGATCAAGGCGCTTGCCAATACCAAGACCCCATTACAAAAAAGCTTTGTCTTTCAAAAAGATATATTGAAATAGACCACATTCACCCTTGGGCCCTGGGCGGAAGCCATGCCCCCACAAACCTAAGGCTTTTATGTAATACGCATAATGTGCTCATGGCAGAAAAGGTTTTTGGGAAAGGCAAAGCATTTGTGGCTCCTAAGGAGAGTGGTCAGTTTCCGCTGACCAAGATTCCCGTGCTGTTTAATAGGACTTGAAGCCAAAAGCATTTGGTTTTGTTCAAACTTGCCAGTTTAAATTTTCAGCTGCATTGTAATATATATGAAGAGACTTTTCTTATTATTATCTCTATTGGTATTCTCCTTTGAAGCAATCGCCTCATCCAGTTATAAATGTGACTTCGTTGGCACGATAGAGAAAATCGAAACGGATTCCCAAAATTCCTTTCAGGTAAAGCTTCAATTTTCAAGACGCTCTCTAAAAACCTGGATGTTGGGAGGACGTGTCTGCAAAGACGCTGTTGGAAAAACATTGTCGACTATAATTCCTTCGGATGATGAAATCGTAAAAGAATTAAGCTTCGGAAATTCAAATGAAATAACAGCTTTTATGATTTGTCCTGATGAGGTGCCAGGTTGTTTTTGGGATTGGCACTCTTATAAATTGAGTGAACAATAACAGTTCAATCTAATCCGAAGCTCATGCAACTCTGCGTGAGCTTTTTAGCTTTTACTAGGTTCAACGTCTGACTAGAACCCTCTGAAAACCCGAGCAGCCTGATTTAAACCCACGTTTTTTATCCGTCTTGAACTAATACTGAGCTTTCTGCAGCAAAGCCAAAACCCCAATTTTATTGAATTCAATGCTTAAAGGAGCTTTTTAAGGCTCCTAAAGATTGGTTTTAAATCACTTCAATATGCATGACATATTAGTAATTACGAGAAATTTATAAACATCACTTTGTATATAATATCTAATAAACTTTAATTTAACTCTTGCGGTAGCAACAAATCTTCCAAGAAAAATGCAGAAAGCTCGGACCTTCCAGCAAGGCCAGACTTCGCATAGATCGACATGGATTGAACCCGCGCAGTTTTTTCAGTGGTCTGTCTAATTTCTGCAATCTCTTTCAGGCTCAATCCTTTTAATAGTAAAAAGGCCACTTCCTTTTCGGCCACAGATAAATTCCATTTACTTAGCTGCTGATCAATCGCCTTTGACAAGCCATCAACATACTTTCTTGATTCTGTTCTCCATGCATCGGCCTCTTTTTTAAATTCTGAAAACTCGTGAATCTCTTTTTGAAGGCGATGTTTAAGCTGGAAAGATCCTTTTAGAACATAGAAAATTCCAAAAATTGCCACGATCCCCAGTGTGCCCTCAAGCACAACATGCCAAGTGACGACTCCCTCGCGGAAATCCGTAAAAAGATCAACACCCACAAAGATCGTCACAAGAGCAAGTACGGCAATGATTACAAAGCGTTCTTTATTAATCATCGTCATTTTCAACTTCAACTTCGTCTTCACCAAGTTGTAAGTTTGCTCCCATAAATTTTAAATTTCCAGAGTTGGTGTCAAAATTATTGTAAAGATGAATTCCAAAGGCCACTGTTAGACCTAGAAATAAAATTCCGATAGCAGATCTAGAAGATAAAATTGTGTTTTCAATTGGAACGTCAGCTTTTTTCCCGTCAAGCATACTTAATCCGATGGCTTCGCGGTGACGTATTGTGTGCAAAATCACACCCGCAACGTGCATAACTACAACCACGATAAAAGTGTTTGCTAAAATCTCGTGAATATCTTCGAAAGTTTCTTTGCCCCCTGTGGACATTAAGTACCCTGTAGTGCCAAGACTTAAAGCAAGTAACATCATCACAATGGCGGCCCAGCTTGAAGCCGGATTGTGACCAGCCCAACGGGTCTTGTCTCCGGACAATATTCCTTTCATATATTTAATCAGATCAGTTGGCCTCAGTGCGAAGCCTGTGAACCTTGCGTGCTTGGTGCCGACCATTCCCCAAATGATACGAAGAATAACCGTAAATCCCAGCATCAGGCCAGCTAAGCTATGATAAGAAAATAATAGTGACTCATCATCTACGGTTTTTGCGATGATGAACGCTGTCAGAAAAAATCCCGCAAAGATCCAATGAAAAAGCCTTGTGGGCAAATCGTATACAAGTTGTTGTCTCATAAGCCCTCCTTTTACTTTTATTATGGAGATTATAATGATTTAGTCCATGGGCCAAATGACTTAAAGGCAGCAAAATTGCTTGTTAGTACTTATGCCCAATTTACAGAAATGACATTGTGGCGATACTGTCTGGAGGCAATGGGAATTAACCCGTCGCAATAAAAGGAGACAATATGAAACATATCATACTTACAGCATTCATTCTGATGGCAGGATTATCAGCACAGGCGAAAAAAAGTTGTACTGATCAGCCAAAAGACAAATGGATGACAGAAGAAGCTTTCAAACAAAAAGCAGAGGCCGATGGTTATAAAATCCGAAAATTTAAAACCCCTGGCAGCTGTTACGAGATTTATGGCACTGACAAAAATGGCAAAGATGTAGAAATATATTTTAATCCCGTTGATGGCAGTATCGTTAAATCTAAATAAAGGACAATTATGAGAAAAAGTATTGGAATATTAGTCATAGGCTCATTGCTGGGGCTAAATGCCCCAGCTCAAAATGATCATCATCATAATAATCACAATGTAGTAGAAACTACTAAAGCAAATCCAGCGCAGCGCTTTACTGTCGATCAAGACTTAAGAACTCGCATGGATCAAATAATGAATAATATTGCGACGGCGAGCACTCTTTTGGCAGGACAAAAAATCGAACAAAATGTTCAAGATATATTTAAGAATTGTAAACTAGAGCCAGCTGCGGATAAGGCAATTCATTCTGTTTTGGCAGAAATATTAGCAGGCGCAAACTTACTTAAAAAGGGTGACCAGAAAAAAGGCACCGAAAAGATTCAGGCGGCTTTATTAAAATACAAAGAACTTTTTGATCATAAATAGCTGATGCGGCATATGGCAAAGATTTCTTTGCCACTATACCGATAGAAATGAGAATGTCCTCGGGCTTTAGGTAAAGATGTATGACCACTCAAAACCCCTAGATTCCTGGCCGCGCCTTACTCATAAAGCCGCGGGTTTAACGTGCGCTTTAAGTGCAATCAACGCCTAGGCAAACACAAGAGACTTTATCATCGTCTTTTTTTCAAGCTTTTCTGAAATTTCTTTTAACTTTTGTGAGGGCACTTGTTTTAGCCCAGCAAGTGGCGGCACGCGGTCTAAGCTGTAAATATGCACAAGCTTTGGTTTAATAATTCCTACAACCTCAATCCAATCTTCAATTTCACCGGGCGTGGTGTTATCAATTACACCTTGGACAAAAAAAGATTGCAGAATTACATCATTAAGTTTTTTTGTTCCTTGAATAAGCTTATTAATAGACATTCTTACAAGTGGTGCATCTACCTTTTCAAGCATAGCATCGTTTCCGGCATCAAGTTTGATCATGCGGTCATCTAACATATTTAAACCTTTTATTACTTTTGCATCTTGCAAAGTTGAGCCATTAGTTAAAATGCCAACTTTGCTTTCAGGTGTTAACTCGTTGCGAACTTTTTTTACAACCTCCACCGCTTCTGGAAATAGTGGGTACATGGTGGGCTCACCATTTCCAACAATGGATAAAGAATCAAGTTTGACATCATTTTTTGTTAGCTCCACAATTTTTATTCTTAATGCAGCTTCAAGTTGCTCAAGGGTGGGATAGTTAGCGGCCTTTTTCATTTCAGACATTTTTAATTTTGTAAAACCAAGCTCGCAATAGGGGCAGTTAAAGCTACAAATTTTTTCACCGCTTCCTAAAAGATTTATTCCAAGGCTAACACCTAAGCGCCTTGATTTTATTGGGCCATAAGTAATTCCCCAACTTTCGGCTAGCTCTTTTAATTCTTCATATTCTTTTTGTTTTCTTAGGAAATTCCATGAAGCTGCGTGTCCTATTATTTAATGGCCAAATATATAAACTATCCTTATACTTTTAATAGATGTTTGTGAAGAAAAAAATAGAACGTAACAAGGAGGCTTCAAATGCGTATACTATTAATTCTATTAACTTTGTCGCTTGTGCCGGCGGCAAGCTTTGCTCAAAAAGGCAAAGGGGGTAAGGTAAGTTTAAAGGCTTATTATGGCTATGCTTCAGTAAGTCCAGCCAATGTTAATACAAACCACAGTCAGTACACAGCACCAAGACCGGGAGATATTACATCTCACCAATATTATGGTGGAGGCTTAGGTTTTATGTTGGGACAAAAGTTTGAAGTAGCAGCCCAGTATGAAATGTATGAGGCAAAAAATAATGCCTCAAACGGAAACGGTATTACCATTGACATGGATATGGCTTGGCTAGATTTTAACTACTACTTTGTTAGAAGTGCTTGGTATGTTTACTTAGGTGCTGGAGCTGGTATGACAGTTTCAAGTAGCTTTCCAAGAAAGCAAACAACAACTGTTACCTATAGTGCCGATAACAACATTGCATTTGAAGGTCAACTTGGCTTTGGTAGAATGTTGGGTAATCACTTCTCTTTATTCTTAGAGGCTGCATATAAATCAATCACCACGGGTGATTTAAAAAGCGGCAGCACATTCTTAACTAACACTGGTAACCAAAGAGTTAAGGTTGATATGTCTGGCTTGTACGCAAGTGCGGGCTTAGGAATTCATTTTTAGTTTGATTAAAGGCTGAATTGTTGAGAGGCTTCCTATAATGAGAAACACAATTCAGCCTTTTTTATTTGTTTTAGCTTTTGTTTTAACTACCTTCCTTTCAAACCAAGTATTAGCGCGCACTACTCAACAAAAAAGATTTGTTGGTTTCCCAGAGAGTAACCGCGGCTGGACTTTTTTATTAGGTGAGCCTATTTATGCTCGCTATAGTTTATTTACAAATTGGAAAAGAGCCTGGAATTTTTCTTTAGGCTATTCCTTTAGTAAGCTTGTCGTGGGAAGTGTGGATCATGTTTGGTATTTTTATAGTGTAGATGATAAAGTGCGCGAGCTTGATTTTTGGAATTCATTACTGTTTTACCTAGGCGTTGGTGCAAAAGCGGGAATGGGTTTAGGGGGACACGATCCAAACGACAACCCTCAATTGGGTATACGTTTGGTTTCAGGAGCCGAATATGTTTTTGTAGGATCTCCTTGGAGTGTGCGCTTAGAATTAACCCCCGAGATAAATTTAAAGGGCCGTGCGGCTTTTAACATTGCAGCTGGTGTGGGACTTACTTATTACATTGGCTCTGTCGCATCTGAGATTAAGAAAAAAACCATTAAATACCAAGATTATGATCCCAGTGAGTTTGATTAATAATAAATTAATCATTTTTCATATTTGTTAATTTTGTTCTTAGCTTTTTGGTAATAAGGGTCGCTGGGAATATTATTTTCTAAAATTATTCTCCATTTTTTCTTTGCAGATTCAATATTACCTAGGTCTTCTTCTATAACACTTTCAGAATAAAGAGTTTTTACCTCAAGGCGTAACTCACTTAAAGCACGTTTTTTAAATTCCGCAGCTTCTTTGTTTTCTGAGAAAAGCTCTAAAGCTTTATTAAATTTTACAATAGCATTTTTAAATTCCTTCTGCTCCAAAGCAGATTTCCCTTCATTAACAAATGCTTGGCTTTGGCTGAGCATTTGCTCTTTTGCATATTTTAAGCCGGATTGAGCTTTGGCCTTTAAATTTTGAGAATCATTAAAAGACATTCTCTCAACAGCTGCAAAATCTCTTGCCGCCGCAGGGTAGCGTTTTTCTTTTAAAGCGCTTTGAGCGCGGGCAAAGATTTGCTTGGCCGCCTGTGCTCTTTGAGCTGCTGCTTCACGTGCTGCTTGTGTGTTTTCAATTTGGTATAATTTGAGGTTGGCATTTTCAACGAGCTCTTTTGCTTTTAAATTTTCTGGGTCCATGTCAATGATTTGAGCTACGCAAGGTTCCACTTGTGAGTATTTTTTATTATTATAAAGCTGGTCACACTCGGCTAAAATTCCATCAATACGTTGTTTTAACTCATTCTGCTCTCTGGCAAGCCTTTGTACCTCTGCACTTTGCCTTTTAAGTTCTATGGCTTGCTTGGATAATGCCTCAATGTTTTTTGCATCTTTATAGTTAGGGGTTAATTGAAATATTTTAGCTAGCTCTAATGCTGCAAGGTCATACTTGCCTGAGGTGTAAAGGCTGAGTGCTAAATTATAAGTCTCATCAATGAATTTTTTTTGTGCGTCTGTTAAGTTGTTTGCCTGGCTTGGTGAGCTAACGCTTGAAATTTGTCTGGTATCTTTAATTTTGCTTTTATCATTTTCAGTTAGCTTACCTATAATTCCTGCAACAAGTAAAACGCCTAAAGCTAAGAAAACTGGCTTAAGCTTGTTTTGTGAGCTGCCAATTTTAACGACTGGCTGGTCATAGTTAGCATAAGTCTGCATTGTATTGTTACTTGCTTCGGAACTTGTAGTGGGGGCAAGGGCGGGAAGGTTTTCAAATGCTGAATGAACTTCTTCATATAAGAATACTTCATTGCCTATTTGAATGCGCTGTCCGCCTTCTAATTTCTGCTCCATAACTTTATTGCCGCTCACAATGGTTCCGTGTGTGCTGTTTAAATCTTTAATGCTATAACCATAGTTCTTTTTTTCTAAAATAAAATGCCGTCTACTAGCCTTGGGATCATTTAAAATAATATCACAATCATCTCCGCGCCCTGCTGTAATGGGCCCTTCATGTAAAACTATTTCTTCAATGGGGTCTCCATTGGAGTCCTCTCTAAATAAAACAAATTTTACAGGTGCTGGGTCTATATTTGTTTTTTCTGAAAGCGATTCAACATTTGTCTTTTCTTCATTTTGGCCCAGATCAAAAGTTTTTGAAGCAACTTCATTATAAACTAATTCAAAACCACCAATTTGAAATTTACTTCCATCAGTTAGGCTTAATTCTTTTAAGCTGCTTGCGCCTACTGTTAAAAAACCATTGTCAGAAATAATTTCACAAACCCAAGCTTTGTTTTTAAAAATAAGTCTTGCATGCTTCCTTGAAATTTCGGGCTCAGCAAGCACAATGTCGCACTGGGAGCTACGGCCTAATATATACTCACAAGAAGTATCCAGTTCCTTTTCAATGAATATATTATTATTTTTAAAAATACTTAGCTTCATGGTTACCTATTATTAATTAAAATTAAGTTAATCGACTCTAATCTTTTTTGTGCTAGTTGTGCATTTTTATTATTTAAATCATTAACTAGTAAAAGTACGGTTCTATACTCATTGGCCGCTTGAGAATATTTTTGTGTTTGAAAATATTTTTCCCCTCTTTCAAGACTTGAAGTAATTTGCTCATTTAATTTTAGCCTTGAGCGAGAAAGATATCTTTTAGCAAGTGGGTGCTCGGGGTAAAGGGCAAGGGCGGCTTCAAAAAATTGAATTGCTCTAGAAAAATTGCTCTCTCTAAATTCTCTAAAGCCTTTTAGGTAGAAAGCTTGTGCCTCTGAATATTGCTGGGTGTCCTTGCCTTTTTTTGCTATTTCCATTTGTTTTGCATTATTAAAAGACTCTAAGGTTTCAAGTTCTGCATTCAGAGCTGTTTCATCAGTAATTTTAAATTGTTTTTTGTTTGCACTATTATTTTTTAAAATAAAAAATCCGCCAATAATACACGCAATAACTATTAAAACAAGTTTTCCATTTGCATTTTTAGTACTTACAGAAAACCCACCTTGTACTAAGCTTAAAGAAGGGGTTTTAGAAAAAACCGGCGCTGGTGGGCCATAAATTAAAGTGGTATTGCCAATGATGATTTGATCCCCAAGTGTTAAAAGTTTTTCATTAACAAGATTGCCATTAACAATAATCCCATTCTGACTTCCGGCATCTACAATCCAATAATTTTGTTCTCGCTTTTCAACGCGTGCATGGTAGCGACTGGATTTTACATCATCTAAAACAACATCATTATCAGTGGCGCGGCCAATGCGGATGGTTTGTCCTAAAAGTTTATAGCAAACGCCTTTGTCACGGCCTGCAACAATATTTAAACCAATCTCGTTATTTGTTTTTAAAAGAGCAGCGCTTGTCATGCGGCCATCCTTCTTTTAATAACAATAACGGTGTAGTTTACTCTCTCCCCATTAGTGACAGATTGAGCGTCAATTTCATACTCGGTGCCAGAAATATCAAGTTGGCTTGAGCTGATTTGCGAAGGCTGGCTCATTGATCTAAGCCATAAATCTTCTAAATTTAATTTTAATGCCTGGTCTTGCAAAATATCTAGGCTTTGATTCTGAATTGTTATTAAGCGCATTCCCGTTAAATCTTCAAAGGCCGTGTTTACTGAAATAATTCTTTTTTCTTTATCTAAAATTATGGCTGGCTCTTGAATTATGCGTGTTAAATTCATGGCTTCAATAAGAGGATCATACTGTTCTATTTGAACGCTTTGATTTTTTTGTCCCATTCGTGAAAGGGCACTATTTATATTTGTAATAAGGCTATGCATTTGCTCAAAGTCGTATTCTGGTTCAATAATAAGTTTTTCTCCGCGAAGAGCTGAGTCAAGTTGTGTGGTTATGCTTTCAACATTTTTTGAAACAATTTTGTAAATTAAAAAATAAACCAACCATCCCACTAAAAGTGCAATAATTAATATTCTCGCAAATAAACCTACAGAATGAGCCAAATTGACAGAATTAATTTTATATAAAACCACAGCATAGGCAGCAATGCTTTGCTGGCCCGTTTCAGTTGAAAACACCCTTATGGGATAACTTGCTCCAATAGATGAGCCAGCTTTATCAACAAAAATTTCATCATGCTTTCTGGCGCGGGCAACAAATTCTTCATTTGAATAAGATTGTGCTCTTAACAGGGGCGCAATAATATGTCCATCTTCTTTTGACACAACCATGGCAGCTGTTACACCGTCTTCAGTTTCAGCAAAATCTGTTCGAACGGTATTCTCAGCTCCTTGTCTATAGGCCTGTTCCCCTGCAGCTGCAAGTTGGCGTGCAATAGTGAGCGCTCTTCGTTGCGCTTCTTTTTCAACACCGTCTTTCATCATAGAAGACATAGGAATTGTTGAAAGCACCGTAAGCACTACTGCAAAGGCTAAAACAAAAATGAGTAAAACACTTTTTAGTGGGTAAAGTTGATTGAGTTTATAAATTCCTGGTAAAACCACATTTTCTAAATAAGCATGGGCTGCATTTGTATTTTGCTGGCTAAACTGCGGAGCTTGCCCCAGCGGATTAAACTGATTAAATTGTGGAATTGAGGTCTGCGTTGCGGATTTAATTTTCTCAAGTTCTACTACGGTTGTGTGAAAAGCAATGCGATCTGAATTTTTTAAAATTCTATCTTGCACTCTTGCGCCATTTACAAACGTACCATTGCTTGAATTAAGATCTGTAATTGAGCAAACACCTTCGCGCACAATAATTTGCGCATGTTTTTTACTCACACCATTTGAGAGAATGACAACATCGTTATCAGTAGAACGTCCAATGGAATTTACGCCCTCTTTTAGAGAGTACTCTTTTATGTCAGCACCCTTAAGTACTCTAAGCTTCCACATGTATATGGTCTCCAACTTGCGTATGAGTTTTATTAATCATTCCACTTGGCAGCTCTAAGCAATCTGTTTGAACAAAAATCGGCGCAAACACCACTCTCCATGGTTTTACGTTTTCCTTTACCCAGCGGACTTGTCCGCGTTTGTCTATAAAAACAAGATCTATTGGAAAGTTCATAAAAAATGTGTGAATAGAGTTTCCGCTGCGCTTTATTAATAAAGCCTGGCCTTCTGAGAAGTTTTTTCTTCCCATAAGCCCCTTCATTCTTTCATAAAGGGAATTTGCCACTTCAAGTCTTGCAGATAGAATACTTTGATTTTTTGAATTCAAAGCTTTCATTATTTGCCCCCCATGAATTGTAAAATAACAGGGCCAAAAACCATAATTAGAACTGCGGGTAAGATAAACATGATTAGTGGCAAGTAAATTTTTTGTGAAGCCTCAGCGCCTGCTTTTTCTGCTCTAACAAATCTCTCTTGTCTCATTTGCTCAGATTGTTGTCTTAAAACATTTCCAATGCTTGCACCCAAAGTATCAGCTGTTGTGAGCACTGCTATGAAGCTTGAAACCTCAGACATATTCATTCTCCAAGCCATTGCATTTAAGGCCTCAGAACGTGAGCTTCCTAATTTTAAATCTCTTAGCACTTGTGCAAGTTCCTCGCTGAGTGCGCCACCATTCATTTTGTTAACCACGCGTTCAATGGCCGCAATAAAATCAAGACCTGCTTCTGTGGAAAGGGAAAGAAGATCAATGACAAAAGGAAGGTCTACTAAAACTTGTGCACGTCTTTCATTCTTAAAGCCTTTAACGAAAAAGTAAGGGAACACAAAACCGACAACACCAAAGAATAAAATAAAAAGAAAAGGGTAATTTAAATTAAATAAAAAATTAAAGGCCATTAAAATTACAGGAAGCATAATTCCTAAAAATAATTGCAATGCCACATATTCTTCCTCGTTTAGTTCTTGTCCAAGGCCGGCACTATTAATTTCTCTTTTTAGATTTTTTTTGTACTCTTCAAGTTTGTATTTACTTGTAATGGGAATAATGAGTCTGTGCAAAAGTGGGCGGCAAACAGAAATAATTGGGGATTTGGATTTTTTAGGAGCCTGACCAAATTCTTCACCACCACTGCCGCCCCATAAAAGCGGAGAAGTTTTTTGCGCACTTATGTTTTCAATAAAAGTTTTAACAGCAACAAAAACACTCAAGCCGCCAAGGAGCACACCTAAAATCATAAGTATTTGACTAAAAATCATGCTAAACTCCACATTCATGAAATCAAAAACCTTCAAACTGATTTTGGCCTCAAGATCACCGCGTCGCCGCCAGATACTTAAAGAGGCGGGTTTTGATTTCACTGTTTACCCATCTAACTCATCGGAATCATTCAGTGAAAACCTAACTTTAGAGGAGAATTTACGCCAAATTTCTAAAGATAAAATTAGATCAACCTTAGGAAGGATAACTAGCCGATTTAAAAAGGGAATTTTAGTTTTAAGTGCAGACACGACAGTGGTCTTGGGTAAAACTGTTTTGGGAAAGCCGGAAAATAGATTAGACGCACAACGTATGTTGAAATTTATGAGTGGTAAAATTCACACAGTTTACACAGCATATACTATCTACAACCTAGACGAAAATCTTGAAATTACGCGTCTTATTAAGACAAAAGTTGGGTTTAGAAAACTTGGATCTGAAGAAATTAAACAATATCTTGATTCGGGTGAGGCCTTCGACAAAGCTGGTTCTTATGGGATTCAAGGTTTGGCAAGAGCCTTTATTAATCTTGTCGAAGGAGATTTGTTAAATGTTGTTGGACTCCCCTTATATGACATTAAACGAGAACTTAAAAAACGGAGCTGGCGTGTTCGTAGAAAGCGTGATTGAAAAAATTGCTGCAGCGGAAGCTAAAGCAAAACGAAGCACCGGGAGTGTTACTCTTATTGCCGTTAGTAAGACTAAATCTGCAGATTTAATTTCAAAGGTGGCAGATAAAGGTGTTGTCCACTTTGGTGAAAATTATGTTCAAGAAGCCACTAAAAAAATTGATAAATTAAAACAAAACCATCCAAATTTAAAATGGCATCTCATTGGTTCCCTTCAAACTAATAAATCAAAATTTGTTGTAGGTAAATTTGAAACAATTCAAAGTGTTGACCGTTTTGAATTAGCAAAGGCACTTAACCAAAGAGCAAAAGAAGCAGATCTTGTGCAGAAAATATTAATTCAAGTAAAATTAGGAGAAGAGCCAACAAAAGGTGGTATTACACCAGAATTATTACCGGAGCTTATCTCTAAAATAAGTGAATTTAAAAATTTAAAGCTTCAGGGTTTGATGACTTTACCCCCCCTTGAGGTGGACCCTGAAACATCGAGAAAATATTTTATTCAGCTTAGAGAATTAAGAGATAAAAATGCAAAACTTGTTACGCCTCAAATGGGTAGTTTTGAAGATTTAAGCATGGGCACAACCCATGATTATGAAGTGGCCATTGAAGAGGGAGCTACCATGGTGCGTGTTGGAACTGCCATTTTTGGTGGGCGCGAGTTTGGGGATTAAATTTTGAAGCTCGGCTTTATTGGATGTGGAAATTTAGCGCAAGCCATTATTAGCGGGCTGATACTTAAAAAAACAATCAAACCTCAAAATATTTTTGCAAGATCTCGAAATCTAAATAATATAAAAAAATTCTCTCAAAAAAATAAAATAAAAATTTGCAAAACTAATCAAGAAGTAGCTTTAAATGCAGACATAATTTTTTTAGCCACAAAACCACAAGACTTGGCTGCCGCTTTAAAAGAAGTAAAACAGTTGAGTGCGAAAAAAATAATTATAAGTCTAGCAGCAGGTGTAAAAGTTGAGAGTATAAAAAAAAACTTTAAATCAAACCCTGTTGCGCGCGTGATGGCAACCTTGAGTGCTAAAATTCAAAGTGGTGTGTACGGTATTTATTTTTTCAATTGTAGTCAAAGAGATAAAAAGATAATTATAAAACTATTTTCTAGTATAGGAACTCCTATTGTATGCAAAAACCAAGGGCAAATTGACGCTATCACGGCGGGCTCTGCCAGTGGTGTGGGGTTTGTATTTGAACTCATGCGGTTATTTCAGAGTTGGTTTATTAAAAATGGTTTTACATTACACCATGCAAGGCTTATGGCCGTTGAAACATTTTTAGGAGCTGCAAAAATGGCAAAACATGAAAAAAGGCAGCTTGAAGGTTTAAGAAATGCAGTAACAAGTAAAAAGGGCACAACCTTGGCAGGACTTAAGTCCATGAAAAATTCAAAAATAGATAAAAAAATTACCAAAGCCCTCACAGATTCTAAGAGTAGAGCAAAAGAGCTTTCTAAAAATTTCTGAGTTAAGTAAAATATTATTTAGCAGTTTAATAGTTACAGGGAGGTAATAATGAAAATTGCTCCAATAGACATAGCTCATAAAACTTTTTCCAGAAAACTAAGCGGACTTGATGGTGAAGAAGTTGGTGCTTTTTTAAAAGACGTTGCAGGGGAGCTAGAAAATGTTATTCGAGAAAGAAACCAACTAAAAGAGCTTCTCAGAGAAAAAGAAATTCAAATGCTTGAGTATAAAGAAAGAGATAAATCTTTAAAAGAAACCATCATGACGGCTCACAAAATGACTGAGAATTTACGTAAAGATGCTGAAAGAGAAGCGGCATTGATTATGAATGAAGCGCAAACTAGGGCTGAGGCCATTGTTAGAGACGCAAGAGATTCTTTAAAAAAGAACTACCAAGAAATTACCGAACTTAAACGCCAAAAAACTCAATTTGAAGTAGCTATTAAGCAAATCATTACATCTCATTTAGAGCTGCTTGATAGAAACTCGGGTTACCTTCCACATGTGGCCACCCCGGGTGATGCTGCTGTTGGTGGGTCAACACCAAATTTAAGAGACGGACGCCCTGTTTAATTTGGTTTAAAATAACAATGAAAAATACCGCACTTAAATTATTTTTGCTATTGGTGGCAATACTAATAAGCAATGAATTAGCCTTTGCTGAAGAAGAGGGGCCAAGCTTAAGTGGTGCTCCTGTGCAATCAGCCCCCGAGCCTGAACCCAAACCAAGGCCAGTGGTGCCAGTGCCACTTTCGGAGCTAAATAAGGTTAAGTGCAGACAAATTTTTCAAGAAGAGGTGGATGCTCTTGGGCTTAGTTATAAAACCCTGTCACCTTGTACTGCCAAGTATCATGACGCCTCAACCCTTTCCTTAAAAGCAAAAGCTTCAAAAACTGCAGTGGATTACAAAAGAATAGACAATAAAAACTATATATTTGTTAGCCAAGCTTCTGTGGCGGGAGATCCGCAAACAAAAACAATTACCTATGATGATAGGTGTGAGATTGAAGAGGTTGTGTTTTCAGGTTTTGATGAGGGGATTGAGAGCAAAGAAATTGTTGTGGATAAAAAAATGTGCTTACCAGTTGTAAACCATTATAAACATGAACAGTTTTTGGCCAAAAACAAACAGCCAAAGTTAAGCTTTTTCAAATATTACCAAGAGCAAGCAAAAGAGTTAAAAAACCCAGCTCTACTTACGCACTACAGATTATATAAAAATAACTGCAAAAAATACTTTGAAGAGGCACTCTCAAGACAAAACATTACCTATGAGATGGGTGCTCCTAAAGGTAGAAGCCAGTAAAATTATTTTTTCTTTTTAGCTTCGGCTGATCTTTTTTTAAGACGCGCTTTTTTCTTAGCTCTGCTTTTTTTGCGTCTCATTTTCATAGATTTTCTGTTATCGCCACGACCCATAAAACCTCCAAATTTGTTTTAAGTATATACATCAAAACCGCTATTGGGTGTCAACCTGGAACTTATCTTCATCATCGGCTTGAAATTTTTTGGTAGTGGTTGATGCAGTTTGATAACCAATTGAGACAAACAAGCGCAGCTCATCTGCAACTCTTTGCCCCCAAAAGACATATTTTGTGGCAGCTGATAAACTCCAATTAGAAAAGACAAGTCCTCCCAGAGTCACCTTTATAGAGGCAGACTGTGGGTTAACTGAATTATAAATCAGGCTTGAGGCATTATAATTTTGGTTAACTAAATACCTCTCAGAAGGCGAGCCGGTGTATTGATCATTAGCCAGAGTTAAATCAGCATCAATTGAAACCCCGGTGTAAAATTTGGGTGTAAAAAAGTAGCGAGAATGCAATCCAAAAGGTGCTTGGGTGCTTAAACCTAAACTTCTCCAATTTAGACCAAGATAAATATAGTTTTTTAATTTTTTTATAATAAAGTTTAAATAAACTTTTCCCATTATGTTGTAAGCGCCATCACTATAAAAAGTGGTCAAATCAGCCCCTGGTACATCTGAAAAGGGGATGAGTAGGGAAAAATCAGCAATTAAATTGTAATTGCTAAAGCGAGCCATATAAAAATCTGTACCTAAAGTTAAATCACTAATTCCAGTAGCTGTGTAATTATAGCTGGCTGATTGAGAATTAAACTGTTTTGAAGAGAGCTTAGAATAAAGCCCCCAGGAGTTTGATAAATCATAGCTTCCATTAAGATCTAATTTTATTTCAGTAATACTATTTTGGTTTGAAAATGTTGTCAGCTGGCCAACGTCATTAAAGTTTTTTTGGCTCATTAAATAGCTGCCCTCTAAATTAATGGCCAAAGAGTTTTGCTTAAACCCAAAAGGCGAGGCAAATGCTGCAGAGCTGATAAGAAGTAGAGCAAAAGACATTACTTTCATAGCCTTAGTGTCTCCAACCAGCTTTGTTTTTTCAAGTAAAGTATGTAATATGGGCCAAATGCTTAAGCTTAAAATTTCTCCAATGGTTATTATTTTTGTCACCGTTTTTATAGACCTTCTGGGTTTTGGAATTATTTTGCCACTAAGCCCTTTTTATACAGAATTTTTAGGGGGCACGGCTTTTGAAGTGGGTCTGTTGGGGGCAAGTTATTCTTTAATGCAATTTATTTTTGCTCCCTTTTGGGGGAAGTTGTCAGATCAATTTGGACGCCGTCCAATTTTACTCATGTCTAATTTGGGGAATGCTATTGCTTTTATTATTTTTGCAAGCGCTGAAAATTTAACCATGTTGTTTGTAGCGCGCATATTTCAAGGAGTTTTTGGCGCCAACATTAGTGTGGCTCAAGCCTACATGGCAGATATTACTTCTATTAAGGATCGTTCAAAAAATATGGGACTTATTGGTGCGGCATTTGGTTTGGGTTTTATTTTTGGTCCTGCTATTGGAGCAAAATTAAGTGAGCTTGGGCCAAGTGTTGGGGCCGTTTGGGGTTATAGTCCGCATGGAATGTTTGGAATGGGGTTTCCTGCTCTTATCTCAGGCTTGGTGTGCTTGGTTAATTTTGTTTTGTCTATTTTTATTTTGCCAGAAAGCTTGACCAAAGAAAATCGCCGCCGTTTTTTTGCAGCGAAAAAAGCAACCCATTTTTCTTTAATGAAAAAAGTTTTTCAGACAAATGTTAGCTGGCTAATTGGTTTATTTTTTCTTGCAACCTTTGCCATGGCCAATATGGAAGTAACACTAGCCCTTTTGACTCAAGCAAAGCTTGGCTATGGCATAAAGCAAACAGGACAGCTTTTTGCATTTATTGGAATAATCATTGCCTTTACACAAGGGGTTTTAATCCGAAAAGCGTTACCCCGTTTTGGAGAAAAAAAAATACTACTCTATGGACCCCTTTTATCCTCCTTGGCCCTTTTAGCCATTGGCTTTGTGACATCAACGCCTCAAATAATGATAGCAACCGCTTTTTTAGCAATTGGTTCAGGGTTAAGTAACCCGGCCATTTTAGGTGCTATTAGTAAACTCACTGACCCAAAAGAACAAGGGGAGGTGATGGGAATAACTCAAAGCTTTTCAAGCCTTGCTCGCATATTAGGGCCCAGTTGCGGAGGCTATTTGTTTTCAAAAGTAGGTGTTGCAGCACCTTATCTAGCTGCTTCGGGTGTAATGTTTTTTGCAGTTATAATAGTGCTTAAAAAAAATTACTCATCATGACGGTCAAAAAACCGGCCGCGAACATCACACTGACCAGTGAATTGGTGGTTAATAGCTCTTGTTTTTGGCGCCATAGCTAGCATTCTTTTTAAGCCCGGGACATTAACCTCTGCCATGGTTTTCAGATCAGATTGAGAGGGATTATGGGTATCTCCTAACTCAAAAAGCATTGACCAAATGCCGTGTTTCCAAAACGCATAGTCTTCATAGGTTCCATCTGCTGGGTAAAGCATTTGTGTGGAATTGCCAACAGGGTATTTACTTTCAACTGTAGCTGCTTTTCCCATTTGAATAAAAATATTATCATAAGGTGTTGATGTTTGATGTGTTGAATGCCCCCATGGGTATAAAACAAAAGGGCTATAAGTGTGCAGTGTCGCTGAGGTGACAATGTTAGCTGCCTCAATAAACTGAGCAAGTGCATTTGTAGATTTCAGTGTAAAGGGGCCTTCGGTGCCACAAGGGCCGGGGTAGTTTCTATTGGCATCCCATGAAGTTCCTCTTGCGAGTTCTCTTCTTTGACCAGCATTAAAGCCTGAAATATTTAAAACCGGTATTACAAAAACGGTTTGATCAGTCAAAGGCTGAGCACTTAGGTTGTCAGCCAAACTCATTGCAACATATGTGGAGCCATATTCATTTCCATGGTGTGTTGCTACTACCAGGGTGTTAACTGGCCCATGGCCAATTTGAAGGCCTAATATTGAGTCATTTGCATCTGATTCGCCTATTTTTATAAGCCTTGCATTTTGTGGGTTTTTGGAGGCCATTTGGACCAGGCCTGCCTTAATTTGCTCATATTTTGTTTGTGAAAACGCCGAGTGTGAAAAAAGTAAAAGAAACAACCCCCAAACCAATCCGTAGTTTGCCATAAATTCCCCCTTACGTATAATTGCAGCACCTAATGTGGGTAAGGATCAAGGAAAAACTTTTTTGGCACTAAACTCGCTTATATATGCTGCCATGGAACGTAAATTGAAAGATAATAGACAATATCTCATTTGCAGCGCCCTATTACGGCTTAGTTTTAGAATTTTTACTTTGCTCTTTGTAATGGCGATTTTTTCCTTCAATATTGCTGCATTTGCAAAGGATCCAGATCGCATAAAACTGTTGACGTGGCAGGCATCAGATCAGCACCCCATTTTAATTCTTCCAAAATTTGAAAGTGAAACAAACCAAGAGGCTATTAGCCGTTATTTTACTAAGGTGGCAGTGGATGTTGATCTAGCGTCCTATGCTCCTGATAAAACTTATTTAAATGATGTTAAAGAATCGGATTGGAAATTTTTTGAACTTGGTGAGCTTAAAGATAATGCTGTACTTATTGCTGCCAACCAAAGAAAAAACCATGATATTAACGACCCAAAGCTTGGTGAAGTGCTAGATATTTTACGCCAGTCTCAAAAGACAGCTGTAGTTATCCCAGTTGGGGCAACTGGTAGTTTAGATAGAGCTTCACAAATAGCATTTCATAAAAAACTAGCTCGTAATTTTAATGATCTTATTTTATTAGGTGGGGCAGATCTTTCACCTGTAACGTATAAAAGAGCATCAACCTATGCAAAATTTTATAACCTCTACCGAGACGAATTAGAAATTCAACTAGTAAAAGATTTTTACAAATATGGCTCTGGAAAAATTTTAGGAATTTGCAGAGGTGCTCAACTTTTAGCGGTTAGTTTTGGTGAAACACTATACCAAGATATTGGTAAAATAATTGGCCCATCTGTTGAACACCAAACTTTGTCTGATAGCAACCCCTCTTTTCACAAGGTGCGCCTGTTAAGTTCTCCTAATTCTATGTTTTCAAAGTTGCTAGGTTTAAGCGAATCAAACGGTATAAGCCCTATGGTTTGGAACAGTTATCACCACCAGGCAGTGAAATTAAAACCTAACAGCATTTTTGAACCCGTAGCAGTTTCTGAAGATGGAGTGGTTGAGGCATTTGTAAGTAAAGATTCACGTATTATTGGTGTGCAAGCTCATTTTGAGCGCCCAGACCCAGATGGCAGGGGAAGAATATTTTTTAGTAATTTTCTTTCCCAAAAACCTGTTTTAGCCCCATGTATTAATGCTCTGTCAGCTGCAGCAGACTAAAATAATTTTTGACAAAGGCTGACATCTTCAGGGCGCACATAAATACGCTCAATTCTTCTTGCACCTTCATATTTATTAAAAATTTCTGTGGCTTCTTCAATTTTTGTGATTTTTGGTTTTGAAATGAGATCATCTTCAATAACAAAAATAGGATGAGCCTTTGCAAGGCCAGAGCTGTATTTGCTCAAATTTCCAAATGAAGCAGATTGCAGAAAATCAAACCCTGCTGATTTTAATTTTTCAGCCACTTTTTTGCAGTCCCTGGATTCAAAAAATAATTTAAAAGGTTTTCTCTCTGAAATTCTTTTGGCAAACTCATTTCTACTTTCTTTTAAATGCGTGTAAAGTTTGTAGTCATCAGAGTGTACATACTCAGTTAGTTTTGCTGGCAGAAAAAAACCACAATCCTCTGAGGTAAGGTATTTTAAAAGCATTTCATCATACACAACGGCTTTGTGGTGAAAATAAACCATTAAAAACATATGAAGTCTTGAGAGTAAAAAATCATCAAAGGTATATAAAGCTTTTCGGCTCAAAGCCAGGTAGGCATTTTCTTCTTGAATATGTAGGGTTAAATTAGAAATCAACCAATCAAGTTCAATTTGGCCGTAGTTTGTTCCGCAATAATAGCTATCGCGTCTGAGGTAATCCATTCTATCGCAATCAAGCTCGCTTGAAACCAATTGTCCTAAAAGCGGGCGAAAGTTTATTCCTTGATCAATAAAAAAATCATCTTCAACTTTTAAAGTTTGATCAATAATTTGTGCTACATGAATGGGTAACATGTCTGGAAATTCTTTTTTTAATACCTCGCTCATAGAGGAAAATGTGAGAATTTTTATTGTATAGTCTTCGTGATTTGCTTTGCCTTTAGCATTCTTATTTTGTGTTAGCTCGCTCAAAGGTGGCATGACATATTCTGTAGTGTGGCTTAAAGGACCATGACCAATATCATGTAAAAGAGCGGCTAGCTTGACTGCTTGTCTTAAGCGCCATTTAACAGTTTTAGAGGAGAATAAAAACCCCTGAAAGATTTGATCAAAAATAACACCACTTAAATGCATTACCCCTAGACTATGGGAGTATCTATTATGTGTTGCACCAGGGAAGGCAAATTCTGTAAAGCCAAGCTGCTTAACACTTCTAAGTCTTTGAAAAAACTCGTTATCTATTACCGCACTTTCAGGTGGGGTGAGCTCTATGGCTCCATGCAAAGGGTCTCTAACTTCCAAAGCTTTCTCCTTTTGACTTAAGCTTTTAAGTGAAGCTATATTAGGCATAAATATTTAACGGGGGCAAGTAAAGAGATGCAGCAATACCATAAGCTATTAAAGCATATTTTAGATCACGGAGCTGAGCGCTCTGATCGCACGGGAACAGGTACAATTGGGGTTTTTGGTTACCAATCAAGGTATAATCTTGTAGAGGGCTTTCCTCTTGTGACAACTAAAAAAACTCATCTTAAAAGTATTATTTATGAGCTTTTATGGTTTTTAAGAGGGGATTCTAATATTAAATTTTTAAAAGAAAATAACGTCTCTATTTGGGATGAATGGGCAGATGATGCCGGTAATTTAGGCCCCGTTTATGGCGTTCAATGGCGCTCATGGCAATCTGCAGATGGTAAAACGGTAGACCAAATTACAAAAGTAATTGAAGACATTAAAAATGACCCCTATTCCCGCCGCCACATTGTTAATGCTTGGAATGTGGGAGAACTAGATAAAATGGCTCTTCCACCTTGTCATGCGCTTTTTCAGTTCTATGTAAATGACGGTAAACTCTCTTGCCAGCTTTACCAAAGAAGTGCTGATGTGTTTTTAGGTGTGCCGTTTAATATTGCAAGCTACGCGCTATTAACAATGATGGTGGCTCAAGTAACAGGGCTTATGCCTTATGAGTTTGTACATACGTTAGGCGATGCCCATTTATATAAAAACCATATTGAGCAAGCAAAATTGCAACTCACCCGTGAGCCGCGTAGTTTGCCAAGAATGATTATTAACCAAAGTGTAAAAGACATCAGGGATTTTAAATTTGAAGATTTTGAGCTTGTTGGCTATGACCCGCATCCTGGGATAAAGGCTGCGATTTCTGTATGATTATTTCTTTAATTGTTGCTATGGCAAAAAATAGAGTGATTGGTATTGATAATAAACTGCCTTGGCACTTGAGTGAAGACTTAAAAAGATTTCGTAAAATTACAACGGGGCACCCAGTGGTGATGGGGCGAAAAACTTTTGAGTCTATTGGAAGACTGTTGCCAAATAGAGAAAATATTATTGTTACCCGCAATACAGATTATAGGGTTTTAGGTGCAACAATAGTTAATTCTTTAGAAGAGGTATTAGAGAAATTTAAAAACACACCTGAAGAAGTTTTTATTCTTGGTGGTGGGGAAATTTTTAAAGTCGCTCTGCCGCTTGCTAATAAAATTTATCTTACTTTAATAGACAAAGAAATTGCAGGGGATGCTTATTTTCCAGAGTTTGACTTGGCTTCTTATACAAAGCTTTTTGAGGAAAAGCATGTTGACGGGCCGCTACCATTTTCTTTTATTGATCTTGCTAGGAATCAGTAGAGTCTTAGCTCCCGCCAAATCTGAAATCTTTAACTTTTCTACAGCGCATGTAGGGCACTTGGTGTGTGCCACTTTGAGCAAGGGTGGAAAAACATTCTTCTAGGTTCATAAATAGGCCAGGAACATCTTTAGATATCTCATAAATCCATTTTACCTTTAAAATAGTCCCATCTTTTAGAGTTTGTACCTCATAAAAGGAAATACGTGTGGAGTTTACTTTGCAATTTGGGATTTGCGCACAGTTTGCTGTTTCATAGGGGTGCTTTAGCACTTTTAAATCAAAATACTTTACGGCAATAACAGTATTATCATCTTCAGAAGAGAGTTTTAGCTTCTGATTGTCCAAAGAAAATGTTTTTACTCTTCTTAGTGGTTCCAGCTTTTCTTGCCCCACTGCCGTAGGGCGCGTTATCTCAACTTTTTTAAATAAAGCCACAACCTTAGTGGCAAATGTTTTTATTTTGGCAAAAAGCGTAGTTGCTTCTTTGGCTTTATTTTTTAAAGCCCCTTGAGGGCGTACTTTTTCAATACTTTTTAAAACTTGCTCTCCCGTTTCTGCATCTCTAATAGAATAAACAATAAATTTATCATTAATTTCTACAACTTTGTAATCAGCAGAGGCAGCCACTTCAGATTGGCTTAAAATTTGATCAATAATTCTTACAGTACCAAAATCCCCAACTTTATAAGACTTTTCATTATACATTTCTGCTTGCGCTTCATCTAAAGCACTTTGAACCTCGTCAGCAGAAACGGGGTTGCCTTCCATATCATCGGTAGGGGGTTTAATGTTGCAAGAAGTAAGTAAAGTAAGTGCTACAAAAGAGAGTAAAATATGTTTCATATGCTGTCCCATCCCCAAACCCACATTTCTATTGGAAATATGCGGTCTAAAATTTCATTAAGTTCTTTTCCGTGGTCTGCAAGTTTGCTTGGCTTTAGTGGGCCAAAAATTATTTTAATAATATCAGATTCCTGATCTGTTTTAAATTGGGCATCACCAATGCCATAATAATAAAAACCATCTTTATATTCTAAATTAAAATTTTCAATTCCCCATTCAAGTTTGGCATTTCTAATTATTTTTTGAAAAAACATTTCAGGATTTACAATTTTTATTAAACCCAAAAAACCCTCAACTTTACTTATCTCTGCTTCAGTTAACTTTCTAATTAAGCCTTGGCTGTGTGCTGGGCTTATTAAAGTAACAGGCTCTTGTTTTTGATTTCTAATATGAGACACAAGGGCAAGTACTGCATCCACATTGCCACCCCATTCATGAATGTATCCTTGAAGATCTGCACCCTTTCCTTCAACAGCATAACCAGCAAGTAGACCTTCAGCTTGTCCAAGCGGTGTAGAGCCTAGAATTGGGAATGGTGAGATACTTTGTAAAATCATCAAGATTTCTTACAGCGCCTACGCTGTGTTGGGAGTAAATTCTATAAAGGGCTTGGGGGTCTACTTTATTACTATCAAGAATTTTAAAATTATTTTTAACATTTAAAGGTTTATCAATAAGAAGGCTTACTTCAGAACCAGCCAATTCAAATCCAAGTTTTCTGTAAAAATCATAAAGGTTGCTCCACAAAATAGCAAAATCGCAATCTTGTTTTTTAATTTCATTTAAACATTCTTGAATGACATTTTGGCTAAGCCCAGAGTTTCTATGTTTTTCATTGGTAATAACACTTCCAATGCAGCCCACTTTAAAAACAGCACGCCTTGTTTTTGTTAGAAGTGGCTTAATTACAGCATGGCTTAAAATTTCATCAGGTGTTTTTATAATTCTAAAGTTATGAAGGTTATGCTCTGTAAAAACAGTGGGGTACTCATCCGCAACCGACCATGTAGAGTTTTGTCTTAGGTTTGTATCTAAGAACTTTACGATATCAGTATATTCTGTATTTGTTGGTGCTCTAGGTCCTTCCATTTTCATAATTGTAGCACAAAAAGGCCTACTGTTCCCACGGTGTTCCTTTTTGACAAAAGTCAAGTCGAGTTCAAAAAACAAACTTTGGTCCTGCAAAAAAAATATACAAAATTCCTAAAGTTCTAAAAAGGACATCCGATCTGAAGTGTGTAAGGGATGGTCTCTTACGAAGCTCAAATGAGGCATGAAGCCTCGACTCTTCACAGTAAGTGAAGCGTACACATTCAAGGAGGATGATATGGGCTTAAGAATTAATACAAACGTGGCGTCTATCAATGCGCAACGTAACCTAATGGGCACTAAGCTGGCACATGATAAAAGCTTAGAGCGCCTGTCTTCAGGTTCAAGAATCAATAGAGCAGGTGATGATGCTGCAGGACTTGCGATCTCAGAGAGCCTAAGAGCGCAACTTCGCGGTTTAAAGCAAGCATCACGTAACGCACAAGATGGTATTTCACTTGTGCAAGTAGCAGAGGGTGGTCTTAACGAGATCAGTAACATCTTAATTCGTCTGCGCGAATTAGGTGTGCAAGCCGCTTCTGATACTGTTGGTCCTGTTGAAAGACAATTCTTAAATGTTGAGTATGAACAACTCATACAAGAGATTCAGAGAATTGCTGATGGATCAGAATTTAACTCAACAAATCTATTAAATGGCACTGGTGCTGTATTTGATATCCAAGTCGGCATTAGAAACAACCCTAATATTGACAGAATTATGTTTGATGCTTCCAAAGCAGATTCTACAACTGCAGCTTTAGGTGTTAACTTAACATCTGTTGCGGATAAAGCTTCTGCACAAAACTCTCTTGCAGCAATAGACAACGCTATTATCAGCGTGTCCGCTATGAGAGCAGATTTTGGAGCCTTACAAAATCGTCTTCAATCAACTGTTAACAATTTAGCTGTAAGCAATGAGAACATGTCAGCTGCGAACAGCCGAATCAGAGACGTTGATGTTGCTGAGGAAACCTCAGAGTTGACGAGAAACAACATCTTGCTGCAAGCAGGCACAAGTGTCCTTGCGCAAGCGAACCAATCTAACGGTATAGCGTTATCACTGTTAAAGCAGTCATTTGGTGGATGATTTTAACTTATCATCCATGGCAAATGACCTTTGGCTAAATAACACTGTAACCTTAGGAATTGGTGTCGGCTAATAAAAACTTGAATCGTGGCCGCACGACATTAACACTTGTAGTTTCCTGCGAACAAAATTGTGCCCTCGGAGCTTACGGAGCTCCGGGGGACTTATCTAACAAAATCAAAAAACCAAAAAAATAAAATCTAGACTCAAAAAAAAATTAATTTCTGTCGATGAGTTATGCGAAGCAGTTTTCATGGTGAAAGCCGTTTCATATAACCCACAGGCATGATGCCTGAGGTGGCCAATAAGGATGGCCCGAAACAAGGAGGTTTCTTTTATGCAAGGAGGATAATATGGGTTTTAGAATAACCACTAACGTGGCGTCTATTAATGCGCAGAGGAATTTAACAAATTCTCAGTATGCGCTACAAAACTCAATGGCACGCCTCGCTTCGGGCTCAAGAATAAACAAAGCAGCCGACGATGCAGCGGGCCTTGCGATCTCAGAAAATTTAAGAGCGTTAATTCGCGGTCTGAGACAAGCAAACAGAAACGCAAATGACGGTATCAGCTTAGTGCAAACGGCTGAGGGCGGACTAAACGAGATTGGAAATATCTTAGTTCGCTTTAGAGAGCTAGCAATCCAGGCCTCTTCAGATACCGTGGGTGATAGAGAAAGGCATTTTTTGGATGCCGAGTATCAGCAGCTCAAACAGGAGTTGCAGAGAATTGCTGAAGTAACAAGGTTTAACGGGCGTGACCTGTTAAACGGAACTGGTGGGATTTTTACGGTTCAAGTTGGAATTCATAATGACGACTTTAAAGACCGTATCTCCTACAATGCTTCAGCAGCAGATGCAACATTAGAAGCTTTAGGGTTAACCATGCTTGAAATAGGCACAAAAGAGGGAGCCCAAAGATCTTTAACTAATGTTGACGATGCCCAGCTTTCTGTAAACGCAATGAGAGCAAACT
Organism: Oligoflexia bacterium; assembly: GCA_016715815.1. Taxonomy (GTDB): domain Bacteria; phylum Bdellovibrionota; class Bdellovibrionia; order JABDDW01; family JABDDW01; genus JADJXN01. Next base: position 101,152 of record JADJXN010000004.1, read on the forward strand.
TTGGAGCATTACAAAATAGACTACAGTCAACGGTGAATAACTTAGGTGTGAGTGAGGAAAACTTATCAGCAGCCAACTCTAGAGTAAGAGACACAGATGTGGCGGCGGAATCCTCAGAGATAGTAAGGCATAACATCTTACTACAAGCAGGTGTGAGCGTATTATCGCAAGCAAATGCTGTACACCAAATCGCACTGAAGCTGTTGCAATAATAACCACGCAAAGGAGTTTTATGACATACTCAATGACTTGGATTTTAACAGCTGCCGCAGCACTTATGGCAGGAAGCTTGGCCTCAATGGCATCTTTAATGACGGGCTGGCTTTAATAACAAAAACAAAAAGCGGGATTGCTTAATAAAATAGGCAATCCCGCTGATTTTTTAAATCAAATATAACCCCTATAATTACCAAAAACTACCTGCTATGTTTTGGTAATTTATCTAATACGAAAGAAAAGGATGAAAGAAATAAAATATGACACAAGGCTCAACACAGGGATGCCATATATTTCAGGTCCCTTTGGAGTTATAAAAACCAAAGTTCCAACAACAACAAGGGCCAAAATAACAAGAGCACGGGATATGTTTTTACCAGAATTTTCTACAGAATTTTTTAAATCCAATATTTCTGCAACATGTATATCAAAAGCAAAATCTCGTGAGTTAAGCTTTCTCATGAGCTGTTTTAGTTGCCGTGGCAGTACTGCAAGAAATGAAGAAGTATCACGGCCAAACTGAGTTAGATCTTTCATGACCCTTGTTGGGTCAAGCTTTGAAATGACAATGGCTTGGGAAAACTCAAGCATGTGGCTTAAAATATCAAAATCTTTTAACACAAGCCTACCCATGCCTTCAACAGTGACAACAGCTTTAAAAAACAGCATTAATTCAGATGGCATTATAATTTGATGTTTTGCTGCAATGGATGTTGATTCCATTAAAAGTTTACCTAAATTAACATTTTTAAATGTCATTCCATAGTAGGGGCCAAAAAGATCTCTGATTTCTTTACTAAACTGGTCAATATTAATATTTCCATTATAAGGTGCAAGCTCTACATATTCATAAGTGAGGGCCTCATAATCTTCAGTGCCTATGGCTAAAAGCATATTTGCAACTGAGTCTTTTGTTTTTGGTGAAAGACGCCCGACAACGCCAAAATCAACAAGGCCAATTCTATTTTCACTCATCACAAATAGGTTGCCGGCATGCAAATCCCCATGAAAAAGGCCATGGGTAAAAACCATTTCAAAAAAAGCCTTTAAGCCATTTTTAACAACTTGTTCTCTATCTATGTTTCCTGCTTCATTGCTGTAATGAATTTGGCTAAGCGGCAGCCCTTCAAGTTTTTGCATAGTTAAAACTTTTTGAGAGCAATAATTGTCATAAACTTTCGGGATGACAATAAAATCCTCTCCAGAAAAGTTATTTGAAATTCGTTTCATATTATTAGCTTCAATTAAAAAATTTGTTTCAAGCTCTAGGGTTTTAAAAAACTCATCCACTATTGTTTTAGGTGAGTAAACGCGCGACTCAGGCACATACTTTTCTACTAAATTGGCAATGGTGTATAAAACATTAAGATCATTTTTAATTAAGCTAACAATTCCGGGACGCTGAACTTTTACAACTACCACTTCCCCTGTTTTTAATTTTGCCTGGTGTACTTGTGCAATACTGGCTGCTGCTAGTGGTTCCTTTTCAAAGCTTTCATAAATTTCAGTAATGGGTTTGTTAAATTCTTGCTCAATTGTGAGTTTAATTTCTTCAAAACTCACAGGGGCTACTTGGTCATGAAATTTTTTAAATTCAGCTACAAAGTCAGCAGGGATGAGGTTGGGGCGAGTGCTTAATAGTTGACCAAGTTTTACAAAGGTGGGGCCAAGTTCTTCAAATGCTAAGCGCGCACGTTCAGCGGCGCTTAGCTTTTCTATTTCTTCTTCCCTTTTTGTGATTTTTTTTAGAATAAACTGGTCCAGCCGCGCTCTTTCCAGAACGTTGTGGAAACCGTGTTTGCCAAACACGCTCACTATTTGTTTGAGTCTGTTGGCGCTGGTCAGTAGGTTGGACATAGTTATGATTTACCCATTCAAAATCAATTTCGCGAGAAGATTCATCCACCCGCAGTACTTTTACTTCTACCACATCTCCTAAGCTGATCACAGTTTTGGTTTTTTTGCCAATAAGCTTGTGTGTTGTGTCATGATAGCTAAATATATCAAAAAACAAGGTATCAAGGGCAACTAGGCCATCAACGTCATAATCTCTTAATTGTACAAAAAAGCCAAATTTAACAACGCCGGTAACCATTCCGGAAAAGTTTTTCCCAATTTTATCCTTCATAAAGCGGCAGCGCTTTGTGGCCACAAGATCCCTTTCGGCCTGCGTTGCTCGTTGCTCACAGGCTGAAAGGTGAAGACCAGCTTGGAGCATGTTTTGCATTTCTTCTTCATGGTGGCGCTCAGATAAAGATTCGCCATTTAAAATTCTCTTTAGAGTTCTGTGTACAATAAGATCTGGGTAGCGCCTAATAGGGGATGTAAAATGGGTGTAATATTTAAAACCTAAACCAAAATGCCCTTTATTATCTTGGTGGTATTGAGCCTGCTTCATTGAGCGTAGAGTAAGTATACTTAAAATGGTTTCTTGAGCTTTACCCTTCATTTGATCAAGCATTTTCATTATATTTTTTTGTATACTTCCGCCGCCAGTGAGCCTTGCGCGAACTCCCCAGTTATGGGCCATAATTTCAAGCTCTTTTAACTTTTCACTAAAAGGCTCTTCATGAATGCGAAACAGACTTGGGAATTTTTTTTCAGTAATAAATTTAGCAACAACAATATTTGCTAAAAGCATAAACTCTTCAATAAGCCTATGAGCAAAAAGACGATTAGCGCGTAAAACATCAACAGGGTTACCACTAGCGTCTAATACAATTTGAGATTCTGGAATATCTAAATCAAGACTTCCTTCTTGAAAGCGCTTTTTCATGAGAATATGAGCAATATCTGACATCAACATCACGTTTTCTTTTATGTCAGTAAATTTAGCTACTTCATTACCGTCTATAATTTCTTGAACCTCTCCATAAATCATGCGGTGGTGGCTCATAAAAACGGCTTCATAAATTTCATAGGACTGAATATGGCCTGAAAAATCTAAATCAATTTCTGTCACCATTGCAAGACGTGGCAAGTGCGGGTTTAGTGAGCAAAGGTGATTTGATAATTTCTCTGGAAGCATTGGCACTACCATATCTGGAAAATAAACGCTAGTGCCGCGGTTATAGGCATCATTATCAAGGGCTGAACCCTGTTTGACGTAGTGGCTCACATCGGCAATGGCAACCCATACTTTAAAGCCGTTTTTAAATTTTTCTGCATAGACGGCATCATCAAAATCTCTTGCCGTTGCACCATCAATGGTAACAAATTTTTTATCTCTTAAATCTTTTCTGTCTTGGTAATCACCGGGGCTTACCTCATCAGGAAGTGTTTCTAATTCCTTTAAAGTTTTATGAGAGAACTCAAAGGGAATTCTTTTTTCATAAATTATTTTTTTTGTATCAATTTTAGGATCTCCAAAGACTCCTAAAACTTCTAAAACTTTTCCGCAAAATCCTTCTTCTTCACCTGGGAAGTGTAAAACTTCAACCACAACTAAATCATTATCTTTAGCGTTTCCAACAAGCTCTTCTTTTATAAGTAGGTTTTCCCCCCAAGCCTTTGATTCATCAAAAACAAGCCCACCTGTTCCAACAACAGCTTTTTTAAATTTACCTACAACTTTGTTATGTGCTCTTTGAAGCACTTGAGTAATCTCACCTGAGAAGCGGCCATCGGGTTCACGGGTTCTATCTACCTCAACAAGGTCATCGGTCATAATGCCTATCATGGTGTGTCTTGGTAGGTAGACGTCTTCATATTGTGGGTCTGTGGGTATGAGAAAGCCAAAGCCATCGGGGTTTCTTTTCACATGCCCTTTAATTTTAAAGCTTTTATTTGATCTTCTAGACATATACCAAGAGTATTGTTTATTTTATACCTATGCAATACTGGATTCTTAAAACCGAGCCCGATGTGTTTTCTTTTGAAGATCTTATAAATAAAAAAACGGCTTGTTGGGACGGAGTGCGTAACTACCAAGCCAGGAAGAATCTGCGTTTGATGGAGCTTGGAGACATCGCCATTATTTATCATAGTAATATTGGTAAAGAGGCTGTTGGCATTGCAAAAGTAGTTAAAAAAGCCTACCAAGACCCTACTACTAAACAAGATTGGTCAGCTGTTGATGTTGTGCCTATTGAAAAGCTTAAAAAGCCAGTGAGCTTAGAGCAAATGAAGAAGGATAAAATACTTAAAAATATAAGTCTTGTGCGGCAATCTAGGCTTTCTGTAAGCCCTATTTCAAAAAATGATTTTGAGCGTATTAAAACCTTAAGTAAAATTTAGATTTTTTTTTCATATTTATTTGGAGCATCTTTTTTAACCACAGGTTTTTTAATTATGGTTGAAGATTTTTTGGCCTTTGTTGGTTTGGGAGGCACTTTTTTAACCTCTGGTTTTTTAATTTCAGGGAAGATTTCTAAAATATCCTCAGAATTTCTAACAGAATAAATTTTAGGAATATGCTCTGGTGTGTAGTGTTTTAAAAAGCTTCTCTCAGCCCTTAAGGAGCAAAGCCCTGCTGAAAGCTGTGGCAGAAGTTCTGAGTGATGCTTTTCAACTCTTAAAGCATTTTCTATTTCTATTACTTTTTGCTCATAACATACACGGTCTACTTCTTGAATATAATCAGCAGGGTTAACTGCAACGGCATTGACTTCAAGCTTTGCTAGACGTGCTTGAGATATTTTTTTTAGTGCTGCCGCTGAGAGCTTATCTAAAGGCTTTTCATCATCTGAATTTATTTTTTCAGCATCCTCTAAAGATTTTGGTATTCTTACTTCAAAATGAAGGTGTGCCCCTTGAATACAACCCTTTTTGGAGCCACTTTTTAAGCTCATAGGGGCTCCAGATCCACCAGAAAAGGCAACTAAATCTCCAGCAGAAACTTTATCACCAATTTTTAAATTTCTAACTCGTTCGCCTTTTTCTATTTTTTCTCCAGTTTTTTTAATTCTTATGTTCCCATCAGAAGATTCAATAACATTCACAGGGCGTGAGCTCATGTGTTTATAAACAGCATAAACAGGAAGTTTATGTCCGGGGATTTTGTGCTCCACTGCTACAACATAGCCGGGGCACCAAAGGTATCCAATGGCAAATACCTCACCATCACCAATGGCTTCAGTGGGGGTACCAATGGGAACCCATAAATCAATTCCGATGTGCCTATTCCATCTTGTTTGAAGCTCTTTAAGAGAATAAAACTTTGCTCTTTTCAACCTATCAGGCACATCATCTGCTGGAACAAGCCTTGATTTATTTCTTGTTAAAGGCCAGGCATTAGAGTCATTTGATTGAAAAACTTCCTTTAGCTTTAAATTATTTGTTCCAAAAAGTCGTCCGCCAAACAAAAAGCCTGTTTTGTCAGGGTTTAGCTCATCTTTACCTGTAGGAAGAGCAAAAATATATTCATTTGGTGGTTCGGGGTTATTGGTGTAGGGCTCTGAGCCCTCAGAGGATTCATCTACATCTGCAGCACCGTGCACGTGAGCAGTGCTATCAGCAGTAGTGCCATTATCAGAGGTTGTTGCTATTTCTTTTGTTGGCTCTAGTGGATCACATTTTTTAAACATGCGGTTTTTTTCAACTTTAATTAAATAAGTGTCATCCTCTTTGGCAAGCTCAACAAAAAGGGTCTCATCATCAGTATCAATTTTAGTAACCCACTGGCCTAAGATATTCACATTTACATCATTGATTTTAAAATAATTTAACCCTTTTTCCAGGTGGTCAATTTTAGCGTTTCCACCAACAGCACTAATAATAAAGGGCTCTTCAAACTTAACATAAGATAAGATATTCTCTCTTAAGCGTTCATACTCATAGGTGTAGTTTTCATCGTCCAGGTAAAGGTCTAAAAAACCATCAATTTTGTCTGATGCCTCATTGAAATTTTCTAAATTTTCTTGCTTAAATTGGGCCATTTTCTTTTTTGTTGAAAAAAGTCTCATAAAAAAGTTGCCATCATCTTCAGTTTCATTGGCCTTTAAAACATAAACTTTTCCGTGGGGGCCTTGATTATTAAAAGCACAAAGCTGCTCAGCGGGCTCCTGTGCGTAGGACTGCGTAGCCCCTAAGGAGGTAAAAACACTTAAAATTACTAAAAGTCCCCACATCTTTTTCATCTATATACGACCTTCGGTTAACTTAATAGCAATGTAGCGGCCATGTGAAGCAAAAACTAATAGCGTAAGCCAAATTTAGCCATAAAAAATTTTTAAATTAATGCCAAAAAAGGGCACTTAAACAAAGGATTTATGTTTAATTTTCTCTAAAATGAGCTTTTCAGTCTTAATGGGGTCTTTGGGATCAACTGAGAAAAATGACTGCTGCTCGCAACGGATTTTTTCTTTTAAAAGCCATTTTAAAATGTCTGATAAGCCTTTATTTTTTCTATCTAAAAAGAAGGGATCATTTTCCAAAGCATCTTTTGCTTTTTTTAATGCTCTAGCCTCAGAAGGGTCAGATTCTTTAACCTTATAATGAGGAAGGTCATATTTTTTTACATCTTCTGGTAATACGCCTAAAAACCTAACTTCTGGAGCGGAAAAATCTGCATTTCTAATTAAAGAGGCTGCAGAGCCGGCCTTCAAGGTTCTAAAAATATTTTGCAATGTGTAAGCATCCAGGTCGCCAAAAAAATAAAGTGGAACGTTGAGCTCTTCTTGAATCAGTTTGGACCACCCGCGCACAGCGTTTGATGGAACCCCTTGAGCACCCATTAATATGCACTTATTTCTTTTTGTAAAACCCATGGCCTGTAGTGTATTTGCGGTACCTTCTGACTCTACAATAAGACAAAAATCTATTTTCTTTTTAGCCTTAAGTTTTAAAGCCTGGGGTTTGTTTTTAGGTTGATAGGGGGCTGTTCCTAAAGTTGAAAGATCAATTGTGGCCTTTGCGCCATCAGAAAGTGTTTCTGTTACCACAAGTTGCTGAGAATAGGTTTGGCCTCCGCGATCATTGGCAAAGCAATTAAGCTCCTCACGGTAAACCTCAAGCATATCGCCAATAAAATCTATAATGGCATCGCTCTCAGCTTGATCTTCAAAATCAAGTGGCTTTAATTTGCCATCGCCTTTAATAAGGCCCTTACAAATATAGTAAAGCTCCCTTTTTGTGTTAACTGAGCCAATATCTAAATTGCGTAATAAAATTTCTAACATAAAAACAGTGCGCGCAAGTTTTTGCACACTGCTTACGTTAAGCTCCGTTCTAATTTTTTTATTCCCAGGGGTCAAGTAGCCAACTTTTGCGTTATAAAAAGAATTGTCTAAAGAAGCCTTAACAGCTTCTAAAATTGGGCGTTTACTTTTTTCTAGATCTGAGAGCATTTTTTCACAAATAATTTGAGCTTCTTTTGGAATACTGATTTTTAATTTTCTAATGCTAATGAGCTTTTCTGCCATTTTTAATCCTACTTTTTAGATTTCTTTTTTGCTTTTTTATCTGCTTTTGTCTCACTTGGTTCTTCTATTTTGGTTTCATTGTCTGAGGCTGCTTCAAGGGTAGATGAACCGCCCTCTTGAGGCGGTTCATCAATGCCTAGTTTTTTTGCATCCTTTGATTTTAGCATATCAAGTCTTGATTGTGCTTCTTCAAGATCTGCAATGGCATCTTTAGAATCTCGGCCTAAAAGTTTTTTCAAGCCTTCTTCAGCTTTTTTTCTTCTTGTTGCTGGGGATTTTGTAATGCGCACTAATGCTTCAACTAAAATAGGGCCGAACTGTTCTATGTGGGCTAATTTTCTTTCTAAATCTGCCTCTTTAAATTCTTTTTTAATGTGGCGAGACAACTTTTGTCCTGCTTGCATTAAAGCACGCCTTATTTCTTCAACAAGTTCCTCTGAGGCATCAATGGTTTCTTTTGAAGCATTTTTAAATTTAATAAAAGGAGAAACTAAAGAAACAGCAAAAACATAAGGGCCCAATGGCAAACTATTTTTAGGTTGCGCTAAACCATAGGTTTTCCAGTTAACACTTTCAATGGCCCAAGTAATAGCACAGCCTGATTTATCAAACTGCAAAGGCACACGGTTGGCAAATCGTAAAAGTTGAACTGGGTCATCAGCATCAAGTTGGCTTGTTTTAAAACGAGCCAGGGCTACCTCAACAACAACAGGCTTAAAATCACAAATGGCAGGTTTTCTTGTAACAACTGAGAAAAAATCAACCTCACCTAAGCGTTGAATAGATTTAGAAATAGCCTCTTCACCAACAGTAAGAACTGATTTTGTAGATGGCGCCATAAGATCTGTGTTTTGAATGGCTTGAAATATTTTTTTAAACTCCTCTTGGCTAAGAGCTGTGATTGATTTTGATAAAAGGGCTTTAGGCAAACCCTTTGCTACAAAGTCTTTTATAGATTGGTCACTTATCCTAGAGAACCCAGTTTTTAAAAACTTTGCTAAATTAATTTTGCCAAATAAAGTGGCGTGGGTAATAAATTCCCCCAGTTTAAATGTATGGGGGTGGGGTAAAGTAGATTCTGGCACAACCGGAACAGTGGTGCTCACACGTTCAATTTTTATGGGTTCGTTGTCTAAAAGTTTATATTTTAATGTTAAATGTGGGTTAACAAGTACAGTGCCATCAAGGTATGTGATCAAGCCACCATCACCATTGAGTTGAATTCTGCCATCAATGGTGAATTCAACTTTTACACCGTGATCTTTTTTAGGCCAATCAACGGTTTCTTTATTTTTTAAAATACCGGTGTTGGATTTAATATCAACATCCACTTGGCCTTTAACGGCTTTACGCATGGCTTTTGTTTTTGTCATAACAAAAGCGCCTTTGGCGTTTGTTAATTGTGCCCAAGTGGTTGCAGCTGAAATACCAATACCTTGCTGACCGCGGGAGCACTGGCCCTTACCAAACTTACTTGAAGCTAAATATTCACCAAAAACTTTTGCTAAATCATCTGGGTCAATACCCGGACCATTATCTTCAACAGAGATTTTAATTAAATCTGTATTTTTGGTAGAGCCAGAACCCACTTTTTTAATGACAACTTCAATTTCAGGTAAAATATCAGCGCCTTCGCAAGCATCTAAAGAATTATCAACGGCTTCTTTTAAAGTTGTTAGAACCGCCTTTAATGGAGAAGAGAAGCCTACTTGTTGTAGGTTTTTGGCAAAATATTCTGCTGTACTACTTTTAGTAATCTTACTCACTTAAAATAACCCTTAAAATTTAGAGAACAAACTTTCTAGCTTTATTAGATAATACAGCAGCCAGCGTGTTTTTCAAAATATCTCCTGGTATGAAGGGTAAAAGCCCACTTACCAAAAGTGCTTCGCGTGGTACAAAAAATGAAAGCACAAACAGGCCGCATCCAAAAGTAAACACGCTTCCTGTAAATGCTGCAACTAGTGATTTTAAAAAAGTTTTTGTAAAACCTAGATCACTTAAATGACCAACGGCGTAAGAACTTAAAACCATACCACATAAGTAACCAAAAGTAGGGCCATAAACTAAGGCAGATTTCCCTGACGCTAAAACCGGAAGCCCTGCCCAGCCTGCAAAAAGATAAAGGCTTATTACCCCAAGTGCGCGCTTTCTTCCCCAGCTTAAGGCCACAAGGGTTACGCCAAATGTTTGCCCAGTTATTGGAACCGGTGTCCAAGGCAAGGCAAATGAAATTTGAGCAAGAAGAGATAAAAGTAAAAAGCCCGCAAATACATAAAGTGCTTCGGCGAGTAATTTATTTTTTGATTTAACAACTAGTGTGGGTACTAAGGCGTAGGAAGTTTGTGTCATTTTATATGATCTCCTTAATGGGTATTAATTTAATCTATAAATCAACATTACTGACTTGCCAAGCGTCTTATTGAGGTTTCAACTTTATGGGGTTCCTGTACTTCGCACGAATTCGCGTCAAAGTGGAGAACCCCATAATAAGTTTTTCGAAATTCTATAAATGGCAAAAGTAGGGACGTATTAACTTTATAATAATAGCCATATTCTGCATCGACTTCTATTTGGTATTGATCTGGTTTGGATTTAATTCCTAAAACCATTTTTTTGATATCTGAGTAACAAACATCACTTTTTTGTAACCCTATGTAGTCTCTTTCAACTGATGCCTCTGATCGAAAAAAACTAAAGATGGCTAATGTTAGTGGTAACAAAACTATTTTATTCAATTTTATTTCCCTTTTTTGTTTTTATTGTTTGGGTTTTCTGGAAAAACAGGGACCCACTCAGAAAAATCAACTTCAATTTTTTGATCTGGTAGAGTTTTCATTAACTCTTCATACTGGGCACGGGGAATATAATGAGCATTCATCGTGTTTGTAAAGTTTGTAACCATGCCTGCTTCTATAAAAGGAATTTTAGCTTTACTTAATTTCTCGGCAAGCATTCGCATTGAAATCTTAGCTGTCATTAAAGCTTTCGCAGAGGCTCTTTTTTCAATTAGTGTTTTAAGCTCTTGTGTTGGAAGTTCATTTTCTTCTTTAGTCAAAGTGGCTTTTACTTCAGGAATAAAATAAGCGCTGTTATAAAAAACTGTATTTGGTGAGTAGCGATTATCCTTAATGGTTCCAATAAAACCACCAACTAATTGGCCATCTGGACCCAGAACTTCTCCACTTAAAGCCAGGCCTTTATTAAAGATTTCTAATTGTTTTTCTCTGAATGCTGCGTCTAAAAAGCGATTAGTGCTTGGGTCTTTTACTACACGATTTCCAGTTTCAAGGTTGGGTTCTGATCTTTCTTGCTTGGATAAAATATTTAAAGCTTCTGCATAATTACTACTAAATACAAAACGGAATCCCCTTTTATAAAGGGTTCGCGCTGTGGATTCAACCTTATCATAGGTGCTAGATTTTTTGGGATCAGTGCTATCAACCATAAGAATGCCTCGGTAACGAGGAGCAAACCAGCCCTCTATGGAAAATAATGGTTCTCCTGGGGCTGAGCCTCTGGCCGCATCTACAGCTAATAAAAGTTTATCTAAGGGAAAGTTTTCTATTACAAATTGGGGGTCAACCTCTTTTAGTCTTGCATGTTTTAGTGGGTCTAAAGTGCCTTCTTTAACACCTTTTGCAAAGGCTTGCATGGCTTCAAAAGAGGTAACATCAATGCCCTCATAGTCTACCCAATAAACCCCATTTTTATAGGCTGTATTAAAAAACAATTTTTGAATTTCAATGGGTGTTGGCGCTTTACTTTTTCGTGCATTAAGGGAGTCTTTTACCATTTCAAGGCTAGGGCGCTCACCAATAGTGTACATCCCCTTAATTAAAATATTATTTTGAAGAGCATCATGCCTGATAATGTCTTCAACACTTTTAGCTACATATACGTTTTGACGCCAATACATGAAAAATCTTGCTTCCGCAGCATCATTTGATTCTGGTGTGTAAGCTGGTTTAGGGCTCATGAAACCGCGCCAACCTTGCCCGACATCTGGGTCTAATTTATTAATTTGAGTAATAAGATCATTACATTTATTTTCTTCAGCGTTAGTTAATTGAAAAGAAGATAAAATGGCTAAAAGGACTAAAAAACTCTTTCCCATCCAAAAACTCCTTTAAGGGTTTTAAGCTTAAATAGGCAATCATGGTGCCAACATTAAATAGCTTAAAGAGGCTACTGATAGCAGAGGACAAAGCCGTACGCCATGGTAAGTACTGAAAATTGTTAATGTTTGGAATTTTTTTCATGAACGTCGATGGACTTAAGCTCACCCACCTTAAGTTGACAAGGCGCTCTCAAGAGAGCAAGATGCCGCCTTATGGAAACAGAAATCATACAAAATAAAAAGCCAGGTTTAGTACCAACAAAGCTTAATATTCAAGAAGTTACAACCAATAAACAGCTTAAAGAATTCATTCAACTACCACTTAAAATTTATAACAAAAATTCCCGCTATGTTATGCCGCCTAATGTTTTAACCAAAGACTTATTAAAGTTTAAAAATAAAAAACAAAAGCATTTATTACTTGCCTATTTGGGCAAAGAGGCTGTTGCGCGTTTAGCAGTAAAAGTTCACACCGTTGAAGATGAAACACGTCTTCACTTTGGTTTTTTTGAGTGCGACCCAAAGCACCCCGAGGCGGCAAAAGCATTAGTAGATAGGGCTCATAGTTTTTACCCCGAGCTTGAAATGATTGGCCCATTTCACTTTAGGCAAGAAGACCCTTACATTGGAGTTCTTGTTGAGGGCTTTGAACAAGATCCTTATTTTATGATGAGCTATAATCACCCTGAGTATGACAAGTTTTTAACAAGTGCTGGCATGTCAAAGGCTATGGATTTATACACTTATATTTTAAAAAATCCGGCGCACCACAAAGACTCTGTATTACCTGAATTAATAAAAGATAATTCTAAAAAAGCCAGGGAGAATTTAAATTTAAGCTTCAGACAACTTGATGCTAAAAATTTAAAAAAAGAAGCTCGCATTATTGCAGGAATTTTTAACGAGGCTCTAAGTGAAAACTGGGGCTTTGAAGAGTTTTTAGATTCCCAAATTGATGAGATGGTGTTTCAGCTAAAGTTTTTTTTAGACCCCCGCATGATTGTTTTTGCTCTGCACGAAGGAAAAGAAGTTGGTTGTTTAGTGATGATTCCTAACTACAACCACATTATTAAGCCGTCTTGGGGGAAAATTGATCTAGGTTTAATTTCGCGCTACTTAAACCGCAAAAAAACGACAAACTCAATACGTGGCTATGCTTTAGGCGTTTTGAAAAAATATCATGGCAAAGGCGTGGGAAGTGCTATTACTGAAGAAATGTTTAATGTGGGCGCTAAAACAAACTATGCCCTATGTGAAATTTCTTGGGTTTTAGCAAGTAATGGCCCCATGAATGAGCTTTCCCAAGCCATGGGGGGGCTACATAATAAGGTCTATAGGATTTATAAAAAGCAAGCTTTGAGCCATAAAAGTAATTAGAAGTTGTGCCGGGCATTAACCTGTTGTATTTCTAATAGTCTACATTCAATTAGGAGGCGGTTAACTTATGGAATTGTTCAACAAACTACAAGGTTTGACCCTTGTGAATATGGTACGTCAAGCAAAGTTATACCCATTTTTTAGAACACTTGAAGGTTCAATTGGTAATAACGTTACTCACAAAGGCAAAAACCTTGTCATGATGAGTTCTAATAATTACTTAGGTTTAACCCATGATCCTAGAGTTATTAACGCCGCCGTTGAGGCGGTAAAATTTTGGGGAACAGGTTGCACAGGTTCCAGATTTCTTAATGGAAATTTATCTTTACATGAAAAATTAGAAAAAAAATTAGCAGAATTTTTAGGAACTGAATCCGCCCTTGTTTTTGCATCAGGCTTTTTGGCAAACCAAGGTGCTATCCCGGCTCTTGCCCACAAGGGCGATTATATTTTTAGTGATGGCGATAACCATGCTTGCATTATTGAGGGTTGCAAAGCCTCTGATGCTGAAACATTAGTTTATAGACATAATGATATGGAGCACTTAGAGCAGCTTTTAAAATCTGTACCTGCTGATTGTGGAAAATTAATTGTTACTGATGGTGTTTTTAGCATGACTGGTAAAACTGCTAAGTATGACCAGATTTATAATTTAGCAAAAAAATACAACGCCCGAACATTTATTGACGATGCCCATGGCCTAGGAGTTGTGGGTGTTGGTGGGCGTGGGACCGCTAACATGTATAACTTGCCAGTTGATGTAATAATGGGAACATTTTCAAAATCAATGGCCTCCCAGGGTGGTTTTATTGCAGGTAGTGCAGAACTTATTGATTGGTTAAGGCATAACGCTAGATCTTTTATGTTCTCAGCTGCCCTTGCACCAGCAAGTACTGCGGCGGCTCTAAAAGCTCTTGAAGTTTTAATGGAAGAGCCAGAGCGAGTAGTTAAAGCTAATGCCAATGCAGAGTATTTTAAAAAAGGTTTACAAAATTTAGGAATAGACACAATGGGATCCCCCACAACTATCATTCCAGTTTTAGTTGGAGATGATTCTGTTTGCCTAGGCGTTTGCCAAACTTTATTAAAATTAGGAATTTTCACAACACCTGTGGTTTACCCAGCGGTGCCCCGTGGGCAAGCTCTAATTCGCTGCTCAGTTATGCCAACACATACAGAAAAAGACTTAGATATTGCTATAGGGGCTTTTGCACAAGTAGCACCTGCTATTTTAGCAGCTAATGCCGCACCAAACACTAACGCCATTTATGAGGAAATGAATAATGGTGCTGGTGAATTCATGAAAAGCCAAATGCGCGTTTGAAAAGTTGTGGCTTAAGAAAGACGTTCAAGGCTAGCTAAAATATTTTGGCGTTTGTCTGTTAGCTGAGAAAGCAGAAGTTTTTTTTCTTCCAAAATTTCTTTTGGAGCATGTTTTACAAAATTGTCACTGGTGAGTTGTTTATTAACAATATCAAAATCTTTAGCCACTTTTTCCAGCTCTTTATTTAAGCGCTTTATTTCTTCGTTAAAATCCACAAGCCCTTCAAGGGGAACAATAACATTAATACGCTCTTGGCCAATAGTCAGTAAGCTTACGGCAGATTTTTTGGTATCAGGCAGCTGCGTTAAATAATCAGCTTTTTCAAGGCGCCCTAAAGAAGTAATAAAAGCATCATTTTGTTGTAAAATTTTAAGTAAAGCTGTGCTTTGTGTTTGCACTAAAATTTTAATTTTAATAGCTGGGCTAATGCGGTTTTCTCCTCGAATATTTCTTAGCGCTCCCACAACTTTTTTAACTACATCTATTTCAAATGCTGCTTCTTTTGATGCAAGTTTTAAAAAACTATCACTTAGTGTGGGGTATTCTTGAATACAAATGCTTTCCTTTTCATTTTTTATAGAAGGATAAATGTTTCTTAAAGTTTGGTAAACCTCTTCGGTTACATAAGGTATGAGGGGGTGAAGAAGTCTTGCCAAGCGCTCAAGGGTGCCAACAAGAACTGCGCCAGATTGCGTTTTTTGTTTTTGATCTGTTCCGTATAAAACTGGTTTTGAAAGCTCCAAATACCAATCACAAAATTCATTCCATGTGAATTGATAAAGCTTTTGTGCTGCTTCAGTGAATTGATAATTTTCTAAAGCTTGAGTAACTTCATTAATGGTTTGGCCTAGCTCATGAACAATATATTTATCAGCTAGTGTTAAAGAGTTTGCATCAATATTTTTAGAGAGCTCCACGCCTTCAAGTGCTGTTAGGCAAAATCTGGTTGCGTTCCAAATTTTATTAATAAAATTTCTGTAGCCATCAAGGCGGTCTTCACTAAAGCGAATATCTTTTCCAGCGCCTACAAAAGAAGCCAAAGTAAAGCGTAAGGCATCTGTTCCGTAATCATTTACTAAATCTAGTGGATCAACTACGTTGCCTTTAGATTTAGACATTTTTTGCCCGCGCTCATCGCGCACAAGCCCATGAATGTAAACATCTTTAAATGGAATTTGCTTTTTAAAATGAAGGCCTGCCATAACCATTCTTGCAACCCAGAAGAAAATAATATCAAAACCGGTAACAAGAACATTTGTGGGGTAATATTTTTTTAAAGCTTCGGTTTCTGCGGGCCAACCCAAAGTATTCATAGGCCAAAGCCAGGAACTAAACCAGGTGTCTAAAACATCATTGTCTTGAGAAATGTTTTTAGAGCCACAATTTTCACATTTTTTGGCATCTTCCATACTCACTGTGATGTGTTTGCAATCTGCACAATGCCAGGCAGGAATGCGGTGGCCCCACCAAAGTTGGCGGCTAATACACCAATCTTTAATATTATAAAGCCAATCAAGATAAGTTTTTTTCCAATTCTCTGGATAAAATTTAATGTTCCCATCTTCAACAACTTTAATGGCTTTATCAGCAAGTGGCTTTATTTTTACAAACCACTGATCGCTAAGCATGGGTTCAATAACGGCTTCACAGCGGTCACATTTGCCAACAGACATGGGGTGTGGCTCTTCTTTTATAAGAAGGCCCATCTCAGTTAAATCTTCTAAAACTTTTTTACGAGCTGCGATTGAAGTTAAGCCCTTGTAGGCTCCACCATTTTCATTAACAATGGCCTTATTATCGAAAATAGAAATCATTTCTAAATTGTGGCGTTTGGCAGTTTCATAATCGTTAAAATCATGGGCGGGAGTTATTTTAACAACGCCGCTTCCAAAATCTTTATCTACACTTTCATCGGCAATAACGGAGATTTCACGATTTGTAAGGGGTAATTTAATTTTTTTACCAACTAATTTTTTATAGCGTTCATCTTCAGGATGAACTGCTACGGCAGTATCGCCAAGCATGGTTTCAGGGCGTGTTGTGGCTACTGTAAGACCCCCATATTTTATATGCCACAGTGTTCCCTTTTGATCTTGGTGTTTTACTTCTAAATCTGAAACTGCCGTGTTACAACGTGGGCACCAGTTAACAAGGCGGTTGCCACGGTAAATAAGACTTTCTTTATATAAATCTACAAATACTTTTTTAACAGCTAAAGACATGTCTTCATCTAAAGTAAATTTAGCCCTATCCCAATCAACACTTACGCCTAATTTTTGTTGTTGTTTAAAAATCATCCCGCCGGATTGGGCTTTCCATTGCCAAACTTTTTCTAAAAACTTCTCTCGCCCCAGCTCTTCACGCTTAATACCTTGGCTGGCTAATTGTTTTTCAACAACAATTTGGGTGGAGATACCAGCGTGATCCATACCTGGTTGCCAAAGGCAGTTAAAGCCTTTCATGCGCTTATAACGTACTAGTGTGTCTTGTAGAGTGCAGTTAAGGGCATGGCCCATGTGTAAAACACCTGTTACGTTGGGCGGGGGCATCATGACAGTGTATGTGGGTTTTTTTGATGAGTCGTCGGCTTTAAAATAATTTTTAGAGAGCCAAAACTGATACCATTTGCCCTCAACGGACTGGTGTTCATAGGCTTTAGGCAAATCTTGAGCTTTTGTCATAGCTCTTTAGTATTTGCTAGTTTTTTACGTTTTGGGCAAGTTTTTTCTCAGATTTTAAAAAAAGCTTTTCAATTTGGTCTAACTCTACTTCTTGAGTCTGCGCTTGATCAATGCTCCAGCGTCCAGAATTGATAAGGTTTACCTCTTCAGCCATTCTCACATCTCTAATTAAAGAAATAATTGAACTCTGCTCACCTTGATTGGGGACCCCTGCAATAGCTCCCACAAAACCTAAGATGAAAAGCCCTAATAAAATGAATTTGTACAAACGTTCCATCTTGCTTTTCCTCCATATAACACCCGCAATAATGGCAAGTTGGGTGCCATGGGTGTGTGGCATTTTGGTGTAGATAGCTGATATGACAAGTAAAATGGAGCATGTAAGGGTGCCCAAAAGTGTTACTTTTTTCGACACTCAGTGCGTTTTATACGCGCTCAAATATGAAAAAAACATCTTAATTGCGCATAAGAATGTTAAGAACTCTTGGTTTTTATTTTGCATATAAACCCCTTAACAGGCGGAGGGATAATGCCAATAACAAACAAGGTTCTATTTGGAATCTGCTTAATTTTGTTTTCCTTTAAAGCTTATTCACAAGAAAGTGTCGTTAGATATCAATTCAGTAACGGGGCCAACCTGACATTTTATTTAGACCGTAAAGAAGTTGTTTATTCAGAAATGCGAGGGGACCAGAAAGTTATAAGCACTGTTTTGTCAGGAAAAAAAATAAATCGAGCCATTGAAAATATAATTCATGGCAACAAAGATACAGTGGAAGAGGAAAACATGAAGCCCTCTTTTATTGGCCCAAAAAGTAAAAATGATATCTATTTTGCTATGGTAACAAACGTTCCAGGTAAAAAAATGGATGTTACCGTATTTGAAGCAGAAAATGAATTATATGCAGTTAATAGAGAAGGGGAAATATTCTCGCTTAAGATTAAGCTTAACGACCCTCAATTTAAATTTGAAAAAAATGAGGCAAAATACGTTGATAATAGTTCTGAAGTAGTGGCTCATAAATGGCTCTTTACGGGGGTTACTGGAGCGCCTAGTTTAGGGGCATTAACTATTTATACAGAAAATAGCAAAGAGTTTTTTGTTTTACTTATTGGTAGTAATGGCAAATCAATAAAGCTTTCCGGAATTACAAAAGAGCACAGACTGAGTTTTGAAGAAAGATATAGCAAAGTTTTTGTTGAGCTGGGTGGGAACCAAGTTGAGGATTATGATGTTAGAGAATTATTAGATAATAGAATTGTAGAGGGAAAACTCCCTGTCCCAAGCAGTAGAAGGAATTCAGATTTTGTGTCTGGGTTTATAAATGAGATTGTATCAGGTCTTGGCGAGGCCATTTCTGCTGGGGCAACTGATTCTGAAACAGCTAACCCTAATGATTATGTAAGTAAAAACTATTTAAGATACGAAAAAGCCCATATTCAAAACAAAGAACACTTAGTCTTGCCTAATGAATCCTTTGATGCAGAAGAATTTAATGACTTAAGAAGAAAGCTTGTTAATGGAAGCGCTATTATTGTTGGCGAAGAGGGCGCGGGCAAATTTGAATTTTTAACCCGTTTTGTAAAAAATGTTTTAGATGGAAAATACCCAGAATTTGGTAAAAATGTTCATTTTTATGACTTACCCGTTCACGTTCTTGCGGCCTCAGACGGTAGAGTGGGCAAGACTGAAGAGAAGGTGAAGCAAATAATAGAGTATGCGCGTTTAAACCCGGATGTAATTTTTGTAATAGGCAACATCCATTTAGCAAAGGGTGCTGGAACACATTCAGGAAGTGATATTGATATTATTCAAATGCTGGCCCCATCTCTTGCTGAGGGGTCGGTTAAAATTATAGCAACCACTACTGAGGACTATTACAAAAAATATTTTGCAGGCGATGACACCTTTAACCGTGGTGTTGGTAAAGTTGTAAAAAAAGATGCCCCTGAGGATAAAATACCTGAAGCATTAGATGTTTGGGCAAAGGCTCATAAGTATGAGCCTCTATCCAAGGAGGCAAAAAATCTTATAATCACAATATCTAAAAAATTTGATTCCTCCACGGCCTACTTATTGAGAGCTGTAAGTTTACAGGCAGATATTTTAGCTGAGCTTAAAATTTCAGCAATTAAGGCTAAAGATTTAAATTCAGCACTAATTAAAAAAGTGGCTGCTAGAAAATACAACATAGATGAAAGATATTTTGACCAAAAAGAACGACAAGAAATTTTAAAACAAGTAGTTGCGGGTTTAGATGAGAGAATTGCTGGGCAAAAAGAACTTAAAGAGGCACTCATAAATGATGCCCAGGGCTTATTAACATCAAGTAGCTCAGGTAAAAAACCACTTGGCAGAAGACTATTTTTTGGTGACCGCGGTATTGGAAAAACTTTTATCCCAGAAGTGTATGCAGAGCTTATGGGGTTGCCATTTGAAAGAATAAAGCTTGATGAAAATACAGATGCTGAAATGATAAAAACAAGAATTGCCCAAGCCATTAGAAAAAATGGAATGACTGTATTTTTAATTGATGAAGTGGAAAAAACAAGAAAAGGTGTACAAAACGAGCTTTTAGATGTTTTAGATTCCCCAGTTTTATTAGCAGAAGAAGCTCTTGATGCCCATCTATCTTCAAAGAGAACACCTAAGTATGTTAAGTATAACATCGGAAATGCCACTTTCTTTTTGGCAACTAATGCTGGAGCACAAACCATTAATCCAAATGATAGCTTTGAACAAGTGGAAGAAAAATTAATGGCAGATAACTTGTCACGTTATGTAATTGATAGAGTTGCAGATCTTCATCACTTCCAAGGGCCCCAGACAGAGGAAGAGTTTTTAGCAGTAATAAAAATTAAAATTAAGGAATATGTAAAAATTAAAGAAAAAGAGAAGAATACAAAAATTTATATTACAAACCAGGATCAAATTTTAAATGAACTTACTAAATCTTACTTTAGGCCAGGTGCAAGTTATCGAGGCGCCATAGATGATATTGAAAAAGCTTTTCAGGTAGCATTAGCAAAAGTTGAAATGAAACATGCTCTAAACCAAAAGTGTAGCCTTACACTTACCAAAATAGCTTCTTTTAGAAATCAAAGACCAAATAACATAAAAAAGCGTGGCATGGGTTTTACTTCAGACTAATCACTTAAGTCTAGTTCTGATGCATTAAGCCTTCAACTACTTGACGCGAAATTTAAAAAAAATTTAAAATAAAGCTGAAGACCCGAACACCAACACTTAGGGAGAGACAACAATGAAAACGGGGAAAGTGAAGTGGTATAACCCAAAGAAACACTTTGGTTTTATCACAGGCGATGATGGCGAAGATATTTTCTTACACTCTTCAGATTTACCAAATGGCGAAGAGGTAAAAGAGGGGGATCGCGTTGAATATGAAGTTGGCGATGCACCAAAAGGGAAAAAAGCCATTAACGTAAAAAAAGTTTAGTTAACACGGTAAGCAGCAATTCCGGTTATATATTCACCTAAAATGAGGCGATGAATGTCTTCAGTGCCCTCATAGGTGTTTACACTTTCTAAATTTCTCATGTGACGGCCGCACTGATATTCATCAGTTATTCCATTTGCACCTAAAATATCACGTGTCATGCGAGTCATTTTTAATGCTTCAGAAACGTTATTCATTTTTGCCATACTCACATGGTAAGGCTTTGCCTTTCCTTGATCTTTTAGTCTTCCAAGCTGGAGTGCTAAGAGTTGTGCTTTTGTGATTTCTGTCATCATGTTGGCAAGCTTTGCTTGAACAAGTTGGTAACTGGCAATGGGTTTATCAAATTGAATGCGAGATTTGGCGTATTCTTTTGCCTCATCAAAAACGGCCATCATGGAGCCAATTGCACCCCAAGCAATTCCAAAGCGGGCATTGTTAAGGCAACCAAATGGACCTTTTAAACCCTCAACATTTGGCAAAAGATTTTTTACTGGAATTTTACAATCCTGAAAGTGAAGCTCACTGGTAACACTTGCGCGTAAAGAAAATTTCCCATGAGTGTCTGTGGTGGTATACCCGGGGGTGCCTTTATCTACAATAAAGCCACGAATGACATTATCTTCAGTTTTTGCCCAAACTATGGCTACATCGGCAATGCCGCCACTTGTGATCCACATTTTATTTCCGTTTAAAATATACTCATTGCCAACTTTTTTAGCCCGAGTAATCATGCCGCCGGGGTTTGAACCAAAATCTGGCTCTGTTAAACCAAAGCAACCAATTATTTTTCCCTGTGCCATGCCGGGAAGGTATTTTTCTTTTTGCTCCTCGCTGCCATACATATAAATAGCACCCATGGAAAGAGCACCTTGCACACTAACAAAACTTCTTAAAGAAGAATCTCCTCTTTCAAGCTCCTGCATAATAAGCCCGTAAGAGGTGTAGCTAAGGCCAGCGCAACCATAGCCCTTAATAGTGGCGCCCAGCATGCCTAGCTCTGCAAATTTAGGAATAAGTTGTTTAGGAAATGTGCCCTCACGGTCATGCTTTTCAATAATAGGGATGACTTCTTTTGAAATAAAATCTCGAATGGTGTCTCGGATCATTTTTTCATCTTCAGATAAAAGCGAATCCATTTGATAAAAATCACAACCTGAAAAAGGTTTCATAAAATAAGGCTCCTTTGAACGTTAGCCTTATTTTATGGCATAAGAATATTTAGGTTGTCTACTGGCAAGAAGCGGGTAGACCAAGAATTTCAGTATCTATATAGCTTAAAAGGCTGGGCATATCTAAAGCATTGCCGTTTTTAACAAAACTCTCTTGATTAGACATTTTTTTACCACCCATTTTAAGTATTTTTTCATTCAAAATATTTGAGGGCTCAACA
This sequence comes from Oligoflexia bacterium, assembly GCA_016715815.1. Taxonomy (GTDB): domain Bacteria; phylum Bdellovibrionota; class Bdellovibrionia; order JABDDW01; family JABDDW01; genus JADJXN01. The sequence continues at coordinate 123,082 of JADJXN010000004.1, forward strand.
CCTGATTTTTCTTTTACATAACTAATAACTGTTGCAGCAGCAGCTGCCACAAGAGGGCCTGACATAGAAGTGCCTGCCATATAGACATAAGGTTGCTCAGAAAAAATGCCAAGTGAGAGTAAACCAGTACTTGATGCGTTTGAGTCGCACCCTGGGGCTGTGATTTCAACATAATGTGTGCTGTAATTTGAAAACCCGCATTTTTCACCAAAGACTCCATTAACGGAATCTGCGGCGCCTACGGCCATCATGCCATTCAACTCAGCGCCATATATTGCGGGGAAAAATGGTTGAGAGCTTGTGATTTCTATTGAGTTATTACCAGCAGATGCAGCAATAAAAACCCCTTTATTAACTGCGTAAGTTAATGCATTAAGAGCTGTAGTACTTGAGCCAAGACGACCAACACTTAAGTTAATTACTTTTGCACCATTATCAGCAGCATATCTAATGGCATTTTCCATTAATAAAAGAGGATCTGTGCCACCATAACCAGGCAAGATGGGCCTTCCAAAAACATTTAAGTGCATAATTTTAACTCTAGCTGAGCCAAGCCCTACTACACCAACATTGTTATTCACATTGGCGGCAATTAATCCTGCTACATGTTCTCCGTGTGGCATGCCATATTCATCAACCACATTGCCAGAGCTTGTGGCAAAATTGTAACCATTAATATCATCAACAAAACCGTTGTTGTCGTCATCAACACCGGGTTTGCCATTTTTTTCGCTTAAATTTTCCCAGTTGCGCCCAACCATATCGGCATGAACTAAGTCATTGCCGGTATCAATAACGGCAACAGTGATGACATCTTCAGTGTTAATAATTTTATTAAATATTTTATTATATAAGTACTCATAGCCAAGAGCTTTTAAATGAGAGAGACTATTGTAGTAAGTGTCATTGGGTGTTGTGGTGGTTGTAGAGAGAAGATCTAAACTTTTATTCAGAGAAGTGCTTAGAACACATTTAGAGGCTGAAGTTATTTTTTCTAATTCACTAACACTCATTTCATTTGGCAAATGCCACACAACAGATTGCTCGCTCATGATCTCAGGGTTGGTTGATGAATTAAGCTGGGTAATTAAATCTCTTTGAGGAAGCTGAGCTGGATCTTTAAGTGCACATTGTCTATTTAGAGTAAGAATAATTTGTGTGTTTTTTTCTAAAACAATATTTGTGCTTAGGGTGTCAATCTTTGATGAATCAATAAAATCGTTTACATCAAATTTTTTTACTGTATGGAAAGAATTTGTGGTGATGGTTTCTTGATTTAATTTTGTCACCCTTGCAGCCAAGTTTTGCTTTGTAGGGCAAACCCCGCCAAAAGCACTGCCAGAGTTAGCTTTTATTGAATTAATTCCGGTTAAAGGTTGCTCGGAGCAGCCTGCAGTTAGCATCAGAGTAAATCCAACTAAAATAAGCCCACATTTGTTTCCCATGTTGGACTTTTCGGCACATTAGCCAAAGGTTTAGGGCCAGTTTTATTCTTTATGTTTTTAATACTGCACAAGTTTTAAACAATATTTTTAAAATAGTCTGATCGCCGCAGCGTGTGACATGTTGACACTTTGGTGGTTGTAGTTAATTATGGCTGTCTATGAATATACTTGTCCTTGGCGGTGGTGGCAGAGAGCACGCCATAATAAAAGCTCTTAAAACTTCCAAAAAAGTAAAAAATCTAAGTTGTGCACCTGGTAACCCAGGAATTGCAAGAGATGCGGCTTGCCACATTGCAGACCCAACTGATATGCGCACAGTTATTGATTTAGCAAAAAGAATAAAACCAGATTTAGTGATTATTGGCCCTGAAGCCCCACTCGCATCTGGCGTGGCAGATGCGTTAAGAAGGTTTGAGTATAAAGTTGTTGGTCCTAACCAAAAAGAAGCCCAACTTGAATCTAGCAAAATTTTTGCAAAAGAATTTATGCAAAAATATTCTATTCCTACAGCCAACTACAAAGTGGTGAACTCAAAAGATGAAATGGTTTTGGCACAAACTAGTTTTTCTGGTCCATGGGTTGTGAAGGCTGATGGTTTGGCTGGTGGTAAGGGTGTAAGAATTTGTGAAAATGATAGTGAGTTTAAAAAAGCAGCCACAGATTTTTTTGAAAAAAAGGTGCTTCAAGAAGCTTCTAATAAAGTTATTTTAGAAGAGTTTATTCAAGGCCAAGAGCTCAGTGTTTTGCTTTTAGTCAGCGGGGATAAGTATCAAATTTTGCCATTTGCTCAAGATTACAAGAAACTTCATGATGAGAATAAAGGCCCTAATACTGGTGGAATGGGTGCTTACGCACCGGTGAAATCTTGGGGAAAAATTTTAAAAAAAGTAGAAGAAAAAATAATTAAGCCAACAATGAAAGGCTTTAATGAAAGCCACTTTGATTACAGAGGCATTTTATATATAGGTCTTATGATTAAAGATGGTGAGCCCTATGTTTTAGAGTATAACGTGCGCTTTGGTGACCCTGAAGCACAAGTGATTATGCCGCTCTTACAGGGTGACTGGGTTGATGTATTTAAACAAATTGCAGATGGCAAAATGCCAAAACTAAATTGGAATAAAAATTCTGCAGTTTGCGTTGTTGTAGCAGCCCCTGGCTACCCAGATAACCCTCAAAAAGGCTTAAGAGTTTTTATTGATAAAGAGATTTTAAAACAAACAAACAAAGAAAAATATTTTCTCCATGCGGGGACAGCTAGCCACAATGGGTATATTACAAGTGGTGGTAGAGTTTTAAACTGCATTGGAATTGATAAAACTGTAACTCAAGCTAGAGCAAAAGCTTACGAGATAGTAAAAGGTGTCATTCTTAATGGCTTGCAAGTCAGAAATGATATTGCAAAAGAAGTTTCTAGCGAAAAAGTATCTAAGGTAAAAAAGTCAAAAGCCCCGGTTAAAGCTTTACCTAAGAAAGCTAAATCTAAGTTAAAAAAAAATAGCAAAATTGCAAAGCGCACATTTTCAAAAGCAGATTTAACCACGAGCAATTAAATGGCAGTTGTAAAACCCTTTAAAGCTTGGCGCTATAACTTATCAAATAAAGTTAAAGACTTATCTCGTGTGGTAGTGCCTCCCTATGATGTGATAACACCAGAAGAACTTAAAGAGATGAAGGCTTTAAGCCAATTTAACTTTAGCCAAGTTATTTTAGCTGAAGGTGAGAATAAGCATAAAAAAGCGGCAGAGTTTTTTTTAAACCTACAAAGCCAAGAAGTTTTAATTAGAGACAACACCCCGTGTTTTTATTTTTATAAACAAGATTTTAGCCTTTCAAACTATGAGCAGTTCTGCCAAGACGTAGATAAAAATTTATCTCGCTATGGTTTTTTTGCAGTAGTGCAGGTTGAAGATTATAAAAATAAAGTTGTTTTACCCCATGAAAAGACATTTGCAAAATATAAGCAAGACCGATATGAGCTTATGACTCAAGCCCAGGGGAACATGGAGCCCGTGTTCTTAGGCTATGATTCTTCTGATTTTACCGATTCTGAGTTTGAGCAAATTGTATCAGATTTAAAACCTTTGTATGACTACACTGACCGCTACAAGGTTCACCATACCTTGTGGGGGGTAGACAACAAGGTTATTATTGAAAAAGTTGAAGCAAAACTTAAAAACCAAAAGCTTTACATTCTTGATGGCCACCACCGCTATGAAACAGCTTTGAAATTTTACCAAGACAACCCACAAGAAAATACTAAATATGTTTTGGCAAATGTTTGTGCGTTTAAACAAAAGGGTACGGTTATTTTACCAACCCATAGGCTGTTAAAATTTAATTCTGCAAATGAAAAAGCTTTATTTAATAAACGCTGTGAAGAGTTTTTTACTTTAGAGAATGTAGACAGCTTAAGTCAGCTTGAAGAAAAACTAAAGCTTGAGAGTGCCGTAGCCTTTGGAATTAAGTTTTCAGGCAATAAAGGTTATTTATTTGCAAAGCTAAAAGACAAAAAGGGCGCTAAAAAATCAGTCGACTTTTTGGATTTAGATTTTTTGCATGAAAGCTTTTTAAAAGAGGAGTTTAAGCCGTATTATGTAAGAAGCATTCCTGAGTTTGATCAGCTTTTAAAAGAAAATAAATATGATGTTGGTTTTTTAGTGCGCCCCAACACCTATGATGATGTTGTGGGTAAAGCCTTACATCAAAAAGTAATGCCGCATAAATCTACATTCTTTTTTCCTAAAATTCCCTCAGGCCTTGTAGTGCATAGCTTTAAATAAAATGCAGCGCCCTGGTTGGAAATTTAATCAAAACCAAAAAAGCCACACTCAAGATGGACCAAATTTAGTTAGGCTTATGAAACCTGTGGGTAAGGGGTTAAGAAAAGTTTTAGCCATAGATGTGGGTTGTGGGGATGGCATTATTGCAAAAGAAATTCTTGATTATAATAAGGCCACACAAGTTGTAGCTATTGATATTCAAAGTGAAGCCATAAAAGCAGCAACTCATAACTTGAAAGAGGAGATTTTTTTAGAAAAGGCTAAAGTAGTGAAAACAACGGCTCAAAAATTCTTTAAGAAAAAAGAAAACCTTGAAAGATTTGATTGCTTTGTTATTAACCCACCCTTTTTTGCACAAGGCTCAGGAGAGGCTAACAAAAATAAAAAAGATCAAATTGCACGCCATGAGGTGCAATTAAAAATGAAGATGTGGGTTAAAGGAGCTGCGAGGCTTTTAAAATTTGGCGGAGACTTATATTGTGTGTTCCCAACAGAAAGACTATCTGAGCTTTTGGTGGAATTATCCAAAAATAAAATAGAGCCAAAAGAACTCTGCTGGTATAAGTCTGACAAAAGAATGAGACGTTTTTTCTTGCGCGCAAAACGCGGAGCTAAGCCCGGCCTTCAAATAGCTTTTAAATAATTTTTTTTAAACAGTCATTATTGTTTGCGCATTGTAAGTGTGGCTACAGGCTGCAAATTGGCAATATGGGCTTGCTGTTGAGCTGGTGTGCCAGCCCCGGGGCATGTGGTTTCATACATTTCAAAAACATAGTTGCTGCCGTCTGTAAATGGGAATACCCATCCAGCAATGTTTGATCCGTTTGTACTAGCGCAGGCAAACACAGATTTATTTGCAGGAATACTTTGATGGTAAACATAAATTGCAACATTTACTGATGTGGCCCAGCTTATTTGAGCTGCACAACATTGTGGGCAAGTACTATAAAACTCATTTCCTGCCTGCAGTGGGGTGCAATATTTAGGGCTATTAATAAATAACTTAGAAGAGTTTGTGGAGCTTACAATTAAGTTTTCATTTGAATTGGGTGTTGGTGTGGGTTGTGTGTTGTTATTTCCCGTACTTGATTGATTTATTTGTCCGCATTGAGGGCCAAAGCATAAAGAGCTTTGTGGGGATTGGCCACCGCAATTTTGATAGCTAGTGATAATAAGACCTAAAAACCCGATAAAGAATAATAATGCTATTGTTTTGTGTACGCCCCTCATACTACCCCCTAGCTAAGAGTGTAAACTATTTAAAAATGATGTGTAAGTGTTAGTGTTGGGTTAAGTTGAACTTGATAGATGTTGGTCGAGCTAACAAGAGATAAAGACGTTTCTTCGTCTAGTGGTTTAGTGAGGCTTAATGAGGCTACAGAGGTGTCCATATTATAAACCATGTGAGAGTTAAAAAAGCCTGAGTAGTCAATTTCTGCATTTCTCTCGAGGGCTTTAAAATTAAATTTAAAAGTGTGAACAGTTTCTTGTTTTTTAGCATCTCCAATGGAAAAGCTTTTGTTAGTGGCTTTTTCAACTTTTGAAATAGTCTTTCCTGCCACGGATTGTTTAAAAAAATCGCCATTCATAAACTCATCAGTAACCTTTTGAGACACCTTTTTTTGGATTTCCTCTCTCAAGACTGATGTGTTTTGTGTGGGGGTTAGATTGTAAGGTACATATTTATCAAAATATTTTCCAAAAGTTGATCTTGTATCTACGGTGACAAACTCTTGATCTAAATCTATAGATTTAAGATGGTCAGGGATGCTGGCCACACCAATACTGTTATGGCTAAATTGTGTTAAGCAGGTGATTGCTAAAAAAACTCTAAATAATCTCATACATGTAAAATGGGGGACGGGCCTAAAATCCGTCTTAAGCCCCCTTGGATTACCCGCTTTTACATAAGTTATATAGAGCAAAGTAAGGGCCAAGCGTTAAACCTACTTAAATTTGACCCCAGGCATTTTAAAGGGGTTAGCGGTGCTAGGATTAAGTTTTAATATTAGCTAAGTTATTGAAAATATTATAATTTATTAAATCATAAAATGCTTGTCAGTTGCCAAAAACCCATACGGCTTAAGTCCCATTATATGGGCTCTGGTATTTTTTGATTAAAATAATCTCTTCAAAATTAAAGGGGGCTCTGTCAATACTGTGGCCTTATATTTGTAATATTAAATTTCAGATGAAGATTATTAACCCCATTGTTTTTTTGGCATGCCTTTTACCTGTAGCAAACCTCGCAAGCGCTACTGTGTCTGAAAGCCCATGCCCCGCTTTACTAGAAAAGCTTAGTTCTAAAAGTGCTATGCAAGCCTTGGGTGGGGTAGTGATAAGGCTCCAAGAATATTATGGTGATGGGTTTGGTGATTTTATGAATGCCCATGCCTTAGCTAAACAACTTAAAGCCAAGTTTTCTGACTTAGAAGTTTCAATAGTAATTGATGATAAGCATGCTTACAAAAATATTAAATATAGATTTAATAACTTTAATCCTAAAGTGGCAGTAAATAAAATTGATGGAATTGATGTATATTATTCTGAGACTAAACAGGGGCGAGATTTTTTAAATACCAAGCAGTTTCAAATTATCAGAGTACCATCAGGTAATGCTTTAAACTTTGGCAATATCGGAAAGCTTAAGTATAACGTATACCTTGAAGAGCCAGGGGCTCCAGAGGGTAGTTTTAAGTTGATGTGGCGCAAGTACCCTAGAAATAAAGTTATTAAAGATAAAAATGGAAATTTACACTTAAGAATTAATCCGGGTTTTTCTTTAAAATCTTTTGGAGTTAATATTCCAGATTTAACTCATATTGAGGCTTTACCAAAACCAGCTTTATTAGAAATGTTACGTGAGCAAACAAAATTAAATTTATCTAAACATAGTGATATTGCTCATGCTCAGTGGGGATTTGCTTATTACCATAAATATAATAGTAGTAGAGGAAAAGAATATTACAGGGCTCTTTATGAGAGCCTTAAAAAAAGAGGTGCTCAAACACCAGTTTATATTTTTGACTTTAGCCATGTTGACGAAATTACAGATTTAAAAAGGATAATTACAAAATATTTAAAAATACATTTAGAGTATAAAGATCTTCATTTGGGATTTAACCACATATTCCCAGATGGCACATTTATACCGACTAAATATAATTCCCAAAAAGCCCATATACAGTTGTACATGTGGGGCCAACTAACCATCAACTCTTCTTACATTTTATGCGGGTAGCACAAATCCCTGTTATGGTTACAGGAACCCAAAGTCTTTTTGAAGCTATTGCAATGGATATTCCTTTTTATTATGAGCAATTAGTTTGGAAGCTTGAGCTTCAAGAGGGTTTAGCTGAAAGAGCAAAATTGAGTTTAAATAAAGAGGAGGCCGAGTTTGTTAAAAGACTATATTCTGGCGTGGATTCAAAAGAAGAGCCTCTCAAGGAGCTTTTTGACTCCAGTGAAAAGCAAGCCATTATTAAAAAGTTTATTTTAAGTTTAAAGCAGGCTCCTAGTTTGTCTTGGAGTTTGGAAGAAGTAGCAAAAGTTTTAAAACCTTAAACGCTTCTATCTGGTGGAATAAGGCCTTTTTTCTTAATCTTTTCAACCAAAGTGGTGCGGTTTAAATTTAAAAGATTAGCAGCTTTATTGCGGTTCCAGCTGGTGCGCTCCAAAGCTTGCATGATTAAGGCGTTTTCAAAGTTATCTACGGCACTATTAAAATCAAGACCCTTTTCTGGAACGGTTACTTTATCTGGGTTAAGGGCTACATTGGTTTTTTGTTGGTATCTCTCGGGTAAATCATAAACGCCAATCACTCCTCGACCTTTTAAGATAACTAATCTTTCAATGAGGTTTTCAAGCTCTCTCACATTTCCTGGCCAGTTGTACTCCATAAGAACTTCAAGGGCATCACGGTCAAAACCTTGGATGTCTCTTTTCTTAAGCTCATTAAATTGAGTAATAAAGTGGTTAATAAGTAATGGAATGTCTGATTTTCTATCTCTTAATGCGGGAACCTTAATTGGTATAACGTTTAATCTATAAAACAAATCTTCTCTAAAGCTTTTATCTAAAACTGCTTTTTCTAAGTCTTTATTGGTAGCTGCAATAATTCTTACATCTACTTCAATTGGCTTAGTGCTTCCAACGGCTTCAAAGCGTCTTTCTTGTAAAACACGTAAAATTTTAACTTGAAGATTTGGGCTCATATCTCCAATTTCATCCAAAAATATAGTGCCGTCATTGGCAATTTCAAAACGGCCCTGTCTGTTTGAAATAGCTCCTGTAAAGGCGCCTCTAACATGACCAAAAAGTTCAGATTCTAATAACTCTCCTGGAATAGCTCCACAATTAACGGGCACCATTAATTTTGAAGCGCGAGAGGAATTATAATGAATTGCTTTTGCTATTAATTCTTTCCCGGTTCCTGATTCCCCTGTGATAAGTACTGTTGAATTAGAATCTGCCACAATTTCAATTAATTCAAAAACCTTCATGATGGCTTCTGATTGGCCAATGATATTTTCAAATTTATATTTTTCATGGAGTTGTTGACGAAGTAATTTATTTTCTAAGCTAAGGCGTTTGCTCTCAAGGGCCTTGTCTGTAAGAGCTAAAACCTCATCAATATTAAAAGGCTTTGTTACATAATGAAAGGCCCCTCTTTTCGTTGCTTCAATGGCGTTATCAATGCTTCCAAAACCAGTCATGACAATGCTTTGGCAGTGGTGGGTTTTTTGAAGCTTAGCCATAAACTCTAAACCATCACCATCAGGCAATCTAATATCAACTAAAAGTAGATCTATGCTTTGTCCACCAGAGGTAAGGGATTCTGCCTCTGAAATGCAGCTCGCGGTTAAAACATGGTGGCCACGTTTTTCAAGTGCTCTAAAAAGAGCTGATCTGATACTTGATTCATCATCACAAACTAAGATTCTAGATTTTTGCATGAGAGCCCCTATCCTTCCATGGTTAAGAGACAAAGAGTTAACACTAGTGTACCAAAAACATGACAGAGTCAAAAGTCTTTCGTCAAAAAACTGTTTATGTTTGGACTTTAGACTGTCGGAAATTGAATGACTACGGTTGTAGATTTCCCTTCGGTGGAAGAAATTTCCATTTCACCAAAATGTTCCTTGACAATTTGGTAGCTTACACTCAAACCAAGACCGGTATTTTTTGTTTTGTCTTTGGTCGTGAAAAAGGGTGTGAAAACTTTGGGTAAGCTTGAGGCTGCAATTCCTGGCCCATTGTCCGTAATATGTATTTCAAGCTTATTGTTTTTAATAACTGATTTTATTTCAATAAAAGGAGCAGGAGTTCTTTTTCCCTTAGACATTCTTTCGGCTAAGGCCTCACAGCTGTTTTGTAAAACATTAACAAAAACCTGCACTAGTTGGTTAAAATCCCCTTTGATTTTAACATCAGGGGCAGAAATTTCCTTTTCAATTTTAATTCCAATGGCTCTTGTTTGAAGCTCAATGATATTTAGGACTGATCTTAAAATATCTCCTAGGCGTTGGGGTTTAAAATCTGCGTTTTGAGAAACCCTTGTAAAAGATAAAAGGTTTTCAACAATGCTTTTGCATCTTAGAGCGGCTTGCTCCATATCAACAATGTCTTGATGTCTTTTGTCTTCTTTTGATAGCTCATTCTTAATAATTTGAATAAAAGCTAAAATCCCTCCCAGAGGGTTATTAATTTCATGGGCAATGCTGGAGCCAATGGTGCCAAGCTCTGCCATTTTAGAAGATTCTAAAATTTGTCTTTGCATTTTAGATTGCTCAGAGGTGTCTTGGTAAAAACACACATAAGCTGTTTGGTTGTTTGCTAGTTTTAGCTCTTGTGTGTGTACTTGTAGTGAATTGATATTAAAAGCATGGCCCAAGTTACATTCTTGGCAAGGTTTTGGTTGATTAAATAATATTTCATGGCATTTTTGCCCAATTATTTTATCAGGTGTTGTTTGAGCATTTTCTGCATAGGCTTTGTTGGCTCTAATAATTTTATAGTTTTCAGTTATCATGGAAAACGGGCTTGTGATGGCATCAAAGGTGGCATCCCACTCCTGCTTTAGCCCTTCAAGTTGTTCCATGGTGATCAGCCTGTCTATAGTGAGGCTGACGGCATCACTAACTTGTAATAAAAAATCCACATCTTCTTGGGTAAAGGGGTGAACTCTTTCCCGTGCAAAATAAATATGCCCTAAAAGAACTTTATTTTTTAATAGTGGTGCAGAGAGAATTTCTACATTGTCTTGCTTGAAAAAAACTTGGCCTTCAATAAAACTTTGACCCTTAAATAAAATCTGCGTCCAGCTTAGATCAAGTGCTGCTTTTAAGGCATCGTTAATAGATTTTTCAACCTGTCCCTTGTTAGAACTTTTTTGAATGGCTAAAAGCGCTCGGCTTAAAGCGCTTAATTTTTTTGTGGTGTTTAATAGAATCTCTCTTGAGCGAATTAAAAACTCTTCTCTTGCTGAGACTTTCTCTTCTAAGGTTTGGGTAAGGGTTTGAAGTTTTTTGTTTTGCTCTGTTCTTAAATTTAAAAAAGTTTGATTTTGCTTTATTAATTCAAATTCCTCTAAAGCTTCACGCACAGAAAGCTGAAAGCTTTGAGTCTCAAAGCCGTTTAATATTTTAAAAACATGAGCCTCATTAATAAATTTTTGTAAATCTGTGGCGTTATTTTCTTGGGTGACAAGAATGGTTTGAGTGTCTTGGTTATTTTCATGGATCTTTTTTAAAAGCTCAATGCAAGATTTATTTTCAATTTGATCCTTAATTGCTAAAACAGAGTAAGTTTTTTCTTTTAAAATGTTCTCAGCACTTTCATAAGAGTCAGAAAAGTCTGCTCCAAACTCTACACTCTCAGGGCGTGGGTGGCCTACAATAAGTATACTAGCCTGCATGGGCGAGCCACTCCTCAAACTCTTTTAAGTTTTTTACTATATGATCGGGTCTTTCAAACTCGTTTTGGGGCTTAAGATGTAAGTACTCTCCATGCTCAAACAAAACCCCCTTCATGCCTAAAGTTTTTGCAAAAGCGATATCTGTATCTATGCGGTTACCGATGCTTACAAAATTCTCAGGCTTAAGATTTGATTGAGTTAGAATATTTTTGAACGAACTATTCTTATCTTTTTCTGAGCTTACATCCACAATAATGGTTTCATTAAAAATTCCATCAAGCTCTAAAAGGTTAATTTTAGTTTGCTGGGTTTGTATGTCTCCAATGGTGAGTAAAATTAATCTGTAATGACTTTTTAGTTTTTTTAAAACTTCTTTCGTCTGCGGGAATAATTTTATATTTTCTTTAATGCTTCTTTTTAGAAAGGCATTTTCTCCAGCTCTGGCTAGCACACTTGTTTTAATGTCCCCTTTTGATCCAAAGTGTTCTGCAATTTTTAAAAAAACATTTTCTCTAATATTATTTTTTTTAAAATCAGCGTGAGCTTGCATACAAGCTTTTGTTGTTGCGTTTAAGCCCTTTTCAATCATCACCTGAAATGCTTCCATAGAAGCGGGCTTTACAAGTAGGCCGTAGGTATCAAATAAAGTATCATCTAAATCAAAAATAATATTTTTAATTATCGCCATTAATTGCTAGCTCCAAAAGGGCTGGGCCCACCATGTCCCAAGCTTTTTGCTGTTCTACTTGCTCTGGTAATTCTATACAAACACAGGCAGTTTTTAAATTATAGTAACAAAATTGTCCTAAACTTCCAGGGGTGGGGTACCCTATGTCATCTGTAATGGGGTGGTTAAAATTTTTCATAAGTTTTAGTGCCCACTTTTTTGAGCGCTCTCCGGTGTAATTCATTTGTGGCACATAAGTATGACAGTGAATAACCAAAAAAGGGTTAGTCTCACGTAGTAGTTTTGCAAGGGCTTTTGTTTCTGGCTCGCTTTCAGGCTGCTTTCCTGGGTTATAGCGGGGGGCTTTAAATTCAGGGCTCCAATCCGAAGCGGGGAAATTACGGTTTAAATCCACTCCATTGGCATTTACTCTTTGGTTATTTTTTAACCCATCAGGGTTATAATCTGGAATTGCCAAACAACAGCTGTTTAGTTTTTGCAACACGCTTTGGGCATTTTTAATAAAATCCCAAACCAAAACAGAGCCCTCAGGCTCATCTCCATGAACTCCGCCAATGAGAAAAAATTTTGGCAAATTTATGTTGCCTAAAACATACATTTCAATGGGGAGGCCACCAGCAGAATGAGTAATAATTTTTTTAGTTTCTTTCATACCCTTGACTCAAGTTTAAAGGCTAAGATAACTTGGCCATTATGCCAACAAAAACTGCCATCATTTTAAGTGCGGGTCTTGGGACAAGAATGAAATCTGATCTTCCTAAGGTTTTACATAAGGTGGCCGGCCGTAGCATGGTTTCCATTGTTGCCATGCAGCTAGAAGAGGCTGGGGTTGATGAAATTAGAGTTGTGGTTGGTTATGGCGCAGATTTAGTCCGCCAAGAATTAAAAGATTTTAAAAAAGTTAAATTTTATACGCAACAAAATCAATTAGGTACGGCAGATGCGGTAAAAGCTGCAGATATTGATTCCCTATCCGGCGTGGTTTTAATTTGTAACGGGGATCACCCTTTAATAACAGCACAAGATTATGGCCAGGCTTTAAATGCCGCTTTGGAGACAGATCTACTTGTTACAAGTTGTAATGTTAATAACCCCAAAGAGTTTGGGCGCATTGTAAGAGGTCGGGACAAAGAGTTTTTAAAAATTATAGAGTCTAAGCAAGCAAACCCCAGTGAGCTTAAAATTAAAGAGGTTAATACGGGGCTTTACGTTGTAAAAGCAGAGGTTTTAAAAAAATATCTACCGCAAATTAAAAATAATAATGCTAAAAAAGAGTACTATTTAACAGACATTGTTGAATTAGCACTAAGAGGGGAGCGCGTGGTAAGAGCAAAGGCTGCAAAAAATAAAAGAGTGATGTTTGGAGTTAATAATAAGCTAGAGCTTTACCAGGCAAACCGTGCTCTTTATTTAAGAAAATTAAGAGAGCTCATGCTAGATGGGGTCACCATCATTGATGCAAAAAACACATATATTGAGAAAGATTGTGAAGTGGGTGCGGGTTCTGTGATCGAACCAGGAGTGATGATAAAAGGTAGGACTAAAATTGGTAAAAATTGTCATATTGAAGCTCACTGCCAAATTACAGATTCAGAAATTAATGATGATGTAAAAATAAAATGGGGAACCATTATAGAAAAAAGTGTGGTGGGCAAAAAATCAACCCTTGGCCCTTATGCGCGTCTAAGGCCTGAAACAGTTGTGGGTGAAGAAGTGCATTTAGGTAATTTTGTAGAGCTTAAAAAAGCAACTATTGGTAACCGCTCAAAGGCAAACCATTTAACTTATTTAGGTGATTGTGAAATTGGCGAAGACACTAATATTGGCTGTGGCACCATAACCTGTAATTACGCTGTAGATAAGAAAAAATATAAAACCACAATAGGTAGTGACGTTTTTGTGGGAAGTGACACACAATTTATTGCCCCTGTTACAGTGGGTGATGGCGCTGTTATTGGAAGTGGAAGTACTATTACAAAAGATGTGCCTTCCGCAGCGCTTGCAGTAAGTAGGGCCAAGCAGTTTATAAAAGAAGGGTACAGAAAAAAATAATGTGCGGAATTGTTGGCTATTGGGGGCCAAATGAGCCCAAAAAAGTAATTCTTAGTGGCCTAAGACGCCTTGAGTACCGCGGCTATGACAGTACCGGTGTTGCCATTTTTGACCAAAAAGAGCTTAAGGTTTTTAGAAGCCCAGGGAAATTAGTAAGCCTTGAAGAAAAAATTAAAAATAATCATTTCTCCGGCCCTGCAGGAATTGGCCATACAAGATGGGCTACCCATGGGGAGCCCAACGAGAAAAATGCACATCCACATAAGGTAGATTCAATAGCCATTGTTCATAACGGGATTATTGAAAACTATGTACAAATTCGCCAAAAGTTAATTCAAGAGGGTGCTAAGCTTAGCTCTGATACAGATTCAGAATTAGTGGCGCACTTATTAGTAAAAGAAATTAAAAAAGGCTCAGATATTTTAAAGGCAACGCTAAATGTAATTCCTCAGTTGCATGGAGCTTATTCCATTTTAGTTATTAATGAAAAGGAGCCCGATACCCTTTTAGCTTTTAAAAATGGAACCCCTATGCTTGTGGGTTTGGGCCAAAAAGAAGTGGTTATTGCAAGTGATGTGCAAGCCATAATTGAGCATACAAATAAAATTGTTTACCTAGAAGATGGGGAAATTGTTTTAAGCCATAAAAGTGATGCCCAGTTTTTTGATATTAAAGGCAAAAAAATTTCAAAAGACATTCATGAAATAAACTGGACAACTGCCATGGCAGAAAAAGCCGGCTTTAACCACTTTATGGAAAAAGAAATTTATGAGCAGCCCCGTGCTTTAGGTCAAACCATGGCTGAGCATATTGACCATAAAACAAAACACGTGGTTTTAAAAAATTTAGGTCTCACAGATGCAGAGCTATTAAATTTTAACCGTATTCAACTTATTGCCTGCGGTTCTGCATGGCATGCAGCTTTATGTGCAAAATATTTTTTAGAATCTTTAGCAAAAATCCCCTGTGATATAGACATTGCCAGTGAATTTAGATACCGCAGCCCCATTTTAGAAAAGACAACTTTATTTGTAACTGTAAGCCAAAGTGGGGAAACGGCAGATACTTTAGCTTGTTTAAGGTTTGCTAAAAAAGCAGGGCTTAAAATTTTAAGTATATGTAATGTTCAACACTCCAGTATTGACCGTGAAGCAAATGCAAGAATTTATACAAACGCCGGGCCTGAGATAGGGGTTTGCTCAACAAAAGCTTTCACAGCACAAATTGTGGCGTTACAGCTTTTAGCCCTTCATTTAGCTCGAGTTAAAAACACTTTGAATGGGGAGCAAATTAGTGATCTTGTTTCAGGCTTATTAGCACTTCCTAGCCAAGTGGAGGTTTGTTTAAACCATGATAAGTGGTTTAAAGATGCAGCTCAAACATTGGCAAAATATAAAGGCTTTTTATATCTTGGCCGAGGCGCCTTATACCCCATTGCCCTTGAAGGGGCTTTAAAGCTTAAAGAAATAACTTATCTTCATGCTGAGGGTTTTGCCTCAGGTGAGTTAAAGCACGGACCAATAGCCTTGGTAGATAAAGACATGGCTATCATTGCTATGTGCCCTAAAGATGAATTATATGAAAAAAATATTTCAAATATTGAGGAAGTTCGCGCCCGCGGTGGGCAGATCATTGCCATAGGTACTGAGGCTGATGAGCATTTAAAAAACCTTAGCCAGTATTATTTGGCCATTCCTAAAGCAATCTCTATGGCAAACCCAATATTAGCCTCAATTCCTGTTCAGCTTTTAAGCTATCATTTGGCTTGTGAGCTTAATAGAGACGTAGATAAGCCCAGAAATTTAGCTAAATCTGTGACGGTGGAGTGAAGTTGTCTTAACTAAACGTTAATGGTTTCTTAAGGGACACTTAGCACTATTTCAATTAATTATCGCCGATAATATAAGTGTATGATTACAGTAGATCTTCACTTACACACTAACTACAGCGACGGAAAACTAACCCTTCCACAATTAATAGACGTTTATGGCCAAGCGGGTTTTGATGCCATTGCAGTGACTGATCATTTATGTGTTTCTAAAAGAAGTGTTTTGGGAATGAGTGCTAAGTTTTTAAAATTCACACTTTGTAAAAAAACCTGGAAGACTTATGTAGAGCATTTAGAAAAAGAAAAAAACCGAGCGTGGCGCGAATATAAAATGATTGTTTATACCGGAGTTGAATACAGCCACAATACGTTCTTTCATAAACGTAATGCCCACATGCTAGCCATTGATGTTAAAGATTTCATCCCCCCTGAGCTTGATGAGGTTCAATGGCTCATTCAGGCACGCCAGCAAGGGGCGATGACAGTAGCAGCTCACCCATTAAAGTTAAAAGAAGCATATTCACAAACATATTACTTAATTAATAATTCAGAAAAATTTAGCCCTCTAATTGATGCTTGGGAAGTGGCTAATTATAAAACCTTTTGGTATGAAATGTTTAGAACCCCATTTTCTTTAATTGCTTCAAGTGATTTTCATTCTTTAAACCAAATGAGCGCATGGCGAACAAAAATAGCTTGTGACAAAGACCCAGAAGCCATTAAGTATTTTTTTAAATCAGCTAACACTCAAAGAGAATTTGTATTCATAGAAGGCCACGTTAAAAAAGTTCAAAGCTCCTGGCCCCTAGCTTGCCCTATTACGGCTTAGTAGGTAGTTATTGCGTGAGCATGTTTGTCTAGTTTGGTGCCTATATGAAATTTAAGCCCCTGCATTATTGATTAGGGTTTGATATGGAAACTAGGGGCTCAGTCTAAACCAAATCATTTAAATGCTCAAATCAAATTAAAACGCACTGGCTTGTTGATCAGCAACATAATACTTACTTTGGCATATTAACAGAGTCTTTCCACTTTCCAAAACCCTTTTCTGCCATGAGCACATTATGCGTATTACATAAAAGCCTTAGGTTTGTGGGGGCATGGCTTCCGCCAAGGGCCCAAGGGTGAATGTGGTCTATTTCAATATATCTTTTTGAAAGACAAAGCTTTTTTGTGATGGGGTCTTGGTATTGGCAAGCTCCTTGATCTCTGCGCCAAATAAATTTGCGAGTTTGAGCTGGAATGTGGCGAGATATTGAAGCTACTTCCGGCGCCGGAGTTTTTGGTGGCGTGACTTTCTGCAATTTGCTTTCAGGGTCTACTTTAGCTAAACAAAACTCTGCCATGGCTTTAACAAGCTCAGCATCGCTCATCCCTGGGGTTTTGTGGCTCCAAAGCTCTTTTAGCTTTTCAAGGTTTTTAATAGTTGCCTCATCTAAAACAAATTTGAGCTCTGTTAAAGACGAAGTCAGCTCTCTTCTTTTCTCAACTGATACTGCTTCTGGCATTTGAGTGCGCAATATTTTTTCACACTCCCTTGTGGATTTATTCTCAACTGCCTCAAATAACTCAAGTTTTAAGGCTGATGCCATCTTTACTCCAGTAGTTTTTGTCTCTTGCCTAATGGCCACTTGCACCTGAGCTAGGTTTGTTAAACTTAAACTTCCTGAAGTTATTTTTGCTTCAAGTTTTGGGAATTCCTTAAGGGCTCGCATAGCTTGAATGCGCCTATGAGCTGCTGGATCAGAGTAACCAAGAAAACCAATAGCAAAGCTAAAAAGGCTATCGTAGCCGCGCAAAGCAAAGAGCTTTCTTTTTTCAATTTGCATTAATAAATTTAAAACCTTAGTTGTTGCTTCTCGTTCTGTTTGAACTGCAAGCTTAATTTGGTTTAGTAAATCTTGGTCTTTCATAAGTTAAAACCCCCCCTTAACTAAGAACTCTTGTTTTTTAAAATAATATCTAAAATACACATCACAAATGTGTCTTTTAGGTTTGAACCTTTATAACATAGCTTTTTAAGAGTTATTTTTTGAGAGACCACAACTTAATTTTAAATTCAAAATTAAAGCGATAAAGCCGCCATCACAAAGTCAAACCGAATCAAAGATTTTAATTTTTCAAATCAAACCAAGTTCACTCAACCGAAGACCTCTAATAGAGACGAAAAAGGTGTCAACGTAAAAAATATAAAAATACAGGGTTACAGATAAATTCAATTACCAAGAAGATTATAAAAATAAAGGACTCAGTAGATACACCGTCTGAGTCCCACTATAGTTTTGTATTTGATTTTATAATCTATAAAGCAAAGCTCTAAAAAACTATTTTTTACGGCGGCGAGCTTTGTTAACACAAGCCTTGCATTTTAAGGAAAGACCATATTTATTTTGAGCTGCTGCTCCGTAATAGGTTTTGTTAAAATCTTTGCGCTTTTTGCATTTGGTGCAGGCCCATGTTTTTGGTTTCATATGTTTCTCCTTAAATGAATGTGTATTTGGTATCTAATCATTTTAAACATATTAGTCTTTTGCTCAAGTCCAACGCTAAAAACTAGCCCTTTAGCCTGTTAAAAAGTAAGACAGTTTTCACGAATAAATAATTAGCTAGGATGGCTGTTTTAATTGCTCAGGATAGAGTGAACCCTAATATGTAAAGCTATGGAGAGGGCTTCACACTATGTTTAAGTATTTTTTAATTTCAATTGCTCTATTAATTACAAATCAAACAGTACTGGCAGATGCTTCAAAAGATTTTAAAATCTTTGATCTTAAAAAAAATCTCCCACTAACAGACAAAGAAAAAGTTTTTTATGACTACTACATAAATATTGGCCAAGAGCAGGGAGTGCAACCCGGACAAATTATTAATGTTTACAGACGCGTTCCTGTTATAGATGTGTATAAGTATCAAAACCACCCAGATATGCGTGTAGCAGTAGGAAAGTTAAAAGTTATTTACACACAAAAAACTATGAGTGTGGCAAGGCTTTATAAATCCGCCACACCTTCTAAGACCCCAGTTTTAGAATTTGAAAAAATGATGGTTGGCGATAGGGTTGAAAAAACCAATATGACAGAAAATGATTTTAAAGCCAAAAAGCAAAGGCCTAGAAAAACTGCTTCATTACAGCAGCCTGTGGCTCCAAAAATAATTGTTGAAGAGCTAAAGTTGCCAGAAAAAGTTGCTGCACCTCAGGCGGCAGAAGTAGCAAATGCAGTTGATGTGAGCCCTAAAAAGGACTAATTAAGTTTGAAAAGCGCCCAACAATTTAAAACCTACTGGGAAGTACTTGTGCATAACCTTCCCACGCCCTATGAGACAGAGTTTACAAACTTTGCCTTTACTTTGGGCTGTGCAGGCACAAACCAGCAGCTTGAATTTAAACAACCCTCTTTAGTGTATGAAGCTCAAATTGAACAAAAAGAAAACATCCACTTAATTTGTTACTTTCCAATAGACAAAAAAGAAACTGCAGCCCCGGCGCTTCAAGATTGGTTTTGGAAGCATTCCCCCCAAACCACCTTTCAATGGGTTTTGCAAAAAGAGCGTGATTGGTTAAAAGAATGGAAAAAGCATTTTAAGCCATTTAAATTTGCAGGTTTTAACTTTGTTCCCTCTTGGCTTTTTAGTGCAAAAAAATTTAAACGCTCAAATTCAATTATTATTGAGCCGGGTATGGCCTTTGGCACAGGACATCACGCCACCACACAATTTGCTATAGAAAATCTTGTGTTTTTAGCTTCTAAAAACTTTGTTAAAAATAAGTCTATTGTGGATATCGGCTCCGGTAGTGGAATTTTATCTATTGTTGCAGAAAAGCTAGGGGCAAAAAGTGTTTTAGCAAATGACAATGACCCAGATTGCTGGCGTGAAGCTGCAAAAACTTTTAAATTAAACCAAGCAAAAAAAGCAAAAGTAACTAAAAAACAAATTAATGAAATTAATAAAAGCTATGATGTCGTTATGGCTAATATTATTGACGGGGTTTTAATTCAGTTAAAAGAGGATCTTTGGCGCATTACAAAACCAGGTGGCTTTATAATACTTTCTGGCATTTTAGCTGAAGGGGAGAGAGCTTTTTTGCAAGACTTTTGTGACCAAAAGGAATATAAACTTATAAAGGAAACTTCAGATTCTGAATGGTACAGTTGTGTTATTGAAAAACTAAAGTGATTTTATATGCGTCGTTTTTTTGTTTCCCCACAAGATCTTAATCAGCAAAAAATAAATATTATAGGTGATGAGCATCACCATTTAAAAAATGTTTGTCGCCTCTCAGAGGGTGAACGCATTGAACTTCTTGACGGCGCAGGAAGTATTGCCATTGCTGAAATAGAAAAAATTGATAAAAAACAAACTATTGTAAATGTAATAAGTAAAGCAAAATTAAAGCCTGCTCAAAAGCCAAGCTTACATATTTACCTCAGCCTTCCAAGGTTTCAGGTAATGGATGTAATAGTGCAAAAGTTGGTTGAAATGGGAGTTGAAACATTAACCCCAGTGTTAAGTGAGAGAAGTTTTATTAAAAAGCCCTCAAAAGAGCTTGATGCAAAAATATCTCGTTGGAATAAAATTGCCCTTCAGGCTTGTAAACAATCGGGCCGCCCCTGGCCTTTGGAATTTAAAAAGCCACAAACACTTAAAGCAGCCATTGATGAGTCAAACCCAAATGAGAGCCTATTTATGTATGAAGGTGAAAGTGCCATGGATATTAAAGCAGCACTTAAGCAAATACAAAACCCTGAGAGTATGGCGATTTTTATAGGTTCTGAGGGCGGGTTTAGCCCTGAGGAGTTAAAACTTTTTGAATTAAAAGGCTTAAAACCCGTCACCATGGGGGATTTGGTGTTAAGGGTGGAAACGGCTTGCATCGCCGTATGTAGCATCATAAAATATCATTTCAACATGCGGGGGTGATGTCATGTTAGATGAATTTGAATTTAAGCCGTTAACAGAAGGTCTTGGGTTTCATAAAAAAGCAATGGAGCTTAAAGAAGACGCTCTTACCAAAATGCCAACACAAACAGGCATTTTACCAAAATCAAAACCACTTGTTACGCCAAACATGCCACCAAAAGCAGTTGTGTGGAACCAGCAAACAGCAAAGCTTAATTTTCGTGAAGCAATGTTAGAAACACCAAAAGCCCAATATGAAAATATAAGTTTTAGTTGGTCTGCCGCTGTTTTTGATGCTGCTATGATTTTAGGCATGACACTTTTATTTTCTGCCGTTGTGTTTGCCCTTACCATGATTGAGTTAACAACAATTTATGATGCTCTTATAACAGATGTGGGGATTCAAGTAGCAGCAGTATTAATTGTCTTTGCTGTTTTTGAAATTTACACCGTAGGAAGTAGAACATTTTTTGGTAAAACCTTAGGTGAATGGGTTTTTGATATTCGCCTTGGCCAACCAGAGCAACAACTAAGATTTTCTTACCCATTTAGAGTGGCCTTGAGGTCTTTTTTGGTAACCATAACAGGCTTTGTGTTAATGCCAGTATTAAGCTCTGCTTTTGGAAAAGATATAGCTGGCATTTTAACGGGTGCAAAGCTTATGTGTGAAAAGAGATGATCTTAGAGCTAAACCAAGTAGCCTCGCACTGTGAAAAAATAAGAAACCAAAATACAAGAATTGTTTTTACCAATGGCTGCTTTGATATTTTACATTTAGGTCACGTCACTTATTTAAAACAAGCCCGCGAGTTAGGGGATTTTTTATTTGTAGGTTTAAATTCTGATGCCAGTGTTAAAAAACTAAAAGGTGAGGGAAGGCCCGTTCAAAACCAAAAAGATAGGGCTGAAATTTTAAGTGCACTTCGCTTTGTAGATGCCGTTTGCATTTTTAATGAAGAAACCCCTTTAAATTTAATTAAACTAGTTAAGCCTTTAATTTTGGTTAAGGGTGGGGACTGGGAGCTTTCAAAAATTGTGGGGCGAGATTTTGTTGAGTCAAGCGGTGGGGTTTGTAAAACTCTACCTTTTGTTTCAGGCCATTCTACTACCACCATCTTAGAGAAGATTAAAACCCTATAAAACACCCTTCTGATGTGGGGCCCAAAATTAAGAAACACTTTAATTTGGGGGGTACATTTTTGCTTCCTCTTTGCTTCCTCTCCGTTTCAGTTGACATTGTCAACTGAAACCGTGAGCTTAGATGCGATCAAATAAGGTCATTTTGTTAACTATATTGACACTTTAGTACAGAAAAAGAACTGGCATCTCTTTGCATATGTATATGGATGCATTTACTTGTACTAATGACACTTATTTTTTCTATATCAGCTGTCCAAGCCGCACCTAAAAAAGTGTGTATTGATGGCCTTGGAAAGCTTTCTTATAAGCTTATTCCTGATGAGCTTTACAGTGCTAAACACTCAAAACTTCAAGAAGGAATTGAGGCTAGATTTAAAGCCCAGCAAGTAGAAGTAGATGGCAAAACTTTAAAACTTTTAGCAGATTTTGTTTTATATCAGTCTCAACATGGTAGCTTTGCTCTTATTCCCATTGGCTTTACAATGCAAAAGCAACATGCTGAGGCTTTTAGAGAAGAATTAAAACAAAGAAAGCTCATAGCCTCTTATGCTGTTAAAAGTCCCCAAAATCCAGAACTTGTTACTTTAACAGTTCCCTTTAATTCCACAGAGATATCTTTGCTTGGAAAGTTAAAACAACTAAATGTTAAAGCAATTAAAATTGAAACTGTCATTTATGACTCATCTACCCCGCCGCCAGTATTTGCAATTTTAAAGCATTTAAATAATAAATCTTCAAAGGCCGTGCGCGATCAAATTAACCAATTAAGCAAGGGTAAAATTGAAGGTGATAAGTTAAGGCTTTCATTAGAAATTAATGGCCAATTTTTTAAAGAATTTGTTAACCAAGCTTTAGGCTCAAGAATTGCCACTGTGGATTTTGTTGAAGCAGTAAAAGAGAGCAAAGTAGAAATTGTTCTAACAAAAGAAAATTACTATCTTGTTCTTTTAAGAATATTAACCTCTCCTGTAGTTAAAACCATAAACTTATCTGATTTACTTTTATAAACGAGCGCCAAATTTAAGAGCAATAATTGTGGTATTATAGACATCAATTTCAAAGGCTGTGAAAAAACTTGCTATCTCTACATTAAGTCCAATTAATGTGTGAAAGGCTCTTACCACTTGGTTTTCACTAAAGCCTGTTGTTGTAAGCGTGCTGTTAAACTGTCCTTGCCCGTGTATAGAACCAGCACCTAAGTAAAAAGAAAATGGCTCAATGTTAACTCCAGTAATAATATCTGCTCCCACTGTTTGAGAGTTAAAAACATTATTTACATTAGTACTTGAGCCATGCAAAAGAAGACCAAAGCTTGCCGGTACAAAGGTAGCTTGAAAAAAGCTCCATCTTAATGCGCCCGCATAAATTCCAATTCCAGTGCTTTCACCATATGGAATAAAATTAAAAAGTATATCTATGTTATCAAAAATTCCTTTACCAATAGAGATAAGTGGATAGGTTACGTTTTTTTCAACACTTGAGCCGCCGCCATATAAACCAATATCTTGTGTTGGAATATTATTTGCTGAAAGGCCCATTTCAAACCCACTGTAGCCACCAAGTGGATAGGGGTTATTTACGGGCCTAAAGCTTGTGCCAAAACCTAAGGTTTGAAGCACAAGTTCCTGTTCGCCTGCGCTAAGACTTGAGGGAATAGAAATAACGGCATAAGAGGTTTTTGGAAATAATAAAATTAGAGCAAGCGTGAGCAAATATCTCATAGAGTATTTTTGCTTAAGTTTAATAATAATTTCAAATAAATTAAGCGATATTACCTAGAAGTCTTGTAATAACCGTTAAAGCTTGGCCACTTATGCTTTGAAGCTGAGCGTTTGAGTTTTGTGAGTATGCCTTAAGAATTGAGGCGATGACATTTAAAGACCTTTGAACTTCACCAGTTAAAGCTTGCTCGCCATTAAGGCTTGTAGCAATTTGGCCAATTAGAGCTGTGGCCTCCAGCTTTGAAAATAAATCATTAGATCTTAGTGGCTGAATTAAAAACTCTAAATACTTCACATCTTTAAAAACCTGTAAGCGTGCGTTTGTTAGTGTTAATAGCTCTGTTTCAGTCTCAGTGTGCTTAATGTTAGCTAAAATTTCAAATGCGAGCGGGCTTGGCTCAATAGAGGAGCCTAAAACTGCAAGCCTTCTTGCATCTTTGTGTGAAGAGCTAATAAGACTGCTTAGTACTGAGTAATAATTTTTAGAATTAATTTTTCTAGATTTATATAATCCAACAAATTTTTTTAAATTATCTGTGGTGGGCACTTCATTTAAAAGCTTTGCCCAATACTTAAGATCTACTTTGTCCTCATTTGGCTTTTCTTCAGCTGGCTTTTCTTCTTTTTTCTTTTCAACTGTTGAAATTAATATTCCTGTTACAACATCTTCTTCAAAGTTCTTTTTGGGAGAAGTCTTTGTGTCAGCAACTTTTACAACACTTAGGGTTGGTTTTTTATCAGCAGCTTTTTCTTCTTTTTTCTTTCTCTTCTTGCGGCGCCTTTTCTCTTCCTCTTTTGCAGTTACTAGTTTTGATTTTTTATCTTTTTTAACAAGTGGGGTTTGAACGGTAGTTTTTGGAAAACTAATCTGATTAAGTGCTAATTTTTTATTCTTTCTGTCAGCTTCGTCAGTAATGTTCTTGTCTGAATCTTTTCTTTCTAAAAGCTGAACAAGTTTATTTACATTTAAATTTTCAAATATAGGACCCATGGTTTCTGGCATTAGTTTTTTTAAGCCGTATGCCAGTAAATGCCCCATTAAAATTGTAGTTGTTAGTATTAAAACCCACTTCTTCATACCCTTAAGGTATTACACACAAAGTGCCAAGCTGAGTGATATGTAACATATTGAAAACACATAGGATTAGGGTTCTCTATAGGGTGTAAGATGCCTTGACAGCTGAAAGATGTTCATACAACATAACCCTATGGGCGGCAAAAAGTATTATAAAATCAATTATTTATGAATAAATTAAGGTCCAAATGAAAAGCGCCAAAAAGAGTCACAAAAACCTTCTTAAAACGTATTTGAATGATGCTCAAAGTGGAGATGCGCGTAGCCTTGCTAAGCTTTTATCCTTTGCTGAGGATAATTTATTTTTAATATTAGAGTTCTTAAGTGAGCAAAAAATAAATAATAAGGCCATTAAGTTTGGCATTACTGGTCCCCCGGGGGCAGGAAAGAGTAGTTTAACAAACCTTCTTATTTCAGAATTGCGAGCACAAAATTTAAAAGTGGCTGTAATTGCCATTGACCCTTCTTCACCATTTTCAGGTGGTGCACTATTGGGAGACCGTGTGCGTATGAGCAGCCACACGGAAGACAAAAATGTTTTTATTAGAAGCCTGGGCTCTCGCGGGGGCTTTGGTGGCTTAAGTGCGGCAACTGGAGTTATGGCAAAAATCTTTGAGGTGTGTGGTTTTGATGTGGTGATAATTGAAACCGTTGGTGTTGGCCAAACAGAGCTTGAAGTAATGAATCTTGTAGATGTCACAAGTGTGATTTTAGTGCCTGAAAGTGGAGACATGATTCAAACTTTAAAAGCAGGCATTTTAGAAATTGCAGATATTTTTGTAGTTAATAAATCAGATCGCCCAGGAGCCGATATTTTAGCCAGTGAGCTTAAAAACTTGGTTGAGCAAGAAGCTATTGTAAGAGCAGTAATTCAAACATCGGCTCTTAAAAATGAAGGCATTAAAGAATGGGCTGAGAGCATTTTAAATTTAGCTAAAAAGAAAAATTTAAATATAGATAAAAAACGCCAGGAACTTTTGCTAAGAGGCGAGTTAAGGAATTTAGTTTTATTTGAGGTAAATAAAAAGTTAAAAACAAAGCTTTTAAAAATTAAAAACCTAACACAAAAAAATTATCTAAAAGAAGGATTAAAAATTTTAAAAAGTTTTAAATAAACTCAAAGCTTTTAGCTAGAGCTTCATCAGTTTTATCTGATTGAGGTGCCGCCCCTTGAGCAAATTCAGCTTTACCGCCGCCTTTTCCGCCCATAATAGCAGCGATAGATTTTAAAATATTCCCTGCATTAAACTTTGTACTTAAATCTTTTGTGACACTAACCAAGATGGGGGATTGGGGTGAATCAGTTGATGGAGCTCCAATAATAATCACAATACCTGATTGCAACTTGTCTTTAATTTTATCACTTAAAGAACTTAAAACCTCTCTGTCGTTTGCTTTTAGGTGCACACTTATAACGTGTGCTCCTTTTACAGTTTTTGCTTTTTTAACAAGCTCATCAACGCCTTTGGCCCAAGGTTTTGTAACTAAAGCTTTAAGCTTTGATTCATAATCTTTAAATTGCTGCTGTAAGTTTAATAGTTTTTCAAGGGCTTTACCTTTGTTAGATGATATTTCGTTTTCAATTTGTAAAAGCTCCCTTTTTGCACTTTCAATGAGCTCTAAAGCTTTATCCCCAGAAATGGCTTCAATACGTCTTACGCCACTTGAAACCCCAGTTTCAGAGGTAATTTTAAATAATTTAATATCACTGGTGTTGCTAACGTGAGTACCACCGCAAAGCTCTGTAGAAAAATCTCCCATTTTTAAAACACGTACTTCATCTCCATACTTTTCTCCAAATAAGGCCATAGCACCAGCAACAATGGCTTCTTTGTAATTCATGTGTTTTATATCAACATTTTTGGCCGCTTTTATTTCTGCATTTACTAAAGCTTCAACTTTTTTAATCTCTTCAGGGCTTAATGGTTTTGGGTGGGTAAAATCAAAACGTAGGCGCTCACTCTCTACCAAGCTTCCAGCTTGTGTTACATGTGTTCCTAAAACTTTTCTTAAAGCTGCATGAAGCAAATGTGTGGCGCTGTGGTTTCTTTGTGTGTTTTTGCGCTCAGGTGAGACTTTTAGTGTAACAGGCTCATTAAGCTTTATTTTTTCTTTTAAATTTACAAAGTGCAGGTATATATCACCGGCCTTTTTTGTGTCTAACACTTCAGAATTATTTATTTGGCCAAAATCTCCAACTTGGCCACCGCCCTCAGCGTAAAATGGAGTTTCTGCTGTAATTAAAACCCCTTCGCCAATGAGCTCATTTACATTTTGGCCATCTTTAAAAAGAGCAGCCACTTTAGTTTTTGCCTCAAGTGTTTCATAACCTATAAATTTTGTTGCAGGTATTGCTTGCGTGGCTTTTGCAATTAAATCAAGCTGGGCATTGGCTTTATCTGAGCCCTTCCAACTTCCGCGGGCAACTTGCTTTTGCTTTTCCATTAAGGCTTCAAATTCACTCTCATCCACTGTGAAGCCAGCTTCATGGGCCATGATTTTTGTTAGATCTACTGGGAAGCCAAAGGTGTCATAGAGTTTAAAAAACAATCTCTCCTGGGATTTCTTTTGTTTTTAATTTTTTAATTTCACTTGTGAGTAAATTTGTACCATGCTCTAAAGTTTCTAAAAATTTATCTTCCTCAGTTTTGACAGTGCTTAAAATAAAATCTTGGCGCTTTTTTAGTTCAGGGTAAACATCAGACATTTTTGAAATAACTTCTTTAACAGTAGGTAAAATTAAGCTTTTCTCAGTTAGTTTTTTCCCATATCTGATACCTCTACGCATAATGCGGCGTAAAACATAACCGCGGCCCTCATTAGAGGGAATAACACCATCAGCAATTAAAAAAGCTGAAGCCCTGGCGTGGTCTGCCATAACCCTCATGGCAATACTTGTCTCATCATTGTGGCCTTTGGAATATTTTTTTCCAGAAACGTTAGACATTACTTTAAATAAATCTGTGAATAAGTCTGTATCGTAGTTACTAGCCACACCTTGCATAACGGCGCTTAAGCGCTCAAGGCCTGAGCCTGTGTCCACTGATGGTTTTGGCAGTGGGTGATCAATGCCTTTATCATCGCGGTTAAATTGCATGAAAACTAAATTCCAAATTTCGACAAAGCGGTCACATGAGCAGCCTACTTTACAATTTTTTGGGTCTGGGCAGTTGGGTTGTGGCCCATGATCATAAAAAATTTCACTACAGGGGCCGCAAGGGCCTGTGTCTGCCATTTGCCAAAAATTATCTTTATCAAAGCGAGAGATTTTCTCCGCTGGTACTTTTTCCTGCTTATTCCAAATTTTAAAAGCTTCATCGTCATTTATGTGTATGGTGACGTACAATTTAGTCTCAGGAATTTTATAAACATTGGTTAATAAATCCCAAGCGTAGTGGATGGCTTCTTTTTTAAAATAATCTCCAAAGGAAAAGTTCCCAAGCATTTCAAAAAAAGTATGGTGGCGCGATGTGTGGCCAACATTATCTAGATCATTGTGTTTTCCGCCAGCTCGAACTGATTTTTGGTGTGTGGTGGCTCTTGTATAGGGGCGCTTTTCAGAGCCTGTGAAAACATTTTTAAATTGTACCATGCCGGAATTAGTAAATAAAAGGGTTGGGTCACTGGCTGGGATAAGGCTTGAGCTTTCCACGTGGGTGTGGCCCTTTGATTTAAAATATTCAATAAATTTAGATCTAACTTCTGCTGCCTTCATAGGTTCTGAATAAGTCTCTCACAACAGAGACAGAAAAGCCACGGGTTGTGAGCTTTCTCATGAGGGCCTGTTTATCTTTAAAACTAAGCTCTTTTAAAGAGTTATTTTTAAGCTTTTTTTGTAAAAAAATCCTTGCTGCGGCAAGCTCTTCTTCATCATCTTTAAGGTTTTCAACTTTTAACCCCTTTGCTTTAAGTTTGCCTTGTATAAATCTGCGCCCACGCCCTTGGCTGCGCAAATTTTGGGTCCATTTGGTGGCCATTGCTGCTTCATTTGGTAAATAGCCAAGATTTTTAACCCATTCAATGGCGGCCTCAAAATCTGAAGTGTTAAATAAATAATACTGTTTAAGCTTTCGCTTCATTTCCAAAACTGTGTGGTCACGCTTTGTGAGTAGGCGTAATACTTTATTTTTAAGTTGCTGAAGTGTAAGTGGGTATTTTTCCATGGGAAGTTAATTACAATACTTAAGGCTTGTCTTTCAAGACTTTACTTCTAATAAGAAAATACCGAAAAATTAAAAGACTATATATTGCGAGGGGAGTTTATGTCATTTTTAATTTGGGTAATTGTAGGGTTTTTAAGTGTCAATACAGCTTATGCAGAGAGATGTAAAAAGGAACTTGATGAGTTTATCAAGCACACACCTTTTAAGGCATGGCACCCCCCTTTGGCAGAGGCAGAATGGACAGAGGAATCTTTTTCAAAGCAAGATGAGAAAAAAGTAAAAGAGACCTTGACTCAAATACAAAAAATAGAAACTGCTTTGCTGAATATCAGGGAGGAAGAAGATAAGCTGTGGAAAGCAGAAAAAGAAAAAACAGAAAAAGAGATTTCAAATTTAGGATTAAACAAAGAATATTCAGCTACAGTGGTGGCATTGTCAGAAGCGCGTAAAGCTTATGATAAATGTATGTCAGACAAAGAATGTCATTGGAAAGTAGCTGCCAATAGGGGGGTAGATATTCAGGACTCCTATATTGATGACATAGCTTTTAATGAAACAACTATGGATTATAAAAATCATAAGCCATCTAGAAAGGACTTTGATGATTTTGCGAGTATTCCCACAACTAATAAAAAGATAAAATATCCCAAAGAAGAAAAAATTGTAACAACGTATTTAGAGCTTGATAACAAGGAAAGAGCGCTACGTAAGCAGTTACTTTTTGAAGCTCAAAGTCCAAAGGCGAGGGCCTTATATAAAAAGATAGAGAGTTTGGAGGGTGAGAAAAAGAAATTAATTTCGAAAAGAGACTTGCTTTTCAAATCGATAAAAGTTAATTCGAATCTACACAAAAAATCGGATACTCTGAAAGCTATGTGTGAGAGGTGCTACTATTCTAAAATGGTAGAAAATGCAGATTTCAACATTCGTTACCAGGAAGTTATTTCATCAGGGTTAAAACCAAAAGCGGAAATAAGCTTAGAAAGGAACAACGAATACTTCACTTCTGTGTATAACCTTGATGATAATTGCAGGATTTATCTGGATTACAGTTGGGGATACGCTATTAATTACTGTACGGGTGATGCGCTAGGGGTTGGGTTTGATAAAGAATATTTTTGTGAACTTCAAAAGCGTGGAAATACCAAAAATTCAATTTTTCAAAACATTTATAAGGAAACAAATAGCATTAAATAAAAAAAGCCCAGGATTTCTCCTGGGCTTTTTTGTTGTTTAATCTCTAGTTGCTAATCAATCAAGTTTTAATGTTTTTTGGCCGCAGGCTTTTTTGCTTCCTCTGCTTTTGCCGTCACAGCTTGTGCTACAGCTGCCTTTTTAACGCCAACATTGTGTTTTGTCAAAACAGATTGACGAATTTCTTCAGCAAGCTTTGGGTTATCTTTTAAAAATGTTTTAGCCTGATCGCGTCCTTGACCCATGCGCTCGCCTTTGTAGCTAAACCAGGTGCCTGACTTTTCCACAATGTTTTCATTAACCCCTAAATCTAAAATATCGCCCTCTCGGCTAATGCCTTCACCGTACATAATGTCAAACTCAACATTTCTAAATGGAGGAGCCATTTTATTTTTAACCACTTTTACGTTGGTGCGGTTACCCACAACGGCCTCACCGTTTTTAATAGCGCCAATGCGTCTAATATCCATTCTTACAGTAGAATAAAATTTTAAAGCATTACCACCGGTGGTGGTTTCAGGGTTTCCAAACATAACACCAATCTTCATTCTAATTTGGTTAATAAACACAACCAATGTTTTTGAACGTGAAATGGTTCCTGTAAGCTTTCTTAAGGCCTGAGACATTAAGCGTGCTTGAAGACCCATGTGGCTATCACCCATTTCGCCTTCAATTTCAGCCCGTGGGGTGAGGGCCGCAACAGAATCCACAACTAAAATATCAATGGCTCCTGAGCGCACAAGTGTTTCAGCAATTTCTAAAGCTTGCTCACCAGTGTCCGGTTGGGAAATTAAAAGATCATCGGTTTTAACGCCT
Source organism: Oligoflexia bacterium (assembly GCA_016715815.1). Lineage (GTDB taxonomy): Bacteria > Bdellovibrionota > Bdellovibrionia > JABDDW01 > JABDDW01 > JADJXN01. The sequence continues at coordinate 153,802 of JADJXN010000004.1, forward strand.
AACTTTCTGGCATAGCTAACATCTAAGGCATGCTCTGCATCCACAAAAGCTGCAATGCCGCCTGCTTTTTGTGCTTCAGCAATAGCGTGTAAAGTGAGTGTGGTTTTACCAGAGCTTTCTGGGCCATAAATTTCAACAATTCTTCCGCGCGGAAGTCCTCCAATGCCAAGGGCGATGTCTAAGCCTAAGGAGCCTGTGGAAATAACTTCCACGTCTCCAGCCAAAGTTTCGTCAGTTCCAAGGCGCATGATTGAGCCTTTGCCAAATTGTTTTTCAATGGCTCCAACTGCAAGCTCAAGTGCTTTTTCTTTTTCGTTTGTGGCGTTTGCCATAATCTGATCCTCCTTTAAGGAAATAATTTATTTAAAATTTTTAAGTAAAAGCTTTAAGGCAAAATCCACTGCTTGTTTTTGGATCATACCTCGTGAGCCTTTAAAAATTCTATGAGTACCCCTTACAACTTTAGGGCCAGCCACGGCAAAGAATACAAGGCCAACGGGCTTGGTTTTGGATCCGCCTTTCGGACCAGCAATTCCGGTTACCGAAACTGCCCAATCAACTTTAAGACGTTTTTTTGCCCCTTTGGCCATCGCCATAGCTACTGCTTTTGAAACAGCACCATGTATTTTTATAGCCCCAAAATTCACACCCAATAAATCATGTTTTGTTTGGTTTGCATAGCAAACAAGGCCGCCTAAAAAATATTTTGAAGAGCCTGAAACACTAGTCACTGCTGCACATAATTTTCCGCCCGTGCAGCTTTCAGCAAAGCCTAAAGTTTTTGATTGTTTAACAAATTGCGTTGCAAGTTTTTTAACTAAGTTTTGTGTACCCACAAACCACCTATTTTGTTTTCTCTTAAAGCTGAGTTCCTAAAAGGCTAGTCGTGTTATACACAATTTGCAAAATAATATTTGTGATAATTCCTGCAACAATATCATCAGCCACAACGCCAAGCCCACCTTTAATGCGCCTTTCAACAAAGCCAATGGGGCCGGGTTTAAAAATATCTAAGGTTCTAAAAATTGGTACTGCTAGGGCAATGGTTTGCCAAGTGACGGGGAGCCAGCAGGTGGCAACTAGAAAGCCTGCAATTTCATCTATAACTATTCTTTTGTCATCAAAATTATTTTTTTTGGTAGCATCATCTTGATGAATGTCTTTGGAGAAAATTTGGCCAGCAAAAGTTGAAACAATGACGGCAAGCACGGTGAAGAAGAAAATAAATAAAAGGCTTTGTATGTTTTGTGTACCTGTAATGAACACAAAAAGTGGAACAGCCAAAAAAGTACCGTATGTTCCCGGTCCCCATGGGATGTAACCAACTCCAAAACCTGTAGCTAAAAGCTTAACAATTAAATTCATGATTTTATAAACCTCTGGTGAAGTGTTTGAACTGCCTTATTGGTATGCATCTCATCAATAATAAAGCTAATTGAAAGGGCTGTTGTTAGGCAAGTAATAATGGGTATGCTTTGCTCAGCCAAAACTGATGAGGCATCAAAAATAGCATTTGAATTTACAAGCCCACGCCCCGTCACTGAAACTGTAGCAAAGCCTGTTTTTAACTCAGCATGCTGGCTTAAAGCCTTTTGAATATTATCAAAATGCTCTTTTGGGGCTGTAATAAAAAGCTCAATAGAATTATCTTTAGCAACAGTTTGATAAAAAATTTGTGGAATTGGAATTTGAAACTGCGCTAGCCCCTCTTTTAAAACTTTTAGCGCTTCTTCAATTGAATAGGTGCTTTTAAATTTTAAACAAGCGGCCTGTGTGCTGTAGTTAACGGCCCTAATTTCAGTATTTTCAAAATTATTTGTCATATTTTTATCTCCAATGAGTGTGCCTTGGCCTTCTTCAGTTGGCAAGTGCACAGTCAGAGGTATTTTTTTTCTCTCTGCAAGCTCAATGCTTCTATAATGTAAAACTCTAGCACCCCAATAAGCCATTTCCATGGTTATTTCATAATCTAAATTATCAAAAAACTTAGGCGCCACTCCTGGTATACGGGGGTCACAGGAATAAATTCCTTTCACATCTGTTAAAATATCACACCTATCAGCATTAAAAGCCGAAGCCATGGCCACGGCTGTGGTGTCACTTCCCCCTCTGCCAAGTGTTGTAACCTCTTTTGTTTTTGGGTTAACACCTTGAAAGCCTGCTATTATAACTACTTTATTTTTCTCTAATTCTTCTTGAACCCGAATGGCTTTTACATCTTCAATGCTGGCATTATTATGGCTATTATTTGTAAAAACCCCGCTTTGCGAGCCCGTAAAGCTAATCGCAGGGCAACCGAGCGAATTTAATGCCATTGACATTAATGCCATAGAGATTCTCTCACCACTGGAGAGAAGCATGTCCATTTCACGCTGAATTGGGGTGGGAGTAATTTGGCGGCTTAGCTCTACAAGGTGGTCCGTGGTATCCCCCATGGCAGAAACAATAACAATGAGCTTATGTCCTTGGTTTTTAAGATGACATAAATGCTGTGCAATTTTTACTATCTTTTCAGGGGTAGAAACAGAACTTCCGCCATACTTTTTGACGATCAACATACCTTAGTGGTAACACTAATGGTTCTGGGAGGGAAGAGGTTGTGGGAAAAATCTCTTTTTTAATAACTGTATTGTTAGGTCAACTATTAGCTTTTAAAGCCTTCGGTGGCGATGTGTTAAGTCGCTGCAAGCAATTTCAACCCAATGATAAGCAAGTATATAGTGGTGATTTTAGATGGGGTTTTAGTTTGGATGAGCTTTTAAGCAAAGCTTCTGAAATTTATAATTCTGGAAAGCGCCTTAAAGACAGGGCATACTTTGATGGAGCTAAAAAACAATTTGTCATGCCTATTAACTATTTTGGTAAAGCAGTGCCAGCAGCCCTTCACCCACGCTTTTTGCAAAGTGTGAAAAAACACATAGAAATAGCTTTTAAAAATAACTATGCAGATGCACTTATTTTTCCAGATATGGGTCATTCCCATTTTTTTATCCCTAAAGATGTTTATGCTGAGCTAAATAAAATTGATTACGTAAATAACAGGCATGTTTTTTATGAAGAATTATTTAAAAGCCCAGAGGTAAAAACGCTTTATCATACCGCTGAGCAGATGGTTTTGCGCGAAGGGGAGCGTAGCAAAGGAAAACTTGTTGATAATGACTATACTCGCTGGCGTTATTATACTCGCAACGTTGTTGGTAAAAATGACGGCTCAGATGATGTAAAACCTGTATTTGCCCAGAACGAAAACTACAATACATTACACGAGCTGCCAGGCTATGAATATTTTGGAGCAGGATTTAATTTAAGCGCAAGTAAAGAAGGCTGTTTTGAAGTTACAATTGGTGAGAACCAGACGATCTTTTTTGACCTTTCAATGGAAGATTTAAATCCCAGTACGACATATGCACCTGAGTTGAATTTGTAATACTACCTCTGGCTTACAAAGTTTTTACGCACATAGTGGGACACAAGCTGTAAAGAACCTTTAGGAATTCTGATCATATGGTTTTCAACCCCGTTGGGAACATAACCGCGCACAAGCTCGGGGTTTAGCTCTTTCATGTACTGCTCTGTTACGCCAATAGCTTCTGCTAGGGCATTTAAATTTGTTCCCCCTGGAACCCTAAAGTGCTCAAAAGAAAGAGGCTCAGCGTATTGAATATTTCTAAAACCATACATTTCAGGGGCTTTAGCAATTAAAAGTGCTGCAATAAATTTTGGAACATAATCCCTTGTTTCCTCAACAAGATCTTTTTGAGCAATCTTCCAAAAGTTTTTGGTTTGGTGTTTAGCAATGGCTCTTTTAATTCTATTTTCTCCAGCATTGTAACCAGCTGCTACCAAGTACCAGTTGTTAAACATTCCGTGCATTTTTTTTAAATATTTTGCAGCTGCAATAGTGCTTTTTTGAAAGTCTTTTCTCTCATCAAGCCACCAAGAAATTTTTAAACCATAACGGGTTCCTGTTTCCCTAATAAATTGCCAAGGGCCAACGGCTTTTGCATGTGAGGCAGCATGGGCTGAAAACCCGCTTTCGATCATGGCTAAATAAGCTAAATCTTGTGGTAAGCCTTCATGTTTAAGTGTTCTTTGAAGGGTTGGTAAATAGCGGCTAGAGCGCTCAAGCCATTTTGTGTACCAACTTCTTCCCGTTGTTTGAAAAAACTCAATCCAATATTGAACTTTTGAATTATAACTCACAGGCACATCAAAAATAAGTGGGGCATCAGGGGTTAATTCCACAATGCGGGCATCTTTTGCTTTTGGAATTTTTATGGGCTCAGGTTTAAGCTCTGCTACCAACTTTTTATTTGATCCACTATTGTTTTGAGGAGCGACTTTTTCCTCAGCCTTTACTACTTCATCTGAGGCAAGCTTGATTGGCTTTTCAGGTATGTGTAAAACTGGCCAGGCCTGACTTAGCCCAGTATCAACAGTGGGCACGGGCTTTTTGTGAGCGCAACTTGTAGCTAGAACTAAAATTAGTGTTAAGGCAAAGCCCTTCATTTTTATAGTATACAGTTAGGCCATTTCTTTTTGCATGGTTCTCCAAAAAAACCGGACCAAAGTCATGTGGTGGGAGCAGAGCTTTTGACCGGACCGTCATAAAATAAGCGTTCCAAAAAGTGGCTGCGAGCAGCTAAAGTAACTTAAAATAATTTTAAAATAAAAAACCAGATTAAAGCCTTGGTGGCATAAAGACTGCTCACTTTAGTCTTCAGCGGAGTGTGTATTTATGAGTAGCAAAGGAATTTATACAGCATTATCTGGTGCTTTGGCGCAAAGTCACAAGCTAGATACAACTGCACAAAACATAGCAAACGCTAACACACCTGGATTTAAGTCAGACAAAAATACATTCAAAGAGCACTTAACTATTTTAGAAAAAGCTCCGGATGTGATTACGGTTCCAAGAGTTCCAGCTAGTATTGAAAGTTTTTTTGATATGCAAGGAACAGACAAATCTTATGTGGATGTAGATAGAACCTTTGTTGATTTTTCCCAAGGCGGACTTAAAGCTACCGGAAATTCTTTAGACGTTGCTTTAGAGGGTAAAGGTTTTATTGAAGTTTTAACTCCGCAAGGCACAAGGCTCACAAGAAAAGGAATTATGACTCTTAACTCCAAGGGCGAGCTTGTTACCACAGAAGGGCTTCATGTTTTACAAAAAGGTGAAGGTCCTGCAGAGGAGAGAAAAATAAAACTTAATGGCTCGGAAAATATTACCTTTAATCAAAAGGGAGATATTTTTCAAGATGCACAAAATGTGGCTACCCTTAGTATTGTCGAGTTTGATAACAATGATCACTTAAAAAAAATCGGCCACGCCCTTTATGCTATTACTGATGACAGAATTAAGCCGCTTGCCAATGCAAATACACAAATACATCAAGGCTTTATTGAAACTTCAAATGTGAACATTGTGCAAGAGATGACAGATCTTATTCAAACAACAAGAAATTTTGAAAGTGCTCAGAGAGCCATTAAGGCTTACGACGAGATGGATGGCAAATTGATTAACGATGTACCTAAATTTTAGGTAGAGGAGTAAAGAATGTTAAAAGCCCTAAATACAGCAGCAAGTGGTATGCAGGCCCAGCAAAATGCCCTTGATACTATTGCCAACAATCTTTCAAACGTAAACACCACAGGTTTTAAAAAAGCACGCACAGAGTTTGAAGACCTATTATACCAAACCATTAAAGAGCCTGGTGCGCAAACTCCACAAACTGTTGAGCACCCAACAGGTGTGCAAGTAGGCTTGGGTGTTAAAACAGGAGCCGTACAAAAAATATTTGAACAGGGTTCATTAAGGCAAACCAGAAACCCTCTTGATGTTGCTATTTTAGGAAAAGGCTTTTTCCCAATACAAACTCCAAACGGGGAAATTGCCTACACAAGAGACGGCTCCTTTCATAAAGATGCCACAGGTAAAATTGTAGATAAAAATGGCTATGCCCTTATTCCAGAAATTGTAGTTCCGCCAAATGCAACTGCTGTAAATATAGATGACAAAGGTGCTGTGAGTTTTGTTACAAAAGAAAATAATGTTCCCCAAATTATTGGCCAAATTCAGGTGGTGGATTTTGTAAACCCTGCGGGCCTTAAATCAATGGGTAAAAATTTATTTACTCCTTCTGCTGCGAGTGGAACTCCAGTGCAGGGTTTACCTGGGGAAAATGGGCTTGGAATGTTAAGCCAAGGGGAACTTGAGGGAAGTAATGTTAATGTTGTTGATGAAATGGTTGAGATGATTCGTACCCAAAGAAACTACGAGACAAGTTCTAAAGTGGTTCAGGCGGCGGATCAAATGCTGCAATATTCAAATAATTTAAGGTAAAGATTAATGAAAGCTTTGTTACTTTTTCTAAATTTAGTTTTAATCACACTGGCGGCGGTGGCTGCAAGTAATGTGACTTTTAAAACTACAGCTGAAGTGAGTGATCAAAACATTGAGCTGGGAGAAGTGGCCTTTGTTACTGAAGAAAGTATTTCAAATCTTATTTTAGATAAAAGCCCATCAGCAGTTGGTGAAAGTATTATTTGGACTGCCGATGAGTTAAGTAAAAAACTTCACCCATACCAAGATTTATTAAAAGACATTCAATTTAAATTACCTTCATTAATTAAAATTACCCGTGTTGATGCAGAATTTAGCCTGAAAGCATTAGAGGAAAAAATTAAACAAGCATTAAGAGGCAATATTCCCGCTGAGTGGGAAATTAAAATATCAAATCTTCAAAAGCCGCAATGGCCTAATGTTTCAAATAAAGCGAGTTGGAATGTAGTGGCTCCTTTGAACCGCCCAAAAGGACCAACTCAATTTGAAATTATTATTTCAGATTTAAATAAAAAACCACAAAGAATTTGGGTAAATGCCCATGTTGAGTTTTTTGCAGATGTGATAACAGCTACTACAAGTTTAAGTGCTCGAGAGAGGATTGGCGTAGAAAACACAAGAGTAGAAAATAAAAACATAACACATTTGTCAGACTTGCCTTTAGCCAAATTTGATTTAGATGGAGCGCTCTCAAAGTATAATCTTGCAGAGGGAACAATACTTACTAAAAAGCTAATAGATAAAGAATTTGCAGTTAAATTTGGTGAAGAAGTTGAAGTTATTATAGGTAACCAAAATTTTTCAGTTAGCTCTAAGGGCATTGCTCAACAAAATGCGCATGTGGGAGATAGTATTAAGGTAAGAACAAATCAAAATATAAAAACAATTAGTGGTGAAGTTATTGGTAAAAAACAAGTTAAGGTGAGCTTATAAAATGAAAAACATATTTAAATTACTTTTAATTTTTACTTTTTCACTAAGCCTTGGTGGGTGCGCTAGCATTGCTAAGAAATGGAAGAGTCTAGTTGGTGGCGGCTCCTCAGATGAAAAAAACCTAACTGAAGACGGAAAGCCAATTCCACCAACAAGTTTTACAAACAACCCTAATTATGGCTCTTATAAAGAAAGAAATTATAAAAAAGTGACTAAAGAAAATTTTAATGAAGACCAAGGCTTAGAGGAAACTTCAGGTTCTTTGTGGCGTCAAGAGGGGCAGGGTTCATTTTTATTTTCTCAAAATTCTTTACGTGTTACAGGGGATATTATTAACGTTGAGCTTGAAGGAAAAGCTGTTGAAAACTTAAATGTAAAAGTAGATCTCATTAAAAAAGCTCAAGAAAGATTAGCTGTGCCTTCGCCTAAAAATTCAAGAGAGGCTAGAATCCCACGGCCTGATGAAAGAGCAGCTGCCAATGTACCAAGCCCAGCGCCGCAAACAACAGAAGGTAATACCCAGCAAGCCGGCGATGCAAAAGCTATTACTGCTGAAACAACTGGTGACGACGCAGAAAAACAAGCAATGAAGTTTGACCCAGTTCCATGCAGAATTATAGAAAAAAACCCAGATGGCTCTTACCGGGTTAAGGGTGTTCAAGTGGTCTACGTTGGTAAAAAGGAATTTAAATTAATGGTTACAGGAAGTGTACGGCCTGATGACATAAGTTCAGAAGCGGTAAACTCATCAAGATTAATTGATTCAAGATATGACCTTGTCGCTAAGGATGGCTCAAGATGAAAATAATTTTAATTGGCTTTATTTTATTTCTTTCAAACATGGCTGATGCTGCTCGCATTAAAGATTTATCTAGTGTGAGAGGGGTGAGAGAAAACCAACTTATAGGTTACGGGCTAATTGTTGGTCTTAATGGCACAGGAGACGGTAAGGGCGAATTTACATCAAAAAGCTTTGCCAGAATGTTAGATAATTTAGGGATGAAACTTGAAAATAAAGATATAGAAAGTAAAAACGTGGCTGCTGTTATTGTAACAGCAACGCTCCCGCCATTTGCAAAAGCAGGAAATAAAATTGATGTTACTGTTAACAGCATTGGCTCTGCCTCAAGCCTACAAGGCGGAACACTTTTACAAACTCCACTCAGAGGTGCTGACCAACAAGTGTATGCTGTAGCACAAGGAACAGTGGCGGTAGCACAACCAAGTACGGCCGGTGCACAAGGTGGTGGCGTTGGCGGTGGTGAAAAAGCTATAACTACAGCCGCGCGCGTTCCCAATGGAGCCATTATAGAAAAAGATTTAGCAGGAGATTTTACAAATAAAAGACTTATTCGTTTTTCTTTAAATAATCCTGATTTTACAACTGCAGCCAGAATGGTAAAAACCATCAATCAAGATCTGGGTGGTAAGTATGCATCGGCAAAAGATTCAGCCACCATTGATATTGTTGCACCTGCTTCTTATGAAGGAAACACTGTTGAGCTTTTAGCAAACATAGAAAATTTAGATGTCACAAGTGATGCAAAAGCAAAAGTAGTAATTAATGAAAAAACAGGCACAGTGGTGATTGGTGAAAAAGTTCAAATAGGAACAATAGCATTAAGCCATGGCGGAATTACAATTCAAGTGACACAAGACGTTTCGCAAGCTCCGCAAAACCCAGTCCCAGTCAGGGGTCCAGCGTCTTTACAAAATCAAAACAAAGGTGCAGCTAGTGTGGCACTTTTTAATAAATCAACTAACGTAGGGGATTTGGTAAAAGCATTAAATAATTTAGGTATTTCGCCTAAAGACCTGATCAGCATTTTACAGTCAATTAAAGCGGCAGGTGCATTGCACGGAGAGCTTGAAGTTTTATGAAAAAGAACTTAGCGAGTTGTATGAATATGATTTACAATAATAACAGATCCCACTTCATGGATGGAGTGGGTCTCGGGGGTACGGTGGGCCAAGGGTTAGTAGTATTAGCCATGGATAGGCTCGATCGAAAAGTTTCTCGCAGGAAACAAGTGCAGGATGTCGGCGCAGGCCAAGGATTGGTTCAAAGCCCATTTTGCGGTACACAAGCACAGGAAGTGCTGAACGTATTGGCTCATCGCCCCCACTTTTTTTAAGATTGGTTTTTTTATGAGTGAGATTAAAGATAAGCAAGGTGCAAAAAACTTTATCTCACTAGGTAGTGAAGTAAAAACCCCCACAAAAGATAAACGCGATCCTAAAATGCTTCAAGCAGCTCAAATGTTTGAAAACCAATTTTTGCGTCAACTCATTTCACAAATGCGCAAAACTGTTCCGGAGAGTGATTTTATGCCTGATTCAAACGTTCAAAAATTTTACAAACAACAAATGGATGACAACTACGCAAACACTTGGACTGAAAATGGCGGCATTGGCCTTGCCGATTTAATTTACCAACAAATGCAAGATAAAATGGAATCTCGTAGATTAAAACCGCCAGTGAAGCAAAACGGTGAACACATGCCAATTCAACCCGAATCGCGCTCATCTCAAATAAAACCCAACAATTCCCAAAAACTACCTGCTACCTTTTGGGAAGATAAAACGTCTGATTTAATTGCAAGAGCTGATAAAGATTTATTTTTACTTAAAAAAACTCAAAGCGGGCTTTTTATTAAATCTCGTGAGCCTCTGCCAGAGCATGTAGATATCAAGGCTCCGCTAAATGCAAAAGTACTTCAGGCGGCAAATCTTGGTGAAGGAAAGCAGATGCTTATTTTAGAGCACGACAAAGGTCTGAAAACACAGTTTGTACATACTGGTGAAAACTTAGTTGAGCCCGGCCAGGTATTAATTGCAGGCCAAGCGCTAGCAAGACTCCCAGCCTCACGTCAAGGAGAGCTAGCTAGTGTTGTTTTCGGGTTGCGGTATCAGGGGAGTATTGAATAAAATAAAAGATGGAGTATAAGAGAGCAAGGAGGCTCCTATCACATGAAAATTACTGAAAAAAATTATGCTGACCAAACTTCAGGAGCTGAAGGTTTAGGTAAATCAAAAGCAGCTCAATCTAAAAAAATAAATTCTCAATCAGGTGCGCTTAAACCACAGGGTTCAGGTGTTGAGGAATTGGGTTCGGCAAAAGTAAATTTATCTGACCGCGCGCAAGATATTAAAAAAATTCGTGAGAAAATTGCAGCAACCCCTGATGTGGATGAGGCTAAAGTTTTAAAATATAAAAGCATGCTCGCTAAAGGCGATTACAAAGTCGATTCAAAGGCCATTGCAGATAAAATGGTAGATGAGCATTTAAAGAATGATTTTTTTAACGTAAAAGGTAATGAGGATTAATGACTGAAGAGATAAGCCTAGCATACAGTAACTTAAGTGGAGTGCTGGAAGATGAGATTAAAATTTATAGATCTCTGCTGGAGCTTGTACGGCGCGAAAAGGAAATTTTAATTGAAGCAAAAATTCCTGAGCTAGAAGAAAATTAACCGCGCCAAAGAAGCTTTTATTTTAAAAATAAAAGCTTTAGAAAAAATTAGGGAGCGCTACGCAAGAGACCTTGCGAATAAAGTAAATGCTCCCCATGAAACGCCAAGGCTACTAGAGATTGCAGTGCAAATGCAAGACCCTGAGGCCTCAAAACTAAGAGCAATTCATGCCACTTTAGATTTATTAATAAAAAGAATTAAAGAAATTAATGCTGATAACCAAGAATTGGTTAGATCTTCACTACAAATGGTGAATGGAGCACTGGGAGCGATTAGAGAAACACTTCAACCAAAACCAACTTATGCACCAAGTGGTGACATAAAAAAGAAAGAAGTGGAATCTGGTCATTTTGTAAGTAAGGACGTTTAATACTTAGTGGGAGAGCTAGGATGGCTCGGATAAGTTCATTAATGCACATGGGTAAGCAGTCGATGTCTAACTCACAGACAGCGCTGCAAACCACCAGCCACAACGTTGCTAATGCCAACACTGAAGGTTACACACGTCAAAGAGTAGAGTTTGCTGCAGCAGAACCTGTTCAATCAGGACGTCATCGTTTAGGCCAAGGGGCCAAGCAAGCTGAGATTAAAAGAATTTCTAGTGAATTTTTAAATAAGCAAATCAGAAATGAAACAGGCAAACTAGGTTGGGCCAACGGCAAACAAGACTCATTGGTCAGAGTTGAGCAAATTTATAATGAAAGTATTAATAAAGGTTTAAATAATTTTCTTTCCCGCTTTTTTAATGCTTTTAGAGAATTTTCTAATAATCCAGAATCTCAGGCAACACGTGCTTTAGTAAAAGAAAGTGGTAAAGTTTTAGTTGGAGACTTTCATAGAATTGATAAGCAGCTAAATGATATTCAAGCTGATATAGATGTGCAAATTAAAGCGCACATGGCTGAAATTAATGGTTATGCCAGCGGTATTGCAAAACTGAATGAAAAAATTCATCAAATAGAAGTGCAAGGTATGCATGCTAATGACGAGCGTGACCAAAGAGATTTAATGCTAAAAAAATTAAGTGATCTAGTAAATATTCGCTACGCTGAAGGTGACAACGGTAACATTGCCGTCACAGTCGGTAATACCGCAGTTATTGTATCGGGTAATGAATTTAACGAGCTTCATGCAAGTGCCACAAGCGGGCGCCCCGGAAAAAGAGAAGGTAATTTTGATATTTTCTTTAAGCACGGGCCTTACAGTGGTGTTGAGCATGTTATTACAAATGAAATTAAAAGCGGAAAAATTGGTGGCCTACTTGAAGTCAGAGACGTAGTTATAAATGATCTCCATGATAGAATGGACCACATTGCTTACAATGTGGCAGAGTCTGTAAACACCATTCATGAAGTAGGCTTTGATAGATATAATAAAACAGGAACCCTTTTCTTTAACCAATTAGGCGGCCAATTTGGTGCTGCTTCAGATATTGGCATAAACCAAGAAATTGCAAATGACCCTGGTAAAATCGCAGCAGCCCTTCAAGGTGCAAGCCCCGGTGATAACCGTGTGGCAAATGCCATTGCAGCCCTTGAGACAAAAAAACTTTTACAAGATGGAACAAGCACCGTTAATGATTATTTTAACGGCATGGTGGGTGAGTTTGCCGTTTTAACTTCCAAAAATGACACTATTCGTGAGCATCAAAAAAATATCGTAAGCCAGCTTAATAATGTGCGCGAATCTATTAGTGGTGTGAGTTTAGATGAAGAAGTTACGGATATGATTAAGTATCAAAAAGCTTTTGATGCTTCAGCAAGGCTCATAAAAACGGCAGATGAAATGTTTGACACTGTCATTAATTTAAAGAGGTTATAGGTTAAATGCGCGTCAGTAATAACATGGGTTACAACCAAGTTAAAACAAGTATAGAAAAAAACAGGGGCGAGGTGCATGACCTTCAGGGCCAAGCCTCAACCATGAAGCGTATTACAAAGCCTTCAGATGACCCAGTAGGCACTGCAAGAACTTTAGGCATAAGAACAGAGCAAGTAGGCACTGGGCAATTTTTAAAAAACATAGAGCAGGCAAAAACATTTTTAAATTTTACTGAAGCCGCATTAGCCGATATTTCTGAAATTTTTATTCGCGCAAAAGAATTAGCAGTAAGCCAAGCCAGTGAAGCCAGTGCCAATGCAGTTACCCGAATGGCAACATCTACAGAAATAGACCAAATGTATAAAGACATGGTGGGAATTTCTAACCGTAGATTTGGAGAGCGCTATTTATTTGGTGGTTATAAAACCACAGCTTCCCCATTTGATGCTGAAGGAAATTACAGAGGTGATGACGGCTCCATGCGTATTGAAGTTAGCCGTGGAACTTATGCGCCAATGAATCTTCCAGGCTCCCGTATATTTTTAGGAAAGCATTACTCTCTGGGCTTAGTACCAGAAAATTCAAGGGGTCCTGAAAAAGCAAATTATCCGCCCATTCCCTCTCCTGAAACCGATGGCAAGCAACAAGAACCGGTGGAGATTAGAAACCCTGCGTCAGAAAAAAGAGGCCTTGACCCACAAAAAAATCCTGAAGCCTCACAGCATACAAATTCTGAAGCGCAATTAGGGGCTCAGGGCGAGAATTTATTCATTGTGCTACAAACATTATCAAATGGCTTACGTGCAAACGATACAGAGGCCATACAGGAAACTTTAGAGCGAATTGATTCTGCCCTTGAGCAAGTAGTTACGCTGCGCTCACAAGTGGGATCTAGACTAAATTCTATAAATAATACAGCTGAGAGTTTATCAAAATCCAAAGTTGATAATTCTGCACTCTTGAGTTCTATAGAAGATGCCGATGCATTTGAAGTATTCACGGACATAACAAAAAACGAGAATACTTTAAAAGCAACGCTGCAGACGTCAGGTAAATTAATTCAACCAAGTCTACTTGACTTTTTAAGATAGCTTGGTTACCACTGTCTGCACGTTAAGGAGAATGAATCATGCTTGTTTTGACAAGGAAGTTAGGCGAAAGCATCGCAATTGATGACCACATCAAGATTGTGGTTGTTCAAATCAAGGGTAAGCAAGTCCGTCTAGGAATCGAAGCGCCAAAAGAAACCAAAATACACAGAGAAGAAGTTTATACGGCCATACAAGAGCAGAATAAGGCCTCTATAGACACCGACTCTGATGACACTAAGAAAGTGGCCAGGCTTTTAAAAAAAGGCTAAGCCCTTAAAAAGTACAAAATTTTTCCCTTGCAGTCTTATTTTAAGGCTTGCTAGGCTGGACATGGAGGTCTAGAAAATATGGAAATTCAAACCAGCAGGTTTGGCGTAGTTAATATCCAAGAAAATGATGTATTAACACTTACAGATCCCATCCTAGGCTTCCCGGATCTGAAAAAATTTGTCATTTTAGAAGACCCCGATGATCTTGTTTTTGCTTGGTTTCAATCTTGTGAAAATAAGTTCATCGCGTTTGCGATATTAGAGCCTGAGCTTTTTGCAGCTGATTATAAAGTAAAGCTTGGCAAAAACGACAAAGAGGCTTTGCAAGTGGCAGAGCCCGATGTGGTCAGAGTTTTTAACATTGTGACCATTCCTGATGATGTCACTCAAATGACTGCCAATTTAAAAGCACCACTTGTGGTTAACGTGGCAAAGCGTTTAGTAAAGCAAGTTGTCACTCAAGAAAATGATCACCCCATTCGCCACCCTATTTTTAACGAGCTTCAAGCAAGGCTCTCTCAAGGGGCGCTCACACAAGTTACTCCTACTTCAACACCAGCAGCGGTGGCCCCACCAAAGGTGATTGTGCACACCCAAAAGCAAGAAGACACTGAAGCTAAGGTTTAATGTTTGATTTAAGAAAAACCCTGCTTCTTGCAACAGAAGCGCTATCTAATGCAAAAATTTCTCATGCTTTAATTGGCGGGTTCGCATTAGCCCACCACGGAGTAAGCCGCGCTACCGTAGATATAGATTTTTTGGCAGACGGTGAACAGAAGCCCCAGATTATAAGCGCATTAACCAAAGCTGGTTTTAAATTGGTTCTTGAAACGCCTGAGGTATTACATTTAGAAGGAAATTCTGGGTTTTTAGATGTTTTGTTGGCAAACCGGCCTACAAGTAAAAAAATGCTTAACGAAGCTGTTAAAGACAAATCTTTAGGCGTTTATGTATTAAAGGCAGAGGATATAATCGGCTTAAAGATACAGGCTTATAAAAACGATCCCACAAGGGAGCTGCAAGACAAGGCTGATATACAAAGTCTTTTAACGAATAACGAGAATTTAGATATAAATAAAATTAAGGCTTATGCCGATTTATTTGGTGAATGGAACGAAATACAAAAACTAAAAAAATAAAAATGACTCTAAAAGAATACCTAGAGTTTTTAGAGCAGTATTGGAAAATTTTTACTCCGAAACAAAAAGTATTATCAAAAACTACCTATAAAAATATTAAAATCTAATTACCTAATACGGTAGATAGGTCTGGGTTTTCAAAGCTCATGTGAAGAGTTGTAGGTCTAGCGTTAACCCCTTCACCAAGTATGATTTGGTTTGTTCTGAGTGAGCCGCTTAAACCAACTGTTTCTGGTTTAAAGGCAGAAGTTTTTTCTTGAGCAGTGAAGTTTTCCTGGGACAGAATTTCAAAGGTACTAATGTATCTAGCAAGATCAACATCAACCTTAGACATCACTAAATCTGAAAACAATCTTCCGGCATAGGCTGCGTTTTCTAACTCAACAACTACATAGGTTTGCTCATGGCTGCCTTTAGCTTTTAAAAAGTAAATGCTTTTAATGGCGCCATCAGAGGCTTTGGGTTTAAATTTAATTTCATTTTCAAGTTTACTAATTCCTGTTCTATTACCAGTTTCTGTTTTTATATCTACTTCATAGACAGAAATGCTACCTAAGCGAACAAGCTCATTGTTACTTAAAACTTCTTGTATTGGCTTTGCAAAAGCCACATGAAATTTACCATCAATAGGTGTAACTAAATGTAAGCTTGAGGCATTTTGATCAGTTGAGAATAATATTTTTTCTGTAGAGGCAGAAACATTTGTGCCTTTATGGTTTGATAAGTGTAAAACTTTACCAATAAGCTTGCTCTCAGTTTTTACTGCTGTCACTTTTTCAGTAACTTCATAAAAATAATTAAGTGTGGAGTTGCCGGCTTCTGTAATGCCATCTCTTAGCCAAATTCCACGGGTAATACCTTGTGCGTCTGCTCTATTTTGAAAAATTGAAACTCTTTGAATTTGAGAGCGGCGAAGTCCTTTAGGTGTTGGTAAAATTTCAATTATAGAAACATGTCCATTTGCACCCTGAGCAAGCAACATAAAACGCCCCTCACCTGCTGCAATGGGGGTAATTTTTCTTGAGGAGAGTTCTTTTGCAGTAGCTGCATCTAACTCTATGGGGTTTGATGCTGAAATTTGATCTTCGTTTCTTACTAAAATTCTTAATTTTGATTGAGTATCTATGGCTACACTATAATGTTTGCCGTCCTCCAAGCGAACCTCTGAGCTTCTATAAGGGCCTAAGAGTAATCGCATATCAGTGACACTTAAACCGCTTAGGTTCACTATGCGGCTTAAATTAGCGATGCACTTTGGTAGTAAATCCGCTTTTGAGGTCACATCTGCCCAAACTGGCAGAGCAAGTATAGTCATTAAAAGAATTGATAAAATACGCATGAATGCTAGCCAATGCAGACCTTATGCCCAATGGAGACAATATAAGTATTTGATATTACTATGCTATTATTCTATTAAAACGGCCTTTTAAGCCAAAAAGACATAAATTGTTAGTCACATGTCACAAGTTAAAAGGGGTATTATTATTGGTAAAGCCTTGCAAGTGCGCGAATGACAATGGCCTCGTTTTCAATTCTTAAGCGTCCCAATTGGGCCTCAGAGTAGCTATCTTCAAACTGTAAAACCTGAAAGCTTGTGGTGCGCCCGGCATTAAAGCGTTTTTTTTCTGCTTCAAGTTTTTGGCTTTGCAAAGCTTCAAGTTCTTTGGCCATTTCAAAACGCTCTAGAATATTTTTAAATCTTTTTTCTAAATCTAGCCAGTCTTGCTCAGCATCGGTTTTTATTTTCTCATTGGCATATTGGCCCGCAGTGATGGCGGCCTGGTTGCCTTCATAAATTTCACTGACTAAGCCAAAATCAAGGGGCACATTTACTTTTAAACCCACTTGGTAAAGCGGGTTTGTAGAATTAAATGATGCATTTTGTGCCTGGCCAAACTCATTATTAATTCCTGAAAACTGAACAGTCCCGTAAAGGCTAATATCAGGTTTTATTCTCTCAAGGGCGGCTTTGGCTTGCTCAATTAATGCTTTGTTATTTTCCATAGAGGAAAGTACATCAAGACGAATATTAATTTTTTTAAGCTTTTCAATATTTTTTGCATCAACGGCAGTATCAATGGAGCTGACTTGCTCACTCACTATATCAGAGTTAATTCCTCTGAGTTTATTAAAATCACTTTCAATTTGGCGTAAATTTTCTTCATCAGTTTGCAACTGCATTTGTCTTTGCTTTAAAGCCGCTTGAGATTGCAAAAGGTCCACCCTGTCTGCAACACTTAAAGCTACGCGGCGCTGGTTCCATTTTAAAATTCTCTCCATCCTATTAAGAGCCTGCTTATCAAATTTGACAATTTCTCTATACAAAGCCAGGCGCCAATAAGTGGTTTCAGCATTATAAGTAATTTGTTGTTTTAAGTATTGGTGGTTCATTTGAGCAGATTTATATGTAGCCGTTAAGGCCGCCTCATTGGCCTCAGACATGGCGGCGCCAAAATCTTTCCACAAAGGTTGGCTCACACTTATTGTGGGGTAATTGTAATAGTAGCTATAAGGTAAAACAAAAGAGCCGCTTTGGTTATTTTGGGTTGTATTGTAAGTAAGGCTTAACGTTGTTCCTGTTCTAAGTTTAGATTGTACACCAAGGTAGCCTCCCCAGGTTATAGTTTGTGTGGGGCTGAAGGAATTTGTAGTAGCTTGCCTGTTATCTAAATAACTTACATCGCCAATTAATGATGGTAAAAAATCAAGGCTGGCCTCAGATGCTTTTAAACCGTAGGCTTTAATATTAAGCTCTGCTGCTTTAAATTGGCCATTTTTAAGAGAAACTTGCTTTAAATACGCCTCAATAGACAAAGTGCTTGAATGAGCTAATAAACAGGCAAAGGTAACCATGAGCAAAGGCGCAAGTTTGAGCATAAATAAAAATTTAACTCAAAGTTGCGCCAAAATAAAATAAAGTTTATTTTAAAACCCTATGTCAAAAGCATTTACTAATGAAGACCAAGACAGTGATTTAGAATTTGACCCAAGAGAGCAACTAGAAGCGGGTGAGGCGCAGGGTCAAAACCAAGGGCCCAACTACATCACAGCCCAGGGGCTAAAAGCATTGCAAGAGGAGTATCACAACTTATTTAGCTTGGAGCGTCCAAAGCTTGTTGAAACCATAGCGTGGGCAGCTAGTAATGGGGATAGGTCTGAAAATGGTGATTACATTTATGGCAAACGTAGGCTTAGAGAAATTGATAGGCGTCTTAGGTTTTTAGCAAAACGTATGTCTATTGCAGAAGTGGTTCCATTAGGGGAACAAGCTAAGGATAAAGTGCTATTTGGGGCAAAAGTCACCGTTGAAGATGAAGACGGCAAACAATTTACCTACCAAATTGTTGGCGAGGACGAGATAAACATTGAGCAACGTAAGATTAGTTGGGTGTCTCCTGTGGCTAAAGCACTACTTAATAAGCGCATAGGTGATATAGCCTTGGTTCAAAGGCCTAGTGGACAAGCGGAGCTGACCATTATCCAGATTGAATATTAATTTTAGCCATGCTAACTTTTAGCTTATGTTTTTAGCTATATTCCATGATGGTGAAGATGCCCGTAACAGCCACGAGTTTGCTGAAACCATTAAATATTTAAAAAACGATGCTGTTTTGTCTTACCCTACTGATACAGGCTATTCCATTGGGTGTGATTTACATTCACAAAAGGCAACAGAAAAAGTAACACGCATTCAACTGCGCCCGGCAGATAAGCCTTATACTTTAATGTGCTCAGATCTTGAAATGGTTCGCCAATATGGAGTGGTTGATGAATTTGCAGAGTTTTTTTTAAAGCAGCATCTTCCCGGGCCTTACACATTTATTTTAAAAGCCACAGAAAAAGTTCCAAAGCTAGCAGGCACAAGACGTGAATTTGTTGGCATTAGAATTCCAGAGCATGAAACCACCCTTGATCTTATCCGTGCTTTGAGGTCTCCACTTTTAAGCTCAACAGTTAGAATGGAAACAGGTCCCCTTGTGGACCCCCTTTCCATTGCAAGATGGTATCATGGTAAAATTGATGGAATCATTGATGGCGGAACAGTTACCCCTAGAGTAACCAGTGTTATTGATTTAAGTGAAAGCTCAGTAAAAGTGATCCGTGAGGGCGCAGGCCCGGTTAATTTCTTTCGCTCAATGTGATGGCTTTTCTAGCTCTTGAGTAAGCCATATTCTTGCAATTCTAAAATCTTCTAATGAAATTTTTGAAGCACTACTTTTATTAGTAATCACATAACGGTAGTAAAGATAATCTTGTGGGAATATTTGCTTATCTTTAAAAGACCAATCAAAAAGTTTTGTTACAAGTTTTCCCTGGGCAACAACGTGATGATGTAAAGCAATAACAATAGCATCATGAAGTTGAGGGTGTTGTGCGTTTAATAAGTTTGATTTTAATAAAAGCTCTTCAGCTAGGTCATGGCTTTTTTTAAGTGCAATTCTGATATGGTCTGGCAAATCAGTCATTTTATTTACTCCCGCAAGGGAAGAGTCAGCCAGATGATCAAATTCTGCGCTTAAGCGTTTTTGTATAGCTATATTTTTTCTAAAGCTTTCCACTGTTTTATCATGCCCCTGACCTACTATAATTACAGCATTGCCTGCTAACACAGATAAAATTTCAGCTTCAGGTGTTAAAGGTTTTTCAGCAAAAATAATAGTGGGTTTTAAATAAGCGTTTTCTAGTTGTTTATTTAAGCTAACAAGTGCTGCTGCATCTTCTTGTATTTTTCTTTCACTTACTTGTTTTTGGCTTTTAAAGGCATTGTAACGTGAGAAAAATTTTAGTTGGCTATTTATATCAAAGTCATTTTTGATGGCTTCAAGGCCTGCATCTATTAATTTACCTTGTGTTAAGTGATTTTCTTCTACTGCTGGCGGGGTGGCAGCATTTTGTTTTTCTAAGTCTTTAATTTTTTGAGCCAAAAAAGCGTTGCGCACTTCTTTTGTAATTTTACTTATAAGTTCTTCATTTGGTTTATAACTAGAAGTTTCTGTTGGTAGCCTCCAGCCAGAGGAGGGGACGGTTTTTACTAGGGGCCTTTCTTGCTGGGAACTTAAAATATTTTGAAAGCGAGTAAGACATTCATAACCCAAGTCAACAGCATAGGCGTTATTAACAATGAAAAATGTAAGGGCAATAAATTTTATCATTTTCTACATCCTATATTGGCTGAGCCAATTAAGTATCCAGGTTCTTGCGTTTTCAAAATCTGTTAGAGTTAATTTTAATTCTTTAAATTTATGGTCATACTCATTTTTTTGGTAACGTTCATGAATGTAAGCTACCGAAACATGGTGACTAGTATTTAAGGGGTAGTGGGCAATATATTCGGCCATTTCATGAGATTGTTGAAAAAGGGTAATAATAATAGCAGCCCTTAATTTTAAATCTTCAATGACAAGGGCGTCGGCAATAATTCTTTGAGTAAGTTTTAAATGCTTTCTAAGCTCAGCTATTACTTCTGGTTTAATTTGATCAAAAAATTCTTGGCTGTTCATTTTGCCTTTTTCTAAGTAAAATCTCCTTACAAGATCCCGAAGCACAGGGTTATTGTTTGTTAAGTTTATTATTTTTGTCTGAGCGTGAAACATATCATGGCTTGCTTTATCAGTCGAGCCACGGCCTTCTTGATACATATCATAAACATTATGTGCAGCGGGGCTTTTTTCTATGTAAAATACCCCAGCATAAGGGCTTAACATAAGATCAATTTCATCTATTGGCTTAACAGTAAAAACCACCCTTGGCTTAATGCCTAAATTACTTGTTCTTGATTCATTATGATTTTCAAGAACAAGTTCTTCTTGGACTGTAAAAGCAACTTCCTCATCAAAATATTTTCTAAAATCTAACTTGCGAATTTGCTTTGATTTAACAGGGTTATCCACATGATCTACAATAAAAGTAAAAGCTGCCATTAACCGTGCCACATCTATAAATGCAAAATTGTTTTTTTCTACCTCTTTTGCAAGCTCTGCGGTAAGTCTCAAAGTTTTAATCATCTCAACTTGGTTTATTTCTCTGTCTTTATTTTTTAATACTCTCTGCGATAATTCTTTAAGTTTTTGGTTAATAAATTCTTTGGCAAATAAAACTGCTTCTTTGCTATCAATAGAGCTTTGAAAATTAGATTCTTCATACCAGACAAGATCGGGAGTTTTGCTTTTAAGAATACTTAGAGCTTGCTCTTGGCTAAATTGGCCTTTTACAAAATCTACACCCGAAAGGTTTGAAAGTGCCCTGATACAGCTACTAATAGCAGGTGTATTGGCCCATGAAGATATGGAAATTTGAAATGTTACTAAAAAGCTAAAAGTTAGTAAAATGCGCATGGGTTTATTAAAAGCAAGCTAAGTGCCTGTTTTAAGTGGAATAGAATCAATTTAAGAGGGACAAAACTCCTTTAGTGACAAAACTTGCGGGTCTATGTCTATTAGTTCACCAAACGTGGGCTTAGCGTTTTTTAAAATCTTTCCCTGGAGCAAATTTTTTTGTGGGTCCGTAAAAGCGTTGAAAGCGGTTGGAGCGAGCGGCCATACTTTGTTGGGTTTGGCGGGTATCATCGTGGATCCAGTTTTTATCAGCACAACTCACACAAAGCCATTTTGAATTTAAAGAGCGGTTGGTGTGCTCATAATACTCAACATCTTCAGCGGGTTTATTGCATTGAGCGCAGTGGGTTTTTACATGGTGTTCGTGAACGCCTTTTTGCTGAGGGCCTTTTTTCTCAATTTCGTCACGTCTAACTTGTTCTTTACTTATTAACCCTGCTTTTATCAGGGCGTCTTTCATTGAAGAGCTCATAATGTGATTTTCTCTGAAATCCTAACTTTACGCAAGTGGACAGGTAAGTTATACATGTCAGGTCATGAAGTTTAGTTTTAATTTAACAAAGCAAAATTCTGGTGCAAGGGCTGGGGAAATACAAACCGCCCGCGGTTTAATTAAAACGCCTGTTTTTATGCCTGTTGGAACACTTGCCACGGTTAAAAGCTTAAACCAAACTGATTTAAACAAACTAGGTGCTCAGATTATATTGGGTAATACCTATCATTTGTTTTTGCGCCCTGGACTTGAGGTTTTTAAAAGCTTTAATGGGTTACATAAGTTTATGAATTGGCAAAAACCCATTCTAACTGATTCTGGTGGGTTTCAAATATTTTCTTTACCTAGGGCACGAACCATTTCAGAAGAGGGGGCAGTATTTCAAAGCTATGTTGATGGCTTAAGCCATACTATTAGCCCTGAAAAAAGCATTCAAATTCAAAACACCATTGGCTCAGATATTATGATGGTTTTAGATGAATGCATTAACTCAACAGCAGATGAGAGTCGTACCCGTGAGGCCATGGAGCTAACCCACCGCTGGGCGCTACGCTCATTAAACGAATATAAAAAACTTTTAATTTATGACCAAGACCAAGGGAAACCCTACCAGGCCTTGTTTGGCATTGTTCAAGGTGGGGTGTTTAAGAATTTAAGAAAACAAAGTGCTGAGTTTTTAACTCAACATGAATTTAGTGGTTTTTCTATTGGCGGCCTCGCAGTTGGTGAATCTAAACGTCAGCGCGAAGAAATGACTGAGGTGGTAACTGAATTATTACCGGTCAATAAACCTCGCTACTTAATGGGAGTAGGAACTCCGATTGATTTATTAGAAGCCATTAGGCGCGGGGTTGATATGTTTGATTGTATTATTCCCACAAAAATGGCTCAGCAGGGAAATGCCTATACATCTGGCGGTTTGGTCAAGCTCACACATAGCAACTATAAATTTTCAGATGAGCCACTTGATAGTAAGTGTGGTTGTAGTACTTGTGCTACTTATTCTCGCTCATATTTGCAGCATTTAACTAAGTGTAGAGAAGTTTTGGGTTGGCATTTAATTAGTTATCATAACCTTTACTATTATCATCGCTTGATGGAAGCCGCTCGTGAAGCCATTTTGAAAGAGCGTTTTATGGAGTTTTACTCTAAGACTTTAAGTGGGTGGGCCAGTGGCGAAGGGTTAGGCCAGGGAAGCTTAACGGTTAGAGGAGCAGAAACTAGTGAGAGATTGTTGGGCCGTGAAGAGGCCGCGCTCAATCATGTTAAAAAGAAAAACCGTGGTTTGTTAGTGAGTGAGATGACTCTTGAGAACTCTTAAAATATTTGAAGTAAATCTAACCTCTGCGTAGGGTTTTGCTTTAATTTTTTTATTTTTAAAAATTATTTTCTTGACTGGTTTTTGTGCTTATAAGTTTTGATTCTAGGCAACCTTACATTACAAAAACATCAAAAAACTTATTTGAGTTTGCTTTTACCTCTTAAATTCAAAATTAAATCCTTTAACAAGGCATTAATTTTCCCTCGGGTAGCCGCTCAAAAGCAGCTCAGAAAAACCTATGGTATATAGGTTAAGAAATAAAACATGGTGTAGAGAGGAAGACAGAGAAGATAAAGGAAACAAATGGGACAAACAAGACAAAGAGAGTAAAGAAGACAAAAAAAATAGCAGATTTTAAAAAGGAGGTCTTAATGCAAAAAGAATTTTTAGAGCTTCATCAAAAAGCCATCAACATTGCCCAAAGCTTTCACAAAGCTGAATCAGATTTGATTGATATACTTCAAAAAATAGATCAACAAAAAATATTTTTAAAGCTAGGCTTTGCAAGCCTCTTTGATTATGCCCTAAAAGCTTTAAAACTCTCAGAAGCTAATAGCTCAAACTTTATAACCGTAGCCAGAAAGTCAAAAATAGTCCCAGAGTTAAAAGAGGCTATTAAAGAGGGTAGGCTTAGTGTCTCAAAGGCAAGAAAGATAACCCCTGTGTTAACCCCAGAGAACAAAGACATTTGGCTAAATATGGCTGAGGTGTTGCCAAAGGCAAAGCTTGAAAAAGAGATTGCCAAGGCTTTACCTGAGAAGGCAGTGCAAGAAAGGGCAAGCTATGTCAGCCCTGAAAGAGTCAAGCTAACCGTTGGTTTATCAGAGAGGGCCCATGAGTTACTTAAAAGAGTACAGGATTTGGAGTGTCAAAAAAGAAGAGCGGCTATTAATTTTGAGCAAACAATAGAGGCGGCTTTGGAGTTATACATAAAAAAGCTTGATCCGGTGGAGAGGGCAAAAGCACGGCTTGAAACTGAAGTTAATAAACAAGCAGAAATGAAGACTAAGGTTAATGAGGGGGAAAAGTTTGCCAGAGAACTTAAAAACGAGGTTGACGCAGCCGCTTCTGTCCCGGGACACATGAAGATAACGCAAAAACGCTCAAAAGAAAATCAATTAACACTTCAGGGTTTAAATCAAAAAGCATTTCAAGCAGCTACGCCAAATATAAATCAAACATTATTTAAAAGAGCAAGAATCTCACAAAGTTTAAAACATCAAATTTTTCTCAGAGACAAAGGAAAATGCCAACATAAAGACCAAAGTGGAAATAAGTGCCACAACTCTAGATGGATTCAGGTTCACCACAAAACTCCAGTGACCCATGGTGGGCAAAACGAATTAAATAGCCTCATCACACTTTGCTCAGGCCACCATAAGCTTTTGCATTTATGAGAATGCTCGTAAAGAAATAAAAATTTAAAGAAGATAAAATTGTCACATATTGTGGCTGTATTTTTTTAAATTATAAAGCTTTATTCAAGCAACTTTTAAACCTGAAGCATATTTATTATAAATAAATTTTAATTGATTAATTAGCTCAGCTGCATCTTGCATGTCATTACTGGCTAATACTTTTAATTTTGTCTCTGCGTAAAACCCAAGTTCACTTATTTCATTAAAGCCATAAGTTTTTCCAGAGCCCGCCATTTTATGAAAAAGGGATATTACTTTTTGCAAATCTTTTTCAACAAGGGCTTTATCTAAAAGCTCAATTTTTTCTTTTAGGCTTTGCATGTAAATAATTTGTAAATCATCAAGCTGAATCATTTTATGCGGCCTCGGTGCTTATACAGATTAACATTTACGCGGCCTCTGAATTTTTAGAGTGAGATACAATTCTAAACTCATTTAACGTAAAATAAAAAGTGCTGCCAACACCAATTTCTGATTGTAAACCAATTTTTCCACCATGCTGCTCAACAAGGGCTTTGCAAATAGGCAAACCAAGGCCTGTACCCTTAATCACTTTTGATTTACTAGCATCAATGCTTCTAAATTTTTCAAAAACATAGCTTTGGTCTTCAAACTTTATTCCAGGTCCGTGGTCGGCCACATAAATACTTAAATTTGAATTATTAACCACATAACCTATTTCAACACTCTCACCCTTTGGGGAAAACTTAATAGCATTGGAAAGTAAATTAGTAATAACTTGTTGTAATTTGTCTTTATCCCCATAAACCTCGCAAGGGATTTCATTTTTTGCCACCTCAATAGAGACACCAGTTATATTTAAAAAGCCATGCATGGCTTCAACAGAGGTTTTAATTAAATCTGAAGCGTTGATCCATTTTTTATTAAGAGGCATTTTGCGCGCCTCAATTTTTGTTAAATCTAAAATGTCATTTATAAGACGAATTAACCTGTCAGATTCTTTTTCTGAAACCTGCAAAAGTTCTTTTGTATCTTGATCAAATTTTTCAAGGCCACTGCTTAAAATTAAACTTAAAGCGCCTTTGACAGAAGTCATGGGGGTTCTTAGTTCATGGCTTGCTAAAGATAAGAAATCTGTTTTAATTTTATCTAGCTCCTTTAAGCTATCCACCGTATTTGAAATTCTTGAGGCCATCTCGTGAAACTTACTTTCCAAAAGACCAATCTCATCATTTTTAAAAGTTTTAGGAATAAGTGCGCTTTGTGTGGCCTCAAAATTTTGCATTTCATCTGTGAGTCTTGTGAGTGGAGAAAAAATTCTTTGCTTTAAATATTGGCTAAGAATTAAAAGGGCTGAGGCAATTAACACCATATAAAAAGCAATAAAGGCAATGGCGGCTTGTTTTGATTTACTCACATTTTTATCAAGCGGCATAAGGGCTTTTTGTTCTTCTTTTAAAAAAGAGTTAACCAATATTAATACCTGCGCATTTGCATAAAAATTCTTAGCAAGTTGCCATTCATTTTGAATTCCTTTAATACGAGCTGATTTTTTCTTATCATTGCCTGAAATTTCAAGAGCCTCTTTAAAATTACTTTTAATTTCAGACCTTAATTCGCCCAATCTTTGTGCGCGAGATTCTTCAGTGCCTACTGATGTGGCATCTCTTAAAAGGCTTTCTTCATAAAGTTGTTGGCCAAGGCTACCCACTAAAGAGGAAAGTTTTTGCCCCTTAGCAACAGCATTATAAGATTCAAAGAGATTATCTAATGTCTTCCATAAAAATAGGGCATTCACTGCTGAGACAAAAAACAAAACAAACAGTAATGTTTTAAGTTGTTTTTGAATTTGTGTACGTTTTAAGCTGCTTGTTTCCATAAAATCTTATTAAAAATCTTGTCAATTTCATTGCAAAGTTCTTTTGCATCAAAAGGTTTTACAATATAGCCAATGCCGCCAAGTTTAAAACCCTCATCAATATCATTTTGCTGGTTCTTTGCTGTTAAAAACACAACTGGCATCTGGCTTGTGTTTGGGTTATTTTTTAATTCTTGGCAGGTTTGAAAGCCGTCCATCTCGGGCATCATTCCGTCTAAAATAATTAAATCAAATTTTTCCTGATTTGCTTTTTCAAGGGCGAGCTTTCCATTTTCAACCACAACCACATCATGACCGCCAATTTTTTTAAGACTCATTTTTGCAATTAACTGTATTGATGTATCATCCTCAGCTAATAAAATCTTCAAGCGGCCCCCTTTTTTCTTTTGTAGGGGCCCAAGTTGGC
>JADJXN010000005.1 GCA_016715815.1 Oligoflexia bacterium
CAATGCTTGCACTTAATGCTGCAAAATAAAGGCAAATAAAAAAGGCAAGGGCAATAACATAACCAAGAGCAAGTTGTTTAAATAAAACAGGCATTGTTTTAAAAAGCAAAACCGCTCCAGAGCCAGCATCTACGTCAGCTGTAAAAACAATGGGAAAAATTAATAAACCCACAAGAAGAGAAAAAATAGTATCCATACTAACAACAAATATAGATTCACTTGGTATATGAACTTCTTTTCTTAAATAACTCCCATAGGCAATCATTCCACCAAAACCAAGGCTCGCTGTGTAAAGAGCGTGTCCAAGGGCTTCAATAACTGAAGTTTGAGTGAGCTTTGTAAAATCAGGGTAAAATAAAAATCTAAAAGCATCCATTGTGCCTGGTAAAAATAAAGAATTAACAAGAATAAAGGCTAAAACAATAAATAAAATGGGCATAAAAATTCTAGACCATTTTTCAATTCCATTTCTAACGCCTTTTGCAACAATACTTGCTGTTACAATTAAATGCACACTAGCTAGTGCCATTTGCAAAAAACCTTTGGAAGAAAGCTGGTCTATAATGAGCTCAGGTCTTGAGCCCAAAGAGGTAAAGCGCCCAAATAAACCCTGCACTATGAAATGAATGACCCAACCGCTAACAACTGCATAGTAACTTAAAATGATAAAACTTGCTAAAATGCCTAGTCTTCCAAACCAAACATATTTTCCTTTTAGGGCTCCAACAATATTCTTACCCGTAGTTCTCCCAAGTTGTAACTCGCAAATAAGTGCAGGCACTGCAATTGCCGCAACAAAAAATAAATATAAAACAATAAAGGCTCCCCCACCATTAGCTCCAACTATGTATGGGAATCTCCAAAATGTACCAAGACCAAAGGCAGCTCCCACAGCGGCCATATAAAAACCAAATCTAGTGCTGAATGTTGACCTTAATTCTCTCAAAACTTACCCCCAACAAATGCTTCATTCTGGGTGTCTGATATGGTTTTTTCTATTTGCTTTTTAGTTCTTTTTTTGGCGTAAATTCTAACAGGTATTCCTTTTAAATCGTAATGCTCTTTTATTTTATTAACTACAAAACGTCTATAACTTGGCGTAACCCCTCGAGGTTCATTTACAAATGTCATAAATGAAGGAGGCTTTTGATTTGTTTGAGTAATGTAGTAAAACTTAATATCATTACCTCTAAAACTTGGAGAAGGAGCTTGCCTTATAACTTGAGTAAAAAAATCATTTATTTCGCGGGTGGAAACCCTAAAATTTAACTGTTTCCATACTTTATTAATTTTATCAAATAAATCTACAATTCCCTTTTTTGTTTTTGCACTTATAAATACAACAGGAATATCACGGTAAAAATGAAAGGTATTTTCAACATCTAATCTAATTTTTTCTCTTAAACGTGGAATCTCTTTTTCACTAAGATCTATTTTATTAAAAGCTAAAATTACTGCCTTGTGGTTTTCTATGGCTGCTTCCACAATACGTGCATCTTGATGTGTAGGGCCAAGCAAACTATCAATAACAAGAACTATTACGCCAGCATCTTCAATGGCCTCATTTGTTTTCATGGCAGAAATTTGCTCAACTTGATCATATCTTTTAGCTCCCCGTCTTAAACCGGCGGTATCAACTAAAATGTACTCTTGGTTATCTCTTTCAAATGGTATTTCAATACTATCCACAGTAGTCCCAGCAATGGGACTAACAACAACTCTTTCCTCTCCTAAAAGAGAATTTACTAAAGTGCTTTTGCCACTATTGGGTTTGCCCACAATGGCAAGCTTTATGGCATTTGTTTCTTGTTCTTTAATATTTTTTTCTTCACCTTGGATGATCCAATCTAAAATATCAGAAATGTTATGCTTATGCTCAAAGCTTGATGCAATTATATTATCAAGCCCTAAGGCACAAAACTCCAAAAGTGCCATTTCTGATTTAGTCAGGTCATCAATTTTATTAACCACTGCTAAAAATGGTTTATTTAGTTTTTTAATTTCAATACATAAATCCCTATCCTCAGGGTTAAGTCCATATTTACCATCTAGAACAAAAATAATTTTATCTGCAAAGGCGGCTGCCTTAAGGGCTTGTCTTTTAATGGCTACATTCCACATTTTATTATTAGAATCCGTCACTCCGCCTGTATCATATAGATCAAAAAACACACCACACCAATCTGTTTTTTGCTGGTGAATGTCTCGTGTAACGCCCGGCTCATCTTTGACAACAGCTTTTCTTGTGTTTGTTATTTTATTAAAAAGTGTACTCTTACCAACGTTGGGCCTTCCAATAATGGCTACTTTTAAACGCTTATTCATAGCCAAGCTCCTGCATAAACATTTTATCTTTAACCCAATTTGGTTTTACATTAACATTTAGTTTTAAAAATACTTTTTCACCAAACTGCTCTTCCATACTCATGCGGCTAGCTGTTCCAATTTTTTTTATCATACTTCCGCCCTGACCAATAACCATAGCCTTATGGCTATCACGGGTTAAAACAATATCAGCATGAATTTTATAAATCTTTTCTTCTTTAAAATCTCTAATATTAACTGCAAGCCCATAAGGAATTTCTTGGTGTAGATTTTCAAAACAATTTTTACGTATTATCTCTGCACTTAATTCTCTTAAAGTTTGGTTGGTGTAAATATCCTCGGCGTAATAGGCGGCGTTTTGAGGTAACTTTTCAATTATAATATTTTTTAGCTCTTCCAAATTCGTCTTATCTTTTGCACTAGTTTGTAGTAGTGGCTCCTTTGAAAACTGAGCCCACTTATTCATATCGATTAATTTTAAATCACACTGAGTTGCCACATAAATTACAGGTATTTTTAAATTCTCAGTCATTTTCAGCGCCAAAGGTTTTTCATTTTGTTTTAAATCCCAAGGAGCAATGGCCGCCAACACCACTTGAATGTCCTTTAAGGAATCATTTAATTCCTTCATTAAAAACTGGTTTAACTCACCTTGGGCATTTTCAATCACCCCAGGAGTATCTACAAACACAATTTGATATTCATTTGGCTTTGTTAAAATACCTAAAGTTCTTTTTCTTGTGGTTTGTGGCTTTGATGTTACCGCACTTACATTTTCACCAATAAGTGCATTTACAAGCGAGCTCTTACCTGCATTAGGTACACCAATAATAGTTACAAAACCCGCTTTCATAATTGTACCTCTGTCTCATTTTTATTTTCCATTAACGCTATTAAAGCCGCGTTTTGTTCAGCTTCTTTACGGCTTTTGCCGACACCTTCAGCTAATTTATTTTCATTAATGTAAACGCTAACAAAAAATGTTTTTTGGTGGTCTGGGCCCTCCGCCTTATCCAGTACGTACTGAGGAGTTATTTTTAGCTTTGCTTGCCACTTTTCTTGAAGCCTTGTTTTATAATCAGATTCTTGTGGTTGCATAATATCAAAATATTTTAATACCACTTCATTGGCTGCTTTATAACCACCATCTAAATAGATAGCACCAATTACAGCCTCAAATGTTGAGGATAAAATTGAGTCTTTATCCATTCCCTTGGTTTGTGTTTCACCCTTACCTAAAATAATATATTCATTTAAGTTTATTTCTCTTGCGGCTTGAGAAAGAGTTTTTTCATTAACAAGGGCTGCACGCTTTTTTGATAAATCACCTTCAGAAGCCAGACCGTCTTCCATTATTTTATGCGAAATAATTAAATCCAAAACGGCATCTCCTAAAAACTCTAAGCGTTCATTATGGGAGCCAACATCATGTCCACAGCCTGTTTCAAAAGCGTAAGATTTATGGGTTAAAGCAAGGCGTAGTAATTCCTGGTTTAAAAAGGTATAACCTATTTTATTTTGAAAGGTGATCAATGGTTGCATTTAAGCTTTCCAACTTTGTAATAATCTCAATAACTTAGCTAAAGCAATTCATGTTCCACTCTATCTATTTAGAGAGCCCCTTCTAATAGATAATCCCCTGACTGTGACACATTCAACCCTGTAATTTGTACCTCAAAAGGTAGGCCGTTCCCTTTTAGGTAGTCCGTTCCTTTTTGAAATCTTACTGGCCAATAGTCACTACTTAATGCTTGTGCACCATAAGATGGTTTATCTAAAACAAGAATGTTTTTAATTTGCCCAATTTGTCTTTGGGCGGCCTCAAAATTTTTTTGCCTACTTAAACTTCTTAATTTTTTTGCTCTGCTTTGAATTATATTTTCTTTTAAATGATCTGAGCGCTTAGCAGCCAGTGTTCCCGGTCTTATGCTGTAAGGGAATACATGAATTTTTGATAAGTCTACTTGAGCTAAAAACTCATAAGTATCCATAAATTCTTCTTCAGTTTCACCAGGGAAGCCAACAATCACGTCCATACCAATAAAACCACTGGGCATAAAAGTTTGAAATTTTTTAAAAAATTCTTTAATTTCACCTTGCCCATACTTTCTTTTCATATCTTTTAAAACTTTTGAATTAGCACTTTGTAAGCTCACATGAATGTGTTTACATAATCTTGGGTTTTCTTTAAAAAGCTGCCATAGTTTTTCATCAACCTCTATGGGTTCAAGACTTGAAAGTCTTACCCTTGGAATGGTTGTTGAATTTAATATTTTCTCAACCAGATTTGAAAAATTCACTCCCTCATCATCATAATCACCACAGTGTACACCTGTGAGCACCACCTCTTGAAAGCCTTTTAGGTGAAGTTCATTCACCCTTGTTATTAAATGCTTTACAGGTAAACTTCTAGATTTTCCACGAGCAAAGGGAATAATACAAAATGTGCAAAATTGGTTACACCCATCTTGGATTTTTAAAAAGGATCTTGTGTGACTTGACTCTATACCGCCACCTTCACTTAGCTCCATCTTATGAAATATATTTGAATGATAAATACGTTCACTATTTTTACCATCAATGTAATCCAAAACAATTTTATGGAAATTTTCTTTATGAGAGTTTCCAATGATAAGATCAGCTCCTGTAAGCGTTTTTAGCCTATTCACGTCTACTTGTGCCACACAACCTGTAACTACAACTACCGTTTGAGGATTTTTTGATTTAATTTTTTTAACGACTTTGTGTGTTTCAAGACTGCTTTTTTCTGTTACTGCACAGCTGTTAATAATATGTACTTTTGCTTTTAATTCTACGTCTTGTAAAAAGCCATTATTTAAAAGTTGTTTTTCTAAAAGACTTGTGTCGTAAGTGTTAACCTTACATCCTAGAGTACTGATATTAAATGTTGTCATGAGGCTATCCACCCACCACCGCAGAGAATATTTTCTTTATAAAACACTGCAGCTTGTCCAGGTGTTATAGCTCTTTGAGGGGAATCTAAAAACTCAATATTAATTGTATTATCAGCGTTTTTAGTTAGTTTAGCTTTTGCGCCTTTGTGGCGATATCTGATTTTAACATCATAAACGCCATCAAAATTTGAAGCTACAAGCCAGTTTACATCTTTAATTTTTAAACTCATGGAGTATAAAAGCTCCTCTGGTCCCACATAAACTTTATTTTCTTTTGTATCTATTTTAATAACATAAAGTGGCTCTAAGGAATTAACCCCAAGACCACGCCTTTGGCCGATAGTGTAGTTGTGAATTCCATCATGGCTTGCAATAACTTTATTCTCAGGCAATAAAACTAAATCACCTTTAGATAAGAGATCATCACCTACTCTTTGCTCAATAAATTTTGAATACCCTTGAGAGGAAACAAAACAAATTTCTTGGCTATCTTTTTTTCTAGCATTAACTAAGCCGAATCTTTCAGCATGGGCCCTAACTTCAGCCTTTTCCATGTTGCCCACGGGGAATAAAAGCTTATCTACAATTTCTTTCTTAAGCGTAAATAAAAAATAACTTTGGTCTTTTAAGGGGTCAGAGCCTTTTATTAAAACACCTTGGTTATTTATTTTATCTGATTGAACGTAATGTCCCGTTGCCAAGTAATCACATCCAAGAGCACGCATTTTTTCATAAAGATGGTCAAACTTTAAAAATGTATTACAATTCACACAGGGGTTAGGAGTTCTTCCCTCTAAATACTCATGTACAAATGGGTCAATAACATAACTTTGAAATTTATCTTCTAAATTTAAAACATAAAAGGGAATCTCTAATAAATCCGCAACTGCTCTTGCATCTGCCACATCAACTGAGGAGCAACAAGTTCCCTGTCCAGGTGTTACATCACAGCTTGAGTAATCCCATACTTGCATGGTCACACCTATAACATCATAACCTTGCTCTTTTAATAAAGCTGCAGCTACTGAGCTATCTACACCTCCACTCATGGCTACAAGCACTCTTTTATTCATAAATTAACTGCCTCAGCTTGAATACTTTCTAAATGTAAAATGGACTCTCTAAATGCTTTTAAAAATTCTGCAACTTCAGATTCTGAAGTGAACCAACCAAGGCTTATTCTCATGCTACTTGCTGCCTCAGTTAAACTTAACCCCATAGCACGCAAGATTGGGCTTGGCTCCTGAGTGCCGCTAGAACATGCCGCCCCACTTGAAACAGAAAAACCTTTTACATCAAGATTTATTAAAAGTGTCTCACCATCAAATAAGGGGCAAGTAATATTAATAACATTGGCCACACGATCAGATTTTGCGCCATTAATTATAAAATTTTTATTTATGCTAAGTAGTTCTCTTTCAAGGGCACTTCGTAAAAGTTCAATCCTTTTATTTTCCTTTTCCACTAAGGGCGTTAAAAGTTTAATAGCCTCACCAAATGTGGCAATGGCAAGTGTATTTTCAGTTCCGGCTCGTCTTCCCCTTTCTTGCCCACCACCTAAAATAAGATTTTTAATAGGAGTTGAAGACTTAACATATAAAACAGCAGCTCCTTTTAAAGAATAAAATTTATGAGCTGCCAAAGATGCCAAATCTACATCTAATTCTTTTAAATCTATATTAATTTTACCGAGTGCTTGCACCATATCTGAATGCATTAATGCACCAACATCATGGGTAAGGCTGGATATCTCTTTAATAGGAAATATATTTCCAGTTTCATTATTTACAAGCTGTACAGTCACAAGGGCCGTTTTTGGATTTAAATTATTTTTAATAAAACCTAAATCAATTATTCCTTCACGGCTTACAGGAATTTTTATAATTTTGTAGCCTCTTAAAACCAAGCTCTCAACAGTTCGCATAACTGAAGGGTGCTCCACAGAGCTTACAAGTACTTCATTTTTTTCTCCTGCAACTTCAGGCAAAGATTTTAAAATAGCTTGGTTATTTGACTCACTTCCAGAAGCAGTAAAAATAATTTCAAGGGGGTGTGTGTTTAAATATTTTGAAAGATTATCTCTAGCAGTTGAGATAAGTTTTTTAGCCTCGCGGCCAAAACCATGCACACTACTGGGGTTACCAAACTTATCAAGATTTTGGTAAACAAAATCTTTAAGTAAGGGGTGAAGTGGTGTTGTAGCGTTATAATCAAGGTAAACCCTGGAATTCATGCGGGTTTTATATCACTATGCAGCGCGCCTGTCAAAGCCGGGAACTTGGTAAAGATACATCCAATTTTGCATGCCTTGCTTCCACACATAGGTTGTGCGTGTAATCTGCTGATTTAAAAGCATTTGTTCAAGTTGGCCCATATTATAAGGCCCCATAGTTTGGGTGTCAGAAACGTAAATATACCACTCACTTGGCCCTGCCGTGTCCATTACATGGGCTGGTGGAAGTGATATTCCCATTGGCATTGATAAGGGCCTAACAGGTGCACGCCTTGAAAAGCCCGGCATCTCAATAATGGGAATCATCTGAGGGTCCCCGTCTTTAAATACATAAACATTTGATAAAATTATCCCTGGTTGTGCGGCCACTACTTTTAATTGTGAAACTGAGTATGGCCCCTCAATATGGTTGGGAGCATTCACATCTTTAACTAAAAACCATAAATCAGCTGGCTCATGGTTTGGCATATGCCCAGAATGAGTGATTGGCATCTGCCTTGGACCTGTTTGATACATTCCACTGCTTGTGTCAGGGGGCATATTCGGCATTGCCTGAGTCTGATTGCTTTGAGCTTTTTGTTTTAACTCTTCAGGCTGAGTTTTAATTTTTTCTTGCGCGCTATGAGAAAGAGCGGAGTTCACATTTCCACTAGAATCTGTAGTTCCAACTACTTGGTGTACAATAATTTTTTCTGCTTTTCCTTTTACTTTTATCTCCAGTGCGGGGCCTATGGCAAAATTATGTGCTTTAATTAAAGCATAAGTTGTATCACTAATTAGAATGTCACTATCAAATTCCTTATTGGCAGACTCAATGCGGCTTGCTTGGTTAACAGTATCTCCAATAACTGTATACTCAAGCCTTTCTTCTGAACCAATATTACCTGCTAAAACCTCACCAGTATGTATACCAATTCCAATTTGTAGTTCTGGTAGTGCTTTTGCTTTTCTTTTTTGATTAAATTTTATCATGGCTTCTCGCATTTCAAGGGCTGCTCTAACACAATTTGGTGCATCTTGACTTGTTGACTCCGGCACACCCCAGAGCGCCATAATGGCATCGCCAACATATTTATCAACAACACCTTTATGCTTTTGAATAATTTTAACCATTTCAGTCATATACTCATTAAGCATATGAACCACTTCATCGGGACTCATTTTTTCGCTTAAAGAAGTAAAACCTCTAATATCTGAAAAAAATACGGTAGCAGTTTTCTTTTCTCCACCTAGTTTCATTTCTCCATGAAGAATTTTTTGAGCAATTTCCTTTGAATGAAATTTATTAAAGGTGGTTTTTAATTTATCTCTTTCTTGAAGCCCCTGAGCCATTTTTGAAAAGGCTACTGTTAAAGCACCAATCTCATCACTTGATTTAACATTTAATTTTACATCAAACTGTCCTTGAGCAATTTTTTCTGTTGCTCTGTAAAGCATGCCAAGGGGACTTGTCATTGAATGGGAGAACATATAGTTTAATAAAAATGCCAAACCCACAATAATGGCTGTAACAAGAAGAGTTCTATACTGAACTCTTTCTAGTGCTGAAAGAGCATAGTCTTTTTCAACCTGAGTCACAACTGCAGTATTTGCAAAATTTGTCTTTTTAAATGCACCTAAAAAGGAGACGCCTTGGTCATTTTGAAATTCCATTTGGTGATTATTTAGTTTTCCCTCTCTAATTTTTTGCACAATAGGGTAACTTGAAAAATTATACCTATTTAAAACTAGTTTTGCGTCTGAGTGTACAAGTAAATTTCCATCTGAATCTAAAAGATAAGCATCCGTTTTTGGTTTTTTAGAAAATAATTTAATTAGAGTATCTTGTCTAATATCTGCTCTCACCAACCATTTTTCTTTTGTCTGAGCATTTTCTTGTGTGAAGAAAAATACAGATAAAACTGGCTTTTTAAATATTGATGAAATATTTTTTATAAAAATATCTTGGTTTTTATTTTTCAAAACTGCATCTACCAAATAAGGCATTGGCATTGACTTATAATTTTGAAGAGTAATATCAAACTCAGCTAAAATTTCATCTTTATTAAAAAATGCCAATTCTTCATAGGAATTATTTTGTGTCATTTTAAAAATGCCGACACCTATCAGATCGTCATAGGTTCGAAAGATATTCTGAGCCACTTCTTTACTTTGGCTTAATGCCTGAACCACAAATGTTGCCTGTTCAGCCGCTTTTTTTAACACCTCAAAACTCTGTGTAGCTAGGCTTTCAGCTAGGTCTTTATTAGATTCTTGCACACGCGTGAGGGATTCTTCTTTAAAAAGATCTGTAGATACAGTCATAACTGTACCAATGGCTGTTACAACAATAATTGTAACCATAAAAATTATTTTTGTAGATATGCCAAAGCCTATTTTCACAAGTTGCGGATCGGAAAAATACTTTTGCTTCTTAAGTCATAAATTTCATGAGATAATAACGTGGCAACCATGAAAAACTTTTTAATTACGACACCTGTGATTTTAGGCGTTCTTTGGGCTGGTTATCTTTTACTTAAAGATTTTAGGCAGAGCAATGTGGGCGAAGAACTAAACTTAAATCGAGAAGTTATTGGTCAAATTATGTACCTAGAAAACAACGTAAAACGTCAGTTTGGTGGCGATTTAATGTGGAACTCTGTTGAAAATAAGGAACCCCTTTACAACCAAGACTCCGTCAGAACCGGAAAAGACAGTCAAGTTGCTATAAAGCTTGTTGATAACACTGTCCTTGAAGTAAGTGAGAACTCTTTAATTGTTTTAGATAAATCTCAAAATAATATGAACATTAATTTTAAAGCTGGAGATCTAAGTGCAAAAAATGCCGGCAGTAATGTGAGCATTAAAGTTAAAGATGGTTTAGTAAAGGGTTTTGGTGCAGATTTTAAAATTAAAACTGATAGCGAAAGTGGAGCCAAGATTGAAGTAACAAAAGGTAAAGCTACTATTGAAGATAAAAATAATAAAAAAACTAACTTAAATGAAAATGAAGAAACCTTATTAGATGAAAAAGGTGCTGGGGACATAATTAAAATTGCAGTTATTTTAAAATCTCCTGAAGACAAAGCACAAATTAACTCAAACCTTGATAGCGTAAAACATCCTTTTACTTGGGAAGTTATAAATAAAAAAGTCATTCAAGAGTATTTTGAAATTTCAAAAAATAAAAACTTTTTAAAAGACAAAACAAAAACATTTAAAGCTCATCAAGCCATCACCGCTGAAGCTGCAAGCGGAAGTAACTATTGGCGCGTGGGTTGGGATGATTCTAAAAAAGGCAGACAATACACTGAATCAAGACTCTTTGTAGTTGGAGCAGATAAAAGACTTGAACTTATTTACCCGGAGGATGGCACTAGTTTTCAATTTGAGCCTGATGAAAACAATTTAGAATTACAGTGGCATAGCCTCATTACCGCTAAAGCATTTACACTTGAAGTAGCAAAAACATCTGATTTTAAAGTTATAGCCAATTCTCAAATTATTAAAGGACAAGAGGGAGAATTAAAAGTACTTCTTAAAAATTTAGAAAGTGGGAAATATTATTGGCGCGTGAAGGCCTTTGGAGAAAAGAATGATCTTCTTGCAACATCTGCTGTTAATGATTTTACAATTAAATTAAAACTACCCACGTTGCCAGAGCTACTAAGGCCAAATCAAGATTTTACTTGGACAGATTCCTCAGCCATCCCCTTTTCTTGGAAAAAGTTAGAAAACGCGACACTTTACAGGCTTATTATTTCATCTGATCAGGAGCAAAAAAGTATTGTTAAATCCATATCCACTAAGGAAACCACATACACTTGGCCTAACAAAGTACAACAAGTTGTGTATTGGAGTGTTATGGCCCTGGGTAATCAATCAAAAATTATTGCACATAGTGAGCTTAGAAAATTAACAATTCAAACCAAAAAAAAATCATCTCCCTTTGAGCTGGTTAAACCCAAAGATCAAACAGAGGTTCAAAGGGATCTTTCACAAAAAACTGTAGACCCTGTTTTATTTCAATGGAAAATACTTCGCCCACTACCTGGCACTGTTACACTTATTATTGCCAACAATGATGAATTTTTAAACCCCATTAAAATTAATAACCTTAAAAAATTCTCCCATGACCTAGTTTTAGATAAAGAAGGCAGTTATTATTGG
Source organism: Oligoflexia bacterium (assembly GCA_016715815.1). Classification (GTDB taxonomy): domain Bacteria; phylum Bdellovibrionota; class Bdellovibrionia; order JABDDW01; family JABDDW01; genus JADJXN01. The sequence continues at coordinate 11,623 of JADJXN010000005.1, forward strand.
AAACTTGAAAGCACTTCAGAAAAACAAAAAGATTATATAGAGATTAGTGAAACTAACACCTTTAATTTAAGGCATGTCAGCCTTATTCCTGCTCCGTCACTAATTTCACCCGAGATGGGTGAAAAAATTGAAACGACTGAGGCCATTACAGTTAAATTTTCTTGGAAAGAATCTGTAGGTGCTGTTCAATATCATATAGTAGTTGAAAAAGTGGACCCAAAAACTAATGATAGAAAAACAGTTATGGATAAATTAATTAAAGAGACAATTATCACCTCACAACCATTACCAGAGGGCCAATACCAATGGAGCGTTTCAAGTTTTGACCAACAAGGACAAGAAGGTATGGCCTCTCGTCTTTATGATTTTAGCATAATCCCTGTAGATGAAGTGGCTGCACCTCAACTTAATAACCCGGTGGTTAAATGATACACTTATTACTCCTGTTATCTTTAAATTTATTCGCAAGAGATGTTGAATTCAGCTGGGCGCCTATGCCTCAGGCAATAAAATATGAAATTCAGATTTCAAATACTATTAAGTTTGAAAACACACTTGCAAAAGAAGTTGTTGAAAAGCCAATGTTTGCAACAAAACTTGAAGTAGGCAGATACTACTATAAAGTTAGAGTTATTGATCTTAAAGGACGCCCCGGTAAGTGGTCAAAGCCAGCCACAGTTCTTGTAGACCCATATTCACCTGAACTTATTTTGCCAGAAAATGGACATGAGGTTAGTTACTTTGAAGTTTTACCTGAAGTAAAATTTGAATGGAAAACAGAGCATCAAAAAATGAGTTATGAAGTACTTGTTTCTAAAACCACAGGTGAAAAAGTATTAGAGGAAAAGGTAAATGACTTCACACTTATAGCCAATAAACTCCCAGAGGGAGAATACAACTGGAAAGTAAGAACAGTTTCAGAAACAGTATCTTCCGCTTACACGGAGCCAAGAAGATTTAATATTATAAAAAAACCACTTCAAACACCAAAACTCATTAAGCCTGAAAATGATGGAATGTCTGCGGCTTATAGAAAAGTTGATTTTACATGGGAACAAGATCCTGTTGCCAAATTTACTGATTTTTATTTTGAAAAAATAAAATCCTACACCAATGACAGCAAACCATTTAAGATAAAAAAAGAAAATTTAACAACAACTTCCTATACCGACCCCTACCAAGAACCTGGTCTTTACAAGTGGTGGGTCACAACAAAAGAAGCGCAAAATACTCCAGGTGTTACCTCTGAAGTAAATAATTTTGAATTAAGAAATGATGTTCTATCTCAAGGTAATTATGAGTTGGAATTTAGTTTAAGTTATTTAAATGACCAATACACTACCACCTCAGCAAGATCTGATGGGCTCACTCAAATAGCCCAACAATCAATGAGCTCTGGCGTGTTTGTTGGCTTTTTAGGTGGTTATTATATTTTAGAGGGCTTAGGGATTTATCTTTCACAAAGAACTGCAAAAGTAGCAGTTGAGAATTTTAATGATCTTATTTCTGAAACAGATTTGCAATTTAGGCTACGCTTCGGATCTAAAGGTTTTAACCAAGAATTTCAATTTGGTTACAGAGTTATGGATATTATAGAAGCAGAAAACACACCTTCAGTAACATCAACAGCATTTACAACTCTTGGCCCTTTAATTGGCACTAGAATGACAGCTACAATTATACCCACAATTAAAGCGCAGCTAAGTGGCTTTTACTTCAAACCATTCTCAAATGTTCAATCCATAGGCGGCTTAACAGCAGATATTTTTGGCGGGTCTTTAGGAGTAAAATGGAATTTTATGTATCAGTTTTGGCTTGGTTATAAATTCTCATTTGAGCAAATCAATGGTATTTTCCAAACACCAGGTCAGCCATCATCTTATAACGCATCATGGACCCAGTATAGAACAGAGCCGTTTTATATTTCTTTAAGTTTTGAGCACTGATTTTTATTTACCAATATCAAACGGAATTTTAACACCAAGGCTGAACATCAAAGGCAGTGGTATAAAAGCTTTATTGTTAAGGGTTGTGGAATTATAAATAGAGCCTATTAAAAACAAAGTACGCAAACTCATAACACCAATAATTTTTTCACTAAATTGGCGGCTTAGACCTATGCCACCTGAAATTACAAAACCACTACTAGTAGTTTGTAATGTATCAACAACGTTCACGTCATTAACTCCGTAGCTTACTGTCACATTTGCAGGGTTTCCCATGGCATAACCCAAAAGTGCTTCCCAAAAAAAGCTTTGAAATTGGCTTTTAAAACGCCCCTCAGCCCCCACACTAATAACGCTCATACTTTGAGTAAAAGATTTTAAATAAGAGCCAGTTAAAATATAATCTGAAGCTGTTTTTTGAAGTGCAGTTTGTTGCATTTGAAGTATTTCAAAACGAAGCTTTGCACCTATAGGCCGCTCATCCCACATACTATAAAAGACACTTCCCTGAAGCCCCGCACCCGCTCCAAACGCACCTAATGATGGGTCTGATAACATGAGTGAGCCGTTACCACCAAGCTCCACTCCAGCTGATGACTTTATGGCCTCTGCATTTGCAAAGACAGAAGTTAATAGAAAAAAAATAAAAACTAATTGAGCCATTATATTTAAAGTAACAGTGTAAATTAATGAATTCAAGAAGATACCCTATCTAGACTAGAGTCTGGTCGCGTCTTTAGCTTTAAGTTTAAAAAGACGATGAGATAATGCTATGTCAGATGAAAATAAACCAGCTTGGGTAGAAAACAACAAAATTGATAATACTGCTTTAGAAAACTTTAAAAAGGAGGCTGAAGTTAATCAGTGCCCACCACTAGCTATTGCCATCGAAAATGGCTTCATCGATGAAGAAAAATTCTTAGATAAAGAGCAGGCAAAGTCAGATCTTGCAATTATTAATAAAGATTACTTTAATACAAACCCTGCAGGTGATTTATTTAATGGGTATGATTATCTAGCTTTTAAAAAAGAAGGAATTATTCCACTAGCAAAGTGGGAAGAACATAGTTATTTTGCAAAAATTAGCTCAGACAAAGCCAATCTTGAAAGCACACTAGTTAACGCCATTTTTGTACTGGCACCTTGGACGGGCTTAAAGAAATGGTTTCAGTTTTGGGAAAAAAATCAAAAACCCAAAGAAGAGAAAAAAGAAATCCTTGAAGGGATTAAAAAAGTTTCACAGGATACTTTAAATAAAATAAATTTTGGTGATATAAAACTACCACCCATTCCAACGGCTTTAAATAAAAAAAAACTTGAGACTACTAACCCACAAATAATTAAACAAGAAGCACCTAAGCCACCTCCCGTACCTACAGATTTAAATGCCACCATTATTGACCCATTTGAAAAGTGGTGCGGTTATTTTGAAAAGTCATTATTATTTTCTGTTAATGGCAATGAATTAAAATTATTAAAATCAAATGGCAAATGGAGTATAAGCAACACTTTAACACTAAAAGTAGAAAAAGCAGGGATGTTTAAAATCGTTTTAGATACACAAAAATCTTATCATGGATTTGTTAACCCTAGTGAGACAAATAAAAGTTTTTTTGATATCGCTAATCAAGGAATATTAACAGAACATGTTACACTTTGCCCTGTTATTGAAAATCAAAATATCACAGGTTTATATTTAGGATGCACTACAAAAGAAAAAGCTCTTAATTTAAGGCTCTCCACCCTTGAAGACATAGTTAAATCTACTTTAACGACTACCACCCTCAAAAGAGCTGCTTAACTGACGCTTATTTTCATCTATAATTTCAAATTTAAGTTTCAAGCACTGTCTTTGAGATATACTTTGATTTAAATTTTCAGACCACTCAATACAAATAATATTTTTTTTATCATTCAAGTAATCCCTTAAGCCTATGCTCTCAAAATCATCTTGTTTAGATAACCTATAAAGATCCATGTGTATGACAGTTTTTGATTTATTTTTATACTCATTAACTAAAGAATAAGATGGAGAATTAACTATTAAGTTTTTTTGATTTAAGTATTTTTTTATAAAAAAACTTACCCACTGAGTTTTACCAGAACCCAGTGGACCGGAAAGTAAAATAATAGCAGGTGCTTTAATTTTTTTAGCAATACTCTCTGCGTGTTTTTGAGTTTCCTTAATATTTTTAAGTAATATCATGCTAAAAGAGATTTCATTTCTTTAACTGCTTGAGCCAAGCCCACAAAAACTGACCGACATATAATGGAATGACCAATATTAAGCTCAATCAAATGTGGAAGCTTCTTTAAAACTAAAACATTTTCATAATCGATACCGTGCCCTGCATGTACTTTTAAATTTAAGTTATTAGCTTGAATGCAGGCCTTTTCAAGCCTTTCATATTCCTTTTGTTTTTGGCTTGTACTTTTTGAGAGCGCATATTTCCCAGTATGAAACTCTACGGCATCAGCCATTAAATCAGCACTTGCCTCTACTTGCTTTAGGTTAGGCTCAATAAATAAACTTACTAAAATATTATTTAATTTTAATTTTTTTATGCATTTCTGAATTTTTTTATAATTTTTAATAACATCTAACCCACCCTCTGTTGTTACTTCTTCTCTTTTCTCTGGTACAAGGCAAGCAATTAATGGCTTATACTTAATAGCAATTTTAGTCATTTCATCTGTGGCTGCCATTTCAAGATTAGTTGGAATTTTATTTGAAATAATATTTTTAACATCAAATTCTTGGATATGCCTCCGATCGCCTCTTAAATGCACTGTAATTTGATTTGCACCTGATTGCATACATATCTGTGCTGCTGATAAAACGTCAGGGTAAGCGGTCAGGCCAGCACGAACTTGCCTTAATGTAGCCACATGATCAATGTTTAAGCCAAGTCTAATCATGCCAGTTCTCTGTGCACAACTGCTGCTATTTCCTCTGCAATGGTGTTAATTTCATCAACCTTAGGACCTTCCACCAAAACTCTTACTACTGGTTCAGTACCAGAGAATCTAAGATAAATTCTACCTTTGTCCTTAAGTCTTTCTTCTGTTTTTTTAACAAGTTCCTGTAGCTCTTTAATTTGGTTTAAATCTTTTCTCTTAGTGACACGTACATTTCTTAATACCTGTGGCATTTCATTCATGACAGCTCTTAACTGTGAAAGCGATTTATTTTTCTCAACAATAACACTTAAAACTCTTAATGCTGCAATTAAACCATCTCCGGTGGTTCCATGCTCACTAAAAATAATATGCCCAGACTGCTCTCCGCCAAGCACATAGCCACTATTTTTCATGGCATCTACAACATACTTATCTCCCACTTCAGTACTTATAATATTAATTTGATGTTTTTTAAGAGCATGCTGTAATCCCACATTGCTCATCACTGTTGAAACTATGGTTTTAGAGGGCAGTTGGTCTTTTTCAACCATATCAATAGCGCAAATAGCTAGTATGTGATCTCCGTTTACAATTTTACCTTGCTCATCACATAAAATAACTCTATCCGCATCTCCATCAAGTGCGATGCCTAAATCCGCTCTGTACTCCACAACAGCTTTTGAAATATTCTCAGGATACAAAGCCCCACATTTATCATTAATATTTGTACCATTGGGGGTTACGCCAAGTTTTATTACTTCCGCTCCCAGCTCCTCAAATACCCAAGGAGCCACTTTATAGGCTGCACCATTTGCACAATCTAAAACTATTCTTAAACCACTAAGATTTAATTTTTGCGGAAAAGTATTTTTCACGTAAACAACATAGCGTCCAATGGCATCATCTATTCTGACAGTTTTACCCACGCCATCAGCTGTTGGTAATGCTTGGTCAAAATCTGTTTGCCAAACAAGATCTTCTATTTCCTTTTCTTGATAGGCTTGTAGTTTATAACCATCACGACCAAATATTTTTATACCATTATCTTGATACGGGTTATGGCTTGCAGAAATAACAATACCAGCATCTGCTCGCATATTTTGAGTTAAAAATGCAATACCTGGGGTTGGTAATGGACCAGTTAAAATAACATTTACACCCATTGAGCAAATGCCAGAAGAAAGTGCTTGCTCTATCATGTAGCCGCTTAAGCGAGTGTCTTTACCAATTAATATTTTTGGCTTTTTATCTTTTAAATTTTGAGCTTCTTTTCTTACTTTATAGGCAATGGCCTTTCCAACTTGCATAGCAATTTCAGTTGTCATTGGGTATTGGTTGGCAATACCTCTAACACCATCAGTGCCAAATAATTTTTTGTTCATATATTAATTAACCTCAACCTTTTCTAATTTAACTGTCACAGCCCCAGGCGACATATTTAAAATCCTTACTCCCGGTGGGGTATTAATACTATCTGAATGTATTCTTACTGTAGTTGTGCCTTCAGATAAATGGCTTAAGTCAATAACAAGGGGCTCATTCATTTCAGAAAACTTTTTTAAAATTAATCTTGGACCTGCTGCTTTAAAAGAAATTTCATGGGTTACATTATTTGTAATTGCATGATTTTTAGGTAAAACAAAATTCACATGTACAAGCTTAATCATAATAGCTTCTTTTGAGCCAAGAATAATAACCCACAATATAAGTGTTATTAGAAGGGCTACAATTTTATAACTTGTATTTTCTTTCATCCGTCATTCCTTGAAAGATTAAATAAATTATATAAAGCTTTTCTTAAAGTAGGCATATCCAAATCAGATGTGATCTGCCCACCCATAACTAGATTCATGTTCAAGTTTTCTTCACTTACAACAATAATAACTGCATCAGTTTCTTCAGTTAAGCCAATAGCAGCTCTATGTCTTGTACCAAGGTTTTTATCTATATTGGGGTTTTTAGTTAATGGCAAAAAACAACCTGCCGCCGAAATACGTCCGCCTCTGATGATTAAAGCACCATCATGTAAGGGAGAGGTTGCATTAAAAATGGAGCTGATTAATTCTGCATTTACTTGGCTATCGATTTTAGTACCCACTTCTATATAATCTTCAAGACCAATCTCACGCTCAATAACAATCAGAGCTCCCAATTTTTTTTGTGCTAATTGAACTGAAGCTTTTACTATCTCATCTACAACTAAAGTTTCTTCATCTGCAGAAACAGAAGTAAAAAATGGGTTTCTTCCAATGTGCGCAAGACCCCTTCTGATTTCATGCTGGAATAAAACAACAATAATAATAAATAAATTTGAAAAGAATTTTTCTAAAAGCCAGTTAAGCGTGTAAAGATCCAGCCAAATACTTGCAATATAAGCAATGGCAATAATTCCAAGGCCTGAAAGCATTTGTACTGCACGGGTTCTCTTAATTAAAAGCAACACTCGGTAAATGACATACCAAACCACCACCATATCCACCACATCCATGAGGCGAAAACTTGAAAATAATAGGCTAGCGTTATGCCAAAATTGTGTCACAAAAACCTATGCTTTCACTGGTTTTGCACCAATGCCTGCGGTTTCCTGCTTTGTTTTCTCAGATTCTGTTTCAGGTTTAGCAGATTGTTTTTCATTTTGAGCTTTTAGACTTTCTGCTCTTTTTTTACGTTCCATATCAATATCAGAAAGTGTTTTGCCGTTAACCAACATATCTACTTCTGAGCCATCAATGGTTTCTCTTTGAATAAGTGCATCAGCCATTGCATGCAAAACACTTACTTTTTCTGAAAGAATTTTTTTTGCTTTTTCATAGTTGCGCATAACAATGTCTTTTACTTCTGTATCAATGAGCTTTGCTGTGTCTTCAGAATAGTCTTGGCTTTTAGAAATCTCTCTTCCTAAAAAGATCTGCTCCTCACGTTTACCAAAGGCAAGTGGACCCAGCTTTGACATACCCCACTCAGTCACCATTCTTCGCGCAATATCAGTAGCACGTTCAATATCATTACCAGCACCTGTGGTGTAGTTTTTAAATACAATTTCTTCTGCTACTCTTCCCCCCATTAAAAAGGCAATTGTGTTCTCAGCGGTTTCATTTGTAAGGCTTAATCTTTCCTTTTCAGGAAGCGTTTGAGTTAAACCTAATGCCATTCCACGAGGAATAATTGTTACTTTATGAATTGGATCTGTTCCAGGAATTGATTTTCCTACAAGGGCATGACCTGCTTCATGATAAGCTGTGACTTTCTTTTCCTCGTCACTAATGACCATACTTTTTCTCTCAGAGCCCATCATGACTTTATCTTTTGCTTGTTCAAAATCATCTGTGTCTAATTTATTTTTTCCTTTTCTTGCGGCCATCAATGCAGCTTCATTAACTAAGCTTTCAAGGTCTGCTCCTGAAAACCCAGGTGTACCACGAGCAATTTTTGCCAAATCTACTTCATCTGCTAAAGGGGATTTTCTTGCATGCACTTTTAAAATTTGCTCACGCCCCTTAACATCAGGTTTACTTACAACCACACGTCTATCAAAACGCCCCGGTCTAAGCAGTGCCGGGTCTAAAACATCTGGTCTATTTGTGGCAGCAATTAAAATAACCCCATCGTTACTTTCAAAACCATCCATCTCTACTAAAAGTTGGTTTAGGGTCTGTTCACGCTCATCATGGCCGCCGCCAAGGCCTGCACCACGGTGGCGTCCCACTGCATCTATCTCGTCAATAAAAATGATACAAGGTGCGTTTTTCTTTCCTTGTTCAAATAAATCTCGTACTCGGCTCGCACCAACACCAACAAACATTTCAACAAAGTCTGAGCCAGAAATACTAAAAAATGGAACTCCTGCTTCACCAGCAATGGCTCGGGCTAATAAAGTTTTACCTGTTCCAGGAGGCCCCATAAGTAAGACACCCTTTGGAATTCTCCCTCCAAGGCGCGTGAATTTTTTAGGATCTTTTAGAAATTCAATTATCTCTGCAAGCTCTTCACGGGCTTCTTCAACACCAGCCACATCTTTAAATGTTACCTTGTTTTTATTTTCAGTTAACAGGCGCGCTTTTGATTTACCAAAACTCATCGCTTTTCCACCGCCGGCTTGAATTTGGCGCATAAAAAGCATGAACATTACAAAAATAAAAATCAGTGGAAGCCAATTGACAAAGAGCGAATGAAGAAAACTTGTGCGCTCAGTATTTTCATAATTAGGCACAATGCCTGCTTGCATGACAATTCTTAAAATCTCATCACCAGTATTACCAACAATATGAAATTGTTTGCCTTTGTATTTAGCTTCAAACTCAGGCTTTATTTGACCTATAATTTCACCGTTATCACGAAAGGTAACATCTGAAACTTCTTTTGCTTGAACTGCTTTTACAAATTTTGAAAAATTAAAATCTGCAATAAATGTGGTAGTGCGTTGGTCGTAAAATTGATACAAAATAACGCCTAGTAATAATAAGCTTGCCCAAAGGGCTAAAGTTTTTTGTGCTTGTTTCATTGGTTTAGCTGTAAACTCCTTTTATATAGAATACCTTGCGAGATATCTCAAAGACAAGATGCGAATTAAGTGGACTTCTGTCAAGTACGCGGCACTACTTGCGTTTTATTAACAACCCAGTCGCGTCCTGCAAGCCTAAATTCAAAATTTTTTCTATTAGTTGTTAATCTCTTTTTAAACTCATCCACGTGTTTACTAGTTACTCTTTGTTCTGTATTTTGACGCAAGAAGTTAAATATCTCTTCCTTTAACTTGTCCTCTTCTAAGGTTTTAAAAAAATCTCTTTGAAAGTTTATCAATGCATTTTCTTTTTTAGCCTCAAGTTTTTGTGCCCTCTCAGCGGCATTAACTAGTCTCTCTAAGCTCTCAAAAAGATTATCTAAATACCCCGGGTGGTCTGCTCTTAATTTTGCAATCCAATTTCTTCTAATCCAATTTCTAAACTTTGTTGTATCAGAATTTGTTGCATCATTGCGCCATCTCAAATCAAGCTTTCTTGCATAGTCTTCAACATCACGTCTGGTTTTATTAAGCATTGGGCGCATCACCCCCTCATCACTAACAAAACTCATGGCCTTTAAACCATGAATTCCTGTTCCATGCAAAAGACGCATCAAACGCGTCTCAATAAGGTCATCTTTATGATGAGCTGTAATGATGCAACTGGCATTTAGTTTTTTCTTAATAGCAAATAAAATTTCATAACGCTTTTGTCGCAAATTATTTTCACTAGCCTTTGCAATTTTAAATTTTTCAGAAATCACTTGGAGTTTTAGCTTTTTTGCCATTTCAATCACAAATTCTTCATCAGTATCTGCCTCAATGGCACGAACTCCGTGGTTTATATGTGCTACAATAAGTTGGTATTTTAATCTGGATTGAAGTTTAGCCAAAGCATGCATTAAAACTACAGAGTCAATCCCACCACTGACAGCAATAATTACTTTTTTATTCTCTAAAAGATCTCGACGCTGGCTCATGGTCATATAAAGAGACTTTTCAAGCGGTTCAAGTGGTGTTGCAGTAGGGCTTAGTTTTATTTGTGAAACCATAAATCCGATCCACCATCAAAATGACGAGCATTAAACCCGTTTTGAGTTGCAACAAATGTAGCATAACCAGATTTTACACCAGTTGAGCAGTAAAAAATTAATTCACTTTCAAAGCTTATTTTATTTTTAGTCATCAAGCTTTTAAATTCACTCTCATTTAAAGGCTCATTATTACTAGAGATAAATTCTTTAAAATCAATGTGTATTGCACCGGGAAGATGCTTTTGGTTAAACTCCTCTTCGGACCTTGTATCTATTAATACATAATTTTTGTCTTTTTTATTTAATATTTTTTTTAATTCACCCATTCTAATTCTTATGTTTTCATTAGCTTTTGGCAGCCAAATATTTGCAGAATAATTATTTTGAATTGTTAAAACTGTTCTTTTAGCTACAAAACTTGGCTCATATTTTATTTTAATATTTTTAATTCCTAAATAATTAAGCATCCAAGCAATTCTTCCCTCCTCTCCAGAACCATTTTTGCCCTTTCCTAAAATAATTACTTCGGAATCAGGAGAAATTCCATATGCCCTTAATTTTCTAACAATTAAATTTAAATCTGGCTCTAGTAGCCCTTTGTTAGGCACCTCAATTTGAGAGTAATCTTCCCACCTAATAGGCTGAGCCTTTTCAGCGTGCCCGCTTGAGTATTCAAAAAAAGGCCTTGCATCCAACACAACAGGACCTGATTTTAAAATTTTTTTATCTTTTTCTACTTTCGTCAGTGGAATTGTTATTGGCGGGTTTACTGATACAGGCTTATTTATTTCATCAGACTGAGCCCAAAAAAAGCATAATAAAAAATAAATCACTTAAGGGGCCTCATAGTGGGAAATAAAATAATGTCTCTAATGGAGTGCTGGTCAGTTAAAAGCATAACAATTCTCTCAATTCCTAAGCCTACTCCACCAGTTGGTGGCATACCTACTTCAATGGCTCTAACAAAGTCTTCATCCATGGGGTGAGCTTCATCATCGTTTTTTCTTTTTGCTTCTTGCTCAGTTAATCTTGCAAGCTGCTCTTCTGGATCATTGAGCTCGGTATAAGAATTGCCAATCTCCATCCCGCAAATAAATGGCTCAAAGCGCTCTACAAGCCCCTTTTTTGTGCGATGATCTTTTGTTAACGGACAAATTTCTTTTGGGTGATCTAATATAAAGGTTGGCTGAATAAGATGTTTTTCAGCTGTGAGCTTAAAGAGCTCAGCCAATAATTCCCCACGACTTACTTTTTTCTCTAACTCTGAGCCATTTTCCTTACAGTTTTTAAAAATTTCATCATCATTAAGCTTTTCAACATCCACTTTTGCATATTCTTTAATGGCCTCTACCATTGTTAAACGCTTCCATGGTGGTGTTAAATCAATATCAACACCTTGGTATTTAATTTTAGTAGTACCACATATTTTTTTTGCAACATGGGCCACTAAATCTTCAAACTGTTTCATTTGGTATTGGTAATCTGTATAGGCCTCATACCATTCAACCATTGAAAATTCAGGGTTATGAGAACGGTCAATGCCTTCATTGCGAAAGCATTTACCCATATCATAAACTTTTTCAAAGCCACCCACAATAAGACGCTTTAAGTAAAGCTCAGGAGAAATTTTTAAATATAGACGCATATCAAGAGCTCTATGATGAGTTATAAATGGGTGAGCAGCAGCACCACCATAAATGGGTTGCAGTATTGGTGTTTCTACTTCTAAAAAACCTTTTGAATTTAAATAATTTCTAATTTCTTGAATTACTTTTGTACGCACTTCAAAAACTTTTCTATGCGTAGGGTCTTGCAATAAATCTAAATATCTTGCGCGGTATTTAATTTCAACATCGCTAAGACCAGCGTGTTTATCTGGCAGTGGCTCTAGTGTTTTACAAAGCATTTTTATTGATTTTGCTTTTATTGTGAGCTCCCCTGTTTTTGTACTAAACATTGTGCCTTCAACACCCACAATGTCACCTAAATCTATCAGGTCAAAAACTTGAGCATCTTTTTCTTCAAGCTCTGTTGTTTTTAAATAAACCTGAATAACACCCGTCTGATCTTGTAGGTTAAAAAACGCAGCCTTTCCCATAAGACGCACTGTCATCACACGCCCTGCAGTTTGAATTTTTTCTGCCTCGTCATGTTCTGTTGCTTTTAGGTGAGAGTATTTAGATTTTAAATATTCAACAGAATGTTTTTTTTCAAAATTATGAGGATATGGGTTTATACCAAGCTTTCTAAGATCATTAAGCTTTCGTCTTTTTTCCGCTTTTATGGGGTTATCTTTTTCAACAGACATTAATTTACGTTACCTGCAGATTTAAAAATATCCTGAACTGTGTTTAAAAGCTTAATGGCTTCAGCCTTTGGCCTTTGAAATGCATTTCTTCCCATAATGCTTCCAAACGCTCCACCTGCTGCAAGGCCTTTAACTTCTTCTAATACTTCTGCATCTGATTTTGTGGCTCCACCTGAGAAAATAACAATTCTTCGCCCATTAAAACAGCTTTGAATAACATGTTTTGTTCTCTCAGCTAAAGTACCAATTGGGATTTTATTTTTCTCATATGCCTTTGCGGCCTCAGGCTGCTCAATATGGCTTGAAGGAGCTTTTACTTTAATTATGTGCGCACCAAGTTGGGCTGCAATATGTGCTGCGTAGGCAATAACATCAATGCCTGTTTCCCCTTCTTTACTCATGCCACCACCGCGAGCATAAGACCAAATCACAACTGCTAAGCCTTTTGATTTTGCCTCTAAGGAAAGCTCTCTAATTTGCTGATACATTTCATTTCTTTGTGCACTTCCCGGGTAAATTGTAAAACCAATGGCAGAGCAACCTAAGCGAAGGGCATCATCTATAGAGCCTGTCACAGCTGAGCAGGGTTCCTTTGAAGAATATAAAACATCAGAATTATTTAATTTTAAAATTAAAGGAATTTGGCCCGCATAATCTCTAGCTGCAACTTCCAAAAAACCAAGTGGTGCTGCATAGGCATTACAACCTGATTCAATGGCTAATTCAAAGTGGTATCTGGGGTCATAGCCTGCAGGGTTTACAGCAAAGGATCTGGCTGGGCCATGCTCAAAGCCTTGGTCAACTGGCAAAATAACCATTTTACCACTGCCAGCAAGCCGGCCCGTATTCATCATTTTAGCAAGATTATTTAATACTCCTGGGTTATCTGAACCATACCAACTTAATATTTCTTTAACACGTGATGACAAAGCCATGGCTTTCTCCTTTTTTTGAAAGGCTATTAAAACCATGGCTTTAGCAATTACTCAAGTAAAACTTAGAGTGTTGCTTGAAGATAAAACTCCGCCTGCACTTCGCTTAAAGCAGCACTTTTAGCAGAGCTACTTACTGAACCAACAACATATGTTGGAAAGTAAATTCTTGGGCCCGCATAAATGTTTGAAGTAAGCATAAAATCAGCTTGTGGGTAAACATCCATAACAATACCAGTCTGTGTTCCCGGGTGAACTTCCACTTGATGATGCATACCAGCGCCAACACGGAGCCACTTTATATTTTCAAACTGCTTGGTAATGGTGCTCCAATTTTCAATGTAAAAGCTGGTGTCTGTTGATTTATACTTATCTTGTGAAAAATAGCGCGGCGTTAGGCTATTAGACCATTCTATTTTATTAGCCATTTTAAGCGTTGAATTTAAATAGTAAGCATGTTGCCAAACATGGTTAGTAGCAGATCTGTCACTCACAGGGAAGTACTGTCTAAAGGCACCGGTGAGCTTAAAAAAGTCACTTTTGTATATAGGATGTGTGATTGTTAAACTCGGATCAGCAGGACCGAACTTATTTAAAGAGCTTTTGCCTTTGGTTTCTAAGGTTTCAACAGCCAAGGCTGATAAGCCCCAACCCATAGAATCTTTAAAACCTAAGGCAAATTCATTTTTAGATTTAAAACGAAGGCCCTCTTTTTCTAAAAGCTCACGCTCTCTGGCAAAGTTATTATATGATTTAAACCCTCCAGTAAGCTTAATATCTTTTAAAAACTGGCTCTGCACCTGTTGTGGAAGTTGAGTAACCTCCTGTTGGATAGGCTGTATCTGTTGCCCATAGGAGTTAATACAAGTAGCTAATATTACTATAAATAGTGAGTTTTTAAGTTTCATAATCTCCCCCTTTGGGATAATAGTTTTATTTAGCTGTAATTTTTATGCAAATTAATATTGGCTTTATTTTCTTAATAAAACTTAAAGCGCCTTCAGATTACCCTTGAATTTAAATAAATTTTATTTATTATTTGTAGTGGCGATGCAGTTTATTGCTAATCAAAGAAAGGGATTGTAGCAAATGTAGCTAACCTTAACGGGCACTGGTTGGTTACGGAGTTTGAAGCCTCCTAATGAGACACCCCTTTCTTTGGTTTTTTTTGATTTTATGTACAAGCTGAAAAAAATTTAAAACAAGCAAGTTTATTTGATAAAATGATTAAGAATTGCTAACAATTTATTATGAAACAAAATGAATTTAAAAAATTAGGTACTTATTTAAAAAACAAACGTCTTGATGCAGGCCTTACCCAGACACAAGCCAGTAAACAGCTAAATTATACCCCACAGTTTATTTGCAATTGGGAAAAAGGTAAATCAATGCCACCCCTAGACAAGCTGTATCAACTTTCAAAATTGTATAAAATAGACTCCGAAGAACTCATTCAGGAAGTTTTAGAAATTCAAGAAGATTTACTTAGGCTTTATTTAAATTCAAAGCGAAAATCAAAAAGAAAATCCAGCTAAACATTTATACCAGACCTACGTATTTAAATTAAATTTATTTATAACTTTCTAAATTTCTCACATCAATTGCCGATTAGTATTTAGTCAAAAAATGCACAAGGAGCGTGGCATGATTCGGCAGTTTAAAAGAAATTATAATTATCTAGGAAATTTTCACTTAAAATCAGGCCTAATATTATTAGCTATTAATATAGGGTTATATCTTACAATTAAACCAGATATCAAGGCTTTGCTTTTTTATTTACCTGCAATTTATCTTTTAAGCTCCACACAAATTACTTTTGTTATTGCCTCAATTTTTTATGCTATTGGCATTAGTTTTTATCTAAAAATTGCAAGCTTACAAAGCTTTGCTTACATACCAATAGGAATTCTTTTGGCCATGCCGGCAACAGCTCTTATTCATTGTGCAAGTCACATGAGCATAAAGCCTAGGTTTTTAAATCGAATAGTGGGTGAGTTCTGCGGACTCTTTCAGTTAACAGGCTTTCCGGATTGGACAATAATTCATGTTATCCATCATACTTATACAGATGATCCAAAGCTTGATCCCCACCCTCCAATGCAACTTGGTTATTGGCAATTTACAAAAACAATGCGTGAAGCAATATTAAAATCATACATAAATTATTATTTTAAAACCTTTGAACAAAATGACAAAACAATAGCTGCCATAAAAAAATTTGGGAGAACAGCAAAATTTGACCACGTTATGAAAATATTTTTTTGGTTTTTTATATTTAAGCCAGAAATATTTTCCTTTTTATTTATTACTTCCATCATTTTTAAAATGTTTTATTTTTCTTGGCTCAACTATGCATCTCATAGACCAGCAAAGCATGGCGTTGAAATACTCAATCACACTAAAGGGTTGTATAAGATTGCAAATTTTTTCTCTTTTGGCTTGTTTTATCATAAAAATCACCACCTAAAACCAAGTTTGTTTAACCCAAAGTATTATAAAGAGGAAACTAAAGTCCCGTCTGAAATAGCGGCATAAGGAGCAAATAATAAAATGGAAAACTTAAAAAAGATTCTTACTATTAGCCTTAAAAAACTGGAAAAAATAACTGATAACTTCCCCATTGAAGATAAAGACATTTATGCTCTATGGCTTGCACAGACATATTACTTTGTTTGCCATTCCACCCGCCTTTTAGCGCACGGAGCTGCATTATTTGATTTTGATCACAATACATACCATTATAGGTATGCTGATAGGTTACCCGGTAAGAATTTGTTCTGAATCATCTGTTAGAAAACTTCATCTGTTAGACCCAAATAAAAAAATAGCAATTAAGAATTGCTTTTTAACATGGCACGAGTGGATTAAGCCTGAAATAGATACCCCCTCAAATGAACATGAACTAGAGCAAAAACTTCTTAAAAAAGCACTAGACTATTACAAATTAAAGACAAGTGAGGAGTTTTGGAAATCTTTAAAAAATGGTGACCTTATTGAGGTTTATGGCCAAGAGATGGTTCAACTCTATAGAAGTTTAAGCTTTTTTAAATACAGTGGTTACTCCCTTTTAGATTTGTCTGTGCATGAGTGGTATGTATTGTGGGAAAGACCAAGTATGGCCCAAGAAAAAATGCAAGAGTACGCTAATAAAGCACTCAGTAATGACATAAAACTGGAAAAATTTTTAGTTCAAAAACATATTTTAAGAGAAATTTATGATACCGGGAAAACTGAACCATTCGCACCAAGAGCGATTCTTGTAGAGTTTAAAAATATTTCTTCTCTCAAAAATTCTTATTCAAATATAGATGAAATTGCTGGTTTTATCTGCACCTCAAGAGCAACTAAAATTGCCGAGGGTGAAGATGCAAAAAATATTCAGTTTGTTTAGGCTGCCTCAAATTCCGTTTCTGAATAATTAGAAGTATCTGTAAATTCATTATCGAATTTTTGTCTAGGAATAACAAGTCTTGTGTCCCATATTTCTTTTGCCAATTCTTTAAGTTCATGGGCTGGGAATTTTGCAATGTAATCTTTAAAAAAACCAATAAGGTCCACTGTGGCCTCTCCCACCCCAGAGGGAATATCAGTATCTATTTTAAAAGCCCCCCAACGATAACCAGCATCATTTACACTTTTATTTACTCTCACTGCTCCCGTCATACCATCAGCTTTTGAGTTCATAAATGTTTCAACTATCATTCCCATAAGTAAATCTTTACCAGAAACTCCTAGCTTAGTGCTTCTTGCCATTGGGTGCACAGTAAAGTAGCTGCAAACAATTATTTTATCTCCCCTTGATCTAAGGGTTTTTTGGTGAGCACTAGACCAATTTGCAAAATAACTATCCTGAGAAAAGTCTGGCAAAGTAGCATTTGTCCATCTGAAAAAACTAAGTGCTACGCAAGTATTCTTATAAAAGATAGCGCCAATATAATCTTGCCTAGTAAAGCAATCTGAATACATCGCTTTATTAACACCCAACTCAACAAAGGCATCTTTCCAAACACTATACCAGCATTCATAAATTTTTTTGTAATAATCAATAAAATGTGGGTCAGGCAAAGATCCAGGACAAAGAATGTAACGAAAATCTAAAGATTTGATACTCATTTATGCTCCTTGTACATTTAAATAAATATCGGCAATTTTTATTTTATTTTTATATAATTTTTGTTTAAGTACTTATACCGGACCAATCTTTATGTGGTTTGTTTTTTTACCTAGAGATCAAAAAATTCGGATATCGGATATCTGATATCAGAGTGGCTCGGTTCTGGTAGCGGTGGAGGGAGTCGAACCCCCGACACTGCGAGTATGAACCGCATGCTCTAGCCAACTGAGCTACACCGCCAAATAAAAGCACTTATATATGCGTAGCATACCCATAAGTCAATTGACCATGTAAAATAATATAGTGCCCCAATCTCGATATAATCAGGATAACTTCTTTAAGAATTTATCAATTTTAGTGGCACTTGCTTTTTCTATGTTTTTATCTACAAAATTAAGATAGTTCGCTTTGCTTTCGCCATTTATTTGCTTTTTAATTTTCCCTAATAACTTTGGGCCAGCAAAAACTGTGGCAGTATCAAAGCGCTTTTCTGCGTAAGCCTGCTTTATAAAGCTTCCTATTGTATGTGCAAAATGCGTCGCAATGACCTCTGCATGAGAATTTTTGCCTTCTAATAAGTGTGGCCCTGCCAATGAGCCATATTTAGCATAGCTAAGACCAGGCTTATCTGTGTGAAATTCCCGCTCTCTTCTTCTCCCCTTTTTGTTCTCTAGCGTCTTAACCCACTTTAAATTCTTATTTTTAGCTCTTTTCTCAAAAACTTTTGCCTCTGCTTTACTGGCTACTACAATCCACTCTCTCATTACACACCTCCAATCCTCTACATTTTAAAACGAGCAATGTTAATGCCACCTGGCTAAACAGAATGAGTTAGTTATAACCTAAATATAAATACAAAAGTTTGCGACAAAGTTGCCTTTTATATGCCATTTTGGCAATGATATGACGCATTATTGTCGACTGGCCTACCGCCAAAACATACTCCTTGGTAGGCTTAAAGTGTATGGGAAAACTTAGAATTTTAAACTTCTTAGCTTTAAGCTTATCTCTTAATCTTGCCTATGCAGAACTGGTTATAAAAGTTGAAAACCTTAATGGTGAGCCTGAGGCCGGTGCCCAAGTCCTAGTGGGGCATAAACCAAATGACCCTTTTGAAAATAATTGGACACGCACAAACTCACAAGGGATTGTCAGCTTTAAAAATATTGAAAACATTGAAAACTTACCAATTACAATTGTAAGTCCGCTTCGCCCCAATGTGACTTACCTTAAGCAATCTGGAAATTATTTTGAGCTTTTAGTCCCCTCACCCAAACCCCAAGATATTTCTGATCTTAAAGGTCAATTTAAAGGATGGCTTAGCCCCGGACAAAATAATCATGTAGATTTTGGCGTAGTACTACCACTTATAAATGCTTCTCGCATTTTTGAGCTACAAGTTTCTGATTTTATGAGTACTAAAATGGACCAAATCACAGTAGCAGGGAAAACTATATTTCTTCCCTCAAATATAAGTCTTCCCAAACAAAAGCTAAAATATTCTATTTTTACTATTACACTGGAAAAACCATCTTACATGTTGCCAGTACCAAGCCCACAAAAGTATCATTTTTCTGCCTTCACGGGGCGCTTCCCTTTTGAAAAAGTAGCCAATACTCTCATGTCTAATGATAAAACTTTTTTAGATGTTATTAATGATGTTAAATTTGAAAACGAATTTACTATCTATGACCAAGAAATAACCCAATCAAGCCATCAATATGATTTTAATATTAAAGATGCACATAAACTTTCTCCATGCATCAATACAACTGCTAAAAACATTCCTGAGGATTATAAAATCCTTACAGCAGCACTTGTTCAAGACACAAGTCAAGTAGGTCTCCCTTATAGTGTTACAGATTTAAAATTAACCTCATCTAACCCGCAGCAATTAAATTGCATTAGCAATGACGTTAAAAATATATCCATTGCAGCCATTGGACTTAACTACAAAACAGAAAATAAAAAAGTTACTTTTGGTAAAGGCTTTACCATTTCTATAAAACGTAACATCCCACGCTTTGAAGCATTTAGCATTGCAAACCCCACAGTAGAATTTAGTGAGTTTTTTAATATTCCAAAAGTCACTGTACTCAATGGCGGAAGTTCAGTCATGTTCACCCGAGTTGAAAGAGAAAATTTATCACCTCTAGCCTCTGGCTTTTACGCAGTTTTATCTGAAGTACTTCAAAGAAGAGAACCCGCTGTAGATGGTGATCTTATTGAGTATAACATTCCAAAATGGATGGTATTCTCTAACGCTCCCATAGATGGCTTTAGTGTAGCCAACTTTGATTTACCACAATTACCAAAAGATTTTTTTCAACAATCTTTTACACCAAAAAGATTTAAAAGATGGGAAGTAACTTGGCTAGGAAAACATGAGAGCCGTGCTACTGAACAACAATTTGACTTTAACTATTTTAAGGAAGCCACACATGCAGCAAGAAACAGCAGTGATTTTTAAAATGCCTCTGTTAATTTTAGCCTTATTTTTTATTGGCTGCGCTGATAACCCCATAGCCGACCCACCCATTAAATCTCCTTCACAAAGAGTTTTTTATGACAACTATGATAAAGTTTGGAGAGCGGTTCAACTAGCATTGAGAAAATATCCTGTAAAAGTAAACACCATGGAATCTGGTATTTTAGAAACAGATTACATTAAGGGGGATAAATTATTTAACGACCCTAACGAGGCTAAAACTAGGCCTGGGCTAAGATATAAAATTATTGTTCGAGCTATAAAAGGCAAAATTGAATCAAAGTCAGCAATTAAAGTAACAGTTTTAAAGAATGCAGAAATTCAAACTGATTTTTTCTCAGGCTTTAAGGCCCTTGGCTCAAATGGACTTGAAGAAGAGCTTTTACTTTACCGCATTGGGCGCTTTATAGAAATTGATAATGCCTTAACAAAGGCATCAAAATAATTTTTTATGATTTGTTTTGTTTTTCTTCAAACCACTTTTTCCAAAGCTGGCGTTTATAAACCGGTGGTAAAGTTACATCACCAAGTTTTTGACCGGTAATTTTTTCTAACCCCTTAATGGCAGGTTTAAAAAGTGAAGCATCAGAATCATCTAAAATTTTAATAAATTTTTCTTCAGAGCTTTTAGTTGCCACTTCAGCAAGTGCCTCTACAATGTAGCGCCTTATCCATAGGCTTTGGTTTTTATGGTAATTATTTTTACTATAAAGCTCTTGCCATAAAAGCTCTTCAGCATTTTGATTTTTTAAAACTTTTAAATTTCTAACCGCCTGCGCCCTCACAACAAGGGCTGAGTCTTTTAAAGCTTTAACAGAATAATCATTAGCCTTTTTGGGGTCTAAAATGAGAATTACCTGTAAAGCAGCTGACCTTAAAAACCAATCTTGATGATTAAATGCCTTTTCTACTTCAGGCAAAGACTCTTTTTCAGCAGTTTTAGCCATTGCCATAAAAGCTTGCCAGCGAATGGAAAGACGCTTTTTTTCATCAAATGCAATTTTTTTTAAATCTGTGTAAACGCTGGAGCCTTGTTTTTTAATTAAGCTAAATTTTTCTACACTTTTTTGGGCTAATACTTTTTCTAAATCAAATTCTTTACTATCTATGCTGGCATGAGAAAAAAGTGAGAAAATAATTAAACTAATTATCATGTTTTATTTGCATCCTTCATAAAACCCTCAAATTCTTCAATAAGTTTTTCACCAGTGTCTTTATCTGAGGTGGCCGATGCCTTAGGTACAGGTGCAGGTGTTGCCGCAATACTTGCAACCTCTTCTACAAGTTTATCTGAGTTAATAGGTGTTTTTGCAGGTTCTGTGGGCGCTACTGGAGCTTGTGCTTGGGATGCCTGCTTTTGCGCAGGAGGCTGCGCTGGTTTTGGTTCTGAAGCTTGTGACGGTGTAGCAGCTGTCTCCGCTTTTGGTGCCTCAGTTTTTATTTTTTGGAGCTCATTTTTTAAGCGTGCGTTCTCTTCTTTGTATAAAGATAAATTAGCAATATCATCTTCAATGATTTCATATTCTGCAAGGCGTGCTTCAAGTTCTTTAATTTTCTTTTGAAACTCATCAGTATTTACAGCTGGTGTGGCTTGGGCTTGAACTTTTGTTAACTCTTCTTTTGCAACAATTAAAGCTTTTTCAAGTTCACCTAGTTTTTGTGTCTTTTGCACATTTTCAGTTTTTAATTTTTCAAGCTCTGCAGAATTTACTGCTTGTGGCTGTCCCGTAGCAGCTACTGGTGGGGCACCAGGTGTTGCCGCAGGCTGAGCTGCAGTAGTTTGGGGCTGGGCCCCAAGTTGTGTTGCAAGTGTGGGTTTGGAAGAAGTATTAATAATTACTTTTTCTAAAGCTCTTTCAATTTCTTTAAGTTGCTTTTCACTATCAGTTTGTTTGGCCTCAGTTTGAAGATTAAAAAACAACCACATAATACAAAGGCCAATAATGACGGCAAATAAGACTTCAATTAATAAAAGCTGGTTGGCAAAAAGAAAGTGCAAAAACTTATCAATAAAAGAGGCGGTCATACTTTAATTGTCAGTATGCCGCCTCGCATTAGTCAAATAAAACGTGCCTATTCCACCCCTAAAACATGTCTAAAGTAGCGAATTAGCTTTGCGTCTGCCTCTATAGGCTCAAGCTTATCCGTAGCATTAGAAATAATAATGGGTGAGGCAAGAACTCTAAAAGAAACATCATTGGCACTTATAAGCTCTTCATCCACCTTAACCCTTAACTCATTGACCTGTTTTAAAATATCAGGCTGTTCGTTTAAAGACTGCTTAACCACTTCACTAACTTGATCAAGTGTTCCTTTAAGGGTTTCTTTTAAGTTAGCCACCTCAGAAACATTGGCTTCTTCAATTTTTTCAGCACTTGCCATTATAACACTCCACAAACTTTGCTTTGAAGCCCCGTAGATGGGTTCGAGTTTTTTAGCAAGATCTTTTGCCTTTTCTTCAAGTATGTTCATAAGAGCTTTTTGATCTTGGGACGCTTGCTTAACAATTTCTTTCAAATTAGCAAGATGTTTATCTTTATTTTTAACATCTAAAATAGCTTCATCTCGCATTTTAGAAAAATCCTCTGCTTTTTTAACAAGCGCATAGGCAATGCTATCTCCTGTTGGTACTTGCACCGCTCTATAGGAATCTTGCCCACTAGCCCCTCTAAATGAAGCCAAGCCCAAGCCCAAGGCATCTTGACAGCCTTTTTCAGTGTCTGAGCAAATTCTCATTTTATCGGCAAACTCAGTGCTCTGATCTGAAACAAAATCAGTGAGAGCTGTTATAAGAGCATAGTACTTAGTGTTTAAGTTTAGTGCCGCAGGCATTGTGGCATTTATAACATTTCCACCACGGGTTTTAACATTAGCTGATGCGATCATATTAGTTTCATTAATAAGTGCATTCACCAATGCTGAGCTTAAATTTTTTGTAGGTGGAGAGAAAAACATATTTGTATTCATGCTTAAATCCCAATATTTTTGCACCGGAATTCCTCTTGCACCCATAATGATCAATGCTGCAAGCTTGTCATACAAATGAGACATAATATCCACTTGCCTAAAACTTCCATCTTGAGTCACACGGCTTAGCAAGTACTTTGCCACTGGCCCTGGTTTTAAATCTACAATGTTACCTCTAATTTTTGGCAATAATGCCTGTGCCTGATCACCCGTCACACCTTTTGATGCTAAAAATGCCATTAGCTTTTCATCATCATTTCCTTCAATGGCAGGAAGTGCTTCAAGCTCATACCCTGTCATTTCATTACCCATGGGGTAATATAAACCAGGCTCAGGAGTTCCAATTACTGAGGCAAAAAAGTTACTGGCATGGTAATTTGCAAATATTAAATCTGCAAAACCATTTGCTTTATAACTCATGGGATCTTTTCTAAATCCTGAAAGATCTTCTTTTAAAAGTAAGTATACAAGCTGAGACCAATCTCTAATCTCAACTCCACTTTGCGCATATTTTTGTAAAACCGAATTATCACAGAGATTTCCAATTTCTCCACTATCAATAGATTCCCTTAAAAATTTTGAATCACATTGGTTAGCACCCGCTGAAACAGTGGGTGAGGTAATAAGTTGGTAAATAAGCTCATCAGAGACTTGTCTTACAGGGAACATCGTTCTCCATAAGATTCTACCAAAGTAACTCATAGGGTTTCCAAAGTTAGCACGGTCTCTTCTGAAATTTCTAAAATAGTAATTTCTATTATAGTCTTGAATGTGCTTTACGGTTGATTGCGTGACGTTAGTACCCTTATCCCAACGTTGGCACATCATATCCTCTTGCACTTCATGGTCAGTACAAAATTTGTACCCTCGCACTACACCTGTTATTGGGTCACCATCTTTATTAATACTAGTGTTGTAAGCATATCTAATGGCAGCATCATCATAGTGGCCCGTACCACCATGGCTTTCATGAAAGCTTCCAGTGTAATCCATAACAGAAGAAAAATCATAACTTTCTTGCTCAAGCTCAAGCATGACGTACTGTGGGTCTTCAGGGTTAAGCTGTTGCTTTTTCTTTTCAAGTTCAAAGTATTTTTCAGTGTAGTTTTTTCTATCTCCACTTGATGCAAAGTTATGTCTTAAACCAAAGTTATGACCCATTTCATGAATTAAGGTGGTGTAAAACACAAGGTAGCGTACTTCTTGTTTAATTTTTTCTCTTAACTCATTAATTGGTTTACCTTGGTTTTCAGCTATAAATTTTAAAATATAAAGCTCAACCGCTGGCTCCACAAACTCAGCGCCATGGATACCTTTTTCTATCAGGGCTAATTCTTTTTGCTTTTCAAGCTTTGAGCTTGTAGCAATTTGCAAAGTATTTTTCAGCTCATCATACTTTGTGTTTTTAGCCTGCGACCAAGTCAGATCTGAAATATCAAAAAAGCCCAGCAATTTATCTAAAGCACTCTTTTTTCTACTTGTCGCATTACCCACGGGCTCAGATACTACGCTTTTAATTTTTGCAATTGTAGCTGCCTTTGGTGCTGCAAAATTTGGTTTTTGATTTAAAACTTTTGAATTTAAAAATTTATTATTTAACTTCATTTTCTCAGTCAAAAGCTTAGGCCCAGTATTTGTTTTAATTTCTTTTTCAATTTTTGATGATTTTATTTCATCTACGGCACCATTAATAATCATGTCAAACTGCTCCGCAGCAGTTCCACCAATAACACGCACAGTTCCTAAATAAACTGAAGACCTAGCTGATAGAGTTTCGCCCGTGCTTGGGTTATTGGCAGTTTGGCTAACACCTAAAAGGCCTGTGGGAACTTTTTCATCAATGCCTGCTATCATGTTATAGCGTGTGTCCCCTATTTCCGGCTGAACACTTTCATCTAAAATGACAATATCATCTTCTCTCTCAAGAGCTTTTTGAAAAGACTTATTCCATGCCTTAACAACATCTCTTGCAGCTTGTCTAAATTCTTCAGGAAAACCTTTGTTTAAAACATATACTATTTTATTTGTAGAGCAGCTAAGATTTGCTGTTTTTTCATTAGCTTCACAAACATTAAAGCGGTTTGCATATAATTTTCTTCCTGAAACAGTAACGCCCTTGTCAGGGTTAATAAAGTTTTCATAAGTTCTAAAATAACCAAAACGTGCAAACTCTTTATTGCCCATTTCATAGGCTTTGTAGTCTGAAGGCTTAACTTGCATAAAAGTATTTTTAATTTTTGCTCTTAGGCCACCAGAAATAAGCTCATACAAGTGTCCGCCACCATCATCTAAATAATCTTTTTGCGTAATGGTTGCATCCACATCAAAGCTAAGTAGGTTACCTTCTTGTAGAAGTGGAGTAACAACTTGAGAGCCTTGTTCTTCAATTTCGCTTGAAAAAATATTTTCAAGCTTTGTTGATTTAACTTTATTTTCTCCAAAATCAACGCGCATGTAAGCCCTTTGGTTCCAGGGCTTTTTCTCATCTTCAACAATTTTATTTGTGGTTTCACCAAAGTCGTTTGTCTCTTTAATAATATCAAAATGTTTTGTAATAGGAAATGCGGCTACCACTGTGGCTGTCTCAGGTGTTCTATTAGGCTCACCCACGCGTCTTGCCTGTAATTCTTTTTCTGTTACAACAAATTCCACATACCCCATATCCGCATGAAACCCTGGGATGACTCCAGTGGCATCCAGGTTTTCATCTGCTGAGACAATGGTTTTAACCGCAGAATATGTTTTACCGGTGAGATCAGACTTTAATAAGTGTGCTTCTGTTGCCACATTATTAATTTCATTTTTTTTCTTAGCACAGCCAGCGCCCGCTAAAGACAGTAGTAATGCTAAAAATATTCCTCCATAAAATTTGTTCATTTAACCCCTCCCCAAGAGTTTTATAAACTTAATGTAATATCAAAATACCCCATAAACTGTTGTTGATCGAAAAGTGCATAGTTGTAATCTATTCCGTTTGATTTTAAAGCTGAGGCATCATTGTAAATGCCAAGTGCGAGAGATAAATTTTTTAAAGGTGTGTAGCCTACTTCATAGTTAATAAAATATTTATCTCTTGTAGTTCCTCTGTACGTCCAACTTCTAGTGGGTTGAAAGCTAACAGAAAATTCTAAATTTTCTCTTAAAGAATAGGCTACTGATAATAATACATTGATGGAGTGTTCATTATTAAGTCTTCCGTCATTTTGAACTTCAACAGAGTGAAAACTATTACTCACTCCAGGTGATAAAATAAATGTAAATTTATTCAAAGTTTGTATTAACTTTGCATTCAAAGCTAAAACACTATAAAGCCCTGCTCTTTGACTTATCCTTGATGCAGGAAGAGTAAGGCTTGAGCTAACAGACAACTTTAAATCCTTTCGGATTTCCCCCAAAGCCGCCGTTAGCCCTAGCCGACTGTCGGTGAGATCGCCAGAGGACCCATCAGGTAGGACGTACGAATATTCCTGAGAATAACCCGCACGCAAAGAGGCCGTGAATACATCCGAGAGAGACGCACCCAGGTCGACACGATATAAGCCGGAAAAAGAATAATCCTCACCACTGGAACTGGCACTTTGCTGAGACAAAGTTCCCGAAGTCTCTATTAAAAGAGAGCCTGTGAAGATTTTTTTTGATGGCTCTGGTGTCTGTCCTACTTGCGCTGTGTTTTGAGTGGCTGCATTCACGAAGTTTGCCGTTAAAAGGCTAATGCTAAATGCAATTAGAGTTTTCTTCATGAATACCCCCTCACTCTCACGTCCATCCCTGTAACAAGTCCTAGACTTATGACTTGTAACGAGCTTTAGACAAAGCTCAGATATTAAAAGGTTAAAAAAACCTGTTAACTCTTAATTTGCTATTAAAGCAGAGAGTATGCCTAAAGGCGTAGTCCAGTTCCCAGCCTTGAGGCCTATTATAATGGCATTGAAAATAATTTTGACCTTAGCCTAGGTACAAAGTGTCTCTAAGAAATTTTTTAGTGTCAGCTTGCTACCACCAAAACGTAGCAGGTAGTTTTTGGTAATTGTTGGGGTTAATTTTAATTTAATAGTAACGTATATTGCATTTAAGACGATCTCAAATATAAGCCTATAATTACCAAAAACTACCTGCTACGTTGGCAAAATGAACCTGAAACAATACTTAGAACAATTAGGAAAAAATTTAGTTCAATCTGAACAAGTTAAAAAGGATCCTTTAAGCCTAGTTTTAAAATATAATAATAATTTAGACAGGGATGTTGCTGGCTTCATAGCCTCTGCTCTTGCCTATGGAAACGTAAAACAGATCTTAAAATCAGTGCAATTGGCTTTAAGTTTTTTAGGCTCAGAGCCGTATTTAAAATTAAAAAACTCCGATGGCTTTACTTGGAAAAAAGAAATCCCTGATACTTTTAAACATCGCTTTAACACAGCAGATGATCTTCGCATACTTTACACCTGGCTTGGCGAAGCTTTAAGACAATCAAATTCCCTTGAAGAATATTTCACCAAAGGGTACGCCCCCCATTTTGGTAGCAATAGTGCATCAAATAATAATCATATTGCATTTATGTTAGAAAATTTTATTGATCGCATTACTACTTTATCATGCAAACCCTTTAAAAAAACAAAAGGTATTATGTTTTTCTTTTCACGTCCTTCGCAAAAAAGTGGCTGTAAAAGGCTTCTTTTATATTTACGCTGGATGGCAGGTAGTGGTCCCTTTGCTAGTGGACACTGGAAAAACTTAAAACTTGAGGAATTAATTATTCCTGTAGATGCTCATGTTTTAAGAATTTCTCAAAATTTAAAACTAAGCAAAAGAAAAACAGCTGATTGGAAAACAGCTCTTGAAATTACAAATAATTTAAAAAAACTTGACCCTCAAGACCCAACCCGCTTTGACTTTGCTCTTTGTCACATGGGTATTTCAAAAGTCTGCCCTAGCAAGTTAAAATTTGAAATTTGCACTCAATGCCAAATTAATAAATTTTGCAGAAATTGGAAACCTATAATTCAGAATAGAAAAGTAAATTTGATTACTTCACCTTAACTTGTCAAGATGTGTGTAAAAAAATATTTTTCCTTGACGTTTATAAAACCAAACTCAAATTTTTAGTGTGAAGTATTAATTATAAAAGGAGGAAAAATAGTATGAGAAATCCACTAGCTTTAAAAAGTAACTTATTAAATGAGTTAATGACCCCTTGGGGAGATTTTGACAAATTATTTGATGGTTTTTTAGCACCAACTGTTACAAAAGCTCAAAGCTTTACCAATGTTGAAGAAACACAAAACCACTACTTACTTAGCATTGATATGCCAGGGGTGAATAAAGAAGACATTAAAATTGAGTTAAAAGATGGCTCCCTTTTGGTTCAAGGTGAAAGGAAATATAAAAAAAATAATAGCGAGGAAAGCTATTACTATCAAAATAGTTTCTTTCTTGGAAATGAAAGATTTGATGCAAAAGACATTGAGGCTAAATTTGAAAACGGAGTTTTAAATTTAACTGTTGCTAAAAGCGAAAAATCAAAACCTCAATTAATTGCCGTAAAATAAATTAGATGTACTTTTGTAGCAGGTAGTTTTTGGTAATTATAGACTTATATTTGAGATGACATCAGATAATGATAACTTTGTTATTAAATTAAAAATAACCGCTATAATTACCAAAAACTACCTGCTACCTTTTGTGAAGAGGCTTTGGGCTTCCCATTCTTTTAAAGTTTTAATGTCTTGTTCTAAAACTTTTGGGTCTTCATGTAAAAGTTCAACTTCTAAAATTATAGTATTCATATCAACGGTTTTTTTAACTTCTGCTCCTGCTTCAAACATATAGTAATGTCGCTTGTAAGAAGGGAGTTGTATAATTGCAGGCGTGGCTAAATAGGAAAGAATTTGGCCATCTTGTAATGAATTAATACTCACTTTTGCAGCATGAAAATTTAATTTATATGCTTCTGCATGGCTTTTTAATTCATCAGGGTATAAAAAGGCTTTTACACCTAAATCAACTTGACCCGAACCAATAGCCTCTGCCACTAGCCTTGGCTGGCCAGAGCCCATCATCCGCGCACCAATTTCAACAAGAACTGGGCCACGAGATGTCATTTTAATTTCTAAATGTCCCCACCCGGTTTTAATATCAAAGGCCTCTACAACTTTTTTAGTATACTCTACCAACTTATTTTGTATTTCACCATTATAAGGTAAAAGCCTGTCATACTCATAAACAAAACCGGCCCCATCCACTAGTTTTTTATAATATTGCCAAATATCTGTAACAATTATTTTTCCATCAGAAACTACAACATTTACTACATACTCAATACCATCAAGGTACTCTTGCACTAGTACCAAATTGTTTTTCTTTCCAAACTCATCTTTATTATTCATTATTTTATCAAAGCCAGCTTGCAACTCTGCTTTATTTTGACTAACAGAAACTCCATCAGTTCCTGCACTTAAAACCGGTTTTGTTACTGCAGGCCAAAAGTTATTTTTCTGAACCCATTTTAAAATTTCAGAATATTTACTGGATTTAAACTGCCTTACAGCATCTACTCCCTTGGCCCTTAGGTGCTCTCCCATAAGATATTTATTTCTTCTAGCTTCCAAAAATCCGTTTGTAGGCACACCTAAAGTTGCATTAAGTTTAGATGTTAATTTATCAGCAAACAAAACTCCACTTTCAGCACCAACAAGAATTTTTTCAATTTTATTATCTGTTAAATATTGAGTTAGTTTTTTAAAATTCCCTTTATAGGAATAGTCTTCATCAAAATTTTCTCTGTAAAAAGTAGGAGCTAAAAATGCTGGCGGCTTACCCTCACTATGCACATGAAATATTTTAACTTTCTCACCATGCTGCTCACCTTGTTTTCTAATTTCCGCTGGTAAAAGCTTGCCTGAAGAGTAGCCATCAATAATGGCTATATTTCTTACTAAACTAATGCAGTCTTTACTAACATCAGCTGCCCCCAGCGCAGGTAATGTGAATATAAAAAGTAGGTTTAAAACCATAATTTTTGTTCTACTCATAGGGCGCTTTATATACCTGTTTTTGCCGCATTTTTACATGCCTTAGTGCCAAGTTGAGACATTTTAATGCCGTCTTTAGGTTTAATGACTATTTTATGGACAGTTTTGCCGCCTAGAACACCCTTATAGTATTGAAAATACTTGGCATTTATTGTGCAAACCAATTATGTGCTTAACTTGATAATAAAGGAACGTTTAATGAAAAAATTTAATAAATTTGTAAGCCTTGTCCTTGCATTTAGCATCTTTTTTTCTCAGTTTGATCTTATAGCTCATGCTCAAAGCACAAAAGTAAAAGAATTTATTCACTTTGATGACATAGAAAAACTTGCTCAAGATTCAGTCATTAGCGCAGATCAAAATAAAATGGCTCAAGCTATTTCAGAATTTGAATCTGCAACAGACGCTTCTGTTCCTACTAAAACAAGAGACATCTTTTTCTTAGCTAGACAGCGTTTAGAAATTCATTCTGAAAAACTTATCACAAACTTTGGTTTATCAGCAAAAGGCAAAGTATTTCCTTTAACATCAGAACTTGCTCCACCACTTTTAGTTACAAGTTTTGATAATGAAGTAAAAATTGTAAAAAATAATAAAGCAAAAACGCTAACCCTTGAGCTTTGGAGACACGGGGATCACCTAGCCTCTCAAGTCATTGAAGGATTAGATGTTGTCGCTTCCGCTAGGGATAAGGAATTTTACACTTTTGTTGATAGAAGTGGGAAAATTTATGCTTTTGACACAGCCCTTGCCGCCTATATAGGCTTTCGCGCACCTATTCCAATTTTTGAAGTGGCTGAAATGGATAGAAGTTTAATTAATGATAATTTAGATGCTACTTACCGCACACGTGGCGGATTACCTAATTATGAAGTTCACCCAGGAGCAATTGTACCAATGGATCTTGCAGAAAATTCAATATTTACTGCAGGATCTTTTGATGTTTATGACAAAATTCAAAGAAAATATGTTGGCATTTATTCAAGACAAGGTTTGCGCACATTTGTTTACCGTGGAGAGGCAATATTAGACTTACTTACTTACGCCATTAATCCTGGCGAACACGCTAAAAGGAATTTTGAAAATCTACATTCAATGGCTAAAGATAACGAAGTTAAACCCCTTGTATCAGCCTACCTAAGTAATATTGATCCTTCACTAAGATCCCTTATTAGATCACTTCCACCACACGCAGTTGAAAGTTTAACAAAAAGAATGAGGCAAAATAAAGCATTTGCAGATGAAGCTTTAGATAAATTCACATCAGAAGAAAATGAAAAAGCTAGAGATATCATTTCAAGAATTTATAAAGAAGAAAACAGAATTAATAACATACATGATGTTGATTTTGGCGCAAAACATCGCGAGTATTTAGATAAGGAATTTAATAAAAAGGTTCACAAAACTCTCATTGAACGTTTAAAAGAGCCTAAGAATTTAAAACTTATGGGTTTAATTGTTGCTGGTGGCTTAACAGTAGCTGGCGCTTACAGCCTATGGAATGGTGTGGGACCTGCCTGGGCGGTCGATTTTGTACACAACACTTATGACCATTATATGACTCCAGCAGTTAAGAATGCTGGCTATAGGTTTAACGCACTTTTAAGTACTGCTTCTATGCTTACTTTTATGCCACTTGTTTTTGTTATTGGTGCTGCTTATTCAAAAATTAAAACACTAAATATGGATGCAATTAGAGCATCCGCAAAACTAGGCATGGTTGTTTGGGGTACAATTATGCTTCCCTTCTTTCATTACATTGCAAAGCTGGCAGATCAGCCAAATTTTATTCGGGCCATGCAACATGGTATTAACCCACTTGGAAAGGTCATGACAGATAGGGGCCCCATTAGACCAGGTATTAATGTTTTTAAAAATGATCCTGACTATAGTGAGCAGACTCAAAGAAATGCCCTTATAATTAGACAAATTTATGACAGAAGAAATAATCAAAAAGCCCTTGCCCATGCAATTGCTCTTTTAGTCACAGCTGAGCAATACGGAATAGACCCAGTAACTCTATCAATGGTTCAAGATAAAGCTTATTCACTTGATGCACTTGAGTGGGCAGCCACAGATAAAAAGTTTAGAGATTTATGGCAACAAATGGCAAAAGAACTTGAAGCTACTTTAATTAAACTTCAATACTCAGTTGCAGATAAGCATTTTGAAGATAAAGACAGCTTTAAAAATCTTCAGTTTGATAAAAGCTCAAACGAAATAGATCAGACTGCTTTTGAACTAGCCAGGGCAGAAGCAAGAAAGATTGCCCTCCAAATTAAAAAAAGACCCAAAGCAATAAATGCAATTAAATCTTTTCTTCCTTCTTGGAATCAAGTAGGAAGAAAACTTTTAATTGAAACAAGTCGATTTGCCGTAGAAGAATCAAACTATTTAAAACACGCTGATCCATCAGAATTTGTTAAAAAACAATTCTTCCTACAATTTACTGTCGACTACAGTATGAGTGTACCGCAAATTACATTTATTGGTGCTAGAGCAGATACTGATCATGTGCCAGCCCTTGCTGCAAAACCTGATCAAGCAACAATTGAACAATATTTATCTCAACCACCAAAGCCTACAGGAAATGCAGACGCGGACAAAGAAAACCTAGCTCAATGGGAAACTTGGAAAAATACTGATGCTAGAGAGGAAATTTTATCAAGATATTGGCTGTGGTCTAACCCACAACATGCAGCCTCAATGCTTGATCAGGTAAGAATTTACGCTATTAACGTGCCTGCGCAAACTGCACTTGTTTATGATAAATTTAGACCCATAATTGAAACAAACTATCAACCCCTTGAAGAAATTATTTATCAAGAAGCTCTGCCGCGCAGAGAAAAGGCACTTGAATCAGTATGGAGCTTTGCTAAGGACATTGTTAATTTTAAAAAAGCTGAGTACGGATATCTTTGGCTAACACAAATCACAAAACGAATAAAATCTCTTCAAGCAACACTACTGTTTACCGTAATACTTGAGCGCATCATTATGGCGGGCCAGCCAGTAGATGCAGCTGTGTTATCTTTTATTTTTATATTTTTAACAGCCCATTTAAAGTACGGCGGTATTATTTGGGACCCCGTACAAAAAGGTATGTATATGAGAGATGAACGCCTTGAGGCTGCTACCACAAAGCTACTTCAAGCAAAAGTAAGACTCAGCCATGCAATTAGATTTAGCCAAACTCCAGATAAAGAATTGGCCGCAGCATTTAAGCAATTTGCAGGCTACTACAAACAAACCAAAACAAGTATGCCTGAGGCTCTAGATACTATGCTGCCAGAAGTTGAAATGTTTTTGCAAAGCACCGAGTTTGCAATGCTTCCTAGCTTCAAGGCAAATTTAAAGGAAAAATCAGCAGAACTTTTAAAGCATTCAAAGGCTAAGGCTCCATTTGCGACCAAAGAAAATAATTTATTAAATTGGGGACTTATGATTTCTGCCTCATTTTTAACTACATTCTTTTTAATGTTTCTTGAGGTTGAAACCTATAAAACCCTAAGCTATGCGCAAAAAATTGCCAACGGTTTAATTTTATTTACATCGTTTTATTCTTCAGCATATTTTTTCCAAAAATTAATTACAAAGTGGGAAACCAGAGGACAAGAAAAGTCTGAATTTAAATCTGCATTTGAAAATCTTGAAAGGATGAGGGCAAGAAGCGATGTAGAAGCAGCCTTTGCTTATATGAGATTAGGTGATTTATATAAGTTAGCTGAAAAGCGTCTTCCATCAGAGTTTTTGGAGTTAGAGAAAGATTTGCTTATTTATATTGAAAGCAAGGCCCCTCAAATGAATAAAGATTTAAAATCAAAATTCTTAGAAACAGCTCCAAAGCTTTTAGAATATACAAAATTAAACCCAACATATGATGGTGGTTTAATTAATAAAGCTGTTGATGCTGCACAAAGTACTGTTAAAGGCTTTAATCAAGCTTGCAGTATGTATATTAAATCTATTGGCAGCATGTTTAGTACTGGAAAATAAAAACTTAGCCCGTCGTCTTTAGACGACCTTCAAAGTTTGTGTTAAGCCAGCTGCGAATTTTTTGAAGGTCAGTGTCACTTAGGCCATAAAAATTCGCGTTGATAAAATATTGATCTTTATACTCGCGGTGTGGGTCACAGCTTATAACTCTAAGTAATGGCGCTTTAATACCAATTTGGACATAAAAATCACTATTCACTAAAATTTTATTTCCCTCTGGGATATGTACAGGGGACTGAATCATGACTCCCCTTTCAGAAATATATGTAATTTCCATTTCAAATTCAGTCTTTGCCGGTTTTCTCACAGGCCCCTCTGGAAATTTACTTTGCTGAGTATAGCCACCTTTTTTCTTTAACAGGGTTTCAACTTTTCCTAGAAATATATGTGGGTCAATGGGCTTTACAATGTAATCATCAGCCCCTACTTGTACACCCGTCATAATATCTTTTGGGTCACGCCTACCTGTAACAACTGCTATTGGAATTTTTTTTGTTTTATCAAGCTTTCTTACAGCTCGGACTAAATCAAAGCCTGAAAAGCCACCCGGCATATTTACATCAGTAATGAGACAATCAAAATGTTCTTGCTGAAGGCGATCATAGGCATCCCGTGGGTCACCAATAATAATAACATCATAACCAGAAAGATCTAAAATATCCTTCACCAGTTTTTGGGTTACTTTATCATCATCAACAAATAATATACTTGCCATCAATACCCAGATCGGAATTTATGCTAACTTGCTTTATTAAATTGCTCTTCTAGCTCCACCCTTGAGCTCTCCAAAAACTCGACCAAAGTAGTAAATAATTTTTCAGTTTCACCATTTATAGTTTCGCTTTTGCCACAATCTTCTAATGCTTTTGAAAGTTCTGCTACTTTAGCTAAGCCTAAGTTAAGACTACTTCCCTTAAGTCCATGAGCGCTTTCTCTTAAGGCTTTACTATCATTAGTCTCAATTGCATTTTTAATTCTTAAAACATAGTCATTAGATGTCTCAAAGTAAACTTTAAGCAATTGCTCATACATGCCAGCTTTAATGCCTTTTAATTGAGTTATTCTGTCCCAATCAATTAGGCCACCCTTTACCTGTTTAGTTTGAGTTTTTTTTGTAAAATGACTCATATTTGAATACTCCTGTAACCATTTAAAAATGGCCCCTTTTAATTTATCAAAATCTACTGGTTTATTTAAAAAATCATCCATTCCAGAATTAAAACATTTTTCTTTGTCTTCTTTTGTAACATTAGCAGTTAAAGCAAGAATGGGAATTTTAACTCTTGCCTCTTCTACTTCAATTTGTCTTATTTTTTTTGTTGCCTCATAGCCATCCATCACAGGCATTTGGCAATCCATAAAAATTAAATCAAAAGGAGATTTCTTAAATATTTCAACTGCTTTTTCACCATTTTCTGCAGTTTTAACTTCAATACCAATTTGTTCTAGCATCTCTTTTGAAACCTCTTGATTAACTAAATTATCTTCTACAAGAAGAATTTTTAAATCTCGTTTAAGTTTTATTGAATTTGTATCAATACCCTTTTCTTCTTTAACAACCTCTCCAATAGGTAACCTAATGGTGAATGAAAATGCCGAACCCTTGCCCTCTTCACTACGAACTGAAATATCTCCATTCATCATCTCAGCTAAGCGCTTACAAATGGCAAGTCCTAGGCCTGTGCCGCCAAATTTTCTAGTTGTAGAGCTATCCGCCTGTGAAAATGGTTTAAATAATCTCCCCACCACTTCTTCACTCATGCCAATTCCGGTATCTTGAATTTCAAAACGCAGCTCGGAAAATGTTCCCTCACCCATCATCTCAGAAGTAACAAAAACAGAAACTCTGCCAGCACTTGTGAATTTTACGGCATTACCCACAAGGTTAATAAATACTTGCCTAATTTTTCCAGGGTCTCCTTTTAAAAACCTTGGCACACCCTGAGTGACTTCAAAAATTAATTCAATTCCTTTGTTTTGAGCAGTGTGAATAAACATTTTTTTAACTTCTTCAAGAAGTTTGAATAAATCAAAATCAATAGATTCCAAAACCATTTTACGAGATTCAATCTTTGAAAGATCTAAAATATCATTAATAAGTGTTAGAAGAGATTTAGCAGAGACCATTATTGTATCTGCATATTGCTTTTGTTTTTCATCAAGATTTGTTTTATTTAAAAGCTCAGACATTCCTATCACACCATTAAGCGGAGTTCTAATTTCATGACTCATGTTAGCCAAAAATTCAGATTTTGCGGATGAAGCTTCAACTGCTTTTTGCCGAGCCTGAATAAGAATATCTTGTTCTTCTTTTTCTTTTGTAGTGGAGCGCAAGAATAAATAGTGCCCATCAAACTGAGAGCCATCATCAAATGTAGGGATGAGTGTAACTTTAAAAAAATTAAAACCTATTTGAATATCAACCTCTCCCTTACCATGAGTGGCACTTATTTTTTCAGCCTCAAGCATTTTAGCATGAAACTGTTGATCCACTAATGCGAGCCAAGATTTATTTAACAGGCTTAATGAGTCTATAGCAGTTAATTCAGTGAAGGCTTTATTTGAACTTAAAATTTTACCTTTAGCATCTATTCTTGCAATACCTTCCACTGCGTGCTCAAGAGCAAGCCTAGTTTTTTGAAATTCTCTTTCAGTTTTTACTCTTTCATCAAGTTGCTTTTTTAATACACGTCTTGAAACGCCCAAGGCAACAACGGCAAAAAGGCAGGCAAAAACTATCATTGAAAATGCTTCAGTAGCTACGCTATCTGCCTCTTTTAAATGCTTATTTAATAATTCTCTCTCTCTAATTTCCTCTTGCCCCACAAGATCGCGGATATCTCTCATAATATAAGCGCCTTGTGTAATATAAGGCTCAATTTTTTCTTTTTTATAATCCTTATTTTGTCTAAGCTGAATAATAAATTGTAACTGCTTTTGCTTTTCAACAATAAGCGAATACATTTTATTAATTGTATTGCTACGCTCAGATCTTTGACTTACAAGTTCAGATAATCTTTTAAAGTGGTTTACCACTTCAGCATTTTTATTTTTATATTCCTCTAAAAATTCAGGGTCTTCTGCCAAAAGGTAACTATTCACGCTATTATCTGCATCTTGCAGGTTAACTAGAACCGCTTTTAACTCGCTAATAACTTGGCTTGTATGTGTGATTAGGTCCGATTGTGTGAGAAGTTGGTTTTTACTACTTAGTGATAAAATGCATAAAATAACTAAAGTAATAAAAACGGCTACAAAACCAATATCTGCCTTTTTTGAAATTAAGGCGTAAGTGTTTCTAATAGTTGTTTTTACAATGCTTTTCATCGATTTCTTATCGACAAAAAAACACTTAATGTTGCCTAGACTTAGGAACTAAAATGCTTCATCAAAAACAATACTTGATTGCTTTGTTTCAAAACCTTTTTGGTATTCAGTAACTCGCTTTTCAAAAAAGTTAGTAAGCGGCTGCACATCTTGAAGAACCATAAAACTAAATGGATTACTTACGTTATAACGCTTTTTATAACCCAAACCAACAAGACGTTGGTCTGCACAGTACTCCAAATACTGCTTCATTAATTTAGGTGACATCCCTGTAACACCAAAGCTAAGTGCATCTTCACAAAATTGCATCTCAACGGCTATAGCCTCATCAAGCATGCCTGTGGTGTGGTTTTCTAGGGTTTGATCAAATAAATGAGGATATTGAACCTTAATGGCTCTTAAGGCGGCCATGGTGGCTTCAATGTGCATACTTTCATCTCTAAAAATCCAATTTGTTGCAACAGCCAAGCCTGGCAGTAAACCCTTGTTGCGCAAAAAATAAACGTAGGCAAAAGAGCCAAAAAAGAAAAGCCCCTCTACACAGCATGCAAAACAAATTAAATTCTCAATAAATTGGCGGCGCTTTTCATCAGTATCTAAAACATCAAGCTTTTCAATTGAATCCATGTATTTAAAGCAAAAATCTGCCTTTGCTTTTACAGATTCAATATTTTTATAAGCATCAAAAGCTTGTTTTCTCTCATCATGGTCGGGAATATAATTATCAACTAAAAGCAAGTATGCCTCAACATGAAGCATTTCATCAAATAACTGTTTTCCCAAAAACATTCTATACTCAGGGGAGTTAACATGTTTATAGAAATTTAAAACCAAGTTGTGTGCCACAATATTATCTGCTGTTGCAAAAAAAGCCACGAGCCTTTTAATAAGATGCGCCTCTTGAGGCGTTAGTTTGTCTCTAAGATGTTCAAAATCTATAGAAAAATCTAACTCATCTGTTGTCCAAATATTTTTTATGGAATCTTTATAAAGTTTAAAAAATTCTGGGTGCTTCATTGGTCTTAAAGTTAGATCAAGTTGGGATTCTAGTAATGTTTTTTCCATTATTGACATGCCTCACACGCTTCTGGATTTTCTAAAGAGCAAGCAATCACCTCTTCTGCTGGCTGGTTTAGATCAATTGTCGTTTTTTTAACCGCCGTTTTAGCTCTTGTACGTAAGTAATAGGTTGTTTTAATTCCCCTCTTCCAAGCATACATGTACATAGAAGAAAGTTTACCAATGGTTGGGCTTTCCATAAAAAGATTTAAGCTTTGGCTTTGGCAAACAAATGCTGAGCGGTCTGCCGCCATGTCTATTAAGTCTTTTTGAGATACTTCCCAGGCCGTTTTATATAAGTCTTTTAAATCTTGAGGCATGTCCGCAATTTCTTGCAAAGATCCTTCATGAGAAATAATTTTTGCCCTCATTGACTCATTCCATAGCCCACGTTCTTTTAAATCACGAATGAGGTAGCGGTTTACTTGTAAAAACTCACCACTTAAAGTTTCACGCTTAAAAAAGTTTGAAACTTGAGGCTCAATACTCTCATAAGAGCCAACAATAGAGGCAATAGTTGCAGTAGGTGCTATGGCAATGAGTAAAGAATTACGCAAACCATTTTTTTGAACCTTTTTAGCCATCTCATCCCAATTAAAATTAAGCTCTGGCATAGACTCTTGATATTTTTTTGCTAGTTGCACTTGAAGCTCACCCTTAGCATAGCGAGATTCATTAAAGCCTGTAAATGCACCCTCGCGGGCGGCCATGTTCATGCTCTCTTCAAGGGCTGAGTAATAAATTGTCTCAGAAATTTTGCTAGATAGTTTTTTGCCTTCTTCGCTAGCAATAGGAATTCGCATTTTAAAAAATACATCTTGAAGCCCCATTATACCAAGGCCCACTGGGCGCCATTTTTGATTGCTATCACGAGCCTCTAAAGTTGGGTAAAAATTAATATCTACAACTTTATCTAAAAACCTGGTTGCCACTTTGGTTACAAGTTTTAATTTTTCAAAATCAAAGGTGCGGTTTTCTCTAACATAAGAACTTAAATTTAAACTTCCCAAGTTACACACAGCTGTTTCTTTATTGGAAGTTACCTCTAAAATTTCTGTGCATAAATTTGAGCTATGAATTACATTTGCCGGCTCAGCAGTCTGGCTTGATCTCAAGTTGGCATGGTCTTTAAAACAAATCCAACCATTACCAGTTTCAGCTAAAGTTTGCATCATACGGGCATAGAGGTTTCTTGCATTTACTTTGCGAAGTGCTTTACCCTCGGCCTCATACTTTGTGTAATAACTTTCAAATTCTTCCCCGTAAGTACTGTGCAGCTCTGGCGCATCACTTGGGGAAAATAAACTCCAGTCCTCTCCAGCCTCTACCCTTTTCATAAATAAATCAGGTATCCAAAGCGCCAAATTTAAATTATGCGTGCGCCTCTCCTCTGAACCAGTGTTATTACGTAGCTCTAAAAAGGCCTCAATATCAGCATGCCACGGTTCAAGATAAACCGCTGCCGCCCCTTTTCTCTTTCCACCTTGGTTTACTGCGTGCACAGAAGAATCAAAAACTTTTAAAAACGGAATAATACCGTTACTTAAACCATTTGTCCCCTTTATAAGAGCACCATTTGAGCGAACTTTTGACCAATCTACCCCTAAGCCGCCAGACCATTTTGAAAGCTTAGCACAATCTGTAATGGTTTTATAAATACCATCAAGACTATCATCGGCCATTGTTAATAAATAGCAGGAGCTCATTTGAGGATGTTTTGTACCAGAGTTAAATAGTGTTGGCGTTGATGGGAGATATAAGAATTGGCTAATAATATCGTAAAACTCAATGGCCTCTTCAACATTGCGTGATAACCCCAAAGCCACACGCATAAACATCCACTGAGGTCTCTCAATAAGCTTTCTTGTTTTAGGATGTTTTAAAAGATAGCGATCTGCTATGGTTTTAATACCAAAATACTCAAAATTATCATCTCTTCCGTGTCTAATTGAAAATTCAATGGCTTGAATATTTTGTGTGGCTAGCTCATAAACATTTTTAGCAACAAGGTCTAGCTCGTAGGCAAGTTTTATATAATCACTAAATACCTGGTCCCTACCCACTTCCTTACGAATGCTTTCAGCTAGCATGCGAGCCGCTACTTTTGAATAATTTGGTTCCTCTGCCATTAAAGTAACGGCATTACTAATAGATAAATCATCAAGTTCTTTTGTAGTGCTGCCATTATGCAAACCACTAATGGTTCTTTTGGCAATTTCAATAGGCTCTACATTATCAAGCCCCCTACATGCACGTGTTACTGCATGAAGGATTTTTTCCATTTTAACGACTTCTCTAGTACCGTCTCTTTTTAAGACTTCCATCATGTTATTTCCCCCCGGAAATAAAGAATAAAATCTATTTAGCTTTCCCCACCACCAGTAAAGAACAGTTAGGAAAAAATCTCAAAAACTTTTTTCAAAAAAATCATTTTTTTGTAAACCCTAACGTTTAGGCTTTTGGCAAACGTCGGGTGAGTTTTATAATAATATTTTGACGGGCTCTGTGAGTCAATAAAGGGCTTTCATGCCTATATCTGTTACGCGTTAACTATAGGTAATACTTTTGAAAGTTTAAAACATAAATAATCTGTTATAAAAAGTCTGACATATTTTTGTCAAATTCAGAACTAAGGCCCCTTATTTGGGACTACTTAAGCAAATAAAAGGCCATTGTTTTTTTAATAGGAAATAGATTAATAAGTGGTATTATGCGGTTTTTAAAAATACCTTATAAATTCGTTTTTCAAAGTCTTCTTGTAGCCACATTTTTACCCACATCTCTAATAAACAGGCTTGTTAAAAGAAAGAACTATCGGCAAACACAGCTTAAAATTAATAAACTTTACGCAGGCTTAAGCCTTAGGCTTTGGGGTATTAACATTGAAGTATTAAACAAACCTAAGCAAACACCCAAGGGTTGGCTGATGGTCTCTAACCACCTAGGTTTTATAGATGCATTTTCAATGATAGCTCATTTTCCAGTCAACTTTGTGACCTCTAAAGAGATGAAACAAACCCCCTTAATTGGCCAAATTACAGATATGGGCTGCTGCTTTTATGTAGAACGACGGGATAGAAGCTCAATTCATAATGAAAAGGCAGAGCTGGTGAATGCATTAAGGCAAGGCTACAACATAATGCTTTACCCTGAAGGAACATCCAGCGATGGTTCAGCTGTGCTGCCTTTTAAAAGAACGTTAATGATGGCAGCTGCTGAGGCAAAAGTACCCCTGCAACTTATTTGCATAAAATTTAAAACTATTAACAATGAGCCCTTTTCACCTAAATGGAGAGATCATGTTTGTTGGCATGGAGATTTAAGCTTTTTAAAGCATATTCTACTTTTATTTTCCTTACGCTCAGCTGAGCTTGAAATAAAATTTATTGACCAGCTCTATATAAACCAAAATGAGTGCAAAGATGCCGTTTCAAAACGCGCTCACTCTATTGTTAGCTCACACTACTTAAGTTAATTCACCCCTAGTTGACTTTTAATAAAACCTTTTACTAAGCTTTATACAGATGGGTTTTTAAAAGGGGGTAGTAGTGTTTTTATTTATTTCTTTATTATTTCAAATTCAAAGTGTCTTGGCACAGCAGCCCAGTTATTGCGAGCCTTCGGTATTTTTGAGCCATGAGGTAAAACCCAAAACTCTTATTGAATTAAATGAATTTGGACTACTTCGTCTTCATGCTTTTGAATTTGGCAGTGTAAGACTTGTGGGGCTCGCTGTAGGGCTTTCTGTACCTAATTATGTTAAAAATTTGGCTTTAAAGCATTCTCCCTCCACTGGAGATCAAAAATACTGCACATGGTACTTTAATAAATGGAACTGGATTGCTGAGCGTGATTTTAACTGGCACTACCTACCTATCCCATTAAAAAACCAAGAGAAAATGGCCAAAATCTATGAAGAAGTGTTAGATAAAAGCTTTGATCAAGAACTCCCAAGCTTTATAAGTTGCCTTCAAAACCATAAATACTTAGCCCTTGGCTGCAATAATATGCAACATCGAGGGCCAAGTGTGTTTTCTATGCTTTTAGCATTTAGTGGATGCTCACCTGAAAACTCTACTATTATTGCAAACTCTCTATGGGGACTAAATGGCATCAAATTTAAAACAAGACTCGCCATTGCACAAAAGGGTTATCAACTAGGCGAACTTCGCCCATACTCAAGACTTCGCCTACAAAATATTTTCAAAAACTCAAATAACAATTAACAATTTGCGTCACATCTGCTAAACCTACGACACTTATGAAGTATTTATTACTAGCTATTATGAGTATTACTTCCCTTAGCGCCTTTGGTGGCTATGAGATCCGCTACCCCATTACCTGTCGTGGTGGGGAGATGAATGAATTTAATTTTAGGTACTTTCCTAATAGTATGGCCCTACTTACTTTGGAATTTATTAAAAGCAAAGGCCAGAGCACCCAGGAACTTAAGCCCGGTGAATGCCGCTGGGACTACAGGCAATTTAAAAATGATGACCCTTCTATGATTTGCCATTTTGTAAAAGATTTGGATATTAAATTAATTAGATCTGCGGGAAACAATTTTAACATTCAAAACATTAATTCTGAGTCAGCACCTTATGTAG
Organism: Oligoflexia bacterium; assembly: GCA_016715815.1. Taxonomy (GTDB): domain Bacteria; phylum Bdellovibrionota; class Bdellovibrionia; order JABDDW01; family JABDDW01; genus JADJXN01. Next base: position 54,831 of record JADJXN010000005.1, read on the forward strand.
CTGCGGCCTTTAATGATGCCAATAAATATTTTAGAATGCTTGTATTTAAAGATGATTCTCTTAACTGCTTAACCGTTTCAGCAACGCTACCCTAAGAGGCTGACTTTTTTTCAAGAATAAATTGAGAAGCTGTTTCTAAAAATTTACTTTTTGCACAATAGATAAAATAGTTTTGAAGATCATCCTTTTTAATAAATAAAACCTCATGTTTATAGTTAGCTAGCTTTGATAATTGATGAGCTGTCATGGCTGCCCCATTAACACAATAGCAAAGGTATTTTTTATTTTTAGGCATATAAATATACACATCAAAAGGTAGGATTTCTTGGGCTTTTAAATCTGAGGTTTTAATTGAAAGTAAATCTTCTTCTTTTACATGTTTAAACATTGGTAGTGAATCAGATGGTATGTAGGCAAAAATTACTTGTTCTCCATGATGATTGGCATCTACAAAAAAATCGGCTTTCTGTTTGGCCCAAGAAGCGAAATTTAAAGGCTCTAAAGAAATCTCAAATATTCCACTTACGTTTTCCAGTGTGTGGCCAACTAAATTCATTTTTTCATACAACTTAGTGACTGCTTCAGTTATAAAATCTTTATTCACTTTATTAAGTGCTGAAGCCATAAATAAATAACCAGTAAACATTTTTGATTTTATAATTGTGACAGCTGCATGGCTTGATAAATTAATTTTATTATCTACTACATCACTAATACTGGCTGTATCCTCTACTGCTGATTTTACGCATTTTGCTAATAAACTAGAATAATCTTTAGCAGACAGTGTCGATTTATTGTTTTCTTTTTCAATTTGATAGTTTTTTTCATCCTTTTTGGTTTCGCCATACTCCATTGTTACTTCTTTATCTTTAAATTTCTCTAAAGACTCTTCATTTAAAATATCAAAATCTATACCAAGCTCCATTCGCTTTAAATCTACATATTGAATGGCTCCTTTAATGGAATCTATAAATATGGAATCCGCTTTATCTTCAGTAGCAAACATAAGTAGTTGCTTAAGATTTGATTTCCAAACTTGGCTGATTTCATCAAATGTGGGAGTTTTATCGCCTTTAAAATAATAGAATTTTTCTTTTTTACCTTCTTCAACAATGCCCTCAAAAATTTTAGTTTTATCTTCAAGCTCTTCAACTTGATTCCATTTTGTATTTTTAGGAAGCCCCTTAAAATCACTTACCAAAGTGTAACCAGAACTTTTTTTTGTAGTTTTCTTTTTTTCATTTCTACTATTAAGCATTACCTGAATTCGTCTTTCCACACCGATACTGCTTATTGGTGGGTAAATGGCATTAGGAATTCCACTTCTCATCATACTTGAAGTGTCCCTTAGGTTGGTGTTTTCAGCAAAAATTCCGCATAGAATTTTAAAACTATTTGTTAAAAGAGAGTACACTTTTACAACATCAACATTAGCTAGCTTCCAACTAATCATTAAAATATCTGCACCATTATTACTTATTTCAGAAATAACATCTGGAAGCTTATGAAACACTCTAACCTTGTATCCTCTAGTTTTTAAGTGTGTAAAGGCTGGCAAAACAGAAGAATTTTCGTTGGCGAGCACAATAATTTTTGCAGGCCCAGATGATACCAACTCGTCAAGGCCATCAGTTTGATTTGTTTCCATAATTTCATGATTTTATCGGCGAGATTTTATATTTTAATTAGCCTTACTAAACTTTAGTCTAGCGTTTGTCTAAGAAATGGAAATATTTGGCCTCTATGGCATCTATCGCAGCAGGCGCCACACAAGTTCCGCATAAAACCTGGTTAGGGTGAGTTACTTTAGATGTTTTATCAAAGTTTTTGCCTCTCTCGTATAAAACAGAAATCATATTCACACATTTAGAACAAACATAGGGGACATAAAAGGATTCAATTGTAACATAGCTAGGTTTAAAGTTTGTCACCATGTTCATTTGATCTACACAAACTCTTCTGCAATGAGAAAATTTAATAGTAATACTTCTTGGTATTTCTTGAAGATAAGCAATCCACTGCTTAACTCCAATTGAATTAATGGCTTCAATTTTATCAAAATTAAACACAATAGTCTTTGCACCTTTTAAGTCTAATTTTGGAAGTTGGCCATCACCATTTAAAATTCCTGTAAGTTCAACAGAAATGAGGCCATTTGGTTGTTTATCTACTTTCATTTTTTACTTTCTAATTATTTTCTTTTTAAAAACATAAAATATTTTGCTTCCATAACATCCATTTGCATTGGCACTTTACACTTGGGACACTCTACTTTTTGTGGGTGATTTATCTTTCCAGAGGTATCAAACTCTTTCCCATTATTATAAAGTGTAGGCTGAACCTTAGAACACTCATCACAATAATAAGGCACAAAAAAAGAATCCACCGCTATGTGTTTTGGTTTAAAACCCATTACCATATTCATTTGGTCTACAAATACTCTGGGACAATTTACATATTTAGTTGGTACATTTTGAGGAATCTCTCCCAAATAACCAATCCACATTTTTACACCTATGGAATTAATAGCATCTACATTGGCAAAATCAAAAACTACGCCTTTAGCTCCATTTAAGCTTAATTTATTCAAATGAATGTCTTCGTTTATTAAGCCGGAAACCTGAACATTAACTATGCCATCTTTGTTTGTAACATTTAGCATGGGTCTAATCTCCTCCACTTAAACATTAGGATACTGATTTTAAAAATAAATAACAAAATAAATTTAGACTAATTTTAACCAGACCAAAGTAGATGATGTAAAAGTTTAATTTTGTCAGATTTACTCTCTAACTAAATACCAGTAAACTAACATCATGCAATTTTTAGGAAACACACAATATCTGCAACAAAATTAAAAAATAACTCAATTTTTAATGACATTTGTTTTACTGATGAAAGCCTAGATGAACTTCCAAAAAACGAGATAGCTAAAAAATGTATTTTAGTTACAAGTAAAAACTTAGAACCTCAAGAAGTTGTTTTACTTGTTTCTAAAAATAAAATTAAACATATAATTCAAGGAAGCTATTCCGATCTTGAAAATGAACTTATAATAGCAGCAAAATTTATAAAAAATCATGACGACTTATTAAACCTTAATATTAAAAATATTTTTAATTTTAAAAAAATAGATTTCTCTCAAAAAATGAATTGTTCAAAAGATAAAAATAAACTCCGTGAAGACATAGATAAGTTTATTAATTCAAAACCAGAACTCTTAAAGCCCCTTTCAGAATCCCTATGGACTATTGCAGATGAGCTTTTTATGAACTCATTTTATGATGCACCTACAGATTCAAATGGCAAACACTTATATGCTCAACTTCCCAGAACATCAGCTGTGCAGCTTGAAAAAGCCAAGCCTGTGGAGATCTTTATTTGTTTTGATGATGCTAATGTCATCATTGGCTCTATAGATTTTTTTGGCTCTTTTAATGAAAATAAATTTCTAAAGCAATTTAACTCATCTTACACCAATGAAAACTCTAACATCAATATGGGTAAAGGGGGAGCTGGCATAGGGTGCAAGATTATGTTCGAGCACAGTATGAGCACTTATTTTTATTCATTAAAAAATAAATTCACACTTGTTTGCTGTAAAATTCCAACCTACCACAATAAACAAAGAAAAGATTTGCTTTACAAAAACTTACATCTTTCAATTAAATAAATTTATCTGGTAAGAAAATTAAAATACTTGGCTTTTATAACATCCATCTCAGCATCAATTTTACATTTATCACACACTACTTGGGTTAGTTGAGAAACAATCTTGTTTTCATATTGCTTGCCATGCTCATATAACGAATTAAAAAATTTCTGGCATTTTGGACAATGATAAGGAACATAAAAAGACTCAACCACTGCATTTGCTGGTAAAAAGTTTGTTACCATATTCATTTGATCGACCACTATTCTTTTACAATTTCTAAAAATTATTTTCATTTCTGGATCTATTTTTTGTAAATAACTAATCCAACCCTTAACCCCGTAAGAGTTAAAGCCATCAAGTTTATTAAAATCAAAAATGATAGTGTCCACACCTTTTGTATCTAAAACAGGGAATTCGGTTTCAGCATTCACAAGCCCTGTGATTTGAACTGTAAGTAAATTTTTAGATTTTATAGCTAACATTTATTTAAATGTTAAATATTACTAAGTGAACATTCAATTATTGGTTTAGCCACTTTAGACTTTTTAGACCAAAGCCTAATCTTTCTAATTTACAAATGCTGATTTTAGTGTTTTTACTGGCTTTGATGCTAAGTTTAGAAACCTACACTAAAATGTACAGCCACTCTACTGAACAACCTGAAGCTTTTTGGGCAGAACAGGCCCAGAGAATAAGCTGGTTTAAAAAATGGGAAAGAGTTAAAACCAGTTTGAGAGCCCTGTCTTTATTAAGTGGTTTGAGGGGGCAAAACTTAATGTGTCCTACAATTGTATTGATCGCCACTTACAGCTACACAGTGAAAAGCTTGCTCTTATTTGGGAGCCCGATGTACCCACACAAGAACCTCGCTTTATTACTTATAAAGAACTTCACATTGAAGTTTGTAAGCTTTCAAACATATTAAAGAAAAATGGGGTTAAAAAAGGGGATCGTGTCACCATTTACATGCCCATGATTCCTGAAGCAGTTTATGCCATGCAAGCTTGCGCAAGAATTGGCGCCATTCATTCTGTTATATTTGGCGGTTTTGCACCAGATTCTATAGCAGATAGAATAAATGATTGTAATTCAAATTTTATTATAACTGCCGACGAAGGTTTACGTGGGGGCAAAAAAATACCGCTTAAAAAAAATATTGATGAGGCCCTTTTAAAAACAACCTCGGTAAAAAATGTTTTAGTCTATAAACACACAGGTGTTCATATTGATTGGAATTTAAAGCGAGATCTTTGGTGGCATGAAGAAGCTAAAAATGTAGATACTCAATGCGAACCAGAAGTGATGGATGCTGAGGACCCCCTTTTTATTTTATACACCTCAGGCTCTACAGGAAAACCAAAAGGAGCCCTACACACAACTGGTGGATATATTTTATATGCAAATATAACTCATCAGTATATTTTTGATCATAAGCCTGATGATATTTTTTGGTGTACCGCTGATGTGGGTTGGATTACAGGCCACACTTACATTGTTTATGGCCCACTCAGTAATGCTTCAACAGTTGTTATTTTTGAAGGTGTTCCTAATTACCCCACGCCGTCTCGCTTTTGGGAAGTAGTAGATAAACATAAAGTGAGTGTGTTTTACACAGCCCCTACAGCTATTAGGTCTTTAATGCGTGAGTCTTTAGATTTTGTAACAAAAACCAAAAGAAAAAGTTTACGTCTTTTAGGAAGCGTGGGAGAACCCATAAACCCTGAGGCATGGCAATGGTATTTTGAAAATATTGGTGAAAGCCGCTGTCCTATTGTTGATACCTGGTGGCAAACAGAAACAGGTGGCATTTTAATTAGCCCCATACCAAATGCAATGAAGCAAAAACCAGGTTCTGCAACACTGCCATTTTTTGGAGTAAAACCAGTTTTATTAACTACTGATGGTGTAAAAATAAATGGGGCTGGAGATGGCGTTTTATGCCTACAAGATTCCTGGCCAGGACAAATGCGAACCGTTTTTAATAACCATCAACGTTTTGAAGAAACTTATTTTAACACTTACAAGGGTTTTTATTTTACTGGAGATGCCTGTAAACGTGATGAAGATGGCTATTATTGGATCACGGGCAGAACAGATGATGTTTTAAAAATTTCAGGACATAGAATAGGAACCGCTGAAATTGAAAGTGCTCTTGTGGACCATAAAAGTGTTGCAGAAGCCGCCGCTGTTGGTTACCCCCATGATATTAAAGGCCATGGAATTTATGTTTTTGTAACTTTAAAAAATAAAGCTGAGCCAACTGAAGAATTAAAAAAAGAGCTCATCCAACATGTTAGAAAAATAATAGGCCCCATTGCAACACCTGATTTTTTACAATGGGCACAAGCCCTTCCAAAAACACGCTCAGGAAAAATAATGCGGCGAATTTTAAGAAAAATTGCTGAAAATTCTCCAGAGCAGCTTGGCGATGTTTCAACCCTAGCGGACCCATCAGTGGTTGAGACACTTGTTAAAGACAGATTGAATATTTGAATGGTGACCACGGCAAGGATTGAACTTGCGACCCCCAGTTTAGGAAACTAGTGCTCTATCCAACTGAGCTACGTGGTCAGTTATGTATAAGCTAATTAAGCCAATTTTATACCAATGTCTAGGTATTTGAATTCTACTAATATGATAATATTTATTAATGCTCTTTATTTTACTCATTCTAAGCGCTGCTTTTAGTTATGAACCACCAAAGCTCTATAGCGGATCAAGCGGTACCACTCTCTATTTGACCGACAAAACCCCAGAGCAGTGCCTTAAAGATGATCAAGGTCAATGCATTAAAATTCCACCAGGAGAGGAAATAGAAAATATATTTTTGCTCAATGAAAGTGGCGAAAAATATGAATCTAACAAAAACCAAAAGCCATATTTTATAAACAAAGAAAAAAGATTAGGTTACTTATATAATAATCAAGTTGTGGCTATTAAAATAGAAGATCTCACAAAGCGCATGCCAATAAAAACTGGTTTTAGAACTCCAGAGGTGCCAAAAAATGATTGTTGCTCAAACACGAAGCTAAAGTCAGATAAAACGCTTTTAAATTTAAAAAAAGACTTAGAAAGCTCAGATAAAATTAAAACAAAATTAAAGCAATTTCATAATAATTTTTGTGATTCAAGGCGTCCCAAAAATCCTGAAAAAATGGATGAGGAAATTAAAAATTTATATTTAGAATGGGATGAATTTATAAAAGCACAACCCACAAGTGAAGAGAAAAAACTAGCTGAACAAGCCAAGGAAATAGACTTAGTCGCTAGAACTGTGCTTTATGAAACACATCCTTTGGGAAGCTTAGACAACCAAGCAGACTCTGATAAATGCTCCCAAGATGAAGATTGCCCCATTTCGGCCTGTGAAAGAAAAGTAATTACTTTAAGTATTTATAACAGAGGTAACCACCCGGGATGCAAAACAGGTAAGCACTACTATGGTTGTAAATTTTTAAAAGACTACACTGGTGTGGCAACAAAGCCTAGCCAGTACAGTATATGGAACCCCACACTCACTAGTATTTATATGGCTACTTGTTTTTATAAAAATGGCTTAATTGAAAGTGATTTAGTTGAGCAAGATTACAAATTAAGAGTTAAGCAATACAATAAAGTTGTAGATACCATTACTAACACTCTTTATGAAAAAGACCCTTATTTAAATATTAATTATTCAGAATCAGGTGAAGGTCCCAAGCAAGGTATTAAAAAATATTACAACTATTATCACCCACAAGGAATGTTTGGCTGTTTTCAAGATAGCTTTGATAAACAACATACAACAAAAATTGCATATCTAGAAAAAGACAATAACTATGGCCTCTTAGTTTTAGAAACCATTATCCCAGATACTCCTGATAAAGAAAAAACAACTTTTAAAATGCATAAATGGAATAAGCCTAAAAATTATAATTCTGAAAACATAACCTACTCTTTAGTAGATTATAATAACGAAGAAAAATGGACCATTAGTAAAGACCAGTATGAAAAGCTAAAGCTAAGATATAATTGTACTAACATGGGTCTTTCAATTTTAAGTAAAGACCAAAGTGCTTGCAGCCATGTGCCCAAAAAACATTCTTTCACCTCTCCTCTTTGGGCAATAGATCCACCTGCTAAAAGAGCTCAATTTACATGTACGATTGGAACAAAGAAGGTCACCATAGGTGGTGAGTGCGATGTTAAATTCCAACCAATTTCTGGGGTGCCATAATGAAATTAATTTTAATAGCACTACTATTTTCAAATTTAAGCTTAGCCAAAGAAATAGTTCCGCTTAAAATGTACAGCTACACAATTCACATTGAACGTGCAAATTCAGGCTTTGATGAAATTTTAGTTAAAAAGAAAAATAAAGCTGTTTCCAAAATCAGGCTTGAAAGAATGGATGCCTCACCTGAGGTATTAAAATTTAATCTTATAAAAAATGCCCCTGGTTATGTTTTTATAGACTATTATAAGGGATCCAGTGGCACACGCAACATGATGGATTGTTATGAGGCGCTAGTTTATAAAATTGAGGCCAGTGGCAAGATAAAACTAACTCAAAAACTAGAATATAAATGTGATGTAGTCTCAGCAGACCCTGCAGCCCAAGCTGAAGCATTTAAAAAAAATTACCAACTTATTGTTAAAAATAAAAAACCAATACTTGTTGATTAAATAAAATGGCCCCAAGATTTATCTTGAGGCCAAAATTAAGGCGTCGCCTTACCAAAATGCGGCTAACGCTTTTTTATTTACCTAAATTAAAATCAGTTGCTTCTACAACTGTAGTCATATCACCTTCTGGGTATTTTTTAGTTGAGTTTGCATAAACAATGCTAAATGGTACTGCCCCTACCCACAATTCACTTTCTGCACCTTTTAATTTGCAAACTTCAAAAGATTTGCCCGAAATAGTGACTGTGGCATTTTGCCCACCGTAACTCGCACATTTTTCTAAAGCATCTTTAATTGATGCATCTGATGGCATATCTGTTTCACCAGCCTGAAATACTTCGCTTTTTACTTGCTCGCCCATTACAGTTTGCTCAACTGTGAATTCTTTTTTTGCCGCATCATAAGCAGTAATCTTCATTGTAGACATAAGCTCAACAGTTTTTGTTTCTCCCGTTGCATTCATCTTCACAGTTACAGTCATTTTGTGTGCCACAACATCTCCCACAGAGGGCATTGCCATAGCAGTATTTGCTATAAACATTAAAGAAATTGTTAATAAAACATTTTTCATTTTTTCTCCTTTATTTTCCAAAAGTATAATCAACCATTTGTTTTTTAATTTTAGTTCCGTTTTTTAATGTTAATTCCTCTTTTATAATTCCAAAAGGAACAACAGCATACCACCTATAACCCGAAGCTTCAGTGTTTTTTACTTCAAAGCGACAGCTTTCAACTTGCTCACTTTTTACACTTACTTTCTCGTTTACACCATGGCCAAGTTTACACATTTGTACAACTGATTTTAAATTTTGATCTGTTAACAGCTCATCTGCCTTAATGCCAAAGTTTTCTGTGCTCTGCTCAGACCCAACAGATACTTTTTGCTCAAGCAAATAGACATTTGTGGGCTTGTCATAGTCAACAAGGCGCAATTCCTCAACGGCGCTCATTTGAATGGCTTTTTCCGTAACAACTACTTCAAATTTGGCGTAGTCGTTTAGTGCCGGTAAGGCTTGGGCATAAACCCCCATGCTTAAAATTAACAGTGCTAATAGTGCTTTCATTTCCCCCTCCAAAGTAGATTGGTAATATTTGCTTAAAGCAAGCTAGCTTTAAGCTTTTAAGGAGTCAAATAAAATGGAATTATTTTCTTAAATATAAATCGTCAATAGTTTTGCCATCAAGGTTTATGGCATTCATCCTAAGAGCCGTTAAGCCTATTTCAAACTGAATTAGGGTTCTATCAAGAGCACTTTTAATCTCAAAGGGGTTGCTCCCCCCTTCTTTACCAAACTTCCCACCAGCAGCGCCGGTTGTAATGTAGTGAATACCGTCCTTTAAACTATGCTCATAAATATGGCTGTGGCCATTAAGTACAACATCCACCTTATGTTTTTCAAAAAGAGGCAGATAGTATTGCCTAAGTGGCAGGTACTCTTTTCTCCAGTAAAAGCTCATATGCATAATGCTTTTACTAAACATGGGGTGGTGAAATACTACAAACTTCCATGGGGCAGGCTTTTTAAGCTCCTCTTCTAGCCACTTAAGCTGCCTTAAAACCATTGAAGGGTCATCTTCAAAGTTTGAGCTTAATACTATTAACTTAACAGGCCCCAACCAAATTGAGTAAAAAGCCTCATTGGCATTAAATCCAAAGTATTTTTCCCAATTTTTCGCGTCACTATCACCTCGGTATTCATGGTTACCAATAACTGGAACTAAAACCCTCTGGGATAGGGTTTTCTCAAAAGCTTTAAATAGAGCTTTCCATTCATCATCATCATCGGCATTTTGTATAATATCCCCACCTAAAACAACACTGTGGCTATCAAAACTCTCTATCATTTCACCAAAAGCTTGGTTTGTTTCAAAACCCTCTTGAGTATCAGCTAAAAAGCTAAGCCTTAAGGTTTCAGAGCCTCCCAAACAAGGTATACTTTTAATTTTTTGTGGAAGCTTCATTCCACTAAGTTGGTAAAATTTTTCCTCAAATCCACAAGCCTGATCCAACGGAATAGTAAAATGCTCCGGCTGTGCTTTTTTATATTGCCAGGAAACATTAATGCTCTGGTTATTATGAAAATGAAGATAAGGTTTAATTTGAAAAGTATCTTTTGACGCGCCAGCTATATTTAAAAATAGCAAGCTTGCCAAAACCAACATTCCCCCCACACCTGCCTCCTTGCAAACTTAATAAAAAGTGTATCAACACTAACTTGACGTAACAAGTGCTGAAGGCTAAAACTTCATCATTATTTAATACAGAAAAGCCTAGCGGCTTGGAAGCCGCGGGCTAGACACAGGAGTATATTTTATGGCGCAAAGGCCCGCTGTTGGTATTAATGGTTTTGGTAGAATTGGCAGGGTTTTATTTAGGCTAGCTTTTGAAAAACTAGACATTAAAGCCATTAACGACACAAGTGATGTTGAAACCATAGCCCATTTATTAAAGTACGACAGCATTCATGGAACATTTGACGCTGATATTGAAGCCGGAAAAGGTTTTATTGCTGTTAATGGTAAAAAAATCCCCGTTTATTCCACAAGAAACCCCTCAGAGATTCCCTGGGGTAAATGCGGGGTTGATTTAGTACTTGAATGCACCGGTGCTTTAAAGAAGCGTGAAGATGCGATGGAGCATATTAATAAAGGTGGAGCAAAACGCGTTATGGTTTCCGCCCCCGCTGATGATAGCGACTTAACCATTGTTATGGGAGTAAACGAAAACCTTTATGATGCCAAAAAACATGTTGTAGTAAGTAACGCAAGTTGCACCACAAATTGCCTTGCCCCACTTGTTAAAGTATTACATGAACAATTTGGCGTAGAAAATGGTTTTATGACAACTGTTCACTCTTACACCAATGACCAACGCCTAATGGATGCCAGCCATAAAGACATGCGTAGAGCCAGGGCTGCAGCCATGAGCATGATCCCCACTACAACTGGAGCAGCAAAAACAGTTGGAAAAGTAATTCCTGAGCTTAAAGGTAAAATTGATGGTGTCAGCATTAGAGTCCCCACACCAAATGTGAGTTTAATTGATTTTGTAGCGAATTTAAAAAAAGACACCACTGTAGAAATCGTTAACTCCGCCCTTATTAAAGCATCCGAAAAGGAGCTTAAAGGCGTTTTAAAATGCGAAAAAAATGAACTTGTTAGTATTGATTTTAAAGGAAGCCCCTATTCAAGTGTTATAGATTTAGCATCAACCCAAATGATTGGACCAAGGCTTGTTAAAGTACTTTCTTGGTACGATAATGAAGCTGGCTTTTCAAACCGCATGGTGGATCTTGCCCTTTTAATGGCCCAAAAGGGTTTATAAAAATGGCCTCTTCTTTAGATAATATTAAAAATATTGAAGAGCTTGATTTAAGCGGCAAAAAAGTTTTTATCCGTCTTGATTTAAATGTTCCCATTAAAAATGGGGTTATAAAAGACGATACCCGTATTAAAGAAGCCCTAAAAACAATTCGCTATGCACTAGATAAAAATGCAAAAGTGATTCTTTCAAGCCACCTTGGACGCCCTAAGGGAAATTTAAAAGAAGATAAAAAAGAATTCTCCCTTCTTCCTGTTGGTGAAAGATTGGGTGAATTATTAGGTGTTGAAGTATTGTTATGGGAAGATCCCCAGGGGTTGGGCGCAAAAGCTGTTTTAGGAGAGTTAAATAGTAAAAAAATATTACTTTTAGAAAACTCTCGTTTTTTAAAAGAAGAAGAAAAAAACTCCCACTCAATGGCAGCAAATTTAGCAAAACTAACTGATGTTTATATCAATGATGGCTTTGGAGCATTACATCGAGCGCACGCTACAGTGGCAGCACTTCCTAGCTTAATTAAAGAGCGTGGCATTGGTTTTTTAGTTAAAAAAGAGGTTGAAGTACTGGAGCAGCTCTTAACAAATATTAAGCGCCCCTTTTGGGCAATTTTAGGCGGAGCAAAAGTCAGTGATAAAATTGGCGTAATAGAAAACCTTTTAGAAAAAGTAGATGGCTTTGTTATTGGCGGAGCCATGGCCTACACATTTTTAAAAGCACAAAATATTACCGTAGGAAATTCTTTAATTGAAAACGATAAAGTTTCATTAGCAAAAGATTTATTAAAGCGTATTGAAGCAAGACATAAAAAAATAATTTTACCCATAGATCATGTTGTAGCAAAAGAGCTTAAAGCAAATACCAATACAAGAGTCACACAAACTGCTGCTATTAATGATGGCGAAATGGGTCTTGATATTGGCCCACAAACCATTAACTTAATTAAAAGTGAAATCGCTGATGCTAAAACCGTTTTTTGGAACGGGCCCATGGGCGCATTTGAAACAGCCCCTTTTGAAAAAGGTAGCTTTGAGCTTGCTAAAATTTTAAGCAATCTATCAGCTGCTATGACAGTTGTTGGCGGAGGAGACTCTGTAAGTGCTGTTAAAAAAGCAGGATTGAGTGAAAAAATGGGGCACATCTCCACTGGTGGTGGAGCCAGCCTTGAATACTTAGAGGGAATTGAGCTTCCAGGTTTAAAGGCACTTAAAGGATCTCATGTTGAACCTTTAAAAGCTGATCCTGAAGATATTGATGAGGATTTTTTCTCATGAGAAGAAAAGTCATAGCTGGTAATTGGAAAATGCATTTTTCACCCCTTGAGACAGAAAAATTTTTAAATGAATTAGTCCCCTTACTTGAAAATAAAGCCGGACTTGATTGGATAGTATTTCCACCCTCTGTGAGCCTTTTTAAAGCAAAAGAAAAACTAAATAAAAGCTTTATAAAATTTGGCGCACAAAACTGCCATCAAGAACAAAAAGGTGCCTTCACAGGTGAGATAAGTGCTTTAATGTTAAAAGAATTAGGTTGTCAGTATTGCCTTGTGGGCCATTCTGAAAGACGCCAATATTTTAATGAAACAAGTATGGCTTGTAATTTAAAAATAAAAGCCCTTATTAACCAAGGCATTACCCCTATTTATTGCGTTGGAGAAACTCTAAAAGAAAGAGAAGAAGGTAAAACTGAAAAAGTACTTAAAGAACAAATCACTAGCGGACTCAAAGATATTAATTTAAATGATTCACTTGTAGTAGCTTATGAGCCCGTTTGGGCCATAGGAACGGGTGTTGTTGCCACACCACAACAGGTAGAAGAAGCTCATAAACTAATTCGTTTATGCTTAGCTGACACGGTTTTTAATCAAAAAAGGGCCGCTGAGATTAGTATTTTGTACGGTGGAAGCGTAAAACCCGAGAATTCTCAAGAACTTAGCATGCTCTCCCAGGTTGATGGATTTTTAGTTGGTGGGGCCTCTATGGTTGCAAAATCATTTGCCCAAATAGGGCAAATACCTTTATAAATGAGTGTCATAAAAAGGAGCTTTCAATGTCACAAGGTGTAACGCTTATTGCTGTTGTTCATATCATTATAGCTATTTTTTTAATTCTTGTGGTTTTAGTTCAAGACTCCAAAGGTGGCGGCCTAAGTGGAATTGCCTCAGGGGGTAACCAAAGCATTTTTGGTGCTACAGGTGGTGCTACATTACTTGTTAAAATAACCCGTTATTTAGCAATTGGTTTTATGCTCACATGCGTTGCACTCACAGTTATGAGCGCTAAATCAAAAACCAAATCAGTTATTGATTCTTTACCTGCTGCTGTACCTGCACAGCCAACAACACCACCACAGCCAAGTCCTACAAAATAAAAAGTGAGAGACTGGTTTAAGGATACTAAAAAGCAAAACATTATTTCGGTAATCATTATTCTTTTGGCTCTTTTAGCCATTTTATTCCAAGATCAAATTTGGGATTGGTGGCAAATGCGAAAGCTGGAATCTGATCCAAGAATAGTCGTAGCCGAGTTTGAAGACATAACTAAAAACGTAAAATTCAGAGTTCCAGATTCTTTAAGTTATTTTAGGGCAAAAAAATCAATTGGCCTTAGAGCCAAAGACACGGTTTCAACAGATATGGATTCCCGTGCAGTTATTAAATTTAAATCTGGCTTAAAAGTGGAGCTTGAACCAAACTCACTTATTATTGTTGATGATTATGGCTCAGGCCCAGGGCAGCTTGAATTAACATTCTTGAGAGGGGGAGTTAAAATTTTAGATCAAGGCTTAGGCCCCAAGGTTAAGCTTCCCGCTCAGGATTTAAATAAAAAAGAACAAGCAAAAATTGATTTTAACCAGCTCTTTAATAACCAAGAAGGTTTAGGAATAGAAGATAAAAGTATTTTTGATAAAGACCAAAAAGCAAAAGCAAAAAAAGAAACTTTACCTGAAAGCTATATTGTCAGTGTTATTAGAAACCAAAAAAACTTTTTATACCGCTGTTATGCTCAACACTTACGTCTAAACCCTGATGCCAGAGGCCGTATTGACACCTCCTTTACCATTGAACCTGATGGCACTGTGAGCTCAGCCCGTGTTATTGGGAGCACCATCCCTGATCCAACTTTGCAGCAATGTGTGGTTTCAACTCTGGCGCGTGTTCGCTTTAAATCTTTTAATGGGGATCCGATGATTGTTACTTACCCCATCCATTTTGATTAGATCTATCTTTTATAACAGCATTTTTTGTGAATTTTAACTTCATTAATATATTTTGAGTCATTGTCAGGGATTAAAATAAGCTGCCATACATCTCCTTTTTCTGCATCATTATTTCCAATAATATAAGCAGGAACAAAATCGCTGAAATAATAGCCTGTATTTGGTCCCAATATTTCATCTACTTCACTTATTTTTTTTTTAATAAGAGTTTTTTCTTTAATTATAGATACAACCATAGAAGCCCTAGTAACTTCATTTCCATTTTTAAAAAGCACATGATCAAACTTTGTACTTCCCCACTTTTTTTGTGCCTCGTTTAGGGTCATAAATTTTTCATTTTTATAAAACTCAAAAGCAAATACTGAAACTGCTGTTATTATGATAGTAAGAGTGAAAATAATATTCTTTTTCATTTTACCTCCTTAGGAACTTTACCGGTGGGGTTTAAAATAATTAATTTTTTATCTTTAATATGATCAAAAGCAGCTTCTTTTATAGTTTCTAACGTTAGGCTATCTTTTTCTTTAAGACGTAATGCCTCAATAATACCAGCTCTATTATTAGCTAAATCCATAGCTTTTTGTACTTGAGTTTGGCGTGGGTTCTCTTCATGAGCATCTAAATAGATCTGTGCTTTATCACGCCCTAGTTCTTTAACTAAAAGTCCTGCCCATACAAAATGCCTAAAAGCATCCCCCTCACTATCCATAGTACTATTTGGGAAATATTCTTCTGTAATTTCCTCAGCAGTATTCTTTTGCTTATATACAATTAATGCTTCATTTGGGTTTTTCTTGATAAGCTTTTTTTCAGTTTCGTTAAGACCCGGGTAAAAAATAAAGCTTCCTGCAATAGATTTAGATTTAGAATAGGTCTCTACGGGCTTGTATCTCTCTTTACAAAGGTCCTTACAAAAAACAGTACATATAGTATCGTCTGAGTTTGCATCTGGTCTTAAATTGCGCAACCTGCAATTTTCATAACATAAAGAATTTATTCTATGAACCTGAAGTTTAGTATCATTAAACCATTTTTGGCAGTCTAAAGCCTTAGTTATCAAGGTGAAAAATATAAAAGAAATTATCATAAGGATTTCATATATATTAATAAAGCATGCTTTACTAAGAAAATCCATTAGTAAAGTGCTCTTTACTAAAAATTCTAGAAGTAAACGTTACTTTCCTTAGTCTTAATTAAAATCAAAGACTAGGTATTTTGATTAACGAAAATCATTGAGATAATCAATACTATCAGGCACCCAAGGGTCTTCTTCATTAATTCCTAAAATTTTTTCTCCAATTTTTTGAAGGCTCTCAAGAGGTACCAAAAGCGGGTTAACCGCAGCGACATAGTATGATGGTAGTAAATTCTCTTTTTTAAAATGCGCTACAATTTCAATGAGCGTTTGGCTTTTTAAAAAGCGCCTTTTATGTAAATCATCAAGGCTTTTTGCAAGCTCTTCAGGGGAGAAACCGTAATTTGAAATCATGTCTTTTGCTACAATAATTAAAGACTCAAGGTTGATATGTTTTGATTGGTATAAATCCAAAGCTGCTTGCAACGTTGTAAACGTAGCTAAAACCCTACGACCAAATTTGGCGTAATAATCAGGGTCGGTATCATTAACTAAATTAATATATATTTTCTCTACCGGATCATTTTGCGGAATTTTTTTTTGAACTTCCTCAATTCTATTTCTTTGCTCTTTTGGCGTATGAAGCGCCTCTAAGACAGATAGAATTTCCCGGTTAGAAATTCTTCTATTACAAATATCACTAAATAAACTGTAAATGACCGCATCACTTTCAGAATCATCTCCAAACATTACAAGCTTAACATTTTCTGGCAAAATTGAGCGCAGCTCTAAAAGAGCTTGGACTTTAAAGCCTACTTGTTTATTAAGCATTTTAAATTTGGAGGGCCTAATATTTTTTAAATTATCTTTAAAAAAAATTCCCATCGGGGATATACGGTCAAGCTTCATTTTTTGGTAAATCTTTTTTTCCATTTGCGGAGGTGAGGCTGAAATAAAATAAATTTGAACTTTTTCATCTGTTTTTGTTGCTTGCAGTGCCCTTATAAGGGTGGCCGTACCTGGAACATTTTTTTTCTGAAATGCTTTTTCAAAGGCTGTTTTAAAAAGGCCCTTGATGGTTTCAAATTTTGTATCCAAGTAAGTTTTATCTATGTCCCAAACGTAAACCAAATCATGGGGGTTTTTAAGCTTTTGGTACTCAAAATAAACTACGTCTTGGCGAATGAATTTAGGTTTAATCGGCTCGCCCATAATAAAATGCTATCTTGTTTAGTACTTGGTTGCCAAGGTACAAGTGACATGCTACACCGTGTCTGATGAACTTAGTACCTATAAATATTGACTTAAGTTTAAATTTCTTCCCCCAAAACTTGTGGCCCATGTCTTTGCCGCTAGTTTGCGGGGCCGATTCTAAGCTTGTCTTAGGCTTTGAACGATTTTTAGGTTTAGATGGTAGTCAAAAGCAGATGGCCCTAGTGCTTGATCAAAAGGCCCATGAACTATTACCCCAGCTTTATGATGTTAACCAAATGTCTGGCTTTGAGTTCTTGCGTTTTAATAAAGTATTAAATAATGAATCTGATAGTTCTACGCTTTTAGCTTGGCCGCTAGAACTTCAGCTCTACTGCGATCAAAAAAAATTGGGTTTAAAAAATATAAAGCCACTAACTTATGTTTCACAATTTATGCCTCAAATTAGTGAGGCTCTTTTAAGCCTAACGCCCACAAGCTCTCAGTTAAGAGAAGTGATAGAGCTTTTATGTGACTTAAATTTTCAAAACAAATACACATGGTTTGATTTAAAACCTAAAAGTAATATTGATGAGTGGTTAAAAGATCTAAATCAAAAGCGCTTCCCTATTACTAAAAATGCAGATACAGAGGCAAAAAAAGAATTATCACAAGTCTCTTGGCCTAAGGGGGTAAATGCCAAGTGGGAAAATAAAGGGGATCAAGCGTCTCTAATAATACAAAGCCGTGTGTTTTCAAATATCCAGTGGAAAAAACTAAGAGATGAATTAGCAAAAATTGATTTGAGTGAAAACACATGGAAGATATAAAAAATTGGTTTAAAGAATTTTACATTCATGAGTCTTGTTGGGATTTAGATATCTCAAAAAAAGTAAGAAGTTTTTTAAATATAAATCCTATTAAAGTTTCAAGCCGCCCTTATAGTAATATCTCTGGTAATTTAAGCGGTCAGGAATTTGATATATCAAAGCAAAGGCTTTATTTAACCCGTCACGAAGGGCACTTTTTTAGAAAATGCCCCGGGACCCAAGGAGCTGCTTGTTGTAATTACTTTGTTTTAAATTTGGGCCAGCAGTGCAATATGAATTGCAGTTATTGTTATTTGCAATCTTATATTAACTCCCCTCTCACACAAATTTATACCAATATTGATGAAGCTTTAATGGAGCTTGAGGGAATTTCAAGACAATTTCCTGATGCCCCTTTTAGAGTAGGCACTGGTGAAGTGGTAGATTCTTTAAGCCTTGATGATTTAACTCAAACATCCTCACTTTTAGTTAACTGGTTTAGTAAGCACCCTAAACTTACTTTAGAATTTAAAACAAAATCTAATAATGTAAAAAACTTTGTTAATTTAAATCATGCCGGTAATGTTGTTGTTAGCTTTTCAATTAACCCTGAGGTTATTGTTAATTCTGAAGAACATAGAACTGCCAGTTTACAGCAGAGACTAGTGGCCGCAAGGCTTTGTGCTGATAAAGGCTTTCCAGTTGCCTTTCACATAGACCCAATGATTTATGTTCCAGATTGGGAAATGCATTATACAAGCTTGGTGAATGTATTAACTTCGATGTTTACTCCAAGAGAAGTAAAATGGATTAGTGTGGGAGCACTTCGTTTTATACCCGAGATGAAAAATATTTTAAGAGAACGTTTTGGCGGAAAAACTTCTGTGCTTGAAGCTGAGCTTTTTAAAAGCCATGATGGAAAACTGCGCTACGATCAGCGCTTGAGAAACAAAATGTTTAAACATGTTGTTGATGAGTTTAAAAAAGCAGATTTAAAATACCCTGTATTTTTATGTATGGAATCCCATGAAAGCTGGCTTGGAACATTTGAAACCTCACCTAGAAAGATAGCTGGCATTGAGTCATTTTTTAAACCGCTACCCACTGTTTCTACCTAACTCATTTTCTAGGCCCACTTTAAAAAAGGTTGCAGGATACCTTACCCAAGACCTTAGCCGAGTTTTAAGCCTTAGTGCTTGAAGCATGAGCTTGTTATGAATGAAAATAAAGCGTGGGGCTTAAATTAAATTTTTTTATTATTTTACTACTTTTATCTTATTTGGCACAAGCTGCAGAAAGCCTTAAGCCTATAAAAAATTGGGTTGTGTTTCCCTTTGATGCTGTTGATGAAAAACTAAAACCTTCAGCAAATAAAGCATGGTGGGATATTAGACAAAAAATTACCGAAACTAAAAAATACTCAATTGCTAGCAAGCAATTTTTAATTCAAAAAGATGTTTATCAACCAAGAAAAAATTTAAGGCCAGATGATGTTAAATATTTATCAAAGCTTTTAGAGGCTGATATTATTATTACTGGCTGGAGCGAGTACCGAGACTTTCAATTAAACGTTTATCTTTCACAAAATGGAGAGCTTTTGTGGTCTAAAAAATTGGGCTTCCACCCTTCTTTAAATCCCTCAGAGCAACTTTTTAATATTAGCCAAAGACTCATTCAAGAGTTTTTAGACAAATTGCCATTCCACGGAGTTTTAGTTAAATCTGATGACACAACAGTAAATGCAGTAAGTATTGATATAGGTAAAAATGAAAATTTAAGCATGAGTGATGAAGTACAATTTGTAAATATTGAATTACCAGATAAGTGGGATACCTCAATAGGACTTAACAATTTACAAATTACTGCTATGGCTCTTGGAAAAGTTGTTAAACCCAAAAAGGCCTATAGTGTAGTTGAAATAAAAAAGGATTTAAACTTACCTGAAGAAGGCATTTTTGTATTTGTAGCAAAAGAACAAAAAAGAAAACAATATGAACAAACCCTTGCACCAGAACTTCAACCCACCCTTGAAGAGGACGTTGGTCCAGGCGGAGAGCATCCTAAAAATGTCATTGTCTTTGGTAGTATTTTTTCTTTCCTAGCTATACTGCTTTTAGCATTCTAAGCCGATAATACCATTGATGAAATCTATACTTTTACTACTACTAACTTTAAGTGTTTGTTCGCTTAATGCTGAGGCTATTACAAATTGTGAATCAATTTTAAGGCAAGCATATGCCGAATCAAGTTTAGAAAAGGTAAACGCTTGGATTTTTAGAAAGTTTAATAATACAAAAAATGTATTTTCTCCTGATAAAATAAAATGGGGTGAAGTAAAAAACATAGTAGAAGCCAATCAACTAGGCACTCAAAAAACATCTCAGTGGCTAGCAAGCTTTTATGAAAGAGCTCCTAGAGGACAAATTACAACAGAGGAAGTTTTTGCCTTTTATGGAATTATAAATCCTAAAAGAGGTTTAGAAGTTATCAGACGTCTTGAAAAAACAAGACTCATGGGTGCAAAAGCAAGTGCAAGAGAGAAAATATTCTTTAATAGCCCCAATGTTAAAAGACCATGGCTCATCTCTTTAAGAAATAAATTTGTATTTCCAAATAAAGTAGCAGAAAAAGATTTTAACGAATTTTTTATTTCTTTTGTACAAGCCACTCAGCCCCGTGACCCCTGGGTTTTAACTTATGCTTTAAGAGGAAAATTTAAAAAATCTTATGATGAAGTAGTGTCTAAAACCAAACTTTCCTCAAGACAAAGTGTAGATGAAGCTAGACATGCCCTTGCCAAGCCAGTTGAGCCCAAATTGCTAGCAGAAAAGTTTGGTGCAGAGTATGAAATGCATTACCAAAAAGCAAAAGAGATTGGAATGCTTAGTGATGATACAGAAATTGCCTTTTCAAAACTTGCCCAAGAAAAAGGTCTACAACAGGCAGTTCAAATTTGGAAAGAAACAAAAGATGGACTTATGGCTACAGGTTTTTGGCATAACTACTACACAAAACTTATTCGCGAAGGAAGTGTTGTGTATTTTACAAGTGAGCTTGTCCATGCCGTAGCTACCGATGAAGTATTAATTCAAGAACTAAAAAATGCCGCCATTAACTATTATTACTCAGTTGTAAATCCTGACAAATTAATAGAAATGACAAAAGAAGGTCTCAAAGCTAAACAAGCTCAAGATGACAGAACAAATCAGGAAGTTTTAAAATATTACCAAACAAATGAAATTCAAAATATCATTCGTGAAGTAGATGGTGCAGGAGGCTTTAACCCATTTGAAGCATCCCTTTTAAACCATACTGGAATAAAAAACCCACAGCTCTACCCATGTGACCCTGAGGGGAAAATATATTTAAACGTAAAAAACCTTAGTGAAAGCGAAAGAGAAAATAAAATTAAAGAATTTCAAAGTAAAATGAGAGAATATACATACACATCAGATGCTTGCCTTGATAAATTAACTCATCAACTACGTGAAAGAGGAAACTCTATCCAACCCTGAGCCAGTGGTACATCTTTGGGTTGTGGCTCACATAGATTTTGGCTCTTCAAAAAACCAGTATAAGCATTAAAAAAAGCTTCAAAAGCATCACAGTTATGTATAAGTCTTTGGTAATCTTGCTGATACACAAAAACAATATCTCGCTTTATTAATTGATCTAATAGCACTTGCCTTGCTTCATCCCCACCAACTTGGTGCTTGTAATAAAGCATATTGTTTTTTGCTACTTTAAAATTCTCACCCACCCTTAAAACACTTAAAGCTGGGTTTACCTCTAATAAAGAAATTTTCTTTAGCCTCTTTAACAGAAATTGCCCTCTAGCTGTGAGTGGCGCAGTATTAGCACCATAGGCCTCTAATGACTGCCCATACTCAGTGTTAAGCAAATACTCAGATACTCTTTGCGTATAAGGGGTAAAAATTTTAATTCGAGGCTTTTGTTTTTTATTTTTATTATAATGTTTCCACATCCAAACAATTTCTTTTTCACGGCAGGCTTCATAACCTGGGCATTTAAGCTTACAGGTAACACATTTGGGTACTTTTAATGGGAAATCAACACAGAGATATTTAGTATTTTGGGTTAAATTAGCCTGTATTAAATCTATAAGCACTTTATCCGATGAAACATCCTCACCAGCCTGAATATGTTCATAAATTTGTGTTAAAAATAATTTATTTTGATTTTTATAGTAATCTAAAACTATTAAAGAAGTGCGGTCATTTTTTCCGCCACCAAGTTTTAAGCCTAAAAAACGCTCTGGTTTTAGCTGATTTTTAGCCCTTTTTCCACGGGCTTTGCTTTTAGTACTTGAAATCCGTGTTGCGCACATAACATTTCAAGCATACTTTTTTTGGCTGGCTCAGACCAGATAAAAACACAGCCCCCGCCACCAGCCCCACATATTTTTACGCTCTCACCGCCATTTGAAATTACTAATTTTTTAAGCTTTTCAATTTCAGGACTTGTAAAAACTGGGGATAATGCTACACGAGCCTCATATTCATTTTCAAATATAGGGCCTAAATTTTTTATACTTTTTTTAACAACTGCTTCTTTCATTTCAAGGGCTACATCTCTAATTTGCTCAAGCTTTTCATGGGTCTGCTCTATCCCCTCTATTTGAGATTTATATATTTGCCAATTATTTAAACCTGAATGGTGTGGCCGCCCTGTATAAACAAGTGTAAAATGTTTTAAAAATTCATTTAAATTTAATTTCAACTTTTTATGCTTTGGTCCCTCAGGGGTTAGCTCAATCATATTTAACCCACCAAAATAACACGGGAAATAATCTTGGCAGCCAGTCGGTGTTTTAACAACTTGAGCTTCAAGATTTTGTGCAATCTTGATCAACTTTTCAGGTATATATTTTTTCTTTAATAATTTAGAAAAGACACCACAAAGACTAATACCCAAGCTTGAGCTTGCAGAAATACCTGCCCCTATAGGAGACTCACTTTTTGTTACTAGCTCAAAACCTTGCTTTGGCGCCCAATAAGTAGCATGAACTTTTAAAAGTTTTAAATCATCACTTTTGTCATTTATTAGCTCTTTCAAGTTTAAATACTCAGCCTTTTGAGAAGTGTCTTGGCTATGTAAAATAATTTTTTTATCACGCCTTGGGATAAGTGTTGCGTAAGTATAAATATCAATAGCCAAATTTATAGTCACAGAGTCTTTATGAAATAAATAAAGTGGCCATAAATCAAGGGTTCCCCCCGCAAGATCAATGCGTGTGGGGCTTTTGGCTGTTATCTTTTTCAATTTTAATTTCCTCTACAAGTGTTTGAACGGGCAACGTTGTGATCTGACTTGATTCTACCCCAAAGGGTTTATCATATTTTTGTGTAGCCACAGTTACATTTTTACCAATAGTATCAGCCCATTTTAAATTTAGTAAGGTGTCGCCTTTTTCATTTTTCAAAATAACTCGCCCCTTTTCTTTTGTTAGAGCAATGGGCTTATCAAAATATTCTGAAACTTTCATATCTGATAACTTTGATAAAAGTTGTCCCACTTGAAGCTGATTAACTTCTTTTTTAGCATCTGCCTGCTTTAACTCCCAAAGCTCACCTTTTTTTACTAAATTATACTCAACGCTGGAGTTTTTAATAAGAATTTCTTTTGTCTGTTCTTTATCAAAAGATAAAGGAGTTTTTTTATCTCTAAAATCTGAGGCCGTTTTTACAAATTGTGAGGCAGAGCCTAAGTAAATTTGATACTTACTTTTACCAGTATTAGTTTTAACGTAAGCATTATTCTCTAAAGCGCTACCTATGGTTATATTATCAAGAAGTTTCCCCTCTTTATTATAAAGCATAAGCTGAGCTTGAGGTTTATGTAAGTTAAGCTTTGAATCATTTTTAACATCGGTAAAATCAGCGGCGCGCAGAGAATCAATGCTACTTAAAAATTTATCCATTTCATCTTTATCAGCTACTTCTTTAATGGGCTTTAATATATTCCAAACATCATTTTGTTTTTGCAGCTCAACTTCAGACTTGTTTGATTTTAACACAATTTTTACAATATCATCTTTATTGCCTCTAAAAACTCTTTTATCCCTAAGATCTTTTAAATTTTTATCAACCTGGTACTTAAGTGACATGTTTGTTAAGTATACTTTAGTCTCACCATTTCGTGCAGCATATAACTTTCCGTTCAAAGGAGCTTGGTCTCCAATAATAAGTTGTTTTGTTTCACCGTTATCAAAATAAATTGATAGGCTTATTTTAGAGTTATCAAGCCCAAATTGATTAAAACTAGCCTTATCTTCTGAAACAATTTGATCATAATTTTCACCAACAATACTTGTCATAAAGCTTAAGATGGCAGAGTCATCTGCAAGATCTTCCACTGGTTTAGTGAGTCTCCAAACATTTTGGGCATCTTTTTCAACAATAAACTCACCAAAACTGCTGTTGAAAGTAATTTTTCTCACTTTATTTTGGTCAAAATTAAAGATTTTCTGCGCTTCATGTTTGGCTTTTTCATCATCATTGGCTTTTTTATACTCAAAAAAATAAATATAACTACCCAGTAAAAGCGCAATGATAGCCAATATTATAGGGCCTTTATTCTTTTTCAAGCAGTCCTTCTCCTATACCAAACTACTCCACCGGAAACCAAAATAATAAATGGCAAAATAAGCACTAATCCATAAAACAATATTGCAGACTGAATTTGTGTAATTGTAATGGCTGAGCCTTCAAAGCTTTTTGGCCTAATACTTACAAGATCCTTATCTTTGGCAAGGTAAGCCACAGTGTTTAGGGCAAGATCATGGTTGAGCTGGGCATCGATGAGTTGATTAGTTAAAAAATCACTATCCCCTACAACTATGGCGTTAAATTCTTTTGCCTCGCCAGACGCTGCTGTTTCCTTTTTCATTTTACCTTTAACACTTAAAACAATTCCAAGAGGGCCTTTAGCATCTTTACCCTCGATGTATTTCACATCACCGGCTTTTAGTTCTGCCTTTGAAAAGCTTGCTGGGGAGGATTTAACAATTTCTTCAATTTCAATGGCATCGGGTTTATTGGAATCTGCTTTTACATGACTTGCTATATGAAATATGGTCATAGCTTGCTTAAAATCTTTTGTTACATCATGTAGCGGTGAATAACCAATTCCCACAGCTGTAGCCCCACCACCACCAACAAGTTGACCAAGCTGGTCTAGTATGTAGTTATTTTTAAATTCAACACCAATACTTTTTGTTAACCCACTTAAGTTTGACTTTGTTCCAGGGTCAATGGCTATAAGAGCTTTTCCGCCATTAAACAAATAATCCTTAATAGCTTTTATCTCTGGCTCCAAATAAGGCTGTTTTGGTCCTGCGATAACAATCATTTCAGCATCATCAGGAACAGATTTCTTGTCAAGAAAACTTAAAGCTAAAACGTCATAGCTTGAATCTGTAAGATATTTTTTAAAATTACCAATACCATCTGGATTTGAATCCTCTAAATCCCTTTCACCATGACCAGTAATAAAATAAATTCTTTTATTTTTCTCTCTTGTAATTTTAATAATGGCATTGGTAAAAACCTGCTCTGAAATTTCCTCAACCTTTGTTTTTTTACCCATGTATTCAAATACAATAGTGCCATTCATGGTAATTTCATAAGCTTTTGCTTCTGCAGGTTTTTTAACAGGGTTTATAACAAGGCTAGCCACTTTTGAATTTGCAGCCTTTAGATGATCCGTTAAATCTTTAAACCTTTGTGTCATCCCTGCTGTGTCTTGGCCATCATTAATAAATGCTCTTATGGTTAATTCAGATTTTAAGTTTTTTAAAATATTCTTGGTTTGTTCTGAAATGGAATTAACTCCTGCCTTTGTTAGATCAAACTTTTTGACATTTTTAAAAGCTATAAAATTTATTCCAACCAAAATGGCTATAACTAAAATTAATAGAACACTTAAATTCATTCCATATTTCGTAGCCCGCTGTGTAGCTAATTCTTTAAAAAACTCTAAATCTTTAACCACAGCACCAATGACTGCAACCAAACCTAAACCTAAAAATACCCAAACAAAAGGCATTAAGGCTCCAGCAAGGGCCCTCATTGAGACAAACCATAAAATTAAAAATACAAAACCACTAAAAAGTAAAATGCTACCAAGTCTTGTCATGTTACCTCCACCTTGAACTTTCTAGTGAACGCTGGGTTAAAAAACCAAAAAATACAATTAAGCTTAAGTAATAAATAATACCACTTGTGTTAATCATACCTTTTGCAAAATCACTAAAATGACTCACAATTGATAAATGGTTAAACACTGCTTGCGCGACAGGTCCATCCATACTGGCTGAAGCCCAACCTATAACCCAAAAAAACAAAGAAATAACAAAGGCCACAAAGTAAGCAATAATGGCATTTTCTGTAAGACTTGAGGCGAAAACCCCCATAGAAACATATACACCACTTAAAAGAGCAAGACCTATAAATGAAGTAATAATGGGCCCTTTATCAAATTGAGCAAATAATTTTGTAGAAAGTGGGTAAATGCTTAAAAATGCCAAAATGGTCCAAGTTAAAAAGCACCCCGCTAATATTTTACCAACCACAATTTCTGTTGAGGTAATGGGAGATGTCATTAATAAATCCATGGTTCTTGATTTTTTCTCCTCTGATAAAAGGCGCATGGTTAAAGCAGGAATCATGATTAATAAAACAACATTCACATTTCCAAAGTGGGGGGCAAAAACATACTCATTTAAGTTCATGTTGGGAGCCCCACCTCCTTGCATCATCATCATAAAGGAGCGGCTTGCATAAGTGGAAAGGATTTGAAAAAACATCCAGCTCATTAAAAATATAAAAAGTGCGGTTATGACATAGGCAACAGCACTGTTAAAAAAACTACGGTAATCTTTTCTAGCAATTATGAGTGCCCCCATCATGCCACACCTCCCGTATCTGTCGTTGTTAATTTTAAGAAAATATCCTCTAAACTTACATCAACGGCTCTAAACTCCAATAGCCCAGCACCTGATTTAACAACTACTTCTGAAAGCTTCTCATTGGAATCATCAGACTTATCCAGTTCTACTTCAAAACTATTATTAGCAAATTTAAATGATCTTACACCACTCACACTTTTAATGTGACCCTCAAAATTAGCAGGCCGCCTAACGCGCACGTAAAATCTTCTTGTATCACTCATCCTAGAGCTTAAACCCTCAAAAGTATCCTCTGCTACAATTTCACCTTTATTAATAATAATAATTCTTTTACATGTGGCGGTTACCTCGGGTAAAACGTGCGTTGAAAGTATAACGGTATGTTCCCCTGCTAAGCCTTTAATAAGATTTCTAATTTCTATTACCTGTTTTGGGTCAAGCCCTACGGTGGGTTCATCTAAAATAAGAACTTCAGGGCTATGAACAAGAGCCTGTGCTATACCTACACGTTGTCTGAAGCCTTTTGATAAATTACCAATAAGCCTTTTATGTACTTGGGTAAGATTTGTTTTTTCCAGTGCTTGCTCAACACCTTTTGTAATTTTATTTGAAGGCATTTTTTTTAAGCGCGCCACATACTCAAGATAATCTTTTACCAACATGTCAGAATAAACTGGCGGTGTTTCAGGTAAATAACCTATGCGCTTTTTTACTTCAATAGGGTTTTCAAAAACATCATGGCCTGCAACTTTTGCCACTCCTGATGAGGGCGCCATAAAACCTGTAATGATTTTCATGGTGGTTGTTTTTCCAGCTCCATTGGGACCTAAAAAACCAACAATTTCGCCTTTTTGAACTGAGAAGCTAATATTATTTATAGCCATAATATTGCCGTACTTTTTTGTTAAGTGAGATATTTCAATCATCCTGTTCTCCTTGATTGAAAAATTTTATAATGGCTGTAAATTCAGTCAAGTACTTGGAACTCAACTTTTTTAAATGCTACGCGTCTAACCTTTTCCCGTTCTACAATCACGCTGCCCGGGGCCATTGACTTTGTTTTTTTAAGAAACTTTTTATGCGTCCAAACAAAATCAATTTTTTCCCCTTCTTGAAAGAGCTTTTTACTCCCCTGTGTTAGTTGAGCCACAATGAGGCAACTATAATCAATGATTTCCTGTGGGGGATCCATATTTTTAGGACCACGTATCAAACCATGGGCACTGGCTCTATCTCTTAAATGAAGCCATATTTCGTGGGCAGATGCTAGCCTTATAAGATCATCATTTTGATTGGCATTTCTTCCTACCCATAACTGAAAGTGCTCATTTAAATAAATTCTTGTGCCACCAAAGTGAAGTTTTACTTTATCCTGTGCTTCATTAAAGTTTTCAGGGTGCTCTTTTATAAAGTGCAGCTTTTTTTCAAGTTGATTTCTTTTTTGGCCATACTCAATTATTCTTCTTTTTAATTTTTTAATTTCATGGTGGATGTCATTTATTCTTCTTCCTTCAGCAGTTTTTAATTCACTTTCTAAAATTAGTATTTTTTCAGTTGTTTGATTAATGACATCTTCTTTTTTATCATCCATGCCTTTTAGACTTTTTTGAATCTTGCTAACGGCTTGGCGATGCTTTAAATTTTCATTCAAGTCCCTTGGTTTTGCTTTTAAGAAAAAAACTTGCCTATATAAAAGCTTATTTTTCTCCCAGCTTGTGCTTAATTTCGGTTCAATAAAATTAAAAACATCATCATTTTTAAAACTACCAACTGGGTAAATAATATTTTTACCTTCACTTTTTAATAACAATCCCTGCCCATGTGGATAGCATTTAAAAATAATTTCCTTATCATGAGAGAAAATAAGCCTTACTACACGGTTTGGTTTTGAAGCAATTTCTAGAGTATTTAAGGCTAGACCTTTGAAGTGTGCTTTTAAAAAATTAAGCACCGGCGTTGCTTTTTTAAATTTTATTGGATTTGACGATTCCATTGACAAGAACAAGGGCTGGCTTGGGGTAAGATCTAAAATTAGCCAATGGGCTTGAGAATTCTTGTAAAATTGCAGGTAATACCTGTTTTGGTTTTCACAGATTATTTTTTGCAGAAAACTATTCTGGAGTTGTAAAACTTCTTCACAAATTTCATAAATTTCTAAGTAGTTTAATGGGCTCAAAGGCTTGTGCATAGCTTATACATTTTGACTCAAACAAAACACTTAAGCTAGCAATTTAGTTACCGATTTTTACTTTGTATCAATAATTAAGGGGGAGTGAATATGCGCCAAAATTTATTAAATGATCCATTATACGAAATCACTGAGAGATATTTATCAAAAGCAAGTACAGAAAGCCTCCCCTCTGAAAAAGTAATTGATTGTGTGGTAACCGATTATATGAGGCTATTATACTTACAAGGTGTTAATATTCCCCAATCAGTTAAAAGTTTATTCATTACAGATATTAAAGAAGAGGTTAGAGAAATTTTAGTAAAACTAACCTGCTCCAGTATTGAAGTAACAATAACTGAAACGCAAAAATCAGAATCTCTTTTTAGAAAAATATCATAAAAAAAAAGGGCCCACATCAATTGCAGGCCCTTAAAGAGAGAGGATCAAATTCGCCCACCCTGGCGAAAACTTAAATTTCAAATTTATTATGGCGCCATGACATCTGACATTTGACCAAGAGAAGAACCTTGTTGCTCTTGTTGTGGCTTAGATGATACTGGCTTTTCTCTTTTTGCTGTAATTTCAAGCTTTTCTAATTTTCTAATTTCAAGGGGAGGTTCAGCTACAGCTTGCTGTTGTTGCTCATATGTTTTAGATAAATCTATAATAAGAGTTATTTTATTACCTTCTTCACTTTGATTAACACCCAAACTCTTATCTTTTAAGCCAATTTGTAATTTAATTTGATTAGCTGATAACATCTCTGCGTTAATCTCAGAAAGTTCGTGTTCAAAACCTAGCTCGTTGGATAAGCCAGAAATTGCCACATTTGCTTTTAACTCTCCAAGATCTACTACTTGCTCTACATCCGCTTTTTGCTCAGACTGCATGTTGCTAGATACAACTTTAATATTTAATTGTCTGGAGTTATTTTCACCTATAGCAACACTAATATCTTCTACATTTGCTTTACCAAATAGCACTCCATTAACATCTGTTACAACAACACTTTTGGAAAGCTTTCTATTAGAAACAATTTCTACATCTTTATCATTTTCATCTTTTACGATAATTCTTACTTCTATGTCTTTGCAATCTGAGGGCTTAACTGCTTCTTTATCAAGGCACGCATATACAGCACTTGGAGCGTTTGATTTAATTGCAACTTTTGTATTTTCGTCTTGAGTAGAAGCTACTTTAACTTCTGGTTTATCCACTACAACAGTTCTTACTTTTTCTTTTAGGCCGTTAATATCAATAACAAAAGCATCAACATCTTTAGCTTTGTCTGCTGGTTTTGCAACAGCTGTTGAGGCTTCAACTTTTGTAGAACCTTGTTTCTTAACAGAGCTATCTAGTTTTGAAACAGACTTTGTTAAGTCTAAGCTCTGAAACCCATTATCTTTTAATACTTTATTCGCATTTTTATCTAAAACTGATTTATCCGCTTCAGTACTACTAACGCCAATGCCGGGGCCGGTTTTGGTTGCTTTTACTGTAGGTGCTCTTCTTTGGGGGGCACAAGCCACCATGACAACAGTTAATAATAACAAACTTACGTTCAAAGCTTTCATTACATGCTCCTTTAATAAAAAAATAACCAATATGCACTTGAGCAAGCCCTACGCCAATTCGAATACAAATATATTAAGTTTAGAACATAATCAGACAATAAAGAGTACGCAGCGGTGACATTTTAGGGCACTGACCTGACTTTGCAACAAGCATGCTTCATGCTCTGAATTTCACTCACAAATCTTTCCATAATAGTTGCTGAAAACACTTGGTGCTTAATTTTTAGATCATTTAATGAAGATGTCTTTACAGGCGTTCCCTCATTAGTAATATTCACTGCAAAATGAATTAAACCTGAAACTAGTGACTTTGTAGCAATGCTAATAGAAAGCTTACCTTGCCTATAATAAATATCATCCCCTTCACGGTAAAGATCAGTGGCCCCTACACTTTGAGACAAAAACTCATAAACAATACTAGCTAGCATTCTTTGTCTCCCAACAGTTAAAGCTAAATCAACACCAAATTCTTCAATGATGAAATGAAGCATGTAATCGCCCTTAATCTGGGCTTTTGCTAATAAATCCTCTCCATCAACCATGTGCTCAACACTTACGTCACACGGACCTATAAAAGAAATGATTGAATCTCCCAGTATCCCATGCTCCATGTAGGCATAAAGACTTCTTAATTGAGAGCCATCATATTTAATTATTTTATCAATGAATTTAGACTGCATTTAATTATTCCATGGCCAAGGTATTTTATTTTTTAAAAAAGCGCGTTTACTTCTTTTGCAACTTTCACACTCTCCACAAGGCACTTCACCATTTTGGTAGCAGCTCCAGAGCTTTGAAAAATTAATACCTAATTCTTTTGCCTTTTTAACCATTTTAGCTTTATCAAAACCTGAGGTAAAACAAGCCACTTTAACTTGGCTTAAAGTGCTAAGCCTAAAGGCTCCCGTAACAGCTTCAATAAATGCTGGAGAATTATCTGGAAATGTAGAAGCCTCTTCTTGGTTAAAACCTGGGATGACAAATTCAACATTTAATGCTTCTGCAAAACAAGCTGCAATATTTAAAAAAACTCCGTTTCTATTGGGCACCCAAACAGCACTAGCTGATTTTCGGCTTTCAGAAATATCATCAAGGTTTTCAATTTGAGGAAGGTCTTTACTAGTATTTACAAGAGCAGTTTTTGTTATCTCACCAAGCCAAGGTAAATCTATAACTTGATGCTTTATATTTAATTGAGTGCAAAAATACTCCGCTGCCGTAATTTCTTGTTTGGCTGATCTTTGACCATAGTTGAAAGTAAGAGCCCTTGAAACCACACCTTCTTTTGAAGACATGTATAGATTAACTACTGAATCAAGCCCGCCTGAGAGCAAAACAATGTAACTGCGAGAATCCATTAATTTTGGGTAGATGCATTACTAGAAGCAGTAGCTTTTGATTTTTTTCTGGTTTTTGCTACTTTTTTTACTCTTGTCTTTACTGCCTTTGCCCTTGCAGTCAACTTTCCAGTAACTTCTTTTACTTTAGGGTTATTAATTATTTCTTGAACTTTTTCATGTTTAATAAATTCTTGAACTTTAGGGTTATTTAAAATCTTTTTAACCTGAGGGTTATTAAGAATATCATCAACCTTAACGTTTTTAATTTCTTCTAAAAGTTTTTCTGCTTTTTGAACAAGATCACTCTTTAAAATGTCTTTTTGAGCTTTTTTTGCAAACTCTTCTACTTGTCTGCCAGCAATTTTTGCGGTGGTTTTAAGGTTATTTTTGATCTCTTTTACGTCGATTGATAGTTTTGCCATTTTAGGCCTCCTTATCTAGTAAGACTGTTGAATTTAGCATTTAAAGATAAACATAAACAAGGGGGAAAATATTAAGTTTAGCTTGATGTGATCTGAATGTCCCTAATTAAGAGCTGAAGCCTTTTTTGACCATTAAAATAGTTAAATCCGGGCTCAACAAGCAACTCAAGGTTGGAATAACTACCAGGCCCTAGACCTAAGACGGCCTTATCTTTAAACCTGTCTTTTGCAAAAAACATCAAAGCTTCAAGACGTGATTTACCGTCTGTTAGATAAACCTTTAAATGCATTTGTTTAAGCCAATCAATTTTAGTTATTTCAAACTCAGAGAGTTTAAAAAGCGGCTGAGGGTTATTCATCCCAAAAGGACCAAGTTGAGTTAGCCAAGTTATACTTGTTTGATTAAAATCTGACACTTTAGCATCAAAATCATACTCAATGATTTCCTGGGCCATTTTATTGTTTTTGTTTTTATCTTCATAGTGCTCTAAAACCATTTCTTTAAACTTATCAAATTGCTCAGGCAAAAGTGAAAAGCCGGCGGCTTGTGAATGCCCTCCATGACGAAGTAGGTGCTCACTTGAGTAGTTTAGTGCTTCAGGCAAAAGATCATGGGCCACGCCGCGCGCACTTCCAATTCCCTCTTCTGGGCTATGCCAAGCCACAATAAACGTTGGTTTTTGAGTAAGCTGCGCTACTTTTGTTGCCACAAGCCCCACAACCCCCGCATGCCCAATGGCTCCAAGAACAATGGCTGGCTTTAAATATTCTGCATCAGTTAATTGATCTAAAATTTTTTGATACAACTCCTCTTGAAGGCTTTTTCTTTCATTATTTAATTTAATTACTTCAAGACAAAGTGTTTGAGCTTGGTTTTTGTCATCGCATAATAAGATGTCAAGTGGACGAATGGACTTTTCTAACCGACTTAAGGCATTTAGCTTTGGTCCAATAGTAAATCCAACATCTTGGGTATCTAAATCCTTACCCTCAAGGCCTAAGTAATTAAGCAGCGCCCTTAAGCCTGCTTTACTTGTTTGAGATAAAATTTTAAGACCATGTTTTAATAAAATTCTGTTTTCTTTAATCAGAGGCACCATATCGGTAATGGTACCTATGGTAAAAAAATCCAAAAGATTTTTTAAATCAACACTCACACCCAACTCTCTTTTAACAGCCATTAAAAGATAAAAAGCCACTCCCACACCAGATAAATGCCCAAGATCTGAACCACATGTTCCTTTATTTGGGTTAATAACAGCAACCGCTTGAGGTAAATTTTTTCCGGGTAAATGATGATCTGTAATAATTAAATCAAGGTTTAACTCTTTAGCATGATTAGCTTCATCAACGGCTGTAATTCCGCAATCAACACTAATAACAAGTTTTGCCCCTTGATCTTTAATTATTTTTAGCGCTTCCTTGTGTATTCCATAACCCTCTTCAAAGCGTGAAGGTTGGTAAAAGCTGACATTTTCAAAACTTAAAAGTTTAAGACCTTCAACTAAAAGTGCAATGGCACTTGAGCCATCAAGATCATAATCTCCATACACGCAAACTTTTTCCTGGTTAAGCCAAGCCTGCTTTAAACGTGTTACAGCTGCCTGCATACCATCAAGCTTAAGTGGGTCAGTTAAATCTTTAAGAGATGGATTTAGGTAATTTTTAATTTGCTCAGGTGTTTTAATTTCACGTGCAATTAAAAATTTTTTATTAAATGGTAAATCAACATCTTCACAGCGCCTTCGCCACCGAGCCATTATCTTTTAAACTTATCCAGTATGATAATAAATGGGCTTGCAACATAAATTGAAGAATAAGTGCCAAGAATTATTCCAATAAGCATGGCAAATGCAAAGTCTTCAATAACACCACCGGCATAAAGATATAAGCATAGAGTTGCAAGTAATGTTGTAAAACTTGTCAAAATAGTACGGTTTAACATGTCATTAATACTTCTATTAATAACATCTTTAATGGGCCGTCCCTTAAAGCTAGCCAAACTTTCTCTAATTCTATCAAAAATAATAATGGTGTCGTTAAGAGAGTAACCAATAATAGTTAAAACAGCCGCCATGATTTGAATATTAACCTCTTTTTGAAGAAGTGAAAATACACCTAAAGTCACAACAGCATCATGAAATAAACAAATAACTGCGCCAGGGGCAAATTTGTAATCAAACCTTAAACCCACATAAATAAGGATACATAAAATGGAGTAAAATGCCGCCAATACTCCATTTCTTTTTAATTGGCTTCCTACTTGAGGGCCAACAGTATCAATCCTTCTAATTTCAGCAGTTGGCCATTTTGCCATTATGGCATTTTTAGTAGATTCAATTGTTTTAAGTAAAATTTCATTTGTTTCCTTCTCCGTGGCACCTTGGCGTACTTGTACGCGAATGAGATACTCATTACTTTCCCCAGAAAATTGTTGAACAACGGCATCACTGAAACCAATTTCTTTAGTAAAGCTTCTAACTTGGTCAATACTTACTACATCAGTGAATTTAACTTGAATCTCTGTTCCACCAGAAAAATCAATTCCGTAGTTTAGCCCCTTTGTGAAAATAAGAACTAAAGAAATGATGGTGAGAAGAATGCTAAAGCCACCCCAAAAACCAATCCATTTTGTAAAATTAATGTCAACCTGATCTTTTTTTGTCATTTTTATCCATCCTATAAAATCAAACGCTTAATTTTTTAAAACCAACTTTATCTATTAAAAGCTCTATCATAGTTCGTGTCACAAAAACTGATGCAAAAAGTGATGTCACAATACCTGTTAATAATGTAACTGCAAAGCCTTTAACGGCTCCTGTTCCATAATGCATTAGAATGAGACTTGTAATGGCTGAGCAAATATTAGCATCAAAAATGGCCCAAAAAGCCTTATCAAAACCAATTTCAATGGCTGCCTTGTTACTTGAGTTTTTTCTTAACTCTTCTCTGATACGCTCAAATATAATAACGTTTGCATCCACCGCCATACCAATGGTGAGCGCAATACCTGCAATACCAGGCAAAGTTAAAGTGGCATTTAATGCGGTCAAAATAGATAAAATTAAAAATATGTTTATTCCCAAAGCCACATCGGCAATTAAGCCTGCACCTTTGTAGTAGATAAGCATAAATAAAACTATTAAAGTTGCAGCAATGTAGCTTGCCTTAATTCCCTTTTGAATACTGTCCATTCCAAGAGTTGGCCCAACTGTTCTTTCTTCAAGTTGTTCAAGCGCTGCTGGAAGCGCCCCAGCTCGTAGAGCCATTGCTATATCTCTGGCTTCACTCATTTGTGCATTATAATCTCGGCCTGAGCCTAAAGTAATTTGTGCATTACCACCAGAGATTTTTTGTCTAATGTTGGGGGCTGAGTAAACAACATTATCTAAAATAATGGCCATGTTTTTATTTACGTTTTCCCCTGTAACTTGAGCAAATTTATTTGCACCATCAGCATTAAAAGATAAAGAAACATAGGGCTCGTTAAAATCTTGGCTCATGGCTACCCCTGCATCTTTTAAACTATCCCCTGCAAGAGCTACTTCTTTTAAAAGATAGGGAACTTTACCAGCGCTTATCTCTAATGCATTTTCATTTTTGCCAAAAAGAACAATGCTTCCCTGGGGTAATTTATTCTTAATATCAGCATTAATTTTTTTAACATACTCACTATACTTCATGCTTTTAATTGTGTAATTGCCTGTCTTTTCAGCATCCGCAACAATTTGAGCGACTTGTTGCTTGCTCATTGAAGTGTCTTCAATTCTAAATTCTAATCTTGCGGTTCTATTAATAAGCTCTTTGGCACGCTCAGCATCTTTAATACCTGGTAATTGAATAAGTATTCTACTCTCACCTTGAGCGGCAATACTTGGTTCACTCACTCCAAATTCGTCAATTCTATTACGTATGGTTTCAATGCTTTGGTCAATGGTACGCTTTTTAAGATCGTTTATATATAAATCACTATATTTTAAAGTAATCTCCGTTCCAGAAACATTTAAAATTTGAAGATTGGTTCCATAGTTTTTTTCAATTAAATCTCTTACTGCTGATTCTTCGCCTGCTGCACCCATTTTAATAATAATGCTAAGCCCGTTTAAGCTATTATCATCTCGCTTAACACTAACTACATTTAATGATTTTTCTTTAAACATAGAATCAAGTGTTAAAGCCAAGCGCGTCGTGCTTTCTTTTAAAACACTTGGTACATCAACACCCATTACAAGGTAAAGCCCCCCTTGGATATCTAGCCCGTAGCGGATTTTATCTTTTGTTGGCCACCAACTTATTTGCTTTACGTTGGGAACAAAAAATATGGTTGCACCTATAAGCACTAATATAATGACTACTATTTTCCACGTTAAGCCTGTTTTCATTGTTTTGTTTCCTCTTTTGCAAGGCGTGCTATTTGTGATTTTAGAATTTTAATTTTTGTATTCTCACTAATTTGAAGAGTTATAAAAAGATCTGTAATGCCTACAACTTCTCCAAAAATTCCGCTTGTAGTTAACACAGAATCCCCTCTTTTAAGGTTAGCCAAAAAGTTTTGCTGCTCTTTGAGCTTTTTTTGTTGAGGCCTTGCAACTAAAAAATAAAAAACAACCATTATGACTACAAGTGGGAAAAGCATTTCTCCCATACCGGGTTTTGCTGCTGCTGGTGCTGATTGCGCAGATGCGATTGAAATAAATAAATTATAAAATAAAAAAAACATTGATATGACTCCCTTTGTGATTCCCTTTATTTAACTAGAAAATCTAAAGTCACATACGTTTAAAAAAGAATCAAGATTTGCTTTGGTTTGATGCTGCGCAAAATTTATTAAAGAACTCTGTCCATTGATCTGCCTTGATAGCCTGGCGGCATTTTTCAATCAAGTTATTATAAAAATACAGATTGTGGTAGGTCATAAGACGAGACGATAAAATTTCGTTATTTATGTATAAATGCCGCAAGTACGCACGTGAGTAGCCTTTACAAACCTTACAGCCACAGTTGGGGTCAAGGGGACTTGAATCTTGGGTATATTGAGCCTGTTTAATACTAACGATGCCGGTGCTTGTAAAAGCATTTCCATTTCTTGCATTGCGGGTTGGGATAACACAATCAAACATATCAATACCTGCATTAATGGCTACAACTATATCAAGGGGGGTCCCAACGCCCATTAAGTAATGGGGCTTATCCTCAGGCAAATGGGGGGTGATTTTATTAACCATCTCATGCATGAGCTCTATTGGCTCACCCACACTTAAACCACCAATGGCAAAACCATCAGGGTTAATTTCTTTAAGCTCATTAATGCTTTTTAACCTTAAATCCTCGAACATCCCACCTTGAACAATTCCAAAAAATAAACTCTCTTTGCGTATCATGGCTAGTTTTGAGCGCTTTGCCCAACGCATAGAGAGCTCCATACTTTTTAAGGCTTCATCAAAACTTGCCGGGTATGGTGTGCACTCATCAAAGGCCATAATAATATCCGAGCCCAAATCCATCTGAATTTGCATACTTGTCTCAGGGCTTAGAAAACATTTTGAGCCATCATAGTGGCTTTGAAACTCTACACCCTCTTCTGTTAGCTTTCTAATTTTACTTAGGCTAAAAACTTGATACCCACCACTATCAGTAAGAATACCTTTTGGCCAATTCATAAACTTATGCAGCCCTCCTAGCTTTTTAACTACTTCTTCACCAGGGCGCAAATGTAGGTGGTAGGTGTTGCCAAGTATAATTTTAAATCCAATTTCTTCTAATTCTTCCACAGTCATGGCCTTTACTGTGGCCTTTGTTCCAACGGGCATAAATACAGGGGTTTCTACCACTCCGTGAGCTGTAGTGAGCTTTCCGTATCTTGCGGATTGTGATTTTTTAATTAATTCAAAACTACTCAAAACTTACTTCCTCTTTAAAGATAAAGACTTATACCATAACCGTTAAATCACCATAAGAAAAAAGACGAAACTGAGCTTCAACTGCCTGGTTGTAGGCATTTATTATTTTATCTACCGCTTCTTGATCACATGTGAAGTTTTGACCACAAAAGGCAGCAGCCAAAAGTAATAAAGAAGACTCCGGTTGGTGAAAGTTAGTTAAAAGCGTATCAATAACTCTAAATTTATAACCAGGCTTAATAAATAACTCAGCCTCTGCTTTTGCCCCACTAGCCCAACTCTCTAATGCTCGCACAACAGTTGTACCGCATGCCCAAACACGCCCACCGCCTTCTTTAGTTTTTTTTATTTTATCTTTCACCTCAGGGCTTATAAAAAAACTCTCAGAATGAATTTTAAAATCATCAACGTTTTCTACATCAATGGGTAAAAATGTTCCTGCCCCAACATGTAAAGTAATATAATCAATATCTACACCTTGGTTTTTAATTTGCTCAAGTTGCTCATTGCCAAAATGTAGGCTTGCAGTAGGGGCTGCAACTGAGCCCATCTCTTTTGCCCAAAGAGTCTGGTAGCGCTCAATGTCTTCTGGGTTATCATTATGGCTCTCTCTAAGTTGTAAAATATAAGGTGGTAATGGGACATGGCCAAATTGGTTTAAGTACTCTGTCACATCAATTTGATTTAAAATTTGAATCTCGCTTACTTTTCCTGTTTTTAAAACTTCAGCTTTTACTCCCCCTGGCAGATCAATTATTTTTTTCAGCTTTAACTTCATGTTTTTTGTTAGCACCTGCCAGTGCTGGCTTGATTGAAGTGATTTTAAATAAAACACTTCTTTATTACCCATTATTAATCTGGCTTTTAAAACTTTTGTGTTATTTAAAATTAAAAGATCTTTAGGCTTAAATAATTTGTAAAAGTCTAGCCAGGAAATTTCTTTAAAATTTTTAGAATTTTTGGGAATTATAAAAATTCTAGATTCCCCACGGGGCTTGGGTTTTAAAGCTACAAGTTCATTGGGGTAGTTAAAGCTTAACTGATTGGTCTTTAGAGTCAAAAACTTCACTCACTTTTGCTAGCGGGTAGTAATGCCTTAAAATTTCTAAATAGGTTTTCCCATTTAGAGCCATGGCTTTGGCCCCCCACTGACAAAGACCACTCCCATGACCGTATCCACGGCCTACAAAAGTGACTGAATTTTCATCAAAGGTCAAAGAAAAAAGTGTGCTTTTTAGCTTATCAAATCCAATTTTTTGCCTTAAATCCTGCCCTGAAATTTTTGTGCCGTTTACCTCTACAAACTCAGCCCTTCCAGTTGAGCTTTTAATAATTTTTATATCTTCATTAAGCGCATCTAAACCTAAAACTTGGGCAAGTCTTTGTTTAGCCATTTTATATTTCCATTCAAATCTTCGCATTTTACAGTAATGGTCTTTTGTTGTTCCAATTTTGAGCTCCCCCACCCCCCAAACATTTGAAGGCTCCTCAGTATGTCCCCCACAATCTGAATGGTAGTAGGCTTTTAAGGGGAGCTGGTTTAAAAATAAAAATTCATTTTGAGTTTCATTTACTGCTTTAAGGGCTTCTTTTGAGAGGTTACTTTGAAGGCTATAAACTTGATCTAAGACATTTGCATTTAAATGAAAAATCTCATTTTTTCTGCTTAATAGCTGGCTGTAAGCATAGCTTCTGGCTGCAATAGCTTGAGCCTTTAAGGCTTCAAGTGGCCAATGTGAAGGCATCTCTCCCACAAGCACGCCTTGAATGTAATCATTTAATTTTAAATTAAGTATTACATCTGCTCTGTTATCATTCTTTGCTGATAAGAAAATGGGAGTTGGGTACCAAAATAAATTTATTTTAATTCTTCCCGATACTGAATCTAATTTCAAAATGGGGTCTGAGGATTTTAATTTTTTAGAATTTTTTTGCACAACCCATGCTTGTGATCTTGAGATTTTTATTGAATCATCCTTTATGAGGCTAACATTTTTAATTCCCTCAAGACTTAAATTATCAACCATAATTCCTGAGCCATTTAAATTTATGGGTAAACTAATAGAGGCAATTTTGACTCTGACGCTTTTAGGCATGTCTAAAGTCTTAAAATTTGCATGAACTTTAAGTGAAAAAATACAGATTGCTGTGGTTACTAGATGCAGATAATTCAAACTCTCTCCGTGAGTTAAAAACTACTGTTTGCACTATTAAACTATAAATTTTGATCTGTTAAAAGCTCTGACAAAGGTCTGGGTTTATTTGTGGTAAATGGCTCTTCCATTTGGTTTTAAACCCTGAGCATTTAAAATCTTATTAGCCTCTACAATTATTTTTTGAGCTGCTGCAGAAGGTTTACCTAGCTCTGAAACTTTGCTTGAGCGCTTTGTGTTCGCATAGGGGCTGTAGGCACTATATGAATATGGAGGCAGGGTATTGTAATAGGCATCAAATAAATCTGAAGTGGGATCAATAGCTGACTTATTTTCAACATCATGGAGCCACCAATGTGTTTTCCATTTACCTTTTAAATCAGGGTTTTCTGATTTCATTAGCACAAGACCTGAGTTTTTACCTCCAAGCATGTAATAAACTGCTTCAGCTGCACTTTTTTCAAACCCTATGCTTTTAACAAGAAATTTTATATTTAGAGCCCTTTGAAGGGGTGGTAATACCTCAGGGTCATCACGCAAAGTTTTAAAAGTTTGTCTAACCGCTTTAAGAACTCTAACTTTCTGAGGTAATTCAATAAGATTAGGACGTGAATCTTTAAAGCTTGTTGCAATAATAGTAGAACAATCAATATCTTTTGCAGAAGCTAAAATGCTAAACAAGAATGAAAATATAAAAAAAACGTTTCGCATGCAGGGCAAATACATGCAATTAAAGTGCAACTCTTTTAAGCTTTATATACACTTTAAACTGCCTATAACCTAAAATAGTGACATTTCTGGCACTATTTTGGCACGCTAGGTGCACTCTTTTAGCCTATGCACGCAAGCATTTTACTAAGTATATTTTTAATTTTTTTAAGTCCTCCTGCCAGCACTTACTATGGGGCAGACACTTATTATATTGGTCAATTACAATATAACAAAGCTACTTTCTCAAAACCAGACTTTGATAAAATACTTAAACAAAAAAGCCCTCAATCTATTGCAGAGTTACTTAATTATTTACCAAAAAGTTTTTTAAAAAATGTAATTGCCATTTTTAAATCAAGAAGTCTTCAGGAAGCCAGCGGCAAAAACCCAAGAATTTTACTTTTTAATGAAGATGCAAGTTTTGTTATCACCCTTAACGGGCACCCTTCTCAAGCTGGTTTTGAAGCACTAGAGATTATGTATTTTGATTTTAATGATTATAAATTTAAATTTTATGAAATGGTTTTTAAAAACGATCTTTCGGAGCGAATTAAATTTGATAAAAATGCAATCGATAGAACAAACCGAACAGGGGTTAACCCACCGGCATGCTTAGGCTGCCATAGAATGCCGGAGCCTCGCCCTAATTGGGGAATATACCCTACATGGCCCGGAGTATTTGCTCAAAGTGGTGAAGGTATTGACAGAATAATTTTTGATTATAAATCTGATAATTACATCATAAACAATGAATGGATTGCCTTTAAAGAATTCGTTAAAAATGCCACACAAAATTCTCGTTATTCAAAACTTAAAATAGATTATAAATATTGGTTTGATTTTATGAACTCTGTTGAAGAAAAAAATAGTACTGTTCAAAAATCAGTCTACACAACTTCTGATGCAAAAGATAAGCTGCTTCTAAACCCAACCAACTTTACCGGACACATTGCGGCACTTAATCTTCTTCGTTTAAGTAAAAATATAATTTGTAGCCCTAGCTACAAAGATAATAGAGACCTTCTTATCCCATCACACAGCAAAGGCTTTACTTACATTGCAGAGAAATTAAATTTAACAACGGCTGAACTGAAGACGGAAATTAAAAATATAAATAAAATCCAAGAAGCAAGCGATGATTTGTTTTATGCTAATATTGATCAACTCTCTAGTGGAAGAACAAATATATACAGTAAGTCTAAGTTTGGAAAAAATGAATACGTTGCACTTTTACATATAATTCTATCTTCAAAGTTTAACATGAGCCTTTCAGATTATGAGCTTAGCTTTGAAAAAGGCTACCTAAACTTTTCCACACCATTTAAGGTTATAGAAAAACTAGATTCTGTATTAGAACACATGGAAAAAACTGTTAGCTGCCCTTAAGCCCAAGCTCCTTCATGGCGACTTTTAAATCATCCCAGACATATTTTTTTGCCGGTGGGTTTCTGAGTAAATACGCAGGGTGGTAGGTAATTAAAAGCTTTGTGTTTAAAAAGGGCATTACTTTACCACGTTTTTCGCCAATTTTTTCCTCTGTTTTTAACAAGCACTCCATGGCCGTGGCGCCAAGTGCAATCATTAGCTCAGGCTTAATTTTAGCAATTTGAGAGAATAAATAATTTTCACATGCACCCACCTCATCACCTTGAGGCTTTCTGTTCTCTGGAGGGCGGCATTTTACAACGTTTGCAATATAAACCTCTTCACGCTTTAACCCCATGGCCTCAATCATTTTTGTTAATAGCTGGCCAGCGCGCCCCACAAATGGCAACCCTTGCGCATCTTCATCAGCCCCTGGCCCTTCGCCTATAAACATAAGCCTAGCTTTTGTGTTACCACTTCCAAAAACAGTATTGGTTCTTGTTTTTGAAAGTTTACACTCAAAACATTTTGAAACCATTTTTTGAAGCTCACCCATATTTTTACTGGCGTAAGGGTCTTCAAAACTTGTTTTATGGTTCTTTTTTTGCTCAATTATAATTTCAGCCTTTAGGGTTTGCTCACTTGATTTAACTTGGCTTTTTAAAGAATCCTCTAAATTCTTTTGAGCGGGCACCTTTACGCCCTTTTTGGGAACATACTTTACGCCCAACACATCTTTTAGATAACTAAAGTTTTCTTTCATTGCGTTTTTCCTTTGTAATACAAAACATATATAACTAAAGGAAATCTATCAAATAGTAAATTTTTAAAATATTATTTATTTGTGAGAACTTGAGTTACCTTTGGAGTACTAACACTTACATACTTAACTTTTTCAATATCTTCCCCATCATATTTAACATAAATATCAATTCCTCTTTTAGAATCAACAAGTCTGTAATCAAATAATACTATATGAGGAACTTCACTCTTAACTGCTTCTTTAATAAAGCTTGCTTCTTTAAATTGATTTTTTATGTTTGGTACTGTGACCTGAAAAGTATCGTCTAAAAGATTAATATTTTTAAAACTAACTTTTTTATCTTTACTAAAACCAATTGTTACCCTGGCATCAACTGGCTTAAATTTATCGTC
Organism: Oligoflexia bacterium; assembly: GCA_016715815.1. Classification (GTDB taxonomy): domain Bacteria; phylum Bdellovibrionota; class Bdellovibrionia; order JABDDW01; family JABDDW01; genus JADJXN01. Next base: position 98,483 of record JADJXN010000005.1, read on the forward strand.
AAAATAAAACCAGTACAATTCGCCATCTATAATTTCAGACTCATGAGCCTTACCAAAAATCTCCTCTACTTGTTTGCTAGATATTTTTTGCAACTCTAACGACATAAACTTACTGTATAGCCTATTATAATTTGCATTTTTCATATTTGTAGTTTTACACCCAATGGTAACTACAAATATCATGATCCAAATTTTAATTAGATTTGCTGATAGGCTTAATCTTTTCACCATACTTCCACCTCATCCAATTATACGCCGGCTCAGATGATGCTTTCAACTTTTTAGGGTCAAACAAGAAATATTCTAAGTTATTAGCAAAATCTTCCTCGGCGCTTATTTTACCGTCTTCATCAACATAACCAGATTTTCTTTGTATTTTTAGCACTTTACCTCTAACTCTCTTTGCTCCCCAGCCCATAGCTAGACCATAGTCTTTAGCCAATTGCGAATCTTGATCATAAAGTTCATGAGCAAATTCATGTGCAAGCACCATAGACAAATCATGTTTATCAGTAAAAGCAGTGTCATAAACAACTAAGTGCTTTGATGATGATGTTGAAGGATTTTTCCCTTCTGCTGATTTATTTGCTCGATAGATTTTTCTTTTACTATCTCTCCACAAAAACTCGGGAAGTTTTTCAATTGCTCTAATAATTTTATATTTTTCAGCTTCAGTCCATTTAGAGAATCTCTCAGTAATATGAGGCCATTTAGCTGGAGAACTATCAATAAATTTATCTATCCATTTGTTGTAGGCCGATGAATTAGACCGACAATGAGAACTTACTTTAGTTGGAGAGACTTCAACACCATCGTATCTAATATAGCCATCTCTATCGTGAGCTCGTACATAGTGTGTACCTGATGGACATTGAGTTGGCACTTTAAACTAAAAATTAATATGAACAAAAACAGGACTAAAAAGTAGGAATTTTTTGCCGGCACAACACAAATTTAATTTTAAACAAATTTTGTGTCAAGTTTTGAAAATGTTAAACCGAAGAGTCAATTGAAAGAACAAAAACATGAATGTCAGGAGGACGATCATGGAAGCAATCAAAGAAATCTACACACCTACAACCCAAGACTACGCTGAAAACCTTCAAACATGTTGCCTTTGTGGCGGCAAACTTAGCTTCAAGCATGAAGTTGACTTTTACACACTTACCGTAAAAGAAGAGTGCGGCTGCCCAACATGTGGGATTAAGAATAATCCCTTGGTTTACTCTCTGCAGTAAGGCCTATTTATTTAGTTGGCCCCTTGTTTGCAAAAACCTCATGGTGGGTAAGGAAAACTTTTAAAAATAATGAAAAGTTTTCTTAAGAAAAGGGTTTTGCATAAAAAAAGAATAAGCAAACGGGGGAAAAATGAAATCATCTGTCAGAGCAGTACTCGTATTATTACTAGCTGCGTTCATAGCAGCTTGTGATCCAATTCCTGGCAAGCAACTCACAGAGCAGCAAAAAATTGAAGACATGATGTGGCTTATGTCTCGCTTTGAAGAGTTTTACGCCCCCAAAGAATACAAAGAAAGGATCCATAAATTTAATTTTAAAGAATTAAGGCGCAAATACTTTTCTTTAACAAGAGAAACAAAAAATAATGAAGAGTTCTACGCGCTCATGAATAAGTATGTGGCAGAGTTTAAAGATGCTCACGTTTCTCTAACACTTTCAGCATCTTCTTTTGCAGGCCGTGCACGCATTGCTTACTTGGGTGTAAATGGAGTTAGACAAGGTGAGCACTATGTGGTGACAGAGCTTTTACCAAATGTTTCTCGCATGCACTCCCCACTTCAAATAGGAGATGTGGTTACACACATAGATCATGTTCCTGTTTTAGAATACATTGAAAAAAATCTTGTCCCCTACCGCAACCTTGGCAACATGAACTCAAACCACACAGCTTTAATGGGTGCTTTGTTTACAAGAGTATCTTTAAAATTCCCCATTCCTGAACAAACTGAGGTCGAGTTAACTGTTAAAAGGCTAACAAGCAAAACCCCTGAGCAGTTAAAAATGCCCTGGATAGTAAAAGATCTAGCTGATTTTAAGCTTGATATTGAAAAATCAACCAAGAAAAAATCTTCTTTAAAAATTGAAGTAGAACCTGGCACTTCCATTTCCCTTTTGGATCAAAACGGAAATGCATTAACCGTTGAAGATTTTAAAAAATTTGTAGAAGAGAGAAATAACATTGATAACTACCTTTACACCGAAATTAGCGGTTGGACAGCCTCAAAAGAAGTTTTAAAAACTAAAGCTCAAAAAACAGGCTTTGAGTTACTTAAAGCCGAAAGAGAAGTCCCTTCATCAGCACTTCCTGTTGCTGAGGCCAAAACTTATCCGGCCTATGTTTCAGCTGAAAATACACCAGAAGGTAAAAAACTTGTTGGCTATGTTAGAATTTCTGATTTTACAAAACCTGAAAATTCAGTTGAAGAATTAAAAACTACTTTAAAGAAGTTTCAAGAATTGGGAGTTAAAGATCTTGTTGTTGATACTTTATCTAACCCTGGCGGCTCATTACTGCTTATGATGCGTTTAGCTCAAGCCTTTACACCTGAGAAGCTTTCCATGCCAGGACAACAGTTTGGTCTAAGTGAGTGGTGGTTAGATAATATTCAAAAAATGAGCTTATCAACTACAGGAGCAACTCAAGAATTATACAAACGCTTGTATGCTGATTTAAAAAATCAGTTTGAAGAAGGTAAAAAGATTTCTAGAACTTATTCTTTAGAGGAACTAATTCCTTATAATTTAAAACCAAATTCAGATTTGGCTTATAAATTTAATATTGCCATTTTAGTTAATGAAATGAATGCTTCTTGTGGTGATATTTTCCCCATGATTATGCAAGAAAATAAAGCAGCTGTTATTGTAGGCACAAGAACAATGGGTGCTGGTGGTAATGTTGTTAAATTTAGCCAAGCACCACACAGTCATGCAGATATTAGCCAAACTCTCTCTTTGATAGTTAAAAAAGATGGAAGCTATTTAGAAAACAATGGCGTTGTACCTGACGTTGAGTTTGACCCAAATAAAATTTTGGAAAACTTGCGCGCCTCTAAAATTGAAATTGCAAGCCGTGTAAATGCAAAGGCAAAAGAGTATTTGCTCAAAACGGATGTTAAAAACGCATGCAATACAACTTTGGCTAATATTAAAAAATAGCTTATGATGCAGCACTGCTACCAAATTTGGGGGCATACCTACTCCTCATTTAAATGAAGTAGTATTCTCTCCGCTAAAACTTGGTTAAAACCAGGGAGCTCGGCAATTTCAGAGCTTTGAGCAGACTTAATTTGCTCAATGCTTTCAAAACGCTTTAGTAGTGCTTTTTTTCGTTTTTCTCCAAGGCCTGTGATCATATCAAGCTCGCTCTCAAGGCTTTTATTTTCACGTAATTTTCTATGATAAGTAATGGCAAAGCGGTGCGCTTCATCTCTAATACCAGTTAAAATATGTAAAGCCTCAGAACCTTTTGCAAATACCACGGGGTTTTGTCTACCAGGAATAAAAATTCTCTCATCAGTGGATTTAACCTCATTATCACTAAATTCCCCTTTTACTTTTGCTTTTGCTAAACCCACTACAGCTATGTCTTGGCGGTTTAATTCTTTTAACACTTCAACAGCCATGGCTAATTGACCTTTACCACCATCTACAACAATTAAATCAGGGGATTCATATTCATCATGCTTTAAACGTCTAGTTAAAACTTCCTTCATTGAGGCAAAATCATTAGGCCCCTCAACGGTTTTAATTTTATAGCGCCTATAAAAATCTTTTACCGGCACACCATCTTCAAAAACCACTTGAGAGGCGACACTTTCTGAGCCCTGAAAGTTTGAAATATCAAAACATTCAATTCTTACAGGTAAGTCTTTTAACCCTAATTTTTCTTGGATATGTTTTAAACCGTCACGTTTTTTATTAGTTTTTGTAATATAGTTTTTAAACTGCTCTTTTGCATTGCTATTGGCAATGTCTAAAAGCTTTTGCCCATGGGTGGAGCCACCAAAGCCAACTTTAACTTTTTTGCCAGAACGTTCTCTTTTAAAACATCTGAAATTAAATTATTAATATCTCTCCCTAAATCAACGGGCAAAACAACTTCATCTGGAATGATGTTTTCCTCATAATACTGGTTTAAAAAAGAAGCCAACCAATCTTGTGGGTTTTCATCAGAGTCTTTGGGGTTAAGCCAGCTTATATGATGAGCTTGACTTCCAATAAGTTTTCCCGCTCTTACGTGCATCACTTCAATTGTACAGCCACGTTCATCCCCTTCAAAGCCTATGACATCTTGGTCCTTTTCAGATTGAGTACTAATAACAGATTGTTTTTCTCCAATGGCTTTAAGTGCTTCAAGGGAGTCTCTAATTTTACCTGCTGCCTCATATTGCTCCTGCTCTGAAAAAGCTTTCATTCTCTTTTTTAAAATTTTTAGCAGTTCTTTATCTCTACCTTTTAAAAGTAAAAGTGCTTGAGCAATTTGTGCAGCATATACCTTTTGTGAAACTAGTTTCACACAAGGAGCAGTGCAGTGGCCTATTTGATGCGTTAAACAGGGTCTTGATCTTGTTTTAAAAACATGGTCCGTGCAATCTCTAATTTGAAAAGTGTGGTTTAAAAATTTAATTGTTTCCCAAACATGCAAGCCACTTGTGTATGGGCCAAAGTAATGCCCACCATCTTTTTTTACTTTTCTAACTAAATAAAGACGTGGGTAGTTATGCTCACTTGAAACTTTAATGTAAGGGTAGTTTTTGTCATCCTTAAGCCTAATATTATATTTAGGCCTGTGCTTTTTTATTAAAGAGGCTTCTAGTAAAAAAGCTTCAAGTTCAGTATTGGTTAAAATATAATCTATTTTTGCAATATGGTTTAAAAGCCATATGGTTTTAGGAGATTGAGATTTTAAATTAAAATAACTTCTAACCCGAGCCTTTAGAGATTTTGCTTTTCCCACATAGATAATTTTATCTATTTGGTTTTTCATCAAATAAACGCCACTTGACGCGGGAAACTCACTGACTATTTTTTTAAACTCTTCAAGTTTTTCAGCAAGTTTTGTCATAACTTAAAACTCAACGTTCTCACTACCAACAGCATTATCCCTATAGGCCAGCTCTTTTAGCTCAAGCCTTTTAACTTCGTCTCTTAATTGAGCTGCCAATTCAAAATCAAGCTTATCAGCTGCTTTTTTCATGTCTTTTCTTAATTTAACAATTTGCTTTTGAATACCTTCCAATGAGGCTTCATAAACTTTTTGCTTAGCAGAAAGGCTGACAACTTTTTTAGATTTATTACCTGTTGGTACTTCCTCTGGGAGCAGACCAAATACTTTCTCAGTACTGTCTAATACTACCTTTTTAATCCCTTGAGGTTTAACGTTATTTTTAGTGTTATACTCCATTTGAATAATGCGCCGTCTATTTGTTTCATCAATGGCCTTTTTCATGCTCTCTGTGGTTTTATCTGCATACATAATAACTCTTCCATTTATGTTTCTTGCAGCACGCCCTGTAGTTTGAATTAAAGATCTTTCTGAACGTAAAAACCCTTCTTTATCTGCATCTAAAATGGCAACAAGGCTCACCTCTGGTATGTCTAATCCTTCTCTAAGCAAATTAATTCCTACTAAAACATCAAACACTCCTAACCTAAGGTCTCTAATAATTTGTGAGCGCTCTAAAGTGTGCACCTCACTATGAAGGTATTTTACCTTAACCCCTGCAGTTTGAAGATAGTCTGTTAAATCCTCAGCCATACGCTTTGTTAAAGTTGTTACAAGCACACGATCTTTTTTAGCTACCACCTTTTTGACTTCTTTTAACAAATCATCTACCTGAAATTTTGCTGGCCTTACTTCAATCTCTGGGTCTATTAAATAAGTTGGTCTAATAATTTGCTCAACAATTAAGCCTTCTGCTCTTTTAAGCTCATAAGCACCAGGAGTAGCTGAGACATAAACCACTTTACTCATTAATTTTTCAAATTCTTGAAAGTTAAGTGGCCTGTTATCTAAAGCTGAAGGCAACCTAAAACCATACTCCACAAGGGTTGATTTACGTGAGCGATCCCCCTTATACATTCCTCCTACTTGGGGAACAGTCACATGGCTTTCATCAATGAACATTAAAAAATCTTTTGGGAAATATTCAATAAGTGTTGGCGGTTCTCCTGGTTTTCTCCCAGTAAAATGTCTTGAGTAGTTTTCTATTCCTTGGCAAAAACCCATTTCTTCAATCATTTCTATATCAAAATAAGTTCTTTGCTCAAGCCTTTGAGCTTCAACAAGCTTCATATTATTTTTTAAATCATTAAGTCTTTCACGCAGTTCTTGTTGAATTGTGGCAATAGCATTTTTTGTTCTATCTGGGGCCACAACATAATGGCTTCCAGGGTAAATTGATACGCGCTCTATTTTTTGAAGTACTATTCCACGCAGGGGGTCTACAAAACTTATGGCATCAATATAATTTCCAAAAAACTCTACTCTAATTGCCCTATCGTCTTCATAGGCAGGAATAATTTCTACAATATCCCCTCTGACTCTAAAAGTGGCGCGGTGAAAGTCTACATCGTTTCTTTCATATTGAATGTCTACAAGGTGTCTTAATAAATCATCTCGCTTTAATTCTTGGCCTGAAGTTAAAACAATTACCATGCCTTCATAGGCCTCAGGGGAGCCAAGACCATAAATACAAGAAACACTTGAGACAATAATCACATCAGATCTATCAAACAACGAACGTGTGGCAGAATGTCTCATGCGGTCAATTTGCTCATTAATGGCCGAGTCTTTTTCTATAAAGGTATCAGTTGTGGGAATGTAGGCCTCTGGCTGGTAGTAATCATAGTAGCTAACAAAATATTCCACAGCATTATGAGGAAAGAGTTGCTTAAACTCAGCATATAACTGCCCTGCTAAAGTTTTATTAGGCGCTAGTATTAAAGTGGGCCTTCCAAGAGCTGCAATAGTGTTGGCCATTGTAAATGTTTTACCAGAGCCTGTGATACCTAATAATACTTGTTGGTTTTTATCTTGTTTAAAATTTTCTACAAGCTCTTTAATGGCTTTTTGTTGATCGCCCTGAGGTTTAAATGGGCTAACAAGTTTGAAGTGGTTTTTTACTACTTCCTTACTTCCCACTCTGTCCCTCCTGGGTTATCGCGTAGCTCAATTCCCATTTGAGTTAGCTCAGCTCTTAATTTATCTGCCTTAATAAAATCTTTTGCAGCCTTTGCATTGGATCTGGCATCTACCTTTAATTGAATTTCTTCTCTTTTAAGATTCTTTTGTTCTAATAAAATATCATCAAGCTCTTTTAAAAAACTAACTGCTGGTTTTTCAAATAAGCTCATAAGAGAACCAACTTTAGTAATTTCATTTTTAAATTTTTGAGCAGAATTTAAAAGCTCTTGAGTTGGCTTAATACCAGGTTTTAAAAGATTATTAAAACTTCTAACCAAATTAAATATTTCAGCCAAAATTTCAGGGGTATTAAAGTCATCTTCTGCTGAAGTTATCATTTTAGGCCACAATTCATTTAGTTTTGCACCAAAGCCTGATGGATCTAAAACCTTAGTTAAATCTGTTTGGTATTTAAAACCAGCATTTTGGCACATAATAATCATTTTTTCTGCTTGGGCTAAACTTGAATAAATGCGCGCAAGCCCTGCAATAGCATGTTCAATGACATTATCAGAAAAGTCTGCACCAGATCTGTAGTGAGCTGATAGAATTAGAAATTTTAAAATTTCACCATTAAAAACTTCTACAAACTTTCTAACAGTAAAAATATTGCCTAAAGATTTAGACATTTTATCTTTACCCATGTTTATAAAATTATTATGCATCCAATAATTTACAAAATTTTTATTATTTGCAGATTCACTCTGAGCAATTTCATTTTCATGATGCGGGAAAATTAAATCAATTCCGCCGCCATGAATATCAATGGTCTCCCCTAAATGTTTTTTAGCCATGGCAGAGCATTCAATATGCCAGCCTGGTCTTCCCTTACCCCACGGAGAATCCCAAGAAGGCTCGCCGGGTTTTGCTGGTTTCCATAAAGAAAAATCAAGGGGGTTTTTCTTTTTTTCACCAATTTCAACTCTTGCCCCTGCAATAAGATCTTGAATATTTTTATGGCTTAGTTTTCCGTAATCTTTAATTTTTTCAATGCTGCAAAAAACCTCACCATCAACCACGTAGGCTGCGCCATTTTTAATAATATCTTCAATCAGGCTGACAATTTCTTTTATATGTTCTGTTACTTTGGGGTTTACATCAGCAACTCTTAAGCCAACGGCTTTAAAGTCTTTTTCAAATTCTTTAATGTATTTTTCAGAAACCTCAGTTGCAGCAATATTTTCTTCAATGGCCTTGTTAATTATTTTGTCATCAACGTCTGTGTAGTTATAAACAAATTTAACTTTATAATTTAAAACGTTTTGAAAATAATTTCTTACAAAATTAAAAAATATGGGCCCTCTAAAATTCCCCACATGTACTAAATTATAAACCGTAGGACCACATAAATACATTTTTAGCTCGCCCGCTTTGATAGGTTTAAATTCTTCTTTTTTTTGTGTGAGGGTATTATAAATCTTCATTTTTAAATTAAACTCTCTCACAAGCGAGCTTTGCTCTATGCTTTAAATTTTCAAGCTTCATTAATGGCACTAATAATTTTAATTCTGTTCCATGGGGCTTTCCAATAACTGCAACTCGCAGTGCTTGAAATAATTCTTTTCCTTTAACTTTACTTTCTGTTTGAATCTTTTTTTGAATCTCTAAAAACTCTTCCTCCAAAAGGTACGTCCCCCATTTTGGTAGCGACAACGCGTTATACCATGCCTCAAAAACAGATTTTGTAGTGGGCCATTTAAATACTTCTTCAGCCTCATCAGCAAATTTCATTTCCTCAGAGAAAACTTTAAATGCCTCTGCTCCTTCAACTAATGTCTCAAATGAGGGTTTTAGTGCCGTTAAAGCTTTATCTGCCCAACCCCCTTCAGAAAATGTTTTTTGATCCCCCGATAAAGGGGTTTTAATAAATGGCAAAAGTTCATTCCATAAATCTTTATGGGGTAATGCTCTTAAATGTTGAGCGTTCATCCATTTTAGTTTTACTGAATCAAAAACGGCTCCCGCCGGGTTCACACGCGAAGTACTAAAGTTTTTAATCATCTCTTCCATAGACATAACTTCTTTACCTTCTGGGTGAGACCAACCTAAAAGTGCAATAAAGTTTTTTAATGCCTCAGGCAAATAGCCTTCAAGTTTAAATTCATGGCAACTGGTGGCACCTTTTCGCTTTGATAATTTTTGCCTATCCTCATCAAGCACTAATGATAAATGTCCAAACTCAGGTGGTTTCCACTTCATGGCCTCATAAATCATGAGTTGGCGTAAAGTATTTGATAAATGCTCCTCTGCTCTTAAAATATGAGTCATTCCCATTTTATAATCGTCAACAACACAGCAGAAATTATAAACAGGCATACCATCGGAACGTAACAAAACAAAATCCCCAACCATATCTGATGGGAACTTTACTTCGCCTCTAATTAAATCTTTAAATACGTAGTCTTTTTTTAAAGAACTTGTTCTAAAACGCACCACAGCCTTTTCACCGCCCTTAATTTTAATAAGGGCCTCTGCAAGGGGCATACTTGCATAAGGACTTTGAATATGCGGAGGCTTACCTTGAGCCTTAAAAAGCTCTTTTTGCTTATCTATTTCGGCATCAGTCATAAAACAATAATAAGCAAGGCCTGCTTTTATAATTTCATCTGCCACAGTTTTATAAATTGCTAATCTTTCACTTTGTTTATAAGGGCCAAACTCGCCAACATCTTTTAGGGTTTTAGGGTCAACACCCTCATCCCACTTAAGCCCGAGCCATAAAAGATCTTCAATGAGCATCTTCAAAGACTCTTCAGTAGATCTGGCCTGATCTGTGTCTTCAATACGAAGAATAAATTTTCCGCCAAAATGTTTTGCAAATAAATAATTATAAAGTGCTGTTCTAGCACCTCCCACATGTAAGTAACCTGTTGGGGAAGGAGCAAACCTGACTCTAACTTTATCAGTCATATTTTTTCTCTTTCAAAAGCACAATGGCTTGAGCATAAATTCCTTCACTTCGCCCTATAGCACCTAAACCTTCACAAGTTGTAGCTTTAATACCCACGCAATGACGATTAATGTTTAATGCTTCTGAAATTTTCTCACACATCATCGCTCTATAACCTGCGATCTTTGGAGCTTCTGCCATAATAACAATATCTGTATTTACCACCTTATAGCCTTTTTCCCAAACCATGGTACAAACTTCTTTTAATATTTCAAGGCTGTTACGGTTTTTGTTTTTCTCATCTCCGGGGAAATATTTTCCTAAATCACCAAGGGCTAGAGCTCCTAAAAGTGCATCGGCCAGCGCATGTAAAACCACATCAGCATCGGAATGCCCCATAAGCCCATGGGTATGTGGTATTTCAACACCGCCAAGTACAAGTTTGCGACCTTTTTCAAATTTGTGGATGTCGCTTCCTAAGCCAATTCTGAACACGTTCTATATCCTCTTGATGTGTAACTTTTAGATTATCATTTGTAGATTCAACAACAACTATTTTACGACCCATTTTTTCAATTAAACTTGCATCATCAAAAGCTACAAAATCTGCCATAAAATCTATATGTGACATTGCGCCCACTAAAACTTCTTGACGCAGTATTTGAGGCGTTTGAATTGTATAAAGTAAATTCCGATTAAGGGTCTCTGTCACAATAGAATTTTTAACAACCTTTATTGTTTCATTTACCCTTGTTCCTGGAACTGCTCCGCCAAACTCTGGATCATTTTGATTTAAAACACACTGATTCCAAACTGATTCAATTAATTCTGTTGTAATACATGGGCGCGCTGCATCGTGTACAGCTACCCACTCACAATCTGAAATTTGAGATAACTTTTTTAAACCCTCATAGGTTGAAGCAGATCTTGAATTACCACCACTAACTATATGAAATTTCTTATTTTCTATAAGTAAATTAAAACTCTCTTGAACTGCTTTTAACCAATCCTGGGGCACTACAATCACAACTTCATTAAGCGCTTTCCAAGATAAGAAAACCTCTAAAGACCAAAGATAAAGGGGTTTTGATACAACGGTTTGAAATTGTTTTGGGATATCTAATCCAAATCGATGGCTAGCACCACCGGCAACTAAGACAAGATCACACTTCACTTAAGTTTTGGTGCCTCAGCAGCCGCAGCCATTGCCACAAGAGGAACCTCTTCTTCAATGCCAAAGATTTCTTTTACTTCTTCTTCAACATTTTTCTCATTTTCTTTTGTTGCTAAAGAAAGCTCTTTAATAAGAAGGCCACGGGCAGTATCAAGCATTTTGCGCTCACCAAAGCTTAGTTCTTTGTCTACTTTTAAAAGAAAAAGATCTCTTAAAACTTCAGCAATTTCATAAATGCTTCCGGTTTTAATTTTTTCCATGTATTCGCGGTAGCGTCTGTTCCAGGTTTGATTATCAATTTTTAAATTCTTTTTTCGAAGGATTTTAAAAACTTCCCCTGCTTCTTTTTTAGAAATGATAGCTCTTAAGCCAACACTTGCTGCGTTGTCTTTAGGAACCATAATTTTCATGCCATTATCTAGAATTTGAATTACGTAGAAAGTTTGTTTATTTCCAAAAATTTCTTTTGTTTCTATGGCTTTTACAACACCAACTCCGTGGCCAGGGTAAACCGCGTTATCACCAACTTTAAATGCCATTTTGCGTTGCCTCCAGCCCGTGTTATTGACGTGTTAAGTAGAGATACGAGCAGTAGAGTTATATCACTAAATTTGAGCTAAAGTCAATGGAGCTTGGCGCATATGCGTCATTGGTAAGTTTTACTATATCAAATTTTTACTGATGATAATTCCAAACCAGCGCATAGGGTTGTGCATCTTTTTCACGGCTGCCCTTTGGCACATTATACGCTGTAATAAGCAATTTATAAGCCCCACTTAAAGGCGCCTCAAACTCAATCATTTCAACGTTGTTAACTCTGTCAGGGCTTGTGTTGTGGTTTGGATAATAAACGGCTCCATTTGGAGCCACTAAGCTTATATCAATATCATTAACAAGTGCACTTAAAGCAGCTGCTGCTCCCGGTGCATCTGTATAAACAAGGGTGGCCCTCATTTTTGAGCCTGCTACGACCTTTTCAAGACCTAAAGTTATTTCCCTCTTATCACCAGTTTTAAGACCGATTTTATCATCAATAAAATAGTAAGGTGTCTTAATAACTGCTCCCACATCTACTCTGCCAAAACCCTCAACTGGATTTGGTCTTTTGGTTTTAAATTCCTGATAAGCTCCTTCTCCAAACTGACCTGGAAATAAATCAAATGCATTATGAATTAAAGCTGCTTTCACTGCTGCTGCAGAGGGTGCTTTATTAGCTTTTGTTTTTAAATATTGGTAGACCACCGCTGCTGCTCCCGCAGTTAAGGGTGTTGACATAGATGTACCACCAGCCCAGACGTAATTGCCATCATACTCACCCCATAAAAGCGTAGCCTTTGGGTGATGAGATCTAGCTGATAAAATATTTGTTCCAGGTGCAACAATATCTGGCTTTATTCTTCCATCTTGAGTTGGGCCAGTGCTACTAAATGGCGCCATACCCATTGGGTTATCAGACAAAGTGGTTTCAGCCATGGGACCAACAGACCATTTTTGTTGAGCTCCTTTTAGCTTTCCAACTTTTGTTTGAATACCACCTTTGAAAACATAGTTTTTACTAGCCCCTACTGAGAGAATATTTTTTGCTCCCGCCGGTGTCCCTAAAGATCCGTTATCAATCACTCCATCAGAATTTAAATCTGCACCACTATTACCAGCAGCAAATAAAACTAAGAGATCTGGGTTTTTCCACAACACCTCATCTAAAGATGCTGTCATGGCATTATATCTTGTTCCGTTAGAATTTTGTCCCCAGCTATTGGTGTGAATAACTGCTGAGTCATTCTTAAATGGTTCTTCAAATAGTTTTTCAAGACTTGGTGCCGCAAGTGCGTTATTCACCATAGGCGTCCAGTTAGATTGCATAACAAGCTTTGCTCCATAAGCCCCACCGCGAACTCTTCCCTCAGAAGCTGCGCCTGTTCCTACAACAGAGCCCGCCACATGGGTTCCGTGTCCTTGCGGGTCTCCCCAAGATTTTGAAAACAAACCTCTAATATAACCTTTTATGACTTGCCCCTTAAAGTCAGTGTGAATATCTTCAACTGAACCTGTATCTAAACCCGTATCAGTCACACCAACAATAACACCTTGGCCATTGTAACCAAGCTTATGAGCCTCTTCAAAATTCATAAGCTTTGTTCCTGATTCATATCCTGTCATTGAGGTAAAATTATTTCTATTTGAAGACTTACCTATCCAACCATCAAATGGGTTTAAATCGTCAAGATATTTTAACTCTGCATAAGGCTCAACCCATTCAACATAATCAATTTCAGCTAACTCATAAACTGTCTGGGTATTTGAAATAAGAATAATATTTCTATCTGAAATAAAACCGGCAAGCTCCACCCCTCTTTTTTCAAGTTCATTTAGCATGGCTGACATATAAGAACTTGATGTTAAGGTAATAGAAAATTTAGTAGTGATGTTTTTATTAAAAACAGATGGGACACTTATTTGTTGATCTATTTTAAATTGCGCACTGTAGGGAATGACAGCCTCTACAAATTCAAATTTTTTAATATTCTCTAGTGCCATAGGCTCATTAATTTTTGCTATAAAAGAATTTTCAGGGACATAACCATAAAGTTCAACTTGGTTTTTACTTAACTCTTCTTTCCAACCCCTCTGAACTGGGCCTGCAAATTGAATAATGACTGCTTGGCTAAAACCTTGATCTAAGCCAAAAACATTTATTTGATTTTTTGTATCTATGACTTGGTTTTTTAATTTAATTAACCCCGCCTGAGCTGAATTGGAAAATAGAAAAAAAGCCACAATAAAAAGTGTATTTAATTTCATCTGATTTCTCCCCTTACAAAAAATCAGATCAAGCTAATTTGAAGGCGTCAATAACTATTTAACCAATTTTAGCAAATAATAGTGAGGGTTTCTTCTTTTCTATAATGGCTTGATGTAAAAGCAAGTTATCAGGAGATAACAGTTTTGGATCATTTTTAAGTATTTCAAAAGCGGCTTCTCTGGCTTGAATTAATATTTCTATGTCGCGAACAAGATTAGCCATTCTAAAACCAGGCAACCCTGATTGGCGTGTTCCTAAAAACTCCCCAGGGCCGCGTAAAATCAAATCTTTTTCGGCAATTTTAAAACCATCACTAGTTTCTGTCATAACCTGTAATCGCTCTTTGGCCTCATTACTTTGTGCATAACTTGTCATTAAAACACAATAGCTTTTATCTGCTCCTCGCCCCACACGCCCTCTGAGTTGATGAAGTTGAGATAAACCAAATCTTTCTGCATGTTCAATAAGAATCATTGTTGCCTGTGGAACATCCACCCCTACCTCAACTACTGTGGTGGCTACTAAAATTTTAATGGTCCCTGATTTAAAATCTCTCATTAAAGTTTCTTTTTCATCAGCCTTCATGCGCCCATGTAAAAGACCAACTTTATAAGGAGCAAATTCTTTTTCTAAATGCCTTGCTGAATCTGTGGCATTTTTTAAATCCATTTTTTCATTTTCTTCTACTAGTGGGTAAATGACATAGGCTTGTCTATTTTTTGCCAACTGATCCTTTAAAAAACCATACACGGCTTGACGTTTTGATTCATGAACCACTTTGGTCACAATGGGTTGGCGTCCTTTAGGAAGTGTTTTAATTATTGAAACATCTAAGTCACCATACACAGTCATGGCAAGAGTTCGAGGAATAGGAGTTGCCGTCATAACTAAAAAATGAGGGCTTAAGCCTTTTTTCTTAAGTTCCGCTCGCTGTTTAACACCAAAGCGATGCTGCTCATCTATGATGACAAGGCCCAGTTTAAAAAACTCTACATCTTCTTGAATTAAGGCGTGCGTTCCTACAATAAGTTGGGCATTACCTTCAACAATATTTTTTTTAATTTCTTTTGCCTGCTTTTCTTTTTGGCTTCCGGTAAGAAGTGCGCATTTAATACCAAGTGGCTCTAAAAGCTCTTTTGCTTTTAAAAAGTGTTGCTCTGCTAAAATTTCAGTAGGAGCCATCATGGCTACTTGATAACCATTTTCTAGAACCATTGCTGAAGTAAGTAGTGCTACTACAGTTTTGCCACAACCTACATCACCCTGCACAAGCCGGTGCATGGGGTGGGGTTTAATTAAATCCAATGTAATTTCTGCTATGACCTTTTCTTGGTCATCTGTTAATTGAAAGGGCAAATTTTTTCTCATTTTTTGGGCTAAACTTAGAAGTGGTTTAAAAGCGGGGGATTTTTCTTTTACAATTCCCGCTCTTGATTGTGCCAACATCAGCTCTAACCAAAAAAGTTCTTCAAAAATAAGCCTCATCTGGTAAGGGGTTTTATATTCACTCCAAAGAGTAAAATTCTCATTTTCTCCTGGGTGATGCACCTTTAAAAGAGAGGTTTTTAAATCAGGATAATTATATTTTTTTAAAAGCCACTGAGGCAATGTTTCTTCAATTTCATCTTGAGCGTTTTCAAAAGCTAAAGTTACAATTTTTCTAATAAGTTTTTGATTAAGCCCTTCTGTTTCAGAATAAATTGGTAAAAGACCTTTTTCGCCTTCACTTAAAGTGGCCTCTTCATCTCGCTTTTGAACATCAGGGTGGTGAATCTCAACAGTGTGGCGATAACTTTTTATTTCGCCGGTGACACGAACATAGTCACCAGGTTTGAAAGTTTTAAAATAATTTCTAAATGGCACTCTGAACCACTTACCAGATATTCGTCCAGTATTGTCTGTAAAAATCATTTCATGAATTCGTCGGCTGCTTTTACCTAATGGAATTTCACGAATAGCTCCAACTTGTGCAATAAAAGAGGCAGTTTCGCCAGGCTTTAGCTGACTGATGTGTTTTGCGGCTTTTAAATCTTCATAGCTTCTCGGAAACCAAGTAAGAATATCTCCTACTTGAAAGATTTCTTTCCTGGCCAGAAGGGCCGCAATTTTGGGCCCAACGCCCTTGAGGTATTGAATTGGCGTGTCAAAGCGAATCATTCTTTAGATTTATTCCAAAAGTGGATAAGATTTCAATATGGATAAGTACTATAAGATCCGTTTAGCCAGTTTGCACCCCTATACGCCCATTACTTTTGATCTGTATGTGCTTATTAACCAAAAATATGTGCTGTATATGCGTGCAGGCGCTGCCTTTGAGGGGGATAAGCTTGAGCACTTATTAAACCGCCGGGCTGACGTATTTTATATCCGTTATGAAGAAAAAGATGCTTACAAAAAATATGTTAAAGCCCGCGTTGATGACACTAAATTAAAAGCAGAAGAAAAAGCCCTTATTTTAAAGGAACATTCTTTTACTTTAGTTGAAGAGCTATTTGAAAACCCCAAGGTAGATGAAGCCCTAGAGGAATCAAAAGAATTAATCTCCAATTTTATTTCTTTTATTGATGCTGAACCCACAGCTGTAGGTGGGCTTATAGGTTTAAGTAGTCATGATTTTTATACCTACAATCACAGTCTTGATGTTTGTATATATTCTTTAGGTTTAGGGCAAAAATCAGGAATTACAAATAAAGATGAACTTTCTGATTTAGGCCGTGGTGCGCTTTTTCATGATTTAGGAAAGCGTAAAGTTCCTGTTGAGATTATTTGTAAACAAGGAACTTTGGATGAAGCTGAGTGGGCACAAATGAAACGCCACCCACTTTATGGTTTACAAATATTAAATGAGTTCCCCAATATTTCAGATGCCATTAAAGCCTGCTGTTTTGAACATCATGAAAACCACACTGGTAATGGTTACCCCCAAGGAATTAAGGGAAATGAAATTCACCCTATGGCAAGAATTGTTGCTATTACCGACACTTACGACGCTTTAACAACTAAAAGATCTTATAATGTTCCCATGTCTCCACAAGATGCCCTCACCCTTATGAAGGAAAAGCTTGCCGGTCGTTTTGACCCAGATTTGCTTAAAGCAATGTATTCTGTATTATTTAAAATGTAGTTTTATGAAGATACATCCGATTTGGAATTATTTTTCTTTGGTATGATTTCAATCTCTATCTTAAACTTATGGCTTTCAGCAAATTTACTAGCCTCTTTTACCCAATCAATGTGGCTAATAAGGCCACTGATTTCTTTACCCACTCTTTGCACCAATTCTTCTTTTCCTTTGGCAGCACTATTTAAAATAAACTGTAAAACTTCTTTGGGTAATTTTAAATCATTAACATAGTTTCTAATGCTTTCCTCTGTCATAAAAGCTGCACTTACCCCAACGGTGAAAAGCTTTTTTGCTACATCAACAAGTGGGATTGAGGGTTTTTCTATTTTTTCTTCTTCATCATTTGACATAAATTAACTTTCACAACGTTTTTTATAGGCATTAAGCATTCCCGGAAGATTGACCTCAACAAGGGCTTTTTCAATCATACCGGGAACAAAAAGGCCAAATTTAACTTCTAATTCATAATCTACTTTTGTTGTCTCATCCCCTTGATCCTGAAATTTCCATGAGCCGCGGTTATCTTTAAAAAGCTCTCCCCCATGAAATGACCATCTAATTTCTGTTACAGGGTTAGCACTCACCCATATTTGGTAGCGAAAGGTTTTAATAATGCTTACTTCCATCTCAATAAGCTTTCTATTGTTTTGTGTAGCATCTATCACACTCACCCTTTTTACTTCTGGTAAAAACTCTGGGTAACGACTGTAGTCTGCTATTACTTCATAAACTTTTTCAATGGGTGCATTAAAAACATCACTGATCGTAGCTTTACTCATTTTTAGTTCCCTATTTATAATGGTTTAATATCAAGTCTGTGATGGGCTACAATTTCCCTAACTGTCCCTGTTTTTGAACGCATAACAAGAGAGTGGGTTTGCGCTCTATGGTGATCCATAAAGCGAACACCTTTTAATAAATTTCCATCTGTAACACCGGTTGCGCAAAACATAACATCCCCTTTGGCAAGCTCGCCAATGGTATAAACTTTATTTAAATCTTTAATTCCCATTTTTTCTGCGCGCTTTTTTTCTTCATCGCTTCTGAATTTTAAATAGCCTTGAAAATCTCCATCAATGCATCTTAAAGCAGCTGCAGAAATAACACCCTCAGGGGCACCGCCTGAACCCATTAAAATATCAACCCCAGCATCTCCACGACAAGTAGCAATGGCTGCTGAAACATCTCCATCAGAAATGAGTTTTATTCTTGCACCTGTTGAACGCACATCATGAATGAGTTTTTCATGTCTAGGGCGATCCAAAATAATAACCGTTACATCTTCAACATCTTTACCTAACGCTTTTGCAACAGCTTTAATATTATCAATGGGCTCAGCCTTAATATCAATTTTGCCACGGGCCTTTGGGCCCACAGCTATTTTTTCCATGTAGGTATCAGGTGCATGCAAAAAATTTCCCTTTTCAGCTACCGCAATAACACTTATAGCATTCTCGCCCCCACGCGCTGTGATTGTGGTTCCCTCTAAAGGATCAAGGGCAATATCTACTTTTGGGGAATCAGGCCCTACTTTTCCCACCTTTTCACCAATATAAAGCATAGGCGCTTCATCACGCTCGCCCTCACCTATCACCACGGTTCCATCAATTCGAACGCTATCAAAGGCCTTTCTCATGGCATCCACAGCTGCTTTGTCTGCTTTTTTCTCATCGCCTCGACCCATAAGCCGTGCTGAGGCCAATGCTGCAGCTTCTGTGATTCTAACAAATTCCATTGCCAGGTTGCGATCCATTTAGTCTCCCTTAATTTTTTGAACTATCTCAGTTGGAGGTTCTCTCATTTTTAAGTTTTCATCAACTAAAACATGCTCTGTTTGAGCGTTTAACACTACCTCACCGGATTGTTTTTTAATTTCATAATCAAAAATCATTCTAATACCTTCAAGGCGAGGTGTTGCTGCTACAACAATAACATCATCAAAGCGGCAAGGCTTTTTGTATCTAATATTAATTTTTACTACTGGAAGGTGTAATTTATCAGCCTGCATTTTTGCATAACTTAAACCCTGGCTTCTAAGCCATTCAATACGTGCGTTTTCTAAATAATGTAGGTAACTAGCATGGTGAACAACCCCCATAGCATCTGTATCATAAAATGGAACTCGTACAACTAGTAATTCTGTTTTTGCCACAGACTCTCCATATGGTTTCGCATTTTATATGCCATTCTTTGGCCAATAAATTCAAGTCCCCAGTGTAATAAAAAATCAGGTATATTGGCATCTCCCTCATAATTTGCTTTTAAAGAACATTCTGTGACATCATCCCCTTGGTGGTTTGTTGTTTTTTCCATTAAAACGACTCCCTCCATTCCATCAAAAATTCCTTTAATAATGCTCCATTTAATCTGAGCAGACCTTCCTTCTTTTACAACCTTTAACTTCATTTTTACATTAGCATTTATTGTCAAAAATGAGCCCTTTGCTGTTAATTCTTCCAAGCTCTTGTCATAAGTGGTTTCTTCAACATAGGGAAGGATTTTTGAATATTGGTTAAAATCAATGGCGTTTTCGTAAACAAAATCTAAGGGAGCCTTCACCCAACCCGCCCCATTTAGTATGACATTTTTAATATTTTCTTTATGAATTGTTTTTGCAGAAACAACAATGGCTCGATCCTCTTTAATTTTTTTATAAACTGCTGGTTTTGATTTCCAAAACGGGGTTTCACTAAGCCTTTCTGAGGCCAAAGAAGTATTAAAAGTAAGTAAAATAATTTTTAGTAGAAATAATGCGCTTTTATCCATAGTCTATGAGGGTTATGAAAGCACAACAATTCTCAATTTGGAAGAAGAAGCTCCCTAATTTCATTACTTGGATGCGAATGGCTTTTATTCCAGTGGTTGTTTACTTATTAATAGAGCCTAATTCTTTTAGAGATTTTTGGGCAGCTATGTTTTTTATTACAGCAAGCCTAAGTGATCTTTTAGATGGCTACTTAGCCAGGCTTTATAAAGTTGAATCTGTTTTAGGCCAGCTCATGGACCCCGTGGCAGATAAACTTTTAGTTATGGGGGCACTTGTTATGCTTATTCCTTTAGGAAGAGTGAACCCGATTTTAGTTTTACTTTTATTATCTAGAGATATTTTTATTGCTGGAATTAGAGCCGCAGCAGCCAATGAAAAACTTGTTATTGCAGCAGGCTCTATGGGTAAATGGAAAACAGGTTTTCAAATGGTGGCCATCCCTGCTCTTTTATTAAATAGAAATTTGTTTGGCATTGATCTTATTGTGCTAGGAACTGTTTTACTTTGGACAAGTATGGCTTTGAGTATTGTCTCAGCAATTCAATATAGTATTTTATTTTTTAAAAACTCAAAATCTTAATTTTTTATTTTAGTCCAATGGCTTTAAGCCATAAATCTGTGGCGGGTATTAATTTTCGAGTGGCAAGGTCAAAAAAACCAAAAACAAAATCAGCCTGGCAGGCCTTTTCATTATTTTGGTTATAAATAGTTTGACTTAGTTTTCCAATTTTACCTTCAAAGCTAACTGAGTGAGTTTGAATATTAATAAACTCTCTTAGTTTTAGCTCTTTTAAAAATTGCATCTTTACTTCTAAAACTACAGGACCTTTTTTCAGCTCATGAACCTTTTGGAGGCTATAACCATTTTTGGTAATAAGCTCCCACCGAGCTTCTTCTAAAAGAGTTAAATAGGCAGCGTTATTAACATGACCAAAGGTGTCTAGGTGGGATTCTTTAATTTGAACTTTGTAATTAAATTCTTTTTGCATCGAATTTACCTGATATCAGATATCAAGATATTGGATATCTGATATCGGAGTGGTTCTGGAGCGGGTTATTAGGACTATCCTAAGCCCGCGTTAATGCTCAATTTAATAAAGTCTGGCAAGTATTGGCAAGCAGTTTTAGACCCTAACTTGAAAAAGGGAGACCAGATTCCCTTTTTCTTCGTTCTTTGGCAGGACAATTCCAAGTTCCTCAGTTGCTCCTTGGGTGTCTTCTGCGATTAAGCGTAAATAGCTGACCTTCCCCCCAAAAATAGTACCAGTTTAAATCGGAGAGACGCTGTGTCATATTAATAACCCTAAGGAGGTTAGATATGCGCGGTAAAAGGTATTCTGATGAGACAATTATTAAAATATTAAAGGAGCATGAGTCTGGAATTAAATCTAAAGATATTTGTAGAACCCATGGGATAAGTGCCTCAACATTATGGGAGTGGAAGAACAAGTATCAGGGGATGGAAAAATCAGATTTGCAAAGATTAAAGCTTTTAGAGGATGAGAATAGAAAGCTAAAGAAGCTGGTAGCAGATCTTAGTTTAGACAACATGATTTTAAAGGATGTGAACTCAAAAAAGTGGTAGGGACACAGGCCAAGAGGGATGCAGCTGAATATTCAATAAAGGATCATCAGATCAGTCAGAGGCATGCATGTGCTCTTTTACCCTTTCAAGATCTACATACAAGTATAAGCCAAAGCAAAGTGATAGGAATGAGTTTTTAAAAATAAAGCTAAAATCTTTGGCATTACAAAGAAGAAGGTTTGGGTCACCAAGGCTGTATGTAATGTTACGTCGTGAAGGGGTAATAGTGAATCACAAAAGGGTTGAGAGAATATATCAGCAAGAGGGGCTACAGATAAAAAAGCGCAAGAAGAAGCGTCAAACAGCGCCATTAAGAATTGTTACTCCACTACCAGAAAGGCCAAATGAGAGATGGAGTATGGATTTTGTTAGTGACCAGTTATCAAATGGGAAAAGATTTAGGACTTTAAATGTGGTTGATGACTATACCAGGGAGTGTTTAGCCATAGAGGTTAATGCAAGCTTGCCTGGTTATAAGGTGATCCAAGTTTTAGAAAGTAATAGATGAGAGAGAAAGACCTAAAATAATAGTTTGTGATAATGGCCCTGAGTTTTCAGGGGCATTACTGGATGTGGAGTTTTAAAAATAATATAAAGCTAGATTTTATAAGCCCTGCAGACCTGTGGAGAATTGTTTTATAGAAAGTTTTAATGGAAGATTTAGAGATGAGTGTTTAAATGAAAATTGGTTTATAAATTTAGAAAAAGCTAAAGAAATAATTGAACTGTGGCGAGAAGATTACAACACTGCAAGGCCACATAGTTCACTTAATAACTTAACACCAAGTGAATTTGTGGAACAACACAGGCTTAAACATAAAACCTGATGCAGTGTCTCTCCATTCCTAACTGGGCGGAAAAAGGGGGAAGGTCATGTCCTACTTATATAAGGGTTAGAAGGCCCAAGAAAGTAGGCAAGTCCTGGGTCATCACGTTTCATTCTACGTGCGTTTATTGTTGTTTTATTCTGTCGCTATCTTTAGCGTTACGAGCAAGTTTTTCTAGGAGTGAGGCTATTTTTTGCTCTGGCACATTTCCATCCAGGCGGCGAGCTACTAACTGAATAAGATGTTTTTGATCGCGGTAATGGTGAATTTCAAGAATAGCATCAAACACTTTTTCCACGAGATCCTGATCACTTTCGTTCATTCCACTTACAGCTAATTCGAGTTTATGTACGGCTTCTCTTTCATCCAATATTTGATCTGGTGTTTTGGGAGGAGCACCTAGTACCTTAGTTCTTCGAGGTATTCCTTCTACTTTAACATCTTCAACTTGGTATAAAATCAGAGGTAGATGTGTCGTATGAGGCGGAGATCGTCGTCTTATTTCATTGGGATTTAATCCTGCTTCCCAAATAGTTTTATCCCATGATCCATACAATCTTTTTGAAGCATTGAGAATGCTGTAGCCGCTGATAGCAAGGCCAAATCTTTTTTCTAGAAAAGTTAGAATTTTTTTTGATTCTCTAATCATCGCTGTGGAATGCAGTTCAAATTCGTTAATATGAAGAGCATGAATAATGTTGATAATGCCTTCTTTGTCTCCAACATACTGAGCTGAATGTTTGCGAATTGTACTTGGTGTGAGTCCAGAGTATTTTAAAAATTCATCCCATGACCCAAAAGTTTTTCTCCCGATTCGATAGATACTACTACCTTGAATTTTTCTACCTGAGTTATTAATAATAATTGTTTTAAGTTTATCGCTAGAATTTGCAAATATACTTGCTACATTCAGCTGCACATTAGATTCATATAGAGCTCTTAAAATTTTTCGGATCGTTCGCTTTTTCCATTTAAATCGTGCAAGTCGTATTTTTACAGGATTAAGTCCTGCATCTGTTAGGGCTTTATCCCATGATCCAAAATTATGAAAAGCACAAGAATAGAGACTACGGCCCACTTTGCCTTTTCCTGTGGTTTTTTTAATTATCTGAAAAATCTTACTCCCTCTAGCTCGGTCTAACTGTATATTTGAGGCATTAAGAAAAATTTTTTCTCGATTGAGAGCTTGAATTACTTTTATGGTTTTTAATTTACTCCAAAAGGGTTTTTCTTTTATTTGCTCTATGTCCAAACCTGCTTCTATCAGCGCGGTATCCCATGACCCAAAATATCTTCGGGCAGCTTCATGCAGACTACAGCCTGTTGTGGATCTATTGGTAGTTTGTTTTAGCAAACGTGTTGTTGCTCTTGTTTTATCACGATGAATACTTTTAACGGTTAATGGATAACCCATTCGAGAGAGGAGGCGAATTGAGTTAGTAATGATTTCTTGATTCCAAAAATAATTATGCGTGGAACCCCTTCGGCTTAAACCACATTCCCTCATTGCCCATGACCATGAACCAAAATATTTACATGCAATACTGTGGAGTTCCTGTCTTGATGTAGGCCTGCCAACAATTCTACTCAGTGTAAGGTCTGGCAGAGGTGTTCTATTTACATATAGATTTTTAATAGAAAGACGATGATTCCTTCGGTGTAATTCTAAAATTAGTTGAATGACTAGCTCCCGATCCCAACCGTCCCGCTGTTTTGTTATTGAAACCGAAGAGCTAGCCATTCGCGGTTTCTTTATTGAAGGTTACATAGATTGGGTCCATTGAATCCGCATAGCTTTTTATTAAAGAAATCCATAAACCCAATTCACTTTCTGGTTCAATTTTACCATTTTTATTATTTGCAGCAATTTCAACTGCTAAAACGAATCTTCTAATTTTTTCTGCTTTTTCCCACGAGTTGATTTGGGATTCAATTTTACGGAGTTGTTCTTCTTTTTTTCGTTTGCGCTCTTCTTCTTCGCGTCGCTCACGTTCTTTTTGTTCACATTCCCTTTGCCATTTTTCTTGTTCAATTCGTCTCATTTTTAAAAATTCAGAAGCCTTAGCGAGGGCGTTGATAAATGATTCCACCTTGCTATTGAAAGTATTTGATTTAGTATCGCTCCAAGTTTTCTGAATGCTCTCTCCAACATATGTATCAATGATAATGCTAAGCTTACCCGTTGGAAGATATTCAAAGTCTCTTCTTGGTCCCCATTTTTGATCACACGTAAACTTGATCTTTTTTGTAACCTGCTCCTCTATGTGAAATTTAATTTGTTCTCCGCAAACATTCACTTGCGTGAACCATTCATCCCAGTCATGATTGTTGGTATTTCGAACTATGGAAACTTCGTAGTTGAGTTGTTCAAAATTTTTTATAATAACGTCCATTACGCTGAGTGCCCGATCAATACTATCTTTTGTGACAGCAATATTGAGGCTTTGATCTTTAGGTGTCAGTCTTCCAAACTTATCTGGGTATGAAGGTTTGAAATTTTTTCTAGTTTTTTCTACCAGAGGATGAGGGGGAGTTATCTCCACACTCTCTTTAGTTTCCATTTTTATGTTTTTTGAATCAATTTTATCGCTCTTATAGATAGTTACTTGTGAATTCTCCAACGCTAATACTGGAAGTGGTGGCTGAGGAATTTTATATCCGTACTGGATCTTTTGCCAATAACCAGGTGGTGGTCGAGGAATTGTATGTTTCTCCATAATTTACTAATATCCTGATCTCTAACGTTATATTCCTTTGCAAGCGCCCTTACAGAGGTATTCCAAACCTTTTCATAGAGTTGTTCTCTAGTTAAAGTAATGAGATTAGTTTCTTCATTTATTATTGCGACCATTTTTTTAATTAGCGAAACTCCCACATCGTGTATTTTCAAGCATTCGATCCAGGTCGGCTCTTTTAAATCGTAGTCGGCCTTGTAACTTGTAAAATGGAATGTGCCCTCTATAAACTTGTGTTCTAAGGGCTTTGACGGATACTCTCAGATAGGTGGCGGCTTCTTCTGAATTCATCCACACTAAATTATCGGCAGATTTTTTTGCACATTCCTGAAAAGACTTTTCGTTCATAGATTCTCCATCGTGATTATTTTTTTCTAATTGAGGTATAGAATTTTTGTTTTTCCATTTCTTGTTTATTCACATTTGAATAACTAGCAGTGACCTCTCGCCTTAGATCTTCTAGTCGAAAACGTAATCGTCGTCCTAGTTTGTAGGATTTTATTTGACCTCTGAAGACCTGAATGCGGAGTGCATTTGCACTTATTAGTAGGTATTTTGCGGCTTCGTTAGTTGAAAGCCACTCAATGGGTACAGCTTTATGATCTATTGCCATGGTATTCTCCTTCTATCTAGCCATTGGGAGATATCCGTGACTCGAAATCTTACGGCTCTCCCAATCTTAAAGTAAGGAAGCCCTTCTTCAGCCATAAGTTTGCTGATAAAGCTACTGGATACTCCAAATGCTGTAACTAGTTCCTTTTTTGAAATTAATGTCTCAAACATAACTCTTTCGATCGCCATGATTTTACTCGAAATATATTGACCTTGTTTTTTCTCTTTTCCATTTTGTAAATGCATATTTCCTCCATTCCCTCAGATGTATTCATTCAATCTATACCTGTAAGTGATTTCAGAGGATGTCTGAAAGCATTTTTTTCATTTTTGGAAACAAGGACCACAATATGCTGTGTACATTCAATGGTTAAAATAAGCTGTAGATGACAAACTACTTAGAAAGATATTGGTAGAAGTTAAAGTTGATTTGAGAAATTCTAAGTTATCAGTATTTTTGAGAATTATTGAGTGGGAATTGTTTTAGTCTATATCCCGAATAATGAGCTATTTGACCAAATTTTAACTTTTCAGCCATCTTTGAAAAGCAACTCCAGCCCAAATTGCTTCAACAAGTCCAAAAGGCCATGCACCCTGTAAAAATCCATAAATAGATCCTAGTAGGCACGACACCGAAAAACCGAGGATGTACCAACGGCTTTTCTTCTCAAGAGCGTAGCAAATTAACATGGCTGTAACAGAAAACAGTCCAAATAAATTAAGAATATTCATGTTTCATACCTTCATTATTAGCGCTCTAAGTTGTTCAACGTCCGGAACTTTTAATGAACAACCGCCATCAGATGATGAAATGGAGCCAAAAATTATTTCTTCATTCCTAAGAATCGTGGGAGATGAGTAATTCTTTAATGGATGATGCGATGAAAGTTCATTCTGATTAATTTCTTCAAAATCAAAGCCACCATCTTTTAAAGTACGCCTGATTTTTTCAACATTCGGGCAACCTTTAAAATAAATTAGTTTTAATTTTTTCATCTATCTTTCTATCTCTATTCCATAGTTAATTGGGCAGTCTTACAGCTATTAGCACAGCTTCGGCAACAGGGGTATCAAAGTGGCAGGGGGCCCCCAATGCATTTAAAGAGCATTTACTTTTTACACAAAAAATCGATGGACGCAACGTTGAGAACTTGGTTATGTTATGCACATGAAGCTCATAGCTACGCTTATTTTTTTAACTTCATTTTCAACTCAAGCAGATAGTATTTCTGGTTATATTTTCCAAGGCGGCTGGGTTTACGTAGCTGAAAATTATTTACCTACAAAATTAACTTTTGAAAGATCTAATCAAGAAATCAAAATCAAGTTGGAACCCACAGTATCAACAGATAAATGCATTAAAACCTTTGGAACTGGAACTTTATCAAATACTTATCAACTTTGGTTTGTGGATGCGACCGGCTACACTTACAAACTTCCTGTTATTGAAAGTTGTGATAGCAAAGTTAAATATTTCAAACTTGAAATTGCCTTTTACAATGACACTCAAAAAGTGAAGCGCGTTTATCTTAGTCCTGACCGTAGAAAAGCCACAGCTTATTTCAGCAGCGAATACTAAATTTTTTTAAAGACGCGGCCGTCTAGGATTTTAGTATTCAGCTTTAATGCTACCAAAATGCCCCAAACGTTGCTCTTTTTCATCTCTAAGCACCGCATAAACAATCTAAACCTTAACAGTCCGGGTATAAGCATTGCTTAAGTCACGGGGAAACGTTTGATGGTAAGAGGTGTTATCCATGAGTAAAAAAATTAATCGCATCATATTAATAACCACTTTATTTTTTAGCTCCTTTGCATTTGGACAATATTCAGAAAATCCACGTTGGATAAAAACCATGGAAATTCCTGATTATGAAAATGCAGAAACTCTACATAACGGTGCAGCCTTCATAAAATCTTTACCTCAAATGGAAAGTCTAAAACTTAGAACCTATGTTTTAGAAAAAACTCCTTGGTCTACTTCTTACTGGCCTATCGCCAAAGGACAAATAGCTAATCGGTATGCTGACCCAGCTTATCCAAAAAGTAAAGATTGGCAGCAAAATTACTCCAGTTTTGTTTCGTCACCTACTTCTTCATTAATTTCAGCTGGACGATATCATCATCTATCTCCTGCAGAAAAATATGATTTTTTAGTAGGAGATTATAATTTCACATTAACTCAATCCATGTGGAGAAAAGTTCAAAATTATGCGTCTACAAATGGAGTTATTCCTAGTTGGGCAGGGATCTGTCATGGATGGGCACCCGCTTCACTAGTGTATGATGAGCCTGTAAGATCCGTAACGCTTACTGCGGCCAATGGTGCATCCATAAAATTTAATCCTACTGATATTAAAGCTCTTGCTTCGCAGTTATGGGCTGAAGAATCAAAAGTTAATTTTATAGGAAAAAAATGTAAAGTTAGCAGCCCTGCAAGAAACAGTATTGGAGAGGTGGACAAACAAGAATGCGAAGATATTAATCCAGGCACCTGGCATTTAGCAGTTGTCAATTCCATTGGGGTTTTAAAGCAGGGATTTATTATGGATGCTACTTATGATTATGAAATTTGGAATCATCCAGTTTATGGATATGAGTACTCATACTTTAATCCTCAAACTTTAGAACCTACAAATTTTTGGAAAAAAGCTTTAACTAATATTGGCAGTTTAACGGTAGATAAGTTTAAAAATTATCGCGCGAAAAATGCGGCTTATCTTGTTGGTGTGATAATGAATGTCCGTTACATGGTGGAAACAAATCCTAATTCTTCTGAAGGTTCATCTAAAATGGCCAAGGTTATCCGCTATGTTTACGATTTAGAATTAGATAGCAGTATGAATATTGTAGGTGGTGAATGGTATACAACTATGCATCCTGATTGGATTTGGATACCCAAGTCTCCTCATCCTACTACAGGCAACCCAAATCTAACAAGTACATGGAGTGGCAGAGGACCCCTTCCCACCGAGTGGATTCAAGCAGCACCAAGATATTCATCTCGCAGCGAACCATTAGCAGCAATTGTTGAAACGTTGATTAGTCTTTCTAAATAAAAAGGATTGAC
Organism: Oligoflexia bacterium; assembly: GCA_016715815.1. GTDB lineage: Bacteria > Bdellovibrionota > Bdellovibrionia > JABDDW01 > JABDDW01 > JADJXN01. The sequence continues at coordinate 127,274 of JADJXN010000005.1, forward strand.
CATGAGTAAAAAAATTTTAATAACAACGCTTTTGGCTCTACTCTTAGGTTGCGCGCAAAATAACGGTAGTGGAGCAATAAGCTCCTGGCAAATAAGGCCGGAGGAAATTTCTCCCGAAGGCTGTTTAAATCTTGAAATTATGTACAAGCGCTTTAAAGATTTTCCTTCAGAAACAGAGGCACGACTTTCTACAATTGATATTCAATCAAGCGCGTCCCCTTTAGTGGCCACAAAAAGTGCCTATAAATATATAGAAGGTGGGTTTACACAAATAGTAGATACTTCTAATACTGTTACTCAAGCTCAGTGTAGCAGTGTTACTTTTCAAAGTTTAGATGGGGAAACAGAAACCTATCAAATTAAATCTTTTGATAGAGAATATGTTCTCTTAGAAATGAATGAAAAAAAGCAAAAACTTATGAGATTAGTTGGACCTCAAGTTCTCAGAGAAGAAATTAAATACATTGCACTTAATCCCTGTGGAGCTATCGATGATTTAGTAATCACAGCTGCTTACCAGATTAGATGGGGAACTCCCGATCAAATAAATTCCATACCACAGGAAAATGTTTCCGCAAGAATGCTCAATATTTTAGATCACTCTGTTGCGGTTACCGGCACAATACTACCTGGTCCGACCTCAACGCCAGTGGTACCCCCAAGTAATCAGCCTGCGGAATCCAGAACTTTTTCCAGCACAGGGACGCCATCTTTTTCTTTATTGTCAGAAATTAATGAATTGGGCGCCGTAGATGTTATTAAACTTCAAGAACTCTACTCTTCTAATATTGATGCCGCTCACCTTCTCTGCTCGCCAAGAAAAGGCAAAGCCGTTACAGTAGATCCAACTCCAAATGCTGAAGAAGACAATCAATGGAATGGAAGAGCAGTACCATCTGAGTCTTCTCGACCCCAAGCCCAACCCAGGCCATCAGCAAGTCCGACTCCATCGCCGTAGGCCATTTTTGCAAGTTGATCAATAAAATATTTTTGGCGCAACAAACGCAAAGAAGAAACCAATAAAAAATACTACTAAGCTCGTAAAATAAATATTCCGGCTAAATTTTCTGCCTTTAATGCAAACATCTCTTAATTTTGGATCAATGGGACAAGGAGCATTTCTATTTGTCCAAATTAAAAACCCATTTATAGCCAGCAATGATCCAGAAAAAATAAATACAGAGATTTTATTCTCAGATAACCATACAAGCCCTGGAATATTTCCAGCTAAGCCTGCGATCACGGCCCCCAATCCTAAACTCACAAGAAGTGCTGGAAGTGCACAACAAATAAGAGTACCAGTTGAGCTAAAAAGGGTTAGGTAATTGATAAAGTTATCTTTAATTCGAGTCATTACTTTGTTCCATCAAAAACAGCTTCATATCCTGCATCCTTCAAAAGCTCTGAAATTTTCTCTTTTGAAAGTTTTTGTCCGTCCTTAAAAGTAAGTTTAACGTATTTCTTTTCAAGACTTACTTTTATTTTTTCCACAGCAGGTTCTCCCTTAAATTTCTTCTCAATTCCTTGAGCGCAGAAGGCACAAACCATTCCTTTAACTCCGACCTGTACTTCTTCACCTGCAAATGCAGGAAGACTTGTTAAAATTGATAAGATGACTAAAAGTTTTTTCATGTGAATCTCCTGTCTAGCTTCGCTTTTTCCGCGCAGCGGTTTATAAATGGATCATAAAATTAAAGTTAAAACTTCCGTTAAATCCCGCACCGATTTCCCACAATACGTTTCTAATATAGAATCTTAAAAACGGCGTGGCCTCGATCTGTGTATTATTTAAGTGTTTATCAAATTGTAAAATAGCCCATACATTTAACTCATCAAATTCTGCTAAGAAAGGGGCAATTCCAAATCGTGCTTTTGAGTGATTGTAGTCTTGAGTAGCCAATAAATTATTATCTATATTATTTCTTCTTAAATACTGATGCTCTAAATAAACGTAGTATTTTCGACTTTCCCAATCGGCAATGAGTTCAGCTAAATGAGCACTATAAGTTTTATTATTAAATTTTTCCCAACCACTGCCACCGCTTAAATAGATATTTGCTTGTGAATCATGCTCATTCCAACGGGCCAATAAAAAATTAGCGCGAGGAATATAAAACTCTGAACTTGAGTCCCTAAGGTATGTAGTGGCTAATGCAAATCTATGGCTCAAAGAATATGTAAGTAATAGCTCATTTGTAGTTGGTGTATTATAGGACATAATTCCCGTTGCACCCTTATAGGAAGTGGGATGGGCTATTGCCAAAGTGCCTATAAATAATAAGATAGTGGCAGCTAATAAACGCATGATTGCTCCTTCAAAAGCTAATACGTTTAAAATAATGAGTTTGTGACAAAAATTATTAAGTATTTGATTTTACTTATGAAATTGTCATAATTAAAAAGGATGTCACAAAATCAATGAAAGCTACGTATTAGATATTAGATGGAACATCTATGACGGTTATGAACTTAAGTGATGAAGAGCTGATGATGAAATATCAAATGGGAACCTATGAGGCATTCCAAGAGCTTTATCGCCGTCATTCAGGAATGATTTATGGGTTTATTAAAAAGAGGGTAAAAAATGAAGCCATGGCTTCAGATATTTTCCAGGAAGTCTTTATGAAATTACACAGATCAAAAAATCTATATAAAAAACAACTTCCTTTTAAACCTTGGCTTTTTACTATCACTCAAAATGCTTTGGTTGACGAAATCAGAAAAACAAAAAAAAAAGAATACTCTGACATTGATTTAGACACCCTTGAGGCTGCCAATAGTACTTCAAGCGAATTTAATAATTTAGTCCCAGTTCTTTCTGAACTTTCTTCGACACAAAAAATAGCTATTGAAATGCGGTACATTGAAGACAAAACTTTTGAAGAAATCGCAGCAACTCTTAACACTTCTGAAGCTAATGTTAGACAAATCATTAGTCGAGCTGTTCGCAATCTTAAGGATTTGATTGGGAAAGGAAAAAGTTTATGACTATGCAAAATAAAGAGTATCAAGAATTTTTAGAATCAAATGCACAAGTTCCCGAAGAACTTACTCAAGCCGTGCACAAAGGAATTGCTACTTTAATTAATCCAAGTCCTTGGATGACATTTGCAAAGTTATTTGGAATTCACATGGTTGTTGGAGTTTTATCCTTAGCAGTATGTCATCAGTTTGGAGTTAATCCATTTGGTACAAAATATTCATTGAGCGATTGGTTCATGAATATGGGTGGTCATGAATTCTGTATGGCTGCTTGTGGATTTTTCTTTTTTGCAGGGAGTATTCTTGCCGCTGGCTATATTTTTACAATTGAAGAATTAAGAACTCTAAAGAAAAATGAACTAGTTCAAACACTAAGTTTAGCAGTAATTTCTTTAGGATTACTTGCAGCAATTGGTGCAAAATTAGCTTTAGGAATTACCTTGTTATGGGTATTAGGAGGTCTGGTTGGTGGATTTTTGGCCACACAAACAGTTTGGAAGCTAAAAGAAATAAGAATATTTTAAAACTCTATGGACTGGAGATAAGAGATGATCATTCAAGGCTTGACCCCCTCTTGTGAAAATGTATTGGCAAATAAAACTCACGTGTGTTTTGGCATAAGTCCTTTTAATAGTTATTTTTCAGAAACAAAAATTGAGGAACTTGCTCGTTGGGGCAAAAAACAATTTCAGTCGATGCATTTTTTCATTCCTGATGAACCCTCCGTTTATACTTTACAGGCTATAGGTTACGATCAAGAAAAAGCTGAATGGAAGTCTCGAAGACAATCTCAATATATATTAAATAAAATAACCAAAGCTTTAAGAAACCTGGGGGTTTGTTTTTCTGAAATTGATAACTATATATTAAACTGGGAAAATTTATCTTGCAAAGTCCAATTCCAAAATCGATATCTAGAAATTAAAAACAAATTTGAAGAAGACACTGGATTTAAAAAAGCTTGTTTAGAAGCTGCTGAATGGGTATTGGAAGGAAAGCTCAAAAATGGTCCTGCTAACGAACAGCAAACGTTTTTAGCTGTAAAATATTTGTTAGCTGAAATTCCTATCTTTTTATATTCGCCTGAAATCTTAAATGTAAGATCTTCTATCTTTTGCTATCACCAGTACGTACCATTTGTAAAAAACTTAATGGATGGACATTTTTCATGTCAAAAAGACCTCAATCAAGGATTTGTAATTGTTAAATCACAATCTGAAGTAAATTTTACTGCGGGTGAAGTATTAGAAACGACTAGTTTTTAATATTGGAATTAGATAATTTCAAAATGGTAAGGGCTCCTTTTGTTACCAAAATAGCAATGAGAGTCCCTATTACAACATCAGGCCATGAACTTTTTGTAATAGAAACAAGAACTCCTGCAATGATAACTCCAATATTTGCAATCACGTCATTAGATGAAAAAATCCAACTTGCCTGCATGTGAACAGCACCTTTTCTATGCTTCATTAAAAGGGCTAAGCAAGAAATATTGGCAATCAAAGCAACTAATGAAATACCCATCATTAGACCTGAGTGGGGTTCAGAACCAAAAATCAGTCGCCTAATTACTTCAGCAAAGGCGCCCGCAGCCAGCAAAAGCTGAAACCAACCACTCAACCTTGCAGCTTTATTCTGAATTAAAATGGATCTGCCTACCGCATAAAGGCTGACTGCGTAAACTATAGCATCGGCCAACATATCAAATGAATCTGCAACCAATCCAGCCGAATGAGCAACTATTCCCGCTACAATCTCAATACAAAACATAAAAAAGTTAATTAAAAGCAGAATTTTTAAAATTTTGCTTTGATCGCTTTCATCAGTTTGTGGAGCGGCATCAATAACTTCATCAGAAACAAGTCTTGAACCAAGATTTAATTTTTCGAGCTCCTGGCTAATATCACTACTTAATGAATCATGAAATACAGTTAGGCCTCTATTAGGAAGGTCAAATTGCAAATTTTTAGGAGAAAATTTACCCAAGGCGAGCTTGATCAACTGCTCTTCACTTGGACAATCCATCTGTGAAATATGAAATTTTGTTTTCTTCATTTTTTTAACATATAAAATGATTGCGAAAAATGTTTATCCTGCTTTTTAAAAATAAATTTGTTAGTTGAACGACTTTCTAATCCGCAATTCCCTGTGAATCCCATTAAAAAAGATAAAGGAAATAGCAGATAATGTCGTTTTTTTTCAAAAAGGAATATCTTTTTTTGCATTTTGTCTTTCTAAAACTAAAAATACTTTTAGAACCTTGGGATTTTGTGCCACTAGATTGGCCGTTGCCTGATGATCTTTCCCGCAGTCGGGCGTAAAACCAAGTAAAAACAAAATAAAAGACTTTAGAATTGTTTTACAGCATGACTTTAAAATAAAATCCTCCTTCTTGAGCTAATTATTATTAAATTATGTCACAATTTAAAATTCATTAGTATAAAATATAAACTGATTGGTGGGAAATCACGGAAAATAAGCTAACTTTGTGATAATTGCCCTTGGTGTAAGATTGGTTATCTCTGTAACAATCCATAATAATACGTCAAGCTTTTAATTTAGCAGTGCAAATTCACAAATATGAGTGATTTCCTAAAAAAATGAAACAATTATCGCTCCGTTAACGAGTCCGACTTTTAATTTAAATCAAACCCATCAAAAAACATTATAAAAGAATCCAATCCAATTTAGCTCCTAAGGTTAAAGTATCCATCGAGAGCGCCTGAAGTGTTCGCGTGTGAATATTAGGATTAAATTTAAGTGTGTTAGTAATATCCCAAACTGCACCAACCTCAAGTATTGAACCTTCTGGCTGCGCCACAGCTACATCTGCAAACCTTGGCTGAGTTCTAGTTAATTCATAAACCATGTTTAATGCTAATGAGTTTGATACTTTGTATTCCAGCTTTGGACTGAGATGCAATTCCAAGGAATCTCCCTCTTGGTGGTCAACTTCATTATGAAAATTAACTTGTACAAACGTAGTAAGGCCTATTGTAAAACGCGATTCAGGAATTTCATATGTAGTCTCTTGTTCAGAGGCAACTGACGTAATTAACCCATGAGCAATCGATTTTTCAGAAACTGGCGCACTTACTCGTAGATCAGCGGCTACGTTAAAGTTACCTTTAGTTAATAATTTTGCATGACTTAGTCGTAAATATGGATCCAATAACATAAAAGGTTGATTTTCAGAAGGTACTGGGTGCCAAACCCATTTAGTAACTACACCTAAAATAGCATCTTGATTTAATTTATAGCCAGCTTGAAGTGAATTCTCTAATTCTAAAGGAGCTTTCCCACCTTCTTCTTCGCTATCAAAGTGAGTTCCTGAAAATGGACTAGTTAATGACGGTCCAAAAAAGGTGTTAGAATATTTGACTGAAAGTTTATCCACAAATCTTGTTTTTGTCTCTATTTGAGTAACCTGAGGAGAACTTGTTTCCTCACTTCCGTATGAATTTAAGCTTGACACACAAATCACAAAAAACAAAAAACCCCAATTTTTTATTATCATCACCTATCCTCCTTTTTATAAAAGAATTTATATAATCGATCTTTGTATTTTAATTAATACAGGCTTCTAAACAAATGAAGCAAGAACTTGCCCTCTTTCTCTTTCCTAAACAAAACACCTAAAGGTTTATGCCCTCTAGAAGCAGCCTCATCAATAAGACGAGGTTTATCATTTAAACATTCAGCTTGTGACGAGTACTGGTGAATATCTATAAAATAGTTACTTCCGCCTGAAGATTCGCGAACAACTTCCAAATAAACTTTTTTAGAATTAAAATATTTCCCAGGCAAACATCCAACCACAGCATCGTTATTTCCAAGGTTTAAAAATATTTTCCTCGCTTCGTCGATTTGTGATTCACACTCATCAGCATCTGTAAATTCACCAAGAACCTCCTGGCTAATTAGCAAAGGGTATTTCTTATAATAAAAAATAACATTTTCATTTTCCCACACTATGCTTGCGCCTTTAGAAACAAGAAAGCTTTCTAATTGAACTCGCAAATTGCTATTTAATTGACCCTGAAATTTTAATGGGAGTGCATACAGTTTTGAGTTTGGTTCTGATAAGTTGTTTTTAGCCACTCCGTCAATTCTTAAAACATATGATTTTTTATAAGTTTCATAAGTACCTTCAAGGCAAGTACTTGCAATAATTTGATAGCCTGTTTTTTCTTCATAGAATTCTGATTGTTTTTGTAAAGCCCCTAAACATTCAGAATAAGTAGAAAACATACCAACAGCTGAATGTGGTATGCCCATGACATCCATTCCAACTAATGCACTATATGGAAAAATTTCTTTTATAGATAAATAGGTAAGTCCTACTGAATACATTTTATAAGCTGATTCAGTATCAGCAAATTCTACTTCTCCTCTGCAACCATTTTCAATTACGTTTAATCCTGTTACATCAGAAAATCTTTGAGCCAACTTTGATGCTTCTTGTGAGCAACTTTGGTTTGTCTGCGGAATTTTAATTTGATAATAAAATCTTTTTAAAGCCAATTCATTATTAGCTAGTGAATTGCTACTTTTTAAAAATAAAAGAAAAGAAATACTTAAAACAAAAATTACTTTTTCATATAAATTAATCATTTTTAACCCCTTTTTTCTGACACCAGAAGAGTAAAAATATTTTGAAATTATTTCAAGCTCAAAGGAGAAATATTTAAATTTAAATGAGTAAAAAATGTTCTTACTTAAGTTTGAGTTTGTAAATTACAGAAAATGAAATTTTTTAATTTGAATAAAACTAAATTTTTCGATTAGTGCTCTCAAGCTGAAAGCAAAATGTGTGCACTTTGAAGTTACACACATCTTGCATATAAGAAATTTTACTGCTTTCGTCTCAAAACTGCCGTATAGTTGGATCCATATTTTGAGTATGCTTGGAGATGCAAAGTCTGAATCTTAGTTTCCTCCCCAGAAAATAACTTTAATGATAAATCTTTCGATTGATTAACATTATTTGAAAGTGAAATTACATAACGCAGTGGGCATTCACTAGAAGCAAATTGAATCTTTCCTGTATTGATATCAGCTTTTGTTTTATCATAAACACAGCCACCAATTCCCACGTTATCCTTTGCATCTGTCACAGAGACTTGGGATATAAGAGATAAATTATTAAGATCATCCTGAATTTCTTCAAGGCTCCTTACCCTGTTTGGCTCCATTACATGGATACTAGGATTCATGCTAACTAAGATTTTAAATGAACTATTATTTACACTAAAGGCTCCTGTAAACTCACCAGAAACACCTTTGTAAAATCGATTGCGGTTTTGAAGATCGAGCTCCATTTTTTCAGATTTGGATTTTAAATTTTCATTTTGCAAATCAATCTTTGTTTCTTCTTCAGCCTTTGATCTTTGATGTGTACCTTCTACTGAGCCTTTTTGATCACAAGCTGCAAAGCTCACTAAACAAGTCAAAATTAAAAATATCTTCATTGATCCTCCTTTTAAAAACAAAGTCATAGTTAACCTAATACAAAACTCTCAAGTTATCAGTCGCAAATACTTAACTGTATTTTTTATAAAATCTTAATGATTATGTTTTTCGCCATGTTTGTGTTTACCCTCAAATTTACCTTCTAATTTAGCATTGAAATCGGCGCAGGCCTTAGACACTTTGCCTTTGGGAGCCTCTTCAAGGCACTCATGTCTTTCGTGATCGTCCCTAATTGTTGTACAAAACTCCTTAAGCTCTTTATCGCATACTTTCCAATCAATTTTTTCTTTTGCATATCCGTTGGTTGATAAAAATACTGCGGAAATTAATGTCATAATTGCGTAATTGTGTTTCATAAAGTTCTCCTTTTAATGTGATATTCTTTGATTATATTTTAACATCCTGTTTTCAAAAATTAAGTAAAGTACCGGTAATACTACTAAGGTCAAAAGCGTTGATGAAATAAGACCACCAATTACTACTGTTGCTAAAGGTCTTTGCACTTCAGAACCAACACCAGTTGAGAGCATCATTGGAATAAATCCAAAAATAGCTACTAAAGCTGTCATCAAAACAGGTCGCAATCTAATCATCGCAGCTTTTTTCACTAATTCCATGCCAGTTAAATGTTCTGTACTTCTAAGGTGATTAAAGTAATTAACCAAAACTACTCCGTTTAAAACTGCTATTCCACATAAAGCAATAAAGCCAATACCTGCGGAAATACTAAACGGCAGGCCTCTGATCATTAAACTTACAATTCCACCAACCAAAGCAAGAGGAACACAACTGAAAATAAGAAGAGTCTGAGAGAGACTTCCAAAAGCTGCATAAATCATAGCAAGCACAAGTGCTAGTGCTATAGGAGTTAAAATCATTAGCCTTTGTTTTGCGTTTTGAAGATTTTTAAAATTTCCACCCCAATCCACAAAATATCCCGTTGGTATTTTAACTTTTTCTGAAACTAGTTTCTGAGCTTCATTAACAAAAGATTCGGTATCTCTACCACGTAAGTTAATCATAACTGTTGAGCGCCTAGATGAGTTTTCCCTATTGACCACACCATAGGTTTCTTGAAATCCAATTTTTGCTAAAGTAGAAAGTGGTGTTGTGGCATTAGCAGGCAATCCAACCGGCAAATCTCTAATAACATCTAAATCTTGTCTATCCTTTTCACTCATTCTTACCACTAAAGGATATTTTCTTTCGCCAGCATATATATAGCCGGCTTCTTCACCACCGAGTGCTACAGAAATGGATTCCAATACATCGGACAAATTCGCACCATACTGTGCAAGTAACTCAGACTTAGGAACAATTCTAAGTACAGGGGAGGTGCCGGCCATATCAGACTCAACATCACCGGCACCCGGAACAGTTTCAACCACTTCACGAATTTCCATCGCTAAATTAGTTAGTGTTTTCAAATCACTCCCATATATTTTTACAGCAACATCTGCCCGTGTTCCTTCAAGCAATTCATTAAATCTCATTTGAATTGGTTGAGAGGCTAGATAATTCATTCCGGGAAGGTTTTTTTCAAGCTTCTCAATTATCGCCTGAACAAGTTCCTCATAACTTCGTCTTGCCCATTTTACTTTTGGCCATTCAGATCTGGGTTTGAGCATAATATAAGTATCAGCAACGTTCACACCCATCGGATCAGTGGCAACTTCAGATGTACCTAGCCTTGAAAAAACATCATGAACTTCTGGAAATTCTTTAACCAAAACATCAGCTTTTTCCTGAAATTCTACCGCCTGAGATAAACTAATATTCACAGGTCTAATCATATGAAATGCAAAAGAGCCTTCTCCAAGTTGAGGCAAAAATTCCGCCCCTCTTGTTACAAAAAGAATCAATCCAATTACAATTGAAGCAGCACCAATCCAGACTGTCTGTTTTTTCTTTCTTGTAGCTAAATCTAAAAGTGGGAGATACCGTTTTTGAAACCATTTCATTAGCTTAGGTTCTTTATCTTCAGAATTAGGCGAGAGTAACAAACTTGCCAAAGCTGGAGCAGTAGTAAAAGAAAGAATTAAAGCACCCACAACTGCAATTGCAAAAGTAGCTGCCATGGGAATAAACATTTTTCCTTCAATTCCTGTCAATGCAAAAATGGGAAGAAATACTACTACAATGATTAATTCTCCAAAACCAGCTGCCACTCTGATTTCAACTGTAGCATGGTAAATTGCCTCTTTTAACTCTTCTTTCGTCAGGTTTCTTTTTAAAGATTTTACTTTTTCATGGATGTAACGAACACAGTTATCTAAAACAATAACAGTTCCATCTACAATGATTCCAAAATCAAGAGCCCCCAAACTCATGAGATTACCTGAAATTCCCAATGGCTTCATAATTGTAAACGTAAATAAAAGTGCAAAAGGAATCGTGAGCGCTGTAATAATTGCGGCTCTCACATTACCAAGCAAAAATAAAAGAATAACTACAACTAAGCCAGCCCCCATTAAAAGGTTATGCTCAACTGTGCCTAGAGTAGCATTTACAAGTTGGGATCTATCATAAACTGTTTTAAGTTCAATTTCTGGAGGCAATCCTTGTCTTATTTCTTTAATTTTATCATCAGCTCTAATTGAAACAGTTCTACTATTTTCACCAAGTAACATCATTACAGTTCCTAAAACAGATTCGCGACCATTGTAAACAGCAGCGCCAGTTCTCAATTCTTTCCCTAACGTTACATTGGCAATGTCTTCAACTCTAATCACCCTAAAATTATCTAAGGTTTTTACAGGAACCTGTTTAATGTCATGAACTGATTTTAATAGTCCAATCCCTTGGACTAAAAATTGCTCTCCTGTTTGCTCAACGTAACCGCCTCCAACATTTTTATTTACTTTTTTTAAAGCTTCTTGAATTTCTCCAAAATGGACTCTATACGTAGCCATTTTTTTAGGATCAGGTTGAATATGAAATTGTTTCTCAAATCCACCAGATGTATTGATTTCCGCAATTCCTTCTACGGTCAATAATCTAGGTTTTACAAACCAGTCTTGAAGAGCCTTTAATTCCATAAGCTGCTCAAACCTTTCCTCTGGCTGAGTAGCAGGTTCTTTATACTCAATGACGTATTGATAAATTTCTCCAAGACCAGAAGAGATTGGTCCTAAACGTGGCTCTGCTCCAGCAGGCAAATTATTTTCAGCGGTCCGAAGTCTTTCAGTAACAAGCTGTCTGGCACGATAGATATCAACGCTGTCTTTAAATACAACCGTGACCTGAGAAAGTCCAAATCTTGTTATTGAACGAACCTGTTCAACACCTCCCATACCTCTCATTGCTGATTCAATTGGAAAGGTAATGGTTCGTTCAATTTCCTCAGGTACTAAGCCATCAATTGTGGTATTGATTTGAACTTGATTGTTAGTAATATCAGGTACTGCATCAATTGGGAGATGCTGAAAACTATATATTCCTCCTGCCACCAATAAAGCAGTAAAAAATAGAACAACACCCCGATGATATACTGAAAAATGAATAATTTTATTAATCATCGTGGCCCTCTTCCTCTTCCCCTCCACCTTGCACATATACTTCTATAATTCTCAAAAATCCTAATTTGGAAATAATAATTTTATCATTTTCTTTAAGGTCTTTATGATCAAGAGGAACACTTTTGTACCAACCATCCCGAAGACGATAAAAAAACTTTTCACTCTTAGCGGAAGCAATTGCTTCCTTGGGAATTTCCATTGGTGCAGTATAATCTGCCGTTTTAAATCCAATCGTCTTAATTGCTTCATCAGAAAGTTTAAAACCAAGGGGCCCCTTTTCTGTGACACCTTTGTCTGGCCCTATCTGGGCACCTTCACCTTCACCGCCGCCATGTGAAAAAACATTTGCGGCAAAAAACAAAATCGAAAAGTACATAATAGAAATTAAAAACTTCACTTTAAAAACTCCTCGGGATCTTTACCAGATAGAAAATTAATCATTAGGTAACCATCAAGGGCTGTCATTTCATGTTCATGCTGGGAAGTAGTAAAATCATAAATCTGTCTATGCGCCTCAATAATAGTTGCACCAGATGTCAAGCCTTGTCTAAAAAGACTATCAATTAAATTATGCTTCTTTTTTAAACTATCACCATCAGATGATTTTTTTAAAGCTTCAACGGCTGACTCATATTTTTGAATTAGAATTTGATTTGCAAAGGGAGCTTTTTTTAAAGCATAATTATATTCATACTCAGACTTAATCAGATTTTTTCCAGCAAATTCTCTGGCCCCACCATTTAGAGAAAAGAGAGGAAGACTTACATTTAAATTAAATCCATAATTATAATATTGTGCTGGCCCCTCTGTATTTCTCTCAATTACTGGTCCTGCTGAAATTTTTGGCCACGAATCAACATTAGCAATGCCTTTTTCAGCTTCCGCTTTTTCTTTTTCAGCTTCAGCCTTTCGCAATTCAAATGGAGCGCGGGAAAATTGAGTAACTTTGACTTCTGGCCAAGTTGATTTTAATGTTGGCAACCACTCTTTTTTTAATTCTAGTCTGTCACTAAAAACGGATTTATATTTTAACTCTATTTCCGCCTTCTCTATAGTGAGATGGTTTTTCTTAAGCTGATAATCTCCTTGAGCAAGTTGAACAAGGTTTAAAGTGATTTCCTGCTCAGGACCACGTGCACGTCTGGATTTAAATTGATTTTCAATTTTTGAGAATGTTCCCATGGCATCAGTAGCTATTTCAAGTTCTTCAGTAAGTTGTCGCAGTCTATAAAGGTCTTTAATGACTTGAAGTTTAACTTTAAATTCTTTTTCTTCAGCATCAACCTTTAAGCTTTTTTCCTCAGATTTACCTAGCCCTGATAGAGCTGGACGTTTTACAAGCCACTCGGTCAAATCAACTGTAACTCCAACCTCAGTACTACCATTATTTTCCCCAGCTCTAGTACCAGCAACGCTTTTTAATGATACTTGTGGATTAGGCCACTGGTTAATTTTAGCACGAGCCGCTGATGCTATTTCATGGTTAACTTGAGATGATTTGTAATCAGGATGATTTTGCAAAATACATCCGTACAAATCCCTTGTGGATTTAATAGCTTTACAAATAGGCACTTCATTTTGTGCCCACGCACCATTGGAAAAATATAAAATTATTGTTAAAACTAAAAAGCGCAAAAGATCCTCCTAAAAAAGTAAATTTATGAAATCAATCAAAAATTAACTTAGTGGAGGTCTAAATGGGCCTTCTAAAAATGTTCTACCGGCTGAAAAGCGATAGTTAAAATTGTTAATCGCCTCAAAACTAAAAAAGTTAAAATCAGCAAGACTTATTGTGGTTGCGATTTGGTGCAGACAGTGAGCATAGCAATGATGATTTTTGTGATCAGATGAACTATTTTGATCATTATTGTTTTGAGTACAATGCTCAAGCAATGTGCTATCCCACTCTGATTTTGAGTCAAAACAATGACCAGATAAGGCAACAGAGCTTACCAAAAAAGTAGTCATTAATAATATAGCGCTCAAAACTTTCATATTTTTAGAGATTAAAATCCTATTTTTATTTAGTCAAACTTATTTGCTTTAATAAAACAAAGGGGGGCATAGCCCCCCAAACATTACCTACGATCAACAGCATGAACATGCGAACTTTGCCTTTCTTCGGGCAAAATATGACCCTCGGGCTCCTGTTCGTTGAGAACCTCAAAGGAAATTACCTTTAAGTCCCCTCCCCAAAATAAGAATCGGGGCATCTTTTCAGCTTTGAGTTGGATCACCAAATCCTTTTCTTTTGAACAATGAAGTTTTTTAAGTTCTTCCCCATTTGAAAGTACATACACATCACCACTGCCATTGACTGTAAACTTTAAATCAGAATCACAACTCTGCGCCTGATGGGGTTTGCTTTTTACAATACCCGTAAAGTTCACAATTTCTGGTTCGTAGGGCTTTTCAGATCGTTGAGATCGCTCCATTCCACCACCTCCAGGACGAGCGAAACTTGTTAATGGCAATAATGTAAGGACGCACAAAACTACAAACTTAGTTTTCATAGAAAATCTCCTATTTAAATTGATTAATTTTTAGAAACGAATTTGCTTAAAAATTAAGCAATAGGAGGTCGTAATAGATCTTTGGTGAAATCCGAAAGAATCGGAATTTGATTAAAGGAAACAAAAGCCTGTGTAATCAAATAAGTTTTAGAATTTGTTTTTGCTGAAAGAAGACCACAATGTCCCAGATGACAGTGGTTAATGTTACATTGAGAATGAGATTGGTCTTGATGAGAAGAGTTATCGGCAGAGGGATGATCAAAATGAGTAATTGTGGAAGTTTGTTGACAACCAACAACATTGCTCTCAGCTACATATGTGGCCAAAATTGTTAATATAAATATAAGAACTATTGATACTTTCACTTCTACCCTCTCACCTAGATTATACGGCAGAATTACAAAATAAGTAAATACCCCATTTAGGGCCTTAGACCCCTTAAAAGCCTCAGGCCATTAAAAATTACTGCAAATGATGCCCCCATATCTGCTGCAATGGCGCCCCATAAAGATGAATGTCCAGCAAATGTTAGAACCATAAATAGAGCTTTTACAGCTAATGAAAAACCAATATTTTGCTTAATTACACCCATAGTTTTTTTGGAGTGTTTAATGAGCCAGGGTATTTTAGAAATATCGTCATTCATTAATGCAATATCTGCACTTTCAATAGCAGCATCGCTTCCTGCAACACCCATCGCAATTCCCATATTTGCGCGAGCCATTGCGGGAGCATCATTCACTCCGTCCCCTACCATTGCCACGACTTTATACTTGTCAACAAGCTCAACAATTCTTTGAACTTTATCTTCGGGCAATAGTTCGGCGTAAAAATGATCAAGACCTACTTTATTAGCAATTAATTTTGCTGTTCCGGTATTGTCTCCTGTAAGCATAACAATATGCTTGATTCCACTTTTATGCAATTTAGCAATGATGTCTTTTGCTTCCTCACGTATTGTGTCTGAAAGTGCGATGAATCCACAAACATGCTCTTCATCACCAATGACAACAATCGTGTGACCTTGATTAATTAAATTTTCCAAATCATTATGAGTTTTTTGGTCTTCTTGCCCCTTTTCCTCAAGGTAGCGATGAGACCCCAGCCAATAATTTTTATTTTGAATTTGTGCAGTTGCACCTTTGCCCTTAATTGTTTGGTAATTATTCGCGGGATTTATATTAATCCCCTGCGTTTTAGCATGTTGTATAATAGCTTTTGCTATAGGATGTTCGCTTCTGCTTTCTATAGACGCAGCAATTTCTAAAAGTTCTCCCTCTGTATGATGATTTGATGGAATTACACGTGAAACCGCCAATTCTCCTTTAGTAATAGTCCCTGTTTTATCAAGAGCTATTGCTTTCAAATGAGCTGGCAACTCAATATATTTACTTCCTTTTATTAATACACCGTTTTTAGCAGCTGTGGTGAGGGCAGCAACAATACTTACTGGGGTAGAAATAACAAGAGCACATGGACAAGCAATAACCAAAAGAACTAGAGAACGATAAATCCATTGGCTCCAAATTCCATCCATAAATAACGGTGGGATAAACAAAACAAGCAGTGCTGTAACCATAACAACTGGAGTATAAATTTTTGCAAATTTCTCTACCCATTGTTCTGATGGAGCACGCTTTTCATGTGCGGAACTAACCAATTTAATAATGTTTGATAGAGTGGAGTTTTCAAAAATTTTTTCACATTTGATTTCTAAAGCACCGTCGCCGTTTATTGTCCCAGCATACACCCCTAAGCCTGGCGATTTTGCAATCGGCAAACTCTCACCTGTAATTGGTGACTGATTTACTTCGCTATTTCCTTTAATGACAGTACCGTCAAGAGGAATTTTTTCTCCGGGTTTGACAATAAAAATCATTCCTATCTCAACTTGTGTAGCAAGAATTGTTTTTTCCTCGCCATTGGAAGTTAATACTCTTGCTGTATTAGGAGCCAATTCTAGAAGGGCTTTAGTTGCTCTTCTAGCCCGACCCACACTCCATGCTTCTAAAGTTAAAGAGAATGAAAATAAAACTGTTACTGTTGCAGCCTCTAGCCACTCACCAATAATAGCAGCTCCAATAACAGCAATTGTCATCAGAAGATTCATGTCAGGGCGCATTTTTTTTAAAGAATAAAAGGCTTTAGGAAAAATAAACCAGCCGCCAGATAGTATGGAAATACAATAGATGAATATAGAAATAGTGGGAAATTGATGCTGAGATGTTTCTTCACCCGCTAAAAAAGCATGCTTAAAACTGCCATGTAAAAACCAATGAATAAAAAAAGCTGCTAATAAGGATACAATACTTGTTAGGGTCAGTGTAGCTTTAATTTTTCTTTTACTTGTTCCTATTTGCTGCGGGACTCCCCATGGAGTGGCCTTCATCCCGGTTTTTCCAACTGATTTTATTACGTCGGCGGAGTTTAACTTTTTATTTTGATTTTTAACGGATAACTTTCCATTGATTAAATCAAAAAATAAAAACTCTTCACCACCAACCATTGGAGAAAGTTCACGTTTTAAAATTGCAATCTCTTCAGCACAATCCATTCCTTCAATTTTAAAATCCATATTTTTGTTCATTCAAACTCCAATTTCCTGCGTTTCTTGCTTACTATTTAAAAAAATTACTTAACCTTCCATCATCGCTTGTAATTAATTGCTCCTGCACTTCTTGAGGAACAATGTGATATACATGTTCCACCTTTTTAGGTTCCCATTTTTGCCTTCGAATACGTGGAGGTACTTTTCTTAACATTCCCGATTTAGTTCGTTCACTTCTCCAACTTTCATCTGATTTATTAACCAAATTATTTTTAATTTCTTGGATTTTTAATCTAATCAATCATTTCTCCTGGAAGTTTAGACATTTCTTAAAAATAGATTTCAATGGTTTTGCCTGCCATATTTTACGTTTAGTCTCTCCAACATACTTTTAAGCGTGGACGCCGGCAAGCCAAGATATTCTGCCGCATGTGCTACTGATTTCTTATTGTTAAGGGTGTTCACCAAGAACTTTTTTTGTTCACAGATTTGCTGATTTTTGAACTCTTCGTAATTTGAGAAGGTTTTAGTTACATCAAATAGGCGAGGATCTAAATGTTCTGGCTTTATAGTACTCCCTGGAGTATCTTTTAATGTTTTGTAAACTACAGCATCTAACTCTCTTACATTCCCAGGCCAAGAATGTTTTTCCATGGTTCGGATTGTGCTAACCAAAAACTGTTTTTTAGTACCATTTTTTTGATTAAATTTTTCTACAAAATGGGAAACCAAAGGGCCTATATCTTCCATACGATTTCTCAGTGCGGGTACCTCAATGGTAAGATGATTTAATCTATAATAAAGATCCTGCAAAAATTTTTCTTGTCTTACCATCTCTTCAAGATTTGGATGGGTAGCAGCGATTGGTCTAAATTTTACAGAAATTTCTGATGCTCCACCAACCCGACGAATCTTTTTCTCTTGGAGTATTCTTAATAATTTGGCTTGGCCATCTTGCTCTAATCTGTGTAATTCATCAAAAAATATCGTTCCTTCATGAGCCATCTCAAGCAATCCAATCTTTCTAACATTTGCTCCTGTAAAAGCTCCTCGCTCATATCCACAAAGTTCCGACTCTAAAAGTGAGCTGTTTGTAAAAGAAGCGCAGTTAACAACAAAAAATTTATCTGCGCTTCCTGCATGAAGGGCTCTTGCAATTTGCTCTTTACCTGTTCCAGTTTCACCTAAAATTAGAACCGGCCTTTCATCATCACGGTACAAATTAATCTTTGGGCCGATTCGAGTCATGGCAGGGGATTTTCCTATCAAACCAATTGAGGAAAGTAATTTTTCTGACTCGGTATTGGGTACATAAAGTTTTAAAAGTTTGGTTGATTCTTCGTATTTTTTGCATGCATTATCTACAACTACTTTCAGATGATCTAAATCACCACCTTTATCTACATAATCCAATACTCCGCCCTTTTTGAATGCTTCTAAAGTGGCATCTCTACTTGAATCACCTGAATACATTATTATTACTGATTCTTCGTTAAATTGGCGAATTTGCGCTGAAGTTTCAGCACCGTTTAAGTCAGGCATTCTAAAATCCATTAATATAACTGCAAAAGAATTATCTTTTGATTCAAGAAGCTGCAATGCACTTTGTCCACTCTCAGCTGTTGTAACTTCATATCCCCATTCTTCTAAGCATAAGGCAGTGGATTTTAAGTTCAGCAAATCATCGTCAACCACTAGGATTTTATTTTTCATGCAACGTCACTCCTTGATTGAAATACAACTTTAAATTCAGTGCCGTGATGCACTTTACTTTCAAAAGTTAATTTAGCATCAAATACACCACAAAGTTTTTTAACAATTCCTAGCCCCATTCCTGTTCCTCTACTTGGCTTTGTTGTAAAGTCAAAATCAAATATTTTTGTTTGAAGCTCAACCGGTATACCGCTTCCATTATCTTTAATGGTGATTACTGGGCACCCTGACTCCTTTAAGAGACTAATATGGATTTCGCCATGTTTACCCACAGCATGAATTGCATTCCTAATTAGATTTGTGACTATTCTGTAATACGCAGTTGCTGTAACACTTGCTAAAGGAAGATTATGCTCCACTCTATCTAGTTTAATTAATATTTTCTTTTGAATGACTTCCTCATCATGAGTGAACTCATCAATAATTCTACTCACTTCTAACGTCAAGTCACACTGATTCTTTCCATCAGCTTCATACACTAAAATACCTGTTTGGCTTGCAATGTCTTTTGTCCTTGCCAATGCTTTTTGAATATATTGAATTAAGTCATCATCAATATTTTTACCGGATTGCACTCTAGAGATTAATACAGATAAAAACTTGTCTAATTGGGAAATGGGGGTTTTTAAATCATGTCCCAATTCTTTGAGAATACTAAACTGTGCTGCTGCTTTTGC
This sequence comes from Oligoflexia bacterium, assembly GCA_016715815.1. Classification (GTDB taxonomy): domain Bacteria; phylum Bdellovibrionota; class Bdellovibrionia; order JABDDW01; family JABDDW01; genus JADJXN01. The sequence goes on from JADJXN010000005.1 coordinate 146,697, forward strand.
CTTTTCAGCGGATAGCAACTTTATTTTTTCAATTTCATTCTCAAAATTATCCGCAGCGGTCTGTAAAGAAATGCCTTTTCTATTTTTGATGTGGTTAGAGTAAGAAGTTCCAGCCCTCAAATATTCCGTCCAGCTTGTTAATTTGCTTCCAATAGATTCTGAAACAGCTGATAAGGCCGAGGAAAGCCCAAAAGCTTGAATACTAAAGCCAAGAAAAATAAAAAAGATTATGGAAAAAAGAATATTAAAATCTACAACTGGATACACTTTCAAGCGGACATATCCAAATAACGACTTCATACCTTCATCATAATAAATTGGATATAACGTCTCGATAAATTTTAAATTTTTTGACCAACAAGTTTGAGATTTTGCACATGCAACTGCTTCGTACAATGGAGGAGACAATATTGGTTTTAAATTTTCATCAAGCACTTCAACGACCTCTTGTTTGTCCAGTTTCAACGCTTTGGCCATCTGAAGTTGAGCTGAACGAATATCACCCTCAAGAATCATTTGCCTGTAGGCGGTCGTCACTGACGATACCAAGACCGATATTTGCTTTTCTGAACTTAATTTTGCAAAATAAGCCATAACTAACACTGATAAGAGTGTTGTAAGGGCAAAACCTATTCCTCCCCATTTTATTGCCTGAAGGCGAAAAATTTTATTTAAGCCTTCGGATTTTTTCATTTTTGATTCGCCTCTTGAGTAAAACGGATTTTTGAAAGCGTCACAGACTCATCCGTTAAAGGTACATGACTAAGATCAATACCCTTTCTTGCGATTCCAATAGTTGATGAGTTAAAAAGAGGCAACAAATGGCCAGTATTTACTGCATCTGCCAACATGCTTCTCATTTGTTTTAGCTTTTCCATTTTATTTTGTTGTTTACGGGCAGCATCTAGTCTCTTTATGAAATCTGACTCAATTGAAGGAATAATCCTAAACTCATTTTCAAAATAAAACGACATAGCTCCTTCTGGATCAGGATCAGCAAGTCCCACAGTTCCCGCATAAAAATCGTATTCGCCCTTTTTATAATAATTATGAACTTCATTTATGGGTACCGATATAAACGTTGGAGCAAGTCCCACTGCTTCCTTAATCACTTTTTCTAAATTCTCTTTAAGAGTTTGGGGTACTCTTTCTGGGCTGATTAAAATTTTCAGAGGTCTTGTTTTATATACAGTTGGAAGTGTAACAGCACCTAAATCAACTTTAAAATCTGGTGCATGTAACTGATAACCTTTTGGAAACATTTGCTCTGTTAGCTGAAAACCTGCTAAACCTTGTACAACTTTCTCTCTATTTATTTTTCGATATAAATATTTAAATAAGTTTAAACCATCGGAGTTATGCAATGATTTACTAAGCTGAAAAATAAAGATTCGGTCAGTTGGTCTACGCCAAATTTGAAAACTCTTGTCTTCATATTTTTTCATAATATCGGCAGGGATCAGAGACGAAGTTTGAATTAGATTTGGCCAGTTATCTTCCAAAAGCAATGCTTGGTTAAGAATACCTTTCTCAGGTTGGCGAATATTTATGGATTTAGCTGAATTAGAATTGAAATTTATCCAATTCTCATTTCTCTCAAGATAAAGTTCAGTTTTAGAATTCTTTTTAAGATAAAATGCTCCCGTTGTAGTACTTAAATCAAGTGAACCATCATCGTTGACATATACAATACCAAAGTTTGGCTCGGTTAGCTTTCCAAGTAATCCCGACGTAACCGCATCAACCTTTAGACGAAAATCTATTGTATCCTTGGAGGGTAACTCCATCTTTTCTACTATTTTGGTAAAGCTTTGCATGTCCGTGGGATGAACTTTAATTCCACGCTCTAAACTTTTCTTAACCTGAGAGGATGTTACAGGTTTTCCATTGGACCACTTAGTATTTTTTCTGATGTGAAACCGAAAAATACGATCCCCTATGATTTCCCATTTTTCTGCTAAGCCGCTAACAAATTGCTTATCAATTCCCCACTCAACCATAGTGGAAGCCAAAGCGTATGACAAATCCATGTCAGGCGTAGTAACAATCTTAGCTGGATCAATTATCGAACTAAAAGCCATATAAGTTCTAACTTCACTCATAACCGGTGCTCCAATGACCTTCCCCCAAAAATAGTACCAGTTTAAATCGGAGAGACGCTGTGTCATATTAATAACCCTAAGGAGGTTAGATATGCGCGGTAAAAGGTATTCTGATGAGACAATTATTAAAATTTTAAAGGAGCATGAGTCTGGAATTAAATCTAAAGATATTTGTAGAACCCATGGGATAAGTGCTTCAACACTATGGGAGTGGAAGAATAAGTATCAGGGGATGGAAAAATCAGATTTGCAAAGATTAAAGCTTTAGAGGATGAGAACAGAAAGCTAAAGAAGCTGGTAGCAGATCTTAGTTTAGACAACATGATTTTAAAGGATGTGAACTCAAAAAGTGGGACACAGGCCAAGAGGGATGCCGCTGAATATTCAAAAAAGATCATCAGATCAGTCAGAGGCATGCATCTTTTTACCCTTTCAAGATCTACATATAGGTATAAGCCAAGGCAAAGTGATAGGAATGAGTTTTTAAAAACTAAGCTTAAATCTTTGGCATTACAAAGAAGAAGGTTTGGATCCCCAAGGCTGTATGTAATGCTACGTCGTGAAGGGGTAATAGTGAATCACAAAAGGGTTGAGAGGATATATCAGCAAGAGGGGCTACAGATAAAAAAGCGCAAGAAGAAGCGTCAAACAGCGCCATTAAGAATTGTTACTCCACTACCAGAAAGGCCAAATGAGAGATGGAGTATGGATTTTGTTAGTGACCAGCTATCAAATGGGAAAAGATTTAGACTTTAAATGTGGTTGATGACTATACCAGGGAGTGTTTAGCCATAGAGGTTAATGCAAGCTTGCCTGGTTATAAAGTGATTCAAGTATTAGAGAGAGTAATAGATGAAAGAGAAAGGCCAAAGATAATAGTTTGTGATAATGGCCCTGAGTTTTCAGGGGCATTACTAGATGAGTGGAGTTTTAAGAATAATATAAAGCTAGATTTTATAAGCCCCGGAAGACCTGTGGAGAATTGTTTTATAGAAAGTTTTAATGGAAGATTCAGGGATGAGTGTTTAAATGAAAATTGGTTTATAAATTTAGAAAAAGCTAAAGAAATAATTGAACTGTGGCGAGAAGATTACAACACTGCAAGGCCACATAGTTCACTTAATAACTTAACACCAAGTGAATTTGTGGAACAGCACAGGCTTAAACATAAAACCTGATGCAGTGTCTCTCCACTCCCAACTGGGCGGAAAAAGGAAGGTCACCAAGAGCCGCATGACTGCAAATAGCGGCATAAAATATACCGAAAATAAAAATCGTTTTTTTCATAACCACTTAATAGTTAAATGCCTGTCCCGCCTGTGCCTTTTTGGGTAGGGCGCTCTGAACATTCCTCGGCATTTAGGCTCACTCCAACTAGTTGCTTTAGGCTTGTTGACATAAACGAGAAGCTTACGATTAGTAATATAAAAAACGTTTTGAAAACTGACATGTGATACCTCCATAAAAAGTTTAACCAATACAATGGGGGAGCAAATTAATTTGCTCCTTCCCGCAAAAATTCTTTCTTAATAGGGCAATATTAATTTCATTTAGACTCAGCGCTCTAGTTGTTGAGCCAAAATAAAGTTTTTGAACATTGGGACTTTGCGCATACCCAACATGAAGAGGTCCTGCAGCAACCGGCTTATAATTTACTGCTAAGTCGCTACTAACAACATTTCTCCACACTTTTTTGGCATGAGACCAAGAAATAATGTCACCACAAAACCAACTTGGAAATTTCAAATGATATGCATAAACAAGTGGATGATGAATAGGGTCTAAGTTTTTATAATTTCCATTTAAAAGTTCAAGGGACTCATTAAAATAAATTAAATCAATCGTATTTTCAGCAATCCTACATACTTCGTTAACTGCTCTAATACAAGCCCCGTTAATATCTGATGAACTTGCATGAGCCGCAACCGCGTAACCATTAGCATCAAACAACAGCACTGAAATTGATGATACGGAGCCAAGGGTGGAAACAAAAATACGCAAGTTACTAAATCGTAATTTTTTTAGAGACAATTCCTGTTTTAAACTCTTAATCCACAATGGAAAAGTATGAATATCAATTTCCAGAAGTGGTGTTTTAGTTAGCCAATGATTCAGAACTGAATCACGCTCAAGTAATTCATAAATCGCATTTCCTTTTGCTTTTTGGCCATCTGTATGTGCTGCCCAACCATTAGTATTATGAATAGTAGAATCATACTTTTTTGCAATCGAGTATATGGCTCTTTCTACTGCCTCAGAGATACTCTTTTGAACTGCTATAAATGAAACATTCGATTCACCAAATCCAAGAAACTCATCTGTTGATTGATCAGTCTCAAGTCTAGTAACAAATGAGAAGCTAGAAGCATTGTACTGGCTACTCTTTGTTAATTTTTTTGTGTCTTTTACCTTAAGGTGTACATAGCTACCATTCCACAATCTAAATTTTGTGGGTTTACTAAGACAAGTAAATGCAGAAGCATTTATGGCCGCTGAGGCAATTTCTAGCATTGATTCACTAACTGTTGGTAACTTCATTCCCGCTGAGTAGAGCAACAGCCAGGCCAACCATTCAAGAGCATGAAATCAGTTAACAATCCAAAAAATGATCAAATTAAAGTGCCTCCCGCATCATAAAATTCGACGAATTTTCGTTTAAAATTGCCGATAGTTTTCCAAAAAATCCTTAACCTTTTGATTCCCTTTAGGTTTTTACAAAATAATTTTTAGACGAGAACTCGTGCGAGAGGATTTTTACTCTTACTATCAACAAGTATTATTTACATTAAATAGAGCTAAAAAAGCCTCTTTGCGACACCTGTTCTTTAATATAAAGTCACCGAAATTTCGTTGGAACAAGTTTGGGTTTCACAGGCTAGCAGCAAAACAAATATTTACTGTTTTCGACGAAACTTCATAATTTTCTTTGTTTCAAAAAACAAAATGAGTTTTTTAAAGAATAGTAACACTATAAAATAATTAATTTATTAATATTTAATTTAACGACGCTTTTAAACTAACGAAACTTCGTCTCAAAGAATTTCATAAATTTTTTGTAAATACTTGATACTAAAGTTAAAATATTATTTCTAATTAGTTTTCTCGTCATTTTTTATATCGTTCCACTCTTTTATCAGTTTTGTATTTTTTAAATTTTCTTTTAATTTTAAAGCACTTACCTTCAATTGGCACAAAACGTCTCTCTGATTGCATTTTATTCAAGTAAGAAACCAATAACGAATGAAAGAGAGGAAAAATGAAAAACATTAATTTAGCAGAACTACTATTCCAAGTTGATACTCAAATCCTTTGGTCAGAATTGGCTAGAAGGTATCGAGTTAAATATGGAAAATTAGAAAAACTATTCCATGATGGTAAGCCATCTGAGTATACAAACATTGAGTTAAAACAAAAAGAAAACTTAGATCTCAATGAAATGACCTGGCAATAAAATATTAAATTTCAAAAATCTTTGACCTACTGAAAACCGAACCAACGGATAAACAGCGGTCTCTTTTAACTAATTATTTTTAAAAAGGAGCTGTTATGTCCAAAATTAAA
>JADJXN010000006.1 GCA_016715815.1 Oligoflexia bacterium
AAGTTTAAGTTCCATTGTTTGAATGGCCTTTCTTCTTTGAAAATTTAAAAGAGCATTTGGCATAGTGCAAATGAGCCTAACCAACTTTGTTCTTTTTGACAAATTTTTGTCAGTTTTTAATTTTTCTAATAAAAGCTTTTTAACAGTATAAGTTATTGATTTTACAAAACATAATTAAATTTAAGTGTTCAATAAGAACTTTTTAAACAATAAGCTATTTATGCCTAAGCCGTAGCAGATAAAAACTAAGTAATAACAATAGGTTACATATGGCTTTAAACCCTTGGGTATTGCATTATTTGTGGTTATGGGAAAAGTGTATTCTTTTTCAGCCTTGGTTATATTTGTTTTAAGCATTCTGCATGTATGTGAAGGAAAAGCTTTTGCTAAAAACACAGGCTACATCACTGATATTGAAACTGAGTATTCCATTGAGCCTTTAGAGCTTATTTTAGTGGAAAAGCCAGATCATTTAAATGGCCCAAGCTTTAATGAAAAGGTTTTTAACCATGAGCTCTCTCAAGAGTTTTTAATTAATTACCAGCAAACCTTTGGGCGCACAGAGCAGGAGCAGAATTATTTTTTAATTAACCGCCAAGGCTATGTTTTAAGCTCTGGTGTTTTAACAGCCACGCAAGTGGATGATGCTAGAAAGAAATTTGCGCAATACATGTCAAGAAGGCTTATTGAGTTTCATGGAGAGAATATTTTTAAAAATGATCCTAATTTAAGAGCAATTTATGACATTAAACAATCCATCAGCAATGTTAAGCTTGATGTGGGCCCTTCTTCACGTTTTGATATGTCTTATAGTTTTGTGGGTAATAATTTATGGGCAAGACTTGAAAACCCGTACGCAAATCTTGTTACTTATGTTTACATGGATCCCGGCTCCCTTTTACCAACAGCTCCCAATGAGGCCACTCTTGTTGCGCAAAAAACTCTTTTTACCACCAATAATGAATTAGGTTTTAGTTTTTATAGCAAAGTATTTCGTTACACTATCTCTAGAGGTGTGGGAATAGTCAGTCTTAACTTTACACAAACTTTGCCAGTAGTCGCTAGCTTTAATGCTGTTGATACTTCTAAAGAAGCATTAAGTATGGCGGGTCTTAGTCTTAGTTTTTAAATTCAGATGCTGATGCAGGAGCACGGTTTATGATAACTGTTCTTTGGCTTGTCACACCCTCGGGGGTTTCAAATAAAAGATTAATTTCGTTTCGCCCTTCATTAAGGTTTATGTAATCAGTGGTGAAGGAATAATCTTTTTTATGAAACACAGTTGCTACATAGCCATTGGAAACATTTTTAATTTCAGTGGTGGGGGAGTTTTTAGATACACAATTCTCCCCTTTGATGCGCATTCTTGTAAAGGCCGTTTCCAGGCTAAAATCTTGTGCTCCACAGGGGATCTCAATGGTGTTTGGAACACTTGGTGTGTCAGTACTTGCAATGCCTCTTTGAGTGGCTTGAAATATTTTAGCTGAGTTAATTTCAAAAATTGGTGGCGTGACATCTAAATCTGAATTGGTTGGTGGGTCATTTAGTAAAATCAGGGTGGAAAAAAAGCCCAAAAGACCAACTGTAATAACCATGAATTTTGTGAATTTTCTCTGAGATCGCATGCCTTTGTTTTATCGGAGGCAAGGTCTCTAAAATTTAGTTTTTAAAAAAATGTAAAATTATTTTACAGGACCTTTATTTAGCGCTTTCACGAATGAAACGGGTCATGTAGTAGCGGACCATGTTTTCAGCATTGATAGCTGAGCCTCGGTATGTCCAAGTTAATTCCCCAAATGGGCCTACTTGAGCTTCTAGGGTTTCCTCTTGCGAAGGAGTATTCTGGTGCAAATTAGCTTGTGGTAAAAAGCTTGAGCTCTGGTTTTGGAAGCTCATGGCAATGCGGCCTGGGTTAATGGCTGAGAATAAAAGCTTATAGCCATTTCTAAAGAGCATAAAGTCTGTGGCCGTGTTTGAAATTCCATAGATTTTAACACTGCCAAGGGTTGAGTTCTTCATGTTGTTAAAAGCTGTGGTGTAATCAACAAAGCTTTCTTTAAGGGCCCTTAAAAACTCATAGGTTTTTTCAGTCAAATCGGTGGAATCATTAGAAGCTGTGGCAATATCAATAATGCCAGTTTCTTCCATTTTTCTTTCTGACTCTACAAGGCCTCTAATCCAATCAAGATTTTTCATATCTCAAAAATCCCCCTCTACCTATATGACACACCATGTTTGATGGAATTGTCAACTATAAGAAATAGGAGCTCTTTATCATCCTAATAAAAAGCCCCCCGGGGAGGGAAGAAAGTGCTTCCGTGCTAATGAGCAACTTCTGATTCAATGGTGTCTGCTGTTGTCGCCATTGGCGCTTTGGTTAAAAAATTAACTTCTTCGGCCGTAATAAGGGTGTTGCGTTTGGTTTTGCCATCTTCCTCGACCTCATAAGTGGAAAGATAACCCTCAACACAAACAGCTGCGCCCTTTTTAAGATGTGTTTGGCAAATATTTGCCTTTTTACCCCAAACAGTGACTCTATGCCAGTCAGTGCGGCGTTCAATGAGCCCGTCCTTATTGCGCCACCATCTGTTAGTGGCAAGGCTTAAAGACGCAAAATCTTTTCCTTCACGGCTTTTATGAATTTGTGGGTCCGAGCCCAAAGTGCCTACTATTATTACTTTGTTAAAACCTTGCATTGATCCTCCTTTTAAAAAATTAAAAAGGGTTAATGCAAAAAATATCCACGGTTTTAAATTAAAGTATTAAGTTTTGGTGTACGGATCCGTTAGCTCGGACGTCCGGGCAGCTGAATGGGGCCGTTACAAACTTGAGCCAAAGCCAATAAAGATTAAACTTCCGCCCAAAGCTTCTTGTGAAAAAGCGTAGTAATAAGCTGCTTTAAGTGTAACGGGAGCAAAGTAGAAAAGTGTGAAGTCTCCCTTAAATTCCACACCGGCGCTGGAATAAAATTTTCCAAAGCTTGTGGCGCGTAAACCCAAAGAATAAGTGTCATAGTAGCCACCATCAAGGGTGATGGTGTCAGCCACAAGGGCTAAATGCCAAGCGTTTGTAAATAGCGGTATTGTGCCAGGCCCACCAAAGGGGTAGGCCAAAGGAAGACGGTACTCAATTCCAAAATTGGCAATATTATTTCCAATAAATTCCCCATAAGGGTAGCCGCGCACCAGCAGGCTTTGCATCCAAAAGGGGCTTCCATACTCGCCGCCTGCTTGTTGGTAACCTGTTAAGATAGTGCTTTGCGGTGGGGAAATCCACCCAGCCCCTCTGAGTTTTACAACATTTCTTTTAGGTAAAAACCAACCTGAGAGATAATAACTACTTGTTATAGAAACTCCCTGGTAGGAAACATTTCCCCAAGAAGGTAAAAAATAATTATACCCAATAGAAAAGCTTAATCCACTCTCTGGGCTAATTTGGTAATCTTTTTTAGAGCCAATATTACTAAAGTTTAAATAAATTCCAGGCCCAGCCTCAGTAAATAAATAACCAGGGTAGTCTGTCATTTTATAACTAATTTGAGGCTGAATGCTCCATTCATTTAAATGTTCTTGCAAAAAGTGTGAGGTAGATAAAGAGCCGTAAACAATTCTCTCAACTGCGTTTAAGCCGACAAGGTATTCAAAGTTGTTAGAAAAATACATGTTTATAGCAAATGGCAGAGTATTATTGGTGTAACTAGCAGCCTGTTTTAATTTCTGTGCCCTGGTGTCATAGCCAATGTCCAAAGTGTATTGGTGAAGATAGAGCGGGTCGTTGGCAGAAGTACTTGCTGTTATAAGCGATCCACCTGGGACAAAATAAACAAAAGGCATCCAGTATTGGGGGAATAAATAACTTAAGCCAGAGTAGTTGCTATCATTACTTTTAACTTTTAGCGTAGGTGTATTGTCTTCATTAAATTTAAAAAGTGGGTCAAGCTTTGGGTAAGAATGAGAGTCTTTAATTTTTTTTGCTTCAAGTAAATAACCATCACTGGTTAGCCTTGAGTAAATAACTTCCTTAGTATTTGCATCAATAACAGGGTCAACAGCTTGAGTTGTATTTGTAGCAATAAGCTTTTCAGAGTTGCGGCTTTGAGAATAAATTTGCCCGTTTTTTATAAAAGAAAACTCTTCACTTGTTTTTTCATTAGTTAAAAAACTATAACTTTTTTGAGTTTCATTACCTAAGGCGTCTTTTATAAAATAAACAAACCCATTTTTAACTTTTTTTAGCTTTGAAATATTATATCCCATGGGTGGGGAGGCGATAACTTGAGTTAAATCTTTTTCTTTATCAAATAAAACAAGCTTTGCTGAAGCACCTTCATGTTCAACAAATACAAATTTATTTTTGCTAACGCTTAAAGCCTCGCGAGCACGCTTTCCAAAAGTAATTTGTTCAGGGTTTTTAGTATTAATATCAACAACGTAAATATCGTTATAGTTGTTGTAGTGTTTCCATTGAGCCTGTTGATCAAACACTAAAGTGGAATTATCAATCCAATCAACCTGGTGTATGTTTTTGCCAGTAGTGACAGTAGTGGGCTCAGTACTTTTTGAAAAAGAATCATTTAACGAACTTCTTTGCCAGACCATAATACTTTGGTCTTGGTTATAATCTGATGTTACGGCAGCAAGCTTTAAGCCATCAGGTGAAATTTGAGGGCTAAAATTAAAATAACCTTTTTGGTTTAGTTTTACTCCATTAACAATGCCAGAATTTTTCAAATGCTCAAGCTGAGCTTTAATTTTTAACCCATAAGTTTCATAAGTTTTATTTAAAAAGTCCTCATAATCTAAGCCAAAATTATCTTCCATTGGCCCATTAATAAACCAAGGGAAGTGGCCACCATAGCGGGTGTTAAGCTCTTCAAAAATGCTTAAGCCTTTTTGCTTTCCCATTTCATAGTGTAAAAGCCAGCCAAAATAGTAAGGTCTTTGTCCCCGTGGCCAAGTGGGGATGCTGGTTGAATTAATTCTATCAATACCCTCAAGGCCCCATTTTGATTCCTCAAAAAATGCCCTTGCTTGGGCTTCATATAAAATGCTTCGGCCGCGTCCCCCCTTGGTAAAGCGGGTTTCCATTTCTACGGCAAAGCCTTCTGTGTACCAACGGGGCAAAAAGGTAGGAGGCTTCCAAATACTTCCAAGTAACGTTCTTCCCACTCCCACCACACCTGAATAAGGTTCAAAGTTTAAAATATGTGCATATTCATGAAGGATTAATTCTTGTATCCAGTCATGATATTCACCAATGGTGTCTGTGTAGTGGGGCAAGATAGGGTAAATTTCTATTGTTGGCCTAGGCCAGCCAATGGCTGAGCCGTTGGAGCTATCAGTGTTATCAGAAATAATAATGACAGTTTTTGTTGAAGGCTTAACTTTTAACAAGGGGTTTAAAATTTTATGTGATCTTTCAGCTTCATCGGCTACTTTTTGTGCAAGATTTTCTACAGATGCAGTATAAACAATCTCAAAATTTTCAGTTTCCTTAACTTTCCAATTCAATGAGGCATCATGGGGGCTAAAAAAATTGTAGCCCAAAATTTGTGCATGCAATGTTGCGGCAAGCCATAAAAATTTAATCATCAGTTTTTATAGCTGCTACATGTATCATTGACTTATGTCAACTCTTAGATAGGATTAACTACGTAAATGCGAGAGGAGAGCAACATGACATCAAAAATTTTAGTAATGTGTTTTGCAATAATAATGGCGGTAGGTTGTGCGAAGAAAAAAACAGCACTAGAAGAGCAGGGCGCAGAAGGTGCTAACGGGCAAGACACTACCATTCAAAGTAAAGATCTGGGTTTTGATGTTCAAGGAAGCGATAGCGGAAACATTCAAGGACTATACACTATTAATTTTGATTTTGATAAAGCTACTCTTACAGCAGAAGGCAAAGCCAATGCACAAAAAAATGCTGATTGGTTAAAAACAAATGACGGTGTAATGCTTCAAATTGAAGGCCACTGTGATCGCCATGGTTCTATTGAGTACAACTTAGCCTTAGGTGAAAGACGAGCAAACACTGTTAAGAACTACATGGTAAACCTAGGTGTTGATGGAAATAGATTAACAACCATCAGCTATGGAAAAGAAAAGCCCCTTGATACCGCGGAAAGTGAAGCCGCAGACGCTAGAAACCGACGCGCTAATTTTATAGTCCAAAAATAATGAGAAAGTTTTTTTTTGTTCTTAGCACTTTGCTAACTCTAGCATGTGCCACCACAAGGCCACACCTTCCTATGGTGTTGGCTCGCGAGGCATTATCTTCTGCAAAAGAGGTGGATGCAGCAAGGTATGCACCAGGCCAGTATTTTAAAGCAGAAGAGGCTTACCGCATTGCAGTCGGACTTTATGCTGAAAAGTCTTATGATAGTGCAATAGAAAAATTTGAACAGGCTAGGGAATATGCCGAAAAAGCTGAAAACTCAGCAAGAATTGAAAGACAAAAGGCAGGAGATGAGGCGCTATGATGAAATATTTTATTCTTATTAGTTCTATGGTTTTTTTAGCATCTTGTAATTTAATGACACGTCAAGATGTCAAAAAAGAAGAGGAGCAAAAACAAATCATCTCTACTCTTCAAAAAACAAAGGCAGATAGCGAACTAAAATACTCAGACATTCAAAATGACATGCGAGTCATTGCTGGCCGTGTAGACGCACTTGACCATTCGTTACAGAGCAATCAACAAGCTAGCCGCCAAGAGGTCGAAGCTTTAAAAAAACTTGTTGAAACACAAAATGAAAAAATAAAACTCATTCAAGAACACATTGATGCCACTGAAATGCGCCTCACTGCAGCCATAAATGCTATAAAGCCAATAGGTGGAGGATCTTCTGTGGCGGCAAGTGCTCCAAGGGGCAAAGAGCAGGGGCTACTTGAAGAGGCAAATGATCTTTTAGAGGCCAGAGATTTTAAAAAGGCCATTGTGCGCTACCAAAATTACATAGATAAAAACCCAAGGAAAAGAATTGGCAGAGGCAACCTATAAAATAGGCCTCTGTTTTACGGAGCTGGGACTTAAAAAAGATGCTAAGGAATTCTATAAAGATGTGATAGAAAAATACCCCAAAACGTCATGGGCAAAAAAGGCAAAATATCGCATCAGTCAAATAAAGTAAGTCATGTTTTAGCAATTGAAACAAGTTGTGATGACACCTCTGTAGCCATTGTTGATAGCAGTGGTTTGGTGTTAGCAATGAAAAGTCAAAACCAAGATTTAATTCATGGACCCTTTGGGGGAATAATACCTGAGCTTGCAAGCCGTAACCATACCATGCAGGTTTTACCTCTTATGGATGAGGTTTTTAAAACTGCCAGCTTTGGTTGGGAAAAAATAGACGCCATTGCTGTAACCTATACACCAGGGCTTTTGGGCTCACTTCTTGTTGGGTTAACAGTTGCAAAAACTTTAAGTGTTTTACACAAAAAACCTCTTATTGGAGTTAATCATCTTGAGGGACATTTATATGCACCATTTTTAAAAGATAATAAGTTTAATTTAAATTCAACATGGGATGAGCCATTTTTAGGTTTATGTGTCAGTGGCGGGCATACAAGTCTTGTGAGAGTAGATAAATTTAGAAAAATTAAAACTTTGGGTAGAACCCTTGACGATGCCGCAGGGGAAGCCTTTGATAAATTTGGAAAAGTTTTAGGCCTGGGTTACCCAGCTGGGAAAAAAATGGATGAGCTTGCCAAAAAGGGAAATGTTAAAGCTTTTAATTTTCCAAGGCCTTTAATAAAAAGTAATGATTTTAATTTTAGCTTCTCCGGCTTAAAAACTGCTGGCATGTTAAAATTCAAAGAGCTAGAAAATAAAATTAATGGGGATGTTTTAAATGATTTGTGTGCTTCTTACCAAGAAGCCATTGTAGATGTTTTAAGTTCTAAAGTGCAAAAAGCAGTGAAAAAAACAAGAATTAAAAAAGTAGTTGTCACAGGCGGTGTTGCTGCAAATTCTGCTTTGAGAGAGCGCCTTAGAGATTACCTGTTTCCGCCGCCATATTATTGTGCGGACAATGCTGCCATGATTGGCTTTGTGGGTGCTAAAAAATTTGAACAATGTAAGATTGACGGAATTAAACTAAAAGTAGCCGCCACAACTAAAAACGCAGAAATTAAAAGCTAATGCATACTAAAAAAGAGCTATCAGAAAAATTACTTCAAGCCAAAATTGTCCCGCTAAAAAGTTTGGGACAAAATTTTTTGGTTAATAAAGAAATTTGCGAAAAAATAATTAATAAAGCAAAAAGTTTAAAACCAGATTTTATTTATGAAATTGGCCCTGGCCTTGGTGCTTTAACTTCAGGTTTTTTGGATGAGCAAAGCAAACTTGTGCTTGTTGAGCTTGATAAGGGCCTTGTAGAGTATTGGCAAAAACAAAATTTAAATATTATTCACGCTGATGCGCTTAAATTAAATTGGAGCGAGCTTTTAAAGCAGCATTCCAGTGATAATACTCTTTTAGTAAGTAATCTTCCCTATTCTATAGCGGCCTCTTTAGTGATTGAGTTAAGTGAGCTAAGCCCTACTTTTAAATTTATGGTTTTAATGTTTCAAAAAGAGGTAGCCTTGAGAATTTTGGCCAAAGTGAGGGATGAGGATTATGGCTTTTTAACAGTGGTAGCTAATACTTTTTGGAGAATAGAAAAGCTTATTGATGCAGGCCCACAGGATTTTTACCCTGTGCCCCATGTGGGAAGCCGTGTACTTTGTTTTACAAAACAAGACACTTCTATAGACAAAAGCAAATTCATAAACTTTGTAAAACTTTCTTTTAGTCAAAGAAGAAAGTATTTAATAAAAAACTTAAGTCAGCAGTTTGATCTTAGTATGCTTGAAAAGACATTTTCAAACCTTGGCATTAACCCCAAAAGCCGCGCACAAGATATAGACTTGCTAGTTTTTGAGAGACTTTTTAAAAACCTCTCAATATAGTTGGTGTTATGAATTTTTTATTAATTCTCTTCCTACTCCTTAGTTATAACTCCCAAGCAAGCTTACTTACAACATTTGGCTTGGGTGCAAAAAACCAGGCCTTGGTAAATTCTGGCTCCAGTGTTTTTTTAGATGTTTATTCTCAAAGTTATAACCCAGCCCTTTTAAGCTTAGTTACAAAAAGAGAATTTGCCGCCAGCATGCAAGGGGGCTTTACATTTTTTGAAAGTATTAACCAAGTCCTTACAGACACAACAACTCTTGGTGGTACCTCTAATGTTATTTCAAATGTTTCTACAAAAACACCAGATACCTTTTCTTTTTCTGTGAGCTATGCGCAGCCCATAAACCAAAAGTTTTCATTTGGTTTGTTTTTAAATTCACCAGTTGAGAAAATTTTGGGTATAGACACTCAGGATTCCTTTTTGCCTCAATATTCAATGTATTTATCTGACACCCAAAGGTTTAGTGGCGGAGCAAACCTGTCTTACAAATTAAATGATGACTTATTTTTAGGTATTGGCGGCCAGCTTTATTTAGTAACAGCTGCAACTACACGCTTTCGCTTGCCAGCTGGAGGCAATTCAACATCTCGTTTAAGAATGGATGTGCGCCCAGGTTTTGCGCCAATAATTGGGGTCACAAAAGTTTTTGATAAAATTAAAGCATCAGTTATTTATTGGGGTAAACAAGACTATAATGTTCTTTTGGAAAATAACACCACACTTAGTCTTATTGCCCCAACGGATCTTATTTTTACAGTCAATTCCTCAGTTGCATTTGACCCTGAAACTTTTATTTTAAGCTCAAGCTATCAAGATGATAAAAATATTTTTAGCCTAAGTGCACATATTGAAAGATGGAGCCAATTTAGTGGAAGCTCAGCAAGGCTTAATTTTACCACTTTTAGCGGAACTTTTGCGCAAACCCAACCGAGCTTACAATTTAAAGATGTTATTAGCTTAAGAGCGGGGTTTGAGCATAAATACCTTAATTGGGCCTTAAGGTTTGGCTATGGTTTTTTACCCACTCCTGTGCCTGACCAAAATGGTGATTCCAATTACGTTGATGCAGATAAGCATGCCCTTGGAATTGGGGCTAGCTTATTTAAAGGGCTTTTAGATATAGCCATGCAGGCTCATTATTTGACTCCTAAACAAATTGTTAAAACCTCTAGCCAATCCATAGGGTATCCGGGTTATAAGATTGGTGGCTTGGTTTTAAGTTATGGTTTGACTTGGTCTACGGAGCTCTAAATTATGAATTTAATTAAAAAACTATTTAAAGAATATTTTTTAGCCGGCATTTTAGTTATTGGTCCACTGGCCGTTTGTTTTATTGTTGTTAAGGCTGTTATTGATGCAGCTGATGCATTTTTACAAGTTAACAAGTGGTTCCCTGTTGATATCCCAGGGCTTGGAGTTCTTGTATCTGTATTAATTATTTTAGGTGCTGGCTTTTTAGGAAAAAACTTTTTAGGAAAATACTTTATCTCTTTAACTAGTGATGTTGTCTCTAAGGTTCCAGTTCTTGGTGGGATTTATAAAAGTATTAAGCAAATTTTTGAAACACTTTTTATTAACCGAGAGCAACATTTTAGGCGTGTGGTTTTAGTTACTTTTCCCGGGCAAGTGAGTAAAACTTTAGCATTTGTTACTTCTAATGAGGTGCCAAATGAAATTAAAAATTTATTTTCAGAACCAATGCTAAGCCTTTATATTCCAACGTCTCCCATTCCCACAAACGGTTTTTATGTTTTTATGGCTAAAAAAGATGTGCAAGAAACCTCTCTCACTGTGGAGCAAGCTTTTAAGGTTATTGTTTCTTTGGGGCTAGCAAACTCTAATGGCCATTAAAATAATTGTTCAAAATAAAAAAGCCTTTCATGATTATTTTATTTTAGAAACCTATGAAGCAGGAATGGTTTTAAAAGGAAGTGAAGTAAAAAGCCTAAGGGCGGGCAGTGCCCAGCTAAAAGACTCTTACGTTATTTTTGAACAAGATGAGCTTTTTCTTTTAAACACTCACATTAGTGCCTACTCCGCTTCAAGTTATAATAACCATGTGCCTGAGAGGCGCAGAAAACTTTTAATGCATAAAAGTGAGATTAATAAAATTATTGCTCAAATGAAGGAAAAGGGTCTTACGGTGGTGCCCCTTAAAATGTATTTTAAAGAAGGAATAGCTAAGGTGGAAATTGCCATCGTAAAGGGTAAAAAAGCCCATGATAAACGAGATAGCATTAAGAAGCGTGACGTGCAGAGGGAGCTTGGTCAGGCTGTGCGGAAGTCTCGAGGTTAAGTTTTCCAAGCTGTAAGTTTTTTTCCTCAACCATTTTTTCCCAAGTGTATGTAGCGTCTTTGTTTTTTGGATCAGGTTTTAATTTTTCAAGTGCGATAAGATCTGTTTCCACTTGAGTTTTTAAAATTTCAACCATGTAGTTATAGCTGTCGCAAAAATCTTGGAATTCATCATCTTTTCTTAGCTCAATTTTTGCATCTTTAAGGTTTCCACGGCTAATACCCTTGATTTTTTCTTGAATAAGCATAATTGGGGTAACAAGTTTTTGTGAAAGCTTTAAACCAAGCCAACCTAAAAAAACGAGGTAGACCATAAAAGAGGCAAATATAAACTCATTGGCTAATTTTAACTCCACATTTAGTGCCTTAATTACTTTTGGAGCATGCAGTAAAAGGGTGTTTTTAAACATAAAGTAGTTGGTGTTTAAAAAGTAAATGGAAACCCCAGTGAGTAACAAACCAAAGACCAGTCCAAAACGCATTAAAAATAGAGCATATTTGTACTGAAAGCGCTGAATAAGTAGGTGCTTGGTGCGCATTTTTCTTTGGTAGAGTAATTGACTGTGTTGGGGTGTCCTAATCATATACACTTTTTCGGAAATTTTTTTAATTTATGTTAGACTCTTTGTATGAATTTTAAATTTCTAGCCGTAACATTGCCCATGCTTGCCCTACTTTTGTCTTGCTCTAGTAGTGAGAAAAAAGTGGCCACCTATGAGGAAATTAAAAACGAAGAAAGTATTAGTGATGATAAAAAAGCCATTGAAGAGTTGAGAAAAGAAATTCCAGATGAAATAAAAAAATCAAATGACAGATTAGCTGAGGTTTTAAACCGCTGGAAAAAAGTAAAAACAGATCCATATGCGCTAAGAGAAAAATTTGACGATGAAATTAGAAAAATGCGAAACGACATGGAAAAAAAATGGCGCCGCATGCGTGAAGACTTTAATAATCGTCAATCAGCTATGAGAAAAAACTTTCAGAGAAAGCAAAAAGAGCAACGTGATAGTTTTTATTCTTCAAAGCCAGATAGTGATAGGCGTACTGAATTTACAAGTGAGCAGTCTGAAATGAGAGACAGGTTTAATTCAGACTTAAGGGATGAGCGGGACGAGTTTGAAGATGATTTACGTGAGGCGAGAAAAGATTTTGAATCAGAAATTGCCAATAAGCGCACTGAGTTTAATCAGGAATTCCCTGAGTACCAAAGAATTTATAAAGAGATGAAGGTAGCAGAAGAGCGTGAGAAGCTTGAACGTCAAGAAAACCCACAACCATATAGCGGCTGGCCCTATGATCCCGAAGAGGCAGCCCGTAAAACTGGCAAACCCGTATCCCCTGAAAATGTAGATGTGAATAAGGGCGGGAATGGTTGGCCCTCAAGTGATCCGAATGAATTTAATGATATGCCGGACCCCAATAAACTTGGCCCTTAAAGTTTTTTTAGTTTTTCAATTTGTCTGCGGGCATCATCAATAAGTTCTTGTTGTTTTGCCAGTTGCAGTGATTGATTATCAATTAATTTTTGCGCTTGAGAGATTCTAAGCTCAAAAGACTGAACAATTTGGTTATGTCGCTCAATTAAAGATTCAATTTTTGTTTCATTTAAGCTTTTTTCTCTTACTTTTTGGTTTAGATCGCTGAATTTCTCATGTTGCTCTTTTTGTAGCATGTTAAGGCGCTCATCATGAAGTTGTAGTCGGTTTATGAGCTTTTCCATTCTTAAGGCAGTATTTTTAGAGTTTTCTTGGTTTAAAAAGTTTGAGTCTTCAATTTGCTTTTTTAGCTTTTCAATCATTTCAAGCAAAAGCGGGGATTCCTCTAATAGTGAAAAATGGCTTGTCACAAAGGAATCAATAACCCCTGAGGGGGTTGGATTATTAGAAAACTCACCAAAAAGTGCAGGGTTTAGCTGTCTTGACATGGTTTTATCAGAGCATAAAAAAAAGCTCTAGACAAGCCCACATATAGGTCCCTATTGTTAAATTATGACATCTCAAGTTACGACAGCACAGCTAGCAAAGCGAATTACTCAAAACATTACCCATGATAACGCAGGACGAGTTGCCCTATTTCACTTTATTAAAAATACTTGCCGCGGCGATGAAGAAGTAACAACCCAATTTATTAACGATTTTTTTGCTGAATGCTTGCTTTTGCCGTCTTGGCAGGAAAAAAGGGTTGAGCTTTATAAAGACATTAAAGAGCTTTTATATCAGTTTCAAATAAACTTAGATCAGCTTTGGGACTTACAAAAAATGCAGCTAGTAATGCTTCAAAGTGCACAAAATCTTTATTCAGCTGTTAAATTTCATGAGGCAAAGCTTAATAAAGAATCCACGACTTTCAGAGTTATTCCCGATGGCGAGCACCGCATGGTGGTTTTACGTAAAAACCCCGATGGAAACTTTATTGTTAGAACCTATGGTAATACTGCCTACATTCAAGGAAAAGATGTGGTGCCGGTTAAGTATGATCAGGAATTAGTTTACGGCCCAACGCTTGAGCTTTGTATGGGGGTTACACAAAGTATAAGGCTTTCAGCACACACACAAATTAGGTTTGAAATTTCAGAAAACAGTATCATTGCTCAAACCCTATCTGGTTTTGCTTTTAGGCAGAGCCAAATTGTGGAGCTTAAATATTTAAGTGATTTTACGCCCTTATTTTTTCACCTAAAAAAGCTTGAGAAGTTCTACGTCTACAGGGCAAGCGATCCTTTTTACATGGAGCTTATACAAAACATAGACAGAGCCCTTCAAGGTAGTGGCCCAGCCTCACGTAAAACCCTAGAGGAAGCACAAATCATTTTTGACCAAGTTTTTCCTGATGACAAAGTCCTGTATATGAAGTTAAAAGAGTTAGCAAAGTTAGTTGCACTTAGTCCAAGAGATTTACAAGGTTAATTCCCATGAAATTAGATGGTGGTTTAAGGCTCCAAAAATTTATTGCTGATTGTGGTATTGCAAGCCGCAGAAAGGCCGAGGAAATGATAGCCGACGGCCTTGTGACTGTTAATGGCCGTGTGATTAAAGAAATGGGTTTTAAAATCACGCCTGGCGAAGATGCTGTAAAAGTAAATGGTAAGCTTTTAAGGGTTAATACTTCTGAAAAGGTTTACTTATTATTTAATAAACCAACTGGGGTTATTTCCTCATTGCATGATCCTGAGGAGCGTCCCACTATTAAAGATTTTTTAGTGAAGGTCCGTGAAAGAGTATTTCCAGTGGGCCGCCTTGATTACCACACCGAAGGGTTAATGATATTAACTAATGATGGGAAATTTTCTCAAAGCATTATCCATCCTGAAAAATACGTTACCAAAACATATTTAGTAAAATTAAACGGAAAACTGAATGAAGAAAAAACCAAACGCTTACTTGCCGGCGTCACTTTAGCTGAAGGAAAAGTAAAAGCCTTGGCTGTGCATAGAACCACCCAAGGGGATCAGTATGATTGGTATAAAGTGGTTTTAGTTGAGGGGCGAAACCAGCAAGTTCAAAGATTGTTTAATAAAATTGGAATGGATACCAAAAAAATAAAGCGGGTTGCCATAGGTCGCCTTAATTTGGGTGAGTTGCCGCGAGGTCACTACCGCTACCTTACAGAAGAAGATGCTTTTAAGGCCCTTGAACCTTACAAGAAAATTTAAATCAAAAAAATAAATTCATTTTTCGGATTTACCGGACGCCATCGGACGCCAAAGCAGTTTAATTTTTATTTAGGTTTAGCAGCAATTTTGCAAAGAAAAAGGGTGGCTCTTTAAGCCACCCTCGCGGAATTAAAAGTTCCCACCTTACCTTTTAACCAAAGGGAGGGTACTATGAAGTCAAGCTTCGTAGGGAAAGATCGGAGTAAAAATAGAAAACTGAAGTCTAGGCTGAAATTATTGAACGTACTACTTCAGACACTTTATTTATTACTTAAGATTTTATTTTTAAAACTGGGCTTATAGCGGGACGTGTGGGCAATTAACACATGTGCAACCGGTAAGGCTGGTAGCTTAAAGAGTCTTTTTTAAATTAAAAATAAATTGTTCAGGTTTTACAAAGCCGGTAATAGTTGCTTCTTTTACTACTTTACCATCACGGTTAATGAAAATAACAGTGGGAAGTCCCACAACTTGGTATTTTTCAAATACCCTTTCAACCTCTGGTGTGGAGTGGGTGGCATCAAACTTTAATCTAACAAAGCTTTCACTTTGGCTAATAACTTCACCATTTGTGTAGGTTTTTTTATCAAGCTCATGGCAAGCGGCACACCACTGAGCCCAAAAATCAATCATCACTGGTTTTTTATCAAGGGCTGCCATTTGTATAAGCTCTTCACTGTAAAGTTGCCACTGAACAGAATTAGCCATATTTAGCTGCATTGCTTTTTCAGAGTGAAACCATGGCAAAAACGGCTTTAAATAATAAACAGACATTCCAATAAGAATAACTCCAAATACTTGTTTGATTCTTACCATCCACGCTCCAGAGCGTGGCAAATGGGTTAAAAGACCAGAGAATGTTCCTAAAATTATAAAAATCATTCCAAGGCCCATGGCAAAAGTAAAAAGTAAAGTGAAGCCCTTAAACATATCAGCACTTTGAGCCACAAAAGTAAGAATGCTTACTAAAATTGGGCCAATACATGGCGAGGCGACAACTCCTGAAACAATTCCGGCAACAAATGCTCCAAAAAGACCTTTTTCATTTTTGCCGCCCACACCAAAGTTATTGCGAATAAATTTTGGCGTTTGAATTTCATAAAAACCCAACATACTTAAACCCATTGCTAGAAAAATAAAACTTATAACACCTACAATCCAAATGTTGCCGAGGAATGATCCAAAAAATGCACCCGTTCTTGCAGCTAAAATTCCTAAAATAGAATAGGTGAAGGCTACGCCATGCACATAAGCAATGCTTAAGAGAAATGATTTTGTTTTTTTATTCTCTAAACTTTCAATTCCAATAACAGAGATGGTGATGGGGATCATGGGAAAAATACAAGGTGTGAAGCTTGCTAAAATTCCCCCAATAAAAACAAAAAAATAAGCACTAAATTGGCCTGCTTCCAGAGCACTTTCTAATAATTCAAGCATGCTAATAAGGTAGCAGGTAGTTTTTGGTAATTATAGGGGTTAATTTAAATATAATAGTAAATATAGGTGCTCTAGAGGTGAGCTCAAATATAAGTCTATAATTACCAAAAACTACCTGCTACCTAAAGGGTGTGCTTGATAACCTCTTCAAAGGTTTTAACGGGGTAAAATTTAAGGCCAGCTTTAACACTTTTGGGGATTTCTTTTAGATCGCGCTTGTTGTTAAAAGGTAAAATAATATTTTTATAACCATTTCGTCGTGCGGCAATTACTTTCTCTCGAATGCCACCTACGGGTAAAACAAGGCCGGTGAGGGTAAGCTCACCTGTCATGGCAAAGCCGGGTTTTATTTTTTTATTCTTAGCAAGGCTGTATAAACTTGTGGCTAAAGTGATTCCAGCACTGGGACCGTCTTTAGGCACTGCACCAGCTGGAATGTGTAAATGTACGGCTTTATTTTTAAAAAGCTCTGATGCCTTTTTGTCAGAAGATAGCATTTTTTTAACATAGGTCCATGCAATGTTGGCACTTTCTGTCATAACATTACCCATTTGGCCAGTGAGTTTTAGCTGAGCCTCTTTGCTATCAACAGCAACGCTTTCAATAGTAAGCGTATCCCCGCCCATTGCTGTCCAAGCAAGGCCAATAGACATGCCAGCTCTTAGCTCAGGCTTTTCACTAGTGGTGAAATAGGGTGCACCAATAAGGTCTTCCAAATCTTTTGGCAAAACTGCAGCTTTAAACTTTTTATTAGTAGCAATTTTAAGAGCCTGTTTGCGGCAAATTTGTTCAATAAATTGCTCAAGGCTTCTCACTCCTGCTTCGCGGGCATAGCCTTCAATAATAGCTTTTATGGTATTTTTGGGTAAATTGAGTTGAAGTTTTTTAAGCCCATTTTTCTTAAGTTGTTTTGGTAAAATATATTTTTCTGCAATGGCAAGCTTTTCATCCATAATGTAGCCAGGAATTCTAATCACCTGCATTCTATCTAAAAGTGGTTGAGGGATGGTATCAAGCTGGTTAGCTGTGCAGACAAATAAAATTTGGCTAGCATCAAAGTTCACATCTAAATAATGATCCATAAATTCAACATTCTGTTCTGGGTCTAAAACTTCTAAAAGAGCACTTGAGGGGTCTCCTCTAAAATCATGGCCCATTTTGTCAACTTCATCGATCATAAAAACAGGGTTATTCACACCTGCCTTTTTTAAACCTTGAATCACTTTTCCAGGCATTGCACCAATGTAAGTACGTCTGTGGCCTTTAATCTCTGCTTCATCGCGCATTCCACCAACGCTGAATCTAAAAAAGGGTCTGTTTAATGCACGGGCTATACTTTTACCTAAAGAGGTTTTACCAACCCCTGGTGGGCCCACAAGACAAATAATACTTCCCTTATTGTCATTTTTTAATTTTCTAACAGCAATAAATTCTAAAATTCTATCTTTTACGTCTTCAAGACCGTAGTGGTCTTCTTCTAAAACTTTTTGTGCGTTTGATATTTTATGATTCTCTTTTGAAGAAATTCCCCAAGGCAAAGATGTAAGCCAATCAAGATAATTATAAGTAACGCCGTACTCTGGGCTGTTTTCATTTAATAAATTTAGTTTTTCAATTTCTTCTTTATATTTTTTCTCAGCCTCCGCTGAAAATTTAAGTTTTGCTGCGCGCTCAGAGAACTTTTTAAAGGCATTTGTTTTTTCATCCTCGGTATGGCCCAATTCTTTTTTAATAAGTTTTAACTGCTCATTTAAAAAAAACTCTCTCTGGGTTTTTGAAACATTTTGGTTAATTTGGTCTGTTATTTTTGATTGGAGCTGGTAAACATCAGTTTCTTTTTTTAAAACTAAAAGCAGTTTTTCAAGGCGTTTTTTAACATCAAATGTAGATAAAAAATCCAAATAGGTTTGGTGGTCTCGAATAAGAATACTAGATAAAAGATCACTCATTTTTCCTGGGCCATCAACATTTGCCAAAGCTAAGCGCATTTCCTCATTAATAAGGGGGTTGTCTTGGCTAATAGCTTTAAATTGGTTAACCACCGCTCTTGCGTAGGCTTCTGTTTCGGTGTCACCAAAATAAATATCATCATGGTAGCTGGCATTGGCTATAAATATGTCAGGGCTAGCTTCAAAAACTTCAGCAATTCTAAAGCGCTTAATACAACTTACTAAAACAGAAATGCCTCCATCAGGAAGGTTAATTTTTTTTAGAATTCTTGCAGCAATTCCAATATGAAAAAGCTGGTTTGGTAAAATAACTCCGTCATGAACTTTTTGGCTAACGGCTATACCAACATAAGGCATTTCTTTATGTTGATTTTTTTGACTTAAAACAAAATCGATTACATTTTTGTGATGCTGTTTTGTAAAAATCAGGGGCACAATCATGCCTGGGAAAATAATAGCCTGAGGAACCATGAGTAGTGGGAGTTTGGCTGGTAATGTGTCTTTAATTTGAGCTATTTTTTTAGATGAAGCATCACTAGGGTTTAAGTATTTATTTTGCCCTTCGGGTAAGTTGTTGTCTTTATTGTCTTTATCCAGCTCAGCCATAAAACAAATCTGTGAAGCCAAGTGCAATATGTCAAAGGGCGCAAAAACATTTAACTTTGTGTGGTTTCAGGTAGTCTTAGGGCGGCTGTATTAAAGCCAGCATCTACATAATGAATTTCCCCGGTAACACCACTGGCCAGATCACTTACAAAATATAATCCTGATTTAGCCACCTCTTCGGCTGTGATGTTGCGCTTTAGTGCACTCATTTGCCCAACAGAATCAAGAAGGGATCTAAAACCTCTTACACCTGAGGCCGCTAAAGTTTTAACAGGGCCTGCTGAAATAGCGTTACATCTAATGTTTTTAGAACCTAACTCCCAAGCTAAATAGCGCACACTAGATTCAAGTGCCGCTTTTGCAACGCCCATAATATTATAATTTTGTACAACTTTTACTGAGCCTAAGTAGCTAAGTGTTAAAACAGATCCGCCAGGATTCATCATGTGTTGTGCTTCTTTCACTAAGCCAATTAAAGAGTAGGCTGAAATATCAAGGGCCACTCTAAAGCCTTCTCTTGTGGTATTTAAAAAACTTCCACTCAACTCTTCTTTGTTGGCATAACCTATGGAGTGAATAAGAATATCAAAATTATCCCAATGTTTTTTAAGATCAATAAAAAGTTGTTTAATTTCTTCATCACTTCCCACATCACAGGGAAGAACAATTTTACAACCAAGCTCTTCGCTTAAAGGTACTACTCTTTTTTTAATAGCATCACCTGAATAAGTAAGGGCAATTTCTGCCCCTTCTTGTTTAAAAACTTGTGCCATGGCCCAGGCTATGGAGCGTTCATTGGCAACACCTAAAATGAGGGCTTTTTTACCTTTAAGGAGCATACTTAATAGTATATAGTCCTAACTTTGAAAGGCATCAAATGAAAGTTTTACTTTTTTTTATATCTTTGCTTGCTTTTGGTGCCCCCAAATATGGCATTAATGCTACGCCATTATCAAAAAAAAATGATTTTATAAGAAAAAGCCCGGCCCCAGATTATTGGATGCTTTCCCCATATTATGTTGGGCAAGATAACGACTCTTCTTGCTCAGCCGCAACACTTGTTACCTTACTTAATGGGGTAAGGCTATCATCTGAGTTAACTCAAAAAGACGAGCTAGTAACGCAAGCCTCTTTAAGAGAAAAATTCTCTGATGAGAAATATAAATTTAGCGTTTGTGGGGACTCGGCGTTGGCGTTGGCTAATGGTGTTGCGCAGTTAGGGGTGAGTGTTAAGAGATTTTCTGAGGTGTTAAAAGGTGCCCTTGACAAATTAAAAATTAAATACCACGAAGTCAAAGTAGTAGAAATTGATCATAAAAACCTAAAACAATCACAAAAACAACTAGAAAGCATTTTAAATGAAAATGAAAAATCTAATAGAGATGTTGTGGTTTTAAATTTTACCCAAGGCATTTTAACTGGTGATGAAGAGGGAATGATTGGTCACATTGCCCTTGTTGGTGCTTATGATGCAAAAAATAAAATGGTTTTAATTTTAGACCCTGATAGAAAATGGTATGAGCCCTACTGGTCCCCATTAAATGCTGTTTTTAAAGCTGTTAGTGATTCTCGTTCAGACCCTAAACCCGGCTATGTATACTTAAAATTAAAATGACACAACTTTGGAAAGAACAAACATTTATAGGATTTGATACAGAAACCACTGGCAAGTACCCCTTGGCCGCTGAAGTTGTGGAAGTGGCAGCAGTAAAATGGCGGAGCGGAAAAATTGTTGATAAGTTTGAGTCCTTTGTAAGGCCAAAAGAAAAAATGAGTGATTTTATAATTGGCATTCATAAAATCACAAATGAGATGGTAGAAAATGCACCTTTGGCAAAAGAAGTTTTACCAAAGTTTTTGGAATTTATTAAAGATGGAATTTTAATAGCCCACCATGCTCCTTTTGATATGGGTTTTATTAGTGCAGAGCTTGAAAAGCTAAATTTAAATTTGCCAACCAATAAAGTTATTTGCACAAGCCTACTTTCAAGAAAACTTTTCCCGCACACACTTAACCACCGTCTAGCAACTCTGGTAGAATATTTTGGAATAAAAGTAGTGCATGCCCACAGGGCTTTAGAGGATAGTAAAGCTTGTTTAGAGATTGCATTAAAATGTATGGAAAAAGTTGGTGAAAGCGCAACTATGGAATTAATTTACCAAGCACAAGGTGGCGCATTAGAGTGGAGTAATTATTCTGTTAAAGATTTGAATGAAAACCCACAGTATTCAGCGCTTGTTGAGGCTTCGCAAAAAAAACTTCTCACAGAAATCGTGTATGAAGGCGGTTCCAACCCCGGTAAGCCAAGAAATATAATTCCTCAAGGAATTGTACGCAACCCACAAGGGGATTATGTGGTGGGGTTTGATAATTCTGACCAAAAAGAAAAGCGCTATTATTTAAACCGAATTAAGAGTTCTAAAATTTTAGATTAGAATTATTTTTTACTTAAGCTCTCATTAATTTTATCAGCCAGGCGCTCAAGCTCTTTAAACTCATCTCCCGTTCTTAACTTTAATTTTGCGTCCTTGCCTTGAAGGCGCATATCTAAAAACCTCTCAAAAGCATAAATGGGGCCAGCTGCACGGTGGGATAAAATCATTCCAACAACAAAAAGCATAAGGGCTGAAAATAATGTGACAACTATAAAGGTGAGAATGTAGGGAATTAAGAATTGATTATCAATAGCACTATTGACTCCGCGGAGTTCATGCAAAGTAACACGTAAATAAGTGTAACTATAAGTGCCTGCAATGATAGAGAGACCAAAACCTACAAGCATTAAAGAAACGCAATATTTAAGTTGGTATTTAATATTTATCCAATAACTTTTACGTAAATTTTCAACGGGCCATAAAGCCTTTCCCTCTTTAATAAAGGCCAAAACTATCATGCCGTAACCTACCCACTGAAGGACATCTGCTAAATTAAATGCAGGAGTAGAATTTTTGTGGACTGCCAATAATTAAAAAATCAACCACATAGCCCCAAATAATTCTATCAGTCACGTTGCCAATAATTCCGCCAATGAGAAAAGAAAGGCCTGCACGCATGACCAAAGATTTAGTTGGAAGCATAAATTGAATCAGCGCAAAAACAAAAAGTAAAAAAGCTCCTCCTGTTGAAAGGCTCACTATTCTTAAAACTGCGGGAAGATGGCTGAACAATCCCATAATGGCGCCATGGTTATGGTGCAAAACAAGTCCAAAGGGACCATAAAATTCCATATGTGTAATACTTGTAGCTAAATGCTTTGTAATTCGGTCAACCCCCCATGTGAAAACAAATGGAGTAAAGACAATAATCCAATCCCTTTTTTTCATTTAGGCCCCTTCAACTTTATTGCGCCCTTTTTTCTTTGCCATGTAAAGTGCTTTGTCTGCTTTTTCAATTAATTCTTCAGCACTTGTCCCATCAATGGGGTAACAAGAAACTCCAATACTCAGTGTAAAAACATGGTTATTTTGCGTATCAATTTTTGTTTGTTCCATTTCATGTCTAATTCTTTGTGCAACTTCCATGGCTGTAGATTTATTTGTTTCAGGTAAAACCATAGCAAATTCTTCGCCTCCGTAACGGGAAATGCTATCTGCAGTGCGGGTGGCTTTATTTAAATGTTGAGCTATTTGATTTAAAGCTTTATCTCCGGCTGGGTGGCCAAATTTGTCGTTATAGGCTTTAAAGTAATCCACATCAATCATGAGAAGACTAAAAATTCTTTTGTGGCGCTCGGCTCTATCAATCTCACGTCTTATTTTTTCTTGAAAGTAGCGGTGGTTTGTAAGCCCTGTTACTGGATCCTTTACAGATTTTTCAAGATCAAGGTAATGCAGCAAGGCCTCTTGGAGCTGTAACCTTAATGTATCATTATCCCAAGGTTTCATAATAAAACGGTGAACCTGTGCTTGGTTTATAGCGCGCATCATACCTTCAAGCTCAATTTGGCCTGAGAGCATAACTCTAATTATTTGTGGGTACTTAATTTTTACTTCACTTAAAAGTTCTACCCCCCTCATGCCAGGCATTTGCTCATCGCTTAAAACTATGCATATTTCCGGTTGGGTTTCTAAAGTCTTCAGGGCTTCAGTAGCATTGGCAGCCAATAAAACCTCAAACTCCTTATTGAGGGTGCGTTTTAGGGCATCCCGTGTGTGGGATTCATCATCTACAACTAAAATCTTTGGAAGCATAATTGAAAGTGTCCCCTAATGATTGGGTTGAAATCAAGTAACTTTCAGGTTCTACTATTAGAGATGAAAATATCGCTATTGCTTTGCGTTATAGGGTCTTTTTATTTTCCAGCAAGTGCTGCAACTCTAAATTCAAAAACTGTTGCAGAAAAAATGGAAAATATTATTGCCCAATCAGGAATTAAAAAAAACCATCTTGGACTTTTAGCTAAAACTTTAAGTGGAGATGAGATTTTTAGTTTAAACGCTAAAAATAAAATGATCCCCGCCTCTATTACTAAACTTATTACTGCAGCAGCAGTGCTGGAGACATTTAAACCAGATCATCAGTTTAAAACTCAAATTTTTTATGATTCAAAAGGAAATTTATATCTTAAAGGCAGTGGAGACCCTGCTTTTGTTTCTGAAAAAATGTGGGTACTTGTAAATGATTTTTTAAGAGCCGGTATTAAAAAAGTAAGTGGAAATATAATTGTAGATGAGTCGTTTTTTGATTCAGAAAAAGTAGATCCAGCCCGTGAAGAAGATTCCAGTGACAGAGCTTATAATGCTCCCATTTCAGCGCTCTCATTTAACTGGAACAGTGCCAATATTTATGTGCGTCCAGGCGCAAGTACTGGAGAGAAAGCATTGGTTTGGGCCGACCCAGAAAATGACTATGTGGTGTTAAAAAATAAAACCATCACATCGGCAAAAAAAACAGATCTTAATGTTGATAGAGATGTCTTAGATGGGCGAGATGTTATAACAGTGAGTGGCCAAATAGGCATTAAAAGTGAAGAGAAAAGAGTTTTTAAAAACATTACTGACCCAGCGCTTTACGCAGGTTCTAATTTAAAATCATTTTTAAAACAACGTGGCATTGAAGTTGTTGGTAATGTTGTAAGGGGCAGCGTTTTGTCAAATGCTACTCTAGTTGCATCTGTGGATAGCGACCGGTTGCATGATATAATTACTGGCATGAACAAGTTTTCTAATAATTTTATTGCAGAAATGCTTTCAAAAAACATGGCGGCAGATCTTACTGGGAGGCCAGGGAAGATGACTGTAGCAGTTGAAAAAATAAAAGACTTTTTAAAAGAAAATTTGGGAATTTTGCCTTCAGAATATAATTTGGCAAGTGTTTCAGGTTTTTCCCGTAAAAATAGTTTTACTGCCACACATTTTACAGACTTATTAGTATGGGCAAAAAAGAATTTTTTTATTGCACCAGAGTTTATGCATAGTCTTCCCATTGCAGGAGTTGATGGCACATTAGAAAAGCGCTTTAAGGGCACCATGGGGGAGAGGTCCATTAGAGCAAAAACCGGATTATTAAATGGGGTTGTTGCGCTTTCAGGTTATGCGGGTCGCAAAAATGGAGAGGAGATAGTATTTACTTTTATGTTTAACGGTTCAGAAAATGAGGCCCATGTCAGAAATGTTTTTGATGCTCTGGCTACCCAACTTGTCAAATGAAGATACTTTTTATAATCCTTAGCATTTTTTTAAGTTCAAATTGTGCACTAGCCTGGCCCTTTAATTTGGGCTCTCAAAATGAAATTGGCCTTGATGACCTTGATGATAGCGACATAGATGACAAACTCATTGATGAGGAAGTACAAAAACAAATAGCAAGTCTTGAAATGAAAAAAACCGGCGTGTACTGGAAAAAGCCAGATTTCTCCTCTCAACGAGAAGCTCTGGGTTGGAGCGCAGATGTTTTTAAAGTTCCACCAGGCATGCAAGAGAGGGTGAAATTTTGGGTAGATATTTACAGCAAATACACCACAAGGCAAGTCTTGCTACATGATTCAAAATACATAGACATTGTTTATAAAATCCTAGATTTTTCTGAAATTGAAAATAATAAAAACCTAAATTCCTACCAAAGGGAAAGAGAAAAGAAAAAATTTGTAAAAGACGAAAAAAGAAAAGTAAAAGAGCAGTTAGAGCGTATACACAAAAAACAATTCAACCCAAGTGAGCTAAGTGAAGAAGACAGGCTCATCTTTGAAAAATTTAAATTTATTCCTGATAAGAATAAATTTATAGAGGCGCAACACAGGAGACGTCTTAGAATGCAACTTGGGCAAAAAGATCGTTTTGTTTTGGGTATTTATTTTTCTGGCCGCTACATTCGTGAAATGGAAGAAATTTTTAAGCAAGAGCAGGTCCCTATTGAGCTAACAAGACTTCCTTTTGTTGAAAGCACGTTTAACCTTTATGCCATGTCTAAGGTCGGTGCTAGCGGTATTTGGCAGTTTATGCGCTCCACTGGAAAATTATTTAAATTAAAAATAGATAATATTCATGACCTTAGAAATGATCCGCTTACTGCAACAAGGGCGGCTGCAAAACTTTTAAGAACAAATTATAAAATATTAAAAAACTGGCCCCTAGCTGTAACGGGGTACAATCATGGTCCACAAGGAGTTTTAAGTGTGGCCAGAAAACTTCAGACCGATGATATTAATAATATTGTATGGAACAATTCTAAAAGACGCTTTGGTTTTGCAAGTGAAAATTTTTACGCTGAATTTTTAGCTGCCCTTCATGTTGAATCAAACGCTACAAGATATTTTGGCAGAATTGAAATTAGTCCCCCACTTATTCATGATGACTTTCCTCTTCCCAGAAAAGTCTATTTTGGTGAAATAGTGCAGCTTGCAGAAAATATTTTTCCAAAAGAACCTGGCAAAGACACGTTTGATATTTTAAGGCTTTATAACCCTTATTTTTCAAGATCTGTGATTGCAAATATCAAACAAATTCCTGAAAGTTATAATTTACGTGTACCAAAAGAAACAGCAGTGGCCCTTAAAGAATCTTTAGATAAAACCGCAAGTTTTAAACCAAAGCTTGAATTAAAAAATGGGGTATATAAAGTTTTGCCTGGGGATACGCTCAGTGGTATTGCAGCAGAATTTGGTGTGAAAATAAAAATAATTAGAGAGGCAAATAATTTAGGGGTGAAAGGCTTCATTCGCCCTGGACAAAAGTTGGTCATTCCAGAATCAAGAAACTAGTGCTACTCTTTTAATATGCTTATTTTAAAATTTGCCATCGTCGTTTTTTCTCTTTCCTCTTTGCTGCGCCCCCTCCTGTGAGTGAGAGTGCAAAAAAACAAACCAAATCTGATCCCAGTGTTATTTCCGATGACATTGAACGAATGAAGCAAGAGGTGCTTAATAAAAAAACTCAAATGATGCTTTTTAAACAACTCTTAAAAAGTGAAGGTATTGAATCTAACTTCCCAATAGTAAACATAAAACATGTTAATCAAATGGGGGTGAGATATAAAATTTATTCTCTTACTTACACTATAGACAAAGATCGGGTGTATACCTTTCATGCTGAGGATAATTTTACAAAGCAAGAACTAAGTCCTGAAACCCAAGTTTTTAGAGGGCCACTATCCCCAGGTTTGCACGAGCTCTTGGTGGAAGTTATATACCAAGGTAATGATACGGGAGTGTTTAGCTATATAAACGACTACAAAATCCCCTCTCAAATGAAAAAACTTATTAAGGTAGACAAAGGTCAGAATTTAGACATTCAAATAGTTGGTTATGAAAAAGGTTGGGCTCTGACAGATTTTAAAGATAGACCAGATTTAAAGATCAAAATGTATGGCTCAAAACAGTCAAAAGATTTAAAATAAATAGAGGATATTGTGTTGTAATTCTAGCAGCTTGGCGGCCACAGGAAGTGGGGTGTCTTTGAGGCGCGTATTAGTATTTTTTTTCCTCTTTTTTGCTTTTGTAAAAAGCAGTTTTGCAGAGGACCTGACAAACAACATTGAAATGGCATTAAGCAGCGGTGACTACTTTGCTGCTTACCGATTAGCCTTGGCCTTTGAGGATCAAAATAAAGATTTATTTTTAAAAACCGGTGTTGACGGTTATTTTAAAAGTCTATTTTTAATTGGCAGCCAGAAAGAAATTCAAAAACAGTGCGATAAGCTTTCAAAATTAACAGTTAAGGCAAGTTATCTTTGTGCTTTATATTTGGCTGAGCAAAAGAAAACAGAGATGGCGGCAAAGTACTTAAAAAAAATTGACTCAAAAACAAAGTTTCATTACCCAGCACAAATACTGCGCGCCTCCATTGCAATTATTGAAAGTAATTTTGAACAAGCGGTTGAAATTTTAAACCCAGATGAAATTGAAAAATATGCTCAGCTTCAGCTGGATCAACTTTTCTATCTTACACGTTCGCGCGCCTTACTTGGTTTAAACCGTTTTGAAGAAGCAACAAAATATTCTCAGTCGATAAATTCAAAAAGCCCATACTATGTTGAGGCCCTTGAGCAAACAGCATGGATATTTTTTAAATCTAGAAAGTTTGAGTCAGCCCAAATTCTTTTAGAAGTTATGATCTCAACCTATGAAAGCCCCCTTAAAATTGAAAGCGATTTAAAGGTGTCTACAACTCAATACTTTAAGGCACGCTACTTAAAAGCCTACTTGGCACTTTTAGAACAAAAGCCAGAAGGTGCGGCTAACGAATTTAGCCAGCTAAAGGGAGACTACGATAAGTTTTTATATTCACTGAGCAAAGAAAAATTTCAAGATGAAGTAGAAGTTCTTAAAACAGAGCCTATAGTTTCAAGCGAGGTGAGTACTTACACACCAAAACTTAATGCCCACCTAGATTATGTAAAAGAGTGGCTTGGGGCAGAAGTCGGCAGTCATTATTTGAATGAAATAAAACTACAAGCAGCTATTAACAATGAAATTACAAGGTTGGAAAAATTTGATGGTGAGCTTGAAAAGAAATATTCACAAAGTTTAAAAACCTTGAAGGTAAAGAGTTTTGCAAGATTTAAAAAACAATATTTTAAGGCTCAAGAAAAATTGGCTCAAGCAATGGGTACTTTAAGTTTAAAGTGTGAGCTTGGAAGGCTTGACGTATTTTGGTTAAACCGAGCCCAGGGAGCGCGAAACCTTGAAGAGGTAATAGATAACTATAAGGCAAGTACAAAATCTATTGGAGCCTACGTCGATCTATGAAAATAAAAGCTCTTTTATTATTTTCTGTAACACTTCTTTTACTTTCCCAGGCGGCGCAATCACAAATGGTTTTAGAAAAGGGAATAAGCCTCTACTCTATAGAATATTTTTGGAAAGAAGCTATTGAATTATATGTTACAGAAACAGAAGACTACCTAGACACAATGTCAACATCGAGTCTTGAATTTAAGCAGTGGAGGCTGCGTGTCTTACAAGATAAATTTGAAACCAGAATAAGTGGTCTTGAAACTGTTTTATCAAAAAGTAACTTTAGCGAGTTGGCACAACTTGAAAAAAGTGTTCAAGAGCGCGGGCTTGATAGCTTAGATGACTCGTTAATGATGCGTTTAGCACAGCTTCATTATGACAGAGCGGTTTTTGATTTTAATATAAAAAGTAAAAACCACAGAGGCAAGAATGCTAAAAACATATCTTTAATTTCTCCTGATTATAAAAAAACAATCTTTTACACAAGAGAAATTATCAAGCGTTTTCCTAAAAGTAGTGTTTTAGAGCATGCCTATTACCTATTAGGTTTTTGTCTTTTTGATGAAAATAAAGACTCCCCTGCTGCAAAAACATATGAGCAAATGCTAAAAACCTTTCCCCTTCACCCACTTTCATTTGAAGCGCGTTGGAGGCTGGCTGAATATTACTTTGAACAAAACCAATTTGAACTTGCAAAACAAAACTATGATTATTTAATTAAACATCCCAATAGCTTTTCACAAAAGGCAGTATATAAATTAGGTGCCGTTTATTATAGCCAGCAAAAATATTCAAATGCTTATAAAATTTTTATTGAACTTTATAATCAGACACTTGATAGGCTAGGTACTGATGATCCAGAGGCAGAAACACTAAATAGTGAAGCATTAGATTACTTAGCGCATTTAAAAACTAAAGACATCCCCATGAATGTGGATGATGAATTGGAATCAAATATTGTTTTAAGGCTTTCTGAAATTTACCATCAAAAGCTAAATGATGCTGAATCTAGAAATGTTTTAGTGTCTTATTCAAAACAAAAACCATATACAAAGTTTTCTCCTGTTTTTTTAAATAGTGTTATTGATAGCTTAGAGTATGACAACCTCTACTCCGCTGCTCAAAAGATAAGAGAAATGTTCTTAAATACATATAAACCTAATTCTCCATTTTGGGTCAGGTGGGAAAAAGATGTAAGTACTACTGTTGAAATACAAGACCTTTATGAAAGTGTACTTTTATCAAGCGCACACTACTACGCGGATTTAGCAAGACGAACAAATAAATTTGTAAGCTATCAAAAGGCCATTGAGCACTATAATAAATTTATTGAAGAACATCCCATTAGCCCACTTAAAAACCAAGCTCGTTTTGAAATGGCAGATCTTCAATATTTTGCAGCTGATTATTCCGATGCGGGCGCAACTTACATGAATATGACAATAGATACTGATAGTGATGAATATAAAGAGGAAGCTGCTTATGGATATTTTTTATCCGAAATGAAAAGGATTAAGTATGACCCAGCGCTGAACTCCAATTTTGCTGCAGATTTTGATAAAAATGGGCGCTTAAATCCTGTTTCTGATTTTAGTCAAAAAGAAAAACAGTTTTTTGAAGCCGCTGATTTTTATACCAAAAACGTTCCAAAAGGTTTTAGACGTCAAAAGATTTTATACAAAAAAGCAGAGTTATTTTTTAAGCATAACAGATTTAAAGACGCTAGAGCGCAATTGGAAGATATTTTAAAAGAGCAGGAGCTATCATCTATAGCAACTAAGGCTTTAAGAATGCTTTCGGAAACATATAATTTAGAAGGGAATTGGTCAAAAATTGTTGAAATTCAAAAAATGCATTTTGATGTCACTCGCAGGTTAAGTTTTGATATTACACAAACTGATGAATTATTTAAATCCAAAGCGCCACTTATAAGACAAGCATTGAAAAGTGAAAAAAGGGGAGAAGCTAAAGACGCAGCTGAATTGTATGAATTTTATAGTATTAAGTATTCTAAATCTTCAGAGACACCAGCATCACTTTTGAAATCTGGTCTTATTTATAAAAATTTAGGGCAAATTCCAGACTCCGAAAGAGTTTTAAATAGACTTGTAAATGATTACCCTAAGAGCCGATATAAACCCGCTGCAGAATTTTTATTAGCATCAAATTTTGAAGGCTATTTAATGTTTGAAGAGGCTATTAAAAAATTTGATAAAATTTTTAAAAAATATCCTAAAAAAGAAATTGGCCTACAAGCTCTTATTAGTATGGCCTCAATACAATATGCTCTTATGCAGTATGATGAAGCAGCTGAAAAATATAAAACCTACGCTCAAGTTTTAAAAGATGATTATGCACTTTTAACAGCGGCTGAAATATATAGAAAAGCAGGCAATAAAAAGGCTGCTTTAAAAGTTTATACTCAGCTCAGTAAAGAGCATAAAGGAAAGTCTTTGGCTGTCGAAGCATATTTAAACTTGGCTGAAATGGCCTCAACAAATGAACAAAAAGCAGAGTATTGTAGAGTAATTAAAAGTTTTACTAAAAATACGCAGCTTGCGACGATAGCCACAACACAGCATGCATTAACTGGATGTATGTACTTTAAAGTGCGTCCCTATGCTCAAAAGGTGAGTAAAGAAAAACTTGTAAAGCATTGGCCCAATTTAAGTCAAGTTTATGATGCCATTATTCAAGCACAAGATTACCAATGGCTCAAAGAAGTGGCAGCTGATTTGGAGAAGTTAGTTAATAGAACAGGGTTTGCGCCGGCAAGACTCAAACTGGAAGAAATTCAGTTAAAGTTAGCTGAAAATAAAATTGAGCAAATAGATACAACACAGGCCAGGCTCAGTGGTGTGGATGCTGAGACATTGCAAGTACGCTGGCCTATTGAATCAAGTTTAGTGCGTGTTGCATTTGATCAAAAAAAATGGGAGGAATTAATTAAAAATGCACGTACTGAGCTTTCATTAAATAAAAATCAGCCTTACTTGTATGTTGCTATTAGTCGTGCCTATGCCGAGAAAAGCTTTTGGGTTGATGCGAGTAGTACTCTTAAAGAATGTGTTCAAGAAACGAAAGATGGCGTTTGCTCAGCGTATCTTTCATTTATTGAGCCAAAGTATGGTTTTGAAGATCTTAATTATGATCCCGATGATGAAGCTATAATTCACTTGGCAAAAGCAGTGAAGTTGGCAAAAACGCGTAAAAACCCTGAAGAGCAATTTAAAAAAGCCGTTAAAAGTATGCCGCAATTACCAGATACTTATAAATATTTTTCTAAATACTTAAATGCCAAGAAAAAATATGACCTCGCCAAGCTTGTCTTAGACGCTGGAATTAGAAACACTCAAGGAGATGACCGTCTCCTTGTGGAGAAGGGAATGCTTGCTCTTGAGCAAAAAGATAAAGATCTGGCTCAAGCTGTGGTGAATGAAATGAGATACTATGACGCTATTTCTAATAATTCATTTTTATACAGAGCCATCTATTATTATATAGACAATAATCCGACACAGGCTCAGGCATTTTTAAAACAAATTGATGCTCAAGACAGCCCAATTTATAAATACGCATCAAATCTTATTTATAAAAATATGGATAGAATACCTGCCGGAGAAAAAAAATGAGAACGATATTTTTTTTAATTATATTTTTGCCTTTAATAACTCATGCTCAAAAAAGAAAAATAGAAAAGGTTCCTAAGTCAGTATTTTTAGTTAAAAAAGCTAAAATCACATCTGACGTAGGAGAGCCGCAATTTTACCCAGCAGAAGCACAGCTAAGGACAATCACCCATGATAAAATTTTGCATAACACAAAAAAATTTGAATAGTTTGTTCTTGTCTCTAGCTTGTTTTCTCTTTTGCTATACAGCAAGAGCTGACTTTAGAAACGAGGAAGACAAAAAAATTGTAAGTGACGTCTTAGGGCGTTTTGCAAAAGAGTGCCCTTTAAGAGTAGCCACAGATAACGAAATAATAAAGCGCCTTGAAATAGAAGTTAATGAGGTAAGATCATCAAAAAATTTTGAAGTACAAAAGTGCTATGAAAACAATTACTCACAAGTCATAGGGGTTTACCATCTGTATAAAAAACTCTGCGATGATGTCGGAATACAAAGTATTAATCTGACCTCATCTCAAATGGCGCGTCAACTTGTTGATATAAGTAAGTATCAAGGGGGGATTAGAACATTCCACTCCCTTTTAAATGACTGTTTAATAAAAATACCAGACAAACTTGGAAAAAAATATTTTGTTCCTTTAGCTGGAAATGAATTAGACACACAAGAGCTTTTACGCCAAATCGAGGAAGCACATGTGAAGCTACCTTTTCCTTCTACTGTGGAGCCTTATAGATGAAAATTTTATTTTTTATATTTTTGTATATAAACAGCTTCGCTCAAACAAGTTCTACTATTTTATCTACCGATGAGGAAACACTTAAAGCAGACATAGAAGCAAGTACTCGCTATAATTACAACATTTTTTACAGTTATGATAATTTAATAAGTGACTTTTCTTTGTATTTAACCCCAAAGCTAAGAGCGCAAACTAAACCTAAAGCGCTACAACTTAGTGCAATGCTTGATCTTGAGTATGAGAAGTTTTTGTCTTACTCATCTCAAGATTATTTTAATTACTCACTTAAAACACTAACAACCTTGAATGAGGGCAGTGCAAATAGTTTTACTTTGGGGCTTGATTACGCTGGTTTTAGTGACCCTGCTATGAATTCATCTGTAGCAAGAGTGCAGCACCAAAGGGCTGATGCCAATTTAAGTTATGCTTATATTAAAGATAATGGCGACAGACTAAAGCTAAAGCTTAATTACAAGTATGAAGATATTTTGGCTCCAAGCTACACCTTTAACCCAAATTACTTAAGACATTACAATGCGGAACTTGTTGGCCAATATGACTTCCGTTTTTTACCTGAAACGTATTGGTTTTTAAGGCTTACCGGTGGAATGAGAGAGTACACAAATCCAACTTTAGGCACACAAGAAATTAGTAACTTTGTTACAGCAACTGGTTTTCAAAGTATTAAAACAAGTAATATGTATGGCCTTGGCGAAGTTGGAATTAGTGGAAGGCTAACAGATAAAACAATTATAGATGCGGCAACTGGATTTTTAGTTAGAATGTACCCAACAGACGATTCCTTTGTAGCCCCTGTTTTTTATATTCATTTTATAGAGCAAGTAACAAGAAGGGATCAGTTAATTGCGGGTTACAACTATGTTGTTGAAGATGCTTATTCTACAAACTGGTTTTTAAACCAGGAAATTTATATTGGCCTTGCTCGCGTTATGGGGGATCAGGTTTTACTACTTGTAAAAATGAGTTATGAGTACAAAAATTACTCAACTCCCTTGCCACGCAATGACCAAAGGGTGACTGGCGGAGGTATTATTAAATATTCCTTTAAGCCTCATCTAAAATTTTTTGGCGAAATGAAAGTAGATTTAATGGCCACAGATTACTTTTTTAACCACACATCTGCATTAAATGCTGCAGACAGACCAGGAAGCTACCGTGCAGGTTACATTGGTGCCGGTGTGATGGCTAATTTTTAAGGGATAAATGGATAAAAAACTTCGTGTTATACCTTTGGGCGGTTTGGGTGAAGTGGGTTTAAACCTCATGGTGATTGAATACGGTGAGGACATGATCCTTATTGACTGCGGAGTGCTTTTTCCAGATTTGTCTTGGTTGGGCCTTGAGTTGGTGCTGCCAAATTTTGATTACATTATAGAAAATAAAAAAAAGCTAAGAGCATTAATTATTACTCATGGCCATGAAGATCATATTGGGGCTATTCCATTTTTATTAAAAAAAGTAAAAATCCCAGTAGTGTATGCCAGTCGGTTTGCCTCTCGTCTTATTGAAGAAAAATGCAAAGAGCACGGAGTTGGAGATAATTTAAACATTGAAAATGTCCAAGCTGGTAGTGTGGTAAGTGTTAAGAGTTTTGAAGTTGAATTTATTCACGTGACTCATTCCACTTTGGAAAGCTTAGCCTTAAGTATTAAAACTCCACTTGGTGTTATTGTGCATTCCGGAGATTTTAAGTTTGATGAAACTCCTTATAGTGGTCCAAGCTCAGACAAAAAAAGATTTAGAGAATTAGGAAATCACCAAAGCCCACTTTTACTTTTATCAGATAGCACTAATAGTGAGCGGTGCGGATACTCAAAAAGTGAAAGCTCTATTAATGCAGAATTAGATAAGTTGGTTGCAGAATCTCCATCTGCAGTCATTGTGGCTCTTTTTGCAAGCAACATTCACCGTGTGCATCAACTCATGGATATTGCTCAAAAGCATGGGAGAAAAGTATTTTTATCAGGTCGGAGTATGGAACGCTATGTGCAAATAGCTTTAGAGCAAAATTTTTTACCCCATAAGAGTGACTTAATCCAACCCATTGAAGACATTGATGCCTTTAAAAGAAATCAGATTCTAGTTTTAAGCACAGGCTCTCAAGGGGAGGCGCGCTCAAGTTTATATAGGCTTTCAAAAAATGAAAACCGATGGATAAAAATAGCAAAAGGAGACACAGTCATACTTAGTTCACGTAATATTCCTGGTAATGAAAAAGCTATTTCAAATGTAATTAATCAATTATGTAAGCTAGGCGCAGATGTGCATTATGAAGATATGCGCTCAGTTCATGTAAGCGGGCATGCCTACCAAGAAGAACAGTTAGAGCTTTTAAGCTTTGTAAAGCCAAAGTATTTTATCCCCATTCATGGTGAGTATAGACAACTTGCGCAACATGCAAAAACAGCACAAAAATCAAACCATGTACAAAGGGGCTGTTTTATTTTAGAAAATGGTCATGTTTGGGAATTTGATGGCGAATCTGCAGTGATTGACATCACTCAAACTGTTATAAGCGGGCGTAAATGGTATTTTTTTGAAAATGATGGCGAATTTGATGCTCCAGCAATTAAAGAAAGAAGATCTGCTGCAAGGGCCGGTGTGGTGAGTGTGGTGTGTAGACTAAATCAAAAGGCGACTGAGTTAGTAAAAGACCCAGAAGTTGTAATAAAAGGTTATTTGGGAGACTTAAAAGATCAAAAAAACTTAATTGAAGAAGTTGTTAATATGTGTGCTCAGGCTTTTGAAAAATGGTCCATTCATAGTGATTTAGAGCTAACCCGTGAGCAGACGGTCGCACTTGCTGCTAAAAAAGTTTTTAAAAAAAGATATGATTTAAAACCCTTAGTGATAGTGCATTTTACAAAATGAAAGATATTTTATATTCAAGCTGGAATTCATTTTTAGGAAACATAAGTGGTGCTGTGTTTGTTAGTAAGAACCTTCAAAAAATAGATGACAACTTATTAAGTGCACTATCTCAAAGTTCCCATTTTGCCTACAAAGCAAAAAAAATTCCATCAATGTCTGAAGAAAGACAAATGCAGTGGGCTGAGGCGCGGCGCGGAGAACTTGAGATGGAAGAATATTTTATTAAAACATTAAATTCAACAGACTTTAAACTTCTTTCAAGTATTTCACATACAAAAGATATTGTGGTTGGTATTTCTTGTGTGGCAAATAGTAATAATAATTTGCAAGGAATTGGTATTGATATAGAAGACTCCAGTAGAAAATTAGAAAAACAAGTTATCCAGCGCTTTATTCATTCCTCACAGCTAGTGAAGTATAATAATTTAAAAGCCATTGATTTTTGGGTGCTAAAAGAAGCAGCTTTTAAGGCCACTCCAAGGGATCTGCAACTTGTTGTTACAAGTTATGACCTTACAAAGTGGGATGAAAAGCTTCAAATTGGGGTTATGCAATCCAAAAATGCTCAATGTGAAGTGAAATTACTAAAAATAAATCAATATTCTGTGGGGCTATCCTATTTCAGATCGTGAACTTTCAAACGCTCCTTGCATTTTTTCTTGAACCTCTTTTAATAAAGCATCAACATCGTCCTCAGTTTTTCCTTTGGTATAAATGGGCTCAAGTACTTCAATATTTATTGTGCCTTTTTTTATAGTTTTAGTTCTTGGGTTAATTAAAGTATAGATTGGGGAGGCGACTATAGGAACTATAGGCACTTGTGCACCAATAGCTAAGTAAAATGCTCCTTTTTTAAAAGGTAAAAGTTTTTCGGCTCCATGGTTTCTTGTTCCCTCTGGGAAAATATAAACAGAAACTTTTTTGCTTAATATGTAGTCTTTAACTTTATCAAAACTTTTTACGGCATGACTTCTGTCATGCCTATCAAGCAAAATATGGCCACACAGGTAAAACAAAAGTCCAAAGATGGGTATATAAATGAGCTCTTTTTTGCCAATGGCTACTGTATTTTTTGTGTAACTACAGGATTGAATAAAAACATCAAAATTACTTTGGTGGTTACCAAGGTAAACGCAAGGCTGAAACTGTAGCAATCGTTCTTTATTGTGCACAACCACGTGAACACCTGTAATTTTCTTACAGCCGTAGGTAAACATGGTGGTCCAGAGCGAGCTGTTGTTGGGGTTTCGCCATCTGAGTAGGCTAACGCTTAAGGTAGCCATGGAGCAGATAAAAAACCAAATGCCACAAAGAAAAACTTTAAACTTGTACTTAAAGGCCATAGTATTTATTTAGTATGAACGTAAAAGAAATCAAAGCTGAAATTGCAAAATGCTGTCAAAGAATGTGGCAAAGAGGTTATGTGGCTAACCATGACGGCAATATTAGTTATAAGATTTCACCAAATCTTTATATAGCTACACCGACGAGCTTTTCAAAAGCTGATGTTACAGAAGACTCTCTGATACTTATTGATGAAAAAGCCAATGTGGTAGAGGGAAAGTATAAAGTTTTTAGCGAAATAAGCTGGCATTTTGCAATTTACCAGGCTCGTGCCGATGTGAGCTGTGTGGTGCACGGTCACCCCCCTGTAGCTACGGGTATTGGTTTAAGTGGTAGTGAGATTGGAACCCCAGCACTTGCTGAAGCAGTTGTGAGTTTAGGAAGAGCGATTAATACATTAAAATTTTTCTCCCCCCTTGAGTTAACGCACAAACATGATGATCTAAATTTTAACTCTGCAATTAATTTAGAATTTAAAAATGAAGTGACTCGGGTTTTGACAGATTGTGATTCTTTTTTAGCATCAGGTAATGGTGTGTGGACTGTGGGGCAAGAGGTAACACAAACCTATTTGCGCTTAGAACTTGTTGAGCAAATTGCACAAGCTAGTTTACACGCTAAAGCCTTTGGTGGGGTTAAAGCTTTAAGTTCTGAGCTTGTGGAGGCACTTTTAAAAAAACGTCCCAAGACTCTTGTTAAGAGTGTTAATGCCATTGAAGATGGTAGCGGTGATTACTTAGCTGTTAGAAAAATTGTAGAATCAGAAGTGGCAAAGATTATTCAGGGCTTAAAGTAATATGAATCTAATTTTAAGGCAACTTAATGAGAATGATGAGCAAGCCTTTCTTGAGGGTGCAAAAGAGTGGGGTGGTGAAAGTCCCCATTGGTATAGTTTTATTTGGAAAGAGGGAATGGCTTTTAAGGATATGCTTGAAATTCTTCATAAAGAAAATGAAGGTATTGATCTTGCCCCAGATAGAGTCCCCCATACAATGCTCTATGGGTTTTTAGATAGTAAAATTGTTGGTCGAGTTAGCGTACGTCATGAATTAAACGATTATCTTAGAAAACGTGGGGGGCATATTGGCTATTCCGTAGCTAAAAGATTCAGAAATAAAGGTTACGCCACCGAGATGGTCCGACAAGCAATTGAATTTTGCAAAAATAGAGGTATGAAATCCATTATGATTACTTGTGCTGATAATAATATTCCTTCCTGGAAAATTATTGAGCGCTTTGGTGGAACTCTACAAGATCAAGTTTGGGATGAAGAGGAAAGCGAAATGCTTCGCCGCTATTGGATTACAATTTGAACAATTTGACTTTAATTTTTTAAAAGTTATTTTTTTGATTTTTCCATTGACACCTTTTTCGTCTCTATTGGTGGCCTTTGGTTGGGTGAACTTGGTTTGATTTGAAAAATTAAAATCTTTGATAGGCTTCGCCTTCTTGGCGAAGGCATTATGACGTTTAATTTCAAATTTAAATTCACGTCGCCGCCTCTTAAAAATTTCTCTCAAAAACCCATGTTATAAAGGTTTTAAATCTCACTTTTGTGAGTGTGATTTAGAAATAATTAAAACCTATCTGATGTAGTTTAAAAGTAGGTTTTTAAATGCAAATATATATTCCTAGTTAAATGGGGGTTTTATGAAAGACCAAGACCTACTAAACCAAATTAAGCTTGCTGTTCAAAATGAGCGAGAAGCAACAACTAAGGTTTTAAATTTATTAATGCAAATTGAAAAAAGAAAGCTCTTTGCCTTAAGAGGTTATGACAGCCTTTTTAGCTTTGTAGTTGGTTATTTGGGTTATTCTGAGCCAGCGGCTCACAGACGCATCGCTGCTATGCGTGCTCTTAAAGAATTCCCAAAGCTTGAAGCAAAGATTACTTCAGGAAGTTTAAGCTTAACAAACCTTGCTCAGGTGCAAGTGGCCATTAGGCAAGAGGCAAAAGCTACTGGAGTAAAAGTAGCCTCAGCTTTAAAGCTTGAGTTATTTGAGGCGGTTGAGAATAAATCCACAAGGGAGTGTGAGAAGATACTGCGCACTCAAATGCCAGAGGCAGTGCCTAATGAGAAAAGAAGAGAGTTAACAGAAAGTTTAACTGAGCTCAAATTTGTTTTAGATGAGGCGACTATTAAAAACCTACAAAAGCTAAAAGAGCTTTGGAGCCACAAAAACCCAGGAATGAGTGATGCTGAGCTTGTTAAAGCGATGGCTGAGTTTTGTTTAGCTAAAGTAGATCCAGAAAAGAAAACAAAGGAGAAGTTGGAATTAAGTAAAGTGGAAAATAGGCAAGAGATTAGTGAAGCCAGTAAAACAGCACCAAAAACTACGGCGCCGGAAGTGACTCCGACAGCACATGT
The DNA here is from genome assembly GCA_016715815.1 of Oligoflexia bacterium. Taxonomy (GTDB): domain Bacteria; phylum Bdellovibrionota; class Bdellovibrionia; order JABDDW01; family JABDDW01; genus JADJXN01. The sequence continues at coordinate 39,041 of JADJXN010000006.1, forward strand.
GAATTTAACAGCAAAACACAAGGCAAACCCAGCAGTGTCTCGTCACATTCCAGTTCAAACACGCAAGTATGTATGGCATCGAGATAAAGGTGCTTGCCAATACCAAGACCCCATCACAAAAAAACTTTGTCTCTCAAAGAGATATATTGAAATAGACCACGTTCAGCCTTGGGCCCTTGGCGGAAGCCATGACCCCACAAACCTAAGACTCTTATGCAATACACATAATATGTTGATGGCTGAGAAGGCTTTTGGAAAGTGAAAAGTCTCAGTTAATATACCAAAGTAAGTATTAAGTTGCTGATCAAAAAGCCAGTGCCTTTTAATTGGATTTGAGGATTAAAATGATTAGTTTAGTCTACCAATCTAATTCTGGCCTTTTGTAAAGTAGTTCTATGGCCGACAAAGAATAAAGGTAGTCCTAGGAGGACTTTTATGAAATCATTATTGTCAGTTTTTAGTCTAATAATCATTTATTCACATACTTTAAATGCAGATTCTGATCTAGATTTTAATAAATCCTGGAAATGCTTGGCTCAACTTACTCCCATATCCGGGGGGGTAGGAAGCGTTGGGCGCCCCTTCTTGGCTGGTGAGATTGTTCACCCCGCAAAAGTTGCTGGAAAAAAGGGTATGTATCTTTATAAAAAAGATAAAATTGTTTTTTGTAAGTTCCCTAAAGATTCATTTTCGGATAAAGAATTTAAGGTTTTCAGATTTAAACATTACACTCAATCCACCGTAAACTATATAAATTTTAAAGAGTTGTTGAGGGATCCCAGCTTTTTCGCCATCGGTTCTTCTCAATCTTTAGGCGAGGGTGAGACTGAAAATGATTTTCCATTAATAAGTTGCTCAGAAGAGTACAATAGCAGTTCTATTGCATTTTTTAATAAAAACATACTTTACCCTGCAATCAAGAAGGCAAAAAAAACTTTTGATAATAATAAGAGGCCACAGGCTTGGGAACAATCAGATAACTTTATTGAAGCCCTAAATACATGCAAAAAAGTAGAGGGGTTAAGAAAGGTTTCTGAAGATGAATTAAAAAAATTTGAATCTCCAAGACCTGTCTTACACCAGACCACAACTCGAAAACAGTAATTGTATAGCTGACACTAATCTTATTAACAAAGCTTGATTATGAATGCGCAGACTTATAGTAACCACAGTTTTTTGCAACTCAACTAAACAAACGAATTATTAAGAAGCTCTCCCACACCGCCAGCGCCGGGGACGATGTAGTGGGTGTCGTCAAGGCCGCGCTCTTTGCTCCAGTTTTGACCAAGCGAGGATTTTAATACTTCAGGAGATGAAAGTCCTCTATCTACACGCAAAGTGTAAATCACTAAGTCTGGGTGAGCCGTCAAAGCTTTTTTCAAATACTCCGGTGTTACAATAAGGTGTATGGCAATAAATTTTTTTGCTTTCCCGCCAACATCTTTTTTGTAGTGGTCCAGTGCTGAAACAATAGTTCCGCCAGTAGCCCCCATTGGGTCTGGGAAAATAACGATGGCGTTTTCAACATCTCCACCAATTTTAGAGCCAGTAAAGCTTGTGCCAATTACTTGGTTATTTTCATTTGTTTTTCTTGCTGCAGTAATGTGGTCTTGTCTGACAAGATCAGGGTTTAAAACATAATTCATAAATGTATAGCAAACATGACTTGGTAATGTGCCTGCTCTTGCCAAATTAACGGAAACTGCTCTTTGATTTTTATCAAGTACCACAGTTTCAAGCATCACATTAGGGTACTTTTGGCTCATTCTTGTGGCAACACTGATAGATTCATTTTTAAATTCTTGATCTAAAACCGTTTCAATTAACGAGGAATAAAGTCTTGTAACAAGCTCATTTATTTGTGGCTGTTTTGTCTCTGATAAGCAAAGTGTAGTTAAAACAGTATTAAGGCACTTATCATTTAAAACATGAACTTGTTTGCCGTAATAGTGTTTTAACTCAGTCATTAAGCTTGCGCCTCAAGAGATTTTTTCTTAGCAGGTTTTACACAAGCTTTTGTCTCACCCAATCTTGGATCAAAACATCCTCTGCAGCGGGCCTCATAAACATTAGCTGCACCTACAACTACTTGCGCGGTAGATGCAGTTAAACGTTGAGTTCGAGAAGCAACTCCTCCACAAACTGCACAAATGGCATTGCATTTTAAAACACTTTCAGCTACTGCCATCAGTTGTGGCATTGGCTCAAAGGGAAGGCCGCGCCAATCTGTATCAAGTCCTGCAATAATAACTCTAACACCACGGTTAGCTAGTTTTTGGCAAACATCAATGAGAGAGGAATCAAAAAATTGGCCTTCATCAACACCGACAACACGGGTGTTGTCATGTAAATGTTTAAAAATATCACTGGCCTTTTCAATTACTTTTGAATGAGTTCTCTGGTCTGAGTGAGAAGCCACTTCTTCGGCACTGTAGCGATTATCAATTTTAGGCTTAAAAACCTGAACACGTTGTTTTGCAATTTCCGCACGTCTGATGCGGCGAATTAGCTCTTCTGTTTTACCACTGAACATACTTCCTACAACAACTTCAATCCATCCCGCGCCTTTGCCAGGTGTCGGTAAAAAGTCTCTCATTTTTCCCCCTAAAATATGATTAAAGTGATCTCAATCTATTTTAGGCAGATTTAATTGTAAAAAAAAAAAAAAAAGATTCTTTTAAGTTTGACAAAGCTTGTTATTAATATATTTTCGGGCCATGAATTTTTTGGTTTTATTTTTTATTTTATTTTCTTCAAACGCCGCCATGGTAAAGCCTTTTGGGATAGCTTACGTTAATGAAAACTGCAAAACTGACATTGAAAAGTCATTTTTAAGTTGGCAATTTCCCATTGCGACAAGAAGTTTTGATACCACCACAAATGTGGAAACTATTAAAGATTTAAGCATTAGTTATAACCAAACTAAAATTACCATAATAGGGCATACAAGTCGGCGCGCAGTTTTATATGTTGAGTTTGATGGCACAAAGGAATTGTTTTTAGATCTTCATGAAAAAAATAAGGTTTTTGTTCTAAGCCCATCGCAAAACTGCCTTGACGGCCAGGGTTATAAGGTAGAAAATTATTCTATCATAAACCCATGGCACCAATAGTGATCAAGCTTTTTTTAACCGTAGTTGCATTTGGCTTTGCCCAAAATGTTGATGACACTTTGGGGCGCAAAGTGGAGTCTTGTAGAAAAGTTAAATCAAATAAAATAGTGTGGGTTTTTAAACAGTGGCATTTATTGCCATCGGATAATACCAAAGAGTTTCCAGATAAAGTTTACCCTCAGAGAGAAAACCTAACTTCCATTTATAAGCAGCTTAATAAATGGGTGAGTGAAGAGGTAGTAAAAACCGTATTTGCAGAGGGCTGCACGGGGGAGATGACCTTACTTTTTGATACAAAGTTTAATGGTTGGAGCATGTCAGATCTTCAAGCCAAATCTGAGAGTGAAAATTACCAAAAAATTATTGGCCATGTACCTATGATGATTGAGGCCAAATATGGCGACAAAGTTAAAACTGTTTGTGGGGATGATGAAGGGCTAATAAAAGATCAGAACCTTTTATTTTCAGACTTGCGCGCAGCTATTGGTTTTTTAACAAGGCTTGAAAAGTTTGAAAAGTACCCAGAAAAGCAAAAGCCCTATCTTGAAGCCATTCAAAAGGCCTATGGTTTAAACAGAAAACTTAAAGGGGAGAGTGCGCGGGATTTTTTAAAATCAGAAATTAAAAAGCTTATTTCAAAAATTGAAAAAGGTATTGTGCAAAGAAATAAATCCTTTATGAAAGCTGTATTAAATACCTCTTTTGATAATGCTGTAATGGTTATTGGCGGCATTCATGCTAAGGATATAAAAAACCAGTTACAGAAAAATAAAATTAATTGCACTGTGGTGGAGTTTAAAGGTTATGACTACGAAGAAGAAGAGCTTTTAAGAAAAATACACACCTATTTTAAGTAAAAAACTTAAGGCACAAAAAAGACTACAAATTCTTGTTCAAATTTTTGAAATTCAGGGTCCAAAAATACTCTTAAAATATTCCCTCTATAAAGCATATCTTCATTCTCATAAAGCTGTTTGCGGTTGAGTAAGCCTGAAATAGCTGTAACAGAACCGGCTTGGATAGATATGTTTTCTTGAATGTCAGCTACGCTAATTCTTAGCTCCCCAGTATTTGTTACCTCTGGCAGAGACCTTCTAATATTTATTTTGTAATCTCCTTGTTGCTCTGAAATCCGAATGGGTGTGACATCAATAACAAAGCCAATGTAACCCTTTGTTTTTGGCTCCTGTGTTCCTTGAGAAAATGATGTTGGTTGATTGGGTGTGAGTGTATGGGTTTCGCTTCCCATAGCTTGAGATGATTGCTCCTTAATAATTTCATTATAAAGTGCTTTTGTAATTGAATTTGAAGAAAGTGCACCCATAACAAGTCGTGCTTTATCTACAGCACTTCTGCCAAGTAAATAAAATCTAACAGACATTTGATTGCTAATTTTATCAGCTGCTTCTGTTAAAGTTGTAGTAGTCACTGCAGTAGGCTCAGGTGTTGGCGTGGCTTCAGCTAGATTTTCTGCCTTTAAACTATCACTTGGTTTTGTTTTGGCTGCTGAAAGCTTAAGTGGCTTTGTGTTAATAGGATTTTCTTTTCTTGTTAAATTTAAAAGCTCCGTTGGGGTTGGCTTTTGTTGTGGCGCACTTTGAGGCTGCTGAGGGACAATCTCGCCTCGTTCATATTCTTCAAAAGCGTTTATTGAATTTTCATTAAACTTTTGAGTAATACCTGAAACAGTGCCTGAAAATTTTGAAATAATAAAACCACCTATAGCAAGGGCCAGCCCTAAAAAGATAATAACAAGGGGTTGGGGGCCGCTGCCAGCACCTTTGTAAGTATCCATATTTACTCCGCATTTTGCGCAGTAAACATCTTCAGGTTGTTCAAAACCGCACTTAGGACAAAGAATCATAACCTTAATCTTAACATGTCAAAAAAAAAGTACTAGGGCCTGAAATTCCTTATTGACAATGCGATGAGTCAATATCTAGAGTGGAAGTAAGTGGAGCAAAGTGGCGGGAAGTGGTACTGTCAGGCAACATGCGCTTTGCTCCACTGCAAAGCCCACGGATGGGCTTTCTTAGGCTTTATTTAGAGGTTCAGGATGAGCACCAGTCAGTTTCGTGGCCGCTTTGAGCTCAAAGCGGATTCCAAGTTTAGACTTTCACTCCCTTCAGAGTTTAGAGAAATTATTCATTCATTAAAGGATTCAAAACTTGTTATTACAAATAGCCAATACCAAGGGCGGCGCTGTCTAGATGTGTACCCTAATTTTCAATGGAAAAAATTAGAAAATAAAATTGCCAGACTCCCACAACTAAAAATTGAAGTACAAAACTTTCAAAGGTTTTATCTCTCGGGCGGGCATAATGTTGAGCTTGATAATCAGGGTAGAGTTTTAATTCCTGCAAGTTTGAGAACTTACGCAGATATAAAATCAGAAGTGGTTGTGGTTGGTTTTTCAAATAAGTTTGAAATTTGGTCTAAAGAAACTTGGACCGGGTTATTTGATAACTTAGCCAATGATTTTACTCAAACCTTAAGTCAAATAAGTGAGCTAGATGGAAGCGATAATGACTAAGCATAAACCAGTGCTATTAAAAGAAGTTATTGAGGCTTTTGAAACGCAACCTCGGGAGCCAGTTAAAATACTTGATGGCACCTTTGGGCGTGGCGGACATACGCAAGCATTATTAAATAAATTCCCAAATCTTTTTATTACTGCTTTTGATAAAGACCCTGCTGCAGTTGAGCATGCAAATAAAATTTCTGATAATAGAATTAAAATTATTAATGATGATTTTAAAAATCTAAAAAACTACCGCTTGGATTTATTTGATGGTGCCCTTTTTGATTTAGGTGTGAGCTCACCTCAGTTTGATGACCCTGCTAGGGGGTTTAGTTTTCAGCATGATGGCCCACTGGATATGCGCATGGATTTAAAGCAAAAACTAACGGCCAAAGAAATTATTAATACATTTTCTGAAAGAGAACTTTTAAATATTTTTTCTCAATATGGTGAAATTAAAAGACCTGCACGAGTCGTGAGGGCTATTGTTCATGATAGAGAAAATAAAGAGTTTACAACTACAAAAGAGTTGGCCGGGCTTATTGGACGTATTGATAAGCACAGGGGACGTATTCACCCAGCAACACAGTACTTTATGGCGCTAAGAATTGCAGTGAATAACGAGCTTGAGGGTTTGGGCGAGTTTATAGAGGGCTTACCCATGTATATGGAGCCTGGATCTAGGTTGTGCGTCATAAGTTTTCATAGTTTAGAAGATAGAATTATTAAAAACACATTTAAAAAAATGCATAACAATTTAGGTAAGATAATAAATAAAAAAGTAATTGTAGCCTCAAGAGCAGAGCAACTTGATAACCCAAGGTCTAGAAGCGCAAAGCTGAGGATCTTTGAAATGGGAGGACACCGATGAAGCCATTTATTTCCATTATTATTCTTGTAAGTGTGGCATTAAGTACTGTTTTTGTTAAAATGGAGGTGGTAAGGCTTGGGTATGAGATTTTAAGCATGGGCCGAAAAACCAAGCAAGCGTCTGAGGCAAGATCCAGACTTGAGGTGCAATACGCAAAACTCACACGGCCCTCAAGATTAGATAAAATAGGGACTGAAAAATTGGCACTAACCAGAGTTCAAAAAAATCAAGTTATCATGATGGCCGCTCAGGGCGAGTTGGCGGTTAGGCAATGAAATCCAGAGTCATTCTGGTATTTATTTTTATCACCACACTTTTTATTTTAGGCTTAGCAAGAGTTTTTTATTTGCAAATGATCCCCAATGATAACCTAACAAAACTTAAAAATAACCAATACATGTCACGCATTTTTTTAATGCCTCATAGAGGGAAAATTTTAGACAGATCTGGAGAGGAGCTAGCTTCAAGTGTAACTACATATTCTCTATTTGCAGACCCACTTTTAATTGAATACCCTCAGCGAATTTCTAAAAAACTATCTGATATTTTAAAACTTAATAAAAAAGATGTTTATAAAAAGCTAATTCAAGAGGAAAGAAGATTTGTTTGGATAAAACGTCAAATTGAACCTGAGGTAATGAAGCAAGTAAAGGAAATGAAAATTCAGGGTCTTGGTTTTATAGAGGAAGGCAAAAGAAGCTATCCTAATTTGCATGTAGCCTCTCAAATTTTGGGCTTTGTTGGGATTGATAATAACGGCCTTGAGGGTTTAGAAAAAAAATACGATGCCGAACTTAAAGGAGAAAAACTTTCCATACTTTCAAAGCGTGATGCTAGGGGGCGCCCACTTGTTGTAAGCGGGCAAATATTTGAAACATCAAATGATGGAGCCACACTAGAGCTCACCATAGACAAAGAAATTCAATATGAATTAGAAAAACAACTTGAAGAAGTAACGATGCAACAACAAGCTGAAAGGGCAATGGGAATTGTCATGGACCCTATGACTGGGGAAATTATCGCAATGGCTAGTTTTCCTAGCTTTGACCCCGCTGAGCTTTCAAAAACTGCAGCAGAAAATAGAAGAAACCACAACATTACAGATATTTTAGAGCCAGGTTCTACATTTAAAATTATTACTGCAGCTGCCGCGCTTAAAACTGGACGCATATTTCCTAATACAAAATATTTTTGTGAAAATGGAAAAATGAAAATAGGAAGGCGCACTATTAGAGAGGCTGAAAGCTCGCATAAGCATAAGTGGTTAAGTCTTGCTCAAATTATTGAGCTTTCCTCTAATATTGGAAGCACTAAAGTAGCTTTTGATATAGGGGAAGAACATTTTAAAAAAATAATATCTGATTTTGGTTTTGGTTACCCCACAGGAATTGATTTTCCTGGGGAGAGTAGCGGAATAATTAACCAAGCCTCATGGGGAGAGCATTTATTATCAAACATTTCTTTTGGCCATGGTGTAGGTGTTACCCCCATTCAAATTGCAAATGCTTATGCCACCATTGCTAATGGCGGTAAAAGACTAAAACCATTTTTTGTAAAAAGAATTATTGATCACCAAGGTAATATCGTTCAAGAAACTCGCCCCACAGTTGTCTCAGAAGTTTTAAAGCCAAAAGAAGCATCTACTCTCACGTTAATGCTTTCAGGGGCCACACAAGACGGAGCCACAGGTGCATTAGCAAGAGTTGATGGCTACCCTGTTGCAGGAAAAACGGGTACATCTCAAAAAGTTAACCCACAAGGCAGGGGGTATTTAAGAGACGCATACATATCAAGTTTTGCAGGCTTTATTCCAGCAAACCAACCCCAGTATGTTATTTATGTTGCGGTCGATAATCCTAAAAAAGAATATTATGGCTCACAAGTAGCAGCCCCTGTGTTTAAAAATATTGCTTCCTTTACCCTTAGAAAAAAGGGGTATCTTCCAGTTATTTTAACGGAAAAATCAATTCTTACCCCAAAAGCATTTACCCCTGTAGTTGAGAAAAAAACTAAAAGTGTTTTAATTCAAGGCCAAGAGGTTATGCCAGCACTACATGGCCTTACACTTAAAGAAGTAGCAAGAGAATTAAAAGAATTAAAAAATATTAATTTATCTGATGTTAAACTTGTAGGTTCAGGTTATGTCACTTACCAGTGGCCACCACCAGGCTGGATTATAAAAGAGCAGTCAAAAGTAAAAATAAATTTTAAATGAAGCTAAAAGAACTTATCCAATACGTTGATCCAAATCTAACACAAAATATTGTAGATGATGTTGAAGTTAGTGGTATTTGCCATGACTCCCGGTTTTTTAAAGAGGGAGATCTTTTTGTGGCCATTCGAGGAAGCCAATTTGACGGACACGAGTTTATAGACGCAGCCATTCAAAAAAATGCAGCAGCTCTTGTTGTTGAAGATGAAAAGCGCATTCCTTCTTTCTACAAGGGGTTTTTTTTAAAAGCGCAAAATATCCGTGAGGTGGTAGATAAATTAAGTTCTAAGTTTTATGATTTTCCTTCTTCAAAAATGTTTATGGCTGGCATTACAGGCACCAATGGGAAAACAACAACTTCACAAATGATCTATAAAATTTTATCACACAAAATGCCAACAGCTGTTATGGGCACAATTGATTATAGATTTGCTTCAAAATCTCTGCCATCAAGCCATACAACTCCTGATGCCATAGAAATGCAAAAAATTTTAGCTCAGTGGGAGTCCCAAGGAGCCAAAGCTGTCAGTATGGAGGTGTCCTCCCATGCATTAGCTCTTCACAGAGTAGATTCTTTACAGTTTGATGTGGCAGTATTTACTAATTTAACAAGAGATCATTTAGATTTTCATATCACAATGGAGGAATATGAAAGCGCTAAGGCAAAACTTTTTCAAGTTATTTTAAAAAACTCTCAAAAAGAAAAAAAGCGAGCCATTGTTAACGGGGATGATTCCCATTGCCGCTCGATGATATGTAAAGAAATTCCTACCTGGATTTATGGTAAAACGGTAGGGGATTTTCGGCTTGAGAATTATAAGTTGGGTCTTGATGAATCAGAATTTAAACTCATAACCCCTGTAGGTAGTTGTGATTTTAGAATTAAATCCATAGGTCTTCATAATATTTATAATTCCATGGCAGCAGTTGGTGTGGGGCTGCATGCGGGAATGCAGCTTTCAGAAATTGCCACATCCCTTAATGAATTAGAATTTGTGCCAGGAAGGCTTCAGAGAGTGGATTTTAAAAATCCCGTTCGAGTTTTTGTAGATTACGCTCATTCCGATGATGCCTTAAAAAGTGTTTTGGGCTTTTTAAAAAACTTGAAAGATCAAGATTCTTCAAAAAATAAAATCATTACTGTCTTTGGTTGTGGAGGTGATCGTGACAAAGGCAAACGCCCATTAATGATGAAAGCGGTAGAAACTTATTCTGATTTAATAGTTGTCACCAGTGATAACCCTAGAACAGAAAACCCAGAGGCTATTATAAATAATATCCTGCAGGGTGCCACGCCTTTAAAAATTGCAGATGGCCAAATTATTGTAGAAGCAGATAGAAGAAAAGCTATTGAAATTGCCATTCAAAAGGCGGATTCTGGAGATGTGGTTTTAATTGCAGGAAAGGGGCATGAAAACTACCAGATAATTGGTACACAAAAATTCCCCTTTGATGATTACCTTATAGCAAAAGAAATCTTAAATAAAAAATGAGTCTTTTTAAATTACAAGATTTAGTAAATTCAACAAATGGTCAATTAATTCAAGCTGGCACCTTGTCGTTAAATGGTGTGGCCCATGACACACGTAAAAACCTAAAAGATAAAATATTTTTTGCTCTTAAAGGTGACAACTTTGATGCCCATAAATTTTTAGATCAAGCTGAAAAACTTGGCGCTGCAGCCTTAGTTATTTCTGAAGATTATAAACCAGATAATAAAACAATTTCTGTTATTAAAGTGCCAGACGTATTAAAAGCACTTCAAAATTTTTCAGCATTTCATAGAAATAATTGGAAAGGTAAAATGGTTGGCTTAACCGGAAGTAACGGTAAAACAACAACAAAAGAATTTATCTCAATTTTATTAAGCCAAAAACACCCAACTCTATTTACCCAAGGCAATCTTAATAATCACATAGGGGTGCCGCTGACACTTTTAGAGCTACGTGAGGAGCATAAATTTGCCGTTATAGAAATGGGGATGAATCATGCGGGAGAAATTACAGAATTAGTTAAAATTGCTAAACCCGATGTGGTGCTTGTAACAAATGTAGGCACAGCTCACATTGAGCATTTTGGAAATATTGAGGGAATTGCCGAGGCAAAAGAGGAAATTTATAATTTTAGCCCGCCAAAAGCCATTCGCATTTACAATTTAGACAACCAATATACAGCTCTCATGCGTGCCCGCGCGCCTGGCGGATGCAAAGTGATGACTTACTCAAGCCATGCAAGGGATGTGGATGTTTCTTTAAAAGAAAAACTTTTTACTTTAGATTTTTTAGAGGTTCAAGGGGTTATAGATTCTGAGCCGGGTAAAGCGAAAATTCCAGTTTTTGGCCGTCAGCAAATGGAAAATGCTATGGCAGCGGCAACTGTGGCGTTGGCTTGCGGCCTTGATGCCCCGCTCATTTGGAAGGGGCTTTCAAAATTTAAAAGCAGTTGGGGAAGAAACCAAATTTTAGAATTAGCCAGTGGTGCTAAAATTTTATTTGATGCTTATAACGCCAACCCTGATAGCACAAAAATGGCATTGGAAAATTTTGGAAAACTTAAATGCCACGGGAAAAAATATGTGGTTTTAGGAGATATGCTAGAGCTTGGCAATTTAAGTTCAAAGCTTCATTTTGAAATAGGCCAAGAGCTTTCAAAGCTAAACCCGGAGGCTGTTTTACTGGTTGGGGAAAAAGCTTTTGATGTTGAGCGAGGTTTAAAGGAATCTGGTTTTAAAAATAACATAATATTATCAACAACTTATCAAGAAAAGCTTGCACTTGATTTTGCATCCATGCTAGATAATCACGATATTGTTTTAGTAAAAGGCTCCAGAGGTATGAAATTAGAAAAAATCATCTCACTTTGGCAGCCGTTAGGATTTGAAAACAAATAAAAAATGCTTTATCAATTACTTTATTCGTTACATGAAAATATCTCTGCTTTTAACGTTTTTAAATACCTAACGTTTAGAACGTTAATGGCCTTTTTAAGTGCCTTTTTTGCCTGCTTATTTTTAGCTCCACGGTTTATTCGACAACTTCAAACTCAGCAAATGAAGCAAACCATTCGTGAAGATGGTCCACAGTCTCACTTTTCAAAAAAGGGTACCCCTACTATGGGTGGTGCACTCATTCTTTTAAGTATTTTTATTACAAGCGCCTTATGGGCCGATATTAATAATGTTTTTATTTGGTGTGCTTTATTTATTTGCGCTGGCTTTGGTCTTATTGGTTATTCGGACGACTATTTAAAAGTGAGCAAAAAAAATACCAAAGGTTTAAGTGGCAAGCTGAGATTATTTTTTGAATTTGTTTTAGCAGGTATTGTGTGCACGGTAATTTATAAAACTTCTAACACAGGTAATTTACTAACATTCCCATTTTTTAAAAATGCCGGTATTGATATGGGGCCTTTTGCTATTTTATTTGGCATGTTTGTTATTGTTGGCACTGCTAACGCTGTTAATTTAACTGATGGCTTGGATGGTTTAGCCATTGGCCCTGTAATGATAAGTGCTGTGACCCTTGCCATATTAGCCTATGTTTGTGGCAATGCTAAATTAGCTGCATACCTACAAATCCCATTTGTTAAAGGTGCTGGTGAGTTGGCTATTGTTTGTGCCTCAGTTGCAGCCGCGGCTTTAGGTTTTTTATGGTACAACACTTACCCTGCGCAGGTTTTTATGGGGGATGTTGGCTCATTAAGTTTGGGTGGAACCTTAGGTGTTATAGCCGTTATGACCAATAATGAAATTTTAATGCTTATTTTGGGTGGAATATTTGTTGTGGAAGCCCTCTCGGTTATTATTCAAGTAGCATCATTTAAATTAACTGGGAAAAGAGTATTTAAAATGGCGCCCATTCATCATCATTTTGAGTTGAAGGGCTGGCCGGAGCCAAGAGTTATTGTTAGGTTTTGGATAATTAGTATTCTGCTGGCCATTTTTGCGCTCAGCACTTTGAAATTACGATAGGAGTCTTAAATATGTCTAAATTCAAAGATAAAAAAATTCTTATTGTTGGAGTTCAAAGCACGGGAGTGTCTTTGGCAAAATTTTTTCATTCTCAAGGGGCTAAGATCACTATCAGTGATTCTAAAACTAAAGAGCAATTAGGAGCTGTTGTAGATCAGCTTGAAGAGTTTGAGCCTGTTTGGGATTTGGGTGGACATACCCCCAAAGCTTTTTCAGGACAAGATTTAATTGTTTTAAGTCCAGGAGTGAACCCACATAATAAAATCATTGAAGCCGCTCGTGTTGCCGGAACTCCTGTAACTGGTGAGTTGGAACTAGCTTCAACTATGATCAAAGAACCAATTATTGCTATTTCTGGTACTAATGGGAAATCTACAGTAACTAAATTAGTACATGAGTTTTTAAAACAATCCGGCGTGAATGCTTGGATTGGGGGAAACTTTGGTACACCACTTATTGACTATATCAATCAAAAAGAAAATGCAGATGTTTTAGTAGTAGAGGTTTCAAGTTTTCAGCTTGAAACAGTTGATACCTTTAAACCACATCACGCTATCTTACTTAACCTTGCTGAGGATCATATTGATAGACATAGATCCATGCAGGAATATGTAAATGCAAAAAAGAAAATGTTTAAAAACGCAAGCCCCGAGAGCACATCAGTATTAAATGCTGATGAGCCATTAGTAATAGACTGTGCAAGGGATCCAGTTTTACAAAGATCAAAGCTGCAATATTTTACAAGAAAAGTTGGGCTAGAAGAGCAAATTAAAAAAATTGGTGGAGCTGTTTTCCAAGGACAAGAAATTCGCTACTACCACTTAGTAGGCCCGGCCACAGGTAATGATTTAGGAGAGCTTGAAAGATATAATATTTCTAAAATGAGAATGCGCGGCCGCCACAACGTGGAAAATATTATGGCAGCCATCATTGCAGCACGTGCCTATGGAGCAAAGCCAGATGTTATTCAAAATGTCATTAACCAGTTTCCTGGACTTCCGCATAGGTTAGAATTTGTGCGTAAAAAAGGCGGGGTAGATTTTTATAATGATTCTAAATCCACAAACGTTCATTCAGTTATTAAAGCCCTTGAAGCCTTTGATGAGCCCATAATTCTTATTGCAGGTGGTAAAGACAAGGGAGTTGATTTTACACCGCTCATTGAGCCTGTGCAGAAAAAGGTAAAAAACCTTATCTTAACAGGTGAGGCAAAAGAACGCCTAAACCGTACCATTGGTGACTTTAGTGAGACCTTTATTATTGGCACATTTGAAGAAGCAGTGCTGGTGGCTTACCAAAAGTCTAGGAATGGGGATGTAATTTTATTAAGTCCTGGTTGCTCAAGCTTTGATAGATTTGGTAACTTTGAAGAGCGTGGCAACTATTACAAAGACCTTATCAGCAAATTATAAAAGACTAGATAGAAGCCTTCTATTAACGGCTTTTTCATTAATGGGCATTGGGCTTGTTTTGGTTTATAGCGCAAGCTTCATCTTTGCCACTGAAAATTACGATGATGGACTCTACTTTTTTCGGCGCCAGATTGTTTTTGTAGCTATTTCTCTTTTGGTAATGTGGTTTGCCTCTCGCGTGAGCGTTTCTTTAATTAAAAAAAGTTTTTGGTTTTTATATGGCCTTAGTATTTTACTTTTAATGGCTACTTTTATTCCTGGTATTTCCCATTCTGCAGGTGGCGCCGCCCGCTGGATTGATTTACCGTTGGGGTTTCATATAGAGCCTGGCGAAATTACTAAAATGATGAGTGCTCTTATTTTTACTTGGCTTTTAACTCGTGAAAAACCTGCAAAAGAGCCGTGGTACAAAGGTATTTTACTAAGTATTGTCCTTGTGGGTTTACCGGTTTTACTTTTATTACAACAACCTGATTTTGGATCAAGCGTTTTATTTTTTCTCATTGGCTTAACATTACTTTTTTGCTTTGGTCTTCCTTGGGGTTATCTCATTGCTGCGTTTATTACTGCCATTCCACTTTTTATATTCTTGTAATGCAGGTTGATTATAGAAAAAAAAGAATGCTCGCATTTTTAAACCCATGGGATGATCCTTCGCAGTCGGGCTTTCAAGTGATTCAATCTCTACTTAGTTTTAGCGCTGGTGGGTTTTGGGGAACAGGTCTTGGAAAAGGGCAATCTAAACTTTATTTTTTACCGGAAGCACACACAGATTTTATTTTAGCTGTTTTGGGTGAAGAAACAGGTTTTTTGGGTTTCTTGTTAGTCACATTTTTATTTATTTGGCTTGTTATGAGAGGACTTCAAATAGCGCTACTTAGTCCCGATCCGTTTGCAAAACGCCTAGCTGTTGGTTTAAGTGCGATGATAGGTTTACAAGCTGTTATAAATATTGGTGTGGTGACGGGTCTTTTGCCAACAAAAGGTTTAACAATGCCATTTTTATCTTATGGCGGAAGTAGTCTTGTGGTTGTAAGTTGTGCTTGTGGAATTTTAATTAGTATTTACCGCGCCTCTCTAAAGAAAGCTAACACATGATTTTAATTGCTGGTGGTGGAACCGGCGGGCACATTTACCCAGCCATTGCAATTGCTCAGGCTATAAAAGAAATCAGACCAGATATTAATATAGAATTTGTTGGGACTGCAGGCGGTTTAGAGAAAAAAATAATTCCAAAAGAGGGCTACAAGCTTCACCTTATTCAAGCGGCAGCACTGAATAATGTGAGCATTATTTCAAAAATCTTTGCTTTGTTCCTTTTACCTGTTGGTATTATTCAGAGTATTTTTTTAATTTTAAAATTAAAGCCCAAAGTTATTCTGGGTGTAGGCGGTTATGCTTCAGGCCCAATGATGCTAGCAGGTGTTTTGATGTGCAAAAAAACTGCGGTATTTGAATCTAATGCTTTCCCAGGTTTAACAAACCGAAAGCTAGCACATTTTGTAAATGTAGCTTTTATAAATTTTGAGGTTACAAAAAAATTTTTTAAAAATGCACTTTTACTAGGAATACCTGTGCGTAAAAGCATGGAGTTGAAGTTGCGACATGAAAAAAATTTTATAACTGCAAAAATGAATCTACTAATATTTGGAGGAAGTCAGGGGGCTCGTGGAATTAATAAAGTGGTCCTTGAAGCAGTAAAAAAAGATTCTGGTTGGTTAAGAGATTTTAATGTAATTCACCAAATAGGAGCCACAGATTGGGAATATTTTGATAGCGAATATAAAAAAATTTTTAAAGCTGGTATGCAGGCAAGTTTTCAATGGTTTGAATTTTTATATGACATGCCTGAGCGCTACCAGTGGGCTGATTTTGTTTTATGTCGAGCAGGGGCCGCTACATTGAGCGAGCTTTCAGCAATTGGTAAAGCTGCTATTTTAGTTCCCTTTCCACATGCAGCAGATAACCATCAAGAGAAAAATGCACAAGCTCTGGTTGAGCGCGGAGCAGCTCATATGGTTTTACAAAAAGACTTAAGCGTGGAGCGTTTTTTAAAGGAAATTTATGATTTTAAAAATAATCCCCAACAAATTTCTCAAATGGCCCAAGCGGTAAAAGCATTTCACTTCCCAGATGCAAGCCATAAAATTGCAGAAAAGTTGGTAAACTTATGAACCTTTCTTCAGCAAAAATTCATTTTGTAGGTATTGGTGGCATAGGCATGAGTGGTATTGCTGAAGTATTAGTTAACACAGGTTGTACTGTGAGTGGGTCAGATTTAAATACAAATATTCAAGTTGAGCGGCTAAAAGCCATGGGGGTACAAATACACATTGGTCACCATAAAGATAACCTTCCACAGGATTGTCACGCCGTGGTTTACAGCTCAGCAGTGAGTAAAAATAATCCTGAACTTTTAAAAGCTAAAGAAAATAAAATTCCAATTATAAGGCGAGCTGAAATGCTTGCAGAAATTATGCGTTTAAAGCGAGGCATTGCCATAGGGGGAACCCACGGCAAAACAACAACAACCAGTATGGTAGCCACAATGATGATTGATGCTGGCCTTGACCCAACAATTGTTATTGGTGGCCGCTTAGATTTAATAAAAAGCAATGCTGCTTTAGGAAAGGGGCAGTGGTTTGTAGCCGAAGCTGATGAAAGTGACGGAAGTTTTTTACATTTAAATCCTGAGATTTTGGTTTTAACAAATATAGATAACGATCACCTTGAGCATTTTGGCAGCTTTGAAAAATTACTAGCCTGCTATAAAGATTTTTCTGAAAAAATCCCTTTTTATGGCAGTGCCATATTATGTACCGATGATATGTATGTAAATAAGCTCTCTAAAAATTATCCTAAAAGATTTTTAAGTTATGGTTTTAATAAACAAGCCCAGCTTCGCGCAGAGAATATAAAATCCTCCATGGGTATTCAAAAATTTAGTGTCACGCTGGAAGGTAAAAAACTGGGAGACGTGGAATTATTGGTGCCTGGCAGACATAATATTTTAAATGCTCTAGCAGCTATTGCAATAGGTATTGAGCTTCAAATTGATTTTCAAAAAATTTCTCAGGGCTTAAATAAATATACAGGTGTTGATAGAAGACTTCAAAAAATAGGTAGTGTAAACGAAGTTGATGTTTATGATGATTATGGCCACCATCCAACTGAGGTATCGGTAACCATTAGTGCTTTAAGAGAGCTTTACCCAAAAAATAGAATTGTTATTGCCTTTCAACCGCACAGATACACGCGCACAAAAGAGTGTTGGAATGAGTTTCTTGGCTGTTTTAAAGGTGCAGATGCTGTTGCTATTTTTGATATTTACGAAGCCAGTGAGAAAAAAATCAAAGGTATTACATCAGAAAAATTGGCACTTGCCATTAAAAAGAAAAATAAATCCGCATTTTATGCGGGCTCCCTTGCTAAAGGTGCTGAAAAAGTTTTTAATATTTTACGTCCCAATGATGTTTTACTAACATTAGGAGCTGGAGATATTTACAAAATTGGTAAAGAATATTTAAATAAAAACTAAATATGGACATTACAGACTTTAAAAAATCAGAAATTTTAGCAAACCACACAAGCTGGCTTGTTGGCGGGCCTGCTGAATATTATTTTGAGCCAACAAATAAAGAAGAGCTAAGAGATGCTCTTATTGTGGCCCGTAAAGAATCTTTAAATGTGACCTATTTGGGTGGGGGATCAAACGTTTTAGTGAGCGATGATGGTGTTTCGGGGCTAGTTATTTCTTTTAAAAAAATGAATAAAATTGAGGTTATTGAAGATAACGAAGAAGTCTATTCTTTTTGGGCCGATGCAGGTGTTACAAAATCTGAGTTATTAAAAATATTTTTGAAAAAGAAATTAGAGCCTGCCTTATTTTTAGCAGGCATTCCAGGCCAAGTAGGTGGTGGAGTGGTGATGAATGCAGGTGTGTCTGAGAATATAAAGCCGCGAGAGTTTGGCGAAATAATTCAAGGGCTTGAAGTTTTAAAACCTGATGGAACAATTAAGGGTGTAAAAGCAAATCGAATTAAATGGAGTTATAGAAACTGTGATGGCTGGCAGCCAGGTATTATTACAAGAGCCTTAATTTCTTGGCCTAATAAACCGGTGGATAATATTTTAGAAAAAGTAAAAGAATTAAACCAAGCTCGTTTGGCCAAACAACCTCTTGAGTATCCAAGCTGTGGATCTGTTTTTGTAAACCCACACCCCCATAAAGCTGGGGAACTTATTGAATCAGTAAACCTTAAGGGTTATAAAGTTGGAAACGCACAAATTTCAGAAAAGCATGCCAATTTTATTGTTAATCTTGGTGGTGCAACCGCTCAGGACATAAGAGAGCTTATGCAAATTTGTATTAGAAAAGTAAAAGCAGTCTGTGGTGTTGAACTTAAGACGGAAGTCAAGTTCCTAGGTAGCAGGTAGTTTTTGGTAATTGTAGGGGTTATTTTTTAGCTAATAAGCCAATAAAAGCTTACGGACTAAAGTCAAATACAGCCCAACAATTACCAAAAACTACCTGGTACCTTTTGGGAGGGGCTGTTACCTTATAAGTATATGATAGTTCTAGTGCAGGGTGGTTTAGGGAGTGAGCGGGAGATTAGCCTAAAAACAGGGGCTGCTTTTGAAAGAGCACTGAAAAACCTAAAAGCAAATTATACAGTTATAGACGCTAAAGAAGATTTCCCAGTTCAGATTTCAAAAATAAAAAATATTAAATGTGCGCTGCTTGCTTTGCATGGCAAATACGGGGAAGATGGCACCATTCAAGGAATTTTAGAATATTTAAAAATTCCTTACACAGGAAGTGGTGTAATGGCCTCAGCTTTGGCAATGAATAAAGCAGCAACCAAACAAATTCTTTCCCAAAACGGCATACCCAATGCTGATTATGGTGTGATTAATTTAAATTTCTTAAAAGAGTCTGATATTAATTCTGAACTTCAAAAAATTGTAAAAAAAGTGGGAATTCCCCTTGTTGTAAAGCCCCTTCAAGAAGGTTCTTCTGTTGGAATGAGTATTGTTAAAAATGAAAAAGATGTTTTAAACGCCATTCACTTGGCAGCCAAGTATGATAAGCAAATTTTAATTGAAAAATTCATTTCTGGAATGGAAATAACTGTTCCCATTTGGTTTGGAAAAGCTTTGCCAATTATTGAAATTAAACCAAAATCAGAATTTTATGACTATAAACGTAAATACACCAAAGGGGAAACAGACTATATTTTGCCAGCGCCATTAAGCCCTGAATTACAAAAAAAATGTGAGAAATACTCTATAGATACATTTCTTGCTGTTGGATGTAGGCATTATGCCAGAGTAGATTTAATGATATCAGAAGATCATAAACCCTATGTTTTAGAAATTAATACTTTACCAGGATGTACTGAAACAAGTCTTTTGCCAAAATCTGCCGCCAAGGCCGGTTTAAAATTTGATGATATGATACAAACACTTATTGAAAATGCCACTTTGGATTATGCATGAGAGTTTTTAAAATCTTTTTAAGTATAGTTATTATTTTAGGTATTACATACGCTACCTATACTTCACTGTTTAAAAGTGATTTTACTAAAATCAAAAAAGTCACCATTAGCGGCGTGGCAGATAAAATTATTCCTGATTTAAAAAGAATGTATTCTGGCTTAGAAAACCAGTCTTTTTGGAAAGTTGATGTTATAGCTGTTGCTGAAAAAATAAAAACCCACCCTTGGGTGCAAGACGTTGAAATAAAAAAACTATTCCCTAATGAGATTGCAATTTTAATAACCCAAAGAGAGCCATCAGCGTTAATTAATAACTCCAAAGGTGTGTTTAATTATGTTGATGGCCAAGGGCATGTATTTGGACCCGCGGAAACTATAGATGTAACAGAGAAAATTATTTTATCCGGAAAAGAGCTTATGGATAAAAGCCAAACCAGAGAACCTATTTTAGAAGTGATTCAAAATCTTCCTCAAACAGGAGCGCTTAGCCACCAAGATATTAGTGAAATTAAATACCAGAGCGAAAAGGGGTATCAAATTTTGCTATCTAAAACAGGAATTGTTGTAGATCTTGGAAAAGAAAACCTCCCTTTAAGAGTGGATCGCGCACGCCGAGTAGTTCAGTACTTGGAGGACCACAAAATTAACGCATCGCACGTAGATGCGGACTACTCGAAAAAAGTCCTTGTCAAAGTGCGTAAGCCCCGATAGCCTGTTTACAGCAACATTTGAAGAGGCAACTTTCAGCCTGAACGGAGTCGGAGCTGATGATAACAACAAACATGAATGTAGTCGCAGGCTTAGACATAGGCACTTCCAAAGTATCAATCGTTATCGCGCGTGTTCAGCAAAAAACACTTGAGGTTATTGGTGTCTCATCAGTTGCTTGTAACGGTATTAAAAAAGGTGCCGTTGTAAATATTGAAGCAACCACTGAAGCCATTAAAAAAGCAAGAGAAGAAGCAGAACTTATGTCTGGAGTAAAAATTTCTTCAGCGTGGGCCGGAGTTTCTGCAAGTCATGTGAGTTCTTTTAACAGCACAGGAATGGTAGCCATTCGTGATAAAGAAGTCAGACGCGATGATGTAGAAAGAGTTGTTGAAGCTGCACAAGCTGTTGCAATAAAAGAAGATCGTGAGCTGTTACATGTCTTACCACAAACATTTATTGTTGACTCTCAATCTAGCATTAGAGATCCCATTGGGATGAGTGGTGTGCGCTTAGAAGTGGGTGCACATTTGGTTGCGGCAAATTCAATGACCCTAATTAATTTAAGAAAGTGTGCTTATAAAGCAAATCTTCAAATTAATGGTTTTATTTTAGAAACTCTTGCTGCAGCTGAGGCAGTCTTAAGCAACGATGAGAAGGATTTAGGCGTAGCGGTTGTAGATATTGGTGCTGCATCAAGCGATATTATTATTTATCAAAATGGCTCAGTAGTATTTTCTTGTGTTGTGCCAGTTGGCGGAGCGCACTTAACCCATGATATTTCAATTGGTTTAAGAACGCCTGCAACTAACGCTGAAGAAATTAAAATTAAATTTGGTGCGGCCATGGCTAATTTAATTACAGATAATGATGTTATTGAAGTGGCCAGTGTTGGTGGAAGAAGCGCAAGATCTGTTTCAAGAAGTTCTTTGGCTGAAGTTATTGAGCCAAGGGCTGAGGAAATTATCACCCTTATTCATGATGCCATTAGAAAAAGTGGTTACGCAGATATGCTAGGTGCTGGAGTTGTTTTAACCGGCGGAGCAAGTCAGCTTGAGGGAATGGCGGAGCTTGCTGAATATATAATTGAAATGCCAGTGAGAAAGGCTTGTGCTTTAAATATTATGGGCCTTAAAGAAGTTGTTAATTCGCCAAGTTATGCAACAGTATTGGGGCTTATTCTTTTAGGCTCAGAGAAGCAAAAAAATACTCCTGCAATGGCAAAAGCAACAACATTTATAGAAAAAATTAAAAACGAAATATCGCAGTTATTTTAAACGGGGGAAAACATCATGTTTGAAATTGAAGAGGCAGCAAATTTAGGAGCAAATATAAAAGTGGTCGGCATTGGTGGCGGCGGCTCAAACGCTGTGACTACAATGAT
Source organism: Oligoflexia bacterium (assembly GCA_016715815.1). Classification (GTDB taxonomy): domain Bacteria; phylum Bdellovibrionota; class Bdellovibrionia; order JABDDW01; family JABDDW01; genus JADJXN01. Next base: position 60,730 of record JADJXN010000006.1, read on the forward strand.
CAAAGCCGGAATGACCGGTGTGCAATTTATTGTAGCCAATACGGATAAACAAGCACTTGAGGCAAGTCCTGCACATGTAAAAATCCAGTTGGGACGTGAACTTACAAAAGGTTTAGGAGCAGGTGCTAACCCCGAAATTGGAAAGCGCGCTGCCATTGAAAGCTATAATGAAATAGCAGAAAAGCTTGAAGGTGCTGACATGATTTTTGTAACAGCCGGTATGGGAGGCGGTACAGGAACAGGTGGAGCCCCAATTGTAGCTAAAATTGCCCGTGAACTTGGAGCATTAACAGTAGGTGTAGTAACACGCCCCTTTTTATTTGAGGGAAACCGCCGGAAAAAACATGCCGATCTTGGCTTAAGCGAGCTAAAAGAAAATGTTGATACATTAATTGTTATTCCTAACCAAAAATTATTAGCTATTGCAGGGGAGAAAACTCCGCTTTTAGATACTTTTAAAAAAGCTGATGAGGTTTTACTTCATGCAGTACAGGGAATTTCAAATTTAATTAATACCCATGGCCTTATTAACCTGGATTTTGCTGATATCAAAACTGTTATGGCAAATAAAGGTATGGCCCTTATGGGAACAGGTTTTGCCAGCGGAGAAAACAGAACAGTGGAAGCGGCCACTGCAGCTATTTCAAGCCCGCTTCTTGAGAATGTGGCCATTGATGGAGCACGTGGAATTATTATTAACGTTACCGGCGGAAGTGACCTCACAATGTTTGAAGTTAACGAAGCGTCAACTTTAATACGCGAAGCCGCTCACGAAGATGCCGAAATTATTTTCGGTGCTGTTATTGATGAATCAATGAAAGACCAAGTTAAAGTAACAGTTATTGCTACAGGGTTTGGCTCAGATGAAAAGCCAACATTTGCAGACCAAATGACTCAGCTTCAAGCTCTCCAAATGGCTCAAGCTGTTATGGAAACCAAACCAGTGCCCACTGCGTCTAGTACAACCCAGCCGCAAGTAATTAAACCTTATGCTGAGGGCTTGCCGCCTCTCCCTCGTGAGGTGGTAATGCCCCAAGCTACAACTGATGCTGCAAGCTCGGCATCAGCAAAGCCAGTTTTACCAAGAGATATTTTGTTAGCAAAGGCTCGCGCCTTCAGAGATGCCCAACAGCCAATGGCATCAAGTGTGAAGGCAAAAGCGCCAGAGCCTGAGCAACTAAGTATGAAAATGCCAGATTTAGATTCAGCAAAAAAAATGGCCCAGCAAATGGAAGGGCAGTATGATGTGCCTGCCTTTATGAGGAAGAACCAACAGCCAGAAGTATGAGTTAGGTTTTTGTGAAAAAAGCTTTTGTCATTTCAGATGTTCATTTAAAAAAAATGGCTTCTCCGCAAGGGGAGGCCATTTTAGCTTTGCTTAAGCGTGCACAAAGTGAGTGTTCCCTATTTATTATCTTAGGGGATCTTTTTGATATGTGGCTTGGGGATGGAGAGTATTTTAAAAATAAATACTCTGAGCTTATAGCAGAATTTAAAAAGTTAAAATCTTTTGGGTGCCGTGTGATTTATTTTGAAGGCAATCATGATTTACACTTAAAAAAGTTTTGGCAAGATGAACTGGGCTTTGAAGTTTATGACAAACCCTATAAGTTTGAATTTGGTGGTTTAAAAATTTGGGCTGAGCATGGAGATGAAATTAACCGTAAAGACCGCGATTATTTATTTCTGCGCTGGTTTTTGCGTACCCCTTTATTACGTTTTTTAATTTACAACGTGCCTTCAAAAATTGTTGGTTTAATTGGGGAGCGCTCATCAAATATGAGCCGCCAATACACATCAACTCTGGATAATAAATCTTTAGAAATTTTTAGAGACTACGCTTTGCGCTTAGCAGAGCTAGAAGATTTTGATCTTATTATTGCTGGCCATTCTCACCTGCAAGATGATTATGAATTTATAGTTAGTGGAAAAAAGCGCCGCCTTGTAAACCTTGGTTCTTGGCTTAATGCAGGCAGCGCTAAAGTTTTGGAAATTGAATCCTTAGGAAAATTTGAGATTAAATCCTGTCCGTAATATGAAAATAAAATCTGAAATCTGAACTCTCCGGATGCCATTTTAGAATTTAGTTATATTTGAAGCATTTGGCACGATTGCAATATTAAAGGGCGGCTTGCGCCGCCCCTTGGAATGGATTCCTCCTTAAGAAAAGCCTAAAAAGACATGGTACTAATCGACACAAGGAGAGAAAACTTGAAAGCAAAACGAGCTGGCTTTATGTCTTGGTTTTGCTAACTAAGTTAATCTATTATGTAAGGTTAATTCTGACCAAGGGTTTGTAGAGAAACAGTGTGGGATTATTAACAACTGCTATTGAAGGCTAAAGGGCGGTTGCAAGCCACTATTAGATTTTGACTCAAAGCCTGTCGTGCGACAGGCTTGGATGATATTAATTGTTATACTTTAATCTTCTAATACTATTTCAAGAAAATTCTTGAATTTTCATGAAAAAAGATAGACAATAACTATTATGAAGGCTGTTAAGTTTGCTACTCAAATAGATGAAAAGGTTCTTAAAGAGCTTAAAAAGTATGCTGAAGAATCAGATAAAAGCATTTCTCGAATTGTAACCGATGCTGTTAATGAGCACTTAAAACGTGTGCGTGTAAGGCCCGCATTTACAGAAGCACTTGAAAAAGTACTAGTAGAAAATTCTGAGCTTTTAAAACGTTTAGCAAAGTAACTTAAAATGAAAACTATTTTATACCCAACTCTTGAAGAGGCTCTTGAACTTCACAGAAGGCTTATTGAAAGCTTTGGTGGCACAGCTGGTGTAAGAGATATGGGGCTATTGCAAAGTTCTTTGGCAAGACCGCAGACAGGCTATTATGAAACTATTTTTTTAGAAGCAGCAGCCCTTATGCAAAGTTTGGCAGCAAATCATGCCTTTGTTGATGGTAATAAAAGGGTGGCGTTTGCCATGACAGTTATTTTTTTAAGAATGAATAGTTTGAGATTCATTGTTGATCCAGATAATGGCGAAAGTTTTTTAATCAACAAGGTCATCAAAGAAAAAGTAATTCTTGAGAAAATTGCAAAGTGGTTAGAAACTCACAGTCGCCAAGTTTGATCTTAAAGGCTTAAGGTATGAAGAATGCAAAAACTAGTGTTCTAAAACAAGTTTGCCAGTGCTTTTTCCTGATTCAATAAATTGATGAGCTTTTGCCACATCATTAAATGAAAAAATATTTACGTGGGGTGGCTTAATTTGGCCACTATTAATCATTTCAACTAAACCGTTTAGATTTTCTTGAATTAATCTGTCTTCAGAAAATAAAAAACTCACATTAAAACAAATTATACTTTTATTATCTGTAACCAGCTTCATAGGGTCAAACTTTGGAGTTTTTAAAATTCCAATGACTGCCTTTAAATAATTAATTTTGCCCCCTGATTTGGGCAATAAACTATGAGCACCATAAATGGCTAGTTTCCCAGTAGGGCGTAAAAGATCATATGAAATTTTTAAAGTAGTGGGACCGTTGGCATCAAAAACAACATCAAAACCTTCTGGAAAATCTGTCTTAATTTGTGACCATTTAAAATCAGGGGAAGATTTGTCATATACAAAATCAGCTCCAATATTTTTGCAGTATTGTACCTTATTATTAGAGCCAACAACACCCGCAACTACATGACCCTTTGCTTTTGCAAGCTGAGTAAGCGCTGTTCCTACGCCCCCAGCAGCAGAATGTACTAGAATTTTTGCTTTATGTGGCAAATAAAAAATTTGAAATAGAGAATAGTATGCAGTCATGTAAACTGCCGGGAAAGCCGCGCCTTGAGCTAGATTAAAAGTTTGTGGCTGAGGTAAAAGATGCCTTTCTGGTATACAGATATGGCTTGAGTAACCATTAAATAAAGTAAAACCAATGACTAGGTCCCCAACTTTATAATTAGTAATATTTTTTCCTACAGCTAATATTTTACCACTTACCTCAAACCCGGGTGTGATTGGCCAGCCAACATATTTTTTGGCAGATTCATAAACGCCCCAGCGAACCAGGCAGTCGGCGTAGTTTATGCCTGAGTACTTTACCTCAATTAAAACTTCATCTTCTTTGGGGGTGGGGCTGGGAAATTCTTTAATCTTTAACTTTTCGTATCCACCAGCTGATTCAATTACAATTTTTTTCATTTTCCAAATTAGTTAGCTTTCTTAAGAGAATTGTAAGTTTCATCTCTGACAATATCAAACCCAGTGTGGGCATCAACAAATTTTACACTCAAACCTAAAGATCTAACAGTTTGATTGTTCATTATTTGATAATCTCTTATTGTTTCTTGTAGAGATTGTTTAAGAAGTGCAAGTTGTTTAGCTCCAATACTTACTCCATATACTGCGGCTATTTGGCTTTCTGTCATGTAGTTGATGGTACTAATAAGTTCAATATGTTTTGGGTTTTCAAAATCTTCAGCGCCTTTAAAATATTCCAAATCACTTATAATTTTAATTATTAATGCATCAAATTGTTTTTCAAAATCCTCTAACTCTTCATAATGCTTTCTCTGAGACTTAGGCCACCTTGCTAATGTTTTTCTCATTTTTGTTTCCTGCTCTATAGCCTGCTTTAATTGAAGTAATTTTGAAGCTTCAATTGGTGTGGATTCTAATGGTTCTAAATTGACTTTAGTTTCATAAATTTTTCTCAGAGACTTAAGTGGTAATGATTTAAAAAATAACCTAATTTCCTTTTCATACATTATATGTACGTATGCAAGTTCCAGTAAAGAGAGCGGTTCACTTGCAAAATCTGCATAATCACTTTTTGAGTCTTTCTCTTTAATTTCTTCAAGCATTTTTAGTAGCATGCCTTTAAGCCTTGAGTTATATGTATTCCCTCTTAGGTATTTATATAGGCCACCAAAAATACTCATGTGTTTAAGCTCGTCATGACGAACATTTGCTACCCACTGATTTAGTGCATTTTTTGAGTGAGCACCTAAGAAGAAATATGCACTAGCGGCGTGCCATTCAGTATCATTGCGTGCAATTAAATGAAAAAATGCATCATTAACTCGAAGTGGGTTTAAATTAGGGTAAGCACTAAATGGAGCATTCATAGGGAGTGGTCGGCCAACAATATTTTGGCTTATTGTAGCTAATGTGCCCTCATGTCTGTTTTCTTCAAAACACCAAGAGTTTGTGCAATAGCTAGGTGGGCGCTTACCCTCTTTTTTAAGAGATTCCTGTTTGTTCTTAAGTGCTAGTGCCTCTTCGGCTGTTTTTCCCATAAAACGACTTGCTTGTGGGCTAATAACCCTTATAACTTCGCCAGAATTATCTGAGTAGGCATTAATAGGCTCTTCAATTTCAGATGCTAACATTGCTGTCTTTACAAATGTATTTGGATTAATGCCAGTAACATCACTTAGTTTTATTGCGCCAAAGCTGCCGTCAACCTTGGGCCAAGGGCGAAGGCGTGAGATATCTAGCTTCAGATTTAGGTAACCATAAAAATCCCACATTCTTGAATCAAGAACTGAGGGGTGAAGCTCTTGTTTAACTTGGGCTTTAAGAGCTGTAAGTGTTTTTAAAAATTGATTTTATCTGAACCAAAAAGCGATTATATTTGTAACTACTATTTGCGTTATAATTTGATTGTGAATTGGCAAATATATTTTTTAAATCACTTGTTAATACTTTATTCAAATTTAAATCAGATCCATGATTATCTTTCCACAGCTTAAATAGTAGTGAGCGCAACTCATCTAAAGACTTATTTTGAGCAACACCTTTAATATATTCCACAAAAACAGGTTGTGACAAAAGTTCTGCTAAATCAGGGTCTGCTATTACTAGTTCTGCTAATTTTGCTGTTTGCTTTAGGTCTAAATTTTCCTTATTAGAAATATCAAGTATTGTATCCTTACTGCTTTGACTTAGTGTGCTGAGTAATTTAACACAATTTGGTGCTTCTGAAGCTCTGGCTATGGTTGCCCAAATAAGGACAAATAGTAATAAACAAAATTTCCCCATAGTTTTTACTGCTCTTCAAAGCATATGCCGTCATAGCAAAGCATATATTCCAGTAAATGTTAGATTTTCTAAAAATTGTGATCAGAACTATATATTTTTTGTAAAAAGTATAGATGCTATCTTGAAGCCTCAAGCATTTGCTTGGCGTGTGCCAGGCTTGTATTGGTGATTTTCTCACCACTAATCAGCCGGCCTAATTCGTTAATGCGCTCTTTTTGGTTTAGCTCAGAAATACTACTTTTAACAAAGCCACTTTTAACTTGTTTTGATATTAAAAAGTGCGCGTCTGCAAAGGCAGCCACCTGGGGTAGGTGAGTAATGCTTATTGCTTGGTGCACGCGCCCTATGGATTTTAATTTTTTACCAACTTTTTCCGCTGTGGGGCCACTGACACCTGTGTCTACCTCGTCAAACAAATATGTCATTGGTAAATCACTCATGGCTACCACTTGCTTTAGTGCAAGCATTATACGTGAAAGCTCACCCCCTGAGGCAACTTTACTAATAGCACGGAACTCATCTTGGGGTGATGGGCGAATGACAAAATTTACCTCACTCATACCAAAAGAATTAAGCTTATCAGAGCCTGCCACTTCAATACTAAATTCAGAGCCCTTCATGTTTAAGTCTTTAAGTTCTTTATTAACGCCTAAAATTAATTTATTTGAAGCCGTCTTGCGACTTGTGTGAAGTTTTTCAGCAGCCAACCATAGATCTTTGTTAAGGGCTGAAATTTCTGATTCAAGTTTTTTAACATTTTCTTCAAAGCCTAAGAGTTCTTCATATTCATTTTTAGCTTTTAATTTAAAACTTAAAATTTCCTCAACTGTTGCGCCATATTTACGCTGCAATTTTTTTAAATCACTCAGGCGGGCTTGCAGCGAATCTAGGTTTTCGTCATCAGATTCAGAGGATTTTTTTGTATAGTCACGCAAATTAAACGCAGAATCTTCAGCCAGAGCTAAAATTTCTTTTAAGTTATTTACAACATTTTTTAGGTGCCCATCAATTTCAGAAAGAGGCTCACCCCCTCTTACAAGGTCTGAGAGTTTATTATGAATGCTATCAACTTCCCCATAAAGTAAGTCATGAGTGTTTTGCGCAAATTGATTAATGCGAGCAGAAAACCTGGCCCGTTGGTATTGGCGGTCAAGCTCTATATCTTCACCAGGTAGGGGTTTAAAATTCTCTATTTCTTCAATTTGAAATTTTAAAAAATCAAGGCGCTGTTCGCGGTTTTGGACTGAGTTTTTTAAGTTCTCAAGTTTTTCTTTAAGTTCTGTGAACTGCAACAATTTCTCAGAGTAATGTAACATAAGCTTTTCATTACCTGCAAATCGGTCTAAAAGCTGAATTTGCGAGGAAAGTTGCTTTAAACTGTGGTGCTCATGTTGGCCTGTAATTTCAATTAAATTTGGAACAAGGCTTTCTAAAATATTCAGCGTTGATAAATAACCATTTATATAAACTCTGTGCTTACCAGTTTTTGAAATAATTCTTCTTATAATGAGCAGGTCTTCATCAGCTACCAAATCAAGGTTTTTTAAATTGGTTTTAACATCAGGACGGGCACTTAAATCAAAGGCCCCTTCAATTTCAGCGCTTTCTTGGTTAGCCCGTATAATATCAGAGCTGGCTTTACCTCCTAGAAGTAAGCTTAAAGATTTTAGTAGAACACTTTTTCCGGCCCCTGTTTCACCGGTTAAAATATTAAGCCCTGGCTTTAAAAAATTAACTAAAAGCTCATCAATTACTGCAAAATTTTTTACTTTTAACTCAAGTAACAAAACATCCCCCTAATTCAACCAAAATCCCCAAACTAGCGCGTTTATTCCCTCTGGCCAAATCTGAGTTTAGCTCTTAAAATATCAAAATAATTTCTACTAGGTAGAGTGAGCATGATAACAGAGGGTTTCCCACGTGTGACCACAACTTCATCTTGTGAAGTTAAATCAGCTACTTTTTGCCCATCTACTAAAAGGGCAGCACGCCCTGAAACCTCATTTAATTTTAATTTAATTTTATGGTGATCATTTAAAATCAATGGGCGGTTTGTAAGAGTGTGTGGGCAAACCGGAGTTATAGAAACGGCATTAACTGAAGGGTGAATAATGGGCCCTCCTGCAGCTAGGCAATATGCTGTTGAACCAGTGGGAGATGCCACAATAAGACCATCGGCTTTAACGTTACTAACAAAAAATGAGTTTGAATAAACAGCTATGTCTATAAGGCGAGACCTTGCACCTCTTTCAACAACAATATCATTTAAAGAAGTATAACTTTTTATTTTACCAGTTTTTTTAATTGTGGTTTCAAGGGTGGCTCTTTTTGTTTTATGCATTTTGCCTTCAAGGGCTAGAGTTAAAACATCAAAAAGCTCTTCATCTCTTGTTTCAGTTAAAAAACCAAGATTACCCATGTTTACACCTAAGATGGGGACTTCTCTGCCTTGAAGCCATCTCACCGCAGCTAAAAAAGTTCCATCGCCCCCAAGGGCTACAACAAAATCAAGTTTTTTTATAGAAGCAGCTTTTGCTTTTTTAGCAAACTTTAGGGCTTTGCAATTTGGATCAAGATAAACTTTTACCTTTTGATGGTGTAGCCACTCGCTGACTTCTTGGGCGGTTTCAAATGCTTTTTCAGATTGCGGACGGTAGACGATGCAAATGCTTTGAATTTTCTTACCCATAGACTGTTTTTGCCACAGAAGGGCACTGCCGTCAAACTTTTGAACACTCAAGGGCCGGCCAGGTCTACTTGCGCGTAGCATATATTAAGATCTGGATGGCACGGACTTTGTTATATCTCATCTCGGATGATCACGTTTTTTGAGGTATTTATGAGAAAAATCCTAGTTTTGGCCGCATTTACTGTTTTAGTTGCTTCTTGCAGCTCTAAAAATAATGACAATGCTGCCAATACCGCAAGCTTAACCCCTCAATTTTGTAACCAACCACTGTATGGCACTTCAAATGGAAGTACTACAAATTACCCCGGCTATTCTTATAATATTTGTTTACCTTATAATACCAATGCTTACCCTTATAACCCATGCGTGACTGGTAATGGTTACTATGGCAATAACTACTACAACTGTTCATGGAATAATTGGGGAAGCTATAACCCCAACTGGTATAGCTACGGTTGCCCAGCAGGCTACATACCTGCACAATCAGGTGTAGTAGGAACGGGCGGGTTTACCTGCGTTCACTACATCTTTTTTCAAAATTTTTATGGTAGAAACCAGCTTTATGCCCCAAGCAACTATGCTTACGGAGCAGGATATACAGGCATTGGTCCCTTACAGTATTGCGATACTTACACCAATAACTCCTGTGGTTCTGCTGGTGGCGGTTTAAGGTGTGTGAGCTATGGCAGCCGCTACGGCTTTTGCTCTTGGTAACAAAGAAAGTTTTTGTTATGAAGAAAAACATGTTTTTTCTCTTAATTCTTTTAACCGCTTTATCTGAAATCTCATTTGCTAGCAAATGCGAGCAAACTATGGCGCAAATCAGAGAAGAAATTCATTCCAGTCGTGTACCCTTTAAAAGCCCTCCACCCTATGAATCAAGAATTATTGTTCTAACTAGAGAGCAAAGAGCGCAAATAACTGCTTTATATTTAAAACAGGGCCGTACCTATGAAGAAGTGCTTGAGTTATTTAGCAAAGAAATGATTAACAGTAAAAGATACTATTATGAGCCATTTACTCCTGAGTTTATTATTGAAATGCTTGATAGTTACTTTGCTCTTGATGTAAAACTAAATACTCAGGAAAAAGAAGAAATAAAACAACTCTCATTAAAGTATAAAAAAAGCATAGCCACAGTTGAGCTTGAGTATGCTAAAGGGCTTATGTTTAAAAAACCTCTCTATGAACCACTTAAGCATGGGGCTGTTATACAACTACTAACTTATGCTTATAACCTTAACCAAACGCTAGATCAGTATTTAAACTCAAATCACTCCCATAAAGTAAAATAAAGCCTTGGCCAAAGCCCCTTTTTAATAATATAAATTAAGCAATGGCGAAGGGGTTTTTATACTTATTTATACTTGTTTTCTTAGCCCTTGGTTGTAGCCCAAAAACCCAGGCCCCTTATTTAGAAAATGCACCGCCTGGCTCCCTTAATACAGCAGCTTGCAAAAACACAAATTTAAATTTTACAAACTTAAATGCTCAAAATATTCGTGGGATTATTAATTGTCTTAACGGAGATCAAAATAAACTTTTAGCTTATAAAGAATTTTTAGATTCAGCATCAACAGAAGATTTAAATGCAGTTTTAGATGCTTTTAATTTTTACATGCCTTGGGGGAGTCAGCGGCATAAAGATTTCTTAGATGTTATTAAACTATTAAATCAAAAAGGTTATTTACAAGGTTTTTTAACACAAGTTCAAGTTTTGGGAGAAAATAAACTCATACAAAAATTTGTTAAAGCTGCTCTTCCAGTATGGGAAGAAAACTCTGTGTTTAACCCAGAGCCAGAGCTAGAGGTTATTTATAAATATTTAGCAAAAATTCTGGAAAATAATGAGTTTAACGAGCTTATTGAAAGCTTTGAAATTTTAGCCAACCCCTCCGCCTTTACCGCAGCAGCTTATTTAGCTTTGCCATATCCTCAACAACTAGGCTCAGATAAAGCAACAGACTTGATTTCAAATCTTCTTTTAGAAATGTTTCATGATCAAAGTTTTAATTCTCTTGTGAGAGAGCTTTCAAAAGTAGATATTATTAAAACTTTTAAAACTTCAAACCAAGCTGAACGACAAGGTTTTGAAAGCGTTTTTTCTTATGCTGCCTCACGGGCTGAAGATAATTATAATTATTTAAAACGCGCGCAACTGATGATTGCTTCTATCCAAACTCCTGTAACATGTTTTTTTGAAAAACCAGGGCAAAGGCGGGCTGAGAGCTTATTAAAATTTTTAATTGATGAAGTAAAAGGTAAAACAAAACAAGAATTAGATGAGTTTTGGTTAAAAACCATTGCTTTGCTTTTTTCATCAAGTCAGGGGCTTTGCAACATTTCGCCATATACAATAGCTAATTATGATGTTGTTACTGACATGGTAAAAGCGGGACACGGCAAAGATTACGCTGAGTTTTGGACTCTTTTATCAAAAAACCCTGAATTCGATTCTTTGGTGGAGAGCTTAAAATCTCCAAACTATGTTAAAGCGGCCCCTGTGATTAGTGAGGTGGCAAAGCGGGAAGTTTTAAAACATGTTATAAATATGCTTTCTGATGATTTAACTGATAAGGGTGCAAACGCACAGTCAAGAATTTTTTCTCATTTATCTGAGCCAAATTTGCAAAAAAGTTTTATTAAAGTTTTTCAGCGAGTGTTAAATAATAATAACCGCTTGGCGTTAAAAGAATTTTCAAAAAGTCTTGTAAGTGTTTGGGCGGATTCTCGTGGTGGTTTGGGAGAGTTTACTAAAGTGGTAAGCCAGTCCACAAAAGTTTTAGGCAATAAACCTATTGAGGAGTTTTTTACTTTATTATTTAAAGATCAAAATTTAATAAATAAAACATCCCCTGCATTTATTAGGCTTGTAAAAAATAAACATTTTGAAAGTGCTGTGGAGCTAACATCTGCGCTTTCAGGAAGTGGGGAGCTTGCAAAATTAATTGTTTTTATAGCAGATCTTTTAAGAAACGGACAATTACCACCTCAAAACATAAGTACAGGCGCTCCAGATTATACAAAAACGCCCGCGCACATTATTGAAAGTAAAAGCCCTGTAACTACACCGCCTGATTTTGAATCATATAAGCCGTGTTTAGATATTAAAGGTGGTCTTTTTGGCGACAATGGTTCAAACCTTGAAAGAGCAGCACATTGTTTTAATCACCAGGGAAAGTATCCGGAGTTTGTTGAAGTTATTAATGTTCTAAAGGCTAACCAACTACTATCAAGTGCTTCAAAAATATTATCTTTTGTTATTACTGAATCCCACTTAACAGGTAATTTATTAAATGAATTAGAGCTCCTTCTTAATAAAGGTTTAGTTACAAAATTAACTAAAATTTATTTTGAACTCATGCACTCTGGCTTTTCTGAACACATTGACCTGGCATTTAATTTGTTACTGAAGCACCCAGATCTTAACTCATTTTTAAACTTGTCCGCTGTGTTTTTGGAAAGAGCTGGTACAAGTCAAACATTTAGCTCACTTTTAGATATTACTTTAAAAAAGCCCAAAAAATTTTATTTCAGCCAAAACCAATACCGCCTTAAAGTTAAAGACCCTAGTGGCATTAAAAACCAAATTGTCCAATGGTACCCTGATTTAAATACAAGTCAAATTGAGCAAATTTACCAAGAGGCAAGAGAGAATTTTGAAACCCATAATGATACTTGGCTTTACCAAGAGGGCAGTTATGAAAAGCAAAGTTATGAACAATTTCGCTCAGAATTTTTTGGTTTAATAAGTGATCTTTTAAGGTCAAATTCATTAGAAGAATTTATTTTAGCCTTTCAAGATTATGCCAAAGATAAATCAGCTTTAGAGTTTGTGCAGTTTTTAAGTGATTGGCAGATGGTCTCTTTAAATTATAAGTCTGATGGCCAAGCTTATGTACGCATACAATCCGGACTTGATGCCCTTGAAAATCTGGTGCTAAACAGTGATTTTGGCTATGTGATAATGGATCACATAGGCCTGAGTTTTCAAATTGCAGTTGTTAATTCAAATGATTTTGTTAAGACCATAAAAGAGCAGCGCAAACTTGTAAAATTAGGTCATGATGTCTCAAAAAATTTTGGCCCCAAAGAAAAATATTATAAATTTAAAAATATGCTTTCAAGCTTTCCTGTTTTGGAGTTAATAGCTCAAAATAAACAGCTAAGAGTTTTACAGCGCCTGTATCGCGCTTTTTATAATGCAACACCAATTGAATACCGTGAAGTTCAAGACCCAAAACTTAATTATATGAACTCCATTGATAGGTTTAACAAAATGGGTTTTTTCAAAAACCTTACAATAGCTATCAGGCAAGCTGATTCACAAAACCAGGCCGGTAATATTGTAAATGTAATAACAAATTTAGCTTTGAAGGTTAAAAAAGAAGATATTCCCTTTTTAAGAAAATCTTTAAATATAATTGTAGAACAAGCCCGCCTGGGTGGTAACGGGCCTGTTGAGCAACTTTTAAAACATTTTTGGAATTTACAAAATGATTTAGATAATTATGAAAAATTTAAAACCCACTTAATGCACTTTGCATTGGGGCAGGAAAACATACTGCCGCATTTAAGCCCTATAATTAAAATTTTGCCAGAGTTTTTAGTAAACCCAAACGCTAATAGACTTATTAATACGATTGTTAATGATCTTAAATCTAGTGAGCAAAGCTCGGCCCTTTTTAGCTTGGGCTCAAATATGTCTTTAGTGACAAACCCTGATAAACTAAAAAATGAATTGAATTGGCTTTTTGATCAAAACCAAAGCGAAAAAATATTTAAAATTATTCTGGATATTTATAACTCAAACCCAGAATTAATTGAAGCTTTGGTGAGCGATTTTAGATTATTTATAAATTCCAATGAAGATTTATTAAGTATTCACAACACCCTTGTAGAGGCAAGCCTTATATTAAAAAGTATCTACCCAATGACTGGCCAAGCTTTGATGGAGCCCCAGATGAGAGAGGCCTTTGTAAGGCTTAATTTAGCCTTATCTGAAAATGGGGGAATTAAAAAAACCAACCAAAGCTTTTCAAAAATACTTGCCAGCTCTAATTTAGAGCAAGAGCTTCATTTTCTATTTGCGCATTTTAAAAAATACCCACTAAACTCTAAGTAAGAAGCATCATTTGAGGGAGCAGCTATGAAAAACCAATTAATAAGTATATTGACGTGTATTTTTATTTCCCCATTTATTTTTGCAGCCATTCCAATTCAACAAGCAGCCTCTGAAAAGCTAAACCGCTATATTGAAAAAGGTGTTTTTGTGGGTGGGTATGATAACGGTGTACAGGTTTTAAACTCACTAAGGTCTAACTATAATAAGGACTCTAAAATTGAGCGTGTGGTTTTAGATTTAAGCTCCTTCCATAAAAATTTAGCAGCAAAGAGGCCAGGCTTTTTTCACATAAGTGTACAAAAAAATAAAAAGCGTATTTTAATTAGTTTAGAAAATATTATTGAAAATAAACTTAATGACGAAAAGCTTTCTAAAGTATTAAATAAATCAGAGTTTATTGAATCAGGCAGAATTTTTTTTGATGATACAAATAAAAACCTAACATTAGAGTTGAAACTAGCAAAACTAGCACAGGTTGAAGTATTTGAATTAAGCCGTGTGAAGAAAAATGGCAGAATTGTTTTGGATTTGAAATAAAATATGATCACAAGAATTTTTTTAGCATTCTTATTGGTTGGAGCAAGTCATGCAGCAGAGGCAAAAGTTTTTGACTACTCAAAATCTTCTTTTATTGCCTATCTTCGCGGTGCTTTTGGAATTAATAAGGCCCAAAAGTTTGCTTTTGAGCCAGGCTTTGCCGCAAATATTACATTTCCTGATCACTACGGGGTTAACCAGAATTATAATGCCGAGTTTGGTTTGGGCTTTTCTGTTGGCAAAATGCAAACTCGCGCAGGGGTGGAGCTAAAATATCCACAACTTGTTAAAGATCTTAATGGTGTAAATGGGGCAACAACTGTGATGACAATAACAAGTGAGGTTTATGGTATAATACCAAAGTTAAGTATTGAGTATTCCATTAAACAATCATCAACAATGAGAATTTACTTTGGCGTAGGGGCAGGTTATGGAGCCACTGTTATTAAAAACACTGTCACACTTAATTCGGCAGGCGTGGCTTTATACCCAACAGCTTCACAAACCTATATTGAAGAGGCTACGGGGTATGCCATTATGGGTGAGGCTTTTACTGGAATTGATATCGCCGCTTTTGATAACACAAGTTTTAGCTTTGATGTAGGTTATAACTATCATCCCATCACAGCTTTCACAATTAACCGAAATGCAAATACTACTCGCGGTGCCATATCAGTTGGTGGTACCCTTACAAACGCGGCTGGCGGCAACCGCACTTTAGATTTGAGTGGTTATTTTGCAAGTGCCACCTTGAGAATTCATATTAGGTAAGTATTCTAACTATAAAGCTGCTCAATTAGTGCTTTATATTTTTCACCAACAAGTTTGCGCTTAACCTTCATAGAAGGGGTGATTTCTCCGTTATCAATAGTCAGCTCATTCTCAAGAACCACAAAATTTTTAATGGTTTCATAGCTGGCTAAATGATTATTAGTTTCTTTAACGGCTTCACGAACTAAATCTAAAACTTTTTGGTTTTTTGTAAGTGTCACGTAATCTTTTGTGTTAAGGCCCAAGGTTTCAGATACTTTTAATACTTCCTCTGGGTTTAAAGTAATTAAAGCCACAAGATATTTTTGTTTATCTCCATAAATAGCTACCTGGCTAATAATTTTATTAAGCTTTAATATGCCCTCAATTTTTTGAGGCGCAATCATTTTCCCACCAGCCGTTTTAATCATGTCCTTTTTGCGGTCAGTGATTTTTAAAAAATTCTCTTCATCCACAACGCCTATATCCCCTGTGTGAAACCAGCCATTTTCAAGAGCTTCCGCCGTAGCTTCTGGGTTTTTAAAATATTCTCTAAAATTCTTTTTGGATTTAATTAATATTTCACCATCTTCTGCAATTTTACATTGCACATCTCCAATGGGTAAGCCCACAGAGCCAAATTTATACTTATAAGGGTTATTAAAATAAATGCCAGCTGTGGTTTCGGTAAGGCCATATCCTTCTAAAATTAAAATTCCTGCAGCATGAAAAAACTCAATAATTTCTTTTGAAAGAGGAGCGCTTCCACTAATCATAAAGCGCATGCGGTTACCCATGCGGGCATGAAGTTTTGCAAAAACCAACTTATGCGCAATTCTGTATTGAATAAGTGTTGCAAAGGGAACCTGTTTTTTTTCTCTTTTGGCCAAACTTATTATAGAGCCAAGTTCTACGGCCCAAGAAAATATTTTCTTTTTTAGGTTTGAACCTTCTTCCACTTGAGAAAGTATGCGTGAATAAATTTTTTCAAAAATTCTAGGAACGGCCAGCATAAAAGTGGGTTTTATATCACCAAGATTTGCGGCAATACGGTCTATGTTTTCAGCGAAAGCCATCTTCCAGCCAAAGTAAATATGAGCCCACATTTCAACACGGCCAAAAATATGTGCAAATGGTAAAAAGGTGAGTGTTGTGTCGCTATCATTAACATCTAATATGGGCTGAAGATCTTCGCATTCTGAAACAATACAAGAGTGGGGAAGAACGGCTCCCTTGGGTACACCAGTGGTTCCTGAGGTATAAACAATAGTGGCTATTTTATCTAAATTATTTTTTTGAATTTCATTTTTAAAAAAATCAGGGCTTTGAGATAAAAACTCTGCCCCCTTTTTAAGGGCAGCCTGCCAGGGCAGTGCATTTTTATCATTTGTACTACTCATGCAAATAATGTTTTTTAAATTTGGAAGCTTTGATTGTATTTGCTTAAGCTTACCAAGCTGAAATTCATCTTCTGCAATGGCTAAAACAGCTTCAGAATTATTTAAAATAAATTCAACATCTTCAACAATATTGTTTTGATAAAGAGGAACTGTAACAGCCCCAATTCCCAAAATAGCCATGTCACTTACGGCCCACTCATAACGAGTATTACTCATTATGGCTACGCGATCCCCTTGCTTAACACCTAAGCTTGCAAGGCAGCCAGCTAGCATTTCACTAAGTTTAAAGTAATCGGGCCATGAAATATCATTCCACTTGCCCTCTCTAAAATAACGTAAAGCCACTTGTGTAGTAGGACGTTTTGATGCCTCTAAAAAGACATGACTAATTGTGCGGTTTTGCATATTTCACCCCTTGATATGAAATATGTAACTTATTTTTTCTTTCTTGGAAAGAGGCGAATAGTTTTTATTGTATCAGCACGAACTGTTACCTGAATTTGGTCCTGGGTATTAGAATAGGGATTAGATGCAATAATTCTAATAGGTTTATCTGCGGGCACTGGGTAGCGTTTTATGGGGCTTTTTTCAGCAAGTTTTTGCCCATTAATATAAATATCAGAAGTTGAGGGCTGAACCTCTATATCTAAGTAGCCAAAATTAGCTTTTTGAAGCGTTGCCCTAAATTCATCTGGGTTTTTTGAGGCAATAAAATCTTTTGTGTAAACAAGGTAGCCATCTCTACGCAGGGAAAGAGTGGATTGCTTATTAAGAGGCAAATTAATTTCCGCAGGTGTTGTACCCACAACAAGATTATTTACTGTAATTTGTGCGCCGGCAGGAAAGCTATTAACAAAAACTCTTACTGTCTCCACTGGTGGTGGAACTTGTGTGGCTTTTGAAGCTTGAGTGTTTGTAATAGTAGGTTTGTTATTTAATACTTTTGCTGCTATTTCAAAAAACTTTTCTGGTTTTGTTAAAAATAAAAATGAGCCCACGCCTACAAGGGCGAGTGCTGCAATAGTAAAAAAACTTCCCATAAAAGAGCTTTGCTTGTTTTTACTTTGTGTAACAGCTGAGCGAATAGAGTTGTAGCTACCTTGCGAAATAATTTTTTGAGGTTGTTTTGTATCTAAAGATTTTCTTACAAGCTCCCCCTTATCAACTTTTATGTCAAAGCTTTTAATACTTTCATTGGCGCTTTCAAGTACTAAATTATTGGGTGCCCCTGTCTCAGTGTAAGTAGTGGTTTTAGTGGCATCATTAACATATTGTGTTTTTTCTCCTCCTTGTGCGCTTGCGAATTGGCTAAAGTTTATATTGGCAAATTCTACTACCTTTTTTCTGTCTTCAATGATGTCATCTTTAAAAATAGTTTTAGTAAATAAACTTAAATCTTGAGGGTTAAATTCGGGATTAATTTTATATAAAAAACGACTTAGATCACGGCTTAACTCTTGTGCTGTTTGGTAGCGAAGGCTTCTATCACGGGCTAGGGCCTTATTAGTTATTTTTTCAAGATCTTCATGAATGTTAGGATTAATTTTTCTAATAGATGGGATTTGGCACTCTCTAATTTTCCTTATGGTGTTAACCTCATTATTAGCAACAAATAATCTCTCCCCTGTTAAAAGCTCCCACAGCACGATCCCTGTAGAGAAAATATCAGTTCGTGCATCTAAATCTGCGCCTTCAGCCTGTTCAGGGCTCATGTAGCCAAATTTACCTTTTAGCGTGCCCGCTCTGGTGCTTTCAATTTTGCTTTCTGCTTTTGCAATACCAAAATCAACAACTTTTACTTCACCTTCATAACTGATCATGATGTTTTGAGGGCTCATATCTCTATGAATAATATTAAGTGGTTTGGCAGAATTCTTATCTGTGCAGCGGTGAGCGTAATCAAGCCCTGAAGCCACTTGTGACACAATGTAAACACATTGTTCAATGGTGAGAGATTTTTGGATTTTTGTGCACCTTGAGAGAACTTGGCGTAAATTTTTTCCGTCAATAAACTCCATAGTTAAATAAAACTGGTTATGCTCTTCGCCAAACTCATAAATTTGACAAATATTGGCTTGGGTTAAATTAACAGCAATTTTGGCCTCGTTTTTAAACATTTCAATAAATTCTGCATGGGAAGAATATTGGGGAAGGATGCGTTTTATGGCAATGATCTTACCAATGCCATCAGCCCCGGGGGCTTTAGCACGGTAAACCTCGGCCATACCGCCCATGGCGATTTTATCTAGCAAAATAAATTTGCCAAACAACTCAGGTTTTAGCGACACTGTAGACATAATCTCTCTTATGTATTTCGACATAAGAGAGGAAAATCTCAAACAAAAAGGCAGCTTTTATGAAATGGATTGGAATAACTGGCGGTATAGCAACAGGGAAGTCTACAGTATCAAAAATGCTACAGGACCTTGGTGAAGTTGTGATCGATGCAGACCTTTTGGCAAAAGAAGTAGTGCAGCCAGAAAGCTTTGGTCTTAATGCTGTAGTAACCTACTTTGGACCAGAAGTACTAAAAAAATCTGGAGAGCTTGATAGAAAAAAAATGGCTGAAATTGTTTTTAAAGATCCAACACAAAGAACGTTACTTGAAAATATTTTGCACCCGCTCATTCAGTGGCGTTCCCTTCAAGAGCGTGAGGTTTTACAACACAGTGGCAAAGTAAAGGCATTTTATGATGCTGCTTTAATTTATGAGAAAAATCTTCAATCACGTTTTGATGCCATTATTGTTGTTGTTGCAAATCAAGATGTGCAAAAAAAAAGATTAATGGAAAGAAATAAACTTACCCCCGTACAAGCTCAAAAAATTATTGAATCCCAATGGCCGCTCTTAAAAAAAGCAGAGCAAGCAAAATATGTTATTGATAACAATGGCACAATTAACGAAACAAAAAAGCAGCTAGTGAGTATTTTAAAAGAAATTTAAAAACTTAAAGAATAACCCATAAGTGCAGCTACAAAACTTTGAGTTGAGATTGTAGCTCCTGCAAAGGCCTCAAGTCTAAGTGATGTATGCTGCGTAAAGCTCCACTCAAGGCCTGTTCCAAGTTGTGCAAATAATCTTCCCCAAGAAAGAACAACTCCAGCATTATCATTTGGTAAAATAACTAAGCCCAAGCCAGCATTAACAAAGGGTCTGAGCTTTTCACTAATGCGTGAACTCCATCTTCCCATAAACCGAAGGTGTCCCTCTTGAGAGGCAAAAATATCAAAACTTGACTCAAAATGAAATCTTGTCTGACTTGGAAATGTGTAAGTTAAACCCCAAAGGCCATAAATTACGCTGGCCTCAGAAGTTAGGTTATAAATAGCTCCACCATAAATACAAATTGATTGGGTATCAGTGAAGAAAAAATCTGCTTTGTCTGTTTTTTGGTTTTGTGCTGTTTTATCAATCTCAACAAGCCTTTTGGTAGCAATAGGCTCAGCACTTTCGTCTTCTTTCGGTGCTGCAAGTAACAGATGAGGTAACAAAAAAATCAAAAAAATGGTTTTCATTAATTTAGAGTGTAGCCTAATGCGCCATGTTGTGGCTAACATTATTAGAGAATTCCAATGGAGGAAAAATGAAATTTTGGATTTTAGTCTTATCGCTTCTTTCTACAAGCACAAGTCATGCAGTTCAAAGTAGTTATCTTCACCAACCATATCTTTCTGTTCGGGCTATGGGTGCAGGTGGTGCTTTTACTGCGGTTGAGGACACCCATGAGTCTATGTTTTTTAACCCAGCTCTTTTAATGAGAAAAGAAGAGGCAGATCTGAATTTTGGAATTAAAGTCGGTGCCACACCATCAATACTTGCTTTAATGGGAGATATTTCTAGTGCTGGTTCTAACTCTACCAATATGCAAAATGTTTTAATTAGAAATATGGGAAGCCACTACGCCAGCCGTGTTTCTTTAGGAATGATTTGGTCACGTCCCGGCTGGGGTATTGCATTTATTCCTCTTGATTTAACTTTAGAGGCTGATGTTCGAAGTGCCGGTGGGGCCACAGTTGGCGTACAAGCCTATCAAGATACAACTGTACAATTCAGCAAAGCCTGGAATTTAAATGAGGATAAAACTTTTAATCTAGGTGTTAGCCCTAAGCTTGTTTACCGCGCTTATTTTGAAAAAGATGTTACAGTTTTAGATTTAATAGATAGCCCAAGTTTAATTCAAATGTCAGATGCCCAAGAAGGCTTAACTTTTGATACAGATGTGGGTGTCATGTACATGGTAGCACCACCTGAGAGTGGTTTTTTTAAGTGGCTTAAATATGCTAAACCCACTTTTTCTTTAACTATCAGAAACCTTTTAGACTTTGGCTTTAAAACAAATTTAAAACTTTATAGCAGGCAATCTTCAATTGCTTCGGCAACTTTAGAGAGAAGAATTGATCTTGGCTCCCGTTGGGATTTACCTGAGTTTTGGGTGTTCAAACCCCGTGTGATGATTGATGGACGTGACATGCTTGCACGCTATGCTAGCTTTAAAAAATCCCTTCATGTGGGAACAGAACTTGTATGGAAAGCTTTTGGTTGGTTGCATGGAAGTTATGCTTTGGGTCTTTCACAAGGTTATTTAACTTTTGGTATTAATGCTCAAGCCTCAGCTTTTAGATTAGAGCTTGCTTCTTACTCAGAGGAAGTGGGGACTAGCGATGCTCCTCGAGAAAGCCGCCGTTACATTGCAAATATAAGCTTAGATTTTTAAACATTATCTAACGTCTTTGAAATTTAAGTGGGCGTCTGGATCTTGCGCCATTTTCTGCAGAGTCACCGCCAAGATTTACATCCATACTTAAATCAATAGTGAGTGTGACAAAATATCTTCTATCTTCTGTTTGGCCTGGGTACTCGCCAACCTCTACACCGTAGGAAGCAAAATCAATATTTAAATAGCCAAGGTTAAGACTTGCTCCATAGGTTAAATATCCTTGGTTAGTTCCACCACGAACGGCAAAACCTGGGAACTCAACTTCTAATCCGCCGTGAAGCTTTTTTCCAATTTGCTCACTAAAAAGTGAGTAGTGTTTAAATTCAACAGCACCGCGTAGTCTTGTAAGGGCGATATCAGCAGTTACACCAAAGGCGTAGGTAATATTATTTTCAATAGGTGGTATCTCAATAACATTTGAAGGGCTTGAAGTTGCTGTAAATTTTGTTTGTCCTATGTCTTGCCACACAAATGCAAATGTTGGCTTGATAGGCGTGGGAAGCTCAATCATTAAGCCTGTATCAATACCCCAACCAGTGCTGATTGCACCTAAAAGAGAATTGGCATTAAGATTATTTAAAGTAACTAGAGTAGCAGGAGTGATTGGAATGCTTCCACCGTAGCGAACAATTCTTTTTCCAACCACACCAAATCTTAAAATATTTGGTACTAAGCTAAAACCAAAACCAGAAATAAGGCCGAAATCATTTACAATGTTCATATTGGTGTTAATGTAAGAGGGGTTTCTAACGTTAATATTAATATTTAAATTATCATAAGCGGCAAAGGCAAAATGTCTCATAGAAAATGCTAACGAGTCAGATAAATTAGCCATAACTTGGCGGCCAGTGAGTTGGTTGATGATAGTAGGAATACTTGCGCCGCTTAAACTATTTACTAAATTCATAATATCTAAGGCATCAGTACCTACTTGTAGATCTAGTACTGTTAAATGCATTCCTCTAATTTTATCTATAGCTGCTGGGTTAAACCACAAAGCATTGTGATCATCAACAAAAGGAGCAAAGACGTTACCCATTCCAAGGGCTCTGGTATTATAATAATTTTCTAAAATTTCTCCGCCTTGAGCTTTATTACTTAAAGAAATAATAAGCAAAAAGGAAAATAAAATCTTCATGGGCAAATAGGTGAGGCTGTGGCGGTGTTATTAGGGCAGCAACCAGGGATTCCGCAACCTGTGTCTACTGTTGGGTCAATTGGTGTTGTTGAAAGTTGGCAATAAGGATCATTCGTCGGTGCTGCAAGGCCAATTCCTAAATTGGATTCACCAGCTAGAGTTTTTCCGACCTGAATTCCTGCAGCATCCACATCTGATACTTGTTTCATGGCGCAAACTGCTGGAAATGGTGTGCAAAAATTTGTTTGAATATCGCTTAAGGTTGAACCAGCCAGACTTGTTCCGGTTACAGTTAAAATATCAATAATATTTCCAATACCTGTGGCAATGTGGGCTCCTTGTGTGGCTGTTAAATCAGTACAGTTTTCATAGGTAGCATCCACTGCCCCATCCCCATCTAAATCTCCGGTTCCAGCTAAAAGAGTTCCAATTTTTGCAAATTCAATAAATAATAAAAATATATTTTCATCTGCAGTTCTGTCTGCGGCATCAACAGAAATAGTTTGCATTATTCCTTCGGCAATGACTTGTTTGTCAAAATCAGCGGTTGTTTTTCCTTTAAAGGCATCCATTAAAAAAGCAAACAAAGTGGAAGAACCCATATTCCCTAAAGATGTAAAAAGTGTGACGGTATTAAGCCCGCCCCAACCTGCATAGGCACTAGCTAAAATAACTTTATTAGCTCTTAAGGCTTGTCCACCTGGTGATAAAAGTTGCCACTTATTTATGGCGTCAGTCCACATTTGCCGGTCAATAAATTTTTTTACATCTTCAATAATGGCTTCATCAGAATTTTTATTAGAAAGGTCTCCGAACATATTGCAGCCGCCGCCATTGGTTAAGCCAATACAGATGACTAGAAAAAGAAAAACAATATGTCTTTTCATATATTTAAATTCTACTCTGAAATTTTATATTTTTTGCGTCAAATGGTTGACTTAAAACCTAAACCCATACATAAAAATAAACCTTCTATCCTCACGATAGCTTGGGTAAGTTCCAATTTCCTCGCCGTAAGTCGCAAGTTGTAACTGTTGCCTGTCAAATGACATTTCTAACCCGGCGGTATAGTAGCGTTGGTTCATTCCGGCTCTTAGATAAATAAAATCAGAAAAGTTAACTTCTAAACCAGTGTGAATGCGGCGGTAAATATCTTGAGATTCTGGATTTTGAGCATCTCTCCACTCAACAGTAAAACTTGTTCTTGTTGTTTTTCCGTCATAAGGGAAAACAGAAATACCAACATCCACACTTTGGTATTGATCGTTTGGTTTATTTCCAGTGGGGTAAAAGTAGCCATTACCCATGCTAAATTTAGTATTACCCACATCGTGGGCCACT
The DNA here is from genome assembly GCA_016715815.1 of Oligoflexia bacterium. Lineage (GTDB taxonomy): Bacteria > Bdellovibrionota > Bdellovibrionia > JABDDW01 > JABDDW01 > JADJXN01. The sequence goes on from JADJXN010000006.1 coordinate 84,426, forward strand.
ATTGCTAAAGTGGGAAGCCATGCCCAAGGGGCTGTCATAATTACCCCTAAATCCCAACCGATGCCTGTGCCTTCACGGGCTATATTGTTTAAAGTAAGTCCGGTTGAACCAGCTGTGACAGTTTGAGATACTTCTACTCTATTTAAAATTTTTCCAGAAATCCCAATTTTTAATCTTCCCTCTAAAAGTCTAAAGCAATAACCGAGGACAAGGCCAATATCGTTTTTATAATCAAGTTGAACCAGGCCCGTGTTTGTGGTGTATTCTGCAGTGGATGTGTAGTTGGCAAGCAGGCCAAATCCAAAATTTGTTGTGACAAAAGCTGGTAGAATTTGAAGCTTCATGTGCATGGGTTTATCAGGGTTTCTTAGAGCTAAATCATGCATGGCTTGTGGGTTTAAAAATGCAGTGACTGCAGAGTAGTTTGCACCTATGGCAGAGACAGTTTCATAGTTTGTTTCAATTTCTGGGTTTACAAGAGCAACGTAGCCACCTCTGAGTTTTCCAAGGCCCGCGGGGTTTAAAAATAAAGCACTTTCATCGTTAACAGTGGCAACAGCTGCGCCGCCCATGGATTGGGCGCGTACATTTCGAAAAAACGGTTTTGATTCCGCTGCCAGCGTTTGCAGAGTTTGAAATTGTGTTAGGAAAAAAACAGCTATAGAAATTAAAACCGTTTTTCTTCCTTGAAAAAGAGTTTCCATATAGTGCTTTTCGGACTTCTTAAGATAAGCTTAATAAGACCAAGGTAGGTACGCCCCCTAAAATGGTAGCAATTACGTGTTAGACGCGACGCCTTACCAAAAACCGGCTGACGCCTTTTGGGGATTTCATGTTAGTATTTAAAATATTTTAAAAATTGGAGCAAATAATGAGAAAAATAATTAAAACAGGTTTGTTTGTATCAATGGCATTTATTTTAGCTTGTGAAACCGCTGAAGATAATTCTTTAGAAGTAGCAAGAAAGTGCATTGATGAAGCTGCAAGACTTGTGGTTACAAGCACCACTGCTGCTAAAGCTCAGGCAGCAATTTGTGAAGCGCGTGTTTCAAGTATGACGTCAAAAGAATCTGGCAAAATTGGCTTTGCCGCTGTTTTAATTTTAGAAGATAAATTCACACTTATGTCTAATATCGCTTCTTCTATGAGTAGTGGAAGTAACAAGCTTGCAAATGCAATGGAACAACTTGTTTTTACAGGAGATGTTGCAAATACAAATTATTTAAAAATGGTTAATACTTATGGACCTCGCTCACAAAGTAGTGGTATCCAAAAAATTACAGATCTAGCAAAAATTGCAAATGTAACTCGTAGTATTTCAGCAGGAAGTACAGCTGCTCAACTAGAAACTGGTATTGCAGGCTTAACTCCAGCCAATGCCTCAACACCAGGAACTAGTGAGTATCAAATTGTTCAAGCGGCCATTAGCATGCAAGCAAGTAGTTGTGCTGGTGCTGGTGCAACAAGCGCAACATGTTCAGTTTTAACTCAAGCCATTGGTTCAAGTGCGGACCCTGTAGCTATTATGACAGCAATTCAAACCTATGCAGCTGGTAGCAACTAAGGCTCATACTTTTCAAAGTCTCGCTTTATTTCAAGGTCGCTAAAATGAATGATTTCTACTTCATCATAAGCTAAATCAACAGCGGCCCAATCTTGCAAATGCTTAATAATTTCCTCACATTTTTTACGTAAAAACCTCTCCTCACTACCAACAAAGCTTATACCAATATTTAATTCATTTGGGTTATCAGAGGGCACTTCACTAACGGAAACTTTAAAGCGTTGGCTTATTCTGTCTTTAATTTTATGGGCTATACTTTTATGAGATGTGGCGTCGGGAGCAGAGGCAAAAGTAAGCCTCATAGCAGCAATAATCATTGATTTTAATCTCCCACCCAAACTAAGTTAGTTACCATGTTAAATGTTGTTAAACTTTTATCACAATCAGGTAAAAAAAAATACTGGGACTTATTTGACCCTACTAAAGACTCTTGGGTAGTCAGTGACCTAAAAACCAAACTTTATTTAAAGCAGCGACTTTTGGAAAACAGCCATATTATTATTGGGGAGCCTATTAAAAGAGCGGCTGAGTTTTGGGTGGATATTTTTAACAACGTAAACTTCAATTATGACTCATTGCCCCCATTAGGGGTTTGGGTTATGGCTAAAGAATTTTTAAACCAAAACCAACAATTTTCTTGGGCAGCGCGTGCCAATGCCGCTCAAACTTTAGTTTTTGCCTCAAAGCAATTTGCCATTTTAGCAAGCCACCCTGAGAGCATGAGTATTTTTGAAAGTTATGACAAAGAATTTAATCAAAAAAGTTTTTTTAAAGAAATTTTAAAAGCCAGCATTGATTTTTATAAGTTTTGCCTAGATCAGAAAAAAATCCCTCATTTTTATATCCCCCAATTTTTGTACCAAAACTTTAATAACTGGCATGAAATAAAAGAAACAAAAGGTAAAATATTTTTTGATTTATCTTTAGAACTTTTAGAAACAGAAAAAGACATTATTCATAAACTTTCTGAATTTACCGATGTCTATGTGCTTTATCCTGAGGGGATGGAGGAAGTTAATAGGGCCTATAAATTTTTAGAATTAGGTGTGGCCAAAGCAAACTCATTAGTAGTGTCTGGAGAAAAAAAAGATTCTAAAGTTAAGCTTATGCGTTGTACAAGCTTGGCCTCTGAGGCCAGGCTTGCCTGTGAGTATGTTAATACCCTTGTAAATGAAAATGGTATAAACCCAAATAAGATTGTTATAACATCAAGGGACGTTTCAGTTTATGAAAATATTTTATATCATGATTTAAGTTGGGAAGGGATAAAGTTAAGACGAAAACTTACGGCTCCAGCGTCAGCACATAGTTTTTTTAGAGAGCTAAATGCAAAACTTAAAATTATTAATCAAACATGGGAATATACAGATCTGATTGAGGCTTTTGGCGACGAAATTGAGCCGAAGTTTAAGAAAATTCTAAAACCGATTATAAATTCTGAGCAGATTTTATTAAAAACAGTAAAAGAAAAAGTACAAAAGCTTGAAAAATTAAAACCTACAAAGGTTATTGATTTTACAGAATTCGCCAAAATTTTAAATAAGCTTTTGCCATCTCAATTAAGAGAAGAATTTTTTTCTAAAACCTTAAGTATTCTACATAAACTACGCCAAGCCACAGTGGATATGGAGCTTGATTATGCTACTTGGTATGAATTGTGGCAAAAAGCAAGCTTAGGTGAGGATGTTGTCTATGCACAAACCGAAAACTCTGGAGTGCTTTTAGTAGATTTTAGATCCATTGATGAAATTAAAGCTGATTATTTAATTGTATTGGGTTTATCAATTCAAGGGCAAAAAAGGAATTATGCAACTGGACTTTCTCAAAACGAGTTAAAGTTTTTATCTGATTGTGGTTTTAATTTTGATTTTCCTGTTTTTGATTGGTCCGAAAGCATGAGGTGGTACTTAACCGGAGAGTATAAAGAAATATTTCTTTCTTATGCGGCCAATGATAATAAAGGGGTAAGTTTAAACCCCAGTAATTTGTGGCTGGATTTAGCTGCCAAATATAACAAAAAAACAGACGAGTTTGATTTTGTTAAACACTCAAATTGGATGTGGCTTCAAAAAAACCCATTTGATGATAAAAACATTTTTGAAATTTCTAAATTAAAATTTTGGAGCAAACAAAAGACAGAGGATTTTAAAAATGCTTTTACTCAAGATTTAGCTTTAGAATCAAAAGTGCAACCAAAGATTGGCTTAAATTCTATAAGTGCCTCTGCTCTTGAAAGTTATTGGAAGTGTCCATTTAAGTTTTTAGCTTCTTACGGTTTTGGCCTAATAGATGACTCAGAGTTTGAGGTTGAGCCAACACCTATAGTTAAGGGGCAAATTTTACATAAATGTGCTGAATTAATTATGCAAAAGCAAGATTTAAATTTTTGGACAAATGAGAAGCTTACAGAACTTGTAGATGGTCAAGCCCTTAATCAAAAAACTGTAACCTCAGATGTGTGGCCCAGCACTAGAGTAAGGATTGTTAGACAACTTGAAAGATTTATTGATCAAGAAATGCAGTGGAAAAAACTTTTCCCGTTAAGCAAAACTGTGGGCGTGGAAGTAAAGCTTGAAGGTTTTATAGATTGGGATAGTAAAAATAAAATACTGAATTTAAATAAAAATTCAAAAGGCCTTTCCTTTAAGGGACGCATTGATCGCATTGATGCAAACACCCAAGGCCTTGCAGCATTAATAGACTACAAAGATAAATCTTCTGGTTTAAGTAATATAAAGTCTTGGGCAGAACAGGGGAACTTTCAGCTAGCTTTATATTCTGAGGCCGTAAATAAAGAAATGGCAGATATTAAAGTAAAAGAGGTCATAGGTGCATTTTATTATTCACTAAGAAATTTGGAGAGAGAAAAAGGTTTTTTAAAAAAGGACTCCTTACATGAAGGTTTTTTACCACAAGATTTACCAAAAAATACCTGTGTTGATGATTTAACCTATAAAAATTATATTAAACAAATTTTTACTCAAGCTGGCGAGTGCTTAGAAAAAATAAGTGCTTATGAATACACACCTAAACCACAAAAAGAAAGCTTATGTGAAAGCTGTTCTTGGAGCCAATTATGCAGAGCCAAACACCTCTTGTAAGTAAAATCATTCAAGCTGGTGCTGGTACGGGGAAAACGGAGAGTTTAGCCCTTGAGGTTATTGAAGTAGCCAAAAAGCTTTATACTCAAAAACAAGAGCTCCCTCAAATTGTGGCCACTACTTTTACTGAACAGGCTACAGTGGAGCTAAGGCAAAGAATTATTGAAGTAGCTTTGAAACAAAAAGCAGAGCCATGGTTACAAGATTTTGTCAGGGACATTGAGCATTTACAAATTTCAACAATACATGGGGTTTTTGCAAAAATTCTTCACAGACATGGCCCACTGATGGGTCTTGATCCGGAATTTGGCATTTTAAAGGCAGAAGAAGAAAGACAAGTTGTTAGAAAATGTTTGCGCAAACTCATGACCACCAACCAAGACGCACATTTTATTGCAGATCAATATGGGTTTGAAGGGGCCGTGAGTGTTCTCATACAGCTTATGAGTCATTACCACTTGCATGGCATAAATGCTAAACCACTTTTAAATTGGGAAGATCTTTTAAAAAAGGATCTTGATGTGATTTTAGAAAATTTAAAAATTATTAATGCGGCTTCATTAAATGGCTTAACTGAAGCACTTAGTAAAACATTAGACTTATTAAAGAGAATTTATTCGCAAATCAGTCGCTTAGGCGCGGACTATGAAAAAATAAGAAATTATTTTCTTCAGACTCTTGAGGGTGTGCGTACACCTACTATTAAAACTAAGGGTTTGGAGTTGAAAGATAATATTAAAGTTATTTTTGAAATGAAAAAGAAATGGAGTGATGAAGCTTATGATGTAGTAAATAATGCAAAATTTGAACAAGTATCAAAAGTTTTAGCCAACTTATCTAAGCTTTTAATGGAAAAGGTATTGAATTATAAAATTACTAATTCGAGACTTAGTTTTTCAGATCTTGAGTTGTTAACCAGGGATTTATTAAGCCAGCATCCAAATGTACAAACCCAAATTCAAAATTTTTATGATTTTTGGTTTATAGACGAGTTTCAAGATACAAGCCCGCTGCAAAAGCAAATTTTGTATAATCTTTTTAAAAAACCTTGGAATGTTTATTTTGTTGGAGACCCGCAGCAAAGTATTTATTTATTCCGAGGTGCTGATAAAAATGTTTTTGAAGAAACAAAACAAAAAATTTTAATAGATCAAAAAGGGAAATTAGAAGAGCTAATAACAAACTACAGAAGTAGTGGAGATATTATTAAATTTTTTAATAAAATATTTTCTCCGCTTAAAGCCAAAGAAGATCCTAAAAATATTGACGCAACTAAAATATATTTTCATAATAAATTAGTTGAGGCAAATAGTATAATTGCCGCCTCGGTTTTTCATTTTTTACAAGAAGGTTTTAATTATGATGGCATTGGAATACTTGTACGTACTAATAAAGAGGCTAATGACATTGCTCAATATTTAACCTCAAAAGGCTTGCCGGTTTATGTGCACTCCAGTGGTGGCTTTTATGAAAAAAGAGAAGTACTTGATGCGCTTTATTTATTAGATTTTATTTTAGACCCACATCAAGATGATGTATTTTGTGTTTTAGCAAGATCTCCTTGGTTAAATATACCAGATCAAACCTTGGTGGATTGGGGGCAAGAGTTAAAAAAACTACCTTTAAAGGAGCGCCCTAGTTTTTGGAAATATGCTCATCAGTTTGAAAATGAAAATATTAAAATCTTAAATGAAATACTAAGTTTAAAAGAATCAAAAGCACTTAGCTTTGTTTTTGAGACGGCTTTAAGTAGGTTTGGTTTTTTTGAATTTTCAGCAATTGACGATATGGGGGCAAGGCGAGAAGCAAATTTAAGGAAATTTCTTTCTGATTTGCGTGCAAGTGAAGCAAAAGAAGGTTTTAACGCCTTTGAATTTATTTTTAATGCAAAAAAAGATGCAGATAAATTAGGAGAAGAAAAGGAAGCTATAAGCTTTATTGAGCCTCAAAAAATAAATATTATGACGATACATAAAAGTAAGGGGCTTAAATTTGATTGTGTTGTTGTGGCTGGTTGTGAAAGAGCCCCAAGACAAAATAATAATATGTTAGAGCTGTCCTCTGATGGATCATGGGCAATACAAGTGTTATCTGAAAATGCGGAACAGAAAGTTTCTCCACTTCCCCTTGTTTATTTAAAAAAGATACGCTTTTCACATGAAGCACTAGAGTTTATGCGCCTTTTTTATGTAGCCACAACCAGGGCAGCCGAAAGATTAGTTTTGGTGTCTGAGGCAGAGCCACATGAGCAAAGTTGGCTTGCGCAATTAAAAGATAAACTAAATTATAATTCTGGCGTGCATGATAATTGCTATGAAGTTAAATATTTTGAAGAGCCCATTGAAATTAAAAGGTATGAGTTGGCTAGGGGCGAAGTGCAAGATAATGTCAATTGGCAGAAAAAATTTCCAATCATCTATGAGAGTACACAAAAAGTGGAAGGCAGAAAGCCAATAGCATCTAATGTAGAAGAGGTTATTAACTCACAAATTTATGGTACAGAATTTCACAAAGTGTTTGAGGTTATAAACAAGAACCCTAAGATTGAATATTTTGAAGCAGCAAAAATTGCTAAAACAAAAAAAATTAAAATGGGTATCATAGAAAAATTACTTCAACTAAATGACATTCCACTTAAAGAAATCTTGTCTGAAGGTGTTTCAGAAATGCCATTTAGTTTTAAACATAAAGATAAAGTCTATTCCGGTAGAATTGATCTTTGGGCAAAAATTAATAATACGGTATGGCTTATAGATTTTAAAACAGGGGAAGACCCACATGCAGAGAGGCAATTAAAGTTTTATGCCTATGCTTTAAGCCAAACGGGCATTAAGTGGGAGCAAATAAAAGCAGTCATAGTTTATCCTTTGAAAGCCAAATCAAAAAAAATTGATTTAGGTAAGTATGAGGAGCTACTTATTGATTTTGATTCGTATTTTGCTGATCACTGCTTGGATCAAATCTAAGAACGAGGTTAAAACCTAAAAACAAAGATGTCCCAGGGTTAAGATTAAATTTTAAATCTGATCGAACATACAAGCCATCTGTCAACTCAGCCCAAAGAGCGCCGCCAAGATGCCCACCAAAATAAATTGAAGTAGAATCCCCTGTGGCAATTCCTGTTGTTGGGTCATAAAAGGGTCTGGTGGGGTAGTGAATGTCGCCTCCCACGTAGACAGAGGCAATAATGTCATCAAAAGCAGTGTCTCCCCTAATACTTAATGAGCCAAGAATATATCTTTGGGCCTTTGAGGAGCCGGATAAGAAATTAATTTCTAAATAACGGTTATTTGCAGTTTTAAAAGCAAAGCGACCGCCACAAAGTGGTATACCCTCTGTTATTCCCTCTATTTGGTTTGGTAAAAAGGGGCCACACAAAAAGCTAACTTCTTTGGACATTGTTGCAAATTTAGCTGGCACTCCGCCTATTTTTGCCTCTTCCTGTTCCTCTTGGGCAAAGCTTGGAAGGGCTGCCAAAGCTATGAAGATGTGCATCAAGCTGATAATTTTCATGCATTAAATATCGGAAACTTTTAATTTAAACTAGTTAGGCACTAAGTCTAGCTTGACTCTATTTTATGGTCCAGACAAAATAAGCCCATGTCTGATTTGCAAGTCGTTGAAGCCAGTTTTAAATCTTATGATGACACAGAAATTTACTTTCAAACATTTAAACCCTCTCAGCCCAAAGCGCTAGTAGTGGGTTGCCATGGTTTAGGAGAGCATTCTGATTGTTATAGATTTGTAGCTGATAAATTAGTCAATGAAGGTTTTGAATTTAGCATTTTTGACCACAGAGGCCATGGTAAAAGTGAAGGTAAGCGTGGTGTGGGAAGCATTGATGAAATGGTTTTAGATTTAAAATTTTTTATTCAAGAAATTATTAATAAAGACTTGCCCCTTTTTATTTTAGCTCATTCAATGGGTGGGCTGGTTGCAATTAAATACCTCATCAGACATGGCATGGGCAAAGCACGCGGGGTTGTTTTGAGTTCACCACTTTTGGGTGTAACTGTTCAAATTCCCTTTTGGAAAAAAAGTAGTGCATCACTGTTGGCTAAGGCTTTACCAGCTATTACACTACACAACGAAATTCCACATAAGAATTTAACCCATGATCAAGATGTTGTTGCTTACTATGATAGAGACACATTGCGTACGGATCGTATCAGTGCACCTATGTTTATGAGCATGCTTGAAAGTATAGACTATGTATTTAAAAACTCAGATCAGTTACAGGGGCAAGTTTTTTTTCAACTCTCAGGAGAGGACTTGGTGGTGAGCAGAGCTGAGGCTGAAAAATTCTTTCATAAGTTAAAGGTAAAGAATAAAAAAATTCAAATTTATGATGGATATTACCATGAAATTTATAATGAGCTCAAGCGCGAGGTACCATTAGCAGATCTTGCAAATTGGTTAAAGCAATGTTTATGACAAATACAGAGAAATTATCACAACTATTAGAATTAATTAGAAAGCTCAGCTACCAAAAGCGTGAAGTAACACTGGCCTCAGGTAAAAAAAGTGATTTTTACATAGACATGAAGAACACGCTTTTGCACCCAGTAGGGATTAAAATTATAAGTGAACTCATTGCAGAAAAAATACAACAATTACGCAGATCAGGTTTAAAAATTAAAGGAGTTGGTGGGCTCACAATGGGGGCTGATCCTCTTTCTACAGGAGTTTCTTTGGTCACAGCTGATTGGGAGGAGCCACTTTTTGCAGTTTATATTCGTAAAGAACCAAAAGAACATGGGACACAGGCTTGGCTTGAGGGAATGAAAAATTTTACCCAAGGAGATAATATTATTATTTTAGAAGATGTTGTAACAACTGGTGGCTCAACCCTTAAGAGTATTGAGCGAGCAAAGCTTGGTGGTTTAAACGTGGTAGGTGTTATTACAGCTGTGGATAGGCAAGAGGGTGGGGCAGAAAATATTAAGGCTTCAGGGCAACGCTTTGATGCAGTTGTCACAAAGCAAATGATTTTGGGCTAAGCTTTTACTTGCACCAACCTTAAACTTCGGTTTTAATTTTTATATGCGTCTTTTCATGTTTAAAACTACCTTTTTTCTTTTAAGTATTTTATCAGTCTTAACTGGCTGTGCTACAAGCTCTGATTATGAAATTCCAAATGTAGCAAGGCCTGCCGGTTCTTTAAGAGACGCTGTAGATAAATGGTCTCAAACTGAAAAAGTTTATGCAGGAGTTATGACTTCCTTTCAAGTTTCAGCAACTATGCTTACAACTGAAGTATTAGAGCAACATATCTACCGAGAGGCCATCAATGCACGCCGTTCTACGGCGCAGTATCAGGAGGCGCGCTCACGTGCACTTATTGAAACACAAAATCAAACCCAATTTATGGTGACACTTTTTACTGATAAAGAAGCTGATAATGATTTAGATAAAGGTAGAACTTTGTGGAATGTTTTTTTAGATATTAACGGAAAGAGAATTTCCCCTAAACACACAAAACGTCTTCATGAAAATAAGGCCGTGCTTAAAGAAAAATATCCCTATCTTTCCTCTTGGGGAAAGCATTATTTGGTGTCATTTCCTGTAAGAGTAGAAGAAGTGCAAATGCTCAAATCCACTCTTACAATAGCAGGTCCATTAGGTGCAGTTTACCTTCCCTTTCCCAACTAGCTTTTTGGGGCAATTTTTCGTCTTTAAGTGACAACAATTGTTATCTAATAAGAAAATTAACTGCAACCAGCTATAAACCAATATAGACGCAGCCATAGCCAATATAACCCCATAATTACCAAAAGGTAGCAGGTAGTTTTTGGTAATTTGGTACCTATTTTGAAGGATAGGGGGGTGATGAAGTACGTGTATATAGCGGTGATTTTGGTCTTTTCAGGAATGCTGAGCTCTTGTGGCAAAGGACAAGATTTTTCTTATTACCTAAAGCAGGCAACAAATGCGGCACAAGATTTAACGGGTGGACAAAATGCTTTGGGTGAGAATTTTACTGGTTTTAGTCCTTCACTAGAGCAATCAAAAATGAAAGAACAAATTCCCCAAACTTCTGAAAATAAAGCTTTTGCTTCAAATATAGAATTAGCTGAAGCCAGTATTGATAGGCAAGATTTAAAAGTTTTGATCAAATGGATTAATCTTGAAAAACCTTTAGAATTTCAAGGCCGTCTAAGACCTGCAGAAAATAATCAGTTTGCAGGTCTTTTGACTGAAACAACAAATCAACGAAGTGATTTAAAAATAGTTGCAACCTGTAGTGATAGTTTTTGTGCAGTTGTTAGTGCCTACCTTGAAGATAAAGACGGGCATCGTGTTGGTTTAATTATACGCCAAGAAGAAAGAGAAATAGATTTACAAATACCTGAGGCAAAATTAAAAACACTCCCAACCCAAAAGCAGCAATTATTTTCTGAACTTAAGAAGAATAATAAAGTTTTTGTTACCTCAACTGAGATATTTCCGGGAAAGGCTAGTTATAAAATTAAATCAAAGGTATTAGATGGGCTTATCCAGGGAGATTTAAAACAAACCAATGATGGTGCTATTAAGGCAAATGCAAAAGGAAAAATTTCTAACGTAGGAAATGTTTCATTAGTAGGGAATACAAATAATGGAGAACTTGTATTTAAAATTTCAAATGAAGTGGAAGCAAAGAAACAAGACCCTAGTTGGTTAAAAAAACTTTTTTCAAATAGCAAAGAAGAAGACAACACCGAAACAATTAATGCATACATTTTTTTAAAACCAAGGCCTGTAACTGAACCAAAAGAGTCTGCAAATCAACAAACTCAGGAGCCTCCCGTCACTGAAGGGGTGCCCCAAAAAACACAGCAGCAACAGTTGCAACAGCAGGTCCTAGTGCCAAATAATTTATTACCTAACTCTGCCCATGATTTAACAAAACAAATTCTCAATGAGGCAAATAGAAAAGAGTTGCAAACATATTATGCTGATTGGGTTAATAAAAAAAGCGCAAACCCAATTAGTATTGATGACATAAGTGCAAACACAAGTATTTACCGTTTTTTAGCGTTGCACGAGAAATTGCCTATAGAAGTTGTTAATACAGATAAACTGAATGTAATAAAGGTAAACTCATTAAAGCAAAAAATAAAAACAATGGTTAGATCGTTAAGGCGCAATGATTTACCAGCAGTTATTTCTATGCTTTCCTATGTAGAGTCAGGATTTTATGCTGATGCCAAAAGTCCAATGGATGCAGTGGGATGGTGGCAGTTTATTACACCAACAGCTAAAGAGTACGGGCTAATAAAAACTAATGGAGGTTTAGCAGGCAATTACGATATGCGTACAGACGTGTGGGCCTCAACACAAGCAGCATCTAAATATTTAAAATATTTATTAGAATTTTGGGACAATGACATAAAAATGGCGCTTGCATCATATAATGCTGGCCAATATAGAATGAGTTTTCAAACAAAAAGTTCTGAGCCAATTAAAAGAAATTTACAAAAAAAATTATCCCGAGACGGAGTTCCTCTCTCTGAGCATGCTGATATGACAAAAGATTTTTGGGTTTTGTATTATTACAACGCTATGCCTGCAGAAACTAAAAAGCATGTGCCTAAAATTTTAAGTGGGGCCATTATAAGTCTTAACCCTAAAGCTTTTAATATAGATGCCCAGGCACTTGAACCAAATTAAATTATAGTATCGTGTGCAAAGTTTGAATCTAGCTTTGGGTAATCAATATTATAATGAATGCCGCGGCTTTCTTTTCTCATAAGAGCCGAATCAATAGTAAGCTCCGCAATTAATGCAATATTTCTCAGCTCCAATAAATCTTTATTCACTTTAAAGTTCCAATAATATTCTTTTATCTCATCAGAAAGCATAGCAATTCTCTGCTTTGCTCTTTTTAAACGCTTATTTGAGCGAACTATGCCTACATAGTTCCACATCAACTGACGTACTTCTTGCCAATTGTGAGCAACAACAATCATTTCATCTAAATCAACAGCGTTACCTGAATCCCAGGGTAAAACATCTTCATTTATAAAAGTATAATCCTTAAAATTTTTGCTTAAATACTCACAAGCATTGTGTGCAAACACTGTGGCTTCCATTAAAGAATTACTTGCTAAGCGATTTGCGCCATGTAGCCCTGTGCATGCATTTTCACCTAAGGCAAATAAGCCATGTAAATTAGTTTTTCCAAAAGCGTCAGTTAAAATTCCACCGCATAAATAATGAGCAGCAGGCACAACGGGGATTAAATCTTTTGTGATATCAATACCAAATTTAAGACATTTTTCATAAACTCCTGGAAAGCGTTTTTTAGTTTCTTCAGGTTTTTTAAAAGTTATATCAAGGTAAACAAAGTCGTGTCCTGATTTTTTCATTTCACTATCAATAGCGCGGGCTACAATGTCTCTAGGTGCTAGGTTTCCAAGGGCATGATAATCTTTCATAAAGGCGTATCCCTTATGGTCTTTTAGCACTGCTCCCTCACCACGAAGGGCTTCAGAAATAAGAAAATTTCTTGCATCTCGGTGGAATAAACAAGTTGGGTGAAATTGCAAAAACTCCATGTTTGCAATTTTACATCCCGCGCGCTTTGCCATGGCAATTCCGTCACCAGTGGCGCCATCCCAGTTTGATGTGTACAAATAAACTTTTCCAGCTCCACCAGTAGCAAGAACTGTGGCTCTTGCTACAAAGCTTTGAACACTAGAGGTTTTTAAATCAAGTACATAGGAGCCAATGCAACTTGATTTGTCTTTGCTTAAAATTAAATCCACCGCCATTTGGTTTTCTAAAATTTTTATTTTAGGATTTTTTTTGCAAGCTGAAATCAGTGCGTTTTGTATGGCAAGGCCTGTTTGATCAAAGCTGTGCAAAATTCTTCTATGTGAGTGGCCGCCTTCACGGGTAAGTTCAAATCCCTGAGAAGTCTTATCAAAATTAACACCAAAATTTATTAAATCTTGAATTCTATCTGGAGCCTGACCTACACACATTTCAACGATGTCTTTTTTGCAAAGCCCGGCTCCTGCTAACAGTGTGTCTTGAATATGGTTATCAAAGCTATCATCTCTTGATGTAACACTCGCTATTCCACCTTGGGCCATGGAGGTTGAAGTGCTTGAAACAGAGTCTTTTGCAAGGACAACTACTTCACCAAAACGTGCTGCTTTGAGCGCAAAAAACAGACCCGCAAGGCCTGAGCCCACTACTAAAAAATCTGTTTTTACTGCCATTTTTTGTCTCTTTAAATGTAAAACCTGCCTAGTTTTAGCTCTGAAGTGGTGTCAGATGCAAGTAAATCTGGTCTCTTAATTGCTCAAGTAATTGAATTAATAGGTGAAAATGTAAGAGGCTTATAATTTATAGGCTATAGAGGTTGGTTAGAATTTGATGAAATATTTAGTTTTAAATTTTATTTTTTTAATGGCATTTGGGTTTGTATTTTCAAACCAAAGTCTTGCTTTCTTTGTCCGCGAAGTTGAGCCTGGAATTGTAGAGCTAAAAAGTACCCAGGACGGAAGTCTAGATAAAATTAAAACCTTTTTAGATAAAAAGCAAAAATGGCTTTATATTGAAATTAAAGAAGGTAATCAAACACGTTATTTTTATGCCCTGGCAAAAGATTTTATAAAGCTTAGTGAGATTAAAAAACTCACAAGCATTCAGTTCGGGGTGGGAAATCGAATTCAAAATAATAAGGGAAAAATCCCGTTTGGTGCGCAGCGATATTTTTATCCAATACTTGATTACAAATCTTAATTCTATAAGTTTGATTTAATTCTCAAAAACATACTAAAATAAATGGGTTAGGTGTCATTTAACCACATCAAGGATGATGCATTGGTCGACTTTAAAAAATTAAGAATTCCAATTAAGTTTAAAGTGTTTGGACTAGTGTCTGTTTTAGTATTTTTTGCTCTTTCCATGATTCTTTACCAAACGGCCAAAATTTTTAATTCAGACAAAGAAGACTTTGTAAAAGAACTAAGTGCAAAGCTTGCCAGCTCTGCCTCAAAAAATATTGCTGATAAAATAGCCACAGTTCAAGATAAGCTCGTTGTATTTATATCCTCCAAAGAATCCCTGGCGCGTACAGGTGCTAGAATAAATGATCAAACACAAGTTTTATTTGCCCGCTACCAAGAGTTTTCAAGTATTTCCCTTAGTTCTCCTAGTGATGGTGATGAACTAAAAGTTGATTGGGTTTTAAGAAACCCAAAGGCAGAGGCTATAAAGTGGTTACCAGATTTTGAAAAAGATTTTATTAAATCTCTAAATGTCAGAGCGGCTAAACAGTATAGACGTTGGATTTGGAATACAACAACAACTGATGGCCAAAAAGTAACAGTACTTGGTTTTGCAGTAGACGTTGTAGATGCTAAAAATCAAAAAAAGAAGAAAAAAGTAGCTGAAGATGAGGAATTAACAACAAAAACAGTTTGGGTTTTTGGCTTTTTTCCATTTGAATTTGTACAACAAATGCTTACGGATTTTTCAACGGGTATTTCTTCAGCTCTTTTGGTTGATGCTGATGGTGTGGTTTTAGCAGCCTCTGATAAAGAACAAGTAGGTAAAAATTTAAGTGCACACTCAGTGGTGAGTGAAGTTATGAAAAATAACCGTCCTGCCGCCACTGGGGATTACAAAGATATTAATGGTAAACTCATTGTAGGTAGTTTTGAAATTATACCTAAAATTAATTTAGGTGTAGTTGTGACAACCCCAAAAGATAAAGCTTTTGAGGCTGCAAGAACGTTGCAAAGAAATATTTTATTTATTGGTTTTGTTATTTTAATGGCAGCAATGGGTACTGCTATTGTTTTGTCAAACTTCATTACTAATCCTTTAAAAAGGTTAACAGAAATTTCCTCAAAAATTGGAGCTGGTGACTTTAACGTTCCTGTAGATGTAGAAACAAATGATGAAATTGGAGATTTGGCTAAAAGCTTTTCTGTAATGGAACAAGGTCTTGTGGAAAGAGACACGGCCATTGAGCAATCAAAGCAAGCTCTTGTGCAAAGTGAAAAGATGAGTGCCTTTGGTCAGCTTAGCGCTGGTATTGCCCATGAAGTAAAAAACCCGCTGGCAGGAATTTTAGGACATGCACAACTAGCCATGAGCAAAATTCAAAACGACGACATAAAAAAACATCTTGAGGTTATAGAAAAAGAAACCAGAAGGTGTAAGGCTATTGTTGAAAACCTTATGAAGTTTGCGCGTGCAGAAAAAGTGCAACTAGAGCCAACCAATCTTGCACAAGTTGTGCAAGACACAATTAACCTAGTAGAACACCAGTTAACTCTAGCTGGTTGCAAAATTTTTAAAGACTTTCAACCCTGTCCAATGGTGCCAGCCAATGCCAACCAACTACAACAGGTACTTTTGAACTTAATGGTAAATGCATCCCATGCCATGGAAAACTGTGCAAAGAAAAATGTTATAGTGCGCGTGTTGCAAACTGGTAGTAAAGCTCAAATACAAATTGAAGATACAGGAGCGGGAATACCACCTGATATTCAAAAGAAAATTTTTGAACCATTTTTTACAACAAAACCTGCCGGCAAGGGAACGGGGCTTGGACTTTCAGTTAGTATTGGTATTGTAAAAGATCACAAAGGGGAAATTTATTTAAAATCTGAGATGAACGAGGGGACAACATTTTTTATAGATATCCCCATTCCTGAGGGCGCAAAAATGCCAGATAAACCTCTTGAACATACCCATGGTGGAAAATATCTTACAGCTGATGAAAAAGTTTTAAAGGATGCTAAGGTACATGAAAAACAAATTTCAAAAGGACAAGAACAAAAACCGACAGAGCTTTCAGCAGCAGTTACAGCAAAAGACATAGATAAGGCCTTAAATGACTTTGATGCTAGAAAAGTGGCTGCAACAAAACCAAAGCAAGATTTACCAAAAGTTGAAGTGACAGCATCGACATCAGCTGCCACAAAGGTACCAGAATTAAAATTAAGTGCCAAAAAAGCAAAGGATTTTTTAAATAAAAAAGTTGAAGAAACAAAAACCATAATTGAAAAAACAAAAAAACCAGCAGAAGCAGTGATGACGCTGCCAAAAGTAGAATTAAAAGCAACTCCAAAACCGGCTCAAAAAGAAGTGGTGGAACAGCCCACTAAAGTTGAAATTAAAAAGCCTAAATTAAAGCTTCCCAAAAATATTTTAGCAACGCAAACTCCAGGTGCTAAAACTGAGGCTGCAAAGCAAATGAAGGAAGAAAAGGAAATTGACAAGACGCAAACTCTTAAAGCTGAAACAAAACCTGAGAAAAAATTGGAAGCTGTAAAAGTGCAGGCAGGTGAAATTAAAAAAACGACAGAGATACCAAGGGTGGTGATCCCTAAACCAAGTATTAACAAAGCATCTGAAGAAAAATCCGGTGACGGGGGGTTTAAAGTGCAAATAAATAGACCCAAGATAAAGGCATAAATGGATATAGCAGAGTATAGAAAAGATTTTTACATTTATGTTGTTGATGATGAGGAAAGCATCCGTGATGTTTTAAAGGAAACCTTTACCCAAGCGGGTTATCAGGTAAGCGCTTTCGCCGATGCCGAGTCAGCACTTGAGGCGATTAAACAGTCTCCGCCTCACCTTATTTTTAGTGATATCCGTATGCCTGGCATGTCTGGAATAGAACTTTTAGAGCAAGTAAGAAAATTAAGTAGTGACATTGAGTTTATAATTATGACCTCTCACGCCAGCCTTGAAACCGCTGTTAATGCTATGAAGCTTGGGGCCTATGATTATATTTTTAAACCCTTTGAAAGCTTGCCTGATTTAATTAAAAGTGCTGATAGAACCATAGAGAAAATTTTTTTAAAAATCCAAAATGAGCAACTTTTAGAAGAGCTGGCCGAAAAAAATAAAAAACTTAGTGATGTGAATGTTAAAATTACACAAGAAAATAAAGAAGTTCAGCTTGTAAACCAATATTTACAAAGGCTGGCACAAACACTAGATCCTGATGGAGTCATTCAAACCTTTGTAGATTCAACATCAGAGCTTGCGCAAAAAAAACCAGCTATTTATTTTAAATTTATAAGTGCTCATAGTGCACTGGTAGCAAGCCACGCTAGTGGTTTAAATGCAGAAATGATTAAAAATGTGGGTTTAAATTTTTCAAGCCTTGATGCAAAAACGTTATTTGAAAAAGTAAATCACCCTGAGCAACTTTTGGAATTAAAAGAGCTCATGAAACAAGTTTTTAAAGTAGATACGTTTTCACCTTATTGTTTTACTTACCAAAACCAGCCCCATGGAATATTAATTATTTTTGGAAATCTAGGGACAGAAGAGGAAAAAAAGATTTTTGAAAGTTACACAAGACTAACTCAGGTAAGTTATGACAATGCTTTAATGGCCAAAAAAATCCATGAAATGGCCATAAAAGACCCGCTTACAGGTTTATACAACAGACGTTATTTTAATGAAAAGCTTGAGGAAGAAATTTCTAGATCAAGAAGAACTCATTACCCTCTAGGTTTAATCTATTTGGATATAGATCATTTTAAGAAATACAACGACACCAATGGTCACCCCATGGGCGATGTGATTATTAAATCAGTGGCACAAATTTTATTAAAAACAAGTAGAAAAACAGACATAGCAGCAAGACTTGGTGGAGAAGAGTTTGCTATTATTTGTCCTCATACACCTGTTGAGGGGTGTGCCATTAAGGCTGAAAAAATTAGGCTCACAGTTGAGAATACAAAATTTCCTCACGGTGAAAAGCAGCCTCTAGGAAAGGTAACCGTGAGTATTGGTGTGAGTGAATACCCAAGTATATGCAAAGACACTGAGGGGTTAGTTAAAACGGCAGACGATGTTTTGTATAAAGTAAAACAGGGGGGAAGAAATAGGGTGGGAATGGCAGAAGCTCCGAAAGATTTTGTAAAAGATTTTGAGCCCGTTAAAGAATTGCCAAAACGTAAATGAGTGGAGCCGATGACCGGGATCGAACCGGTGACCTACTCATTACGAATGAGTTGCTCTACCAGCTGAGCTACATCGGCAAAAAACTGGAAGAATTATTAATTAACAAAGCTTGACAGAGAGGTCAAAAAGAAATGCTAGGAAGGTACAGAAATACTTTTGCAGAGGTTAATTTACAAACCTTAGCGCAAAACTATCTTACTTTACAGCAGTTAGCTGGTGAGACAGGTCTTATTCCAATGGTTAAGGCCGATGCCTATGGTCATGGGGATATCCAGGTTGCAAAAGTTTGTGAAAGGCTAGGTGCCAAATTTTTAGGTGTGGCCCTCATTGAAGAAGGTGTAAAGCTTCGCTTAAATGGAATTCAAACTCCTATTCTTGTATTTGGGTTTTTTGACTCCATTGGAGCTGATGCCATTGTTAAGTATAGATTAACGCCAGTCTTAAGTGAGCCAGCTCAGTTTGAGTTTTTAAAAACCTCACTGCATGAAAGTGCATCTTATCCAGTGCATGTGAAGTTTAACACGGGCATGCATCGCCTTGGTTTTGAGCCCTCACAATTAAATGAAGTTATTGATTTTTTTGAACAATCAAATTTTCTTAAGCTTGAGGGGATTTGCTCACACTTTCTTTCGACAGAGGCATTTGATTCTCAAGAAAATATTTTTCAAAATGTAATTAAAATACTTAAATCAAAATTAAATCAAAATTTTTTAACTCATATATCTAATAGCGCAGGCATAATTAAAGGTTTAAAAAATAGGTATGATTTAGCTCGCCCCGGAATTTCTCTTTATGGGTATGGGTCTGATAAGGTTAAACCAGTCTTGAGTTTAAAAAGCACAGTCTCACTTTTAAGAAATGTTAAAAAAGGAGAGGTTGTCTCCTACGGTGCGCAATGGAAGGCACCAAAAGATAGTCTTATTGCTGTTGTAGCACTTGGTTATGCAGACGGTATGCCTAGAAATTTAAGTAATCTTGCTGAAGTTTTAATTAACAGTACAAGGTGTCCTGTAAGAGGAGTCATTTGCATGGATTATTTCATGGTAGATGTAAGCCACATTGCTGACCATGTAGCCGTTGGGGATGAAATTGTTATTATTGGTTCTCAAAAAGATGAAAGTATAACTGCAGAAGAATTAGCAAAAAACGCACATACAATTAGCTATGAAATTTTAACGGGCATTCAAGTTAGAGTGCCAAGGGTGTTTGTTCACTAATGATACAAAAACTAGAAAAAGTAACATCTGTTGTGAGTTTGCCAAAATTAATTGAAAACTTTGGCGCCCTGATTCTTTTTGCATTTAATGAAACAGGAAGAGTGGCCATGTTTTTTACAAGCACAATGCGTTGGGTTGTGCAGCGGCCATTTAGGTTTAAAGAAATTATTATTCAAATTGAATTTATTGGAAATCAATCTCTATTTATTATTCTCTTAAGTAGTCTTTTTACCGGAATGGTTTTCGCGCTTCAAACCTATAGTGGTTTTAAAATGGTAAATGCTCAAGTGCTCATAGGCCCTTCTGTTGCCTTAGCTCTTATGCGGGAACTTTCCCCTGTTTTAAGTGCACTTATTGTTACAGGTCGTGCCGGTGCAGCTATGACAGCACAATTGGGAACCATGCGTGTTACTGAACAAATTGATGCTCTTGATGTTATGGGAGTAAATCCAAAACAGTACCTTGTTATGCCAAGAATTATTGCAAGTGTTATTGTTATGCCGCTTTTGGCAAGTGTTTCAGCTTTTATAGGTAACGTTGGTGCATACTTCTTAGCTACAAGACTTTTATTAATTGACGGTGCTGTGTACATGGCAAAAGTAAATATGTTTGCTCGCCCTCGTGATGTTGCCCAATGTATTATTAAGGCTGCATTTTTTGGGCTGATCTTTTCTGTAATTGGAACTTATAAAGGTTTTAATTGTGAAAACGGTGCTAGAGGAGTTGGAAAGGCCACTAATGAAACTGTTGTTGTCAGCAGCATTCTCATTTTAGTGAGCGATTATTTTTTATCAGCCATTATACGTATGTTTTTGTATGAGGGGTTTAGATGAGCGCACAAGAAATTGCTGTTGAATTAAAATCTGTAAGAAAAAAATTTGATGGTGAGCATGAGGTGCTAAAAGGAATTGATTTAGAAATTCCAAAAGGGAAA
Organism: Oligoflexia bacterium; assembly: GCA_016715815.1. Classification (GTDB taxonomy): domain Bacteria; phylum Bdellovibrionota; class Bdellovibrionia; order JABDDW01; family JABDDW01; genus JADJXN01. The sequence continues at coordinate 105,174 of JADJXN010000006.1, forward strand.
ATCACTGTCATCATAGGTTTTTCTGGTGCGGGGAAGTCTGTTATGTTTAAACATATTTTAGGCTTAATGAGGCCAGATTCAGGAAGTATTAAGGTTTTCGGGCAAGATTTATCTGAGCTAAATGATGTGGCTTTAAATAACATGCGTAAAAAATTTGGAATGCTTTTTCAATCTGCCGCTCTATTTGATGATATGACAACCATTGAAAATGTCTGCTTTCCTATAGCCGAATTTAAAAGACATTTAAAGCCATCAGAAATTCAAGACATTGCAGCGGAAAAATTAAAAATGGTGGGTCTTGGTTCTGAGCATTTTAATAAATACCCTGCAGCACTTTCAGGTGGAATGAAAAAGCGTGTGGGGCTAGCACGTGCTATTGCGCTGGACCCCGACATACTTTTATATGACGAACCAACCACAGGTCTAGATCCAATTATCACAGAAATAGTGGATAATTTGATAATGGATACTCATAAGCTAAGAGCAGGGCTTACAAGCATTATTATCTCTCACGATCTTCCTGCAGCGTTCCGATTAGCAGACGAGATAGCCATGCTAGATGCAGGTCTAATTAAACTTTTTGGAGAACCAAAAGTGTTTTTAGAAAGTAGTGACCCTTTTATCCAAAAATTTGTTTCAAAGGTAAAGGTGAATAATGTTTAACTCTACAGAGTTTAAAGTTGGCACCTTTGTTCTTGGTTGTATTGTTGTCATTATACTTATGTCTTTAAAAGTAAACGTTGATCCTAGTGTGGCCGGACGCACTCAGAGATATAATTTAATTCTGCCAGATGCCAATGGTCTTATTAAAAATGCCAATGTCAAAATGGCCGGAATTCCCGTTGGAATTATTGAAGACATTGAACTTGAAGAGGGTAAAGCAAAGGTAAAATTAAAACTCCAAGCAGGAATTAAAGTTACAAAAAGTGCTTCAGTAGAAGTTAAGCCAAACGGCATGCTGGGAGATAAGTATATCGAGCTTTACCCTGGTGATCCAAAAGATGAAGTGCTAGCAGAGGGCTCAGCGATTAATAATTTTAGAGACAGTGGTAGCTTTGATGCCGTGATAGATAAAGTAGGAAAAATTGCAAACGATTTTAGCGATATAACAGCAGCTCTTAAAAAAGCTACAGTAGGTGATGGAGATGAGAATTCACCCATTGGAAGAATTTTACTTAACATTGAAGATGTCACAGCAGATTTGAAAAACATTTCAGAAGAAAAAAGAGACAAGCTAAAAGAAACTGTTGATAACTTGCATGCCTTGACAGAAAGTTTAAGTGAATTTATGGCTGATGACTCTGAAAACGGCTTTAAGAAAAACTGGAAAAAAGCAGCTGATAGTTTGGGACGAGTTGAAAGTATTTTAAGAAACGTAGATGAAGTTGCACAAAAAATTAATAAAGGTGAAGGTACAATTGGAAAGCTAGTTAATGATGAAACAACAGTTGAGGAGCTAAACAGTGCTATTCATGGTGTTAACTCTATGCTTGATACGGCAGGAAGAATTGAGTTGGCACTTGATTACCACTCTGAAGTAATGAGCGGGGCACAAACAAAAAGCTATGTTGGTGTGAACGTTCATACAAGTCCTGATAGAACTTATCTTTTAACGTTAGTAGATGATCCAAAAGGTTCTTATGAGAGAATTGATACTGCCGTCTCAGGCTCAACAACTTCTTCCACATCTACTCAAAATGTGTATAAAAATAAGTTTAAGTTTTCAGCTCAGTTTGCCCAATCTTTTTATAACTTCACAATACGTGCTGGTATGATAGAAAGCTCCGGCGGCTTGGGTCTTGATCTAAACTTCTTAAACAAAAGACTTAGCTTTTCTGCGGAGGCATTTAATTTTGGCCGTACAGAGGGCGCATACGTAAGAGCCTATGCGCGTTATAAATTCTATAGTGTCTTTTACGCAATGGCCGGAGGGGATGATATTTTAAATACCCGAGGTAATACATTGACTGGATCCGTAGCTTCAGGTTTTATAGGAGCAGGTCTTGATTTTACAAATGACGACCTAAAATTATTTTTAACCAAATTTTAAAAAATAAATGTTCAAACGCGCTCTTGTAAGTACATCAAATAAAGAAGGTCTCATTGATTTTTTACGCCCCTTGGTGGCCTCAGGGATGCAGGTGGTTTCAACGGGTGGGACCTCACAATATTTAAAAAAAAATGGAATTAATGTAACAGAGGTTTTTGAGGTCACTGGCTTTCCAGAAATGATGGATGGTAGGGTGAGAACGTTGCACCCTTATATTCACATGGGGCTTTTAGCCAGAAGTTTTGTACCAGAGGATTTTGAAATTTTAAAAAAACATAAAGTTGAGCCCTTTGATTTGGTTGTAGTTAACCTTTACCCCTTTGAAGAAGCATATAAGAAAAATTTAAAAGGCCATGAACTTATAGAGCAAATTGATATTGGTGGGCCAAGTCTTTTAAGGGCAGCTGCAAAAAGTTTTGAGCGCATCACTGTAGTGTGTGATCCTTCGGATTACGCTGAGATTTTAAATCGCCATAATAAAAAATCCATCGATGAAGCTTTTAATAAAAAACTAGCAACCAAAGTTTTTTCCCATTGCTCAAGTTATGATGCTTTGATTTCAAAAGCGTTATCCGATGAGCCCCTCTCACAAGAGTTGCCATTACAGCTAGATTTAAAACTAAGTTTAAAACAAAACTTACGCTACGGAGAAAACCCACATCAAAAAGCCGCCCTATTTGAAAATCTAACTCACCCGCTTAGTTTACAAAAGGCTGAACAAATTCAAGGCAAAGAACTTTCTTATAATAATATTTTAGACCTTGAGGCTGCGGTCAGTGTTTTATGCGAATTTAAAAAAGCAACAAGTGTCATAGTAAAACACAATACCCCCTGTGGTGTGGCTACGGCTGATAAAATTTTAAATGCATATGAAAAAGCGTTTAAAGGGGATCCCATCTCAGCCTTTGGTGGAATTGTAGCGTTAAATAAAAAAGTTACAAAAGAGTTGGCTGTTAAAATGATCGAGCCATTTTTAGAATGTATTATAGCCCCTGATTTTGAGGTAGAAGCATTAGAAGTTTTTAAAACAAAGAAGAACTTAAGGGTATTAAAACTTAAAAGCTTGGAAAATTGTTACAACCAATCAAGGGATTTAGACATTAAACTTGTTCGTGGCGGAGCACTTGTTCAAACGGCTGATAACCTTATAGAGTGGGATGAGAGTTGGAAAATATTTGCACCTTATGAATTAAAAGTCCATTTAAGAGAGGATCTTGTTTTTGCAATGAAAGTTGCAAAGTATGTTAAAAGTAACGCGATTGTTATTGCTGCAAATAGCCAAACTATAGGTATTTGTGGAGGGCAAACTAATCGGGTTGATTCTGTCAAAATGGCTCTTAAAAGAGCAAAGCAATTTGGTGCAGATTTTAGCTCTTGGGTACTGGCCTCAGATGCTTTTTTTCCCTTTAGAGATTCTGTGGACATTGCAGCTACATTTCCGGTTAAATGGATTATACAACCTGGTGGAAGTTTAAAAGATGCAGATGTGGAATTAGCAGCAGTGGAGCATAAAATAGGCATGGTTATAACTGGGCAAAGACATTTTAAACACTAAATATGCGCGACGAAGATAATATTCAAACTGAAAGTTTAACCTCTAATGAGGAGGACCGCTTTTCACACAAAAAAGAATGGATTGTAAAAGCGAATTCAAAAATTTTAGGCCCATTCACATTTGAAGAAGTAGTGGAGAATATAAAGCAGCAGCGCTTTGTACCCCATGACGAAATTATTGCCCCTAAAGGAAGATGGAAACTGATTAGACAAGAGCAAGTGTTTACTGAAGCAGTAAACGAATCACGCAACAAACGCGGCAGTCAGGTAGGGACTGAATCAATTACCATGACTGAAAGTGCCACTGTACCCATAGATCTTGTTGAGGACTCTTTTAGGAATGTGAATAAACTCATGAAGGGAGTGGATGACCAAGTAGCAAAGCAAAGCTATGACAGCGTAGACACCCGTGATGTTTCTAAAATATACAGCTACCAAAACGATTCAAATGTAAAATCAAAATTCACTCAAATTGAAAGAGTTAAAATATTCATAGCATTAGGGGTCTTTATTATTGCGGGTATTTTTACCTACATTAAAGGCTTTAAAAGTACAGATAAGTCAAGGCCGCAAGACTCATTTCAAGAAGCCATGCTGAACGCAGAAAAGACGGAAAAAGCAGGAGATTTTTCTAAAGCTCTTTCATTTTACCAAGAGGCTAGAAACATAAAGCCTAATGATTATTTTGTTTTATCAAAAATTGCCCCTTTAGCCTTGGTCAATGAGAGACAAGTTTTACAAGCCAGCCGCATTTTTAAACAAATTTTAGAAAATGATGCAAATGTAGAAAGAAAAAAGCTGGCAAAGCTTGGCCTAGGGTTAGTGGCTCTTGAAGCCCATGAATTAGATGAGGCGACACTTAACTTTAATGAAATTTTAAAACAAGACCCTGAAAACTTTGCGGCAAGTTTTAATATGGGTATTGTTCATTACTTCAGAGACAGATTTGATGAAGCTGAAGAGAGTATGGCAAAAAGCTTAGCAAAAGGTGGTAATGATGGCGCCATAGTGCTAGCTCTAGCAGATCTTGCAGTAGTGATGCAGGGAAGGCTTGAAAAAGCAGCATCCATGTTAAAGGCTTATTTGGGGGTGAGTTTAGATTATCGCCCACAAGTATTAATACAGCTTGCAAGAGTATTAACCCTACAAAATAGAAATAACGAAGCAACAAAAACCATACAATCCATTTTAGAATTAGATCCTGAGTATGTTGAAAGCTTTGTTCGTGACTGGCAAGTTTACAGAGGAAGTGGCTCTTGGGAGAGAGCTTTGGAAAACTTAAATAAAGCGTGGGGCGGAATTGATGTGACTCCTAAAGCACAAGCAGTAAAAGGGCTTGTGATGTATTGGGGAAGAGACAAACTAGAAGGTGCGCAAGCCATTGAAAAAGCATTATCTCAAGCACCAAAGGATGACCAAATTATGGCCATTGCTGGCTGGGTTCAGTTTAAATTGGGACATTTGGAAACAGCTTCAGCCCTAATAAAAGAAGCCGCACTTATTTCAGATAAAAATGTTTTAGCAAAGGTTTTAAACGCAAGACTTTGTTTAGAGAATAAAGATTATGATTGTGCTACCAGTAGTTTTGAAAGTGCTTTAAACCTTGATCAAAAAAGTTTAAGCAGTTACCTGGGCTTAACTGAAGTGGCCATTGCAAAGAATGATTTTGATGGGGCTTTAAAATGGCTCAGACAAGGCCAGGCTATGAGCACAAAATTTATTCCTTTTTTAGCACTTAATGCACAAATTCAAGAGAAGGCTGAAAATGAAGCTGGGTCCAATTAAACTGAACAAAAGAAAAGTTAAACTTATTTCTATTTTTTTTATAGTTATAGTTGTAACTAGCCTTGTTACATGGCGCATTTTAAAACAAGAAGAAGCTTCTCTTGTATTTGAAAAAATAAATTTAAGTGATTACAGAGCATCAGTAAAATTCCCCCCACCTGTTTGGGAGTTTGTAGAAAAAGATTATAATCGTTTTATTACAAAAATTGACCAAGGCCAGAGCAATGATGGAATGGTTGAGCAAACAGGAAGGATGAAAGTAAATACAAAATACATTAAAGAGCTTACCCAAAGACTTCCCCAAGTAGACCCTTTTGAGTTTAAGTTATATCTTATTGAGCAAACAAATGGCGCACTGGGTGGTAAAAACTATGAAATAAGCTTTCCTGCGGGCGGTGGAAAGCTTGATTTAAATGATTATGTAACCAAAAAAAATGGAAGTTTTTATTTTTTAATTAAGTGGGATTTAAAAACCTACCCACAACAATTTTCAAAAATTTATTTTCTTTCCCAAAGTCAGCAAAAGCAAGTTCGCTCTGAGCATTGGGGAAGTGGCTGTAACTCATTTTTTGATATAACAAACTTCTGGTTTAAAACCATGGATTATAAGGGTTTATTTTTAACAACACTTAATCAACGTCACATAGGTTTGCTAGCCGGAACATTTTATTTTAACATTTACCATCAAAATAAAATATCTGCCGCTCAGCTGGTTGTTTCTGATTCTGGAAATAGAAACCTTTTATGCGCTGACGCTTTATAATCTTGGAAGTGTGACGCCAACTTGTCCCATGTATTTGCCTTTTTTAGCTTTATAGCTAATTTCACAGGGTTCATCGCCCTCAAAAAATAAGACTTGGGCAATACCTTCGTTAGCATAAATTTTTGCTGGAAGTGGTGTGGTATTAGAAATTTCTAGTGTAACATAACCTTCCCAGCCTGGTTCAAAAGGCGTGACATTAATAATTATACCGCAGCGGGCATAAGTACTTTTACCCAAACACACAGTAATAACGTTTTCAGGAATACGAAAATACTCAACCGTTCTAGCTAGTGCAAAAGAGTTGGGTGGAACAATACAGGTGTTGTTTTTAATAGTAACAAAGCTATTTGAATCAAAATTCTTAGGGTCTATAAGGGTGTTATTTATGTTGGTAAAAACCTTAAACTCGTCAGCCACACGAATATCATAGCCATATGAAGAAACACCGTAGGAAATAACCCCAGCGCGAACTTGTCCATGCTCAAAAGGTTCAATCATTCCTTTTTTAGCTTGTTCCTTTATCCACTTGTCAGACTTTATGCCCATACATACCCCTTCTTATTTTGACTTTTGATAAAACTACCTGAGGATAAAAGTCTAGGCAAGGGACAAATAATAGGTTTATAGTGATTCATATGCACGGCGAGCTTGTTTCTATAAATAAAAAGCTATTTAAACCCAAAGAAGCCAAAATCTCTGTTTTTGATAGAGGCTTTTTATATGGGGATAGTGTGTATGAAGTGGTTCGGCGCTATGATGGAGTTTTTTATGCCATTGAAGAGCATATACAGAGACTATTTTATTCTGCTCAGAGAATTGGTTTAAACCTTACTGCCTCTGAAAGAGATCTGATTGCTGAAATATATGAAGTGGCTCATGAATCAGGAATTGATAATGCTTATATGCGCATTATTATTACCAGAGGCCAGGATGAGATAATCACTCTTGACCCTACTCAAAGCCAAGAGACCAACACAATTATAGTGGTTAAAGAGGCAAAAGAATTTTTAAAGCCAGAAATTTATGAAAAGGGAATAGAAGTGATTATCTCCTCAATTCAGCGTAACTCTAAAAAGGCTATGGATCCGTCAATTAAATCAGGAAATTATCTTAATAATGTTATGGCATTAGGGGAAGCTAAAAGAGCGCGGGCTTCAGATGCCATTATGCTCAATGTGGATGGTAATTTATCAGAGGGAACTAGTTGGAACTTTTTTATCGTAAAAAATGGTCAAGTCTTAACTCCGCCTGATGATGCCCATATTTTACTAGGAGTTACACGTGGTAAGCTTAAAAGAATTTGCCAAGACAATAATATTGGCTTTTCTTTTCAGAATTTAAAACCCCAAGATGTTTACTCTGCTGATGAAGCTTTTTCTGCGGGGTCATTTAAAGAAATTGTACCAATCATTAAAGTTGATGGTAAAAAAATAGGGCAGAAGAGTGAGCCCGGTTTAATCACCAAAAAACTCATGGGGCTTTATCAGCAAGAAGTACAGAAGTATTGCCAGGCCTGGCTTTCGCGGCTGAAGTGAATTGTTAAGATTGTGTTAAGAACCCTCTTTGCTAAAATATAAAATTTTGTTATTCTTAATATGGTACAGGGGGGTATCTAGCATTAAGCCGCAATGCGAAATCAACAAACATGATAATGACCATGTAGAGATAAAGCTGGGCTTTAATAACCCAGTGGATTACGAGGTTGATATATATTTT
>JADJXN010000007.1 GCA_016715815.1 Oligoflexia bacterium
TTGTTTATTTGAATGCATGATTTTAATGGTACCAGAAGAAAGATCCCCACAAGCAAAATAAATTGATTGGCCATCATCTGGCATTGAAGCTTCTGCAATAAATTGGCAACCATCAATTTTTACTAATGTTGGCTCAGCAGTACAACCAACACCATTTGAAATACAGTGCATAAGACCTTGTGAGCTATTCCAGTAAATATCACTTGAAACAGGTGAAAACCAAAACTGGTCATCATCACCAGCAGAATTAAACGGAGCACTTAAGTTTACCGGTGCTCCCCAAGTATTATTTGAAAAGCTTGAAAACCAAATATCTTTGCCCCCCATGCCGCCAGCTCTGTTTGAGACAAACCAAATGGCTGTGCCATCTGCAGAAATATGTGGGTTATCTTGGTAAACGCCTTGTGAGATAAAATTAATGTTTGAATTTAATACCTCTGGGTTACTCCAAGTTCCATTAATATCTTTATGGGAAATAACAATATTATTTCCAACCCCATTTCCTTGAAGCCAAATAAAAGAATTTCCGTTATTAAACTCCATCCCACTGGAATCTCCATAAGCACCATTAAAACCCATATTCACCGGAGTGGACCACGTGCCATCACTATTTTTAGTGCTCATGTAAATATCTGATTCATCCCAAGGCTGATTACTTTTATGCAAACCCTCTCTATCTTGACCTGTGAGAACCGGCATTGTTGCCCCTGAGCTTAGTATCCAAGGAGCAAAGTTATACCTTGAATACATAAAGTACAACCTTTGGCCATCTCTTGAAATAAATGGGGAATCTGACCAGCCCGCACTAGTGTTAATTTTAGTTGCTAATACATTCTGTGGTGGCTGAGAAGCAGGTTGATCATTTGAGGGCTGCGAACAATTAGAGTAACTAACAATAAGTATACCGCCAATTGAGGCAATAAACATCACTCGGATGGCTTTTTTTGACAACTTCACTACAGTCTCCAACACATTACCTATCGTCATAAAGCCTATAAAGTATTAGTTTTTTAATCTTAGCGCTTCTCTAGAGGCGCCCATTTTAGATTTAGGCCACCAACGTATTTCCCACGGGGGCGATAAATACGGTTATTAGAATATTGCTCTAATGAGTGGGCCACCCAACCTGAAATTCGGCTTACAGCAAATATGGGAGTGTAAAGGTCAATGGGAATATCCATACAATAATAAACACTGGCTGAGTAAAAATCCACATTTGGTAAAAGGCCTTTTTTCTCTTGCATAATATCATCAATCTTCACACTCATTTGGTACCATTGGGGTTCACCTCGGCGTTTGCCAAGCTCTTCAGACATGCCTCTTAAAATTTTAGCCCTTGGATCCCCGTTTTTATAAACACGGTGGCCAAAGCCCATGACTTTTTCTTTATTCTCTAATGCGTTTTTAATGAATTTCTCACATTCAGTCATATTGCCAATACGTAATAGCATTTTCATGACTTGCTCATTAGCCCCACCATGTAGAGGCCCTTTTAAAGTACCAATTCCGCTTGTAATAGCTGAATGCATATCACTTAAAGAGCTTGTTGTTACACGCACACTAAACGCTGAGCAGTTAAGCTCATGATCTGCATGTAAAATAAGGGCTGTATCAAAAACCTTTGCTTGGTAGGCATCTGGCTCTTTGCCGGAGAGCATGTACAAAAAGTTCCACGCAATTGACTTATCTGGCTTCGGTGAAATGATGTCTTTACCGTTTCTTAGTCTTTCAAAAGCACAAACAATGGGGCCCATTTTGGAAAGTAAATCAAGAGCCTTTCTTTGGTTAGCCTCAGGGCTTATGTCATTAGCATCTTTGTCCCAAAGTGCAAGAGCTGAAACAGCAGATCTAAGCCATTCCATTGGGTGCACACCTTTATTTGGAAGCTGTTTTAAAAATTGAACATATTCTTTATTTAAGCTAAGGCGTTTTCCAATTTCTGTTTTAAATTTATCTAACTCGCCTTTATTAGGTAGTTTTTTATTCCATAATAAAAAGGCTACTTCTTCAAAGCTAGAATTTGCAGCTAAATCCTCAATGGTGTAGCCACAATAAGTGAGTGTTACATCTACAATTGATGAAATTGCAGTTGAGCAGGCAACAATGCCTTCTAAACCTTTATCTATAGCTCCTGAGAATTCTTGAACTTGCTCTGCCATGGAAAATGTCCTCTTTTAAATTAATTTCAGTTCTATATATCGAATTTTCTGAATAAAAAGCCAAGTCTAAAAATGATACTTATAGGGGCTACAGGGCAAAAGTCTTATCATATAACTTTGTCGCGCTGAGCTAGTTGGCGTTTACTCAACGCTGCCCATTGCTAGCTGCCCTTTTTTAGCCTCACCACTTTGTCTTTTACCTTCATAACCACAACGCTCACATCAGAGGATAGCTCTGCATCCCCTATGAACTTTTTAATCTGAAAGACAATCTCATTTCTAATTTCATGAACACTTGAGTTTGTAACATCCTCTATGGTTTTTATAAACTTACTTTCGGTAAAGCTCTCCCCTTTGGAATTTTTAAGTCCATGCACCCCTTGGCTAATTAAGATGAGCCTATCCCGGGGGTCAAGTATGAGAGATTCCTGTTTAAAACTTATTTTTTTTGAGCTTAATATTTCCTGGGTTGATTCAAGTCTAACAAATTTATCTGCATCATACTTATAAATGTAGGCAAAAATATCTCCTGATTTTGAATAGGTCATTTGAAAATCGCGCCGATTCACGGTGGCATAAAAAATATGGCAAGCCTGGTTGTCTTTAATTTTTTGGCTAATTTCTTCATTCATTTTTTTTAAAACTTCAGCGGCATCCAAACCCTTTCTGGCTTCAATTTGTGCTGTTAGTTTTAATAAAATTGATAAAAATAAAGAGGCCATTCCATGGCCCATGGAATTAGCCATAAGAATGCCAAACATCATTTTGTCTTCGTGCTCAAAAATATCAAAATAATCGCCCCCTTTTTTTAAAGAGGGCAAAAATTTTGTTGAAAACTCAAAGCCTGAAATGGCGGGGTTTCAGTTGGGACAAGGGCTTTTTGAATCAAATGGGCCATCTTTAGCTGCTCAGACATTTGATCTAAAAACTTTTCAAGTTGAGTATTTATTTGCCCCAGTTCTTTTTTAAAGGCTTGTAATTCTCGCTCGCGGTCTTGCACCTCAAGCTCAAGCTCTTTTATTCTAAACTCTAAAGGGCGCCCTTCTTTTTTTGCCATCTAAAAATTCTAGACTGTTTTAGGGCATTCGCGCAACTACGGCCTCAGCATATTTACGAACATAGTCAAAGGGAATGGTTCCATAACCAGGAATTGGGCTTTTTGATGCCCACTTTTGAGTGCCCCATGAGTTTTTAAAGATAAATACTTTTTGGTCCATATCATAACCAACAAGTAAAACGGCGTGGCCCCCTATAAGCTCATCTCCAGGTTGCGGCATTGTCACCACCCCTAAAAAATATTGGGGAGATGTTTTGTTATGAAAGCTCCACGCTTTTTTATAAACATCTGCTCCAATTTCAACTACAACTCCTTTTCTTAAAAAGCCCACTATAGCTTCTGCTGAAGAAGGTACTGCATGAGGATTTGTTATTTTAATTTTTGAAGCACTCATCACTGCTTGAGCAGGGTTTCCATTAGTCACGCAGTGGGTGGGAAGCTGCTCTGGGTTGGTTTGATTTGCTTTTACACAATCAGGAAAGCTTGGGTTTTCAAACCAAGGCGTTTTTTCATAAGGCCAAGCTTGCTCAGCTGGCACACCGTTTTGTGCCACTGATCTTAAAAATGGCAGTGGATAGCTTCCATCACTAAAGGGAGCAATTTTATTTACAGCTTTACTTGCCCAGTAAGCATACTGCTCAGATAAATCAATGTTTTGCCTATTCTTAACTTTATACAAACTTTCAACTAAAGCTACAGAGGCAAAGGCCACACATGAGCCGCGGTCACCCTGGTCTTTAACTGGAGTTTGAAATTGAATTAAATCAAATTTTGCTGGAATCTCACCATCTGTGACAGAGTCTAAAAAGCTCTTTCCAGATTGAGCTTCCTGCATCATTCTTTCAGGAGATTTTAGTATCCTGTAAGGGCGCATTAATTTTTGCGCTAATACTTGTTGAGAGATAAAAACGAAACCTAAAACTAATAGCAGCCGTGCCATTGTTCCCCCTTTTGATTTTAAGTCCAACTTCCCCAAGCCAGACTTTGGTCATATAAAATTTTCAGCACTTAAATTTAAAAAAGCAACAAGTTTGTTGATGATAAGTGTTTTTAATAATAGTTTATCTGCACAACTGCACTTTTTTATGTAAGGGAATTTAAGAATGGCAGCGCTTCTGGTGCGAAAAATTAAGGGTTTTCTAAAAACCACCGGCATGATTGACGTTGCAGAAAGCCTTAAGCGCGATGGACTTAAAGCAACCATTAAGCGTTATGGTTGGAAGTTTTTTGCCATTATATTTTGCTACTACCTCATCCGCGATGTGACTTTATATATTATTATTCCTTGGATGATTGCCCGGCATTTTATTGGGGAGTAGGACTTATAACATGAGCATGCTTTTTGCATGCACAGTTTCATATGAAAACAAATTTTATTCTTTGTGGCGCTCTGTGCTTATTGATCTCAAATATTGCGCAAGCCAATTTTAATGATTCATCTGATGGATTACCAGAACCAGTGAAGCATGTTTGGAATGCAACTATGGGAATAAATATTTTAAGTTCAGATAATGAAAAAATAGAAGGATTTGGCTCCGGCTTTATTGTAGGCATCAAAGACATGCCTGCTCAAAAAATTAAAATTTATTTCTTAACTGCCAGACATGTATTATCTGATTCTTGCAGCAATATAGGCATGTGCGACAGAATAAGAATTTTACCAACAACACATTTTAGCTTTATTGATCCTATAAATGAAAGTCGAGAAATTGATAGCCCGGTAGTAATAATTAATTCAATAGGAAATTCAACTCTATTTTCTGTTGATGCCGATGCGAATTGGGCAGCATGGTTTAAGAAAAAGAAAATTCAAAGTGTTTCATTTGAAAAATCTTGCGCATCCTCAAATTTAGAACTTAGTTCGTCAATCATTTATAATTTAGGGATGCCTATACTCACCTCAGATAAGTTTATTGCAAAGAAGTATGCCAACTCAAATTTAGTAATACGACGATGGTCTTCTGGAGCTATTTTAGGTTTTACGAATCTAAATGGACCGACTCAGTTGGGAACAAGAGCTCAGGTCTTACCTGGTATGTCTGGAGGACCGACTGTTAATGGAAACGGCGAGCTTGTGGGTATCATAGAAAGCAAAAGACTTACTCACAATTTTTCTAGTTTATGTAATGAAGGATATGCTCTAGCTGCAGCTGCAGGGCTTGTGGTTAAAGCTAATTCTTTTAAAATGGATCTAACTAATCAATCAAAATTTGAACCCAATAGGGATATAATATGCACAATTAATTCTTCCCTAGCATCTGGATATGAATATTTTTATACCAATCCCAATACAAATTTGGGCCTTACAAACTTACGAACAATTTTTAATCACGCAAAATTAAAAAAGCGAGGCATTGGAAAAATGCTTGGTCCAGATAATACTAAAAGCGAAGCTTTTGCACTTGAGGTATTGGAAAATCCTGTTGGTGGAAAAGAAACGGATAACACTATACAAAAAGCTATTGTTGGCGAAACGGTTTGGGGCTACCCATTTATGGTTAACTGCAAATGATATAGGATGATCTTATGATAAAATTAATAACAGTTTTAAGCCTTTTGGCAATTTCTTCAACAACTTCAGCTGAAATAGTTAGCAAGAAAACTGCAAATGAAGGCTTAGAACAAACAATTAGACAATATGTTGAATACAGCATTTCATTACAGGGCGGACAACCTTTTCAAGTTATTTATCTAAACCCTGAAACTGTTAACTTAGGCCAGCTTAAATGTGGTTTAGATTCCAGCCAAAATCAAACTTGCGAGCTACCATTCAACCTTCGATACCAATGTAAGTATAATCTGAAAAGCTTAATATTTTATTATGAAAATAGAGTCATGAGTATTCGCCCAGTTTACCAGACAAACCATCAGGGATGTAATTAAAGCCCCCCCCCCAACACGACAGGCTCGTTAATTAAACCTATCAAGTTTCCAATTATAGCTTTCAAAACTAAGCTGGCTACAGTGTAAACCAAAAATGGGGGCCTCAATGCCACCATACATTTCATCCCCTACAATAGGGGATCCAAGTTTTGATAATTGCGCTCTAATTTGATGAGTTCTACCTGTGATGAGATTTATTTCACTCAAAAAACCTGGCGCCATTGTTGGGATTTTTTTTCCAACATTAAATTCAAAACTTTTAACACTTAAAATTTCAAGCAAACACTCATCATATTTTATAATAGGGTCAACATTTTTACCCCTACCTTCAAATTCCTGCTCCGTTATAACTGTCTTAGGCGAGCGCAAGCTTTCCACCATAAAATGTCTAATTAAACCAGTCTCTGGTTTGGTGGTCGTTAAGGCCTGGTAGATTTTTTTTACCTTTCTATCTGATAAAAGCTGGTTGTAATGGGCTTGGTAATTTTTATTTTTTGCTAAAAGCACAAGGCCTGAAGTGGGCACATCAAGGCGGTTTGTAACATATAATTTAGTTTCAAATGCAGCACTTAAGTTTTCTTTGGCGTTATCTAAAGTGGCGTGCATGGGAAGCCCTGAGGGCTTATTAAAAATAACAAAATCTTGGGTTTGAAAAATAATATTTTTTTGAAGCTCTTTAATATTAAAGGGGTATCTTTTGGGCTCCAAATGCACACGGACTTGATCTTGGCTATGTAAAATGAATGCTGCATCTAAAATGCGATTTTTATTTACATACACTGCACCTAAATTAATTAAAAACTCTAAACTCTCAAGGTTTGTGTTGGGAAGTTCTTGGCTTAGGTGTTTAATTAAATTTTCAGGCTTTATGGGCCCTTTTAGGTAGGCTATGCGCCCCTGGGACCTAAAGGCTCCGTAACTTTCACTCATGGCGCTATGGTATACGCTTAAAACACTCTGCTTGCCACCACTTATGGCTTCGGGCTAAACTTCATGCCATATATGCAAAGCCTACAAACCCACATTGATACTTCATCAGCGGAGTTTAAAGCAAACTCAGCCACCATGGAAAAGCTTTTAAAAGAGTACCTGCGCAATTTTGAAAAAGTCACCCAGGGTGGTGGCAAAGAAGCTATTTTAAAACACAGAGCCCGGGATAAATACACAGCCCGTGAGAGACTCACAAAACTCTTAGACCCAGGCACTCCCTTTTTAGAATTAAGCGCACTTGCCGCTTGGGATATGTACTCAAATGAAGCACCCAGTGCAGGAATTATAACAGGCATTGGTGTTATCCATGGGCGAGAAGTTATGGTTGTAGCCAATGATGCCACTGTTAAAGGTGGAACTTATTTTCCCATAACGGTAAAAAAGCATTTACGCGCTCAAGAAATTGCCTTTGAAAATGCTCTGCCTTGTATTTACCTTGTAGATTCAGGTGGAGCCTTTTTACCTCTTCAAGCAGAAGTTTTTCCGGATAGGGATCACTTTGGCGGCATTTTTTATAACCAAGCTCGCATGTCAGCAGCAGGGATTGCACAAATTGCATGTGTGATGGGCTCTTGCACCGCAGGGGGAGCATATATCCCAGCCATGTGTGATGAGTCTGTCATTGTCAGAGGTAATGGAACTATTTTTCTTGGTGGCCCCCCACTTGTCAGAGCTGCCACTGGGGAAATTGTTGATGCTGAAAGCCTTGGTGGAGCACAAGTTCATTGCCAAAAAAGTGGTGTGACAGATCATTTAGCTGAAGATGAAGACCACGCCCTTGAGATCGTAAGAAATATTGTAAAGAGCTTAAATAGAAAACCACTTAATCAGTCAAAATTAATTTTATCAGCTATTGCACCAGCTGAGCCACTTTATGATGCAAAAGAAATGTATGGCATTATTCCAAAAGACACACGCCAACCATTTGACGTAAAAGAAATTATTGCACGCATTGTAGATAAAAGTGAATTTCAGGAATTTAAAGCTCAGTATGGCACAACTTTAGTTTGCGGCTTTGCGCGTATTTGGGGCTTTCCTGTAGGAATAATTGCCAATAACGGAGTTTTATTTAGCGAAAGCGCATTAAAGGCCACACATTTTATAGAACTTATGTGCCAAAGAAATATCCCTCTAGTGTTTTTGCAAAACATTACGGGCTTTATGGTTGGCAAAAAATATGAAAATGAAGGCATTGCAAAAGACGGCGCTAAAATGGTGATGGCTGTCAGTAATGCCCGTGTTCCTAAATTTACTGTTATTATTGGCGGAAGCTATGGTGCCGGGAATTATGGCATGTGCGGACGTGCGTTTAGGCCAAGGCAATTATGGATGTGGCCCAACGCTAGAATTAGTGTCATGGGTGGAGAGCAGGCTGCAAATGTTTTACTCACCGTAAAGCTTGATCAACTTGCAGCTCAGAAAAAAACTATGAGCACTTCTGAGCAAGCAAATTTTAAAAAACCCACTTTAGAAAAATATGAAACTGAAAGCAGCTGCTATTATTCAACAGCACGTCTTTGGGATGATGGCATCATTGATCCCATAGACACAAGAAAGGTTTTAAGTTTAGGTCTTGCTGCTAGTGCTAATCAAAATGATGAAGAAACAAAATTTGGCGTCTTTAGAATGTAAGGAAAAAATTTTATGTCACAAGTATTAATAGAGAAAAACAATCGCATCTTAAATGTAACTCTTAATCGCCCAGAGGCCCACAATGCTTTAAGTGTAGAAATGATGAAGCTTATTCAAAAAGCTTTTGAAAGTGTTAAAAAAGACAAAACCATTAGAGCTGTTCATTTAAAAGCAAATGGCCCAAGCTTTTGTGCAGGGGGAGATCTTAATTGGATGCGCGCCTCTGCTAAATTCACTTTAGCCCAAAATATTAAAGATGCCACACAGCTTTCAAACATGTATGAAAGTATTTTTAATTGCCCAACACCTGTTTTAGCTTCTGTGCATGGAAATATTTTTGGCGGAGGCCTTGGACTTATTGCCACTTGTGATGTTGTTGCGTCCACAATGGACACTAAATTTTGTTTTTCTGAATTAAAAATTGGTGTAGTGCCAAGTATTATAGCCCCTTACGTTTTAAGAAAAATTCCAGAAAAAGATGCAAGGCAGTTATTTTTAACTGCTGAGCTTTTTAAAACTGATAAAGCGCTTCAATGTGGCCTTATTCATTATGTTGGCTTAACCGAGCAAGAGCGTAACCAATTTATATCAGAACGCCTTGAGATGATTTCACATAACGCGCCAGAAGGCACACGTGTTACAAAGGATTTACTACATAAACTAAAATCTTTAAACCATGCCGGTGCAAAAAAATTAACCATTAAAACCATAGCTCAAAGAAGAGTTTCAAAAGAGGGTCAGGAAGGCTTAAAATCTTTTTTTGAAAAGAAAGATCCTAGCTGGAAATAAATAATGCGAGTAGGAATAATAAACCGAGGCGAAGTAGCTGTTAGAATTATAAAATCTTGTCATGAACTTGGTTTAAAAACTGTCTTGTTTCATTCAAGCTCAGATAAACAAACCCTAGCCTATGAGCTTTGCGATGAAGCCTTTGAGCTAAAAGGTCAAACTCCGCTGGAGACTTATTTAAATATTCCAGTTATTATTGAGGCGTTAAAGGCCACCAAGGTAGATCTTGTGCACCCTGGCTTTGGTTTCCTAAGTGAGAACGCTTATTTTGTAACTCAGCTTGAGAATAATAAAATTAATTTCATTGGCCCCAAAGCCACATCTATTGATGCCGTTGGAAATAAAATTAAAGCCATAAAGCTTGCTCAAAGTGCAGGTGTACCAACAACACCAAGCTATGTTGGCCCAACTGATGATGCAAAAAAACTTCTTATTGAGGTAAAAAAAATAGGCTACCCCTGTATGGTAAAAGCCGCCGCCGGTGGTGGCGGAAAGGGAATGAAGAGGGTTAATTCTGATAAAGAATTACTAGAGCAAGTTGAATCAGCCAAACGTGAAGCACAAAATTCCTTTGGAAATAATGAGGTATTTATTGAAAAAATAATTGAAGACGCCAGGCACATTGAGGTGCAAATTTTGTGTGACAAATTTGGCAATAACTTTCATTTTTATGAAAGGGATTGTACAGTGCAAAGAAGGTATCAAAAAATTTTTGAGGAAACTCCCTCGCCAACTTTAAAGCCGGATTTAAGAGAAAAAATCCTAGATTGTGCTTTAAAAATTGCAAAAGCCGCCAATTACACAAATGCAGGCACCGTTGAGTTTTTAGTAGAACCTGGTGGTAATTTTTATTTTATGGAGCTAAACACAAGGCTTCAAGTAGAACACACAGTGTCTGAAATGCTTTGCGGGGTTGATTTTATAAAACTTCAAATCTCCATTGCGTTAGGAGAAAAATTAGAATTTAAACAAAAAGATATCATGCCGCGTGGCCACGCCTTAGAGGTTCGCATTTATGCTGAAAACCCAGAGCAAGAGTTTTTACCGTCTACCGGAGATATTTTAGAGCTATATTTGCCTATTGGCCCACATAGACGTTTTGATTTTGGTTATTCCAAAGGCCACAGCGTAACACCTTATTTTGACCCCATGATTGGAAAAGTTATCACTTGGGCACCCACAAGAATGGAAAACTTAAAGCGCATGCATGCCACACTGAGTGAGCTTGTTATTTTTGGCATTTATACAAATATTGAATTTCTAAAATCTGTTTTAACTAATAAAAAATTTATTTCAGGCCACTACAACACGCACTTTTTAGAAGAGGCCTATGCCAGTGGTTTTAACCCGCCCCAGCTTTCACAAGATCAAAATGAGTTTGCAAAACTTGCTATGAAAAACTCTCAGCTCACTCAAAGTGTTAATGCTCAAGGTTTAAGGTATCAATCGCCATGGCAATAACTAAGTATTTAAGGCAGGGCTCAAAACTTTGGGTGCATCATAGTGGAAGAACTTTTGTTGTTGAAGCAGAGGGCAGTGCAACCGGCTTGATTACAAAACCACATAAGAAAAAAACTTTAAGTGGTGTATTAGAATCCCCCATGCCTGGAAAAATTTTAAAAATAAATGTAAAAAAAGGCGAGGTGGTAAAGGAAAATCAAACATTATGTGTAATAGAGGCCATGAAAATGGAGTATGCCCTAAAAGCTCCTTTTGATGGTAAAATTAAAGAAGTCTTTAAGACCCCAAATCAACTGGTTGTGTTAAGTGAGAAAGTTTTAGAAATGGAAAAACAATAATGAAAGTAAAAATTGTAGAAGTTGGTCCCCGTGATGGACTTCAGAATGAACAAAAAGTTCTAACACTAGAGCAAAAAAAGCGCTTTATTGAATTACTTATTCAAGCAGGCCATGAATTTATAGAAGTAGGTGCTTTTGTAAGGGAAGATAAAATTCCCCAAATGGCAAATACGGGTGAGTTATTAATGTCTTTGCAAAAAAATCTCTCCGGAAAAGTAAATTTATCTGTGTTAGTTCCAAATGCAAAAGGCTTTATGTTAGCCCAAAAGGCAAATGCTAAATCAATTTCTGTTTTTACAGCAGCAAGTGAGACTTTTAATAAAAATAATATCAACGCCAGTATTGAAGAAAGCTTAGAAAACTTTAAGGCATTTTTACCAGAGGCTAAAAAAAATAAATTATTTATTCGTGGCTATGTTTCAACCTGCTTTGGCTGCCCCTATGAGGGTAAGGTTTCTGAAAAGGCCGTACTAAATGTAACACAAAAACTATTAAAACTAGGGGTTAACGAAATTAGCATTGGAGACACCATAGGTGTGGCAAACCCAACACAGGTTAAACAATTAACAAAAAAACTTTTAAAGCTAGTGGGCCATAAAAAACTAGCTCTTCACTTTCATGACACCCGAGGCACTGCTTTAGCTAACATTTTAAGCGGGCTTGATGCTGGTGTTAGAATTTTTGATACTTCTTCTGGCGGCCTTGGTGGCTGCCCCTATGCTCCAGGTGCAAGTGGAAATGTGGCCACAGAGGATGTTTTATACATGCTTCATGAAATGGGCGTTAAAACCAAAATTGATTTAAATAAGGCAAGCCGTGCTGCCCTTTATATTCAAGAGGTTTTGGGCTATAAGTTACCAGGCAAATATCTACAAAGTATTAAAGAAATTCCGTGAGAGTTGTTATTACCCTATCAGGACAAGGCCAACGATTTTTGGAAGCCGGCTATAAAAAAATTAAGCCTCTTATTGAAGTTGACGGCAAACCGATAATAGAGCATTTAGTAGAAAAATTTCCAAGCAAGTGGCTTAAAACATTCATTTGTAATGATGAGCAATATAAAAGCGAAGAATTAATAACAACACTAAACAAAATTGCTCCTGGCTCAAAAATTGTAGCCATACCAAAACATTTCAAAGGACCCGTATGGTCAGTGCTTGAAGCTATGAAACTTATGCCTGACTCTATTTCAGACAGCGAACCTTTAATTGTAAATTACTGTGATTTTAGCTTTGAATGGAGCTCTGAAGAATTTGAAAACTTTGTCGCGCAAACTGACTGTGATGGCGCTGTTGTTTGCTACACAGGCTTTCACCCTAGCTATATTCGCCCTAATTTATACGCATATTGCAAAGTAGATGGCTCAAAGGTTTTAGAAATTAAAGAAAAGGGGCATTTTACCCAAGATAGAACTCAAGAGTATGCATCTAGTGGCACATATTATTTTAAATCAGGAAAAATTATTAAAAAATATTTTAATGTTGCAATGCAATCAGAGCACCTTATTAATGGCGAAGCTTTTGTGAGCTTAGCATACATGCCTATGCTAAAAGATGGGCTCGATATAAGAGTATTTGAAATTAAATGGTTTTTACAATGGGGAACACCTGAGGATTTAAAAGATTACCAGTATTGGTCAAATTTCTTTAAAGTGACCCCCCCCGTTCATTTCATAAATCTTTGTATTAAAAAGGGTTTAGATGTAAAACTATTAAAAACGAGAGAGTTTGATTATTGGTATAATTATTTTACCTTTAAACAAATGCGCGAGGCCTAAGATGAGTTGGATTAAAAAACATAAAATATTATCAGTTATTATTTTAATAATTTTACTTATTGCGGTAAGTGGAATTATTAAAAAAAGAAAATCAGCCAATACTCTTCTTACCGAGCCTCTTAAAACCGGCACTATCATTGAAAGTGTTTATGGTATTGGAACCATTACAGCTGTTAAAAGTTTTCAAGTAAAAGTAACCGTTAATAACACCATTCAAAGGCTTTTTGTAAAAGAAGGTGATTTTGTTAAAAAAGGCCAAAGACTTGTCATTATGGATGCCGGTAACTTTAGCGCCCCTTTTGATGGCACCATTACTTACCTTCCTTTTAAAGAGGGGGAAAATGTTTTTGCAAATTCTATTGTTTTAAGCCTTGTGGATTTAACTGACCGCTATTTGGTAGTCACCCTTGAGCAACAAGGAGCACTTCGAGTGCGGCATGGGCAAAAAGCTCGCTTAAGTTTTGACAGCATGCGCTCAGAATCTTTTGAGGGAGTAGTACAGTCAGTATATTCAAATGATAACAGCTTTCTTGTCCGCATTGACGTACCTAATATTCCACCACAAATTTTACCAGGCATGACAGCCGATGTTGCCATTGGAATTAATGAGAAGAAAAATGTTCTGCTAGCACCTATTGCTGCACTTGATTCAGATAAAGTGTATAAAAAAAATGATTTTGGTGCCGCTGAAGAATTTAAAGTAAAACTCGGCATTGCAGATGGTGAAATGGTTGAGATTATTTCAGATGAAATTAAAGAGGGCGACCGTTTACTTATTAAGAAAAAACTACTTCCATGACCTTTTTAGCTGTTAAGTATTTACTAGCAAGAAGAAGACAAACCGTATTAATGCTTCTTGGGATTTTTTTTGGAACAGCCGCTTATGTGGCTATTTCTGGTTTTATGCTTGGCTTTAGAGAATATCTTGTTGAGCAGCTAATTAATAACAATGCGCATATTCATATACAAGCCAGGGAGGAATTTTTAACTAATCACAGCCTAGATCACTCTTTTTATAAAAAGGCATATGATTATATTTTTTGGTCTACACCTCCTTCTGGCAGAAAAGATAGTGCCATTGTGGAAAACCCTCAGCTTTGGTACGAGCGCTTAAGAAATGATCCCAGGGTTGTTGCCTATTCACCGCAACTCACTACTTCTGTAATTTTTAGTAAAGGCAAGGCTACTGTACCCGCCACATTAATAGGTTGTGATCCACTTCAACAAACAAAAGTAACCACTATTGGAGAATATATAACACAAGGTAAATTTTCAGATTTAGCTGTTGGTGGAAACCGTGTGATTTTGGGAGATGAACTCATGAATCGCCTAGGTGCTCGAGTTTCAGAAAATATTTTTCTCTCTTTAGCCAATAGTGCTCCAATCCCTTTTAAAGTAGTAGGTATTTATAAAACAGGGAATAAATTAGCAGATGCTTCTGCCTATGGAGCTATAGGAGATGTTCAAAGGGTAAGTAAGTCTTCCAACAAAGTGAATGAAATTGCTGTAAAATTAGTAGATCACTCACAAGCCTCAGCCATTGCATCAACTTGGGCAAAACTAGGCCTAGAAAAAGTACAAAGCTGGGACCAAGTAAATGCTAATATTTTTGAAATTTTTAAAATTCAAGATGCTGTTAGGTTTTTATCTATCGGGGCCATTATGGTTGTAGCTGCATTTGGAATTTATAATGTTTTAAACATGACTGTTATGCAAAAGAAAAAAGATGTGGCCATTTTGCACTCCATGGGCTACAGCACAAAAGATATTGTTTCTTTATTTTTCACACAGGGAATTATTTTGGGTTTTACAGGTGTCATTTTAGGTTTAAGTTTTGGTTATGTCTTTTGTTTATACTTACAAACCATACCATTTGGTGGTGGGCCCACAGCAGTAGGTACAGGTTATCTCATGGTTTCTTTTAACCCCGCTATTTATGTTCAAGCGGCGGGCCTTGCATTTTTAGCCGCCACCATAGCAAGTGTATTACCCGCTTATGCCGCTGGCAAACTAACTCCCATTGAAATTATAAGGTCCGGTGCAGAATGAGTTTAATAGCGCATAAAGTACATAAAACTTTAGGTGAACCGCCAACAAAAGTTTTAACAGATATTAATTTTGAAATTAAAGATGGGGAATTTGTAGCCCTTACTGGGCGTTCTGGCTCTGGTAAAAGTACTTTGCTTTATTTACTAAGTAGTTTAGATACCCCCACACAAGGATACATTGAAATTGATAAACACAATGTAAGTCAAATGACAAAACTAGAAGTTTGCAAATTTAGAAATGAGCAAATGGGCTTTGTATTTCAGTTTCATTATCTTATTGCAGAATTAAGTGCTTTAGAGAATGTTTTAATGCCCGCTAAAAAGGCGGGTTTGGCTGATAAAAAAAAGAATTATGCGCAAGATCTTTTAAAACAATTTGGTTTAGCAGACAAACCTCACCGCTTACCCCGCCAGCTTTCCGGCGGGGAACAGCAAAGAGTGGCTATTGCGCGAGCCCTTGTCATGCAGCCAAAGTATCTTTTTGCTGATGAGCCAACAGGCTCACTTGATTCACACAATAGCGAAGTGGTGATGAATATTATTCGTGAAGCTAATCAAAACCTGGGTACCACCGTCATCATGGTTACCCACGATGTTGGTTTTGCAAAACAAGCCAGAAGACAAATTCATCTTGTTGATGGTAAAGTAGTTTCTTCTTAATGCTTTCTAGCAAATAAGCTGTAAACACAAGGCACAACAATTAAAGTTAAAAATGTTGAAACTAAAACCCCACCAATTACAGCAATAGACATGGGCATACGTGTTTCCGCTCCTGGCCCAAGTGATAATGCTGCTGGAAGTGCTCCTGCCATTGTTGCAAATGAAGTCATAAGAATGGGACGTAGCCTCACAGGGCAGGCTTCAAGTAAAGCCTCACGCACTCGCATACCTTGGTGGCGCATATGATTTGTAAATTCAACAAGTAAAATAGAATTTTTTTTAACTATTCCCATTAATAAAATAAGTCCAATCATGCTGTACATATTCACTGATTGATTTGTAATTAATAACGCTAAAAATGCTCCAGAAATACTAAATGGCAGGGCCACTAAAACTGTGACAGGGTCTTTGTAACTATTAAACTGTGAAGCTAAAACCATATAGGAAATAACAACGCCTAAAACAAGTGCAAAAATTAAACTAAAAAATGTTTCTTTAAAAGATTCTGCACTTCCCCCCATGACTATTTTATAATTTGGTGGCAATATTTTTTCAGAAATTTTTTGAACTGCTGCAATGGCTTCCGACTGAGATTTTCCTGAAACTACGTTTGCATAAACTTTTAAAGCGCGCTGTCTGTTTTCTCTTGAAATATATTGCAAACTTGGTTTTTCAGTTACCTCTACAAGTTCAGACAGTTGAACAAGCTCGCCTCTGTTATTTCTAACAAAAAGACTTTTTATTTGCTCCACTCTTTGCCGTTCAGTCTTTGGAAGGCTTATTGTAATATAATATCTGTGTCCACCTTTAGAGTACCTTTCATTTTGTATACCACCAATCATGGCTTGAATAGTCTTTGCTATAACACGCACACTTACTCCACGGGCAGCCGTTTTTAACCTGTCAGGCAAAATATCTATTTCAATTTGCCCTTTTTGATAGTCTGAGCCCACATCTACCATAAGAGCAGTTTTATTCATTTCATCTACAAATTTTTCAGAATAGTCGACAAGCTTTTCCCACTCCGGTCCCTGAACAGTAAATTCAACAGGAAAACCATGGCCTGATGCAAAACCTCTCATAGAAAGATCTTGAATAAAAATTTTAGCATCTTTAATTTTTTTAAACTCACCTCTTGCAAAATTCATAAATTCTTCCTGGGACATTTTTCTTTTATTTGGCGGCGCCATAGTTACAAAAATATTAGCCGTATTAAATTGGCCATTTGGACCAAAACCACCAACGGCTGCATAGTAGCCAGAAACCTCAGAGCGTGAACTTAAAAACTTTTCAATTTCCAAAACTTTGCCATCTGTAAAACCAAGAGAGGAGCCCGCTGGAGTTTTAATACGCATCATGAATTGGCTTTGGTCTTGAGCTGGAACAAATTCTTTTTTTAAAAATTTATTTGAAAAAAGGCTTAATACAAATATTAATAAAGAAGCTCCAACTACCCTCCAACGATGATCCAGCGCCCATATCAAAGTGGCTTTATATTTTTCAGTAACAGAATCTACAATTTTATCGATAAATCGTCCAACCTTGCTTCTTTTCTCAGTTAATGCTGAAAACTGAGAAGCACGCATTGGGGTTAATGTCAGTGCTTCTACTAGAGAGAGTAATACTGCTGCTGTCATTGTCACACCAAATTGGAAGAAGAATTTTCCAATAACCCCGCTCATAAATGCAACCGGTAAAAAGATGGCCACGATAGCAATTGTAGCGGCAAGAGCTGCAAAGGTGATTTCTTTTGCACCATCCGTCGCGGCTGTAATTTTATTTTTTCCCATTTCTTGATGTCTAATAATGTTTTCTAAAACCATAATGGCATCATCAACTACTATTCCAATAGAAAGGCTTAGTGCCATAAGGGTAAATGTGTTAAGGGTAAAGCCAGAGAAATATAAAATGATAAATGTACCAATAATAGATGTAGGAATAGCTAATAAAATATTAAACGTTGAAGTCCATGAACCTAAAAATGCCCAGCATACAAGACCTGTTAAGATGGCTGCTAAAACTAGCGTCATAACAAGCTCATTGACGTTTTCTCTTATAAACTTTGTACCATCTACTCTGATTTGAAGATTCATTCCCTCAGGCAGTGAAAGCCTTACCGTTTCAAGCTTCTTTTTAACAGCATCTGCCACGGCCACAGCATTCGTCCCACGCTGCTTTTTTATTCCAATCCCTACAGCACGCTCACCGTTGGAGCGACTAATGCGTGTTACATCCGAAAGGTCTTCTTCCACCTTAGCAACTTGCTTTAATAAAATAGTTGTGTAATTAGGCGCACCACCACGGGTATTAATGCGCATGTTTTCAAAATCTTCTACGGTTTTACCTTCGCCTAAAATTCGCACATTTAGAGCGCTATCCGCTGTTTCTAAATAACCCGCCGGAAGCTCGGCATGTTCTGCCTCAATGGTGTTAATAATGTCATCAACAGTAAGGTTATAATAATTTAGCTTTTGTTTATCCGGCCAAATGCGCATACTGGGCTCAATGTAACCACCCAGCATTACCTCTCCCACACCCTTAACAGTAGAGAATTGATCTTTAAGGTGGTCACGCACATAGCTCATCATTTCATAGGGAGAATATTTATTACTTCTAAAAGCAATCCACATAATGGGCATATCTTCAGGATTGGTTTTATAAATTGTAGGCGTGTCCATTTCTTTTGGCAGATGTCTTTGGGCTTGAGCAATTTTTGTTTGCACTTCTTGGGTTGCCACGTTTATGTCACGGCCCAATTCAAACTCAATGGAAATACTGGCAGAGCCTAAATAAGATGTGGATTCAATTTTTTTAATTCCCTCAACAGAGCTCACTGCATCTTCAATAATATCAACAATATCTGTCTCCATAATCTCTGGAGAAGCACCTTGGTAACTAACAGAAACAGAAACCACAGGAAAATCCACATCGGGCATTTGGCTTATACCCATTCTTAAAAAAGAAATGGCTCCAAAAATAATAAGCCCAGACATAAGCATCCAGGCAAAGACAGGGCGTTTTATTGAAATTTCAGATATGGTCATAGTGCTAAGGCGCCACCTAGTTGTACTACATAGTTGTCGTTATTAAGTCTTTTGTATTGTAAATTCATCTCTGCTTCATTGCGCGAGTTTAAAATTCCTATTTTATTTAAACTGAATGCCACACCCAAGGCGGCGGCTCCATAACTGTAAGAAATAGAAGTATTATACTCCTCAAGACCGCGCTGAAAATAAATCCAATTTTCATAGGTTAAATTTAAGTAGGGCATCACTGCTTGAGTAGATGTGTATTGGCCACGATAGCTAATTCCCACATTTAATGGCAAAATATGTAGCACCGTTGAGGTTAGTGCTTGCTCATGTTGTGAGTAGGAATAACCCACTGATGCAAGCCAACCCAATCTGCCAAAATTATTAAATAGGTAGTGGTTAAATTGGTAATTAAGCATGGCAATATTATTATTAAATGCATAATTAATAGTATTCCCGTGGGCTTCAAAACTCATTGGTTTTAGTTTTGCAAAACCTGCCAATAAATTTATTTGAAAGTTAGCTTCTGTTTTTTTTTGCTGAACACTTAGCTCTTCTTGGAGTTTTAATTCAGAAGTTTCTCTTACAATGTCAGCCTGCTCTCCAATAGGAATTTCAAAATCTTTATCAGGAGCTGCCATACAAATTGATGAAAAAATAAAGGTAAAAATAAAAGTTTTAGTTTGCATAAGCCTTCTCCAAATCTATTCCCATATATTGGCGTAACTGCAAAAGAGTTTGCAGGTAACTAAACTGGGAGTTAATAAATAATTTTTCTGCCTCATAGCGAGTGCGCTGTAAATTTACTACATCTTGGCTTGAAGCCACCCCTTGCTTATATGCCTTATTTGCCAAATCTAAAGCCACACGCGCCTCTTTAACAGAAGTTTGCGCAAGATCTAGTTGAGATTTTGTTGAATTAAGCGAGTGCAAAGCATTTTCTAAATTGGCACGCAAGGTGTCCTTTGCAATTTGTAGATCTTTTTCTGCTTGATATTTTTTCTCAGCATACTGACTTCTTTTTGACAAAGAAGAAAGCCCAGAAAAAAGTGGAACAGTTAAGCTTACACCTACAGAATAATACTGAGAGTTTGAATTAAACATATTAGCTGTATCCGGAGACTGATACCCCCCCGTTCCAGTTAAATATAAACTTGGTAAATCTGCGGCTAAATCAATTCCTTCAGAATATTCAACTTGCTCTAATTTTAACTGTGCAGATCTAATATCTGGGTTATCTTTAAGAGCTAATCCAAAAGCTGTTTCAAGACTAATTTTATTTATTGGGCTAATCACTGTTTGAAACTGAGCCTTTAATTCTCTGTCATTACTTTCACCTAAAAGTTTATTTAAATTAGAAAGGGCATTTTTTGTATTATTTTGAGCCGTCTCAAAATCTGCTAGAGAGAGTGTGTAGTTAACTTTAGCTTGAAGCTGGTCCATTTTTCTTGTACGGCCAATGCGCTCATACTGAGTTGTAATATCAACATAGGCTTTTAGCACTTGCTTGTTGGACTGTGCTGCATCTAAAAGTTGTTGGGTTTGGGCCAAGCTATAAAAACCAGTTACTAAATTATAAACAGCACTTTGTTTGGTGCTAAAATAACTCTGTGTTGCTATGTCTTCTGCTGATTTATAATAACTAAGCCCATTTGTTAAAAGCCCACTTGTGTAAAGTGGCTGGCTAAGAGTTAAACCAAGTTTATAAGTATTAGCATTTAATGCTGAAGATAAAGAGCTGGAGCTACCCGTTGTAAATGTGGCACTTCTTTGCTCATTGGTAAATGAGCCCACACCATTTATAGTGGGAAAGAGAGAGCCACGGTTTTTTGATGTTTCCGCCTCTGCCCCTTTAATTTGTGATTTTGCTTTTTTAATTTCAACACTGTAATCAATGCCTTTTTTTAATGCCTCTTTCATAGTAAGAGGGGCTGGTGCTGCAAAAACAAAGCTGTTAATAAAAATTAAAAAAACTAGTTTCATTTTACTCTATAAACGTCAAGGTATCCGCTAAAGGGGTTGGCACTGTAAACCTCGCCAAATACATGGTCTCCCTCAACTGTTAAATGTAATGTGATCTGATTTCCCACCCCTTGAGCAGAATGGGTAGTTAATCTTTTTTTAGCAGGTTCATAGATAGCAGCTTCAAAACTTCCAACGGGTATGTACCTTGGCTCAACCACTTTATTTTTTTTAAAACACTGCCCTCTATTCATACATGCCAAAAGGCTTCCCTTTATAACTGGAATCCCTTCAGTTTTCATCTGCCCTGGGTCTGGTAAAATATACTTTGAAGTAAAAAGTCTTAAAGACACATCCGTAATGGTGCCATCAAACCTTGTCACTGTTCCAAAATAAGTTCCCTCAAGAGTTTGAATTTTTTTTAATTCATCAAGGGCATATTGATCAGTCTGGTCTTCAAATTTTTGCTTGGCAGTTTTTTCTGGCCCACAGGAACCTAATAAGAAGGAAGTCAAAATTAAAAAACTAAAAACACGTCCCATAAACACCCCTTTAAACTAAAACTTAAACTACTAAAAAAGCCTTAGTTAATCAATAAATTGCTGCTTAGGGCCTAAGTAAGTTCTTTGGTTTTGTCTAAACGGTCTAATCTCTCTATAAGCTTTAAATTCTGCTCAGAGAGTTTTTCAATACGCTCATTAAGCTCTTTAAGTTCAGATGGCTTATTTTGCTCAGCCCTAATTTGATGAGCCGCTCTAAACGCCTGGGCCTTAAAGTGCCCATCTATTACCCTATGGGCCACCCCTTCAAGGGCAGAAACTGCATGGTTTTCTTTTCTTGCCACTAAAGCTTCAATGGCCGCTCGCTTTGCCCCCAAGTAGGGGTCATCTAATGTTTCAACTAAAAGCTCTCTCACTTCTGGCTTTTCCCATGCCACATGGCCTAAGCCTAAAATGGCATTAGCTCTTGCATATTTAGGTGCCCCATAGCGCGCCCCTTGCACAAATAGATTATGTGCTTTTTCATCATAAAGATTTGCTAGCCCTGCATAGGCTTGGGCCGTCACATAATCACGCCAAGATTTTATTTGAGTTGCTGATTTTAATTTATCAAATGCTTTTTGATTTTTTGTTTTACCAAGCGCACTACAAGCTGCCCCTTTTACAAATATGTTTTTATCACTATCAATTCGCTCAATAAGTGCATCAGCAGCCTTTTGGCTTTTAAAGCTTCCCAAGGCTTTACAAATTTTAGCTCTTACTTTTGCTTTTTTCTCCTCACTTAATGCGCTTAATAATGCGCGCTCTGCAGTTTGCGTTTTAGTTTTTGCAAGCGCTAATGCAGCCTCAGCTCTTACACCCCAAAACGGATCTTTTTTAAGACTAGATTCCATAATCTCAACAGCATCAAGGCTTGGCTCTTTTGCTAAATTTTTTAGGGCCCAAATTTTTCCAACAACATCGTCATCGTTTTCAAGTTGGGCTTTAATCATATCTTGTGGAATAGCCCACTCAAGCTTTTTAAGAAGATGGTTGCCTCTATCAAAAATAAAATACTGGGGTTTTTCTTTAAGAGAAAAATAAAATGTCTGCTCAGCTTGGGTAATATTTAAATTCATTACCTCTTTACTTTTATCTTTATAAACAAATTCCACTGCAGTTTTAAGCTCAAAAATGCTCACATTATTTTCAGGCTTTTGCTTTTGCTCCACTTTTATTTGAGCTAAATTTTTCTTTTCATCCCACTGATAACTTATTTTTAAATCCGGAAAGCCTGCTTTATAAACCCATTGGTCAAAAAACTTCTGCAGACTTTCACCGCTAACTGCTTCAAAGGCTCTTTGAAAATCAACGGTTTCAACAACTCCACCCTTATGAGTGTCTAGGTATTTTTTTGTAGCAGCCCAAAAATCTGTATCACCTACATGGGCTTTAAGAGTTTGTAAAACAAGGCCTGCTTTTTGGTAAGTATGCCTATCCCACACCTCTGCCGGGTCTGCGTAATAATTTGTAACTATGGGGCGCCTGAATTCTGCATCCTCATCAAAATAAACATTTAAATCTTCATAACGGTAGTAATCAGCCTCATCTTTTCCCATATCTTGTTCTTTAAAAACATATTCCATAAATGTGGCCCAACCCTCATTTAGCCAACCATGGGACCAGTGCTTGCAAGTGACTAAATCCCCGAACCATTGATGGGCTAGTTCATGGGCCACCAAATCATCACTGGTAAAATCTTCTTCTATTTCAAGTGGGTGCAATGTTGCATCAGTTTGTGTTGTGGCAGAGGTATTTTCCATTCCGCCAAATACAAATTCACTTACGGCAATTTGTGCGTATTTTTCATATGGGTAATCTACACCTATTTTTTGACTAAAAAATTCTAGCATCTTTGGTGTTTTGCCAAAACTTACTTTAGCCTCTGCCTCACGCCCCTTTTCCACAAGATAGGTGACAGCCTTACCACGCCAATCATCTTTAATTTCAGAAAATTTACCAACGGTAAGTGTAACTAAATATGCTGGAAGCAAAAACTGAGTCTTCCAATGAAAACTCCACACCTTTCCACCGCGCACTTCAGAGTGCAATGCACCGTTAGAGGTGGCTATATAACCAGCAGGAACTTCAATTTTTAAATCAAAAGCAAATTTAATTCCCGGCTCGTCAAAACAGGGGAACCAGTATCTTGCGTCATCATCTTGACCTTGGGTCCACACTTGTGTGGGCCTGTCTGGGTAAGCCTCATCTGGTTTAATAAAATAAATTCCCGCTCTTGGTTTATGAGCTGTATAGACAATTTTAATTTGCCCTTGGTCACCTCTGAGCATTTTATTTGGTAAATGGACAACTACATATTGTGGCTCTATTTCAAATTGAACGGGGTTAAATTGCCCGCGCAAAGTAAATTGCACATCATGAATTTTTAATTCACAGGCATTAATTTTTACTTTTTGTACTTCCTTTTGCACCACTTTAAAATCAATGGTGGCCACACCAGATAATTCTTCTTTATCAATATTTAAACTTAGCTCTAAAGACTCATGAAAGGGTAAAACAGGTCTGTCTTCACTGTACTGAGTTTGCGCCCAAGAAAATGTGTAGGCATTACTATCTGAGCTCTGTCTCCTATTTCCTCTATGGGCTCGGCACTGGCATCCCAAAAAATCTTTTAAGCTTTGCATTTATTTTAAAACCCCACGCTTTACTTGATCCCTTTCAATGGCTTCAAAAAGTGCTTTAAAATTACCCTCTCCAAAACCTTTATTACCTGCACGTTGAATTACTTCAAAAAAGAATGGTCCCACCGTGTTTTCCGAGAATATTTGAAGAAGATACCCTGAGGCATCTCCATCAACTAAAATGCGGTGTTTTTTAAGCTCATTAAGATCTTCTTTTATACCTTTAACTCTTTTTGGCACTTCATCGTAATATGTATCTGGAACATCTAAAAAAGGTTGGCCTGTTTTTTTAAGCGCCGGTAGAGTTTCTAAAATATTAGCCGTTGTTAGTGCTAAATGCTGAACCCCAGGGCCATTATTTGAATCAAGGTATTCTTGAATTTGGCTTAGCTTTTCAGTGGGCTCATTCACTGGAATTTTAACTGTTCCCTCATCATTTTCTAAAACTTTACTTACAAGACCTGTGCGCCCTGTTGTTATATGGAAAAACCTTGTTACTTTAAAATCAAAAACTTTTGCGTAAAAATCAGCCCACTTTTCCATGGAGCCTTTTTCTACATTGCAGGTTAAATGGTCCACGGCAAACATACCCAAGCCAAATGGCTCAGGGGCTTTTTGCTTAAATTCATTATCAACAAAATCTGTGTTTTTACGTGAAATAAATGTGTGAGTAACATTCCCCATAGCACAAATTTGGGCCATTTCAACTTCCCCACCACCTAGTTTATGTTTTACGGCATCTTGATTTTTTTTAGCTCCTCGTTTGACTGCCTCTGCTAACGCCGCTCCCGCATCTTTAACTTCAAATCTTACGTCACAAATTCCATCCCCATGCTTTTCTACAAATTTAGCTGCATAGCTTGATGGGTTAATTGGTTTTGTTAAAAATGCTTTTATTTTACCCTGCACCCAAAGTTGTTTAGCTTCATTTTTAGTTTCTAAATCTGCTATTTTTTCAAAACCCCAATTTTTAAGCTGTTTTATGCGTGGATTAAAATCTTTTACTGCAAACTCAACAGCATCAACTCCGTATAATTTTATACTCATATATTATTCCTCCTTAAAACGCGTTTAGTTTAGACCCAAAACTTCACAGTTGCAATGAGTCATTGGAGCTGATACTTTTGGCGCACTATGCAAGCGTCATTTGAAAATCAAATCCTCCAAATTGCCGCTCTGGGCACATGGTGCATCGTTACAGGAGAACCTATGCAAAAGCCTCTGGAGCCAATAAATGATCCTCGTTGGGAGGAAAAATCTGGCGTTTTTGTTACTTTAAAAAATGGCTTATCGGTGCGCGGCTCAGTGGGTATGCTTGAATCAAGCACCTCTTTGCAAGAAACACTTTTTGATGCTGGCCAATCTGCTGCCACACATGACCATAGATTTACCCCTGTTAGCCAAGATGAGATTGAAAATTTAAGTATAGAAGTTACTTTAATTAATAATTCTCAAAAAATTAAAACCCCCAATGAACTGCTCATAGGCTCTCACGGGCTTGTTGTTTCAAAGGGTGATAAGCGCTCAGTCATGCTTCCTCAAGTAGCTATTGAAAAGGGCTGGAGTGCTGTGGAATTTTTAGAGGCCACCTGTGAAAAAGCCGGCCTAAAACATGATGACTGGAGAGACCCCAATACCCTTGTTGAAGTTTTTGACTGCCAAAGCTTTCAAAGCACTTCAGTTGTTGAAATTATTAAGGAGTTTATTTCTTCGCCTTCGTTTAAGCTACACTAAGGTTACTGGCAATTCGCTAAATGCATAAAGTTTTGAGTGCCAATAATTTCTTTGTACATTGCTCTATCAATTGAAGTGTCTTCGCTGCTTGCAACAACCTCAATGCGATAAGATTTTCTAGGAAGATTATATTTAATTGTATCAATGGTGTTTTCTACAACGTATACGTTTGAAATTCCAAAATCTTTCATACCTGTTTTAGGATTAATTTTATAGCAATTAAAGTAGCTCCCATCCTCATCATTTGTGCGTAAAATCTCACAGCTATCTACTTTAGCTTTAATAAAAGTTTCAACAACATCCCGAGAAGTTCTGTTAAAGGCAGCCACTGTAACGTTAAAACCACTGGTATCTTTAAAAATTTCAAGACGCAAATAGCTGCCTGTTGGTTCTTTGGGGTGAGTCGCACAGCTCATAATTTCTGTTGTTGTTGTAGGCTCATCAGAAAAAGCCGGAAAAGAAACCAAAACTAGAGCTGCTAATAAAAGATATTTCATGAAATCCCCCCTGTAATAAAATTTTATACTTAAACGCTAGCGCAAAAAAAAGCGGGTGGCAAGCTTTAGGCTCTACCACCCGCACAATTCAACCTAAGTTTTACTATAAGCCGGATTCTGTTATCGGCAATCATTCCTCTGGGAGGCAAATTACTTTGCCCCTCAAGCGATCTTACCCGGAAGTCTTAAGCGAGCCACTCACTTCCCTATTTGATCTTGCACCGTGCAGAGTTTGGCTGTTTTCACTCCTTAGCTCCCTAAAAAGCTCCCGTTTCCGCTTTTAAGATCACTGCCTCAGACATTCTCTCTGTTCCACTGTTCCTCATCTTACGATGGGGGGCCGTTAGCCCCTGCACTGCTCTGTGGAGTCCGGACTTTCCTCAAACGCTAGTTATTGCATCTGCAATTGCCCGTAAAACTTAAATTGTTCTTTGTATATAACAAAAAAATTTGAAATAGGGAACAACGAGGTTATTTTAATTTGCTTAGAACCGGCAAGTTAGCTCGGTGTGTTTAGAATAGCCAGACAATCTTGCAAATTCTACTAGAATGTATACGCCTAATATCTTACCCGTTGGGCTTTTAAGAATATCAATGGTCGCTCTTTCTACTGGTGCATATTGGTTATTTTGCCTTTTAAGGCGCACAATTCTACTTTTTTGCGCATTAGATTCAATTGTTAAAACCCTGTTAGAAGTTTGGTTGGCAGTGTGTAAATCAAATTTAGAAAAAAGAGTGTAGTTTTGAGCAGATAAGCTTGCAGATACTTCTCTATATGGGGCTGTAACCGGTGTAGCACCCACCTCATTGTAATTAAGCGTAAATTGACAAGCAAGGTTTGGCTGCTGTTGAACTACTCCCTTTAAATTAAGCTCTCTTTTCCCAGGAGGAATAAATGAGCGTAAGAGATCTATTGCTTGATTCTCTTTATTAGCCTGAGCAAAAGGTGAAAACGAAAATAAAACTGCTAGTATAAATATTAAAACTTTCATTTGACCTCCAAAATTAACCAACAACAAATTAACCATCTAAGGCTTGGTTGGCAAGCTTATCCGCAATTTTATTTTGCTCACGCGGTATATACTCAAATTTAACGTCTTTAAACGCCAAAACCAGTTCATTGGCTTTTACAAATAATGGAATAATCCCCTCAGCTTTTACCTTATATTCGCCAATCATTTGGCGAACCATTAACTGAGAATCTGCTTTAAGAATTAGTCTTTTAACACCCGCTTTTTTGCATACATTTAAGGCCACCAACATTCCCATATACTCAGCATAGTTATTGGTCCGCTCACCTAATCTTTCAGCACCCTCTAATAAAATATCCCCTTTAAGATTGGTAATCACAAAACCAAAAGAGGCAGGCCCGGGATTGCCGCGGCTGGCTCCATCGGTGTAAACAATAACTTGCTCAGGTAGTTTAAGTTTACTCATTGAAGAGGGGCTTGGCAGAGAATTCTCATACAATGTGGACACTCTAAAATTTCCTCACCCTTTTGTAGTTTAACAAACATTTGCTCAGGAATTAACACATCGCAAGAGCTGCATCTTTTGTTTTTAACAATTCCCACGCCATGACCATATATAGAGCTAATTCTCTCATATTTTTGCAAAAATGCTGGGGAAATATTTTTTTTAAATTCTTCTTTTTCTTTTGTTGCCACTACTATTTCCTGCTGTCTTGTCTGCACAACAATTTCAAGGGCGTTTTTCTTGTCTTTTAAAAGAGCCTCAAGGTTTTCTTTATTTTCTTTAATTTTTGAAAGCTCAACACCAAGTTCAATTTTATGAGAATCAATTTTTTCAATTTCAACGTTACGATCTTTGCAAAGTTTTTTTAATTTATCTATGTGCTTTTGGGTGAAATGATACTCTTTATGCCTACCCAAAATTGAAGGGATTTTTGCTTCAAGCTCTTTTGCCAGTTTTGTATCTGATTGTATGGCATTAACATAATCTAATCTTTGCTTATCTAAATCGCTATGTTGCCACTGTAATGATTCATATTTTGTAGTAATAACTAGAAGATCTGATTCTAGGTTTTTTAAATCAAGGGGAATAAAGCGTAAAACTTTCTGTGCTGCTTGAATTTTTAAATCAAACTTCTGAAATTCTGCCAGTTTTTTGAGTTCTTCTTGCACTTGCATAAACGCCTTCTTATTTAGTTTTCAAAAATCCCATCCAGAACTCTGATACTCCGTGCTCCGAGAACATTCCGATATCAGATATCTGATATCGGATATCAGATATCAGAGTGGTTCATGGTGGGCCCACCAGGATTTGAACCTGGGACTGCCCGGTTATGAGCCGGGAGCTCTAACCAGCTGAGCTATAGGCCCTCTTTGTTTTAAACAATTATCAAGAAAGTTTGTTATTCCTTCTTAGCTATCTATAAAAGCTTTGAGCTTTTTAGCACGGCTTGGGTGACGCAATTTTCTTAGCGCCTTGGCTTCAATTTGTCTAATACGCTCACGGGTTACGTTAAAATCCTGTCCAACCTCTTCAAGCGTATGATCACTTTCTTCACCAATACCAAAACGCATTCTTAATACTTTCTCCTCACGGGGAGTCAAAGTTGCAAGCACGCGTCTTGTTTGCTCTGCTAAATTTAAGTTAATAATGGCCTCTGCAGGGTTAATAACTTTTTTATCCTCAATAAAATCCCCTAAATGCGAATCTTCTTCTTCACCTACAGGAGTCTCAAGGCTAATTGGCTCTTTTGCTATTTTTAAAACTTTTCTAACTTTATCAATGGGCATTTCCATCTTTTCTGCAATTTCCTCAGGTGTTGGTTCGCGCCCAATTTCTTGTACTAAATAACGTGATGTACGAATAAGCTTGTTAATTGTCTCTATCATGTGAACCGGTATACGAATGGTTCTGGCCTGGTCTGCAATAGCTCTTGTAATGGCTTGGCGGATCCACCAAGTTGCATAGGTTGAAAACTTGTAACCTCGACGGTATTCAAACTTATCAACCGCCTTCATAAGACCAATGTTACCCTCTTGAATTAAATCTAAAAACTGTAACCCGCGGTTGGTATACTTTTTAGCAATACTCACCACTAAACGTAAGTTTGCTTCAACAAGTTCTGCTTTTGCTTTATCAGCTTTTCTCTGGCCCGCTTCAATGCCCCAGTAGGTTTCCTTAACCCAACCATAGTGCATCTCTGCTTCTTCAACGACGCGGTCAATTCTTGCTTGAAATTTTGAAAGCTGCTCAACCAAAACCTCAAGGGCTTCAAAGGTCATGTTTGTATCTCTAAGAAGCTTTGATCTGTCTTTGGGGTTTTCTTGCATTCTTTTTTGAAGCTCAAGAAGTGCTTTAAAATCTATAACTTTTGCTTTTGTCACACCTGTTTTAATTTGCCCGTGAAGGTAATTAAGGCGGCTAACAAGGTTTTTAAATTTAATAACAATACGGTCAATGGTTTTACGGTTAAAGCTTACGTCTTGGAAATTTTTAAAAACTTCAGCCTTGTTTTTATCAAGCTCGGCGTAAATTTTATCTTTTACCGCAATGGCAAGGCCCGGCTTGTTAAGCTGCTCAAAATATTTTTGTGATTTCTTTTTATAGTTTTTAACATGGCCAATTAAAGAATGAATTTTTTCAATATACTCTTTTTCATCATAGGTTGTGTCTTCGTCTTCAAGACCGCGAAAAATACTTTTTACTTTAATTCTGCCGGCATTAAGTCTGTCGCCAATGTTTATAATTTCACAGGTTCCAAGAGGAGAGCTTAAAATAACTTTTAAAATTTCTAGCTCGCCCTCTTCAATCTTTTTAGCGATTTCTACTTCGCCTTCGCGGGTAAGAAGGCTCACACTACCCATTTTTCTTAAATAAAGTCTAACAGGGTCATTGCCTTTTCCGGCGGCATCAGTACTTTCTGCCTCTTCCTCTTCTTCGTCTTCATCCTCATCAGAGTCTGAAGATTCTGCTGGCTCGCTTAAAAACTCTTCGTCTTTTCCACCTTTTGTTTTTTTAGTGCCATCTACAAGTTTGATGTTACTTTCTTCAATAGCAGTCATTAAAATTTCAATAAGCTCAGGGGATGTGATTTCAGGAGGCAATAAATCGTTTATTTCTTCAAAAGTTACAAACCCGCGGGTGGAACCAAGAGCAATAAAACGTTTAATTTCACTTTGTATTTTTTCAAATAATTCTTTTGAAGGTGGTCTTTCTGGCTCGCGCTTTGGTTGCACCTCTGCTGTGATAACCACACTTTCTTGAATAACTACTTTTTCCTCAATAATAACTGCGGGCTTTTTTGCTTTTGACACTGCCACTGTGGCTTGCACTTTTTTTGATGCAAGCTTACCAATACCAATAGCCTTTACTTTAGGGGCCTTTGCACTTTTAGCCACAACTTTTTTAGCGGGCTTTTTTGCTTTAAGGGGTTTTTTTGTTTTTTTGTTCTTTGTCATGTTCGTGTTATCTCCTTTGAGGTCCCTTTTGTTCTTTCGCTAGTTCAAAATAATCCTGCAACTTTTTAACATTTACTTCTGGCTCAGTTTTTATTTGGCTTAAAATTTCCTTTGCCTTAATTTTCAAACTTCGCCTGCTCACTTGTAGTATGCAATCACTTACAAGCTTTCTTTCCTCGTCTTTATCTTTAGGCCGATCCTCTACAAAAAGCGCAATCAAGTCCTTAAGTATCTGCCTTTGCGCAGTACCCAATAGAGAAGCAGCTAATCTATCAAAATCACTTGGGTTCTGACAATATTTTTCAATTATACTTTGAGCCAGCTCCCGAGTTATTGGGCTAATAAAACTGCTAATTAAGTGCTCAGTATCCCGAACACGCTCTAAGTACTCTTGTTCTACTAGCATATATTGAACCAACAATTTTTCTTCTTTGGGTATTTCAGAGAGATTTATTAAACTTTCATTTTTCTTTGTATTTTCAATAACTTGAGCACGCTTCACGGGGCTGGCATGAGTTATTATGTTGGTGTCAAGATTGAGCCTGTCTGCCGTTTCTTGTAAGTAAAGACTTCTTAACTGTTGATCCTTTACACGATCTAAAAATGGCTGAATCTGGCTTAAAACTTCTTTCTTATCAGTGGCTCGCCCTTTAAATCCCCTCATCATGCTAGTTAAGACAACACTAAAGTGGTCGGGGGCTAATTGAAGTGCTTGTTTAAATTTTTCGGCCCCATGTAATCTAATATATTCATCAGGGTCTTTTGCACCAGTTAATACTAGGCATTTTGATAATATTGCTTCTTCTAAAAAAAACGGCAATGCTCTTTGTGCTGCAATTTGGCCGGCCTCATCACTATCAAATAAAACAGTAACTTTATTACAAAGTTTTTTGATGGCTCTAGCATGCTCATGGGTAAATGCAGTGCCTAAAGTTGCTACCACATTTTTAATTCCAAATTGGTAAAGAGAAATTAAATCCATATAACCTTCAACCAATATAACTTCTTTTTCCGCTCTAATGTATTTGGCCGTGGCATGTACCCCGTAAAGCGTTTTACTTTTGTTAAAAACAGGGGTCTCAGGAGAATTTAAATATTTTGGCTGTTCATTTTCATCAATACTGCGCCCACCAAAACCTAAAACATTTTCTGAAACCGAAATAATAGGAAACATCAAACGGTTTCTAAAAATATCAAAATGTTCTTGGTTTTGTTTTTTCTTTATAAGGCCTAGTTTTTCACAAAGTGCTAAAGGAGCTTTTGCTTTTTTTAAAATCTCACTCAAAGTTGACCAAGAATTTGGAGCAAAGCCGATTTTAAAATCCTCTAAAACTTCTTCACTTAAATTTCTTTTTTTAATGTATTGCCAAATGGGATGATCTTTTTTTTGAGCTTTTAGGTTTTTATAAAAATAAGAAGCTACATATTTATTAAGTTTAAAAAAGGTTTTAATCTCATTTTCTTTTTCTTGGTCTTCTTTTTTGTATTCAATCTTGGGAATAGGAATTCCAGCACGGTTTGCAAGGGCCTCCACTGATTGCACAAAATCCATTCCGTGGTAATCCATCATAAAGCTAAATACATTGCCCGATTTTCTACAACCAAAGCAGTGGTAAACTTGTTTTGGCTCACTGACAAAAAAACTAGGCGTGCGTTCAGCATGGCCCGGAAAAGGGCAAAGGCCTTTAAGGCTTGAGCCTGAGTGAGACAGCTCAACAACATCACCAATAACACTTACAATGTCATTGGCGTCTCTGACTTTATCAATAAAGTCGGCCTGAAACTTCAAAAGCCCCCCATAAATTGTTATTAACTTAGCTTAGACTTAACCACTTCGCTGATGAGTTTACCATCAGCCATGCCTTGAGCTTTTGCCATAACTGCTTTCATTACAAGACCCATATCTTTTGCTGAGCTTGCTTTTGTTTCAGTAATGGCTTGAGCCACAAGGGCCTCAACTTGTTCTTTGGACATCATTTGAGGGAGGTAAGACTCTATTACTTTAAGTTCTGCCTTTTCTTGGTCGGCCAAATCTTGGCGCCCACCGGCTACAAACTGCTCAATAGAATCTTTGCGCTGCTTTACCAAAGTTTTTAGCACTGAAATAATAAGCTCATCAGCTTTTTGGTCTTCAGTACGTTTATCATTGGGGTCAGCTGCTTTTACTCTCTCATCGATCTCTTTGTTTTTAACTGCTGATTGAACCATTCTTATGGTTGAAAGCTTTATCTTGTCGCCACTTTTCATGGCGGCTTTTAAATCTTCCATCATTTTAGCTTTTAAAGACACTTTTAGTACTCCGATTTCTTCCCTTTTTTTAAATTTCTCTTACGAGCCGCAATAGACTTCTTTTTAAGTCTTACGCTGGGTTTTTCATAGTGTTCGCGTTTTTTAACCTCAGACAAAATGCCACCTTTTTCAACTTGCTTTTTAAAGCGTCTTAAAGCTCCTTCAAAGCTTTCACCTTCTCTAATTTTTACACCTGGCATTTAAAATTCACCCGCCTCTCATAATAAATTTAAACACTGATAGGTATCAATGCCCCTTGTTTTTGTCAACAAAGCCCTCTAATAATAGCCACTTATGTCTGACTTAAATGACCAAAAATGGATGAAAACCGCTTTAAAGCTTGCTGAAGAGGCCCAAGCCCTTGGCGAGGTCCCAGTTGGGGCATTAGTGGTTCAGACAAAGGACCTTAAAACTGGTGAAAATTTAGTTGAGCCGGTTTTAATTTCAAAGGCTTTTAATAACCGAGAATCTGCCCAAAACCCGGTAGGCCATGCTGAGCTTTTAGCTATCAGTGAGGCTTCAAAAAAGTTGAATCGTTGGCGCTTAACTGGCTGCACACTTTATGTAACTTTAGAGCCTTGTGTGATGTGCGCAG
The DNA here is from genome assembly GCA_016715815.1 of Oligoflexia bacterium. Lineage (GTDB taxonomy): Bacteria > Bdellovibrionota > Bdellovibrionia > JABDDW01 > JABDDW01 > JADJXN01. The sequence continues at coordinate 33,515 of JADJXN010000007.1, forward strand.
GTGCCATTGTACTTTCCCGCATTGATCGGGTTGTGTTTGGAGCGCATGATCCAAAAGCAGGTGCTATTGAATCTATTTTATAAAATATTTTTTGATAAAAAATTAAATCACACGCCGAAAGTTACATCAGGTGTTTGCTCTGAGGAGGCGGGGGCTTTATTAAAAAACTTTTTTTTAAAAAAAAGATAAGCGACCTTGTTGAAGCTTGTGCCGTCAATAGCTACCCATGTGTTATACAAATGCCCACACTCTCACTCTTAAGCCCAAAAACGCAATAAAATCGAAAATAGGTAAATAATAATACGAGCCGCTATTAACAAAATTCTAAAACTAGACTCATACTTTATTATATACCGCCGAATCTTCCTTATGAGGTGTTTTGTTCTCATAAGTACCCCCTTTCAAATGCCAGGGGGAACTCCGTTTCCAAAAGGGCGACAACAAGGTCGCCCTTTTCTTTTATGCAAAGACAAGTTCAGCTTCGCTCTTAAATATATTTATTTTTAAATATCTTTGTGTCCGACAGGCGGACCAAAAAATCCGGAATTCTGACTAACTTTTTAACAAAACTTGTCCGACTTAAGTTTAGCCTAGGCACTCCCGATAGCTCTTTTGGGTAACAAATAAAGGGGCGTCTTTCATGAAGTTAAAGTTAACTTTTCTTATTCTTCCATTTATTTTTTTAAACTTTGCAGAGGCACGGTTTTCAAACCTAAAAATTGCTAGCCCATTTATTGAAAATGGCGGCTCCGGATGTGATGACCATAATTGCATTTGGCTAACTGGAAAAAACTTTAAGGCTACAAATACAGTTATCTTATTTATACCTAATACATTTTTTAGTTTAGCAACATACAATGTGGAGTTTACTGCTAATAATCAAAACTCAGGAAAAGACTTAATAACCTTTAGAATTACAGATACTAGTGTCCAAGAGATTTTTGCATCAAGCGGGTTAAGGGTACAAATTATTGACAACACCACGGGAGAAAGATCAGCTTTTTCTCTGTTAAAAAAAGAGACTCCTCAACCACCACCTCCTCCTTCTGTGTACTAACCCACCACCTCAAGTGGTTATTAATACCTGCCAAGAAGTTGGTTACCCAGCAAATTATGTTGGCTCTTACATTAGCAGACGTCAATTTGATTGCGTAACACAAACCTATTCAGACTGGCAAAGAGAAGATACCTGCAAGCCAAATGATGTTTTACCTCCACCCCCTCCAACACCGCCTGTTGCAACTAGTGGTTGGCAAACAAAATATGTAGGCTTTTATGCCTCCGCCCTCTATGGGGTTGGAAGTGGAAACTATATTCAAGAAGTATCAGCTGTTTCTAATGTGGTTTTAGTAGGCTCAACAGATCCTGATTTAATTTTAAAGCTCCAAACAGCTAAAGATTTAAATATGAAGGTACTTATCTCAACACGTTGGAGTTTTTTTGATGGCAATGGTGATATTGTCTCAAACCACATACAAAATTGGCATACCTTAAGGCAAAAACTTGAGCCCTTTAGAACAAGTATTATTGGCTTTTACTTGGCAGATGAGCCTTATTGGATACATCAATTAGGTCATTCTCCAGATTTACGCCACTATGACTGGGTAAGAGACTGGTTAAACCATCTTTCAAGAATTATTAAAATAGATTGGCCTGAAGCTATTACCGCATTTGTTGAGGCCTACCCCATTTTTACTGAGGGACATTTTTTAAACCCTGAGCTTGTGGATTGGATTGGCATGGATTGCTACGAAGGTTTTGATAGTTGTGGTGGAAAAAGCATTCCCTGGTATTATGAGCAAATTAAAAAAACAATGCACTCTAAACAAAAGCTCATAGCAGTTCCAGGTGTGGGAAAACCAATTAACTCAGCCAAAACTGAATCACAAATTTTAAATGAGCTTAAAAAGTATGATGAAATGATAAAGGCTGACTCACGCTTTATTATGACAATGCCCTTTTTGTGGCAAAGCTTTGGCTCATCCTCTGATGGTGGTTGGCACGGGGCCCGTGATTTAAGCTCTGTAAAAGCAGAGCTTTTAAAGCGCTAAACCATAATTAAATTAATTAAGCTTATTATGTTTTAAATAAAGCTTTGCTTGGCGAAGAAAAAAACTTGTCCCCATAAGAACAGCTAAATAAAACCAAAACCCCATCCTTGTAGCCGCCCTTTCTGAAATAAGATTTTAGAAAAATAGAAAGTCCTGAAAAAACATATAAAACATTATGTTTTACACCTTTTTTATAAAGCGCCTCGGCATCTAAAGAAGAGTAGGTATTAATTTTATCCATCATGAGGGATAGTGTTTCAGGCGGAAAGTGCAAAATGGGAAATTCAATTCTTCTAATTTCACCTTCAAAAGTAACATACTCATGCACCTCACCTATAAACTCGCAATCTTGGCGTTTAAAAAGTCTCCATTGATATGAAGGGGTTTTTTCTCCATAAAAATAAATTTTCCCCCTAAAGTGCTCAAGCCTTTTAACTTCTATAAGGCTTACTTCTTTTTTGGTAGCAACACCTTTGGGATGAGGGGCATCACATAAGTGAATCAAGTTTGAGAGCTGCCCGGGGCCTGATTGTTTGAATTTTTTCAAAAAACTTATTAGCTCTGGTGAGCATCCACTCCAGGCTCTCACAAAAACTTTATTAGAATATTTTTTGGCAATTTCTAAGGTTTTATCCTCACTTTGAGCATCAACAACAATAATTTCATCTGCCCATTTCAAGCTTTCAAGGCAGTTTTGAATGTTTTTTTCTTCGTTTTTTGTAATAACAAATGCTGAAATACTAGTTTGCATATTCTTTTAAAATATTATTAAAAATCTCTTGTTGATCATATTCTTTTTTAACTCGCTCTTTTGCCTTCTCACCCATAGCGGGCCACTTATCCTTTTCTCTTAACGCACTTTTAATGGCCTCTTTTAGGCTTTCTAAGGATTTTGGCTCACAAAGCCAGCCCGTTTCCCCTGGGCGTACAAGCTCAGGTGTTCCACCGCTGTTTGTTCCAACCACTGGCAATGCTGCTAATTGCGCATCTAAGAGAGCTAAAGAAAAACACTCCTCATAACTTGGCAAGATATAAAGATCAAAGGCCTTAAATATTTAAAGACTCAAGCATGACACCCAAAAAAATAAGTTTGTGGCGGTTTATTTTTCTTAAATTTAAAAAATACTTCTCTGCTGCGGCGTTATTGGGCTTGAACCCCCAATAACTACTAAGGTGTCAGTTTTATCATTATGAAAATATCAGCAAAGGCATGCTGAGCTCTTTTACCCTTTGATTTTTCAATTCTACTAACTGTTCCAATAATTGTTGCCGTTGTGAAAGGCCTAGTTTTTCGCTGTTTTTTTTTATCAAAAATTTGGGCTTCTTGTTTTTTATGTCGCGTCCGTAGTTAATAATTTTGAATTTTTTGAGGCTCAATTGGTAAGTAGTGCTCCTAAGGATTTCTTGGCTGGCTCGCTACTGCTACTGCTAACTCATCTACAACAGACTAAATGAGCCTGTGGTATGGGACGTTTTTGTAGTAGTTAATCCATAAATGCATTTGTAAAATTATTTTGGCCTCTTTTTGACACTGTTTTCGGAAGCATACGTAGGTAAAAAAAACAGGACACCTCTTGAGTTGAGTGAAGGTGAATCATCAAATAGACTAAAAACCCCGGATGCGCACGGTTAAACACCACCACCTCCAGAGATTTTGTACTATCAAAATCCCAATTAGGGATTTTATTTTGAACATAGCCTTTTAGGTAAGAGCCCGGAAAAACCACAAAAGACCACTTCATGGCCATGGCTTTTCTGGAAAGCTGCTAGCTCTAAAGCGTATTGTCCAGCCAAGAAAGCTTTGCGATGGGAAAATGTCATTATCCTCATTCCCAAAAGGTAGCAGGTAGTTTTGGTAATTATAGACTTATGCTGACTTGAGATGTAATTAATGCTTATTTAGTTACCGTGAAAGGCATTATTTAGTCAGCGGAAGCGGCACAAGACTCTACCCATTAACATCAGCTGTTAGTAAACAGCTTTACCAGTTATAATAAACCCACCATTTACTATCCTCTCTCACTTTTAATGCTGGCAGGTATAAAAGATATTTTAATTATCAGTACCCATGAGATTTACCGCATTGAAGAGCTTTTAGGAAGTGGGGATAATTTTGGTATAAAACTTTCTTATAAAGTACAACCAAAACTTGAGGGCATTGCCCAAGCATTCATACTGGGTGAGGAGTTTATAAATAAAAGCCCAGTAAGTTTAGTCTTAGGGGATAACTTATTTTTGGCCAAGGATGCAAAACCTTTAGAAAAGGCAGCAAGATAAAAGATGGCGCATGCGTATTTGGTTACCAAGTTCAAGACCCTGAGCGCTACGGAGTAGTTGAGTTTGATACTAATAAAAGGCAATCAGTGTTGGAAAAGCCACAAAAAGCCAAAATCAAAGTGGGCTGTAACGGGCCTATATTTTATGATTCACATTAGTGTGAAATGACAAAAAATTAAAGCCCTCAAAACAGGGAAACTTGAAACTACAGATTTAAATTTAGAATATCTAAAAGCAGAAGACTTAAGGTTGAGCTTTTAGGCCGCGGCGTTAGCTGGCTTGATACAGGCTCTGCTGAGAGTTTATTAGAGAGTGCAAGCCGGTTTGTTCAAACTTTAGAAAAGCGCCAAGGCTTCAAATTGCTTGTTTAGAGGAGATTGCATTAAGTAAGGGTTTTTACTAACTCCTCAGCAACTTACTAAAATAGCTACAGAAAAATATCCTTCCAGTGGTATGGTTTGTATGTCCGCAATTTAGTTCCTGAGGTAAAAAAACGGAGAGGTGGCTACGGAGTGGTTGAAGGCACATGATTGGAAATCATGCATACGGGCAACCGTATCGAGGGTTCGAACCCCTCTCTCTCCGCCAACACCAGGGCTAAAAAATTAAAAACATTAGATTGCAAAATTCGAAATGTGTTAAATAATATATGTTAAACGCGTCAAAAACTGAAGACTATCTTTACGGGGGTATGGCGATGAAACTTTTAATTTGTATAATGACATTTTCAATAAACGCGTTTGCGGCGACACCTTTTCTTGATCAATATTTTCTTGTGGGACCACATAATGACACCTATTTTTTTGCTCCCTTAGCCAAAACCCATTGCAAAGAATATCAAGTCTTTAAGATTTCTTGGCTAACATTGAGTTAAGCTTTAAAAATCAATGAGCGATGATGTTTTACTTTTTGGAAGTTACCCAGTTTATACTGAATACGCCTCTTGCCCTGAGACTGATAATCAGGTTGTTATTAATTTTCAGGATATATATCTGCAAAAACAGAAAAGGAAATCTGTTGCTAGCAGAATATGTAAAAAGGGTGAATAAAAAAACGTTTTTTAATAGATATTTAGCCTTTTTAAAACCAGAACACACAGTCAATGTATTCAATTTCGAAATAGATGGTGTTACAACCCTAAGATATCATAAAGATGCAATATCTTTTTCTGATGCCACACAGGAAGTTGATGAATTTAAAAAAAATTAATATTAACCATGGGTAAAGCTGATGCTGTGAAAGATTTTCTTAGGAAAATCAATAAAGCCTAGTGATTATGAAAACACAATAAGATTAATAGAAATGCTAAGTATATTACATTTTTCTTCGTCATCAATGGTTCATGTTGAAATACTTTGCGTGAAGGAGATGGTTATTGGGAGCATTATCCTTGTAATCCAAACTCCTTTTTGCGAATTAGTTTCAATGCAGCAATAACTTGGTTCTAAATCTGGATTTTCTCGGCCAGAACCACTTTTGTAAAAAACTAACACCCAAATATGTCACTGACTTTTTGGTCAGCTCTGAACAAAAATAAAACAGCCTAGCAAGTGGAACATGCTAGTTTAACCTTTCTTTTAATGCACCAGGCTAAACCTGCCAAATAAATCAAGACATGCATGCGTGATATCAATGCTATACTGCTCCCTTGTAAGTCATTGACACCACAAAACCTATAACTGGTAAAGATTATGAACCCTTGAAGCTGCCAAAATATTTGGTAGAAAGGATGTCTCAAAATGGAGACTCAAATGGTAAAAGAGCCTAAAATAGCGGTGTTGATTACTAAGTTATGTAGTTCACAGGAATTTAGAGGATTACTGGCGAGCTGAAGAGAAAGTTGAATTGATTGTGATTGGTCTGACAAGGAAAAATTCCAGTGACAACCCTTTGCAAGATCAACAACGTAACGCCAAGTCAGTATTACGAGTGGCGGGAGAAATTTTTAGCTACAGGTAAGCGGGGCCTCATGGCAAATGGAGGTAAGACCCAACGAGAAGCTGAGCTTGAGAAGAAAATAAGTATTTTTAGAGCGCTGTATTGGAGAATTAACTCTTGAAAAGAGTTGTTAAAAAAATCAGCGAAGATTCCTAAAGTTAGGAAAATTGTTAATAAATATAAGAACGACTTTAAGGTGCGAACCCTGAGCAAGGTTCTTGGGGTGAGTCGCCAAAGGGTTTATTTTATTAAAAAATGCCCAGAGTTAAGAGCACCAGAAGGGAAAGAAAAATGAAAGAAGATGAGGCTATGATAATAAAAAATATTGAAAATTGTTTCGAGAACTACCTGTCTATGGCTATAGACGTGTAACAGCTGTTTTGCGCCACAGGTATGGATTAAGGTAAGCTGGAAAAGGTTTACAAGATAATGCGTGAGAAAACTTTGTATGCCACCAAGTCACAGTCACTTAAAAAGATGTTTAGAGGAGTACCGTTTGCAACAAAACTCAAGTTCAAGATCAAATGAGTTATGGGGTATAGACATGACATACATTTGGTGTGGTTAAAGATGTAGTGCTACTTCCATGGAGTTATTGATCATCATGACAAGACGTTGCTTAGTTACTATTTTCAAAGATCTTGCTCTGCCTTGGGTGGTGTAATGGCCTAGGGAAATGCAGCATCCAGAGAAGTGAGTCCTTGGAGTTAGATCTGATAACGGTTGTCACTATGGAGCGAAGGTCTTTAAAGACGAGATTAGACGTCTTAGAATTAATCATACAAGAACTATGGTTAATACCCCCAAAGGCAATGCTGAATTGAGAGATTTTTAGATCACTCAAAGAGAATGGTGTGGCAACAGAAATTTTTAATTTTGAACAAGCTAAAGAGGCTGTTGATAAATGGTATTAAAGTACAACCAAGAGCGCCCACACCAAACCCTTGATTACTTAACCCCAAAACAATTTTACGAAAGGAGCACTATAGGAAATATTCAACAAAAAGTGTCTTGATTTATAGGGAGCACTACACACTTTTCCTTGTCCAAAGAGCCTCACACTTAACGGAGGTTCTTATGAATCTAATCACTCGAATTGTTTTAGGGCTGGTGAAGCTGGCGTTAGCCATCGGCTTCGCCGGAGGGCTAATTGATCTCACGCATACCATGAAGGACGAGGCGCTGAAGGCTCATAGGCAAGGGATCGTGATGACCTTCTCCCCTTAAATTAGTCCAGTCTGAGTCGGATTAAACTGTGGTAAAAGCTACAGAAGGAGGAGGTAGGTATGTCCAGAGGGAAGAGATATAGTCCAGAGGAAGTAATAATAAAACTACGCGAAGCTGAAGCTTTGCAGGTTCAAGGATTAAACCAAGGTGAAATTTGTAGGCAACTTGGTGTTTCAGCAGACACTTATATCCGTTGGGAAAAGATATGGTGGGATGCGTGTTGATCAAGCAAAAAAGCTTAAAGATCTGGAAAGGAGAATCAGCAGCTTAAAAATTAGTAGCTGATTTAAGCCTTGATAATTCCATGCTCAAAAGTTAACAAGGGAAACTTTTAAGCCCGACAAGGAAGCGTCAAAAGCTGTGGTGATGTTAATAGAAAAGTTTGAAACATCTGAACGTCGGGCATGTAAAGTTGTTAGTCTTTTCAGAGCGACAAAAGATACGAAGCAAAAGTAGATACAATAAATAAAGTGATCACGCCAAAAATTGAGTACGCAAGTCAATATGGGCGCTATGGCTACAGGAAGTAACAGCAATGGTGAGAGCTGATGGGTTTTAAAGTGAATCACAAAAGAGTTTACCGTATATGGCGTAGGAGGAGGATTAAAAGTACCAAAGAAGCAACCAAAAGAAGTAGACTTTGGCTCAACGATGGATCTTGTATCAGAAAAAGGCCGGAGTATAAAAATCATGTGGTCATATGATTTTGTGCATGATTACACACATGATGGAAGGCCAATAAAGATGTTAACCATCATTGATGAATTTAGTAGAAAACTTAGCAATCAAAGTGGGGAGAAAATTAAGATCTATAGATGTGTTAGAAGCACTGGCTGATTTATTTTTAGAAAAAGGAATTCCAAAATACATCAGATCAGATAATGGGCCAGAATTTATTGCCAGAAAACTTATCCACTGGTTTGGCAAAATTAAAATAAGTCCATTATTTATCACACCAGGGAGTCCATGGGAGAATGGTTACATTGAATCATTTAATGGGAGACTCAGGGATGAGTTGTTAAATGGAGAAATATTTTTTACATTAAAAGAGGCTCAAGTTTTGATAGAGAGATGGCGAAGAAATTACAACACCATAAGGCCACATAGTAGCTTAGGTTACAAACCACCAGCTCCTGAGGCAATTATGGTTGCAATTTAAACTATCCGACTGTACATGGACTAAATAGTGGGGCTGGGTCACTCTCCCCAAGGGTCGCTATTATATGTTGTTATTTGATCTAGGCCTACAATAGGAGTTGGCCAAGAGCTCTGGCTTAAAGCCGCCTCATAGCCGAGTTTATTAATTTTATTTTGAGCGGATACAATGGTATCTGCATCAAGAGCTGCAGCAAAAGAATTTAAAGAAAATAATGCGATTAAAAAAAGCAGTGTTAGTTTCATGGGTCCCCCTCCCGTTAAACTATTTGCTAAAAATTCTAGTATGGGGGGTTAAAGACACCTAGTTAAGAAAAGTGAAATCTTCTGTTAAGCGCATCGTTTTAATTTTTAAAAATGATTAGGGTTTACCTTTTAATTTCCTTAGGCCATAAATTGCTCGCCAAATATAAAGAGCTGGTAAATAGATGTTGGATTTGATGTTATATTTTTTCTTCATGTATTCTTTGGGGGGGATAAGTCGTTCCTGTAAGTATTTGAGTTTATTTGGTAAGCTTAGACTTTCTAAATCGCAAACAAAATCGCTTAGAAGGCTGCGCTTGGGGCTTAAAAAAACTATAGAATCAGCCTCATCACTATTGGGCTTGGCACTTATAATTTCTTGTAAGAAAGTCTCGGGCCATATTGTATTAAACCATTCTTTCGTTTTTTCCATGCCTTTAGCACATAGAAACCAAACTTTTTTTTCTTTTGCTAGGTTTTGAAAATCCGTCAGCCAGATTGAGTTTTTTTTGTCAGTTAAAAGATGTGTATCATAAAGCCACAGCGGGTTTTCCTCATCGTGGTGGTGCGCAACACCATGAATAAAAGCATACAAGAGAGCGTGATGGTCGTTCATCACCTTTATGACTCCATTATGTTCTGGCAAATCTTGAGCTGCACTATAAGCCTCATCAAAAGAAATAAGATTTGCAAAATAATTAATATTACTGAGCTTCCAGTGCAGATCAAAAACCAAATTATAACCATGGTGTTCAAGTTTTGAAAAGGCGCACTGATGTCCTGCCTGTTGGCCATAGGTCATATTTTCTTGTCTATAACCTAGAGATTTGAAAACCTGGAAAGCTAATTGACGATTTTTTTCAGAAATAAAAAGATCAATATCTCCGTGAGCGCGCAGACCTGGTCTTGGGTAAATGGTATAGGAGAGCGCAGCCCCTTTTAAAACAAGAAAAGGAATATTATTTTTTTTAAACTCAAGGCCTAATTTAATTAGGGCGTGTTTTCTGATGTCTATTAAAAACGTTTCTCGTGCTACCTCAAGCTTAAGGGCTTGCTTAACAGACGACGGGCAGGTTTGTGTAAGGACATTTTGTTCTAGCCAGTAATTTAATAGTGGCAGGAGATGATTTTTTTTTAACTCGTCTAAAAGAAATTTTTGAAACCCGGCATCGCTTTCATCCCAAGTTACAGTAGTGCTGTTAGCAGCTTGCTGTATTACTTTCTGAAATTTTTTTTGGTAAAGCATAGATTTACTGAAAGCTAATCAAATTATTTTTTTTTAAAACTTTTAGTAAGGATAAAACATCGGTCTCTGCTTTTTGTTTGCCAATCTGGTAATCTTGCACAAGTGTAGTAATAATTTTTTTTACAGGAGTTCCTTTTTTTATCAGTTCCCAAATTTGGGTCCCAACCTGGTTAAGACCGAAGTACGTTCCTGATTCTAAATGAAGTATGACTTCTTCTTTTTGAACGGGGCGCGAGACAATGTCTTTAGAAATTATTATTTTAGATTCAAGAAGGTTCTTTGTGCTTTGCATAGACCACCTGCGGGTTAGAGAATAATTTATTAAACAACAAATTTTTATTTTTTGTCAAGTAATGTTCAACAGTATATGCAGCATAAAGCATTAAATAGATATCCAGATAGGTTCTGTGTAATGTGTGGGCCCAAAAAACCCCTGTTATAATAATAAATGATGCAAAGTGAAAATAAATAAGAAGCTGTGTTTTTATTTTTTCTCTATTTAAATACATTCCAATTAAACCCAAAAGCAAAAGTGGTGTGTAAGAAAAAAAATAAACAATTTGTACAACTGGAGTTTTTTGCGGGTTAAAAATCCAACTAAAACCAGCCATATTTTTTTTTATAAAACCCACAAAAGTTTGCCATGGGTGAGTTTTAATGTATTTGATAGCCATTTGAGTGTACCACTGGTTCTGTAGACGCTCGTTATGTTCTATCAGATAAATCTCAACTATATCTAGATCGATAAAGGCTTTTGAACGGCTTGTATCCATGCTTTCTCTTGGGTAGTGAGAAAATGTGTGAGGATTATTCCCTCCCCAGAGAGCCTTACCAAACTGGGAGGTTATTAGTGGGGCGCCAATAAGAAGATGGGTGCGTATAAGCCACGGTAAAATAGTGAAAAAACAAAAAATAATAATTAAAAGGGGTTTTCCAAATTTTATTTTAATATGAGCGGTGTTATTTATAAAAACCCATATTGCGGCAAGTGGTACAAATGGGAATAGAGTGCTTCGGACAAGTAAGGTTAGGCCTAAACAGATCCCTGCTACAGCACTTAGATAAAGCTTTTTTGAATTGTTAGCCTTGATTAGAAAGACGGTGCTAAGTGCCGTCATAAATGTAAAAAGACTAGCTTCGTGTAATGAAGGATCATGAAGAACAAAGTAAGGGTAAAGAGCTGTTAATAGAGCTGCACTTATTCCTATTTTGTAAGAGAAAAATTTTTTTCCGATGTAGAAGATGCAAAGTGTGGTGGCGGCGCCTAAGAGAGATTGGAGAACAACAATAACAATAAAACTCATGGAGCTTAATGCCGCAAAACTAAGAAGAAGTGGGTAGCCGGGTGGAATAAAGGCGTAGTAGGCTGGGTCGCCGAGGTAAAGCCCGTATCCTTGTGTAAGATTTTTTGCAATCTGAAAGTAGGACTCATATCCACGGTTCCAAAATAAATCCTCTCCGACAATAAAGGCGGAGCCTGCGCGCAGCATAAAGGCGAGTACAAAAATTAAATGTAACCGATATTTTTTTATATACATTAATTGTGGTTATCCTATGTTTAGTCTTGCAATGAGCGGGCAAAATAACAATAATTTTCTATATGCATTCTGAATCTGCTTTAAAGATCCCATTAGTTTCCCAATTGCTGAAAGACCCTTCTTTTAAAATAATAAAACGTGCGGTTGATTCAAAATGGATTTATGAAAAGCTGGTTCCATTGGGCCATTGCGGCTTTAACCCTGCCACCAATGCGGCCTATGTAGGTTTTAATTCGTCAGTGTCGCAGTGGTTACAAAATCCCAAGCAAAGTATTCGCAGTTTTAACTTTAACGATACATTTTTACATGAGCTTTTTTTTATAATCCATGATTACCTTCATGCCTGGAGCTACAATGCCATTAACGAGCTTTACCCAGGTTTAAAATTTGGTTACGGAAAAATTACTGAAAAAAACTTTGAAGACTATGTTTTTTGCCATATTTTAACTGAGGCGGTAGCCACGGTGGGCCTAGATTATTGGTATTTATCCACCATTGAATTAAACCAGGTAATACCAGTAGGCGCTAATATCAAAACACTGACAGCGGCTTATCACGTAAAAAATAATTCGGAATATAGACGCTTTGACCCTAAGTTTAATGCACAAAAAAGGGGTTTTTTAAAAACACTTAACGATGCTTATTGCGATGGTATTTTTTATGCTTTACCAATGAAAGCCATCCAACTCAGCCCTCAGATATATAGATGGTATTGGCATGAGCTGACCTATGGGAGGCTTCAGAGAAAATACACTCGTCAATGGTTAAGCTATTTGTCTGCGGGCGAGGTTGTGTGTGAGCAGGCTAAGCTAGATATTAAAATCGATAATTCAAAAAAATGGATGCAAGAACTTGTTGAAGACTTATCCCTATTGCTTTGGCAAAAGGTTAAGGAGAATAAAAATATTTGGTTTAAGCCGCAATACGATGTTAAGCACGACGCTTGGGGCGGGAGTGGAAAATTGCAAATGGACAGTAGGTTTACATCGTTGATCCATCTAAAGACGCCAAAAACATTTAATTATCTTGACTACTATGTATCTCAATATGCCATTAGACATACCTTTTCTGAGAATAGTAAGGCCATTGCAAGCCAGCTTCCAGAAATTGCCAAAAGTAAAAATTTGCAAAAGCTAAAGAAAATATTTAAAAATCAAAAAAAGGTAGAGTCCGCGTTTGACGTCTATCCACAATCGCTTTTTATGCTCCCCTAATTAAAATTTAAAATAAATAAATCGTTGAGAGGTGTTTGCATATCTAAATACAAGGCTTAGTGCAAACAGGGTAGAAAGCAGGCCGCCCCAAAACAACCCCATCAAAAGAGGTCTTGATGTTTTTAGGTGCTCAAATTTATTTTTTAGATTTTCAATAAAAACATACTTACCAGATTTAAGTTGCGTGTAAAAAATGATTTGAATGAGATAACATAAAAAAATGGACAAATAAACATGCCCACTGGGTGGGGTAACAATTTGGTCTTTTGCTCCTGATAAAAAGTTAGAAATAAAAATCTTAATTACATAAAAACTATCTGCTCTAAAAATGAGCCATGCAAAAATAATACAACTTTGTAATAATACAATATTAAAAATCTTTTTAACTAAATACGACCATCCTTCAAGCCTGCTTTGTAGCGTCTTCCAGCTCAGAAGTAGTCTTTCGACTACCAGTAAAAGTCCGTGAATAAGTCCGCAAATCATAAAAGTCCAGTTGGCTCCATGCCACAATCCAGAAATAACCATGGTAAGTGCTAAAACTGCAAGTGCGCGCAATTCAGAGCGACTACGGCCACGTAATGGAATGTGAATGTAATCTCTAATCCATTCACTGAGCGTAATATGCCAGCGCCGCCAAAATTCAGAGGGGGAACTTGCCAAATAGGGGGAAAGAAAATTTTCAGGCAACTCAATTCCAAGTATTTTGCCAGCGCCCCTCCCCATGGTGGTGTAACCACTAAAGTCACCCCATACTTGAACAGTAAAACCCATTAAAGCTAAAAAAAGAGTTCCTCTGCCGTATACAATAGGGTTTGCAAAAACAGTATCAACGAAATATGCACAGCTGTCGGCGATCATTATTTTTTTAAAAAAACCAAAACAAAAAAGGGCAATTCCATCAAGAATTTGATCTGCTTGCGGTTTTTCTAAAACCTGCATTTGCGGTAAAATTTGTCTCATGCGGATAATGGGGCCTGCTACCAGTTGTGGAAAAAAACTTTTGAAAAAAGCAAACTCTTTGAGGCTTATAAAAGAGGCCTTGCCTTTTGCATAATCTACCAAATAGCCAATGCCTTGAAGTGTAAAAAAACTAATTCCAATAGGTAGTGGTAATTCTAGTTTTTTGCCCCCATTAAGATTTGGAAAAATAAATTGCAGCTGCTCCGTAAGCCAAGGAGTATATTTCCAAAAAAACAAATGTAATGTCATAATGCTTATGCCAACGGTAACAAATAGTTTTTTGTATAAAGGCCATTTATGGGCTGCCCAAAGAGAGAGCCAAGAAAATAAGATAACGGATACAAAAACAATGGTATCAAAAATGCCCGCCCAAGCGTAAAAAAGAAGGCTGCTAATAAGTAAAAGATAAAATCTTAAAGAATAGGAATTTAATAACAAAAAAAGAAGGGCTGTGGGAATAAGAAGAATTAAAAATTCCGGGTTAGAATAAATCATTGCCTTCCCCCAAGCTTTATCCAATGGCTGATTGCTTTAGTTACCTTTTCTGCTCCGCTACGATTGGTGTGGTTTGGATCTAGGCGCATGGTTTCTGGCGTATTACCATCAAACACAAAGTCTTGCCAAGTAAGGCCATAGTCTTCCCATTCTGAAACCTTAATTTTAATGTTTGTACTGGCACTTTCTACTAACATTTTTTTTACATAATCTCTTAAACAAGGGTGTGCATGATCTGAGTGAAGGGGAGTAACAGGAGTTAAATAAATATAAATTTTTTCTGCAATTTCGTTTAAAGCTATAAGCATTTGCTTATAGCGTTTTTTTGCATTGTAAATAGATTCTTGTGTGCAGCCCCTTAGCTTTTGGCCTTGAAGTGCGGAGGAATAGGGTGGGGTGTATTTTGCCATTTCAGCAATTTGATTTACATCATCTTTAAAAAGCAAATAGCCATTATCGCCTAAATCCTTTATCAATTTACCTTTTATGGGTGGTGGGGAGCGGGGGCGGGGGCGTATAAAGAGTAAATAGCGAATTTTTGCAATATCGCCCCAGGTTGGTACATTAAATAAAGTAGGGCCGTTGTAATACAGCCATTTTAAATGGCCATGTTGCTCAAAATAATTTTTAAGCAATATATTTTGTTCCTGAATTTCTGCTGTCTCTTGAAAGTCTGCCCACCAGAAAGAATAGCCAACCACAACACTGTCTAGCTTTTTTTTCTCCTGAGTTTTTTTAATTTCCTTTACGATAAGAGCCATTTTAGTTACAGACTCTTGAAGCATTCCAAAGCGTGTTAAAAACAGAAATTTTTTATAATTATTCAGGGTGCTTATACTTTTAGAAAACAAATCTGGCATCAGCTCTCGATGTGCTTCTGAGGAGCCAAAAATTAAAGTGTCCGCCCCATATTTTTTCAATATCTCTAAGTTTCCAAGCCAGGACATCATTAAGAAGGGGTCGTTCATTTGTGTCGACGCTGGCATTCTTAAATCAAAATCAAATGTAAACTTAAAATACTTGTTCCATAATTGCTCGTCATACAAAAGCGTAATGGGGTAGCCAGCAAATGCAGCGTGAAAAAGATCGGGGCGCTCTTGAAGCCTTATCGTTCTTCCAGTTGTTTCGTGCAAAGCTGGGTAAAGCCACCAAAGGCCTGAGGTTTTAATATTTTCGATATTGACCGTATTAGAATCATTTTGTGGGGTATTCGGCTTGATTTGGCTAATAACAATAAAAACAGAAATATTAATAATAAAGCTTATGATGGCGGCTTTGGCAAAGATGGAGCTCATTGATAATATTATGCACTATTTTGATATTCTTGACAGCCCATAAATAGAGTGACAGTATTTTAACATGTTATCAACGCAAAATAGTTTTAAAAAATTAAACCGGCCTTTACAAAGCAAAAAAAAATCAAAAAGTATAAAGCTTATCGATTTAATTAAAAGTCATAGGCAGTTTGTTAATAAAAATACTGTTACAGAAAATATTGGGGATGGATTTTTGTGCGCAACTAACCCCATTTTTAATACAATCCGTGAAGAATTTTTAAAATACGGATATAAATTTAATAAAGGGGCATCAACATACTTTGCCTTTCCTCTGATGGGATTAGATGACATTTTAAATCAAAAAACAGTTCCGGTTTTAAATAACTTCCACTGGCTAGAAAGCATTGAAAGGCAAAGGCCTGGTTATTTTAACCTACAAGATTTAAATCATTGGGATATCAGTTCCAATTATTTGTTGCACGAATGTGCTCATTGTGTGGCCAATGACATAACACTTAAACATATTAATAAGAGTTTACTTAAAACAAAACGCGGTCAGCTAATGCAAATTTTTATTTGCGAAGTTTTTGCAGCAGCGGTAGAAGCCATGGGAACTTTATTTTTATTTGATCAAACGAGCCATTATTTTTATATGCTAAACTCGTATCAAAAATTCAACGAGTCCCAAATTTTACCCAGAATGCAGCTCACTTGCCAAATTGGGTTTAAAAATGTGGTTAAACTCTATATGCTTTTATTTCTTTATTCGTGTTTTTTATATTTAAAACTAGGCAAAAAAGAATCTGCCTTAGTTTTAAAAGCTATGAACGTTACAAAAGAACAAGAAAAAGCGATTTGGCATTTTTGGGGCCCTAATAGCCAATTTGAGATACGTTTAAATACAAGATTTAGAGTTCATGCTACGGGTTTGTATTTATCTTCGCGTGGTTATTCAAAGGACGTATTTAAAGAACTTAATTTTGATCCAGTGGATTACATTATTAAAAACCCATCAATGATGAGTGTTATTAATAAACTCAGCGATGTGTTATGCAAAGATCTTCCCCCTGGTTACTTTCCAGTTTGAGAATCTTTTAAAATTGCAGCACTTACAGCATCTAATTTTTTTAAATTTCGCGGGTAATACAGGGCTTTAATTGGAATGCCATAATCCACAATTCTTTTACAAAAATGAAACTCGTTTCTATATCTTTCTGGTGAACGGATTACTGTATTAAAGGTATTTGCAATAAGGCCCATAAAGCTTTGATGCGGGCTAATATTTTTAATTAAAATGTTTTTAGTTTTTCTTTGATCCTCTGGAGAGCATAAAAGATAGATGGCTTTTAGTTTACAGGGCTTGTTGTAGCAAATCTTTCTTTTAAGAGAAAAAATTTTTTTGCTAGTTTCTGGGTTCATTAAAGAGCCATCATTTTTTAAAAATTCTGAATTTAAAAACCGCTTAGATACCCGAGGAAAAAGTTTAATACGTGGCAGCCCTGGGTAAACTGTACAATATTTTTTATTCTCCTTTAGGACCACTAGATCATCTGTTAGTAGTGGCAAACCCTTTGATATAAAAGATGCCGCCAGAGTGGATTTTCCGTATCCCGGGTGCCCTAAGAATACAATGGCCTCATTATTTTTTGTAGTAATCCCTACTCCGTGAAGAGGTTCAATCCCCCTGTCAAGTAAACTAAAAGAGAGCACTTGATTTAAGAGGTAATTTTGAAAAGACTCTGACTGCTTTTTAAGGTGCGAATACCATTTAATGGTATGACTATCTGGTGAAATTAAAAATTCAGCTATGTTCGTCCAACGTAAATACGCAGCACCATCTGGGAGTTTGTAATAGTAAAACCAATTTTGTGGTCTATGCTTACGGCAGGCTAAATTTCTAAATTCTTGTATTTTGCCGGGGATAATTTCTATATCGGGTTGTATTTTATTTTTATCTGCCGGCCATGGTAAAATAATGGGGCCACGAATTTTTAATCCATATAAATGGTAATTATTAATCATTGAACATTAAGTAGGGGGCCATCCAGATGCCCTGCTATTGGGCTTTCCGCCCCCGCCGTCAAAGCCTCCACCGCCTTTTCTTGCTTTTACAACGCTTTTAATGTTGCCGTAATTTGTAAGTTTAGGTGATTCATACTTTTTTTTTATTTGATGTTTCTTTTTGTGCTTCTTTATTTTTTTCATTTTTTTTCCTCAAAATACTGCCTTAGCCAAAGCTCTAAAGCGTATAATTCTGTAACGCCCCATGGTGGAGTATAGCCCGGTGTTCTTGATAAAACTTTTACTTGTTTCATTAATTTTGTCAACCTTTGTGCGTTAACAAAGCCCTGTCTGGCTATTTCAGTATTATGGCTTAATTGGTTAATAATAAGGGGCATGTCCTTATCTAGACCCTCTGATGCAGGGTATGTCATATCTCCCTTCCATTTTCGGTTTGTAATCCCAGAGGGTAATATGTTCTTCATGGCGTTTCTTAATAGAGCTCTTGGCACCCCCCCCCAGTTGATCATTTCGCCTGGTATTGCCATAATAAAATCAAGGATATCTCGGTCCAACATGGGAAAGCTCTGATCGATTTGAAAATAAGTACTTATTTTATTGTTCCAATCAAGAGACATAAGCGTGTGCTTTTTTCTTATTTCGGAGTACGTCTCACGCGCATGTTCACTTGCAAAAGACATTTTCTCCCAAGGGTACAAAATTGGGTGCTGCCAATGTCTAAAGTTTTTTGTAAAAATCAAAAAATCTCTTGGTGAGCCCCTGATTAACTTCGATAGTTTTCTAAGGGGCGATACAAGGGGCGTAGGGGTATAAGAACGCAGCAAAGATTTAATAAACACTTTATTTAAAAAATCTGTTTTGTCCCCAATATACCATTGATTAAATTCGCCAAGGTGTTTTTTAACTTTTAAATAGGAAAACTTTTTCGCAAGATCTACTAGATAAGCTTGGGGAAAAAGCAACTGATCTCCCCAGTGGCCGCTGATTAAGGTCCGGGCCCCATTATTTTTTGCTGCTTCAAAGATTTTTTGTGTTAACTGCCAAGTGTAATCCAAAGAAGGGACTTCTGCTTGGTACAAGACTTTATTGGCATCTTGTACAATACCTGCAAGGGCTGAGACCTCTATGCGATGGATGGGGGCGACATATTTTTTTTCTAGCTCTAACAAGAAGGCCGTTTCATCGGCTCGTGGGTTATCTTTTTGATAAAATGAAATTCCAAAAATTGCATTTTTGCCTTCCAACTGTGCTAGAGCAAAAATCGTTGAGGAATCAAGGCCGCCACTTACAGTCACCGCAATGGGATAGGAGCTCCGCATTCGGCGTTTAACAGATTTCTTATATAGATCAAAAAATGCTTGGGAATATTCTTCAAAATTAGAAAAACTAATTGTTTTTTGGGTGTCAAAATCCCAGTACTGCTTTTTCCTAAAAGAGTTGCTTTCAAAGATCAGCATATGAGCGGGCTCTACGGCAAAAATATTTTTAAAACAAGTAATACTGGTGTCTTGCCTTGTGTTTGATAACATAAATTCTGCAAGCCCTTCATCAGAGGGCTCTTTTGGTATTTGTGGGTGTGTTAAAAGAGCTTTAATTTCCGAGGCAAAAACTAAATGCTTATTATCTATGTAGTAATAAAGTGGGCGAATGCCAACAACATCTCGCGCTAAAAAAAGTTTTTGTTTTTTTTTATCAAAAAGTGAAAAAGCATATTCTCCCACTAGTTTTGATGCAAACTCTTCGTCCCATTTTTTGTAGCAATGTAATACAAGTTCTGCATCAGAAATTTGTAAGCCTTGGGAAAGCCCGCACAGGTTTAAAAGCGACTCTCTGTTATCTATTCGCCCATCAAAAGCCAAATAGAGTCCATTAGGGTCCATGAGTGGCTGTGTTTCATGGGCCTCTTCCGGAGTAACGCGCATTTGTTGAAATGCTAATGCAAAATTTTGATCGATTATATTTTTTTGGCCATCAGGGCCACGATGGGATAAGGCTGAGCTCATTTTATCTAAAATAAAATCCAACTCGGGATAGGAATGTTTAGCCCATATACCTGCTAAGCCGCTCATTTTGCCTCCTTGCAAAGTATATAGTAAAATGAATATATATAACAAATGCTGTATTTGGCTGAGGGAGTGGTGTTGAGAAAAAGTGTTAGGGATAAGTTTAAATTGCTACTTCAAACCGGAAGCTATCTATTGGTGTATCGCATTATGTTGAGCTTTGTTAAATATCCACAAATTAGAAGGGGGCTTAACAAAATTAAGCCACAACAGAAGCAAAATTATACATTCGGCCAAATCGCTTGGGCTGTTTCGGCTCTTAGTCGGCGCCTTCCCCTTATGACTTGTTTTGTGCAAGCGCTTACGGCCCATAAACTTTTAAAGCAAAATGGACACAACACTTTACTTTGTATAGGAGTAAAAAGGGGGCAGGAATTTGAGTCCCATGCTTGGGTTGTATGCCAAGACCAAGTCATTTTAGGTAATATTGACAACCTAGACGAGTATCAAATTATTTTTGAGGAAAAATAGGTAAAGGTTTAAATGATCAGAATATTTCAAATGCTTTGCTTTCAAAATTTTAAAGAAGCCTACCCACGGTTTTGGCCAGTATTTGGTGAGGTTATTAATATTGCTCTAAGTTTATCGATATATTGGTTTACAGCAAAAGCTTTTGGAGTGCATTTTGAAGGAAATTATTTTTCTTACATTCTTATAGGAGATATTGCTCTTGCTATTCCTGCGCTACTATTTACCAGTGTGGCCATGCGCCTAAGGGAATCTATTAATGATGGAACCTTCGAGGCTATTTTGGTATCGCCACCAAAAACATATTTTATATATCTACTTTGGGGGTTGGCTAGCCTGCCTCGGGAACTTGTTAGAATTTTCCTATTGCTTTTGACGGCAACTTTTTTATTCGATTTTAATATTAGAGAGTACCAATGGTTTAATTTATTTATTTTGGAAATTTTATTTTTCCCTATCTTCTTGGCCTTGGGCCTTCTTGGTGCAACCATGCTTATTTTTTGGGGACGAGGTGTGTCGGTAATTAATCAAGCGGCCCTCATGCTAACAGTTTTGGCCGGCGCCTTTTTTCCAGTAACCGTCCTTCCCGAGATTGCCCAAAAGATTTCATTTTATTTTTCACCTTTCAGCCTTTTCTTGGTAACCGCACGAAAAGTTTTGCAAAGTGACTGGAGTGTTTTTACTACGGCTCTCCCTTGGATTGGAATTTGGTTTATTACAAGTCTGCCTTTGAGCGTCTTACTTTTTAATTTGGCAATCGATCACAATAAAAAAAGAGGAAGCCCGCTGCTAGTCACATGAGTTTGTAGTATCAAAAAGGCCCCCATTTTTTAACTCAATACATCTGGAGGCAATACTGGATAAAAAATTATGTTCGTGGGCTGAAAATAAAATAGTTTTTTTGTGTTTATTTTGAGTAAAAAAAGATTTTAAAATTTCAGTGGATTTAGAATCTAAGTGCAGCCCCGGCTCATCTAAAAATAAAATAGAGGGGTCGTGTAGTATTCCCCGAAAGAGGTTAAGTGAGTGCTTCATTCCAGCCGAGCAAACATAAAATGGTGTTTTAAGAGCGTCTGTAAATGGGGTAACCTGCTCCCATGTTTTAATTTTTCTATTTATAGCATTTTTATCTAATTTATAAAAAGAGCCAAAAAGGTATAGGTTTTGTAGTCCATTTAAGCGGGGAAAAAAGGCACTTTGTGTTGAGGAGATCCAACCCATTTGAACTTTGGCTTTTAAAGGTTCTTTAATAACAGAATAACCATTAAGCCACGCGTCCCCTTTTGTTGGTTTTAACAATGTTGCTAAAATACGTAGCAGTGTTGTTTTCCCGGCGCCATTACTTCCCCTTAACAAAACAATTTCGCCACTATTAATATTGATATTTATATTGTTGAGAACTTGTTTGGCTCCAAAACAGCGTTGCAGGTCCTTAATTTGTATCGCCAGTGATTTTGTAGACTCTTGATTCATTTGTTGCTAGCATAATGATGTTTTGGAGGGGTGTAAATGGATTTGTCTCTTGTAATACCCTGTTATAACGAGGCACTGTATTTAAAAAATAATTTTAATGCTCTGGTTAGTGTATTAAAGCAGACTAGCTATGAGTTTGAAATTATTTTTGTTGATGATTGCAGTACAGATAACACAAAAGAGATCATTGGCGAAATTAGTAACTCAAGCCATAATTGTAAAGCCATATTTAATTTAAAAAACTTAGGCAGAGGCACTTCTTTTAAGCAAGGCTTTTCAGTGGCTGAGGGGCGAATTATTGGCTTTATTGATATCGATTTAGAAATAGCCCCCCATTATATTCTTGATCTCATTTCCAAAATTGATAAAGAAGGTTTTGATTTATCACTTGGCCGGCGCTTTTTGTTTTATGGCTTTCAAAAACCAATACGTAATATTTTTTCCCTTCTTTGTAGATATTTCTGCTCTCTAGTACTTGGAACGCAAAATTACGACACCCAAGTTGGATGTAAGTTTTTTAATGGCCATACGGCGCGACCGAGTATTTTAGAAAGTAAAAGTAGTAGTTGGTTTTGGGATACAGAAGTTATATTTATGGCGCAATTAAATAAACTAAAGATTGTTGACATTCCAGTTCGCTATAGACCGCTTAAAAATAAAAAATCAACAGTGAGAATTATTCCTGACACGATTAAATTTATACAAGGGGTGCGTGAACTAAGGCGCAAAATGGGATTGAGTTTATCTAATCGCTCCCCCATATATTGGAGCAATAAAGGGTATAACTTTATTATGCAACTATTGACTGGGAAGAGTTTTCAACAATCTTTTTCAAAAGTGGCAGAGCTTATTCCAGAAAGTGCTTCGGTTATTGATGTTTGTTGTGGAACTGGAGAGTTTTATTATAAACATTTAAAACAAAAAAATTGTGATTATAGAGGGCTTGACTATAATTATCGTTTTGTAAAAGGCATTAATAAAAGAGGGGTAAAATCAAACTTGTCTGATGTTCGTTATGAGAAAATCCCGGCTTGTGACTATGTTGTTATGGTTTCAAGTTTTTATCATTTTAAAAAACAAAAAAATGAAATATTAAAAAACATGCGAGCCTCGGCTCAAAAGGCGGTAATTATTAGTGAGCCTGTGCACAATTTTTCGCGGCACCGTATTGGTTTTGTGTCAAAGGTGGCAGTTATGCTAAGTAAGCCTGGGGAAGGGGAGTATATGGAACGCTTTAATTTAAAAGAGTTTCAAGAATTTGCACAAGCGGAAGGAGCAACAGAGTTTTATTTTAACTCTAAAGATAAAAATGCCATTGCGGTTTTTAAAACTTGAGCCTATTTTAGAGGTTACATAAAAAATGTCAAAAATCAGTGTTGTTATTCCAGTTTATAATCAGTCGCACTTTACAAAGAGATGCTTGCCATCTTTAATTGATGGAGCGGTTGAGCCGCAAGAGCTAATTATTATCGATAACAACTCAACTGACGACACACCAAAATATTTAAAAGAGTTTCAAGAATATGCAGAAAATAAAAATTGGAAGATGCAAATTATTACAAACCCCCAAAATGTGGGTGTGGGGGCGGCGTTTAATCAAGGTATTAAGGCGGCAAGTGCGGAGTATGTAGCCCTTGGCAATAACGACACTTGGATTATGCCCGGCTGGGACAACGCTTTAATTAACGCTATTGAAACTTTGAAAGCCGACATGGTAGGCCCTCATTTTGACGAGAGCTTATTTAATGAAAAGGAAATTTTAGAAAAGGCAAAAAAATTTGTTAAAAAAAATCACGGACGTGCAACGCGCGAGTGGGCTGTTATTTTAATGATGTTTAAAAAAGAAGTTTTTGAAAAAATTGGTCTTTTTGATGAGCGCTTTTTTATCACCTACGAAGATCGTGACCTAAGAGAGAGAATGGACCGTGCCGGTATGAAGTATTATAAAACTGGTAATTGTTATATTTGGCATCATTCAAAAGGTACCCGCGATGCCGGTGGTGTTGTTTCTAATTATGAGGCTGATAGTTTAAAAAAATTTATTGAAAAGTGGGGCTTTGACCCAAGGCCACAGGAAAACACACTTTTATACCGCTACAAACGCAAATGGGTACGCTTTAAAAATCGGCTAGGTTATCTTTAATAATTTCAGCAGCTAACTTTATTCCTTCTGGGTTCCAGTGGGTGTCATCCAGCCAATAAATATACTTATTATTTTTCAATAATTTTTCTGCAACAACTTGAAACTGAGGAAGTAAATTAATGCTATGAACTTTATTTTTGCTAAGCTCATTTGAAAGCTGATTTAAATAGGGCTCACTATTTGTTGTGCTTTGGTTTTTGTTCAAATTTGCATAAACAGTGTATTTTTCAGGAACAAGTACAACGTGTAGGGTGATTTGTTTTTTTGCTAATAATTTTTTAAGTTCTGTAAAATACTGTGTATCACTAGTTATCTGATTAAAGCTTGGGTGATTGTACTTCTCTATTTGTGAGGGTGGGTAAATTATTTCCGCATTATTTATTAATTTTTCAATTTTTACATTTGATTCAAAGCGATTTGGAAAAATATTTTTAGTTACAAAACTCTTTTCAAAGCGAGATGAAATAATCTCAAGGGGGTTAAAATTTTTATAGTAATCAAACAAAATTTTTAATTTGCTAAAAAAACTATTATCTAAAGTCTTGTTAAAATCCTTTATCTCCTCAGGACTTCTGTGGTGTCTTTCAAGGTGAAAAAACAAAAGAGCCTTGGGAGTTGTTGTTAAATTTTTTAAAAGCCAAGCTAAATATTCAAGCTCAAGTTTTCCGGCCCCATTATAAACATGAGCATTTAATGCTTTTGATAGCTGCTCTGCTGGAATCTGCTCTTGTGAAACGCCCTCGCCAAAAGTAAAGGAATCGCCATAAATAAGAATATCATTTTTTTGATTAAATACATCTAAAGTATTTCTGTAGCCCCATGGATCTGTAATAAATATTTCTGAGCGGTATTGACAAAAATCCATGCGGTTTGAAAGTTTTGCCAAGTCTCCACAAATAGCATTTTTTTGCATATTAAAATTGGCTTCAAAAGGTGCCGCGGGAAGGCGTCTTAAACTGGCGCACTCAAGGGCTCTTGTGCAAAACACTGTGGGAGATAATGAGCGCGGCAAAGTATAAGCTGCTAAAAAAAGAGCGTATACTATTAAAACTATTTTTATAAAGCCTAAATTCCTCATATCCCTTTCTTAAAACTGAAAATATAAAAATGGTGAATTATTATTTGCCAAAATTCTTACTAGTGAGATTAAAAATAAAGCTGCCATGGCCCAAGATTTAATTTTGCCATATTTATGTTTAAGCTCAAAGGTATTGGGCATTGTATGGGCTATAATAATGCTTAATGCTACAACACAGGCCAGAGTTTGCCACTGAGCTGGCATAGCACCTGGCATTTGGCCAAACATTTTATTTAAAATTAAAAATGAAGTAGCCATATCAGGGGATCTAAAAAAGACCCAGGCAATAACAACCAATAAAAAGGTGATCATCTTTGCAACAAAGGGTGAAAGCTTGGCATTACCAAACTCTTTCCATAAGTGGTTTATAATCAAATAAATTCCATGCAAAGCGCCCCAAATAATAAATGTCCAGTTGGCTCCATGCCAAAGACCGCCTAAAAGCATAGTGATAAATAAATTTATTTTAGTTCTCAAAGGTGAGATTCTGTTTCCCCCAAGGGGAATATATAAATAATCTCTTAGCCAAGTAGAAAGGCTAATGTGCCAGCGGCGCCAAAAATCAGAAATATCTATGGCCTTATAGGGTGAGTTGAAATTTTGTGGAATTCTAATTCCAAACATGTAACCAAGGCCTACGGCCATGTCACTGTAGCCAGAAAAGTCAAAATACAGCTGATACGTATAGCCCAGCATTATAAGCCAAGTGCCAGAGCTGCTAAGAGTATTTATATTTAAAAATGCTGGGTCAATAATAGCGGCAATGCTATCTGCGATGAGTACTTTTTTAAAAAGCCCAATAAGAAAAAAGCTAAAACCCTCATTAATTTTGGAAAATTTGTCAGACTTATCAATTTTCTCTAAATCTTCCTCAATTTGCCTAAAGCGCACAATGGGCCCTGCGACAAGTTGAGAAAATAAAGAAACATAACAAGAAAATTCAAAAAAGTTTTTTGTAGGCTTAATAGTTCCGCGGTAGGCATCAATAATGTAGCTCATGGTGTGAAAGGTGTAAAAAGATATACCAACTGGTAAAATTATTTTTAAAGCTGGCAAATCAACAGCCCAGTGCATATTATCTGCAAAGAAATTATAATATTTAAAAAAACCTAAAAGCGCTAAATCAACACTAATGGCTAAAACCATAGCCCTTTTTTTAAGTATTTTATTTTTAGCTTTTAAAATATAAAGGCCTGCAAAATAACTTACCAAAGTTGAAAAAAGCATTAATAGGCAAAACCGCGCATCCCACCAACCATAAAAAACATAGCCAGTAAGAGTGAGCCAAAAGTAGCGCTCAGTTTTGGTTTTAAGGTTCCAAAAAACAAAATAAGTTATGGGTAAAAAGGCAAATAAAAAGACAACACTGTTAAAGAGCATTATTTATTCTAAAATTTTTGTTTCCGGAATGAAGACAACAAATTTTGCGCCCCAATCTTTGATGTAGGAATGTTTTTTGGCAATCTCGTCTTTAAAATTCCATGGCAAAATAACAACATAATCTGGTTTTTCTTCCTTTAAAGCATGGGCAGCTTTAATTGGAATATGTGTTCCAGGTAAAAAGCGTCCTTGTTTTGCGGGAGTGTCATCTACGGTAAAGTCTATAAAATCAGATCTAATGCCACAAAAATTTAAAAATGTGTTTCCTTTTGCTGGGGCACCAAAGCCTGCAATCTTTTTTCCTTGGTTTTTTGCTTTAATTAAAAAATCAAGGGCTGATCTTTTTGTTTTATGTACTTTTTCTTTAAAAGAAAAATAATACTCTTTATTTTTCATCCCAGCAGTTTCTTCTTTTTTATTCAAATCTAAAAGACGCTGAGACATTTGTTTTTTTAATTCTTTATGGGTTGCATAAATTCTTAAAGAGCCACCGTGAGTGGGTAGTTCTTCACAATCAAAAATTTCAAGACCATGATGCAAAAATATTCCAGAAACAGCGTGAAGAGAAAAATAAGAAAAATGCTCATGATAAATGGTATCAAACTGGTTGTGAGTCATAAGTTGGTAAAGGTGTGGAAATTCCATGGTGATTACACCTTTTGGTTTTAAAGCGCGCTTCATTCCAGCAACAAAATCATTAATATCTGGTACATGGGCTAAAACATTATTGCCAATAAGTAAATCTGCTTGCTTATTGTCTTCACAAAGCTCAATGGCAGTTTGTACGCCAAAAAATTTCACTTCAGTGGGTATTCCCTTATTAAGGGCTTTAACTGCAACATTAGCTGCCGGTTCTACACCCAAAACAGGAATGCCTTTTTCTTTAAAGTATTGAAGTAAGTAGCCATCGTTTGATGCTAATTCAACAACTTGGCTGGCGGATGTAAGTTTAAAGCGATCAATGGCCATTTCTGCATATTTTTTTGAATGCTCTAACCAAGTTTGGGAGTAAGATGAGAAATAAGCATAATCGGTAAAAATATGAGCTGGACTTTGTACCTCCTCTACCTGAACCAAATGACACTTATGGCAAAGGTACAAGCAAAGTGGGTAAAAGGGCTCCATGTGGTGAATGTGGCTCAAAGGTAAGTAACTATTGGCCAGTGGTGACATACCAAGGTCAATGATGACGTCTTTCAAAGTTGTTTTACAGAACCTGCATTCTGGACTGCTCATGATGGATGTTATATTATAATAATGTTTGGGCTTTCAAGGAGGAATTTATGTCCAAAAAAACTTGGCATGTGCACATGAGTGGGCAAACATTAGGGCCGCTTACCACTGAGGCTGTTAAAACCATGCTAAGCCAAATGCGCCTGCATTTTGTGGATTATATTTGGACACAAGGTTTTACCAAATGGTTAAGAATTAACGAAGTTGATGATTTTATGTCCCTTATGCCAAGCTACCCTCAAGAGTCCATACCGAGTGTTGCAAAAGAAAGTAAAGATATGGCTGAGGAAGAAGTTGTTGTGCCACTGAAGCCTAAAAAAGCGTTGGCGCCAAAAACTACATCTAAATCTTCTCCTAAGGCCTCTCCCGCACCCACTCTAAAGCCAGCACCTGAGCCAATTGAAGAAGAAGCGCTAGAGCCTGAGCCACCGGCACCGCCCCCAGTGCCTGCTAAAAAAGTTTGGCCAAAAGAGAGAAGGACAATAAGAGTTAAGCTTGAGGGCGGAGTAAATATCTCAAAAATTGGGGAGTATGTGCTGGTTGATATTAGTGAGGGTGGAGTTTTCGTTAAAGCACAAAAAAATTTAGAAATTGGAACTGAAGTTAAGTTTTCACTGCGCTCAAATCTGACAAAAGAAGTTCTTCATTTAACGGGTGTGGTTATTAGACATGGTATTAGCCACAATGAGCAGGGTTTTGCCATTGAGTTTACCCGCCTTAACCCCAGCTACAAACGCCTCATTAAGCAATACGTGGCTCAATTTAATGTTGAGTAAATTATTAGTTCTTATAACTCTGTTTTGTTTTTCACATTTAGCTAGTGCTGATGCTTTAGATAATTTAATACAAAACTCAAAGTGGGATGATGCTGTTCAAACTTCTTTTGAAATAACAAAAAAAAACCCTAATAACCATGATGCCAGGCTAAAAGGGGCTTATGCATTATTTCAAAAAGGGTATTTTAATTCTGCACTAGTGTATTTAAAAAGTATCCCCATGGCTGAGTGGAAAAAGCTACCACAGGGAAAAGATAAACTTGTAGAAGTTGTTTTGTTATTTCAAAAAAAAATGCCAGCCCAATTTATTCCCTGGCGCCTAGATCAACTTCCAACAGATATTTCTTCAAATGTAACGGCTGATGAATTAAATTATGCAAAAGCAAGACTGGCTTTTGAGTCTGGCAATGATGCTTTAGCAGAAAAGCTTTTTTTGCAAATTAACTCAGGCTCTAGATACTATGCGGCAAGTCTTTATTTGCTGGGTTCTATTAAAGTTAAACAAACTGACTATGCTCAGGCACACTTTTATTTTTCTAAAGTTTTTGAACCAGTGGTTTTTGAAAAATCAACTGAGTTTTGGAAAGATGTTTCATCTGAAATGACATCCCACTGGGGGGCTAATTTAAAAATTCAATTCACAGCAGATCCACTTTTGCAAATTAAGCGAATTGGTGAGCTTTCAATGCTAGGGCTTGCAAGGCTTGCCTATGCTCAGAAAAAATTTGACCTTGCTCTTGAAAGATACTCTAAAGTTCCATCAAGCTCTAAGTATTATAACCGGGCTAACATAGAAAAAGTTTGGGCTCTACTTTCTATGGCAAAGCACCAAGAGGCCGAAGCCCTAGCATCAAAACTAGAGTTTGAAAGTGCAGGGGTTGAGTCTATGGAGGCTAAAATATTAAAAGCCCTTATTATGGCCGACGCTGGTATGAGCGAAAAGGCAAGGTCTGAAATTAATGAATTTCAAAAAAAATACCTTGAATCAAAAAAAGATATTACCCCCTTTTTAAATTTAAAAAATGATCAAAGAATACAGGCCTTAGAAGAAAGTCAGAAAAATATTAAATCTGAAATTGAAGATTTGAAAAAAGAGGAATTAAGAATTTATTCTGCTTACAAAAAATTTGCCTCAGATTTAGAGGCTTTAAAATTTCAATCCGCAAATTTAATTGCCAGGTGGAATAAGGAAAAAGCAGTTAATGCCAGGGCGGATTTAGATAAGTTTTATTTGCAGTCAAAACTAATAAAAGCCGAAACCTACTTAGAGGAACACCATAAATTAAAATTAGAATTTAAAAAAACTGGAGCAGGTATTGACCTTAAAAAACAATCGGAGTATGAGGCACGTCTGGCAGATTTATTAGAAAAAGCTTCTGAGCAAGTTGGTGGGATGGACCAATCTTTAAATTTAAAATTCAGACAAAGTGAAATTATTTGGGAATTAGGAACTACTAAAATAATTCTAGGCCAGGAAAATGAAGGGGAAAAATTAAGAGAGCAGGCCACAAAAATTATAGAAGGTATAGCTAACCAAAAATTTAATAAGCAAGACCAGGCTCTTTTCTTTTTAGGTTTTGCTTACATGGAAACCGGGCGAACAAATGAGTCTATGCAAGTATTTAGAGATTATGTAAAGCGCTTTCCCCAGCATGTGCATGTGCCAGATGCATATAGAATATTGGGGGATCAAAACTTTGATGAGAATAAATTTGTCCAAGCTGAAAATGATTATAAGCAAGTTTTGCAATTTGCAGATTCTCCTTTTGTTGGCTACGCGCTTTATAAATTAGGTTGGTCTGGTTACAATTTAAGAGCTTATGGTCGTGCACTTTTGGGTTTAGAAGAAGCCTATTTATGGACTAAAAAATCAGCCCAAACCGGTGGGGAGCTTTTAAGCCTTCAGCGTGAGGCAAGGCGGGATCTGATTTCAGTTTATGCGGAACTAGGAGATCACAAAAAGGCTTTTGAATATTTTAAAAATATTGACCAAGATTATCTTCCTTGGATTTTAGAGCTTGTGAAGCAGCTAGAGCAAAATGGTCAGTATGAAAAGACTCAAGACCTCTATGCTCAGCTCATACAAGCAGATCCAAAATCTAAAAATGCAATGCTTTATCAAGCTGGAATTATTTATTCAGCCTATAGGCTTCAGCGTTGGCAAATTGTTGAAACAACCCTTTTTGATTTATTAAATAATTATTCCGACCAGCTTAAAAACCCTACAAAAGAAGAAACAACTGAGGCAAAAGTAGAAGCCATTATTAGAGAAGCGGTAACAGCACATTTAAATGATTTTAAAGCCTCTGTTTTAGACGCAGTAAAGGAAAGAATTGTAAAATTAAATTCAACTTATTTAGGGGCGTTTGAAAAATGGCCCCAGTCACAAAACCTGCTCTACAGACATGCTCAATACTTATTTGAAAATAATAATATTAAAGCCGCTCAAAATTGTTTTGAAAACCATTGGCTTTGGTTTAAAAATGAAATTAAAGACCCTTTAAAAGAGGAGGCCTTGAGAAACTTAATTTCAACTTTGGGCCGCTTAGAAGATTTAAACAAGGACAGTATTACAAAATTAACATCTGAGGCTGAAAAGATAATTAACTTCACAACAGAGTATGAAAAACTCTACCCTGAGACCAAATACACCCGTACCATTTTATTTTTAAAAGCGTCTATCTTTTTGAAATTTAAAAAGCTTGAAGAAGGAATTAAAATTAGCCAGCAATTATTAGATGACAAAGCGGATGACGATATTACAAAAAAATCTTTTAAAAACCTGGCTAAAGCTTACTACGAATTAAGGGATTGGGAGCGTACCTATAATTGGGCTTTAAAAACTAAGGGCCCCAAAAATGAGCTTCAAATAATAAAAGAAGAATCTTATTTCTTATGGGCGCAAGGAATTACGGATCCTAAAAAGGCTTCTGAATTATATTTAAAAATTGCACAAAATCCAGATATGGCAAAGCTTCATGATAAGAGTTTATATAATGCCTTTATTTATTTTGAAAAGCTAAATGACTACTCAAAAGCCATTGAAGTGGCAGAAAAACTTGAAAAGAAAAACCCCAACTATGATGGCTTTTTTAATATTTCAGGTGTGCGCGCCTCTATGTATCAGGAATCTGGCCAGTACGATAAAGCACTTCAGCAGTTAAATTTATTTTTAAAAAAACCAGGGGATGAAAAGCTGCAAAAACAAGCTCAGCTAAATAGAGCCCTTATTTTAGAAGCACTTGAACAAACAGCTCAGGCTCAAAGTGAATTTAAAAATTATTTAAATAGTAAAAGTGGTGCCACAGAAGCCGGAAAAAAAGAGGCCGAGCTAGCACTTAAAAGGCTAACCTATGTGACCAAGAAAGAGGTTATACCTAAATTGCCAGAGTGGGAAAAATTAAAATCAGAAAAAGCCACTTATGATAAGCAATTAAGTACAAAATCAAAAGATTTTGTTAAAAAAATAAAAGAAGATGGTATTAGGCTTCAAAATATTTCCAAAAAGTTTTTAGATATTTCTGGTAATGAAAAAATAAATTACTTTCACCGCTATGAAGCTCTTTGTGTGGTTCCATTTTTATATTCTAAATATGCTTTTGCTATACGTTTAATTAAAGGAGATGATGCTGAGCTTGATAAGGAGCTTGAAAAGTTAGCCCAACCAATAGACCAAAAATCAAAAGAGTTTGCCCAAAGCTGTATAGACCAATCCTATAAAGCACGCCATCGAGGACCTGAGTTTGAAAAAGTTTTAGATTTTTATGGGTGGCAAGCGGATGCCAATATGGCTTCAAAAGCTAATGATGTATTAAAAGAATTTGAAAAAAAATATCCACTCATTCAAAAATCTCAAAATTCAAAAGAAGAAGAGTTAACATCAAAAATTTTAAAATTAAACGGTGAGAAAAAATCAGATAAGGATTCCTGGTACAATTTAGCCTACATTCGTTACACTCAAAAAAAATATCGCCTAGCAAGGTTAACCACTATTGATGCTTTATCTAAATTTCAAAAATCTTATGAGCTTTTTAACCTTTTTGTAGCAATAGAATTAAAATTAAACACAGAAGATAATATTTTAGATTTATTTGAAGATGCGGGCGAAAAAGGCTCAGGCCATGGGTGGGCTAATGCAGGGTATTTACATTTAAAAGATTTGCGCCTGCAGGATGCTTTGAAAAATTTTAAACTTGCCTTAAACAAAGGGGCTTTTGATGAAGAGCCTGAATTGAAAGATAAAATTAGGGAGCTTTTAAAATGAAAATCTTTTTAATAATACTTTTTTGCGCTACGTCGAGTTGGGCGCAAGAACAAAGCAAGCCTAAAGTCATTTATAAAAAGTCTGAAACTCATAAATTTTCTGGTTTAAAATTAAAAGGGCAATTCAAAAAACCCGAATTGAGTTATATTTATCAGAGAAAGGGAATTCGTTTTGAACAAATTGTCGATGTCCCGGAAAATTTTAACCAACAAATTATCCACTCAAGCTCTGAGTTCTAGTTTAAAAGTTAGCGTTTACTGGGGGGATATTTTATACGGCACCATTTTATGTGGTCCCAATGAATCTATCACCATTGGAAAAGCGGGACATAATACTTTTGTCTTGGATTTAGATGATGCCTCCTCCACTAGAGATTCATTAGAAGTTGTTAAAGTAAATGAAGATAAATCAGCTGATATACGTTTTGATGACAGCATTGATGGCCACATAAAGCTAGGCGGAAAGCTCATGTCGCTCTCAACTGCTAGGCAAGAGCAGCATTTAAAAAAAGATGGCCAGGGTGTTTACCACATACAAATTAAAGATAAAGAAAAGGCCGATTTAGCCATAGGGCTAGTAAGTTTTTATTTTGATTGGTTAGACAATATTGAGGTTTTACCGCGAAAATCTGATTTAAACAAAGAAGATCAAAAAAAATGGATCATTATTCTTTTAAGCGTACTTCTAGCACCTGTTTTAATATTTTTGATTATATCCATTTTCCCACCAAAGGAGCCTGAGCGCCCACCAGAGAGACTTGTGACGTTACTTCCAAGACAGCAGCCGGCAAAAGCAGCCATGGGAGCACAACAAACCGCCGATGGAGGGGCTCAAAAAGGAGATTTGGGGAAAGCGCAGGTGGCGGCTGAAGAAAAACCAAGTGCTGCGCAACTTTTAAAAAGAGCTAATATTGGAAGCCTGCTTTCAGGTTTAACTTCAATGGGCGCTAATGCGCCTAGTGCGCCAACACAAAATCAGAAAACTCAAGTGTCTCAAGCAGGTACTGGTGGGTTTTCAACAGAGGGGTTAAAAACAGGTGGTGGTGGAAAAACCGTTGGTATTGGTAGGACCGTTGGTGAGGGCCAAGGTGGCTTTGAAGGAACTGGAAGATTAGGTCTCTCGGGGGATGCAGCTGTTGAAGGTGGTACAGGACACGGAAGCCCTGATACTTTGGTGCGAGGCGGGCTTTCAAAAGATGTTATTGAAGCAATCATTCGTCGTCGCCAACACCGCATTCGTTTATGTTATGAACGGCAACTTAACTTTAACCCAAAGCTTGCCGGTAAAATTTCAGTTAGATTTGTGATTGGCAAAAACGGTGAAGTGCTCAAGGCTGATTCTATTGAAGACACTATGAAGAGTGAGCCTGTGAGACAATGTGTATTAACCGAGGTTAAAACCTGGACATTCCCTCACCCTGAGGGTGGAACTTTGGTAGATGTAGATTATCCTTTTGTGTTTGAATCAAGTGCCCGCACGGGGCAGTAAACTTATCTCTTATTCGCAGGTTTGCACTTTTATCTAAAGCAACTTCGTAACATCGAGTTTATTATCCGAATTAGTTAGGCATTACAGTATTTTTCTCTCCCACTTTAGACTGCTTTCTTTGTTAAATTTGTTTTTTCCACCTGTAGCGATTATGGTTTGCGCAAAGAAGCCTTAAGTTATTTATATCTGTCGAGGAGCCGCCGTAGCTGTATGGTTTGATATGATCTATTTGAATAAAGTGCGTGGAGTTACATTTTTGTGCTGAGCTGTCTATTGCATTGTCCTTTTGATCTTTGCTGCTTTCAGGCTTACCTGCATTGAAGTTCTTATCGCTAACATATTGGCATTTTCCCTGATCCCGCTTCCATACTTGGCGCTTAATTTCTGTTGGAATGTAGCGGGAATTTGGTGATTCTTTGTGTGCCTTTTGAGCATCTGATTTCTTTACTTCCGCCGGCGGAAGTGCATTTTGACACCGGCTCTTATCAAGCTTCTTAAGCGCAATCTCCGCTAGCTCTAAAAGTAACTCCTCATAACTAGGATTAGCTTTTTTATGAGAAATTAATGCCTTTACCCTCTCAAGCTTCTCTTTAAGCTCTTTTGTGATAACAAATCTTACTTCAATCTTTTCTTCTGTGATTAGTCTTTCCCTATCTTGAGGAATTGTAGCTAAGGGTGATATTTTTATTAATTCTTTCTCGCACTCACTTTTAGATTTGTTTTCTAATTTACCCAATAACTCTCGTTTTTGATTAATGTTATAGCTTTTCTGGTTAACTCTTTTTTCTTGGCCAATAAACATGGCGGCCTGGGATAAAGTAGTAAGGTTTAAATTACCCTTTTCTATTTTAGTTTTAACTTCAGGGATGTCTTTCATAAGTCTCATAGCAGAGATTCTACGTTGAGCGGCACTTTCAGAGTATTGTAGTTCTTTTACGCAAAACTCAAATAAGCTAGGGTAGCCCATTTCAAGATAAAGCTTTCGGGTTTGTACTTCTAAAGATAATCTAACACTAAAGACAAGAGTTTTCTTTCTTCTGAAACAAGGTTTTTTAATTCTGTTATTAACTCACCACTAGATACGTTTTTAAGCACAGTTACAAGTTCTCCGTTAGCAAGTACTTTCAAATTAGTTGAGAGAGCATTCTTTTTAATTTCTAAGTTATTCATTTAAGTCTCCTTTGTTTAAGCAGCACAATAACATGGGTTTTAAATCTTAGATTTTTCACTCACAAATCAATCACGTCAGGCGAATTCAAAAATGATTTTAGAGCGAAAGAAAATTCCAGGACAATACAATAAAGACAATGTGTGTGCGAATAAAGTAGTAAATAAAAGCAAAAGTAAAACTCACAGAACAAAACAAAATTCCAACAAAAACTCGATCAAGTGAAAAATAATTAAAAGGCGAGAGTAAAAAAGACAAAGGAAATAATAAACCAAAGCAAAGAGCAAAGAGCAAAAAGCAAAAAGCAAAGAGCAAAGAGCAAAAAGCAAAAAGCAAAGAGCAAAGAGCAAAGAGCAAAAAGCAAAAAGCAAAGAGCAAATCATTAAAGTCAGCAGCTCAAAGAACTACACTTATCTTTTATTAACAGCTTTATTAGCTGGTTTACGTGGTGCAGGTGCTGCGTTTTCTGCAGCTGGAGTATGAGTTTTTGCGGCATCGGCAGGTTGATCTAGATAGTTTGTGCGTACTTGCTCCTCTGAGCTTTGCCCACTTGTTACAAATAAATCAATCACTGGGGTGGCTGAAATCATGTGAAACGTCATGGTTTTGGGTGGCTCTTCATTACCAAGTTTGTCCACACTTTTATAAGAAATTTTATAAACTTTTTGATCACTATTTAATGTAATTGGTCCTTGATAAAGCTGAAGCGGGCCATCGTTTATACTTACAAAAGTTTTATCCACCCCTACGGCACTATTGCCAACATTAAAGGTAATAACGTTGGGTGCAGGGGAATAAGTTGTATTATTTCGCTCCACAAGTGATTGAGCTGTTGAGATAGTTGTCTCAGGCCCCTTTTCTAAAATATTAACCGTGTATGTTTTTGAAGGACCATAGGTACCAACGCGGTCTACGGCTCGGTAAGTAATTGTATGAAGACCTTCTGTTTTAAATTCAATGGGCTCAATGTAGGGTTTAAAATCAGCATCGCCATTAAATTTATATTCCAAACGCTCAAGCCCAACAGCATTATCTTTTGCAGATAATTGAATTTTAAATTTCTTGGTAGCAAAGTTAACTCCGCCAGTATTAATTGTTTTACCAGAGGCCACAAGGCTCGTTAGTGGGGGAGTTGAGACGGTGTAAATATTCATTGTTTTTTCAGTTTCACGGTTACCAACAAAATCCTCAGAGAAATATTTTAATGTGTGTGGGCCTTCTTGTAGAAAGTAAATAGGTTTTAAATATGGTGTAGCTGTTGAACCATCAATGGAAACCCAAACGGTTTTTACTTTAGAGAGATCATCTTGAGACTCGATTATAAAAGCGGCTCCATCGCTGAAATAATTTCTATCATTCATAAAAATAGAGCGTGGGTTTTGACCAATTTTTAAATTTGAAGTGGGTGAAGTTCCATCCACAGAAAAATCAATTTTCTTAGTTACTTCTAAATTACCTACACGGTCTTTTGAGCGGTAATGAATACTTTGTGCACCCAGTTTTTCAAGTTTAATGGGTTTTGTGTAGTCATTAAAATTAACACCATCCCATGAGTATTCAATTGCTGCCACACCTGATAAATTATCTTGGGCCACAAGTTTTAGCTCTGAATTATGGGCTACATAATAGTACTGCTGCTCATTTTTATGAAACTTTGTATCAGGAAACTTAATTTCCGTTGAGGGAGCGCTCATATCCACAAAAACTTCAATAAATTGTACGGGAGACCAGTTATTCACAGAAGACACGGCTCTAAACTTTAATGTGTGCTTGCCTTCTTCTTTAAACTCAATGGAGTCGTTATAGGTTTTATAATCCCCACCATCAACGCTCACTTCTATGCGTTCAACAATTTGGCTGGGCCCAGATTCTTTTAAAACAAACTTAGAGCTTGCCCCAATAAAGTACTTTTTAGTGAGTGGGTCAAAAACCAAAGGCAATTGCTTTGAGTTTTTTGAGGTTTGTGAAAAGCTGGCAGTTGGAAAAAGCCCAAGGCAGAGAATTAATAAAATAAGTTTTATCATGCCTACTTTTTCGGCAGAGTTTTGGGTTTTTTAAAGGGCAAAAAAATTCCCTAGCTAGCGCAACGCATTACTTAATAAGATTAGTATTAAAGTCTAGGAGGCAACAGTGTTTATAATAAAGGCATTTCATGAGGGTGGTTTTATGATGTACCCCATTTTAATTTTGGGAATCATCATGGTGACAATAACAGTAGAGAGAACCCAATCTCTTTATTTTAAGATGAAACTTAATAAAGAAGAGTTCTACAAAAAACTAACGGCATATTTGCTTAAAGGTGATATTAACGGAATGATCACAGTTTGTGATCAAAACCCAGTGCCTCTGACAAAAGTCATAAAAAACTGTCTTTTAAAACTTGTTAACAAAGGCACAGATGAGGAAATTCAAGCAGCGCTGGACGAAGGTGCCCTTACAGAAGTACCCAACATTGAAAAGCGTATTGGCTTTTTGGCCGTTATTGGAAACTTAGCAACACTTGTGGGGTTACTTGGAACCATTATTGGTTTAATTATCAGCTTTGCCGGTGTTGCCGATGCGGACCCTGCAACAAAAGCAGCCGTTCTTACACGAGGTATTTCAGAGGCGATGCACTGTACAGCATTTGGTTTGCTTGTGGCAGTCCCTGCGGTTGGGATTTATTCGGTTTTACAAGATAGAGCACAGCACTTAATAGATGAAATAAATGAAATTAGTATTAAAACGTTTAACTTTATTTTAGCAAATAGATCACGCTTTGGCGTTGAAGAGAAGTAAACATGGGTTTTTCTGCAGGACAAGCTGATGATGATTTAAATGTGGAGCTTAATCTCGTTCCCTTCATTGATTTACTAAGCTCGCTTGTTTTATTTTTGCTTGTAACAGCAGTCTGGCTGCAGGTGGGAACTATTCCTGCCTCTGTTGAATCAAAAGGGCAAAGTAGGGTTTCTGTTTCAGAGCAAAATAGACTTACAATAAATTTAACAAACTCTGGCATAAAGCTTAGTTGGCCTGAGAGTTTTAAACAACGCAGCCAGGTTCCCTCAAACATTTCTGCGGATTTTACAAAATTATCAAATGTATTAGGTTCTGCCATAAAGCTTTCAAGCGCTATAACGTCAGTGACTGTTGGTGTTGCTTCAGAAGATTCTGTGGAGTATGGAAAAGTAGTAAAGGCCATTGATGTTGCAAAAAAAGCAGGTTTTAACATTGTTGCATTGAGCACTGAGTAAATATGCCATTAAAAAAAGCACGCTTTAGGATAAGCGATTACAATACATCTAGAAAGGGCGCCTTAAAAAAGAAGAGCGCAAAATTAGAATGGTCTCTTTATC
Organism: Oligoflexia bacterium; assembly: GCA_016715815.1. GTDB lineage: Bacteria > Bdellovibrionota > Bdellovibrionia > JABDDW01 > JABDDW01 > JADJXN01. The sequence continues at coordinate 72,030 of JADJXN010000007.1, forward strand.
TTTGACCTCTATGGTGGATATGTTTGCTATTTTAGTTATTTTCTTACTTGTTAATTCATCCACTGTTTCACAGTGGATTGAAGTTTCTCAAGGAATTGAGCTTCCAAAGGCGAGTAAAACTGATCAGCCAAAGCAGGCAGTAACTCTTCAAATTTCAATGAGCACTTTATTTGGAGAGCAAAAAGCTTTGGCAAAAACAGCGGATATTATTAAAATGGGAAGTATTGACCCGCTTATTCAATGGCTTAAAAAGCAAAGCAAAAAAGAAGGCTATGTTAACCTTGTGGCTCATGAAAAAGTTCCCTTTGGAGTTATTAAAAGAGTGATAGCAACATGTCAGGATTCTGGGTTTTCAAAAATTAATTTAGCCGTACAACCATCATATTAGGTAGAGGTGAGAGAATGAAAAAAATATTTTTAACTGTAATAATAAGTTTAATAGCTACATCAGCAAGTGCCAAAGAAACAAAAGCGGTGATGCGAGACTTTTTACACCATATGACGGAGCTGAAAAAATACCTCAACCCAGAGGAGAAGTTTTTAAAATCAGAAAATGATGCTGATATTAGAAAAAGCCTTAAGGGGCTAGCTGAGAATGCCAAAGAGGCCGTGCATGACCCACAATTAAAAGGCGCAGGTTATAGTGTTTCAAAATCTGTTTTAAAAGAGCATTTTGAAGAAGCAGAAAGAGTGTACCGCTTAGGTAACAAGCGCTATGCTCGATGGATGCTTAACTCTGCTTTTGGAATTTGTATTTCTTGCCACACACAAATGCCCACAAAATCTAGAACTTGGGTTGAAGATTTAGAGGTTAACCAAAAATTCACATCAGATTTTGACCAAGCTGAATTTTACTTTGCAACTAGGGCCTTTGAAAAAGCAAGCCGCCTTTTTGATAAATTAATTACTGGTT
>JADJXN010000008.1 GCA_016715815.1 Oligoflexia bacterium
TACTTGTAGTTGAGGTAACAGATCCGGATTTAACAGAGCTGGATGTGTAACCCAGTGAAAGTGGCAAGGCGAAGCTTGCAAATGATTGTGCTGGTACTAATACGGCAGTAGCTAAAACGGCTAATGTTAATTTTAATAATTTCATAGGTTCTCCCATTTAAAGTTTTTATTTTCTGACTTAATTAGTTTGAATGAATATTCTATGAAGTTCAAGAGGAGTTAGTTTGAATCTAGACTAAAGCCAAGCACTTATTTTTGTAAGGTATAAATATAGCTTATACCTAAACTAAGAGATTCTAATTTGCAGGATCTGAATGTGGTATTTTTTTGCATCAAATCAATAAAGTGATTTCCTGAGGGAAAGCTGAGGCTTGTTTTATTTAAATAAATATAGGCGTCTTTTTCTCCGGTAATCATTCCACCAATTTGTGGAAGAATAAAATTTGAATAGAAATTATATACTTTTGCAAATGTCTCATTTTGAGGCTGCCCAAATTCTAAAATAAATAATTTCCCACCTGGTTTTAACACTCTTAAAATTTCATTAAGACTTTTTGTTAAATTTCTTACGTTTCTAATGCCAAAGCTGATAGTGACTTTATCAAAACTATTATCATCAAAGGGGAGACTTTCAATATCTGCCCCCATAAACTCCACATTACTTTTTAGCTGAGCAGCTCTTTGCTTAGCCACTGCAAGCATTTTTTCAGAAAAATCAACCCCGACAACGTTTGCTTTTTTTTGAGATGTTTTTTCAATTAAAAAAGCAATGTCTCCTGTGCCGGTAGCACAGTCTAGAATTTTCTCTCCAGGTTGTGGGTTTACGCGTTTAACAAATTTTTTCTTCCAGGCATGGTGAATTCCAAAAGATAAAATAGTGTTAGCTTTGTCGTACTTACCCGCAATTTGGTTAAACATTTTTTGGACTTGAGTGCTCATAAACTTTTTCCAAATGCAGGTAGAATTTTTTTAAGGGCCACTACGATTTCACCAAATTCCATAGAGTTAATAGCCTGGAGCTCATCAGATTGGGCTTTATCAACCTCGTCATGAACCTCTATTAATAGCCCATCAGCTCCTGCGGCAGCCGCTGCTAGTGCCATTGGCTTAATTAAAGCACGAGACCCTGTGCCATGACTTGGATCCACCATCACTTTAAAAGAAGTATTTTGTTTTATATAGGCAACAGTTGCTAAATCTAAAGTGTTTCTGAGTTTATTTTCAAAGGTTCGAATGCCGCGTTCACAAAAGATTACGTTTTTATTGCCTTCTTTTTGAATGTAATCAGCCGCAGCAATCCATTCATCTATTAGTGCGGAAAAAGAGCGCTTTAATAAAATTGGTTTTTTTGTTTTGCCAAGTTCTTTTAAAAGCTCATAGTTAAACATGTTTCTAGCGCCGACTTGGTAAACATCAACGTAGTTATCAAGTCTTTCAATTTGGCGGGGATCTGTAACCTCTGTAAAAATAGGTAGGCTATAAAGTGTTTTTGCCTTTTCTAAAATGGCAAGGCCCTCAAAGCCTAAGCCTTGAAATGAATTGGAATGGGTGCGCATTTTAAATAAAGCGCCTCTGAGTCCATTTACGCCCTTTTCTTTTAAATTGGCCGCCGTTTTAAGAAAGGTTTGCTCTGAATCAATTGAACAAGGGCCCGCCACGAGCGTGAATCTTCCGGGTGCCAAAAAGCTTGTTCCAAATGCCATGTTTTAGTCCTTTAATTTGCCATAAATTATGCTAAGTTGGCTCACGTGGTCAACCTAGGAAAACAGCATTTAAATAAATTTATTAACTCAGGGGCTCTGCTTTCTACGCCGCGGGGCACATATTTTGTGGGAATAGGCTTAAGTGGGACAATGGAGCCCAACTGTGCCTGTTTTTATGCCCAAGAATTCTTTACTCAGCCTAAAGCATTTAAATGCGAGCAGTTTTTAGAGCTCACAAAAGAGAAGCTATGTGAGTTTTTAAGCCTTATGCCCTCCAGGCAAGATGTTTTAAAATTTAAAGAGGCTAATAAAGAGCATTTTTTAAAAAAGTTTTAAGCTTTTAAAAAGCGGCATTGAAAAGGGCGAGCTTAAAAAAGCTGTTCCCTATGCTGCAACCGGTTTTAATGGTGAGCTTGGTTTTGAGAATAAATTATTTTGCATTAAAAACTTAATTTTAAACCACGAGCCACAAAACTATCTTTATTTTTTCTCTCAAAATGATCAGGGCTTTTGTGGCATTACACCAGAGCTTCTTTTTAGTTTTAAAGACCATCAATTTAAAACTATGGCCCTAGCAGGAACAGCGCCTGTGGGCATTTCAAAAGAAGAGTTTTTAAATAACAAAAAAGAAGTGAGCGAGCACCAATATGTAGTTGAATTTTTAAGGCAAAAGCTATCAAGCCTAGGTGATTTTAATTTTTCTCCAATGCAGGTTAAAGCTCAAGGCGCTATTGGGCATCTTTTAACATTGGTAGAAGGTGAGTTACCCCAAATTGATTATTTCGAAATTATTAATTTAATGCACCCCACACCCGCCCTAGGTGGTTTGCCGCAAAATAAAGCTTTAGAATTTTTAAAAATTTTAAATGAAGAACTGCCTCGTTTTCACTTTGGTGCACCCTTTGGGGTTGTGAGTTCAAAAGAAGAGGCATTAAGTGTGGTGCTTATTCGAGGGCTTTTTTGGCAAAAACACAGTGCCTTTATTGGCGCTGGTTGCGGGGTTGTTTTAGAGAGCGAATTTGAAAAAGAATGGAATGAATTAAATTTAAAAATAAATGCTACTAAGAAAAATTTAGGAATTTTAAATTGAGTAATATTAATTTAGCGCAAAAAATTCTAAATACTCTGGAAAAACTAAAGGTAAAAACCATTTGCATTTGTGCTGGTGCACGCAACTCTCCTTTTGTGGAGCTGTTATCTAAATCTGATAAATTTGAAAAATTTAATTTTTTTGATGAGCGCTCAGCTGCTTTTTTTGCCTTAGGCAGAATTAAATCAACACACAATCCAGCTGCAGTTATTACAACCTCAGGCACAGCGGCAGGGGAGCTCATGCCTGCCATGATGGAGGCCACTTATAGCTGTTTGCCGTTAATAGCCATCACAGCTGATAGACCAAAGCGCTATCGCGGAACAGGGGCTCCTCAGGCAGCCGAGCAGGTAGGAATTTTTGGAAAGTATGCAAAGCTTTGTTTAGATATTGATGGCCTAGAATTTGATGAATTTAATTTTAACCTGCAAAATCCACTTCATTTTAATATTTGCTTTGATGAGCCATTGCCGGGAGAGATGCCGCAAGAGCTAACTAAGCAGGCATTTAGTTATAAATTACAGGAATCAAAATTTAATCTTTCTGAAGCAAGTGAAAAATTAAAAAAATTTTTTAAAAATCATGAGAATGTTTTTGCTCTTGTTGGTGGTTTAAATTCATCTGAGTCAAAAGTAGTGGCTCAGTTTTTAAAAAATAATCACTTACCCTTTTATGCTGAAGCGCCATCACAAATAAGAAATTTAAATGAGCTTGATAATATAAAAATATTTAATGCTGACAAACTTTTGCAAAGAGCCAGCATGAGTGGTTTTAAAATAGATGGCATTTTAAGAATTGGGGATGTGCCCACACACAGACTTTGGAGAGATCTAGAAAGCCTAACCCCACTTCCAACACTTTCAGTGAGCTCAAAACCCTACTCGGGACTTCCGGGGAGTGATTTAATTCAAGTACCGCTTGAGAGTTTTTTACCAGAGATAAATTTAGATGTTAAAAATAATTTTTCTAAATTTATAGAACAAGACTCCCAAAGGCAAAAAACATTAGATAATCTTTTAACTGAAGAACCAAACTCAGAAACAGCTTTAATAAGAAATATTTCAGAGTTAGCTTTAAGTAATTCAAGAATTTATTTGGGTAATAGCCTTCCCATTCGTGAATGGGATTTGGCTGCAAGATTTGAAAATAAAAATTTAAATATAGAGGCTACCCGCGGGTTAAACGGTATAGATGGGCAGCTTTCTTACTTTTTTGGGGGGATGAAAGTTGGTCAAACCTCTTGGGCCATTTTAGGAGATTTAACCATGCTTTATGATGTGCAAGCTCCTTGGGTTTTAAACCAACTTGAAAAAAATGATTTTAAAATTTTTGTAATTAATAACTTTGGTGGGAAAATTTTTAAAAATATTTTTAATAAAACACCATATTACAATAGCCATAGCTTGAACTTTAAAGCTCTAGCTCAAATGTGGAACTTAAGTTACCAGGTGTTTGAGCCGGGTAAAATGCCAATAGCACAAATTGTAGAAGTTATTGTTGATGAGGCCTCTTCGAGCCGTTTTTGGGAAAGGTATAAAAATTTATGAGAAATATTTTATGCATCTCAGGTTTTTTGGGGGTGAGTGCAGATTGGGATTTTTTAAATCAAGCTAAATTTAATGTGTTTCCCTATGCGCCCACAGATTTTGAAGAAAATTTTGAATATGCAGCTAAGCAAATCAATGAATTGGCAAAAAAAAATAAGTGCGATTGGATTATGGGATATTCCATGGGGGGGCGTTTAGCACTTTCAGCGCTCTGCGCACAAAATAACTTTAAGGGGGCTATTATTATTTCTGCAAACCTAGGTTTAAAATCAGATTATGACAGAAGAAAAAGAACAGAGGCAGATCAAAAATGGAGTGAGAAGTTTCAAATGGGTTCATGGCCCGAGCTTATTAATTTATGGAATTCCCAAGTAGTTTTTAAAAATTCTAATACCCCATTAAGAAAAGAATCTGATTACACACGAAGTCATTTAGAAAGAGCATTAAGGCAATTCTCGCTTGGAAGGCAGCCAGACTTCCGCGAAGCATTAAAAAAAGTAAATACCCCTGTTTTATTTGTAGCAGGCAGCCGTGATGAAAAGTATAAGTTTTACGCAGAGGAAGCAAAAAGGTTAAACCCGAAGTTTGACAGCCTTATATTAGAGGCAGGGCACAGAGTTATTTTTGATATTAATTCTCAAAAATTAAACACTGAATTTATTAAGTTTATGGAGCGTGTATGAGCCAAAAAGAACAATGGAAATCTATTAAAAAGTATGAAGATATTAAATTTGAAAAAACCGATGATGGTATTGCTAAAGTAACCATCAACCGCCCAGAAGTTCGAAATGCTTTTAGACCCCAAACAGTTTCAGAAATGATAGATGCTTTTAAAATTTGCCGAGATTCTTCTGAAATTGGCGTTGTTATTTTAACTGGCCAAGGCAAAGATGCATTTTGCTCTGGAGGGGATCAAAAAGTTCGTGGAAAAGGTGGTTACGTTGGTGTTGACGGCGTAGCAAGGCTTAACGTTTTAGATTTACAAAAACAAATTAGATCTTTGCCTGTGCCAGTAATCGCCATGGTGGCAGGTTATGCCGTTGGTGGTGGACATGTTCTCCATGTGGTTTGTGATTTAAGTATTGCTGCTGATAACGCACGCTTTGGTCAAACAGGTCCCAAAGTTGGCTCCTTTGATGGTGGTTTGGGAAGTAGCTATTTATCAAGAATTGTGGGGCAGAAAAAGGCGCGCGAAATTTGGTATTTATGCCGACAGTATGATGCCGATGAGGCGCTTAAGATGGGCCTTGTAAATAAAGTCGTTCCTTATGAAGAATTAGAAGTTGAAACCTTAAAATGGTGCAGAGAAATTTTAGAGCATTCCCCATTGGCTATACGCTGTTTAAAAACAGCACTCAATGCAGATTGTGATGGCCAAATTGGTCTTTTAGATTTAGCTGGGAATGCCACACTTTTATATTATCTCACTGAAGAAGCCCATGAAGGTAAACAGGCATTTATTGAAAAGCGAAAACCAAACTTTCGCCGCTTTGAAAGGCTCCCTTAATTTAAAATGACATTGATTGATTGGGTTATAGCTGCGCGCCCTAAAACACTTACCGCCTCATGGATGCCCGTGGTTTTGGGAGTTGTTATTGCCTATAAGATGGAGGTTAAATTTGATTTATATTTTTTTGCCTGCACCTTTATGGCAAGTATTTTTGTACAAGTGGCTACCAACTACATAAATGATGCCATTGATTTTAAAAAAGGTGCTGATACAAAAGAGCGCCTTGGCCCAAAACGTATGACGGCTGAGGGAAAAATAAAACCCGAGACTATGCTAAAAGCAGGCTTTGTCTGCCTGGCTATTGCCGCCTTTTTAGGTTTGCAATTAGTATTTCATGCTGGTGTTGGAATATTACTTATTGGAGTTTTATCAGTTTTTTTAGCTTATGCTTACACTGCAGGTCCGTTTCCACTAGCATATATTGGCTTAAGTGATATTTTTGTTTTATTGTTTTTTGGTGTGATCGCCGTGGTGGGAAGCTTTTATGTGCAAGCGCTCTCTTTGCACAAGCTTGCAGTAGTGGCGGGGCTTCAAATAGGTTTTTTGGCAGTAGTACTTTTGGCGATAAATAATTTTAGAGATATGGAGCAAGATAAGATTGCCAATAAAAAAACTCTGGCAGTTCGTTTTGGCGCTAAATTTATGCGCCTTGAAATTCTTTTCTGTCTTTTAGCGCCGTATTTACTTCTTTATTTTTGGTATAACACAGGCTTTTTGAAAGCAGCCATTTTGCCAGTTTTGTCTTTGCCACTGGCGATATACATTTTTATTCAAATTTATAAAACAAAACCCAGTGAAAAATATAACAAGCTTTTAGCAAAGGCCGGGCTTTTACATATGTTCTTTGGTTTATTATTAACTTTAGGGATTTTACTTAGATGAACATTTGGTTTTCTAAATACCATGTAGAATTTAATACAAAGCCTATAGAAGGGGCGCTTTTAAAGTTTTGTTTTAGTCCGGGATTAGTAGGTTATAGTTGCTTGCAGCCGTGGGAAGATTTAGGGGATGTTTCTCTTGATCGTCAATTAATAAATTTAAAAAATGCAGACATAAATACTGTTTTAAAGCAATGTCTGTATTTTGCACAAATTGATGCTCAGGCTAGAAGAGATAAAATAAATTTAAGTCAAAATTTTAAATTACCACCGGTGCATTATCTTGTGTCATCAACCAAAAATTTAAATACTGATTTAATAAAAAATGTATCTAGTCAGGGCTATGAATTAATTAAATTAAAAGTTATACAAAATTTGGCTTCTTCAGCATTACAAATTAGTCAATTAGCCAAAGACTTTAAAAAATTTAATATTAAACTTAGATTAGACTTTAATTCAAAATTTAGTTTTTCAGAGGCTGAAAACTTCTTTAACCAAATTAAAAAGGAAGTGGGCAATTTAGATTTTATTGATCTTATAGAGGACCCCTGCGTTGGCAATGATGGCGCCTGGTTAAAACTTCAGGACGAATTTAATCTAGTATTGGCGGCAGACCGTGAGATTTCAGGTAGAAATGACGCTAAAGTTATCGTTATAAAGCCTGCAATCCAAAATACGGACGAAATGGTGAGTTTAGCACAATCTAGTGGTAAAAAAGTGTTTTTTACAAGTAATCTAGAGCATGCATTTGGGGCGGGGTGCGCAGCTTACGAAGCCTCAAGAATTTATAATTTATACCCCAAAATGGTTTTACCTTGTGGGCTTTTGAAAAGTGATCTTTTAATGGCTAAAGAGGGTTTTGGTTTTGGATTTGATATTGAATTTGAAAAGAGGGAGTGGGGGTTTTTAGTATGATGGATTGGTTAAGCGATGAAATCTATATTGCCAGCAATGACAAAGCGGTTTCTAAAAAAATTCAAAAGTTAGCAGATAAGAGTCCACACCTAAGTGGACATGTATTTATTAAATCATCAGGTACCATGGGTGAGGCAAAATGGGTATGCCTTTCTAAAAAAGCCTTCTTAGCATCTGCTATGGGAGTTAACCAAAACCTTTTAGCCAAGCCTCATGATATTTGGCTTCAAGCATTACCACTTAACCATGTTGCTGGCTTAGCCGTGTATGCGCGTTCTTATTTAACAGGCGCACAAGTAATTGAGTGGAACAGCCAAAACCCTAAGTGGGATGCAAAAGAATTTTATAATGCCTTAGAAAAAAATAATGCGACACTCACTTCTTTAGTGCCTACACAAGTTTTTGATTTAGTTATGTCTGGCTTTAAAGCGCCTCAAAAATTAAGAGCCGTTCTTGTTGGTGGAGCCGCTATTAGTGAGAACTTATATTTAAAAGCAAGAAAACTTGGGTGGCCATTACTTCCTAGTTATGGAATGACGGAGACCTGTTCTCAAATTGCATCAGCAAATTTAGAAAGTCTTGAAGAATTAAAATTTCCAGAACTTAAATTATTATCGCACGCGCAGTCAAGGGTAGATGAGAAAAAAGTTTTACACATCCAATCCCGCTCTCTTTTGACGAGTTACTTAAACGCACAAATGGAAGAAACACTTATTGTAAGTGGCGGTTGGTTTAAAACCCAAGATTATGCAGAAATTGTAAATGGCGCCATAAGGCCGCTTGGTAGAATGAATGATCAAATTAAAATCGCAGGAGAATTGGTTTCAAAATCTCAACTGCAACAAATTTTTTATGAGCTCAGTTTAAATTCCCCTCAGTTAAACTTGCATTTTACTGAAGATGATCGCCTGGGCCATAGGATTCAACTTTTAGCAGAAAAAAATAATGTTTCAAAAAATTCAAAGGCTTCTCCATTAGAAGACCTTGTGAAAAAGTTTAATAAAAAAGTTAAGCCCTATGAAAAAATCCGCGAAGTCGTTGTAATAGACCACATCCCCAAAACCATCTTAGGCAAATTTATCTAACCCCAAAACGTAGCAGGTAGTTTTTGGTAATTGTTATGGTTATTTTTAAGATAGTAAGGAAGCTAGAGGTGTTAGGGCTCAAGTCAAATATAAGTCTATAATTACCAAAAACTACCTGCTACGTAGAAGGGGTGTTGCAAGGGTTGGGATGGGGATTTTTTTAAGTGTTTTTTTATCGCAAAAAACTTGCAACATTTCTACCTGGGCACATAACACATCTGAGTTGTAAAATTCAAAAAAAGTAGTAAAACTACTCTCAGTAGTAGCTTTAATAAAAATTTTTACCTTTATATTTTGACCAGCTTTCATGGGACTTAAGTAGTCAGCAGTTGTTTTTTTAATAGGAGCTATCCACTCAGGGTTATTAAACCATTTGTCCCAGTTGCCAACGGCTTGGGTGAGCCACTTTTCATATTCACTGTGGGCCATTGAGAAAATATGACCAAAAAAAACAATTCCGGCCGGGTCAGCCATGTGAAAGGGTACTGTCATTTGGCTTTCAAATACTGATTTCATCTTCATAAACTCTTTTTAAATTATCAATTTTATCTGTGGCTGCCCATAAAAGATGATCTGCAATAACAAGTTTGCACATGGCTTCAACCACAGGTAAGGCGCGTAAAACAATACATGGGTCGTGGCGCCCTTTTTTGGCCACATCTAAAATACTAGATGTTGGTTTAAAATGAACTTTTAGCTCCACATCTTCGCCTGTAGTAATTCCTCCGCGGGTGCCGCCATATTGCATTTTTTCGGTGTGCAACTCAACCCCTGTAAGTGTTGAGCTTTTAAAGCCCTCGCCAATTTCAATAGCACTTGTTGCGCCAATGCTCATGCAGGCTTTTGCAAAATCTGATTTTATTTTACTAAATACTGGTTGCCCAAGGCCGGCGGGAAGGCCTTTAATTTTAATTGCGGCAACTCCGCCGTAGCTTTGACCCTCTTGTTTTGCTTTTAATAAAAGCGTGTCTAATTCTTTTTTTTGATCAACCGTCATAGAAAAACCAAAATCCATAGGGCCAATTTTTTCTGCATAACAATAAACTTCAAACTGAGGCAAAATTTCACGAATAAGCATGTGGGCAACAGCACCGCCTATAACACGGCTTATGGTCTCACGTCCCGAAGACCTTCCGCCTCCTCGATAATCTGTGTGCTCAAATTTCTTCTTCCATACATCATCGGCATGCCCTGCTCTGGGTGAATCTTTAATTTTTTCATAATCTTCAGATCTGGCATCAGTATTTTTAACAATAATTGCTATTGGAGTGCCGAGAGTTTTATTTTCAAAGACACCACTTAAAATTTCTGCTGAGTCTACCTCTTTTCTTTCTGAGGTTAAAGCGGAGACTCCAGGTTTTCGTCTTTCAAGCTCTCGTAATAATAAATCAGGATCAAACTTTATTCCCGCTGGACAGCCTTGAATAATAACGCCCATTGCTGGGCCGTGGCTTTCACCAAAAGTAGTAATTCTAAAAATATTTCCAAAACTATTTGCACTCATTTTGTGTCCAAAAGTTAAGTTGCTTTTTGGCCTGCAGTTTAAACATCTCCAAGCCAGAAATATATTCTGATTTAGTGTTTAGCGCATATTCCCTTCCAAGGGAAGAGTCGGAATAGTTTAAATCAAATACAATTCGTGGCTGCCAACTTTTCTCTGGCATGAGTGGTTTATTTGCATTTGATGCTGCCCAAATAACAATTTCAGGTGAAAAGTTTTTAATATCCCCCTCTAAATTCCGAGGCTTAGCACTACTTGCAGAATAACAAATAGCCTGAGGAAGTATGCTTAAAATGCTACTTAAAACTCCTCCGCCGCCCCATACGGCAATAGATTTTACATTTTTAAATTTTATTAATATTTCATTAAGTGACTCATAATCAGTATTATGAGCCATTATTTTTTGATTATTTATTAATAGTGTGTTTGCAGATCTAAGCTTTTCACATAAAGGTGTTTTAAAAGTACTATAATTAAAAGCTAATTCTTTAAGTGGTGATGTAACTGCAGCCCCTTTTAGTCCAAGTAGGGTAAGTGCATTTATCCCTTGCTGAAAATTTTCTTTTTTAAGTTTGATTGGTAAAAACTTATTTAAATTTTTATGAAAATAAGGGGAGTAACTATGCTCAATGGGATCTCCCAAAACTGCATAAAAACCTGAGCCGTTATTTTGGGTATTAAGCCATTGCAATAAAGTGGGCTGCTCAGAGCTTGAGCCACAATCTTCTCTTATGAAATTAATTTCAGCTGTATTATAAATTAAAAGCCTATACCACAAGCCAAAATCACCGCGCGGTAGAAATACTCTGCTTTTGGTGTCTTTTAAAAACCAATCATGGCATTTAAGTAGGTCTGAAAAATTATTTATGTTTATGCTAAGTTTTATTTTTTCTTTTCTTGCGGAAAGTATATTTAGCGTTTCATCAAGGGGCTTGGTAAGGCTATGTAAAGAAACATAATCTACTTTAAAGGGGGGGGCGCCTAACTCCAGAGGCCAATCAGTAAGCATACCATTGGGATAATTAAAAGTTTTGAAGAATTCTGTATGCGTATTAGTTCTATAACTTAATAGTATTTTGTGCTCCGGTATTATTTTTAGGGCCTCATCAATTTGCGTCTTAGTTAATAAATCTGTGCGTACTTCAAAATACTTAAAATTCCAGCTCAGGCGTTTATTAATCCATTGGTGAAAATTTCTAAAATGCTCAGGTAGTAATGTAATAGAAGCATTTTGAACATTAATCTTGTTTTGAAAAAAATTTTCCTCAGTTCCATTTGGTTCATTTGAGCCCTCGGGTAAAACAAGACACTCGGTATAAAAGTTAGAATAGGTGTTTTCTCTTTGATTAAAAAGATCTAAATAATCTTTTAATGGACTGGAATTTTTATTTAACAGTGGGCGATCAAAAAAAATTCTTCCAAATTTATCACTGACTCGCTTAACCCATAAAATATTTTTCTCTTTTAAATTTTTAAGGCTCTCAAGTTTAAAACCAGCGCCAAGAGCTATAAATACAGGTTTTGAAGTGTCTATACTTTTTAAAACGTCTTCTAGAGTTTTAATTTCAAGGTTTCTGAAATACTCTTGGCCAAATGAAGTAAAAATATTTTCAATTGTAGAATTTTGTAAATCTTTAATTTTTTGATCTAAATCAATGCAATAGGCCTCAGGAATATAATATTGAATTCTTTTTAAAAGAGAGGTCTTGCCTACCCCTCTATGGCCTATTAAAAAATTAACAGACATAACTTAAAAGCTCCGGCGCAGTTTTATTTATGGCATTTGAATTTAAAATTGAAATATCAATACCGGCAAATTTTAAAACCTGTGCGGCCATAACCATACGATGGTCATGATCGGCATTAAATGTGAATGAATTATGTGTTTGGTTAAGTAGGTTTTTATTGCCACTAATAATAAAGTTTGTGCCGTCAAATTGAGTCTGACAATTTATTAAGGATAAAAGCTCTTTAGTCTTTTCAATTCTGTTTGATTCTTTTAATGCTACGTGCTTCACATTTTTTAAAACTGAAACCCCATCGGTAAAAGCACAAAGCGTTGATAGTACGGGGAATAAATCCGGGGTGTTTAGAAGATCAAGATTTATAGTATTAAGATGTTTTGTTTTTTTAACTAACAACATTTGGTTTAAAAAATTAATTTCAACCCCCATGTCTTTTAAAATTTGAGTAAAAATAAAATCTGGTTGATGAGAATGCGTGGGAAAATTTTTAATCTCTGCATACCCTCCAACCACAGCCCATGCTGCCACTGTAAAAGCGGTACTCATATCTGGTTCTATTTGAAAATGCGTGGCTTGTGGGGTTTGATTTTTTTTAATATGAATTTTATTTTGTTCTTTCTCAAACTCAAGACCTGATTTTTTTAAAAAATTTAATGTTATATTTAAATACTCAGTCGATGAAAGCTTGCTATAATCCCATGTGATGTCATTTTTTAATTGCCAAGAGTTAAGTGTCAGAGCTGAAAGATATTGGCTAGATAAAGAGCTTTCAATATAAACGTGCGTTGCATTTTTGTTCCACCCTTGGGATTTCATTTTTAACTCTTTGCCTGACTGTTTTAAATCACAACCCAGTGTCCCTAAGGTTTCCCAAAGGGCTTGGTGCGGGCGCTCAAAAAGCCTATTCGAGCCGCTTAAAATAAATTCTCCCTCAAGGCGTGAAAGCCTTGTGGAAAAAAGTCTGAGCATTAAGGCGGAGTCGCCACAAAAAAAAGAATTTGCTTGGTTATAAAAAGCTTTCACAGCTTTAACCATATTATTTACATCTTCTCCGCTAGAGTTAAGATCAAAGCTAATATCTTTATTCCAAGTTTTTAAACAAAGGGCACGAATTAGTTCTGATTTCGAAGGTGCTATTAGGCCTGAGAAATTAAACTCTAAACCCATTTTAGCTCCCTTAAGGTGTCTTCTATATGAGTAAAGCCAATATTTTGCACAACGCAATTCCCAGGTTCTTTAACTAAAACAAAGTTGAGTGCGTTTGCATTAGTATTTTTTTTATCAAATTTTAAAGTTTTCTTAAGTTGCCTCAAATTTAATTGCGGCTGAGAGGAGAAGTTTTTTAAGAAATGCTTGTTTAATATGCTTTCAACTGCTTTTTTAGATTTCTTATTAATAAAATTTAATTTTTTACTTAACTCTAAAGCGAATACAAGCCCCCAGCCTACGGCTATGCCATGGGGTAAGTTATTTTCAAGCTCAATGGCATGCCCTAAACTATGCCCAAGATTTAATTTAATTCTTGTTTGGTTTTTTTCAAAAAGGTCATTCTTAAAATACTTTGTTTTTGCCTTTATAAGACTTGGTAACAGCTCCCACAAATTAATTTTTGCTTGAGAGTGAATTATTTTAAAAATCGCTTTATCTAAAAGAGCCATTTTTAAAACTTCTCCCATAACAGCTTCTTCGTGCTTGCGTGGCTGCTTTGTTAAAATATTTTTAACTAAATAAATTTGTGAGGGCAAATACACTGTGCCAATTTGGTTTTTAGACTCTAAAAGGTTAATGGCATTTTTCCCGCCGTGGGCAGAATCTATGGCGCTTAACCAAGTGGTGGGTATCTGAATAAAATTAACTCCACGTTTGTAAACAGAGGCAACAAATCCCGCAAGATCACCAATGCTTCCACCGCCAAGACAAATTATGGAAATATTTTTTTTAGGATAAGCACCAACAAGTTTATGTACTTTAATAATGGTATCTTTAAAACCATCTAAGCTTTTAGTGCCTTCACCGCCAGTAAGAGCTATTTTGAATTGAAATTGATTGATAAAGGATAAAGTACTTTGAAGTTTTTGTAACTTTTCATCAAAAAGTATAACACAGCTTTCAGAAAAGTTTTTTCTCTTAGGCAATGTTTCACAAAGGTAAATCTTAGAGCTATGCACGCTAAAAGTTATACCAAATTTTCTTGCTCTGTCTAGCCAGATAGGCCTAATATCTCCAAGTTATGAAAGAAAATGCGCAGCTTAAAGCACATATATTTGTTTGCACAAACTTTAAAGAAACGGGTGATTCTTGTGGGGCAAAAGGGGCTAGTCAGTTAAGAGATCAGCTTAAAGCAAATTGTGCTCAAGAGTTGGTAGAATTTAAGGGGCAATTTAGGGTGAATGCCTCTGGTTGTTTGGGCCATTGTGAAAAGGGAATAAATGCGGTTTTATACCCAAACGCCAAGTGGTTTTTTGGGTTAAAACCAGATGATGTTGAGCTTTTAAAAAGTGAACTGCAGGCCGTGCTAAAAAAGCAAAAATGAAAAAAGTTGAAATCACCTCATGGAATGTTAACGGCATAAGAGCCGCAGCCAAAAATGGTTTATTAAAATGGCTTTCTTATGAGCAGCCAGATATATTTTGTGCTCAAGAAGTAAAGGCTGAGGTTGGGGATTTGGAAAAAGTAATTCTAGAGCCTTTTAATAAATATAAATCTTATTTTCATTCGGCTCAAAAAAGGGGCTACAGCGGGGTTGCTGTTTATACAAAGGCCGAGCCCCTTGATGTTAAGATGGGGATTGGAATTAAAGATATTGATAATGAAGGAAGGGTTTTAACGCTCAAGTACCCTAAATTTAGTTTAATTAATACTTACTTTCCCAATTCCCAACGTGAACACACCCGCCTGGGTTATAAATTAGATTTTTGCCAAGCCATTAAAGAGTATTGTGATTCTTTAGTGAGACAAAAACAAAACATAGTTATATGCGGGGATTTTAATATAGCTCATCAGGAAATAGATTTAGCAAACCCAAAGACAAACATGAATAATGCTGGTTTTTTACCACAAGAAAGAGCTTGGATGAGCCAGTTTTTGGGTAAAGGCTATGTTGACACATTTAGGCATTTTGAAAAAACTGGAGGGCATTATACATGGTGGAGTTACCGCCCCGGCGTAAGAGAGAAAAACATTGGGTGGCGGATAGATTACCATGTTGTGAATAAGGGTTTTATGGGTAATGTGGAAAAAAGCTTCATTCAGCCGGAGGTTTTTGGTAGCGATCATTGCCCTGTGACAATAGTTTTAAAAATTTAATGCTTGCCTCTACTAAAAATACTTCGCAAAATAAATACACATTATATTTAAGGAGATTCTATGAAATTGGCTCTCACCGTTTTGCTGGCACTTTTATTAACTCAAACCACATTTGCTCAAAGTAGCAAAGAAAATTGGTCCATTGGTCTGTTGGGCGGTATTACAGCAGCTACTCAATCAGATATGAATTTATTAATTACAAGAGCCAATGCTAGAGTGGGCGGAATTTCAACGGGGCAAATTGGTAATGCTTGGGAATTTGGTGCTTACCTACAAAAAAGATATGCCTCAAGCATTATCGCCCTTCAATTAAGACCTACTTATTTTACAGCTTCTACTACGGGAACTGGCACGGGCGGAACATTTGCCTATTCAACAACGGGTTATACAATCTCACCACTTTTAAAACTGTACATTCTTGAGAGCTCTAGCATTAAGCTTTACTTAATTGGTGGAGTTATTTGGGGAAAACTTATGGGTAAAATTCAAGAGGGCTCAGCCCAAGTAGAGTTTGATGGTAGTAACTCGGGCTTTCAAGGTGGTTTAGGAGCTCTTTTTTGTTTTGGATCAAAAGGCACACACTGCTTTTTTGCAGAAGGTAATTACCGCTATCTGGTTATTGAAAGAAATACGGCCTCTTCTGTAAGCGGAAGCTTTACATCAACCGGAGCAAACCGCAGCTTGTCTCAAGCTATAGCTGGAGCAGAGGTTGAGCTAGACGCGCGCGATTTAGGTACTACCATGGCCGGTGTTCAAGGCTTTGCAGGTTACCAACTAAACTTTTAGTAAAACCTGCCCAAGCCAGGTATAACCCCAATAGACCCAGGTGGGAAAAAATATTTAACAGGCTCAGTGTATGTTTTTTCTATGTCGCTCCATAAATAAAGCCCGGGCCGATCATAGTGGTCTACACAATAATTAATATAGGCACCTGTGATAGGCATTTCAGAAGAACCCATTGCAGTATTATGCAGCACTTTATCTGGCAAAAATGTAAGGGCATTAGAATATGTGGCAATACTCACTGACTCTTGAGCTTTAATGGTAAAGTTCACAAAGGCTCTGTAATCGCCGTCTTTAAAATCATAATTTCCGCTAAGTTTAATAATATTTGCTTGAAAAGTTTTTAAAGCACCATACTGCATAGAGGCATCAAGCCGGTTATTAACAGAATTTCTAATGGCCGTAAAACCCACACAATTACTTTCTGCAACGTATTTAACTCCAACAGGGTATGTGAAAGGGTTTTTAATGCTAATAATATCTAGAGGCAAAAGCTTTGCTGAGTGATCAAGCGCTCCTCTAAGAGCTGAGTTTTTACTAACCTCTAAAACTTGTGGTTTATCAAAATTAAATTTAATTTTTATTTCTTTTTTTGCTGTTGAGCCATTTTCATTTTCAAGTTTAACAACAAGTTTGCACTCAGCCTTTGAGGGAAGATTTTGTATTTGCTCAAATTCTGAATCGGAAATTTTAAAAGAAAAAATTCGAGGATCATTATTATTATAAGCCTTTCCTTTAAACTCGTATTGACTGCAAAAAATGGAGCGCTCAGTGCGAATGATATTTTGTTTTTTATTAATAAAAATTTCTAATGTAGGGCCGTCATCCTTTTCCCCTCTTTTTAAAAAGACTTCCAGGGGTTCTATACTTGAAATTTTAACCTCTTGTGAGCCAAAACTAAATTGTGGACTTTCATCAAGTGTGGTTTTCACCTCTTTTGAGCAGGCTAAAAATAAAAGCGTTAAAAATAATAAAATAATTTTCATATAAAGTCTCCTTATCTCACCCGAGCCCTCTGGGCTCTAGGCTTTTCTGTGTCTAGCCCGCGGCTCTAGCCGCTAGGCTTTTCTTGGCTTATGCAAAGCTTGAACAAGGCTTTAATGTAAATAAAAGTGTATCAGTGTCCGGTGTCCGCCAGAGCGGACTCAACAAACTTAACCGAGCGGACACCAAACCAACTAAAAACTTCGCCATCAACAAGGGCTACTGAGAAGGGAAGAGTTTTTAAAAAATCTTTTTTCATATGAAACGGATAAGGCTCACTTGAACATAGAAGGGCTGTTTCATTAGGGTCAAAATCACTTAAATTAAATTCAGGGTAGGGTTCTAAAAAATTTCTCTGCATCTGGCCAACACCAAGAATATTTAAAACGCTTCCAATGTAAGTTTGACAAGATACGGCCATCCACGGTTTATACCAAATAACATATATAAAATTTTTAACTGAGTCTTTTAAGGGGTTAACCCACTCAGTAATGCCTGGCAAATTGGAGAGAGTATAGTTTGCCTTTTGCGCGCTTAAGAACTTCCAGCGCTCTGCCAAAAATGAAAGATGTTTATTTTGAAATAATTTTGAAAGCGCCACACATTCCTCTGGGCCATCGGTAAAAGAGCGCATGTGTGTAGCATAACATTGTATGGGAGATTTTTTTGCCATCATGGCTGGGTTTTCTTCCTTATCTAAAAGTAAAATATCTGCTTTTAATTCTTTAACTTTTTCCCAATCTATGTCTTTTGTGCCGCCAACAATGGGAATGTTTTTAATTCTCTCTAGTGGGTGAATGCAAAAGCGTGTGCGTCCAACTACTTCCACGCCGCAAATTAAAAGTGTCTCGGTCCAAGAGGGGACCATGGAGATGACCTTCATTTTAATTTTTTAAAGCTTTCTGTGGCGCGCACCAAGGCATCTAAAATGCCTGGCTCATCGGCAGCATGCCCGGCGTCTGAAATAATTTGAAGCTTTGCCTCCGGCCAGGCCTTATGTAAATCCCAAGCGTTTTTCACAGGGCATACAACATCATAGCGGCCATGAACAATAACAGCCGGGATGTGGCGGATTTTATTTATATTTTCAATAAGCTGATTATCTGTTTTAAACCAGCAGCGGTTAATAAAATAATGGCATTCAATACGCGCAATAGATAATGCCATTTGTTCTTCATCAAAAGTAGAAACGGTTTCGGGGTCTTGTATAAGTTTAAGTGTACTTCCCTCCCATGTGCTCCATCTTCTTGCGGCCTCAAGGCGCAGCTTTGAATCACTAGAGGTGAGGCGTTTGTAATAAGCTTTTACTAAATCATCTCTTTCATTTTCTGGGATGAAATTAAAATATTTTTCCCATTGGTCTGGGAATATCCACTCACACCCCTTTTGGTAAAACCAATTAATTTCTTCTTTGCGGCATAAAAATATTCCGCGCAAAATCAGCCCGTCCACTTTGTCTGGGTGAGTTTCAGAATAAGCAAGAGCTAAAGTACTTCCCCAAGAACCACCAAAGACAATCCATTTTTGTATACCTAAAAATTCTCTAAGTTTTTCAATATCGCTCACCAAATCCCAAGTGGTGTTTTCTTCTAAACTTGCATGTGGCTTACTTTTGCCAGATCCGCGTTGATCAAATAAAATAATTCTGTAAAAGCGCGGGTCAAAAAAGCGGCGATGTTTGGTAGAGAGTCCCGCTCCGGGACCTCCGTGTAAAAATAAAATAGGTTGTCCTTTTGGGTTGCCAACTTCTTCAACATAAAGTTCATGGATTCTTGAAACTTTAAGACGGTGAGTTTTATAGGGATCAATTTCTGGGAAAAAACTAACGCGCATGGTTGACTCCTTTTGGTCTTTGATACTTGCATACGGGCATAAATAAGTTACGATCTTACCTAGATAAACGAAATGGAGGCAATATGGATTTAGCAATTTTTTCACCTGGCGGTGGCTTCATGCTTTTAAGATGGATCCATTTTCTAGCTGGTGTTGTATGGATTGGTTTACTTTATTATTTTAACTTTGTTCAGGGATCATTTATGGCTGAAGCCGATGGCCCTGCAAAATCTACTGTTACACAAAAACTTGTTCCCCGTGCTCTTTGGTGGTTTAGGTGGGGAGCTATGTTTACGTTTATATCCGGAATATTAATGATGGGACTTTATCGCATAATGGGTACAGCCATTATAGTGGGCTCCACACTGGGAATTCTTATGTTTTTAAATGTATGGCTAATTATTTGGCCAAATCAAAAAGTGGTTATTAAAAATGCTGAAGATGTTGCTCAAGGCAAACCCGCAAACCCTGCAGCAGCAGTCAGTGCTGCTAAGGCAACACTCGCATCGCGCACAAACACCATGTTTTCTCTTCCAATGTTATTTTTTATGGGCGCTTCAACACACTTTCCAATTATTTTAACTCCAGAAAGATCTGGTTTAACGTTAGGCTTGGTGATGGCGCTTGTTGCAGCACTTGAAGCTAATGCTATTTTTGGAAAACTTGGGCCTTTAACAAAAGTTAAAGGTGTTATTCACTCAGGAATTGCACTAACAGTAGTTTTATATTTAATTTTGCAATTTGGAGCAAGTAACTAGACCTTAACCTAGTTTAACTGGACTTATGTACACCCTTTGATTGATTTACAATTAAGGGGTGTTTCTTTTTTCACGCAGTCACTTCATTCTCATTTTTGCTGTTTCTTTGATGGCCTGCGGGCCCAAAGGAAACTTGAATTTTAGCCAGCCACAGTCGGAGTTTTCTGGCTCGATTTGTTCAAAGCTTGATTTTTCTGATGTTGCCTTTAGTACAAATTTAAGCTCGCTTCAAAAAGCTGCTCTGATGCTGGCCCTCAATATTTCTGGAAGCTTTGAAGGAAATAATGGTTGGGGAAATATTTCAAATAATTTTGATGAGCAAGGTTTAAGCCTTGGGCTTTTAAATCAAAATTTAGGTTCAGGCTCGTTGCAACCTCTTTTAATTAAAATACAACAAAGACATCCAGCGCTTATGCAAAAAATATTTTCTCACCAGCACTATAACTCTTTAACTGCAATGCTTTTAAACTATCAAAAAAAATTAGCTCAAAATTTACTCAACTTAAATCGACAAGCAGAAGTGGTATCATTTCTAGATATTTCAATAACTCTTGACGGAGTTAATGAAGATGAAAGTGTTTTGTGGGCAAAGCAAAATCTTTACAACGGTTCAAATTTTATTCCTCAGTGGAAGAGTGAGTTTATGGTGCTTGCTAAAACACCGGAATATATAAATATTCAAGTTGAAGCGGCTCAAGATTATTTTGAAAAGGCTGAGGAATATTTTATTAGGCTTAAAACAGAACAGCTTCGCTCATTTCTAATGTTTTTTGATGTTGTTGTACAAAATGGCGGCTTATACAACACAGACATTAATGAGTACTTAAGTTTTCTGCAAAGTAATCCCGGACTTAATGAAACCTTAAAGCTTGAAAAAATTTTAGAACTTAGGCTCAGACACGTTAAACCTCAGTGGGTGAATGTAGTTAAAGCGCGAAAGCAAACAATTATCTATAGCAGAGGAGTTGTTAACGGTACAAATAGACAGCTTGATACCGAGTACTGCTATACAGCCATCTCCCTCCTCCCAAAACGTAGCAGGTAGTTTTTGGTAATTATACGGGTTATTTTTGACTTTATATCAAATTTAAACTAAATACAGCTCAGCTGCAATTAAAGGTGCATAATTACCAAAAACTACCTGCTACGTTGAGGAGTAAAGATGGCGCAACAATTTGCTTACACGATGAAAGGTTTGGGAAAGGTTTACCCCCCAAACAAAGTTGTTTTAAAAGATATTTATCTTTCATTTTTTTACGGGGCAAAAATTGGTGTGCTTGGCTTAAACGGCGCCGGTAAAAGTACGCTTTTAAAAATTATGGCAGGCATTGACAAAGAATTTGTCGGCGAAGCTTTTCCCGGAGATAAAATAAAAGTTGGTTATTTACCCCAAGAGCCAAAACTAGATGAAAGTTTAAATGTAAAACAAAATGTTCAGTTGGGTCTTGGCGAGCTCTCGCATTTACTTAAACGCTTTGATGAAATTAATGCCAAATTTGCGGAAGAGATGACCCCTGAGGCGATGGATAAGCTTTTGGCTGAGCAAGCTCAAGTGCAAGAAAAACTTGATGCAATGGGTGGCTGGGAAATAGACCACACATTAGAGCAAGCCATGGAAGCCCTTCGCTGCCCACCGGCTGAAGCCCCTGTAAAAAATCTCTCTGGCGGTGAAAAGCGCCGCGTAGCTTTGTGCAAACTTTTACTTGAAGCACCAGATTTACTTTTATTAGACGAGCCCACAAACCATTTAGATGCTGAGAGTGTGGCTTGGCTTGAAAACCATCTTCGTCAATACAAGGGAAGTGTTATTGCCATAACCCATGATAGATATTTTTTAGATAATATTGCTGAATGGATTTTAGAGCTTGACCGTGGAACGGGAATCCCCTGGAAGGGAAATTATTCTTCCTGGCTTGAGCAAAAGCAAAAACGCCTTGCAGCTGAAGAAAAAACAGAGTCTAAGCGCCAAAAAACTTTAGAGCGTGAGCTTGATTGGATACGCCAAAGCCCAAGAGCAAGGCAGGCTAAAAACAAAGCCCGTATTACAGCCTATGAAACTCTTTTAAGTGAAGAGGCAAAAACAAAAATTGATGAAGTTGAAATACAAATCCCACCGGGCCCCCGCTTGGGAGACCAAGTGATAGAAGTAAAAAATGTAACCAAAGCCTTTGGGGATAAACTTTTAATTGATAACGCTAATTTTGTAATTCCAGCAGGTGCTGTTGTGGGAATTGTTGGTCCAAATGGTGCTGGTAAAACAACACTTTTTAAAATGCTAACAGGCCAAGACAAGCCTGATAGCGGAGATATTGTTGTTGGTAAAACGGTTAAGTTTGGCTATGTAGATCAATCCCGAGATGCTTTAGATGCCAATAAATCTATCTATGATGAAATTTCAGAAGGTGCAGAGATGACACTTATTGGAAAGCGTGAGATTCCATCTCGCCAATATGTTTCTTGGTTTAATTTTTCTGGCACTGATCAGCAGAAAAAAGTTGGTGCTTTATCAGGTGGAGAGCGCAACCGTGTGCATTTAGCAAAAATGCTAAAGCGCGGCTCAAATCTTCTTTTATTAGACGAGCCCACCAATGACTTAGACGTTAATACCTTGCGCGCTTTAGAAGAGGCTATTATACGCTACTCCGGTAGTGTGATGGTGATTAGCCATGACAGATGGTTTTTAAATCGTATAGCCACACATATTTTAGCTTTTGAAGATGATTCACAATTGTATTTTCATGAGGGAGATTACCAATCCTATGAAGATAATCTTAAACAGCGCCTTGGTGTTACAACCCTTGTTCCACACCGAGTGCGCTACAAAAAACTAAAAAAATAAATCCGTCCTCTCGGATACTAGTTCGGACGCCTTTTACGTTATATTTCATCTTTTCTGTGTGACACTTTTTGCAAATAAATAGGGCGACTGTGAAGCCGCCCTAGAAATTCCCCCCAGCTTACCAAGGGGGTATTTATGAAAAAGCCATTTACTACCCGTATTTGGTTATTTGTAAGTAAGGATCGGTTCAATAGAAGAAAACTTAAGAGTAGTTTAAGCCTTTGGTTTATCATTCTTAAAGTTTTTCATCTGTTGATAAAGATTCTCTTTTTGATAAGGGCTTAATAGGAAGTATGTGGGCTTTTAACACAAACTAGCTGGGCCTTGGGCGGCTTTGCAGTCTTACGTATGTATGTCTTTTGTCCTGTAAAAAGTTAAGACAGTATGGCCGATCAGCTTTATATGAAGGCCAAAAGCGAATTTCAAATTGCTTTAGAGAAAGTATTAAACAAAGAAATTAAAACCCCCTCTGAACCCACAAAAATGCAAGAAAACATAAAAGTAGATTTTATATTTAGCCAACCTAATTTTGAAATTAAATTTTTTAAGCCAAACACAAAAGTAAAATATAAAAGCCAGCCTAAAACTAAGGCTCTCAAACAAGAACCACTTAAAAAAGTGGTTGAAGAAATTAAGCCAGAACCAGTTAAAAGAATTAAGCGCAAACTCACATTTGATCAAACAAAAGCCATGGAAAATTTTATTAAACTTGGTGAGAAAAACATAAATGATGAATCAACACTGAATGAAATAAAAGCAGCCTATCGCCGCCTAGCTAAAAAATTCCACCCTGACATAAACCCAAAAGGCATAAGCGAGTTTAAAGTTCTTTCTCAAAATTACAAAAAATTAATTCAAGGTTTTTGAGCAACCGTGTCGCCAAGTTTAACAAATGTTTCAATTCCAAAAGATGTATTTTGCAAAATATCTTGATCAGGTACCCAAGCCCCAGCCTCACCAATAACAACCACAGTTGATCCGCCAAATAAAAAATAACCCTTTTCTTGCCCGCGTGTAAAATTCTCACCTTTAAAGCTTTGCACAATTTTTCCTACCATCATCGCGCCCACTTCAACGTAAGCTAACCAGCCAAAGTTTTTAGTATTTAAAACACTCACAGTGCGCTCATTAACTAAAAAAACATCTTCTTTATTTTTAAGTGCCATGGGGTTAACGGAGTGAAGTTTGCCGTGAATTTGATAGCTATTTACAAGCTTTCCATCATCAGGGAAGTGAAAACGGTGATAGTCTACAGGGCAAAGCCTGCAAATCAGCGCGGGGCCGCCTATAAATTTTTGAGACCACTGAGAAATGCGCAAAAGCCCATTCACATTAACCCCAACACCTTTGATGGGAAACTTTAATGAATCAGATACATTTTTAAAACCTAAGTAGCGCCCCTCACAAAATGCAGGCATCAAAGCGGGCGTGTCCACAAAATGACGAGCCTCGGGTTTAAATTGGCGGGTAAAAAAATCGTTAAAGCTTTTAAAGGGGCCGGGCATATATTCATCCATGTTAATTTGAAAATTTTTTATAAAAGGCCTAATCTTGCCTCGGCTTAAAAAGCTACTCTGAAGCCCCCCATAAAGTCGGCTAACCCACGGCAGAGCCAGTGTTTTGTCAATAAAACCGGCGCGCTTAGGGTTTAAATAGGCGGTATTAACTAAAGTGCCACCGTAAACCTTTTCAGTCTCGTTTTTTTTTGTATAGCGGTTGTAGTAAGTAATTTCAGTCATTGCCTTTTTTTGAATAATACTATACTTTCCGTGGTTTACAGCAATCCAAAAACACATTTAAGGAGTTTAAAGTGGCTGGACACGTAAGTTTAGACAAAGTTCGTAACATTGGTATTTCCGCACATATCGACTCAGGCAAGACAACCCTTTCTGAGCGTATTTTGTTTTACACAGGAAAAATTCATAAAATTGAGGAAGTTAAAGGCAAATCTGGTGTGGGTGCAAAGATGGACTCCATGGATTTGGAGCGTGAAAAGGGAATTACCATCCAGTCTGCTGCTACTTATTGTATTTGGGGAGATTACAACATCAACCTCATCGACACTCCGGGACACGTGGATTTTACTATTGAAGTTGAGAGAGCGCTTCGCGTTTTAGACGGAGCGGTTTTAGTTTTGTGCTCTGTTTCTGGGGTGCAATCTCAATCAATTACAGTAGATCGCCAAATGAAGCGCTACAATGTTCCAAGAATTGCTTTTATTAATAAAATGGATAGAGCTGGTGCTAACCCTGTACGTGTTTGCCAGCAATTAAGAGAAAAGTTGGGTCACAACGCTCATTTTATTACTTTAAATATTGGCGCAGAAAATGAATTTAAAGGCATCATTGATCTTGTTGAAATGAAGGCTTGTTACTTTGACGGTGACAACGGAGAGAACGTTCGCAAAGAAGAAGTTCCTGCAGACTTATTAGCAGATGCGAAAAAATATCGTGATGATTTAGTGGCTGCTATGGGCGATTTTGATGATGGCGTAGCAGAAAAATACTTAAACGGCGAAGCTGTTGGTACTGACGAATTACGTAAAGCCATTCGTAAAGCGACCATTAGTTTAAAATTTACTCCTGTTATGATGGGCTCAGCTTATAAAAATAAAGGCGTTCAAGTTTTACTTGATGCTGTTACATATTATTTGCCAACACCAACTGAGGTTAAAAACGAAGCATTAGATCAAAACAAAAACGAAGAAAAAGTTATTTTAGAATCTAACCCAGATAAACCTTTAGTGCTATTAGCTTTCAAACTAGAAGACGGGCGCTACGGGCAATTAACCTATGCGCGTATTTACCAGGGTACTATTAAGAAGGGTGATTTTATTTATAACGTGTCAGCGCAAGGTAAAAAAATTAAAGTACCACGCCTTGTACGCATGCACGCTGATGAAATGCATGATATTGAAGAAGCAAGTGCTGGTGACATTGTAGCTATGTTTGGCGTTGATTGTGCCTCAGGGGACACATTTTGTAGCGAAGGTGTTGCTTACACAATGACATCTATGTTTGTGCCTGCAGCGGTTATTTCTTTAGCTGTAGCACCAAAAGATAAAGCAACAGCTTCTAACTTTTCTAAAGCATTAAATAGATTTACAAAAGAGGATCCAACGTTGCGCGTACACCGAGATGAAGAGTCGGCCCAAACCATTATGTCTGGTATGGGAGAGCTACATTTAGAAATTTATATTGAGCGAATTAAGCGTGAATATAACTGCGAAGTTATTGCAGGCAAACCTCAAGTTGCCTTCAGAGAAACCATTACACAAAAAGCAGAGTATAATTACACACATAAAAAACAAACTGGCGGTGCAGGACAATTTGCTAAAGTGGCAGGTTATATTGAACCACTTCCAGCAGATGCCGTAGAAACTTATGAATTTGTAAACGATATCACAGGTGGTGCAATTCCACGGGAATTTATCCCAGCTGTTGATAAAGGTTTTAAAGAGCAAATGAAAACTGGATTGCTTATTGGCCATCAAATGGTTGGCATAAGAGTGGTTTTGGACGATGGTGCCTACCACGATGTTGACTCTAACGAGAATGCTTTTAAAACTTGTGCCATGACAGCCCTTCGTGAGTGCTACATGAGTGCAAAACCCGTTGTACTTGAGCCCATTATGAAACTTCAAGTGCAAGCGCCTGAAGAATTTCAGGGTGGAGTCCTTGGTATGGTGAACCAGCGCCGTGGAGTTATTATTGGAAGCTCTACTAACGAAGGCTACGGAGTAGTGGACGCTGAAGTGCCACTTTCAGAAATGTTTGGTTACTCAACTGTTTTAAGATCAGGCACACAAGGTAAGGGCGAATTTACTATGGAATTTTTAAAGTACGCGCCTGTTCCAAGAAACGTGCAAGAAGAAATGGTGAAGGCTTATCAAGCAAAGCGCGCCGCTGAGAATAAATAATTATTTTACCAAAATCTGGGGTAGCCGTATTGAACTTGGAATGGGCCAACATTGGTGGCGCCATAGTTGTAACCTGTGGGGCTAATGTTAAAACCAAAACCCCCCATGCCCATACCACCGTAAGGGTACATTCCACCATATGGATAGCCGCCACCGTAGGGGTAACCACCACCTGGGTAACCGCCATAAGGATACATTCCGCCATTTGGATTAATTTGGCTTGAGTCTATACATTGGTTTTGTAAGTAAACTCCACTTGGAGAACCATTTGGAAGTGTACATTGGCTTAAGCAACCCATCTGAGTATAAATTTGGCCGGGAGAGCAAGATTGAGCATTACCATTCATTGGGTTTAGTACACACATTCCAGTGCCTGTTGAGCTAGGAATTGTAGAAGAAGTATTTCCGTAACCACCACCGTAGGGGTAGCCGCCATAAGGTGAACCACCGTATGGGTAAGGGCTGCCAGCATTGTATGGATTATTTGTTCCGTTAGCTACGTATGTGTAGTTAGCTGGGCAACCGTTATTGTTATTATTGTTGTCTTTATTGCCACCACAAGCAGCAACCACTCCAACAAGGCCTACAATTAATATGTGTGTAATAGTCTTCATGTAAAACATGCATTACACGCTTTATGCCGAGCTTAAGTAAAATATATCCGTTTTAAATGTCCTAACATGTTTAATTACTAATCAAAATAGTGCCTTATTTTGGCACTCTGGTTGCTCTACAAAACCGCGGGATGGAGACAAAATTACTTGTAACCTTATTATTACTATCTGGTGAACTTTTGCATGCAAATGTTCAAAAAAACATTGAGCATTTTAGTAAAACTTTTACCTCTCAAAATGTAGAAATTAGTCAAAAGCCAGGCACATCGCACTTTGAGGCAAGTGCAAAGTTAAGCAGTAGTGGCAAAAAACAAATTATTTTAGAGGGTAACTTTGAAAAGATTGAGCCTGATGTTTTAGACCTTGTTATGTGCCATGAGCTAGGCCATGCAGAGGGTGAGTTCCCCAGAAAACCACCAAGATTTGACGACACTGAAATAATTGGTGACGATGGTTTTGGTCTTTATAGTAGTGAAGGGGCTGCTGATTATTATGCCACCTATAGATGTTTAAAATATTTGTGGAAAGACCAAGAAAATAAAGTTGTAAATGCGAACAACTTAGTTCAAGAAAAATGCGAAAATAAATTTAAAGACATAAAAGCCGCTCAACTTTGCATACGCTCTGCCCAGGCAGCTTTTAATTATTTAGATGTTAAACCTTGGCCAGAAGTCTCTTTTAAAACTCCGGATAAAAGTATTGTTCAAGAATCAATTATAGATAGTTATCCATCTCGACAATGTCGATTGGATACTTTTATAGCAGGCGCTCTAAATGAAAAGCGCCCAGCTTGTTGGTACAAAGAAAAAACTCCACCCTTAGAAACTATATGTTACTCGTATGGCTATCAAATAGACCCACCGCCTGAGCCATCAGGTGTGCCTAAATGCCGCGTAGTCGGTGAGACAATGTACATTGATGGTCTGATAGATTCAAACATTCTCTCAGAGCTAACATACTACCACCCGCATGTTAAAAAACTTGAACTAAATAGCTTCGGTGGGGAAGTTCAAACATACCAAGACAGCGTTGCTGACTTATATAAAATGGCTGATCTTATAAGGTCAAAAGGCATTACTACAAATGTTAGAAAAGGAGCGCGCTGCGCAAGTGCATGTACCATTTTATATATGGCAGGAGCAAAGCGCACGGCACACCCTGATGCTATATTTTTATTTCATGGTTTAAATGGCGGCAGAAATGATTTTGATACGAATTTTTGGGAAGTTTGTAAAGAAACAGGCACTAAAGATTGCAATAAGGAGTTAGAGGAAATAGAGAAAATATTTATTTCTGGCACAGAAGAATTATTTAAAAAATATGTTGAGCTTGGCGCAAGCTCACTCATATGGCAAGAATATCAAACCCACAAAGTAGATCCAAACTGGTTAAAACGGGGCAATTTTTTTAAAAAATTTGATTGGGTTATGACTGCACTTGAGGCACAGCAACTAAATGTTGTACAAAGTTTTTCATTTTACTAAAGGAAGTAAACACACATGAGATTATTTTTATTAGCCATTTTATTATTTACGCAAATTTTTGTTCAACCCTCACTTTACGCCAATCAGGCGTGTGCAGACCAACTCTTAAATCTGGCACCTAGGCAAGCAGAGCTCCCGCATATCACAGAGCATGATGTGCAAGCTGCCAAAGATAGACGTGCCTTTCACCAAAAAATGAGAGCTCTATTGTTTGGAGATAAATATAAAATAGATGAAACAGATTCTGAAGCTGTTAAGGCTTTAAAAATACTTTTACAAAAAAGAGAATATTCTTCTTTTTTTAGATTCAAAGATGAAACATTAAAAAACTTAGATAAACCCATTGCGGACTTTAAAGCTCTAGCAAAACCACTTTTAAACCCACAGCTTGGTTATTTGGCAAAGTTAATGCTTATTCGCCAAGCAGAATACACTGTTGATTTAACTTACTACATTTTTGCAAAAGATGAGGCGGGGCGCGCCATTGTATATGAGCTTATGCAAGCTCTTAAAAGGGGAGTGAGTGTTCGGGTTATGGTAGATTCAGTTGGCTCTTTAAGTGCCTCAGCTACAGGTAACCAACATTTAAAATCTTTAATTACATTTGCAAAAGAAAATGCAGGCTATGTTAAAGACCCCATAACAGGTAAGCCTACAAATATTAAGGCCTCAGTTGAGGTTTTAATATTTAACCCACTTACAAACTGGATAAGCCCTACCCGAGATTTTATTGTTAGAAACGTAAAAAGAATGGCTGAGTTATTGGGTATGGAATTTAAAAAAGATTTCCAGCTAACAGGCTGGAACCCTAACAGAAGATCCCATGACAAAATAATTATGTCTGATGCTGAATTTGCCTCCCGTGCTGTTGTCATTGTTGGTGGGCGAAATGTTGCTAACCGTTACTATGAACTTGACCCCTCAGATACAGCTAATTTTAGAGATGGTGAAGTTATCGTAAGAAACCACCCTGATAATTTTGATTCAAAAGACAGATATTCCCGTGTTGGTGAGGTAATCACAGACCAGTATGACAGACTTTACTTTCATAGGGCGAATTGGCGTTTATATGAGGGCCCAGTTGGAAAAATATTTGGCCGAGAAAAAGATTATAAAAAAATGGCTGAGGCTTTTTACAAAGTAGAAGAGGCCACATGGAAAACGCTTAATAAAATTAATGAAGATATTCGAAAGCCTGATTTTGGTAAAAAGTTTTTAACCCAAGGGTTTGAGCCACACATGGTTAATTTTATTAATAGTGCACAAAATATTGCTAAAAATACTCCTGAGCCCCTTGAGCCGCTATTGGGAGGCTTAGTTAACAACACTCAAAACCAACTTAATAATAAAGGGGATTTATTAACTAGTATTATCTCAAGCTTTGCTAATGAGCATGAAGCTGTGACAATTGTTTCCCCTTATTTGTGGCTCAGTGATGGCTCTAAAAAAGGCACACTCAATGAAATTGGAATGATTAGAGAGTGGCTTAAGGGTAACCCTAGAAGACATTTGTATGTTTACACCAATTCTGTAATTACAAGTGATAACATTCCAGCCCAAGCGTTGGTAGATATGGTTACAGCTCCTAAGCTTATGCTAGATCCTGAGCTTTCAGGGCGTGTGACGGTGTATGAATATGGCCGTATAAATGACGCAGCTCTTGGAGGCACTAAAGTTTACGGCAAACTTCATTACAAAGCCGTTTACTTTCATGGCCAAAAATTAAGTGTTATTACCACTTATAACAAAGACCCGCGCTCTCAATTTATTAACTCAGAGGTTGGCGTCACCATTCGCTCTTTTGATACATTACTAGGTAGCCAATACTCAAAAGAAATTGAGGCAGATATTGCAGACATTAGAGAAAAATCTCATTTGTGGGGTTCAGAGGAATTTACTGCAATTCGTACTCATGAAAAACTAAGCTTAATGCAAAAAACCTCAATTAAGTATCAGTCAAACATTTTGTGGCTTTTAGAAAAACTTCATTTGTGGTGGCTCATTTAGCGCGCAGTAAAAGATCTTTCAATAAACCTAATACCAGCAGATCTTTGACCTTGGGGTGAGACTTCAAACCAAATCACTAGAGCACTTAGAGCATGGGTTTTATCTAGCTCATCAAGGGGCACAATAACTTGAATTTTGTCGTTAATATTAAGATGCCCCTTATTAAATTCTAAATATGCTCCGGTTTGACTTAAATTAGACATAACAACATTAAATGTGTCCCCAGTTCTGACATGCTTTACAAGAGCAGTTTGTCTGGCAGAATGTCTTTTAGTGGAGCGCTTTTTTATTTTATCTTGTTTTAAAGCACGCTTTAAAAACCCAGAAAAATCTCTATCTAAACTAATCAGAGATTTTCCTAACACGGCTACATTGGGTAAATCTTCAACAGCGGCATAGGCCATGGGTTGAACCTTGTCTGCTAATACAATAATTTTAAATTTAAACTTTTGCGCTCGAATTTGATCAATTAATGCTACTTGAGCTAAATTAAAATTAGCAATGTTCATCACAAGGGCATGAACAGTTGTTGTCTTCATTCTATAAAGCACTGTTTTTGGATTTTTTTCTTGAAACACGTTGTAATGAGAATCAGATGCAATTTGACTTGCGATTAGCCTTCCTTGAGTTTCATCTTTACTAACCAATAAAATGTTGTAGCCCATCAGCTCTATTGTTTCGCTAATGGGCCTACATATTCAATAGAAATTTAAAAACTACAATGAGTTCAGTTTTTTAAGCTTTGATTGACATGAGTTAGTTAAGCGGCGGGTCTTATATCCAGTGCGTTCTCTAAAGTAGGTATCCATTCTTCTTAATGCCTTTTGAGCAAAACCAAGCTCAAGCCACTCTTTGTAAGCGCGCCAAGGCTTCCAACCTTGAACCTCTACTCTAAATAGAGCAAAAATAAGCCCCGTGCGGTCTTTGCCTTGGCGGCAGTGCAAGAAGACCGGATGGTTTTGTTCATTTAAGAGCTCATTAAAAATTTTTTTAATATCTTCATCTTTAGGCCACTCTCTTGCCCTCATAGGGACATTAATAAATTTTATGCCCAAGCTTTTTGCAATTTCTCTTTCTGTTTCAACAGAGCTATCCCATTGGAGATTTATAATTGTTTTAATGCCCATTTGTTGAAGTTGAGTAAAATCAGCTTTAGCAGTGGGCTGGCTTCCACGCCAAATACCGGGGGTCACATTTTGCAGGCGTTCAATTTTAGCCTGTAGTGGCAAGCTTAAGCAGAAAATGGTTAAAAATATTAAAATAAATTTATGCTGAAACATGGTCACATGCTTATAATCTAACTTATGGAAAATAACAATCAAAGAGCTGTGGTTTTTTTTGATGGTTTTTGCCACCTTTGTAATGGATTAATCGATTTTTTAATTAAAATCGATTCCCAAAAAAAACTAATGTTTGCCCCCTTACAGGGAAAAACTTTCAAACAAGTAGTTCGCATTAACCTCAA
This sequence comes from Oligoflexia bacterium, assembly GCA_016715815.1. Taxonomy (GTDB): domain Bacteria; phylum Bdellovibrionota; class Bdellovibrionia; order JABDDW01; family JABDDW01; genus JADJXN01. The sequence goes on from JADJXN010000008.1 coordinate 31,967, forward strand.
CCCCGACACAATTGTCTTTATTCTTAATGGCCAGGTATTTTTAAAATCACAAGCAGTGATTAAAATTTTTTTCCATGTTGGTGGCTTTTGGAAGCTTTTCTCAGTTTTACTTTCAATTATGCCTTTATTTGTAAGAGATTTTTTTTATGATCTTATAGCCAATAACCGTTATAAATTATTTGGCAAAAAATCACACTGCCGCCTCCCCGCTGCAGAGGAGAAAGAGCGCTTTTTGGAATAATGAATACTTATTACTTAACTAGAAGTGTTTTTAAAAAAGCATTAGGTTTTATTTATTTTATTGGTTTTTTAATTTTAATTAACCAGTTTAAGGCCCTATTTGGTGAAAATGGTCTTTTACCAGCCATTAATTTTATAAAGCAGGTGCCCTTTAAATTCTCTCCTAGTCTATTTTACTTAAACGCATCTGATTCAGTAATGATGGCTTTTGCAATCTTTGGCCTTTTACTTTCTCTTTTTGCTATGAGTGGGCTTAGTGAAAAATTTGGAATTTTAATTTCCTCTTTAACTTGGTTTTTTCTTTGGGTGATTTACCTATCTTTTGTCAATGTGGGGCAGGTTTTTTATGGGTTTGGCTGGGAAATTTTACTTCTAGAAATGGGTTTTTTAGTTTTATTTTTGGGAAGCGGGAAAAACACTGATTCCCCTAAAATTACTATTTGGCTTATACGTTGGCTTTTATTTAGATTAATGTTTGGTGCGGGGCTAATAAAAATTCGTGGAGATAGTTGTTGGCTTGATTTTACCTGCATGTTTTACCACTATGAGACCCAGCCCATGCCTCACATGTTAAGTTGGTACTTTCACCACATGCCAGCGGTTTTGCACAAATTGGCTATTTGGGTTAACCATTTTGTAGAATTAATTGTTCCTTTTGGTTTTTTTGGCCCAAGAAAAATAAGAATTGCAGCTGGCCTTATAACAACAGCCTTTCAAACCATACTTATTTTTAGCGGTAATCTTTCATGGCTAAATTATGCCACCATTGTTTTATGCCTAGCCTGCTTTGATGATAGGTTTTACAGAAAACTTTTTAATATTACATTGCCTACTAAATTAAATAAAAACCGAAAGCAAATCATAGCTGCTTACATTTATGCAATGCTTGCCGGCGTTTTAAGTATTAATACTGTTAAAAATTTTTTTTCGTCGCGGCAAGTTATGAATTCAAGCTTTGACCCCTTGCATTTAGTAAATACCTACGGAGCTTTTGGTAGTGTCACCCCAGTGAGAAACGAAATAATAATTGAGGGCTCAATGGATGGTAAAGAGTGGAAAGAGTATGAATTTAAAGGAAAGCCAGGAGATATTTATAAAACCCCACCACTTGTTTCGCCTTACCATTACAAGCTTGATTGGCAAATGTGGTTTGCGGCCATGGGTGTTTACCAACATAACCCCTGGTTTTTAAACTTATGCTCTAAGCTTCTTCAAAACGATTCGTTAGCATTGAGCTTAATTCAAAAGGCACCCTTTGAAAATAAAGCACCCATTTATATTAGAGCTCATCTTTATGAGTATCATTTTACAGAAATTGGTGAGCGCGGTTGGTGGAAGCGCCGTTTTGTGAGAGAGTACTTACCGCCCATAGCACTTCAAAATTAAAAATTTATTTTATTTCTGTGCCAACTTCCTCAAGCTCAGACTTAACACCCCACATTTTATTTAATAATTTTGGCGTGTGCGAGCCAACGTAAGCCATAATAAGGTATTTAATAAAGCGTCCCACAAAAATCACAATAGTTAATTCAAGCAGAGGAGCTTCGGCAAGGCTTGCTAAAATTACGGCGGGTTGTTGCAAAAGCGGTGTTATGGCAATAACAAAAACTACAGCTAGGCCATATTGTTTAAAAAAATCATGGGTAATAACCCATGTTTTTGTTTGGTCAAGCCCGGGGTAGTGCTCAAGTATCCAGGGAAGTCCTTTTAATTCCACTGCAGCGGCAAGTGCCCAAGCGCCAAGGGCTGAGCCTATGGCCACACTAAGAGCGAACCAAAACCATTTTTTAGGGGACAAGATTGAGCTGGAAATTAAAATTCCATCATTAGGTATAATAACAAAAAAATTATCAAGTGCACTTAGTAAGCCTATTAGTGGTGTATACCAAACGCGATTAATATGCTTTTTTAAATTACTAAACGTTTTTTGAATGATGCCTTTGAGTTTTTCATTTTTTGTCATTTTTAAATTTTAGCCAAGTTGATTGTTTATAATCAATAACCACGCATGGCGCATATTAAGTAACAAAGAAACAAATGAAAAAAAGTTTGCAATCAGACTGGACGAACATCTAGTCAATGATTTAACTTTTTCAATGCATGGCTGCAAAATGAGTTTTTATTTTGAAACATTTTTAGTTTTTAAATTTTAAAAATATACAAAACATAAATAATTTTTAGTGCTGGTATAAAGCAGGTGCAAAGTTTTTTATTTTTAATTCATAAAAAGTAAAGAAAGCTCCACAATTTGATATTTAATGGTGCACAATAGGCCTGATTTCTGCACCATTGATAATTAATTTTGAAATTAAACATAAATAAAATTAAACTTAAATTGTTTAGAGAAAGTTTTTTAATGAGAATGAGATTGATAAGATTTTTTATGACTAAGCAAAAAATAAAAATAAAAGCGGATCCTCAACTTGCATCCCTTTTGCCAAAGTACCTGGAAAACCGTAAAAGAGATTTGCTTGCATTTAAAAATTTTATTCAACAAGATGATTTTGAGGCAATTAGAAAGCTAAGCCACAGTATTAAAGGGCATGCAGCTAGTTATGGTTTTAAAGAGCTTACAGAAATTTGTGCAAAAATTGAGCGTGCAGCTGAGCAAAAAAACACAACTGTAATTATGCAATTACTAACAGAGTATGAAAATTACATCAACAACGTAGAACTTTAACCTGTGGGAGATATTTGTGCACAAAATACTATGCATTGAAGACTGCGAAGAATCTAAACAGTTAGTGACGGGCGCTTTGGGAAGCATGGGGGTGAATTTAAAGTGGGCACGTAACTTAAACCAGGCGGCACAGTTTATTGAAGACGAGCAATTTGATTTAATTTTACTTGATGTAATGCTGCCAGATGGGGATGGTTTTAAATTTTTACCAGTAATATCAAATGCAGGGCACGCTAAAAATACACCTGTTATATTTTTAACTTCAAAAGATAGTCTTTCAGACAAAGTTTTAGGACTTTCCCTTGGTGCTGATGATTATATAGTTAAACCGTTTGAACCGTTGGAGTTAAAAGCACGCGTTGAAACAAGGCTTAAAAAATACGAGACCCTTAAAAAGCAAATGCAAATTTTAACTAAAGGGGAGCTTGAGTTAAATCTTGCCTCTCAAAGAGCATTTGATTGTTCAAGTGGTGAGAAAAAAGATTTAGCACTAACCCCATTGGAATTTAAAATATTAGTGACTTTAGCCTCAAATGAGGAGTTTGTATTTTCTAGAGAGCAACTACTAGATCGCATTTGGGGAAATACAACCTACTTAACTGACCGCTGTGTTGATACCCATATTTATTCCCTTAGGAAAAAATTAGGAAACCTTTCAAACTGCATTCAAGCAATTTACGGGGAGGGTTACCGCTTTTCTCCTAAAAGGAATAATTAATTAGTGTTGCTCATCGTCAAAGCGATGCTTTTTCCAAGTTTGAATTTGCCTTAATATTTTATCAGAGGCCTGTGAAACAGTTTTTTTCAAATCAGTTCCCATTGTTTTAGCCTCAAAATGTCCAAAGGCATGCTTAATCTCAATGCTTGTTTTATATATATCACTGTCTTTTTCTAAATAGGCTTCCATATAGGAATCATCGGGGCTTAGGTTTTCAATTTGCTCTAATAAGTGTTTTACAAAAAACTGGTTTTTAATGGATGTTTTAAAGCTGCTGTTATCAATAATATTTTGTACCATGGTCGTTCTCCTTAATTACCCAACTTCAGGAAGTTGGATTTTTAAATCATTAACGGCTCGCCTTGTAAGTGTAACTAAGTCTGCAATACTTAGGGGCTTATGCCAAAAGCCAACAAATTTAAAACCCTCTTCCTGAGGCAAATTAATATTATCTAGGTAGGCTGATGAGTAAAATATAACAGGCAGAGTGCGCCAGTCTTCATTTTTACTCAAATGTCTTTCTTTAATACGTTCAATTTGCTCTAAAACTTCTGTGCCCTTTAAAGAAGGCATATTTTCATCTAAAAAGACAATGTCGTAGTAGCGCTTTGTTAGGGCTTCCATTGCCTTTTTTCCGTCAAAGGCAAGGGTGACATTAAAACCAAAACTTGTGAGTACATTTTGTAGTAGCTCAACAGACTCTGGGTCATCATCGGCTAGCAAAACTTCAGGCGCTTTGGTCCAATTTGTTTTTTTATATTTGTTAAAAGAATCAGTGTTAGTGGTAGGAAAAAAGAAACTTCTCATATGTGACTCTCCATTTTACTTCTATGGGTTACTGCTTGATGGGCAAACTACACGACAACTGTGGGATAAAAATGGAGTTAAAATGAAGTTTTCCTAAAAATTAAAAGGCCACAAACTAATATTAGTTTGTGGCCAATTTTTAAACGCACTAATTTGCAAACAATTATTAAGGTTGGTAGCCGTTAACAAATGTGCAGATTGATTGGTAGCAAGGAGCAAAAGAATTTGGGCCACCAATGGGGATAAGACCATACTGTCCTGTATAACCACTAATGGTTACACACATTGAGGGGTCTTTTGCAATGACAGCAGTTCTAAAGGCATTGTAGTGCTCCCTATAAATCAAGACACTTTTTGTTGAATATTTCCTATAGTGCTCCTTTCGTAAAATTGTTTTGGGGTTAAGTAATCAAGGGTTTGGTGTGGGCGTTCTTGGTTGTACTTTAATACCCATTTATCAACAGCCTCTTTAGCTTGTTCAAAATTAAAAAATTTCTGTTGCCATACACATTCTTCTTTGAGTGATCTAAAAAATCTCTCAATTACAGCATTGCCTTTGGAGTATTAACCATAGTTCTTGTATGATTAATTCCAAGACGTCTAATCTCGTCTTTAAAGACCTTCGCTCCATAGTGACAACCGTTATCAGATCTTAACTCCAAGGACTCAATTTCCCTCTGCGATGCTGCATTTGCCAAGGCCATTACACCACCCAAGGCAGAGCAAGATCTTGAAAAATAGTAACCAAGCAACGTCTTGTCATGATGATCAATAACCCCATGGAAGTAGCACCAAGCATCTTGTCCACACCAAATGTATGTCATGTCTATACCCCATAACTCATTTGATCTTGAACTTTGAGTTTTTGTTGCAAACGGTACTCCTCTAAACATCTTTTTATGACTGTGACTTGCTGGCATACAAAGTTTTCTCTCACGCATTATTCTGTAAACCCTTTTCCAGTTTACCTCTAATCCATACCTGTGGCGCAAAACAGCTGTTACGTCTATAGCCATAGACAGGTAGTTCTCGAACAATTTCTTCAATATTTTTTATTATCATAGCCTCATCTTCTTTCATTTTTCTTTTCCTTCTGGTGCTCTTAACCTCTGGGTATTTTTTAATAAAATAAACCCTTTGGCGACTCACCCCAAGAACCTTGCTCAGGGTTCGCACCTTAAAGTCGTTCTTATATTTATTAACAATTTCCCTAACTTTAGGAATCTTCGCTGATTTTTTTTTAACAACTCTTTTTCAAGAGTTAATTCTCCAATACAGCGCTCTAAAATACTTATTTTCTTCTCAAGCTCAGCTTCTCGTTGGGTCTTACCTCCATTTGCCATGAGGCCCTGCTTACCTGTAGCTAAAATTTCTCCCGCCACGTAATACTGACCTGGCGTTACGTTGTTGATCTTGCAAGGGTTGTCACTGGAATTTTCCTGTCAGACCAATCACAATCAATTCAACTTTCTCTTCAGCTCGCCAGTAATCCTCTAAATTCCTGTGAACTACATAACTAGAGTAATCAACACCGCTATTTTAGGCTCTTTTACCATTTGAGTCTCCATTTTGAGACATCCTTTCTACCAAATATTTTGGCAGCTTCAAGGGTTCATAATCTTTACCAGTTATAGGTTTTGTGGTGTCAATGACTTACAAGGGAGCAGTATAGCATTGATATCAGTATGCATGCTCCTGATTTATTTGGCAGGTTTAGCTCTGGTGCATTAAAAGAAAAGGTTAAACTAGCACATGTTCCACTTGCTAGCTGTTTTATTTTTGTTCAGAGCTGACCAAAAAAAAGTCAGTGACATATTTGGGTGGGTTAGTTTTTACAAAAGTGGTTCTGGCCGAGAAAAATCCAGGATTTTAGAACCAAGTTATTGCTGCATTGAAACTAATTCGCAAAGAGAGTTTGGATTGCAATGATAATTATTCCAATAACCATTTCCTTCACGCAAACTATTTTCAACATGAACGATAGATGACGAAGAAAATGTAATATATTTAGCTTTTTCTATTAATTGTACTGTGTTTTCATAATCATTAGGCCTTATTGATTTACCCAAGAAAAAACTTTTCACAGCATCAGCTTTATCCATGGTTAATATTAATTTTTTAAATTCATCAACTTCCTGTGCGGCATCAGAAAAAGATATTGCATCTTTATGATATCTTAGGGTTGTAACACCATCTATTTCGAAATTGAATACATTGACTGTGTGTTCTGGTTTTAAAAAGGCTAAATATCTATTAAAAAACGTTTTTTTATTCACCCTTTTTACATATTCTGCTAGCAACAGATTTCCCTTTTCTGTTTTTGCAGATATAAATCCTTGAAAATTAATAACAACCTGATTATCAGTCTCTAGGCAAGAGGCGTATTCAGTATAAACTGGGTAGCCACCAAAAAAGCAAAAAACATCATCGCTCATTGATTTTAAAGCTTCTAACTCAATGTTAGCCAAGAAATCTTTAAAGACTTGGTATTCTTTGCAATGGGTTTTGGCTAAGGGAGCAAAAAAATAGGTGTCATTATGTGGCCCCACAAGAAAATATTGATCAAGAATAGGTGTTGCTGCAAACGCGTTTATTGAAAATGTCATTATACAAATTAAAAGTTTCATCGCCATACCCCCGTAAAGATAGTCTTCAGTTTTTGACACGTTTAACATATATTATTTAACACATTTCGAATTTTGCAATCTAATGTTTTTAATTTTTTAGCCCTGGTGTTGGCGGAGAGAGAGGGGTTCGAACCCTCGATACGGTTGCCCGTATGCATGATTTCCAATCATGTGCCTTCAACCACTCAGCCACCTCTCCGTTTTTACTCATGAACTAAATTGCGGACATACAAACCATACTCACTGGAAGGATATTTTTCAGCTATTTTAGTAAGTTGCTGAGGAGTTAAAAACCCCTTACTTAATGCAATCTCCTCTAAACAAGCAATTTGAAGCCCTTGGCGCTTTTCTAAAGTTTGAACAAACTGGCTTGCACTTAATAAACTCTCAGCAGAGCCTGTATCAAGCCAAGCAACGCCGCGGCCTAAAAGCTCAACCTTAAGTTTTCCTGCTTTTAGATATTCTAAATTTAAATCTGTAATTTCAAGTTCTCCCCGTTTTGAGGGCTTTAATTTTTTTGCCATTTCACACACGTTAGAATCATAAAAATATAGGCCCGTTACAGCCCACTTTGATTTTGGCTTTTGTGGCTTTTCTTCAATACTGATTGCCTTTTTATTAGTATCAAACTCAACTACTCCGTAGCGCTCAGGGTCTTGAACTTGGTAACCAAATACGCATGCGCCATCTTTTATCTTTGCTGCCTTTTCTAAAAGGTTTTGCATCTCTTGGCCAAAAAATAAGTTATCCCCTAAGACTAAACTTACTGGGCTTTTATTTATAAACTCCTGACCCAGTATGAACGCTTGGGCAATGCCCTCAGGTTTTGGTTGTACTTTATAAGAAAGTTTTATACCAAAATTATCCCCACTTCCTAAAAGCTCTTCAATGCGGGGTAAATCTCGCGGTGTACTGATAATTAAAATATCTTTTATACCTGCCAGCATTAAAAGCGAGAGAGGATAGTAAATGGTGGGTTTATTATAAACTGGCAAAAGCTGTTTACTAACAGCTGAGGTTAATGGGTAGAGTCTTGTGCCGCTTCCGCCGGCTAAAATAATGCCTTTCACGGTAACTAAATAAGCATTAATTACATCTCAAGTCAAATATAAGTCTATAATTACCAAAAACTACCTGCTACCTTTTGGGAATGAGGATAATGCATTTTTGCCCATCGCAAAGCTTTTCTGGGCTTGAACAATATGCTTTAGAGCTAGCAGCTTTCCAGAAAAGCCATGGCCATGAAGTGGTCTTTGTGGTTTTTCCGGGCTCTTACCTTAAAAAGCTATGCGTTCAAAATAAAATCCCGACTTGGGATTTTGATAGTACAAAATCTCTTGAGGTAGTGGTGTTTAACCGTGCGCATCCGGGGTTTTTTAGTCAATTTGATGTGATTCACCTTCATTCAACTCAAGAAGTCTCCCGTTTTTTTTACCTACGTATGCTTCAAACAGTCAAAAAGAGGCCAAAAATAATTTTACAAATGCATTTATGGATTAACCATTACAAAAAAAACCCATACCACAGGCTCATTTACTCTGTTGTAGATGAGTTATGGTGCAGTAGCGAGCCAGCCAAGAAATCCTTAGAGCACTACTTACCAATTGAGCCTAAAAAAATTAAAATTATTAACTACGGACGCGACATAAAAAAACAAGAAGCTCAAATTTTTGATAAAAAAACAGCGCGCGAAAAACTAGGCCTTTCACAAACGGCAACAATTATTGGAACAGTTAGTAGAATTGAAAAATCAAAAGGTGTAAAAGAGCTTATGCATGCCTTTGCCGATATTTTTCATAATGATAAAAACCTACACCTAGTAGTTATTGGGGGTTCAAGCCCCAATAACGCCGCAGCAGAGAAGTATTTTTTAAATTTAAGAAAAAATAAACCGCCACAAACTTATTTTATGGGTGTCATGCTTGAGTCTTTTAAATATTTAAAGGCCTTTGATCTTTATATCTTGCCAAGTTATGAGGAGTGTTTTTCTTTAGCTCTCTTAGATGCGCAATTAGCAGCATTGCCAGTGGTTGGAACAAACAGCGGTGGAACACCTGAGCTTGTACGCCCAGGGGAAACGGGCTGGCTTTGTGAGCCAAAATCCTTAGAAAGCCTAAAAGAGGCCATTAAAAGTGCGTTAAGAGAAAAGGATAAGTGGCCCGCTATGGGTGAGAAGGCAAAAGAGCGAGTTAAAAAAGAATATGATCAACAAGAGATTTTTAATAATATTTTAAAAGAATATGCAAACTAGTATTTCAGCATTTGTTATTACAAAACGAGAAAAAAACATTCAAAACTGTCTTGAAAGTTTGAAGTGGGCAGATGAAATTATTGTTGTTGATGCCCAAAGTGAGGATAAAACCTTAGAAATTGCCAAAAAATATACAGATAAAATTTTTGTTAGAGCCTGGAGTGGTTTTAGCAGCCAAAGAAATTTTGCCCTTTCACACTGCACATCTGATTGGGTGTTTTTTTTAGATGCCGATGAAGTTTGCTCGCCAGAGCTAATAAGTTTTTTTGAAAAATTCAAACAATCAGGCCCCGGGCAGCTCTCAAACTTGATTCACTTATGTGATGCCCCTCATCCCAAAGGTGTTGCTACCAAAAAAGAAGTAAGCCTTATAGAAGTTAAAAGGCTTGAGCACTTTAGGGGAAAATTTATTTTATGGAGAAAAAACCCTTCATATCAATGGAGACTTTTAAACGCCAAGATTGCGAGTTTATAGGTGAGGTGCATGAGTATGTTACTTTTGAAGGTGAAATTAGAAGAATTGAATTTCCCATTTTGCACTTTCGCCTGAAACACTATCCTCATGATGGATAAAATTAATACCTACTCTTCTTTAGATGCCGAGGCGCTTTATAAAAAAGGTGTAAAACATAATGTTTTATATATGTTTTTTTCAGGACTTTCTATTTTTCTAAAATCTTATTTCAGAAAGGGCGGCTACAAGGATGGGGTTTTTGGTTTTATTTTAGCTGTTCTTATGGGGACAAGTTTTTTTCTTCGCCAAGCAAAGCTTTATTTAAAACATAAAAAGCTTAATTAATTTAATTATGGTTTAGCGCGCTTTAAAAGCTCTGCCTTGACAGAGCTTAAATCACGGGCCCCGTGCCAACCACCATCAGAGGATGAGCCAAAGCTTTGCCACAAAAAGGGCATTGTCATAATAAAGCGTGAGTCAGCCTTTATCATTTCATCATACTTTTTTAAGCTCATTTAAAATTTGTGATTCAGTTTTGGCTGAGTTAATTGGCTTTCCCACACCTGGAACTGCTATGAGCTTTTGTTTAGAGTGCATAGTTTTTTTAATTTGCTCATAATACCAGGGAATGCTTTTTCCACCACAACTATCAAAACCTTCATAGCAATCCATGCCAATCCAATCCACAAGCTCAGGGTTAAAAAATGTCCCTCAGTAAAAATGGGGTAGGCCTCAACAAATGCGGTAACGCTTCAGGCCAATCTATTTTAATAATTCTTGAAAGATGGTTTAACCAGTCTCTTACCCAGTCATAGTGGCGTAAATCTGGAGAATGACCCTAATTGATGTATCCAATAAGGCTCATCTGCCAAGTAAAAGCCAATAATACTTGTTCCTAAAGGGCTCAAGTTTTTGCCTTAAGGTATGCCAATTTTGTATGTGGTTTGAGACAATATCACCATTGCCATCAAAAAACTCCAACGTGTTGAGATAAGTACCTTCATATTTAAATCTTTAGCTGTTTTGGAGCTTTAAAATTAAATCAGGATCTGTTGAGCCTACTAAAACCACATTAGAAACAGCTGATACTTCTTGAATATAGTTTCCACTTCCAACCCCCCATAGGGCGGAGGCATAAAAGCCTACATATTTTGTTTGCCAACCACTAGTTGCAACAGGCGGTGTTGGAGGGGGTGGAGGTAAAACATCATTTGGCTTGCAGGTATCTTCTCTTTGCCAGTCTGAATAGGTTTGTGTTACGCAATCAAATTGACGTCTGCTAATGTAAGAGCCAACATAATTTGCTGGGTAACCAACTTCTTGGCAGGTATTAATAACCACTTGAGGTGGTGGGTTAGTACACACAGAAGGAGGAGGTGGTGGTTGAGGAGTCTCTTTTTTAACAGAGAAAAAAGCTGATCTTTCTCCCGTGGTGTAGTCAATAATTTGTACCCTTAACCCGCTTGATGCAAAAATCTCTTGGACACTAGTATCTGTAATTCTAAAGGTTATTAAGTCTTTTCCTGAGTTTTGATTATTAGCAGTAAACTCCACATTGTATGTTGCTAAACTAAAAAATGTATTAGGTATAAATAAGATAACTGTATTTGTAGCCTTAAAGTTTTTTCCAGTTAGCCAAATGCAATTATGGTCATCACATCCGGAGCCGCCATATTTTCAATAAATGGGCTATGAATTTTAGGTTTGAAAACCGTGCCTCTGCAAAAGTTTAAAAAAATAAATGGAAGAATAAGAAAGTTAATTTTAACTTCATTAAAGACGCCCCTTTGTTTGTTACCCAAAAGAGCTATCGGGAGTGCCTTGCCCAAACTTAAGTCGGGTTAGTTTTGTTAAAAAGTTAGTCAGAATTCCGGATTTTTTGGTCCGCCTGTCGGACACAAAGATATTTAAAAATAAATATATTTAAGAGCGAAGCTGAACTTGTCTTTGCATAAAAGAAAAGGGCGACCTTGTTGTCGCCCTTTTGGAAACGGAGTTCCCCCTGGCATTTGAAAGGGGGTACTTATGAGAACAAAACACCTCATAAGGAAGATTCGGCGGTATATAATAAAGTATGAGTCTAGTTTTAGAATTTTGTTAATAGCGGCTCGTATTATTATTTACCTATTTTCGATTTTATTGCGTTTTGGGCTTAAGAGTGAGAGTGTGGGCATTTGTATAACATATGGGTAGCTATTGACGGCACAAGCTTCAACAAGGTCGCTTATCTTTTTTTTAAAAAAAAGTTTTTTAATAAAGCCCCCGCCTCCTCAGAGCAAACACCTGATGTAACTTTCGGCGTGTGATTTAATTTTTTATCAAAAAATATTTTATAAATAGATTCAATAGCACCTGCTTTTGGATCATGCGCTCCAAACACAACCCGATCAATGCGGGAAAGTACAATGGCACCCGCGCACATCACACAAGGCTCTAAAGTTACATAAAGTGTGCTCCAGTTAAGCGCCAACGATTTCAACCTTTTTGAAGCCCTCACTGATAGCTAAAAGCTCAGCATGGCCTACCGGGTTTTGGGCAGATTCTCGGTTATTAAAGCCTTTGAAAATTAAAACCGGCTCAACTAAACTTTTCACCAGTTTTAAGGTCCTTTGTCTGAACCACTAATGCCCCAACTGGGACCTCGCCAAGGGCTTGGGCCTCTTCAGCAGCTTTAAAGCGGTTTCATCCATTTTTGGTCATTTGTCAGACCAAGTGGCTATTATTAGAGGGCTTTGTTGACAAAAACAAGGGGCATTGATACCTATCAGTGTTTAAATTTATTATGAGAGGCGGAGTGAATTTTTTAAAACGCCAGGTGTAAAAATTAGAGAAGGTGAAAGCTTTGAAGGAGCTTTAAGACGCTTTAAAAAGCAAGTTGAAAAAGGAAGGCATTTGTCTGAGGTTAAAAAAACGCGAACATATGAAAAACCCAGCGTAAGACTTAAAAGAAGTCTATTGCGGCTCGTAAGAGAAATTTAAAAAAGGGAAGAAATCGGAGTACTAAAAGGTGTCTTTTAAAGCTAAAAATGATGGAAGATTTAAAAGCCGCCATGAAAAGTGGCGACAAGATAAAGCTTTCAACCATAAGAATGGTTCAATCAGCAGTTAAAAACAAAGAGATCGATGAGAGAGTAAAAGCAGCTGACCCCAATGATGATAAACGTACTGAAGACCAAAAAGCTGATGAGCTTATTATTTCAGTGCTAAAAACTTTGGTAAAGCAGCGCAAAGATTCTATTGAGCAGTTGTAGCCGTGTAGTGGGCGCCAAGATTTGGCCGACCGAAGAAGAGGAGTAGAACTTAAAATAATGAGAGTCTTACCTCCCTCAAATGATGTCCAAAGAACAAGTTGAGGCCCTTGTGGCTCAGCCATTACTGAAACAAAAGCAAGCCCAGCAAAAAAGATATGGGTCTTGTAATGAAAGCAGTTATGGCAAAAGCTCAAGGCATGGCTGATGGTAAACCCATCAGCGAAGTGGTTAAGTCTAAGCTAAGTTAATAACAATTTATGGGGGCTTTTTGAAGTTTCAGGCCGACTTTATTGATAAAGTCCAGAGACGCCAATGACATTGTAAGTGCCTTGGTGATGTTGTTGAGCTGTCTCCCACTCAGGCTCAAGCCTTCAAGGCCTTTGCTCCTTTCCGGGCCATGCTGAACGCACGCCTAGTTTTTTTGTCAGTGAGCCAAAACAAGTTTACCACTGCTTTGGTTGTGAAAAATCGGGCAATGTATTTAGCTTTTTATGATGGATTACCACGGAATGGATTTTGTGCAATCAGTGGAGGTCCTTTTGAAACCGTGCTGAATTCCTATTCCCAAGATTGAATAAAAAAAGAAGACCAAGAAAAAAAAAATGAGATTAAAACCTTTTTAAACTTAATAAATATGTAGCTTCTTATTTTATAAAAACCTAAAAACAAAAAAAAGATCATCCCATTTGGCAATACATTAAAAAAAAAAAAAATTTAAGTGAAGAAGTTTTAGAGGATTTTAAAATCGGCTTTGCTCCAAATTTCTTGGTCAACTTTGAGTGAGATTTTTAAAAAAACAAAAAGCTCTTTAGCACTTTGTGAAAAACTAGGCCTAGAAGAAAATAAAAAAAAAAAACAAACCAAGAACATTTTGATATTTTTAGAAACCGTTTGATGTTTCCTATTATTTTCAGTTTCAGAAAATGTTTTATGGTTTTGGTGGGCGCAGTATTGACGAAAATGAACAGCCAAAATATTTAAATTCTCCTGAGACCCTGTTTTAACAAAAGTAAAACGCTTTTACGGGGTATATGCCACGGCCAAATACATTAGAGCGGAAAAGAAGTTATATTGGTTGAAGGTTATATGGATTTAATTTCTCTTTACCAATTTGGAATTAAAAATGTGGTAGCAACTTTTTTAAGGCATTGCATTTACCCATGAGCATGCTAGAGCCATCAAAAAAACTTTGTAATAAAGTTACTGTTTTATTTGATAGTGATGAGGCCGGCCAAATTGCAGCTACAAAGAGCATTGCCGTTTTTTTTAGGAATATTAATTTTATCCAAATGTCAGTATTAACTGGTGCAAAGACCCTAGATGAATACATTAGGATTACATGGGGCCGAAAAATTTAAACAAGCACTAAATTAGCCCCGACCACTTTAGTGTTGTCTTTTTTAACTAGCATGATGAGGGGATTTCAAGGGCGAGCCACTGATAAGAAAGAAGTTTTAAAGCCAGATTGAGCCATTTTTTAGATCGTGTAAAGGATCAACAGTTAAGAAGTCTTTACTTACAAGAAACGGCAGACAGGCTCGTAATCTTGACCCCAACATAATAACTCATGCCAGCCCCGTGAAGCGTGCCCAAGGTTATTGAAAATACAAAGAAAAAATGAAAAAGTTTAATAAATCTATCTGAAATACCCAAAGAAGAAAATTGTTGGATTCAATATATGCTAGTAGAACAAGAGTACTTAGAGCGTGGTTCGGGATACTGGAGGACCTCTAATTAGCAGTTTTTATTAGCCCAATAACTCGGGAGCTGGCTCAAAGTATAATTGAAAAAAAAATATTGTCAGAACCCAAGTGATTTTGATAGATTAGCTGCTTCTCTATTGGGTACTGCGCAAGGCGATACTTAAGGACTTGATTGCGCTTTTTGTAGAGGATCGTTCTAAAGATAAAGACGAGGAAGAAAGGTTGTAAGTGATTGCATACTACAAGTGAGCAAGCGTTTGAAAATTAAGGCAAAGGAAATTTTAAGCCAAATAAAAACTGGCCAAGTAAATGTTCTAAAAAAGTTGCGGATTATTTTGAACTGAGGAAAGAACAAAAAAGGACCTCAAAGGAGGATAACACGAACATGACAAAAGAAAAAAAAAACAAAAACCCCCTTAAAAAAAAAAAGCCCGCTAAAAAAGTTGTGGCTAAAAGTGCAAAGGCCCCTAAAGTAAAGGCTGGCTATTAAGTATTGGTAAGCTTGCATCAAAAAAAGTGCAAGCCTCAGTGTGGCAGTGTCAAAAGCAAAAAAGCCTGCAGTTATTATTGAGGAAAAAAAGTAGTTATTCAAGAAATTTGGTTATCACTGGGAAGCAGAGGTGCAACCAAAGCGAGCCAGAAAGACCACCCTTCAAAAAAGAATTATTTTGAAAAATACAAAGTGAAATTAAACGTTTTATTGCTCTTGGTTCCACCCGCGGGTTTGCAACTTTTGAAGAAACAAACGATTTATTGCCTCCTGAAATCACATCCCTGAGCTTATTGAAATTTTAATGACTGCTATTGAAGAAAGTAACATCAAACTTGTAGATGGCACTAAAAAAAAAACAAAAGGTGGAAAAGACGAAGAGTTTTTAAGCGAGCCAAGTGAATCTTCAGACTCCGATGAGGATGAAGACGAAGAAGAGGAAGAGGCAGAAAGTACTGATGCCGCCGGAAAGGCAATGACCCTGTTAGGCCTTTTTTTAAGAAAAATGGGTAGTGTGAGCCTTCCCTTTATGTACCGGGAAGGCGAAGTGAGAAATCGCTAAAAGATTGAAGAGGGCGAGCTAGAAATTTTAAAGTTATTTTAAGCTCTCCTCTCTGGAACCTGTGAAATTATAAACATTGCGATGGACTTAATGCCGCCGGCAGAATTAAAGTAAAAAGTATTTTCACATCTTGAAGACGAAGACACAACCCATGATGAAAAGATATATTGAAAAATTCATTCTTTAATTGGCCATGTTAAAACTATAAAAAAGAAATCTACAAAAATATTTTGAGCAGCTTAACAAGCTGGGCCTTGCCATTGCGGTAAAAAGATAAAAATTTACGCCGAGCTTGATAAAAGAAAGGCTGAAGTTTTAAAAATTTCAAGACGCGTAAGCTTTAACCGGCAAACCATTGACCGTATTGTTATTAAATTTAAAAACCTTGTTAGCCGCCTTAATTACCTTCACGGGCAAATCTAAAACAGGTGCGACAAAAGCAAGTTATAGATTTTAAAGCACTTCTTGAGCTTCAAAAAAGGAATGCAAGAAAACCCAAAGACAGATCAAAGCTTCTTAGAGATACAAACATGACCTTGAACCCTTGAGGTTTGGTTGAGCAGCCTGCAACCTCAAGCAAGAATTGACCGCGTCGTTGAAGAAGCAAGAGATGCACTATGGTTGGAGTTAAGGAACCTACTGGGGCATTGAAGGGGAAGAGAAAAGCTGATAAAGCAAAGCAGAACTTGTTGAAGCAAAACTTACGTTTAGTGGTGAGTATTGCTAAAAAGTATACCAACCGCGGGTTACAGTTTTTAGATTTAATTCAAGAGGGTAACGATGGTCTTCTGATGGCGGTTGATAAGTTTGAATACCGTCGAGAAGTTACAAGTTTTCAACCTATGCAACTTGGTGGATCCGCCAAGCGATTACAAGAGCTATTGCAGACCAGGCCAGAACCATTCGTATACCGGTTCACAGAGACAATTAACAAGCTTATTCTGGCATCACGTTATTTAGTACAAGAATTGGGCGCGAAACCAACATCTGAGGAAATTGCTGAAAAAGATGGAAATGCCCATTGAAAGAAGTTAGAAAAGTTTTAAAAATAGCAAAGAGCCAATTAGTCTTGAGACTCCTGTCGGTGAAGAAGAGAGCCATTTGAGGGATTTTATTGAGGATAAAAAGTTATAATTCCTGCAGAGCCATTATTAACTTTGTTGAGAGAGCAAACAAGACGGAGTCATTGCAACTTTGACTCCCGTGAGGAGAAAGTATTAAAATGCGTTTTGGCATAAGTGAAGAAAAAGTGACAAGGACCTTGAAGAGGTTGGACAGGATTTTAACGTAACTAGGGAGCGTATTAGACAAATTGAAGCTAAAGCACTAGAAAATTGCGTCTACCCAAGCCGTCTGCTAAAAAGCTCAAAGCTTTATATAGATAAATACAGAAGAATAAATAAACTTTCTTGATAATTGTTTAAAACAAAAGGGCCTATAGCTCAGCTGGTTAGAGCTCCGGCCCATAACCGGGCAGTCCCAGGTTCAACTTGGTGGGCCCAATGCGAACCACTCTGATATCTGATATCCGATATCATATCTGATATCGGAATGTTCTCCGGGCACGGAGTATCAGAGTTCTGGATGGGATTTTGAAAACTAAATAAGAGCGTTTATGCAAGTGCAAAGAACTCAAAAACTGGCAGAATTTCAAAGTTTGATTTAAAAAATTCAAGCAGCACAGAAAGTTTCTTTATTCCCCTTGATTTAAAAAACCTAGAATCAGAAACTTCTAGTTATTACCACAAAATATGAATCATTACAGTGGCACATCAGCGATTTAGATAAGCAAAGATTAGATTATGTTAATGCCATACAATCAGATACAAAACTGGCAAAAGAGCTTGAAGTAAAAATCCCTTCAATTTTGGGGTAGGCATAAAGAGTATCATTTCACCCAAGCACATAGATAAATTAAAAAACTTTGCAAGATCGTAACGTTGAAATTGAAAAATTGATTCTCAAAAATTTGAACTTGGTGTTGAGCTTTCAAAATTAAAGAAAATAAAGAAAACCTTGAGGCTCTTTTTAAAAGACAAGAAAAACGCCCTTGAAATTGTTGTGTGACAAGACAGCAGGAAATATGAGGTAGCAACAAAAAGAAAGAAGAATTTAAAAAAATATTTCCTAGCATTTTGCAAAACAAGAGAATTAGCTCTATATATTGGGTCATGGCGTGGGAGTGCTAAAGATCAAAAGATGCAGCTCTTGCGATGTGTTAATTCCCCCACAAATGTTTGTTAAACCACAAAAGGGTGAGGAAATTTTAGGGGAGTGTCACATTTGTATGAGAATTCTCTGACAAGCCCCCTCTTCAATGAGTAAACTTAAACACCTGAGCAAGTTATTGTTTACCGATGGAGCCAGCCGCGGCAATCCCGGGCCTACTCTTGCCGGTTTTGTGATTACCAATCTTAAAGGGGATATTTTATTAGAGATGCTTGCTGA
Organism: Oligoflexia bacterium; assembly: GCA_016715815.1. GTDB lineage: Bacteria > Bdellovibrionota > Bdellovibrionia > JABDDW01 > JABDDW01 > JADJXN01. The sequence continues at coordinate 50,198 of JADJXN010000008.1, forward strand.
AAGATTAGGTGAGCGGACCAATAACTATGCTGAGTATATGGGAATGTTATAGTGGCCTTAAATGTATGCAAAAAAGCGGGTGTTAAAAGACTAATTCTTAAAGCAGATTCCCTGTTAATGGTTTCTCGCCAAATGATTGGCGAATATAAGGTAAAGCTGAGGGATTATTCCATTATTTGCAAAAGCCAATGAACTGGTTTTGGCGTTCTAAGATGGTTAAATTTGAGTATATACCGCGTGAGCAAAATAAAATTGCGGATAAGCTTGCCAACCAAGCCTTAGATGGTTAATTGTTGTTGGTTAATTTTGGAGGTCAAATGAAAGTTTTAATATTTATACTAGCAGTTTTATTTTCATTTCACCTTTTGCTCAGGCTAATAAAGAGGATCGAGTAATAGGTCTCTTACCACGCTCATTTATTCCTCCTGGGAAAAGAGAGCTTAATTTAAAGGAGAACTACAGCAGCAGCCAAACCTTTTTGCTTGTCAATTTACGCTTAATTACAGTGAGGTGGGAGCTACCGGCCACAGCCCCATATAGAGAAGTATCTGCAAGCTTATCTGCTCAAAACTACACTCCTTTTCTAAAATTGATTTACATTAACGCCCTTAAACTTCTAACAGGGTTTTAATAATTGAATCTAATGCGCAAAAGTAGAATTGTGCGCCTTAAAAGGGCAAAATAACCAATATGCACCAGTAGAAAGAGCGACCATTGATATTCTTAAAGCCCAACGGGTAAGATATTAGAGCGTATACATTCTAGTAGAACTTTGCAAGATTTTTCTGGCTATTCCAAACACACTGAGCTAACTTGCGGTTCTAAGCAAATTAAAATAACCTCGTTGTCCCTATTTCAAATTTTTTTATATACAAAGAACAATTTAAGTTTTACGGGCAATTGCCGATGCAATAACTAGCGTTTGAGGAAAGTCCGGACTCCACAGAGCAGTGCAGGGCAATGGCCCCCATCTAAGATGAGGAAAAATGGAACAGAGAATGTCCTGAGGGAATGATTTTAAACGGAAACGGGAGCTTTTAGGGAGCTAAGGAGTGAAACAGCCAAACTCTGCACGGTGCAAGATCAAATAGGGAAGTGAGTGGCTCGCTTAAGACTTCCGGGTAAGATCGCTTGAGGGCGAAGCAATTTGCCTCCCCAGAGGAATGATTGCCGATAGTAGAATCGGCTTATAGTGAAACTTAGGTTGAATTGCGGGTGGTAGAGCCTAAAGACACCCGCTTTTTTGCGCTAGCCGTTTAAGTACTAAAATTTTATTACAGGGGATTTCATGAAATATCTTTTAATAGCGGCTCTGTTTTGGTTTTTTTTCCGGCTTTTTCTGATGAGCCTACAACAACAACAAATTATGAGCTGCGACTCCCCAAAGAACCAACAGGCAGCTATTTGCGTCTTGAAATTTTAAAGATACCAGTGGTTTTAAGTGGCGCTGCCTTTAACAGAACTTCTCTCGGGATGTTGTTGAAACTTTTTATTAAAGCTAAAGTAGATAGCTGTGAGATTTTGCACAAATGGTGAGGATGGGGAGCTACTTTAATTGCTATAAAATTAATCCTAAAACAGGTATGAAAGATTTTGGGAATTTCAAACGTATACGTTGTAGAAAACACCATTATTACAGTCAAATATAATGCCTAGAAATCTTATCGCATTGAGGTTGTTGCAAGCAGCGAAGACACTTCAATTGATAGAGCAATGTACAAAGAAATTATTGGCACTCAAAACTTTATGCATTTGGCAAGTTGCATTAACCTTAGTGTAGCTTAAAACAGAAGCTGAAGAAATGAGCTCTGTAATTTCAACAACTGAAATTGGCTTTGAAAGCTTTGTGACTCAAAAACTTCAGCAAGGGTGGGAGGTCTTTCCAGTCGTCATGTTTTAGGCCGGCTTTTTCACAGGTGGCCTCCTAAAATTCCACAACACTCCAGCGCCACTTTAATAGCTACTTGAGGAAGCATGATTATGGGCATATCCTCTTTGAAACAACAAGCCCGTGAGAGCCTATGAGCAGTTCATTGGGGTTTTGCGAATTTTTTGAAAATTATTAATTAAAGTAACTTCTATACTTAAATTTTCAATCTCATGCATGGGGGAGTAAATCTATGGTCATGTGTGGCAGCAGATTGGCCAACATCAAAAGTGTTTCTTCCACCGAGGTGCTTGATTCAAGCATACCCACTGACTCGCGCACCGATAAGCCATTTTAAAATGTAAAAAAACGCCAGATTTCCCTCCCAACGAGGATCATTTAATGTGGCTCAAGGAGCTTTGCATAGGTTCTCCTACATAACGATGCACCATGTGCTGAAACGCAGCAATTTGGAAGGATTTGATTTTCAAATGACGCTTGCATAGTACGCCCAAAAGTATCTAGCTCAATGGCTGTTGCAACTGTGAAGTTTTTGGGTCTAAACTAAACGCGTTTTGGGGAGAATAACCTTGAGTATAAAATTATACGGAGTTGATGCTGTTAGAGTTTGCAGTAAAGATTTTAAATCACACGGAAACAGCTTAAAATTGGGGTTTTGAAAAAATAGCAGATTTAGAAACTAAAGTAAACCTTCAACAACTTTGGGTGCAGGGTAAAATAAAAGCATTTTTAACAAAATAGATTAACCCATCAAGCTATGCAGCTAGAATTTGTAGAAAAGCATGGGGATGGAATTTGTGACGTAAGATTTGATTGGGGAGATGCGGGAGCAGGCGTTGGCAGAGGCAGTCAAACGAGGAGCTAAAAAATCAAGATGCCGTAAAACATAAACAAGGTGGTGGGGAAGTTGAAAGCTAGCCCAAATTTGTGCT
>JADJXN010000009.1 GCA_016715815.1 Oligoflexia bacterium
GGTCATAATAGGTAAGAAGGTTTTTATTCATATATGGCGAATAAAGGCTTGCTGAAAAGATAAGCTCCCAGTCTTTTGTAAAAGTTATTTCTGTTGAAATATCTGATAAAAATTGCAGTTTATTTATGGGCCACTGTTCAAATGCTTTATTATTAAGAGTTGTTGTCACTCCTGTTGATAAATAAACATTAAACCCTTTAGACAGCATAAAGCCTGCATGTAAAAGAAGACTGCCATCATAATAACCAGAGCTAAGCCCCCTTAAACCATTTTCTAGTGGGATTTTAACTTGAAAGTTAAGTGCCCAACCACAAGTTGCACAATTAGAGTTTTTTGCAAACCAGTTCTTATATTTAATTTTTATGTTTCCCATACCACTGGCTTGAACTGGAATAGCATCTACACCATTAACCCTAATATTTAGTTGATTTTGAAACTCAGGGTACATGTTTCTATTAAAATTAATAAAGCCAAAAACATTATGAAACTCATTTATGAAATGGTCAAAAGCCCCACCACTTCTTAAAACCACAGGAAGCTCAACAGCTATGGCTGATTGGGGAGCTACTTGAAAGCCGAGCTCTGTGATAATGGTGGTTTGTTCAAAATCGTTAAAATAAAAAAGATCTTTACCTGACTCATTATGAGTAAAACGTGTTGGCAAATTCCAAAAATTGGCTTGCTGAACATCTAAATTAAACCATAGTGGCTTTTCCCAACCGGGTCTCTCGCCAGATGGTAATTGATGCATTATTGCCGGCGGATAGGAATGAACTGGAGAAAGTCCCGCAAAACTTTGATTAAGAAAAAGTAAAATTGAAAAAAAGCATAAATGCTTCATGGTTAGATTTAAATATTATAGCCCTAGCTAGGGGCGTCTAAAAAGACTTCTTGCTCAACCCGGGCTATGGTCTTGGCATTAAATCAAAAGAGTATGTTTAAACTTGTTTAAACATTAAAAAAACACTATTAATTTGATGAATATGGCAGCAAATAAACACTATGTTTCCAATAAAGATGAAACCATAAGGATTTTTAAAAATAATCTTTTAGAAAAGCTGACCATTGTTCATCCAGTTACCCCACTGGTTATATTTGTACCAGTTGTTTTATATCATCTTTCATTGGGCCAAAATATTTTAGTGGGCTTTTTAAGTGGCCTTATTTTTTGGACAGCTTTTGAGTATTTCTTGCATCGTTATTTCTTCCACTGGGTTCCAGATAATAATTTAGGAAAAAAGATGCATTTTTTATTTCATGGTATTCACCATGATTACCCAAGAGATTCAAAAAGACTTGTTATGCCCCCCGCTGTGGCAATAGGTTTGTCTGCACTTTTATATTACTTTGTATTTAAAACTTTTCTTCCTGCGGGTTATCTACACTCATTTTTTGCTGGTTTTATGACGGGTTACCTTTGTTATGATATGACTCATTTTGCAATTCATCATTTTAATTTTAAAAGTAAGTGGTTTATTTGGGTGCGCAACCACCACTACCAACACCATTATGATGATTGTGCAAAAAACTTTGGTGTCAGCTCCCCTATTTGGGACTACATTATGCAATCAAGGTATAAGAAAAAATAAATTATGTTTAAACTTGTTGTTGTAAGACATGGTGAAAGTATCTGGAACCAAGAAAATCGCTTCACTGGCTGGAAGGACGTTGAGCTTTCAGCAAAAGGCATGAATGAGGCCACCCTTGCGGGGAGAAGCTTAGCAAGAGCCGGCTTTGAGTTTGACGAGGCTTATACATCTGTTCTAAAGCGTGCTATTTTAACCTTAGAAATTATTTTAAAAGAGATGGATTTATTGTGGATCCCCGTCACAAAGGACTGGCGTTTAAATGAGCGACACTACGGCGCTTTACAAGGGTTAAATAAAGCTGAGACGGCCGCTCTTCATGGTGAGGAACAAGTAAAAATTTGGCGCAGAAGTTACAACACTCCTCCCCCGATGATGAATTTAACTGATTCAGGACATCCCATGTTTGATAAAAAATATAAAAACATAGACCCAAAAGTGTTACCTTCAGGTGAGGCCTTAAGTGACACTGTTAAAAGATTTTTGCCCCTTTGGAACCATGAGATGGCTTTAAAAATTAAAAAGGGACGAAAGATTTTAATTTCTGCCCATGGAAATAGCATTAGAGCTCTTATTCAACACCTTGAAGGTTTAACCCCTGAGCAAATAATGGAGGTTAATGTTCCCACAGGAATCCCACTTGTTTATGAGCTTGATAATGATCTAAAAGTTTTATCTAAAAATTATCTGGGCGACCCAGACGTGATTAAAGCCGCCATGGAACACGTTGCTTCGCAGGGGAAGAGGAAGTAGTCACATTTTTTGCAAAAGGGATCTCCATATCAGTAGCCCTACTAAAAAAAATAAACCTGCACTTGCATAAAGTCCAGCAGTATAAATTCCACCAAAAACAAATCCAAGCACCCGTACTAATGACGCCATCAAAAGAACTGCAACAAGAATTGGTATAAAACTAGACGATTTTTCTAAATCTAGGGATGCACCACCATGGGCTAAGGAAACTCTGACAGAAACAAGTAAGGCTAATAATACAAAACCTGAGATGTAAAGAATATGTATAATATGTGCTCTATAAAGTGGGAAAATAAAAATTAAAAAATAGCTCAGCGGTAATGATGCAGAAGCTATTAATATGCCATGCCCCAGTTTTGATTTTTCAACCGTGGGTTTAAAAAAATGAAAATTCTTGTACAGAATAAAACCCATAATAAGGCTTCTGAGTGCCACTCCCATCTGCATACTAAAAAACGCTTCAAGAAAAAGTGACCCATTAAAAATAAGGACTTCAAGCAGAAATATTTTATTAGATAAAGTATTTGTCTTAGCGGGAGAAAGCGCTTCAGATTTTCGTGTTAGTACAGGGATGAGCCGACTTCCAAGGCCAATAATAAGATTTAAAATAAATCCCTCGTATAGTAGGAGCTTTCCAATTCCCAAGAGTTCTATAAATCCATAATTTGACAAAAACGTCAGTAATGTCCCAATCAAGCCTGATGTAAGCCCGAAAGGAATAAATATAAACCCTGGAGGTAAAACATTACTTTCAATACTCACTATCCTTCTAAGCAAATAAACCATAAGAAACAAAAATAATGACATAGAAATTATAAATGAAAGTTTATCAAGACCTAAAATAGTAAATACCAAAAATACGATAACAACAATACTTGCAAATGCCTTTTCAAGCTTTGTAGCTGAATGAGTGTTGGTCATTCTAGGAATAGCCGTCATTAAAAACCCTAAAACAAAACTAAAAAGAAAGCCTAAAATCATAAGCTGAGAATGAACCTTAATAGGATATTCAGGAAGCCAATTAAAATAGAACAAAATCCATTGTGAAACACCTACAGCTGAGCATAAAGCACCTACTGGGAAAAGGAGCTTGTAAGGTTCGGACTGTAAGAGTTTTGACATATGTTTTATCCCCATGTTAGCTTAATTTTTGATGATACAAGTCATATGCTTTAAGAAACTTTATTTTATATATTTATAATATAAATAGCTTAAGTAGATACAAAAAATGGAAGCAAACTGCGATATTCTAACATTTTTTAGAGATGAGCATCTAGCACTTATGAGCCTTTTTAATAAAGAGTTCTTAAGTGCCAAAAGAAACTATAAATGGCAACCTCTACTTTTACTTTGCAAGAGTTTGTTTGAAGAAAATCATCATGAAAAAGAAGAAAAATTTATTTTTGAGGCGATAAAAAATGATAGCCGGATTAAAGCTGGTGGCCCCCATTGCACCCACTACTTTGATTTTTATATGACCAACCCCTCCTTACTTCATGCTACAGAAATCACTACAAAACTTACCGGCATAAAAATTGAGCCGGATTGGAGCCCTCAAATGAAAGATATTTTAGAAAAAAATCTGCCACTTGCAATTCCGGGGGAAGACCATGAGGCTGGCCGAATAATTCTTCGTGGTATTGAGCACCTTCTAACTACAAATGGTTCATCTGAAACTCATTCAAAAATAGAATCCCTTTTTAATGCATATATTGAAATCCAAAAAATTCATTTTGATCGTGAAGAAAATTGCTTTTTTAAAATGTGTATGAACTTAATTCCACCTGAAAAATGGGATTTACTCTACTCTGAAATGTGCAGTCATTATTTAATAATTAGTTAGCCAATTTAATTTTACACTCAAGACCAATTCATTATTATTTGAATTTTTGAATTGCGGTAACTAATAACTTAATTGCAGCTATTATCAAAACAATACCTAGAATTTTTTGAATTTTGACATTTGAAAATTTTAAGATACCCAAATGTGTACCCAAAATGGCTCCGATCACTACAGCAATGATCCAAACTGTAGTTAACCTTAGATCAAAAAATGCACTTATTTTAAATATTCCAACTAATGCTATCATTGAGTTGGCAAGAACAAAAACAACAGATAAGCCTGCCGCATGCCTTGGATCTGCCCACTTCATTTTTAATAAAAGTGGGGTAAAAAAAATTGCCCCACCCGTACCTGTAATACCTGACAAAAAACCAATAAGTCCTCCTGCAAAAAAGGAGATAAGAAGTGGAGCCCTACGTACCTCAATAAAATTGCCGCTGAAATACCTATTAAACATAAACTGTGTTCCAGTAACTAATAAAACTACTCCAAGAGCTAAATAAAAATACTGCTTTTCAATTTCTAGTTGGGATGCCCAATAAGCCGCTGGCATGGAGACTATTAAAAATGGTGCCACCACTCTTAGATTTACCAATCCAGCTTTATAAAACCTGTAAAGCCCTATTGAGCCTACAACTATATTTAACATCAAGGAGGTTGGCCGCATAAGGGCAGGACTGATACTAAATAATGCCATTACTGCAGAATACCCACTTGCTCCGGCATGACCAACTGCAGAGTATATAACTGCTACAACCAAAAACAGGATAGCTATGATTATATGATCGATTTGAATGGCTTCCAAATTTAAACTTTCTTAGCTTTTACACTCTCGTTGTATTTATCTCTCTTTTGTATGCTCCAATGATCTACCTGAATATTTATATCCTCAATAGTAATACCAGCGCTATGAAGTTGATTTAAACACAATTTAGATGTGTCTTCAGAATTTAGTGAGATGGCCATGTTACCATTTTCACAATTCACGCAAGACTTCTTGATATCAGGGTCCAAATTAATTTTTAAGTTAAAATTCAGAGTTCCAAATTTAAAATCCTGCACCAAATGCTTACACGCCTTCCAATTAATTAGATCTTCCTGGTTGAGTCTAATTCGTACATCCTTATCTAGTTTGATATTCATAAACACCCTTATCTGAGCATTGAATATTTTTAAAGTTCATTCCTGTTAAAAGTTCTTTCGCTCTCTTAGCTCTCATACTAGCTTTACAAATCAAAATAACCTCTTGATTCAATGCAAATTCAGGGGCGAGACCACTTTCCAATTTGCTCAAAGGGAAATTTATACTGTCCTTTATATGGAATTCATGCCACTCATCTTTCTCTCTAACATCCACTAACAGTACGCTGCCACCGACTTTGCACTCTGCTCGCTTGACTTCTATAATATTCTCTTTCTTGAAGTTTGGAGCATGACATAAACATGTCTGCCGCCTAGGAATGTCCAGACTACGAAATGAGTGATCACTAAAGTTATAAAAATTAACTCGTCCGATTAATGGTTTTAATTTATCGAATTTATTTATTAAAATCTTCATAGCCTCTACTGCCTGCAAAGAACCAATGGTGCCAGCCACAGGACCAACAACTCCAGCCTCTGCACAGTTTTGAATTGTAGACTTTGGAATACTTGGATATAAACATCTATAACATGCCCCCCTTGATTTCCAAAATATACCAACCTGCCCTTCAAATTGAGAAATTGCTCCATATATCATTGGCTTATCATACAAAACACAGACATCATTAATGAGAAACTTACTTTCAAAATTGTCAGTACAATCTATGATTAAATCAAAATCAGGGAAAAGCTTTAGTGCTAATGACTTTTCAAGAAAAACTGATTCAAATGAAATATTTAAATTAGAGTATATTCTTCCTATTTTACGTGATAATATCTCTGCCTTATTTCCTCCAATATCTTGATCAGAAAACAAAATTTGTCTTGGCAAGTTTGTTACATGAACACTATCCCCATCAATAATTTTAATTTCGCCCACTCCCATAGCGGCTAAGTACTGTATTGCTGGGTGACCGAGCCCTCCAGCTCCAATAATTAAAACTTTTGATTTATGTAGTATTTTTTGACCATCAACTCCAATTTGTGGAAGAATAGTCTGTCTATGGTAGCGCTGCATTCCATTCCTCCGGAGTATTAATGTTTATAAAAAACCTACTTGGCTCTGCAGGTATTTCTTCTATTTGAACTTTTTTAAAAAGACTTCTGAAAGAACAATTACTTTCACAAACCGAGTCTGTACTTTGCTTTAGTTCTTCAATTATTTTGAGTACTAATAAGGCATCATTAATCACAATGGGCAGTTGTTGCCCATAAAATTTCGTAACCGCTTTATGACTTGAAAAGTTAATCAATCGATTTAGTCCTGAATCAGTCATGAATGGCATGTCCACTGGTACTACGAGTAAAGTTTTCAGCTTGCCCAAATTTAATAGGTGTCTACAAACTGACATCAACCCTTCCAGTGGTCCCATACCTGAAAAAGTATCCTTAACATGAGGAAACTCTGTCCTCTCACCGCTTACAAAAACATTACCTTTTCCAAGATGTTTTTCCAGCAACTGAAATTGTCGCTGTAAAAGATTAACTCCACCCAACTTCAATAAAGCTTTATCTTGTTTCATGCGGGTGGACTTCCCCCCCGCAAGTATAACTCCCACCATGCTCATGATAATCTACCTTTCTATGTTGACAAAGGGCATGTCCGCGCACCCAACCTGTCTCACCATCTTCATAAAATTCCTTTTTCCAGATTGGTGATCGGACTTTAATTTCTTCAATTATGTATCTGGTAATACAGTAAGATTCGTTGCGATGCTCTGTTGTAGCAATGATAGCCACACTTGTGTCACCTACTTTTAATTTTCCATATCTGTGCACAACAAATATATTCGCATCTTTACACCACTTTCCTTTGGCCTCAGTTGCAATCTCAAAAAATGTCTTTTCACAAAGAGGAATAAAGCAATCATATTCCATCCCAATAACTTTTCGACCCCAATTATTATTTCTTACAATACCGATAAAACAATTCATAGCTCCATGATTTGTACCCGCATTAAATATTAATATCTCTGAAAGACAAACTGGATCACTCGTCACTTTAACAAAAATATTTCCCATCTCAACCTCCGCACACTGGCGGCAGCAGAGCCAAATTACTTTTGTCATTGATTACCTCACCCTCATCTAAAACCTCCGTCTCTGTAGCAAGAGCTGATTCAAAAACTAAAGTCGAATCCTGAAAACCCTTTATCTGATTTTGAAGTAAATTTTGTATTTTCTGTTTAAGTTGTATAGCTGTTAATTGGTCCACCAACTTAATTGTGATCATTCCAGTTGGTACATAATTTCTAAAAGCTCCAAATAGCTTAATTTCAATTTCTCTCATATAGTAAATACCTCCACTTGCGTTCCTTGTTTTATATAGGTTCCCTCTTCTGGCAACACAACCCACGCGTTAGATTGAATTAATGGACTAACCATAAATGATGCCTGGCCTTTAAGAGACTCAACCTTGGCCTGAACGCCATCTAAGTTTAATCTTGCTTTATAGAAACACTTAAAGCCATGTGGCTTTTTTGTATCAAAACTCAGTATAGCTTTATTGGGTTTTTCTGTTTTTCCAGTTAAAATTAGATCAATAAAAGGTTTAATAAAAAATTTTAACCCTACGGCTGTTGAAATAGGGTTCCCAGGTACACCAAAGATAAACTTAGTTTTATTTTTAAAGATAGTAGATGCAAACAAAATGGGTTTACCAGGTCGAATGGCACATTTATGAAAGTGAATCTTTGCACCTATACTTTCCAGAGCGGGCCGTACGAAATCAAATACACCCATACTAACAGCACCGGTACTAATTAAAATATCAACACCATCATTAAAAATGCTATTTAACTGTTGGATATAAGCTAACGGGTCATCTTCAACAATCCCATAATTTTTTACCTCAATAGACTGATTAGTTAATGCTGCTTCTAAGTAAATCCCTGTTGAATTTCTAATTTGTCCAAATCTTAGTCTTTTTGTTTTATAACTAGCTATCTCTTTTCCTGTTGATAAAATAGCGACCTTTATCTGCTTCTTAACCTTCAATCTGGAAATACCTTGTGTTGCAAGAACCAGTAAGTGCTCGTTAGTAATTCTCTCACCTTTGCTCAGCAAAGTATCACCAGTCTTGGTATCTTCACCAGCGCGTCGAATATTATCACCAACCAATGGATTTGACTTTATTCGAATAAACTTTTGTCCGCTTGAGCAGCTTTTCAACTCAACATCTTCAACTCGTACAACAGCGTCAAAGTCGGGGTCAGGAATGGGTGCTCCTGTCATTATTTCAATTGCTGCTTGTCTATTAACAAAATGAAAATCGGTATCACCCGCACTAATAATAGACTGAACTGGAATCCATTCTTGTGATGAAGCGAGATGTTCTCTAAAAAAGGCAATATTAATTGCAAATCCATCCATTGCAGAATTATCAAAAGGTGGATTATTTTCTCTTGCTACCACATCTTCAGCTAAAATTCGGCCTACCGCTTGTAACAGCGATACTTCTTCAATATCAGTTTTGGGAAAATTTTTTGCGACTTCTTTTAGAAGATTTATACTTTCATTATATAAAATCAATTTGAATCTCCTTCCTCTATTTTATGGTGAGATTCCCCACGTAGCATTTTTACAGCATGTGGAATCAAAGTACCAATACACTCTAGACCTTGTTTCACTGCTTTAGGGCTACCCGGAAACAATACGACAAGTGTTTCTTTAACGACATACGCTGATGCTCTTGAAAGCCAAGATGTCTTGGTAAACTGAGAACCAAATTGTCTTTGCAACTCACCAAATCCTAATAACTCTTTTGAAGACATATCCTTAATAATATCTGGGGTGATATCACGATTTGAAATTCCTGTTCCACCAGTTAGAAGCAAAACATTACTCTTCTTCTCCAAAGTTGCACCAACAAGTTTGCGAAGTGATTCTGCTTCATCCGGAATAATTTTGTAAAACTCTTCAGCCCCCCCTCTCAGCTTACAAAAATTACGTAATAAGGCTCCAGATTCATCTTGATATATGCCCTGACTGGCACGATCACTAAGTGTTCCAACACAAAACTTAATACCTTCAAAACTGGTATCCCTCAAAGAGTGAACAGATGTTGCCAAATAAGCCTTGGGATGACTCCATAAACCAGATTTACCACCTTCTTTTTTTTGTAAATAAATTTCAGAAATTTCAATTATTGGATCTATAGCTTTAGCTAAATCGTAGATTGCCAAAAGACATATGTTAAGGCCTGTGAGGGCTTCCATTTCAACGCCAGTTTTAGCATTACAAATAACTTCACAGTTTGCATGTACTTCGTTAGAACCAATATCAAACCATATTCTAACTGAATCAAGAACAAGTGGATGACACAGCGGCAACATATTTGATGTATTTTTAGCCGCCATTATTCCAGCCACTTCGGCTATTGCTAAAATGTTTCCCTTAGGGGAATCTCCCTTGGCTATCATTTGCATTGTAACAGAACTAAGACGAATAGATCCTCTAGCTATGGCTCTCCGGCGCGTAACATCTTTGTTGCCAACATCAACCATTCTATAGTTTTGCATCATATTATCCTCCAATAGCTGATAAACTACACATATCGCCAAATAGGCCTTCGTTCAGCCTATGACTCTGTGGTTTCAATTTAAGTGCGGTGGCAATCATTACTTTGAGCCGCTTGCGATCATCTGAACTCTGTAATAAATCTCGAAGAGAAATATCTCCTTGTCCAAAAAGACATAAACGCAGACCTCCAACTGAAGACACCCTAAGCCTATTACATGTCGTACAAAAATCCTTGCTATAAGGCGATATAAACCCTATTCGCCCAGCAAAATTACTATGATAAAATTCCTTTGCTGGCCCACTCACAGATGTTGAAGCCAGTTGCTCCCAACCTGATTCCCGAAGCTTCTGTTCAAATGAGGTTACAGGCAAGTAATGCCTCTCATAATAACTTTTATTATCTCCAGTTTTCATGAGCTCTATAAACCGAATTGAAACAGGTCTTGATTTCGCAAACTCCAAGAAATCAAAAAATTCATTATCATTAAGATCCCTCAGCAATACACAGTTCAATTTTACATTTTTAAAGCCTAATCTAAGAGCATGATCGATAGAATATCTAATGTCTCTGCTTTTTTCGGTCCCGCAAATTTCTTTAAATTTACTTTCTTGCATAGAGTCTAAGCTAACATTAAGAGAGTCCAGTCCTGCACATTTAAGCTTTTCTAAATCCTGTTTAAGTCTAAATCCATTTGTTGTTAGAGCAAGGTGATTAATACCGACAACTTCTTTTAGGGTTTGAATAATTTTAATTAAATCTGGTCGGAGAGTTGGTTCTCCACCAGTGAGACGAATTTTTTCAATCCCTAATTCCTTAAAAGCAAAGGCAAGATTGGTGATTTCATTTAAATCAAGATATTTGGCAGAGCAACCTTTATAGCCATTTGGAAGGCAATAGCTACATTTAAAATTACATTTTTCAGTTAATGACAGTCGAAGATATTTAAATTTTCTTGAATAATTATCAACTAACACTTTCCATCCTTTCCTCTTGGGAGGCTATTGAGTTTCCTCTTTAACCCTGGCGAACTTTTGTTCGCGGCCCAGTATCCATATTGACTTGCAACTTAGAACACTGGGCTCGGTGTAGTTCCTATTTATTTACCGCAATGGAACCACCACAACATACTGCTTCTGCTTCAGTCTGAGAACTAAACCACCTTGCCACATCAGGGTTCACTCCTATCCGATAGCATTCCTGCATCACAATTTTTTCAACCCATTTTAAAATATGGCTATAGGTTTCAGAGGATTTAACTCCATCTCGATCTAAAATTGCGCTCACAAACCGACCAAGATGAGAGTTCATAAATTTTCTCATTCCATCAAGCACAACTTCACATCCGTTTTGGTCATTGACTTGCTCAAGATACATATATTTCATCATCAGAAGGCTATAGAACTCCAATTCAACTGAAATATGATCTACCATATCTCGATCCCCATCTTCATTCATTTCAAAGCTAAATGCTCTATAGAATCCAGCTATATCAGAAAGCTCAGTTGCTTTAAACATGGCTCGCTCACGTCCGTACTCAGTCTCATAGAGGGGGTTAAGTGACTTTGATTGATCAAAAATGGAAATATACTCTGATCTTAGGTCATCCACTGCATTTGAATTAGTGGACAGCAGCCTTATTTTTTCATTTAGTACTGATGGAAGGGATATAGACGCATCGTCAAGCAGTTCTCTCAATGAAACCTGAAAATCCGCATCTGGATATGAAGTCAAAATTGAGGCAAATACAAGCGGACCCGGATTTGTTTTTGATTTAATTTTTTCCATTTTATATCTCCTGTCACTTTTCCAGAATGTTAACTGGCGTCCATGTCATTGTAAGTGACTTAATAGCGCCAATTTCCTTTTTACCACCTTGCCAAATAGCAAATGCAATATGACTTTTCCTTCCAATATGGAGTTTAGAACCATTTTCATAAATAAGTGGCCGTGCAATATATACTATCCACTCGCCTTTTTTCCATTCACCAAATCCTTGAGCTAGTTGATATTCTGAAACTGCAGAAGAACCAAATCCCTCCGCAAATATTTCATCAACTCCAGTCTTTGGAAATGATTGGGGGTTGCCTGCTGCTGTTCCTCCCACAAATGCCTCTTTTTGCTCTTTAGTAGCCTCCCTAAAGTTTCCTTTCTCCTTAAATTCCATTGGATACATATCCGTTGTCATATTTGGATAAATTTGATCAATCGACTTCATGCCATTTTTTGCATCTAGTTGATACTGATATTTCCAGTGAAATATGTGAACTGGGTCGCCTTTCCCTCCCATCATTATTGGTGGAGTCTCCTCATTGCTTTTTACCGGAAACTGTAATGCCGCTGCATCTGAAAATGTGGCCAACTTTTCTGATTCACTTACTTCGCTGTCTTTCCATCTAAGTCTAAATGCAATCCACTTTCCATCGTGTACTGCTGACACTCTAATCACTGATGTTTCTGTTTTTTTGGGCTTAGGAACTATCATTGGTTGTCCTATAAGAGTTATACTTTGATCTAAGTTTTGCCCTTTCCAAATTGATTTACTTCTAAAATCCTTGTCAAGATTTCCATAAATTTTTACTACATTAATATCAGCCCAACATTCCATGCTGGCTGTACATAAAATTAAGATTAGCAATTTGATTTTCATAATAACCTCATGGAGTGTTGTTTCTGGAAGATCCTAGCTTTTCATCAAAAGCTGGCCGTATAAAAATTTGTTCTTTAATAGGAACATGTACAATTTCATCACCCTTTTCATCAAAAGCATATGCAATACCAGACTTGACATTGAAGTCATGAATGATTCTATCTGTACTGCCCATTAGAACTAAGAGACCCTGTGCAATTGGATCATCTTTTAATTTACGATATGTCTCTATTGCAGAGTCTACATTTGGTCCAAACATCTGAGTGAGATATTCCCGATCAGCATGAATTGGTGGAATATAGTAGATATTTGGCTCCAGACCTAATTGCGGATAGTAAGGTAAAGCCAAACCTGTTTTATGAACAAGGTAGTCAACAGGGTTATTACTTCGTGCTTTCCAAGGCGGATTAATAAAACCCATTATTCTAATTTTACCAATACAATTTGTTACACATCTTGGTTGATAACCTTGTTCAACAAAGGGATAGCAGCCAATACATTTTTCACTGATACGAGTGTGAGCGTTGTACATTGATTTTTTGTAAGGGCATGCTTTTACACATTCCCCATAACCCTTACATCGTGATTGATCTATAAGTACAATCCCATCTTCTTGCCTCTTATAAATAGCTTTACGCGGACAGGCTGCTAAGCAGGCCGGATAAGTACAATGCGCACAAGTTCTTGGTAAATAAAAAAACCATCTGTCATGTTGCAGAGAAATGTAGTCACCCTTATTAACTTGTCCAGCGCAATCATCTTCTCCGTGATTTGGATACATCCAATCTTTATCTTCAGGTGCAAAGTGAGCTGCGCGTTCATTGCTTTCGGCAGCTTCAAAAATAGTTTTTCCGTAATATGGCTTTTTCTTTTCCCATTCCTGGTGACCAAGGCGCTCTAATACCTTCACATCCCATGCAAGGGGATACGAACCATAAGGTTTAGTCTCTACATTGTTCCAAAACATGTACTCTTGCCCCTTACCGCTTGTCCAAGTTGTTTTGCAAGCCAAAGAACATGTCTGGCAGGCAATACATTTGTTAAGATCAAAAACGATAGCCCATTGCTTTTTAGGCCGGTTCTCATCGTAGGGGTATTCCATTTCTCTATTTATTTGCCAATTTTTTACTTTTGCCATAATTCCTCCGATAATTTTGACCTAAGATTTCTTCCTTTTCATAAAGCCACCCTTCAGATACTGCCTCATCGCTTTATTTTCATAAGTCGGCCTATAACCAAGTTCAGCAGGTCTAAACTTTCCTTTTCCATCAAGGCCTCCAGGTTCAGCTTTAGTTATTTTAACAAAAGCCTCTCGTGGAGCACCAATTACGCAATGAATATCGGGTTCAAAACCTTTATCTATTCCTTGTCCAAACATTGTTTTATGTACCAATGTTTCTGTTTCAAGAGTGGGTCTAAGCCATGCCCTTGTTGCACTCTGATGGCTGCCATATCTGTACATTGCTTGATAGTTAGTTTCTGGTGATTTTGCCAACCCATCAGCACGTGTTTCATGCCCCTTCACGCTGCCAAATGTAGCACCATACATATTGTGCCATGTTCTAGCTATGCCTCGGGGAGTTCCCGGGTAGTACCTAGCTCTTAAAAGAAGACGTGCAACTTTGTAGTCCTCGGTCCCTTTTTTCCACCCACGAAACGGCCTATCTTCAGGATCTGCGTCAATGTAAACATAATCTCCATCTTCAACACCAAGAGCTTTTGCATCTAAAGGGTTAATGTCTACATAACCCTCTGTAACAAACGGAAGTCGCTTATCATGACGATATACATCACCAAAAGGTCCAAAAAATACTGAATTGAAGTCCGTATCAATAGGTGTTGAGTGAGCTCCGTGACGATATTTTGGCGTGTGATAAACGTGTGAAAATTGAAGTTTAATCTTAAGAGGATGTTTTGAATTTAACATCTCATCACCACTCATAACCACGTTTCGCACTTGTCGTTTCTCGCAAGAAAGATCTTTAGATGAAAAACCCCATGTTTCAGGTTTTGTTGGACGAATTGCCTCGTGTTTTTCCGCCAAAATAACGTTTGGCTCGTAATGGGTAGAGTCTATGGGTTCGCGGTACACAACTAAATTTTCGCCATGCTCAATAAACTCTGGTTCAAACCTGTAAAATTCTAATCGCCCAGACTTAGTATGCCACGGATCTTCACCTTGAGCCTGCTCATAGGATGAGGCTCGAGGATATGTTCGCATGTTCAAAAGCCCCGGGATACCCTGCTTTGCCTTCTCGTGAAGTTCACTAAATTTATAGCCCTTTAAGGAGTTGGAGGCATTAATAATTCTTTGAAGATATTCATCAACTTTTTTCTCCCAAACGAACTTAAACCCATCATTTAATCTTGGCTCATTAATTTGTTCAGCTAACGCCTTAGCTACCCCCGCAATGATCTCCAAATCTGACTTGGTATCAAAAATTCTTGGAAGTGGCGTTTCAGGATAAATTTGAACAAATGGGTTTGTACAAGAAGCCGTCATGTCGGGCACTTTAGTTTCTGCCCAACTGTCAACCGCATAGACCACGTCTGCATATTCACAAGAGCCAGTCCACCACCAATCAGAGTAGGCAATAAATTCAACTTTTGGCAAAGTGTTCATGACTACATCATAGTGCCATTTAATATTTCCAATTGTTGAGTTGGAATTACTGTTCCACATGAATTTTGTTGGTGTTGGCATATGGCCTGCGCCAGTAAACATTTTGTTCCCATGTTTATTAGGTCTTTGGCCATAATTGAAGTAATGAATGGATTCATACTTTGAAAACTTCCTAATTTTAGGCTTTCCATTAGCCTCAAGATTCAAATTGAATGGATCCTCAAATGTATAGGCAGGCTGACCATCTATAATTGCTGCGCGGTAATTTCCTGCATAACTTCCAACATTTCCCCCAGGAAATCCTACGTTTCGAGTTAATGCAGCGACTAGAAAGATAGCTCTGTCTTTTAAATCGGCATTAAAGAATTGATTAGGTCCCATTCCTACGGCAAATAACGTTTTCTCTTTATTTGCTGCTATCATTTCTGCAAACTTAACAATTCCTTTCACAGGACACCCTGTAACAGCACTTGTCTTTTCTGGTGTAAAGTTTTTGTTTAAGTACTCTTCCATCATGTGAAAGCTTGAGCGCACTTTTACAGACTTACCATTTAATAATTTAACGGTAGTACTTGTGCTTAACTTCGGAGAGACACCTAGTTTGTCAAAATTGGGGCCAAAATCATCGCGTGTAACAGGCACTAATTTACCACTTTTGTCCATGACCACATAAGGTTGAAAGTCATCTTTCATCTTTTCTGGAGCAGACTGTTGCTTTTTACTTCCGGGAGGTAATTTTTCTCCCTTTTTCAAAAATTTGATACTTTCCAATTCAGGATTTTGATATCCCTCTATGACATCTTGAGGCCGCAATGGTTGAAGTGTATCTAAGCGAATTAAAAATGGAAGATCTGTATTCTTTGCTACCCAGTTTTTGTCGTGCAGATTTTTACTAATAATAACCTGCGCCAAGCCCAACGCAAACGCAGGGTCTGAACCAGGGCGAATAATTGCTACGTCATCACACTTTGAGGCCGTTGCACTATATTCAACAGTAACTGCCGCAATTTTTGCACCCTTCATACGCGCTTCTGTCATCCAGTGTGAATCTGGCATTTTGGTTGTAATCCAATTCATTCCCCATGGAATAATAAGGTTAGCATACTCGGTAGAAAATAAATCAAAATCATTGGTTTGCGCTCCAGTCACCATTGGATGGCCTGGAGGCAAATCTGTGTGCCAGCTGTAAGAATCCCACCCACGAGCTGAAGCAGCTTTATCTGGCTCAACTCCTCTGATCTTAGAATCCATCAGTGCCAATAAATTAGCAAACCGATAGAATCCAAATAATCTAGTTGACCCAAGAAATGCCATACCTCCTCTTAGCTTGAAGCTCTGTACTCCTGCCCCCCCCATTGCTTGAATCATTTCTTCTTCATAGCCCTGAGCCCGCAAGTATTCTTCACCTTTTTTTCCATTGTAAGTTCTGGCTATATTTTCCGCTGCTTTTGCAGTGATTTTATTTACTTCATCCCAACTAACCCTGAGCCATTTATCTTTCCCCCTTTGAAAATATTTTGGGTCAGGTCTTCCTGTTTTTGAATCTCTAGGAAACCCAGCATCAACCCAGTCTTTAAACCCTCTTCTCACCATTGGAGCTTTCACTCGCCTATCACCGTAAACCCGTCTTACTAATGAAAGCCCCTTTTGGCAAATGCGAGGGTCCCATCGATGTGACGACTGACTTCCATACAAATCTTTTGCTTTGCCATAGCCAAATGAAGGACCAATTCGAAGCACTACTCCATTTTTTGTGTAGGCTTTGAGCAAGCAGTTGTGGGTGTCATTTGGGGCACATAAAAAATGGTACTCACTGTCTGTTTTAAAAATATCTCGATAAACTTTTTCCCAATCACGATTCGGATACTGGGCAAGGGGATTATCTATTATTGTTGGCTTAAAGTATTTCAGCGGCCCAGCAAATACATTTGTACTTGCCAAAATAGTCGCTCCAGCTGCTGTTCCCTTCAGAAAAGCCCTTCGGTTTAATTCATTCTTTTTGTTAGACATATAAACTCCTCATATGTTGTAAATTTCTCCAGTAAATATAGATAATACTGCCGCTGACGGCCAAACCTCGTTTAAATGGGCTTGCAAAAGCCCGCTGCCGCTGAGGGAAAGTTTAAAATTTATGTTTCCATTAACTTCTCGGAGCCGCACCCCTTCAGGCAGCGATTCCACTATTAAATCTCTTCCCTTTAAATTAATTTTTGTTGTTGAATAAACAGGAAAAACTGCAAGATGGCCCAAGATTAATACATCTTCATTAACAACATTGGTTTTATTTACTTTCACCTTTGAAATTATTGTTCTAAAAAAATCTCGTCGTGAATTACGTATCATGCACGCTCTCCATAGACAGCTACAGGACTAGCATCTTTCAGGCTAAATAATGGAAATTTTTCTTTTATCAGCTTTTCAAGTTGTTTACGGTAAATTGCACCAACAGATCCGCAGGTCAAGTTTTCTTTGGGCTCCAGCTTATACAAAAGTTTTTTTTCTGATAGACCTAGGAATTTTAGATCCATTTTCATTTCACTAAACTTTAGTTCTATACTTACAAGTTCTTCTTTTATGTTCTCTGGTAAAGCCCCCCACTTATTTGTGTTTTTCCATATTGATTCTGTTGGGCTAGGTTCTTGGTCATAGAAAACATCTACACATTTGTCATCATGTACAGAAATTGAGCTATTCCTAACAAAGCCAACTTCATCACTAATACCAGTGACTAACCCATCAATAGCCTCTCTCCAGTATTGGCAGTATCTGCTCCCAATAGATTCTCCCCCCTCACAACCTTTCCGATTAAGAACATGTGCCGTTGTCTTTATCTCCCAGGTTCCGATAAGACAAGGTACCCCTAGTTTATCTACAAAGTCTGTAAAGTCACTTTTTTCCCAAATTAAGCCTTTTGATTTTTGATAACTTAAACCCAGGTTCCGGGAGTTTAGAAAAATTTGCTTTAAAAAATCTTCAAATTTATCTTCACCCAAACCATTGAGAGTATACACATATTCAGTTTCGGCTTTTTGATCTATGAAAGTTTTTTTATATGCAGCCTCGCGAGCACGCTGCCATCTGTTCCTTATGTCTTGAATCGTGGTTTCAACTTCATACGCTATGTTACCCATAGATCACCGCTTAACTCTAGAGGAAATTTGGATCTGTTTTGGTTCTGAAGGTTGTTTTGGCACAACTTCATCATTACTAATTTCAAAGAGTTCTTTTTTAAAATTAGAAATTGTTTTTCCTAGCGCCTGACCAAGTGAGGGCAGTCGATTTGATCCAAAAAATAAAAGTGCAATTCCTCCAACTAGTAAAAGCTCAGTCATACCTAGGTTGCCCATTAGTGCTCCAAACTGCTTACTTAAGCGCCCTTTGTTTTTGATATTATATAAATTTATGGTAAATACTTATGATCAGGATCAGTATTAATTAGATTAAGTGTGCAATGCGGAAAATAATTTTAGCTTAATTAAAAAATTAATGCGGGTCGTTGTAAAGTATTCTAACGCTCTACTGACACTTAAATTTCATCTCAGTGCTGTAGTCCTTACCACTTGTCATAATTGAGCCAACAGTACCTGCCCCACCAACAACTGCACCGCCTGTGCGTGTCTGGTCTAATGCTGAGCGCTCGGCATCTTCACCTTCAACTACTTTTTCTTAAACAAGGCTTCAGCTAATTGTTGCTGGGTTGATTTTCCCTTATCCCCACCGTCTTTTGTGTGCATGTCAAAAAGATTGTATTTTGCCGCATCTTTATCAAGTGGTTTTTGAGCAAGGCACTGAACCACATGCTTTCCACCAACAAAACCTTCATTATAATATAAAATGCGCATGCCCTTTAAATTGTGCAAAATTTCATTAGAACGGTAAAAGTAATTACGTGTGTCCTCCGGCGAGAGAGGCTCCTTCATTTCATCAACGGTGTAGGAATTTATTAACAAAGTGCCACCTTGTTTAAGGGCACGCACTATTTCAGAATAATACCTTGTGACAGATGGTTTAAAATAAAACATCACAATGCTGTCATACTCCATAAGGCCAAAAAGATATAAATCAAGATCACCTTGCTTTACCTCTAACTCTACACCACTTTGTTGAGCAAGTGATTGAGCACGCTCAATTGCTACTTTTGAAGCATCAAAGCCTTTTACATGAAAACCGCTTTTAGCCAAAAAAACACTATTAACCCCCTCACCCATGCCAATATCTAATACTTTGCCTTTTTTAAGACGACTTAGCATTTGAGTTAAAAACGCATCAGCGTCTTTACCTTTTAAATAAGTGTTTTTTTGATAATAACTATCCCAAAATTCTTGCGGTTTCATTTCTATGAGAATCTGAGTATTTTAAGGGAAAATCAATAGTTAAAATTAAACTTAAGGCTATTCAAAATGGCCATTATAGGCTATGAGTCAAGACAATGATAAAAGTAACTGATGTTTTAAAAGAGTTTAAAAACTTAAATTTAATCATAGAAGTTATTGGTAACCCTGAGGCAAGCTTTGAAAATGTCTCTTCTGTTGAAAATTGTGGCCCTAAAGACCTTACTTTTTTAGAAAACCCTGAGTTTCTACAAAATATTATTAAACAAAAACCAAGTGTTGTTGTTACTAACCCTAAATTAAAAGACCAGTTAAAAGAGACTCAGGCTGTGCTTGTAACAGCAAATGTGCGCCTAGCCCACGCACTGATTAAGAAAAAATATGCAGACCGTGATTTTACTAAATCTGGCTGGGTGAATATTCACCCAAGTGCAGTCGTGCATGAAACCGCAAAGCTTGGTGAAAGTGTTGTGGTAGAGCCAAAAGCAGTTATTGGGAAAAATGCTTTAATTGGTAAAAACACACGTATTATGGCAGGAGCTGTTATTGAAAATGATGTTGAAATTGGACAAGACTGCGTTATTCACCCCAATGTGGTTATTGGTTATAAGTGCAAACTTGGCAATGAAGTAGTTATTGAAGGTGGAAGTGTCATTGGCTCTCAGGGTTATGGTTTTGCCCAAGATGAAAAAAAGAGAAGTTATCAAATTCCCCAAACAGGAATTGTTGTTATTGAAGACCGCGTGCGCGTGGGAGCAAATAATTGTATTGATAGAGCTGCTTATGGCCAAACACGCATTGGCGCAGGCACAAAGCTTGATAATCTTTGCCATGTAGCCCACAACGTTCAAATTGGTGAGGATTGCATCTTAACAGCGTTTTTCTGTGTGGCGGGCTCAACAAAAATTGGGGATAGAATGGTGGCAAGTGGTCAAACCGGAATTATAGACCATTTAAACATTTGTAATGACGTTACCCTTTTACATAAGGCAGGTGTGACAAAAGATATTACAGTACCTGGCGCTTACGCAGGAATACCTTTGCAAAATTTTAGCGATTACACTAAAAATGCAGCAGTTTTAAAAAATGCGAGTGAGCTTCGTAAAAAGGTTTTAGATTTAGAAAAAGAATTAAAAAATAAATAAGGGGCATTAAAAATGATTAAAATTTTTTTATTAATCTTGTTTGTAACAGTAAAATCTTATGGCTGGGGGGACTTGGGCCATCAAACTGTAGCAGAAATTGCATCAAAGCATATTTCAGCTAAAACAAAAGCAGCAATTGAAAAAATATTAGCTCCTGAACCACTTGCAGCAGCAGCTATTTGGCCAGATATAGTCCGCGGAGATAAAAGATTTTCCATGTTTGCGCCCTATCACTACTCTGAAGTTCCAGAGGGTAAAACCTATGACACTATGGAAAAACATGAGCATGCTGCTAAAGATGCCATGACTGTAATTGTTAAATACCCTGAGCTAATTAAAAATGTTTCTTCTTCAAAAGAGCAGAAGATGATTGCTTTAAGATACATCATTCATGTTGTAGGAGATGTGCACCAACCCCTTCATGTAGGTAATGGTAAAGATAAAGGCGGAAATGATTGTCTTGTGGTTTGGCAAAACCCAAAAACAAAATTTAATACAAACCATAATTTACACTCCATGTGGGATGACACGTTAATTGAGCAGTTTCGCTCAGAAAGAAGAGAAAAGTTAAAAAACTTTTATGGCTATGATATTTATGCAAAAGAAATTTTAAAGAAATATGAAAATTTAAAGGATGAGTTTGACAAAATTAAATCAAAGTCTGCTAATGATTGGTTTAATGAGTCTATTGAGCTCAGAGATTCTTTAGTGTACCCAGCAAACCCTGAGAAATATTGCAAAAAAAATGTATTACAAAATGACAAACCTATTCTTTCAAATGATTATTACCAAAAAGCAATACCTGTAATTGAAAAACGCCTACTATACGGCGGGATCAGACTTGCTAAAGTTTTAGATGATATTTTTGCAAGCTTTCCAAATGTTCAATCAAACGATATGGAAGTTTTAAACTCGCTTCAATTGACTAACCATTGATGAATTAAGCTCATCATGGCGAATCTTGCCACCCATGTTTGCGGCAAGCCCCATAAAAAAGCATGTTGCCAGAGCTGACACAAGAATAATGTTTATTAAAGATTTTTTGTATTTTTTAAGCTTATTAAAATAGGCGTAAGTCAAAATACTTGCCCCTGAAGTCAAAAGTGAAAATATAAGTGCTATTTGACTTATTTCTTCATGTTTTTCAATGACCTCTTCAGAAAAACCAGGAAGGTGCTCTACAAATTCTTCTGCTGGCTCACCAGTTAAAAAAGCAAAAACTGATGTGACACCAACAAGCACAAAAAATTTTAGAGAAAATTTAAGAAACTCATCATTATTCTTAAAAATGGCATAAAGTAAAATAAGAAGGCCAAATACTGTGCCCACTACTGGAAAGTGATTAATGATTAAATGTATATGTGCTTGATTCATGCATCCCCCATTTTAAAATAAAAAAAGGCCGCTTTAAGCGGCCTTTGCCGTTACCTAACTGCAATCAACTTTGCGCCTGATTTGGCAGCCTTAGGTACGGCTAGCGAAAGAACACCATTTTCATACTTCGCATCTACCTTTTCAACATTTACAGGAGTCGGCAACTCAAAGCTTCTGTAATAGCTTCCATAGGACACCTCACAAAAATGAGTCTTAGTATCCTTATCTTCTTCTTTTCGTTGTGACTTCCTTTCGCCAGAAACGATCAGTTTATTACCGTACAATTCAATGCCGATATCATCTTTGCGTAATCCTGGCATATCAATTTTCAAGTTATAGTGCGTTGGTGTTTCTTCGAAATCTGTTTCAAGTTCAAAATCTTCGATTGAATCTTCCCACGCCCTTTCCATTCTTCTCATAAAATCTCTAGAAAAAGGAATCATACTTTTTGCTGTTAACATTTTCTCCTCCTTTTCTACAAAGCGACTTTTTGCTTTGCTCTTTAACTTCCTGATTATTAACTGTCGCAAGTTTAATGCCACCGCGAAGTAGCAATAAATTTTAGTTGAAAGCTTAAGCGTAACCTTTTGACAAAATTTGAGGTGCCAAACTGGCAAAGTTTTAAAAATGCCACCCTATGGCAAGTTTTGCATCACCAATAGCTGCAGGAATTTTTAATGAGTTTGTTGTAAAAGCTGTCATATCTCCCGTTGCTATAATGGCTATTAAAAAATCATCCCCATTAAAACCAAAGGAAATAACGGCATCTGATTTTACAGCATTACCAATGCTATATGTTTGGCCAATACTATCTTTAATAACTCTGTAAGTTCCACCAAGACCTACGTTTAGCAGTAAACTAGTGAAAACTTTTTTGGACCAAGCAATAGTGTAACCATAACCGCCTTTTAAAGTTAAAGAATTAAAGTGAAGACTAATGACATTTTTATCATCACCAAACTGGGACCTAACTTGAGAGGGTATTAAAAAAGAATCACTACTAAAATAGGTGTCACTAAAATTTAAACCCCAAAGCCAAGACCCCCCACTTGATTCTTGCCTTGCATCTTGATTAATAGCAGCGGTGTAGGAAAATTTCTCAGGACTTGAAACAATAGTGGCATTTAAGGAGATATTTCCACCAACCATATTTGCATCAAGCATATGAAAGCCTGGCGCATAACCTGTTGCAATTTGAGATGTGTTTTCAAGATAAAAACCTTTATAGCGCTGATAATTTGCTTCAAGCCTAAGCCACCTTGGTGTGTAGGTAACTCGGTAATCAGTATATTCTGTAACACCCTTTTTTTGTGCTGAGCCTGGGTCATCATTATTGGCCCAACCATAGCCAACGCTAATAAAGCCATTAATTGAAACATCCACACCGGTGAGCGCTCTAATATTAGGTGCCCATACCACATTGGTGCTATTAAAGGTATTTTCAATGGTAAATTTATATGTTGGCGTGTCTGCATAAAGCCTTGCGGTGAGTATTTTATTTTTAAACTCATTAATCTGCCCATGGGCTTGGATAGTTGTAAGTAGAACTAGAAACATAAATGAATTTTTCATTACTAGACTAGTATCTAGCAAAAAAACTCTAATTTACAATTAATCTTTTAACTTGCTTTAATACTATCTATGGAGGAGCAGCTATGAAACATGCAAAATTATATGGAAAGTTAGGTTTAATTACATTTATTTTGGTTTTTATAACAGATTTTATTATTCACGGTATGATTTTAAAAGGCACCTACGCAGCCACTGCAAGTCTTTGGCGCCCTGAAGCTGACATGAGTCATTTTTTTCCTTTTATGCTCTCAGGACAAATAATTGTGGCTGTGTTTTTTGCCATTATTTTTACCCATGGCTATAAAGGCAAGGGCATTAAAGAAGGTGTTCACTATGGCCTACTCATGGGAAGCTTGTGGGCAGGGCAAAACTTAATAATGTATGCAGTATTACCATACCCACTAAGCCTAACACTTTCTTGGATATTTTTGGGTTATATACAAACCATTTTTATTGGTGTGCTACTTACAAAATTAGTAAAAAAATAATGTTTAATGGATTTTATAAGCAGCTTAAAAACCAGGTGAATCAGTAATCTGTTGCTAGTTTTAGTAAATGGCCCGCATCTGTTGAAATATACAACCAACCGTCCGGACCTGAACGCACATGGCGCACACGCATATTTTTATTTTTTAGTAATTCTTCCTCAAGTACAACTTTTTCATTTTGAATTTCTACTCTTCTTAAATGTTTACTTGAAAGACAGGCTAGAAATAGGTTGTTTTTCCATTTTTTCAACTTCTCGCCCTTATAAATATCCATACCTGAAGGAGAAATAGATGGCACCCAAGTTTTTATGGGAAGTTGCATTCCAGGTTTATTTTTTCCATCTCCTATTTTGGGCCCCCAATACTCACGGCCAGCTGTTACAATAGGCCAGCCGTAGTTTTTTCCACTGTCTATAATGTTAATTTCATCCCCACCACGAGGGCCAAACTCTACTTCATATAAAATTTTTGAATCTCCATCATAGACTATACCCTGAGGGTTACGATGCCCATAGGACCAAATTTCGCCAAGTGCATTTTTAGTTTTAATAAATGGATTACCAGGGTGTGCTTTGCCTAATTCTGTAAGCCTTAAAATTTTTCCGTTATGTACACTTAAATCTTGCGCCTTGTCCCTTTCATTTCGCTCACCTATTGTCATAAATAATTCAAGGTTTTTTCCCCAAGCTAACCTTGAGCCAAAATGAATAACACTTTCGCCGACAGCATGAGCTGTAAAAAGCTCTTCATACTGACTAAGAATATTTTCTTTAAGCTTAAACCGAGAAAGAGCAGTTGTATAGTTACCGTCTGACACTTTTTTACTAAATGTAAAATACACTAAGTTATTTTTATTAAAATTTGGATGAAGCCTTATATCTAACAAACCACCCTGGCCACCTGAGTAAATCTGCACTGGCACCTCAAGTTGAGTCACTTTTTTTGTTTTTAAATCAAGAAGTTTAAAGACACCTGAGCGCTCTGTAAAAATAATTTGTGTGTTGCTGACAAAATCAAAACCCCAAACTACATCTTCGCCTTTAAATAAAACTTCCTCTTTAAGCTGATAACTTTGGGCTAAAGCTGAATGAAAGATTAAAATAAGTAATGCAATTTTTTAATCATAAAAAATCTCAGCGATGAGTTCATCATTTTAAAACACTCCCAAGTGAACTGAGTGAGAAACAAATTTGTAGCCAATGTTTTGGTAAATCTTATTTGAGGTAGGGTTAGTTATATCTGTATACAAATTTGTTTCTCGTTTGCCACTATCTAAAAGATGTTGGGTTAATTTTGCCGTTACAATACTGGCATATCCATTGTTTCTTAGCTCTTTTGGAGTAAACACCAAATTTACTGAGCAAGAGCTTTGAATATCTCTACTCCAACAAGCCATGGAAACAAGCTTGTTCTTCATTTCTAAAACATAAACCATATTATTAGTAATTCTTGTTTTTGCTAACTCAACACTATCTACTGGTGGGTCATGGGGCACTGCCTCGTTATGAAAACTCTTAATCCAATCACTAATAGTTGAAACATCGCTTGTTTCAGCTTTCCTAAATTTAATATCTTTAGGCTCTTTAGGATGGATTACTTTTTTACAGTTATAAATTCCCTGCTCCATATTAATTTTTGTTTTCTGACCTGTGCCTTCAATTAAAGGCTTAAATAACTTTGTAGTTTCAAGCTCCCCAATCACCCCATTAAATGGAATATTAAAATTCAAAAAATGCTCAAATAACTTTTTCAATCTTGAATAATTTGCTACTGGAGTAGGTATTAAATTTTGGTTAGTGAAGTAGCGCCCGCAGATAAGAGCACCCCAAAAAGCATCACCATCAAAGAGAGCACTTTGGTAAAGACAATCCGTGGAATTTGAACAATACATATAAGCCAAACCAAGAAATAGACTGTTTTTTGCCTCTTCTTTTTTTAAAAAAGGAGAAACTTCACTCCAGAATATTTTTGGGTTGTTATAGGTTTTTACTATTTCAGGCATAATTATCCAAGATAGTTGTTTTCTGCATTAGCTATCTGCCAAGTCCGGATCTTATAACTTCTAACTCCCTCAATAACAAAGGGATCAGACTGTGCAATAGTATTAGCCTCAAACTTATCCGCTGCTTTAATTACAACCATACCAGAAGGATCATCAGTGAAAGGGCCGCAAAGAACAAGCCTACCCTCTTGATCAAGCTTTTTAAGATGCTTAATGTGCTGTTTAATAACTTCTTGAGTAGTTTTTTTATTTTGAATTTTGTTGAGCAAAATTACGTATAGAATATTTTGCATCGACTGTTAATTCCCATATCAGATATCCGATATCAGATATCTGATATCGGAGTGTGGTTCGATGGCGTCCCCACGGGGATTCGAACCCCGGTATTTACCGTGAAAGGGTAATGTCCTAGGCCTCTAGACGATGGGGACGCTGGTGAGCCGCGGTGGACTCGAACCACCGACCCTCTCCTTAAAAGGGAGATGCTCTAACCAACTGAGCTAGCGGCCCTAATAAAAAAACGTGAACTAGAGTTTTATAAGCCCTAGAAATAACTGTCAATGTTAACTTTTAAATAATGGTTTCACCCAGATAGTGGCTTTTCTGTCAGGCCCCGTAGAGATAATGTCACACCCTATGCCTACCTGCTTTTCAATGAAAGAAATATAGTCTTTTGCTTCTTTTGGAAGCTCTGATTTTTTGCTAACTCCGTCAATATCCTTAGACCAGCCTTTAAAGCTTTTATAAATAGGCTCCACCCCCTCTAAAACCTTGGCAGATGTTGGAAAATCGGTGATTTTTTTACCCTTATATTTATAACCCACAGCCACTTTTAGCTCATCAAGGCCCGTTAAAACATCAAGCTTCATTAAAGACAAAGAAGTAAGCCCATTAACCCTAATAGCATACTTTAAAGCCACAAGATCAAGCCACCCACAGCGGCGCCTTCTACCTGTTGTAGCCCCAAATTCTGAGCCCTTTTTTTGAATTAATTCACCAATATCGTCATGAAGCTCGGTAGGAAAAGGCCCCGTGCCCACCCTTGTGGTATAGGCCTTTGTAATACCAATAACCTTTTTAACACTACTTGGCCCAAGCCCTGTGCCTGTGCATGCCCCACCAGCCACAGTATTACTTGAAGTTACAAAGGGGTAAGTTCCATGCAATAAATCTAAAAGAGTGCCCTGAGCGCCTTCAAATAAAACCTTTTTTTTCTTCTTCATAGCAAGGCTGATCATTAAACCTGGGTCATCTATTCTATGCACTTCAAGCTGGCGCCCAAGCTCCATGTATTTATCATGAAGCTCTGCCACACTTAATGGGCGGGATCTAAAAAAGTTTTCAATTAAAAAGTTTTTTTCCTCTAATGCGACAGTCAGTTTTTGCTTAAGTGCTTCTGAATCAAAAAGATCACGAAATAAAACCGCCTTGCGGGAAGCCCTATCTTCATAAGCGGGGCCAATGCCGCGGCCGGTGGTCCCTATTTTTTCTCTACCTAATCTTTCCTCACGGCTTTGATCTATAATTTTATGGTAAGGCATAATTAAAGTAGCCCCATCAGCAATAAGAAGCTGGCGTGGGTTTGTTAGAATTCCTTTTTCTTTAAGGGCATTTATTTCTGTAATTAAAACTTCAGGGTCTAAAACAACACCACTTGCTATTATACAAGTGCAGCGCTTATGTAAAATTCCAGAAGGTATTAGATGTAAAACTGTTTTTTGGCCATTTACCACAAGGGTGTGGCCAGCGTTATTACCACCTTGGTAGCGAACCACTATGTCTGCTTGACTTGAAAATACGTCTACTACTTTGCCTTTACCCTCATCTCCCCACTGCGCCCCAACAACAACAATACCTGACATATATTTAATTCTCCTTTTTATAACCAAGGTCTTTTAGTGTGAACTCTAAAGCTTTAAGCATTGATACAACATCAAAAATACTGCAATAACCCATATGCCCTAATCTAAAAATTTTGCCTTTAACATGGTCTTGGCCGCCAATAATGGTAAAGCCATATTTTTTAAACATATGCTCTACAATTTTTTCTCCGTCTATACCCTGTGGTGCATACACTGCTGTAATACTGTTTGATGGGTTTTGCGCAAAAAGTTTAAGCCCCAATGCCTTAACACCTTCCCTAGTTGCCTGGGCTAGTTTTTCATGGCGGTCAAAAACATTTTCTAAACCTTCTTCAAAAATCATATCAAGTGAAACACTTAAACCCTGAATGAGAGAAATAGCTGGTGTAAAATGAGTTTGATTTTTTGCTAGCATTTCTAGCTCTTTTAAAACATTAAAATAATATTTTGGTAATGTGGATTGCTCTGCAAATTTTAAAGCCTTAGTGCTCACACTCATCATTGAAAGCCCAGGGGGAAGCATAAAAGCCTTTTGTGAGCCTGAAATCACTACATCAAGACCCCAGTCATCTGTTTTTATGTTACTAACACCAATAGCGGTTATACCATCTACAAGCATAAGTGTTTGGGGGTGTTTTTTAATTAGCTCTCCGAGAGCTTTTACGTCATGGTGAACACCCGTTGAAGTTTCACAAATTTGGGTAAAAATACCTTTAACGTTTTTTTCTTTTTCTAAAAGTTTTTTTACATCATTTATATCTACGGAATTTCCCCACTCAACATCTAAATTAATAACCTCAAGGCCATAAATTTTTGCCTGCTCGCTCCAACGCTCACCAAATTTTCCTGAGCGCACAACAATAACTTTATCTCCTTTGGAGAAAAAGTTAACCACACTTGATTCCATAGCACCCGAGCCAACGCTTGCATGAAGTAAAACATCATTTTTAGTTTGAAACACAAACTGTAATTGCTTTTTAACTTTTTCTAAAACAGCTTCAAATTCTTTAGTGCGGTGGTGAATGATGGGCTTTGCCATTTCTAGTAAAACTTGTTCTGGAATTTGTGAGGGCCCAGGGGCCATGAGATATTTCTTCATGTCTTTGCTATAAGATTTAAAATCTTTCCTTGTTTATAAATAATTTTATCTGGTTTGCCACTAGGTATTTGGTTTTTTACTGCTACTATATTTAATGCAAGGCCTAAGGCCTCAGCTTCTGTTGCGGTGGGTGAAATTTCAATGGTTCCACGCATTTTACCGTTAACCTGCACACCCATGGTAATCACATCGTCTTTTACAAGCTCTGGGTTATAACTAGGCCACAAAGCCAAATTGACAAAGCCTTTTTCACCTAAGGCTTGCCAAATTTCCTCGCTCATATGGGGGGCAAAGGGCATCATAAGTTGGCAAAGTAGCTTTATCACTTTGCGCGGTTTTAGCTCGAGTTTATAGAGCTCATTAACTAAAATCATCATTTGGCTGATGGCTGTGTTAAAGCTCATGCTCTCAATATCTTCTGTTACTTTCTTAATTGTTTTATGTAAAAGTTTTTCTATTTCAGATGGTATTGGTAAATCTTGTGCAACCACTTTTCCAGAATCATCAAAGACCAAACGCCACACGCGCTCTAAAAAGCGCCTCACCCCTTCAATACCGGTTGTGGCCCAGGGTTTATCTTTATCAAAAGGGCCCATAAAACAAATGTACATTCTCACGGCATCGGCTCCATAATTTTTTCTAACTTCATCAGGGTCAATGGTGTTACCACGGGACTTTGACATTTTCTCGCCATCAGGGCCAAGTAACATTCCCTGATGAGCTAGTTTTTTAAAAGGCTCATCATAAGAAGTCAGCCCCACATCAAAAAGTACTTTTTGCCAAAACCGAGCATAGAGTAAATGCCCTACTGTATGCTCCGGTCCTCCAACGTATAAATCCACAGGCATCCAGTATTTTTGTGCATCATGTGAGAATGCTTCGTTCTCGTTTTTGGGATCTGTATATCTTAAAAAATACCATGAAGAGCCGGCAGAGCCGGGCATTGTATCGGTTTCGCGTTTGCCTCCAGCATACTTAACCCAGTTAGAATTTCTAGCTAGCGGTGCTTCACCTTTTTCTGAAGGTTCATAGTCTGCCACTTCTGGCAAAACCACAGGAAGCTCGTCTTTAGAGAGAGTTTTAATTGAGCCATCAGATAAATGCACCACAGGAAAAGGCTCACCCCAATAGCGCTGGCGGCTAAACAGCCAGTCGCGCAATTTATACTGCACTTGTTTTTTGCCAAGACCACGTTTGACAATTTCATCAATCATTTTTTTAATTGCTGAAGCCTTTTCAAGGCTATTTAAAAAATCGCTATTAACTAATTTACCATCACCATCAAAGGGTAAATCTCCCCCCTCAAGCACTCTTTTAATTTCAAGATTAAATTTTTTTGCAAATTCAAAATCACGGGCGTCATGGGCAGGTACTGCCATTATGGCTCCTGTACCATAATCCATTAAAACGTAATCAGAGATCCAAATGGGAATTTTTTGATTGTTAAAAGGGTTAATGGCATAGGCCCCGCTAAAAACTCCGGTTTTATCTTCGTTAGCTTTACGGCTTACTTCACTTTTTGAAAGCGCTTGGGTGATATAATTTTTAATTTCTGTGGTTTGATTTATTTTTTTACACAAAGGATGTTCTGGCGCCACAACCATAAATGTAGCACCAAAAATAGTATCAGGGCGGGTTGTGTAAACCACCAAATCTTCATCAGTTGTGGTTTTAAATTTAATTTCAGCACCCTCAGATTTCCCAATCCAATTTCTTTGCCCATCTTTGGTGCGCTCGGGCCAATCAAGCTTGTCTAAATCTTTTAAAAGCCTTTCAGCATAATCTGTAATTTTAAGCATCCACTGTTTCATAGGCATACGCACTACAGGATGCCCACCACGCTCAGATTTACCATCGACTACTTCTTCATTGGCTAAAACTGTTTTTAAAGCTGGGCACCAGTTTACTGGCACTTCTTTTTGGTAAGCAAGGCCGCGCTCAAAAAGTTTTGTAAAAATAAATTGTGTCCATTTGTAATATTTTGGATCACAAGTGGAAACCTCTCTTGACCAATCAAAACTGTAACCAAAAGATTTTAGTTGGCGCCTAAAATTATCAATGGCTTTTTGAGTGGTAATTGCCGGATGGATTCCGGTTTGAATGGCATACTGCTCAGCAGGTAAGCCAAAGGCATCATAACCCATAGGGTGAAGAACGTTAAACCCTTGAGCTCTCTTATAGCGCGCCACAATATCTGTTGGTGTGTAAGAAACTAAATGCCCCACATGAAGGCCTGCCCCTGATGGGTAAGGGAACATATCAAGAGCGTAGTATTTTGGTTTTTGAGATTTTTTATCGGCTAAAAAGCAATGGGCTTCCTCCCATTTTTTTTGCCATTTTTGATCAATTTCAGTGTGGTTGTAGCTCATACAGTAGGGATCTATTTATAATCAGCAAATTTCATTTTTGAAAGCTTGTTTTTGTGTGCAAAAAAAATTAAAGTGGTTTTAATGAAATTCTTCTTACTTTTAGCTCTAACGGCACACCTTTTTGGGTGCGCAAGCTATCATCTGGGCCATTACAAACGTCATTTGCCAGGGGGCTATGACCGTGTGGCCATCCCCATGTTTACTAATAAAACCGATGAAGTAGGCATTGAAAACTACTTTACAAAGGCTTTAAAGTTTGAATTTGAGAGAAGCCGCCTTGCTACTGTCACCTCAAAAGAACATGCTCAAATTATAATAGAGGGTTTTATTAAATCTGTTGATTATGTTGGTGGTAGCCCCACTAAATATGATGAGAAAGAGGGTCTTCAAACTCCTACCAATTCAAACACAAACCCGCTACCAAAGGGTACAACACTTTTTAAATCTTACACAGCTAGCTTGGTTGTTCAGCTTGTGGCAAAAAAAGTATCTGATAACACCATTATTTGGACAGGAGATTTTAGCTCCTCTAAAGGTTTCTCAGGCGCACTTATAGGCTCCCCACAATATAATTATGCAAACCCACTTTATAATCAAAGTGCAAGGGTGCAAACCATTGAAAAGCAGGCTAAAGAGATGATGCTTGAAGCCCATGACCGCATGACGGAGAACTTTTAAAATGTCTACTCAAGAAGCAAAAGTAGTAAGCCAAAAAATTAATCAAGGGCAATTTGCACCACTTTACTTATTTACTGGTGATGAAGTTTTTATGATTGATGAGCTCCTAAGTCTTTTAAAGGAAAAGGTCATTGGTGATAGCTTGGCTGATTTTAACCTAAATACTTTTTATGCTTCAGATGTAGAAGTGGAAACTATTATTGACACCGTACAAACACTACCAATGATGGCACCAAGAAGACTTGTAATTGTAAAGCAAGCTGAGGATTTTAATGCCTCAGAACTTGAAAAACTAGCTTGCCTTGTTGATGAGCCCGTAGACACAACAACTTTAGTTTTTGTAGCTAATAAAGTGGATATGCGCAAAAAGTTTTTTAAACTTTTTGATCAAAACGGAGTGGTTGTTAAATTTCAAAAACCTTTTGAAAATCAACTGGCTCCCTGGATACACCACATTGCTAAAAAACATGGTGTGAGCTTAACCCCACAAGCTGTGGAACTTGTGCGTGAGTGCGTAGGTGCACATTTAAGTGATATTAATAACGAGCTAGCAAAAGCCGTTTCTTATGTGGGTAGCGTAAAATCTGAGCTTGATGTTGATGATTTAAAAAGCGTTATTAGCCGCACCCGTGTGGATAGCGTGTTTCAGCTTGTAAATAGCATGAGCTCTAGTGACACAGCTTCTGCTTTAACTTACTTAGCTAATCTTTTAGAGCACGGAGAAAATGAAATCGCTGTTTTAACCATGATTATTAGGCACTATAGAATTTTACTTTTATGCAATGAGGGTTTGCGTGAGGGCTTAAGTGCTCCTCAAATTGCTTCTCGCGTAGGTGTACATGGCTTTTTTATTAAAGATTATATTCAACAAGCAAGGTCTCAAAACGTTAAAAGCCTTGAACGTATTTATGCCATCTTGTTAGATACTGATAGGGCTTTAAAGTCCAACCCCCTAGCCTCCCATATTTGGCTTGAGAATTTAATCTTGCAATCTTGTAAACAGCCCGTTTCTTTGGGTGTTTAGGTTTTTTACTTCTCTCAGCATAGCCTTGTGTTTCTAAAGTTGTTTTTAACACTTTCTTTACTCCCACCTGTAGCGATTATGGTTTGCACAAAGTAGCCTTAAATTATTTATATCTGTGGATGAGCCGCCATGGCTGAAGGGTGTGACATGATCTATTTGAATAAAGTATGTGGAGTTACACTTTTGAGCTGAGTTTGTTGATTGATATTGGCATCTTCCCTGATCTCTTTGCCATACTTGGCGCTTGATGTAAGCTGGAATGTAGCGTGAGTTTGGTATTGGATTGATTGTTAGTGGGTTAGATTGCATTGATGACCGTGTGTGGCGAGTATTCGATAACGTTTTGGCTACCGATGTGTTTTGTGAGTTTGCTGATTCTTTGCCTACTTGCTGAGCCTCTGAGTTCTTTACTTCCACCAGCGGAAGTGCATTTTGACACCGATCTTTGCTATTTGATACTTGTTCATCTTTAATTATACCCATTTCTTTATTACCCTTCTTGCAACTATCAACACTCTTAACTTTATCAACGCTCTTATCAAGCTTCTTAAGTGCAATCTCCGCTAGTTCTAAAAGCAGCTCCTCATAACTAGGGTTAGCTTTTTTATGAGAGATTAACGCTTTTACCCTCTCAAGCTTCTCTTTAAGCTCTTTTGTGATAACAAATCTTACTTCAATCTTCTCTTCTGTGATTATTCTTTCTCTATCTTGAGGGATTGTTGCTAAGGGTGATATTTTTATTAGTTCCCTTTCACACTCTCTTTTAGATTTATTTTCTAATTTTTCTAAAAGCTCTCGTTTTTGGTTAATGTTATAACTTTTCTGGTTAACTCTTTTTTCTTGGCCAATAAACATGGCGGCCTGAGCTAGAGTTGTTAAATTTAAATGACCCGATTCTATTTTAGTTTTAACTTCAGGGATGTCTTTAATGAGTCCCATGGCAGAGATTCTACGTTGGGCGGAACTTTCAGAATAGTTAAGCTCTTTAACACAAAATTCAAATAAACTAGGGTAGCCCATCTCAAGATAGAGCTTTCGAGATTGAACTTCTGAGAGATAATCTAAAACCAAGGATAAGAGTTTTCTCTCTTCTGAAACTAGGTTTTTTAGCTCGGTTATTAAATCATTTTTACTTAGAGTTTTCAGTTTGTTGTTCATATAAATCTCCTTTGTTGAAAGCACAATAACATGGGTTTTAAAATCAAGATTTTTCGTTTACAAATCAGCTATACAAGGCAAATTTAAAAAAGATTTCAGATCAAAAGAAAATCACAAGAACATGCAATAAAGACAAAGTGCATGCGAATAAAGCGACAAATAAAAGCAAAAAATAAAACTCACAACACAAGATCAAATCACAACAAACACCCTATCAAGTGAAAAATAATTAAAAAGTGAAGGTAAAAAAAACAATCTAAAAACTAAATACTCTTCTCAAAGAGAAATTCATCACTACTTGAGCCTTTAAAAAAATCAGCATTTTTAATAAAGCCTGATTGATTAAACTCAAGCTTTTTTAAAAGCTCAATTGAAGGGAAATTTCTGGTATCTACAAAGGCTTTTACAATTTTGCCTTTTAATTTATTTTTCAAAAACTCAGCCACACAAGCTAAACCCTCAAATGCTAATCCTTGCCTTTGAAACTCAACTCCTATTGTATAGGCAACAGAAATTTCACTTTCATCTTTAAACCCAGCTTGAAAATGGCCAATAAGTTTTCCATTTGTTTTAAGCCGTGCTATCCAATTAAGCCAAAGCTCACTTCCATCAGGTGAGCTACGTGTTTCCCATTTTTTATAACTCTCTTTAAGTTTTTCAAGCTCAGGCGGATCTTGGGGAATAAAATCATAAAGCTTAGGTGAAGATAAAAGTTTAAACATCTCCTCTGCATGGCTCTCTAAAACTGGCTCAAGTACCAAACGCTTTGTTGTTAGAAATAAATCTTCATCTTTGGGAACAGTTAATTTCATTTTGCCTTTATACTAGAACATCAAATAATTTATTAGAAATAATATCACCCTTTATCTATCTGATAAAAATAAACATCTCTTATAATCCCATCAGGTTTAAGATAAGGTTTTGGTCCACTTTTAGTGGCTCCTAATTTTTCCATAGCTCGTTGAGACCTAATATTGCGTGGGTCTACATGGAAAATAACATGATCAACGTATTTAAAAGCATGATTGAGCATTAAATTTTTCATCTCTTTATTATATAACCCACCCCAATAAGCTCTCTCTAAAAAAGTATATCCAATGCAAACCTCACTTGTATGTTCATCTAGCTCATAATAGCTAGAAGCTCCTATGATTTTATTTTTTTTCAAATCTATAACTGAAAGCGCACCCTTTGTATTTAAAATATAGTTAAAATATTTTTTAAAATCTTCCACTTGATACCTTAAAGGGGATGGATGCAGCACCCAAATTAAAGGATCTGATGCAGCTAAAAAAAGGGCATCAAAATCATTTATTTCTAATGGTCTCAAAGTGATTAAATCCTCCTTTAGGGTTGGCTTTAAATTAAAGTCCATAACCAAAACTCCGAAAATTTAAATATGAAACAACTTTTCTTATGCCTAATAATTTTTCTTTTAACCCTGCCAACTTTAGCAGAGTACCGCGCCTATCGTCTAGGGATTAAGTATCACCCTGAAAACCCTGATGATGAAGAAAAAGAAGTCATCACCAGTTTAGATAATTACCAATATGAAACTTATTTTAAAATCACACCGTTTCAACAAACACGCATTATTAGTCATTGGCGATGCAAAGGCAGAACCGACTACCACACACCTTATTGCACGGATCCTAAAGAGCTAAAATTGCAGCAAGATGAAGGTCTGGCTCCAACACAAAATGTAAGAACCCCAGCAAGTAATTAATTAAAATAATTAAATAAATAGCCTTTATAGAGTAAAATAAAAGTAATGCCACAACCATTCTTAATAAGAAGTTTGTTGGCAGCCGCACCATAGCCATTTCTCATGGAGGAGATTTGCAGTGAGTGAGATTGATACACGAACCCTTAACCGTCAAAAGCAGTTGCATGAGCGCGATAAAAAAGAGCTCAGAGAGCAGCAACAAGATGAGCTTGATTCTTTAAGAGAGCACTACCGAGATATTGTCAAAAAAGAACAAGATCACGGCCAAGCCGCCATTAGCCACATAAAAAAAACAACAACTGAAAAAGTAAAGCAAGCTGATGATGTAGCAGAGACACAATTAAAAGCAGCAGATGAGCAGTATAATTTAAAAATGCAAAGCTTACGTAAAAAGCAAAATTCTCAGGAAAATTATTTAGAGCAAGTTAAAAAACGCCATAATGATTGGACCACAAGCCAACAAGATGAGCTTAAGCGCCAAAGAGATAGGGTTACAGAAAATACTGAAAAACAAATTTCACAAATGAGCGAAAGAAACCAAGCTCGTCTTGAAAGAGCCCACGAGAGAACTAGAAAATTAGAAGAAAAAATTAATGACGATCACGCAAGGGAAATGGACGCGTTAAGACGCGGCTATAACCACAAAAGAACGCTTCTTGAACAAAACCACAATAAGCAATATGAAGAGCTAAGAAATTACCACTCAAAACAAATGGGTGATGAAGATAAATCTTTTAAGCACGCCTATACACGTTACCAAGAAGGACATACTAAGGAGCTTGAAAACCAAAGAACAAGCCACCTCAGAGAAAAAGAAAAAGTCAGAGATGGTAATGAAAAAGATGTAGCAAATAAAAGAAAAATTGCAGAGCAAAGATTGCAACAAACAGAAAAAGAAGGCGATCAAAACATAAACATTGCAAAAAACAGGTATGAAAAAGCCAATAATGAGTTAAGACAAAGCCACGAAAAAAACATTAATAACCTTAATAACCAACAGCTTGCTGAAGAAGCTAGGCTTAAAACAAAACATAAAAATGAAATTGAAAAAGCAAAGAGCGATTATAAAAAACAAACTGAAGAATTAAACAAACGCTATGAAACAATGCGGGAGCAAAAAATTCAAGCACAACAAAAAGAATTAGAAACTCTTCAAACAGCACATTCAGAAAGAATTTTAGGTCAAGCAGAGGCTTTTGAAAAGCGCTTTAATGCCAATGAAGAAGAGGCAAAAAGAACTTATTCTAACCAAGCACTCAGCTTAGGGCGCGAACTGGTAAACCAAAAACAAAAATTTTTAAAAGTTTCAGATAAGTATAATAACAAAGCTGGGGATCCTTTTTACCAAATTAGAAATAATAAAACTTCATTATCTGAAACCCCAGGAGCGTATGTATTTACGGCGCATGTGCCAGAGCATGAAAAAGATAACGTTTCAGTAAAAGTAAAGCAAGACAGAGTCATTCTTTCAGGCACCAGAAACTTTGAGGATAAAATTGAACAAGATGGAAAACTTGTTAAAACAAGTAACGTTCAATCATTTCAAGAATTCTTTGATATACCTAAAAAAATTAAAGAAGGGGAAATTATTAAAGAATATGAAAATGGTGTTTTAAAAGTAATAATCCCAAAAGTTTAAATAATTTTTACGCTTTTTTTACTAAAGCCTCAAGCTCTGTGAGCATAAACTGAAGGCGATTTTGCATTTCATTAAGGCGGGTCATGTTTTCTTTTAGTTGCTCCATTGAATCACGGGCTACAACTTTATCTTTTTGTACAAGAGCTTGATTAAAAAGTGTTGGGTAAGCTGTAGCACCTACAGAGTGTACTTTTTTGATAATGTCGCCAATGTTATTGTAAACAAATCCAAAACCCTGTGCGCCTTTACCGTATACTGCCATGTCAAGCTCCTCTACAATAGATTTA
This sequence comes from Oligoflexia bacterium, assembly GCA_016715815.1. GTDB lineage: Bacteria > Bdellovibrionota > Bdellovibrionia > JABDDW01 > JABDDW01 > JADJXN01. The sequence goes on from JADJXN010000009.1 coordinate 37,869, forward strand.
ATCTTATCTACATGATTAGAGAGCAATCTGGATGCCATAATGTTTTTAATCATATCTTTATCTACTCCTGATAATACTTAATTGGCCTACGATGCAAAATCTTGAATGTGTCTTAAAAATAAGCATAGTGCCGCTTTTAGAACAACGTCAATAGGTTATTTTTTTTAATATTCACATCGACAATTTAAAACATCAGCGGCGAATAGATTGCGTCTTGTGGTTCCATTTTGAAGCCTTTTAGCCATTACAGAGGGCTCTTCAGCGTTATGTTTTAAACCTAAAACGTGTCCAAGCTCGTGAATTAAAACAGATTGAAGATCAACTTCATTATAACTGGGGTTCAGAGAATAAGTAAAATTCATTGCATTAACTTGAATATCTGCCTCAACAAGCTGGTTATCTGCATAATGTATTGTTGTATTAGCCTGCTCTTCTCTGCTTTCCTGCGTACTCTGATCCCAAGTTGTATACCAATAAATAACACTTAAATTATCTCTTTGAGGCTTACTTCCGCTTCGTTCTCCAGCAATAGAGAGAATATTTTTACCAAGCTGCTTGTTCCAAGTGTTCATTGCTTCTTGTATTGCAGTTCTAAAAGATTGCGGAAAGGCCGGATCAATATACATTTTAACAGGCACCAAAGCTTTCCAGCTAATACGCTGGCCATAGCTATTTTGATTAAATCCGCAGGGTTCTTGCGCTGAGGGTGCTTGCGGAGCACAGTGGGTTTGAAAAATTAAAAACGCAATAACACCTAATTGTTTGATACTTAGTTTCATATGTATTTGACTTAGCAGCATAGGTGCCATCACTTATAATCCTCTAAGTAACTGAATATTTTAGTTTTTTTAAACTCAAACGGAATCTCGCCCAAATCTCAAATTGCCAACAGAATTTTAGAGGACCTATAAAATTTAGTAACATATTGAAATTACTAATATTTTAACTGTCAAAAAGGCTGACACCTTAAAAGCCCATTCAAGGCCACAAATATCCAGTAACCTTTTTACACTAAATATTGAAGATTGAGGTCACTTTGATCCCAGATTTTTTGTGAAATTAAACATAATCAAGCTCACGCTGGCCCCCCGCTTGCTCATAGTAAAGAACATAGGCAACATCCAGCCTGAAGCTTCCACAAGCATCTCTGGATGAAAAGCCGAACATAAATTCAAACCAAAGCCGTCAAGCACAGCCTACCTTGGAGCTGAGATCCAAAAAAGGATCAGAAAGCTCCCCTGCGAAAAGTTTTTTTAAGTGGTATTATTAATAGCGTATTATGCCCAAAATAATTAAACAAACATCCAATATTATTGCTGTTAATAAACCCGAAGGTTGGCTTACCATCCAAGGACGAGATCCGGAATCAAAAAAACCAGTTTTGCATAAATGGCTCCAGGATAAATTAAATCAAAAAGTTTTTATTGTTCACAGGCTTGATGAGGGAACAAGCGGCATTGTTGTTTTTGCCTTAAATGCACAAACCCACCGACAGCTATCTATGGTTTTTGAAAATAAAGAAGTTAAAAAAACTTATTTAGCTATAATACAAGGGGAAATTAAAAACCAAATCATTGATGAGCCGATTTTTAAACTGCCCAGCAAAAAAAATAAATCTGTAGTTTCAAAAGAAAAAGGGAAGCCCTCTCAAACTATTATTAAAACCCTTAAAACCAACAATGATCTAAGCCTTCTTAAAATCACTCCCCTTACTGGACGAACACATCAAATAAGAGTGCATTTAAGCCATCTTGGAAAACCCATATTAGGAGATAAAACCTATGGCGGGAAGCTTGAGCTTAATGGAATTAAATTTAACTACCCCCTTTTACATGCCACAAGCTTAGAATTTTTTGATGAACATTTCTTTTGCCCACCCGATAGAGCTGAATTTAACCTGTTATTTTCTGGCCTAGGTGATTTAACAATAAATGATTTAAAATAAGAAATATGAGGCCAAAACAGGTTTTAATATTATTTATTTTAATTATACTTTGTGTGGCTTTTACCACGTCACTTTTTTTCTAAACCTAAGTCGCACAATAATAGCGCCCAAATTCATTATCATAGTAATGCTCATCAAAATTACTCCTGCTGCTGCTGCATTTTGATGAAACTCTGGTTGAGGACGAGAAACCCAATTAAACATTTGAATAGGTAATACCGTAAACGGGTCATGTAACCACTGAAAAGATATAAATGGAAAATGACTTGTAATTGGAGAGTTAGGCAAAAAAGCAATAAATGTTAAAGCACCAATTGTAATTAAGGGTGCCGTTTCACCAATGGCACGAGATAAACCTATAATGACGCCTGTTGAAATACCACCTTTAGAATAAGGAATAATATGGTCTCTCACTAGTTGCCATTTTGTTGCCCCAAGGGCATAAACTGCATGCCTAATACCTGTAGGAATGGCACGAATAGCTTCTCTTGTGGTGACAATCACAATAGGTAAAATTAAAAGCGAAAGTGTTAGCCCTGCTGTTAAAATACTTTGTCCTAAAGATAATTTATAAACAAACAAACCAAGTGCCATTAAACCAAAAACAATAGAGGGAACCCCTGCAAGATTTGAAATATTAATTTCTATTAAAGTAGTCAGCCAATTTTTAGGAGCATACTCTTCAAGATAAACCCCTGCTGCAATACCAACGGGAACGGCTACAAGAGCAGTTACAAGCATGACACATAAAGTCCCCACCGACGCAGATAAAATTCCTGCCTGATCTGCATTGCGTGAAGGAAATGAAGTTAAAAAACTAAAATCAATCCTTGGTGCACCTGTAACAACTAAATCAGCAATTAATGCAAATAAAGTTAAAATAGAGATAGTAAAACCCGCAATACTTAGAGTTAAAAATAAAAAATTATAAATCTTTGCTTTAAGCCACATAGCTTAATACACCTCTCTAAATCGGCGGCGCAAATATACCCCTAAAATATTAAACAAAAATGTAAAAATAAAAAGCACAAGACCCGCTACAAATATGGTTTGATACCCTATGGTCCCATGGGGTAAATCCCCCATACTTACTTGAACAATATAAGCTGTTATGGTCTGCGCTGGCTCCGTCGGGTTTAAAGTTAAATTTGGTTGCATGCCAGCGGCTATGGCGACAATCATCGTCTCCCCAACTGCACGTGAAATTGCTAGGATATAAGAAGAGGTTATACCTGAAAGGGCTGCTGGAAAAATAACTGTAAAAGCTGTTCTTAATTTTGTTGCACCTAGTGCATAAGCCCCTTCACGTAAACTATTCGGAACTGATTGCATGGCATCTTCACTTAAAGAGCTCACATAAGGAATAATCATTACACCCATCACAAGGCCAGCACTTAAAACATTAAAGCCTGGTAAATCAGGCAACAGCACTTGAAGCTTTGGAGTAATAAATAAAAGAGCAAAGTAACCAAAAACTACAGTGGGAATAGCAGTTAGAACTTCTAAAACTGGTTTAATGGCTTCTCTGAATTTTTTATTAGCATACTCACTTAAAAAAACTGCAATGATAGTTCCAAAAGGAATAGCTACTAAAAGTGCAATTATGGTTGTTAAAAAGGTTCCAGCTATGAGAGGGGCTATTCCATATTTTGCTTCAGAAAACATAGGAGTCCACTCAGAAGACGTAAAAAACTCTTTTAAACTCACTATCTTAAAAAACGCAATGGCTTCCACTATAAGAGTCAGTGCAATGCCGATAGTTGCAATGACAGATAAAAATGCACAGCCAAAAAGCAAAAATTCAATAAACTTTTCTTTATAAAATTGAAAGTTCCTCATTTTACTTTTAGTGAGCTGCTTCCATTTTTAATAGCTTATCAATTTTAATTCCCACCTGTGGCTCGCCTTTAAAAACAGTTCCAATTTTTTGGGAATTAAAATTCTTCTCAGCCTGCGCGTAAGCTCTTGCAGGAAGAGGAACATAATCTACTTCTTTAATAAGCTTAGGGCCATTTTTGAGATAAAATTTTACAAAATCTTTGATCTCTAGCTTTTCTGTAGACTTTGCACTTATGTAAATAAAAATCGGGCGAGATAAGGGGAAATATGTTCCATCTTCAACAGATTTAGCTGAAGGCAAAATTGATCCCCTTTTAGGGGCTTTTGCACCACCATTAATTGCAAGGGCTTTTAATCTTGTTTTATTTTTTTCATAATAAGCATATGGCACATAACCAAGTGCATTTTTATCTTGGCTAATGCCTAACACTAAAGTGTTATCGTCTTCACTGGCAGTGTAATCTCCGCGGCTTGATTTGGCTTTCCCAACAATAGCCTCAGTAAAGTAATCAAATGTGCCAGAGTCTGAACCTGCGCCAAATAATTTTAAAGGTGCATCTGGCCAGTTATTTCGCACCTGATTCCATCTAGTAATTTTACCTTGGGCTGATGGTTCCCACATTTTTTTAAGATCATCAACAGTAATATCTTTTACCCAATTGTTTTGGGGGCTTACTGCAATGGTCATGGCATCATAGGCAACGGGGATTTCATAATATTTTATTCCAGCTTCAGCACACCTTTTCATTTCTTCTTTCATAATGGGGCGAGATGCGTTTTGCACATCAGTTTCGCCGCGGCAAAACTTTTTAAACCCACCGCCTGTACCAGAAATACCCACTGTTATCCTTACAGAATTCTTTTTTTCTTTCATAAATTCTTCAGATACCGCCTCAGTTATCGGGAACACGGTACTTGAGCCATCAACTTTAATAATTGATTGGGCAAAAGCCTTGAGAGAAAAAAGCAATACGCCAATGAGCATAAGTTTCATAAATATCTCCTTAATTAATAAGAATATTTTTATATAATTTTAGAGGTTTTTGAGTGTTAAGATTGCGTTAAACTTCATCGCCATGGGCAAAGCTGTAAGAGCGATGTTTTATGTTATCTCCGGTTACAGAAAATACCACTTGCTCGCTTATATTGGTTGCCTGGTCAGCAATTCTTTCAAGTTTTGAAACAACAAGTAATAGGGCTGAAGCAGCATCTACAGATTTGGGATCTTTTTTCATAATTTCATGGATTTCATCAACAAGCATGTGAGCAAAATCATCAACTTTGTCATCATCTAAAATATTCTTTTTAGCTAAAGAAATATTTTTTGTATCAAATACCTTAACACAATCATTTAGCATCATGGCGGCTACTTTTGCCATCTCTGCAACACCTTTAGCAGTAGCAAGGGCTGGCATCTTATTAAGCCTTATAGCTTGGCGGCAAATGCCTTCGCAATAATCCCCAATTCTTTCAATATCGTTATTAATTTTAATAGCCGCTATGACGTTACGTAAATCCCCAGCAGCAGGTTGTCTTAGCGCTATAATTTCATACACTGCTTGGTCTACTTGGTTTTCAAGCCTATCTATTTCTTTATCAAACTGAATGGTTTCTTCTGCTAGTTTTGAGTTTCTTTCAATCAAAGCTTTGATTGAATTCTCTAACATGTAGATCACTTTTTGCCCCATGGACACAACTAACTTTTGGACATGTGCCAGATCCTGATCTAGCGCTCTTTCATGGATGGACAAGCTTACCTCTCTTAACCAAACTTACCGGTAATATAATCTTCCGTTCTTGTGTTTGACGGATTAGTAAATATCTTACTTGTTGGGCCAAATTCTATCAACTGCCCCATGTAAAAAAAGGCAGTTAAATCAGACACCCTAGCAGCTTGTTGCATGCTATGAGTCACTATGACTATGGTATAGTTTTGCTTTAAATCCATAATGAGTTCTTCTATTTTTTGGGTAGCAATGGGGTCAAGGGCTGAGGCAGGCTCATCCATTAAAAGAACATCGGGTTCCACAGCAAGGGCACGGGCAATGCATAAACGCTGCTGTTGGCCCCCCGAAAGGGCTGTAGCGTTTTTATTTAAACTATCCTTAACCTCTTCCCACAAAGCAGCTTGGCGTAAAGATCTTTCAACTATGTAAGCAATTTGATCCTTTGATTTTATTCCATGCGCCCTGGGACCATAGGCAACATTATCAAAAATAGATTTTGGAAAAGGGTTGCTTTTTTGAAATACCATTCCAACATGCTGTCTTAGCTCTACAAGATCTACATTGTTTTTGTAAATATCTTGGTTTTTAACCAAAACCTCACCCACAACTTTAGTGCCAGCAATTAAATCATTCATGCGGTTAAAGAGTCTTAAATAGGTGGATTTACCGCACCCAGAAGGACCAATAAGTGCTGTTACTTTTTTTTCAGGAATTTGCATGGTTATATTTTCAAGAGCCTGCTTTGAGCCATAGAAAAAATTAACGTTTTTAGATTCTAGTGCGTAATTATCTTTTCCATTGTTCATTTAAGTTCTCCAAAATTAAGCGGTATTTTTATCAAAAAACGCGTACCTTTACCAGAATCACTTTCAACATCAATAGATCCTTTATGGGCAAGCACAATATGCTTTACAATAGAAAGCCCAAGGCCCGTTCCACCTGTTTCAACGCTTCTAGCTTTATCAACTCTGTAAAATCTTTCAAAAATTCTTGGTAAATGCTCTTTAGAAATACCAGGGCCATTGTCTTTTACTTCATAAACCCAATGGGTTTGGTTTTTGGTTTGTTTAACTTCAATGAGAGTTCCAGGTGGCGTGTACCTAATGGCATTATCTATTAAATTTACAAAAACTTGCTCAATTTTTTTTCTATCACCTTCAATTTGGGCATCAGAGAATTTAAAAAATATTTTTTGCTTTGTTTCATTCAAGACTGGAAAAAATACGGCCTCAAGTTTTTCAATAATGGCCTGTGATGAAAAGCTTGACCATTCAATCTCATTGGGAAAAGCTTCAAGTCTTGAAAGCTCTAATAAATCTGAAATAAGATGATTCAGCCTTTCACTGTTTTCATCAATACGTTTTAAAAATTTTTGGCAAGTCTGTGAATCTTTGTACGCCCCGCTTAATAAAGTTTCTGTATACCCCCTAATGGAAGTCAGTGGGGTTTTTAATTCATGGCTAACGTTAGCTACAAATTCTATTCTTAAGTTTTCAAGTTTTTTAATGGTTTCTTGTTTGCTTTTAATGTCTTTGGCTAGCTCGTTTAAAGCAATCATAAGCTCATTTGCATCAGGCTCTAAAATATTTGAAATAGGGGGGTTAAATTTATCAAGCTTTAAGCCCTCAACATACATGGTGGCAAGTGCATAGGGGGATGTTACACGGGCATACATTTTATAAGACTGTATAGCCATCCAAATAACAAGAGAGCAAAAGGTCAATATGAGCCAAATTTTTTCTCCACTTAAGTATAAAAACAAAAAAAAGCAAACTGTATGCACAACGCACACAATAAAGATAATATTAATCCAACGTTTGGTCATTGCTTAAAGCGGTACCCTACTCCACGAACAGTTTCAATATGATCTGCATAGGGATTAATTTTTTTACGTAAAGAGGCCAAATGAACATCTATGGTTCTGTCCGTAACACTTACATCAGGGCCCATAACAATGCTCACAAGGTCCCCGCGGCTTAAAACTTCCCCCTGGGCCGCCATTAATTCCCTTAATAACTTGTACTCAGTTAATGTTAAGCCTATTTCTTGTGAACCAATGCTTACCTTATAACTTCTAAGATCAATTGTTAAATCACCTTTTTGCAAAACTTCTTTTTGAGTTTGGTTAATAAGCTTATTTCTTCTCAAACTTGCTTTAACTCTTGCCATGAGCTCTTTTGTAGAAAAGGGCTTTGTGACGTAATCATCAGCCCCTACTTCAAGACCAACAACTTTATCTGTTTCAGAGCTTTTTGCTGTAAGCATAATCACAGGAATTCTTTTTGTGCTCTCAGTACTTCTCATTTTTTTACATATCTCAATCCCACCCTCACCCGGAAGCATAAGGTCTAATAAAACAAGGTCAGGCTTATGCTTTTGAACAGCACTAAATACCTCATCTCCTTGGCCAACAAGGCAAGTTTTAAAACCCTCTAGTTTTAAATTATAATCAATAAGTTCCAAAATGGCTTTGTCGTCTTCTGCTACTAAAATAAGTCCGTTTGATTTTGCTGGCTCCGGCGATTTCAGATCGATCATAAATATCACTTGTAACAGCTATAATTTAGATTTCAAACACGTATTTAGTGGCTTAACCAAGTCTTAACCTTAGGGCTTGCCTAGAGGCTTCTTTTATGATTATAAATCTTAAGAGATTTAAAGTACTTACAAAGGATGGTTTATGGAATTTAAGAAGTTACTTGTAACAGGTGGAGCAGGCTTTATTGGAGGCCATTTTGTTAAATTAGCTCTTAAAAAACATCCAAACCTTGAGATTATAAATCTAGATCTTCTCACCTATGCAGGAAACCTTGAAAATTTAAGTGAGCTTAAAGAGCATAAACGCCATAAATTTGTTAAAGGAAACATTTTAGACAGATCCCTTGTGTCAGAACTTTTAGCACAAGGTTGTGACGGAGTGGTTAATTTTGCGGCAGAAAGCCACGTTGATAGAAGCATTACTGGTCCTGATGCCTTTATTCAAACAAATATTGTTGGAACTCAGAAGCTCTTAGAGGCCTCACGCAAAGCAAGTGTTAAACGTTTTTTACAAATCTCCACCGATGAAGTTTACGGCACTTTAGGGGACACCGGAGAATTTAGTGAAGAAACACCTCTAGCCCCCAATAGCCCTTACTCAGCCAGTAAGGCCAGTGCAGATTTAATTTGCCGAGCTTACCACCACACTTACAATATGGATGTAGTTGTCACCCGTTGTAGTAATAATTATGGCCCAAACCAGTTTCCTGAAAAATTAATTCCACTAATGATTAATAACGCAAGAGCTGAAAAATCTCTGCCAGTTTATGGTGATGGTTTAAATGTTAGAGATTGGATTTATGTGGAAGACCACTGCCAAGGTGTTTTAGATGTGTTAATGAAAGGTAAATCTGGCGAGGTTTATAATATTGGCTCAGATAATGAATGGCCCAATATTGAAATTGTAAAAAAACTTTTAAACCTACTAGATAAGCCACAGTCTTTAATTACTTTTGTAAAAGACCGTCCAGGCCATGACAGACGCTACGCCATTGACTCTTCCAAAATTAAGCGTGAGCTTGGTTGGAAGCCCAGTTATGACTTTGAAACGGGGCTAAAGAAAACCGTTCAGTGGTACCTTGAAAATGATAAGTGGCTCTCTGGTGTTTTAGACGGCTCTTATATGGAGTACTATCAAAAGCAGTATTCTAACTAAATAACCTGCTTTGCCACTCTTATCACCTCACTCACCTGCGCATCAGTAAGTGAATAATAAATTGGAAGACGAATGAGACTTTCCCAAACTATTTGAGTATTAGCTAAATCCGAGGCGGGGGCAAGGCTAAGCTCTTTAGCATAAGGTGAGTCATGAAGGGGAACGTAGTGAAACATGGCTGAGACGCCGTTTACCTTAAAAGCTTTTAAAATTTCATCACGTTTTTTTGAATCTACTAAAAAAGCGGCAATATGTCCGTTTGTTTTAATTTCAACAGGTGTTTTTTGCCAAGTTATTTTATTTGCTGCCACTAATTCTTTTAAACCATCAACATATTTATTATAAATTTCTACTCGGCGTTTTGTTATTGCTTCCATTTTTTCCAATTGAGCAAGGGCAATGGCTGCCAAAAAATCACTGGCCACATAACTGCCGCCGCGGTCAACCCAAGTGTATTTATCCACTTGGCCTCTTAAAAACTTTTGGCGGTTTGTGCCTTTTTCAATAATAATTTCAATTCTTGAGGCAAGCTGGTCACTATCTGTCATAATAAAGCCGCCCTCACCGCAGGCAATGTTTTTTGTATCATGAAGGCTAAAGCAAGTTACCCAAGGCGATGAACCTATAGGTTTATTATCCCGAGTAGCACCTAAAGATTGTGCCGCATCTTCAATTAAAAAAAGTCCTTTTTGTTTACAAAAATCTCTTATTTCTTCTACATGAGCGGAAGAGCCTGCATAGTGAACCGTAATGATGGCCTTTGTTTTTGCTGTGAATACTTTTTTAATATTTTCTAAATCAAGGTTCCAAGTTTGAGGATTAATATCCGCAAAAACTGGCTTTGCCCCTGCCATAACAATTGCATTGGCAGCGGAAACAAAACCAAAACTTGGTAAAATAACTTCATCTTGAGGTTTTAAGTTTGCTAAAATACAACCAATCTCTAAAGCAGAAGAACAACTTGTAACAAAAAAAGCATGTTTAACTTGGCATTTTTCTTTTGCTAATTTTTCAAGGGCTAAAGTTTTTGGACCACGGCCACACCATTTTGCTGATCCCATGGCTTCTTTAAAATATTTTTCTTCATTTCCGACAAAACTGGGCTGGTTAAAAGGAATCATATATTTATGAATTATCAGGGTTTTAAATGCTTTGTAAATGAAATATTAGGCAACTCTTTTAAGTTTGCGTTTTAAAGCAGCCTGATATCTTTTAGCATTTTTATAGCGGTGATCCACTGGGGTGCTAAAAGCCAAAGCTGATATTTTAAGCTCATCGCCGCGGTATTTTTCTCTAACTCTAATGGCTAGGTTTGTGGCAAACACAAGGCAAATTGCCAATGGGTCAAAAACAGATACAAAAATTAGAATTAAAAACTTTGCCACTGAATCAACATCAGCACCAGTCATTTCTGCTACATATAAAAGCGGGCCTATTTCTTTTTGAGTTACTAAACTATCAAGCTCAAGTTTTGCCAATTCTTCATTAAGTTGTAGGGATTGGCGATTAAGACGTCTTAGGGTAAAACGGTAGTCATCATACATCTGAATTTTTTTAGTTACTCTATTGGCAGGAATAGCTTCTATGAATTTTTCAATTTTAGCAACTTCAGTATTTAAAAGCCCAATTTGTTTTTTAATACCATCTTTTTTTATAGACTGCTCTTTATAATTTGCTGATGAGTTTTGGTAAGCATTTGATAAGAAACCAAAAATACCAAGACTTGTTATGATAGAAAGTATTACCACAGCTGTTGAAAGATAATATCTCATCATGTAGTTTACATGGCCCCAGTAGCGATATAAAAAACCTGCAACAACAAGTTTTGAAAACTCTAAAGAGCCCGCCATAATGCCCACTGATTTTGGGGCACCAGCAAATAATTCTGTTAAGCCCACTAAAGAAAATGTGGCTCCAATAATGGAAACCGCAAAAGCTGCAATGGCTAAAAGGGTAATATATACTCTACTCATTCAATTTTTTATCGGTATTTTTAAATAGTTAAAACATATTGAGTTAATTTTTCTAGACTAGACTTTTGTACTCTTTTGAGTGCTTTTTGTTTCACTAAAGAGTAAAAATAGAAGTGCTGCTGCTATAAGCGCACCTGTAGCACCATAGGCAAAAGCCGCTGAAGCGCCAAATTGATCCCATAAAATACCAGCAAGAGTGCTAGCTACAATAGTGGCCAAGCTTGAAACGGTACCAAATATTCCAAGACTTGTTGCATGCATGTGCGGGCCCACAAGATCAACTGCTAAGGCTTTACCAACACCATCGGTAGCGGCAAAATATAAACCGTATGTAGCAAATAAAATCCAAAACACATAAGTATCTTTGGCAAAAGCAAAACCAAAATAAACTGCTGCAAAAACTAAAAGGCCAAATCTTAAAACTTTTCTTCTCCCATACTTATCTGAAAGCCCTCCCATAAATGGGCTAGTTAGTGAGAATACAAGATTATAAAAACAATACATTAAAATTGTATTTGTTAATGAGACTCCACTTTGCTGAGTTTTCATTAATAAAAATGCATCGCTTGAATTTGTAAGGGAAAACACACCCCAGGTAATGACATATTTTTTGTAATCTTTTGGAAGCTCGCTCCAACGCCATTTTACTGGCGGGGGTAATGCCGCCTTATTGTTATTTTCTTTTTCAGGCACAAAATAAATAAGCAGCACTGCTGCTAGGCCCGGTAAAAGTGCCCAGTAATAAATAGTTCTTAAGCTTGAAGGGTTTAACGATAGAAAAAATATTGCCAAGAGTGGTCCAATGGCAGCACCTAAGGTATCCATAGCTCTGTGCCAACCAAAGGCAAGACCTCTATGTTCAATACTGACAGAATCTGCTAAAAGTGCATCACGCGGGCTTGTTCTTAACCCCTTACCGACTCGGTCAAAACCTCTAGCAAATAAAACTTGCACCCAAGTTTCAGCACTTCCAATTAAGGGCTTAGCAAAAGCTGCAAATAAATATCCAATCCAGATAAATGGTTTTCTTTTTCCTATTCTATCTGAAATCACACCTGAATAAGATTTTAAAATTGCTAAAACTCCCTCAGCAAAGCCTTCAATTATGCCTAAAGATGTCATTGAAGCCCCAAGTACAGTTGTTAAAAAAATAGGTGTAATGGGGTAGAGCATTTCACTTGAAATATCTGCTAAAAGAGAGACTATACCAAGGCTAACAACTGTTTTATTAAGTACTTTTTTATGTGACATTTATTTTATACTATCGCGTATTTCCATAAGCATTAAATTATATTTCCAAGCGGGCGAAGCTTCCGGCTCTTGGTGATGATCTGGCAATAACTTTAACCCTTTTGTAGCAAGTAATACTTTTTTTACTTCTTCGTTTTGATTTACTTTCTCTTTTAGTGCTTCAAAGATAAGTTTATAGTGCTCGCCTTTTTCTTTTGTTATGTAGTCAAATTGCTTTCCGTCAAAGCTAACCCAGTTTATTTTCATTTTTTTCATGTTTTCACGGGCAAGCTCCCCTGCAGCTTTTGCTTCAAAGCCCACCATTTGCTCAACTGCTGAGCGTGTATACTTCCACACTAAACCCGGATAAGTGGCCCGTTTATCTTCTTTATTCTCTGGGTAAAGCATGGCTTGCCAAAAACCTTCAAGACTTGCATATTTTTTGCCTTTAAAATTAAAAGCTGTGGCTGCAAAGTTTGATAAAAGCCCTAATTCGTGACGCTTTGATAAAATAACTTCTTTTTTAGAATATTTCGCTTCTTGCGGTAAAATTTCCCATTCAGGAGCTCCCTTTTTTGAAACAGGCTCCCACCAATGCTTTGGGTATTGAGAATTAAAAGCTGTTAAAAAAGAAAACAACATAATCAAAGCCTTCATCTTGCTAAAAGCCAGGTTTTAATAATTTCGCTCATAGCTTTATCTTTATTTTTACTTTCGAACTCAAAAAATAAAGCTGCAATATAGGTTTCACAAAGCATAAACGAAAAACGTCTTGCCTTTGTTTGAAATAATTCAGCATCTGAAGAATAATCTTTAACAAATTTATTAATCTCTAAAAGCTTTTCTTCAATATATTTTTTCAAACCTAAATTTGAACCAGCACATTTTATTTTTTGCTTTACATCATCAATAAAAACTGGCAGCGTGTTTTCTTTTTGCATGGAGCGTAAAACATCAAGGCATAAAACATTAGTAGTCCCCTCCCAAATAGAAAACACTTGTGCCTCTTTTAGCAAAAAGGGAAGACCCGTGTCTTCCACATAGCCAGCACCTCCAAATGATTCTAAAACCTCACTTGCTGTTATAAGTGCTTTTTTGGCTGTATAAAGTTTTACCAGTGGAGTTAATATTCTTAGTAAAAGTTTTTCCTCTTTTATGGCTTTACCCAAATCATCTCTGCCCTGCAAACCCATGGTATAAAAAGTAAAAAATAGGCAAGCCATAACATCAGTTTCAATTTGTTTTAAAGTATGCCCATGAAGCGGCTGATCTATTAAAAGTTTCCCAAAAGCTTTTCTTTTGTAAGCATAATCGTTTGCAAGAGCATATCCACGACGCATGTTTGCTGTTGCACACACTGAATTATATAAACGTGTAATGTTAAATAAGGCTGAAATATTTTTTACTCCCCTGCCTTCTTCGCCAATTAAAATTGCAGGCGTTCCATTAAGTGTTAACTCTGCCGTTGGGAGTGCCTTTGTACCAAGTTTGTCTTTAAGCCTATTAATTGTAATTTTATTTAACTGGTTATTTTTATTTCTAACCTCTGTGTAGAATAAACTTAAACCTTTTTCAGTTTTTGCTAAAAGCATAGCCATTTGTGATGTACTGGCGGAGGTAAACCACTTAGTCCCAAAAAGCTCATAGTTTTTACCAACTTTTTTAGCTACTGTAGATGTTCCACTCACATCAGAGCCACCAGTTTTTTCTGTCATCCATTGGCCAGAAGTCCAAAACTCTTTAGGATTTGTTGATGTAAGGTGTTTTAAAACTTTCTTTTTTAATTTCCCTTGGCCAAATAATTCAAATGCTTTTGCAGCACCATCTGTCATTGCTAAAGGGCAAGAAAAAATAGCAGAAGATGGATGATACAAATATAAAAGTGCTGCTTGATAAATTCTGGAATACTCATCATATTTTCTTGCATAGCCACTAGCCACAATACCTTCTTCAGCGGCTGCAACTTCAAGGTTTTTCCAAGCCTGACTTACTTCTACATGGTCTATGCGCTTACCCCATGGATCGTAGGGAATATGTCTGGGAGGATTGGCTTCCGCCTCCTTTGAATATTGAAGTAAATCTGTAATAGCTCTTTGACCTAAATGCTCAAGGTGTTTTTGAATTTTTTTATAAACTTCTTTAGGTAATAGCCACTCAAGACAGGATTGCAAAATTTTATCATCTAAAAATTGATTTTTAAGCTCTGGTGGGTTTTGGAAAAAGTCATTATTCATTGATGATTTTTTGAATCCAATCAAGATGATTAGTTAATAAAACAAAATGTGCGACTTTATTCGTATTTTGCTCACTGACTCCTGATTGTATTCCTATTAAAACAGTACCCCGGGGAGTATGAGAAAAAAGCCCTCCCCCGCTGTCTCCAGTGTAAATTTCACTTTTTGGGTTTTTAACTACAACTGAAATATAATTACTTAGGGAAAATAAATTCACATCAGCCTTGGTTCTACTAATTTTTTCAGAGTAACGGCTAAACCTAGTTGACACGTAAGAGCGAGCCCCAAAACCAACTGCCGTCAAGGAACCTTTAGTATCTGCTAACCCCTGAACAATAGCTACAGGCTTTGTTTGCTTAAAGTAAGACAAAATATTCTCATTATATTTAATATAACCAAGGTCTTTATTTACATCATCTGTACTTTCAGGAATGCTTGTATAGCTTGGATGCGTTTTTATTTCTTTAATTTTTAAATTAAAACCTATCTGCCGAGTGGGGTTTTCAATATCAGTGGAATGAATTTCAAGATTACTTCTACTTAAATCCTCAAGAAACCATTGAACACAATGGCCCGCAGTGAGAACAGTATTTTGACTAACAATAACACCTGAGCAACGACGGTCACTTTGGTTTTTTAAATAAACAACTGAAGACCACTGGGCTCCAACAGCAGGCTCACCATACCAAACGGCAAGGGCTGGATTAAGAAAAAATAGAGATAACAAAACGTACAACATAGTGACTTAAAATAGCTATTTTTAGGGCCAATATCAACTTCATTTAGCCCTTCTAGCTTTAATACAAATATGCAGTTTGTTTAGACAATTATGGGGTTTGACCTCTTATAATTTCAATCAAAGCATTTAAGGCATCTGTGGCTGTAAAAATGCCGTAAAATGTCCCATCATCTTCATTAACAATCACACTTCCAATTTTATTTTTAGACATCAAAAAAGCCACTTCATCTAATTTTGCATTTAGCTTAACAGCAACGGGGTCTTGGGCCATAATGTGGCTAGCTTGAAGCTGCGCCTTTTCAGATAAACTCAATCCTGCGGCTAGTTTTAAATCTCTATCACTGATAACACCCACAACTTTATTTGATTTTAAAATAGGAAGATGTCTGACTCCGTACTCTTTCATAAGTGTGTGTAATTCATCTATAGATGTTGTTTCAGATGCGGTAATTGGATCAGGTGTTGTAAATTCTTCAACTGGTAAATTTAATTTATTCATAAGCCCTCCTGTTTAAACAAGTTCACAAATATTTAACTGACCTCTTTATAAAGAGTCCAATGAAATCAGCCAAATATTTTGCATTTTAAAAATAATAGGAGTAGAGGTTTTTATAAAAGATGAGAGAGGTTTTTTATGCTCAGAATTTTATGTTTCATTTTAGTATTAGTAGCATCAATTAATTCAAGCGCTGGCATTGTTATTACTCCACGCCCCTTGCCACCATATGTATGGTGGGGACACAGGCCAGGTTATTTCCCTGGTTGGCATTACAACTTTCACTGGCGTCCTTATTGGTACAACCCAACTTATACTTTTCCAAATTGGTATTGGTACAATCCCGTTCCAGTTGGCTTTTGGCAATGCATTGCTTTTAACGGCTATAACAATTCATTTGTTGGCGTAGGTGTAGACCAAAATATTGCAGCCTATAATGCCCTTCATGTTTGTGGTGGACCATACTATCAAATGTCAGGGTGCTTTATACCCATGGGATACTGCCAGTTTAGATACTAGCTTTGAGAGATAGTTTATTGATTACGATTTTTACTTTCGTTTAACCGTTGAGTTGCATTTTGTTGGTCAGCACAAAAAGCATTGCTTGATGAGTAGACGGCTCTTGTGAGAGCACTTTTCTGGATATTTATACAAGAATCATTTTTAGAAAGATAATAATCAAGCTTATCAACATCTGTAATATTGGCCGATGGCGGATGACGGAAATTATAATTTTGCTGGCATTGAAGCGTTAGGTTTTTATCTTGTTTACCATTTCGGTAGTAAACAGCAGTCCTGTAATTGGGCCAACCGGTTTGAGCATCTATATTTGCCTTAACACTTACACCCTCTTGAGTCTCAAATTCTGTGCTTGGAATTGGGTGCGTTTGAATTTTTAAATCACTACTTTTTAACCCGTCGCAACTTGATTTAACATCAGCAAGTTTTATTGCATTTATTTGTTCAAACTGTGCCATTTCGTTTTCTATTATTTTACAAACTCCTTGGGGCACCTCACCATCAAATGCGGCCAGCACTTCTTCTGGGTTTAACAAAGAAAGTTTTCTACAATATGTACCAATCAGTTGGTTGCCTGAAACTTGCCCTGCTAGAGTATTAAATTCTCCTTTTAAAACTTCTACTTCCTTTTTACTTAGACTAAGTTCTTGACTGCATTTTTCAATGGCAGATTTATCTATGTATCTTTGTGCAATTGCCACAGTTGAGGCAGAAAGCGCTACAAAGGCTCCGCCACGGGTAGCATTTTTAATATTTTTTGCTCGCGTTTTTCCATCAATTTCTTTTGAAAGTTTAGAGGCGGTTTTAAAAATTTTATTTTGGCCATCAAGAGTATAGCCAATAGAATCTTTAAGGCTATTAACAACTTTAAGCTCCGGTGATTTATTTACTAAATCTGCAAGCTTTCTTCTCTCCACCCCAACTTGCTTTCTCAACTCATCTACATTAGAAGCATCTTTAGCTTGCGCTTGAGCTAGTTTATCTCTCGCATTTTGAAGATTTTGTGCATAGGGTTTTAACTTTTCAAGCTCTGGCCCATATATACGCCCCATTAATGATCCGGTCCTTGCTTTGTATATTTTTAAAGCTGATTCTTCTTTTAAATATTGACTTACAGAAAATCTAATTTCATTTCTTGAAAGCTTACTAAGTTTTTCTTTATAAAGCTGGTCTGCTTTTTCTCTCAGAGAGCCATCTAAATCAAACCGACTTTGAACTTTTCCCCCTGTAACCTCACGTGCTACTTCTAAATCTAATTTTGTTTTTATTTTATGCGCTTCTCTTAGGGCTGCTCGCTCAGACCTTACCCCCTCCAACACTTCTTTAAATTTTGCCTGGGCACTTTTAGTTTGGCCAGTAAGCATGGAGGCAGCAAAACCTCCCCCAAGAGTTGCAGCTAAACTTGCCTTGCCTGAGTTATCATCTAAAATGGTTAATAGCATACAAGCAGAAGGCTCAGCATTTATAATGCAAGCTTTGTAGTTTAAGTAGCTTTCAATGTAATCAGGCGTGCATTTGGAGTTAAATTTTAAAGCTGCATATTCTTTTTCAGACTGAGCTTTTAAAATTAATGAAATAAGTAAAAGAAAAATTACCTTCATCTATTTATTCTACCCAGCCTATTAAAAATTAATAACTAGACTATGTGCTAGTTTTAAAATTATTTTTTTAAGATATGATAAGTCCAATAAGGGGGAATTAAAATGAAAACAAAACTTCCAATGATTGCGCGCATACTTTTAGGCCTTATCTTTTCAGTATTTGGTGTAATAGGTTTATTAAATCTAATACCGCAACCACCAAATTTGCCTGAAAAACTTGTAGCCTTTAACACAGGGCTCATGGCAGCAGGTTACTTTTTTCCCCTGTTAAAACTCACAGAAATTGCATGCGGGCTTATGCTTTTAGCTAACCGTTTTGTGCCACTGGCACTTGTGGTTTTAGCCCCAATAAGTTTAAACATATTTTTAGTTCATGCTTTCTTGGCTCCTACGGGGTTACCCATGGCCATATTTATAGGGCTATTAATGGTTTACTTATCATTTTTTGCAAAGCCTTACTCAGAGAAAATAAAAACTTTATTTATTGGTAAAGCTTAGAAATACGTTTCCATTGGCCTTGTTCTTCTGGGCACACAAGGCTTAAAGCATTTCCAGAAGCACCTGCACGAGCTGTTCTTCCAATGCGATGAACATAATCCTCAGTGCATTTTGGCAAATCATAATTAATTACGTGGGTGATTTGTGGGATATCAATACCTCTTGCAGCAATATCTGTTGCAACAAGAATATTAAATTTACCACTTCTAAAACCATCAATAGCATGATTTCGTTGGCTTTGACTTCTACCACCATGAAGGCGGTTTACTTGAAAACCACAATGGTTTAAGTGCTTTGTTAGAGAATCTGTGCGGTGCTTTGTTCTTGCAAAAATTAATATGGAACCCGTTCTTGAATAAAGTTCTTCAACTAAAATGCCATTTTTTTTCTGGTTTGGAACAGAAATCATTTTTTGATTAATAACTTCCACTGGCTTAGAAACAGCTCCTACAGAAACTCTGACAGGATCTTTTAAATACTTACCTGCAAGCTTTTCTATATTTTGTGGAAAGGTTGCTGAAAAAAGAAGAGTTTGCCTTTGAGAGGGTAAAAACCTTAAAATCTCATTAAGTTGAGCAGTAAAACCCATATCAAGCATTCTATCAGCTTCATCCAACACCAGAATGCTCGCTTTAAAAAGGGAAACAGTTCCACGTCTTAGATGGTCTACAAGTCTTCCAGGGGTAGCTATGATAATATTAGGACTTCTTTTTAAACTCTGAATTTGTTGGTACATAGAGGTACCACCAATAAGAAGTGATTGTTTAATAAATGGTGAGTCTTGAGAAATTTGTTTTAGTACCATTGCTATTTGCGCAGCAATTTCTCTTGTAGGAACTAAAATAAGGGCTAACTTTTGCCCCTTTTCAAGTTTTGAAAGAATGGGAATGCAAAATGCTGCAGTTTTTCCTGTTCCAGTTTGCGCGCATGCAATGATGTCCCTGTTTTGTAAAGCCACAGGAATTGCCTTTGCTTGAATGGGTGTGGGGTTAATAAAATTCATCTTTTCCAGTGATTTTTGCAAACCAATGGAAAGAGAAAGATCTTTGAATGATTTAATAGGTTCAGACATTTTTTACCTCAATGTGCCAGGTCAGCTCAGAGAGGAAATTAGGACAAATACTAAAAAGCTCGATGAGTAGACAATTAGTTAATAAAAACCTGCTTACATTACCATCAAATCAGCAATGTTTGGGATATTTCTTTTTTTTAAATATTAGCTTAAGTTATCAAGGGGTTAGGATAGCTCTCAGCTATTGATTCAAATATATTGAACTATTTCAGTGCTGTTTGCTATTGTCCGCTCTTTATATGTTTAAAAAGTATATTTTATTTTGTTTAACATCACTATTTGTACAGGCAGGCAATGCAAGCTCGGCTGAGTGTAAAACGTATTTCACTTCACTTACCCATGCCCTAAACGATCTAAAAGAAAACACAAGAATCACAAGACAAGAAGCACAGATTTTAAGAAAGCGCCGCTATGCCTTGGTACGTGATGGTGGTATATGCGCAAATGCCTCAGTATGCATTGCTGTAACAGCTATGCGGAGATTTTTTGGAGATTTTAAAGCTCGGGTTAACCCCGCAGAGTTAATACGTATAACTGATAAGGCCTCTAATAAATTTAATATTGATGGCCGAAAAGATGGCCTACTTGCTTGGCAAATTAAACAGCTTTTAATTGATGAAGCTAATGATTACGGAATTAATTTAAAAGTAAAAATTGTTGATATGGAAAAAGCAGGTAACCAGCACAAAATTGTGTTTAAAGAAGACCCAAATATTATTTATATTTTTGCCTCCCATGTTTATACAGGAAAAAAAGATCCCATTTTATTTAAATGGGGGCATGCAGTTGTTGCTTATAATTTTAACCGTGAAAAAATGGAATTTCAAATTGTAGACCCACTTCACCCGGCAGAAGTTGATTTAAGAGCCAACTTAACAAAGAGTGAATATGATGAAACTATTCATCAATTTCAAATTCATTATGATCAGTTTGTACGTTCTTACCCTAAAAAACCTTTAAACTTTTTAGGCTCTGTGATTGTGGTGGAATTTAACTGATAATAAATTACTGATATCTGATATCAAGATATCGGATATCTGATATCGGAGTGGTTCTGGAGGTGACGGTCGGAATGATCTACACCCCCTTGTGGATCAATATCAGGAATTAAATATTTAGGCTTACCTTCCCTGAACAATGGCCTCGGCCGTGCAGTGCTGAATCAATGGCATTCGCCTGTCCAACACAGGTTGGACAATTACTTCATAAATTTGACAGCCTTTAGATTGCATTTCACATCGCTTCATAGCCATGCTGATAGCGCATGCTTTAAGCTCATTTGCTTGGCGAGTAAGAGGCTCACAGTAATCACGCTCCTCAAGAGCTGGAGTTTTACTGCAATACCCATAATGAATGTGAGGAAGATCTACTTCACCACTTGCAATAGCTCTGTCCAAAGCTTGCTCAATTTTTTTGGACAAGGGGTGGGACAAATCATAATGATTCCACTCCAAGCTCAAAATTCCTAAAAATTCATGAATGGCCAATTTTGATCTTTGGTAGATATTGGAATTCCTCCAACGCTGACGGTTGAGTTCAATTTTTTTGGATTTGGAATAATTAGCCGCATCCACTTCAAAAGAGTCAATGTAGACTTTTTCTTTGGAATAAACCCTTGTCTGGGAAATTGTTTCCAACAATTCCTTAGGCGTGGTTTCAATTTTAGCATCGCTAAAATCCTTAGTTGTCAGATGCTTGGCCACACTCTTTGCAAGCCATGTAAATTCGTAAGCGTACATATCTCCCGCCCCTGGACCATCATTGCCAGCTAACGCTGGGGTTGTCAAAGTAGCTAAAATTAAAAAGATCTTTAAAGGCTTCATTTGTTTTCTCCATCGATTTTTTTTGTCAAAGGATATAGTTGAACGCTTAAATTATAAACTTCTTTAGGCTTTCCCTTTTTTTCCAATTCTTCACATAGGTGGCGTCTGAATTCGCGAATTTTCAACTGAGCCCAGGAAATATCTTCTGGGTTCATGGCAAAAGTGATGGAAGTAATATCCCTCATCTCCGCCGGGTCATTTTCAATGGAGGCTATTGCTTTTTCCAAAACTTGCTTCTGAAATTTGCGTGTGATCGGCGTTGAAATTTTATTGTCGATTTTGATTGGTTTTCCAGACTGCTTGTAGCGTTTGTTTTTTTGTTTTTCAATCAAGCCAAGCCTTAAAAGCCTTTCCATAGCGGCTTTTGCTTGAAATAAGGTAATTCCTAATCGCTTAGCAATCCATTGGGATTCAAATTTAGAATTTGGAATTTCAAGGAGGCTTAAAATCCCGTAATTTTCCCAGTCAGCGATGACGCTGAACATGTCCAAATTCATTTGCTCGTAATCTTGTTTGTAGTTGTAAGTCATTTTCTCTTCATGATTCAAAAGTTTTGCTTGGGTTGCAGGGTCCAATCCAAAATGATCTGTAATTTTAAAAACTGCTTTTTTTGAAAGCCGGCGCTTACCGTTGATCACCAAAGATAAAACCGTATGGCTCATCCCCAATGACTTGGCAAAAGCGCGTAGAGAGTATAAAGGGTTTTTTTCAAATCTCTTTTGATACTCTCTACGCAAAAAAATGCTGGAAAACTCTTTTTCCATTTTTAATTACTGAACCTTAGCTTTGCACTGCTCTATAATATTGTTAATAAATCTTGTATTCTTCACTTGCTTAAAAGCTTCTGTGTACTCAGGAGAAAAACACTCAGGTTTTGGAGATTGCTCACACCCAACATAGGCTTGGATGGCAAGCTTTTCATTTAAACTTCTGGGTTCACAAAAGATTTGCACAGCAGCATTTGAAGTACTACTTGAGCCTGTTGGAATATCCAAAGTTGGCCCAGGAATAATCCACAAAAAAGAAGTTTTAAATTTTGTAGATGTGGAGTATGAACCATTTGCAATGCTGAGTTCTGGGCGAACAGAATTGCATTTAGCGGTTAAGGCGTTCTTGTATGTTAAATAATATTCAGAAACCTTACTCTGAATAGCCTGGCAATTTGTTTCCCAATCTCTAGAAGCAAAAAATGCGTTCATATCATATGAACCAAGTTTAAGTTGCACAATAGGCTCTTCCACTAAAGCTTTTTCTTCTTTTTGTTCATTACTAGCCCATGCAAAATTTGCTAGCAGCAATGATAAAATAACTAATTTCATAAAATCTCCTTATGAATAATAATTCTTATTTAAAACCTTCAACAGTCACTTTCACTTCACAGTATTGATACCCGGGGATTTCTTTGCTCATCCCGTACTTATATGTAAATCCCAAAGTGTGGCAAAAGCGATTAGCAGCAACTTCACATTCAGTAATGGCCTCACGTTGAGCACATCTAGAAGCAGCGTTTGCAGTGGTTTGGCCAGGCTCACATGGTTCATAGTAACCAAGGGGAGATGCCAAAATACACTGAGACTTATACAATTTGCGAGGCTCTTCTGCTCCTGCAGTTGTTGCTAATGCACTAAAAACCGAAACCAGTAAAAAAAATATTTTCATAATTATCCTTTCGTGGGTGTTTGAAACTTTATCTTTCAAAGCACAGGATAAAGTCAAAAAATTTTGAAACTATCTGGTTTCAAATTTTGAAACCATGCTTGAATAGCACAGCTATAAAGAAGATCAATGCCGATTTAGGGTAGCAGTAAATTTTATATTAGAGTAGGCGCCAGATAGGTTCTGGTCTTCAAATAAAGCTTGAAGAGCTTCTCCACCATGCTCCGATTCAAGGACTTCATTTAGTTCATCACAGCCTATACAGAAGCCCTCGTTGCATATGACCTTGATAAATTAGTTGATGTAAAAACCTTAGTATTGTTGCTTAATTATGGAAAGAAGATGGAGGTGACGGTCGGAATTGAACCGACGTAAACGGTTTTGCAGACCCGTCACCTAATTAAGTTAATACTGTATTATCAGTAAGTTAGCAAAAACTCACTTGAAATTGTCACCATCTTGCAACCTTTTTAATTGGCTGGTAATCAGAGTCAATGAAATTTTCTATTGATAATAACATTTTAAATAGTCTTACAAGTGATACCACTAGGGCTCATGAATTCTGTCAGAAATTTAATTTCAATAAGCCTACTGAAATTTATATTCCCTATAATGTTCTAGACGAAAGTTTTTCAGGTGGTTCATTGCCACATATTCTTAATAGGTTCAAAAATTTAGGGATCTTAATAGATAAACTAAAAAATCGCCTCTGTATTTCCACACAAGTTAGATTGGCAATGAAAAAGGAAGTAAAAAATAAAGGCCACCTAAATAAAACTCCAGAATTAACAAAACAACAGATGGAAAGCATATTGTTTTTTGTTAGGAACCCGCCCGCATTAGAACAAAACTGGCATCAAGAAAAAATTTATATCGAAAAAAGTAATGCACGCAAAATTGATTTTTTAGAAAACGACAGGAAAACAAGACAAATGTGCATTGATAATAAGGTGCCCTACAATGAAATTAAAGAAATTTACGATTCCTTCATGGGCATTAAAAATGATAAAGAACATTACAAACTACTAAGAACAATTTTTGGTTCACCAGATATTACAGGTCTTTCAAAGCGTAAATTTAAAAAAGTAATGTGCCATAAGAACTTTAAGACCATGCATGCATTAGCTTCCATGATTTATTTTAGGCATATTTGCAATTGCCTCTATCATTATGACCCAAACCTTATTGAGATCAAAAAAATGCAGTTAGGTAATTGGACTGATTTGAATATTGCCTCATGTGCCGCATATAATGATTATTTGGTAACTGAAGACTCCGGCTTAAAAGAATTTTGCAGTGTTTTGAAAGATAGAGGCGTTATTAACTTTGAGACCATTGGATTTAAAGATTTTGAGGAAAAAATAAGTTAATGGTTATTAACAAAAATATGTGGAATATGTTTTCTTAGAGTCTCTAAATCCACTGAGCTCCTAAAAATTCCCAGTTTATTGTGAATACTACACTCAAGGTGCTTTAGTTCTTCTCTAGTAAATATGTAACCCTTTTTTCTGTAAAGGTAGTTATTAACATACTTTGCTTGTCTACTCTCAAGATTGTTTTGGACGAATTCCAATAAATCAAAAGTGTGGTAAATTGCCATATCTTTGTTTTTAGAATCCCAAAAAATATAGTAGGCACAACCATCGCTAGAACTTCTTTCTAAAGCTCCAACACGTCCCGTATTAGTATTGGACACCATTTCAATAAAAAGTGAATGCAGTGGGTACTGTGGTGACTTCAATTCCGCTGGAATACCATCTATTAGGAAGTCGGGACCTCTGTATAAAGCTTCATTTCTACTATTTGAAAGGTGTATTATTTCAATATTTGGATAGGTTCTCTTAATATGAGAAAAAAAAGATGATTCTCCATCTTTTCCTAAAGATAAGTTAAACTCAAAATCTAAATCGCAGTGCGTTTTTAGAGACATGGATTTAACAAAAGCACAGCGCGTGCCAAGCCACTAAGCCGCTACAATTTAAGCCGATTAAAAAATATAATATGTGGATGACAAAAAATTGTTCACTCTCCAAGAAAGTACTGTTAAAAATTCAAAGACAATCTCATATTAAGTGGAAGGTTAGGCTGCGTTATCGTCTTCAGTATAGTCTGAATTATTCAACAAATCGTCCAAAGTACTCGCATCTTTAATCTTAGAAAATTCACAATAAGCTGGGCCTTGAATTTTTGATTTAACACCTAGTGGAATCTGTTTAATTTCTTGTGCTGGACCTTCAAAAATAACTTTGTACTTTCCAGGTTCCTTTTCAGAATCCACAATTCTTTTAATTTTAGCAACATGAGTAATTGCGCTTATCGGAGCAACTTGGTAGCCAGCAATATACTTTAATTTTGAAAGTTGCTCCTTATTTATCCTAATAGACCACCAGCAATTATCACCAAGAAAAACTCTTTCAAAACCTTCTTTGCGAGCAGGTACTATAATTGTATCAGCTAGTTCTCTTCTCTGTTTTATGGCGGTCCAATTTAATTGGATTTCCTTTTTTTCCTTACCAAGAATTTTAATTTCTTCTGAGGGTTTACATATAACACTAAAAAATGGAGCCGGCTTACTATCATCAATTTTATAGGCTTCAACAATCACAAGGTAAAATTGTTTATCAGTTGTCTCATTTAACCAATTGATTACGTTGATATGCTCTTGTTTTACATCTTTGGCTATCCAAACCATTGTTTGAGCTTCCATATTTATTAGATATGTCAATGCCTGTCCAAGATGCTTGTGATCTGTTTTTTCTAGCTGATTTTCTATAACAATGGTATGACCATTGTCATCTTCACATAAAATATCCATTTCATATGAGCTATTATTTACTTTTTTTTCAGTTTGAATAATAGAAAGATTAATACCAATGGCATCGCTTAATGATTCAAGATTTTCACTTAGCCAAGCTGAAAAATCATCTTCTTCTTTGGGCCAGACGTCGCGCAAAGCCACCTGTTGAAGTTTGCCAATTTTCATATTTATTTTAATCGGCTAGAAACACTTAAACTTTTAGCTTCAAAGGCTAACCAAAAGACTAGTTAAATCTCAAGTACTACTAGAAACCGTTAAAATATTGCCAGACATCTTCACAGCTTGCTCTTCTGACCTCTTAAGCACATGGCCATACACAGAAAGCGTAATAGTTGGGCTACTATGCCCCAAGCGTTGTGCTACTGCATTAATAGGCACTCCTGAATCTAACAAGAAAGTTGCGTGCGTATGTCTCAGATCATGGAAACGCAGCTTGGGAAAACCTAATCGCTTTGCTAAATCAGAAAAGCGCTTAGTAACAATCCCTGGCTTAATAAATGATGTAGTCTTCAATGGTGATTCAGGAAATAAAAGATAGTCATTAGAAAATTCTACTCCAAGTTTTTCAGCTTCATTAAGCTGAGTTTTTCTATGATTTTGTAAAAGTTGAAAAATATTGTAATCAAACCCAATCTGTCTCTTACTACTTTTATTTTTAGGTTGCTGTTCTTGCAACCCATTCATGCGCGTTTGCTCAACAACCCTTATTATTCTCAAAGTATTTTTCTCAAAATTGATATCTGACCATCGGAGTCCTAGCAACTCACTCCGTCTCATACCGGTAGCAACAGCTAAGGCTACTAGAGTAAATAATGGCTGACCTTTTAACCCCTCAAAAAGTCTTTTTAGTTGTTCATGGTCCAAAGCATTTACATGGACAATGGTTTCGGTATTTGAATTCGCAATACTCATAGGGCGTGGGGCACGTACATCTTCAATTGGATTATATATTACCTCTCTCTTCCTTTTTGCCTCCTTCATTAGTTGACTGAGTACACGATGTACATGCAAGACTGTTCTTTCAGACAACCCTCTTGGCTTCTTGCTTCCTTGAGATCTTATTATTTTTCCTTCTTTGCGAAGCTTAGAGTATAAATCCTGCACATGTGATGCAGTTAATTTTTGCAAAGGTATTTGCCCAATATAAGGATGAACATGCAACCTTAACAACTCAGCATAACGCTCAAAAGTTTTTGCCCTAACAGATACCTCGGCGTAGTCTCTTAGCCAAATCTCCATCCATTCTCCTAAACTAATTTTTTTATGCTCTACATAACTTTTTTCATCAACCTGATTTAAAATTTTTCTTAGTTCACGCTGAGCATCCTTTTTTGTCCCGTGAATTGTTTTGTACCTAACTTGCCTTTTACCAGTCACATAGTCCCTACCAATGTCATATTTTAATAGATAAGAGGACTCACCTCTTTTTATTATACAGCCTTTCATACTACTAACTCCTAAGACTTAAATTTTTTCTACATTTCACAGAACATGTACTTTTATCAACTCTTGCTCCGCCTTCTCCAATAGAAAATGGTTTTCCGCAAAATTCACAACATTTAAATCTATAACCTGAAAGCTCCCTCATTGATAAAATCCAAAATGCTGCTAAGAGTGTTTTTGGATAAACCTGGTATGTGATAACTGACTGTCCCTTACGGTCAAAGGGTACAAGCTTTATCTCAATTTGATTCAAGTATTTTTGTGCCCAGGTGTTGAATAAATTTGCTACGATTTTAATAGGCATATTTGTATCACCTAAAGAACCTTTACCTTCTTCAATTCTCTCTTTTGCTATTTTCTTTAGTTTACGGCTAAACTCAAAGTTTATATCAATAACCTTCAAAACTCCTGAAAGCTCCTTTTTGCATTTAATAATATCATCTACTGACTCGCTTTTTGGATCTATCCCGATCAAGCCATAGGTTTTTATAAAGCCAAGTATATCTTCTGCATTATTACTGAGAGCACTGAACGATCTATGCAAACCAGGGACTGTAAGTGGATTATAAAGCCTTTTTTTATTACCACTTACCCGAATTTTAGGACTAAGCAGGTTCCCTGCAGCACCCTTATGCCTTACCAACTCATAATCACTATAAACAGGCCACTGGAATGCAAAAATGTCGTAATCTAATAAATTCACAAATATCACACCTATTCACACTTAACTAGTATTTACTTATTTATGTGTACTTGATACCAAATGCAAAGTCAACCCACTAAAGGAGGGTAAAATGAAAGAAATATGTTCAAAGTACACTAAAAGTGAAAATAACAAACTTGTTTATACTGTATTAGAAGCAGCTGAAATACTTGGTATTTGCAAAACTAGTCTTTATAACTTAGTTCAAGAAAATAGGGTTCCCTATTTAAGATTTGGAAGAAGAATTGTTATACCTAAAGCAGCCCTTCAAAAATTACTAGATCTACATATAAAGGGGGCAAACAAATGAGTCAAAAGCTTCAAAACGCCATAAAACTCAGTGAAAAAGGGTTTTATGTTTTTCCTATAAAAGAAAATGAAAAATTTCCTCCACTTTTTAAAAACTACGCAGAGAAAGCCACAAGAAATAAAGATGAAATTATAAAGAATTGGACTGAGCACCCCAATGCTAACATTGGAATTTATGCAGGTAAGTTCCGTGATTCAGCGATGGTAGTTGTAGATGTTGATAAAAAAAATGGTAAGAATGGGTATAAATCTCTATCAGAACTTAAATTATCTGGGGTGAACTTCTCTGACACTTTTTCGCAGTCGTCCCCCTCTGGGGGAGAACACTTATTTTATATATCCAAATCAACCGTCAGGCAAAGTGTGTCTAAACTTGGGGTAGGGCTAGATATACGCTCAGAAGGAGGTTACGTACTTGGCGCAGGCTCTACTATCAATGATAAGCCTTATAGCATTAAAGATGACTTAGAATTAGCTGAAATTCCTGATGAGCTTTTTAAGCGGTTGCTGCGTAATAAACCTAAAATAAATCAAAAGCCGCTTTTGTTACCAAATATTGATATTGAAGCCACAAATAAGAGAGCTATTCAATATCTTAAAAATGATGCTCCATTGGCAATTGAAGGAGCTGGCGGCGACGTAACAACATTTATAGTTGCAGCTTATTTAAAAGACCTAGGAGTGTCAATCTACGATGCAGGGAATCTCATGTCAGAATACTGGAACAATAGGTGCCACCCGCCGTGGCACCCAATTGACCTCCTAACTAAAGTCATTAATGCATACAGGTATGGTCAAAATGAAATTGGTTCCGCAAACCCGCAAGTTGTTTTTGATAGTGTAGCACCTGATGTTAAACACTCGTTTCTCCCCTTTGAGCTTTTACAAAATATTAAACCAATTTTGGATCAACAATTTTTAGTAAAAGATCTTATTTTAAAAGAGACAATAGGTATGATTTTTGGCGATTCAAATGTAGGTAAAACTTTTTTTGCTCTTGATCTTGCCGTGGCTGTCTCCCTAGGAGAGAGCTGGTTTGGACAAAAGGTAAAAAAAGGGGCGTGTGTTTATGTTTGTTTAGAGGGAAGCAATGGCATTAGAAATAGATTAGAAGCTATTAAGAAAAATAAAAATCTTTTGATAAAAATATACCCCTTGCACTGATATCATATCCAGTAAATTTACTTGATTCCAAAGTTGATGCAGAAAAACTTAGTAATACCATTCTTGAAATTGAAAAACTAACTCAGCAAAAAGTTGAACTTGTGTTTATTGATACACTTTCAAAAGCACTTAGTGGAGGCGATGAAAATATATCTACAGACACAGGAAAAGTTATCAAAAATTTAGAGCTAATAAAAAGAAATATTAAAGCTACACTGCTATTAATTCATCATCGCGGAAAAGATACAAGCAGAGGCATTAGAGGTCACTCAAGCATTCGTGCCGCACTTGATACATCAATTGAACTGATTAAGGAAAATAATCTGACTAAAGTTAAAATTGATAAACAAAGAGATTTACCCCCAATGCACCCTTTTTACTTTAAACTAGAACCTGTCTTTATAGGCACTGATTCAGAAGAAAATGAGGTCAGCACTTGCATTGTAGTACCTTCTGCAGGAAATCCCAATAAAGAATTTCCATCTATTAAATCTAATTCTAATGCAGCTGTTGGGCTGAGAATTTTACAGAATCTTGATCTTGGCTTAGGACCAATAAACCGTGAGGAGTTTCGTTGTGCAATTAAAGCTGAGCTTTATGAAGACGATAGCCCACCATCAAGTTTAAGCACAGGGTTTAAAAGAATATTAGATGATTTAACTAAAAGTGGTCATATTGAGGTAAGTGGAGAGAAAATTATCCTACTAAATACATAATACGCAAAAATACGCAGCTATTTGCATTTGAGAACACTATATTACACATTGTTTGCACACCCCTACAAGGGGTGCAAACATGTAGGCTTCTTGGAAATACTCCTCCTTTCACCCCCCCTGTAGAAAACCAATACGCGCGCGTGCGCACGTATAGAAACTAATGGGTTGCAAATTGGTTACATTTTTAACTGTTACCTAAGTTAGATCTTTGAAAAAACTAAATAAAAATACTCTTGTTGACGGTTTCATAGACCGTTTCTAAGTATTTATTATACTTTTGGAAAATAGACCTGGGTGTAGGGCCAGCAGGGGCAGAAAAAGGTCTTAGTCATTGAATTTCTCGGTACCTTGACTGCCAAATTTTTAAAATTTTTATACGAATTAATGTTGCTTTAAATGCAACATTACTACAATCCCATGCGTTTAAGATAATCTTCTGCAGACTCAGTTGGTTGGCGATTATAGTTTTGGTCTTTAAACTTATTTTCTTTAATTGTAGATACCAACCTCTTGGCATATCTCTGCTCACATTGGATATTAGCTTGTATAAGGGCCTTTATTTGAGCAGACCGCTCAGCATCTTCAGTACGCTTTAAATACTCACTTGGAGTCTCCCCTGGTAGCTTTTTTTTTATTGTTTCTGAGGGTTTTTGAGATTTGAGGCTAAATTTAGGAGAAAAGATAAAAAAAAGATTAAGGGCAATAGATATGATAAAAGCACTTTTTAGGTACTGCATTTTAATACTCATTTCTTTAAAGGAATCGTTCTATGAGCTTTCCTAATAAAGTAGGCACCCAACCCCATTGACAGTGGTATTGGCCAAACATAGTAACAAAACGTTGCAACAAAACCTATGTACCAACCTATTGTATAAAATAAATTATTAAAAACCTCGCTAGACATAGTCACCCCCAACAACGACCTAATCAAAACCCTCTTCACTACTTATCTTTATGTGCCCCTTAGAGCGCATACAGTCCTCCATAAAAGAGACATAACTTTCGCTATAAACATTCGGAGTACGCTTACCCGCTGTAGCTGTATATTTTTTAGTTTCCATTTTGCAGGCTGCATAATTGCGGTCAAATTGTTCCTGAGATATTCTTCCTTGCGCAAAATCCTGCTGGGTTACACTGGCACATGATGCACAAAAAAGCATAAAGACAAAGCTGATTAACCTCATAGTCACCCCTATCCCATATCGGGAAAATACACCATTTCTTTAGTCCTATGTATCGGACACATGCAAAATCAAGGGTTTGTACGATGAATCAAACACTTATGTGTGGGGTAATTGTGCGACGTACAAGCTTATCTGCTGCTGATAAGAAGTGGCTTAAAAAACTGGGATTGCGAATTGAAAGCCTTATTAAGGCAAAAGGCTATAAATCCCAGTATGCCTTTTGGATTCATAGTGGAATTGGGGACTGTATTTCCCGAAGTACCCTGAATGCCATTATCAATGGTCATTACGATGTTAAAGTAACTACCCTTAAAATATTAGCCAAACAACTAGGCACTACGGTTGACTCTTTATTAAAATTTTAATTAAAAAATGTGCTTTTTTAGGTTATAAGTTTTAGTCGCAAGAAAGGACTGAAATTGATACCTAAAAAATTTGAAGACATAGATGAAAAAGCCGTACAAAGTCTGATTGAAAATTCGCAACCAGAAAATAAAACTTTAGATTACAAAAAAGAAATTCCCCTTGGAACCGATGATGACAAAAAAGAGTTTTTAGCAGATATCGTTTCATTCTCCAACACCTCTGGCGGGGACTTAGTTATTGGCTTGGCAGAGAAAAGAGATAAAGAAGGCAAAAAAACCGGACAGCCAGAATTTTTTGGTCTACCTGAAGATCTAAATGAAGATTTTGAGATTCAAAGATTGAGCAATGTGATTACCTCTGGAATTCAACCAAAAGTAACTCAGTTTAAAATTAGATTCATAAAATGGTCTAATGGCAAAAAAGTAGGAATTATCCGTATAGATCAAAGCCTATCCAGTCCTCACATGGTAACTTACAAAATGAGACCAGCTTTTTTTGTTAGAAATTCAGTAGGTAAACAACCTCTAGATGTTCATGAAATTCAGAATGCCTTTTTAGGAAATGAGCATCTAACTGAAAAAATCAGGAACTTTAGAACAGAAAGAATAGGAAAGATTTTAGCCAATGAAACACCTACTCGGCTAAGCAATTCAAGATGCATACTTTTACAGTTATACCCAATAAAAGCGGTAATGAATTCTATCCAGCTTGATATTAAAAAAATTGAAAATAGAACCACGCCAATTCAAGCTATGCACACATCCTCGTACAATAACAGATATAATCTTGAGGGGTGGTTATCTTATTCCAGTGGTACAGAATCTCATTCCTATCTTCAAGTGTTCAGAAATGGTCCAATTGAAACAGTTGAGAGTAGTCTTTTAAATGAACATGAAAAAATTGGTTATGCAATTCCTTACATCACAGTTGAGGGAGAGCTAATTAAGAGTCTTGATTCTTTTTTTAAGCTTTTATAAAAGCCAAGATGTACAAGGACCTTTTGTCCTTATGCTGTCCTTTCTGAATATTAAGGATGGTTATATTTATTCAAGATATGAATCAAATTCTTCTTCTAAAATCTCAAATCAACATTTGATTCTTCCTGAAATAATTGTTGAGAACATTGACGAAAAAGCGGAAAAGGTTTTAAGACCTCTCTTTGACATGCTTTGGAATGCCTGTGGTTACTCAGCTTGCAAAAGTTATAATGAACAAGGCCAGTGGAAACCAAAGACTGAATATTATTAATGTAACCCAATTGTAACCCAACTCCATTAATCTAAACCAAATTCAAACAAACTAGATAAAATGAACATTTTTAAAAACCCTAGTATTATTACTTAATTATGGAAAAGATGTGGAGGTGACGGTCGGAATTGAACCGACGTAAACGGTTTTGCAGACCGCTGCCTAACCACTTGGCTACGTCACCCCTTTTTGGTGTGCCATAATAAATACGATTAAGCGCCCCACTGGTCAACAGGGAATTCAGCTTATTATTCAAGAAACTCTCTAATGCTTTGGTATTTTTGAGCCTTTTCTACATGTTCAAGGTTTATAACCTCGCTTAAGCAAGTATGGGCTATAGTTTGGCTTAAAGACTTAATTTTATAATATTGTCGAATGCTGCTTAATTGGCTTTCTTTTAAATAAGATTCAATATCAAAATTAAAGTTTAAATTTTTATGATTGTTTTTAAATTCTAAAATTTGTTTAATTTCTAAAATTAATTTTTTAATACTTACTTTTGGCTCATCACCTCTCATGGGTTTACAAAAAAGTTTTACATCAAAGCGGTCCATCAGGGGGCCTGAGAGTTTTTGCTGATATTTTTTACGATTTATTTCTGAGCAGCGACAACGCTCATTAGTGTGCTTCCAAAAACCACACTTACATGGGTTTGTAGCCGCAATAAGTTGAAATTTTGATGGAAACACGGCATTTCTCCCAGCCCTTGCAATCTCAATGGAGCCTTTTTCTAAAGGCTCTCTTAAGCTATCTAAAACCTTTGGAGAAAATTCTAAAAACTCATCTAAAAATAAAATTCCACCGTGAGCCTTTGTAATGGCTCCAGGGCGCGGGGGATTTCCCCCGCCAATAAGACCAATGTCAGTTGTTGTGTGGTGTGGTGAAGCCCACGGAAAGCTCCCATGTGAGCGGTTAAAGTAAAGATTTAAAACCTCAACTTGATCACATTTTAAATTGCAATTCATCTCTTGTTTTAAAAATTTTAAAGTTTCAGCAAAAAAAGTTTTTCCACACCCAGGCGGGCCACATAAAAAATAATGATGGTTACTTATGGCTGCAATTTTAAAATGTTCCATCCAACTATGAGATACTTTAAAGTTTAAGATGGTATCTTCTGTTTTAATTTCATTTGTTTTTAAGCTTAAGTCGTTTAGCGTTTTTTCCCACCAAAGAGGGGTATTAAAATCTTGCAATGATTCAATACAAACCACAGGACATGGAAGTAGTTTAGAAAACTCAAAATCTTTAAATTTTGGCACTACAATTAAATCAGGTTTTACTTCATTTAAAAAAACTGAGTATAAAAGTGTTTGTAATTCCTCTACTAACTTAACACTGCCATTAAGCCCTAACTCACCAAGCATTAAAATACACTCACAAGGCGGGATTTGCCCCTGGTGAGATTCAAAAATTATTTTTGCACTCAATGCCAGCTCAAAAGCACTGCCCTCTTTTTTAAGTTGTGAGGGAGCTAAATTTAAAACCAAGCGGCGGTCATACGGAAAATCAAACCCAGATTGTAAAATGGCACTTTTAACCCGTGTTTTACTTTCTTTTAAAACTTCATCGGGAAGGCCTACAATTTGAAAAAACGGTAAACCACTGGAGAGATCAATTTCTACTTCAACTGTTGTTGGCTTAACGCCGCTTAATGTAGCGGAATAAACTTTCATTTAGAGACTTTGATGCAAAAACCAAATCAACCTTGAGCTAAAATATAACAATAAAGCACAAGTTTTTATGTTCGAGCTTCGGACAATAGTGTCCGAAATCACGAACACATATACAGATTAACGCACTATTGCTACCATTTTGGGGGGCGTACCTACCCGAGGGGGTGGTGCTTTTTTATGGTTTCAACAAGATCAGAGTTTTCAAGCTTTGTGTAAATTTCAGTGGTGGCAATACTTGCATGGCCCAATAATGTTTGAATGGATCTTAAATCCACACCTTCTTTTAATAAGTGGGTAGCACAAGCATGACGAAGCTTATGTGGTGAAACATTTTTTTCAAAGCCTGCAAGCTTGGACCATCTTTTAAGCCATCTAAAAATATCAATGCGGCTGGGGCGGTTGCCTCGGTCGTTCACAATTAGAGATTTTTCTGTTGGCTCTGCCATGTGAAGCCTAATTTGCAAATAATTATTTAAAGCCTCAACGGCTTCTGTTACCAAAGGCACCATTCTTTGCTTTGAGCCTTTGCCGGTAATTTTTAAAACCCTTAAATCAAGCTGAAGATGGCTTAAATCTGCATCACAAATTTCAGTCACTCTGCAGCCTGTGGCATACATTAAAGTTAAAAGTGCTTTATTGCGTAAAACCCTATTTTGATTTTCCTCTTTTTGTGAGGCCTCTAGGAGTTTTTTAATATCATCATTACTAATGACTTCAGGTAATTTTCTTGTATGTTGAATCATCTCTAAACGCGGGACTTCTTTTATAAGCCCTTGGCGCTGAAGGTAGCGAAAATAACTCCTTAAACTTGAAACAATTCTTGCCTGGCTACGCCTACCTAATTTTTTTTGATTACAATATTTATGAAGCAGAGCTTGGGAAAACCTATCTATGCTGCCTTTTGCGTAAACTAAAAACTCTTCAAAAATTTTTAAATCATGGGCATAGCTTTTTTGTGTATGAACGGATCCAGATTTTTCACTTAAAACTGAATTTAAAAACTCAGTGAGTTGAGGCAGCACCATAATTAAAGCATAATGTTATTTATTAGTTGGCCTCAACTAAATTAATGAGGTTTAAGTTAAATTCTGTCGCTGCATCATAAGGCTCTACTAGCTCAAATTGGACTACATCACTCAAAGAACCATCAATGATATCTTCGCTTCTTAAATAAAGTGTGACATTATCAAATAAAACTGGAAGGTTAAGCTCATAATCATCAATGGTTCCACCCTGAAGGCTTGAAAGTGCAATAATGGGGGTTTCAGTATTATCAGAATTAATTTGAGTAATAACTAAAGCTGCTACTGGGCCAGTGTCATAATTTACCACTGCCAAATAAGCTGCCGCAGCAGTTGGAAAAGTATCTACATTTAATAGGTCATACTCCAGTGGTAAAACAGTTTTTAAATCTCCCATGGAGCTAGGTGCTTCAGCATAATAAATTCTTGCCTGAGGTTGTGAGGCAAGATCAAAAAAATCATTAAAAGGTTGCTCAGAGCTAGCTGCCAGAGAACTTATAGTTGATTGGCTTAAAACCTCAATTTGGGTTAAAACTTGCTGGCGCGAAATATTAAAATCAGCATATCTGAAGCGTGTGCCGTTGCAGTTTTGGAATAACAAAACTGCTGCTAAAAAAACTACCGCTAGAGTTAAATAAATAGCACCACGCTTTTTCAAAAAATTCCCCTTTTAAGTATTTAATTAATTATAGAACGCAAATGTTCTATTGCACATAGAAACATACACACCATAACCATAGCTAAGTGTGTAACCGCCTTGTGAGCCACCAGGGTAGATTAAAGACTGGGAAATGCTTACAGAACCACCTGCACTACCGTATGGGTTGTACTGTGTTTGCTGATAAGGGTTATACTGATTGTATCCATATGGATTATATTGGTTATTTGCATATCCACCACCAACCACTGTTAAATTCGCTTGTACTGCAGCCAGAGCCCCTGCATAACCTGAGGCCCAATTACCTTGGCCTTGTACTTGAAACTCTCCACCACTTGGTAAATTTGCACATGCTCCTGGCGCAATTCTTAAACTACCAGACACATTCACGGGGCCATTATAAGCCTGTCCAGCTGCATATTGAGGTGCAGCCCAAGTAAGTGTAAGTTGTGAGCCTTGTTGATCAAGTGCTGAGTAAGTTGGTCCATTAATAAGTGGAATACCTTGAGCATTTTGATATGGGTTTGTTGGTGTACAAATTTGCCCAGGTAAACATGTGGGTGGGTAAGTAGGATTAGTGTTAGTTGATTTATTCCCACCACAACCTGGCATAAGTATATAGGCTGTAAAGCCAAGTGCTACTGCAAATGCATAGAAGAACTTTTCATAATTTCCAAAAATTTTATTCGCTTTCTTATTCTTTTTCATAAATCTCTCTCCCCCGTAAAAATTAAAGTCCTAAAGCTAATTTTTTATCCATACCTGTAAATGTCCCAAGTTTTGTTACAGGATTATTTGTTGTGGTAGATGGCTGCACAGAAAAGTTTTTGCAGTCATAGGGACCAGTATTAATTTGGCCAGACCAGCAAAATGCCTTTGGGTTTGCAGGCCAGTAGTAACCAAAATTATCTTGGTAACCTTGATACAATGGGTTTGGTGCTGTGGAGTTAAAGTTTCTAAAGTAAACAATGCCATCCAAAGTTCCACTATTAAATGTAGTATCACTTGGAAGCCCGCCACCAGTGTTTTGAAGGGTCACAATAATTACCCCTGCTGGGTCTTCAAAAAAGAATCTATATGTTGGCACACCTGTGGCTGAATCAGTTGTTAAAATATGAACGTTATTTCCAGTATTGGTCTCAGTACCATTTGTAAAATGGCCCATTCTCACAACGCTACCTTCAGAGTAGCGAATATTAAGCTCACCTAAAAACACGTTGTTATCTGCTGGAGCCACTTTAATGTTAATTTCAACAGGTGTAGTTGGGTTAACATAGCGGCCAGCGTATTGGCTTAAAACTGTGGTGCTAACAACGTTTAATGTAGCAACTCCGCCACCACTAAAAGTGGTGTTGCCGGATGCACCGTAACACTCAGGCGTTGTGCAGTAGTTAATAGGGTTAATGACAGCTTTTGAGTTGCTGTTTGAGTTTTTGCACGCTGCTAGAGCTGAAATTAAAACTATAAGTAAAAGTTTATATCCTCTGTTAAAAAACATCGTATCCCCCTTGGCTTTGTCATAAAGCCTGGTCCTCTCTTACTTTGTAATTATTGCTAAGCTCATACCAAGTTGACGGAAAAATAAATTAATACAGTAAAATCATATACTTACAGTAAGAAATGGTGTCTTTATTATAGACACTCAAATGCCCTATGGGTTGCCAGTTTGCGACTAAAATTTATCAAATTTTTAATATTTATTAGTGATTTTAGTTGGTTATGAGTTTACGGGGAGCTTCAACAGGTGTCTAATTTTTAAGCAGCTCAGAATCAATAAAAATGGCCCGGAAGTCCGCGCCTTGAACCTCCGGGCCCAACCAAATGGAGGAACCAAATGTGGTCGATTATTTATTAAGGACGCCGTCCTTACGTCCTTTGTTTCAAAAACCTTTATCTTTGTGAGGATCAACAGCCATCCATGGCCATTTATCTTATCACTGCCCCTTTTCCCCCATCCCTAGAGAGGCCGCTTACAAATATTAGATGACCAAGGTGCTGATTTCGGTTAATTCTGATTTACATGAATTTTTTCGAGCGCGCGGGTGGTGGAACTGGTAGACACGCATGTTTGAGGGGCATGTGCTCACGCGTAGGGGTTCAAGTCCCCTCCCGCGCACCAGAACTCCGATATTAGAACAAAGCTTATAGGGAACAATGAAAACAATTAAAGTAGGATTTGCTTTAATAATATTTTTTAGCTTATTGGCCTGTGTGGAAACTAATTTCCCCACTTTAAGAATAAATCCTCCCAATAGTAATAGCGGCACCAACACCCCCCAACCAAGCCCCTCGCCAACACCCCCCACACCCCCAGAAAATAAATATTTTGGTTACTATGCAGGGGCCATGGAAGGTGTAGGCACTGGTAATTACATTTCAGAAATGCCAGAATTTGCTAATTTTGTATTTATTCATTCAGGCAATTTAGAGGTAAGACTTGAAGAAGCTAAATCCAAAGGCCTTAAGGCCATGGTTTCAGCTAGTTGGGTATTTTTAGATGAGCATTTTAAACTTCGCTCTAATTACAAAACACTTTTTGAGCAGCAAATTGAGCCTGCTGTTAAAAAATACCAAGATATCATTATAGCATTTATAGCCAAGATGAGCCTTACATGAACGGTTTAGAACACACCCCGCAGGTAAGCATTGAGGAAATGAATACACAGCTTGAAACCATGGGAAGTTTTATGAAATCAAAATTCCCCAAATTCCAATTGCTGTTATTTTTGCTACAAAGCTCTTTATGACCCTGCTTTGCTTAAAAAATTGTTCTTCCCCCATCCCATGATTGGTTTGGTATGGATTGCTATGATAGTTTTCTTTGGTGTGGAAAAAAGTCTATTCCCCAGGGCTATGACATTATTAAAGATCTAATGACTAAAGCTACAAACCTAGATGGTAAAAAAAGATGGCTCATGGCTGTTCCTCCAAGTGGGCACCCAATGCGTGATTCTACTTTACCCTTCACGATGAAGACGGGGTGTAGTCAACTTAGTGATTATAAAAAATTTGTTGCTAGCGAGCCTTTATTCAAAGTAGTCATCCCGTTTATTTGGCAATCTTTTAATGAGTGGAAGGGCACACGAGATTTGCCAAGGGCAAAAGCTGAGTATCAAAAGTTTTTTCAGGAATTTACAAATTAGCTCGACAAAAGTAATGATTTTTATAAGTGAAACAAAATGTTGTAAAATTATGATACTAAATTAGTCATTTAGCATAGATTTTACCTTGAACTTAAAAAGGTAATTACCTAAGCTTTTTTATACATGACACAACCAAATATTATTTTTAAATTGGCCCGCTATCGCTCTCGCAATAATTCTTTCTTATATTTTAGGTGCCCTGTGGTTTGGCCCCCTTTTTGGCAAGCAGTGGGCAGAGTGCATGGGAATAAAATTTGGGCCTGAAAATAAGCCAGCTGCCAAAGCAATGAAGCGTGCGTTTTTTCTTCAATTTGTCGGAACTATTTTTACCGTCTATGTTTTAGCTTATACTATTAACGTTTGGCGCCCCACAGTTTGGGGTGTAGGTACTGATGCCTCAAACTTCCAATACGCGTTTTGTGCAGCCGTTTTTACTTGGATTGGTTTTTATGTTCCCACCCAACTGGGTAGAGTTTCTTGGGAAAACCGTCCCTGGAAATTATTTTTTATAAACTCAGCTCATAATTTTGTAAATTTGCTTATTATTTCTTTGGTTTTAAGTTATTGGAAATAAATTTATTTTACTCTCGTCTTGCACAAGAAAAACCAAAAGTAGCAACCTCATTACTATAAGAAGAATTTAGTGGATACAAATAAGTGATGCCCATTTATCATCGGTGTTAAGGCGTATAGCATTTTCATCTCTAAAATAAGACATAATAGCATTAACCGTGTCTTGTGGATGGTCAAGTCCCAAGCAATGCCCCATCTCATGAGTCATAACCCCCACTAATTGCTTAGCAGTGCTTTTAAGAGAAGCGTTTAATACCACACGACACCCAATTATTCTATAACCTCTAAAACGGCTCAGCCTGGCCAACTTGTGTTCCATTGGTTTTATCAAAACAATATCAATAATTCTATCAGTAGAATTTGCTGCAAAAATCAGAATCTGAGGTTAATACAAGCTGCACGTAGGAGGAGCCAATGGCGTTATAATCATTAAGTACAGAGTTTATAATGGCATCAAGTGTAACCGTCGCTCCAGATGCTGCCAAAACATCAGAAGCAGGCAAGTTATTATTATATTGTTCAGTCCCACCTGAGTAGCGAATAAA
Organism: Oligoflexia bacterium; assembly: GCA_016715815.1. Classification (GTDB taxonomy): domain Bacteria; phylum Bdellovibrionota; class Bdellovibrionia; order JABDDW01; family JABDDW01; genus JADJXN01. The sequence continues at coordinate 78,480 of JADJXN010000009.1, forward strand.
AAGTTTTCTAGAAGCTGCAGATGAATTATTAATATTCCAAAAATCTCTGTTAGTAAAAATTTGAAACCCTGTTGTTAGTAAAAATAAAAAGCTAAACATTAGTAATAAACGTATTTTATTCATTGTTTTCCTTAAAATGAGCTGCCAACCCATGTAGCTAACCCTTGAAAGTAACCCAAAGTTCCCGCCACTGCATATCCCTCTTAAACCCAAGAAACTAAAAAATCTCACTACGCCCCAATTGCTGAAAATAAATATCCTTCTTTGCCACTATAACCAAGACCAAAGACTCTGTAATAAGTTTTAGAATCAAATAAAACATTTTAGCAAACCATAAACTCCTGTTTTTAGTCAGGCTAACTCCCAGTCATTTATTCCTAATCTTATAATCCCAATAGGGTCTGCAAAATTATTAGATGGGCCCCACAAATAAATGATAATCATTTGCAAAGAGAAAATAGGGCTAGATATAATTATAAGAATTAAAAATAATCTCTTCATAATCAAACCTCAGTGATGCAGATACCATATCTTGAAAATTAAATGTAAAGTGTGCTCCAAGCTCTCTTAAACCATAAGTAGCTTCCATATTAAGATAAAAGTTTTTAAAAAAACTTAAATTCATGCTTAAAGCTGGCCCTACACCGAAATCTGTTTTTGCTCAGCCGCACTACCACTTGATAGATTCTCAAACTTTCGTTTTGAAAAAAAAGTACCAAGCCCCAAAACCACTTTGCACATCAATACCAATTATCTCTCCTGCTTTCCATGTTCCAAAAACTAAGGCCATATAAGTTGATTGGTAGAGGTTTTTGTACTTCCCCTGTTGAAAAACCAGTTGAAGCCATTTATCTGACCACGTTACTGCTGCCGAAACTGCAGGTACTAAGCGCCCACTTGTGGCACTGGTTACCCAAAGCCCGCCTCAACTCTGGCTAATACTTTAAAAAGATAAAAATAAAAAATTAGAGGTAAAACTGCAACATAAGATCATAAGTTAAAATGTTGTCCTTGAACTTAATTTTTGACAAGTTTTTTATTTATGCATGCAATCAAAACAGAAATACTTTGTAGATTAAGACAAAATGACTCAACTTACTAGTTAGGGTCTCCTGTTAATGCAGGCTTTTCCTGTAATAAAATTCAGTAAATTCAATAAGAGACGAAAGAAGTTTCCGGAGTAATACGTCTGGCACAGGTCTTGAGTGGTTTAACAAGTGGTAAGTGTCCAGCGTCATAACGCCCACTAGTTGCTTAAGAGACCCACTGTCAACATTCTGTTTTTTAGAATAAAGTGTTTTTATGAAGTAGGGTTGGCTAAATTTTTGTTTAAATTTTTTATTTGTGCTTTGTTGAGTCAAAAGATATGTCCAATCTTT
>JADJXN010000010.1 GCA_016715815.1 Oligoflexia bacterium
TGTTCCTGTAATACCCCATCCAGTAGAGGAGCTATCAGGGCTTGTGACGCCATAAATAACGGGTTCTGATTGCATGCCATATTCAATAGCACCATCAAAAAATGAGGATTGGTAATGCAGGGCCAGTTCTGTGAGGTTTGCTCCTTCTGAAACGTTTGTTGCAGCTGCAGGAGTTGAAGATGTGCTATTAGCTAATCGCGCAGGGCTCATATAATCATTTGATATAATAATTCCCAAATTTTTCAAATCATTATCCCAGTTTTTAAATGGCATAATATCTACTAGTGCCAAGTAAGAAAGACCTGTGTCGTTATTACCAGCAAGTGTTAAACCCTCCACGCCATTATGAATCATTAAAGTATACTTTAAAGTTTTATCAAAAAAATCTCCACTCAGCTGTGCTCCTCCAGCGTGGGTTGGAGTAAAACCTATTGTCTTAACTGCCCCTCCAGGCGGAGTAACATTTCCAGCAGCTGTATCATTTAAATTAGTAGCAAGCCATCTTGCCTTAGTGTAGCCATCTAAAATAAAAGTGTAAGGTGTTGGCATATACCCCACTCTTAATGTGGCCTCTCCAAATATTTTAGAATTTTGAACATACATGTTTCTAACATGAACCACTTGATTTTCAGATGTTGTAGCGGTTGTGACTACTGAGCTACGGGATCCTTCAAGCAGTAAAAATGATGACCAATCTTCATTAAATTTATAACTAGCTGTAAAGTAGGCTCTATAAATATCAAGTCCCAATTTATTTGCGGTGGTCACTGAGGGTGTTGTGGTTCCAGGTGTCGGATATGTAGTTATATCATACATAAATTGTGACCACAATTTAGCTCCAAATTTTATATTTGATTCTTCAGCAAATGCATTCACAGATGTTAAAGCCATGATAGTAAGTAAACATTTTAATAAGTTCATATAGCCTCCAAAGTTAATTAAAAGATGTTAATAGTCTTTTTATGTAAAGTATCAAGTTAAATTAATAAAGCCCACCCGGGGGTATTAAAAAAGTTCTGCTTTAATGTTTCCAGCTTTTGCTCTTATTTTTTCACAACGCCCACCATCATCAACAAGTTCTTTTAAATGTTTTAAAATAATGGGGGACAGCTCACTGTTGTTATTGATAAAATCAACATACCTTTTTCTTTCATCGCTAATACATGTGTCGGGCCCAGCAAGCTCAGTAAAGGTACTTAAAAAATGCTCTGATCTTTTTACAGAAGTGTCTTTAAGAGTTTCAAAATAGTGTATTGAAAAATAAGGAGCAATAAACTGTCTTTGTTCTTCTAAAAATAATCCTCTTAAAATACTTTCTTTGTCTGTAAAGGAATAGCTTGAGTTTTCATTAACAATTTCGTTCCACCATTTCTTTTTATTATCCAGCTTGGAAAAGCTGGCCATACAATTAAGAGAGAATTTTTTTGCAATATCAGAGGAATCCTTCTTAAGCTCATTATTTAAAAGTGTTAGAGCTTTAAAATGGTCTTTATAGCAAAGACGTGTGATGGCTTTCCAACGCAAATCCGGATCAACTTCTAAGCCTTTTATTTTCCATTTACCACCTAGCCAATCAATCATTTTTTGTTGTGCCAGTGGAGATTGACCTACTTGTAAAAAAGATTCAAACCAAATTTTTTGAAAGTCACTTCCCGGCTTTGCCCGATCAAGCATAGTTAAATAAAGCTTTTCAATTTTGGTTCTTAATTTTGATTTTTCAAAAATATCTGATCTGTTCTCTATGGGGTGATAATACAAAGCATTGTTGGTGGTATTATACCCACCTCCAGATAGCTGTTTTGTTACAAGGTTAATAATCTTAAAATCTTCTTCTTTGGAAAGATTATTTTTAGCAAAAGTAAGGTATTCATAAAGACTTATGTTTTGGTCTCTCACCATTTGCCACATGGTATTGAAAACCATAACTCTTAAAAATGAATCTTCAATTTTTAATACATGCTTTTTAATATTACTCAGGGTTGTTAAATCTAAATTTATTTTAAAGTAACCGTAATCGTTATAATTGGGGAAAACAAAGTCTGGGCATTCTACATTGCCAACTTTAATGCTGGCCAGGTCAGTTAATGCCACCTGAGAGTTATTAATTAATTTAAGTTTGTTATTCGTTAATTTGTAACTTACTACTTCAAAGGCATGAATTTTAGCTTTGCTATAGTTAGATGGCTTTACTTTAATTGAAATTTCACTAAGCTTACTACTATTGCATTTAAAACCGCTTTCAATAGTGTCTACACCTTTTGATTGAAGCCAAATTTTTTTCCACTCCTGTAGATTTATTTTGTTATTTGTTAGTTTAACTTCACCTTCGAGTTCGTTTAATAAGTCATCAAGGGTTGTATTTTTATAAGCATGCTTTTTAAAATATTTCTCCAGTCCCTTTTTAAAATTATTTTCTCCAATATAATAAGCAAGCTGTTTCATCACTGAGGCACCTTTACCATATGTAATGCCATCAAAATTATTAAAAGCATCATCAGAAGTTGGCACATCTGCTTCAATAGGGTGTGTTGTGCTTAATTCATCGGAATAATAGGCCCAATTTTTATCGCCTAAGTAAAAACTCATCCATGCTTTTTTATACTCTGTAGATTCGCTCACAGCCTTTGTAGCCATGTATGTGGCAAAGCTTTCATTGAGCCATAAATCATTCCACCATCTCATGGTGACAAGATTGCCAAACCACATATGAGCCATTTCATGTAAAATAACTTCAGCAGTACCTTCTTTTTGATCCTTTGTCTGTTTGCCACGTGAAACAAAGCCTTCTTTAAAGGTAACGGCTCCGGCATTTTCCATAGCGCCAAAATTAAATTCTGGGACTATAAGTTGATCATATTTTTCAAAAGGGTAGGGGTAATTAAAGTAGCTTTCAAAGTATTTTAAGCCTTGCTTTGTTATAGTAAACCACTCTTTAGTATCTACGTATTTAGAAAGAGATTGTCTTGCAAAAAGCCTCAGGGGAATGTTTTTATATTTATCTTTCCATTCCTTATAGGGCCCAACGTGAAGAGAAAAAACATAGGTGCTAATTATTGGTGTTTCAGAAAAAGTCCATAGGTTTTTATTATTATCTAAATTCTTCACAGAGGTTTCTTTATTTGTAGAAATAACTTTCCAATTCTTTTCTGTTGTTACTTTAAGAGAGAACTTTGCTTTAATATCGGGCTGGTCAAAGCAAGGCATAAACCTTGAGGCGTCATTAGCTTCAAATTGCGTGTAGAAATAATTTTCTCCATCTTCAGGGTCGGTAAATTTATGAAGCCCTATTCCCTGGCGATTAAATTTTTGCGTAAACTCAATGTGAATACTCTGCTCGCCAAGGCTTAGATATTTTTCAGGTATAAATAGTGCTTCTTCTTTTTTAATGTAATCACTTACTTCGTTTTTATTTATACTTAGCTTTATTACTTGGCCTTCTTTAAAATCAATTCGAAGGGGGGTAAGTTTTTTAAGATCAAATAAAATATCAACTGCTCCTGTATACTCGTCAGTGTTTTTTAAAATACTTACGTCAACTTTATAGTGAAGATTACTTATTGCTTCAGTTCTTTTAAGTGCTTCTGCTTGCGTAAGAGTTTGTGCAAAAACTGATTTGCTAAGTAGCATAAAAAACAGAAATTTTTTAATCATGCTTACGGCCTCTATTCTTTATTTTTATCAAATAACTTTAAGTATTCCCCATAGCCTTGAGTGTTTAAATCCTCTTTTGCAATAAAGCTAAGCGCTGCTGAGTTAATACAAAAGCGCATTCCTGTGGGGTTGGGTCCGTCATCAAAAACGTGCCCTAGGTGTGAGTCTGCATGCTTACTTCTTACTTCTATGCGCGTCATCAAAAGGCCTTTATCTTCTTTTGTGATAATAGATTCGTCATTAATGGCTTTAGTGAAGCTTGGCCAGCCAGAACCAGAGTCAAATTTATCTAAAGAGCAAAATAAAGGCTCGCCAGAGACAATATCAACATAAATGCCTTCTTTTTTATTATCCCAATACTCATTCATGAAGGCACGTTCTGTGGCTTCATTTTGGGTTACTTCAAACTGAAGCTCAGTTAGCTTTTTTTTTAATTCTTCTTGCGTTGGCTTTTTAAAATTTTTAAAATCATGGTTCATTTAGACAGTTAATATGCATTAAAAAATATGGGGTCACAATGGAATTTTTTGAAGCCGTAAAAAAACGTAGAAGTGTAAGAAGGTTTACTCAAACTCAAGTACCTGATTCGGTAGTAGTGAACGCTATTGATGCAGCATTAATTGCACCTAATTCTTCCAACATGCAGCCGTGGGAATTTTATTGGGTTAAAGCACCTGAAAAGATGGCACTTTTAAAAAAGGCCTGTTTATCTCAACCTGCAGCAACAACAGCGCAGCACTTAGTGGTAGCAGTATCAAGAGTAGATACATGGAAGAGGAATTGTAAAATGATGGTGGAGTTATTATCTAAAAACCCAAAAACACCAAAATCTGCACTAGATTACTATCAAAAAATTGTTCCTTTAGTATATGCAACCGGTCCCTTTAACTTATTAGGTTTAATTAAAAAAATAATTATATTTTGGGGCGGCTTTTTTAGACCAACACCACGTGGACCTAGTTTTAAACATGAGGTTTTTGAGGTTGTAACAAAAACCACAGCTTTGGCATGTGAAAACTTAATGCTTGCTGTGGTTGCTCAAGGTTATAGTTGTTGCCCTATGGAAGGCTTTGATGAAAAACTTGTTAAAAAGCTACTGAAGCTTAATTGCAATAGCCATGTTGTGATGGTTATAGGCATAGGTGAAGGTGACAGCTCGGGAATTTACGGGCCTCAAATTAGATTTGATAAAAAATATTTTGTATTTGAAGTTTAAAGAAACTCTAAATATAAATCTTGTATGGATTTGTTTTACACATTGAGTCAGTTTTATAAAAATAAGTTTGGCTTTAAAGTTCAAAAAATTCCTTTAACACTTGCTTCCACTTGCCCAAACCGTTTAGGCCTTAGAAACATGCAAACCTGCGTGTTTTGCGACCAATGGGGCTCAAGTGCTTACCCTGAGCAGCAAAATCAAACTATAACTGAGCAGATAGAGAGTAAAATTGGTATTTTAGGTCATCACAGAAGTGCTGAAAATTTTTTAGCCTACTTTCAAACCTACACTACAACTTTTGTTGGAACTAAAAAACTCAAAGCCGCTTTTGACCAAGCTCTAAAGTTTAACCAAATTAAAGGACTTATTATTGGTACAAGGCCTGATTGTTTTTCTGATGCTGTTTTTGATCTTATAAATGAGTTTAAAGAAAAGACTTATGTGGCAGTTGAGCTGGGAGTAGAATCTTTTTTTGATCACCATTTAAATTTTTTAAAACGCGGCCATGATTCAAAAATTATTTATAAAACTATTAAGGCAATTCAAGAAAAAACTAAAATAGATATAGGTCTTCATCTTATTTTTGGTTTACCTAATGAAACAGATGGCGAGCTTATTGAGACTGCTAAAATTGTATCAAGTTTAAATATTCAACATGTAAAGCTTCATAACCTGCATGTTTTAAAAAACACAGAGCTTGAGCAAATGTACTTAAATAACTCTTTTAAGGTGGTGGAGCTAGAGGAGTACACAAGGCGAGTGATTTTATTCTTAGAGCATCTTAGCCCTACTGTATCCATTGAAAGGCTCTCAGCACTTTCCTCCAGGTGGGAAGAGCTAGTAGCCCCTGAGTGGACAAAGACAAAGCTAATGGTTCGTGAGCACATTATGGCCCAGATGAGAAAAAATAATATCTACCAGGGTAAAAATCTTTTAAGCCTAAACCGATAATTACTGCATGAGAGATCAGCAAAAAATTCGCCACTTCCCTAGACGAAAGTTCAAGTACTCAGTTGGTGTATTACACCAGGGAAGTTATGAATTATGCCAGGCTCATGAGATTGGTGAGGGGGGCATGCTTATTGAGACAGGTTTGCCTATAAAAGAGGCATCTCTTGTTTGTGTGAACTATTTTATACCAGAGCAGGGTTTTATAACCGTAATGGCTGAAATTGTTTATTCAAAAAATAATAAGATGTTTGGAATAAAGTTTGTAGACCTAGAGTTTGAATATCGCCGTTTTATTAGAGACTATATAGCGCAAAAAACTAAAGAAGAAGCTAAAGAGCTGGCGAGTTAGGCTTTTAAGCTATTAACAAGAGCTGAGAGACGGCTTACTTTGCGGGCTGCCTTTTTAGCATGAACAACACCTTTTGCAGCGGCTCTATCAAAAGCAGAAGCAACCTCTTTTAACGCATCAAGGGCAAGCTTTGGATCTTTTTTGCCAACGGCAGATCTTACTTTTTTCTCAAAGGTCTTAAGGGCAGATTTTATGTTCTGGTTTCTTTCTGCACGCTTTACAGATTGACGAGCCCTTTTAATAGCTGATTTATGTGTAGCCAACTTTGCCTCCTTGATTGACAAACAAATGTGCACCCTTGATATCATTAGAGTAGTTAAACCGCTAGGGAAAAAATGACAGACTTGTATAAGCAAAAGCATCACGTGACTAAGTCAGCCTTTTGGGTGGGTTTGGGTACTCTTACCAGCCGTGGCCTTGGCTTTTTAAGAGAGATAGTTATAGCCCATTACTTTTCAAGGCTTGAAACAGACGTGTTTTTTGTCGCCTTTAGGCTTCCTAATTTATTTAGAAGGCTTTTTGGAGAGGGAGCCTTAACTGTTAGCTTTATCCCTGTTTTAACGGATTTTTTAAAAAGCGATGATAAAAAAGGAGCAAGAGATCTTATTTCAGGTGTTTTTACCCTTTTGTTTTTAGTTCTTTCAATACTGACTTTATTGGGCACCCTCTACCCTGAGGTGATGGTTACCCCTTTAACATCAGGCGAGGGTTTTACACAAATTGCAGGCAAAGTTGATCTTACTGTTCACCAAGCTCGCATCATGTTTTGCTATATCCTACTCGTTAGCTTTTATGCCTTTTTTATGGGTATTTTAAATTCATTGCAAATTTTTTGGCTCCCAGCTGTGGCTCCGGCATTTTGGAATTTAGCAGTTATTTTATCTATTTTATTTTTTAGAAATTATTTTGAAATTAAATCCGATGTTCTAGCTTGGGCTACAATTTTAGGCGGAGTTTTGCAGCTTGTAGTTTTGATTCCAAATTTATTAAAGTCTCAACTATTTCCAAAATTCTCAGCATTTTGGAAAAACAGAGCCACTTGGAGAGTTGTCAAGGCCATGGGGCCAAGTGTTCTTGGTTTAAGTGTCATGCAAGTAGGGGTGATTATTAACACCTATTTTGCTAGCCAACTTGAACAAGGTAGTAACTCTTGGATTTTTTGGGCAGATCGAATTTTAGAGCTTCCACTTTCACTTTTTGCAGTTAGCGTTGGAACAGCAGTTTTACCAACCCTTGCAGCTCAGTGGTCAAAAGGTGAAAAAGAGCAAATGAGACAAACTAGTCTTCATTCTTTAAAACTTACTTTTTTAATGGCTTTTCCCTGTGCCTTTGGAGTTTATTTTCTATCTTATCCAATTATTCAAACACTTTTTGAGCATGGGCAGTTTCAAAATTATGACACCTTAATGACATCATCTATTCTTCAAATTTATGGTTTTGGAATTATATTTGCCGCTGGTGTAAGGGTTATTGCTCCAACGTATTACGCCATGAAAAATACCTGGCTTCCAGCGCTCAGTGCAGCGACTGCGCTTATTATTCATGTGTTTATAGCTCAATTATTTATGCAGAAATGGGGGGTAAGAGGACTTGCTGCAAGTTCAGTTTTAAGTGGGGGGATTAATTTTTTAATTCTTATTTTTTCTTACCGCCTAACAGGGGCTAGTTTAAAAATATATGAGCTAGTACCTTTTTTTATTAAAGTGATCATAGCCTGTATAGCATTATCTTTTACTGCTTCTTTTACATACAGCCTAACTGATAAATTTATTGTATCTGTAATTCAAAGTAGAGCTGCTCAATCTATTAACTTAATATTTACAATTATGCTGGCAGCCTTTGTTTATTTCGCTGTTTGTAGAGCGCTTAAGCTTGAGGAAATAACAGAAATAAGCTCTAAAGTTTTTAATAAACTTAAAGCAAAGCGTAACAAATAATTTACATTTTACGCTCTTATGTGCCATATTTGGTTTTTATGGCTAAAAAAGATGTATTATTATTTGGCAGTCGTGGGCAAGTAGGCACTTTTCTAACACAGCATTTATCTAAGTTTAATGTCATAATTCCGCAAAGGGGTCAGGCCGATTTTAGAGACCCTGAAAAAGTATACCATATGCTTAATAATTTTAGGCCACTAGCTATTGTTAATGCTGCAGCCTATACTGATGTTAGAAAAGCAGAAGAGGAAAAAGAGCTAGCATTTAATGTAAATGCAAAAACTCCTTCTTTAATAGCTAAGTGGTGTGCTGACAAAGATATTCCCTTTATTACTTACTCAACTGATTATGTGTATGCTTCAAATGATTCTCATTATCAAACCGAAGATGAGCCCTTAAGGGCACTTAATGTTTATGGTCAATCAAAACAACTTGGGGATGAACTAGTAGCAGAACAAAAAGGAAAGCATATTATTTTAAGAACAAGCTGGGTTTATTCTGAGGTGGGGAATAACTTTTTAAAAACAATGGTTCGGCTTATTAGGGAAAAAGAAGTCTTAAAAGTGGTCAGTGATCAAGTAGGTGCTCCCACCTATGCCCATGATATTAGTTTTGCAACTGTACAAATACTAAACCACATTTTAAGTGAAAAAAAATATAATCCGGGGGTTTATCATCTTTGTAATTCAGGAGAGACGTCTTGGTTTGGTTTTGCACAAGCTATTTGGGGCTTTTTAAAATTAAAAAACAAAAATACAAAGCTTAAAGAAATTACTCCGCAAACAACTTTAGAATATAATAAAGAAAATAATTTAAAATTATCTCGTCCTCTTAATTCCAGGCTATCAACGCAAAAAATTAAAAAACAATTTGGTATAGAGTTAAAGTCTTGGAAGTCAGCATTAGAAGATTGTTTTGAAAGGCTGGTTATTTAATGCATCAAACTCATCCGCAAATTGAAGGACTAAAACTTATTGAGGTTAAAAAGTTTTCTGACAATAGAGGGTTTTTTTCAGAAAGATATAACTCTAAATTATTTTCTGAATTGGGTTTAAAGCAAAACTTTGTTCAAGACAATTTGTCTTATTCAAAACCTGGAGTTTTAAGAGGGATGCATATTCAATATGACCCACCACAAGGAAAGCTTATTGGTGTTATAAGTGGTAGTATTTTAGATGTTGTGGTTGATTTAAGACCAAATTCCCAAACTTATTTAAAAAACTATAGTGTTGAGCTCAGTGGTGACAACGCAAGGCTTTTATGGATCCCTCCTGGGTTTGCCCATGGCTTTTGTATTCTTGGTAAAGAGCCCGCTTATGTGTACTACAAAGTAGACGCTCTTTATAACTCCAAAGGTGAGGTGGGCTTGGTGTGGAATGACCCAGATTTAAATATTACTTGGCCAATAAAGCAGCCGATTTTATCCCCTAGGGATGCAACACTTATTTCTTACAAAGAATACAAGAAAAAGTATGAAGACAAGTCTTAGTATTTCAACATATAAATCTTATGATTTTTTGAATAAAGTTTTAGAGTCGGTTAAAAGGCAATCTATCATGCCTAATGAAGTTATTGTCACTGAAGACGGTCAGAGTGAAGATAACAAAGTACTTTTAGCTAAATGGAAAGAAAAATTACCAGTCCCACTCATTCATATAACTCAAAAAGACATAGGTAATAGAAAGCCACTGGCATTAAATAAAGCTATTTTAAAAGCAAGTGGTGATTACATTGTTTTTATTGATGGAGATTGTGTATTAAGAGATGACTTTATTAAAGATCATATTAAAAATGCCTCTGAAGATTGTTTTTTGGCGGGTAGAAGAGTTGAGCTTTCAGAAAAGGCATCATTGCATCTCACAGCAGAAAAAATTGCCCATGGTTATCTTAATGGCATCCCTTGGTTTTTAATTCTAGATGCCCTTTTGGGTAAAACCCATCATATAGGACGGTTTTTTAAAACCCCTGAATTTTTAAAAAAATTATTTAAAAGAAATGATGTGTTTGACATCAGAGGATGTAATTTTAGTGTTCATAAAAAGCATTTAGTCGCCATTAATGGCTTTAGTAACGATTTTTCTGGGGCTTATGGCGAAGATTCTGATGTGGAGTATAGGCTTAAATTTTTAGGACTTAAAATGAAAAGTCTTCGGGGAAGTGCTATTCAGTATCACCTGTGGCATAAAACTCAGGCCAAAGATCAAAGTAATCAAAAACTTTTAGAGGAGCTATTACAGAGCCGCAAGTCTTGGGCTGCAAATGGCTTATCAGAGTCATCTAGTATTGCTTAAAAAAACAAAAACTCCGGTGAACGAGTTTCTTTTTAGAATCGGCCAACAATAACAAGCTGGCAGGGGATGGGGGGGAGGGGTTGCCTAACTTGCTATTGTTTGCCCATTCTTAAAACGCCGTTCCCGGAGTCTTAGATCAGGGGGAACTGATCGAACCATTAACGATTCTGAAATACATAAGAGCAATGTGCGTGCCAGCCTTTTGCCGAGCTTATTTTGCCTTCTTAGGCAATTAATTTGCTCTCACGCCCCAAGAGAGTGGTTCCAAATTGGTTCTAGTTTCGACTTGGAGCTGGTGCTAGCATATTAAAAGACATGCTTAAACTTATCTTGCACCTTGTTATTCTTAGCAGTTCTTCCACTCTTTATGCTCAGCAATTTGGCTTTGAGGTTTTTAAAAAGATTTACCCAAATGGCCTTACATTATTGGTCCATGAGAAAAAAGATATTCCCACTATAAGCGTTTATTCTTGGTTTAAAGTTGGTTCAAAAAATGAAGAGGCTGGTAAAACAGGCCTTGCTCATTTTTTTGAGCACCTTATGTTTAGTGGCACAGAAAAATATCCTGAAAAAAAGTTTACAGAATACATGGAGCAAAAAGGCATGACCTATAATGCCTTTACAAACCAAGATAGCACTGTTTATTTTGAGCAACTCCCACAATCAGAATTAGAGTTTATTTTAGACTTTGAGTCAGATAGGCTTAAAAACCTTAAAATCTCTCCAGATAAATTTGAAATTGAAAAGAAAGTCATTCTTGAAGAGCGTTTAAAACGCCTTGAAGACTCTGTTGATGGGCTCTTAAACTTTGAATTATATAATAACCTCTTTATCGCTCACCCTTACAAAAATCCCATTATAGGATTAAAAGAAGACATTAAAAATTTAACCCTAGAAGATGCTAATAATTTTTTTAAAAAACACTACAAGCCAAGCAATTTAATTATTTCAGTTGTTGGAAATGTAAATGCAAAAGAGGCTCAAGCACTGGTTGAAAAATACTATGCTGATATTAAAAATGAGCCAAGCCATGATACTAATAAATTAAGTGTTACTGAATTAAGTGAAGATAAAAAAGTTGTTCTTAAAAAAGACATTGAAGCAGAAAAATTAACCATAGCTTATAAAATTGGTAATATTGGTGAAAAAGAATCCTATGCTTTTGATATTTTAAACCAAATTTTGTCAGGAGATAAATCTAGCAGGCTTTATAAGAGACTTGTTTTGCATGGCAATTTAGTTAACTATATTAACTCTTCAGCTTATAATTTTTTAGATTCAGGTATTTTTGAAATAAATGCTGTTTTAAAAGATAAATCAAATAAACAAGATGTAATTAAAGTCATTGATGAGGAATTAAAAAAGCTTATTGAAACCCCAGTAAGTATAAAAGAGCTTCAAAAAGCGCAGCTTTACTTAACTAAAGATTATTTAAAATCATTAAGAACAAATCAAAATAGAGCCCGTTTTTTAGCTCTTAACGAGGCGCTACTAGGAGATTATAAAAGATTATTTACTGATATAGATTTTTACCAAACCATTACTATTAATGATGTGCAATCTGCAGCGCAAAGTAGGTTGTTAAATAAAAAAAGAGTTTTATTGGAGCTATCTAAAAATGAATAGAATTCTGCTGTTTTTTTGTATTTTTATGTATGCTTGCTCTACACAGAACATTGCAAAAAATAATGGTACAAGTGGCGCAAGTGATTCTGCGGAGTTTTATTATTTAAAAGACAATAATCTTCCTTTGCTTGAGATTGGAGTTTTGATTAAAGAGGGGGCAAGTCTTGATCCTATGGGTAAAAGAGGAATTACAGCTCTTACACTAGGCACTGTTTTAGAAAACGAAAAACTTAATGAAAAAGCAAATCAAGTAGCAGTTAATTTTCAATCTCAAATTTCTTCAGACTTTATTCTTATTTCAGCAGATGGTTTAAGCAAAAAAAGAAATCAATTACTAGATTGTTTTTCTCAACTTCTTTATTCGCCGGTATGGAATCAAAAAGTGTTTGAATTAAAAAAAACAAGAGTGTTGCAAAGTTTAAGAGCTGTAAATGATAACTCTGAAGTATTGGCTGATAGTGCGTTGAAATTATCATTATTTGGAAACCACCCCTATGGAATTCCTGTAAGTGGTATTAGTCAGGATGTTAAAAAAATAAGTCTTAATGATGCTAAAATGTTTTATGCTAATATTCTTTCCGTACCAAAACCAGTTTTTTATGTTGTAGGGGATTTTGATGATGCTTTTAAGGCTATGTTTGAAGAAAGGTTTAAAAACTGGCATAAAGAGAAAAATATTTCTGGCTATTGGCCAAAGCCGGCTGCAATTAATAATACAGAGATAACATTTTTTTTAAAAAGGCAATCCAAGCAGTCAAAAATATCTATTGGTCAGTTCGGAGTTAGTTCAAAAGATCCTGATGAGTATAAAGTAAAGTTAGCTTTAAATATTTTAGGCGGTTCTTATACATCAAGGCTTAATAAAACATTAAGGTCTGATAAGGGGTATACTTACGGCGCGCAAAGTTATCTTTTGTCTAAAAAAGTAGATGGCTATATTCAGGTAGAAACAACAACAAAGCCTGAAAATACAAGGGCTGTAATTAATGAGGCCATTAATGCAATTAAACGCTTTCGTGACGAAGGCATAACTGAGTTAGAATTGGAAAAAGCAAAACAAGACATGATAATGTATCTTATTAAAAAAAATGAAACACCAGAAGGGCGCATTTGGTTTGATCTTGAGCAAAAGCTTAATGACGCAAAAGTTGAAACTTTAAATGAAAAAATAGATCAAATTAAATCTGTAAGTGTTAGCGAGATTAATAAAATTATTAAGCGCTATTTAAATGAAGACAAATATAAAATAATTGTTGTTGGCCCTGAAGAAATACTTTCAGATTTAAACAAAATTGCTCTTGTTAAGGTTAAAGAAAAACTTATTTACTAAAATTATTTTCTTTTTAGCAGCATGTAGCCAATAACAGCTAATATTAAAAATATACCACCAATAATAAAAGTATCACTGGAGTTCGGTTCTTCATCCGGAAGGGGAGCCATAGCTCCTGTATCATTTGGAATGGGTGGAGCAATTTGATTACCCAAAGATTCACCCACAGGCTTTACGGGAGCAAGGGCCTTTTGTGATAATAAATCTTTTGTTGCTATTACTCTTAAACTTTCTACAGCTTTAAAATAATCATTGCTGTATTTTGTGTAATATTTTTGATGAGCACTTAATGTCACTAAAATGGCCAAGCGATCTTTTATGGTTGCAAGATAACGTGTGTAGTAGCCAGGAATTTCGCTACTTAAATGAAGTGCGTCTACCCATGCATGATTATTTATTTTTCTTTGTTTCACAGATTTAATTTGGCTTAAAACTGGTTTTGAATTATTCCCTGCCAGTTGTTTTTGCGTTTTTAAATAAGCCTCATAGGCTTGAAAGCTGTCTTGTGGGCCCACTTCCTTAGCTGTTAAAATGATAATACTTTCCTTTGCGTCAATCTTGTTTTTACTTGAGCAAACCCACTCTGTGCCCTCAAGACTACAATCCCACTGAGCGGGAAGTTCAAACTGAACATAAGCATTTTTAAAAAGTTTGGCATCTGAACTATATGGTGCCAAAAGCAAAATTAAACCTAAAAGGCATTTCATATTTAAAATGATAACAGTAAAAGTGGGTACTTAAAAGTGATCTTCTGGATTAATGCCTAACCGGCTCGCTATAAGTTGAGTGATTTCAGAGGCTGTTTCCTCAAGGGCTTTTTCAGTGACATCAAAAATAGGCCATCTTTTATTTTTAGCAAACAAGCTATTGGCATACTCAAGCTCCTTTGCAATGTATTCAAAGCTGGCGTAATCACTACTAAGGTCTTGGCCCAACTTTTCAAGACGCTTTTTGCGGATGCGACTTAGTTTTTCTAAATCTATTGTAAGACCTATTATTTTTTTTTGATCAATTTCAAAAAGCTCTTTTGGTGGTGCAATATTTAATACCAGTGGAATATTTGAAACTTTCCAACCTTTGTGGCTTAAAAAAATTGATAGTGGTGTTTTACTTGTTCTTGAAATGCCTACAAGTACAATATCTGAATTGCCAAGGTCTGAGGTGAGCTTTCCATCATCATGCTTAACAGTAAATTCTATAGCAGCAATACGTTTAAAATATTTTTCATCTGTTTGCCTTAAAATTCCAGGTGTAAAGGGAGCTTCTTTTTCAAAATAACTGCTAAACATATTAAGCAAAGGGCCAAAAAGATCTTTGTATGGAATATTATTTATTTGGCATAGACTTTCAAGCTTTGTTCTTAAGTTTGTACTTACAATTGTATAAACAACGGCCCCTTGTCTTGTTTGAACTTCCTCAATAATGTTTTCTATTTGTTCTTCAGAGCGAATATTTTTACATCTTACAATATTTACATCGCGGTCTTGGTAGTGAACAAGTGCGGCTTTAACAATGGTTGAGGCTGTCTCACCTGTACTATCACTTAAAATAAAAACTGTTCCGCCTGTTCTTGACATATTAACCTACTAAATACTGGTAAGATTTTTTTTTGATAGCCTCAATAACTTCCTCTGGGGTTTCATCGGAGACAATAATAAGAGGGTTTTTTTCCTTTAAACCATCAATCATAAGATCAAGGTTTTTAAGAAAACCTTTTGGGTCATCCTGGCTTTCTTTATTTACAGGTAAAAGAACTAGTTTTTGAACATTAAAAAAATTATCACAAGCAATAATTGTTCTTTCATCATTTGAGAGTGCTATTTTTTTATTTTTATATGAGCGTGTAATTTGTTGGTGATTATAAAAATCAATAAGACCAACCAGTGGTGAAAATTTAAGTTTTTTTGGTTTTGGTGTAATTATAACCCAGGTTTTTTCTTTTCTTTTTAAAAGCTCTTGCTTTAAGCCCATTATTTAACGTTGGCTGCTTTTAAGTATGTTGTCAAGAATTCCATTAATAAAGGAGGGGGAGTCGTGGCTTGAGTATTTTTTAGAAATTTCAATAGCTTCATTAATGACAGCTTCTGGTGGGGTTTTTTCTTGGCAAAAAAGTAATTCAAAGGCTGCTATGCGCAAAATAGATCTGTCCACAATAGACATTCTCTCAAGCCTCCAGTTTTTAGAGTGGCTTGCAATGGCTTGGTCAATTTTAGATAAATTAGAAAGGGTGCCTTCAGTAAGGAATTCAGCAAAATCCCTGGTTTCCTTTGTCATATCAAAATGCTTTAAAAATAAATTAAAGGTATCCTCAAGACTTGAATGTGGGCTAAACTCACGCTGGAATAAAATTTGAAGGGCTATTTCCCTTGAACGCCTACGAAAACTCATGGGCAAGATTTTAGCATAATTTGACAGGAAGATGTTATGAAAAAAGCACTCATTATTTACACAATCGTCTCAATTTTAACCGCAAGTCAAAACCTTATGGCAAGAACTGAGGTGGATGAAGAGGGAAGTGCCCAAAAGCCAGCTCAAAGCACGCCAACTGGAGAGGCTGAGGCTAGAAAGTATTTTAGAAAATCTACTGATCAGGCGCCATCACGTTCTTATAGTGGGGATCATTACTTAGCAGTTCACTTAGGAGCATTTATCAGCTCAGACTCATATAAATGGGGCGGGATTGACCATGCTACAAATAATGGCCGCATTAATGGTGGCTTTACCTATAGAATGGGTAGCTTTGGAGACTTTTCTGATTTTGCTTTAAGGGCAGATGTGATTGGTTATGAAGTAGCAGATGTAAGGCCTGTTCAAATCGCTGTTTTGCCTATGATTTTACTTCCTGAGGCAAGTAGTGAGTTCCCACTTTATTTTGGTGGTGGTATTGGAGCGGGATTCTTTTTTAATCAAGTTAGAGAGGAAAGCTTTATTTCTTTAAATTATCAAATTGTTGCAGGGGCAAGATTTTTTAATGCTCTTGATAATGTTGGTTTTTTCTTAGAGGGAGGGCTAAAAAATAATCTACTACTTATGACTGATGGTCAATTTATTGGTTATTTTTTAGCTATTGGATCTCTTTTTACTTTTTAAATGAAGTACCATGCAGTTTTGGTTCAGTCTGTAATAGATTGCCTTAAAGATATTTTTGAAAATAATTTTTACGCTGATAAAGTTTTAGAGCATCATTTTAAAAAAAATAAAAAATTTGGCAAACGTGACAGGCATTTTATAGCACACAGTGTTTTTGAAATGACAAGGTGGTGGCGTACACTTTGTGCTTTTGACGAGCAAGCGTGGGTGCCTGAAAATTATTATTTACGCTGGCTTGTGTATGAGTACTGGAAAAATGGCCAAGACTTACAAGACTTTTTAGTAAGCAAAATTAAAAAAACAAATTTGAATCTTCCAATAGATTTAAAAAAACTAGTTAATAAAGAAATTCCGCTCTCAGATAGACTTAGTTTTTCTGACTGGTTTATTGAAAAGGTTAAAAAAGACTATGGTGATGACTTTGAAAAAATACTAAACTCATTAAATAACCCTGCCCCTGTTTATTTGCGTGTAAATACGCTAAAAACCACAAAAGATAAGCTTATAACCTTGCTTGAAAGTGAAAATGTCCTTGTCACACCTGTTGAGGGTTTAGAAAATGCATTAATGCTTAAAGAACGCGCAAATGTTTTTATCACAAAGGCCTACAAAGAGGGTTTATTTGAAGTACAAGATAAAGCCTCACAAATGGTAGCAGAGTTGCTTGACCCAAAACCTGGTGAGCGGGTAGCAGATGTATGTGCAGGGGCGGGTGGTAAAACACTTCATTTGGCAGCACTTATGCAAAATAAAGGCACTCTTTTAGCAAGTGATGTGCACTCAAAAAAACTAGAAGAATTAAAAATAAGAGCTAAGCGCGCAGGAGTGAGTAACTTGACCACTCAATTAGTAGAGAACACAAAAGACATTAAAAAGCATTTTAATAAATTTGATGCTCTTTTAATAGATGCCCCCTGCTCAGGAAGTGGCGTTATTAGAAGAAGCCCGGATAGTAAATGGAAGTTTAAATTAGAGGACTTAGAAAAAATTAAAATAACACAACAAGAGGTTTTAAATACTTATTCAAAGTTTTTAAAGCCAAAAGGTAGAATGGTTTATGCCACCTGTAGTATTTTAAAAGAAGAAAATGAAGGACAAATTAATAATTTTATAAAAGAAAATCCACATTTTAACTTAGTTAAAAGCATGTATTTGAGTCTGATCAAGACAATCAAGATGGATTTTACATGGCATTACTTAGTCAGCTACTTTAGCTGCTGCTAGAATTTTAAAAGCATTGTTATTAATAACAAATACAATTCTTAATAAAACGCCACCATCAGTTTTTGAGAAAATAACAAAACGTGTGCTTGCGTTGCCATTAATAATAAAAACATCGGGGCTTTTAAAGTAGCCAGATTTTTTATTTTCAAAAGCCTGAATAATGTCTTTAGTTTTAACGCCATTCACAAGATCCGCTTTGGCAATGACGTTTCTAGGAATGATCACATTTTTAATTCCCCTTGTTTCCTGAGAGGGGTTAATTGAAATATTTAAATCATTAATTTTTTTTAATTCAGCAACTGCGTGGTAATAAGCAGTCTGAGTGGCTTCAGTGGCTGGAGAGTATCTTTTTAATATAGTTTCACCTGTTTTTATGTCTGTTTCAAAGTCAAGCTTGTAAATATCGTGGCCATTTGTACTGGCAAGGGTCCATTCACGCAGTATAGTAGGTTTTTTATTTATTTTGTCAGGTACCAAATCTCCTATTGTATTTTTAGCAAGATCTAGCTTTAAGTAATACTGAATTTGAGCCTCAATGCTTGTATCTTCAACTAACTCTTCTTTAAATTCCTCAGTAACTGCTTGAGCCATTTTTTGACTGCAGGACTGAGGTGGTTCAAATGGCGGTTGAGCCATACTCTTAAGTGGCATAAGTACTAAGATAGTTATTATAGTAAGTGACAAATTGTGCTTTACGGGTGTTAAGAAGTTGATCAAATAGTTATTCATAAGTTATTGATTTCACAATGAAATCCCTTTCTTGCTTTTAATAATGCAACCTCATTACCAAGATTACTTGAGTACTTGAAATAGTACCAAATTTGTACTATTTAAAAGCCATGTTAAAAATGAGTAAAATTACAGATTACGGAATTGTTTTATTAACTCAGTTTACCCATGACCCTATGCTTGTTTGGACCTCGCGTGATTTAAGTAATAAAACAAAAATTCCGTTGCCTACGGTTGGTAAAGTTTTAAAAATTCTTTCACGTGCTGATATTCTTTTCTCCACTCGTGGAGCGCAAGGGGGCTACAGACTTTCTAAAATACCAAAAGATATAAGCTTGGCTCAGGTGATTAAAGCCCTAGAGGGAGATTTGGGCATTACACAGTGTTTAAGTGCTGAGGGGGTAAAGCATTCCTGTGGTATTCAAAAATTTTGCTCAAACAAAACTAATTGGCAAAAAATTAATATTGCCATTATTAATGCGCTAGAAAATTTAAGTCTAAGTGACATGAGTCGGCCCATTCAAGCTCCTATCCAAATTGGTGAGATCAAGCAAAAGCAGGTGAGTTTAAGTTTATGACATCAAAAAATACAAATTTAAAACAGTTTACAGACCAAGAATACAAATACGGGTTTTCTATTGATATAGATGCTGATGCAGCCCCTAAGGGTCTAAATGAAGAAATAATTCGTTTTATTTCTCATAAAAAAAAGGAGCCCGAGTTTTTATTAAATTTTAGGCTTAAAGCCTTTAAACATTGGCAAACTATGATAGAACCTACTTGGGCCTTTGTTAAGTACCCAAAAATTGATTTTCAGGACATTATTTATTACTCAGCCCCAAAGCCAAAAAAGCAACTAAAAAGCCTTGATGAAGTAGACCCTGAGTTAAGAGCCATGTTTGATAAGCTTGGTATAAACCTTGATGAGCAAAAAAGAATCAGTGGTGTGGCAGTGGATGCTGTTGTGGATAGCGTTTCTGTTGCCACCACATATAAGAAAAAACTAGCAGAAGTTGGGGTAATATTTTGTAGCTTTAGTGAGGCCGTACAAAACCATCCAGAGCTTGTGCAAAAATATTTAGGCACAGTTGTACCTTATGGAGATAATTTTTATTCAGCCCTTAATTCAGCAGTGTTTAGTGATGGTTCATTTTGTTTTATCCCTAAAGGGGTGAGATGCCCTATGGAGCTTTCAACATATTTTAGAATAAATGCTGCTGAAACCGGACAATTTGAAAGAACACTCATAGTTGCAGAAGAGTCAAGCTATGTGAGCTACCTTGAGGGTTGTACTGCTCCTCAAAGAGATAAAAACCAGCTTCATGCAGCTGTTGTTGAAATTGTGGCTTTAGATAATGCCCATGTGAAATATTCTACAGTACAAAATTGGTACCCTGGAGATAAACAAGGCCGTGGTGGAATTTATAATTTTGTTACAAAGCGTGGCAATTGCAGGGGAAAGAATTCTAAAATATCTTGGACTCAAGTGGAAACCGGCTCAGCTATTACCTGGAAGTACCCAAGTGTTTTTTTAACCGGAGATAATTCTGTTGGCGAGTTTTACTCCGTTGCATTAACTAATAATTACCAACAAGCTGATACCGGTACAAAAATGATTCATATAGGAAAGAACACTAAAAGTACTATTATCAGCAAAGGTATCTCCGCCGGTCGTGGGCAAAATACCTACAGAGGGCTTGTTAAGGTTTTAAAGAATGCCTCAGATTCTCGCAACTATTCTCAATGTGATTCACTTCTTATTGGAGATAAGTGTGGAGCCCACACAGTTCCTTATTTAGAGGTAAAAAATAAATCTGCTCAAATTGAACATGAGGCATCAACAAGTAAAATCAGCGAAGACCAGATTTTTTACTGCAGACAACGTGGGCTTTCACAAGAGGATGCGGTGTCCATGATTGTAAATGGTTTTTGTAAAGACGTGTTTCAAAATTTACCAATGGAATTTGCCGTGGAGGCACAAAAATTACTAGGTGTAAGCCTTGAAGGAAGTGTGGGTTAATTAAAATGTTATCAATTAAAAATCTATATGCAAAAGTTGACGGAAAAGAAATTTTAAAGGGTTTAAACCTTGAAGTTGGGCCGGGTGAAGTTCATGCCATCATGGGGCCAAATGGCTCTGGTAAAAGCACACTTGCTTCAATAATTGCAGGGCGAGATAATTTTGAAATTACAAGTGGCCAAGTATTATTTGAAGGAAAAGATCTTTTAGAGATGAGTCCTGAGGTGAGGGCTTGTGAAGGTATATTTTTAGCATTTCAATACCCTGTTGAAATCCCGGGTGTGGCTAATATTTATTTTTTAAAATCAGCTCTTAATGCTGTTAGAAAATATCAAGGCCTTTCAGAGCTTGATGCCATTGATTTTTTAACTTTAGCAAAAGAGAAAATGAAGCTTTTAGATATGGATAAAAAGCTTATTGACCGTGCTGTTAACCAAGGTTTTTCTGGCGGTGAAAAAAAGAGAAATGAAATATTTCAAATGGCAGTTTTGGAACCAAAACTTTCTATATTAGATGAAATTGATTCTGGCCTTGATATTGATGCCTTAAGAATTGTTTCTCAAGGTGTGAATTCAGTAAGAAGTGCAAAGCGCTCAATGATTGTCATTACCCATTACCAAAGACTTCTAAATTACATTGTGCCAGATAAAGTCCATGTTTTATCAAATGGAAAAATTATTCGCTCAGGTGGAAAAGAACTTGCTTTTGAGCTTGAGCAAAAGGGATATGCTCGTGTTTAAAAAAGAGGAATTTTTAAATACATTTAAACAAAAAGGCTGGCCAAGTATAAAAGATGAGCGTTGGAAGTACACGAGTCTTAAAGAGCTTTCCGCTGAAAAGTTTGATGGCCCAAATAATACAAGCTCCTTTAATTTTAATAGCTATCTAGAGGGGTTAAATTTTTTAAAATCTTATTTAGTTTTTATTGATGGAAGATTAAACATTAATTTATCAAGGCAGCCTCAAGATGGTGGGGTTTATTTTTCTTCAATAAATGAATTAATAAATAATAATGATACTGAAATTTTAAAAAAAATTACTCGGTTTAACAACCAGCGGACATTAAATTATTTAAATGCAGGCCAATTAACAGATGGTGTATTAATAAAAATCAACTCCCAAGTTAAAGAACCAATCGGACTTATTTTTATAACTACGCAAAAAAATATTCAAAGCCACATTAGAAATTTAATTGAAGTAGAAGCTCAAGCAAAAGTTAAAATTTTGGAATGCTACAAGGGTTTTGACCAAACTTATTTTAATAATATTTTAACTTCAGTTTATTTAAATAATGAATCCTCATTAGAACTTTATAAAATTCAAGAAGAGAGTACTAGAAGCTACCACATAAGTAGTTTGGAAGTATTTCAAGAGGCAAATAGTCATTTTGAGTCCCATTTGCATACTTTTGGGGGGAAATTAACACGTAATGAAATAGCTGTTAGTTTTAATGCAAGCGGTTCAAGGGCTGAATTATTTGGTCTGTATGCTGCAAGTGGAACTCAACACGTAGATAACACAACCTTTATAGATCACGCAGTGAGTGATTGCCAAAGCGAGGAGCTTTATAAAGGAATACTAGATGCAAAAGCTCACGGTGTTTTTAGTGGAGAAGTTCTAGTAAGAGAAAATGCACAAAAAACAGATGCACGACAAAAAAATAAAAATCTTCTTTTATCTGAAGAAGCCCACATTGATACAAAACCACAATTAAAGATTTATGCTGATGATGTTAAGTGTGCCCATGGTGCAACCATTGGGCAACTTGATAAGGCGGCAGTTTTTTATTTAAGATCGCGCGGAATTGACGAGGCCCAGGCAAATATTATTTTAACCAGAGCTTTTGCCGTTGAAATGCTTGAGAAGATTAAAGACGAGAAGATGAAAGAGTATTTTGATAAAACTTTACAGAACTGGTTTAACCACCAGACATTGCACTAATTTATGAAGAGCATTAGTAAAATTAGAGAAGATTTTCCAATATTAAAAGCACAGGTAAATGATAAGACACTGGTTTATTTAGATAATGCTGCAACCACTCAAAAGCCAAAGACTGTTATAGAGGCTATTAATAATTACTATCAAAATCAAAATTCAAACGTGCACAGGGGTGTGCATTCACTAAGCCAGCTAGCTACCCAAAAATATGAATCCACACGTGAGATAGTTAAAAATTTTATTGTAGCAAAGAGTACTGATGAAATTATTTTTACTCGTGGCACCACTGAAAGTATTAACCTTATTGCTCAGTCTTATGGAAGAAGTTTTTTAAATGCAGGAGATGAGATTATTATTTCTCAAATGGAGCACCACTCAAACATTGTTCCATGGCAAATACTTTGCGGACAAATTAGTGTAAAATTAAAAGTTATTGATGTAACAGATAGCGGTGAGCTTAATTTAAAGAGCTTAGAAAAACTATTATCCGATAAAACAAAAATAGTTAGCCTAATGCATGTGTCAAACACTCTTGGAACAATAAACCCAATTAAAGAGATAATTAAAATAATAAAAAATTTTAATAAAGATATTATCGTCTCCATTGATGGAGCTCAGGCCGTTCAACATTTAAAAGTTAATGTGTTGGATCTGGGTTGTGATTTTTATTCTTTCTCTGGACATAAAATTTATGGTCCAACAGGTGTTGGTGTCCTTTATGGCAAAAGGGAGCTTTTAAATAAAATGCCACCATGGCAAGGTGGGGGAGACATGATTGCCTCAGTTAGTTTTGATAAAACAACATACAATATTTTGCCATATAAGTTTGAGGCAGGGACTCCTAACATTGCAGGAGTGATTGGTCTTGGTGAAGCTATTAAGTATGTTCAGAATTTAGGTCTTGATTTTATTTATGAGCAAGAAAAAAAACTTTTAGATTATGCATTTAGAAAACTTTCTCAAATTAAGGAAGTAAAAATCATAGGCCAGGCTAAAGAAAAATCCGCCGTTATCTCCTTTATCTTAAAAGACATTCATGCCCATGATGTGGGAACTATTTTAGATCAAAGTGGAGTGGCTATTCGCGCAGGACATCACTGCACTCAGCCATTAATGGAAAGATTTAATGTGCCTGCAACTGTAAGGGCCTCTTTTGCCTTTTATAATACTGAAGAGGAAGTTGATAACTTAATTGATGGAATTAAAAAAACGCTGGAGATTTTTAAATGAACTCTGAATTAAAATCTCTCTATCAAGAAGTGATTATAGACCACTCAAAGAGGCCTCGTAATTTTAAAAAAATTGATAATTTTAATAAAGAAGCCGAAGGCTTTAACCCCTTATGCGGGGATAGATTAAATTTATATTTAAAAACTGATGGTAATAAAATTATAGACGCTAGTTTCCAAGGTCAGGGCTGTGCTATTTCAACAGCGTCTGCCTCTATGTTAACTGAAATTATTAAAGGTAAATCAGTTGATGAAGCATTAAAGCTTTTTGAAATGTTTCACGCACTTGTGACAACGGGGGGTGCGCCTAAAGATGAAACCCAGTTGGGAAAGCTTGCTGTGTTTGCAGGGGTGCATGAGTTTCCGGCAAGAGTGAAGTGTGCGTCTTTGAGTTGGCACAC
This sequence comes from Oligoflexia bacterium, assembly GCA_016715815.1. GTDB lineage: Bacteria > Bdellovibrionota > Bdellovibrionia > JABDDW01 > JABDDW01 > JADJXN01. The sequence continues at coordinate 23,983 of JADJXN010000010.1, forward strand.
ATTAAAAATGGCGCTACTTAATAAAACTGATGTAGCAAAAACGGAATGAGGATATATAAGTGGTAGGTTTAGAAAGAAGACAAGCTGTTCTTAGTAGAGATGTAAAGGCTATTCAAATCCCCAGTGGCGAGCCCATGACTGTGCTTAAGGGAATTGAAGTAACCATTACCCAAACTCTTGGTGGGAACTACACTGTTATTACTGATCAAGGTTTTATGGTGCGTATTTCTGGACGTGATGCCGATAGTTTGGGAGAAACTCCTGCTAAAGCACCTGAAATTAAAAGTGAAGATTTAAATTTAGCTAATATTGAAAAACTAGTTTGGGAGCAGCTTCAAAGCTGCTTTGACCCTGAGATACCAGTAAGTATTGTGGAGCTGGGGCTAATTTATAAAATGGAAGTTAAAGAATTAAAAGAAAAGGAATTTAAAGTAGATATTGAAATGACACTTACGGCTCCTGGTTGTGGAATGGGGCAAGTTCTTCATAATGACGTTGAAGAAAAAGTTAAAAGCATTCCTGGTGTTAAAGAGGTAAATGTGCAAATTGTTTTAGACCCACCTTGGGATAGATCAATGATGACTGAAGCTGCAAAGCTTCAGCTTGGTATGTTTTAAAAGCCCATTTTTGGGCATCTGAATTGTTAATAATACTCACGTAAAGCATTCCTTTAGTATCTAAATGCAGCTTAGGGCGGCACTAAGTTTGCGACATGGATGTGTATAAAGTTATAAGGAACGTTTGCTGTGAAAAAGGGAATATTATTTATACTAACATTTGCGTTTGCTTTTGCATTACTTGCAACAGCGGTGGCTAGTACAAGTTTCACATCAAACACTTTTAAAAGTGAGGTTTGTACATGTTTAAAATGTTTTTAACTTTAATGATTATTGGAACCCTAGGCGCTCCTTCCGCTTTTGCCTATAATGAAAGCCCTGCCAGAGATAAAGAATTTAGAGAAGAGCTAAAATTTGATAATATTTTTGAAACCAGCGAAAACTCTCAATTAAAAATTGACCAAGAGTATGCTGCTAATGAAGTCACTCAAAGTGAGCTTGCAATTAATGCAGAAAAATCACGTGTTGAGGATTTGAAAACTCAAAATTTACAACTCAATGATGAAATAAGACAGAACACCAAAATTGCAAAACAAAATAGAAAAGCTGCTCTTAAAGAAAGTAAAAAAGCAGCTAGACTTCAGTACTTAGTAAATGCAAAGTCAAAACAACTTCAAAAAATTAAAATAGCAAATATTAAGTATTTAAAAGCAATTGAAAACGCGCAAAAAAAGCAGCTTCAAGCTGAAGCAAAATTAAAAAGACTAGAAGCGCATAAAAAGCATCAATATGAGCTTAAAAAGAAGTTATTGGCTAAAAGACAAAGAGCTAATTTAGCTAGACGCTAACAGACGTTAATTATAGGAGAACTAATAAATGAAAGTTTTAATATTAGCTGTAGCAGCTGTGAGTATTATGGGCTGCCAAGGTAAAGGGACTGGGGCTGTAAAGCCACAACAACAAGTAGCAGTTGCTGATGAAAATCAAAACAATTCAATTCAACCTAATTCAGTAAACGTAAATCAAAGTGCACAGAAGAAAATGCTAACATTAGCAGATATAAATTACGGTGAGTTAAAGGTTGTAGTTAAAAGTATAGATAGAATGGTTAAGCAAGACACACATCATCCAAGTTTTGAAATTATATCAAATAACCCAAAGAGTAAAATACAGTGTGTATTTAGAGTAGTAAGTTATGATGCGCCCTATGTTGGCATGAAGTTACACAGATTCTCAAATGCTTACTTAACTGATGAGGGTGCGCTGGTCATTTCTGGGAAGATTTCCCACTCAAGAAGCGCTCTTAGGGAATCTGCGGATTTTATTTGCCAAGCTCAACAAAACATAAAGCTTAATATGCTTCAATTACCAGTAGAAAAATTTATCAGCATGTTTAGTGATGCCCTTGAAATTGAAATTCAAAATTAATTGAGAGAGGAGTTTGTATGAAAACACTAAAGTATTCCATAGCAGCTTTAACTTTTACGGTTTTAGCTTGCGGGCCTAAGGAACAGCCCCAACCAATTTATAAAAACACAGCAGCTACAACAGCGCCCACTGAGACGACCGATAGCCTTTCAGCAACTACAGAGTTACACAGCTTAGAGTTAGAAAAGGCTTTAAACGACCCATCAGTTCAAGCTAAATTTGATAGCCTTAAAGTTGCAGATATGAAGTCAAAACAGCTTCATATGGTTGTGAAAGATGAAAGCCAGTTTCAAACAGAGCTGGGGTCAAGTTTGCCAACCCATTACTTATTAATGGAGCATCCAGCTTTTAATTGTGATGTTACGATCTTGTCTAATAATCGCCCTGTCAATGGCCAAACCTATGTTTTTAGTCGACCCAAAATAGTAAATATTATGGCAAAAGACTCAATTATGGTTAAGGCTAATGCCCTTGATTCTAAGCGCATTATTAAGCACCTTGTTACCTTTGAATGCAAAACTACAAGTGATAAGCCTATAACTGATTTAACAGTTCAAGATATCAGATTACTGTTTAAAGATGTGCTGGATATTAAAATCGCTCCTGCAAAGTCACGGACAAAAGTTGACAATAAGCTTTAAGTAAGGTTAAAAGTTAAACCTGCAATATTTTATTTGCGGGTTTAGCTCAGTTGGCTAGAGCGATACCTTGCCAAGGTATAGGTCGAGGGTTCGAGCCCCTTAACCCGCTCCATTTTCATGAGTAAAATCAAATACTTATAAAATGATATTTTGCCACTTGGTTGAACTCAACAGGCTTTTAAAAAATTAAATCAACCAAAGTGTTCAACCAAAGTATTCAACCAAAGTATTGGAAAAGAACAAACAATGGCGAAAAAGCATATCGACGAAAATTATAAATGGCGTAATCCAACAATTATAGATCGAGATCCTGAGTTAATCGCTTTCCTAAAAACAAAACCAAATTATGAAGAAGCGCGTTGCTATAGAAAGGTTATGCTCTTGCGTCGTGAACGTTTTATGGAAATAGAAAAAAATCGGGGAGCAACACCCCGACCTCAATTAGATCTTGATGCGCTCCCCGAAGAAAGACACCTAACATTGGTAAAATTATAATTTTCTATTCGTTAAAACAAATCCATTTCTTCACGTTTGATTTTTCCACCTTTTAATATTTTTCCAAGTTGTTGAAATACAGGATCAGTTAATGGCTTTTTTCCATTTTTTAAATTTGGCCATAAAGCTACCATTACACATTCTAACAAAAAGCCATGCCACGTTCGCGGCATATCCCGAATGGCCAAAGGCATAGCTTCTTCCCAAGTTCTTTGGTCCTTTACTTTGCGAGAAGCATAAACATCCTGAATCATTCGTGCGCCCATATGCCCTGCCATATCGCCAACTTCTTTTGAGGATAAACCAGGGGTTAATATTAACCACGTCAATGCTGTATGGCGGAGACAGTAGCGATCAAGCTTAGAACCATTTGTTCCAAATGCAGAAATTGCAATTTCCTGAAACACTTTGGCACCGTCGTCCGTGATAATAGGTTTTGGGTGACAGTTAGTTAAAAATAAAATCGCATCAATAATTTTATTTCTTGGAATTATTATGCTTTCTACACCTTTGCTGGCGGTCTTAAGAGATTTTTTCCTGCCATACTTCCAACTACCACTAATCAAAATTGAGCTTGGCAAAATTTCTGCGCAAGGGGCTTCCTGAGGTCTAGAACCAAATAAAAGTTGAATTACTAAAGCATCACGCACTGGCTTAGTAAGAGGATCATCAAATTTAATAAGGCTGTCAACAAAGTGCAAAACCTCTTGTCGTTCAAGATGGCGTCTATCTCGACTGTTAAATTCTATCCCGTGGTCTCGAAGTTGCGAACGAGAGGGAATATAGATATCTTTAAATAATTCATCTAAGTTTCTGATTCCAACCCATGTAGCAAGCCTCCTAATTTCTGTTCTATCACTTTTTAGTGTATCTGGGGATAGGTGGTTGCCTGGGGCCATCTTGCTTTTAAAATAGGTTTTTACTATTTTATTCGTTAGCGAATCGCTCTTTCCAGAGTGTTTTAAGAGTTCACGGCAAATTCGAATAACTGTTGTCTTTGAGCTGCGCTCAATGGGTTTTTGTAATTGTATTTCACAGTATTCCTCAAATTTTCTGGCTAGGATAGAAGGGCCAAAATTAAGAGTAAAATCTTTTCTTGCTCCATTGAACCTTCTTGGGGGTGAAATTATTCTTGAAATTATCCATCTTTCTTTTTCTTGATCAAATTGCAGAGGAACAATTTCGTTACACAACTTTTGCCAAATTAGATGAGCTTTTTTTTCTTCATGAGCAATGAGTCTCCTAAATTTACGATTTCTAGCTTGAAAAAATTCAACTTCAAAACTTAGTTTTCCTCTTCTGTCATATACGCGGTATAGAGCAAGCCATTCTTTTTTAAAAAGAATTTTTCTCCCTCTTGGATGAGGAACCTGTTGCGCAATCTTATTTTCCAGCTTTAGTGAATTCATAAGTAAAAAACCTAACTTCCTTTTTTCTGGAAGTGAAGCGACTATAAAAAATTTAAATAGAAATCCTATGTGCATTTGCACATAGGATTTTTTTTGACAAAACTCAAAAAGGAAGCGTTATTTTAGTTCATGTTAATTGAAAACTTAAATGGTGATTCATCTAAACCTTCTGAAAAAGAATCTATCTTTGAGGGGCTTGGAATGATTATTACTGAACTAGGGGAACAAGCCGCAAATGTTGCTGATTTCATGGATGCTAGCATTGCTCAAAGAGGAAAGAGAAAGTAATTTTCTAAAATGGAATTGCGCAAAATATTGCAAAATCTACTTAATAGTAAGGGTATGAATATAACTCAATTAGCACGCATAACCAAAATTCCTAAGCAAACATTACATAATTGGATTAGTGGGTCTCAACCACGTGATTTAGAACAGGTTCGACGAGTTGCAATTTACTTTGAAGTTTCCTTAGATTTTTTGTTATTTGGGAATGAAATTATAATTTCAGACCCTATTTTAGATTTTCAAAATGAAATCAGGGCGGGTATTTTTGAAGTGATTTTGCGTCGAACAAAACCCAACTGTTGAAAACCCAAAAAAAGATTATTCTTGAGATAATTCCTGTGCACTTTGCTTCAGAATGAGTTTTTCTTTTTTAAGTTCACGAAGTTTTTTCCTATAGTAGGATTCCTCGTCATAAAAATTTTCAATAAGAGCTTTTGTTTCGCTTGCAGTTAGATTGTCGGGAGAACTTGCAATTAACCAATTAATTAAGTCTTTATAGGTTAATTGCATCCCTTCTTTTTTAATTCTTAGTTGCTCCTGCCAACCTTTTATTTTACTTAGTGACTCGAGTGTTAGAGCAACATGAGTTAAATTTGACTTTTTTACTTCCACTTTATCATTCATAAATTGACTCCTCTGCATTTTTAAGGCGTTTTTGTGCAATTAAAAAATATTCTGAACTTTGTTCAATTCCGATAAAGTGATAATTGAGCGCATGTGCTGCAACGCCTGTGGTTCCTGATCCCATAAATGGATCGAGAATAGTTCCATCTTCTGGCGTGATCATTGAACAAAAATATTTTATAAGCTCTAGTGGTTTTACTGTGGGGTGATTGTTAAAAACCCCTTTTTCATTTTTGTTTGCTTTTTCACAATAGACAAAAGGAAAGGTTTTGAAATAACGAGACACATCTGTTTTCTGATGGCTTTGCTTATCTAAAATTTTTGTTGGACAGTTTAAATCGCTTTTTGAAATCAAGAAATTTGAAGGATAGCGGCCATCAGGATGTTGAGTATAAATAGAATTTGAACTGCGCTTTTTCGCATCCCAAATTAGCTTACCAGAATGAAAACTCAAATTTGTGGTTGATTGGATTTTTTCTGTGGTTTCAATTCTTGAATCATCAATGTTTAAGCCACCAACACTGAATTTTAAAACATTAGCCGCAACATTGTGTTCTTCTATTGGTTTTTGCACAAGGAGCCAGTGTTCGGTAGCGGGTTTTAGTGCTGTTCCCCATCCTTCCCACTTTTGACTAATTTCTTTTGGCTCTCCTGTGGAAAAAGCTGGTTTTATAAGTGAGGTTAACCATTCAGGAGCAGGGCCTAGAAGTGGTTCAAGCTTTTCCCAACTTTCAAGTGTTGGGATTTGAGGTTGTCCATGTGGGGGAGTGGCAGTCCAGTGACAAGCCCCTCCTTTAATACCGGTGATATCATCAAGCTGTTTATTAGTTAAACCTTGCTCATTTCGTCGTTTTTTAATCCACGTTGTTACTTTGAATAAAATATCTTTATCCAAATATTTTGAGCGGTTAATTGCTTTATCAATGGCAATGTTTTTGGGAAAGCCACTGCCAAAGACATGAATGATAACATCTTTAATTTCAAAGCCTGCAAGTTCTACTGCCTCAGCGGTCCAGTGGGAAGTTCTGGGTAAAGCCCAAATTAGCCCGTGAGCACCTGGTTTTAGTACTCGATGACACTCTTTCATTATTTCGGCTAGCCAGTAAATCCAATTTTGTTTTCCACCACGGCTTGAATCCCATTCAAGACCAATGAACCCAATCCCTGCTGGAGGATCAGTAACCATAGACTCAACCGAGTCTGAGGGAATATCTTTTAATATTTTTAAGCAATCGTTTTGATAAATTTTGTAATGCAATTTGATCTCAAAGTTTTAGAGAGAACGAGGCTAAAATTTAATTTGCTTAATCTTTTGTCCATGTACCAGGGTTTTCGATTACATAGATATAATGACCTTTGATGTACTTGTTGCCTTCAATCGCATCGGGCACCCAGATTGATCGAAGCTTGGGCCGGGTTAGAGCGGGAAATTCATCAAGGTCTTTGGATGTAGACTCAATTTTATTTTGCTCGGCCTTTTTTTCTTTATGGGAAAGTAGACCAATTAGTCCACCAAGTCCTACTCCGATAGCAGCTCCCACTAAGGTTCCTTCAGAATTAGCAGTTTGTGCTTGTCCTAAAAGTCCGCCTGCAGTTCCACCGACCGCAGCACCTAGAAGTGTGCTTTGGGTTGCCGTTGCGCAAGAGTTTAAAAGAATGGGCATCAATAAGAGTGCGGTTTTAACTTTAATATCCATTGTTATCTCCTTAAGGGTTTGAGTGTGAGGCTTGGTGAGCGTGGGGAAAGAAGCGGGAGAGGAAGGGACTGCGCAATGGGTGGGAGAGGTTTGATGAGACAGTTCATTGTGAGTAGCAATGAACTGTCGTACCGAATAGGTACGATAGTACTCAGTCAAGGGATTTGGGGTTTACGGGTTTTTTGTAATCACTTGGAAGGCTTGGTCTTTTTTGATTATTAAGAAGTGATGCAGTGTTTGATTCGGAAAAGCTTCGTAAAGGGAGTGTAACGGCTTTGTAAAAGAGAATACTAGCTAGCTGCATATTTTTGTATTTGCCATCTCGAATAGTTGAAAACCAGCCACTACGTTTGAAATCTTCAAAGTAAATGAAGTTATGTATATCTGTCCTTGTGTATGCCAATTCCTTAAGAAGACTCTTAATGACAGCATGCTGATGGACAGATGGAACAAGCCAAAAGACAGCATTGATTGATGTCTCACTTTCATAGAAATTAAGCGTCTGCTCATATCGTGATTTAGCTTTCTGAGTAAGTTCTGCTTCAAAGGCAAAAATAAATGATTTGTTACTTAATTTAATTAAGGAGTACCCATCAGGGCGATGAGAGAAGTTTTTAGGCACCCAACGAGGCAAGAGTTCGTAATGAATACGTCTTAACTCCTGCTCTGAACAAAATTCTGCTCCATTTGGCTTATTTGTTAACCATTCACCCAAGTGAAATGCAGTAGCAAAGAAATCATGAACAGGGTTTTCAATTTTAAAACCTTTTTGAGATAACTCTGATAGGTAGGGAAAAATCAGATTATAACCTTTAGAATCTAGAGTCCAAGCTCCACCCGTCGATAATTGAACAAATTTTATAAAGCGATGACTTT
>JADJXN010000011.1 GCA_016715815.1 Oligoflexia bacterium
ATAATGCAAGCTATCTCTATCTTTAGGTATCATTTAACCACCTGTTAAGCCTTGAATGATGATATTTTGAGTTTCATCTACCTGCTCTTTTTTAATCTCTTGATAACTTGCAAGATTAGCTGTTAAAAAATCATCTGAATTAGCTAACAGATTAGAGCTATTTGGCAATGTTGGCATCACTGGAATAGGCTTTTTAGCTGAATCAAAAGCTGTACCACGCGCCATTGATAACACCATATTGTCATTATCTGCTTGTAGTCGCTTATTATCAGCCTCTAATGCTGCGTTTTTAGTTAAAATGCTTTTAATGTATTCGCCCATGCTGTACAGGTCTGTAGAATCCATCGCCACCATACCAAAATCTTTTTTTGCTGCATCCATCGCATAACCACGACTTTTAGTAAAGTTTGGATTCAACACAAAATCAGTACCGTAATACAGGTAAGGCAATAATGAACCATCGGGCTGTACCGCATAATCCCAAACAATACTAAAACCGCCTTTTTTATTTTTATATACACGCTTGGCCATGTTGCCCATTGGTGTATCTAAAAATTGGACTTTAAAAGACACGTTACCGTCTAAATCCGCGCTAATTTGCTTAATGCTTAATGCAGGTTCGGCTAATACTAACTTGCCATCAATAAAGCCACCCTCTAAGGGGTCAAGCCCTAATAACTCTCTAATCCAGTGGCCAAAATAGCCAAAATAATCACCGTTTTTAATACCCTCTTGTACTGTTTTGCTGTTAAGCAATTCATAAACTCCGCGAATATTATATTTTCTAGGCGTTTGGGTTAGTGTACGGCCTGTATCTTTAACATTATAAGTGATAAGTCCAGTTAGGCCGTTTTCATCCACTAAAGCATTATCAGTATCTTTTTGCGCTATAAAAAAGCTGTTTTTCTCGCTCATATAAACCTCAGACTGGCACAATATCGCTACTGTCGATAGTTGTATCATCAAAATACATTACCATTGTTGTCGTACCAACATTGGCCGTTAACAATTGCGTATCAGGCTCGGAATTTTGAAAACCTAAAAAAACCGCAATATCTAAAACTATTCTAGCAGGTACAATCTGTCTTAGTGCTGATTGAATCTTAACTATCTCGGTTAAATCAGGTACTTGGTCAACGTACAAATGCACTAATTTACGGCTAGTCAAAAACTTGTTAGCTCCATCAATAACAGATAGGCCATGCGGATATGGTACATCCTTAATCTGATACAGGTCTTTAATCTCAAAACTATTAGGCCATAGCATCTGCAAGTAAAAACGTAAAAAGCCGCAACCGCGCCGCGCATGAATACCGCGCCACCCTCTCAGAATCTCTTTAATAAAAGGGTCGGTAGTATCACCACGCTTAAACAGCGATAGGCCGTCTTGCTTCACAAAACGCTCTACCGTTTCAATATCAGCCCTATGAGGCATACCATAGGCGTTAATTTTGCGCTCTTGCTCTCTGATATATGCCTCAAAAAGCTCTTTGAATATACCTTTTACATCGGCCTCTAAGTCTGTCCTGTCAAAACTTTCTGTTAGTGGTGCAAGGTTTGGATATTCTGTAGTAATCATTAATTCCATACCCCCGTGCCACCTGTGTCTAATAGCGTGATATTGACAGTAATACTATTCTCGTCAACATATCGCCAATGCTCAGGCATAGGACTAGGCATAGCCCCAAACACTAGCCTAAAATCGCTATTTGGGTCTTGCAATGCAGGGATATTTTTCTTAATTTGCTCATAGATAACCTGATTATTAAAGTTATCACGGCGGCCTACTGAGACTTTTTTAGATAATCGCCCATAATTAGCCAACATATAGTTTTTAATTTGGTCAATCACTGTTGGTACATCATGCACGGGTGCAATAACGGCATTTACCGTCAAAGGCACTAAAACTGGCACAGTATCAACAAAGCCAAAACGGTATGAATCATCGGCACGTTTTACAATGGCCTTAATTAGCTCTTTTGTAGCATCATAATCGGAGTTATCACGCACAAACGAAATAAATAACTTGTTAATATTATCCAGTGTCGGAGGGCGTACTAACTCCTCTACGCGCTCATTCCAAGCTGCCAAAAAGTTTAAATCAGGTATAAATTTACGGATAATGTAATCAAAATTACCTAAAAAAACCGCGCTATTATCGAATAATGCAGGGTAACTAGCCAAAATCCTTAAAACGTCAATAGTGTGTGGATTACTGCCATTATCAATAACTGTATCAATAACAAACTTAACATTAGTTTCAGCATTGTTTACAGTAGTTGTTAATGCCAACTCTGTACCTGCATTAACAACTACCTCCCCTAAAGTATCGTATATTTTTAAAGTTATTACCGTACCAACTGGCGCGTAATATCCAGTAACGAAATCCGCGCCAAACCGCACAAAAAGCTCTCTGTACTCATTTGTCTCTACGTTATACATCCGTGTCGTGTCAACATTTGGTTGAACCATATACTCAGGTGCATAACTTAGATTGCCGTCAATATCTGCAACATTAAGAGACTCGATATAAGTATCTTGGTCAAGATATGGTACTTTTATCTCATAAAACGGCGTATTTGTGGTGATGGTGTGTGTTACTTCTCGGTATGTGTGTTGAGTAGCAAAGCCGTTAACAGTGCCATTAGCAGGGACAACAATAGCCGTATCAAGCATAAAATCGCGGCCTTGCTCGTCATAAAAACTGCGAAAGGCCGATATAGTAACAGGTGTATTACCGCTATTTGTTGCAGTAAAACCAATCTTAGCCGCCTTGCCCAATGGCAAAATACCACGCGCCGCCGCGTCCGCTAATACTGTAGCATCACGGGTCTTTAAGAAAGGCTCAACGCTTGCTACGTCAACATTGCTTGATACCATCTCAAGCATAGTAGCAATGGCCATTAATTGAGCCAATAGCACAGGCGAACCTGCAATATAATGCTGATATGCAATAGGGTATTGCACTACAGAACTGGCAATTGCTTCTAGCAATTCTTGCTTAGTTGTCATGCTGATTGCTCGTTAGTAATTGGTATTACCGTACCGTTAATTTCCAAATAAAGATTTAAACCATCGGGCTGAGTCGTATCTTGCAAAACATTGATTGTGTTAGGTGCTGCTCTGCCAATAATAGGAACATCCGCTTTTAATTTACGAATAAATCCATCTGCACTAACCGCAAGCAAAGGCTTTTGTAGCATAGACTTGACGTTTTGGCCGTAACGACTGCCTAAATAGCCGTTTACAGGCGTACCTAGCCAATGGTTAACCATGTCAAAAACATCATTGCTTGTTAATGCAAGCTCTTGACCACCGCCACCAGTAACCTTAGTAAAAGTCATAATTTTAACCCTAAGTTTTGTTTCAATTCTAAGCTAAAAAACAAAAATATGCTGATTTATTCATTTTACCTATATTGCAATACGACTTTTAAAGTCGTATATTAGAGCCATCAACAACACAACCTAGAAAGGTGATTAAAATGGCAAAATTCGTAACTCATTGCGGTAAAGAGTTTTATACATCAAAAGAAAAAACCATGATTGAAGTGCTTAATACTATTGCACGTCATGGCCATCAAGGGGATATTTGGGCGGCCTGTGTAGAAACACAAGACGGCAAAGTATTTTATTCGTTAATCTCAGGTGAAAAGCCTGAAAACATTAAATCTAAAACTTGGGAATCAGGATTCCCTATTTCTTGGCGCAAGGTTACTTGTCGCTCCCAAATGTTTGACCCTAGTACATCAACAATGGTCACACATAAAGACGGTGCTGTATTGACTGGATGGTAACACCCAATAAAAAAAGCCCCAATTAAGGGGCTTTTTTATTAGCTATCTATTAGTTTATTAACTACTGACTTATCCATATAAAGAGCCATTACACCTATTCTTTTGGCCTTTCTTCTATCTTCGGGTGATTGTGGCAATTCTGCTACCTCATCGTCTTTATGATAAATATCATTAGCAAGAACAAAAGCATTTAAAAACTCATCCATCATTGCAGCAAAATCACGCTTGTACACATCGTACTTAACCTTAATTTCGGCATAGTCAACTTTGCTTAACTTAATCTCTACTGATTTACTATTAGCGTAGGTAATATTCTTTGTCCACCCTTTACCTAATACGCTCCATATAATCTGAACAAGTAACTTTCTTTGAACCTCTGATTTAAAGCTGAAAACATACTCGTTTTTAGGCTGCTGCAACAAATCATCGGCAGTTAGCTTGTATTTATTCATAAATGCCGTTAATTGGCGTTTAGCGGCCTGTTTTTCACCATCAACACCTTTGATAGATAATTCATAAATCTTGATGATTCGCTCTTGTAGTGGTTTAGGTAATGTTTCTAAGCTCATGGTTGCCTACCCTATGATATTTTAATAAAAAAGAGCGTTTACACGCCATTTTGATTCCAGTTTTTAAAAAACTTTGTTAGCACTTCATCGCTCGCGCTTTCTTTTAATTTTTCAACAAAAAAAGCCAGTAATGGTGATAAATCGCCATCGCTAATTGATTTAGCCTTAATGTTTTTACACGCTGATAGCTCTTTAGTAAAAATAATAATTAGTATCTCTAACATTAAAGCCTTTTTGCATTTGTCAAAATAAACCGACTCAAGCGGATATTTTACTAATTTTGACTTAAAAGACTGATAAGTATTTTCAGTCCCTTTGGCAATACTAAAATTAAGCTGACGCTCATAGTTTGCTGTTGGTCTTTTTGCTGTAATAGTAGTTTTAGTAACATCTTCTACTTTTGCGAAAAAGTACCCAATAATCGGCTCATTAACTAATATAAAATCAACGCCAAACATATTAACAAGATAGTCACTAGCAACAGTTTTTTTATTTTCAGTTTCCATAATATTCAGCCTCATATACATAATCAATTGGCACTACCATTGCGGTAATTGGCAATAAATCTTGATTAATAGCAACAAGCTCTACTGTATTTTGTTGATTATTAATTTTAGTAACCAACAGGCGCATATTGCTATATTGTGTCACCACACAAGCCCCTATATGGATAGTATCAAGCGTGTGTAATACCAACTTAGCAGGGTTTAGCTGAGGGTAGCATGGCGTTTTATATATAGGGTGTATATCAGTTAAACCACGCGCTTGAACAAAGGTATGTATGCGCGTAATTAATTGCTTAATTGGCTCACGTTTAGGCCATCCACCGTTGATAGTGCCTATTGTGCCAATCGTGTCATCAAAGCAATACTTGTTAAAGTCGTAAGTAATGCTTGATAACATTGTTAAAATATCGACATCTTGACTTGGTGTAGTGCTTTCTTCGCTTCGTGTCATCAAGCCAATAGAGCTAACTGCGGCTATTTTTGTCCACATTGCATCAAGCTGCAATTGAGATATTTTTTTACTGAAAAAATAGGCTTTAGTCTTGCCAATTAAAAACTCTTGATAGTTTTGTATCGAATAAACGATACCGCCCACCTGTAATAGTTGATTCTTTTTCATGTTGCACCAAAGGTTAAAAGTGTTTTAAAGCAAAACAAAAGGCGACTTTAAAGGCCGCCTAATGATAATTAGTACATACTCAAAGTTACGCGAACTGGCATAATTACCGCGTGAATGTTGGCATCACCACTATTAACAGGCTCATCACCTGTATAGTTTTTAAATTGGATAGTAGTTGATAGAGTATTGTTAATATCTGCACCAGTTAAGCTACATAATAGCTTTACTTTCTTACAGTTATTTTTCTTGAACATAGCAATAACATCGCTTAAATACTTGGTATTTAAGCCAAAAATATAAGGTGTTTTACTTTCTATTGTAGTATCACAATCAAAAGAAAAAACAGGTGCTTGGTTAGCAATCTGTTTAAAACCATCCTCTGTTAAAGCACTTAATTCCTTAGATAATTTACTTAAAAAGTCATCATCTGCTATCAAAGTAGCTTTACTTTTGGTTTTTTTATTTTCGCCCTTATATACAGTATCAAAGCGATTAGGGGTAGCCTGAATACTTGCCGTACCATTAGCCAAACTTAAATAAAATACCGCCGTTTTGTACTTTTCAGTACCATCACAAAAAAAGTACGCTGACAAGTAAGAGAGCATAATCTCTAATTTATATAGGTCAATATCAAAAGAGATAGGCTTATCTAAGCCCATGACACGGCCATAATCGGGGTATTTACCGTCAATGGTCTTTGCTGCTAAATCAATAGTAATGTCATCTAATTTTGAATTAAATAAAACCAAATGATTGCCACCTGTCACGGCTTTAATGCTGAAATTAACAGGCTCATTGTTGATTGCTTTAGTTAGAACCTGATAATTATTACCTGTAAAAATAATAGGCTCTTTTAAATTAAAATCTTTAGCAATACTAAAGTCATCCTTAGTTAAAACTTCCTTAAAAACAGTCATTCTATGGCCATCGGTAGAGATTAATCGCGCTGAATAATTACCGCCTTTTAAATCAGCCAAATGAAACGCAACACCTGTTAGGTAATAACGCACATCCGCGCCTGCTGCGGTTTTTAATGCCTGTGGACTAAAACGCATAGTTGTTTTGAATAAAGCATCGTTTGCATTAAACGCATCATCATAAATAGCATCCTGTTTGTTTTTAGCACAAGGGATTACTAAATTGTAATCACCACTTTTGATAATTGGGTTAGTGTTTTTTTCTTGCTCATAAAAAACGAACTCAACGCCTTTTGATGCGCCGATAATTCGACACGCGCTATTAACAAGCATCGTAAACGCTGCTAAAGACACGGCATAGTAACAAGTGTCGGCATGGGTAAAATCATCATTAGCAGGGGTAATGGTTAGCTTTAAACGCTGACTATTGCCATAAGTCACATGGCGCAATACTAAGCAACCGCTTTTAATTGCGAACTCAATAACATTCGTTTCTTTGCGATTCATTAAAGAGTTTTCGTTAATAGCCAATACACCAATGGCTTTTTTAATAGAACTTAATAAAAACATGGCTTAATCCTCATGGTTGTAGTGTGTCATTGCTAAAGTTTCAAAAACTAGACTAGCAATAGCTTGTTTTGGTGATGTTGCATTGCAGCCGCTAACAGTTAGCTTTTCTGCGTGAGTTTCAGTGACTTTTAAATACATGGCTAACATAGCCATATCTTTAAAAATTGGTAAAGCTTGAGTATCTGTTACAAACAACAGGCGGTTTTTAATCGTGTTAGCCAATAAAAACAAACACTTTGCGCGATTACTTGTGTATTTGCCTGTTTTAGCCGTGTAATGCCATTTAACCACCGTTAAATTAGGCAATTCTTCTTTTAAAAAGCTGATTAATCCTGAACCAGTAAAACCGCCACCAATAAAAATATCATCAGGCTCAAAAGCTTTTATCAAGTTTTTAATAGCTTTTAACGCATGAAAAGAGCCTTTAATTGCAGATACTTCAACGTAGCTAATATGATAATCCGTTATACCAATAACGCCCCATGACACTGGATGCGCGACAATGGCCACAAAATTACCGTTATTGATATTTAATGACAAAATCGTGCGATTATGCTCAAACTTGTAATTAGTCCCGACTTTAAAGTCACTATAACTAATCAAGCGATTACTTGGTGCGCCAAGTATTAAAAGCAATTCGTTAAGATAGGATTTAATTTTACTAATCATTTTTATCCACCAACAAATCTAATTGTATTTCCATACTGACAACATCAATCACACAATCAGGATTTAACACCCTGTAGGCTCTCAAAATATCGTCAATACTCCATTCCTTACCAACAAACACCACTATTGTTTTAGTAGTATTACCCATTTGTACGGATAATTTAACAGGCCGTACACTGTTTAGCGTTAACATAGCAACCCCATTGCTATTACTGGCAAGATAGGGGCGCATGGCATCGCTAATTCGTTACGCACCATCCATATTTTTTGAGTGCGTTTAAGATAAAGCTCATTAATACCATCATAAAACTCTGCACGGTGCTGCAAAAATGACTGACAAGACAAATAAACACGTCCATCTACCAAACCTTGCAAAAAGGCCATGTATGACACTGTTTTAATGTTGTGTACACGCTTCTTTAGCACTGGATTTAAAGGCGGTAAAGATAAATCAATAGGCTTAATTACTGGCTTATGTTCCCAATCCTGAAACATTCTTTTAATGCCGTTAAAGGCATCTTGACCATGCTCTACATTGACCAGTATTTTCTTAATTCGTTTATAGCGGTCAAATGTTTGCGTTACCGCGCTTAGACACTGTAAATAACCGCAAGCATCACCTTTATTAAGCGATAACAATAATAAACGCTTGCCATTGCTACCAGTATAAGAACTGTTTGCCGTAACCTTTACCACCGCAATAGTAAAGCCTTGCTCCGTAGGGTACACACACATACACAAATAACCGCCAAATGGTGCTAATGGTACGTTTGTTTCAATTAAACGCTGTATCGTGCGCTTATGAATGACTTGGCTATCATCAGCGATATGAAAAGGCGGCTTTTCTTTATCACCAAAGCCAAGATTACGCGCTAACTTGAATCTTGGTAGCTTAGTTTGTGGTTGCTTACTCATATCAACATTTCCCATTGGTTTTTGTTTAAGTTTAAAAAGTTAATACTCACAAGACTGTCAACAGGATAAAGCTTTCTGAAATAGCGAATTGCAGCATCATTAAGGCTTTCGCCATGCTGTCTTGTGATAGTTAGATTTAGATTTTGTTCGCCTGATACGGATATATCGTAGAACGTGTAAATAACCTTTACAGGTTCAATCACTTTAGGCTTTACGCCTTTTTTGATTTTAGTCATGTTCGCGCCCCATTAATGCGCCAAAATTTAAAAAGCACAGGATTATCCCTGTGCTTTTATTTATAAATCATACATAGCTATACGTCAACCATTGACGCAATAAAAACAATAAAAACCACTTAAAAAAGACTTTAAAAGATGTTTATGGTTAATTTGGCAATGGTTGCCATTGCTTAGTAATGCAATACACCCCTACTTGAGAAGTATTAATAAAAAAGTCATTATTTGACTGTGAGTCGATAAACTCTAAAGGGTAATCGGGGTCTGCATAGTTGAATCTAGCCAAAGTTACGTTATCACCATCAAGCCTAATTAAAAAACGTGTGCCATCTTTAGGGGCTGTTTCTAAAGGTTGCCAGTTACCTTGATTATCTGCTTCTTTCATCAATTCATCTGTACTGGCAATAAATAAATGCTTGTTAGCCCTTAATTTTTCTAAAAAAACATCTGAGTCAATGGATAAAGACATTTCTTTGACTTCATTTAAAATTTTTAAATATGCCTCCTTATTTTTATTTTTGCAGAAAAAATGCAATACAGCATGGACTAAACTAGCTGACTCGTTTAACTCAAGAGCTACCGATATTGCCCGTCTGCTTTCGTTCAAAATAGCATTAGCAATTCTTAAATCTTTATTTTCTAATTTATCAAGCGGATTCGTCATACCTACCTCATACCTAAATAATATTTTGAGCCTATTTGAGCCTATTTGAGCCTATTTGAGCGTACCTTAACTAAACCTGTGTAATTACAGTGACTACATAAGCTACGTTCTAAGTCATAACCCCTACATAATGGACAAATAATAGTAATCATTTATTTAAAAACCTCTTATCAATAACCCCAAACCGTGCGGTTTGCTCTATGGCCTTATTGCAGTGTGGACAGGTGGGCAATGTTGTCTTTGACCGCCAAGCCGTTTCTAATGCTTTTGCAGCGATAAAATGCAATTTTTGAGACTCCAAATCCTCAAGCTCTTTCTTTTTTAATGCCAGTTTATCTGCTTGCCTATCAAAGCTCTCTATCATCATATTTAAAGCAAAATAAGGCGTTATTTGTTTTTGGCAATCTAAACAAGTAACAATTTGGCCGTTATCGTCAAGCTCTAAACGATAATGTAAACAAACATTTTCGCTATATGCTCTATGTTTGCTATTGCGTTTACTAACTGTAAAGTCAGATATTTGTACTACATCACCCATACCATACATCCCTCGCTATCTTTTTATCAAACTTTTCACAGTGTCTAAGGGCATGGTCTATCTTTTCTACTTTGTCTCTATTACAAAAAATGATAGTAGTCTCGTTAGGTGATTCTTGTCTTTTTGGCATAGCAAAACGACAATTTAAACACCTGACCATGCCTTTATACCTTTGTCTATCAATCATGGCACAACCTTATATTGCTTATTGATTACGCCCTTAGCTGCATCACCAACAACACAAGATTTAACCCAAATATTACCGCTTTCTAATCGGCGTATATGGCCGCGCCGTAAATGCTGTCTAGGGCTTTGATGATTACCGCCACCAGTGCCAGTATTACCGACTTTTTTATTAACTTTGATAGTTAAAATGCGCTCCTCAAGTAGCGGTAATTTGCCACTTTTAACACGCCTATCATTAAGAGCCTTATCAGCCTTTTGGATAATCGTTTGCTCCACGTTCTTACATGATAAAGCCGTTAATAATTCAGCAAACATAAGCATAAAATCGGCTGCACATTGAGCTATCTGTTTTTGTTCTTCTTTGTTTTTTTCTTCCTCACCAAAAAACAAAACATTACCAGTAAATAAATCGTCCAATATTTCTGTGTAAAATGGCAACAGTACCCACATTTCATTTTTAGGGTTAGTTACAAAATAAATAGCATAGGTTTTTTCAATATTATTAGCATCAAAATCCGTATTTTTACTAATAAAAACCAATGTTTTAGCAAGTATAGTCTTATTGATAGATTTATCAGGATTAATGGTATGTGCTGTTGAATAGCAAAATTCTTTAAATGGCAAATTAGAACTTTTAGTATCAATATTATCTTTACCAAAAATATAGCCATTATCAGGCATATTAAAATTAGGGCATGAAGTAATACGGAAAAATAGCTTTTCTAATATCCGCTTTCTTACATCAATTTTTACGGAATACTGTTCACAAAAAGCATCTAAATAACCGCCGCCGCCGTTTATGTTCCGACTAATGCCTTTTGCAGCTTGAGCCGCATAATTTTTTGCTTGTTGCATGGTTGCCTACCTATTTTTACCACTGTTATTTTAATTCCAATGAATTAAGCTGTTCTTTGGTCATATAACCTGCATAAACCATATTAACAAGTACGGCGTTTGATAGTTTTAATTTTTTTATATGAGTATCTATAATACCCCTGCTCAATAAAAATTCTTTTTCTGAAAATGCAGAAAAAACAGAATGTACGCCGCCACCATCACTATTATAAACAAAGTACCACCAGTGAGATTTTTCACCTGTATCTACACTATCAGGCTCTACGTTTAGATTAGCTAAATAGGCGCGTGAAGCCTCTTTAATATACATCAATGGGTCAATACCATTAATTGCC
>JADJXN010000012.1 GCA_016715815.1 Oligoflexia bacterium
CAATTCCAAAAAATTCGGGTCATCTGAGTTAACGCAAAGTTTTATTCCAAATTCCATAAGCTTTCTTATGGGGTGTTCCTCTAGAGTTGCAAAGGCTTGAGTGAGGTAGTTACTTGTGGGGCAGACTTCTAGTAAAACATTTTCACTTTTAACAAATTCCATAATTTTTTTATCATGAATGACTTGTACGCCGTGGCCTATTCTTTGTGCTCCTAAATGTACAATGGCATCTTTAACTGTCTGGGCAGCTTCAGGGCGCTTTGCCTCACCACTATGAACTGTTATTCCAAGCCCTGCTTTTTTTACTTTATTAAATAAATGTTTAAAATTCTCTGCGGGGTAACCTACTTCATCACCAGCTAAATCAAAGCCGATAAAAGTTTTTTTATTAGCAACGGCAAACTCAGCGCTCATTTCAGCGTCCTTTGAAGAAAGATCACGGCTTATTATACAGATGTAACCCACTTTTAAATTAGGACACTCTTTTAAAGCGCGCTCACGGCCTTTTAAAATGGCATGATGAATTTTTTCAAAATCTAAATCAGGGTGATTTGTATTAATAAAGCCTGGTGAATAGCGCAGCTCTAAATGAGTGATGCCGTCATTAAAGGCATCAATACAATTTTCATAGCTAATGCGCTCAATAATATCTTGGGTGCTTAAAACAGATTGGGTTAACCAGAGTCTATTTAAAACTACACTTAAATCCTTTAATGGCTTTGTTACAAGAGCATGTTCTTTGAGCTCATTTAAGTTATAAGATGGCAGTTTGACGCCGGTCTTTCTGGCTATTTCGATGATGCTTTCAAGCCTAATGGCCCCCTCAAGGTGGCGGTGCAACTCTACTTTTTTATAATTTCTCCAGTTCATAGCTTAACGCTAGGGGAAAATCGTTGACGTTGCAAGCCCTCATAGAGCATAAATAACCCATGCAAAAGCAAAATTCACAACAACTTAAAAAAACAGCCCTTGAAAGCCGAAAAATAATTCTAAAAATGCTTACAGAAGCAGGAAATGGTCACCCTGGTGGAAGTTTATCTGCCATTGATATTATTACTGCTCTTTATTTTAATGAAATCAAGCATGACCCCAAAAACCCAAAGTGGGAAGGGCGTGATTATTTTATTTTAGGCAAAGGCCACGGAGTACCAGCACTTTATGCAACTTTAGCCCAAGCGGGTTACTTTGATGTTGCTGAATGTATGACCTTAAGAAAATTAGGCAGCAGAATGCAGGGCCACCCAGATAGAACAAAACTAAATTCATTAGAGGCAAGTACGGGCTCTTTAGGCCAAGGTCTTTCTATAGCGCAAGGTTATGCTATGGCCTCAAGGCTTGATAAAAAAGATAATAGAGTTTACTGCCTTATTGGTGATGGAGAATCTCAAGAGGGGCAAATTTGGGAAGCTGCTATGTCTATTACAAAATATAAACTTTCTAATATGTGTGTGATTTTAGATGAAAACCGTTTTCAAATTGATGGTTCCACCCAAGATGTTATGAGCCTTGAGCCTGTGATGGATAAATGGAAGGCCTTTGGCTTTAACACATTAGAAATTGATGGTCATAACATGGATGAAATTTTAAATGCTTTTAAATTAGCTCGTGAAGAAAAGTCGCGGCCAACATTTATTCGTGCTCACACAATTAAAGGTAAGGGTGTCAGCTTTATGGAAAATAATAATCACTGGCATGGAGTTTCGCCAACAAAAGAGGAGTTAGTAAAAGCTTTAAAAGAACTTGATGAGGTAAAAATATGAGCTCAAAAGCAACCCGCGCAAGTTTTGGTGAGGCTTTAGTGGAGCTTGGCCAAGAATTTAAAAATGTTGTTGTTTTAGATGCAGATCTTTCAAAAAGCACAAAATCAGAAGGCTTTGCAAAAAAGTTTCCTGAAAGGTTTTTTCAGATGGGCATTCAAGAGGCCAACATGATTGGTGTGGCAGCTGGAATGTCTTTTACTGGCAAAGTTCCGTTTTTGTGCTCCTTTGGTTGTTTTCTTACTGGCCGCTTTGATACCATTCGCGTGTCTGTTGGTTACAGTAACGCCAATGTAAGACTTGTAGGAACTCACGCGGGTGTTGGTATTGGTGAAGACGGTTATAGCCAAATGGCTTTAGAAGATATTGCCTGCATGAGAACTTTGCCTGGCATGGCTGTTTTACAACCCGCTGATGATGTAGAAACAAAACAAATGATGCGTTTTTTAATGACCCACCAGGGGCCTGTGTATTTGCGTTTAACACGTCAAAATTTAGCTTCTGTAAACGCAGCTGATTATAAATTTCAATTTGGTAGAGGAGTACAGCTAAAAGACGGAAAAGATGCCGTGGTTTTTGCAACAGGTGGAGTAGTGGCTAATGCACTTGAAGCAGCTATAAATTTAGAAAAACAAGCTAAGTCAGTAGCAGTTGTAAACATTCATACAATTAAACCCATTGATAAAGAGATCATTCAAAACTGGGCTAATAAGGTGAATAAGTTTTTTACCATAGAAGACCACAATGTTCTTGGCGGTTTGGGCGGAGCAGTAAGTGAAGTTTTAAGTGAGCTTGGAAAGCCTGTAAAACTTAAACGCTTAGGTGTACAAGATGTGTATGGTGAATCTGGAACTCCAGAGGATCTTTATACAAAACACCTACTTGACGCGCCTGGCATTGCTCAAAGTTTAACAAAATTACTTTAATTTCATTTGAGTACAGATTTTATTATTAATTCAATTCATTTTGTATTGCTCTAAAGTTTTTGTGTGCAAGTTGCGCCTAGGTTATAACTTCAAAAAAAATCTTTAAACTTTTTACGGGAGAGAAAAATGAAAACAATGTTTTTTGCACTATTATTAGCATTTGCGTTCAATGTAAATGCGGCTGGCCCTGGTGCAGGCTATGACGTTTTAGAAGAAGGTAAACTTACGCAGGCTCGTCTTGAGCACTGCGGTGGTTGGGCCACATTACAACAAACCTATGTTGGTGGAAAGCGTCTCCCACTACTTGTTATCTCTGGTTCAACAAACTGCTCACGAATTGATATTGACGGACGTGCTGAGGGTAAACTAGAGCAAGGCCGCGCTGAAGTAGTTATTCATGAAAGAGCAGGATTGAATGTTCACGTAGTTTCTATTTATTCAAAAAGTGGCAAAACATCAGATACTGTAAAAGTAGTATCATTTGGCCAAGGTCACGGGCATGGTGGTCATCACAAGCCAAACCCACAAGCTAACATTGTTTTTGAATTTGGTTGGGCCAGTGCCATTTTAGGAAACGCTAAATGGGCACGCCTAAATGATTGCGGTGGCTTAGTAGAGGCTGCAGTAGAAAACAGCCAAGTTAACTTAAAATTTAGCGGTGTAAATAGCTGCTCAAAATTTGACATCTTAGGTGCTAATGGTGAATCAGTTAATTACCCAACAAAATCTCTTCAAAGAGCTCGCACTGGCGAATTTGCTGGAAGCTTTACCATTCCAAGAAAATACATTGATGCTGGTAACAACGCCGTTAAAGTAATTCTTAAATCAAACACTGGTAAAACAGATGAAGTTATTTTAATTCGCTTTAAAGCTTTCTAACTAAAAAGTTAAAAAGTAAATTAAAAGGAGCTAACCTAGAAAGTTAGCTCTTTTTTTAGTCATCATTTTTATCTTTTTCATCGTCAATACCTTTAAGGCCTTCTTTAAAACCTTTGATGGCTTTACCTAAAGACTGCCCTAAACCCGGAAGACGGTTGGGCCCGAAAAAAATAAGAACAATAACTAAAACAATTAATAAATGCCAAAAACTAAACTGACCCATAAATAGACTCCTTAAATAAGAATTTTAAACCACAAAGAGGGCCTTTGGTCAATGGCGCAACAGGGATAACTGCTCATCCCAATAATCTAAGATGTCAGGGTCAAGGTGGGCGTCTATAAAGCTTAAATCCACAGCTAAGGGGAAGGCATCACTGGATAAAAAAGCCATCTTTCTTCTATGACCTTTGCGCATAAACTCTTCAGGTTTGGCTAAAGTCTTTTGTAAACTTATGGCTTTATGTATGCGGGCCCATTCCCAGTTAAAAATACCTAAATCTTTTTTAGCAAAGTTTTCAACCCGCGTGTATTCCTCTGTAGAGTGATTGATAATTTCTTCAGAGTTTGGGTTTTTAGATCTTGCTCGAATAAGAGCTAGCATAAAAGCACCTAAAAGAAGACAAGTGTCACTGCCATCAATAAGACGTGTTACAAGGCGGTGCAGTTTTTCTTCAAAAATATCTAAATGCTCCTCATTTTCATAAACTGTATTTAATTTTGGTAAAGCATATTTCCACAACTGTAAATCATGTCCATGCCTAAAGGCAGCAACAGCATCTGACAAGCGTAATAGTTTTAAATACTCTTCACGTTTGCGCGGTAAAATGGAGGTTTTAAGGCTTTCAGCATGGTCATGCATTTTATGCCTTAACTTTGCATCTAATTTAAAATGCAATTTATGGGCAAACCTCAGTGCTCTTAAAATTCTAATGGGGTCTTCTGTGAGGCGTTTTTCAGGATCGCCTATCATTCTTATGACATGGTCCATGACATCTTGTTGGCCATCAACAAAATCAATAAGCTCATCTTTGACGGGGTCATAAAATAAAGCATTGCAAGTAAAGTCTCGCCTAAAGGCATCTTGCTCAGGAGTTCCGAAAATATTATCGCCAAAAGGGATTCCCTCTGGGAATTCATCAGGATCTGCTTCACGTCTAAAAGTGGAGATTTCATATTGCCTGTCGCCTCGTTTAACAAGTGTTAACCTAAAGCGTTTACCAATGATAAAAGCAAAATTAATTAACTTTCTTACTTCTTGGGGAAGGGCAGAGGTGCCAATATCAAAATCTTTTGGAACTTGGTCAACAAGAAGATCTCTTACACAGCCGCCCACCAAATAAGCGGTGTGCCCAGCTTTTTGCAGATGCTTTACCATTCCCACGGCGTGGTGGTCCATAAGGGGACTATTAGAAAAATGATACTTTCTGCTGCCTGAATGCATGGGTATGAATTATACTTATTCAAATGAAGTTGCACTATACAAAAATTCAAAATGGCTCAAAACCATGGATCATTTTTATGCATGGTCTTTTGGGTTCAAGCCGTAATTGGCTTAAAATAATTGCCGAGTTTGAAAACGACTTTAATATTATTAATGTGGACCAAAGAGGGCACGGCAAAAGTGAAGCGCCTGATACCGGTTATGCGCCAATGGATTTTGCCGAAGACGTTCATGAAATCATTCATGATCTTAATATCCAAAAAGCCATTGTGGTGGGGCATAGTATGGGGGCTAGAAATGCTTTAATTTTGGCCCACCATTACTATAATCATGTGAGCCATTTAATAATGGAAGATATGGGGCCTGAGTCTACTTATCAAAATGCAGGGTCTTTAATTGAGCGGCTAAAAAAAATCCCAGTGCCTTTTAAAGATAAAAAATCTGCTAAAGAATTTTTACTTAATGAATTTGATGACCCCATGCTGGGGCAATTTTTATACACACGCTTGCGTGAGGATTCTGATGGCGCCACCTGGGATTTTAAAATGAAAATGGTTGAGGAAATTATTAATTCAGGGCGCGCAAAAGATTTATGGGAAGAAGTGCGAGAGCTAAAGATGCCAACTTTGGTGGTTCGTGGTGGTAAAAGCACTGAACTGCGCGCAGAGGAATTAGAAAAAATGATTTCTATAAACCCCAACGTAAAAGGCGTAACTATTAAGGATGCCGGTCATTGGGTGCATTTTGAAAAACCAAAAGAGTTTATTAGCGCCGTAAAAGACTTTTTGGTACGCCCCCCAAAATGGTAGCAATAGCGCGTTAAAACCATAAAAAATATATTCAGTTTTCGTTTCATGTTCCGGGCTTCGGACAATTAAAACCTTCAATTAAAATTTATCGCCAATGCAGGGTTGAATGGCATTTGCATAGAGCTTTATTTATGGCTAGAGCAAGGAGAGTTTTAACTGGTTTTCATCCGTACCATGTAACTGCAAGGTGTATTAATAAAGATTGGTTTAGACTGCCACTAGAGCTTGTTTGGAAAATATTAAGTGAAAGACTTTATTTTGCGAACCATGCATTTTACACAAAAATACATTCTTTTGTTTTAATGAATAATCATTTCCACCTACTTATAACAACACCAAAATCAAATTTAAATCATTTTATGCAATACCTGATGAGCGAAGTAAGTAGGGAAATTACATATTACTCAGGTAGAATCAACCAAACATTTGGTGGGCCTTATTATTCAAGTGTTATAAAAAATAACTTCCACTTTTTGCATGCCTATAAGTATGTTTACAGAAATCCTGTAGAGGCAAAATTAGCTGAAAATGTAGAGAGTTATACATTTTCAACTCTGAACGGCTTGTTAGGCAAATCTCATATTTTAATTCCAGTAGTAGAGGATAGACTACTTTTAGCAAACGTAAATCAAACTTTAGAATGGTTAAACACTGCCTATGTAAAAGATTACAAGGAGCAGGTCAAAAGCGCTCTAAGGAGAGCAGAGTTTATTCTACCTAAAAATAGAATTTCCAGAAAACCTAGTGAGTTGGAGTACGAAATATCATAAATAAAGTAGATTTATGCAGAGAATATAATGCAGTATTGCTACCATTTTGGGGGGCGTACCTAACCGTAACTCTCTGTGTGGACTTGAGCTGCGGGGAAATTTTTGGAATTTAAAAGCTCACGTACAGATTTAATCATGGCGGGGTTTCCACAAATATAAAACTGAGTGCTTTTTGAAGTTAGATCTAATTCGCTAATAGGTTGAGTGACTCTTCCGGTAAGACCTTTCCACTCAGGGCTCGCTGTATCTAAAACAAAATGTACTTGTAAGTTGGGCACAAGTTTTTTAGCTTCTTCGAGCTCACGAGAATAAAAAACTTCCCTTTCATTCCAAACACCCATGTAGAGCTTATAATCAACATTTTTATGGTTCACCCCTTGAGAAACCAGCATGCTGTAAAGCGGCGCAAGGCCCGTTGATGTACATACAAAAACCACTTGCTGAGAGGGTGGTTCTTTAAATAAAAATTTTCCAAATGGCCCTGAAAAAGTAACGGTTTCTCCACCTTTAAGTGTGGGCACCCAACGAGAGGCCACACCATGCTCATAGCACTTTATAACAAGTATAAACTCAGATTTGCCCTTATCCCCTGAGGCTACAGAATAAGCTCTTTGAACTATTTTCCCTTCATGGGGGATATCAAGCATAATGAACTGGCCAGCTTTAAATTCAAAATCCTTTTCAGGTTTGAAAAAAAGTTCTCTCACTGTGGGGGTAAGATCTACTACTTTTGTGATAGTGGCTTTAAGACCTTTTTGAACTGGCATAGTTTGCCCATAATGCTTCAAACTTTGCAGTTTCGTCAATAGAGTGTTAAAAGAAAACCATGGATTATGAGCACTTAAGTGAGAACGAGTTAATTGAAAAAATAATTGCCGCAAAGCAGCGTTATGGAGAGGATCTTATCATTTTGGGTCACCATTATCAGCGTGGCCAAATTGTAAAATTAAGCGACTTTGTTGGGGATAGTTTTGGCCTTTCAGAAAAAGCCGCCACATCAAAAGCTAAAAATATTGTATTTTGTGGCGTTAGATTCATGGCAGAAAGTGCAGCCATTTTAGCTAAAAAAAATCAAAAAGTTTATCATCCAGATCCAGATGCAGGGTGTCCCATGGCTGATATGGCCAATATGGAGCAAGTTCAGCTTGCTTGGAATAAAATCACCAAAGCCACAAATCAAAAAATAATTCCCGTGACTTATATGAACTCCACTGCAGAGCTTAAGGCTTTTTGCGGCTTAATGGATGGTATTGTTTGCACCTCTTCCAATGCAGAAAAAGTATTTCAGTGGGCTTATGAAAGAGGAAGTAAAATATTCTTTTTTCCAGATGAGCATTTAGGCAGAAACACAGGTAAAAAATTTAAAATTCATCAGGATCAAATGCTTTTATGGGATCCCCATGGGGAAAAAATGGCCGAGGATAAAGAAATTAAAAGCGCAAAGCTCATTTTATGGAGGGGCCACTGCCCTGTGCATATGGAGTTTAAATTAAGAGATGTTAAGCATGTCAGAAAACAGTTTCCTGGGTGCAAAGTGGTTGTGCATCCGGAGTGTGAACAAGAAGTGGTTGACGCCTCTGATGCCAATGGAAGTACTGATTTTATTGTAAAATATGTAAGTGCCCTTGAGCCTGGTAGTATTGTTTTTGTAGGCACTGAGGTGAATTTAGTAACAAGGCTTCAAAAGCTCAATCCAGATAAAAAAGTTTTTAAACTACAAAGAAGCCTTTGTTTAACCATGTACCAGATTAATCTTTCAAACCTGGCCCACACTTTAGATAACCTAGATAAGCTTGAAACGGTTAATCTTACCCAAGAGACTATAGAAAATGCCAAAACCGCCCTTGATAGAATGCTAAATTTAAACAAAACAAGCTTGCCAAATTCCCGTACAGAGCTTACTTCTGATTAGGTTATATGCAATTTTCTGAATTTGAGTTAAGGCCTGAAATTTTAAGTCAACTTGAAGAGATGGGGTTTAAAGAACCAACCCCCATTCAAACAGCTGTTATTCCTACAATTTTAAAAGGTAAAGATGTTTCAGGCTTGGCCCAAACCGGTACTGGTAAGACGGGGGCTTTTGTTATTCCCCTTCTTGACCGCTGGCTTAAAGCTAAAGAAGACTCTCAGGCATGGAAGAAGAATAGTTATTATCTTATTTTGGTACCAACCAGGGAGCTGGCAGCCCAGGTAGATAAAGCTGTGAAGGAATTAGGTGCAAAAACAGATGTGAAGACAGCATGCATCTATGGGGGCGCGGGTTATGATGAGCAAAAAAAAGCTCTTAAAGACAATCCCACATTTGTGGTGGGCACCCCTGGAAGACTTTTGGATTTATATAAAACCCATGATCTTGATTTAAATGCAGTCAAAGCCATTGTTTTTGATGAGGCTGACCGTATGTTTGACATGGGTTTTAAAGACGACATGAAATACATTTTGCGTCGTGTACCTCGTGAAAGGCAGTTTTTATTATTTAGCGCTACATTGAATTTTGATGTCATTAATACTGCCTACCAATTTGGAGCAGAGCCTGTTGAGTATAACATCAGCCGTGACCAAGCCACTGCCGAAGGGGTTGAGCATGAGATTTTACACGTGGGCGATAATGAAAAACCCATGTATTTGCTTTCAATTTTAAAAAAACATGCGCCACTACAATGTATTGTGTTTAGTAATTTTAAAAATAATGTGGGTCGTATTGCCAAGTTTTTAAAAATTAATGGTGTTGAAGCAACAGCTATGAGCTCGCTTTTATCTCAAATGCAAAGAAACAAAGTTTTAGAAGCCTTTAAAACTGGTAAAAAAACAATTCTTGTAGCCACTGATGTCGCAGCCCGCGGACTTGATATTAAAGGAGTCGATCTAGTTATTAACTTTGAGTTGCCCGATGATTCTGAGGGCTATGTTCATAGAATTGGTAGAACTGGCAGGGCTGGCACAAAAGGAAAAGCTGTGGGGCTTGTGAGTGATAAAGATGTAGATGCCCTTCAAAGAATTGAAATTTATTTAAAAGAAAAAATAAACACTGGTTGGTTTGAGGATGCTGAATTAATAAAAGAATTTAAACCCTTTCCTGCCTATGATGATTTTAGGTTTGAAAAACCAGAACATAAACCGCATAGGCAAAAATCTGAACATCATCATCATCAGAAAAGAGATGCCCATGGCGGTGGCGGAAGACATCAACACAGAGACCGTCATTCGGGAAGGCATTCTAATCCCTATAAAGATCAAAGACCAAAGCACCCACAAAATGCCCAAAAACAAGGCCACTATAAACAGAGCCAGTCCCATCAACATAAACAGCTCAAACAAAATAACCAGCAGCACTTTAAACGTAGGCCATTAAAGCCAGTAACTTCCTTGGCTCAACAAACTCCCAATACTCAAGCAGTAGGAATAGCTGGTAAAATAAAAAACTTTTTAACAAAATTATTTAGCTAATTTTTCTGCACTTGCAAAAACTTTTTGACAAGCCTTTAAAGCTTTATCAAAAATATCTTTTTCTGCTGAGCAGGTAAAAATTAAAAATTTATTATCAGAATTTTTAGATACAAATTGTCTTATTTTTTTATCGCCCTGTTTCGCTCTCAATTCAATTTCATATCCCTCAAGCTGCCCATACACAGCTTTTTGTGACAAAAGTAAGTCAAAGCCAAATTTGGGGTAATCTTTAAGCCACTTTTCAACATACCTTTTTGAGGATGCAAGTGAAGATTCATCGGCTCTTAAACTAAGTGTTGCTTTTTGAAGTTTTAAAGATTTTGGTTTTGCAAAAAATAAACTTCCAGAAGCTACAAAATCATCTGCATCAAAGGCTAGCCACTCTTGACTTTGGTAGGTAAGCTTTAAATTTATATCTGGGTTTTCAAAACTTTTAATATCAATAGCTGCTAAGGCTATTTGAAAATTTATTAGAATAACTGAGACTAAAGTCCGTTTTAGTAACATCTTGATATAATTGTAGCAAAAATGAGTGAAAAAAAATAGCACGCATTCCGTTGTTAGAGGAGTATGCATCTTAAGTATTTGCATTTTACTATTATTTTTGCACTTTTAAAGCTCTGCGCTATTAATCTTTTTGCAGATAACTTTGTAGATTTAAAGCAACCGCAAAACGAATATCAAACCTCAAAAACCCGTGCTCTTTATACCGTTTATAAAAATGCTAATGCAGATTTGAAAGAACAAGTAGGCTGGCTCAATGATGGAAGTTTTATTGTAGGTGTTGACGGGTATGAAACTGATGAGTGGGTAAAAATAAAATTTGCCTATTTCGCAAGGACTTCAAACTGTATGATGTCCTTAAGTTCCGATGCCGATTTAAAAGAAAAAATTGAAAATAAGTTTAAAGAACTTGTAGTTGCTAATAAAAGTGATTTTTCAAAAATAAAGCAATTTCTAAAAAATGAACAAATAGATGTTTCTTGTTTTAACGAGGGGATAGGTTACATTAAACCCTACTACTTAACAAAAGTAGAAGAAACAGAAAGAAAAGTTGCTGCTGCAAAAGAAAAAACTGAAGCAAAACAAAAAGTAGTAAAAAATAAAATCAGCGTTGAAAAAGAAGTCATAGATATAGAAGCGCAAATAAAAGAAGAAGACGATAAATTAAAAACTGCAAAACAAAAGCAAGAGTTAGAGGGGCAAGTTGAGAGAGCAAAACAAGAAGCTCAAGCTGTTAAGTTTGAGCAAGAGAGATTAAAAGCAGAAAGAGTAGAAAACCTAAGGCTTGAAAGAGAAAAAATAGCCCAAGAAAAACAAAAACTAGAACAGGAAAAAGCAGAGCTTAAAAAGTTAAAGCAAGAACAGGACGAAAAAGCTTACTTAAATGAGTTAAAGTTTGAAAGAGAAAAAGTAGCCAAAGAAAAACAAAGACTAGAACAAGAAAAGGCTGAACTTTTAAAATACAAACGTGAAAAACTCGAGTTAAGTAAACTTGAGCAAAAAAGTTTTGAAGAAGAAAGGGCTGAGCTAGAAAAATTAAAAAAAGAAAACGAAGACATGTCCCGCATTGATGAGCTAAAGCTTCAAAGGGATAAAATTGCTCAAGAAATGAAAAAGCTTGAGGAAGAAAAAGCAGCACTTTTAAAGCGCAAAAAAGATAAACTGGAATTTGAAAAACTTGAGCAAAAAAAGCTTGAAGAAGAAAAGGCAGAGCTAGCAAAGCTAGAAAAAGAAAAGAAAGAGCTGGAAAGCGCAGAGAAAGAACGTGAGGAAAAGGAACGTATTGCAAAAGAAAAAGCTGAAAAAGAGAGACTTGAAAAAGAAAAAGCAGAGCTGGCAAAGCTTGAAAAGGAAAAAAGGGAATTAGAAAAAGCAGAAAAGGAACGCTTGGAGAAGGAGCGTATTGCAAAAGAAAAAGCTGAAAAAGAAAGACTTGAAAAAGAAAAAGCAGAGCTAGCAAAGCTTGAAAAAGAAAAGAAAGAACTAGAAAAAGCTGAGCTTGCGCGTCTTGAGAGGGAAAAGGGGGAATTAGAAAAGGCTGAGAAAGAACGTATAGAAAAAGAAAAAACCGCCGCAGAAAAAGCGGAAAAGCTAAAGCTTGAGCAAGAAAAGCTGGCTCAAGCAAAACTTGAAAAAGAAATGCATGAAAAAAGAAATAGAGCCAGAAACGCAAACCCAGGGGAATTTTGTGGAGCGCCTGGCGAGGTGCTAAGATTTGATTCAGAAAATATTAACTTTCAAACAGAAAAAACAACTTTGGGCTGCGAAGTCACTTTTCTGGATTGCGGAAGTCAAAAAATAAGTACATTAAAGAAAATAGCTGAGTTAACAAATCTAAGTGTGCAAAGTGGAAAGAAAAATTGTTTAAATGCCTTAAATAAATTTTATTCTACCTGCGGTATGTGGAAAGATAAATCATTTACTGAAAAAGTAACTGAAGTCAAAAAGCTTAGCCATGAAATTACTGATGCACACATAAAGAATCAAAATTTCTCTGAGAAAGTGAGCTCAGAGCTTTTAACTTGTATGGCTTATAATGAAACAAAAGACTTAAATCCACAATATTTTGCAGCCGCTTGTGAGCCAAGATCTACCACTATAAGGCTTCCAGCCAACGTGTCAGATAAGTGGGGAAGAATTAACTATATGCAAGATTTTACCAATGATGAAATCGGTTTTAATAAGCAAGCTTTTTATAAACTTATATTAAATTGGCAAGATTATTTAAAGTATGAAATCCCTGTTAAAACAGCGGGGCCCAGCTATGAGAGCTTTTTTGGCTCCCCAGTGCACATGTATGATCAAATGCTAGATCGCCCTGATATTCAGCTGGAGCTTATTAGCCACCAACTTAACTATCAAATACGTCAGGGCTCAAGCTTTGATGAGGCTATGCAAAAGTACTACGGTGGCAAAGGGGCTAATAAAATCACAACGGTAAAGCAGTGTGCAAGTTGTCTTAAAAAAACTAACCGTCTTGATTGCCTTATTAATTAATGACTTTAGTCCTATGAATAAAGCTTTCAATTAAGCCGAAACGTAAGTGTGCTTATACTCTACATTTTTATGATTTTCCAAAATTCTTTCGCTGTTGATTTTAATTCCCAAGGCAGTGATTACGCTGTACCTGAGGGTAAACTTGTCCCCGTGTATGTGTCTAAAGATTTAAAATCAGAAAAAATTGGTTTTATGCCAGAAGGAAGTTATATAAAACTTTTGCATAAAGATGACCCGCGCAGTTGGAAGACCATTCGATTTGCCTATATAGCTGCAAGACCTGAGTGTTCCAAGGCCAGTCAAGTTAAAGAAATTAATGAAAGAGTGTTGCAAATGTTTAACGTGAGCTTAGGCATGAACCAAAATGATGCAGATGTATCAGTTAACGTGCGAACTGTTTTAAGAGATAATGAAATACCGGAATATTGTTTTAAAATAAGTCAGGGTTTTGTGCAAGAAGAGCAGCTTACTGAGCCTGGGCAAGTAAAGACGCAAGCATCAGTTAAATCACAAACTCAGTGTACAGATTGTAAGAGCGCAAATATCTTAAGTGAGGCTGCTAAAAACATAACAAGCATGATGGAAAAAGGGGATAGTGATGTGCCTCGCCCTAGCTCTAAGCTTTGCTCAAGTGATGGTAAACCAAAAATAATTAAGCTTGGTACAATTACCCTTAAAGCGCATTGGCAAAAACGAATTGTAGAGGAAGACAAAGTAGCCATAAACAGTAAGGGGGTAAGGTATAAAGAAAAAGTTTTAAAAAACAAATGGTTTTGTGAAATAGATTTTGCCTCCGGCTGTGAAGATAAAGAGGCCACTTTGCCAAAGGTGGTAAGTATTGCAGATTATTTTGTTGAAAATAAGCAGCCGCAATTGTGTACTCAGACCTTAGAAAAGTTTTATAACCAGTGTGGGGTATGGAAAGATAAAAGCTTTCAGACTCGTTTTAGTGAGGTGAAAGCGGCAAGTCAAAAAGTTGTGACAGAGCTTAAAAAGCAAGAAGGTAAAGAATTTACTAGCTCTATTACGCCAGAACTTCTTCAATGCATTGCTGTAAGAGAAAACCGAACACTTGAGCCATCAAGGGTGAATTACAGAGCATGTGATAATAGAATTGACCCGAAGAGAAAATATAGAAAAGAACTGTTAGAATATTTAGGAGATTTTGAAATGCTTAAGTGGCGCTCTGCTGCCTACGGGCTAAACCAAAGCCGGTTTGAAACATTTAAAGAAAATTGGGATAAGTTCTTAAAATTTAAAAAACCACTTTTTTATAATGATAAAAACAAAACCTATGCAGAAATCTTTGAGAGTGCCGAAGAGCTTTTTGAGGTAATGGCTGACTTGCCAGAGCTTCAAATTGAAAAAATGGCCCGGGACTTAAGTTTTAGATACCTTAAGTTTAACCTTGATAGGTATACATCTAAGGGACATTCGCGATTTGATGCTACCATACTAAGTTATGATGGTGACCAAGCTAAAACTTATTTGCCAGCTATTAAAGGCTGTATGCAGTGCTTGAAAAAAAGTCCGGGTAATGAAGATTGTTTTGAGAACATACATGGACCCCAAATACCTAATAAAAGGAAAGTAACGAATATATGAAGGTTATTTTTTTAGTGCTACTACTAGTATCGAATTTTGCTCACGCTTCTAAGCAGTGGCGTTGCTATTCATGGAAGGCAGAACTTGCTGATAAGGAAATTATTTTCTATAGTGTTAAAAACAATAAAGAATTTTACCGCTGGCCCTTTGACCACGAGCTTCAAATATTATTAACAGAGCCAAATTGCCTTAAGGCGGGATCTCACACCTATTTAATAGCAAAGCTTACTTCGGGTGCGCATAGCCAAAAAATTGTAGTGCTTGAGCCAACAAATAAGACCAATGTCTTAGCCTTTGAAAAGACCTCTGTAGATGATATTGATTATGAAATTTTGGAGGGGAAAATAAAAATCACTTCTTATAATGAAAAATCAATCCAAGACCCAAGTCCTGTTGAAGAAGTAAGTTATTGGCCTTAAAAAAATAGCCTGAAGTTCCGAATACTTATTGATGCTCTCTTTATTTTTTTTAACTTTTATTTCAAGCGCTCAGAGTGTCTTTTATAGTCATCCTGCAACAGAGTTATTTATTTACGAAGACACAGATTGTACTTTTACACTAAATAAAACCAATTCATGTGAAAAACTTATTAAAGATAAATTGCCAAAAAACGCAGTCATTTGGGATTGTGGCAAAACAAATAAAATGGGTGAGTGTAATTACCAAAAGCGTGAGCAAAAAAACCCAGAGACAAATTTACCATTATCTTATGTGGAATATTATTATTTTAACGCTGTTGAGACGGATTTGGGTGATGGAAAGGTTGTCAATGTCTGTGAAGAAATAGATCCCACCCATGGTGAAACATATAATGATATTGTTAAAAAAATTCTACACAAAGGTCTTTTACAAAAACAAACTAGAGAAAAAATATTTGAACAAATTGATAGGTATTTAAATAAAAAAACTTTTACTCAAGTTTTTGACAAAGTGGCCGGAAAAAAAATAAAAAAGGCAATATTTCGTCAAGATTGTTTTCTACATGACAGGGGCTGGGCCCTAAACAATTTTTTAGTGCCCACTGGAAGTACTGATTTAAATACCCTAGAGGCAGCGGCCATTGATAATTGTACGGATTGTAAATCTGCAGCTAAAACAGCAGCACAAGCATTATTAGCAGATATGGAGAGGGTTACGGCTGAATTGGAGCATCTAGAAAAAGTAGATAAAAAACAAACTGCAAAAATGATAGACACTTGTAATGGC
The DNA here is from genome assembly GCA_016715815.1 of Oligoflexia bacterium. GTDB lineage: Bacteria > Bdellovibrionota > Bdellovibrionia > JABDDW01 > JABDDW01 > JADJXN01. The sequence goes on from JADJXN010000012.1 coordinate 15,841, forward strand.
GTTTTTGAGCTGCAAAATATCACAGTTAAATTTGAAAAAACAAAATCAGGTTGTAAAATTAGTTTTCCAAAAGGGTGTGAGCCACACAACCGGCTTCTTAAAATGGAGGAATTAAGTAATAATATTTTGTTTAATGCTAACACCAAGGCAGAAGAGAAGTGCCGAGATGTAGATGCCTCTTTTAGAGACCAATGTGGGCTTAGTCCCGGGCTTAAAAATAAAGAAAATCAATTTGAGCGTTTTAAAGATGTGCGCAAAAAGGTGAATGATGTACTGAAGCATCAAAGTACAAAAAATCGCATTTCTGAGGGTATTATGATGTGCCTATTTAACATTGAAACTACAAATTATGATGCTTCAAAGGTAAATTACACCGTATGTGACCCAAAATATTATGATGTTAATAGCAACTTAAAAAAACGTAAAAAACTTGGTGTGACAAAACCAACAGACTATATTTTTAAGGGGGCTCAATCAAGTGCCCATGGTTTAGGGCAGGTAACGTTAGAGCAGGCCTGTTTTACTGTAAGGGGTAATCCTCATCTATACCCAGAAATTAAAAATGCAGATCAACTTGATTGTAAATCACCAGATGGCAAAAGAGGTGTGCTTGATTTATTTTTTAGAAGTGGTGAAGATGAGAGCATTCAAATCAAACTCTCGCGGGATACATTAAAAGATAAATTAATAGCAGCCAGCGGTCATATGCCAACTGCGATTAAATATTATAATGGTGATGACAAGAATGGGAACTTTGTGAATTTTGTAACAAGTTGCTCTTATTGTTTTAATAAGCCCCCAAAGACAAAAAAATGGGATGATCAAGATATTTACAGCTGCATACTAAGAACAAGACACTCAATACTAAGCACTAAGAAGGAAGAGTCAGATTGAAGATATTTATATTAATATTTACATTTTTTAATTTAAATGCCTTAAAAGAAAAGTGGGACATTAACATTCAATCTGAAAACCAAGCAGATACAATGGTTGTAATGGATATTATTAAAAAAGAGGAAATATTTAAATTTAATGCAACAGCTGAGGCGCCCAGATTTAAAGAAGCAGAAGAGCTATATTTTAAAAACAAAAACAAAAGTATTCTTATTACTCGCTGGTCAAGAGGCGCCCACAGTGAGGTAATTAGAGTGTTTGATCCTTTAAAAAAGCAAAATCAACTTATTAAAGAAATTGTTACTAGCTGGCCAGCTAGCTATAAAATTCAAAATAACAAACTGGTATTTCTAATACCGGTAGACAAGTATGATGGCACTAAACCAAAAAATGTAAAGCTTGAGTGGGATCCGTTTAGTTCTTCTGGCAATCAAGAGGTTCTGAAAAATCAGTAACATAAATTTGGTTTTTGCCAGTTTTATTGCTGGTAAAGGCTATTTTTTTACCATCTCTTGAAAAGCTTGGAAAATATTCTGATTCAGTTGAATAAGTAATGCGCTTTAAACATTTACCATCAACTGAAATAGTATAAAGCTCATAATTATTTTTATCCGCACGGTTTGAAGAGAAAATTATTTTTTTACTATTTGGATGCCAGTAAGGCGAATTGTTAATATTTTCTCCAGTTGTTAATTGAACAGCATGGCTTCCGTCTGTATTGGCTATATAAAGGTGGCCAGCAGCTACATAAACAATCTTTTGGCTGTTATTTGAAAGCATAGGGCTAGTATTAGGCAAATGATTATTAGAGATTTTACGAATATTTCTGCCATTTGAGTTCATGACATAAATATCTGAATTACCCCCTCTAAAAGAGGTAAAAATAATTTTATCTCCGGCGCGAGAATATCGCCCTTCTGCATCGTAGCCTGGTGTTTTTGTCAACCTTCTAATGTGACTTCCGTCAATATCTGCAGAGTAAATTTCAAAAGGTAAAAAAGAATTTCTTCCCGCTTTTGAAAGCTCTGCTGCACGTTCTTTGATTTCATCAGTAGTGGAGGAATAAATTATTTTTGTTCCAAAGTGAGAGTAAGAAGCGCAAGAATCATCCCCATCATTATGGGTGATGCGCTTTTCAACTTTGGTTGCAATATCTACTACATAAACTTGTGAGTTTTCATGATTTGGTCTTTTTTTATTTTGATAAATAATTTTTTTATCGTCTGCTGAAAATGCAGGTTCAGAACTTTCGCCTAAAAATGTAAGCTGCGTAGCTGCTAGTGGCGCGTAGCCTTGCGGCGGAGGTGGCACTTTAAGGGGGGCACTTTTACAGCTTGCTAAAAAAATTAAAATTAAAAAGATAAGTACTTTCAAATTAAACAACCTTTTTTAAAATTTTCTCTGTTACGCTACTTGTGCCAAACTTATTTAAGTTTTCCATTTTAAACCATTTAACCGATAGATGCCTTGGCACATAATTTAGTTTTTTGATTTTAACATAGATCTGATGCTTGGTAATAGAGTGTTTTAATTGCCAGCCCTTTGTTGGCTTGGCTTTAAGCTTTTTGGCACTGCCAGGAAAAACCCACATGTTTTTTAGCCAGGGTGTCCCATTATTATTTTTAATAAAGGCGTATTTGTTGTTTTTTTTAACTACATAAATTTCCCAAAGCCATGGTTCACACTTTTGCGTTTTAACCTTTACAGGCCTTTGATCAAAACTTGAATTTTTAAAGCTTAAACAATATTGCTGTACAGGGCAAAGGCTACACATTGGTTTTTTGGGGGTGCAAATAAGTGCCCCTAATTCCATCATAGCTTGATTATGTAGCGATGGAATTTGCCCTGTAATTAAAAGTTCAGCTTTAGATTTAATTTTATTTAAAACTTTCTTTTTTCCAACATCTTCAGAAATATCAAAAATGCGTGTAATTACTCGAATCACATTGCCATCAACTACAGCGACCCTTTCTTCAAAGGCAATGCTACTTATAGCTGCTGCGGTGTAAGGCCCAATGCCCTTAATTTTTAAAAGCTCAGAATAATTTTGAGGAAATTTTTTTAATTGCAAAATCTGTTTTGCGCCAAGGTGTAAATTTCTGGCCCGCGAGTAGTAGCCAAGACCTGTCCACAGACTTAATACTTTTTCCTCTTTGGCATTGGCTAAATCTTTTACTGTGGGGAACTCACTTATAAAACGTTCAAAATAAGGAATAACAACTTTAACTAAGGTTTGCTGCAACATGACTTCTGAGAGCCATATTTTATAAGGGTCTTTTGATTGTCTCCACGGCAGCACTCTTTTGTGTTGGCTATACCAATTATTTAGGGCTATGCTTAGTTTGCTATGCAATTTAAACCTCTTGAAGGAAGAAAATACCCCCGATTTTCAGCAATTAAAACATTTTTTAGATTGCCTGAGGCAAAACCAACGCAGAATTTTGATGTGGCTTTATTTGGCGTTCCTTTTGATGGCGGAGCTTCTTATAGAGTGGGGCAGCGCTTTGGACCACAGGGTGTAAGAGAGCTTTCTTCTTTAGGTAGAGGCTACCACTGGGAAAAAAGCATAAACATTTTCGAAAAATTAAAAATTGCTGATGTGGGAGATGCCCCAACAGTGCCTATAGATTTAAAACAAACCTATGCTCGGGTTGAGGCTTTTGTTTTAGATTTATTAAAAAATAAAAAAAAATTTATCGCCTGTGGGGGAGATCATTCCATCACACTTCCAATTTTGCGAGCATTTCATAAAAAACATAAAAAACCCCTAGCTCTGATACACTTTGATGCCCACTTTGATACTTATCCACCAGCTTGGGACTGTGAATACCACCACGGTACATTTGCAAGGCATGCTGTTATAGAAGGCCTAGTGGATCCTAAAAAAATGGTTCAAATTGGAATTAGAGGGCCTTTTGCTGTGAAAGAAGATGCCGAGTTTTGTAAAAAACAAGGCATTAAAGTTTTTAGTGTTGATGATGTAAGGCAACAAGGAATTTCAAAAATTATTAGTCAACTTCCTAAATTTGGCACAACACCCACCTATGTTAGCTTTGATGTAGATTGCTTAGACCCAGCATTTGCCCCGGGCACAGGGACTCCTGTCATAGGGGGGCTGACAAGTTATGAGGTGCAAATGCTTTTGCGCGCACTTCCAAAATTAAATCTTGTTGGTGCAGATGTGGTAGAAATTATTCCTCAGTATGATCCAACCCAAATTACTCAGCTCTTAGCTGTTGATGTGATGTTTGAACTATTAGCCCAATTTGCCAGAAGATAAAAAAATTAAAAATTCTGTAAAAATAAAAAATTATTTGAAAATGCTAATACAGCTAATAAACTTTTTACCAAGCAAGAGACTATAAAAAAATCTCTTAGTTTCCTAAAAGCTATTGTGACGTCCTTTTACCATCCATTGGGGATGAATTTTCGGAGTCCAAGAATTTTTATAACTAGGAGGTCTTTTTTATGAAAAGCCTATTACTTTTATCCTCACTATTTTTAGCTTCAACAACCTATGCAAGTGGTTTTACTTGCACCGGCCAAGGCTTTAACGTGCAAATGTACAATAACACTCAACCTGCAAAAGGGATCCATAACCCAGCAGTACTTGTTGTAAGCCATCAGCAGCATGGAACATTGGCAGTTCTTAGAGGCGATGAGATTCAAAAATGGAATACACCTCAGTCAATTAGCTACTCTGGCCAAACTAATGCTTATCAAACAGGGAGATTTGTTTTTGCTCACTTGTTCGTTTCAAAACAACCACTTGGCGGAGCTAATAGTTCTCAAAGAGCCGGCAATTTGACCGTGAGAATGGATAAAAAGGAGCTCTCAGCAAGAGTCGTTTGTGAGCGCTATCTAAAGCATAACTAGCTGAAATTATTAAATTAACATTATGCATTAAAAATGCCGATAAGACTTTGGGCCAAGGGGGATGTGTGCGTATTGAAAACATGAACCTGATACCAAATAAATCGGATCCGGTTAAGCCTACACATAAAGTTATTAAACAAGAAGATCTTGTTGTGAGTAAAGTTGCCCCTGCAAAGGAGCCGCAAGATAGCTTGCAGCAAGACAGACATGCGCCTACTGAGCATCTGATTGATTTTATTGAAAAAAGAAAAAAGCACATAGCTGAGAAAAATAGGCAAATGGCCAAAAGTTTTAAAAAGATTATTGTGACTTTAAATACAGACTTTGAAAAACAAAAAGGGGTAGCGCTTAATGTAAAAGCCTAAATAAACCCTATGTCTAGTTGCTTTAGTGCATAGACTTTGAAAAAATAAAAGAAGGTGGTAGGAGGGGGTGGGCCTTCAGTAATACAGCAACTCATGCGCTCGTTTTAAATTCTACATACGAGCCAATGAAGGTAGTAAATTGGCAAAAAGCCATGACTCTGCTTTTTCAAGGAAAAGTAGAGGTGATTGAGGAACACGATGCCTGTGTTCGTACGGTTAAATTTACGTTTAAAGTCCCAAGTGTTTTAAAACTAAAAAACTTCGTAAAAACCTACTCGCAAAATTACATTCGTTTCTCAAGAGAGAATATCTATATTCGTGACGGATATAAGTGCCAATATTGTTACCAAAAATTTTCTCAAAGACACCTTACTCTTGACCACGTCATACCCGTTGTACAAGGTGGTGAGAAAAATTGGGAAAATATTGTGACCTCTTGTGTGCCCTGTAACCAAAAAAAGGGTGGCCGTACTCCACAACAAGCAAATATGCGGCTTTTTAAAAAGCCCTCAATTCCACAGTGGCTTCCCACTGTTCAAGTTCGTCTCTCATTTGCCCACGCACCTGAATCTTGGAAGGTGTATTTATCTGTCACCACAGGTACAGGTTACTAATTAATAGACTTAATAACTAACGCCTTTAAAGTTCATCTAATTTGTTGATCTCTTTGACGATTTTATCTATTTAACGCACAGACTAAAGTACTAACGCAATGCGCCGATAAGTTACTTGCAAGCCGGGACAGGGTCTTGCAGGGGGACGTTATGGGACTGCGGATTAATACAAACGTAGCATCTATTGCTGCGCAAAGAAATCTAGGAAAATCTCAACAAAATCAGGAACATGCATTACAGGCTATCGCTAGCGGAAACCGCATAGTTAAACCAGGCGATGATGCTGCGGGTTTGGCCATGTCTGAAAACATTAGAGGTCAAATAGCAAGCATTAAACAGGCTAGATCAAACTCTAATAATGCTATCTCACTTATTCAGGTAGCAGAGGGTGGTTTAAACGAGCAAAACAATATCCTTATTAGGTTAAGGGAGCTTTCCATCCAAGCTGCTTCAGATAACGTGAGTGATGTAGAAAGAAACTTTTTAAATAACGAATACCAACAACTCACCCAAGAATTTGACCGAATTGCTAAGACAACACGTTTTGGTAACAAGGTTCTCTTAAGCGGTAATGGTGGGGATTACACCTTCCATGTTGGTGCATTTGCTGGCCCTGAAAACCAAATTAAATATAATTTAAATGCTGATTCAACAGCAAGTCGCCTTGGAATTTCAGGTCTTAATATCAGAGACAAAGGCGATGCCGCTGATAACCTTGAACGATTAGATAAAGCTCTTGTTGGCCTATCTGCTTTGAGAGCTGATTTTGGAGCAATTCAATCAAGATTACATGCTTCGACTTCTAACTTAGATACACAATTTGAAAATTTAACTGCATCAAAATCAAGGCTCTCCGACGCCGATATTGCCTACGAATCTGCTCAGCTTTTACAGAGCAGAGTACTGCAAGATGCTGGAATAGCTGTGCTAGCACAAGCTAATGAACTTCCTGGTAGAGCAGCAAGATTAATTTCCATCATCTGATTTAACTTTGAACTCCGCAGGAGTGGACCATCCTATGCTGCCGCATAGGTCCACTCTCGTAAGCCCGGGCCGGGGAGCGTTTTGCCCAGCGCTCACCCGGCCATTTTTTTTCCTCACTTCTTAAAAATCTGCACAAGTTTTTTACAGGACTGATTACCTGCAAAATAAATTTTTAAATACAAAAGTCTAGGTATCTCCGTCACAAGACGCGCCGCGCACAAGCCTATAGTCCTAACGCACTGTAAAGCAAACTAGACCTTCGCCGAGAAGAGTTGTGAAGGTCGACGTGAAACCTCAGATCCTGTCCCGGTGAGAAGTCTCCATCTACCTTCAAAAAAAAAATTGATCACGTGGTGTGAGTAAGCAGCTAAAGCACAGCCGTGGTCTTGGATATGGGCTTTAGCTGCGACTCTTTTAACGTATGGAGGCTTTTTATGGGCTTAAGAGTAAATACAAACATCGCGTCTATCAATGCGCATAGACACTTAGGAAAGCAGCAAATGCGAAACGAGCATGCACTTTCCGCATTAGCATCAGGTAGCAGAATTGTAAGATCTGCTGACGATGCAGCCGGACTTGCACAGTCCGAATATATGAAAGGGCAATTAGCAGGTCAAAAAATGGCACGCTACAATGCCTTTAACGCAATGTCACTGGTTCAAGTCAGTGAAGGTGGTTTAAACGAGCTATCTAACATCTTAATTCGTGTTAGAGAGTTGGGTGTTCAAGCCGCTTCTGACAACGTCAGTGATGTTGAGCGTGGTTTCTTAAATGTGGAAGTAGATCAGTTATTAAAAGAAGCTGATCGTATTGCCAACACCACACAATTTGGTACCAAAAAACTTCTTGATGGTTCAGGTAAAGAGCTTGAATTCCATGTCGGTGCCTACGCAGGGCAGGAAAACATCATCAAGTACAATTTAAATGCTGACGCCCGCGCATCTACAATCGGAATTGATGGCATAACCGTCCTTAATAAAGACAGTGCTCGTGATGGTTTAGCTAAGCTTGATAGTGCCCTTGTTAAAATTAATAAAATGAGAGCAGATTTTGGTGCTGTACAATCAAGATTGCAAGTAACAACCAGCAATTTAGATATTCAAAACGAAAACTTAGCAGCAGCAAAATCAAGGTTATCAGATGCAGACGTTGCTTATGAAACTGCAGAGCTTGCTTCAAGCAACATTTTACAACAAGCAGCGGTTGGAGTTTTAGCACAAGCTAACCAATCTCAAAACGCTGTATTAAAACTTATCTAATAAAAAGTTTTAGGCAGTGGAATGTAAGTTGAGCTGAAAGTTGTATGTAAGTTGTTAAAAAAACGAATTCATTAAGAGGACGCCCACACTTCCTCTTGAGCCCAAAACCCGCAAAGCACCCCACGCTTTGCGGGTTTAATTTTTAAATAGTGCCACTTTTTGTCCCTTCTACTTGAACAAATTTCACCTGATTTCCAATAGATATACTAGGTTTGCCACTGCTCTGGAACGCTCCTTGCTCACTTTGGTGTCCGTTATGAAAAAGTTAATATGCTTATTTTATCCCTTTGTTTTTACTTCTCAGAACACCTTTGCCCATAAATACAGCCAGAAACTTAAGCAAGCTACAGAGATAGGCTTTGAGCGGGTGGTTTTAGAAAGCAGCTTTAACGAGGATATTAAAGCTAAACCTCTTAAAGGCTTAATTTATGAATTAGCGGATTGGTATAAAGTCAATCTAATTAAAAGGGAGGCTTTACCAAAAGAGTTAAGACAAAAATTTAAAAAATACCAAGCCCATTTGGCTTTGTTGCAATTCAACGGCAATCAAGTAGTAAAAAATCAAATTTTAGAAGAGTACCGTTCTTTGGAGGGAATGAATGATTTAAGTCTTGATGAGGTTGAACAAATTCTTTTAGCAAGAATTTTTAAAAAACATATTAATGTACTTGAAAGCCAAGACTCAACTGATGCCCAAAAATCTGCGTCAGCTGCTATTGCGCTAAGAATGTTAACAGAGGCTTACATTGCAGCGGCTACTCATAAAGTAAAAGTTCAAGAATCAAAAGAACAAATTGAAAAAACTCAAGATGTAAGAGCTATTAAAAGAATGGTTTTTGTTGGGTCTTTTGTTTCACTAGCGGGCTTTGCACAATTTGATAACAGTGGTCTTTTAGCACAGACATCAATTT
>JADJXN010000013.1 GCA_016715815.1 Oligoflexia bacterium
TTTTAGTCAGTATTTTAGGGGGCTTCATTGGGGCTTTTAGTGAGCTTATACAAATAAGAAAAATTGATGACAACCTTACTTACCCTGTACTTTCTGGTCTTGGGCTGTGGTGTTTATTTGCTCTTTTTGGCGGATTTTCTTGATTTAGACTTAAGTCTAATCAATATTGGCTCCGATGAAGGTTTATGGATAATTTAAATTCCAAAAAAAAATCAGGTATGCATGTTTACATACTCCCCAATATTTTAACCACTGGGAATATGTTCTTTGGTTTTCTCTCTATGATTTATAGCCTAAAAGGAGATTTTTTAACCGCTGCTTACGCCATTATTGGCGCTGCTGTTTTTGATACCCTTGATGGCCGTGTTGCACGGCTAACAAAAGGTACAAGCCGCTTTGGAATGGAGTATGATTCACTTTCGGATTTAATTAGCTTTGGTGTGGCCCCTGCAATTTTGCTCTACCTTTGGGCCCTTCAACCTTTTGAAAGAATTGGGTGGCTGGCTTGTTTTATATTTATGGCTTGCGGAGCTTTAAGACTAGCTCGCTTTAATGTGCAGGCACACAATGCTGAAAAAAATACTTTCAGGGCCTACCAATCTCTATGGCTGCAGGCATTGGGCTACTACTGTAAACAGCTTTTAGGGAAGCTGGCATTGACCCACAAAAAAATATTTATATTTTAGCCATGGCTGTACTTTTGGGTTTTGTGATGGTTTCAAGTTTTAGATACCGCAGCTTTAAGGAACTTGATTTTAAAGAAAAAAAACCATTTTTTACTCTTATTATTGGCCTTTGCGTGATTGTCTTTGTGGCTCTTGACCCTGCTGTAAATTTATTTGTAGCCTTTATCACCTATACCGTTTTAGGAGCCATCCTTGGCGTGCTATCCCCAGCTAGCAAAAAAATTAAACGGGTTATTAAAAAGGATAAAAACACATCAATCCAACAACCCAAACTACCTCTTGACCACTAAGAAGGTAGCAGGTAGTTTTTGGTAATTGTTGACCTATATTTGATTTGAGACCATATATGCTTTATTTACTTATTAAATTTAAATTAACCACTACAATTACCAAAAACTACCTGCTACCTTTTGGGAGTATATGATAATAGCAGTGGTTGGCGCCGCAGGAATTGTGGGCCAAGAATTTATTCAAATACTAGAATCAAAAGACAACTTTAAAGTTAAAGAGCTCAGGCTTTTTGGCAGCACTCAAAGCGTTGGCGAAACTTTAAGCTTTAAAGGTAAATCTATTAGCATAAAACCTCTCTCTCAAGATGCCTTTAAGGGTTGTCAAATTGCTTTTTTCTCAGCCGGCAATGAAGCTTCAAAGGCTTGGGCGCCAAAAGCTGTAAAAGAGGGTTGTTTTGTTATAGATAATTCTTCCCAATTTAGAATGGATAAAGATGTGAGCCTCATAGTACCTGAAGTCAACATCCACATGATGCCTAAAAAAACCTCACCTCAAATTATTGCAAACCCAAATTGTGCAGCCATTCAGCTAACTGTTGTATTAAACCCACTTCAAAGGGCATTTGGGTTAAAGCAAGTCATTGCCTCAACCTACCAGTCAGTTAGCGGCGCTGGTAAAGGCGGAATTGAAGAATTAAGTAAGCAAACCATAGGCCTTTTAAATGGAGATGATTCAACACCATCTAAAGTATTTGCCCATTCAATTGCTTTTAACAATCTTCCTCATATAGACAAATTTGATGATAATGGTTTTACTATGGAAGAATTAAAAATAATGGAAGAGACAAAAAAAATACTTTCTCAAAAAGACCTAGATATTTCTGTAACAGCTGTTAGAACCCCTACTTTTAACGGCCACAGTGAAGCTGTTTGGGTAGAGTTTAAAAAACACGCCACTAGAAAAGAAGTATTAGAAGTTTTATCAAACGCGCCTGGAGTTGTGGTGCAGGATAACCCCTCTGATAATATTTATCCCCTTAATAGAAACGCCTCAGGCCAAGATGAGGTCTTTGTTGGCCGCATTAGACAAGATTTAGGCAATAAAAACCGCTGGGTCATGTGGATTGTAAGTGACAACGTGAGAAAAGGTGCTGCCTTAAACGGCATTCAAATAGCTGAAAAGCTGTTTGATATCTGAGTTAATTTGTGTTCACATTTTAGTATGAAATTTACACCTATATTAATGCTTATTTTTCTAGCAATAGTTGGCCAAAATGCTGTTGCGACTGTTACAGTTTCTTGTACATCAACTTTATGGCTCAAACGTCTTACCAAATGCCACAGCACCCACTAAAATTTATTATAGTAGCATTGATGTAGCTACATATACAGATGCAGATGCAACAACCTGCTCAACATCTGTTAACCCAAATTGTAAAGTTAAAACATCTCAGCTTCAATTAAGCGTTTCTTCTAATAATTCAAGTGTGACAAGTGCTACAAAAGTTTATTTATTTGTTAACACCACAACTGTCACAGCTGATCCTGAAGCCAGCGCCGCACTAACCGGTGCAGGGCGCATTACAGATACCACCCTTGCCAGCCCCACACTCACAACTACTTTTGAAAATATCTGCGACACTGCTTCACAAAACGCAGCTGATGACTGCACTACTGATGGCCTATTGCGCATTCACATTATTGTAGATGTTAATAACGATGGCCTTTACACCTCAGGTACAGATGAAATTTATAGCATCTCATTATATTTACTCTCCACCATTGATCAATTCTCCTCAAGTGGTGGGCAAACAGGTTTTTATAGCTTTGTAGCCTTTCCTGGAGATGAAAAAATAAAGTTAAAAAATATCTCTGTTGAATCAAGCTTTCCCGATATTGATAACACCAACAACACTTTAGAAAAAATTAGAGTTTTTTATCTTCAATCTACAATTACAAATATGGAAGCTGATGTTGATGGTATGGACCCAACTGCAACCACTTATAGTTACATTGATATCCCCATTACAAATAAAACCATCTCCACCACTTTTGTTAAACCATTAACAAATTTAGAGGGTGATAATGTTTACTGCTTTTTAACAAGCCTTGTAGATTATGCCGGTAATGTTGGCTTTTTAATGGCTGTGGCTGATAGAGGTGCTGGCACAAGTGGCTTTGGAGATGGCATGTGCGCTCAACCAAACCCAGTGGCGGGGCTTATGTCTGAAAACGGTCATTGCTTTATTGCTACAGCGGCATTTGGCTCTGAACTTTCAGAACAAGTTATTATATTAAGAAAATTTAGGGATGAATTTTTACTAAAAACAAGCTGGGGACAAAGCTTTGTTCATTGGTATTACGCAAACTCCCCCTACTATGCAGAAAAAATTAAGCAAAGCCCCAGTGCTAAAAAAATAACACAAACTCTTTTATGGCCCCTTGTTGGCTACAGCCAATTGGCTTTAAAGTGGGGGCCTTATCAGGCCAGCCTTTTTGCAGTGATTATTCTTTTATTTCCAATTCTTGTTATTCAAAATCAAATTTTAAAACGCAGGAGAAAAACTTGATTCTAAAACAAGTTTTTTTCATATTACTTTTACTTTCCATAAGCCTTAACTTAAATGCTCAACAAAATACCAACCCTCCTCCTCCAAGCTTGGAGCTTGAAGAAACAACAGAGCAAGATTTAGATAGTGAAGAAGTAGAGTCTTTTGCCGATGAGGAGCCTGAGCAAAACACTGAGGAAATTAATATTAAAACTGCCGAAGAAATAAATGCTAAAGCTGAAAAACTATTAGAGCCAAAAAAATCTCATACACAAGTTGTCCCCTATTACTCAGAAACCGAAAGCACCCCAATTTTAAAAAAAATCACCAAAAAGGGTGAGAAAATTTATGCCACAAAAAAATCAGAACAAAAATATTTAGCAAGTCTTAGTATGGGCCCGTTTTTCCCCGCAAACCTTGAGGGCGATGTTGAAGGCATTACTTATTCAAATGTTTATGACACAAGCCCTAAGCTTATGGCCATTTTTAATATTGAATGGCAGTTTTTTAAATCTGCTGGGAAAATGGGTTTTCAATCTGGTGTTGGTTTATTTGGCGCTCAAGGTTTTGGCCGCTTTACTTCACGCCCCTCTGTTGCCGCAGAGGAATCTATAAGTTTACTTGTATTGCCTGTGCAGCTAAATTTAGTGTATCGAATGCATTATTGGGACATGCAACCAATTATTCCCTTTGGGGCTGTTGGTGGAATTTACCACGGCATGGTTGAAATCAGAGATGACAAAAGCTCCTTAGGAGAAAATTTAAAATTTGGCGGTGGTGCCGCTTGGCAGTGGCTTGGTGGTGTACAAATTATGCTAGATGGCCTTGATAAAGAAGTTCTATGGCAATTAGACCAAGACTATGGCATAAACCATGTTTATCTGACGGCTAACATTCGTCAGATTTTTGGTTTATCAAACATCTATGATTTTTCAGCCTTGTATTATGAGGGCGGTTTTGGATTTGAGTTTTAAAATAAAAATCACAATTGAATATGATGGTACAAACTATCAGGGTTGGCAGTTTCAAAACGACCAAACCCCAACAATTCAACATGAGCTACAAAGGCCATTGAAAAGCTATTCGAAGAAAAAGTATCTGTTTTTGGTGCTGGCAGAACCGATGCTGGAGTACATGCCCTAAACCAAGTGGCTCATTTTGTTGTGAGCCGTGACCCTAGAAATTATAATATTAAAAGCGCATTTAACTCGCTTTTAAATAAAGACATTGTGGTGAAAAAAGCTGAGCTCGTAGCTAATGAATTTCATGCTTTACGTTCAAACACCCATAAAACCTATGTTTATAAAATATGGAATAGTGAAATTCCAACAGCCCTACATAAAAACCGCTCTTTATGGATAAGAAAGCCCTTAAACCTTGATTTATTAAACCAAAGTGCAAGCCAGCTTGTTGGGGAGCATGATTTTGAGTCTTTTAGATCAGAGGGGACCCCTGTACAAACTACAATCCGCTCAATTTATAGTGCTAAGTTTATAGAATCCGGTGGGTTTATTGAATTTCACATCACTGGAAATGGTTTTCTTAAACAAATGGTCAGAAATATTGTTGGCACCCTTTTACAGCTAGATTCAGGCCAAAGAAGCATTGAATCTCTGCCAGCACTCATTAAAGCTAAAGACAGAAGGCTTGCAGGCCCAACAGTAGCCCCTCAAGGGCTTTATTTGAGTGAGGTTTTTTACCCACCCGAACTTGACAAGTTAGCTCAATCCTTGTAGAAATTGACACTCTATAAAAATATTAAAGAGGATTTATGTCTCAGAATAAAACTTATGATCCAAGTAGCTATTTTGCAAAAGTTGGCGAAGTAGAAAGAAAATGGCACGTTGTAGATGCAAGCGGTAAAGTTCTAGGCCGTCTCTCCACAGAAATTGCTAATGTTTTAAGAGGTAAAAACAAACCTCAATACACCCCCCACAATGACACGGGGGATTTTGTCATTGTTGTTAATGCTGAAAAAGTTGAAATGACTGGTAAAAAGTGGCTCACCAAAAGATATTACCGCCATTCCGAGTGGTTTGGTGGCTTAAAGTCTAAGCGCAGAAGAAGTAAGAGAAAAAGACCCCGCCTATATTATTGAAAAAGCTGTTTGGGGCATGCTTCCTAAAAATAAATTATCACGTCAGTTAATTAAAAAATTAAAAGTCTATAAAGGCCCTGAGCACCCCCATATGTCTCAGACACCAGCAGCCTTAGATATTAAAGCGGAGTAATTAAAACATGGCATCAAAAGAAAATTTTTATTACGGAACAGGAAGAAGAAAA
>JADJXN010000014.1 GCA_016715815.1 Oligoflexia bacterium
AAAGTAGCTCAAGTATGGTTTCAAAATTTGGGTTAACGCCAACTTGGCTTTTGACTGCCGGAGTTGTGGCTTATATTATTAAAGATAGAATTAAAGAATTATCTAAAAATTTTTTAGCGGGCAAAGTGGAAAAGGTAGTGGCTGATGTTGAAAAGGTGTTGATTTATAAAGGCCAAGAAGAAAAGCCAGTTGAGCTTGGTAGAATAAAAGAGTATGTCAGGGGAATAAAAGCAAAAGAGCTTTCCTCGGAAGTGTATAGTGTTAGGTATGCCCATGATATGTCTGATATTGAAGCTGAAATTGGTGAGGATATAATCCATTACAATAAAAAAATATTTATAAACAAAAAATCAAATAAGAATATTAAAAATGAATGGGGCTTAAGAGAAATTATTAGGTTTAGCTTAAGTCAGTATCTTCAAAACTTAGATGACCCATTTAAAGAGGTTTCATTTATAGATGATCTAGGAAAACTTTGCCGCCATGAGGCTCACCGAGTCTACTATGCCCATTTAGCATTTCAATTTAGCTACAAAAGTCCTGAGGGACAACTTTTTAAAGATGTAAAACTAGCAAAGCTAGTTTTAGATAAACAGGGACTTGTCAAAGTAACACACGCAGTTCAAAATGAAATCTACGTGTGAAAGATCTTAAAGAATTTTGGAAAAAATCTCAAAATGATCTTATTTTTACGCAATCAACAGCCCTTGCGTACACAACCCTTGTGTCTTTAGTTCCCCTTTGTGCTGTGGCCTTTTTCTTATTTAAATCTTTTGGTGGATTTGAAAATTTACAGTCGGCTCTAGAGCCACTTATGCAGCAAAATCTTGCCCCTGCATTTGGAGATAAAATTACAAATTATATAAATGCTGCTGTTTCAAAAGTGCATGCGGGGGCCGTTGGTACGGTGGGGTTAATTGGTTTTATTATTACAACGGTTTTAACAATTTCTACCATTGAGAAGTCTTTTAATATTATTTGGGGAGTAAAAAAACCGCGCTCGTTAAGTAAAAGAATAACAACTTATTGGACGCTTTTATCTATTGGCCCTGTGCTTATAACTCTTTCAGTTGTTTTTGGCTCTCGCGCATTTTTTTGGCTTGAAAATGATAATGGGGTCATTGCTAATATTTTAGTTATTTTATTAAAATTTATTCCTTATCTGGCCAGTGGTTTATTATTTTCTGCGGTTTTCTTTTTTATTCCTAACACTCAGGTGAATTATAAAGATGCAATCAAGGCAGGCATTATCACGGGTGTTGTTTTTGAACTGGCTAAGCTTTTATATGCTCGCTATGCCGTGCAAGCCATTTCTAACGATGCACTTTATGGATCTCTTGTTGTGATCCCGGTGTTTTTAGTTTGGCTTTATGTAGTTTGGCTTATTTTATTATTTGGTGCTGAGCTTTGTTGTTACTTCCAGTTTAAAAGATTAAAAATTAAATATAAATTTAATTGGCAAGAACGTCTCACCCCTTTTGCAATTGTTGATATTTTAGAGCTTTTAGTGGGTGCTTCAAAAGCAAAATCAAAGCAAGTTGGCTTAAAAATTGACGAGCTTATGGCTCAGCTTCAAATGCCATTTCATGAGTTGATTTCCCATTTAGATTTTTTAGTTAATGAAGGCCTTGTAGCCCAATCTCAAAAAAAATACTTTCTTACTATTGCTGAATCAGAAATAAATTTATCAGAAATTTTTGAAGCTTTAGATGCCCATCGGTATTCCCCAAAGGGTGCACTTTCTTTAAGTGTGCACCAAAAAATGCGCCAGCTTTGGAAAAGTATTTAAGTATAGAAGCAGGCCACCGGACCTGGTCCGGAACCGGACGTCATTACAACGTATAATTGCTAAAACTAGTGATATGTTCTTTGCAAATACAAAGAGCGGCCTGTTTAAAGCCGCCCTTTAAATATGCTTTTCCTCCTGACTCAGAAAGGAGGTAGCTATGAAGAAAAGAAAACACTTCATAGTGAAGATTCGGAGTCTCAGTAGTAAATACGAGTCCAGTTTGAGATTTGTGTATTTTAGCACTCGTATAATTTACTTTATTGGGCAGATTTTATTTCGTATTTGGGCTTAAGTATTGTTGTGTGGGTATTTGACACACGGGAAAGTGCTTATGAAAGGCGGCCAGGCCATTTTAAGCTATAAAAAATTAGAAATTTCAAAGTTTATTATAGAGAGAGCCCTTACTTCTTCGGGCTCTCATCTTCAAGTGCTTTTTCTACTTGTTTTTTTGCAGTTTCCTGGATGACTTTGGCTTGCTCACCAGTAACGCCACCTTTTTGAAGGATTGATTCTTCAATAACTCGCATTAATGGTGCTGCTGATTCAAGATCTTCAAGTATAATTGAGCCGCCTGGTCCCCAGGTTTGAACTTTATTAAGGGCATTCTTTTTATTTTCATCGCCAGAGTTTTTAATGCTTTCAGCTTTAGCTAAAATTATTTCTTTTGTATAGGCGGCCTTATCCATTTCTGCAAGTAGTGATAAGTAGCGGCCAATATCTACTAGGCGTTTATCATTACGAGCTACTTGCACATTTGGTGGCGGCATAAGGCCTAGCATAATGGCAACAGCATCAAGGGATTTGTAATCATCAGCATCAAGGGTTCCTTTTTGGTACATGCCCGCTAAAATAAGCTTTAAAAAATAAATTTTAGCCTCAGTATTAACATCAAGCCTTTTAATGGTAACAAGGTTTTTGTCTATTGCTACACTTACAGTTTTTATAGATTTTGGATCACAATCTTCATCCATTTTTGGGGTATCAAAATCATCGGTGAGGATAACGGTTTTATCACCCACTGCCTTTTCATCAAGGTCTCGCCTAATTGCTACTTTGGCTTTAGTGTTTGCACAAATTTGTTTAGTGTTTTGGTTAAACTCTTCAGCAATTTCTTTATATTCATCAACCTGATTATTTTTAATAAGTGGGATTTCAGTGGCCACTGCTTGAGCATAGCTAAGTTGAAGTTCTTTATTGGGAATGCGCTTGAAAACATCACGGGTTAGTATCATCCATAACGTTTTACGTATAATAGGACTTGATTTTACTTGTACAACGGCTTCTGCTGTTCTAGCAGCTCGGTCTGCTTTAAATTTTGCTTTTGCATTGTTACCAATCCACATTGTGGGAAGTGCATTTATACCATAGGCAATGCCTGCTGAAATAAACCCAGCAAGTAAGCCTGCACCTAATTTTTTTGTATCATCAGAAAATCTAATTTTTGCTAAAACCCCGCGGGCGGCTGTTTTTGTTACAGTTACTTGAGCGCCTTCAGAGGCAGCTCTATCAATTAAACCCTGCATTGCAGCTCTCTCGGTAGCTTCAAAAGTCACTTCTTTAATAAAGCTTTGCTGAACGGCAGCAGGAATTTGGTTTGCAATAACTTTCGCAGTTGCTGCTTGAGCCCCTTCAGAAACAACTTGTTGAAACGCAGTTGTAGGAATTTGGTTAATAACACCTTTTGCGGAATTAACAACTAAAAGGCCAAAGCGTTTTTCTAAGTATTTTGTAAGTTTGCTTTGAAAAAGTGTTGTCCCTGTTCCAATACCTGTAGCAATAGCTAATGTTGTATTAAGTAAGCTTGCGCGAGCCTGTGGGGTATCAGGAAGTTCGCCATAAAGGGCTGCTAATTTTAAAATCATTTCACTTTGAGTTTTAAATACAGCTAAAAACTCACCACCAAGAACTAAACCAATACCAATTCCAATTCCCCAACCTGAGGCAGAACCACTTGATGGGTTAAGTTTTGGGTTAAGTGGTGCAAGAGCAAATAAAATAGAAGCCAGTGCTCCCCAGCTACCAGCTGAGATAGAAGCTTTTTTAATAATTTGCTCGGCAATTTCATCATCATTTGTATAAGAGCGGCTCTTTTTTAGCTCTCTAATATCTTGGTAGTAAGGGTAATTTAAGACACCTGAGGCTTGAAGAATATAAGCGCCTAAATCATCCATGGGGTTTAAAGTGGTGTAACCCATGCCTGAGCCCCAACCTAAACTATAAGGATCTGTTCCTAATGAAGGATCACTTGTCCAGCCGCCGCTCCAGCCAGTGCCTTGGTCTCCGCCAATGCTCCAAGGATCTGAGCCCACATCGCCAAAGCGACCTGTGGTTGTGCCAGCTGCAGGTGCCGTTACAGCATTATCCCCAGCGTAAAATGAGCTTGATGGCAACATCCCTTGAGATTGAGCAAAAACTGTTGTGGGAAGCACTAGTTGAACAGTAAGTAAGGCGGATAAAACTACTTTCATGAAAGTTCCTTTCATCATTGCAATGATTGTTCAAAATTTGTTGCAAGGCAAAAGCCAAGCAAGCTTCAAGCTGGCTCAAATATAACTACTTTGACCTAGGAGTACAGAAACATCTGTTAGATTAATTATTTACAAGACGTGTAAAAATTACTTTACCCTCCTTTGAAACCTGTGATTGACTTAAATTTGAGGGCCAAAACTTCGATGAAATCAAATGCTCTAAAGGCGCTGTTTGTTCCACTTATATGGATGTTTTTGCTGTCTTTAGAGATCCTATTGTTTGCTAACCAAGCCAGTGAACACATTTTGGTAAAAATATTTGAAGGTTTTGTCTTTTTAACCAGTTTCTTTTTTTTTACCGCAGGCGGGGTAACTGCCTTTGTGCATTGGGGCACATTTAAGCTATTTGGTATTTTTTCATTACAGTTTTTCTTTTGGTGGTTTGTGGCTTTTATGTTTATAACTTTAAAAAATAGGAAAAAGGGGTAATGTTTATGATTAAAAAATTATTGTTAACTCTAACATTTGGTTTTATTGCTGCATTTTCGCTGAGCTCACAAGCTGGTTTAAAAGTTGGTGATTCAGTACCTTGTATAACACTTACACAAGTAATGCCTGATGGTTCTGAAACCCATGGTTGCATATCAGATGCGCAAAACCCTGCTGTTGAAAAGGCTGTGGTTTTAGATTTTATGTCTATTGAATGCTCTTACTGCCTCAGAGATTTACCAACAATTTCAAAGCTTGCAACAGATCTAAAAGGAATTGCCACTGTAAGGCAAGTCACTTTAGATGAAAATATGGATGAATTTAAAGCTTGGCATAAACAAATGGTGGCATCAGGAGTGATACATTACCCATTTGCAATGGACCCAAGAAATAAATCTGTAAATGCCTATAAACTTGAGGCTACACCAACAGTGTATGTTATTAAATCAGGCATTATTGCGTATGCCCATGTGGGAATGTTAAGATCAAAAGATGTTGAAGATATTAAAAAGGCTGTTAACCAGTAATATTATTTTCTTTGTGGGCTTGCTCACCCTTTCTGGGTGCGCAAGCCTTGAAGATGTTGATCGGGATAAATTAAACCATCCCGCCATGGATTTAAAACAAACACAAACTCCCTCTTTAGGAACTCCATATACAAGTCTTAATTCTTTTAGAGAAGCTGCTGCTGGTGGCGGGTGTGGGTCATGCGCAAAATAATTTTTTTTACATACTGTTTTTTGCTTCTAACAGTCTTACTTTCTATACCTGTTAAGGTTTTTGCTGCAGCTACTACAATGACAACTCAGGTAGATGTGCAAAGCACCCAACAGCCATTAGGAATAAGCACGCAAGAGAGGTCTCCTCAAACTCAAAACGTGAGAACAAGCTTTGGTTTAACCACAGAAAAATTAGCAAAAGGTGTTACCCTTAACACAAAAATTTTAATAGATAGCCCAGATTACAGCTTTCTTGAGCTTTTAGATAGAAATGGTCAAAAAACAAAGCTCTCACCAAATTATAATAGCCAAATGCAAACAGAAATCAGGCTTAGCTACTCAAAGGGTGAGCATTACGTGGGTACTGGTTTTTTTGGTCATATCTCACAAAGCCCATACCAAACTCAAGGAGCGCTTATTGAGTATGAAAAAAGTTTTTTTAATAAAACAACACTCATTGGTGGGCAGTATAGTTTTTTTGATCAAAAAAAACCTGAGGATTATTTTAACGATCGCGATGGTTTTTTTAAAGCGCGCCCACTCATTGTAAATGCAAACCAGGCCTTAATTTATTATGAGCAAGTTTTGTCAGAAAAATTAAAATTAAGAACACAAATTTCAACGGCTCACAAAATTCAAGAGCGCCCAAGAAATTACGGCGGGGAAGTAAAGCTAGGGTATGCATTTACTAATAAATTATTTGGTACTCTCGCATCTTCTTATTTTTGGGAACCAAATAATCAGCCATTATTAAATGAAAGGGGATACTTTCAAGCCTATATCAACCAGCTAGAGCTGACAGTTGAGCCAATTTATGACTTTTTTGTCAGTCTCTCTTATGGTTTTTCAGCTGAAATTGAATCAGATCCACGCTCTCAAACAACAACTCAAGTAGGTTTTGATCAGTACAGCCTAGGGTTAAAATATAATCTTAAGTCTGTGAGTGTTTTTGTCAGCTCTGCTTACGCACTTTCAAATTCTTTAACTTCAAGCACTAAAGTTTCAGGGGGGCTTTCATGGGCGCTTTAGGCTTTTTACGCAATTTGCACTTGTTGTTATACTTAAGTGTGCTTAGCGTGGGCTGTATTGGAAGTAATTTAAAGTATGAACTGGGTAAGCCTGAAGTTACAAGCCCACAACACATTTCCACAATAGCAGCTGAGGTGACAGGTTCTAATGGAGAAAAAATTAACCTGGGAGATTACAAAGATACAAATTTAGTTATAATGTTTGCTCAGTTTTTTTGTGAGGTGTGTAAAAAAGAAGCCTATGATCTAACGCAAAGCTTAGGGGCAGAGTTTAAAGAGCCTAGAAATGCTAAGCTTATTACAATAATAATTTCCTCATCTGTTGAGAAGGCTTTAGCATGGAAGCAAACACAAAAGGTGCCATGGACAGTTGCATCAATTCCTAACAATAAACTTTTAAAAAACTTTTGCCCAGAGGGGTTAACCCCATGTACTGTTATTCAAAAGCCTCAAAAGGGAGTTGTTTTTATTCACCAAGGTGAAGTGACACCTGTTGAAATTATCTCTTATGTGGGGCCATGGCAGTTTGACAGTCAACAAACTCAAAAAAAGAAGGAGCCTCTTATTTATGACACTAAAGTTCCAAAATTTTCTACTGGTAACCCTAAGCTGGATGATCTTCTTAATGATCCCAAAAACATTTGCGCTCCCTCCGGAGCTACAGGCAAACCTCACGGACCTTGAGGGAAAACAAGCACAAATTAAAACAGAAAAAAATAAAGAGCTTGTTGTGTTTTGGGCTACCTGGTGCCCAGATTGTAAAGACAAAATTGAAAACCATTTGCCAAAAATTAATGCATCAAAAGATGTTTCAGTCATTTTGGTAAACACTGAAAAAGATATTGAGCGAGTTAAAAAGTTTGTTGAAAAGCAGCAAGTTAAAATGCCCGTAGTTATGGACCTAGATAAAAAACTAAGAAAAGAGTTAAAAATTTCAGGCGTTCCTGGCTGGGCCGTTTACAAGCGCGAAAATAAAAAAGCCCCTTGGACTCTTATTACAAAAGAGAATGCCTATGATGAAAAAAAAGTTAAAGAGGCGCTAAACTAATGTTATTGGCTTTTGGAGCGGGTTTTTTATCTTCTCTTAACCCATGTGTGTACCCGTTAATTCCGCTCATTATTGGGTTTTTTGGCCGTGAAGAATCAAAACAACAAAGAATTCAAATCGGAGTTTATGTTATTGGCCAAGTGCTTACTTTAACTACGTTAGGTGTAGTGGCGGTCAGTATTGGGGAGACCTTTGGGTTTACTTCTGAAAGCAAGGCCATTAATTTATTCTTAGCCGTATTTTTAATTTCAATGGCTGTTTATTCTTGGCTTGGCAAAATGCCAGGTATTGTAAATAAATTTAACCATAAATTTTCAAATTTAGGTTCTGGCCACTCTAATAGGTACATTGAAGCTCTACTTTTAGGCGTGGGCTCAGCCCTTGTAACATCCCCTTGCTCAACCCCTATGCTTTCAAGTGTGCTCACATTAATGGCCACATCTCAAACCTTATTAAAAGGTACAGCAATGATGTTTTTTTACTCTTTAGGTTTTTCTACTTTTTTAGCCCTTATTTCTTTAGGGGTTTTAAATTTAAAAAAGCTTCCTAAGGCAGGTAAGTGGATGAACATAGTTCATAAATTTAGCGCAGTGCTACTTTTTCTAATTGGCCTTCATTTTATTGGTAAAACTTTTAAAATTTTTGATTTTTAAAAACCAGACACTTTTTTAAGTGTTTTTGGGCAGTTTGCCTTTTCAACATATTCAGTAAGATAACCGTTTTTAATCTCTGCCATTCTTTTAATAGTTGTTCTGGTGTGACGCTTTAATCCTTCAAGGGCTCCTAAAATGCGGTCCGAAAAATATTGGCTCTTCCATACAAAAACTTGCTCTTGGTTAGAGGTGGCAGCATTGCTGTTATTAAAAGAACTACCAGCAGAAGAATAGGGACCAGCTTGTAAAACTTTATGGTGAATTTTTGCAGCCGCTTTAACTTTTGTTCCATCAATGAGCTCAACTTGTTTTTCTTTATAAAATGCAGGTCCAACAAAAAGACTTTTTTCTAATTTTTTGATACCATCATCGCCCAAAAGCTTTCTCCAGCGACTCTCCTCATCCTTTTCAATCATTCTTGAGGTTTCGTTTACCTTTAGGCCTAAAATTTTTAAAAATACACTCCAGTTTGCAAGGGCAAAGGGCTTATCTGCCACTGCGTTTACAATAAAGTCTTTACCGTTTTGTTTTTTATACTCAGCCACTTGGTATAAAACGTCTTCTATGTCTGAAGAGGAGAGCGCAAATGCAATAATTGTTGGTGTAAAGTCTCTGGCGTGCCAAAGCATTCTTGAAAACATATCTTTATTAGGGTTTCCAATAGAGCCACCCGGAGTGGTAGTAAAAATAACCCAGCCTTCTTTTGACATAATTTGAAATGCCCCTGAAAGTGGATAGCCAAAAGTTTTTGCTTCAAGGTTGTCTTGTACTCCTCTTAGCTTCATTACTAATGTTTTATAAAGTGTGTGATGAGCTACAACGGCTAAAATGGGACTTTTTGTAACCACAGTGTGGTTAGCATTGGGGTTACCCCAGATTGAATCTTTTTGGTTTTTAAGTTCTAACCCTGTCAAATCTCCCTGTGGTCCACTGCAAGATTTTGTTAAATTACCACTAGAGGCCACAACAGTAGCCACTTCTGGAAGGCTCCAATCAAACACTCCAAATTTTTGATGATTAAGCCCAGTAGGGTCAACATAGGTAATATTAACCCCTGCCTTTTTCATTCTGGCGACAACATCTTTTACAGATTGGCGTGCCTCAGGGCCTTCGACCATATTTTTATCAACACCAATAATTCCATCAACTCCACGCTCTTTGGCGCGAATGGCGGCGTTGGCGACATTATCAAGATCAAACTCAAAAGAGTTAATCATGTATTCTTTTTTAGTGTTATCTAAGGCTTTTACCCAAAGTTCTGAAAGATCAGTTGGAGGAAGTTTTTTACCTTTATAAAAGCTTTCATGGTTAAAATAAATTTCTTGCTCTAAAATTCCAGGGCTTCCATCTTTTGTATTTAAAATTACCGCCTCTGTGGGGTTATTAATTTTAGCCATTTTCTCAACAACGTCTTTATCTTCAAAAAAAGCTTTTAATTCTTCTCTAAATTTTTGTCTTAATATTGCTTGTTTTTCATTGTCAGTATCTACCTCAGCTGGAACTTTTTTTAAATAAAGCTCAATGGTGGGCCAAAGCTCAGGGTAGTGGGATAAAAGCAAAATAAATTGTGACTCTGATAAATCTTTAATTTTTTCTTTAAAGCCGTATTGTTTTTGAAGGTTTTCATCAACAATAAGGAGCTCTTCAAACGCTTCTTTTAAAAACTTTTTTATTTGGGGGCGGCCTATAAGGGCTTGGCGAGTTAGATCAAACATTTTAGCATAATCAAAGGATTTTTGATCAGGGCTTGCTATAGCAATTTGAGATAGCAGTAATACTAAAGAGACTAAGAAGATGCGCATACGTACTTGACTTAGCAAATTATAGACCATTAAATAGTGCTAAATACCGCAAGAGTATGGGATTACACGTGACTAATATTGTCCTAAGGGTGAATAAATGAAAATAAGTTTAATTATAATGGTGTTTTTTTTACTAGTTGTCACTAATGCCTATTCAAAGGGCTTTGAGGTGAAAAATACAGAATTACAATGGTCTGTTTGTGAGCCCAGCCCTTTAAGTATTATTCAAAAATTAGGTGTGACGGTTAAAAATACTAAGACACAAAGGCTCTCACTTTTTGATACCACTGATCTTAGGCTCTATAGCCGGGGTGTAATATTAAGGCTAAGAGGGGTGCTAGGGGATCTGGAATCCACTGTTAAAGTTAAAATGGGTTTTTTAAATGCAAAGATCTCAAATAGCTCTGATATAAAATGTGAGAATGATGTTTATAGAGATGAGTCTAAAACAGCCTGTGCATTAAAATATAATGATGCAAGCTATTCAAAGCTTGTTTCAAAAGAGCAAGTAGAGTTTTTAGAAAATGTGGCGCCCATAGGAGGGGTTAATTTACAAAACTTAAGAGAATTTGGGCCACATTTAAATACTGTTATAAAAATTAACCAGCACTATGCAGGATATGAGGTTACTATTGACCATTTAAAATTAAAAAGTGGTAAAGAGTTAACGGAAATTTCATTTAAAGTTCCATTAGAGAAAACAAATTTATTATTTAATTTATTTTCCCAAGAACTTCAATCTAAAGGTGTCAAGCTTTGTGCGGAGCAAACCGGACGAGCAAAGAAAATATTAACAGAATAATTATTCTGTGTAAGTGCCACGTTGCCCCCTAGTTTCCTCTACCGTGACTGAGAATTTTTTTATTTGAGGATACTTTTTAAAAGCTTTTTTAAGCCTCTTCCAAATATAAGCAGAAAGCTCTTCTACGGAAATATTAAGTACTGGTACTAGTTTCACGTCTTCTACGGGTAAGATATAGGTCTTTTTGGCAAAAATAATTTTATAACTATCTTTTTCTTTTGAAATTTTTAGATAGGGAGATTTTTCTGGGAATAAAACATATTCATCCAGCTCTTCACAGGCTTTTTTTATAATGGGTTTAAGCTCGTTAAACTCTACAGAAAGGCCAAGTTTTGAATCTATAACATCTGTTTCAAAAGTGAGGCTGACATAATAATTATGCCCATGTAAGCGCTCAGCACAGCTGGGGCCAAAAATTGCAAAATGCGCTGCCGCAATTTTAAAGTTTTCTTTTGCTAATTCTAGATGGTATGCCATAACTGGCATTTATAATGGAGGCCACAGATGAGTTCAAGTTTATTAATATTAGCCGCAGTAGGATTTGTTTTATTCTCAACAATTAAAATTTTACCAGAATGGGAAAGAGGCGTGATTTTACGCTTTGGTCGCTCTGTAGGTGTGAGGGGCCCTGGGCTTATTATACTTATACCGTTTATAGAGCGTATGATTAAAGTCAGTGTGCGTACGGTTACAATGGATGTACAACCCCAAGATGTTATTACAAAAGACAATGTGAGTATGAAGGTTAATGCAGTTGTATACTTTCAGGTTTTCTCACCTGAGGAAGCTATTGTAAAAGTAGAAGATTTTTATTTTGCCACAAGCCAACTTGCACAAACCACTTTGCGCTCTGTTATGGGGCAATATAATATGGATGATGTGCTAGCCAGACGTGACCAAATTAACCAAGCCCTTCAAACCATTTTAGATAAGCAGTCTGAGCCTTGGGGAATTAAAGTTTCAATAGTGGAGTTAAAACACATAGATCTTCCCAAAGAAATGCAAAGAGCTATGGCCAGAGAGGCAGAGGCAGAAAGGGAACGTCGCGCAAAAGTTATTAGTGCAGAGGGAGAATTACAGCGGGCTCAAAAATTAGCAGATGCCTCAAAAACAATGGCTTCTTCGCCCTCAGCGCTTCAGCTTGCATATTTACAAACCCTAACAGAAATTGCAGGGGATAAAACAAATACCATTTTATTCCCGCTCCCACTTGATTTGGTGGAGCCAATTTTAGGTAACCTCAGGTCTAAGGCAAATCACTAAAGTGGCAGCGTCAGATAAAAACCATTGTTGTAGAATTGTTCTTACCGGTGGGCCTGGTGGAGGTAAAACCACTGCGGCTGATTTATTCAGACGTGAGTTTGGTGAGCAAGTGGTTATTGTTCCAGAGGCAGCCACTTTACTTTATATGGGGGGCTTTCCAAGATCCCATGAGCAAGAGGTGAGAATGGCCACACAAAAGGCCATCTTTCATGTGCAAAAAAACCTAGAAGACATACAAGCAGCGCATTTTAAAAGTAGAATTTTACTTTGTGACCGCGGCACTCTTGATGGGGCGGCCTATTGGCCAAGCTCAGATGGAGATTACTTTAAACACATGGGAACAACATTAAGGGATGAAATTGAACGTTATGATGCTGTTGTGTTTTTTGAAACAGCAGCCGTAGGTGACATACCTGTGATTGAGGGAGGCAACCCCGCGCGGGTTGAAACTGTAAAAGAGGCAGCAGAATTAGATGCAAAACTTAAGGCTATTTGGTCTAAGCATCCGCGGTTTCATTTTATTAAGCATGAAAAGTCGTTCTTTCATAAGATTTCATCAGCATTAAATATTATAGAAAATATAGTAGCTGAGCATTCAAAGTAAGAAGCTTAAAATAATTTACCTACATTAAGAGACCAAAAATCCCAGACTTTATAAGGTATAGTATCTCCTGTGGTAACTCTAGGTTTTCTCACTTTATATTGTTTGTAAGTTTGTTTTTCATAAAACAGGCCCAACGTATGGGCGTTATCACTTAAGTAGCTAAGGCCTACGCGCCAAGAGCCATAGCCCCCATAGGCAATACCATAAGTAATAGGTATTAATGAAAGGTCTCTGTAGGCTGCGCAATCATAGTAGTAAGCAAACTCAGGCCTTAATTTTTCAAATTCATTTCTTATAACAAAACCAATGGGGAAGGTGTGAAGCCTATCAAGCTTGGCTTCAGAATTATTTAATTTTATCATTTGGTTTAAGTAGCGAAACTCCATTCCTGTAGAAAACTTATTCCACTGATGCCCAATTAAAAGCCCAATGTGCAAACCATAGAGAGTATCTGTTTTATTTTCTGTTTGCTCACCTAGCTGCATTCCTAAGCGAAGTTCCAAAAGCCATTGCGCATGTGTGGGAGGGGAGAGGAGAAAGAAGAGGAAAATAAATAAGTACATTTTCATTCGGATATCCGATGTCTGATATCGGATATCTGATATCAGAGTGGTTCATTGGTCGGGGTGATTGGATTTGAACCAACGACCCTCTGCTCCCAAAGCAGATGCGCTAGCCAGACTGCGCTACACCCCGACTGGACTTGAGTTTGAAGACTTTAAAGTCAGACAAAAACTATGTCAACGTCCAGTTTTTAACACGGAGCGCACGCACATTCAAAAAAAAATGTTGCTTTTGATTTCAAATACTTACTACCATTTTACTTGAAGCAAAGAAGATGTGTTTAACAACTAAAGTATTGGTCATCAATCAACCAAGAGGAGAAACAGATGAATAAATTATTAGCATTTGTTGCGGTTGCGATGTTATCCGCCGGCGCCAATGCTGCTGATAAGGGCGCTGACATTAAGTTCGGCGGATCCATGAAGCAGAAGTGGAACTGGAGTAACAATCCAACATTCGCAAGTTCAAGTGGTGGACAGGAACAAGACTGGACATCAAAGAATCAGTTTAACATCAGCGCCATGACATCAGATAAGCTCATGGGTTTTATCGGCCTAACACACACAGGTGTGTGGGGTGCGAACGCATATAACGGTGGTAAAGGAGTATTCTCCGCTACTGCTGGTTCTGTTGGAACACCTGCTGGTGCTACAAACACTAACGCCGGTCAAGATCTTTTACAGGTTACAGAAGGCTGGATGTGGTGGAAAACCAGTGACAGCTTCAGCATGAAAGCTGGACGCCAAGCTACAACCTACGGTTCAGGCTTTATTATGTCAAAAAATGATGATCTAGCATTCCCCTATTTCTTTGACGGGTTAATGGCTCGTTGGTCATGGGATTTTGCTGATCTTGATTTTGGTGGAGCAAAAATTGGTGATGCCGGTATCACAACTGGTACAAGCTTAACTGATATTGAAGTAGTTGCATATGCAGCTAACTTAAGCTTTAAAACTCTACCAGATGTACTTAAAAAATTAGATTTCATGGTACTTCAACTTCAAGGTGATACTGGTACAGCAGCTGCTGCACCAAACCTTGCAATTCCTGCAATTGGTACATCAGGTAACACAGGTTCATGGAATCTTATGACCTTTGGTTTATATGGTATGCTTGATTTTGGTATGCTTGATATTACTGCAAACGCTGCTATCCAAAGCGGTAAACAAAAACCCGCTGCTGGCACAACTGCAGATACAGCATTTTCTGCAAGCGCATATAACCTACAAGCCGGTGTTAACTTCCCAGAATTCATGAAGGCCCGTTTATGGGTTGCTTACCACATGGATTCAGGTGATGATTCATCTGCTACAGCCACATTTGAGGGCTACCAGCCACTATTCTATGATGTAAAAGCATACTCTGTTGCTGGTATCTGGGGCATGGGTAACCTTACAAACATCAGCTTAGGTTTAGATTTAAACCCATCTGATGACACAAAGTACGGCATTAACTTCAACATGGCTAGCCGTTCAAAAGAAAACACTGCACCAACCACCATTAGCTCAGCTTATGGTAACCACTACGTAGCACCAACAAACGTAAGTGCTACAGAGAAATCTTTAGCTACAACTGTTGGCTTAATGGCTACACATAAGTATGGTCATGGCTTAACCGCATGGGCAGGTTTTGACTACATTATGCTTGGCAACTACTACAAGCCAGCTACCAACACCACCAACACTGGTTCAGGTATGGCTCTTAACTTAGGCGCTAAGTACTCCTTCTAATTTAATAAATTAGAAATGAGTGTGAAAAACCCGAAGCTGAAAAGTTTCGGGTTTTTTATTTGTCTAGCATATTAAAATCTTGGGAAACCAAAAGGCCTTTGCTGAAAGGGGCCTGGTATTTGAAACGGGTTTTGTATCTGAACTTTTGGCTGAATGCCGCCACCACCTACTAATGCTTTTTGTGAGCCACTTGTATAATAATACTCTACATGAACATTTGTTCCATTGGCAGGGCGCTGGCTAAATGTAATTACGTTTGTACCGGGTACCCAGTTCCAGCTAACAGCGTTACCTGGTGGAGTAAATGTTACTACGGGGTTTTGTGAGGGGATATAATTAAGTGTCATGCGGTTAAGTGCTGGTAGGTTTTGAATACTGCCTGTAACTTGTGAAAGCATTTGGGCAAATTGTCCGGCACCGTTGTCACAAATACTTCCAATGATTGAGCCGTTTTGGGAAAGATTACTCATTTGCTCATACACAGTACCAAAGTGAGCGGGGCTACTACCACCATTAATGGAGCTTGGTTGTGCTGCTTGTTGTGCTCGGCATGCAGTATCGTTTGATTTAATTACGATAGAGTTAAATACCAAAGCCTTTGTTCCGCCAAAAGTTGTAACAAATTTATTTAAAAGCGTTTGAGGAAGATCATCATTTTCTAGAGGTCTGTTATCAGGGTCGTTTGCATTTTGTCCACCAACAGAACGAACGTTTTCATCAGACAAAACAACAATAGCAAGGTTTGAATTATCTCTAAAAAAGCCTGCATTATCTGTGTTTCTTAAATCAATGGCTAAGCTTGCAGCATAAATTCCACGTTCATCGCCTGAGCCAACCTCAACCTTTCCAGTTGTAGTCACTCTTCTAACTGTGCTTGCAAAAACGTTTGCCACATTGGGTGTGAATCGATTTAAAATATAATTTCCATAAACCGGCTCAATTTGGGAGGTGACAGGGGCATAAAATCTCCCGCGCGCACCAGAAACGGGTAAACCAGTTGCAGGAGATGGTGCGCTACAGATACCACCTGCTTGAGGGCAAATGTCTGTGTTTGTTACGGCTAGCTGCCAATCAAGGCCTATAGTGTTTGAGGCATTCATAAGGTTATTAATAAATCCGTTAAAAGGAGATGCTAAGTTTGCTTGCTCTGTAGCCATTGAATCTGAGTTGTCATTGACAATTAAAATATCTACTTTATTTGTTGTGGTAAAAACTTGATCTTGTTGGGTAAAAAAAGTGCCACCGGTGGGGTCCACAGGACATGATGCACTCACGTTACAAGTACCATTATTTTTATTTGCCTCACCAAATTTTACGGGGCTGCACGCTGTGAGTGTTAAAACTGTGATAATTCCAAAAATTCCAAAAAACTTTGTCATACGCGTCCTTAAAAGGCTCACTTTAGTTAGACTAAGTCATTGTTTGTCTTTAACTTAAAGCTTGAGCCGTAAACACATATATTCAAGCAAGATGCCGTGGGGGTGGGTTGTTTAAGTATTTGAAATAACTAGGCTATCTATAGATTGCCTAGGGTGGTTTTTGTCTATATTATGATTTTTGTGACAAAATTTGGCCCTTTGATTTTACTTTTTTCTTGTGTGATTTTTATAAGTTATGAACAAAACTTCTTCGATTTTTTGCTCTCACCTGAGGCTCGCGTGTCTAAAAAATGGTCGCGCGATTTAGAAAATTTAGGAAAACTTGGTTTTTTACATAAAAATTTTAAAGATATTTCTGAGCTGCGTTTGAGTTTTTCCTCAAATGAAGTGGAGAGTTTTTTTAAAACAGTGCCTGTGCCGGGGCTTATTCAAAAAACCATAAAAAAGAATATGGAGCTTGCGCAAAAAGTGGTGGAAAAAAATAAAAAGTTAATTGTGAGCGATGAAAAAAATGATATTTCTAAAAGAGATTTGTTTATTTTGGAAATTTTTGTTGATGGGCTAGAACAAGACTCTTCACAGACGAAAAGTAAAAAAAAAGATCAAAAATTTTTAGTTCAGCTAAATTTAGTTAGTAAAAATTCTGGTAATACCGTTTGGGAGCTAAGCCGCACTTATTAAGTTAGTTTTTGCAATCTGAAATTGCTTTTAGTGCTCCTTCCAATTTTCTCTGCTCCCATCAGAGTCGATTGTATTATTAATTGCTCTTTTCCCATCTGTAGCGATTATGTTGTCCACAAAGTAGCCTTAAGTTATTTATGTCTGTAGATGAGCCGCCATGGCTGAAGGGTGTGACATGATCTATTTGAATAAAGTGTGTGGAGTTACACTTTTGAGCCGAGTTTGAAGCGATGTCACTTTGATCTTTACTGTTTTCAGGCTTGCCTGCATTAAAGTTTCCATCGCTAACATACTGGCATCTTCCCTGATCTCGCTGCCATACTTGTCGCTTAACTTCTGCTGGAATGTAGCGTGAATTTTCTGATTCTTTGCCTACTTGCTGAGCCTCTGAGTTCTTTACTTCCGCCGGCGGAAGTGCATTTTGACACTGGCTCTTATCAAGCTTCTTAAGTGCAATCTCTGCTAGCTCCAAAAGTAGCTCCTCATAACTAGGATTAGCCTTTTTATGAGAGATTAATGCTTTTACCCTCTCAAGCTTCTCTTTAAGCTCTTTTGTGATAACAAATCTTACTTCAATCTTCTCTTCTGTGATTATTCTTTCTCTATCTTGAGGGATTGTTGCTAAAGGTGAGATCCTTATTAATTCCCTCTCGCACTCTCTTTTAGATTTATTTTCTAACTTACTCAAAAGCTCTCGTTTTTGGTTAATGCTATAGCCTTTCTGGTTAACTCTTTTTTCTTGGCTAATAAACATGGCTGCCTGGGTGAGAGTTGTTAAATTTAAATTACCCAGTTCTATTTTAGTTTTAACTTCAGGGATGTCTTTAATAAGTCTCATGGCAGAGATTCTACGTTGAGCGGCACTTTCAGAATAATTAAGCTCTTTTACACAAAATTCAAATAAGCTGGGAAAGCCTAGTTCAAGATAGAGCCTTCGAGATTGTACTTCTGAAAGATAATCTAACACTAAAGATAAAAGTTTTCGCTCTTCTGAAACTAGGTTTTTAAGCTGAACTAGAAGTTTACTATTATTAAGCTTTTTAGGTTCAGTTATAAGATCCCTGTCAGCAAGTGCTTTCAAATTGGTTAAGAGAGAGTTCTTTTTAATTTCCAAGTTATTCATTTATAGATCTCCTTTATCTCACCCGAAGCCCCTTGGCTTCTAGGCTTTTCTTTAAAAGCACAATAACATAAGTTTTAAAATCAAGATTTTTCGCTCACAAATCAATTACACAAGGCAAACTTAAAAAAGATTTCAGTTCAAAAGAAAATTCCAAGATCGCTCAATGAAAGCAAAGTTTGCCAGAATAAAGCGGCAAATAAAAGCGATAAAAAATTCCCAGAACAAAAAAGAAAACTCAGCAAAAACCCTATCAAGTGACAAATTATTAAAAAATGAAAGTAAAAATGACAAAGATATTCCAAAACAAACAACAGGAACAGAAAAAAGGGAGCAAAGAGCAAAGAGCAAAGAAACAAAAGGTCACATCAAATTAACAGAATTAAAGTTTCAAATATAAAAACACACTCCGATGGCGGTAGCAGATGCAAAAATTAAACGAGAAATTCTCGTTTTAGGTTACACATGGAGTGATATCCAACTACTTCAGTTGGCGCGTGAAGCGGACATCCGAGCAAGCGAACACCGGACGCTTAAAGAAATTTATTTACATTAAACACTGGTAAATAGTTTGCAAAGTAAAAGGCGACTTTCGCCGCCCCTTACGGAAATGGAGTTCCCCCTGACCCAGAAAGGGGGTTCTTATGAAGCAATTAACCCACTTCATAAGGAAATATCGACATAAGGGTAAAAAACTTGAATCGAGCATAGCCTTTTGGCTAGCTGTGATTCGGGTTATTTATTACTTAACAATATTATTTCATTACTGGGCCTAAGAGAATTGTGTGGGCATTTAACACACAGGGATCAGGCTGGGGCGAGCGAGAGTCACTTATTTATTAAATCTAAAAATTCTTTACGGGTGGAGGCATCAGATCTAAAATCACCAAGCATGGCACTAGTCACCATAGCGGAGTTTTGTTTTTCAACTCCCCTCATCATCATGCATAAATGCTTTGCTTCAACTACAACACCCACTCCATGGGGTTTTAATAATTTATTTATTGTTTCAGCAATTTGTGTGGTGAGGCGCTCTTGAACCTGAAGCCTACGTGAGTAAACTTCAACAAGACGGGCAATTTTACTAAGGCCCACAATTTTACCATTAGGAATATAGGCAATATGTACTTTGCCAATAAAAGGGAGTAAGTGGTGTTCACACAAAGAATACATTTCAATGTCTTTTACAACCACCATCTCATCATACTGTTCATGAAAGATGGCCTTATTTAATACTTCCTCAGGGTTTTCTGCGTAACCTTTTGTCATAAACTTTAGAGCTTTGGCATAGCGCGCAGGTGTCTGAAGTAGGCCCTCACGCTTGGGGTCTTCACCAATGGTTTTTAATACCTTTTGAATGCTCTCGCTTAAGCTTATTAATTCATTTTCTGTCATTGAATCACCATGGCTGAGGGTATATACCAATTTTAAGAGGTAAACCAGATGAAAGTTGGCCCCTACGAAGCTAAATCAATTCTTACAGGCTCATTTGCTCTTGATGGCGGTGCCATGTTTGGAACTGTCCCTAAAGTTTTATGGAATAAAACAAACCCCTCAGATGAACTAAACCGTATAGACATGGAAGCCCGCGCACTTTTACTTATTTCAGATAAGCATAAAATTTTAGTTGATGTAGGTTTAGGGGATAAGCTTTCTGAAAAGTATGGGGAAAAATTTGGCCAAAAATTTAAAGAAATGTACAAGTGGGACCAAAGTAAAAATACATTAACTAATAGCCTAAAAAAACATTCTCTCATGCTAGAAGACATCACAGATGTTATTTTAACTCATTTGCATTTTGATCACGCCGGTGGGGCAACGACAGTAGAAAATGGAGAACTAGTACCTACTTTTAAAAATGCAAAATATTATGTGCAAAAAAAGAATTTAGAGACGGCTCAAAACCCCAACCTTCGGGAAAAGGCTAGCTACTTTAAAGAAAATTTTGAACCTCTTTTAGAGAATAAAGTTTTAAATTTGCTAGAAGGGGATGTTAAAAATTTGTTGCCACAGGTGAGTGTTTTTGTAACTAACGGTCATACACAAGCTCAGCAACTTGTAAAAATAGGGGAACAGAACCCTTTAATTTATTGTGGAGATATTATTCCCACAAGTACACACGTGCGTCTGCCCTTTGTAATGGGGTATGATTTAGACCCTCTTTTAGTAATTAAAGAAAAACAACAAATCTTAGAAGGCATTGCAAGTGAAAATGGTTTTGTGTTTTTTGAACATGACCCATACATGGATGCAGCTAAAATTGTAAAAGTGGGTTCAGACTTTAATGTTTCAGAAAAGGTCATGTTAAACTAAAGTGAAAAATATTGTTGAAGTTAAAAACCTTACTAAAAAATACTCTCAAGGGGGCAAACACGAAGTTAATGCATTAAATGGCGTTAGCTTTAATATTCCAAAAGGCCAATTTGTTGCCATTATGGGCCCATCTGGCTCTGGCAAAAGCACACTTTTACATTTATTAGGTGGATTAGATAGTATTACTAGTGGTGAAGCCCTTATTGACTCAAATAGCTTAAGCAACATGACAGATTCAGAACTTTCTCAATTTAGAAGGCAAAAATTGGGTTTTATTTTTCAATTTTTTAATTTACTTCCAACAATGACGGCACTTGAAAATGTTTGTCTACCACTTTTACTGGATAAAAAAAGTTTAAGCCAAGTTGAAGCACGCGCAAAAGAGCTTTTAAATTATTTAAATCTTTCTCATAGAATGAACCACTACCCAGATCAGCTCTCCGGCGGTGAAATGCAAAGAGTAGCTATTGCAAGAGCCTTAATTGCAGAGCCAGTTTTAATTTTAGCTGACGAGCCCACTGGAAACTTAGACTCAAAAACGGGGCATAGTGTTTTAGAGCTTTTGCGAAAATTATCTCAAGAGAAAAATCAAACCATTGTTATGGTGACTCACTCCAATGAAGCTGCAAGCTATGCCACAAGGCTTATTGAAATGCGCGATGGAAAAATTTTAACTGAAACCCTAACCAACACCAATGCTGAACTTATTTAAATTTATAAGCCTAAGACACTTATTTTTAAAACCAACGCGTGTGCTTTTAACAACTTTAGGGATTGCCCTTGGAGTTTCTTTATTCATCGCTATAGAAATAATTAATAAATCAACACTCCAGAGTTTTAAACAAAGTGTAGAAGCCATTTCTGGAAAAGCAAATCTTGTAATTACTGGCCCTCGGGTTGGGTTTTCTTCTGAAATTTTAGATAAATTAAAAAAATTTAAAGAAATTAAACATGCTGTTCCCATGGTGCAAACCAATATTTATTTTACTAATCAAAATAAACTTAATGAAAACCTGGTGGTACTTGGGGTTGATTTATTAAAAGAATCTAGTGTGCGCACCTATAAAACCACTGATGAAGAGGTGATGGATGACCCACTTATTTTTTTAAACCAGCCAGATAGCATTATTGTTACCCATGAATTTGCTAAAAGAAATAATTTGGGAATTGATTCTAAAATTGAAGTGGCTACTCCTGTGGGTATTAAAGTTTTAACTATTCGAGGCTTGTTAACCCCTGAGGGTGTTGCAAAAGCCTATGGTGGTGCCTTAGCTATAATGGATATTGATGGTGCTAACTACACCTTTGGTAGAATGGGAAAGCTTGACCGTGTTGATTTAATTTTAAGAGAAAGTGTTGATTTGGAAAGTGTTAAGCAAAATTTAAGTGCATTTCTTGGTGGAGCATTTGAGGTTCAAAGACCCAGTGAAAATTCAAAAAATATGGAAAGGCTAGTGCATTCTTACCAAGCTCTTTTAAGTTTTTTTTCAACTTTAGCATTATTAGTAGGTGTTTTTTTAGTTATTAACACTGTTAGCATTTCAGTTGTTGAGAGAAGAAAAGAAATTGGAACTTTACGTGCTGTAGGTGCTACAAAAATTTCTATTGCCACTATGTTTATGAGTGAGGCTTTTATAATGGGCCTTGTGGGTTCTTTTATGGGAGTTTTTTGGGGAAAACTACTTTCACACCAAATGGTGGAGATGGTGGCCACATCAATGTCTCGTCAGTATGTAACAAAAATTTCTGTTACTAAAATTTATTTTGGGCTTGAGCATGTTTTACTAGGTGTCGTTGTTGGCACATTAACGGCAGTATTTGCGGCGTTGTGGCCCTCTATTAAAGCAAGTTTTATAAAGCCAGTAGAGGCTATGAAAAAGCTTGATTTCAACCAGCTTGAGCAAAAAAGCACATTAAAAATATTTTATGTTGGTCTTAGCATGCTTATTTATTTAGTTGTGAGCTCTTATTTAGGCTTGGGGAGTAAACATAAAGTTTTACAATATATGAGCCAGGGCTGCACTATGATCGGCTCAGCCCTTGTGGCTCCTGCCATTGTTACTTATTTAGCAAGCCTGATTAAAAAAACGGTTAAGATTAATTTACCATTATTAAAAATTGCCCTTGATAATTTAATACGTTTTCCCAAGCGCACAGCGAGTAATGTAACAACTTTAATGGTAGGTTTAATTTTAGTGATGATGGTAACAACTTTAAACAAAAGCTTTCAAACCACACTAAGCAACTGGTTTGACCGTGTTTTTAAAGCCGATATTGTTGTGTCTTCAAGTGGGGATTTAGTGGGCTTTCAAACTCAACCCCTTGCTGAAAGCATAGGCCTTGAGATTGAAGAAAAAGTTAAAGGCATAAATAAAGGTGTAACAAATAAAGGCGTTTATGCGCTTAGGTTTACACA
Organism: Oligoflexia bacterium; assembly: GCA_016715815.1. Taxonomy (GTDB): domain Bacteria; phylum Bdellovibrionota; class Bdellovibrionia; order JABDDW01; family JABDDW01; genus JADJXN01. The sequence goes on from JADJXN010000014.1 coordinate 22,869, forward strand.
TTTTAATATGCAAGGGCGGCAAATGGGCATTAAAGCCTTTGATAAACCAGACCCAAGTTATGACTATGCCATGCTAGATATTGTTGATGGCCCAGCACGAGGGCGGGTTGGAGAAAAATTATTTAATAGTGAGAATACCATTGTGGTTTCTGAAATTTTTAAAGCCCACATAAATAAAACAACAGGTGATATTGTCACAATTGAAACGCCAACAGGAAGTGTAGATTTTAAAATTTTAGCAGTGGTAGTAGATTACGCTTCTCCTGAGGGTATTGTTTATATGAGTCGAGATACTTATAAAAAATATTGGCAAGATAATTTAGTCAGTGCTTATTCTTTAACGGTTGCACCTGGCTTTACGGTAAACCAAGTAAGACAAGACATTGATGCACAATTTGGCAAAAGTAAAAGTCTTATGACGGTTTCCCAAAAAGAAATGAAAAACAACCTGCTTATAGAAATAGATAAAAGCTTTTCTTACACAAAAGCCATTGAGGCAACGGCCCTTCTCATAGCATTTTTGGGCTTATTTAATACTTTTATGATTAGTGTAATGGAAAGATTACGTGAGTTGGGAGTGCTTAGAGCCATAGGAATGGAGCAAATTCAATTAATAAAAATGATTCTTACAGAAGCCTTTTGGCAAGGAAGTCTTGGGGCATTAACAGCTATTATTTTAGGTTTTGGAGTGTCTTATATTTTCATTGAAAATGATCTTTCTTTAATTTTGGGTTGGATAATACGGTTTTCATTCCCTTGGGAAGTAGTGGGTTATGTTTTATTAATAGGTATTTTTACAGGCCTTGTGGCGGCCTATGTTCCTGCAAGACGGGCAGCGCAAATAAAAATTAGGGAGGCTTTAGAGTATGAGTAAAATTATTTTAACTCTTTTTATTTTTTTGCAAAGTATTGATGCTTACGCTTTAAGCGCCGATGAGATTATGAAAAAAAATGAAGAGGCTAAAAAAAATAAAAACATAACAACAAAGGCATATTTAATTACTGGTGGCGGTGGGAAAGCTCAAAGAGAAAAGGAATTTAGCTGGTGGAGAAAGCTCTCAAGTGACACAGTACATTTTAAGACGCTGACAAGATTTCATAAACCTGCGGAAGTAAAAGATGAAGGCGTTTTATTTTTAGAAGATAAAGAAACAGAAATTTTAATCTATCTTCCGGCTTATAAAAAAGTCAGACGTGTTGAAACTGCACAACAAAGCGGTTCTTTTATGGGCTCTGAGTTTTCTTATGCGGATATTACAAGTCATCAAAGGGAGGATTATAATTACAAATTATTAAAAGAAGAAAAATGTGATGCTTTTGATTGCTACGTTATTGAGTCTACCCCAAAAACGGAGGATGTAATTGAGAAAACAGGCTCTGCAAGAGGAGTTGTTTGGGTAAGAAAAGATAATTTTGTAGATGTAAAAGCCGAAATTTTTGATTTAGAGAAAAAGCCTTGGAAGAAGCTTGTGGCCAAAGAAATTAAAATGATTGATGAGGCTAATAAAAAATGGATGGCTATGGATTTAAAAATGGAAAATTTAAAAACAGGACGCTTTACAAATTTAAAATTTGAAAAAGTAGATGTAACCAAAATTATCCCCGATTCCATCTTCAAGAAAACGTCAGTCGGTTTTTGGTAAGGCACCACATTATGTTTGTATTATTTTTTATTCTATTCTGCTCTTTCAATGCTGTTGCTATTGAGGCCGACCTTAGTGGCAAGACCTTTATTGACACCTACTTTTCAACTCAAGGAGTGGCTACCCCCCCAAAAAGTTTTTTACAACAAAATTTATCTTTGTGGCTCCAAGGTGATTTAAAATTTTCAGAAAAATTCTCTGCCCGTGCTATTTACCAAGGAGATTATTTTGATGCCACAAACTCAAGTCAAGCGGCGGGGTATTCTGCAAACACGCTCCGCTCAACTTTAAGAGAGTTTTATTGGCAATTTAAGCGTGAAGGCTTTAGCGTTCGTGAGGGTAAGCAAATTATTTCTTGGGGAAAATCAGATGGCTTAAACCCCACTGATTTTTTATCTGCAAAAGATTACACTTTTTTAAACCCAGATGATGAGATAAGGCGCCTTGCTGGCACTGTCGTTTATACAACTTGGACGCCAGATTCCGGAAATTCTCCTCTGACATTTGAGCTTGTAACACAATTTATTATGCCAAAAGGTAAATCTTTAATTCCCCAAGAAAGAATTCCAACAGGTGTTGTTATTAGCGATGCTGATACGCGCCCCATTAGTTTTGACAACACTGAGTATGCTTTAAAAACCACTTATAATTCTAGCGGGTGGGACTTAAGTTTTAGTTTTTTTAGAGGTTTTGATCACCAACCAGAATTTAGAGAAGTTTCAAGGCAAAGCATAATCATTTTGCAGCAATATTATTCTAGAATTTTTGCCACAGGTTTTGATTTTTCTAAAAGCTATCCTGACTGGGTGTTACGTCTTGAGGGCGCTTACTTTCACACAGAAAACCCAAATGCACAAACGGCACTCAGCAAGCCGTCTCATTTTGATTTTATTGTGGGAGCTGAAAAACCTTTGTGGACAAATTGGCGCCTAAATTTTCAAATGATAATGCGTTATTTTCCAAACTTTAAAGCAGCAAGTGAAGAGCTAGACCCCATTAGTAGACAAATTGCCCAATTTAATTCTTTGCTAAAGCAATATGTTGATAAAACCAGACCAAGTACCAGCGTAAGATTAGCCTATGAGCCAGAGGCCAGTGATTTTAGCTCTGACGTATTTTTAATTTATAATTTTGAAGGTGCAGATTATTTGCTACGCCCACAGGTTAAATACAAACCAATTGATAATTTAAAACTGACTGTGGGCTCAGATTATTACGGCGGAGATCAAACAAAGCCTCTGGGGAGTTTAAAAGCGTATAATTCCATTTACTTTGAGGCCCAATATTACTTTTAATTAGACTATGGGACAATTTTTAAAAAGCGAGCGACTAAAAGTAGCTCTTGGTTTAATTATAGGGCTTGTACTTATTATGATTTTAAACCCACCCCATACGGTGTGTGATTCTAAAATAGAAGTTTATTCAGAATTAATTAAAAAACAAATTAAGCCTTATTCAAAGGCCATGGCCCTTTGTAAAGAGCATACAGAGCTTGGGGGCTGTTTGCAGTTTTTTGAAGTAGCCGCAAAATTAAATAATTACCTTGATGATGTGGGCCCACAATGTAGAGAAAAACTCAAAAGTAACACATTAACTCAGCAGTGGCTTAATGGCTCAATAGAAATGATGGTGCGAGCTGCTTGGGGAAGTGTACCGCCGACATCAAGTAGTAACAAACAAGGTTGGCTGCAACTGAGCCAAATGGCATTTTTTTGTAAATTAAAAAAGGCCTTGGTAGAGAGTTTTGGTGAGGGAGCTTGGGTTGATATGGTTAATTATTTATTAAATGATTTACCTAAAGCAAAAGAATTGGGCCGCAATGAAGCTTGGGCAAGAAGTATTATGTCTGACCCTTGTAACTATTAAAGACTCTTTAAATACTTAATAACTTCTTTTAGTGCCATAAAGCGATGGCTAACAGAATTTTTAAATGCAAGTCCCAGTTCCGCTAGAGTTTTTTCCTGGCCTTGAGGGATAAAAACAGGATCGTACCCAAAACCAGATAAGCCTTTTATTGTTGAAGCTATGTTGCCTTTTAAATAACCCTCAAAAAATTTTTCTTCCCCATTTGGGGAGATTAAACACATGACACATTTAAATTGCGCACTTCTATCACCAGAGGTTGCTTGTATTTGCAGCATTTTTAAAAGCTTTGTTGTGTTTTCAATGTCTTTGGCAGTGGGGCCAGCATACCTTGCAGAATGCACTCCGGGTAACATTTTAAGCGCTGTTACTTCAAGGCCGGAATCATCACTTAACACCCAATCTTGCGGTTTAATGGCTTTTAAAAACCTTGCTTTAATTTGTGCATTTTCTTGAAAGGTTTTTCCTGTCTCATTTGGTGGGCTATAATGGCTTATTTCAAAAGCGCCATGCACTTCAAATGGGGTGTCTTTAAAAATATCTTTAATTTCTTTTAATTTGTTTTTGTTATGGGTGGCCACCCAGAGAGTTTTATTTTGCATTTATGGCTTTTTAAAAAAGCTTCCAATAACGCTTTCTTGAATTTTAAATAATTCCAAATGAGCTTGTTTTGCAAGGTCTGTCATTTGTGCCATTTGCGCATCGCTAAATGGTTTGGACTCAGCTGTTCCTTGAATTTCAACAAAGTGTCCTGAGCCTGTCATAACAAAATTCATATCTACTTCAGCTCTAGAGTCTTCTTCATAGTTTAAATCTACACAAGCGGTGTCACCAATAATTCCGCAGCTAATTGCTGCCACATAATCTTTTAGAGGAAATGCTATGAGCATTCTTGCATCCAGCATTTTTTTTAAAGCATAAGCTAAAGCCACAAAACCACCGGTAATGCTTGCAGTTCTTGTGCCGCCATCGGCTTGGATAACATCGCAATCAATGATGACTTGTTTTTCTCCTAATGCCCCTAAATCTGTAACTGCTCTTAAAGAGCGTCCAATGAGGCGTTGAATTTCTTGTGTTCGGCCAGAGGCTGCTGCTTTTTCTCGCTTAACTCTTGTGTGTGTTGAGCGAGGAAGCATGCTGTACTCAGCAGTGACCCAACCTTTACCAGTACCTTTTAAAAACTGTGGTACTTGTGGCTCAACACTTGCCGTGCAAATAACTTTTGTATTACCAAACTCCACAAGTACTGAGCCTTCAGCATAAAGTGTGAAGTTGGGTGAAATTTTAATGTTTCTTAAGTGCGTGGTGGCACGTTTGTCTTGTCTTGTCATATTCATTTCTTTTGTTTATCTAATTTTTTCCTAAAATCTACAAGCCCCTTATATATGGCTTGAGCAATTTTCTTTTGAGTTTCTATACTTTTTAGCCACTGTGCCTCTTTAGGATTAGATATAAAGCCCATTTCAATTAAAACGGCAGGAGAACTAACAGTTAAAACCCTAAAAGGACCTTGTCTGATGCTTTTATTTTTTGTTTTGAGAACATTTTGCATACTCTCCAAAAGGGCTTCAGATAATAGTTGGCTTGTAACCATGTGGTTGGAGCGTTTCATATCCCCTAAAATGCTTTTAATATCAGTGTGTGTATTTGCGCTTTCTTCTGCTTCTTGTTTTTTAACATTATTTTCTCTATTTGCAGTCAGTAAAGCTTCTTCATCAGTGGGAACTTGGCTTTCGAAATAAATTTCTGTTCCATGAGCACTTGCTATGGTGGAGCTATTGGCATGAATGCTAACCATAACATCAACATTTAAATTTTCAGCTTTTTTAATACGTTTATCTATATCTACAAATAGGTCTTTTGTACGAGTCATATGAACTTCAAATTGGCGGTCTTTCTCTAATAACTCGCTAAGATAGTGGCTTACACTCAAAGTAAGATCTTTTTCTAACACCCCAAAATGAGAAGTGCCTTGGTCTTCACCGCCGTGGCCAGGATCTATTAGCACCACAAATTTAGATTTTGCTAAACATAATGGGCTTATGAGTAAAAGCGGGAGTAGAAGCTTCATTGTTATAATTTTAGCTTAAATTTGGGTGTAAAAAAAGGCGACTTGGTAGGGGTAAGGGGGTAAGGGGTATACCAAGCCGCCCAGGGGGTTGACTTTAGTCTAGAGCAACGCTTGTGCCAGAGATGTTTAAAGCAAAGTGGTTTAAATGGCAGAAATGAAAGTACTTATTGGACCAAGATTGGCACCATTAAAAAATAAATAAACTTATAACTTACTGAAATTACTTGGTAAAAATTCTTGTCAAAGTTCTAGCCAATTTAAGATTCCTTGCTCAAGAATTACACTACCGTCGGGTTTAATATCGCGTACGGGGTTGGCTTTATAGTGCTCACTTAGGTTTAAAGCAACCACAATTTGTGGGGAAAGTTCCTGCAACCAATTAGGGTTTGATACAAATGCTTCAAACTCACTTAAATTTTTAGCAAAGCCTTGGGCAAATTTTTGCCAAGATTTTTCATCAAGGTTATCTGCTTTTAACTCTGCTAGTGAAGTTGCAGTTAAATGCAAATTTGAAGGGCGGCTGAAAACATTAAGCCCTAGGCCAATTAATAAATAAGTTTCATTTTGATTTGTTAATGCTTCAACTAATATGCCACCAAGCTTTTTATTGTTAAGTAAAATATCATTAGGGGCCTTCATAGAAAAATGGGAGTTATGCCAAGTGCTGTGCAAACAACCGTAGGCAAAATAACCAATGGCAATTGTCCATTTTGGATCAGGCTGCGTTTTAAGTTTGATAACCCAGGTGCCTAAAAATTGGTGGCCATGGCCTTCATCAATCCATTTATTTTCTCCGCGCCCACGGCCTGCGGTTTGATGCTCGCTTAAAATAAGTGTTGGTGGGGTAAATTGTTTTATATTTTGTTTTGCATAATCATTTGTGCTTGAAACATTTTTAAAGGATAAGAATTCCCATTGGGGTTCAAGGTGAGAAAGAGCGCGCTGAGTTTGTACACTTAATGAAAATATTTTTACCATTTTAATTTAGTACTCAAAAAGTAAGCTTAAATCTGCTACAGGTGCTGAGTGAGTAATTGCTCCAACACTAATATAGTCTACCCCCAGTTTAGCAATTTCTGCAACTTTATCTAGGCTCATATTTCCACTAGCTTCGAGTTCACATTTTTTATTTACACTCATGACTGCTTTTTTTATTTCATCAGGCTTCATATTATCTAACATGATGCGAGAGGGGTTACATGCTAATGCCTCATCAAGCTCATTTAGATTGGTTACTTCTATTTCAATAAAAACTTTTGGGTTGGACTTTCGTACTAAATTAAAAGCTTTTGTAATAGAGCCAGCAGATCTTATGTGGTTTTCTTTTATAAGTGCAAACTCTGACAAACTAAAGCGATGGTTAACACCGCCACCATCTTTAACTGCTTTTTTTTCTAAAATTCTCAACCCAGGTGTAGTTTTTCTTGTATCTGTAATTTTGCAATCTGTGCTTTTTAACTTCTCAATAAATTTAAAAGTATAAGTAGCTATACCGCTTAAATGGCATAAAAAATTTAATGCACATCTTTCTGCTTTTAATAGTGCATCAAGGGGGCCTTGAACTTGGGCTACGAGTTGATCTTTAGGGATGTAATTTGAATCTTTATAATTCCAAGTGACTACGCATTTAGGCGAGACAGCTTTAAAGGTTTCTTCAAATAATTCTTGGCCTGAAAGAATTAAATTTTCTTTTGCAATAAGCCGTGCAGTACCTGGCTTTTCCCCAAGCTCTAAGCTGTCGGTGGTAATATCTCCTAATGGCATATCTTCTTTAAGGGCCTGGAGAATTAAATTTTTCATTGTGTTAATTTTTGAATTTCTTCTTTAATCAGTTGCTCAGCTAAATCTGGAACAATTTGGGCGACAAGTTTTCTAACCTCTTCGGCAACAAGTTTTTTAATTTCATCTTCTGTAATGGGTGCGGCTGTGGTGGACGTGTTTGTTATAGGAGCTGAAGTTTTTGGCTTCTCAGGTGCTTTTGGTGTTTCTATGGGTGCAGAAGGCACTTCAACTGGCGTGGCGACGGTGCTGGTGGCAGCGGGCTTATCGTTTACTGTGGCTTTTAAAACAAAGCTTAAGTCTTTTATTTTTGAATCATCATATTGAAAGGAAACTGTATTTTCCTCAATCTCTTCACCGTCGGGGCTAATATTAATTTTAAATTTATCTTCAACAGCACCAAGGTCTTTTCTCACCCAATCAGAATCAGGATCTTTTTTTACTTTTTCTGCCTCAGCAAATTTTGAAACGTCTTCAAAAGAAGACATATCCCACTGCTTAGTTTCTTTAACTTTTGGGAATTTAAGGTGTTCACTTATGGGTTGAGTTTGTGCTTTTGCGATGTATTTTTGTACAATTTGACGAATGTCTTTAGCTTCAAATGGCTTTTCCAAGCGGTCATTGGCTTGGCATTTTTTATATTTATCTTCGTCAAACTCCATAAAAGAGCTCCAAAGCATTATTACAGGAGTTTTTTTAAGGTTTTGATCGTTTTTAATTTCTTCTGCTACCTGATAGCCGGGTTTATGGGGCAGCATGACGTCAATAAAGGCAATATCTGGCTTAAAAGAGCGGGCTACGTCTAAAACATCTTTGCCGCTGCAAATGGATTTAACTTCTACTCCAAAGTCCTGAAGGCAAATTTGAACAACTTTTGCTATGGCCGAGCTGTCGTCGGCTAAAAGTACTTTTAAACCCATAGTTAATCGTTAGTTAGAGTTGCTAGCCTTGTCAAGGTGCTTTATCTTTTATTTAATGTTCTTAATTGTAGATAGGTATATTGTAAAAGAGTTTCTTAAGTACTTTGTGGCCACACTTATTGTTTTTGTGACCCTTTATACTGCTGTAGATATGCTTACTACCATTTGGCAGCTTAAGGCTGATAGCGCAACGCTTTGGAAGTTTTATCTTTACCAATTACCTAACACTATTAGCCGTCTTATTCCGGTGGCTTGCCTTATGGGCACTATTTTTACCATTAGTATGATGAGCCGAAGTAATGAGCTGACCTCACTTTTTAGCGCCGGGATGAGCCTTGCGCGCATCACACTTCCAATTTTAATAATTACAGTTTTTATTTCTGTAACAAGTTTTTTTATTAGCAATAAACTTGTTCCTATTTTTAACAAAAAAAAGAATTACATTGAGTTTGTTGAAATTAGAAAGCAACCCTGGCGTTATTATACAATTAAAACCAGCCGCATTTGGTACCGCAACCGAGATTTAATTTATAATATTAGAAACTTTAACCCAAAAGGAAACTCTGTAGCAGGCTTAACTATTTATTATTTCAGCCCGGATTGGAAGCTTATGCAGCTCACCTCAGCACAAAGCGGGATATTAGATGGGCAGAATTGGAAACTTGAAAATGGCTCAGTGACTATTTTTGATAGTCAACATAGCTTCCCAATAACAGAACACTTTTCTAAAAAAACAATTACTATGGATGAGCCGCCAATAGATTTACAATCCCTTGAAGATGATAAAGATATTATGACGGCCGCAGATTTAAGAAATTTTATTAGTAAAAATAAAGAACTGGGGCTAGATACAAACCGCTACGAGATGGCTTACCACTCTAAATTTAGTTATGCATTTATTTCTTTTGTAATGGCCTTTTTGGGAATCCCGTTTAGTGTGACACGTGAGAGAAGTGGTGGTTTTGCACTAAATGTGGGAATTTGTTTTGGCGTTGTGTTTATTTACTGGACGCTTATTTCAGTTTTTACAAGCTTAGGTTCAAGCGGCACACTGCCAGCTTTTTTTGCAGCTTGGCTTCCCAATGCACTTATGTTAGCTGTGGCTGTGAAGTTATTAATGAGGCTTAAGAAGTGAGTTTTGTATATTTTTTGCTTCTCTTATTTAGCTATAAACCAGCTTATTCTTCTGACGCTTGCGGCCCTGGTAGCCATTGGGTAAGAGCTCATCATCGTAGTGGGTATGTTCGTTATGATGGTGTAGTAGTATCTGATACTGTAGTGAGCGGGCATTGTAGGGGAAATCAAAAAAGTTATGGGATTTGGAAGGATAGTTTTTTAAACTCAATTCCAATCGGTTGGCCACATAAGAATGAAAAAGACATAAAATGGAAGGTAGATGAAATTGAACGAATTCTAGAGGCATTAGATAGTTTGCCAAGTTTTTTATCTAACCTTAAAGGTGTAAAAATATATAGGATGAAAAAATCATCTGAGCCTAACAACCCTGGCACTTCTGCAATTAATGGTAATATTATTGTGCTCTACGATGAAGCATTTAAATCAAAGAATTTTAGTAGAGTTTTATCTCATGAGTTGGCGCACCAGCTCTACAATAGTCTAGATTCCGTAGATAGAGATGCTTATAACCTAGTAGCAGGAGCTAGAAAGTTCTCAAGTGGTAATAAATACTATTTAGAACATCGGTCTTCCGGTTATGTTGCAGAAGATGGTAAAATGTCTATTAATGAGGATTTTGCAAATAACATTGAGTATTACATTTTTGAACCAAAGAAATTAAAAAAAGTAACCCCAGGTGTTTATGAGTATTTTCAAAAAACATATAAAAAGTAAGAAATATTTTTTGCTTCTTATTTTATTTATGGTCATGGCTTGTGCAAGTACTACTAAAAATTCAAATATGAATAAGTTTGTTATTGGTAAACATACCACAGCAGACATTACAAAAATGCTTGGTGCTCCGGCGGAGGTATCAAAGAATAATAAAGAGATTATTTATTACTATTATAAACCAGGGACAAAACACCAACTTTACAATATTTATTTTAATTTAGAAAATAAACTCACTTCTGTAATGTGGATGCCATATGAGCTGGATGTTAAAAAAGAATTTCCTCAAGCAAACTTTGTTGAAGAAAAAAAGTTAAAACTAACCCCTGGTTTAATTGAAGAAGAGAAAACACTGGTGGATAAAAAAAATGGAATTTCAGTTTATTATTTAAATAACAAGTTGGAAGCAGTTTTAAAATATGGGTCAGAAAAAAGAGCTGCCGCTTCTAAGCAATAAAATAATATGTCTTTACTAAAAATACTAAAATACCCAGAGGAAGTTTTAAAGCAAAAGGCAAAACCTGTTGAGGCAGTAACGGCGGAGCTGCAAAAGTTAGCCAGTGACATGCTTGAGACAATGTATGCAGCACCTGGTATTGGTTTAGCGGCACCTCAAGTGGGGCATTCAATAAGGCTCACTGTAATTGATATTAGAATGCGCGATGAAAATGGACAGGTGGATGAAGCCTCAATGACGGAATTAGAGAAAAAAATATCAATGCCACTTATTTTATTTAACCCAGAAATAATTAAGAAAGATGGAAAAACCACATTTGAGGAAGGTTGTCTCTCAGTGCCTGGTTATTTTGAAACAGTGCATCGCTCAAACTATATCCAGGTCCAGGCGCTAAACGAAAGTGGAGAGAAAATTAATTTTGAAACAGATGGTTTACTTGCTATTTGCATTCAACATGAAATTGATCACCTCGATGGAAAATTATTTATTGATAGACTAAGCACGGTGAAGCGGGGAATCATAAAAAGTAAAATAAAAAAGCACGGATATCCCTCGCAGGAAAGTCAAAAAGAGCATATTCTATAAGCTATGGCAAAACCTGTGGCTACAGTTCAAAAAACAAAAGTAGTTTTTATGGGCACACCTGAGTTTGCCTGCAGCACTTTTAACATGCTTTTATCAAACCAAGATATTTTTGAAATTTGCGCTGTTATTACTCAACCTGATAAACCTGCCGGGCGTGATATGGAAGTACAGCGCTCAGCTGTTAAAGAAATGGCTGAAAAGCATTTAATGACCTTAAGTAAAGTGGCAAAAAAATTTCCTATTCTCACACCTGAGAATATTAATTCTACTGAGGCGTTAAGAAGTGTAAAAGAAATTATGGCCCATGTAGCAATTGTGGTTGCCTACGGGCAACTTTTAAGTGCAGAGTTTTTAAAACTTTTTGACCATGGTGCTGTAAATGTTCACGCAAGTCTTTTGCCGCGCTGGCGTGGGGCGGCCCCCATTCAATGGTGTATTTTAAGCCAAGATTCTGTCACGGGGGTGACGCTGCAAAAAGTAGCACCCAAGCTTGATTCAGGGGATATTATTGCTCAATCTCAAATTGTTATTGATGAGAGTTGGGATGCCCCGAAGCTTTATGCAGATTTAGCCCGCAGGGGTGCAGATTTAGTTAAAAAATTTGTGCCTGAATATGTCAAGGGTGCAGTGAAGCCACAACCTCAAGATGAAAGTTTAGTGACGTGGGCGCCAAAAATAAAAAAAGAACAAGGCCTTATTGATTGGCAAAAACATGCAAAAATTATTTGCGCGCAAATTAGAGCATTAACCCCGTGGCCTGGGACATGGACAACTCGTGAGGGAAAAGTAGTAAAAATTTTGCGTGCCACTTGGATACAGTATGATGGTGGCCAAATTGGCGAGCTTGTTGGTTTAGATAAAATGAATTTTTGGGTTCAGTGCGGAGAAAAAACGGCACTTCAAGTTTCAGTGGTACAACCGGAAAGCCGCTCTCGTATGCCTGTGGCTGAGTATGTAAAGGGTTACCCATTTAAAAAGGGTGACCGTTTAGGTACTTAAAAATGAGTCAAGTAATTATCGCTCCAAGTATTTTATCTTCAAATTTTTCAAAACTTGGTGAAGAAATTAAAGCCGTTGAAAAAGCCGGCGCCGACTGGATTCATGTTGATGTTATGGACGGCATGTTTGTGGATAATATTACTATTGGCCCCGGGGTAATAAAATCTGTGCGCGAAGTTTCGTCTTTACCATTTGACGTGCATTTGATGATTGAAAAACCTGAGCGCTATGTGGATGCATTTTTGGATGCGGGTGCGGATTACTTAACCTTGCATGTTGAGGCCTCAAGTGGTGATGCCATTGAAGCAGCATTAAGAAAAATTCGCGCACGTGGGGCTAAGCCCGGAATAACTTTGCGCCCACAAACAAGTTTGGAGAGGGTTGAAAAATTTTTCCCTCTGGTGGATTTAGTTTTAATCATGACTGTGTCTCCTGGGTGGGGGGGGCAAGCATTTATGCAAGATCAGCTTGAGAAAGTGCGCGCTGTTCGCACTTGGGCAAACGCTAATAAACCTATGATGCATGTTGAAGTTGATGGCGGCATAAATGCAGAGACTGCAAAGCTTGCCCGCACTGCCGGTGCTAATGTTTTTGTTGCCGGCAATTACATTTACCGCTCTAAAGATTACGCCTCTGCCATCGCCAGCCTAAGGTAGTGATTAAGAGGCCTTTGATTTCTTGGTTTTTTTTGGTTTAACCTCAATTACTAAATTTAAACTCTCTAATATATGGGCGACTAAGTTAAAACTAGGATTACCGTTTTTATCAAAAACTTTATAAAGTGTTCGGCGGTTAATTCCTGCTTCTTCAGCTAGCTTAGAAATACCGTGTGCTTTTGCTACATCTCCAAGTGCTATTGGAAGAAAGTCCATATCATTATCAACTATCGCGGTCATGACGTATGCTGATGCAAACTCAGGGTTGCGAAGCTTCTTCATTAAATCTGATTCAAAACTAGATAATTTTTTATTCATAAAACTTCTACCCCTCTGTTGTGTCTTATAAGGCACAACAAGTCAATTCACTTTTTTCTTTAATTGTCTTTACCATAGTCCAAAATATTTATCTAAGCGTTTGAATTTATTAATAAAACATCCGGTAAGGCGGACATTAATTTCGGACACCGGACCTTAAAAACTAGATAATTTAATAAATATTATTTACCATTTTTATTATGTTTAAAAACATTCGCAACTTCTTCAAAGACGACGTCAAACTTTCCCCAGCCCTTGAAGCTGAATTTCAATCCGAGCGCGCCCGCTTCGCGGATGAGTATTGTAAATTTATTTTAAAATATATTGGATGGAGCCTATTTTTATTATTTTGGGTGGTAGATTATTTTGTTAATAAAGAGAATTCTATTATTGGCTTGCTTCTAAGATCGATGTTTGGAGTGGTTTCTGTAATTCTCTACTATTCATATAAAATAGATAAAATTAAAAAACATCCCTATCTTATATATACTTTACTTGGCTTATTGGGTGCCAGTACAATGCATGCCTTATCGTTTTTTATCACAGATCCCAGAAGTGCGCTTAATTACTTTATTGGTTTCGAACTTATAGCATTGGTACTATTAATAGTAATCCAGTTGCCTGTAAAAAACACGTTGATATTACTTTTCTCGTTATTTGCACCACACATGTTCAGAATAATTTATTTTTTAGCACCAATGCCTGTCATTGTTTATGATGGAATCAATACCTTTTCAATTTGCATTTTTATTTTTACATATCGTAAATATCAACTTACACAATTAAAGCGAGAGTTCTTAATAAGGTATGAACAACGTTTAAATGCAGATATAGGAAAAAACATATCTGAGATTAGCCATGACATTAGAGCCCCTTTGTTAGCACTTAGAACTTTGCAGCAGGGATTTTTTGACCCAGAATCTGCGAAAGATGTATTGAGAATTACTACTGGCAGATTAATTGAACTTACAGAAAATATAACTCAGGCAGCAAGTCAGCTGTCAGTAAATATACAACGCGTAGAATTGGAAGTTTTCTTTAAAGAATGTAAAGAGTATGTTGAGTTTATTCACCCACAACTTGGCATACAGTGGGATTTATTATATAAGTCGAAAACTTTTAATTTTGATAGAAGTAAAATTAAAAGAGTTATAATTAATCTTATTAATAATGCAATTTCTGCTACTAAACATCTATCTAAGCCAGAAATTAAAGTATTAGTACAAGAGGAGCAGAATCAATTTATAATAAAGGTTATAGATAATGGTAAAGGTGTAGAACCTGGTAGTAGCTTTGAAAGAGGTAAGTCAAAGTTTGGCAGTACTGGCTTAGGATTGTCATTTGTGAATAGAGTGGCTCAGGAACATGGTGGTAAGTTCGTTCTTCAAACCAAGGAAGGTCTTACATTTGCAACTCTATTATTTAAAACTGAGTAAAGTAATATTAGCTATGCTGCTTTTTTTACAACATCTTTTTCAAATAAATCAAAATAGCTACAGTTTGAGCATTTATATATAGCGCTATTTCCAAGATCTTCCTTTAAAACTAAAAGACCCTGACATAAAGGGCAGCTATTAGTTTGATTTAATACATGATCTTTATGTGATGGTTCAACAGAGTATAAATCAAAAAACTCACCCTCAAATCCCTTGATGTTTTCAAATCGCCCCATGCCTGTTGCGACAATTTTACTAATAAACTCTTTGTCATTAGCCACTTGCTTAATAAAGTTTTTAGTTACACAAATAGAGTTAGGTTTTGCTAAACTACATAGGCGAGAAGTTAGATTAATGCTTTCACCCATTGCTGTATAAGTACCTCTTTGCTCGTTTGGAAAAAAACCTATATAAGCAAAACCTGTATTTATACCTATTCTGACGTTAAAATCTGCACGCCAGTTATCGTTATAATAATATTTTTTCCTACTACTGCTTTCTAAAATTTCTAAGCAGGCTTTAATAGCTGCTTGTGCATGTGAATCTGTGCTTTGGGGTGCATTAGTAAAAGCTAACAAGCCATCACCTAAATATGTGCCTATTGTGACATTATTTTTTAATAGAATACTTATGCAGTCAGAAAAAAAATCGCTTATTGTTTTGGTATATGCGGCATAGTCAATTTTAGTAGATCTGCCAGTAGAATCTTGAATATCAATAAATATTGAAGTTATTTCTTTGCGAATCCTGTCACTGAGTGAAAGCTGAGAGTTCTTAATTGCGCTAATAACTTGTGGTGAAAACTGGTTTGCCAATTTTTCTAAGTATATTCCTTCTTCTGTTTTTTTCTTAATTACATGTTCTTTTTTTAAATTTTCATTTTTTAAATCTAACCTAACCCTAATTTCAGATTCACGAAGCTTTCTAGTTAAGATATTTGTAATGAATCCTAAAAAGACAGTGCTGGTCATAAACGAAATGGAGGGCACAAACTGGCTATAATTTAACTTTTCAGATTTTAAAAAAATCATAAAAATATATGGTGCATATATAGTAATTGTTGAAATAATTAATCCTCTCAATTTCCAAGGTAAAAAACTAAGTGAGCCAATTGTAATTAGATTTAAGCCCGCATAGTAGGGTGACGTTTCTGCTCCAGAAACATAAGCTAAATAACCATTATAAGTACCAAGAAAAAGAGTTACAAAGTGAGCTGGTAGTGTAAACCAATCATTTTTAATTTTTTCAAATCTATATAAAATAAAAACAATTATTGCCATTGGAATAACAAATAAGCGAATTTTGAAGAATTCCATAACCCTATCCGGAGCGTAAAACATATCAACTGCTACGTAGAGTAGAACTAAAGGAACTGCCATTATATAAGTTGCAACACTTATACGTTGGTTGAAGATCCTTCTTTCTTCTTCTTTAATCTCGTGGTTTAGTTCATTTGTCATAAAGGTTTTTTAATACATAAAAATAAATTTAAACCTAGTGATTCACTCAGAACATTAATTAATACGCCTGGTAAGTTAGCAATTTTATCTGGGACTAACTGTCTTAAGTCATCTTCATTTCTTAAAACTAAGGTCCATTCCATGAAGTATTCCATGGAAAACTTATCAGGGTTTCTTCTAGAAACATTTCCAATATATAATACCCCCCCAGGAGCAAGTAGATCATAAAGCTTTTCAATAAGTTTTTCTGCAACGCGATCACTTAAGTAGTCAAATAACCCAGCACTTATTATTACATCATTATTTTTCATACATTTGGTAAAAGGGCGTTCTTTAATAATTCCTAAAACAGCATCCTCTTCTAGGCAGGCGTACTCAATATTTTTTTTAGCTGACAAAAGTGGGCGAATGAATTCCTGTACACATGCTAAAGCCTCTGGTTCTTGATCAATTAAAGTGAGGTTGATTGTGGGGCCATGACTTGGGTTAACCGTTTCAAGAAAGAGTTGTATTTCCTTTGCCGGGCCACAAGCTAAACTAGTGATAGAGAAGTTTTTATTTTTTGCAAATAGAGGATTTTGGTAAATTTGCAATAGCTCATCGGCAAGGAATTCTACACGGTTTTTATTTGCAACGGAAGCAGGTTCTTCGCAGCAAAACCTGTGAAAAAACTTTCCAAACAAATTTTCCCCTGCATCTTCTGGACGATAAAGAAAATTCATCATTCCAAAATCGCCAGCATAACCTAGGGGTTTATTGTAACCTCTATTTATAAAGTCACTTGCAAGCACAATGGGGTGAAAATGAGCCCTAAAGTATCTTTTATGTATAATGGATTCTTCTTGGGAAAAAGTATCAGTTATTTTTTTGAAGCTTGCAAATATTTTATGAATCTCATCTCTGTAAAGAGAAAGAGCAAGGGAAATGGTATGCTCCTCCATTCTAAGCTTTTGCCTTTGGTTAAGATTCATTTCTTTAAATTGCTTTTCCTCTGTTAACAGCTTTGCTCTTAGATCTTGAAAGAGAGTGTGAAGGTCTGCCACTAGTATTTTAAATTCTTTATTTATGATGTCGTTTAAATCTAAAAGCTTTTTAGTTGTAGTTAGATTGTCGTAGCGATCCCTTAAGTTAATTATAGCTTCTACTTGATTTATGTCTAGCCCATTTCCCTCAAGTGATAGACCATATGTAACAGATGAATCTGTACTTGATTCATTTACTATAACTGCGTCACCAAAATATATTTTTACTTTATTTAAAAAAATACAAACGTTATTTAAGCGATCGTTGTTTTTAAAAAGGTACTCTCTATTATCTAATAATATTCTTGCACCAAACCTTGAAATATTAGTTAGGCGGGCGTTAACTTCTTCATTGTAGTAATTTTTAAATGTAACTTGTGAATTTAAATCCTCTTTTATAACAAATCGCTTTTCACGATACTGCTTAATAGTTTCTTTAGTTGGGATTTGAATAATGTTAGCCGTGGTTTGTTGATTAATATCATGTGCCTTTTTCATCTCTTGCTCCATTTAATGTTCTATATATTTTTCGGAAAAATATAGGGTTGCTATGAGTTAAAATGCTGATTTTCTTGGAGAATTAGACTATTGTCTCAGGGCGGCAGTGACACATAAATTAGAGTTGGTATGCAAAAATTATGCGTTGCAACAATGGATTTGGCAAATTTCAGAATTCCCTTAACTTTGGTCGGGCGGAGGTCTAGGATGAGGGTGTATATAAACCAAAAGGAGGGCCAATTATTATGAAGACACTATTATTAACATTGGCAGCACTTATCACTTTTTCACAAAGTAGTTATGCCGTTGGGCTTTGTGATGACCCCATTCGTGACCAACAGCTTTGTTATAAAATGAAATTACTAAGAGCAGAAATTGATGTGCTAGATGCCCAAAGAGATCTAATGCAGATTAATTATTCACTGCTACATTCAACCGCGACAGATTCCATTCAGATAGTTGATAAAATAAGTTTATCAGCTGCTGGCCAGCACCTAAGTGCACTAAAGGATTTAAAACTTGAGCTTACAAATTTATTAGAAGACTCAAGTCGAGGTTACCCTGATGCGCTTAAGTACTCAAACAACATCAAAGATAAATGCATGACTTGCCACAGTAACAACAAACCAAAAAGTGGAATTACTTGGAAGGAATTATCTGCAAACACATGGGAGCACATTTATCCCCACTGCAATACCACTGAAAACCCATACCGCTGCAAAAGCATGCACGGCATGAAAACAACTTTGCAATATTACAATGCTGCAGCTTTTGCCCAACATGAATCTTTTGAGCAAACAGGCAAGCTTGCCCAAGAAGTCAGCCGCATAGCCAGTGACCTTCAAGAAAAAGGCATGATTAAAGGCCGACATGATTTAGTGTTTTTTAAAAATGTGCAAAAAGAAGGTTTAGAAATACAAAAATTAGCTGAGCAAAAAGACCCTGCAACATTTATGAGAGCGCAACAGCTTTCACAAACATGTATGCAGTGTCATATGCGCTAATTTTTTAAATATTTTTTAGCCAGGCTTGCAGACAAAAGTAAAACTTGTAAAACCACAAAGGTGAAAATTATTTTTGTCCCACCACTGGAAAAACCATAGGAATGCAAGCCTGAAGCTAAAATAAAATTAACCCCGTACCAAGCCATAATAACAAGTAAATAAGCCGCCGGTGCTGCCAGCATAATTCCGAACTCTGTTAACCAACCAACATAACGAGCATGCAAAATAGCTAAAAAACCAATGTCTGCAATTAACGCCCAAGTTTCTTTTGGGTCCCAGCCCCAAAAACGTCCCCAAGAATAATCTGCCCAAACACCGCCAAGAATAATTCCAACTGAGAGTAAAAATACTCCCAACTGAATCATGCGGTAGGTGGAGTGCGCAATGGCTTTTAACGTAGCGGCACTTATTTTTTTAAATAAAGAAGCAATGAGAACGTAATTGCCTAAAAGCATGCAAATACTAAATGCCGCATATGAAATTGTAATGGTTAAAACATGAATGGTAAGCCACAAATTACTTCTTAAAACGGCAACAATGGGGTCTAAATCTGGGCTCAGTACAAGGGGAATATTTTCTGTAAGTAAAAGCATAAAACTAGCACCCAACCACAAAGTGCCCACCAAAATATATTGTGAGTAAAGTAAGTAAAGTAAATAACTAAAAAACGTAATACCAAAAGCAACCCACAACATTGTGCCATACATGTTTGTTACAGGGGCAAAGCCAGTAATAATAACTCTTAGGGTAAAACCAAATAAAAGAGTGCACGTTGAAAATAAAAATAAAGTGTTAATAATTTTTTTATTTTTCTTATATTTTATTACACAATAAATTCCTAAAATTAAAAGACCAATAGCTGAAATTAAAAAAATTCGAGAGTTGTTATAAAAAACTTCCAGATTAATGTGTTGTAATTGGGTTTTAAGCTCCTCTGGCACATTTTGGGCCAAACTATTTTCATTTAGTGAATTAAAAGTATCACTAGTGGGGTTTGTTAAAAAGGTAGCAGCACTTTGAAAAAGCTTGTCATTTGGCTCTTGCTGAAAACTTAAATCAACGGCGTGTAAAAAGTGTTCCCCAGATTTTATTGAAAGGGCTAAGTTATATTGGTGGTAAGCCTCAACCATTGATTTTTCATCAGGACTTAGATTGTTAGTATCCATTTTTGCTTTTTGCAATAATGGGCCTACCATGGCTTCAAAGGGTACAAGGCTTAGCTCTTTAATAGAAAACCATCTTTTTTGTTTTAAAAGCCCTAGCTTTGTTTTTGCATAAACACTTCTAATGTTAATAAATTCTAAATCATCAATATTTTTGTCTTTTGCTATAAATAAATAAAACTGCTCAGCCTTTAAACCATTAAATTTATATTTTCCGGTTAAAAATAAAATATTTTCTCGAGCTAAAGTTTGAAAAGGCTTTATGCGCCCATTACTTTGCACGGGCAAAGTTTCAAATTGAGCAAAACTTGTTAAATAAAATAAACTAATAAATAAAAATAAAGTCTTTTTCATGCTTTTCTCTTTTTCCAGTTTTTATACAAACGGCTTCGCATAACCGTAAACACTATTATACCAATTGATAAGATTGTGCTTCCTAAGTATTTAATGGGTCGGCCCGGGTCCTTATTTACTGAAAACACTGAGGCGGGAGCCATGCCCTCTTGAAGAATGTAGCTTGCTTGGTAAAGGGTATAGCCTTCTTTTTTCAAAGGCTCATTCATGGAGATTACAACTTTTTCATTAACAGTACTTTGAAAGCTTTTGGGGGTTTGAGTTCCGGGGTAATCTATCTTTTCAAATTTATTCAAAAAAATGTTAAATGGAAGCAGAATAGATTTTGCTCCGTAAAATAAAGAATAAACTTCATTACCTAATTTAAAATCTTGTGTTTGGTTATGAGTTAACCAAATAGATTCATCAGTGTCTGAAAATTTAAAATTAAATAATATCGCTGGTGCAGGAAGGGGAGCCCTTTCAATAAGTGGGGCTTGGGTAACAAGGGTTTTTTTAAGAGACTTTTTAAAAGCTTCTAAAACAGTGATTTGAATTCCCATCCAGGGGGTTTGGTAAACTTCATTTACCTGGACAGATTTTTTTTCTTCAAGTTTTTTATTTTTATAAAGGCTCACAACAATAGGTGGGCCCATTTCAAATTCAACTATATTACCAGGTGCTATTTCTTGGTCGTGATTTGGGTAAATATAATGAAGTCTTAAATTAAAGCTTGTGGTGTTATTTAAACTAAAATCAGGAAATTTTGCATAACTAATTTCCCGAATGCTTTTGCCATCATGCTCTAATAATAGCTCCAGTGCTGGGTTTGGGGAGGCGTTTTTGCCTTCAGTAATTTTACTTTTATCTACGGTGGCACTTTTATAAGCGCGAAGTAGTTTTACTGTAACGTTATTAACTTTAAAACTGGATTGTTGCATCTCTCTTAAAGTTTTTTGAGCTAAGAGTTTTGATGTTGTTGCATTAAAAATTAAAAGTACAGGTTCTTTTTGTGTAGCCACTTTAGAAGTTTTTAATTTAAATGTGGCTGGCCCCATTTGAATTTCGGGGTTATCTTTTTCGTGGAGCCACTGAGTTAAATTAAAAAAAGGGCTTTTAATAGAAAATTTTAAAGCTCCATCACCTTCGGTTGCTTTTTCGTAAACATCTTGAGTTTGTGAAAACGGAAGATAAGTTTTGGCTGTCAAAAAATCAGAAATGCTTAAATTTAATTCTTTTTTAGTGGGCCCTCTGGGAATTTCAAAAGTTTTAAATTGGTTGGTGGTTACGTTTTGTAATTGAATTATGGTTTCAGGCAAAAGCACCTTATTGTTTTCTTCACCTTCAGAGACAATGAGTTGCCCGTCAATGCCAAATTTTGCTGTAACAAAAGCTCCGATAAGTAAAGTAAGAAGCCCAATATGGGTAATAACAAAACCTGTGTGGTGAATTTTAAAAGGCCACCTTGAAAGGGTTGCACAAAAAATATTTACCCACAAAAGGCCAAGTAGAGCGTAAAACCAACTTGTTTGGTAAATAAGCATGCGGGCATACTCTGCATTGTATCTACTTTCAATAATAGTACCAATGGCCACACAAAAGCCTAGTACAAGCATTAAGGGAACGGCTAATTTTACTGAAGATAAAAACTTAAACACTAAGCTCCGGACCTTTTAAAAGTAATTTAATTTAGATATAATAAACATATGGCTCATCTCCAACTTAAAATTCTTTTAATAGCTACTTTTTTTGTAATCTCTGCTTGTAACCAGCCCACACAAGTCAGAACGGCAACAACTACGGCAGATGTTAGTAATAAAGCCAATATAGTGGGTATGTACCCCCATTCAGATGAATTTAAAAAAAAGACCCACGGGGAGAATTTTTTGCAAAACGCAACAACCTGTGCAAAATGCCATGGAGCAGATTTTAATAGTGGAAGTGCGCAGGTAAGTTGCAAAGCATGCCACGTGCACCCAATGGGTTGGGCAGCGCCTCAAAAACATGGTGTGCATTACCTTAACTCCACTGAAGAGCAGAGAGCTGATTGTTTAAAATGCCACCAGGCAGAGGGTGCATCAGAGAATTTAAACTGCACTAATTGCCACAAAGCATACCCCCATAAGGGAAGGCATGGAAAGCTTGCTAAAACCTATGACGGCAAATGTTTTTCTTGCCACAAACAAGAGACTCACCCGCAAATCCCAAATAATAAAATGTGCAATGATTGCCACCAGGGAAGTATTAATATTGAGTGGGTTGAAAAACCAGAACGTATTCCAAATAGTAAAAAGAAAAAATAAATTATTTTGATTTAATAGGCGCTAAAAAATCCTGAAAGTGACAACTTCTACAGCCATGCTCTTTAACCATTTTGCTATTGTGCACACTTGTATGGCAACGCATGCAAGAGATATCAGAGGCAGAAAAATTATGCCCGCGGTTAGTGGGGCCACCATGACAATCAGCACACACAATTGCTCTTAGTTCTGCTTTAGTTTTTGGAAGCACTTTAAGGGGCTCAGGGTTTGAGTCCCTTTCCTGTTCTGTTAATGCGTGTGAATTTAAAAGGCTAAAGTTGGTTTTAGCAGCCATATGTTTTTTATGTAAAATTGAAGCATCAATTTTAGGAATTTTAGCAATTTCTGAATGAGGCATTGGGCCAGTGAGGGTGTCATAACTTTCCGGGCTATTAATGTGGCAAGCTTCACAAAGATTATCTTTTACATAAGGGGTGTGGTGTAAATCTTTGGGGAACTTGGGTCTATGCTTTATCATCACATAGGCTTCTTTAATATAAGCCCTTAAAGGTTGGTGGTGGCAGTCATGGCAAGTGGTGTATTGCCCATGAATACTTTTTTGCCAACCAACAGTAGCGTAGTCATGCACGTGGCAAGACAGGCAAAAATCTGCATTCTTCCAAACATACTCATATGTTTTATACCCTGGGTATAACCCGGCTACAAGCCCAAGGCTGAGGGAAGGTAAAGTTAAAATTAAAAATGCTTTTAGCTTTTTAATCATATGCCACCGTGGGGTAAAACTTTTGCCAAAAATAATATTTGAAAAACAATAAAAGTACTAACAGCTAAGCCTAAAATAAAAGCGGTTATATGAAGAATTAATTTTTTCATTTATGGGCCTGCCTTTTATGAAAATTTTTAAATAGCATGTCAGCTTTTTGCCCGTGGCAATTAGCGCAAAAGGGCATAATGCTTTCAGGTTTTACTTTTTGTCCATGGCTAACATGGCAAGTCGTGCAACTAATTTTATTATTTATAAATTTAATTCCTTTTGCGTTTTCTAAAGACATCATGTGCTCAGTGGCTCTGTGTTCAAACTTTTTAAATTGATGGCAGTTAATACATAAACTTGGCATTTGCTGTTTTAATGTTTTTTCAACCCCGTGGTGAGCGCTGTGACAGTCTGTGCAGCGGTCAGCCTTATGCCCCATTTTAACATGCTCTTTGTGGCAAGACATACAAAGCTCTTGTTGTGGTTTTTTTAAAATTTTTATGTGATGAGGGTCATGGCATTCAGTGCATGTTGTTTTAACTGGGTGTTGTTTGTGAGAGTTTATATATTTAGTTTTGTCATCTCTTAAAGTGCCATCATGGCATAAAAGGCAGCGGTTTTTTTCTCTGTCTTTAATAACATCTTCTCGGCGAAATAAGTTGTAGCGAAATTGCCTGTCAGCCTTAGTGTCATTTAAATGACTTTTCTTAATGGCATAAGAGGAAACTTCAAAGCCTTGAAATTTACTTTTAAAAAAATCAATGATGTATAAAATATCATCATTAAAATAAATTTCAGTGGGATAACTTATATCTAAAAAGTTAGAGTTTTCACCTAAGACGCCTAAGTATTTACCGTCATCGGTAAAAACAGATATGGCTTTTAAATGTGGGTCTGAAACAAAAATCATTTTTGAAAAACTATAAGAAAATGCTTTGGGTGCTAAAAATTTGCCTTCCCACACCCCCCAATTCCCCCAGCGTGACCACTGGTCACGGTCATTAATAAGAATATTGGCACGAAACGGGTCTAAAAGTGCTAGGCGGCCTGAATCAAGGGGTAAAACTTTTGTAATTTTCCCTTTGGTTTTTTGAAGTTTTTCTTGCCAATCATCAAAGGGGTTGGTGGAAGTATCTATATTATTATGTGTAATGTTGTCATAGGTTCTAACTTTTATTTGTATCCAATGCCTAAGGTCCGAAGTTTTATAAACAAAACCTGCAACCACTAAATAACAATTTGATTCATTACATTGCAAATCTGTTATCTGGCCTTGATGTGGAATTTTGAAAAATTTTAGCTTTCTAAGTTTAATATTTTCATCCAGCTCATAGGTTTTAATCCCGGAATTAGATGTGGCTATAAGTAATTGGCTTTTTCTACAACCAAGAGCTGAAACAATATCATTTAATTTTAATTGCGCAATTTTTTGACCATTTTCTTTTTTAAAAACATAAAAAGATTTTTCTTGGGCGCTAAAAACCCATATTTTATTTAAACACTCTGTTAGGTGGGAGGGGTTTTCAACTTCAATATCAAATAGTTTTTTTGCATTTATAATATCTGCTGCATAAATCTTAGAATTTAAAAAAAGAGCCAATAGTAAAGCTACCACTTGTGGCACTCCGTACAGGTTTTTTTAACCATGGGCTTAGTCCTGTGGGGCTCATGGCAGCTTAGGCAATTTATTTGTTTCCCTTTAAAGACTTTACCCATATGCTCGGGCGCGCCGCTGTGTGGGGATTTGTTATGGCAACCAAGGCAGGAATCTTGAGTGCCTGGTTTTAAAGTAACTTTACCTTTTTTTTCTGTATGGCAGACACTGCAACTTGATGTGAATTTCAATTCCTTAGTAT
The DNA here is from genome assembly GCA_016715815.1 of Oligoflexia bacterium. Lineage (GTDB taxonomy): Bacteria > Bdellovibrionota > Bdellovibrionia > JABDDW01 > JABDDW01 > JADJXN01. Next base: position 47,795 of record JADJXN010000014.1, read on the forward strand.
CCCCATGGGGGTCAAGTCTTTGAAGGGGTTTATCAATAGCTATAGCAATTAAAGCGTAAATTAAAAATAACTTCATGGCACACCATTGGTGCCGTGGCAACCGCTACAGCTTGAAAGGCCCGACTGTTGTACCAGTGGTATGGCAAGATCAAAATTGGGAGCATTAATTGTATTTACTTTGTGAATATTTGAAACATTATGGCACATAAAACATTGGCCTTTGCCATAACCATGTTTGTGATTAGTTTGGTTTAAAATTAAATCCCCTGTTGTTTGTAAACGGTAATCCTCATATTGTCTTTCAACACCGCAGGCAGCAATCAAAAATATGAACAAAATAAAATATTTTACTCTCATCTTAATCCCCTTGTGTGGCACTGGGTGCATGAAGAGGTGTTGGCGTGGCATACCACACAGCTTTGCGGGTTTGCGCGTGCTTCAATAGAGTGGGTGAGCCTAAAATTGGGCCTATGCACATTGGGTTTAAGCGTGTCTCTTTGGGTGTGGCACTGAGTGCATGTTTTATCTGTGTGGCAATCTTTGCAGGCATCTGAATTTAGTTGGGCAATATGTCCGTGTCTTTTAGCCCAATTTTTTTTATGACTTTCTGGCATTAGCTTTTCAACATTTTTATGGCAAAGAGTGCATTGGTTGGGGCGTGGAAGTGAGATTTTACCCATGTGGCATTCATGGCAAACTTTACGACTTACTTTTAACAAGCCCGATGGAACTCCTTCCGCCAAAGGGTCACTGCCTTTTGGTTTTACAGAAAAGTTGTGGCATTTGGTGCAAGAAATTTCAGTTTTATTAAATGCATTTTGATGGGCTTTATGAGAAAAAAGTAAATTCAAGGGCTTTGCTAAATCTGCAGCATTTGCATTAGTAAATATTAAATTAATTAAAATAAGTAACACTAGCCAAAATCCTTGCGTCAAAAATAAATAAATGGTTTCTCTCAACCTCAACCCAAACAGAGCTAAGCCAGCGGTAGGCTAATTCATAATTAATTCCTGATCTAACTTGGTAAGCCCAGCCCGTAATATTATTTACTTTGTTTAAATAAGCTGCTGAGAGCTCATTTTTTAAACTGGTTTTTTCACTTAGCTCTGATTTTAATAAGACCCCTGTATCCCAAAGTTCTCCGCCGTAGCCAAGAATGTGGCCTAGCACGGGGGATAAAATATTTTTTGTATTTATGGCCCACGAGAGAGAAAATTCTTGTTGGTAAGCGCTTTCCATTTGTGTGCCGGTTTTATACCTCAAAGTTCTACTTAATAGTTGCAAATCCAAGTTAGTAAAAATGTTGTATTGTATGCCTGCTTGATACATTTCTTGAGCTGATTGAGAAAGAACATAATAAACAAAATTATTTGCATTTGAAGAAAGTGTTCTGGGGTTTCTTAGGCTATGTGTGAGGGTTAAGTAAAAATCATTTGTTAAAGATAAACCTAGCTCATTTAAAGATTGGGACCATGAATTTGAGTTTTGGTCATATTCTTGCTTTGTTAAAATAAAAGGGGAAAAAACAATATCATCAAAAACTTTTGAAATGCTCCCAAAGCCAAATTGCTTGTTAGTGTAACCTGCTCTTAAATTAAAATTATAAAGCTGCTCAAAAACACTCAATCCTGCTAAAGTGGAAGAAGTAGAATCTAAAAGGTCTAAAACTTTTAAATTCCCGCCATAAAACCAAACTCCACCTGTGGCAGACCAATAAAGAGGGAGTTGAATGCCATCTAGTAAATAAAGATCAAAACCCTCTAAAAAGAGTTGCCTTCCAAGTTGCACCCGAGATTTTGTCTTTTTAGAAAGCGGAAAAACAAGGCTTGCCTGGCTTGCGTTTACTTGCCATTGGCTTTGCATAAAGTCGTTATTAACAAAAAAATCTAAATAGGCTTGGTTACCGTTTGCATCAAGGCCGACATAGTTAAAGGAATAAATAAGTGGGACGTGGGCATTTTGCTGTTCGTCTCTAAAATAGCCAAAGGAAGCAGTGCTATTAATGGAGCTAATTGCCAGGCTTTGAGAGCAAAGTAGTGAAATTAATATGCTGATCATTAAAAACAAGATATCTGATTCAAATAAAAGAGAAAAGCGCAATTCATAACGCTAGCAGTGCCGTAGACAGGTATCCATTCATGTAAAAATGAAAAAATTTCTCCCCCTGATTTTCATTAGTTGACTTTAACACGGCACTGTTATTGCTGGGGCTAAATACATGTATTCATGGGAAAAAACGACAACTGATCAATTAAAGTTCCTTCCTGTGTTAGAAGCAATTTTTACTAGCCCCGATATCTTTGTTTGGGCATCAGAAAAAGTGGACCGCATTAGCCAAGATGGGCTTGCTACAGTAAGGGGGACTATTGGTAAACAAACAGTGGGTGTTGCTTACAATGACTTCCGAGTAAACGGTGGTAGCTTTGGTCAGGAACTATCCAAAAGACTTTGCGCTTTTGTTGAAGAACTTTCTAAAACAAACTCACCATTGATTTTTATTTTCAACACCATCGGCCTAAGAATTATGGAAGGACGCACGGCCTTTGACGATGCATTTAAAACAGTCCCTGCCATTTTAAATCATAAAAAGTGTGCTCCTGTTTTTTGCTTATCAATGGGACTTACCTTGGGCCTTGGCGCCGTCTTATTTAAACTAGGACATTACCGCGTAGCCACAGAAAAAGAATCTTTTATTAACTTAACCGGTCCTGAAGTTATGAAAATGTTTTTTGGTCATGAGGTTTCTTTTGAAGCCATTGCAAGTGCGAGAAGTCAGTTTGCAAATTCCACACTTATCCACGAAATAACCGCCACAAAAGAGGCAGCTGCCAATAAGTTTCAAAAGCTCATTTTATTTTCTGAACAAGAGGTAGATCCATTAACTCACCACAGCGCTAATGAAGTTTCAAGTTTTGGTGAACATATCGGTTTAGAAGCCATGGAGCATTTAAATACTCCGGAAAAAAATATTAAGCAGATTCTAAATTATTTTTCTGGAAATTATATTGAAGTTTTCAATCAGCTTAACCCCATTGTAAGGACATTTTTAGTAAAACACCATGGACAACTAGTCGGAGTATTTGTCAACCCCCCAGGTAACCCTAATAATATTATTACAAGTGCAACACTACAACGCTACCAATACGCTCTTGATTTATTCCAAGCTCTAGAAATTCCTATCATTTCATTTTTAGATACAGCGGGTATTGACCCGCGTACACAAAATGCCAAAGACAAAGACATCATTACCGAGTTTGCCACTACTGCTCAAAAGATAATTGATTATCCTTATTCAAAAATGGGATTTTTTTGCGGTAGAGGATACGGTGGTGCTAATGTTCTTGGAATGCCTAAAATTTATGGAGCCAAAAGTACATATGCAATTCAAGGAAGTAGGGTGGGAATTATGCACCCGTCCTTAATTGAAACACTTTTATCAGGTTCTCCAAGGCTTTTAGAAAAATGGCAGCAAGCAAGAGCGAAAGAAACCGATGATTTAAAAGATCTAATAGAAAAGCAAACAGTAGACGGAATTGTTACTCCGGAAGACGTTCCTGGAATTATAAATCACTTTATGATTAATTCCCAAATCAAAGATTTAATTAAAACTCAAAATGAGGCTACCAATGGACTTAGTGAAGAAGCTAGATAAAAAATTTATTTTTGAAATATCAAAAATTTCAAATTTAAAATCAGCGGTTTATCTTTTAGCTGACTGGTTTTTTATTTTTTTAATTATTTATGTGGCTCAAAGTTTAAATAATTGGTTTTTATATCCTATAGCAGTAATGTTAATTGCTAATCGTCAGCATTCACTTGCCATAGCCATGCATGACTCTGGCCATGGAAGACTATTTACAAATAAAATAATTAACGATATAGCCGGGGAAGTTTTTTGCTCTTGGCCCATGTTTTTTAGTATGCAAACCTATCGTGAAAACCATAGACAGCACCACTTGTATGCAAATACATCAAAAGACCCTGATTTTAGGAGAGAACGCTTTCCTGAAACAAAAAAGGAAATTTATAAAATGCTTATTACAGATGTGCTTGCATTAAATACTTGGCAACAGTTGATGGAGGTGAAGAGAAACCTTCCCCAAAACCAGTCCACACTAGTAAGACTTGCACGCATTTTATTTTATTTATCAGTAGCTGTAGCCGTAACATATTTTAAAGTTTGGCCATTGTTTGGGCTTTACTGGGTCGTGCCATTATTTACATGGCTTAAAGTGGTTTTGCGCCTAAGAGCCATTGCAGACCATACAGGGGTTCATACAAACCAACACCCATATGATACGCGTACTATTATTCCTAATCTTTTTGATATTTTGTTTTTAGCGCCAAGGCAGTGCTCGTATCATCTTGGGCATCATTTATTGCAGAGTATACCTTCTTACAACCTAAAACGTTTCCATTATGAACTAAGCAAAATTTCGGAATATAAGGCTAATGCTAGAATTACTAAAGGTTTTTTTAATTTAATACAGGAATTTCCGGGGGGCTAGTGGTTACCAATTTAAGTTTTACTACTGCTGTCATTTTTTTAGCACTTGCCATGTTTTTGAGATATTTATTTTTCTCTGGCAGTGCTTATTTTATTTTTTGGAAAAAATTAAAAGATAAGTTTGCTCAACGCAAATTAAATTTTGCTCCTTTTCAAAAAAATCAAATAAAAAAAGAAATTTTATACTCATTTAACACAACCATAGTTTATGGCTTAGTACTGGGAGCATTGTTAAATAAAAATGTTGTTAGTCACACTAAGGTTTATTTTGATGTTTCTGAGCGTGGTTGGGGGTATTTTTTCTTGAGCCTTGTCATTATTTTTGTTTTTCATGATATGTATTTTTATTTAAGTCATCGTTTGTTACACACTCCATTTTTGTACCGCAAAGTTCATAGTGTGCACCATTCCACGCTAAGCCCTGACCCATGGACCTCTTATAGCTTCCATTTTGCAGAGGCACTGAGTTTGGTTTTATTTATGCCTCTGCTTATAATGGCTATTCCAGTAAATTTCTGGGCTTTAAATATTTTTGGAGTAGGAACATTTTTATTTAATGTTGTTGGCCATTTGGGCTATGAAATTATGCCAAAAAACTACATGAAGTTTGGCTTGCATAACTTCATGAACACAGCCACCCATCATAGCCTTCATCACAAGTACCCCAACAGCAATTACTCTTTATACTTTAACTATCTAGATAGGTTATTTAAAACTAATCATCGTAAATATTCCACAGAGCTTTCAAATATGCTTAAAAAGGAAGTTTTGTGATTCAAACTAAGTTTTTAGCTTCAGGTTTTAATATTAAGGGAATTGAATCCTGTGATTTTTCCAGTATGGATCTAATCACCACTGATGATTTATTAGTACGTTTTGGAAAAAACAGCACCAAGCTTTCAACTTTTGTTAAAAATGAAATTCAAATTGATACCCGCTACTTTGTAAAGAATAACCAAGATGCTCTTGATTTGGCTAGGCAGGCTCTAGGTAGGCTCATAGAAAAAAATCCTGATGCAAAAAATGTAGATTTTTTTATTTTTGCCGGCATTTCAAACCCAATGCCTACTGTATGCTTGGCGGCATTGCTTTCAAATGATTTTGGTATTACAGGAGCAAGCTGCTGGGATTTAAAATCTGGTTGCTCTAGTGGCGTACTGGCATTGCAGCAAGCCATTGACTGGTTTGGTAAGGGAGCAAAAAGTGGAATTATTGTAGCTAGTGAGACATTTTCTAAATTTACTAACCAAGAAATATTTCAGATGTCATTAACTACAGGCGATGGTGCTTGTGCTGTTTATTTAACTAATGAGCCTGTGTATAAACCTATTGCTACCATTCACGGAACTGATGCCACGTATTTTAAAAGTACTTTTGTTCCAGGAAAGTACCCCATAGTTTTAAGCAATTATAACCCGAGCGATTATCAATTTGTTTTTTCAGAAAAGTCTGATGTGTTAAAGGCGCTTCAGAAATATTGGAGTTATTCTTTGAATGAATTGTTAATGAAGGGAAAGTGCAAGGGTGAAGATATTAAGTATTATTTTTCACACCAAGTAGATAGCAAAAAAAATCTTGAGTTTGCAAAAAGCTGCAAAATTGCAGAAGCTGCCGTATTAAATACTTTTAAAAAATATGGAAATATTGGTTGCCCCGGAGTTTTTTTAAATTACCTTGAAAGGAAAGATGATTTTAAACCAGGTAAAGATGATTACATTGTATTTCAAGCTGTAGGCGGGGGATTATCTTGGGCATCTTTACTGATTCAGAAGTTGGTGCCATGAAAATGCAAAAAGAAGTCCTACTTAATTATATAAAAAATATAATTTTAGCTAACCCTGATTTAAAATCGGCGCTGAGCACCCGCGAAATTACTCTGCAATCTACAATTAATGATGATCTTGGTTTTGATTCTATTTTAAGCATTGCATTTTTGTGCGAACTGCAAAGTGAGTATGCCTATTTAAATGAAATTCATTTGTCTAAATGGAGAACATTAGAGGATTGCATTGATACAATTTTAAAGGAAAAAGCTTCATGAGTTATTTGAATGAGTTTTTTCTTCTGAAACATTTAAAAGATGGTATAGAGATAATGGCAGATATCTTGCCAAAAGATTATATAAGCACAGTCTCAACTAAAAATGGTGTTGTTTGTCTAAAAGAAAGTGATCCCGTTTTATTTTCGGCAAAATATTTTGCATTATTAGATGCAGGCTTTTGCCCAGTATTAATTCCAGCAGAAACCCCTGACTACCAGTTTAAAAATGTTGTTAATTTCTGTGAAGGTATTAAAAAATCAGATGTTTTTGCGCACAGTTACGGGTGTTTAACCTCAGGAACTACTGGAATACCTAAAATTTCTTTTCATTCAGTAAATGGAGCAAGAATACTTGCCTCTTCCCACGCACGATCATTAAATATTACACAGCAAAACATCCTTCTTCAAGCATTACCACTTACTCATGCTTTTGGGGTGGTTTGCTATTTATGGACTGCCTTAGAGCAAAAGGTGCCCTTACACTTTTTAACAATTCAACTTACTCCACAAAATTGGAATCAATTAGTATCAAAAAAGACTGTTGTTCACCTAAGTCCTGCCATGGGTCGCCTGATTATTAAAAGTAGTTGTAAGGAATTACTAAACCCAGAAGCGGTCTCTGTTGGTGCGGGAGTATTTTATCGCTCTGAGTTTTTGCAACTCAAAAATCTTTTTTATGAATCAAAAATTTATGTGACTTATGGTTTTACAGAGGCGGGACCGAGAGTTTCCACGGGTGAAATTCTTGATGACTTGCCCATAGGAAGCATAGGCAAAGCGCTTGATGTCATTCAGGTTGGTGTTTTACAAGGTAATAAAATCCAAAAAGCAGGGCGAGGACTTCTTTGTGTTAAAACACCAGCAGCAAAATTAAATGTTTTAGAAGCTGAAGTTATTAATGGATATCTTGTTTCTCAGGACGAGGTTGAAATAGATAAAAACGGATATATTCAATACATTGATAGGATTGATGATCTCATTAAAGTAGGCGGCGTTAGTGTTTACCCAAGTAATATTTTAAATCTTTTTAAAAAAATATTCCCAGTTCAGGAAGCTGTGATTTTAAAAGAGGGGCACCCAATTTACGGCGAAATTCCAGTACTTTTTGTAGAAGGTCCCAATCAACAAGAAGTTATCAAAGAACAATTATTCCCCCATCTTTCAGCAATCCAGCGCCCAAAAAAAATAATGTGTATAGAAAAGTTTCCACGAGACTCCTTTGGCAAAATTGATCGCAAATATCTTAAGGAGTTAATGGTATGAACTTTGTGATATCTCAAATTGCAACATTTTTGCCAGGGCCCCCTGTTACTAATTTAGATATTATTAGTAAACATTCACTTAAAATGAAGGCAGACTGGGTTGAAAATCGTTTAGGCATTGTAACACGGCATTGGGCAGAGCCTGGCTGCACAGCCAGTGATCTTGCAGTAAATGCCTGCAAAAAATTAGATTTAAAAAACTTTTCTGGTCCCATTTGGGTGTCCACAATTTCGCCAGATCATTTTAGTCCGTCAACAAGTGTGATTGTAAAGCGCAAACTTGGCTTAAAAGATTCATTCCCCACATTTGATGTTAATAATGCTTGCGCAGGGTTTTTATTTGCTCTTGAGTCTGCTCGCTCATGGCTAGAAACTCATGAAGATTCTAAAGAAGCTTTGGTTATAGCTACTGAGCTAAGAAGTAAGTTTTTGGATAAGAGTGACCGCAGAACTGTATTTTTATTTGGTGATGGAGCTGTGGCAGTTAAATTAACAAAAGGAGCTGCTCAGGGTGGAATTGACTGGGTTGACGTTTTCAGCATTTACTCTGATTTTGATGAAATTTTTGTTCCCCTAGATAGTCAAAAAATTACTATGGCAGACGGACATAAAATTTCAGAAATGGCCACAAATGCCTTGGCCGACAAATTACAGAGTATTTTGATAGAAAAGAAAATTAAAATCAGTGATTTTGATCTTGTTTTATCTCATCAGGCAAACCAACAAATTAATCAAAAGCTATTTGATTTACTTCAAGTTAAGCCTGAGCAAATATTTTCTAATTTAAATAAAACCGGTAACTGTTCTAGCGCTAGCATAGGGATAGCACTGGATGAGGCTGTTAAAACTGGAAAATTAAAAGATGGGCATAAAATTTTAATGATCACAATGGGAGCTGGGTACCATTTTGCTGCAGCTACAATTACATGGGAGGAATTAACATGATTTTCCTCAGTGGAGCCGGTGGATTTTTGGCAAGTCATATTTTAAAACAAGGTCTGCAAGATAAGTTGGCAATGAGCTGCCAATACAGAAGTTTAAGAGCCAAATCTTATTTGTACACAGTCAAGGAAAATGTCATTTCTTGCCAACTTGATCTTGTAAAAAATGAAATCCCAATAAATATTTTAAACGATTGTCATACTGTCATTAACACGGTTGGTAACACAGATTTTAACAGTCAAGAACAACTCATTGATGACAACCTTAATGCTACAAAAAAACTATACATAGCTGCTGCTCAAGCAGGAGTTCGCCACTGGATTCAGATCTCCTCAATTGCCACTATCTGTGACGGAAAAAGTGGTTTAATAAATGAAAAAAATAAAACTTCCCCCAGGTCAACAACCTATGCGCAGGCTAAATACGATTGTAATACTTGGTTAAAGAATCAAAAAGACATTCCCCAGCTTACCATTGTACATCCTACCTATATGTTTGGAGCCTGGGACTCAAAACCTAGCTCTGGGGGAGTGCTTATTGCTATGAGAATGGGGAAAATAAAGACATTTATTGATGGCACAAAGAATTTTGTGGCAGCACAAGATGTTGCTGATGGTGTTTTTAAAATTATAAAGAAGAATTTTATCGGAGAAATTATTTTAGGCGGGTACAACCATAGCATTTCCGAATTTGTTGAAAAAACTTCTAGAGTTCTTGGTTTACCTAAAGACCAGATATTGCTTGGGCAAAGTGACTCTGCTTTTGTGCGGGAATTTTGTCAATCTTCAGCTGTTGATATTAGCTACGCAAAAAGAGCCATTAATTATGCACCAAAAGTCACTCTGGATGAAATGCTGAATGAAACCCATACATATTTTAAAGAAAAAAAAATGATTTTGTGAGGAAAAGATGAAGATATTAGTTACAGGTGGAACAAGTAAAATTGGCGAAGCAGTGATGAAAAAAATTGGTAAAAACAATGATCTTTTTACTACTGTATCTTCTGACAAATCGAATTTCATATTTTCTAAAAATGATTTTAGTGCAAAAGGCCTAAATATTATTCAATGTGATTTTTCCAATTTTAACGAAGCACAAGAGGATGTTTTAAAATATGCTGCCCAAGGTTTTGATGCTGTTGTTTTGAATGCTTGCACTAAAATTCCAGAATATAAACTGCTTCACGAACATGATCTAAAAAAGTTTATGAGTTTTGTTGAGGCTAATATTTTAGCCAATATTGCAATATTGCAAAAAGTTTTACCTGCTATGGTAGAAAAAAAGTTTGGTCGAATTGTGTTTGTCTCAACTATGGCAGTAGAAATGGGACTCAGTTCTTATTCGCCCTATATTGTAGCAAAAGCGGCCTTAGAGGGATTGATTCGTAATATTGCTGTGGACTATGGAAAACACGGAATATTTGCCAACACCGTTAGACCAGGAATTATAAAAACAGAAAGAACAGCCCCTTTTTTAGATAACCCTAAGTATGAGATTAGAGCAAAGCGTATTATTCCGGCAGGTGAAATTGGGAAGCCGGAACAAATTGCTGAGACCGTTGCGCTACTTATTTCAGAGGGCTCTTATATCAATGGGCAAACAATTAATGTATCCGGCGGGCTACCTTTGGTTAGTTCACTGGCAAGGGTTTAGTATGAATAAAGGGGCATTGCTGCTTTCAGATATAGTTGCTTTTATTTTTGTGGTTTTGCCCGTAAGTGGTTCTTGGGTTATAAGCTTGGGTATTTGCTATTATTTGGTAACTTATATTCACTTGGCTATTTTGGTTATTATCTTCCCACTTATTTTAACTTTAGTTTTTATTTTATTAAATTTTATTTTAAGAATCTGCTTGCCAAGTTTAAAACCAGGTGTTTATGAAAAAGATAGTAAAATGACAAAGATTTGGTTTTGTCACTTTTTACTAGGAAACTCACTTCAGGCTTCTGGCTTGCAGCCTATTGTTTATTCCTTTCACATTTTTAAATATTTGTATTGGGCGGCCATGGGTGCTAAGTCTGGGTATGGAATTTTGTGTAACCACCTTACTCGCATCAGAGACTTTCAACTTTTAGAAATTGGCTCAGGAACTTCGTTATCTGCAGATACACATATTGCATGCCATACTTGGGTGGGAGATAGGCTTATGCTTGGCAAAGTTGTCATTGGCAAAAATGTGTTTGTCGGAATGGATGTTACTATTGGCCCTAGAACTACTATTGAAGATGAAGCATGGGTTGGTACGGGTAATAAATTATTTAGGGATCATATCAAGGCTAAGGAAAAGTTAGGGAATTTTGCCTATGTGCACGGAAGGCCTTATAAATGATCTTTTCATTATTGCTAACATTATCAACATGGGCCTTCTCTGGAGTTCCACATTACAAAAATTCATTTATTATAGACAAATATTTTTTAGAGCAGAAGCAGGCTACCGTTAGCGTAGAAGAGGGTGGTAGATTATTTATTCAAAATTTTTTAACTCATCAAAATTTGTTTCCAAATATCAAAATGCCTCAAAGGGTTATTGTAAAATTTGATTTTAAATATTCATGTCAGCATCCCATCAAGGCTAGACGTCTTGGCAACATAACAGAGTTAAAATTTAAGCAAATAAAAAACTCTTGCACGATTACACTTCATCATCCCAGTTTGGCTTATAATCTTGTTATTAACGTTATTACCCAAAACGATCCTCCATTAATAACCTTTTTAAAGAATGACCAATTACCTTTAGCAAAAGTTTTGTACACGCGCAAGTCTGGTATAAACGCGAAAGTAGCTGCGCTTTTGGGTAAGGAATTAACACAAGAAGAAATAAATTTAAAAAATCCCCAAATGCCTTTGGACCTAACGAATTTACCAAAGATTGATGCAATTTATGTCTCAACTTTAGTCTATAAAAATGATTTTTATGGAAACATTATTTCTAGATTATTAATGGCTCATGCGGATAGGGGTGCACAAGTAAAAATTATTGTTACAAACACATTACTTAATCTTTCTCACAGGGAGAAAGACAGAGCATTAATGCGCAGACTTGAGCTTTATTCCCCCAATATCAAAGTTTACAGATATAAAACAAATGATATTGATCGGTGGCACAGGGCCTTTCATGCAAAAGCTTTGATTACCCTTTCCTCTACAGAACAAAATAAATTGATTATTGGTGGAAGAAATATTGCCGATGAATTTTTATTTACCAATATTCCGAACCATTCTTCCTACCCTGAGTTGATGCAATATTTAAGCGGGGAAGATCGCTTTGCAGCTTTTGAAGATATAGAATATGAGTACCATTCAAATTCCGAATCTGTTTATTTGGCCTGTATGCTTAATATTTTTTGGGGAAAGTTTACTCATTGCAACAAGCTTAGACAAAAGAACTCTAACACAAAATCATTTTTGTCCATTCCTTATGCTGACGGTAACCGTCTTGAAGAGAACTATGTGAGCCAGATTAAAAATGCCAAGAAAATAAAAATAACAAGTCCCTATTTTTTGCCCTCACCTAAAATCACAAAAGCCTTGACCATTGCAATTCAAAATGGGGCAAAGGTTGAACTTGTAACGCAAATGCTTTTGACTAATGATGATTTTCCAAAGTTAGCTGAAAATGTAAACAAGGTGGGATTAGAAAAATTTTTTAACTCTATTGCAGTTTTCTCATGGCAACCGCCTAAAACGATTATACATTCAAAAATCATAATTCTTGATGATTCCATTGCTCTTGTGGGTTCACCTAATATGGATAGCCGCAGTTTTACTCAAGATATTGAAGGTGGTTTGGTTACAAGTGACCCAGAGGTTGTGGGGCAATTGCTAAAAGTATTTGAAGATTACAAAGCTCAAAGCCAAAGGCTTAATAAAATTACTTTACCTTCTACCTTAGTCAGGTTTCTTATTAATCTTTTAGAGAACTACTTTTAACCCATAAAATGGTGATCCGGATTGGAGTCGAACCAATGACCTACAGCTTAGAAGGCTGTTGCTCTATCCAACTGAGCTACCGGACCACAAATACCCAACTAATTTGAACACATTGCCGGTTATAGCAATAAACCCACAATTTTACTAGATTTTATGCCACAAAATTTTGTATTTTTAGGGCCATGCAAAAGCTCATAATCAATGGTGTAAACCTTAACATAGATAACGTTTGGCAGGTAGCTACTAACCCAAAGGTAAAAGTCACCCTAAGCCCCAAGGCTAAATCTGAAATGAAGCTAAGCCGCCAATTTATTGAAGGCTTTTTAAAAAAAGATCAAGTTGTCTATGGTGTTAATACCGGTTTTGGAGCTTTAAGCTCAAAAACAATTGCTAAAAACCAAATCACAGATTTGCAAAAAAACCTCATCCGATCTCATGCCGTAGGCGTAGGAGATATTTTCACCATCGAAGAAACAAGGGCTATTTTACTACTTAGAGCTAATGCCCTTGCGCGCGGCCACAGTGGCATAAGGCCTGATGTGGTAGAGAAAATATTAGAATTTTTAAATTACAACATTACACCCGTTGTGCCTTCCCAAGGAAGTGTGGGGGCTAGCGGAGATTTAGCACCCCTTGCCCACATCGCTTTAGCCCTTATTGGTGAAGGCGAAGTTATTTATCAGCAAAAAAGGCAAAAAACTAAAAACGTTTTGGAAAAATTAAAAATATCTCCGCTTACACTTCAGGCAAAAGAGGGCTTAAGCCTTATTAACGGCTGTCAAGTTATGACCGCCGTTGGCTTATTAAACGCTTATAAATTAAGAAAGCTAAATTGGCTTACAGATATTGCGGGCGCTATTACGTTGGAGGCCATGCAGGGCACGCGCTCAGCTTTTGACCCACTTATTTCACAAAGCAGAGCCCACGCAGGTGAGGCAAAAACGGCAAAAAATCTTTTAAAAATTTTAGGGACAAAATCTAAAATCTCTCAAAGCCATAAAGATTGCGGGCGTGTGCAAGATGCCTATTCCCTTCGCTGTATGCCGCAAGTTCACGGAGCCGCCAAAGATACATTAAGAAAAACTATTGAAACCCTCACAATAGAGGCTAACTCTTCAACAGATAACCCATTGGTATTTGCTAAAAATAAAAAAGTTTTAAGTGGCGGTAACTTTCACGGAGAGCCTGTGGCTTTTGCTCTTGATTTTTTAGCTATAGCGGTGAGCGCTCAAGCAAGTATGAGTGAGTGCCGCATAGAAAAATTAATTAACCCTCACATGAGTGGTCTTCCCGCATTTTTAACTCCCAAAGGGGGGCTTAACTCAGGCTTTATGATAGTCCAGGTAGCGGCAGCAGCACTTGTGAGCGAGAATAAAATTTTATCTCACCCGGCAAGTGTAGATAGCATTCCAACTTCAGCTGATAAAGAAGATCATGTCAGCATGGGAACCATTGCCGCAGTTAAGCTTTCTAAAATTTTAAAAAATGCTGAAAATATTTGCGCCATGGAGTTATTAACTGCAGCACAGGCTTTAGATTTTTTAAAACCACTAACGCCTTCAGCAGGAGTAGCTAAAGCTTATAAAGCCATACGTAGCAAAATTAGTTTTGCTAGCCAAGATCGCGCTTTTTATGAAGACATAGATCAAATGCGAGAGCTTATTTTGAACGACAAAATTTTAAACGCCGTTAAAGGAGTCACTGGTGAGCTTGAGTGGTAAACGTAAAATCATAGCTCCCAGAGGAGACAAATTAAGCTGCAAAGGCTGGCTTCAAGAAGCAGCATTTAGAATGATACAAAATAATTTAGACCCTGATGTTGCAGAAAAGCCAGAGGAGCTGATTGTATACGGTGGTAAAGGAAAAGCAGCACGAAATTGGGAAAGTTTTGATAAAATTTTAAATTCATTAAAAAAATTAGAAAATAATCAAACGCTTTTAGTACAAAGCGGAAAGCCCGTGGGCGTTTTTGAAACCCATGAAAACGCTCCACGAGTTTTAATTGCAAATAGTAATCTTGTGCCAAAATGGGCCACATGGGAGCATTTTAACGAGTTAGATAAAAAGGGGCTCATGATGTATGGGCAAATGACTGCTGGCTCTTGGATCTACATTGGTACCCAAGGTATTATTCAAGGCACCTATGAGACCTTTGCAGAGTGTGCAAGAAAATATTTTAAATCTCAGTCTAAAGGAAAATGGGTTTTAACCGCAGGCCTTGGCGGAATGGGTGGGGCGCAGCCCCTGGCCGCTGCTTTTGCTGGCTTTAGCTCTTTAAATGTTGAAGTGGACCCAACAAGAATTAAACGCCGGCTTGAAACAAAATATGTAGATGAGGAAGCTTATAATTTAAAAGACGCTCTGGAGAGAATAAAAAAATACACATCTGAAGGTAAGGCTAAAAGCATTGCTCTTTGTGGCAACATGAGTGAAGTCATTCATGAAATTATAAAATTAAATATTGTCCCTGATGTTTTAACAGATCAAACCAGTGCCCATGACCCTTACATTGGCTATGTGCCTAAGGGTTATAAAGTTGGAGATAAATGGTCCGTGGATGAAGCTTTAGCTTCTATGAAAGTGCATGTTGAGGGAATGCTTGAGCTTCAAAAAAAAGGCGCTATTACTTTTGATTATGGAAACAATATTCGCGCCCAAGCGTTTAGCCAGGGCGTAAAAGATGCTTTTAAAATTGCAGGCTTTGTTCCAGAATTTATTCGCCCACTTTTTTGTGAAGGCCAAGGGCCTTTTAGATGGGTGGCCCTTTCTGGAGACCCAGAAGACATAGCTGTAACCGACCAAGCTTTGCTTGAATTATTCCCTGAAAATAAAAAATTAAAAGATTGGCTCTTAATGGCTCGCCAGAGAATACAGTTTCAAGGTTTACCGGCACGCATTTGCTGGCTTGGCTATGGCCAGCGCCATAAAGCAGGTTTGTTGTTTA
Organism: Oligoflexia bacterium; assembly: GCA_016715815.1. GTDB lineage: Bacteria > Bdellovibrionota > Bdellovibrionia > JABDDW01 > JABDDW01 > JADJXN01. The sequence goes on from JADJXN010000014.1 coordinate 63,420, forward strand.
ATAAACTTGTGAGAGAGAAAAAAGTAAAAGCACCTATTGTTATAGGCCGTGATCATCTTGATTGCGGAAGTGTGGCCTCACCCAACCGCGAAACAGAAGCCATGAAAGATGGAAGTGACGCTGTAGCAGATTGGCCACTACTTAACGCCCTGATTAATACAGCATGCGGAGCCACATGGGTAAGCCTTCACCACGGAGGTGGTGTAGGTATGGGTTATAGCATTCACGCAGGCCAGGTGATTGTTGCTGATGGTACAAAAGAGGCAGATGCACGCTTAGAGCGAGTATTAAAAGCAGATCCTGGAATGGGAATTATACGTCACGCTGATGCCGGGTATGAAAAAGCCATTGAAGTGGCTAATACTTGTGGAGTCATTCTTCCATGAAGCTACTTTCAAACATTGCAAAGCTTGTCACTTTAGAGGGTGCGGTTCAAAAAAAGGGGCGAAACATTACCTCCGAAGATTTAAGCATTATTGAAAATGCAGCCTTGGTTTATGACAAAAAAATTATTTGGGCGGGTGAAGAGGTAAAGCTTCCAACAAAGTATAAAAAACTCAAAAAAACCAATGCACAAAAAAAAATGGTCATCCCTGGCTTTATAGACTCTCACACGCATCTTGTCTTTGCAGGTAATAGAAGTCGCGATCTTGAGCAGTCTCTTTCTGGAAAAACTTATCAAGAAATTGCAGCAGCAGGTGGTGGAATTACACATACTACGCAGGCGACTCGTGAAATTTCCCAATCTGATTTATTAAAACTCTCTGATGCAAGGCTTAAAAACGCTCTCAAGCAAGGGATTACTACATTAGAAATTAAAACCGGTTATGGCTTAAGCTTTGAAGCAGAGAAAAAATGCTTAGACGTAATACATCAGCTTCAAAAAAAATCTCCTCAAACAATTAAAGCCACATATCTTGCTGCCCACGCACTTCCACCAGAGTATAAAAATAGAAAATCAGAATATGTAACTCTACTTACCCATGAGTGGTTACCTAAATTAAAATCAAAAATTGATTTTGTAGATATGTTTATTGATGAAGGTTATTTTGACCTAAAAGATGCCGACACACTTTTTAACTCAACACAACTTCCTATTAAAATTCATGCCGATGAATTAGCTTTATCTGGCGGGACAAGAAAAGCTGTGGAATATAAGGCTCTCTCAGCAGATCATTTATTAAAAATTACTGATTCAGAAATAAATCTTTTAGCCCAAAGCGAGGTTACGGCAACGCTTTTACCTACAACAGCTTTTTATCTAAAAACAAACTACGCTTCTGCCAGAAAACTACTTGATGCTGGAGCGCGTGTGGCTTTAGCAACAGATTACAACCCCGGTACATCGCCCACACAAGATATCTCTTTAGTTGGAATTTTAAGTGCTCTTTATATGAACATGCGAAGTGAGGAAATTTTAGTTGGCCTAACATTAAACGGGGCCTACGCTTTGGGGCTTGAAAAAACCAAAGGAGCGCTCCTACCAGGCTATGATGCTGATTTTTTAATCACAAAAGGGGAGTCAGTGGCCCATATTTTCTACGAATTTGGCCAAAAACCCTTAAATTATGAAGTTATTATTAAAGGCCAAAAAGTTAAATAAATCTTAAATTTAATGAAAAAAGGGTTTGATTTTCTCTGGCCTTTGTACCTAAGCTCTTAATTAAGAACAACTTTGGGGGAAACAACATGGAGCAGGGGTTACTAACTAAATCAAAGTTTTTTATAGAAGCTTTTAATACAGCCATTATAGATGGGCCATTAAGAATTTATTTTTCAGACAAACAAGAATCAGAGGCCCTACATATTTATTTTGAAATTCAAGAAAACCTAGCCCAACAGGGTTTGCAGCTTACACAGCTGGCAAGCAGTTGCACCCATGCTTTTGTGATGCTTTACCCTGATGAAACAGCCTTTTTACAGGTTTTTGAAAATAATAAGCCAAATGAATATGTCATTGATCAATTTGGAGAAAACGTCATTTTAGGGCTAAAAGCTTCACCTCAAAAAGAGCAAAGACAAGTGGTTAGCCAAAAGGTAAGCCAAATTATTCAGTCAACAGTTGTTCTATAAATTCAATAGAAGCTTCTGACGCCCAATCATTAGCTCCGTAGCCTGTGGCTACAAGCTTTCCATTTTTATCTAAAATGAAATTACTTGGTAGGGTGTCTATTTGAAATGTATCAGCAGCTTTTTTGTCAGTGTCATAAAAGGTTTCAAAGGGGAATTTTTTTGTTTTCCAATAATCTACCACAAAGTCAGTGGCCACATCAGGCTCATCAACATTAACCGGCAAAATTACAAAGCCTTTTGAAGATAATTTTTCATGTATTTCAATAAAAGTTGGCAGCTCTACAAGACAAGGTGTACACCAACTTGCCCAAAAAGATAAAAGTACAACCTTGCCTTTATAATCGCTTAGTTTTTTTGAAGGTCCAGATTTTGAAATAAGCACAATGTCGGGAACATCTTTTCTAGGCATCTTGTTAGCAGGCATTTGTTGAATATCTTCTAAATTGGCGGCATCATTATGGGTATGAAAGCTTTTAAGGTAGCCAATGCTAGCTAAAAAAACTACCGCACACATAAGAAGAATTTTTCCCCAAAAAGGGATTTTGATTTTTTCCCAGATCTTTTTCTCTGCCATAAATAAAAAGATTATACTGCAATCCAAAAGGGGACAAGTGGTTTTAGAATATATACTGCTCTTAAGTATAGGTCTTATTATTGGCGCCATCTTGATGCGTCAATTAGTGGGCAGTGCCGATGACCCTAAGGGAATTCGAAAAGCTTGGACATGCATGATTGAAGCTATTGGGTCTGATCAACCAGGTAAGCCTGATTCATTAAAAACTAGCCCGGATTGTAAATAGCTAAAAACGTCTCTCTACAAAATTGAGCTCTTTGAACTGATTTTTTCTTAAAGTAGCCAAGTAAGTTTAAAATAAAATCCTGATTTTTTTCAACACTGCTTGTCTCAAAACCAATCATTGGTGGAACGGCTAGCTCCATGTGATCTGCTTTTAAATTAAAAATAATTTCCCCAAAGCCCTCAATAAACATTTCCCTTTTATGTACAAGGCCATCTCCATTGGGAGTGTGGCCTACAATAGTACTAAGTAATTTTATAACTGTGGGGTGCTCACTTCTGTCTTTTTCAGACACAACATATAGTATTTTTGCAGAAAGCTTGTGGGCCAATGCATCGGGCATGGAGTGAATTTGATCAATAGTCATGGCTCTAACTTCACTATTAGTAAGTGATGAAAGACCATTAATGTACGTTCCATTATAAAAATAAGAAACTAAATTATAACCTCTTTCTCCTAGCTCACACCCGCAAAGGGGAGATTGAACAGCCACCACTTTTTCAATTACATTTTCAGCCAGTTCTGGGTGCTTAAGTAAAGTAGCAACAGATTCAAGACCACCTTTTGAGTGGCCAACAACAACAAGCCTTTTTTTATGTTTTTTACTTATTTTTTTGAATTGAGTTTTTAAGTAGTCCACATTTTGGCTAACAGATTTAGAAGAGTGGGGCCTAATAACACTAACATTTAAGCCTTCTAATCTTAAGGTCTGATCCCAAACAGTCAGATAACTTGGGGCAAGCTCATTTGAAAAGCCAGCAACAAGCACAAAGTGAAGATCCTCTACAATTGGTTTTTTGGCGAAAAGGGTTAAAGGGAGGGCAAGAATAAAAATAATTAGTTTGAATTGGGTTATCATTTAAGTTTTATAGCAAGCAATGCACATACCAGGTTTTTACCTAAAATAAGTGTATGTGCGCTTATTAACCTCCAAATTAAGCTGAAATTGAATATTGTCTCTAATTTGGCGCGCAATTTTGTTCATAAAGTCACTGTTTTCGACATAAGACTTAGGGTAATCAAGTCTGATGGGTTCTAAAAATTTTATTTTCCACTTAGCAGGCAAAGGCCAAAGATTAAGGGGAAGGGGTAAAACAGCGCCAAAGAGGTTTTTAGTAAATTTAAGCTGGCTAAGTGTAAAATGGGTTTCTTCTGCACCTACAATAATTGTAGGGACAATTGGTTTTTTAGTTAAAATAGCAAGCCTTACAAAGCCCCGCTTAAACTCCTGCAGTTTATACTTACTAAATGAGGATTTAAAATTGCCATCCTCACCCTCAGGAAAAAGAATAATAATTTTATTTTTTTCCAGAAGTTTTACGGCGTTATTTGTTGTGGCCTCTAAAATGCCAAGTTTTTTCATAGCCGCAGCGGTGGTTTTATGAGCAAACCAAAAATGATGGGCCAAAATACGGGGAATTCTTTTTAAAGCCCTATTAATTTCATAGCTAAGCATAATGGCATCAAAGCCAGCAAATCCAGAATGGTTTGGGGCAATAATAGCCCCCTCCTTTGAGGGTAAATTTTCAATGCCTTCAAGCTCCATTCGAAAATATTTTCGAATTAAGTTGAAAATTTTCTGGTTTTTATCAAAAAATGCTTTCATATGAAAAAGAGCATTCTAGTAATAGACCAAGGAACTACAAGTAGTCGTGTAATAATTTTCAACTCTGAGGGGGTACCCCTAGCTCAGCACAACGTGGAATACACTCAGATCTTTCCTAAAGAAGGCTGGGTAGAGCATAACCCTGAGGAAATCTGGGGCTCAGTTCAAACTGCGCAAAAAGTAGCCCTGCAAAAGGCTAAGCTAAGCTTAAATGACATAGCTTGCATTGGAATTACAAACCAGCGTGAAACCACCCTGGTTTGGGATAAAAACACAGGGGAGCCACTTTATAACGCCATTGTTTGGCAAGATAGAAGAACCGCAGATATTTGCGAAAAACTAAAAAAAGCAAAGCTGGAGAATAAATTTAAATCAAAAGCGGGCCTTGTTTTAGACCCTTATTTTTCCGGCACAAAGCTTCACTGGATTTTAAAAAATGTGGCCAAAGGTAAAAAACAAATCTGTTTTGGCACTGTTGATTCTTTTTTAATGTGGCGCTTAAGTGGTGGCAAAATTCACGCTACAGATACAACCAATGCCTCAAGAACACTTCTTATGAATTTAAAAACTCTTAAGTGGGACGCTGAGCTTTGCAAAATTCTTGAAATACCGATGGATATTTTGCCAGAAATTAAGCCAAGCATTGGTGAGTTTGGTAAAACCGTTGAGGGTATACCCATAAGTGGGGTTGCAGGAGATCAGCATGCAGCTCTTTTTGGCCAAAGCTGCTTTGAAGTAGGGGATGCTAAATGCACCTATGGTACAGGCAGCTTTATGCTTTTAAATACTGGTAATAAGCCAGTAGCTAGCAAATCAGGTTGTTTAAGCACTGTGGCTTGGTCATGGGGTAATAAAGCCACCTACGCACTTGAAGGCTCGGCTTTTATTTGTGGAGCAGCAGTTCAGTGGCTTAGAGATGGCTTAGGGATTATATCTAAAAGCTCAGAAATTGAAGCCCTTGCAAAAACAGTTGATAACAATGGCGGAGTTCAATTTGTGCCAGCATTAACAGGCCTTGGTGCTCCTTATTGGAACCCCCATGCCAGAGGAGTGATTTGTGGTTTAACCCGTGGCTCCCAAAAGGGACATCTAGCACGTGCCACACTTGAGGGTATGGCATTACAAAATGTGGAACTATTAAAGGCCATGGAGAAAGATTTAAAAAGGAAACTTAAAAGCCTTAAAGTTGATGGTGGGGCAAGCTCTAATGATTTATTAATGCAAATTCAGGCTGATTATTTGGGTGTCACTTGCGTTCGTCCAAAAATAGTTGAAACAACCTCTATGGGGGCTGCTTTTATGGCAGGCCTTGGTGTTGGAATTTGGAAAAACCTTGATGAAATTAAAAAGATTTGGGCTATTGATAAAGAATTTGAGAGCCAGCTAAAAGGCCCAGAGCGCCAGAAGCGTCTGAAACTTTGGCAGAGCGCAGTTCAAAAAGCATAGACATAATGTAAGCGTTGATAGAATCTCTTGAGCATTGCTGAGAGGCCAAGTTATTTTTTATCATGCACCGAGCGACTTGTTCTGATTTGGCTAAAAACCACTGATTGGAATTATAATCTAAAGTAATTGATAATTTTAGTGCATTGACTACTTTAGTACCTTTTTCTGAAAGGCTTTTTACTAATAGCTCATATTTAACATGCTCATTTGGGTCATTACTTTTTTGTCTTAAAACCAATTTGAATTCAGTGCTTTTAGCTTCATTTGTATGAACTATAAAAGCTTGGTTATCAAGCACTTGAGACTTAACAGTTGGTGCTATTAACAAACCGTCATCGTTAAGCCCTAAAATATACATTTCAGTGGCGCTAACCACATTCTTGGGTTGGTGTTTTATTAATTGTTTAACAATTTCAAGGGAGCCGCACTTGTTTAGGTCTTCCTTGTCACTTTGGTTAAATACTAACTTTGAGCTAGGTTCTTGTTTTTCTAAGCTCATGCTTTCTTGTGGGTTGTCATCACTTGAAGAAAGTGTTCCCATTGTGACTTTACCACTTCCCCTGCAACCCGCTACAACGACTAAGGCTAAGAATAAAAATGCTGACCTTTTCATATGTAAGTTTACATTAGCAACCCATATACCACCATGAGCCAATGTATAACGGTTAAAGCCATTTAAAAAGGCCCAATTTTGTCAGTGAAGTTGTAATAAAGTTACATTATAGTTTTAACTATGGAACAGTTTTTAAACGCCTTTATACCTTTATTTTTTGCCTTTGATGCCATAGGAATTTTGCCCGTTTTCATGTCTATTACGCAGGATCTTTTTATAGATAAAAAAAGACTCATTTTACACCAGGCTGTTTTAACAGCCTTTTTTTTAAGCCTTGTTTTTATTTATCTTGGTAAAGGGATCTTTCATTTTTTAGGAATTACTGTGGCCGATTTTAGAATAGCCGGCGGAATTTTACTTTTAGTTATTGCCACCTACGACCTCATTGTTACTCGCCAAGCCAGGGCCAAAAATAATACAGCGGTAACAGAAGGTGTAGAGGAAGAAACCCATGTGGGAATTGTTCCTATTGGAATGCCACTCATAGTGGGTCCAGCGGTTTTAACCACTTTACTTTTATCAACGGGTCAAAATGGTTACACAGCAACTACTGCAGCTCTTTTAGCAAATATTTTTATAGTTTGGGTGGTGTTTTATTATTCAGATAAAATCATTAAAGTTATCCGTAAAGCTGGTGCCATTGCTGTTGGCAAAGTATTTTCTCTACTTCTTGCTGCCATTGCAGTTAAAATGATCCGCATTGGTATTTTAGAGTATATTAAGTAAATCTTTAATTGTTTTTAAAGGCTTTTCTACTTTTTTAAAACCCATTTTTTGAGCTTCTTTTAAGCGTAATTCTGGAAAACTGACTTGTCTTACTTCACCGGTTAAACCAAGCTCACCAAAAAAGAAGAGATTCTTTGGTATTTCAGAATTTTTGAGGCTTGAAAGAAGTGCTGCTGCAACGGCTAAGTCTGCCGCCGGTTCTGTAATTTTAAACCCGCCAACAATATTCACAAACACATCATGGGCATATAAATCTAAACGTAAGTGTTTGTCTAAAATAGCCAAAATTAAATGAAGTCTATTTACATCAATTCCAATGGCTGTTCTTCTGGGCATATTCATATTTGTTCTTGTGGCAAGAGCTTGTACTTCAACAAGCAGCGGTCTTGTTCCTTCAACTGCACAAAATACGGTGCTTCCAGGGGCTGACACCTCAGATTGAGATAAAAATAATTCAGAAGGGTTTTTAACTTCTCTAAGGCCACTTGCCAGCATTTCAAAAACACCAATTTCATGAACGGGGCCAAAGCGATTTTTTAAGGAGCGTAAAATTCTATACTGGTAAGTATTATCGCCTTCAAAACTTAAAACTGTATCTACCATGTGTTCTAAAACTTTAGGGCCTGCAATGCTTCCATCTTTTGTTATGTGGCCTACAAGAAGCACACTTGAGTTTTTAGTTTTTGCTAGATACATAAGTTTTGCCGCACATTCTCTAACTTGCGAAACAGAGCCAGGCGCAGATTGAAGCTGTGGCAAGTAAACTGTTTGAATAGAATCTATCACTACAAGATAAGGATTTAATTTTTCACACAAGCTTAAAATAGCATCCATATTTGTTTCACTGGCTATAAATAAGTTTTCAGAATTGGCATTTAATCTTTTTGCACGCATTTGTGTCTGGTGCACACTTTCTTCTCCTGAGATGTAGAGAATTTTTTTGCCATTTTGTGCAAGTTTATTTGCAGCCTGAAGCATAAGAGTTGATTTCCCAATACCAGGATCCCCCCCTAAGAGGGTAAAACTTCCCTGGACTAGTCCTCCACCAAGGACACGGTCTAGTTCTAAAATATTTGTAGACTGGCTTTTTGGAATTTCATTTTCAGATTTAAAATCAGAGACAGTGTAGAACTGTTTGTCTCCAGTACCTAGCCCACGGGCTGACTCTTGTGTCTGAGGAGCGCTATATTTTTCCTCAGCAAAGCTGTTCCACTCTGAGCAATCAGGGCATTTGCCTAACCACTTAGGGCTTTGAAATCCACAATTTTGACATGCAAATATTGTTTTTTGTTTCGCCATAGGACTTCCGTAACACGCCAGCTATGATAAAATAAAGTTTAAAAACATGAAATTTATTAAATTTGTCTTTACCCTATCAATTTGCCTCTTTCCAATGCAGTTAGCGCTCTCAGCTACTCCAATGGAGGCCTTTAAGAAAAAACTTGAAAAAGAAACAAAACCGTTAGAGTTGGCAAAAGCTGCTTTTGGGCTTGGCGTTTTATATTATAACGAAAATGAAAAGATCAAAAGTAAAGAGCACTTTGAATTAGCCATTAAACATGGCACACGCCTTTTAGACTATGCCAACTTTTATTTAGGTTTAATTCATGTTGAAAACAAAAACTACAATGAAGCAAAAAAATACTTTGAGCTTGTTGTAAAAGAACAACCCCAAAGTGTTAGAAAAGTTGAGGCAGAACTTCAACTAGCACTGATTGCAAAACAACAAGAACAATGGGCTGAGGCTTTGCGATTATTAAAATATTTAGCTAGAAAATATCGTGGAGATATAAAACATAAAGACATTTTAGTAAGTTATTTTGAGGTAGCTAGTTCAAAAAATCAAAAGCAAGAGGCCTGCCAGGCAGCTCTTTTACTTTATACAAAGTATCCAACCCACCCAATAGACCCAACAGCCTCTGGTTGCAGTGTTTCCTTAAGAGACCAAGAAAGAAGGTTTACACAATTACTTCTTAGTGCAGAGTTTGATCAAATAAGAGTGGAGATTCAAAAATTAACAGCTAAAATCCGCCAAGATTCAAAAGCCCATCCACAAGAGATGGGATTTTATGAAACTCAATTAGGAGAGTGAATTTAAGTGAAGGTAAAATTAAAGAGGCCATTGAAAACTTTCATACAGCGCAAGATATGTTGGGCCATACTTACACATTGCAAATGCTTTTAGGTAAAGCTTACTCACAAACAGAAAATTACGCTGCAGCTATTGAACCCTATGTAAGAGCCTATGAGATAACTCCAAGAAATAAAAAGGGGCACATAGCTCTGTTTCAGGCAGCATTTTTAAGTTACCAAAATAGAGATTATGACGGTGCTGCAAGACGTTTTGAGCAGTTATTAAAACATGCGCGTGGAAAAATTTTGACAGACACAAAATGGCATATGGCCTGGATCCGCTATTTAAAAGAAGATTATGTGGGGGCGATAAGGGCCTTTCAGGAGCTATCTAAAGATAGAAGGCTTGATAAGGTAGACAAAGAAAAACTACTTTATTGGCAAGCCATGAGTAAGTATAGAATGGGCTTTTCTGAGGAAGCACAATCTATTTTTAAAATTTTGGCGCAAGAAAAGCGTATTGGTTATTACACAATTGCAGCACAAGCTAGACTTGCGGTTATTCCTGATGGGCCTGCTTTTATTGCTCCAAAAGCAGATAATTCGGTCCCCCAACCTGATAGAGCTGTTAATAGCGCAGAATCTGAGAATACAAATCAATCAACAACAGATAGTTTAGCAGAGCCCGTTCAACCTGAAACACATACCCAAGAAGATGAAGAGCAACCACAAGAACAAGCAGAAGTGGATAAGCAAGAAGAAGTCACAACGCTTAAAGAGCCAAAGCTAGCACTGCATTTTGAAAAGGCAAAAGATATTGCAGAGCTTCAAGTTGATGATAAATGGGCAAGACTTGAGCTTAGAGAAATTGAGAAAAGAACAAGAAACATAAGTTATCTTCAACTTCTTATGACAGAGTATGCAAAAGTAAAAGAATATAACCGCTCTGCCTATATTGCAGATGTTGTCTTTGCCCGTACTCGTGAAAAAGAAGGTTTTAACGGAGCTGCACACTACTGGCAACATGCTTTTCCAAAAGCCTTTGAGAGTTATATTTTAAAAAGTTCAGAAAAGTTTGATATACCCTCAACCCTTATTTGGAGTGTGATTCGCGGAGAGAGTGGTTACAGAGTAGATATTCATTCCTCAGCAGGAGCGTTGGGGCTGATGCAAATAATTCCAAAAACAGGTAAGAAAATATCTGAGAATTTAAATTACCCCATGTTTACAAAAGAGATGCTTTTAAACCCTGAAATAAATATTCAATTTGGTACTTGGTATTTAAAAAGGCTTAACCGCATTATGGGGGGGTATTACCCTCTTGTTTTTGCGTCATACAATGCGGGGCCACACAGAGTGAAGGGCTGGCTTAAAGAATTTGGCCATTTAGATATAGATGAATTTATAGAGCATATACCTTATTTTGAAACTAGAAATTATGTTAAAAAAATTGTGAGAAATTATTTTATTTACAACGCACTTTATAACAAGAAAAATAAATCCTTTGATTGGTTAACAAAAAAGTTTACTATCCGTTTTGACGGAGCCAAACCAGCAAGGGAAGATTGGGATGAGTAAGCCGTATCTTTTTATATTTATTTTTGTTGGTTTTCTTAACAGTTCCTGTTTTTTACAAAAAAGTATAGACACCGATGACGGGCCTAAAATTACTTTTGCCTTTTCAAATTATGCCCCCTCTTTAGATTGGCAAAAAAAGTTAACCCTTCCAGCCACAATTGCCATTACTAACATGCTTTGTGGCCTTGTGGATTATGATTATGACAACTTCCAGGCATTTATTGTTCCAAGCTGTGCCCAAAATTGGGAGGCACATCAAAATTTTACTCAGTGGGTTTTTAAAATTAAAAAAGATATTAAGTGGTCAGACGGTAAACCGCTTACTGCTGAGCATTTTATTTCTTCATTTAAGCGCCTGTTGCAGCCAGATATGCATTCTCCTTATGCTAGAATTTTATTTTCAGTAAAAAATGCAAAAAAGTTTTATTTAGGTGAAATTAAAAATTTTGAAGAGGTTGGTATCATAAAAACAGATGACTACACCTTGCAATTTATTTTAGAAGCGCCTTATGAACGCTTTATATATAATTTAGCTCACCCAAGTACTTACCCCATTCGCGAAGAGCATGAAAAAATGTTTAACACTATTAAAAAGCAGCTGGATACAATACCCTGGCTTGGACCTTATAAACTTATTCACCATACAAAAAAAAGAATAGGGCTTTTAAATTATGTTGATGCCACGGGTGTGGTAAAACGTTTTGATTTATTAACTGATGTAAAAAAAGAAAAACTTTCTAGAATGATTAAAGAGAATAAAGCACAAATTATCTTTGATTTTGATGATTTAAAAATGAGAAACATAAGGCGCTTTAAATTGCCAGCTTTTGAAATGATTTTTGCCCATTTTATTACAAAAAATAAGCCTTTAAATAACCCTATTATGCGAAGAATTTTTAGCCACTGTATTAATAAAGACGATCTCACTCTCATTGAGCCACAAACAGCTTCTTTAGGTGGTGTTATACCTCCTGGAGTAGAGGGGTACGAAAGTAACCGTGGAACACGCTTTGACCCAGAAATGGCAAAACTTGTATTAAGAAACGCTAAATATGAACCTGAAATAAAAAAGTATGAATACCCTTTATATGTTCAAACACAGGATCTTTTACCAATTGCTAAAAATTTAAAAGATCAGTGGAAAAAATGTTTAAACCTAGATGTTAAAATTATGTCGGAGCCTTATGATGGTAAGGCTAAGGTAATGGGCATTGTGCTTGAAAAAGTTTTAGGTTTAAGCTTAGACCCTTCATATTATTTAAACCTTTTTGATAAAAAATCAGACTTTAACATGACTGGCTGGAGAAACTACGAGTTTGACCAATATTTAAAAAAGCCAAAACTTGCAAAAGCCCAGCACATGTTGGTAGAAGAAGAAATACCTGTTTTACCTCTGCTTTCCTACTTTCATACAGTTGTTACTAGGTCTGAAGTAAGGGGGTTAAAACAAAATTTTAACAGATATATAGATTTAAGAAGTATTTCCCTTGAGCGTACTAGATGAAAAAAGTTTTTAATAAACTTTTACAATTATTTTTAACTCTTTTTGTTATTTCAACATTACTGTTTTTTATTTTACGTTTTTTGCCCGGCTCTCCTTTTGATGAAGAAATAGCATTAAGCCCTGAGGTAAAACAAAGCATAGAAGCTTATTATAAACTTGATCAACCCATTTATGTTCAGTACCTCAGTTACATGAAGGGACTTTTAAGTGGAGACTTGGGGGAGTCTTATAAATTTCAAGGCTTATCTGTTAATACTATTTTAGCTCAAACACTGCCAAGTACTTTAGCTTTAGGGTTAATGGCACTTTTATTTAGTTATTTTGTGGGGGTGATTTTGGCCATTTCCTCAATTAATCCCAAAAAGCCTTTATGGAATAAATCAGTTCAATTTTTTTCAAACGCGGCGAGCTCTATTCCTAATTTTTTATCTGCTCCCTTATTAATTCTTATTTTTAGCTTTTGGTTAGACCTACTTCCCCCAGCGCTTTGGGAGGGTCCGAGCTATTATATTCTTCCAGTTGTAGCGTTATCTTTACGGCCCATGAGTTTAATCATTAGGCTATTAAGATACTCTGGCCTTGAAAGCATTAGGGCTGATTATGTGCGAATGGCTTTAGCAAAAGGGGTTTCAACAAGTGCCATTTTATTTAAACATGTTTTAAAAAATTCTCTCATTCCACTACTTGCAATTTCAGGGAGTTTATTTGCTCAAATTTTATCTGGAAGTTTTATTATTGAGCAAATTTTTGCAGTCCCCGGTCTTGCCAAGTATTTTGTAGAGTCTGTTACTAATAGAGATTACACCCTGGTTATTGGTTTAAGCCTTGTGTATTCAATCATTTTAGTAACTGCTAATATGTTTTTTGATTTATTAGTACAAATTATTGATCCTCGCATTCAAAGGGAGGCATCATGAAGAATAAGTGGGCATTAATTATTTTAATTATTATTATCTTGGCAGCGGTTTTTGCACCCCTTATTTCACCTTTTAGTTATGAAGAGCAAAATTTGGATAGAGTATTAATGGGGCCAAATTTTATTAATTTTATGGGTACTGATTCTTTAGGGCGTGATTTATACTCGCGCATTGTTTTTGGTTCAAGGGTGAGCCTTCTTGTTGGGTTATTTACAAGTATTATTGCACTTATCATTGGAGTTTTTTGGGGTTCTGTTTCAGGTTATGTGGGGGGCAGAGTTGATAATTTTTTTATGAGGTTTTTTGATATTCTACAATCCGTTCCCACGTTGGTTTTAATGATACTAATGACTGTTTTTTGGAGCCGTTTTAAGGTTTTTGAGCAAGCTCACTTACAATCCATTTTTGAAGTAGTGATGTCACTTAGTATTATTACCTGGATTGGTATTGCTCGTGTTGTGCGCGCTCAAGTAATTGAAATAAAAGCTCAACCCTATATTGATGCAGCAGTGGCCTTGGGGGTAAAGCCTATTGGTATTGTGCTAAAGCATATTTTACCTAACATTTTAGGTTCTTTAATTGTGCTGTTAAGTTTTCAGGTGCCTAGTAATATTATGCTTGAGAGTTTTTTAAGCTTCTTAGGTCTTGGTTTGCAACCGCCTTATAGTAGTTGGGGGGTATTAGCTAATGAAGGTTGGCGCAGTTTGCGCTCTGCACCTCATTTAATAGTCTTTCCAGGCTTTGTGTTATTTATCACAATGCTTTGTCTTAACTACATTGGAGATGGCTTAAGGGATTATCTTGATCCAAAATCTGAAATTAAAAACTTTTGACATATTAGGCTAACTGCTTTTATCTACGCCTATGCTTTTATCACTTTTACTTTTATTTTCACTTAAGGCGCAGGCTCAAGTTGATGCCACCTATGCCCATGAAAAAGATGCAGCCGTGTTATTGGGCCAAAAAATTCAAGAGCAATTTGGAATTAACAGCGGCTATGCCATAACTGAGGTCAGAGGAGTTACGCTCATGTCTCCTCGGTTTGAATTTAGCGGCAAAATAAGAATTCTTGCTCGTATTGGAAATTTATTTACAACAAGCCTTGCTACTATTGGCACAAACCCATCAGAAGTAGTTTCTGTTACGGGCTTTGATCGCCCAAGCATTAGAGCGCGACAGCTTATCTATGGGGATTTTAAGCACGGCCGCTGGTATATTTTAGATTTAGGTTTAGCTCTTTTTAATATTTCAGGGTATGCGCCAGAACCTTTTAGGTACTGGAGTGCAAGAGTGGGTTTACATGAAGCCTTACATACTCCATTTATTTCACCTCGGTTTGAAATTGGCCTCACATTGCGTTCACGCTCAGACACTGTACAGGCCACAGGCCTTGCTTTTATTTACCCGCCAACGTTTGATGTTTCAGTGGGCTTTCATAAAGAAATTAAAGAAAAGTTTTACACCGCATTTAATTTAAAATTTGATCAAGCTTTAACAAATCAAAAAGTAGCAGGCATTTATGACCGCTCAAGCATAAGAGCTTTTGAAGCACCAACACTACTTGTGGGTTTTGCAGAGCTTGGTTGGCACATTGATTATATTAATAGTGTGTTTTTTAGGTTTTCTGATCACGTTTTTTCTTGGCCCAATGATGTCAATTCCATGTTGTGGAATTATTTTGAAGAAGGGTATTTAGGTAGGTCTTACTCTTTGTACTGGAGATGGCAATGGTAGCATTGCTTATTGTTTTACTCTTTAGTCAAAATAGCGAGGCCATTACTTACTCTGCTTACCGTACTATTGCTCAGGGAAGTGCGCGCAATATTGGAATGGGTGGGGCATTTGTGGGACTTGAGAATGATTCAAGCTCTGTGTGGCTAGCACCTTCTACATTGCCATTTTCTTCATTAAGGATTGATTTAAATTTAACTCAAAGCCAAACTTTTTCAACAGAGCCAACGCCAACAAACACTAGCGGGGAAATAGTAAGATCAGATTACAACATGTTCTCGGTTACCTTTTTAACAGCAAAAGATAACGCTTTTGTAATTGGTTTTGGCCAACCCTACATAGAGGGCCATGGTAACCCCATTTATAATAACTCTGGTCTTTGGCTTGATGAGTATAGGGCTTCACATGCAAAAAAATTAAGTAAGCATATTTCAGCAGCGCCCGTACTCATTTATAGAAGGTTAAATGCTAAATACGCTGGTTATAGAGATGTTTCAAATAATTATATTACTTCAGAACAACTTGGAGAAAGTATTGACATTGGTTTGTCTGTTACTTTTAAGCTTGATGATTGGCTTTCTACAATCTCATGGGAGAACGAGAGAACATATAACCTTGGTAACCCCCAAGGCTATACAGTTTTAACCAATGGAATTCAGCCTGTTAAAATTCCTGCAACTACTCGATTGGGAATTTCAAAAACATTTCCTGAAGTAAGTATTATTGTTTCAGCTCAACTTGATTGGTTTATAGATACTAAAGGGTTATCAAGTTATCTTGATTCCCAAGCCACAACTAATACTTTAACTTCAACAAAAAATAATTTGTTTATTCCTAGGCTTGGTTTTGAACACCAATTTGTTGATAAATTTTGGGTAAAATCCTGGGTACGTCTTGGCTATTATGTAGAGCAACCAAAAATTGATTTGCAAGTCCCCCGTGGCCATTGGACTATTGGAGGTGAGGCAAAAATTTGGGTTATGTTTTTAAATTTTGCTTATGATTATGCTTCAGGCTATGCCAATGCTGCCACATCTATGGGAATTACTATTTCTGATTATTGGTAGTCAAAATGCTATCAAAAATACTTTCTAAATGTTCAATGCTTTTTTGTGCATTAAATAAAGAATGTGCTTTTAATTTTATTTTTTCTCTGTCAGCTTTTTCAAAATTTAATATTTTATCTGCTAAATCTGAGGCATCTTTAGCTTTAAAAAGTGAACCCATTTTACAATTTTGGTAAATCTCTAAAGGGCCACCCTCGTCGGGCATGATGGGCCAAGCTCCCATACACATTCCTTCAATGATTGATAGCCCAAAGGGCTCAGGAGTTATGGAGGCGTTCACCACAATATCTAATAAGCCATATTGTTTTAGTGGCGTCATTGTGGGGCCGCAAAGCGTGACAGGAATTTTTTTATCATTAATTTGTCTTTCTAAATCTTTTTTATATTTTTGGCTTTCAGTAAAAGAATCTAATCCCCCCCAAACAACCCCTTGGATGGGGCGCTTTTTTTGTGCAAGCTCAATAGCTTGAATAAAAATATGCACCCCCTTCCATTCTTGAAGCCGACAAACCATACCTGCAATTGGTATATTGGGGTTTAAACCTAATTTTTTTATTTCAATTTCTTTATTTAGATTTTGTTCAACGTTTTTAATCTCATCAAGATCCACGCCTAATTGAAAAAGCTGAGTTTTTCTATTTGGTTTTAAAAACTGTGGAAATTTTTTTTCTAATAAAAGTTGAGATTGAAGTGTGTATTTTGAATTAACTAATAAATATTTATGGGGAAGGTGCCCCGCCAAAGAATCTATTAAGCCAGAGGCAGGCCCATGTTGAAACCAAAGATGCGCAATATTTGTCAGTTTTGATAAAGTCCCACCAAAAAGTGCTGCATAAGCCATGTTGGAGTGAATAAGATTTATGTCATACTGCTTAACTAATTGTTTAAGCCAACTTATGCATTGCATTTGGCTAATAAAATTTCTTATGCGTGGTGGGTGGGGGGCGATATGATATTCAAAGTTATTGGTTTTAAGCCACTCAGCCAGGACTCCATCTCGTAGCAGGGCAAAGACGGGTTTATATTTTTTATGAAACTTGGCACAGTGTTGAATGAATGTTTCAGCGCCTCCAATATTAGCAGAGGGCACAATATAAAGAACATTTCTTGTTTTCATTTAAACTTTAATATTAACTTAAGCTAGAGGGAATGTCATATGCCAACAGGTCAATTAGTGAAGAAAGCTTCAGACCAGAGTCTAGGTTTGAGCAGCCAAACAATTTATGACTGCATTTTAACGTTAGTAAATGCGCACAAATTAGGCGGTAGTGTTTTGGATTACGGGGCAGGTGTTGGTGCGCTTACAAAGCAGTTAAATGAAAGTGGCTTATTTAATAAAACTTCAGCTGTTGATTTTATGCCAAGGCCAGAAAACTTAAATGAGAGTGTGTTATGGAAGCAGCAAAATTTAAATGAAAGTATTTTAGATTGGAATAATAGCTTTGATTTAATTATTGCCTCAGAGGTAATTGAGCATTTAGAAAACCCCAGAGCTATGCTTAGAAATTGTGCTCAAATGTTAAAACCAGGTGGGCATATTATTTTATCTATGCCTAATAATGAAAGTTTGCGCTCAATTTTATCTCTAATTTTTAGGGGTCATTTTGTTGATTTTTTAGATAATAGTTACCCCGCCCACATCAGTGCACTTTTATTAAAAGATGTTTACAGAATATTTAATGAAGTTCAACTTGGTGAAGTTAAAACCCAGTACACAAATAGCGGTAAAATTCCAAAGTTTACAAATGTAATGTGGCCAAAATTATTATTTAAAGGTAAGCGCTTCAGCGACAACGTTATTATTGTGGGCGTTAAACGTTAAATTTAAAAAACATAATGTCGCCATCTTTGACGACATATTCTTTGCCTTCAGAGCGGTAAAGACCTTTTTCTTTAACTGCAGATTCACTCCCAAGTTTAAAAAGATCTTCGCAGTTATAGGTTTCAGCGCGTATAAAGCCACGCTCAAAATCTGAGTGTATGACAGCTGCTGCTTGGGGTGCTTTTGTGCCGTTTACTATGGTCCAAGCACGCACTTCTTGTTCGCCTGCGGTAAAATAAGTAATTAAATTTAAAAGCTTATAGGCTGCACGAATAAGTTTATGTAAGCCCGGCTCTTCAAGACCCATTTCTTTTAAAAACTCTTTTTGCTCATCTGGCTGAAGCTGGCTAATTTCAGATTCAAGTGCTCCACAAATAGTAACAACCACATTGTTTTCTTTTGCAGCCCTTGCCTCAACTTGTTTTACCCATTGGTTTTTTTCTTTAAGGCCTTGCTCATCCACATTGGCTAAATATAAAACAGGTTTTTGAGTAATAAGGTGTAAATCACGGGCATAATTTTTCTCTTCATCAGTGAGCTCTACTGAGCGGGCAGGATGTCCTTCTTTTAGGGCATCATAAATTTTTTTATAGCAACTGGCTTCTACTTTTAATTTTGCATCAGAAGTCATGCGTGCTGTTTTTTCTATTTTGGTATACTTTTTTTCAACACTTTCTAAATCCGCAAGCATTAATTCTGTATTAATAACATCTATATCACGGTCTGGGTTTACTCCCCCATGAACATGAATAATGTTGGGATCTTCAAAACAACGTACTACATGCACAATGGCAGCAGTTTGGCGAATATGGCCCAAGAACTGATTACCTAAACCTTCACCCTTACTGGCGCCTTCAACAAGGCCTGCAATATCAACAAATTCAATAACAGTTGGTACTTCTTTCTTAGGTTTTACTAGCGTTGTTATTTTCTCCATTCTTGGATCCGGTACGGTAACAACGCCAACGTTTGGGTCTATGGTGCAAAAGGGGTAGTTGGCAGCTTCTGCCTTTGCAGCAGTAAGCGCATTAAACAAGGTGCTTTTTCCAACGTTTGGTAAACCAACTATTCCGCAATTAAAACCCATGGTGGTTTTATAAGGTATTTATTAGTTAAAGGCAAGGTTAGCGCGAATTAAACTTATTCATGGCAGTAATAACGCCATCAAAAATGAAAGACTCAATGGCATCAACGGTGTGGTTTAAAATATCAGGCAATTTGCTCTGCTCATCTTTTGAAAAGTTTTGTAAAACATAATCAGCTACATCCATTTGGGCATTTAGCGGCCGTCCAATGCCAATTTTTATCCTGGCAAATTCATTTGTGCCTAAATGCTCAATGATAGATTTAAGACCGTTGTGGCCACCATCACCGCTTTTGGTTTTAATTTTTATGCTTCCAAAGCTTTGATCAAGATCATCACATAAAACAAGAACGTCATTTAAGTTAAGCTTATAGTACCTAAAAATCTCACCAACTGATTCCCTGAGAGGTTCATGTAAGTTTGGGGTTTAATAACAATTATATCTTCATCATCCCACTTGAATTTTACTAATAAGGCATTTGATTCAACTTTAACTGGGGCTTTCTCTGCGCCTGCGGCTTTAACAAAGTAATCTACGGCCATAAAGCCAACATTATGTCTTGTAAGAAAATACTTTGAGCCGGGGTTACCTAAACCAACAATGAGCTTCACATTAAAGACAAATTACTTTTTATCTGAGCCCTTAGCAGGAGCTGCTCCGCCTGCAGCAGGCTTAGCAATAGGGTTGCCTTCTTCATCTTTTTTGCCTTTAGCGATAACTTCAGGCTCCGCCACAGCAGCAGCAGCTTCACCTTCAGCAACAGGAGCAGCAATAACTTCTTCTTTAATGTAAGTGCAAGTTACAACAGTGTAGTTATCAGCAAAGTGCTTTTTAACTGTTTCAGGAACGCTTAATTCTTCAATGTGAATAGAATCACCCACACCAAGATCAGTTACATCTACTTCAATAAATTCAGGAATGTCTGTTGGTAAACAATCAACTTCCACCTCACGAACAATAGGGGATACAATACCACCATCGGCAATACCTTTTGCTTTACCAGTAAATTGCAAGGGTACTTTTACGCGAACAGATTTTTTCAAATCGATCTCGTAAAAATCAACATGTTCAGGCAAACGAGTTAAAATATCTCTATCCCAAACTTTAATTAAAACATGTTTTCCATTAACGGCTTTATCTTCAGATTTTAAAGTAATAATGGCGTTTTCATTATGGCCACTTACAATTTTATTTATAAGCTTAGTTTCTGTTTGCACAGAAAAGTGTTTTTTAGAGGCACCGTAAACAACAGCGGGAATTAAACCCTTCATTCTTAAGCGGCGGCTAGGACCCTTACCAAATTCATTTCTTGTACTTACTTCTACTTCTATTGTTTTCATTTTTTACCTCTCAAATAAATAACGAACTTACTGAATCGTTGTCGTGTATCCTTTTAATTGCTTCTGCCAATAGCGGGGCTATTGTTAACTGCTTAATTTTGCCGCAGTTTAGTGCCTCCGGGCGAAGGGGGATAGTATCTGTAACCACCACTTCTTGCAACTGACTCTCTAGGATCCTTTTAATAGCCGGACCCGAAAAAACAGGGTGAGTTGCACAGGCAGACACTCTTTTTGCACCATGACGTAGGATTGTGTCAACTGCTTGTGTAAGAGTTCCTGCAGTATCTATTAAATCATCAAGTATAACAGCCTCTTTTTTATCCACTTCCCCTACTAAATTAAGGGCTTCAGCCACATTAGGGGCACTTCGCCGTTTATCTATGAAGGCTACAGAGGCATCCAGCTTCTTAGCAAAGGCTCTGGCTCTTTCAACTCCACCCGCATCAGGACTAACTATGACAAGGTCATCCCTTTGTTTATCCTTTAGGTATGAAACTAATACAGGTTTTGAGAACAGATGGTCTACTGGAATATCAAAAAAACCCTGAATTTGGCCTGCATGTAAATCTACAGAAAGCACCCTATCAGCGCCTGCTGATGTTAATAAATCAGCCATAAGCTTTGCTGTTATAGGCGCACGGGGGGCAACTTTTCTATCTTGGCGGGCATAGCCATAATAAGGCATAACCGCTGTGATTCTTGCAGATGATGCTCTTTTTAAAGCATCTAGTATTACAAAAAGTTCCATGTAGTTGTCATTTGATGGTGGGCAAGTGCTTTGAATTACAAAAACATCACAGCCCCTGACGTTGTCATTGATTTCAAGGTTTACTTCACCATCGCTGAATCTTTTAAGGTTTACTTCTGAAAGCGCCAAACCAACTTTATTTGCAATGTCTTTTGAAAGTGTAGGGTTTGAAGAGCCTGAAATGAGTTTTAATTCGCCGTAGTGCATGTCGGGATTTTTAGCAAAAATCCCGACATATCTCAATGAAGAACTTAATTAAACAAACTTTTTAAGGCAAAGCCCCAGCCAGTTGTTTTATGAAAATCTAGTTGCTGATAGCGTTCCCAGTACTGATTAAACGTTGTAGCATCGCTGGGTAACCAAATTGCAGCACCCTTTGCTTTTTCATGGTAAGCTGAAACGCCATTAACAAGTACTAAATCTTGGGTCGCTCTTTTTAAGAGCTCTGATGTTCTGTAAAGCTCAATTGAGTCAATGCCCTTTTTTTGTAGATTGCTAAGAAAATCAACAAGATCAGCATAATCAGTGTATTCAAAAACATGGGTTTTCATTATGGCTTCTAACACAATCTTCTTGTCTATCTGCTTTAATGTGTAAATAGCATTTGAAAACTCCTTCATGGATTTTTCAAAATTTGAAAAAACATTATTTGTTAAATTAAATGCTGAAAAAGTGACCTCTCTTGTTCCTTGAGAACCACCTTGATAAGAATTTAAATAGGCAGTTGATAGTAAAGTCACTACACCCTCAGGGCTAACTTTATTAAAGCGCGCCATGCCTGCTAAAAAATCGTCATAAGGCCAGCCATCACCTGGCTCGACATCTTGTGAGCCTACAAAGTAATTTACATAATTTTTCATCTCAGCTGCAATTTCTGGCATGGCCATTAAGCAAGCATCACTTCCATAAATATCAATAGGTCTTTTTAAAACTTCAGCAATATCTTTCATCGCCTGGCCTAGTTGAACGGTGGTGATTTCATTTCCAGAAAAATCATCAAAACTAATTCCTGTGTAAACTAAGTTTTGTTTTACTTTGACTGGGTTAGTAGGATCAAAGTTGTAGTAATGCCAACCGCTTCCATGGTTCCAAACGTCTATAAAATAATGTCTTGCAGGATAGTTTTTAATTCCCCATAAAACAAATTTTACAAGCTCTTTATAATCTCCCATGTCAACACGTGGAAGGTTTTCAATAATTTTTGAAGTTACCTTTGTCGTGTCGTCATCTTTTGTAACATAGAGCCTATCTGTTGTTTCTCGCCCCATTGATGCCCACTGCACCAAAACATTTACCGAATTTGTGGAACCAACTTTTTCCATTTCATTAATGTCTTCAGCACCGTAGTAATCCAAATTGTTGTGGCCATTTAAGAAAACAAGAATTGTCCAGTCTTTCACTTCCTTGTTAGCCTGTGCACTAAAAGACAAAAACAGAACACATAGGCTCGTAAATAATATGCGCATAGCTCCTCCGTGAGTCATTGCTCAAATAATAGAGTATCATTAAGATGGGTGGTGCCAAAGTGGGTAAAGCAAAACTTGACTTTTAGCTGGTAGATCGGGCACCCTGCAACCATGAATAAGAAATTTATTATTGTTACCGCGTTAGCACTTTTGTCCAGTGGGTGTTCTTATTCATTTCTTCAAAAAGGCTCATCCTATCCATCGGGCACAACATCCTCAGATTTCCCAGACTATGATCATATTGGGGACACAACACCTACAGCAAAAAAACTTCCTTCTGAGGTTTTAAAAGAAAGTTCAGATTTATTAGAAGAAATTTTCTTAGTTAAAAATGAAGGGGATTACCGCTGCATAGATCCAAATACCTTTCAAAAATTTATAGAAATGTTTTTTAGAACTGAAAAAGGTATTTCACCTAAGCTTGATTATTTGTGTTTTTTTAAAAAGTCTCCCTTTTATGACCATGAACTAAGATGGGTACTAAACCATACAGCAGGGGGCGTTTGGACCATTTTGCCACCCACAGGTCTTGTAGATATGGATATGAGTGCGCTTAAAAGCCTTTCGGTTGATGAGGAAAGCTCATTATCTATTTTTAATGATGGTGCTAAATCTATTCTTAGTCTTAGGGGGTTTAAGTTTAATTTGTCTAAATCAGCAGTCGCAGGAACGGCCTTTACCTGGGTGCCTGAGGCTTTTCTCTCATTTGATGTAGATAAAATTGAAGTCACAGATGATGGACAATATTTAGTTAAACTTAAGCTACCTTTCGGGTTTCCAATAAAGTTTGAAGGAGAGTTTGAAGTTAAACAAAATCTTGGTAGAGTTAAGTTTATATTCTAACTATGCAAAGCACTCATAATTTAACAGATTTTATAATTTCAAAAACTCAAAAATTTTCAAGTCAACCATCATTTATAATTAAGGAGACAAGTGGCTTTAGGCGCCCCCTCTCTTTTTTAGAATTTAATGATCTTGTATTAAAAGCCAGTTTCATTTTAGAAAAAAAGTTTTTAAGTAAAGGTTTTAAAATAGGTCTGTGGGGGGAAAACTCAGTTGAATGGTGTGTGATGGCTTTGGCTACTTGGCGCGCTGGCGGGGTCCTTGTTCCTTTAATGCATATTGCATCTGAAGCTGAGGTAACTACTATTATTAAAACAGCTGGCCTTGATGCTCTTTTTATTTCCCCTAAGCTTTATAAAAATAATAATCATAATGTTTCTCAGGTTTATGCACTGGATTTTAAAATTAGAAAATCCCCGGCGGAGCTTCAAACCTTAGGGGAGCTTTTACAGCAAGTTAAATTTTTTGATGCTTCAAAAATGGAGCCTACAAAAACAAAAGCAGAAGATTTAGCCATTCTTATTTTTACTTCCGGTACAACGGGCTACCCCAAAGGGGTTATGTTAAGCCATAAAAATGTTATTACAAATATTTTAGATGTTATTGATATTATACCTACTGATGGGGTTAAGCGCTTAGTGAGTGTTTTGCCACTCTCACACATGTTTGAACTTGTGGGTGGATTTATTGTTGTGCACTTAAAAGGGGCCTGCATTAGTTACCCTGACAGTTTAAAGCCTGATGATGTCATTAAAGAATTAAAAGCACAAAAGGCGACAGCCCTTGCCTCTGTACCACTTTTTTTTGAAATTTTAGATCGCACCATTGAAGAAAAAATTAAGGCTCTACCAAAAGCTCTACAGGTGATTGTTGATAATTTAAAAAAGCTGGTACTTTTGTTTCCCCCATTGGGAAAAGTGTTTTTTAGTAATATTCATGATGGCTTTGGTGGAGAGGTTAAATATTTTATGTCAGGCGGGGCAAAAATAGATCCCCAAATTATAGAGCGCTTTAAAAGTGTAGGGATACAAATGTTTCAAGGCTATGGGCTTACTGAAACAAGCCCTGTTATTAGTTTTACCTCAATTGGACAAGATAAGTACGGCTCCGTTGGTAAAGTAGTTAACTCACTTAAAATTAAAATTCATGAGCCCATCAATGGTGAGGGTGAAATTTGTGTGAAAGGTCCTAGTGTTTTTATGGGTTATTTTAACAACCCTGAGGCTACATCCGCCGTTATAAAAGATGGATGGTTTCACACAGGAGACATTGGGCATGTTGATGATGAGGGTTTTGTTTTTATCACAGGTAGGAAAAAAGATATTATAGTGACCCCAAATGGTAAAAATGTTTACCCGGAAGAGGTAGAGTATTACTTAAAAGACTCCCCCCATTTTCAAGAGGTAAGTGTTTTAGGCATTGATCAAGGCCGGGGCGAGGTTGTTCATGCAGTGCTAGTAACAAATCTTGATTCAGAAAAAACATGGAAGGAAATTGAGAGACTTTCTGAAAAATTAGCGGATTATAAAAAAGTAGCCGCTATTACCATTACACAGTCTGAGCTTCCTAAAACGGTCACTAAAAAAGTAAAAAAACACGTACTTAGAGAAATAATATTAAATAATCAGTGGGGGAGTAGTGGTGGAAGTGAGGCGCAGGTTTTAGGAGAAAAGCTAAATTTAGAGGATGTGGTTGAGTCTTGGGTGAGTGAGAAAATAATTTTTATTTCCAAAAAAGAAAATTTTGTAAAACAAAGCTCATTAAGAAATGATTTAGGAATTGATTCCCTTACTTTTATGGAACTTATTTCAGCAGCAGAAACAAAATGGGAGATAGGCATTGCGGATGAAGACTTTGAAAAAATTGTCACTGTGAATGATTTTGTAAAAGTCTGTCGCCGCGGGAAAGTTAACCAGCAGAGATCTGCAAAAAAAATGTACTTTAACTACAAGGCAAATAATTATTTTTGGATGAATTTTTTTAGACTTCTTTTTAATATATTTATTATTAGACCTTTTGTAAAAATTTGCTTTAAACATAAAGTTAATAATATAAGTGCAATAAGCTCACATCAAAATTTTTTAATAACACCCAATCACACAAGTCACCTTGATCTTTTAGCTATTTATGCAAGTCTTCCCATCACGCAAGTAAATAAAACTTATGCTGTAGCTGCAGATGATTACTTTTTTAATAATTATTTAAAAGCGTTTACAGTTAGGCTTTTATTTAATGCAGTACCATTTAAACGTCGCGCCCGTATTGATGAAAGCTTTAGAATTTGTGAGCAAATTTTAAAAGAAGGGGGCAATTTATTAATTTACCCAGAAGGAACAAGATCTACTACGGGAAAACTATCTGAGTTTAAACCAGGTGTTGGAAGACTTGTGGCTGGTGAGATTTATTCTGTAGTACCTGCGTATATTAAAGGCGCTTATGATGCTTTTCCAAAAGGTTCCTTTTTCCCGCGCTTTTTGCCAGTAGAAGTGACGTTCGCTCAGGCAAGAAAATTTACAGATTTTGACAAAGAAGATAAAAAATCTCTTGCAGAGGTGGCTAAACTTATTGAGCAAGATATTCGCTTGTTAGGTGCAAACTAAAGTAAATTTTGTTCTTTGCACCACTGAACACTTTTTAATATAGCCTGTTTTGCTGGGCGTGGATTAAAGCCTAGCTCCTTCTTGGCTTTTTCATGGCTGTACCAATGGTACATGGAGCCAATCATGGCGGACTCATAAGAAAAGGGAACATTTAAACCTAGGCGGGCCATAGTACTACCCAGGTAAAAAATAGATCTTAAAACAAACTTTGATAGCTTTTTAGATGGTGGCTTTGAATTACAAGCAAGGGCGAACATATCAAATAAATCTTTTATATAAATATTATCATTTCCTAAAATATAGCGCTCGCCTGATCTTCCTTTTTCAAGAGCTAAAATATGTCCATCAACAGCATCTTCAACATCTAAAATATTAACTCCGCCGGAAGGATAGTAATCAAATTCACCACGGGCTACTTTTAAGTATTTTTGTCTTGAAGATTTTGTTGCATCACCTGGGCCAAACATAGTGCTGGGGTTTACAACAACAGCGTCTATTAAGTTTTTCTTGCAAGCTTTTAAAACCACATCTTCTGCGGCCTTTTTTGTTTCATAGTAGCCAAGGTTATATTTTGTTAAATTATAAGGAGAATCTTCATTTAAAATTTGCTCATCAAGGCCTGCGCCAATAGTCACAATGCTACTTGTGTGCACCAGGCGCTTAACTTTATTTGCAATGCAGGCTTCAACAACATTGGCTGTGCCATTTACATTTACATGTTGCATTTGAGCGCGCTCATTATGCTTATAAGACACAAGGCCCGCTACATGAAAAACGACATCCATTCCACGCATGGCTTCCTTTAAACTTTCAATATCTGTTATGTCCCCAATAAAGGATTTATAGTTTATAGATTTAAGGGCAGATAAATCACTAGTTTTTCTGTGTAAAATAAAAACTTCAAAGTTTTTCTTATTTAAACCTTTTACAATCCAGCTGCCTAAAAAGCCATTAGCCCCTGTGACAAGAACTTTCATTTTAACCTCAAAAACTAGAAAAAAGTATTCTTTGGTCCAGTATTCTTATTGCCCTAATATCGTATAAAATAATAATTAATGCGATACTTATTTTTCGCCCTCATTTTATTAATAGGTTCTGAATCTTTTGCAGCCATTGAGTCTTGTGCAAAAATTCAAAACAATCATTTAAAATTAAAAGCACACACAGAAAATATTTCTTTTGCAGAGCGTGCAGGTGGTCAATACCAGAAAAAAGTTGTGATTTGTAATCAGAGAAAATGCAAAACAAAAAATGTGAGTTCAAAACGTAAAGTTTATGAGCCCGGTCATCCCCAAGCAAATAGACGGGGCTATGTTGTTTACCCAGACATAAATGTCGGTGAAGAATATGAAAAACTCACAAACGTTGTACGTGATTTAAAAAACCTAGCGCAAAATGGGATTTGCCAAGCAAAGCTTCAAGCTGATGAACTAGAATACATTGTTAAGTATAAAAAAGGTCAAATTTTAAAAGATATTTTTAAATTTACTTCAGAGAATAAGTTGGAATCTTGGACAAGGCTTTTTAAAAATGGCCGTGTATCCTCAATTGATTACATCTCACGTGTTGAGCACAAAACTACCAGTCTACTTGCATTTTAACTTGGCTAGTATCTGATTTAGGATCATAGCCAACACCAATACTTTGGTGGCTACTTTCAGGTCTATGGAATAATATATCCATGTTTTGTGATTGCACTGAATAGTTCATTTTAGTGCTTAAGCTTTGAGTTTTCATTTTAAAATAAGCACTGTTTTGGTTGGCTGCTACCTCTACGTCTTCAATACTAGCCACTGAAGCTAGAGGAGAGTTTTTAAGCTTAACATTTACTTTTGTTTTTTTCTCAATGTCTTGATAGGTGCGGCCAAGCTCTGAGTTTCTAAACTCTTCATCATTTAAGAAATGATCAACTCCAGTGTTAAGCAATTTATTTCCCATACCCTCAAAACTCATATCTTTTTGAGTAATTATCGGGGGGCGTCTAAATAGGAATCTTTGTAAAAAGCTTGGAGCAGGATTTACTGATTGTGGAGATCTAACAAAGTTAAGAAAATCTTCCTCTGTGGTGGATGGGCGAAAGAGAGAACTGCGTGGTACAAACTCAAAGTTTTGCCCAAAGATAATAAGAAGCATCCCTATAACTAGGCTATAAAATATGACCTTTTTATATCTCCAAATGCCCATACCAAAGTACTTATCGGCATCTCCAAAACGTAGCAGGTAGTTTTTGGTAATTATATGGGTTATTTTTCAGATAATAAGAAAATTAAAGGCAATAGGCTTAAATCAAATATAGGTCAATAATTACCAAAAACTACCTGCTACGTTTTTACGTTTTGGGAATTAGAGGCTATAGCTAATACCAAGGCCGGCAGCTAAAGCAGCATTATATACGTTATAGTTACCCATTACAGGTAAGAAGCCCTGGGTGCCTGTGATATCAGCAATAACACTAAAATCAGAGCTTAACTTTAAGCTATAACCAACACCTAATTGAGCGGCTAGGTCAAAGCTGTTAATTCCACCAAAGCGGGAATCATTGTTTTGCGCTAATTGCTGATTTGTGTAGTAAGGAGTGTAGGGATAGTAACCTGCTCCTTGAGAAATTTGTTTATTCATTAAAAACATGGGTAAAATTCCGCCTCTTGCATAAAAGCCAGAGGTGTAAAAGCCAGAAGCATACCATTTAATAGCAGCAATAACTCCAATGTATTGTGATTTAACATCGTCCTCATAGGTAATATTAGAGTTATTGGTGTTTAAGTTGTAAGGGTTATAAGATTGGTAATAAAAACTATTTAAAGCATTTGGGTCTTGTTTAATTCCGGTTTTAGCTCCTAAATTTAGGTAAGAAACACCGGCTTCTAAAACAAAATTACTATTATTAAATAAATTTAAATCCATTGTTACATTACCTGCAAAACCATTTTTCATGGAATCCCCTAATCCTCGAGGGGAAACATGGGAATCATCGGCGCCGTCAAAAGCTGAAAACATAAACTGTGGCAACGCAGTAGCCTTTATAAATAATCCAGATGATTTATTTTCTATTTCGGGTCGTGCTGTGTAGCTCATAGTGGGCTGAATATCTGAGATTTGAATATCATCATTATATGGCTCAACAACTCTGCTTGTAGTTTGGATAACCTCAGGTTGAATTTTAGAGGGCTTTGATTTTTTGCTTATTTTTTGAGGTTTAGTTTTCTTGGCTAAAGCTTGTTTTTTAAGCTTAAGTGGCTTTAGTTTCTTAGCCTTTTTAAGCTGAGCTTTGTAGGCCTTTTCAGAAATAAGATCTACTTGAAATGCGTTGATCTCTTTATCTAAATCCCCGGCTGTGGCCCATAGGGCAGCAAATAATAAAACAATTCCCATCATAATTGCAGTCTTCATAATAAAAGACCTCCTTGCATCTTACTAGTTTAGCAAGCCAAGGACCCAAAGAGTGGGGGTTAAATTTGATTTGAGGCCGTCTTTTTGACCCAAAAGCTCAAAAGAGACAAGTCAGGCCGTCATTTGTCAAAATTTTATACAGAGTAAAAAAATTACCAAATTAAGGCAGGGGGCTGATTTGATTAGATTTTTAGGATAGTAACTACAAAAAGCAGGTGGGGGAATTCCATGCTAAGACGGTTACTAGATAAGAACATTTTAGTGTTTGTGGTAAGTAGCTTTTTTTTGTTGTCGAGTTCATATTCTGCAAAACCTAAAATATGTAAAAGTTTATTAACTTCAGCCCTATCACAAACTTGGATAAATAGAGTTGCTTCTAACTTAAAGCAATCTGACAAGTTGGAAATTGAGGCGCTTAGACATTCTCTTCAAAGCTCAGAAAAGGGATTTCTTCTTAACCCTAAAATATTAAAAAAGCATAATACTCACTACACAAAAGAGATCACTCAGATTGCATTTAACGGGCAAGGGGAAAGTGGTAACTGTTGGATAATTGCACGACATAATTCAATAGTGCAAAGACTCATTCATGAGGGGAAATTAAGATCGGATTTTAAACTTTCTGTTAACTATAACTACATGATGATTATGGTAGAAGTAATAAATGCTAGTCTTCATAATATAGTTAAATCAGCGACCAGGGTTAAAACCTCAAAAGCATTTATAAAATACATAAAGGAAAACAGAACTGTGATTGATGATGGTGGCTTTAACAATTACTTTCCAATGCTTGTTAGTAAATATGGCTTTGTTCCTTATGAAGCAATGCCAGATACAGCGAGTACAAAAAATACTACCGTCATGCGAGAAGACCTTAATGAGGCCTTTGGGATTATAGTTGCTGAAATTGCAAAAAAACATAAGCAAATGTTAGATAGTGGTAAGGAGCTTACACCAAAAAAAAGACGTGAGGAACTAACTGCTATTAAAGCAAGAGGTATGATGATGATTTTAAATGTATTAAAATTACATTTAGGTCAGCCTCCTGAAACATTTGATGTCATATTAAATACAAAGACAACGGTTAAAAATGTAACTCCCCTTAAATTTGCCAGAGAAATTATTGGCTATAACCATCAAGATTATGTCGTTGTGGGGGCATATAAAGGGCTAGAAGAAAAAGTATATTACAAAATTAAAGACACTGACGTTGCCATCCAAAATTCGGGAGCACAAAAATTTGATATGGAGTTTTTAAACCTAAACAATGATCGCCTTGAGGAGTTGGTTATTCAGGCTGTTAATACAGGAATCCCTGTTGAAACACTTGTGGCTTATACAAGGGGTGTGGATCGCAAAACTGGAATTTTACACCCAGAAATTAGGCTAAATAAGACAATTTATTTAAAAGCAGGTAAGGCATATAAATTTAAACCTGAAAATCCAGATTTAGACACTGCTTTGGGCAATGTTACAACAGAGCACTTATTTGTAATCACAGGGTATGACAAGCCAGATGATTCAAAAAATGTTGTAAAATACAAAGTTTTTAACTCCCATGCACCCGCACCCTTAACTGTTAATGATATAAATAATCCAGTGGCAGAACCTGGGGTGGTGCACATGTATAGAGAGTGGTTTAAGTCCAATGTTTTTGAAATTTTAATACCTAAAAATTTGTTAACAAAAGAAGAGCTTGAAGTTTTAGAAGCTAAGCCAAAAATATTAAAATCTGTAGATGATGTGTATTAATGCAAAAAGACATTGCAAGCCAAATTTGGGACTCAGTTAAAAAGGATCTTCATCTTTTAGATGAAGATGTTATTAAAAATCCGCCACTACATATACCAGCACTTTCGCAAGTGTTAAATGAGGTTTGGCGATCCGGTGGCAAGAGGCTTAGACCCTCTTTAGTTTTTTTATGCGCGCAATTACTAAATGTACCAGCTGAGAAAATAAAACCCTATGCAAGGGCCTCTGAGCTTGTGCATACAGCTACCCTTTTACATGATGACGTCATAGACCAAGCTAAAACCCGTCGTGGTCAGCCTTCGGTGCCTCAAAAATATGGGAACTATCGTGCTGTTTTAAGTGGAGATTTTTTATTAGCCCATGTGATGTGGGAGCTTAGTTTGCTAGGCCATTACGTTGCTAACTCCAGGCTTTCTGAAACATTGCAGTGGCTTGTAGAAGGGGAGTGGCTTCAACATAGTATTATTAATAAATCAGACGTGACCCGTGAGCTAAGTCTCACCATTGCAGAGAGAAAAACAGCAAGTCTATTAATGTGGTGTTGTGAAGTGCCAGCTCTTATAGCAGCAAGTTCTCCATCTGTTTGTGATGGATTAAAAGAGTATGGTAGAAACTTAGGTTTGGCATTTCAACTCCAAGATGATGTTTTAGATTATCTCAACACTGATACCGGTAAGCCCAAATTAAATGACTTAAGCCAAGGCTTAATGAATTCAGTTTCTATTGAGCTAAGAGAGGGCTCAGTTAAAGCTAAAGATTGGATAGAAAAGATATTTGCCTCAGAGCAAAACCAAAGAGCTCCTCTTATTGCTGAGTGGGTTAATTTCACCTATGAAATTGAAGAGGCAAAAAAAATTGTACAAGTGAGAGCTCAGGCTTACTTGTCCCGTGCAAAAGAATCAATCAGAGAGCTTTCCCCTAATGCTTATGAAAGATTGTCTCAAGTGGCAGATCTTTTAATTAAACGTGTAAAATGAACCCAATTGAAATATTAAAACTTAGCGATCCTAAACTAAAAGACATCCTCTATGATTTTAGAGGTTCCAAAAACATTTATAAGCATATATCCCTTGACCCGCAAAATACAATTCACACGCCAACCCATTTAGCCTTTGAAGTGATAGATAAAAAAAATTGGAGAAGACCTTTTCTTTTAAAACGCTGGCTCATAGCCATGAAACCACTTTCTCTTTCTTCTTCAGTGACACCAGCTCTTGTTACATTTTTAGTAGGTAATTACTTAGAGCTTAAAGCAGATTTATTTACTTTTATTTTTTCTTTATTGGGAGTTATTTGCATTCATCTAGGGGTGAATTTTTTAAATATATTTGATGATCATATGGGCTTAATTGAAAATTTAAGTCTTAAAGGCACAAGAAGTGCTCAAGGAAGTGATGTTATTTGCAAAAGTTGGATTCCGGCTAGGCATTTAAGGCAAGCTGGTTTTTTTAGTCTTATTTTAGGAATTTTATTTGGGCTTCCTGCGGTTTATAAAAACCCACTTGAGATTGGTGCTATTGGAGCCATTGGAATTCTAGGTGCTTTTGGTTATTCTGGCTGGCCGTTAAGATTAAAATATAAAGCGCTAGGCGATGGAGCTGTTGTGTTGCTTCTTGGACCGTGTGTAGTTATAGGAACATCTCTTGCTACTTTTGGTATTGTTCCCTTATCTGCTTTAATTGCAGGTGTATTTTTTGGTTTTTTAGCAGAGACAACTTTATTTTCCACAAATTTAAAAGCCATCCCACTTGATACAAATAGAAATGTAAAAACCCTAGCACAGGGTTTTGGTTTTAAAACAGCAAAGATATTTTTAGTTTGGGTATATTTAACTAGCTATGGTCTTATTCTTATATTTTCTTGGAGTTTAAAAACAATTTACCCTGTTATTGCCATTACCCTTATGGGTCCGTTTGTTGTCGATTTTTTAAATAAGGTTTTACGCGCTGATGGGCCATTAAGCTCAAGTTTGAAGAATTTAAAACAAAAGGCTGAGGCCATTCATTTAGTTTCTAGCCTACTGCTTATTATCACACTCATTCTTATATCAAAGTAAGAAAAAATTTATTTTTTAGTTACTTTGAGTTGGAGAACAGTTGTCAGAGCAAGAACGATTTATGCCATTAAAGCCCCATGTAACTGGTCTGTTAACAGGGTGGCCCCAGTTGGTGGAGTTAGTTTCTTTTAATTTACTTTCAGTAAATTTACCAACTGTGACATTTGTGCAAGCTGAAGTTAATATTAGAAGTGATGTTAAAAATAAAAACCGTTTCATTTTTTTTCCTTGTCCGGCCCGAGGCCTCTGGCCTCTAGGCCTTTCTTAAGGGCACTTGTATGCAAGACCTGTGACACTTGTACCATAAGATGAGTATTGTTGTACATGTACATAATTAGCCCCTTTATCCGCCGCATCTTGTTTTAAATCTTCAAGGGCATCCTCTGGTTTTGCCTTTACAGAGCTTGAAGTGCCTGTCACTTTAGAAATAAACTCACAATCACTACTTGGTTTGGTTCTACTGGCCTTAACACTTGAGGCCTCAGGTGTAAGGGGCTGACTTGCACACCCAGTAAACCCAATACACATAAGAGTTAGGCATAAAAGTTCAAAGGCTGAATATTTCATTTACTACTCATCCTTTGCTTTTTTTGAAACATCATATTTTCTGGATTTTAATTCAGCTTTACAGATATCAAGCTTTTCATTGTACTCATTTTGGCGTTTCATAAGTAATCTTTTATACTGTTTAAAACGCTTAATACGGTCTTTTATAAATTCTTCTGAAACTGCCACAAGGTTTTTCTCTTCATCAAGGCCTAAGGTTTTTTCCTCTTCTTTATCTGTGACTCTATCAATAGGCTCTGTCCACATAAGTTTTCCATCGCCACCGTTATTCTTATCTGAAAGCTCTAGTCTACAATTTTTAAACTGGCCGTATAAACCTTGGCTTCCGTATTTGGTATTTCCATAAACATTATCTTCAAGGCCATAGACATCATATTGAAGGTCACGAAGTTCCTCAGCTAGTAAGGTTTTTTTCTGCACAATCATGTTGCCGTCTTTTATTCCCACTTTTTCTTCACCATTAATTTTGGAGCTTGTCTCCATTTTGGTATCAATTTTTTCAGCTTTGTGTGGGTTAGAGGCGCATGCACTTAAAATAAAAACAGGTATTATTAGTAAAATATTTTTCATTTTGCATCCTTGTCTCACCCGAGGCCCCTGGCCTCTAGGCTTTTCTTAATGTAAGTTTTTAAAGCACTCTTGAGATTCTATGGTTTTATCTATTAATTTTAAATCAAGAAGTTGCTGGATTAACTTGGCCCAACGCGTCTTGTTTTGGTGGCCAATTTTAATTCCTTTAACTTTAATTAAAGGAATCTGAAGTTTAGCCCCTTTATTAAAAGTATCTAGGTCCATGGTGGGGTTTAATTTATTCATTAAGACGTTGGTTTTGCCTGGTGATTTTTGATAATGACTCCACCCCTCATAACTGGCCTTTGCCATAGCCTCAACAAGCTTTTGGTTATTTTCTAAAAAACTTTTTTTAACCACTAAAACCACGTTGTAGGGGTTATAGCCACTATCAGCTATAAGAAAACTTTTTGGTTTTGCATTTTCACGCTTAGCACTTAAAGGTTCAGCCGTAATAAAAACTTGTTGAGCAAAATTTTTATCTCTTAAAAATTCAGAAATCCCACCGTTATAAGGAACCACTTTAATATTTTTGAAATCGTAGTTTTTTTCTAAAAATTTAAAAAATGGAAGCCCCTTTTCAAGGGCTACAGTTAGTCTTGTGTTAAAGATGTCACTAAATTGTTTTATCCCCGTTGATTCATGAACCATAATTCCCATTGGGCTTGTTTGATAAACTGCAAAAATTGATACAACATCTGCCCCCCTGGCTCTTGCAATGACTACTTCATCGCCACTGGCAATGCCAAACTCAACTTTTCCTGCAGCAACCATTTGAACAATGGGTTGCCCAGCACCACCTGGTATAAGTTCAATATCAAGATTATATTTTTTAAATATTCCCTCGTTTTGAGCTGCATAAAAACCGCCAAATTCAGGTTCTGGCTTCCAGTTAAGAGCTAATTTGGTTTTTGCAAAACAAAAAAAAGGTATAAGTAGTAAAAATAATTTCATTATTGTTCCTTATTATCTCTCTGATGCGTGCCAAGCTTTAAGCGTAGCTTTACTAATAAAATCAATCAATAAAAAGAATGCTAGACCTAAAAGCGCCGCTAAAAACACAGCTGCAAATACAATGTCTACTCTTTGTTGTGTGCGAGATACATTAACTACTTCTCCAATGCCACCTCCAGCTATAAACTCACCAACAATAGCGCCAATAACAGCTAGGCCTGATGAAATTCTAGCACCAACTAAAACTGACGGAAGGGCAAAGGGGAGTTTTAATTTTAATAATGTATCTTTTGGGTTTGCGCTATAGAGCCTAAATAAATCAAGAAGAGGCTTTTCAGTGGATCTAAGTCCGGTAAGAGTATTTGCAATCACTGGGAATATGGAAACTATAATTGAAGAAGCTACTATAGTTGGAAGACCATAACCTAACCAAATAACTAGTAGTGGTGCTATTGCTATTATAGGAACTGTTTGGAAAAACACAGCATAAGGATAAAAAACTTTTTCAATCAGTTTTGATGTGGAAAGTAAAATTGCAAATAAAACTCCTAGCACTAGGCTTATTGTAAACCCTAGTATTGAGGCAAGACTTGTTTGCCCTAAGGCCTTCCAAAGAGATAAGTTTTCAAATGAAAGGACTTTAAAAACTTGGCTGGGCGCTGGGACTAAATAAGAAGGAAAAAAGTTTGTTTTAACTAAAATCTCAAGTGCAAGAGATATAATAATAAGCGGTAGTATTGGATAAATAAATTTACTTTTCATACCGTGCCCCCTGCATAAAATTATAAATTTTTTCTGTTAGCTCAATAAACTCAAGTGAGCTGTATAATTTTTTAGTTCTTATTTGTGGTAAATTTAGTTTTTCATCAAAGATAATTTTCCCAGGTTTTTTAGACAGCACAATAACTCTTTCAGATAAAAATGTTGCCTCTTGCAAGCTATGTGTAACAAAAACAACTGTTATTTTTTCTCTTTCCCAAAGGGATCTTAGCTCTTCACAAAGCTTTTGACGTATTATTTCATCAAGTGCGGAGAAAGGTTCATCTAATAAAAGTAGTTTTGGTTTATTAACCAAGGCTCTGGCTAAAGAGGCGCGCATCTTCATGCCGCCTGAGAGCTCATGTGGGTATTTATTTTTAGCATCAAGTATATCAAACTTTTTTAAAGCTTCATCAACGCTTAGTTGGTTAACATTATTTTTTAATTCTTGTGGTAAAACAACATTTTCAAAAACATTTCTCCATGGAAGCAAGTGTGCTTCTTGAAACACAAAACCCATTTCATTTGTATTTATGGGGACTAACACTTGGCCATTTGTAGGTGTCTCAAGGCCTGCAATCATTCTTAATAGTGTGGATTTCCCGCAACCTGAAGGACCCAAAATGGTTAGAAATTCTCCAAAAGGAATATTTAGGTTTATATTATCAAGCACTAATGATTGATCAGAACTAAACTTCTTTTGAACATTTTCTAAATTAATTTGATTTGCACTCACCATCTATATAGTAGCACTTCATAAAATGTGAAACATAAATTTTAAGCATACTCTTACTATCTGTTAAATCAACTTGACGCTAGGATCAGTTAACTATAGCTTAGTTTAGGATACAATTAAGCGGGCTAAACTTAGGTCGGTATTTTAATTTATTTGATAGGTGCAAATTATAGTGGATCAAGACTCTGCATTTCCCAGCCTTAATGCCCCATTTTTTAGTGAACACCTTGCGCGTTATTACTATGTTAAAGACTTTGTAAATTCCAAAGAGGTTTTAGATTTAGCCTGTGGCCAAGGTTATGGCTCATATATACTTTCCGAAAATGCAAAACAAATAACAAGTGGTGATTTAAATTTAAAAAACCTAGAATTCGCTAAAAACAACTACTCAAAAGAAAACATTAAGCATATTCAGATTGATGCAACAAAGCTTGAAAAGTTTGAAAAAAAATTTGATGTTATTGTGGCCTTTGAAGTTATTGAACATATTTTTCCTGAGCAAACAGGCCCTTTTTTAAATGGTATATCAAGAGCATTAAAAGAGGGGGGAGTGGCATTTATAAGCACACCAAATCATGACGTGGTTTTAAAAAGTGGAGTGGAAGTTCCGGCATTTCATATAAATAATTTTTCAGCAGCACAATTAAATAAAGAGTTAAAAAAATATTTTTCAAAAGTTGAAATGATTGGCCAAGTAAAAAAGCGAAAATCAG
Organism: Oligoflexia bacterium; assembly: GCA_016715815.1. Classification (GTDB taxonomy): domain Bacteria; phylum Bdellovibrionota; class Bdellovibrionia; order JABDDW01; family JABDDW01; genus JADJXN01. The sequence goes on from JADJXN010000014.1 coordinate 100,952, forward strand.
TTTTGATGTTTTTACAATGGTTCGATTTTTTCAATCTACGCCACTTTATAAACAGACGGCTATCTAAAAAACAGACCGCGACCCCAATGGGTGCGCAAAGCAAGGATGTTGGGAAAATTTGGAAACCAGATCAAGGTCGTGGTGACAGTGTCAATTGGCATTTTTCGAAATACTATTGGCGTCAAGCTGGCATGGTCATAGCAAAATGTCAAAAATAGAAACTAGATTTGCTTTTAGTTTTGCCATAAAATTTTAAAGTGAATCCATTGTCTTGTTTTGATGCGCAAACCAATATTCAAATTAGTGCAAATATTCATTTGGGTAATGTATGGGTTTTTGAGTATTTAATTAAAGACCCAGAAAATATAATTTTATATCCCAATCTAAATGGAAGACAAAATAATCTTTGGGAACATACCTGTTTTGAGGCGTTTGTGGGAGAAAAAAACAGTAAAGAGTATTTTGAGTTTAACTTTTCAACAAATTCGGCTTGGAATATTTTTGAATTTAAAAACTACAGATTGCCTCAGCCACCAAAACAATGTGAGCGGTTTGAATTTTTAAAAATTGAATTTGAGAATAATATTTTTAAAGCCCAAGTAAAGCCCAAAAATTTTAAAAAATCATTTTATGAAATAAGTCTTGCAACCGTTATTGAAAGCAAAAAAAATGAAATTTTTTATTGGGCTTTAAAGCATAATAAAAGCAGGCCAGATTTTCATTTAAGAGAAAACTTTATTTTAAACGCAGAGGTTTTATGAAATTAGGAATTGAAAGTTTGCTTGAAGATAAAAAAATAATTTCAGAATTAAGAAGGGAAAATGTAGGGCTTGTGTGTCACCCAGCTTCTGTAAACCACAAGCTTGAACACAGCCTTGATCTATTACATTCCAAAATAAAACTTAAATGTGCATTTGGGCCGCAGCATGGTGCTAAGGGTGACAAACAAGATAATATGATTGAAACCCAAGATGAAATTCACTCTAAAATGCAAATTCCGGTTTTTAGCTTATACGGCGAAGTTAGAAAGCCCACTGCAAAAATGATGAGTCGCTGTGATGTAGTTATTTTTGATCTACAAGATGTTGGAACAAGAATTTATACCTATGTGGCTACACTATTATATGTTATGCAGGCTTGTGCTGAGTTTGGTAAAAAATTAATTGTATGTGACAGGCCAAACCCTATAGGCAGACAGGTTGAAGGTTTAAGTTTAGAAAAAGGCTTTGAGTCTTTTGTTGGTGTTGCGTATGTGCCTATGCGACATGGTCTGACCCTTGGTGAGCTAGCTTTATATTTTAAAGACTGCTTTAATATTAATTTAGATTTAAGAGTTGTTAAAATGAAGGGCTATAAGGCCGGTTGGCCAAAAGAATTAGCCTGGGTTAACCCATCTCCCAATTTATCAACACATAATGGTGCTATGGTCTTTCCAGGAAGCGTTATGATTGAAGGGACAACACTCAGTGAAGGGCGCGGCACAACACGCGCGCTGGAATTAATAGGGGCCAGTGATCTAGATTTTTCAAAAGTATTAGAACTAATGAGAAAAAAGGCGCCGCAATGGATTAAAGGCTGTGTATTGAGAGAATGTTTTTTTGAACCAACATTTCATAAGCATGAGAAAAGAATATGTCATGGAGTTCAGATTCATACTGACAACATGGCTTATAATGCTAACCACTTTAAACCATTTAGAATTGTATCCTTGATGCTTAAATGCGTTCGGGAACTTTATCCGCAATATGAAATATTTCGTAAATTTAATTATGAGTATGTTGAAACTCAGCTGGCCTTTGACGTTATTACTGGAAGTAGCTTTTTAAGAAAATGGATAGATGACGCATCTTTAGGAGTTAAGCATTTAGAAGATAAGCTTAAAAAAGATGAACAAGCTTGGCTTAAAAAATATAAAAAATATTGGCTCTACTAAATAATGAAAGTGCTAACCGTTGTTTATGATCTAGGTTTTGGGGGTACGCAACGGGCAGCCGTTAATTTTGCCATTGCTCTGAAAGAGCATAATGTTGAATCTGCAATATTTGTATACAAAGCTTTGGGGCCAAGAGAAAAAGAGCTTTTAAGGGCAGGCGTTCAAGTATTTAGTAAGCTCAATGAAGCTCTTAATTGGAATCCTGAAATTGTGCATATATTTAGGTGGGGCCATGCTGATTTAGAGACAGCAAATATATTAAGGGAATTTAAAAAAACATGTGCAGCAAAAGTAGTTGAAACAAATGTTTTCTCCTTTGCAGATACATCTTTAGATAGGCATTTGATAGATTTACATCTGCACATGACGCCTTGGTGTTTATGGAAATGGTCACAAATTGTTTACAAATTAAAAGACCAATCTCCCGGCTGTGTTTTCCCATTTGTAGTTAATGCTAAACCTTTTTATCCTTGCTCAAGTAGTGAAAAAATTGAATTCAGACAAAAATATAAAATCCCTCAGGACGCATTTTTACTTGGAAGAGTAGGGCAGCCTTCAATGGGTAAATGGCATAAAGTCATGTTAGACGAATTTTATAAAATTATAAAAAATTATCCAAATGCCTATTTACTTGTGGTTGGCTTACCTGACGAGCTTAAAAAATATGTGCATGGCGATAGAGTTATCCAGATTGATTTTTTAAATTCAGACGAGGAGTTAAGGAGTTGTTATAGCGTCATGGATGCATTTTTTCATATATCTGCACTTGGGGAAAGCTTTGGGATGGTTTTAGCTGAGGCTATGTTATGTGAGGTGCCTGTGATAACGCTTAGTACTCCAAGGGCTGACAACAGTCAGGTCTATTTAGTAGAACATCAAAAATCTGGTCTTATAGCAAAAAATATAACTGCCTTGACCGATGCCATTGAGATGCTTATTAAAAATAAAGCATTTAGAGATTCTTTAGCTAAACAGGCGCGCAATAACGTAATAAATAATTATACTTCAAAAAGTGTAGTTCCTCAGGTGCTGAAAATATTTTCTATTTTACTAAATTCAAACAATATTGAAGATCTAAAGCTGAACCTAAATAAACAGGGTGTTGCAACAAGTATTAAGCGGATGGAGATAGTTAATAAACATAAAAAATCTATGGGAAGATCTAGTTTTAAAGACCTATTTTATATTTATTTTCCAAAGCTGTATTACTTTATTAGAGGTTAAGCTTTTTCTTAAGCCATACTTTTGAAAAAGGTCTATTTGTTTTAAACTCACTTGCTAAATTGTCATCTGTAATGAGGTTTAAGTAGGGCTGTGGGCCGCGCAGTGTATCTCCTAAATCAGTAAATTCAGTGTCCTTAATAATTTTTTGCATAATGGCCATATGCTCTTTGTCTTTGGTAAATAATGGTTTTCCGTCAACAATAAAGTTTAAAAGTGCATTTTTCCTTTCATCTTTTGAAAAGACAAATGGCCTGTCACTTCCTGCAATTTCATTGGCATACTTTACAACATGCTTAAATACATGTGCCATTGTGTAGGGAACATCAGGTGAATTGGTGGCGTTTACATAAAAGACACCACCCTCATTTAATAGAGATTTTGCTAATTCAAAATATTCTTTTGAAAGTAGGTTTGAAATTTGAGACCTGTAGTAGAAAGTTGTATTCATAAAAATAAAGTCATATTTTTTTTCTCTGTGTTTTCTCATCCAGCGACGGCCGTCATCTATAATAATATTTACCTTTGGATCAGTTAATATGGTAGCAGTATGAGGATATTGTTTTATCAGATCAATGTAGCCGTCATTAATTTCAATAACATCAATTTTTTGAATACTTAAAAACTTAGAGTACACCCATGTCCATGACCCTGTAGAAAGGCCAATTTGAAGTGCTGTTTTTGCTGTTGGGTGAAGTACGCCCATGGCAAACGCTCTATGTAATGAGTTTTGGTCATTCACAGCTTCTGTGCTAAAGCGGCCGTCATAACCTCCATCACCATACATAATATCAGCATGCCCCGGATCTTTTACGACTGTAAGTATTCCCCCTCTGTTTTCAATTTTATGCACAAATGGGTAGAGGGTGCCCAAGGTTCTTTCAAATACCAATTGATAACTTGCCTTGTGGTTTAAAATTCCAACAAAACCAACTAGGCTGATTACAGTTGGCACTAAAATGCTTTTGGTTTTAGTCTGTGTGGTTAATAAAAGTACCCAGCCAAGGGCAATGGAAACAGCTGTAAAAATAGCTGCTACTTCGTTGATATCAAAGCGCTGTAGAAGATAAAAACCTGTAAAAAGTGGGCCCGCGGTTGAGCCGACAATATTAGCAAAGTACAAATAAGAAATAGATCTACCAACGACTACCTTTGTATTAACCACATAGTGATTGATTAATGGAAATATAAGCCCATAAGCAGCAGCAATAGCTGCTGATGTAAGAAGGAGTAATCCAATGGGAATTAAGCGAAATTTAGTGCCAACTACCTCAATAAGTTTCGCCGCTATTGGAATTGAAAAGAAAAAAATAAAACCTGCAATAATAAGTATTTTCCCAATAATATTTAATAACGGATAGTTATTTTTCTCACATATCTTATTAGCTACAAGAGAGCCAAAGGCGATTCCAAATAATATCGTTCCTAAAACTACGGCAAATATTTTGGCTTGGCTTCCTGTAGCGTAGCCAAAAAATCTAAACCAGATTATTTCCTGGCTCATAGATATAAAGCCTGTGACAGCACACAGCATCAGCATTAATAGAAATGGCTTGGTAAATATTTTAATTTTTTTGCTGCTTTCAGTTTTTACTTTATCTGAAGCATTAATTTTTGAACCAAGTTTAACTCCTAAAAGCACAACTAAAAAATTGCACATGGCTGCAAAAAATGATGAAAATTTAAGGCCAAAATATAAAAATAAAAAGTTAACTGTAAAAAAACATGCAAAACCTGCTCCCAAAGTGTTTATAAAATAAAGAAGAGCTACGGTTTTTCCAACATTTTTTTGCTGGCTAAACACATGAGTACTTAAGAGTGGAAGAGTGGCCCCCATGAGTGTAGTTGGAATTGAAAGTAATGCATAAATTGTAAATGTGTCTTGTAGTAATGTGTTGTGAACAGTGATATCTGCTACAGTGTTCATTAAATAAACACTTACACATCCAAAAAGTCCTATTAGTACTTCACACAGTATAAATAGCTTAAAACACTTATCTGGATATTTTTTTGAAAGATATCCGCCAAATAGTGAACCAAGGCCTAAGCCAAACATAAAAATACTTACAATAATAGTTACAGATTCAATATTTACTCCAAAATATTGATAAAGAGCTCTGTGCCAAACAACTTGGTAAATCAAAGCTGCGAATCCTGAAAGAAAAAATAAAAGCATTAGCATGCCGGTATTATTTTTAATTTTTTTCATAAAAATAATTGTAGCACAAAGCAGGCGATCTCAACGAATACGATTTTGTAAGCTCATGTTAAATACTTCTTTAAAATCATAAGGCAGTTTTTCTAGGCGAAAGTCGAAATCATACAGGTAAAACTGGTTAGAGCGGCCAAACATATCGCCTGTCATAAATTTTTTTTCAATAAAGTTTCCCTCCCAAAGTGGAGGTCCATAGCTTCTAATTACCTCTGATGGATTGTAGCCCATATAGATAAGAAGGCTCGGAAAAATAAAAAAGTGAGATGCTTGAGTTTTTAAATTATTAGTTTTAAAAAGCTGTTTCCCTTCACGACCCATTATAAACAAAGGCACAATGAGTTGTTCTTGTGGAACATTAATAGTGGCGCAATGATCCCCCGTGCCCCCAAAACTAGCTCCATGGTCAGAGGTGTAAATAACAGCTAATGAATCTAATTCTTTTATACTGGGGTAAAGTTCTTTAAAAAAGCCGTCAACATTCCAATAAATTGTGTTGGCATAGGTATTAATCATCTCATTAATATCAGCTTTAGCAAAATTTTCGTTTTTCATAACAGGCTTAAAAACAGCTTTTTCTTCAGGGTAGCGCTGATTGTAGGAAAAGTGTGCTCCTACTTTATTTACAAGTACAAAGGATTTTTCCTCCTTTTGTATAATTTCAGCAATTTTTTTAGCTAAATCAGAATCTATATAGTGCTCATGTATTTTTCCTTTAGGGTTATATATTTCATCAATTGCGTTTAGATCATACTTACTCATGTGATTTTGCAACTCGCCCTTCTTAATTTGCCCATCTAGGTAGTAAGTTTTATAGCCTGCAGATTTTGCATATTGAAAATGTGTTGGTAATTTTAATGCGGCACCATTTTTGCTTGGAAGCCCGCTTAATTGAACACCTGTTCTTAATATAGTATTTGTATCTACAGAACAATTTGCGGCAGAAATAGCTACGCCTAAGTTTTTAATTTCATTTTTAATTGAGTATAAAAAAGGTGTCGTTTGAATTTTACTATTATTAATTGTTATAAAATCTCCTCGTACAGCTTCATCTACAATTAAAATCACTTTTTTAATTCCATTTTTGTTTGAAGTAAGTGTTACTTTGTCTTTGGGCCCATAGTACATTTGATCGCTTGTCCCAAAAAATGTTAAACCAGCAAGGGCAGGTACTCTATAAAGTGCTGGAAAAGCATCTCTTGTCCCAGATGTTTTAAAAAGAATGAGGTAGGTGAGACTAAAGGCTATGGGTGCAACAACGAGCCAGCGTTTATTAATTCTAAAGCGAATACTAAGAGGCAATAGTAATAAAATGCTAAAAAGTATGGCTTTAAGCACACTTGTTAAAATAATAAAACCAAATGATCTTATTGCATCATTAGCATACTTATATTCTTCAACAAGAAGCCTAATTTCTAAAAACTTTAAGCCGTAGCCATTTATTTCCAAAAACACAAAGTGAAGCGTTAAAGCAAGGGCATTTGTAATAATAAAAACCCAGCGAACTGCTTTTGATTTATTAAGTAAAACAACTACGAAACTTAAAATAATCAAGAGATAAGTAATTAAATATAATGAAGCCTTGGCAAAAGTAGTTGCACTGTAAAGGTGATTTAGCTCATTGAAAAATGAAAAATCTTTGAATTCAATGTAATTTAAAAATAATAATAGAAATAAGTATAATATAAAAAACTGAATTTTTTTACTCATGCCTATTACTCACGGCCTTGTAGATATCTAGGTGCATATCTGCAATTTTTGGCCATTTATACTTAAGAGAGTATTGCTTTGCTCCAATGGAAAGTGTCTTTAATAGTTCTTTATTTTTAATAAGCTCACTTATGGCTTTTGTAAAATCAACTTCATTAGCCTGGCAAAAATAAACATTTTTTAAATGCTCAAAATCAGGCTCAAAAGCTGTGGGCTTTGTGGTTATAATGGGCATGCCAAGATCAGCACAGGCTTGTAGTGTACCATGCCTGGGACTGGCACCATCAATAAATGGTAATACCGCTAAGTCTTGACTAATAATAAGTGAGGCAATTTCTTTATTTTCTAATTCTCCTGTAAAAGTAATTTTATCTTTTAAATTATGACTGAGTACTAAGTTATCTAGTTCTTTATGGTAGTTTTCTTTTTTAGGATTAAATGGGCCTATAAGTGTAAGATGGGTATTTTTTAAATTTTTTAAAGCTTTAATTAATATTTCAAGTTTCCGATTTTTATTAATCTTGCCAAAGTGAATAATTTTTTTAATATTACTGTCTTTTACTTTATACTCAAGTTCTGTGTTTGATATGTTGCTTCCTACTCCAAAGATTCTTGTTTTTTTAGAATAGGTAGAATCAATCTTTTCAAGAGATTTTAAAGATCCCTGATCATTTACAATTATAAACTTACTTTTTTTATATAAAAATGAATCTCTTATTTTTTCAATTTTATAACGGTGAAAAACTTCATGGGCTGTTAGGATAAGTGGCTTTTCAACTCGGCTTAATAAAATAGGAAGCAAAAAACCGCGCTTAAATCCGTATGGTTCATACTGTAAATGAATAAGGTCAAATTCTGAATTGTTTAAATAATTGTAAAGCTTTAATACATCCATATTATTCCATTTACTTATTAGGTCTGATTTTTGGTAGAAATGAGTAATTTTAATATTTTTCTTCTCTAACTCTGAACATAAATTGTAAGTGTAGTCCCCAATGCCACAAATTGCAGGTGGATAGTTTGCAGATATCATGGCTATTTGCATAAAACATCCTTATATAATTGAATGTGTCTTGCCACCATTTTATCTAATGTGAAATTATTTTTGAAATGGCTTAAAGCGGCTTCACTCATTTTTTTATAAAGCTCAGGGCTGTTAAGTAGCTTATTTATAGCATTTGCCGTAGCGCTTATATCCCCCACTGGTACATGCAGTCCTGTTATTCCATCTTGATTAACAAAGCTTACTCCGGTATTTAGTTTTGTTGTAACTAGGGGCTTGGCATTACTTAGGGCTTCTATTAAACACATACCAAAAGCTTCGCTTTGATTTGTTGAGGTCAATGCCACAAGCTTTGCTGCTTTATAATAAGTTGGCAAAAACTTGTCTTGAATATATCCCTTAAAGATAACTTTGTTTTGAAGCTTAAGTTTTGTGGTTAATTTTTTTAACTTATTTAATTCAGGTCCAGTGCCAATAATTATAAGCTTGCCATCTACAGTTTTCATACTTTGAATAAGAATATTTAAATTTTTATACTTAACTAGCCTTCCTACAAATAAAACTATATTTTCACCAAACTCTTTATGCATTTGCACTAAATTTTCATTTTGATTTATTTCAAAGAGGGATGTGTCTATTCCAAAAGGAATAACTTCACAATTATTTTTGAATTTTTTTAAAATTTCAGATGATTCTATCAACTCTTGTGAGGACGCAATTATTTTTTTTGCATTTTTGAGAAACTTGTCAAGTTGTGGTTTGTAAAGTTTTAAAGCAGCAGGGTATCTAACAATATCACAGTGATAAGTAACAATGTAGGGTATCTTAAGATTTTTTATTGCCAAAGTAGCCATGGGATTTGGCAAATGGACATGTAAGAGATCGGGATTTAATTTTTTAATTGTACTTTTTAGAGCTGGGTTTATTGGTGTTGATGCAACAACGGCTAATCTTGCGAGCCTATATATTTTAAAGTTATTTTTGGTCTCCTCTACGGTTTTATTTTCTACATTCGAGCAGACGCAAGTTATATTGGCAAGATTACTTTGACTTAGTGCGGAGCAAAGCTCATACACTACTCGCTCTATACCGCCAGTGACAGGTGGCAAATACTTTCCAATATGAGTAATTTTCATTATCTTGTTCTTGTAATTAGAAGTGTGCTTAAAACAATGCCTGCCACACCTGATAAAATTCCTATCCATAAGGAAGCTGCTACAAGTGGGTCGCTTTTTGTTTCAACTAATATTGTATCTTGATCTTGTATTGCAGGCATAGTTTTGTTGTCAGAAAACAAATCTTTTGCATTTATCCTGTGTGAGCTAATTTGATTTCCTTTTACATTTCTTAAGTGAATACTAGTTAAGTCTGCATTATCAACAACCCCACCAGCGTAGGAAAATAATTGTGTCAAATCTGTTTGAATAGGAATGTGGTAAACTCCTGGAAATCTAACGCCTCCAACAAGATTTACTGTGATGAGTGGCTTTCCTTCAATTCTTCCTACAAAATATTCGGAGCCAAAGTTGTTTTGCATGGTATTACTAACATCTAAACCTGGAATTTGTGCAAATGTTGTTGATGCTATAAACTGTATAGTTAAAACTACTATAAAGGTTTTCATACATTCATATTACAGTTAGTTAGTTTATGAACAAAGAAAAATAAAAAATGCTAATCCTAAGTCTAGTTTTTCTAAAGATATTATTTGTTTGGTCGATGACGCCTATATGGATCCAAAAGTAACGCCAAATAAGGACCTAGCGAAGGCTCAAATACCTCATCATAATGAGCCTATTGTTGGTACTTTAACATTAAGAGAAATTTTCAGATTACTTAAGGTATACAAGTACTTTATTGGATCTATCACTATCATGAGTATTTCTGTAACAGCATTGCATGATTTATTTTCAACTGCTCAATATAAAACAAGTGTTGTTATTAACGTAGCACCTGATAGCTCATTAAAGTCTATGACTGATGTAACAGGTTACTTTAGGCATGAAGACATGATGCTTAGTAAAATGAATGCTCTGGGAGAGTATTTTAAATCCCAAGATTTGGCTAATAAAGTTTTAAGTGATTTAATTGAAGAAAAAGGAAATGTACCTCTTATTGAAGGCGCGGGCATAAATTGGTTTTTAGGGAAGCTTGGTTTGACAAAACCACTAACTGTTGAGCAAGCAATGCAAAAAATGCCTAGAATTACAGTAGCCTCAAGAGTGATGTCCTTTTTAAAAGCACAAAATAATTTTACAAACAATACCTTTACTATTGAATCTACAGCTGCAGATCCAGAAATTGCCGCATTTTTAGCTAACTCCTCAGCGAAAGCACTTTTAGAAATAAACCACAGTGTTAGTTTAAAAATGGTTGTAGAAGTAAAAAGATTCTTACATAACCAAGCAGCTGATTTAGGGCAAAAACTTAAAGAACTTGAATCAAGCTTAACAAGTTTTCAATCTAAAAACCAAATCCTGTCATTAGAAGAGGCTGAGCGAACAGCTTATAACAGTATTGATAGGTCAGAACAAGCACTCACAGAAACAGAAGTGAGACTGGGTGCTAATGAAAAGCTTGTTGAGCATGTTAAAAAAGAAATGGTTGATGTTAGAAATAGCATTGGAAGTGGCGGCTTTTCTGGAAGCCATCTATACTTAGCTCAACTACAGCATAGGCTTAGTATGCTTCAATACCAGTATGCACTTGCAAAGCCTGACTCTGAAGAGGGAAAAAAAATTAATTCAGAAATTTCTGAATTAACCTCTACGTATAAGAAGACATTATCATCTGGGGATGCAATTAAAAATGTAATAGCAGTAAGCCCACTACAATATTACAATAGTTTAGAAAATGCACTTTTAAAGCTTACTAAAGATCAACAACAACTTCGTTCTGATTTAGAAATACTTAGAAAAACTAGTCAGCAGAGTAAAGCTAAAATTCCAAAACTAGCAGTCACAACACAGCAGATTAATGATTTAAAAAGAAATATTCAACTTACTTCAGAATTATATTTAGCTATTAGAAAAAAGATTCAAGAAACAGAAATACAAGAAGCGGGAACCATTAATGACATAAGTATTGTGTCAGAAGCCCCTGTGCCAGACATTCCTCATATGGTACCACTACTTGTAAAAGTAGGCTTTGCAGCATTTGTTGGCTTATTTTTCTCAACACTGGTTGTACTAATTAGAGAAGCTGTTATTCCTACAGTAAGAAACCGACGTGACCTTGAAAAGTTCGGTCTTTTAATTTTAGCAGAAGTTCCAGCTGTGACAGGCGTTGAAACTCCAAATAAAAATATTGTAATTTTAAGAGATTGTCCTATTTCTTACGAAGCTGATGTTTATAGATCAATGCGTATGCGTTTATTAAAACTAGAAAAGTTAATTTTAAATAAACCTGAAAAGCCCGCAACAAAAAATGCAACTGTTTTAATGATGACAAGTCCTCGTGGCGGTAATGGTAAAACATTTACAGCTGTTAATTTATCTAATGTGTTAGCTAAAGGGCAATATAAAACACTTCTTGTGGATTTAGACTTAAGAAACCCATCAGTTAGAGATTATTACCCAAATGCCAAAAAAGATGTAACGATAGATAATCTTATTTTAAATCCTGCAAAAATTGATAAAAGTAAAATTGTAAATAATATTGGAACTAACCTTGACGTAGCCTTTGGTTACGGTAATGTTACTAACCCTGCCGAAAAACTTGATTCAAGTGTAGTGCATAATTTTATTGAGCAGTTTAGAAAAGAATATGATTACATTATTATTGATGCGCCACCAGCTCTTGGTGTTATTGATAGTCAAATGATCATTCCCAATGTTGATATGGTTATATTTGTAACAGAACATAGAAGAACGCACCGTGAAGACGTGCATTTAGCTGTGCACATGTTAAAGGATAACCACCAAAAACCACTTTTAGCTGTTATTAATTTTGTTCACAGAGAATTTACCTACTACGACACTCTTAGGTATTACGAATACCGCATTCCAAAAGATAAACCTGAGAGCGCTGCTTAATTAATATAATATTTAATTTTTTAATTTATTTCTAGAGTTCATAGCCCTAGGTCTGGCTAAAGCTACAGAGGTGATAAAAGTTTTCCGATAATAATGCGAAAGGGAAAAACTAGGTTGTGGATATGCTAATATAAAAGAGATATGACTGAGCTATATACCTATTCAAACATTACATTTTTTATTTTAGGAGCAGTGATTTCACTGAGTTCAGTTCCACTTATCATTATTTTTTCTAATAAATTTAATTTTACCTCTAGGAATTACCTATCAAAATTTAGTCATGGGCCCATTCCATTATTAGGAGGGTTGAGTTTGTATTTTGCTACACTCATAGGTCTTTTAATTTATCCCAATCAAAGTGTGAAGACGTTATTAATCTGTGCAACTCCTTTGGTTTTAATTGGTGCGATTGATGACTTAAAAGCTTTTAGCTCAAAGCCTAAGTTTGTAGTTCAAATAATTGTAGCATTAGCCTGGGTACTTACACGCCCAGATGGGGCATTAGTTTTAGAGCAAATTGGCTTACCACATTTTGTTGCAGTCATGGCCAGCGTATTTTGGATGGTAGGGCTTATTAATGCATTTAATTTTATAGATGGTATGGACGGTTTAGCTGCAGGCACAATTCTGTGTGGGGCTCTTGGCCTTGTATTTTTAAATGGTCAAAGTGAATTCACTATAATGCTTTCACTGCTAGCTGGTAGTGCACTTGGTTTTTTATTTTTTAATTTTCATCCTGCAAAAATTTACCTTGGCGATATAGGTGGAACATTTTCTGGGTTTATATTTTCTTCAATCAGTGTTGTTTTTAGTTTAAAACAAAATGTTTCATTTAGTTTTTTAATTCCACTTTTACTTTTTTGCTTGCCAGAAATAGATGCTATATTAGCAATGGCAAGGCGTGCTCGGTATAAAAAATCTCTATTTAAAGGAGATTTAAATCATATACATCATAAGCTATCAAATCTTGGCCTAACAAATGTACAAGTTGCTCTTGTTTTTTATGCAGTAAATATATTTGCGGCTGCTGGTGCTTTTTCTACTTATAATACGCAAGGAATAATATCAAATATTATTTTTTTAAGTACGGTAGTTATCTTAAGTGGCATTTTATTTTTAGTTTATAAACTTGACCGTATTCGAATTAAGAAATTAGGGCAGATGGAAGAAATTCATGAAAGAGTATATGCTTCCACTGGTACGGAAGATTAATTCATGAAAAAGATACTAGTCCCATTAGTCTATATTGCCATAGTCATAGTTTCAATTTCAGTATTTATATTAACACAGATTAAAATATTTTTGTTTTTACCATTTGTATTTGGTTTAGCAGGCGTTTTATTTTTTCCTAGAAGAATTATTCTGAATTTTATTTTAATATATATTTGTTTTGATGGGATGATTAAAATTTTATCAGGCTATACAACAGTTTTGCATATTGCCTCAGATATTTTAGTGGTAGTCATAGGTATTAGAAGGCTATTAGAGCTGGCCACAGTGACAACTGAAAGAGCACTTAGAATTCCACCGTTTGCTTTAATTTTTGGTGCCCATGTCTTATGGGTCACTGTTGAGATTTTAAATCCCTATGGAATTGGTTTAATACCAGGTCTTGCTGCCTATAAGGTTTATTTAACATTTCTTTTACTTTATTTTTATGCATATGATTTTTTAGAAAGCAAATCTGATTTTATGCAACTTGTTTTAGTTTCTTTAGTTTTATTGTCAATACAAGTTGTATTTTCAATATATCAATTTAGTATAGGTACCAGTTCTGTTTTATCTTTAAGCGGCAATTATGCAAAACCAATTGGAGAAAAATTTGTAGGCCTTTGGTTTAGACCTTTTGGTACGGGCGCGGTTCCTGGAATACCATCAGTATGGATATTTTTAACTATGCCCTTTATTGTAGCTATGTTTTTTGAAAATAGAAAACTACTATCAAGAGCTTTATTAACTGTATTAATGATACTTTCTGTTTACGCACTCGTTATTTGCCAAGTCAGAGCCTCTCTACTAAAGGCATTTGTTTCATCTGTGGTGGCTAGTGCATTAATAAACCGCTATCAACCTGCAAAAGTTTTTGTTGGTTTAGTGGCAACTCTTATGATCTATGGTGGCCTGCAAGTATTTACTTATATAAGTAACCCCAAAATGGCTATTGTTCAGGAAAGACTTCAAACAGTTTATGACTTTAAAAAGCTAACGGAAGCAAGGCAAGGTGGTGTTTTATTAAGTATAGCAACTACTTGGATTGAATCTCCATTTGGAATTGGCCTTTCAAGAGTAGGGGCCGCTTCAGGTGTTTTTTATGATAAAATTAAAGAAAACAAATTTTATGGTACTGAATTTGCGTTTGCCGATAATTTATACAAGGCAATTGCAACTGAGCTCGGCATTCCTGGGACTATTTTATATTTAATGTTTGTAGGCTTTCCTTTGGGCCTAGTTATTAGAAGAATAATTTATGAAGAAGTGCCAATAGATAACTTAAATTTTGTTTCTGCCTCAGTTGGCTTGGCAACAGCTTCTATTGCGGGTTATGGGGGCTCTGAAGGAGCCCTATATTTGCCAGAATGTGCTTATTTTTGGCTTTTTATTGGAGCAGCTGTTAGATTTAGCGATCCCAACTATAACCAAAGTCCAGATTAAGGCTTAAACCTTAAACTTTGAGTGCTAAAAATCCGAAAAATCAAATAGTTGGAGGATTAATGTCAAGAAAGTGGTTTTATCAGTTGCTTCTTTTAATGAATGCAAGATCAAGAGAAGATTACTTTTCTAAAAAATCTTTTGTTGTAGCATTGGGCATGTTTATTTTTGCACTTGGTGCATTTTTAGGAAAGCAATTTAGTGACAGACAAAACCAAAGCAGACTTGTGCAGTTAAGCAATTGCCAAAACAGCGTGGCAGCTAAAGCAAAAAATCAAGAAACAGAAACAACACTTACAAATGAAATAGATAAAAAAGTAGATCCTTTACAAGAGTTGTCTCACCTTAGCAATTACGCACCAGCAGCTGCTCAAATGAACCAAATGGCTGAAAAGGAACTTGAGAGGCAAATTGCATCTGAAAAAGTAGAAACTAAGCAGGAAATAGTTAAAGCAGAGCCTATCAAAAAGTCAGTTGTTAAAAAAGCACGCCCTGCACCCAAAAAGGAAGAAAAAAAACTAAGTCTTTATAAATTAGAATCAAATATTCCTGTAACGACAACTCAAAGCACACAAGAGCTTGACCCAGTTGTTGAAGAAGCCAAAAAAGAGTTACTCAAGCAAGAGCAAGAAGAAAAAGAGGCGGCACTTCAGACACAAGAAACTACACAAGAGCAAATTACTTTAAAACCAAAGAAAAGTAGAGCCCCAAGTGCAATTAAAAAGTCTGAAATTTCAAAATTAGAAAGCGTGGATTACTTTGGTATTGATGCCCTTCCCATAGGTACTTACACACTGCAGCTCTTATCTACTCAAAACGAAGAAGAAGCAAAATCATTTGTGGAAAAGCTTGGGCAAGATGGAATCCATGCCTTTTATATAAAATTTCAATATACAAATAATAGTGCGCCAGTTTATAGAGTTTGCTCAGGCGCCTTTAAAGATTTAAATTTAGCTGAAAAGCATTTCTACCAAGAACTTGATAGTAAAAATCCAAATCTAAACTTTTTTGTACGTAAAATCTTAAAGTAAAAAAATGACTACTAAAAATGAGACCTCAGGCATTGAAAAGCTAATGCAGCTTCCAAGCTTGGGTCAAAAGAAAGCACAGCTTGTTTTTGACATTTTTGATATTACAAGTCTTAGTGAATTAGATCTTGCCTGTAGACAAAAAAGGCTTGGCTCATTAGAGGGTTTTTCAGATCAACTTCAAGATAAATTAATTGAAGAAATTTCTGAAATTAAAAAAAGAGAAGCCATTAATTTAATTTCAGATGCTACTCATGAAGGAAATTTACTTTTAAGCTACATTAAAAATATTAAGTCAGTTAAAAAAGCTGATATTGTTGGACAGTTGAGGCGAAAAGCTGAAGTAATAAATTATTTGAGCATAATAGTTAATACAGCAGATATTGATTCTTTAAAAAATGAAATTGAAAAATACCCTAATTTTGAAAACTTTGTCAGTAGTAATGATACACAAATTGAAATTACTTTAAAAAATGAAATACATTGTTCAATTGCTAGCGTATCTGAACAAGACTACGTTTATAAAATGTTTATCTCAACTGGTAGCAATGAATACATTGAAAGTTTAAAGAAAGTAGCTCTTAATAAAGGTTTCAGTTTTAAAAATGAGGGACTTTATCAGGGTGATAAGAAAGTTACACTAAGCTCAGAGGAAGACATTTATAAAGCATTAGGCCTTAATTATATATTTCCTGAAAGACGCGAGATTTTTGAGATTAATACAGGTGTCCAACCACCTTTACTAGTAAAAGAAAAAATAAAGGGAATCTTCCACTGCCACACACAGTTTAGTGATGGTGTTAACACTTTAGAGGAAATGGTTTCAGCAGCACAAGCACTTGGTTTAGAATATATTGGAATTAGTGAGCATAGTGCGAGCTCAGAAAAATTATCAAATGGGCTTAAAAAAAGTAGAGTTTTAGAGCAATTTAAGATAATAGAAGTACTCCAAAAAAAATATAAAATTAAAATTTTTAAAGGCATTGAATCTGATATTTTAATTGATGGAAAGCTTGACTATGATGATTCAATTTTAAAAAAATTTGATTTCGTTATAGGTAGTGTTCACGCTCAATTTGATCTTGATAAAAACACAATGACTAAAAGAGTGCAAAAGGCACTGAATAACCCATATTTAGATATTTTAGGTCACCCAACAGGTAGAATGATGCCCCATATGCCAGCTTATAAAATAGATTTAAATCTTATAGTTACAGAAGCGGCAAAACTAGGTGTTGTAGTAGAGCTTAATGCTGCACCTAAAAGGCTAGACCTGGACTGGAGAGTTTTGCCATTAATTAAAATGCTTAATTCTAAAGTAAGCATTAATCCAGATGCGCATAGTGTGGCTGCTCTAGAGGACTATGAGTGGGGTATTCATATAGCAAATAAAGCAAGCCTTGAAGAAAAACATATAGTAAATATGTTGCCAGCCAATTTAGTGTTAAAAACGTTTAAGAGGCATCAAGCTTAACAACGTCCATTTCAAAATAAATAAACCAAGCTGGAAAAACCCAAGCTAAGCGGGTCTCATAGAACTTTGGAAATTTGTTAGCAAGTCTAGTTAAAATAAATTTATAAATTTTATTTCCATCAAAAATAATCTGGCGATTTTTAATAACAAAACGTGCATTTGAATAATAATTGTATTGATTGGAATTAGTAAAATAATCCATGGAAAAGTAACTTAAATGATGAATATGTGTTGGGTCTATATAAGAGTTGGCACAAGAAAAATGAGGCGTTGTAATTTTAAGCTTCCCACCTGGCTTTAAAATGCGAGCACATTCCTCAATGACTTTAGGTATATCCGGCAAATGCTCAATAATGTCATTACAAAGAATTTCATTAAATGAATTAGTGTCAAAAGGATAAGGTGTTTTGGTTAAATCCCAGACTACATCAGGTTTAGTAAGCGGACTAATATCTACTCGTGTTAAACCTTCTTGCTTTTCAGTTTTTCCACTGCCTAAAGATAAAATCATATAATGAATATGTTAACTTGATAAGGTTCTTTTTGCTATACTTGGGTTATGAAAAGATTAAGAGAGATCATCTGGTATCATGTGCTTTCAAAGTTGCCAGAATTAAATATTTGCGCAAGTACTAAGCACGGGCGTTTTGTTCTTTCTAATCATGATCAGGTCATTGGTCGAGAGCTTTATATAAATAAAAGTTTTGAATGGGATAAGGTTGCGAAAGTAATGCAGTTTATAGGTAAGGATAAAAACTGCGTTATAGATATAGGGGCTAATATTGGTACAGTTTGCATTCCTTTAGTGCTAAATAAAAAATTTAAAAAAGCCATTGCCTTTGAACCAGAGGAGAAAAACTTCTCTCTATTAAATAAAAATATTTCAATAAATCATTTAAAGGAAAACATCACTCCCATCAACATGGCTCTCTCAGATGTTTCAGGGGAGGCCTATTTAAATATTTCAACTTCTAACTATGGTGATCATAGGTTGAGAAATAAGCCATCTGTAAGTGAAATCCAAAAAAAAGTTACAGTTGATACACTAGATGCGCAAATTCAAAAAATTAACATAAAGCTTAATGAAATTGACCTTATTTGGATGGATGTTCAAGGCCATGAATTTAATGTATTAAAGGGAGCTAAAAGTATATTAAATACTAAAATACCCATTGTAATAGAATTTTGGCCATTCGGACTAGAGCAGGCAGGCGTTAGTAAGCAAGACTATTTTAACTTTTTGTCCAGTCATTTTTCAGGTTTTTACGATCTCTCTAACGAGGCATTTTTATTTCAAAATATTTCTGAATTTTTAAATTTATTTACTAAATATAAAAATGAGACCTTTACGGATCTTATACTTTTCCCAGATAAGCCTTAAAGCAATTCTCAACTGTTTGCCTCCAATTAAATTTTTGCGAATGTTCCAAAGCAAGCTCACCTAATAAAAGACACTGATCATAGTTACTTGTTAAAAAGTTGATTTTTTCTTTAAGTTCAATAAAGTTAGCATCTGTGAAAGACAATTCTTGTTTGTTTGGAAGCGCAATTTCTGGATAAGAACCAACATTTGATATTAAAGCTGCTGTGCCACAGGCCATAGCTTCAAGGGGGGCTTGTCCAAAAAGCTCGGGCTCACCAGAAAGAAGCTTATTATTAATTCCAAAATAGGTACTTGGGTATACAGCAAATTGTGCCTGGTTTAGTAAATTGCAAACGTCTTTATCATTTAAATTCTCAATAAAAGTTATATTTTTACCAGAGGATAATTTTTTAATATCTTCCAAATACCCCTTTGAAGCTTGAGACCCAACTATGACCAGCTCTTGATTTGTTATGGCATTAATAAGGTGATGAAAGCCTTTATGAGGCAAAATTCTACCAACTGAAACAATTAAGTTATTAATTTTCTTTGTATTTATTTTTTTAAAATTTTTATTTATTCCGCCATAAATAACTGTGCCTGCGCCGCCAAGCTTATTAAGGCTGTATTTGGAAACAGCAAGTATTTTAGTTTTTGAATTAGTTAACTTTAGTGTTCTTAAAAATGTTCTTCCACCGCCACCATGGTCTGTTACAAATACCATTTTTTTAAGCAACTTATTTGCCAATAAAGTGAATTCTGTAATAAATGTGTGGTACTGGTGACAGTGTAAAACGTCATACTTTAAAAATTCTTTTACAAATGAAAAATGAAGAGGGTTAATTAAAGAATTATTTATGTTGGTAAGTTTTTTTTTAATAATTAAATTATAGTTCCCCATTTCTAAAGTTTTATTTTCGTTTCCAAAACTTAAAACATCACATTTACAAAATTCCCCCATCTCACTGGCAAGCCCATCTACATAGCGCTCAGCTCCGCCTAAAACGGATTCTGTAGAAAAATATGTTGGCGTAATATGAAGTACTTTTAAGTTATTAGACATTGGGGTGGTTTGAGGTTTTATTTTTAATTAATCGGTTGTGTTTTTCCCAGTGTTTACACTCTAAAATCATTAAGCCTGCAGCGGCTATGCAGGCTACAATAAATCCTGGCATGCCGTCTCTAAATGCTTGGTATGGGTAAAAGTAGTACCTTTGAAACCATCTTAATGTGACATATAAAATTCTAAAGGCAGAAATATTTTTGGTTTGCTTTAGTCGTTCAATGTCTTTATCAGTGTAGTAATTTATTTTTTGCACCCATGCTGAGATTGTAGGGTTGGTGTAGTGATTATAAAGCCCCTTAAGTTTTCCCCAGTTTCCTGAAGAAACTAAATCCTCATGTTCAGATTGTGCGTTATATTTGGCAAAGCCTTTTTTAAAAAATGTTTTTCGCCAATTATTTTTTCCAAACCCATGCTTTAGATGATAGCCCATAAAAAACACATTAGACATGGCATAGTAGCCATCAAAAGGAGGGTTCTCCATTTCAAGGATTTCAATAATGGATTGTTTGAGTTCAGAGGTTAGAACTTCATCGCTATCTAAGCGTAGAATCCAGTCTGAACTTGCTTGCTCAATGCCGAAATTTACATTTGCGTAAATATAATCCTTTTTTTCTAAAAAGCGGCAGTTAGGATAACTTGTGCAAAGCTTTTTTGTTCCATCAGTACTAAGCATGTCTACGATAATAATTTCATCACACCAGCTGACTGACTCTAGTGTGGGTCCAATAAACTTTTCTACGTTATAGGTTGGTATAACAACGGCAATTTTTTTTCTTGGCATATTAATCATTTAAGCATGTCTCCTAGACCTTTGCCACGGATATTTTTAATGCTAATTGAGTTATTCTAAAGAGATCATGAGCGCCACAAATTTAAAAAGCAGTTCTGCAAGAGGAATGCTTTCGCTTTCCTATAAAATGTTTTTTGTAAATATACTAAGAGCATTTTCACTTGTCATTTTAGCTAGGTTTTTAGGGCCAAGAGATTATGGAATTTTTGGAATTATCAACGGGTTTGTCAGTGTAGCCGCATTTTTTACAGACATTGGTATAGGTGGGGTATTAATTCAACAGCATGAGGAGCCAAATGAGGCACAACTAAAATCATATTTTGGTGTTCAGTTAGTATTATCAAGCAGTCTTGCAATTTTAATTTCATTATTTGCACCATGGATATGCCTGTATTACCAATTAGACACAGAAGAAATATTTATGATACGCATATTAAGTCTTGTATTGCCTCTAACAGTTTTGTCTGCAATTCCAAAAATGTTTTTACAGCGTTGGCTGGAGTTTGGAAAGTACGCCAAAGTGGAAATGACAGAGGCAGCTATAGTTTCATTTATGCAAATCTCATTAGCAATGCTAGGTTTTGGTGTTTGGAGTTTAATTGCGGGTAGTTTATCTCGCTCTGTAGTTGCATTTGTTTTATCTTATAGATATACAAAAAAATTCTATTTACCAAAATTTGAAATTAAAGTTATAAAAACATTTTTAAGATTTGGCGTTCCCTTTCAATTTAACTCCATAATTCCAGTTTTAAGAGGCATTATTATGCCTGGCCTTTTAAAATTGTTTTTTACGGTAGAGTCTATGGGGCTAATTTTTTGGTCCTTAAGTGTGACATCTCTCCCCCATGAGATAGCTGCAAATTATAATCAAGTTTCCTTTTCTGCCTTATCTAAACTTCAAAAACTAAAAGATCAAATGAAAAGTCTTGCTAGCCGGGGAATGGAAATTATGCTTCTTGTAATGAGTTTTATTTTTGGCCTAGGTGCTTCAGTAGGAGTAGCAATTATTAATATTTTATTTGATGAAAAGTGGAGCAACGTTAAACCGTTCTTATCATTGGCTGTATTTGGTGTCTCACTGATTGCCATAAGACATTTAACTACTAGTGTAATGAATGCTTCATCAAGACCTGCAGTTAGGCTTGCCATTGAAACTGTAGCTGTTGTTTTAGAAATTCCTGTGTTTTTATTTTTTGCCGCCAATTTTGGACTTAACGGCTATTTTTATTCTTTAATTCTAATTGGAATTTTAACTCTAATTGCTAGTTTTTATGCAATTAAGGAGTATTTAAATTTAATGTCTTACTATCGGCTATTTGTTGTAACTGTAGCAACCTTTTTAAGTTTTTTCATTACAAGAATATTAAATTTAACTGAAAATTTTTTAGGTTCAGCTTTGGCATTTATAATGAGCTTTATTATTTTAACTGTTGCTTTAGATAAAACAACTTGGGCTGATTATATGATTATATTTAAAAAACTAAGGGAAAATGAGTAAAGAGCTTAAAGTGTTGGTGACTGCTTATGATTACAGGCCACATGTAGGCGGAGTGGCTACGTGTGCTTATGAGACAATACAGGCTTTAAGTAGAATTAATGGAGTTAAAGTAAAACTAATAACATATAAACAGCTGAGTGATGAGATTTTTGACTCCAAGAGTAACTTTGAGACGTTAAGATTTAATATGAGTAGAAGATCTTATATTGCCGTTTTCCAGCTTATTAAGATACTAAATAAAGAAATAAATATATTTAAGCCACATGTAATATTAAATTTTTTATGGAATCCTTCAGCAGTAGCCGCTTTTTTGTCAAAAGAAAGAAAAAGGCACAAAATACCTTATGCCGTTGTAGTGCATGGGGTGGAGTTATTAGAGACAAATTGCGGAATTAAGAAAAAAATTAGAAAAGCAATGTCATTTGTCAAAAGAATAGTTTTAAAAAATGCCTACCGCATTTTCCCGGTCAGCAACTTTACAGGAGCACTTGTAAAGAAAATAACCAAAAGCACTGCGAACATAAAGGTTATTTATAATGGAGTTAACTCTAAGGAGTTCTACCCTCAGGAAGCAAGTCATGAATTAATGAAAAAATATCAAACGCAAGGTAAAACCGTATTTCTTTCAATGACGAGAATTGAAAGTTACAAGGGTATTGATAAGGCTTTGGAGGCATTTAAAGAAGTTGCTAAAATAAATAAAAATTTTAAATACATAATTTGTGGTGATGGCTCAGATTCCGAAAGAATACAGAATATGATTAAAGACTATAATCTTCAGGACTACGTTTCTCTAGTGGGGGCAATTTCATTTGCTCAAAGGAGAAATTATTATAACCTGTCTGATTGTTTTATTTTATTATCTCGCTTTGATCAAAAAACTCCAAATGTGGAAGGCTTTGGTCTTGTGTTTTTAGAAGCGGCAGCATGCGCTAAGCCCTCTATTGCGGGAAACTCTGGTGGAGTATCTGATGCAGTTTTAAACCAAAAAACAGGTTGGCTGGTGGAGCCTGAGAATATTAGTGAAATTAAGCAAGCCATTTTAGAGTGTATAGAAGCACCTGCTAAGAGAAATATACTGAGTGAAAATGCATACAAGCACGCTGTTAATGAGATGAGCTGGGAAAATGTAGCAGATAAAATATTTACGGAGCTTAATCATGTGCGGGATTAGTGGCTTTTTTAGTGCTACTGAGAACTTTACTGAGTCTGAAGTTAAAAAAATAACTGCCCTTATGAAACATCGTGGACCAGATTCAGATGGAGCATTTTGTGCTCCACATATTGCTTTGGGGCATAGAAGGTTAAGAATTATTGATTTATCAACGCAGGCAGATCAGCCATTCGTGAATGAAAGTAAAACTCTAGCATTAGTTTATAATGGGGAAGTATATAATTTTAAAGAAATAAAATTAGAGCTTGAGGCCTTAGGCTGCAAATTTAAAACAACTTCAGACACAGAGGTTGTTTTTGAAGCATTTCAAGAATGGGGTGTTGAGTGCTTTAATAAATTTAATGGCATGTTTGCTATTGGTGTTTGGGATAATAGAAATAAAGACAATGCATTTTACTTAGCTAGAGACAGATATGGAATAAAACCACTTTTTTACAGCCAAAGTAGTGGCAAGTTTGCTTTTGCATCTGAGTTAAAAGTATTACTAGAACTTCCATGGGTAGATAAAACTGTAAACCCGCAGACACTTTTTTATTATATTAAGCTAAGCCATGTGCCCAACCCTCTTTCTATTGTAAATGGAGTAAAAAAACTAGCACCTGGAACTTATCTTAAATTTTGTAATAACAAAATTGAACATTTTGAATATCGCACAGACTTACCAAACTATGAGATTGGTTATACAGAAGATGAGGCCATCCAAAGGCTTGAAGATATATTGGCACAAGCGGTAAAAAGGCATTTGGTGAGCGATGTTGAAGTGGGGTGTTTTTTAAGCGGTGGTATTGATTCCTCTTTGATAGCAGCCACCTGTACAAGCTTAGATATTAAAAATTTAAAAACATTTTCAATTGGGTATAAAGAGAAAGACTATGATGAAAATGTTTACGCCGAACAAGTTTCCAAAATACTAGGAACTAAGCACTTAAGCACTACTGTTGGCCCTAGTGATTATTTCGAAGTAATTAAAAACTATAGTATCTATTTTGATCAACCCTTTGGAGATCCAACAGCACTTTCTTCTTTATTACTGTCTCAGCGTGCAGCTGAGCATGTAAAAGTAGTGCTTAGCGGTGACGGCGGAGATGAATTATTTTTTGGCTATACATATCAATCTGTATTGAAAAAGTTAAAATACTTACTCGCTGTTCCTGGGACGATTAGAAAATCACTTCTTTTTTTAATTCCAGATGCTAGGGGCATGATATTGCCTGACTTATTTCAAAAATTACAAAAGGCAAAAGAAATACTTGGCTTTAATAATATTGAGGAGCTGTTTTTTTATTTCTTAGGTACTATTGGCCCTATGAAGCTTGAGAAATTAGCATCACTCATTAAGTATGATGTTCATACAAATCCCGATTATTTAAAAAAATATATTACAAAAAAAGATATATCTTGGGAGAAGTTGATAGAAAAAATATTTATTAAAACCTTTTTGGTAGATACGGTTTTGCAAAAGGCAGATCGCTCCTCTATGGCATTTAGTTTGGAGGCAAGAGTTCCCTTTTTAGATAATGAAATGGTTGATTTTGCCACAAGTTTACCATTTGAACTTAAATTTAAAGCTAGCAAATCTAAATACCTCCTTCGACGTTTAATGGCTAAAAAAGTATCTTCTGAATTAGCAAATCGAAAAAAACAGGGTTTTGCTATACCAATTAAAGAGTGGCTGAGGGGAGATTTAAAAAAATATATTAATGAGTATTTAGATTATGACCGTATTAAAAGAGAGGGTCACTTTAACCCCAACGCGGTTCATAAAGTGGTTAATGCGCATTTAAAAAATTATGCAAATTACAGTCATTTGATTTGGTCATTGCTGTCATTTCAAATGTGGCAAGAAAGATATTTAAAATGAAATCAGTTTGCTTTTTATCCATTGCCACGCATTTGGGAGGGGCCGAAAAAAGTTTATTAGACTTGGTTTTAGGAATTAAAAAAAATAATTATTTTAACCCCATTGTTATTGTAGCAAAGGATTCTGGCTTACTTATCGACGAATTAAAAAGGAAAAATATTAATGTTATAAAACTTCCATTACCACGTATTCTGTTAAGAATAAGTAGAAGTAAACCTATTATAAGTTTTTTTTATCTTTTTTTATCAACACCACAGCTTTTTTTGTATTTATTAAGATTAAAAAAAGCAATAAAGAGTATTAAACCAAGTATTATTCACACAACAGGTATTAAGTTTCATATTATTGGTGGCTTTGTTGCATGGCTTGTTAATATTCCTGTGGTTTGGCACCTAAGAGATATTATTGGTGGCTTTACAAAGTTGGTCCTGCGTGTTGAGCAATTTATATTTTCAGTTAAAATTATTGCCAATTCCTTAGCCACTGCAAAGTCATTCAAAAAGAGCATGGACTATGACAGTGTTATTTATAACGGATTTGACCCCAATATTTATTTTCAAAATAAAAATTATTTTTTACATGAAAGATTTAACATTGATAAAAGCATGCCTATAGTTGGAATTGTAGGAGTGCTTGCCAGATGGAAGGGGCAAGTTGAATTTATTCAAATGGCTTCTGAATTAAGTATTAAAAATCCACAAGTCTATTTTGCAATTATTGGTGGAGAAATTTATGATACACAAAAAAAGTCAGAATATAAAAGATTCCTGTTTAAACAAGTGAATAGACTAGGTCTTGATAATCGCTTTATTTTTATGGGGTTTCAAAAAAATATTAGTGAGGTTTTAAATTCTCTCAGTGTCTTAGTTCATGCCTCAATTGAACCTGAACCCTTTGGGCGAGTTATTGTAGAGGCTATGGCCTGTGGTATACCAGTAGTAGCAAGCCGAAGTGGGGGGGTGACAGAAATTTTTGAAGAAGGAAAAATGGGATTGATGGTAGATCCAAAAGATACAAAACAAATGGCTGAAAAAGTAAACTATTTATTAAACAACCAGACTATTGCAAACCAGCTTGCAGAAGAAGGTAAAAAGGAGTTTTTAAGAAAATTTACCTTAGAAAAGCACATACTGTTAATGGAAGACTTATTTAAGAGATTGGCAAAATGAGAATACTTTTTTGTAGTCTACACCCTCTTCAAAGGCAATTAGGCGCTTCAAAAGTAATTATTGAAGTGTCTGAAGAATTATCTAAGTTGGGTTGGGATTGCCATTTAGCTTCTGATGTAGAAATATGTCCTCAAATTAATCAACTCAGAGGCTTTAAGAAGCTAAGCATTTATCAAAATGCCTTAAAGGATTATGTTCTAAAAAACCAAAGTAAATATGATGTTATTGATTACGATCACGCCAGTCTTCCCTTTAGTCGAAGATTGTTTAAGCCAGAGAAACTTTTTGTCGCACGTTCTGTGTTGTTAACTCAACATTTTGATAAAATTAAAATTCCTAGATTTGAAGGTATAAAATCATTTTTCGGTCTTTTATTTAAAGGCCCCTATAGGTATGCATTACTTAAAAAAAATATTTCAAATGCTAATAAAACTTGCTCTGAAGCTGATTTAATAAATGTAAGCAATGATAGTGATAAAAAAGAATTAATCTTGCGCGGAATAAATGAAAAAAAAATAATTGTTATACCCTTTGGCTTAAGGGATCAGGATTTTGAAATACTAAAAAATAACCCTGAAGACATACCAATTAACCCAAAAATAGCATTTATAGGAACGTTTGACACTAGAAAAGGAGGGGCAGAGTTTTATAAAATTGTTAAAAACGTATCTTTAAAAGTTCCAAATATAAAATTTAAACTTTTAGGAGCAAGGTACAAATCTGTGGGTGATGTTTTGTCTTATTTCCCAACACAGTTACATCAGTATTTAGAAATAATACCCAACTATAGTCCTGAAAGCTTAGCTCAACATTTAAAAGATTGCACAATGGGAATATTTCCTTCATATGTAGAGGGCTTTGGCTTTGGAGTTTTGGAAATGCTGGCAGCTTCTCTGCCGGTGGTTGCTTACAACTCTCCCGGGCCTAATATGATGCTTACAAATGATTTAATGGTTGAGCCAGGCAATACCCAAGCTATGGCGGATAAAATCATAGATTTGATCAATAACAAAGAAAGACTTCTTAAATTCAGACTTTGGTCTGCGCGAAGAGCGCAAGATTTTAAATGGAAAGAATTCGCTCAATTAACTGCTAAGTTTTATAAAGCACATTTGGAGAATAAAACTTGAAGATAGCTTTTGTTTTACATCATGTGCATAAAAGAGGAGGCCAGGAACGTTCCACTTTAGAAATTATAAATATTTTATCTAAGCGACATGAAGTACATATTTTTGCACATACTGCTGAGGGGTATCACCCTGAAGTAAAATTTCACAAAATAAGCTTATTTATTAATAGGCCTTTTTTGATCAAAGAATTTTTATTCCGTCTTCTTGTTGATAAAGAATTAAAAAAACATAAGTTTGATATTATAAACGCTACTGGTAATGTATCTACACTGAGTAATGTAATAACTGTGCAGTTTTGCCATAAAAGATGGCAAATGGAACTTAAAAAATTATCTTTTAGTTTAAAAGGATTTATTCAAAATTTATGGAACGTATTTTGGGAGAAAAAGGTATTTAAAAAGCTAAAAGAAGCTTATTACATTGGTATTTCAAATGAAGTCTCAAAAGATTTAAAGCAGTTCTACAATTTAGAAAATGTTTTTACAATTTACCACGGTGTTGATGCCAACGAATTTACCCCAAATGATGATATAAAAATAAAAATAAGGGAAAAATTTAAAATAAAAAGTGATGAAACACTGATTTTGTTTGTGGGTACATTTGAAAGAAAAGGGCTTGGCTTTTTAATAAAGGCACTAGAAATTCTAAAAAATAAAAAAATAAAGCTGCTCGTTGTTGGCGAGGGTAATAAAAATGAATTTTTAAATTTAGCAAATAAACTAAATATTAGTGAAATGATTGTTTTTGCAGGCTCAACTAATAAGGTTAGTGAGTACTATCAGGCAGCGGATATTTTCATTTTGCCTAGCCTTTATGATCCCTTCGGCTTGGTAGGAATTGAAGCTATAGCGACCAGTGTGCCATCTATTATTTCAAAGCAAAGTGGTGCAAGTGATTTTATAAAAAATGATGAAAATGGAATTATATTAAATAACCCTGAAGACTCAAACGAAATTGCATCTGCAATTGAAAAATTAATTACAAATAAAGAGCTATATAACAAAATTAAGGACAATAGTCGCCAGGCTATATTAAATCAAACCTGGGAAAAAGTAGCTCAAGAGTATGAGAAAGTATTTTTAAGCAAAATCTAAATTATTTTCCGTGAATGAATTTTTAAAAATTGATTTAGTTTCTAAATTTAAATGCTTTGTATTTGTTGTTAAATTTGTTAAAAGCCAGAGTGTTTCCTTCCAGTAGCCATTAGGTAGACCAGAAATTTTAATTTTACCTGTGTTGCTATAGGCGCTTAAGTATTGAACAGGAAAAAAGCCAACACCTAAGCCATCTGCTATAGCACGCGTTAGAATGCTTAAAATATCTGATTCAAGAATAACTTTTGGAAAAATATTTTTTTGAATTAAAAAATTATCAATGTTTTTTCTTAAATTCAGTTTTGTTGAAGGGATAACCATATTAAATTCTTGGTTTTGCAGCGCTTTGATGCACTCTTCAGATATGGCAGGGGTTTTATGTCCTCTGTAGGATTTTGGAATGGCAAGTACTACTGGCATATCAATTTTAGCAATAGCTCTAATGCCTTCTTCTAGTGGCTTTTCTTTTGAAAGAGCGTAATCAATAATGCCTTCTTTAAGCTGCTTTATAAGTGTTTCATGGTTGGAATTTGTAACGTTAAATCTTTTTACATCACTGGGAATGTTTTCCTGATAAAGTTCACTAATAAATTTCACGCAAAAATTTCTTTCAATTTGATCTGAAATTCCAATTCTAAAAGATTGTTTTTGATCAGCTTCCTTTGGGTCAAGCTCATTAAGCATATGTTCACAAGTTTCAAAAATTTGTCGTGTATAATAATGTAAATGTTCCCCCTTTTTAGTGAGCTCCAAACTACGGTTTGACCTATCAAATAATGTCATATCAAGCTCAGTTTCTAAAATTTTAAGCTGTGCACTAAGAGCTGGCTGGCTGATAAGTAATTCTTTTGCAGCACCAGCCACATTTTTTTTTCTCACAAAGGTATGGAAGTAGTAGAGTCTATTGAGATTAATGTTTTTCATATAACTTCTCCTTATACTTGCTGACACAAATATCTATTTTAGCTTTATTAAGTATAAGTCGAAAAATTTATACCATGAAAGTTATTTTTTTAATTTTAACATGTGTTTTAGGGCTATTTAAGCCTATTTATGCAAAGAACTTAGAGTTAAACCTGGCTAAAAGTCTAGCTAAAAACTTTGATTGCCCTAGTGCGATTAAAATTTTAGAAAAGGAAATATCTAAAAATAAAAATTTAGATGAAGGTGTAGCTTTACTTCAAGATTGTTTATTAAAAATGAAAAAGTTTGAAGAGCTGAAAGCTTTTTCAAAGGAGTATTTAAAGGAAAATAACTTACATTTAAATTCAACAATTAAGCTTATTCAAGCAAATCTTGCTTTAAATAAAATTGATGAAGCTTTAGAGGTATCAGAAATGGCTTATAAAATATATTTTAGCAATGACGAGCTTGTTAATTTATATGCCCAAATTTTATTTAAACACAAAAATAAAACAGAGAAAGCCATACAAATCTTAAAAGAGTTTTTTAGCCAAAAACAACACTCTTATAAAAATAGACTGTTACTTGCTAATATTTACTATTCCCAATCAAAGTTTGAAATGGCATTTGATGAAGCAATAAAAATTAAGCAAGTAGGTCCGATCACTGCAGAGCTTTATATTTTTTTAGGAAAAGTAAATTTAAACCTTAATAAGTCTGATAAAGCCTTTGAAGATATAAAATACGCAATCACTTTAGATCCACAAAAAGCTGAGGCATTTATTGAGCTAAGTAAACTTCATGTCGCTTTAGGAGATCACCTAATAGCTATTAATGTTTTAGCAGGTGCAATGGATCAAGTAGAAAAGGAAGAGCAAAAATTTATTTTGCTTCAGTTAGCGCGCATTCACATGTTAAGTGGTCATCACGAACTGGCCCGAGAGACGATTAAATCAATTGAAGAAGATGAGACGGTTTTAGAGCAAGCCAATTACGTCGCTATCGACAACTACCTTGAGCAACAAAAAATGGATTCAGCCGCGCAAAAGCTGGAAACATTTTTAGAGAATAATCCAGGAAGGAATTGGGCCATTTTAGCTAGGGCTAGGATTTATAATTTAACTTCAGATGAAGCAGCTGCTGAGAAATGGATATTTAAAAACATTGATCTCTCTGAAAACAAGACAGAACTTCATAATTTTACACAAAACAAAGAAAAGACACTTACTGCTAGAAAGCCTGCACTAGTGGTTAGTTACGAAACTGTACGGCAGGGAGACTCACTCTACGAAATCTCAAGAAGAATTTATGGCAATGCTCTTTATTGGAAAAAAATTTATTTATGCAACAAAGATGTAATTAAAACTCCGCATTTTTTAAAAGTTGGCGTGAGATTAAAAATTGCTAGGGGTGATAAGTGCTCAGATTAGTAGCCATATTTTTTTTAATTATCCATGCTTCTGTGAGTTTTGCTTTGCAAGAAAGTAGTAATGATATTTTAGGGGAAGAGCCAGAGATGAAAAAAGATAAACAGCATTTAGCTGAAAAAACTTTAGATTTGCATTTGCGTGTTTCTGGTGCTTTGGGCTACACCTCATATAGACTTATCAGTAGTGGATATAATGTTTCATTGCCACTTCAGTTAGGCTATTTGTGGCAAGTAAGTGCTGGTTATAAAATACCTCAGAGTTATTTTGCAATAAATCTTGAGTATTTTGGACAACAGGTGGCATTTAATAATGTCAGTGGGGCTACACCTAGTACAATTAGTTTAAATACAAGTTTTTATAATGCAGCTGTAAGTTATGAAATATCTAATAATTGGTCAGCAGGTTTAGGCTTTGGCTACAAACAAAGAATCACAACAGCTACAACACCTAATGATGTTGTGAGCTCTGCCATATCAAGTGGCCCTGCTTTGACTGTTAAGTATTCACGAACTTCATTAAAATACCAATGGGGTTCAGATTTACTTTTATTTTTCCCTAACTACTATGATGAAACCTCTGTTAGTTCAGGTTTTTCTAATTCATATTATGGGGTTATTCTTCGCCCATTTTTTAAAAACGAAATCAAACCTAATGTGTTTGCAGGAATTAGTTTATGGTTTGAATATGATTCCATTAGCTTTAGTGGTTTGGGTAACAGGCAAACAATTGATGCAAGGGAGAGTTTTTTAAAAGTATTTGTACCACTTTTTTTAGAGATAGGATTTTGACATGAGCCTGACTGCAAAAATTATTTTTTTAATTTTAGCATTTTTTTCTTTTAGAAGTTTTGCTAATAGTTTTGATTTAGGTTTTGGTGGTACCTATACTCAAATTGAACTTCCTAGTTCTACAAGTACTTCTACATCTATTTACCGGGGCCCAGGATATTTATTTGATGCTAGAATGCGTTTTACCCCATTTACACAAACCGGCCGCTATAGTTTTGATCTTTTTATAAGAATGGGTCAAAACTTTACTAAAAATATTGGAGCCAGTGATACTCATCAACAAGAAACCCTCGCCGGTGGAATAGATGTTAATATTGTTAAGTTTTTATTAGGTATACAATATGGAAAGTATAAGTCACATATTACGTCATCAGCTAACACAACTACAAATTTAACTTATGACATGGTTGGTGTTAAAGCTGGCTATAAAATAGTTAATACAGTCAATATGGGCGTTAGCTTATGCGGGCTTTATGAGTTTGGCAATGCTTTACCAGCGGGTGATAATACAATTACAACTTATCAGAAAGTTAATCAACTCAGTGTCATTTTATTTATGCAATTTAAACTTATAGGGAATAGGTAACCTGTGGAGGCTTTTATGAAGAAGATTTTTTTAATTATAACTTTAACATTGATGCATGTCGGTTGTGGTAACCCTTCGGTGGAGTATAATCCCAGCGGCGGATCCAGTCACCCGGAGAAGGTATTTACTCTTTTTTCAGACACTACAGGTGTGACCATGACAAATGCTCCGGCTATTGGCTCTGAAATCACAAACAATATGAGCCGTGCTTATGTTGATCTTGCTACCTTTTCGCAAGTGCGAGGGCAGTTTTCAAACTCACTTGCCACAACCTTAGTTTTTTGCAGATTAGAATATTCTTTAGATGATGGTACCAATTGGGACACCCTTGTTTCTGATTTTGCATCAAATGGGGTGGCAAACGGGCATGCTTACTCAGATTGGGCAGAAATTCCAAGTGCTGCTAAAGCAAATGTTTTAGTGCGTGCTGTTATAGTAGGTAACGGTGTTTTAGACCCAATTATAAGGCATGTTAGGTTGGGTTATCATTAACTAAAAGGTAAACAAAAAACCTAAGCTTGGTTCGAGTGTAGATTGAGACTGTGCTGTTGAGCTTAGAGTTACGCCATTG
This sequence comes from Oligoflexia bacterium, assembly GCA_016715815.1. Taxonomy (GTDB): domain Bacteria; phylum Bdellovibrionota; class Bdellovibrionia; order JABDDW01; family JABDDW01; genus JADJXN01. The sequence goes on from JADJXN010000014.1 coordinate 133,639, forward strand.
TCTTGTCTTTTATTATAAGTAATACTTTTAAAACTTAGAACAGGTCCAAAATTAAAAAATGAGGCAATGGGAAAGGTTACTGCTAAATCAAACTGAAAACCTGTACCCTCTGTTCTTAATACTGATGCTGCTGGGGTTGTTTCAGTGGAGCTTGCTACTAAGAAAAAGGAGGCTGCAAAGGTAAAAATATCTAAAAAGTATCCGACGGTATTTCCAAGTCGTGATTGGCTAACTGAATTTGTTCCAGAAGAAGAATAATTACTATAAATAAGACCAAAATAAAAACCAGAAGGAATTTTGTACCCGGCTCTGATATCCATACCGAAAATGTTTTGATCCCCAGCAAGGTATCCATTTTGTTGTTGCCAGCCAACCGAGGGGAAAATAACAAAACCTGAGCCCTGCTCAGCCTTAGCACTGGAAAGGCTGAAAAATAATGCAAGAATAAGAACAGTAATTTTTGAATGCATACTGGCTTTAGTATACGTGCTTTTTATTTAGGTGTCTTGCATTTAGCGTTATTACTTTAGTCGAGATTTATGCTTTAAGAAGATAAAGGTTTTGTAACTTCAATTTTATTTTTTTTCACATCCATTAATTCTTTGGGGATACTTTCCTTTACTGTTTCTGCTATAGCCTCTATGAGATCTTGCTTGTAATGCTCACGTCTGTAAACCAAACCTATTTCCCTAACAGGTGTTGGCTTTTCAAACTCAATTAACTTTGTATTTTCACCTAGATTATCGGTGGCGAGCTCTGGCAGTAGTGTGTAGCCGCCATAGGAATTGACTAAATTTTTTAAGGTCTCAAGGCTTCCGCTTTCAAATTTAAATTTTCTTTGAGAGAGTATTTTTTCTTTTAAAGAACATACATCAAGTACTTGGTTGCGAAGGCAGTGTCCCTCTTTAAGTAGCCAAATATCAGGCTCATTTAAATCATCATAGCTCACTTTTTTATTTTTGCTTAGTTCATGGTTTTTATTACACAAAATATAAAAAGGCTCAAAGTACAGCGTTTGCTCAATAATTTTAGGAGCTTTAAGTGGGATGGCTAAAAGTCCAACGTCGATTTCATCATTATTTAATGCATCAATTATTTTATAAGTTTCTAATTCAAAAATTGTAAGATTAATTTGGGGGTATAATTTTTCAATTTTAGGTAAAAGCCTTGGTAGTAAATAAGGGGCAACCGTTGGGATAATGGCAAGATTAAGCTCCCCCTGGACGCCAAGACTTGATTGAGTGTTTATAATAACTTCAATTTTTCTAGCCTCATGTAAAACAGACTGAAATTGCTCAATGAGATTTTTCCCCGCTTGAGTTAGTAAAATGGGCTTTTTAGTACGATCAAAAAGCACCACCCCCAAAGCTTCCTCTAGTTTTTGAATTTGCATGCTTAAGGTGGGTTGAGTGATATGACAATGCTCTGCGGCCTTTGCGAAATGCCCAAACTTATTAAGGGCTACAATATATTCTATTTGAGTCAGTGAAAAGTTAACTTTCATGTGTATTAATATAATAGATAAAATCTATTAATCAACAAATATTATCGATTTTACAAACTAAAGTAGAAGGCCGATATTATGCATATAAACAATAATAAGGAGGACTCATATGACAACACTAATAAATTCTAAAGTTACAGATTTTAAAGTTCAGGCCTATCACAATGATGCTTTTAAAACTGTAAGCCAAAATGATTTAAAAGGAAAATGGTCTGTATTTTTCTTTTACCCAGCAGACTTTACGTTTGTTTGCCCAACAGAACTTGGAGATTTAGCAGATAAATACTCAGAGCTTCAAAAAATAAGTGTGGAAGTTTATTCGGTAAGTACAGATACACATTTTGTTCATAAAGCATGGCATGATGCTTCTGAAACAATCAAAAAGATTAAATACCCAATGCTAGCTGATCCCACAGGCCATTTAGCAAAAGCCTTTGGAGTTTATATTGAAGAAGAGGGACTTGCTTACCGTGGTACTTTTTTAGTTGATCCAGAAGGGCGTATTAAAATTGCTGAGATTCATGACAACGGTATTGGTAGAAATGCTGATGAGCTTTTAAGAAAAGTTCAAGCAGCTCAGTTTGTTGCAAGCCATCCTGGTGAAGTATGCCCAGCAAAATGGAAACCAGGTGAGAAAACATTAAAGCCTGGATTAAACCTTGTAGGTAAAATTTAATTGGAGGAAATATGTTGGACAAAGATCTTATTGAGCAACTAAAACCTGTTTTTGTTCCTTTAGAAAATGAAGTAGAACTAAGTTATCAACCTAGTTTTAATGAAAACCAAAATGAACTTGTTGATATGCTTAATGGTTTGGCCCTTGCCTCTAAAAAGATTATTGTAAAACTGTCAGCGCCAAGTGATGGTAAAACAAGTCCAACGCCTCAATTTAGTATTAACTATAAAAATAAGCCCACAGGAATTACCTTTAGGGGTATTCCTGGTGGGCATGAATTTAGCTCACTTGTCCTTGCTATTTTAAACACAGATGGTAAGGGGAAATTTCCAGATCAGGGAATAATAAACAGAATTAAAAAGCTTAAAGGCCCAATTGAAATAAAAACTTACATGTCGTTAACCTGTGAAAACTGCCCTGATGTGGTGCAAGCGCTAAATCAAATGGCCCTATTACATCCTAATTTTAAACATGAGGTTATTGATGGCTCTTATGCTCAGGAAGAAATAGATGCTTTAAGCATTCAGGGAGTTCCTGCAGTTGTAGTGAATAATAAACTTATTCATTCAGGTAGAATTACTTTAAGTGATTTGATAGCAAAGCTTGAATCCACTTTTGGTGTTGATGAAAGTGGGTATAAACATCAAAACACAAACCTTGGTCACTTTGATGTTGTTGTTATTGGTGGTGGCCCTGCCGGGGTGAGTGCCGCCATTTATAGTGTGCGCAAAGGCTTAAAAACAGCTTTAATTGCTGAAAAAATTGGTGGCCAAGTACAAGAAACAAAAGGTATAGAAAATTTAATATCTGTTATTTACACTGAAGGCCCACAATTAGCAGCAAGTCTTAGGCAACACTTAAGCCATTACCCCGTGGAAATATTTGAACACAGAAAAGTAAAGACTGTAACAAAAGATAAAAAAATAGAACTTGAAGGCGGGGATTATTTAACTGCCAGTGCTGTTATTGTTGCAACCGGAGCAAAATGGCGCCAACTTAATATTCAAGGGGAGAGCGAATACCTTGGCCGTGGAGTGGCCTTTTGCCCCCATTGTGATGGGCCTTTTTATAAAGGTAAAAAAGTAGCTGTCATTGGTGGAGGTAATTCTGGTGTTGAGGCGGCCATTGATTTAAGTGGTATTGTGGGTGAGGTTGTTCTAATTGAGTTTGCTGAACAACTAAAAGCAGATAAAATTTTGGTTGATAAATTAAAGTCATTAAAAAATGTCAGCATTATTACAAATGCAAAAACTGAAAAAATTGTTGGCGATGATAAAAAAGTAAACGCACTTCATTATACAGAAAGAGCAACAGGAGAATTAAAAAACTTATATCTTGATGGTGTCTTTATCCAAATTGGCCTTGTGCCAAATAGCCAGTTTTTAAAAGGTGTTGTTGAATTATCTCAATTTGGAGAGGTCATTGTAGATACAAAAGGACTCACATCTATTCCTGGCATTTATGCAGCAGGAGATGTGACTACAACCCCATTTAAGCAGATAATTATAGCAATGGGAGAGGGTGCAAAGGTGGCGCTAGCTGCTTTTGAAGATAACGTACTAAAGGCAAAGGCTTAATTTTTTTCTCTGGCTAGATAGGCTCCACCAATAGTTCCAATACTATCTTGAAGTTTTGAAATTTTAATTTGAGGCATAAGATTTACCGTTTTAAGTCGCCTTTTTAAAAGATATTTTAGATTTTTTTTAGCTTTTGGCAAAAAGTGTGCATGCACATGGGAAAAGCCCCCAGATAAAACAACAATTTCGGGGTAGAATAAAACTATATAATTATTTAAAGCGATGGCAAAATTTTGAGCATACTCATCAAACAACTTTTTAAACTTTTTATTACCTGTTTTTACCTGCCTTACAATTTCATAAATTGTTATTTTATTATTTTTTAATTTTTTTCGAGCCCTAGCCTCAAAATTTTTCCCAGATAAATAAGATTCTGCGCACCCATAATTTCCACAACCACACTTAAATGTTTTATCAAAGGGGTTTATTGCAATATGGCTTGCCTCTGGGTGAAGCTGCCTTCCGCCTCGCAGCAATTTGGAATTACAAATAACTCCAACTCCAAGGCCTGTTCCAAGGGTAAGCATTAATACATTTTCTTTACCCTTTGCACACCCTGTCCAGGTTTCAGCAAGGGCAGCTGCCGCTGCATCATTTTCTAAATACACAGGCATTTTAAGTGCATTTTTTAATTCTTTTACAATAGCCACACGGCCCCATTTAAAATTTGTGGGGTCTAATAAAACACCATTGACGGCATCAAGGGGGCCGGCAGAAGCTATGCCTACTGCTTTTATATCCGGATGAGATTTTTTAAACTCATTAATTGTGCTAATAATAAGTTTTTTTACGCTCACCCAGCCACGATTAACTTGTGAGGGCATAACTTTTTGCTTTAATATTTTACCACTTTGATTAACTACAGCTATTGAAAGTTTGGTTCCGCCTAAATCTACGCCAATGTATTTCATTAATTTTTGTCAGCCCCTTCTAGCTTAATTAAAAGCTTTAAAAGCCTATTTATTTCAGATTGAGTTTTTAAAAAATAAGCGGCCTTTGAGTTTTTCTTAAAGCCTACACGAATTTTAACAATTTTTTTATTTTTAATATAAAAAACATCTTCATCAGTGTAGTCATCGCCAACATAAAGCAGGTAATTTGATCTAGTTTTGTTAAGAAGTTTCATAACAGCATAACCCTTATTTACCTTCTCTGAAGGAATAATATTAATAACAGACTTGCCTAAAATGATTCTTGGCTGTGGTTTAAATTTTTTTACCACTCTTAAAATCTCTGCTTTTGCAGCCATTTTATTTCTAGCTTGTCTATAGTGCAAAGATAAAGAATAGGTTTTATCTTCAATATCCAAATGAAATTTTTTATTTAAAAGATACAAATCTTTCTTCCACCTGTTGCAGGTTTTTTTACATTGTTTTAAAATCTTTTTCGTTTCCCTTAAGCCTTCAAGACCATGATTTCCTATTATAAATTGGGGTTTAAATATTAATTTTTTATTTAAATCCTTTAATCCTCTTCCAGAAATAACAGAGGTCAAACTAAATTGTGAGAGTTTTTTTAAAAGCAAATCTGTTTGAGGCATAATTTTAGCGGCTGTAGGAATTTTGGTGATTTTTACTAAAGTGCCATCAAAATCAAACCCATATAAAACTTTTTTTTGGATAATTCTTTTTAATTTATCTATGGAACTATTAGAAAAAATATATTTCATGATAAAGTTTCAACATCAGATAATTTTTTTAATAATTTAGATCTTTTTCTCAGATTTGCTGCGTCTAAAAGCATCCTGCCTGCCCACCTATATACATTAAATTCTCTAATAAGGCTTCGCATACTCTTCATTCTGTTTCGCTTTTCCTGAGATGGCATTTCTAAGGCAAGTTTTAAAGCGGCGGCACATTGATCAATATTATATGGGTTAACCACAATGGCTTCAATTAACTCACGAGAGGCACCTGTGAATTGACTTAATATTAAAACACCTTGTTCATCATCACGTGAGGCAATAAATTCTTTTGAAACAAGATTCATCCCATCATGAAGACTGCTTACAAAGCAAAGATCAGTACCACGGTAATATTCATAAATTTGTTCAGGTTCATGGTGTTCAATCTTTAAATAAATTGGTTGATATAAATCCTTTGAAAAACGTTTATTAATTTTTGCTGCAAGAGAACGCACATCGGAATCAAAATGTTGGTATTGGTCAATTGATGTGCGGGAAGGTGCAGCAATTTGTATAAAGCTAAATTTTCCAATCCATTCTGGTTCAAGTTCTAAAAGTCTTTCAACGGCTAAAAACCTTTCCAAAATACCTTTTGTATAATCAAGTCTATCCACACCTAAACCAACAAAGATATCTTGCGAAAGATTATTCATATCTCTAATTTTTTTTCTGCATTCTTCTATAGAGTTTTGGCTTTTTAGCCATTTAACAGGGTACTCAATGGAAATAGGGTAATGCTTCACTGCTGTTAACTTTCCACCGTAGGAGATGGTTGAATTTTCTTTATCAATTCTGCTTTCAATGAAACGATCCACAGTTTCAATAAAGTTATTGCAATGAAACCTTGTATGGAAACCGAGAATACTACTGCCAAGTAAACCTTCTAAAAGTTCTTCTCTCCAAGGGCAAACACTAAATATTTCTGGATTTGGAAATGGAATGTGCCAAAAGGTAATGACAGTGGCTTTTGGTAAAAGTTCTTTTATCATTTTGGGTAATAAAGCAAAATGATAATCTTGTACTAGTACTATGGGATCTGCCGTTCTGGCCTCCTCAACAACAGCTTTAGCAAATTTTTTATTTACAGCTACATACTGCATCCAATCTTGTGAGCGAAATGTAGGGCGAACATGGGCAATGTGACAAAGTGCCCAAAGGCCTTCATTGGCAAAGCCATAATAATAACCAGCCTCTTCTTCTTTTGTTAACCACACACGTCTAATTTGATAAGAAGGGTTATCAGGAGGGACACGAATGTGATCATTTTTATCAACCACTTCTTTATCAGCACTACCGCTACCATGAGCTATCCAAGTTCCAGAACAGGCGCGCATTATGGGCTCTAAAGCTGTAACAACGCCACTTGCAGGAAATTGAATTTCAATTTTATCTTGTTTTTTTACATGAATATAAGGTTCTCTGTTTGAAACAATAAGTACTTCATCGCCTAGAAGTTCTTTGTTTAAAACATCTTTTAATGTGCGAGGACTCCATTCAATTTGATTTTCATCTCTGACTTTTCTATCAGTTTCCAGCTCTTGAATAAGTAGGCGTAAGTCTTTAACTAAAGGGTTAAGCTCTCCCTGGTTATTTTTAGCCTTTGGAAGAGTTAGAAGTTCACCGCGAATAATTGCATGTAAACCTTTTATCCAACCTCTGAGACTTAGTTGAGCAATAAAGACAGTGATTAAAGAAATAATTAAACCTAGGCCTGTAAAAAAATAAAAGATATATAACTTTGTATCTGCACTTCGCCTTTTAACAAAACTTAAATCATGTATTAAAATTATTTGACCATAATTTTTTTCTTCATCTGTGATTGAAGTAAATGAAACGTGTAAGTCCCCTTGGGGCAAATTAATAATCTTGTTATGATATTCTTGAGGGCTGCATATAATATTTGAAGGAAGTAAAGATGTTTTATATGTAAGACGGTTTGCGCTGTTGCAAAAGGCAATAGCATAAAGGCGCTCATCTTTAATTATTCTGTTAAAAAGTCTGTTAAATTTGGCTATAGAAGATTCTCTTATGAGAGGGATAAGAGAATCTTGTATTGTTGAAGTAATAAGTTTTGACCTTATCTCAATATCTCTAATAAACCATTTATATGTAAGTGTATCGACTAATGGAACAACAGCGTAGCCAATAAGACTTAATATAATAACAAGTGGTATGATAAAACGTAGTGACAGTCGCATTGCTTTACTTTACTTTGTGGTTAAAAAAAAATATACTCAAAGTACAACAAAAATATCAAAAGAAGGTTTATTTTGTACCCTTATGGACTTATAGGAAACAGCCAAGCATCAGCACTTGTCAACCAAAATGGTTCAATTGATTGGCTGTGTTTGCCAAGGCCTGATAGCCCGCCAGTTTTTGGACGTTTGCTAGATCCTGATGGTGGACATTTTTCTGTTCAAGCAGTGGGTAAATCAACATCGGTTCAAGAATATTTACCAAATTCAGCTGTGCTCACAACTACTGTTGCGACAGAAGATGGTTCTGTTTTTAAAATTACAGATTTTTGCCCCCGGTTTTATCAGCATGGGAGAATTTTTAGACCTATTTCACTTTTTAGAATTATTGAGCCTGTTAGGGGAAGTCCTAGTATTGTGGTGAGTTGTAAGCCTGTAAATGGGTGGGATAAAGAATATGTTAAACCCGTTCGTGGAAACAGCCACTTAAGATTTGAGCTCGCAGGGGAGCAATTGAGGCTAACTACAAACATGTCTATTACTTATTTATGTGAGGAAACCCCATTTGTTTTAAAAGAAACAACTTATTTTGGGCTAACTTGGAGTTTTGCTATTGAGGAAGATTTAATTCAAATAAGTAATCGGTTTTTAGAACAAACAATAGATTATTGGAATGGCTGGGTAAAACACTGTTCTATTCCAAGTTTGTATCAAAAAGAAACAATCAGAGCTGCTTTAACCTTAAAACTTCACTGCTATGAAGATACAGGAGCTATTCTTGCAGCACTGACAACAAGTTTGCCTGAAGAAAAAGCACAAATTAGAAACTGGGATTACCGTTTTTGTTGGTTAAGAGACGCTTATTTTGTTTTATCAGCATTTCATAATTTGGGTCATTTTGAGGAAATGGAAGGTTTTATAAAATTTCTTTTAAACATAGCTGAAAAGCATGAGTTCTCAAGAGAAAGACTGCACCCAGTTTACAAACTTGATCAATCTTTGCCCTTACCTGAACTGGAGCACCACCAGTGGCAGGGGTTTAATTTAAGTAAACCTGTGAGAAGCAATAATCAAGCTGCTGAGCATATTCAAAATGATGTTTATGGAGAAATGGTTTTAACCCTAGCTCCCATATTTTTTGATGAACGCTTTCGGCACTTAAGAACAAAAGATCATGAGTCATTATTAGAACATTTAGTAAAACTATGTGTGAATAATATTTCAAAACCTGATGCTGGTCTTTGGGAAACTAGAAGTGGTTGGCAAGAGCATACCTTTTCAAACTTAATGTGTTGGGCTGGTATTGATAGAGCAATTAAATTAAAAGAGCGAGGCTTTTTAAAAAATTTGAAACTAGATTTAGAGCAATCTCGCAAAGCCGCCGAAGTAACAATTAATAGTGCGGTAAAAGATGGGGTGTTACGGAATGGCCCACAAGATTCAAGTTTTGATGCCTCATTTTTACAGCTTTCAACATTAAGATATCCTGATAAAGAATTATGCAAACAGACAACGCTAAGAATTCAAAAAGAGCTAAGTTGGAATAATACTGATGATGGTTCAAGCTTTTTATACCGTTATTTAAGAAGTGATGATTTTGGAAAACCAAAATCTACTTTTGTGATTTGTTCTTTTTGGCTTGTTCAAGCCCTTGCTAGCCTTGGTTTAAAAGATGAGGCTTTAAAGGTGATGGAAAAAACCAATCAGGCATCAAATAGTATTGGTTTATTTTCTGAGCATTATATTCCAGATGGGAAGATCCAAATGGGTAATTTCCCACAAGCTTATTCTCATGTGGGACTTATTAATGCTGCATTTGCTGTTAGCCCGCCTTGGAATGAGATTCTTTAGAAAATTGATACCATACTGGCCAAAGACCAAAGCCTAAAGCTAAAAGTGTGCTAATCCATAGCATACGTGAGGGAAACCATTTGGGTTCAGGACTTCCAGCGAGTAATGTTCCAAAAGCAGTGAGCAAACAAAAAAATGAAAAGGTTGCTAAAAAAGTTATTCCAATAGACTTCCAAAATTTATTAACAGCCAAAGATGGATCAGCTCCTGCCAATTCTGCAATTTTACCCCAGTAGCCTGGCGGGTTTACTTTTTTATAAAATTGTACAAGATGTTTCTGTGAAGTAGGCGTTGTAAAAAAGGAAGCAATAACAGCAGCCAGAGTTGAGCATATAGCTACAATTATTAATTTAGCCGCATCACTAAGCCCTGGAAAAACAATAATTAAAAATGGTGCCAGAAGTGCTGAAATACCAATAGCAAAAATTTCGCTTAAAGCATTTATTCGCCACCAAAGCCAACGTAAAAGTAAAACAACGCCCATTCCTGCTCCTAAAATTAAACTTATTTGCCAGGCTGTTTGTACAGAATCAAGAACAGGAACTAAAGAAAGGGCAATGACTAATATAAGTATGTTTGCAAGTCTTGCTACACGGACAAGAGATTTTGATGAAGGCTCTTTTTTAAAAATATGTTTGCATATAAATCTTTTGTAGATGTCATTGGTCCAATAACTTGCACCCCAATTTAGATGGGTATCAATTGTTGATGCCAATGCTGCCAGCATTCCCACAAGAACAAGTCCCTTTATACCTGGTGGTAAAATTTCAGAAATTCCTTTTACGTACGTAAATTCACGATCCGCTGTTAATAAACTTCCACTTAACGAAGGGTCCGGTGGAAAAACAACTAATAGGCCTAAGCCCAAGGGTATCCATATGAGGCTTCTTACTATAATTTGCGCGAAGGTAAAAATAACGGTGGCTGTTTTTGCATCTTGATCGGATTTACAAGCCATTACTCTTTGTGCAAGATAACCTGTTCCATCTGAATTCATTTGTACAAGCCACTGAAAGGCAAAAACTGCCAGTACTACAAAAGAAACATCCTTTGCCCGCGAAGGAGTAAAAGCTAAAATCTCTGAGCCTACAATTCCCCAAGAGTTGGGTTGACTAAAGCGTTTCATAATTAAATTTTTAATTGAATCAAGACCACCAGCTTTATCAACAACATAGTAGGCAAAAATTATACTAGCAATTATGGCGATAAAAAATTGTAAAGTATCTGTGTTAACAACGCTTCTTAAGCCTCCTGCTGTTGAATAAAACACTGTCATTAAAACAATAGCACCAATGGAAATAAAATTAGATGCTGAGACAATCCAAATTTGATCTTGAGGTAGTTGGGTGAGTGTCATTTTTAAATTTAAAGACTTAACAAGACTTACTACAAAATTAAAAAACCAAGGTGAAAGCCATTCCTGCCAGTGTAAAAAAGGCTCAGCCAGGCGTGTTGCGGCTAAAAGCACCATAGCTAAAACTGTGCAGTTAAAAATTGTTCCAAAATAAATTGCTTTAATGCCTCTAAGGGTACCAACTAATTTTTGGTCATATCTTAGCTCTACAAGCTCAGCATCGGTTAACACTTCAGATCTGCGCCAGCAAGGTGCAAGTAAAAAACCTAAAAGTAAAAATGAAAAGGCATATATCCATAAACGCCAAAGAGAAAAAATACCAGCTGTAGCAATAAGGCCTGTTACTAGAAGGGGTGTGTCAGCAGCAAATTGTGTTGCTGCCATACTGATTCCGGCTTGCCAACCTTTAAGTGATCTTCCCGCTAAAAAATACTCAACCAGGTTTTTTGAGGCAATTTCTTTATTTTTTAATCCGGAATAAATTGAGTAGCCAATAAATACAAAAATGATGAGCGCATCGATGAGTGTCATAACGCTGTCTTAGTGAGTCAACATGATTTGGTCAAGGCTGGGTGTAAAGTACTATAATAATTTCAATTTTTGGCTTCAGCAATAGCGCGTTCAACTCTCACTGAAGAAATTTTTGGGTAAGCTGAACAAAAAGCTTAGGGTTTTCTACATTACAAGAGTGACCCTGAGCTTTTAGTTCTTTATAGGTACTGTTAGGTAAAAGTCGATTTAGTTCTTCAGAATCTTTTTTAGATAAAATTTGGTCAAACTCCCCATGGAGAATTAAAACAGGGTGTTTGATTTTTGAAAGCTCAGATTTAAAATCAATTTTAGATAAAACCTCTGGAATCCCCTGCCAAATAAGAGGGTGTACATTAAAAGCATCATCTACAATTTTTTTAAACAATTCAGAGTTTGCATCATTGCCATAAATGGTGCTTCCCATAACCATGGCACAAAAGTTTTTATCTGATTGCATTTGCTTAAAAGCAGCCATTAATTCAGGTGGAGCTTGAAAGCCCCATGGCGCCACAGGATCAAGTAAAACAACTTTTTCAAAAAGCTCTGGGCGAAGACTAAGTGCCTTTAAGGCTATAATTCCACCAGTTGAGTGCCCAACAAGATGTGTTTTATTAATTTTTAAATGTTCTAAAAGGTTAATGTAATCAAGGGCTAGGTTTTCAACCTTGAGATCTTCAAGGCTTAAAGGTCCATCTGACCCACCACACCCACGCCATTCTGCAAACACAAGAGAACCTGGTCCTTTATTTTTGTTCCAATATTCAAGAGTTGGTTGCCACCAGGTATTTGAAGAAAGATTTCCATGAATAAAAAGTATGTTCTGATTACTGACTAAAGGGATTTGATTAAAACTTATTTTATACTTTCCATTATCAAAAAAACTCATAAAAACTAGTACTTATTTACTCTTAAAATAATACTTCCGCAAGTTGCAATTCCTAAATAGGAGTTTCCTATAAAGGTTCTACCCTTTGAAATCTTAGGGTTATTACGCATGATTTGATTAACCCAATGTCCTGCAAAAAATGCAGCAGACTCTGGTATTTTATGTTCAGCCCCTAAGACATAAACACGGCTTTGCCTTTGTTCTTTTGTTAGGCCTTCCCACATATATTCATGCTCAATGGCAGGAATGTATTGGTCCATCCCGGCCACCATTAAATGAACACTTTCTTTAGGTAGTTGGTTAAGTACTTCAAGAGTATTAAACTTTCTAACACCAGCGACCATTCTATAAATGGCCTCAAGTTTTGTTGCATTAGATATAGCTATAGGTTCAGCCAGTGGGTAGGTAGAATAAACATGTATTTTTAAAAAATAATCATAAAGCTGATCATAGCTTGCAGGGTTAAGTGGGAATAAAGCCCTAGTCATTTCAATTTGAGCTTTAATTAATTTGTCTTGCCCCTCTAAGGGTTTTACATAAGGAGCTTTAAGAATGAGTTTGTCTACTTTTTTAGGAAAAAGGGTGGCAAACTTAATTGCAAGAGCACCACCGTAAGATAAACCTAAGATAGAAACTTTATTTAGCTTAAGATTTTCTAATAATAATTTTAAATCTCGAGCTTGATCATCAATAAGAATGTTCTTAGTAGGATAGCCACTTTTAACAAGTGTTTCTCCCATACCCATGGGGTCATACCTTAAAATGCCATACCCTTTATTGAGTATATGAGGCATTAATGGATCCCATGATTTTGTGTCATAAGTAAGCCCATTTATAATAACAAGTGTTGGTTGCCCCGGCCTTGCAGGAATATGATCAACGTAAAGCTGGCGTCCCTTTTCAATTTCAACAAAACCCTTAAAGGGCCCATTGGAAAATGCAGGTAAAGATATTAACAGCACCAAAAATAAGATGATTGTTTTCAAAATTCCCCCCTATTTGACTAGCTAATTTAGCAAACTAGTCCGCCATCCACACTAAACACTATGCCATTAATGTAACTAGCTTCCTGTGATGCTAAAAACAAACATGCATTGCTAATGTCATTTGTTTCTCCCAAACGTCCCACTGGAACTTTTGCGGCCATAGCCTGCAAAACCTCAGGTGGCATTTTTGCTACCATGGCTGTTTGTATAAAACCAGGCGCCACAGCATTAACAGTAAAGCCTTTTTTGGAAAGCTCTCTTGCTAAGGTTTTAGTAAAACCAATAACACCACTTTTTGAAGCCACATAATTTGTTTGGCCAAAATTGCCATACAAAGCCACAACACTTGAGATATTAATAATTCTTTTTTGAAAAGTATCAGTTTTAAATTTTTCCATTAAATTTTTTGTTACGTGAAAAAGGCCGGTCAAATTTGTATCAATAACTTGTTTAAAATCTTCTTCTGTCATTTTGGCAAAGCTTTTATCTCTGGTAATGCCTGCATTATTTATTAAAACATCCACTCCAAATGGCAAATTGGCTGAGGCTTGCTGAACAGATTCTGATTTTGTAACATGAACTTGTGCAAAATGTGCTTGAGCTTTAAATTGTGAGAGTTCTTTTTGAGCGGTTTTTATGGCATCTGTTGAATAATCCCAAATACTTACTTTTGCGCCAGCTTGGAGAAAGCTTCTGGCTGTTTCAAATCCAATTCCTTGAGCCCCCCCTGTAACAACAACACCGTAATTTTCAAAGCTGTATTTGATGTTCATTCCATAGAGGTTTTATTAGGCAAAATTGTTTGTATCAAGGGTTTAATGGAGCTTGAAAGATTTTCTTAAGTTAGCTACAAAGACAGCTGTCAAGTTAAGAGGAGATTAATTGATGCAGGCTAAGATAACAGGCACTGGTTACTATGTTCCAGGAAAGCCAATTCCCAATATTATTTTCAACGAAAAATATGGGATGGATATTGACAAATTTTTGAGAGAAAAACGAAATATTTACACAAGACACTACATGGATCCAAATCAGGCTACCTCTGATTTAGCTTTGAGAGCAGCACAAAAAGCACTAGCAAGTGCTCAATTAACTCCTGATGACATAAACCTTATAATTCTCGCCACTGACACGCCGGATTACCTATCTCCATCAACCGCATCTGTTATTCAGTTTAAACTAAATGCAAAAAATGCCGCCACTTTTGATGTTAACACTGCCTGTGCTGGTTTTGTAACAGCCCTTGATATGGCTGGAAAATACATAAAGGCCGAGGGGGAGCGTTATAAAAATATTTTGGTTATTGGTGCCTACGGGATGAGTAAATTTATTAATTGGGATGATTATAAAATAGCTACTCTCTTTGCCGATGGTGCAGGTGCTGTGGTTGTAACGGCCACTGAAGAAAAGAATGTTGGGATATTGGCGTCTGAGTTATTTAGCGATGGCCAATACCATGACTATATGGGTGTTTTTGGTGGTGGTACTTTTATGCCCATAAACGAAGATGTTTTGCATAAAAAAGCACACCTTTTAAATTTTGCAAAAAAAATTCCCATTGAAACAAACGGAACTTATTGGCCAATGCTTGTAAATAAACTTCTTAATCAAACAGGAATTAAAAAAGAAGAAGTGGCTCGATATTTTTTTACTCAAATAAATATAGACAGCATTAATGAAACCATGGACCGCCTTGAAGTAGACCGAAAACTTTCTTACAACATCATGGATCGTTTTGGTTATACAGGCAGTGCCTGTATTCCAATGGCGCTAGCTGATGCGGCTGAAAAAAACCTCTTAAAAAAGGGTGATGTGATTATGCTTGTGGGCTCCGGTGGCGGGCTTTCAATGGCCAGTGTTTGTTTAAGGTGGTAATGGTGGAATTTGATTGGCTTAAAAAATGGTCTAAGTACTCACCAAACAAAATAGCTTTAAAAGAAATTGGCTCAAATAAAAAAGCTAGTTACAAAGAATTTTATAATTCCTCAATGGCTTTAGCAGAAAAACTAAAGACAGATTATAAAATTGGTTTTGGTGATAGGGTTGCCGTTTTATCTTTAAATGAATTTGAATATGTTTTACTTTTTTATGCCACACAAAGATTAGGGGCAGTACTTGTTCCAATTAACTTTAGACTCACCTCACGTGAGGTGGAGCATATTTTAAAAGACTCCTCACCTAAGCTTGTTGTTTATCAAAATGAATTTTTAAATGTTCTTGATGGTGCAAAGTATGAGTGTGCAAGATGGTTCATGAGCGGAAGCTCTAAAAGTATAGAGAGTTTTTGCGCGGAATTTAAAGAGGCAAAGCAGAATTTAGATTTTGATGAAAGCATAAATGGCGAAACAGTGTGCATGATTTTATACACTTCAGGTACCACAGGTGCTCCAAAGGGAGCCATGATTCATAATGACATGCTTTTTTGGAATTCTATAAACACAAGTTTAAGATTAAATTTAAGCCAAAATGATAAAACATTAATTTTTATGCCCTTTTTCCACACAGGTGGGTGGAATGTGTTAACTACCCCGTTTTTTCACAAAGGGGCTGAGATTTTACTTCTAAAAAAATTTGATGCTGTAGAGGTTTTAGAAATTTGTGAAAAAGAAAAGCTTACTATTTTATTTGCTGTACCTACAATGATGGAAATGATGGCTCAATGTGAGAGTTTTAAAGATGCAGATTTAAAATCCATTCGCTATGCCGTTGTAGGGGGAGAAGCATCTTCGCTAAAACTAATTCAAACATGGAATTTAAAAGGCATTCCATTTAGACAAGGTTATGGGCTCACTGAATTTGGTCCCAACGTATTTTCTTTAAATGAAGAGGATGCTGAGAGAAAAACAGGATCCATTGGTTTTGCAAACTTTTATATTCAAACAAAAGTAGTAGATATTAAGGGCAATGAAGTGGGTACTAATGAAGTTGGAGAGCTTTTATTAAAAGGCCCCATGTGTATGAAGGGCTATTGGAATAACCTTAAAGCCACTGTGGAGACAATCCGTGATGGTTGGCTTTACACAGGAGATTTAGTTAAAAAAGATGATCAGGGCTATTTCTATGTTGTGGGGCGAAAAAAAGAGATGTTTATCAGTGGTGGAGAAAATGTTTACCCCATAGAGATTGAGCAAGTTATTCGATCCCACCCACTTGTAAAAGAAGGTGCTGTCATTGGGGTTAAAGATTCAAAGTGGGGGGAAGTAGGAAAGGCCTTTATAGTTCTTAAAGCAAATGCTCTTCAGAGCGATGTAGTTGAGGGTGAGCTTAAAGCTTTTTGTAAAAAAAATCTGGCAGGCTTTAAAGTTCCAAAATATTTTGAATTTATTAATGATTTACCTAAAAGCCAAAGTGGCAAAATATTAAAAAGAAATCTTGCCTAGATTTTAAAAAAACTATAAAAATTTAAATTAATGCTAAAGACAATCTTAACTTTTATTTTATTTGCATTTACTACCCAATCTTTTGCCTCTTCATTCATACAGCTAGAAGATCAGCTGAGAAGACAATTTAATACCAGCGTATTTTGGCTTGGCAAAAATGTTATACGTGATGACGTAAACCCTGGGGCCATTATAGCAGCGCCCTCAGTCGCAAACCCAAATTATTATTACCATTGGGTTAGAGATGCAGCTCTTACATTTGAAACACTTTTAGATTTAAATGTCGCAAGGCTTGCCAATCTTTCGTATAAAAAAAATATAAATGCATTTTTTTTGGACCATATTTATTTTAATCATACAATTCAAAGAGCCTCTTTTAGGTTTGGCGGCCTAGGAGAACCTAAATTTAATGTTGACGGTAGCTCATATACAGAACCATGGGGTAGACCACAAAATGATGGACCAGCATTAAGGGCAAGCTCGCTGATTAAACTCTATTACCTAATTCAAAGAGAAAATTGGCCTAATAAACAGATTCTACTTAAAAGACTTTATGAGCCAAAGCTTCCCACCACATCTATTATTAAACTAGATTTAGAATTTGTAGCCCATCACTGGCGAGAGCCTAATTTTGATTTATGGGAAGAAGTTTTTGGAAGCCATTTCTATACGTTGATGTCCCAACGTAAAGCCATGCTTGACGGAGCAAAGCTTGCTGAGCTTGTGGGAGACCCTGGGGCTGCGCAATTTTACGCAAAACAATTTGAACAGATGTCAATGGAGCTTGAAAGATTTTGGGATCCAAAGCGAGGCTTTATTGTTTCAACAATGCTTTTGCCAGGGCATGGGCATTATAAATCACATTTAGATGTTTCAATAATTTTGGCTGTACTGCACTCTGGTATTGTAAATTCAAATTTTTCATTTACTGACCCAAGAGTTCTTGCCAGCTTTGACAAATTAAATACTGTGTTTAAAGAAATATATTCTGTTAATAAAACAGGCCCGGGTGTTGCTATTGGACGCTACCCAGAGGATAGATATGATGGTTACAGAACAGACTCATATGGAAACCCCTGGGTACTTGCAACGGCAGGGTTTGCTGAGTTTTTATACCAAACAGCCTTTGAAATTATGGCCAAACCTAATTTTAGAATTACAATGCAAAATAAGTTTTTCTTTGAAAAATTTTTTAAAAACAAGCTTCCATCTAAAGCGGAACTAGCTAAAAAATTAATTTCCCAAGGGGATCAGTATTTACAAAGAGTGCTAAGGCATGCAAACCCAGACGGTTCCCTTTCTGAGCAAATTAATAGAAACTCAGGTTTTATGCAAGGAGCACCAAATTTAACTTGGAGCCATGCAAGTTTTATTGATGCTTTTATGGCAAGACAAAAAGTTATCAGCTTAATTGTGAGGTGAAAATGTTTAATAAAGTTTTTGCACGTCTTCAAAAAATTGGGCAATCCCTTATGATCCCAGTTTCAGTTTTACCAGCAGCAGGTTTACTTGTCGCCCTTGGACGTCTTTTAAAAGATACTGTAGTGGGAGATATTTTATACTCAGGAGGACTTGCCATATTTGAGCAGCTTCCACTTATTTTTGCTATGGGTGTGGCCATTGGTTTTGCACAAGGTGCTGGGGTTGCAGCTTTAGCTGCAGGTGCAGGATATTTTGTTTTTACAAATGTTTTAAAAGTTATTTCTCAAGCTCAGAACTTACCTCTTCAAATTAATACTGGGGTGTTTGGTGGTATCTTAATAGGCTCACTTGCGGCTTGGGTCTATAACCGCTATCACAAAACTCAGCTTCACCCGGTTTTAGGTTTTTTCTCAGGTAAAAGGCTTGTTCCTATTATTGCCACAGTTTTTAGCATTGTTACTGCTTTAGTTTTAGGTTTTGTTTGGCCTCCAATACAAAACCAAATTCATAATTTGGGTTTAATGGCCATGGATTCAAGTTTGGGCCCGGCTATTTATGCTGCAGGTAAAAGGCTTTTAATACCAGTAGGGCTTCACCATGTTTATTACCCAACATTTTTGTATGAGTTTGGTGAGTTTATTACTTCCGCTGGTGCTGTGGTAAGAGGGGATGCAACCCGCTATTTTGCGGGGGACCCAACTGCTGGAAAATTTATGGCTTCAGAATTTCCCATAATGCTTTTTGGCCTACCTATGGCTGCCCTTGCTATGGTGGCCCGTGCATTACCTGAGAAAAGAAAAGCTGTCGGGGGAATGATGCTTTCAGCAGCCCTTACTTCTATTATTACTGGTATTACAGAACCCATTGAGTTTGCGTTTATCTTTGTAGCTCCACTTTTATATGTGGTGCATGTGGGGCTTGCGTTTTTGTCAGGCTTTTTAACAAACTTATTAGATATTCACCTTGGCTACACATTTTCAGCTTCACTAATAGATTTTGGCGTAGGCTTTTTTAATCAAAAAAATAGTTTTTACTTATGGACAATTGTTGGTCCCCTAATGGGAGCTTTATACTTTTTTAGTTTTTATTCAATTATTGGGATTTTTAATTTTAAAACTGTAGGGCGGGATTTGAATGAAAATAATAATAATAAACCTGCTCAGCAAGTGGGGGATTTAGAAAGAACTGCGGAAATTCTTTTAGCCCTAGGTGGTACAGAAAATATCAAATCGTTAGATGCTTGTATTACACGTTTACGTTTAACTGTTTTGGAAAGTGCTAAAGTAAATCAACAAGCGCTTAAAAGCTTAGGGGCAGCAGGCATTATGATTTCTGGCAATAGTGTGCAAGTAGTTTTTGGCGTGGCTTCAGAACATATTAAAGATGATTTAAAAAATCTTATGGCCAGTGCTCTGATATTCCCCCCCCTTGAAGGAGAAATTTTAAATTTAAATGAAGTTCCTGATGAAACTTTTGCACAAAAATTTTAGGAGATGGTTTTGCGTTAAACCCAACATCTTCTATTGTGCGCGCCCCCTGTGATGGTGAAATTACCCATGTATTCCCAACAGGTCATGCCCTGGTTTTAAAAACTCTTCAAGACATTGAAGTGCTTATTCATGTGGGTATTGATACAGTTAAAATGAAGGGCGAGGGTTTTAATGCTCTTGTCACAGTTGGGGAAAAGGTAAAAAAAGGAGAGGCGTTAATTGAATTTGATTTAGAGCTAGTTAAACAAAAAGCCAAATCTATTATCACACCAGTTGTTATTTCCAACATGGATAAAGTGCGAAGTTTTAAAGTAAATAAAAATTTGAATTCAAATGAACCGGTTTTGCAACTTGATCTTTAAAGCGAGGTTATTAAAGTGGAAGAGAGAAAAATTAAAATTTTAAATGAAGAGGGCATGCATGCAAGGCCCGCAGGTGTTTTTGCTAAAATGGCAAGTACGTATCAATCAAAAGTGAGTGTTTTATTTAATGGTAAAGCGGTTAATGGAAAGTCTTCAATAAGCCTTATGACATTAGGGCTTGTTAAAGATAGTGAGGTCACTATTCAGGTAGACGGTGCTGATGCAGTAGAGCTTGCAGATAAATTAACCACTCTTATAAATAATAAATTTTTAATGGAGTAATAGTATCAGTGTTGCCTTTACAAGGAATTGCAGTTTCAAAAGGTTTTGCTAAAGCGAGTGCTTTTTGGTTAGAAAAAAGAGAGCTTAAATCTTTAAGAGAAAAGCAATCTTTAATTGAAGAGGAAAAGCTTTTTTTAATCGCCATTGAAAAGGCAAAAAATGATTTAGAGATTTTACAGCAAAAGCTAAAAGATTCAAAGAGCCAAGCTTATGAAGTTTTAAATGCACATATCCAACTTCTTGAAGACCCAGAGTTGATAGATAAAACTATTTTTTCTATTAAAGAAAATAATATTAGCGC
This sequence comes from Oligoflexia bacterium, assembly GCA_016715815.1. Taxonomy (GTDB): domain Bacteria; phylum Bdellovibrionota; class Bdellovibrionia; order JABDDW01; family JABDDW01; genus JADJXN01. The sequence goes on from JADJXN010000014.1 coordinate 154,120, forward strand.
CTGTGAAGCTTACAATGAATCCATTGCCTTTTTTAAGAACATGTTTCTTTCTATGGAAGATGATTACTTGAAAGAGCGGGTGAATGACCTTGAGGATATTTCTCAAAGAGTTTTATTTTATATTCAGAGTCCAAATGAAAGTTTTTTGCCAAAAGTTCCAGATCAGCCATTTATTTTATTTGCTGAAGATTTAAAACCTTCAGATATTTTATCTATTGATAGAAATTTAATTTTAGGAATTGTGTGTGAAGCCGGTAGCCAAACATCCCACGTTGCCATTTTAGCGCGCTCCATGGAAATACCGGCAGTTTTAGGTGTTGGTAATAAACTAAAAGGCATTGTTGCTGGTGAAAATGTTTTTTTAAACGCACTTGATGGCTATTTATTTTTAGAAAGCTCAAATTTTGAAATTAAAAATAAATTTGATGAGCAGGTGAAGTTATATTCATCACAATTAGAGTTATTAAAAGTCTTTAAAGGTAAAAATACTCAAACTGCATGTGGTAAAAAAATAACTTTAAGTGCAAATATTTCTGGGCCCCAAGATATGGCTTCTGTTTTAAATAACGATGCTGAAGCCATTGGTCTTTATAGAACTGAGTTTTTATTTTTAGACAGAGCTTCAGCGCCCAGTGAAGAGGAGCAGTATAGAGTTTATAAACAAGTGGCAGATCAAATTGGAAATAAAAAAATAATTGTGCGTACAGTTGATATTGGGGGAGATAAAGAAACATCGTGGCTTCAAATTCAAAAAGAAGAAAACCCGTTTTTGGGTCTTCGCGGTATTAGACTTTGTTTGGCAAAGCCTGAATTATTTAAAGCCCAATTAAGAGCATTACTTAGAGCCATGGTAGGAAAAAATTGGGGACTGATGTTCCCAATGGTATCAAGTTTGGAAGAATTTTTAGAGGCAAAAGAAATTTTAAATCAAGTTATTGAAGATTTAAAAGGCAAAAGCATACAATTTTCAAATGAATTTGAACTTGGTATTATGGTTGAAGTGCCATCCGTGGCTTGGATGATGGATGAATTTTCTGAACACCTAGATTTTATAAGTCTAGGTACCAATGATTTATTACAATACACCTGTGCAGCAGATAGGCTTAACCTTGCCGTTGCAGATGTGTACAATTATGAGAACTTAGGTTTCTTAAGACTAATATCTCATGTGGTTAAAGAAGCAAAAAGACATGAGCTCCACGTTGGAATTTGCGGTTCATTAGCGCACAAAAAAGAATTATTACCTATGTTTATTTCTTTGGGTGTGGATGAGTTAAGTATGTCTGCTCAGCACATTTTGCCGACAAGAAAACTTATTTCTGAGCTAGTTATTTAAATCTTTTATTGTAGGCCTCAGGTAACTCTTGAAACATATCTCCTTGACGAAAAGTAATCTTGCCATCATCAGTTGGTTTTTCAGCAACCTTATTAAAAAAATCAATCATTTTTACAAGTGGGCCTGCCACACGATGAGAAAATAAAATTCCTAAAATAAAAGAAAGCACGAAGCTCACAATAAGTGAAAGTGCTAGTGTTTTATAAAACTGGTTTTGAAACTGATTTAAAAACACAAAATAAGGATGTGTTTGCTGTAAATTACTTTCTGTACCTACAGAATAGAGTTGAGAGAAAGAAATATATTGAAATGCTATTAGTACTAGTGGGGTTATTAGGCTTAATAAAACAGTTAAAATAACTAGCTTATATTGAAACGTTGGGTAGATAATAAGATTTTTTAATAAACGGTTATTTTTCATTTGAATTCCTTTAAGGATTAAATTTTTTAACTCCATTACAGAATAATTCTCCACCAACTTGGTAGTCAACCCATTGCTGAATAGAGATTGTTTGTATAATTGGTGCTTGGCCAGTTGTTTCATTTGCGGTTAAAGTTTGCATACACTCAATTGGCCATAAGGGCTTTTGCTTGGTTAAATCTAAAAATGCTGCTGGTGTATTTTGCGCCCCTACAACCTTCATTTTAGTACTTCCATCAGGATTTTTTGCCGCATACACCTCAAGGCCTAATGGGATTTGATCAAACACTGAATTATTTAAATTATAAACTCTTTGGGAAAGCGTAAGTGCAGTTGCACCAACTTCAAAATAAACTTTAAAACCATTTATTACATAAGCTAGTGGCCTGTTAGGTGAGGCAATGAGCGAACCTTCATAAATTTTTGCAATCTGGTTAGCTGTACAGCTGCTATTTGAGTTTTGTAAAGTAGCACCCCATCGCCAAAGATCCCATAGCCATGGGTTTAAGGCATCTTGCGGGTCACTTCCTACAGCTGAGAAAACTTCAAGTGGAATTTGGCTGCACACATTATCTGAATGTGTAGATGGCAAAAGATGTCCATCTGCTCTATGTAATATTCCAGGGCCATCTCTGTAAGGAGCTTCACCTAAAGTCAATCCTGGCCCAGCTATTTTAAAATTTTCATCAAAAAAGAGCATACCCATAATAGTTGGGTGATTTCTAAATGCGATTGCAAATAAACCTAAGGCGTCTGAATATGTTAAATCTGCAGAGTAGGTTTCAATGACAGAATATTTCGTGGAAGGTTTTTCTCCTGAATTTAATTTTTTCCAATAAGGGTTAGTGCATGTGCCTGGTTTTATTCTATGAAGGCCTGCAATATCGCTTTCATCTCCTGGGCAACGTACTTCTTCTACGTTTTGTTGAAACATAGGATCAGGAGATCTAATAACATATAAACCCGCCCCAGCGGAAGTTCCATCATCATAATAGCGACGGCCAATTCCTGTGGTATCTGTATAAAGCAAGTAAAAGAGATTATCTTTCACAATAACAGAGGGTTGGCCTGCGCCGTAGACATTTTTTTTGTTTTTAAGTCTTGGTGTTGATGGGTGATCAGGGTAGGCCCAGGAGCCATAAGTCATTCCAAATTCTAAAGCGTTTGTTGGATCAGCTTTAGTCATAATAATAGGTAGTCCGTTATTCATTCTTTCCCAATGCACGCCATCAGTGCTTTTTGCAAGGCCCACATGTGTTGCATAAACAGAGTAAGGTTTAGGAAAGCCTACAAGATCTAAAATAACAGTATTGCAATTATTTAACTGGTTAGGTCCGCTGCGAATTGAACCATCTTCGTTCATGCAATACTCATCAGGAAAGGCGCCTGCTCCGTAGTAAAGATAATATGTTCCTCGGTGTTTAATAACAGAAGGGTCACAAACATGTGTGCCATCAAAATAAATTCGTGAGGCCTCTGAGCCAATTGCTCCATTTGATCTATTGGGCCAATAATACTGACTAAAAATATTTGGAAAATTATTTGATGAATTACTTTCTGAATAGCCAATGTAATCCCCAGCAACACCTGCGCACCACCAAGCTTTGTACTTACCATCATCATCAAACATGACACTAGGTGCGTAATCATAAGTGTTTGGCCTTACCATAACAGCTTGATTTGGAAGAACCTGTGTATACTGGCTAGGCACTATAGGTGTGGGAGGGGGTGGTGATGCCACAACCCAAGTATAACTTAACTTTGGCAAAGGGTCTTGTGATGAGGGATTGCCTGCTTTATCAAAAGATTGAATTTCAACTTTATTACTGCCAACAACAGCGTTAACAGTAAAAAGAAAGCCTAATAGTTGAGAGTTTACTAAAACCCCATTATGCCAAATTTTAGAGTAAGAAATCTCCTCATTTGCAGAAAACCTAATTGAAGAGGCTATATTTGTTGTATTTGTTTGCGGCACACTTACAAAATTAATCACTGGTGGGATAGAATCTATTTTTAATGTAATTTCACTTGATGTGATTTTTTTATTTGAGTGCACATGTAATACTTCAACATATGTTTTTGAAATGCCTTGTTCGCTAACTGATATTGAATTTTTTGTGCAAGTTTTTTGAGTGTTATTAACAAAGCATTTTACTTCAGTATCATTAATAGGATTAATTGTGTAATTAAGAGTTACCGGAGAAGAATTTGTATAAAGTGTTGTTAAATTATTTTGATTAATTGCTTGTTGAGACCATGTAAAACTTAAATTTATAGGAGTGTTATCTACAAGAATGGGTAAGGTAATGCTGCCTTCTTTGATTTTTTTGAAAGATTCTAATTTATTTTCCGTACAAGCAGAAAGTGTAAGTAAAAATAAAATACTAAAGTATGCCCATTTGCCCATACCAATATCTATCGGCACAAAGGTCTAGTTTTTAAAGCTCCTAATAAGCTAAAAACATAAGTATAATCAAATAGTTAGTGGTTATTCAAAACTACAGACAGTGGCACTATTGTATGTTCCTGAGCTGTAATGAGAAAAACTAGCGTTTCTAATAAGTCCGCGTTTTTCTTTTAAAATAAGCTCAGCGTTCTCGGATATGTAGGTATCGTACCCATCCACATTTATTTTGTGCATTAAACCAATGGATTGCACATAAGCTGTGCCTTTAAGGGAGCCACTTATGAATTCATAGCGAATAGTACTAAATTTATTTTTTCTCAAATCAATTTCAATATTTGTTATAGGTATTGTGGGAGCTTTACCTTTGCATAGTATCATGTCTCCAGCTTCAGTAGATTTTTGGATCCATAATACTGTGGCTTCACCGTCTACATCATCTGCTACGAAATTGACTTTATCATCAATTTTTAGATCTCCTATTAGGGCCGGCTCAATATTAAATGGCATTGTCATGCCAGGCATATTCAAATTAGGTATTCTTTGGTGTTTTAATGTTATGGTTTTTTCAGTTAGCTTAATTTTTTTTATAATTCCTCTAACAAGGGGGTAATTAGCTGGCGGCGGGTTTTGTGTTTGAGCATTTAAAGTTATTAAAAACCCAAAAGTGAATAGCGCTAAAATAATTATTTTCATATCTGCCCCCTTGTTCAATATGCTATTAATAAATCCCACAAAGTAAGTAAAAATGAGGTAGGAAAATTATGCAAGACAAACATCATCACCATAATCATCATGAGCATGATTGCTGCTCCCATGAAAAGCCGTTATCAAAAAATAACGAAAAACAAGCAGCAACAAATTTAAAGCAAACATATACTTGCCCCATGCATCCTGAGGTGAGGCAAATTGGACCAGGAAATTGTCCAATATGTGGAATGTCTTTAGAGCCTTTAGAGGTTTTGCTTGATGAAGGAGAAAACTTAGAGCTTAAAGATATGTCCAAGCGTTTTTGGATATCTTTAGTTTTTACTCTCCCACTTGTTGTATTAGCCATGTCTGAAAAATTTAGTGCAAATTGGTTGCAATTAATTTTAGCTACTCCAGTTGTTGTTTGGTCAGGTCACCCCATTTTTCACAGAGGGTGGCAATCTGTTAAAACTTGGAATTTAAATATGTTTACCCTTATTGCTTTGGGTACTCTTGTTGCCTATGCCTACAGTATTGTGGCCACATTATTTCCCTGGCTATTCCCAGAGGGTTTTAGAAATGCACACACAGGAGAAGTTGGTGTTTATTTTGAGGCATCAGCAGCCATTATTACTCTTGTGCTTTTAGGACAAGTTTTGGAATTAAAAGCCCGTAGCCAAACTTCTGGTGCAATAAAGGGTTTGCTTGGGTTAGCACCTAAAAAAGCTTTAAGAGTAAATAATGGTATTGAGGAAGAGATAAATCTTTCTGATGTCCATGTTAGGGATATTTTAAAAGTTAAACCCGGAGAAAAAATACCAGTTGATGGTGTTATTACTGAAGGTAAAAGCTTTATTGATGAGTCAATGGTAACGGGGGAGCCCATACCAGCTGAAAAGGAAATAGACTCAAAAGTCACGGGCGGTACAATAAATACCACAGGTACATTTTTAATGAGGGCCGAAAAAATTGGCTCAGACACTTTACTTGCTCAAATTGTTAAAATGGTTTCAGAAGCCCAGCGAAGCCGAGCCCCAATACAAAAATTAGCTGATATAGTTTCAAGCTACTTTGTTCCTGCTGTGGTTGTTATATCTGTAATTACATTTTTTGTGTGGTATTTTGTAGGACCTGAGCCCAAATTTACTTATGCACTTGTGAATGCAATAGCAGTTCTAATTATAGCCTGCCCATGTGCTTTAGGCCTTGCTACACCTATGTCCATAATGGTTGGTACAGGTAAGGGTGCGCAAAATGGAATACTGATCAAAAATGCTGAAGTCTTGGAAGTTCTAGCTAAGGTTGACACTATTGTTTTAGATAAAACAGGGACAATAACAGAGGGGAAGCCAAGCCTAACGACAGTAATAGTTGTAGATAATTCTTCCAATGAAGAGCAAATATTAAAAATTGCAGCAGCTCTTGAAAAATCAAGTGAGCACCCACTAGCCCAAGCCATAGTTAATGGTGCAACAAATAAAGGATATGAAAACTTATCTGCGGTTGAAAATTTTAGCTCTATTACAGGCAAAGGGGTTAAAGGCATTATAAATAATAAAGAGTACTTTATTGGTAATGAAGCTTTAATGGTAGAGCAAAACATAGATCTAAAAAATTATAGAATAACTATTGATGAGCTAAGAGCAGATGGTCAAACAGTTATGTTTTTATCCGCTCAAAATAAAATCTCAGCATTGTTTGCAGTTTCAGATAAAATTAAAACTGGAGTTAAAGAAGCGGTAACTAAGTTTAAGAGAAAAAATGTACAAGTCATTATGCTCACAGGAGATAATAAAATAACAGCAGAGGTAGTAGCCAAAAAAGTGGGGATTGAGAAAGTTATTGCAGAGGTTATGCCTCACCAGAAAAAGGAAGTTATTGAAAAACTTCAAAATCAAAACCACGTAGTTGCAATGGCGGGTGATGGTATAAACGATGCTCCAGCTCTAGCGAGAGCCCATGTGGGAATTGCAATGGGCCATGGAACAGACATTGCCATTGAAAGCGCAGGGGTCACCTTGGTAAAGGGTGATTTAAATGGGATATTAAGGGCTAGAAATTTAAGCAAAAAAACAATGCAAAATATTAAGCAAAATTTATTTTTTGCATTTATTTACAATTTGGCAGGTGTACCAATCGCCTCTGGAATTTTATACCCATTTTTTGGCATTTTACTAAGCCCTATGTTTGCTAGTGCAGCCATGGCGTTTAGTTCAGTCTCAGTTATTGCAAACGCGCTGCGTCTACGCAGTGCAAAGTTATAGACACAATTACATTTCACCATTATGTAGATAGTAGTTAAAGGGTGAGGAAATGATCTTACTAGCAATTTTACTTCAATTTATTGTGGCTCATGCAGAGATGGTTTTAGACCTCCCACCTTATGACCACTACAGGACTGACTTTCAGTGGTCAGAAATAGGTTCTGAGCAATACCCAATTCGAATTGCTCCACAATGCACCTTTTTCCCCGTTGAAGATTGGCAAAAAAGTTTATGTGAACATATAAATCAGGCCGCAAGAACTTTCAAAAATACATTTAGCTATAACACTCAAAATAATTTTGCCAGATATTGGGCCCTACATGTAAATGATGAGCCAGCATTTCAAAGTACAAATTGGGGGCCACCTGGCCAAAGTTTGCCTATTAATACGGGGCTTGTCACAGTGGAGCCATTATATAACGGAATTAGGCTAGGCCTTTCAAATGAGCAATTTCCAGGTTTTATTCCTCCAGGTGGTACACCATTTATCGGTTACGGCCTTCAGGCTGACCATGGCGGTGGATGCCAAAATGTTTTACCACACAAGAGATTTACAATTTCTTTTTATGTAACACTTGAAGACATTCAAGGAGATGATCTTGTCGGGGATTCCATTCATTTTTGGATTCAAACCCAAACACTCAAAAACCCAATAGGGAGATACCCCAACAGAGAAATGCTTTGGCTTTTCTTAGGAGAGAAAAATACTGGAGCTAATGCTTCTATTAATTGGAATTGGCCAGTAATAGATTCTATGTTTTACCCTGGAAACCCTATTCATTTTATGACGGCATCTCACTTTTCTCAGCAGTGCGGGCAACAAGTAGAGCAGATTCCACTTACACAAGATTCTGTTGGCAAAACCTATTTTTATCACATTGATATTGAAAAAATGGTCAATTGCATGGGTACTTTTGGTCCTAAAGAAAGTGTGAGTATTTCAGGAATTTGGTTTGCATTAGAGAATAACATGCCAAGGCTTAATTCTATTAAAGCCAGCTTTACTAACGTTTTTGTGATTGAGAAAAAGCCTGGGCAGTAATGGCCTACGGATATATATCAAAAATGGCCCGGCTGTCCATTTGATCAAAAATCATATGAATTTCGTCACTAATAATTTTGCCAGAACCTTTTGGATCAAATTTAATTTTTTCCATTCCGCTGCCTGAAAAGCTAGGTGTTTGAGCATTAATATTATCATAAAGCTTGTAATGGTAATAAATAGCCCATTCGCCTAAAACTGTAATGCTTGGGTAGGCACTTACATTTGATGTCCAGTTTTGTTTTGGGAAGCGAGTAAAAACCTTTGTTAAGTAAGCTTTAAGTTCTAATTTATTTTTTATTCCTTTTTGTCTTAAGACATCAGTATATAAAATTTCGCCTTCAGCAAAGTGGTTTACAATGCCATCTACATCAGAGCTGTTCCAAGCCTTTCCATAAGATTTAAGTAATTCCTTTTCATATTTAATTCTTAAAAGCGGAATTTTAAGGTTTAATTTTGTATCATTGGCTTGTGTGTTAGGGGTGCTAAATATCATCATGCTCATAAAGGCTCCTATTAATTTCATTCTAAAAACTCCTTTGTTTTAAATTAAATATTTAGTACCTAATTTAGGTTTAATATTATATAAAAATCAAAAAGGTATAAAAAATGGGTACTAAATTAAAAAAAACGAAGACAAGTTATGAACTAGCTGAGTTTAAGCTGATCATGCAAACACTTAAAAAAATAATTAAAGAGAGAAAATTATCTTACCGTGACTTGGCGGTCAAATTAGGAATTTCTGAATCTGGTGTTAAAAAAATTTTTACCGGTCAAGATTGTTCTTACGGAAGATTAGTTCAAATTACCCGTGTTTTGGGCTTTAGGATGATAGATCTTTTAGAAAAAATTGAAGGAACTGAAATGAAGGGGTTTACCTTCTCAAAAGAACAGCAAGAGTTTTTTCTAAAGAATATGGATGTATTTAGTTTTTTTGTAAAACTAGTAGTTGAAAGAGAGTCTTTGACGGAGATAAAAAAAGAATTTCAACTTTCAGACAAAGCCACATTTAATTTATTAAAAAAATTAGATCAGCTTAACCTCATACAACTTCATCCGGGAGATAGGGTAAAGTTGCCGCCACTTTATTATGTTAGAGATTTTGGGCCAGGTCCCCTTTTGTCAAAAGTTTACAGGCAGTGGGGGGAGGCTATTGTTAGAGATTTAGCTGACCCTCAGTTTCAATCCTCTGGGCAATTTATTATTCGGTGTTTTAAAATGAGAGATGAAACATACCAGGAATTACTAACAAGGCTTCTTGATTTAGAAAGAGAGTTTTTGCAAAGGGCCGTGAGAGAGATGAGTACCTCTGCCAGTAAATTAAAATCTTTACGTTGGGTGTCTTTAACAGATCAGCAAAGTTTTATTAAAGGCAAGTTATAGCACTAGCCTACTTAAGGTTATCAATATGACACAGCGTCTTTTCATTTTAAACTGGTACTACTTTTGGGGAAGGGTCAGAGAATAATATGCCAAGGCTTAATTCTATTAAAGCCAGCTTTACTAACGTTTTTGTGATTGAGAAAAAACCGTAATTTTATAACCTTTAATAAAGGTACCCATAAAAAGTGACAAAAATAAAAATTCAATCATAAAGCTTTTAAAACCCTGTTTTGTATTATTAATATTTGAAATGCTTGCGCACCCCATGGGCATGGCCAAATTTCCATCAACAGGGTACAAAAGAGTAATAGCATATTTATCATCAACAGTAAGTTGAATGTTGGAGCCGCGCCGGTAACTCATTACAGCTCCTGTTTCTAACGAGTGCCCCAAGCCCAGAGCATGACCAGCTTCATGTATAAGGGTGCTCAGTCTAGTGTTTCCAGATTGTTCTAGAATATTACTATTTAATTTCCACCAAACAGAGGTGCGTTCACCACTGGAATTTCTGTTAATAATAAATTCTTCAGTGTTAAGCCTACTTCCAAATGTGACTTTAACATCGGCCTGGCTTTCTTGAGCTACTTCTGTGAGCTGTAAATAAATTGTTGAAACATTATCCCAAACTTGAAAGGACTGCCTGATTTCTGCTGCTAAACTTGTCGCATCAGTACCTATGTAATAATTAATAACAGGGTTTGATGGTGAGCGCGCAAACCTATCTGGCTGAGTATAAACAGTGTGAATGGGAGCAGCAAATGTTGCAGTTGCCACTAAAAATAAAAAACTAAAACGTATAACTAAGCCCATATGTTTGTAACCTTCCATGTTGAAATGAAAAAACACTTACATAATAATAAATATCCATTCGAAATGCGATCTGTCCAAACTGTAAATGAAACCCTAAACCAGGCACTACTGATATTGCGTACTGATAACCCAAACCTACAAATAAATGGGGCTGGAAAGTATCATTTTGCCTAAAGCGCCAAATGCGGGATGCGTAGCCCTGAATTTTACTATCCTCAAGAACATATTCTAAAGCGACTTCTGTATTGTCCCATCTGATTTTCCCGCCAACAGGTCTGTATGTTGTCGCACCTGAACCCGCACTTTGATATTGTGCAGAAATTTCAGTTGAGGAAAAACCGAGCTCACAATTAAAAAATACAAATAAAAAAATGATAAAATTAAAAAGTCGCATAAATACCTAATGAAAATGTATGCAATGACCAAATTACAAACGGCAAATGGTAGAGATTATAAATTCCAGAATAATCATCCAAAACTCCAAGAAGTCCAAACCCAGGGCCTCCCCATTTAAACCCACCTTGAAACACAATGGCAGGAATAACTTCACCAGTTGATTGAGTAGAATTTGAAACATTATCAGAATAGCCACCCACACCAACACCTACAAAAAGTGTGAAGTTAGAACCTGGTTTAATAAACCAATCTCTTGTGATAGCCGCTCTATAAATTGTCTGGTTAAAGCCATGGGCCATAAATGGATGTGTCAGCCCTGCATGAATAGTCCATTGGGCATCGGATCCGATGCCTAACCCTAATGCGGCTCTATAACTTAAATAATTATAAGTATAACTTGATGTTAAATGCGTCAGGCCGGTAGTTACCTGCAACTCTGCAGCTTTGGCTGAGAAACTAAAAAGTATGATGGCAATTAAATATTTCATTTCAATTTTTGGAGTAAATGCTCAAAGGCGGGTAAATAATTTTCTTTAATGCGCACAACTACTTGGTTTGCTAATTCTTTTTTATAAGTATGTGTAGTTAAATTTCTGTCTTCCAGCATTTCAAGCCATAATTTTTCATCTTGAGGTTTTATAAGCCCAGATTGCATAGCAAAACTAAAGGCAGTTTTTGGCGAACCAACAGTGACTCCTTCTTTTTGTGCTTTTTGTTGAAGAGCTTTCCAACATTGCTCAAATGTAAATTCAAAAGCTTGAATAACACCCGCCTTATCACGATCTGTAATAATGGGTTGAGCAAGATAAGAAGCCAAGGTTTCTACTGTAGCTTTAAAATTTTCTAATCCTTTGTTTGCCACAAAATTTTCCCCTCTTTTTTTATTTCCTCAAGATAATCATTGCCCGCTTTATTTAAATCTAAAAGATCAATTTTATGCAATGTAAAAGGTGTTTCATCAAGGCTTGCTTTTAATTCTAAGATTTTTTTCTCATTTCCATTTTCCCATTCAATAGCAAAATCAAAATCGGAATTTTCCCTAAAATCTCCCCTTGCCCTTGAGCCAAAGAGAATAATTTTTTTAGCCAAGTGAGATTTAATAATTGTATTTAAATAGTTTTGTACAGAGTCGGGGAGTTTTTTAAAATCGTTGCTAGTTGGGTTCAAACACGCCTCTCTGACTTCAATCAGATATCAGATATCCGATATCAAGATATCTGGTATCAGAGTGGTTGGTTCTGGATGGGGTGACGGTGAACATAAGTTCCAAGTTTCCTCCACAACCCATCTAGTTGATATCATTGATTTTAGAACCAAGGGTCCGCTGCTGACAAGAGATTTCCTCCAGCAGAAATACGTCGAAGAACGACTATCTATGGGCCAAATTTCAAAGCTTTCTGGTTCCTCCACAAGCTCGGTCCATAAATTCATTAAGAGCTATGGCTTGAAGGTTCGTAAGGGCCGTGACTGTCAGTTACCTGCGAGGGGATGTGGCCTTGCCTATGGGCTCAGGGTGATTGGACGAAGAATCGTCCCCCACAAAAGGGAACAAGAGGTCATTCAGAAGATGATTTTGACCTTCCCCCCAAAAATAGTACCAGTTTAAATCGGAGAGACGCTGTGTCATATTAATAACCCTAAGGAGGTTAGATATGCGCGGTAAAAGGTATTCTGATGAGACAATTATTAAAATATTAAAGGAGCATGAGTCTGGAATTAAATCTAAAGATATTTGTAGAACCCATGGGATAAGTGCCTCAACATTATGGGAGTGGAAGAACAAGTATCAGGGGATGGAAAAATCAGATTTGCAAAGATTAAAGCTTTTAGAGGATGAGAATAGAAAGCTAAAGAAGCTGGTAGCAGATCTTAGTTTAGACAACATGATTTTAAAGGATGTGAACTCAAAAAAGTGGTAGGGACACAGGCCAAGAGGGATGCAGCTGAATATTCAATAAAGGATCATCAGATCAGTCAGCGGCATGCATGTGCTCTTTTTACCCTTTCAAGATCTACATACAAGTATAAGCCAAAGCAAAGTGATAGGAATGAGTTTTTAAAAATAAAGCTAAAATCTTTGGCATTACAAAGAAGAAGGTTTGGGTCACCAAGGCTGTATGTAATGTTACGTCGTGAAGGGGTAATAGTGAATCACAAAAGGGTTGAGAGAATATATCAGCAAGAGGGGTTACAGATAAAAAAGCGCAAGAAGAAACGCCAAACAGCGCCATTAAGAATTGTTACTCCTCTACCAGAAAGGCCAAATGAGAGATGGAGTATGGATTTTGTTAGTGACCAGTTATCAAATGGGAAAAGATTTAGGACTTTAAATGTGGTTGATGACTATACCAGGGAGTGTTTAGCCATAGAGGTTAATGCAAGCTTGCCTGGTTATAAGGTGATCCAAGTTTTAGAGAAAGTAATAGATGAGAGAGAAAGACCTAAAATAATAGTTTGTGATAATGGCCCTGAGTTTTCAGGGGCATTACTGGATGAGTGGAGTTTTAAAAATAATATAAAGCTAGATTTTATAAGCCCTGGCAGACCTGTGGAGAATTGTTTTATAGAAAGTTTTAATGGAAGATTTAGAGATGAGTGTTTAAATGAAAATTGGTTTATAAATTTAGAAAAAGCTAAAGAAATAATTGAACTGTGGCGAGAAGATTACAACACTGCAAGGCCACATAGTTCACTTAATAACTTAACACCAAGTGAATTTGTGGAACAACACAGGCTTAAACATAAAACCTGATGCAGTGTCTCTCCATTCCTAACTGGGCGGAAAAAGGGGGAAGGTCAAACTGATTCAGGCTATCATCCCTAAAATTGTGGTTCACCCTGACAACAGGTTAGAAATAGTTCTCAACCCCTTCTTTCGAGGAGGGGGAGGACCCGATTCTGGGTCTGGAGGAAAAAAGTTCGGATGTGAGAAATTTGGATGGGGTGGGAGGATTCGAACCTCCGAATGACGGAATCAAAATCCGTTGACTTACCGCTTGTCGACACCCCAGTAAATCAATGGCCGCAAAGGTTAGTAGCGGCCATCGTCGTCATTAGTGTCATAGCTTTTTTGGCCACTTTTTGCAATCGTCATCTGTTCTAAAGACTGACCAGCTTTTTTAAGCTCCACCTCATAGGCTTCAAAAATTTTGTTCTCTATCATTTCACGGGTTTCATTATTTAATGGGTGAGCAATGTCTTTAAACTGTCCGTCTTTGCGTTTTTAGAGGGCATGGCGACAAACAAACCATTATTGCCGTTTATTATTTTTAGATCGCGCACCACAAAGCAGTTATCTAAAGTGATGGTAACGTAGGCCTTAAGGCGCTCCTCATTGACTGGAAATACTTTTACTTCCGTGACTTGCATTGTTGTTCTCCCATAGTTGTTTAATCTTAGAGGCTTTTGGCTAAATAAAAAGTGTAGTTATTATTAAAACACTTTTTTAATGGCTCAAGGGCCTCTGTTGCCGCTTGTTGTGTTTTAAAAACTCCAAAAACTGCGCTTCCGCTGCCAGTCATTAAAGAGCCTAAAGCACCATTTTCAATGAGTGCTTTTTTTATATCGGCAATCTCTGGGCGTTTTTTGATAACCGGCACTTCTAGGTCGTTTATCAAGTTTACGCCACAAATCATGGAGTTAGCACCTATGGTTGAGGCTGTCAACTTAGATTGCGCATCGTACCAACTATAGGCCTCTTTTGTTGAAATGCTAAAAGGTGGTCTACAAATAATAAGCTCCAAAGGGCCTATATTATCTATAAGTTCAATTTTTTCTCCAATACCAGTAACTCGCGCAGCCTTTTGTTTTAAAAAAAATGGGACATCTGCCCCTATATGCGATGCAAAATCAACCAATTCCTCCTCTTTAAGCTCTAAAAACTGCTCATTTAAATAATTTAAAACCGCTGCGGCATTGCTGCTTCCTCCGCCAAGGCCGGCCCCAACAGGGATATTTTTTTTAACTGTCACTTTAAAAAATGGCAGCTTCGGGTTTATTTGGCGAGCTTTTAGGAGAACTTTTTCAACAGTATTATTTTTAAGTTTCCTTGTCACACTTGGGAAAACAAAATCAACTTCATCAGAAGCGGTAGCAGTATTTTTGAAAATATTAATTTCATCAAAAAGTGAAATGGGTAAAAAAATGCTATCAAGTAAGTGGTAGCCATCAGAGCGTGTGCCTAAAATTTTTAAATTTAAATTAATTTTTGCTGGCGAGAAGAGCTGCACTTATTTTGAATCCATAAAAAAGAACATCTCCATACCACTGCGAGAAATTCTTAAACTATTTCTAGATTTTTTAAAAAGTTTAAGTGCTTCTCTTGCAGAGCGTACAGGTTTTTTATTCACATCTAAAATAATATCTCCAGCACTTAAACCTGCTTCATCAGCCACAGAGCCAGGCTTGATAGATGTAATAATCACCCCTTTAATTTGAGGTGGAAGGCCAAGTTGTTGATTTAAAACTGCATTTAAATCTAAAATCTCAAGGCCAATCCCGTAAGGGGCGGCCACACCTTTTGGTGCTATTTTTTGTGGGCTTTGTGCTAAAGCAGCGTCATTTCTTTCAACAACGCGCACTTTTACATCTATGGGTTTTGCTTCCCTAATTATTTTTAAATTAATTGTCTCACCTGATTTTGTTTCAGTAATTTTATTTGTAATTTCTCTGGCATCTTCAACTTCTCTACCATTAATAGCCACAATCACGTCATAGGGCTCAATGCCAGCTTTATCCGCAGGGGAGCCCTGTGCTACACCTAAAACAAGCGCACCCTTATCTGTTTTTAAACCAAATTCCTCAACCATTTTTTCATTTATATTATTAATGGTTACACCTAAGTAACTACGGGTCACACGTCCCTTAGTTTTTAAATCAGGAATAAGTTTTTTAACAACATTTATGGGGATAGCAAAACCAATCCCCTGTGCTCTTCCATCAATAGCAGCATTAACACCAATGACTTCACCTTTTGTGTTAACGAGTGGGCCACCGGAATTCCCTGGGTTAATGCTGGCATCGGTTTGTAAAAACGGAAATGTGGGTGAGTTTTCTGTTTCCACATCCCGCTCTTTTGCGGAAATAATTCCTTTAGTCATAGTGTGTCCGTGGCCAAAAGGGTTGCCAAATGCTGCTACCCACTGGCCCACTTCAACTTTGTCACTGTCCCCAAGTGCTACGGTGGGAAGTTTTTGTTTAAGATCAATTTTAATTAAAGCAATATCAGTTCTCTCGTCAGAACCAACAACCTTTGCCTTGTATGTTTTTTTAGATTTTTCTGTTAATTGTACTTGAATATCTGAGGCATTTTGAATCACGTGAAAGTTTGTAACAATAAGGCCCGAATCTTCAATAATAAAACCAGAGCCAAGGCTTGAGGCTTTTCTCTCAGGTTGTTGTTGCATTAAGCCTCTACCCATAAATTCTTCCATAAATTGTTGAAAGGGGTCCATGGGCATTCCACGAAAACCGCCGCCACCGTAACCGTAAGGGTTTTTCATGCTTTGAGTAGTAAAAATATTAACCACTGCTGGGTTTACTTTTTTGCCAAGCTCAACAAAAAGTGTTTTTAAATCTTCTTCGCCGGCTGCAAAAGAAACAGATTGAAAAATAAGAAATAAAGCGCATACAAAAATCTTCATTTTTTAGATACCTCAACAAATTTTAATTTTAAATCTCTTACAACGTTTCCCATAAAATCTTCTTCTTCTTTACTTAAATTTCCTTTGGTTTTATTTTGTAAAATCTCAAGAAGATCTATGTTAAAGCGGGCCATTTGCAAATCTACTTTTGTTTTTTTTGTTTGTGGGTCAGGAGCTAAGCCTAGGCTCATAGCAGCTGCTGAGGCCACAGACATTGCTAGTGTTATAAAGCTTGCTTCAAGTTCGTGTGTCATGGGTACCTTCCTATTAAATTTTTAATTCTTTCTTCAGTGGGTGGGTGAGTAATAAAAAGTTTTTCAATCCCTTTGTTTTGCAGTGGGTTTACTACAAATAAATGTGCTGTTGAAAGTGTTGTGGGCATTGGTTTTGAGAGTGAGTAATTATGTATCTTCCAAAGGGCTGAGGCTAAAACGTCACGGTTTGTTTCAAGGTTTGCTAATTTTAAAGCCATTTCATCTGCCAAAAACTCTCTTTTTTTACGCACAGCTATTTGCACTAAAAGTGCACTCAAAGGAGCAAACAAATTATAAAAAAAACGCCCAATCACATGGGTTGGTTTATCTTTAGAGGGCTTTTTACCTAAAAATATAATCCATTGAATAAGTTGGCTAATATACATAACTATTGAGCCCATCACTGCCGCTGAAGTCTGTAGCCAAGAATCATTGTTTTTTATATGTGCTACTTCATGGGCTAAAATTGAAAGTTGCTCGTTTTTATCTAGCACTTTTAAAAACCCATCAGTGATCACCACTGAATCCCCTAAAGAAAAAGCATTTGGTGTAGAAGAAGGAATAACGTAGCTTTTTATTTTCTGCTCGAGGTCTGCTTTTTTGGCAAGGCTTGTCAAAGCCTTGTTAATGCCATAAGGGTCAGCTCCCTCAAGCTGTTTTGCGCGGTATGTCCAAAGCAAAATCCTTCGGCCATAGAGAAAGCTAATGCTGTTAGCAGCCAGGGCAATAGCAAATGCTAAAAGTAAGCCTTGGCGCCCAAAGAGTTGCATGAAAATAATTAGGAATAAAAAGTTAATGCCAGCGATCAAAAACCAGGTTTTATATTTCGGTGCCATAGCGACTTGTAACTTTAGAGTGTTTTTAGTTGTGTTGTCAATGTTTGCTAGTCAATAATATTACCCATGGTAGACATCAATCAGCTTAATGAGCAAATAAAGAAAGAAAGCCAATTTATTGGCAAAATATTAACAGAAGTAGGCCATGTTGTTGTGGGCCAAAAGCATATGCTTGAAAGAATCCTAATGGGGTTTCTTACTGAGGGGCATATTTTACTTGAAGGGGTGCCGGGGCTAGCTAAAACGCTAACAATTCGCAGCATTGCCGATAGTATAGATTTAAACTTTCAGCGCATTCAATTTACTCCTGATTTATTACCTTCAGATTTAATAGGTACCATGATTTTTAACCAAAAAACTGGTGAGTTTGCAGTTAAAAAGGGCCCTATTTTTACAAATATTGTTTTAGCCGATGAGATAAACCGTGCTCCTGCAAAAGTTCAATCAGCCCTTCTTGAAGCTATGGCGGAAAAACAAGTGACTATTGGAGATGAAACCCACAAGTTACAAGATCCCTTTTTAGTTTTAGCTACCCAAAATCCCCTTGAGCAAGAAGGAACTTATCCACTGCCTGAAGCACAAATGGATAGGTTTATGTTTAAGGTTTTAGTCACTTACCCAACAAAAGATGACGAAATGGAAATTTTATCTCGCATGACAGCTTTTGATATGCCAAGTGTAAGTAAGGTTATTGGCGCTCTGGAGCTGAAAAGGGCAAGACAACTTGTAACAAATATTTATATCGACGATAAAGTGAAGCAGTACATTGTTGATATTGTTATGGCCAGCCGCCAGCCAAAAGAGTTTGGCCTTGATTCAATTTCTAATCTTTTGCAAGTGGGTGGCTCACCAAGGGCTACAATTAATTTAACAAAAAGTGCAAAGGCCCATGCTTTTATTAAAGGTCGTGGGTTTGTCACCCCTGAGGATGTCAAAGCCATTGCCTATGATGTGTTACGCCACAGGCTTATACTTACCTATGAAGCCGAAGCAGAAGAAATTAAATCCGATGCTGTGATTAGGGAAATTTTAAATAAAATTGAAGTTCCTTAAGGCTTAAAAAGGATCAACCCATGTTGCCAAAAGAAATCCTCAAGCAAGTAAAGCTTCTTGAAATTTCCACAAGAAAAATGGTGAATAATCTTTTCGCTGGTGAGTATCACACAGCTTTTAAAGGTCAAGGGCTTACCTTTTCAGATTTTAGAGAATATGTTCCAGGGGATGATGTTCGTTCCATTAGTTGGAACTTAACTGCTAAAACTGCAAAGCCCTTTGTGAAACGCTATGAAGAAGAGCGTGAGCTTACTATGCTTTTATGTGTGGATGTCAGTGGTTCAGGTCTTTTTGGAAGTGGGCAATATTTAAAAGGTGAAGTGTTAGTTAATCTTGCAGCTGTATTATCTTTTGCTGCTCAGAAAAATAATGACCGAGTGGGGTTATTATTATTTTCAGATCAAATTGAGCATTTTGTAGTGCCTAAAAAAGGCCGCTACCATGTGCATAGAATTTTGCGAGATTTATTGTATTTCAAACCTCAAAGTTTAAAAACAGATTTTAAAGTAGCCTTTGACCACATCAGCCATGTATTAACAAAAAAAGCGACTATATTTGTATTAAGCGATTTTTTGTCATCAAATGAGAAAACTCCTGATTATGTTAAATCTTTAAGGCTTATTGCAAAAAGACATGATGTCATAGCAGTGGTAGTGGAAGATAATGCTGAAAAATCTTTTCCAGAAGTTGGGCTTATAGATTTTGAGGATTCTGAGACGGGAGAGATTGTAACCGTTGATACCTCAAGCCATTTTTTTAAAAAAAGCTACGGGCAAAATTATAAAGCGCTCATTCAAGCTCGTGATGAGAAACTTAAAAAAAGCCAAGTTGAAATTATTAAGGTAGACACATCGCGCGGGTTTATTGACCCACTAATAAAATTCTTTTCATCAAAACACAAAAAGAGATAAAACTTTATGCTACCCTGTGAAATAAAATCTGAAAAAGTAATAACCGTTGGGCAAAAAGGTCTTTTTCAGTGCTTGTTAAACCAAGATCAAAAGGGTGGAAAGCATTTTGAGTTTCAAGTACTTGATGCTGCTGAATTTACATTGCAATTTTTGGGAGATGCCCAGCTAAAAGAAAATATTTTAGAGCAAGAATTTACCAGCTACAAAGTGGGGAATTATAATTTTAATAAAATAAATCTTATTATAGATGGCAAAAGTTTACCTGTTTCCCCCATGCAGTTTGAAGTAAAAACTATTATTACAGAACCTTCACCTACGCCTTACCCTTTGATAAGTGCGCAAAAAATTGCAGCCCCTTGGTGGTGGTGGGTTATGTGGGGACTTATTTTAGTGGGGAGTTGTGTTTACGGTTGGATTCAATTTATAAAGTGGAAAAAAAGAAAGTTCGAAGAAGCTAATAGACCAAAAGTTAAAATATTAACGTCTTTTGAAAAATATAAACTTAATCTTCAAAAACTTGAATCCCAAGAGTTTCATCTTAAAGGGGAGTATAAACGCTTTGCACTTGATTTAAGCCAAATTATTAAAAAAGCCATAGGAGAAAAGCTTAGCTTTTTGGCAGATGATTTAACCACTGAGGAGCTTTTTGAAACTTTAGAGAAAAAACATAAAAAATTTTGGGTACCCGTCCAAGGGGTTATGACAAACGCATTTATCACCCTTGATCAAATAAAATTTGCCAAAACCCCAGCCACCGCTGAGATGTGCATGGCACTACTTGATGCCTCAAGGCTTATTGGAGATGAGCTTTATAAAGATGAGGTAAAAGTGGAGGCTGTACAATGAGTTTTGCAACGCCTAGTGCCTTTTTACTTTTAATACCAGTTTTAATTATTTTTATTTTAAGCTTTATTAATTCTCAAAACTCAAAAGCAAGTTTTAAATTTTCAACTGCCCTTGTGCTTAAAAAAACAGCTCAAACCACACGCAGACAATTTGCTTTTTTACCCTATTTTTTAAAAACCATAAGCATTGTTCTTTTTGTTGTCGCTCTTGCTCGCCCACAAAAAGCAAACACTAAAGTAAATAGAAGTGTTGAGGGTATAGATATTGTCATAGCCATGGACGTTTCAGACAGTATGAAGATTGAAGACATGGAGCCTCAAAATAGATTAGGTGCTGCTAAGCAAACCATTAGAGATTTTATAAAAGGCAGAGGCAGTGACCGCATTGGTCTTGTGGTTTTTGCAGGGGAGTCTTATACCCGAGTACCACTTACTTTAGATTATAATATAGTTCTTGATTCACTCTCTGAAGTGGTGACTACAAATTTAAAGCAAGGCACAGCCATTGGTGTAGCCCTTGCCAATGCTGTTGCACGTATTAAAGATTCAACTGCAAAAAGTAGAGTTATTATTTTACTCACAGATGGAGAAAATAATAGCGGAACCATAGACCCAGCCACCGCCACAGAAATTGCAAAAGGTTATAATATTAAAGCCTATACAATAGCCATTGGAAGAAGTGGACCGGCGCAAATTCCAGAAGAGGTCACAGATTTGTTTGGTAGAAAAATAAAACAGTATCGCCCCATTCAATCAAACGTAAATTATGATTTATTACAAAAAATTGCAGAAACCACAGGTGGGAAGTTTTTTAAAGCCACAGATACTGATGCACTAAAACAAGTTTTTGCCACCATTGATAAATTAGAGAAAACAAAAATTAATTCTACTCAATATGTTAAGTACACAGAAATGTTTGGAACCTATTTGTTAGCAGCCCTAATGCTTTATGTTTTGCAATACTTATTGGCTAAAACCATTTTAAGGAGAAACCCCTAAGATGATTAAATTTGCAAATCCAGAATGGTTGCAGTTTTTTTGGGTTTCTTTGGCCTTAGCCTTTTTTGGCTTTTATATTTTTTCAAGGGCAAAGAAAAATTTGAAGCCATTTTAGTGAAAAAATATCAATACCTAACAACAAGCTTAAGTCGCCCAAGACGCCAGGCCCAAATTATTTTACAATGCCTTGTTTTGTTTTTTGTTGCTGTGGCTCTTGCGCGTCCGTTGATGGGTTCTCGCCGAACAGAAATTAAGCAAACGGGCTTGGAGATTATTTTTGCCATAGATGTTTCAAATAGTATGCTTGCTGAAGATGATAAGCCATCACGGCTGGAGCATGCAAAGCATGAGCTCTCACATCTTCTTGATCTTTTAAGTTCTGATAGAGTGGGTGTGATTGCCTTTGCTGGAAGTGCTGCTCTTATTTCCCCTATGACAACAGATTACAGCGCTATTAAAATGTATGTGAATTCTTTAAGCACAACAACTGTCAGCCAACAAGGAACAAATTTTAAAGCCGTTATTGAAGAAGCCATAAGTGCCTTTGAGCGCGGCGGAATGGAAGGTGCTGATGGCACACAACCAACTCGTGTATTACTTATCGCTTCAGATGGTGAGGATAATGAGCCTGGCGGCATAAGTATGGTCAAAAAGGCTTTAGATAAAGGGATAAGAGTTTTTACTTTAGGTTTTGGTTCTTACAAAGGAGCCCCCATTCCCATCCGAGATGATAGGGGTAATTTAAAAGGTTATAAAAAAGATGATAGTGGGCAACCAGTACTAAGTGTGCCTAGTGATGAAGGGCTTAGTAAAATTGCAAGAGCTGGCAATGGAGCTTTTTATCACGCTACGTTTGATGAGGCAGAAGTGAGAAGTTTAATCTCTGATTTTGATAAACTTCAAAAAGCAGATTTTAAAACTCAATTTTCTACAGATTTTGACGAAAAATTCCAAATCCCACTATTCTTAGCGTTTATTCTCGCCATTGTTGAAATTTTAGTTGGAGACAAAAAACGATCAGTTTTTTCATGGAAGGGGCGTTTTGCAACAGGAGTGAGCGCAACATGAAACGACTTTTATTTTTAAGTATATTTTTATGTGCGTTTGCACCACCTTCAATACAAACAAATAACGACGGAGTTAAAAGTTTTGAACAAGAAAATTACAACGAAGCTTTTAATAAATTTGTAGAAGCCCTTTCAAAAGCCCCTGAAAATGCTTTGATGCATTTTAATTTAGCAAACACATTTCATAAAAATAAAGAAACAAAAAAAGCCCTCACTGAACTTGAAGCCGTTGAAGCCATGGGAACAGCAGATGATGAAACAAAATACATGGCTATGTTTAACGCTGGCAATATGGCCGTTGAGGCAAAAGATTTGCCAAAGGCAATGGATTATTATCAAAAAGCACTTAAATATAAGCCTGATTCCAAAGAAGTAAAAACAAATATTGAGCTAGCCTTAAAGCAAGAACAGGGCGGCGGTGGTGGTGGTGGCGATAACGATCAAGAGCAAAATCAAGAGGACAAAGATAATAAAGACGGGAAAGACGGAAAAGACAATAAAGATAAAAAACAAGACCCCAAAAATAATGAAAACAAAGATGACAAACAGGGCCAAAAAAAGCAGCCGCAACCTTTTAAAAGTAAAGACTTGAATGAGAGCGATGTTAGGCGCATTCTAGAAGAGTTAAAGAGACAAGAAAATGAAATCAGAGCAAAGAGCCAAAAAAATAAGCCATCCAAAGAGGAGCCCGCTAGTGGCAAAGATTGGTAACATTTTTTTTACTTTCATTTTAGCTTTTTCTTTAAACGCATTAGGCGATATCCGAATCGATGCCACTGTTGACCAAACTGAAGTGACAACAGAGGACATTATTACTTTAAGCATCACTGTCTCAAGTGATACAGATGTGAGCGATACATCTCCACTTCTTCCAGATCTTAATGGTTTTGAAATAATGGGAAGCTTTAACCAGCAACAGATGAGTAGTGTTTTTCAAAATGGAAAGTTTCAAACACATAGAAAAATTATTTATAAATATAAATTAAATCCACAACAAACTGGTGAGCTCACTATTGGTAAAGCCAAGCTTGAAGTTAATGGCCAGGTTTTAGAAACAAAACCAATTAAAATTAAAGTACTTGCTGCAGGCTCTGGGCCAAAAAATCAACAATCACCTCAGTCTCAACAAAAAAGAGGCTATAGCCAACCACAACAACAAGATGATGACAAAAGCGGCTTCCCGCCTGGCTTCCCAGGTTTTGATGATGAAGACGATCTATTTAACCAACTCTTAAGACGCCGTGGCTTTACTTTAGATAACAAAGGTGGGGTTAAATCAAACCCGCAGCCTGATAGAAATGCTTTTTATATAACCGTTGAGGCAAATAAAAAACGAGCCTATGTGGGGGAGCAAGTTATTGCCAAATGGACTCTTTATACTAAAGGAGCCATACAATCTTTTGATGCATTAAAGTACCCAGAGCTCAAAGGTTTTTGGAAAGAAGATTTAGAAATTGCCCAAAAACTTAATTTTGAACAAGAAATAATAAACGGTGTAACCTACAACAAAGCAGTGCTTGTATCTTATGCTCTTTTTCCAATTTCCGCTGGTAAAAAAACAATAGATCAATTTAGAGCCAAAGCTACTGTCATTGATACCGCTTCTTCAGGGCTTGGTGTTTTTGGCATTGGAAGACCAATGACTTTTGTTAAAGCCAGTGAAGAGCTTCCTATTGATGTAGTGGCTCTTCCAACTCAAGGCAGACCTTCTTCTTTTTCAGGTGCCGTTGGAAAATTTAATATTAGTGCTGCATTAAGCTCCCAAGCTGCTAAAGTTAACCAGCCATTAAGTTTAAAAATAAAATTTTCAGGGCGAGGCAATGTCAAAGCCATCGAGCTTCCGCCATTAAACCTTCCTAACTCGCTTGAAGTTTACGATACTAAAAAAGAAGCCATTTATAATAAAACTGGCGATGGCTCTATGGAATTTGAAGTGCTTATTATTCCAAGAAATGCGGGGGATGTTAGTATACCAAGTATTTCTTTAAGCTATTTTGACCCACAAACAGCTAAATATGTAACCCAATCCACACCTGAGTTTAAGCTTAAAGTTTTACCGGGAGATGGTAATGCCTCATCCGCTGCAAGTGGTTTGCAATTAGATCCCGCACTTCAAGTGGCAACGGCTAAAGATGTAAGGCCTGTTAAAACAACAGCAGATTTTATTTTGCCACCTAATATTGCAAAAACCATTTGGGTTTTAATGTTTTTAATTCCCACATTGTGGTTTACCTATAGGGTTAGAAAAATTTTAAATAAAGACAAACTTAATCTAAGACAATTAATTAGAAAAAAATCTAAACAAAAAATTAAAGAAGCCAAGAAGAAGCTTTCTCTGGGAGACCATAGAAGTTGTGGAGTTGAATTAAATAACGCCATTTTAATGGTGCTTGGCGAAATTGCAAAAACAGGAGCTGGTGCAAAAACAGTTGAGGAGATTTTAAATTATCTGCCGCAAATTTCAAATGAGCAAAAAGAAAAAATTAATCAGTTTATTCAAAAGTGTCACACAATGAGTTTTGCTCCAAAAGAATTAATATCAAAAATTGATCAGAAAATTATTTCAGAGGCGGAAGATTTAGTTGAAGATCTTTTAAAATACCTAAACACCACGGATGTAAAGTCTTAAAATAGAGAAAAACATTTTAATACTATCTTTTATAAAATGCACTTTGGAATGTTTTGAGTTAATCCATTGAACAGGCATTGATTTAACTTTAAAACCTAATTTTTTAGCCCTTAATAAAATTTCCACATCAAAAGCAAAATCATAAGTTTTTAAATTTTCAAACAAGAGCTTTACTGATTGTTTTTTAAACATTTTAAACCCGCACTGAGTATCCTTAATGCCCTTTAAAACTAATAGTTGAACTAAGAAATTAAAAAACTCCCCTGCCTTTTGGCGAAAATAATTTTGTCTTTTTATAATTTTACTTTTTATATTTTTTCTATCCCCAATGAGAAGATCAAAGCTTGGGTCAGCCTGGGCTTCAGCTAAAAAATTAACCACTTCCACAAGAGGGGTGGATAAATCTACGTCCATATAAAACACATATTCGCCAATTGCATTAAGCATCCCAGTTTTTACCGCATAGCCTTTACCTAAGTGCACATTGTTATAAATAAGTTTAATGTTTGAGCAATCATCAATGGCAGCTTTTGCTACTTTAAAAGTGTCATCATTTGATTTTTCTACAACTATCAGGGCTTCCCACCCACTGCCAAAGCGAGAAAAAAAACTTTTTAAATCTAAAATGCATTGTTTAATGCGCGACTGCTCGTTATAGGCGGGGATAACGATTGAAAGTAGTGGGGTAACCATGACAGAATTGTTAGCTATGAAGTCACTTATGTCATTAGAAAAAGTTGATATTAAACTTATACTTATACTCTTGGTTGGTTTTTTGTTTCGAATATTGCTTATAAACATTAAGCCCCCTCATTTTGATGAAGGGGTAAATGGTTGGTTTGTTGACCAAATATTTTTAAATGGGTTTTTCAAGTATGATCCTACTAATTACCATGGGCCTTTACATTTTTATATTTTAGCATTTTTTAAACTTTTTTTAGGACGCTCTCTTTTAATGTTACGGCTAAGTTCTATCCTTTTTGGAGTAGGGGTTGTTTATTTAAGTACTAAAATAATTAAGGAAGATAAAAAAGCCTATCATTTAAGCGCCCTTTTATTAGCACTTTCCCCTGGTATGATTTTTTTTAGCCGTTATGGCATTCATGAAATGGGATTTTTGTTTTTTTCTCTACTAACTATTTATAGCTACATAAATAAAAAAAATAACCTACTTGTCTTTGGCTTTTTGGGAATGCTTTTAATGAAAGAAACATGGATTATTTTTATCTTTTGTTTATTTTTAGCTGTTTATTTCTCTAAAATTATTTACCCAATAAAACCTAAGTTTTTACCAACTTTATGTGCAGTTATTTTATTTATATTATTTTACTCTGGTTTTTTTAAAAACCCTCAAGGTGTCATTGATTTTTTTAAAACCTTTACCCACTGGTTTCAGACGGGCGTTAGGGGGAATGGCCATGAGAAAGAATTTTTATATTGGTTAAAATTATTTTACCGTTATGAGCCTTTTGCTGTGGTGGGTATACTTGGTTGTATAAAGTATCTCTTTTTAAAAAATTCAAAATTAAAGTTTATATCTGTGTTTGGCTTGGCACAATTTTTTATTTATTCTTTAATACCTTACAAAACACCGTGGTGTGCTGTTCAGCTTTTGTGGCCCTTTTATATAATGGCTGTAGTTTTATTTTTAGATTTTTTTAAGAATAAATCATTGCTCTTAAAAACCGCAATGATTACAAGTTTTGTGATTTTAATTGGTTCAACAATGTCAAGGGCCATTAGCTTAAACTATATTCACTATACAAATGAAGAGGAGCCCTATGTTTACGTTCAAACCTTTAATGATATTAAAAATGTTATGGCAAAAATTCTTAAAATGCCCAAGGATTCATTAACCATTGCCATAGCCCTTGAAAGTAATTGGCCCCTACCTTGGCTTTTAGGAGATTATTCAAAGACAACCTATTATGAACCCCAATCTGAGTTAAAAGCTAAGGAAGATGTAGTTTTTTGCGATGCTTCTTTGTGTGAGGAGCTAAAAAATACAGCATTTAAGGACTATTTTGCCCAAAAAATTAAATTAAGAGCCTCTATGGAAGAGGTTATTGTTTATTTCTCTAAGAAAAAGTTTAAAAATAACTAAATAAAAATGAAAACATATAAGTACTTTTATTTATTGCTCATAACTGCTGTGTTCCAGCTTGGCTTTATCTCAACTTCAGAGATCAAGCGCTCAGCTCCTGTGGCTGTTAACCGCTGGGTTGATTTGTCAAAACCTGATTTACAAAAAAAAATCGCAACCTTTAAAGATCCCCTTGCCAAAGCCTCTGCATTTTATTTTTTAAACCAATATGAGGAGTGCGCAATACAAGCAAAGTTAGTTAGTGCTAAATCTATTATTTATGACCAAGCTTTAAACCTACTTCTTCAGTGTGCCTCAAAGGAGCTTGAACAAAAAGGCAATGGTACCAAGGCTGTAGCCTATTTAAATATTTTATTAAAAAATAAAAATCAGTTCTCAGCCGCTAATCAAGATCTTTTAAGTGGGTTTCAAATTAATACCCTATTAGCATTGGCAAAAAAAGCGCAATGGAAGCAGGTCCAAGCAGAACTAAATAAAATTTTTGATGATGAATTTAAATTTAATAAAACTCAAAGGGCCCTAGCTTATGCCACTTTAGGGGATTTAATGATTTATGAAAGAAAATGGATTGATTCTTTAAAATACTTTGCCCGCTCAAAAGAGCTTGATGAAAAGGCTGATATAGACACTAAAATTAAGAACATACTCTCATTAATTCCTAAAAATTTTAGGTCTCAGTTTGAATCTTCTTTAAATAATAATTTAAATTTAAGCACTGTGGCTTCAAATTCTAATGGTGATGTTATGCCCTCTACTGAGGAGCTGGATCTACTTAACCAAGCAAATAACTACTTGGCAAAAAATGACCCGATTTCAGCAACGGAGGCAATGGTTAGTTTATTAAAAAAATACCCAATTTCTTCAAGATCACGATGGGCGCAAGATAAAATTTTTGAACTTGTTGGAGTTGAGGTTGAAAAAAGTCGGGGCTCGGATGGAAGCTCAGTGGCAAAAAATAAAATTGTAAAGTTAATGGGAGAAGTGGATCCAGAGAGAATGTCTGGCTGGGCTTACTCTCTTTTTAATTCTCAATCTTACTCTGATGCAGCTTTTTTATTTGAAAAATCTTTTGAGCTTACTGATGGGACATCAACAGGTGCAAAAAATCTTTACATGGCGGCTAGAAGTTACCAACTTTCACAGCAATACACTCAGGCAAAAACTTTTTATAAACTATTAAGTACCAAGTACTCTACAACGACAGAGTTTGTTGATGGAGCCATTCAGTGGGCATTTGTAAATTATAATGAAAAAGATTATTCAGAAGCCATTACCCATTTTGAAATGGCACGCTCTAGAAAAATGACTAATCAGCAGGATTTAATTTCTCTATTTTGGCTTTACCAGGCTTATAAAACTAAAGGGGAGGAGGCTTTAAAAGTAAAGGCTGCTAATGAATTAATTCAAAAATTTCCACTTACTTATTATGGCTTAATTGCCTATTTCGATTTAAACAAAAAACTACCACAGTTTGAAAAGGCTAAAAGTAAGTCTTTAAAACTAGAATTATCTCGTGCTGAAAATAAAGCACTCACAAGAGCCAAGGCCTTAATGAAAGTGGGTTTGCTTGATGAGGCCACTGAGGAGCTTTCAAAAATTCAATCAAGACCACTTTCTCAAGATGAGAATTTGTTTTTGGCTGAAAACTATTCGAAAAATTTAAATTATCCAAAAGTATTCTCGGTGATGTCTGATATTTTTGATAAAGATCAAAACCTGCGTGATGATGCTTTGGTAAAAACTTTATTTCCAAAAGAATTTTGGAGCCACGTCAATGACGACAAAAAGCGAAGCCAGTTGGATCCTTACCTACTACTAGCAGTAATGCGTCAAGAAAGTGCATTTAGGCACCAGGCTGTAAGCCGCAGTGGGGCTTTAGGGCTTTTACAAATGATTCCACCAACAGCAGATGAAGTTAGGCAAGAATTAGGAGTTAAAATTGAAATACCAAATGATATGTATGACCCAGGGGTTAATGTCAAATTTTGTGCTTATTATTTAGCAAAACTAATTAAAAAGTTTAATGGTTCCATTCCGCTTGCGCTTGCTGCATATAACGCAGGACCGACAAGAATTTCTCAGTTTATAAAAGCTCAAAAAGATTTAGTGAAGGATACTTGGGTGGATGAGTTACCAATTTCAGAAACTTCTTTTTATGTGAAATCCATTTTAAAGAATTACATTATGTATAAGGCGCTCTATGCTGGACAAACGTCTTTGGGTACGCCACCATGGTCTATGTAAGTGTTTGTTTGAAAAGTAACTTTAAAACGTTGTAAACTATAAAAATACGATGGGGGTTTAATTTACTTAAAATGACAAGATATCTACTTCTTGTATTACCTATTTTTTTAATTAGTTGTTCAACTTTTAAAAGAGGTGGAAGTTTATCTTCAGAAGATAAAGTCATACAAAATCTCCCAGGCGGGGATTCCACTTCTATGGTAGAAATGGGACAAATCCCTATAGAGGTAAATGCCAAAGTAGAGCAATGGATTCAGTATTTTCAAGGTCGGGGTCGGCCCCATTTTGAGCGCTATCTTGAAAGGTCCACCCGCTATACACCTTTAATGAAAAAAATCTTAAAAGAAAACGGTGTGCCTGAGGATTTAATTTACGTTTGCATGATTGAATCTGGTTTTAGTTCAAGAATAAAAAGTAGGGCAAAGGCCGTTGGCTTTTGGCAGTTTATAAAAGGCACAGGTAACAACTACGGATTAAGAGTGAGCAACATGATTGATGAACGCTATGATCCGGTGAGAAGTACTGAGGCGGCCTCAGCCTACTTTAAAGGCTTATATAATCTTTTTAATTCTTGGTTTTTAGCTCTGGCTAGTTACAACGTTGGTGAGAACAGAATCAAAAATCTTGTAATGAAAAACTACACCAGAGACTTTTGGGAAATAGCAAGGCGAAAACAGCTTCCTAGTGAAACTGTTCATTACATCCCAAAGTTTTTAGCAGCTAGCCTAATTGCAAAAGAGCCTGAAAAATACGGCTTTGTTGGCCTTGATTACCAAGCCCCCATGGTTTTTGATGTGGTTACGGCAAAAGATCCTGTGGATATGAAGGTTTTAGCTAAGTCTTTAAAAATCGACTATAAGGAATTAAAAGATCTAAACCCTGCTTATAAAACTCAGTATGCTCCACTGCTAGATGGTGAATCATTTGTGCGTGTGCCACAGGGCTTAGGAGAGGCTGCAAAAATTGCCATTAACGATGCCCTTGTTAAGAACAAGCGTTTTTTAGCAACTTCCAGTGTGCCAGCAGCTAAAGGTTCTTTTTTAAAGTATAAAGTTCAACGCGGAGACAATCTTAGCAAAATAGCTGAACGATTTGATGTTACTGTTGATGAAATTTTAAAACTCAACCGAATAAGAAAAAATAAACTTCGCCCAGGTACTATGATTAAAATCCCATCATCGACTGCAAATATTGTAAAAGAGGCCAGTGACACTTCTGCATTAAAAAAAAAGTCCTCCCTTTTACACATCGTAAAACGGGGTGAAACCTTAATTCATATAGCAAGAAAGTACGGTGTTTCATTGAGCAAACTTGCCCGTGCAAATGATCTTAATACACGCTCTTATGTTTACTACGGCCAAAAATTATGGCTTCCAAAATAAAGCGGCGATGCCTTTTAGGTCATCGCCGCATGCTAAAACTCACATTAAAATTCTCCTGAATTTTCCCTGCCTCGCACCAGATCACTTCTGTTTGAGTCGTCGGGATTAATCTTATAAATAACTATCTATGTGAGGATGACTAAAAAAAAGGCCCAGCTAGTTTGAAACGTCTAACATGCGATAGTATTACGTTCAGCATATCGTTTCCCCCTTTGTTATGAGATCTTATCGGAATATTTATGCAATGCATAAATAGGGCAAAGGTGCTGTTTTTGGCAGAGTTGTTGCATATTATAAGTTATTGAATATAATAAGGAAATAGGGGGTTTTTGAGTGTCTAAGATATTAGCTTTTGTCTTTATAGTGGCCGGTTTTGGCATCATTTTAACCTATCAAAATTGTGGTCAACCTAATAATGTCAATAAAACGCCCCAAGGCTCCGTTACTATTACAGGAACAGTTGAGAAATCAACCCTTGATGGTTGTAATACCCTCATTGTTTCAGATGAAGACCCTAACAGTAAATTCATCCCCTTTGGTGTTTCTTCCGATACATTTAAAAACGGTGAAAGAGTTAAAATTCAAGGTTCATTTCCCAATGATGTTTACTCAACTTGCATGGCTGGTGTTATTTTAAGAGTAGAAAAACTTGAAAAAGTACAAAACAATGTACAAATGTCTCAGCCATTTATTCCTTAAGCCAAAGTGGGGGGCGTAACAGGATGTTGGAATCTATGAAGTTTATTAAATCAAGAAATTTGCGTATTTTTACTGCAGTTATAATTTTGTCCTCGTTTTTCATTATTTTTCAAAACTGCAGCCACCCTTCGGATAGCGGGAGTATTGTTGTTCCAGTAAAAAATAAGCTCTTAGGCTGCTTTGATCAGCTAAATCAAACCTCAGAATGGTCTAATGAAACTGAAGTCATTATTGATGGCTATACAGGTAATGCTATGGAGCCACAAATCTCTTCAGATCAGGTGACCTTATTTTTTAATAATAAAACCTCAGATGACCGCCAAATGGACGTACATTATGCTGTTAAACAGGCAAATGGTCATTTTTTATATATAGGCCCGTTATCAGGCACAGTTGATAACGATGATCTTGATGGAGTACCCAGCTTAGATTTAAGTGGTAACTTTTATTTTACCTCTACTAGAACCTACGGAAACAATTTTAGAACACTTTTTGGCGGTTTACTTGTTTTAGACGCAGCAAATTTGTCAAACCCACTCTCTGTTATTAACGTAGCAGCAGCTGATACTTCTTTTGGCATGGGGCAAGCTGGCAAGGTAGATATGGATATGTCTGTATCTTGGGACGGCACCCTTGCAGTTTTATCAAGGGCTACATTTAGCGAGGGAAAAGGTTACCCGGATGAAAGCTACCTTGAAATGTTTAATGTTAATTCTAGACAGCTTTATGCAAACAACCAAAGCTTTGAATTTTTAAAAAATGTAAACCTAAGCGGTTGCAGAGTTTATGCTCCCAACTTATCAAGCGATCTTAAAGAACTTTATTACACTATGCTTGCAGAAAAATCCCCGGGTGATTTTGATTTTAGAGTTGTTGTTTCAAAAAGAAGCCAAATTGCTGAACCTTTTGGTGTGGGGGCAATCATTGAAGCTATTCCGGCACTCACAACAGCTGAAGGCCCAACTCTAAGCTACAATGATGGTGGTAAAACTTTGTATTATCACCGTAAAGACCCTAATGATGGTGGGCGTTTTAAAATATATAAAGTTAGTCGACCATAGTCAGAGAAGTAGCTAAATTATCAAACATACCTTGAACATTTTTTAACAAATTGTTTTCAGAGGCTGCCATCAGAGGTTCCCCAGTTTCTGCTTTAAAACCAATTAACGGTGTAAAAGCTAGCTTTGCTAAAAGTGGAATATTATTTTTCTCACAATAATTTCTTAAATTTCCTTCTGGAAAAAGATGATTTGGGTGCCCACAGTTTTCACAAACAAGGGCTGACATATTTTCTACCATTCCCAAAATGGGGACTTTTACTTTTTTAAACATGTCAATACAACGGGTGACATCTATTAAAGACATATCCTGAGGGGTGCTTACAATTATTGCGCCATCAAGGGGAATTTTTTGCGCTAATGTCAGCTGCACATCTCCGGTTCCGGGTGGGAGATCGACGATTAAATAATCAAGCTCACCCCAATTCACATCAAACAAAAACTGAGAGATGGCTTTAAAAAGCATGGGGCCTCGCCAAATAATGGCTTCATTTTCACTAACCAAAAAACCAAGGGACATGGTGGCGATATCAAATTTAAAAACTGGGTCTATTTTATTTGTGGCGGTTAAATTTGGCTTGGCTTCTTTTAAGCCTAAAAGGTGGGGAATACTTGGGCCATAAATATCAGCATCAAGAAGGCCAACTTTGAGCCCCTTTTTTTGTAAACTTAAGGCAAGATTTACAGCCACTGTGGTTTTACCTACACCACCCTTACCAGCACCTACAGCGATGACTTTTTTTATTCCAGGAATTTTTTTTTGCGCATCAAAGGGGTTTCCACCGTAAACCGACACAATTAACTCCTTCTTGACTAAAATCAGCTTAACTAATACGACAATAAATCTATGCGCGCCAGCTTCTTTTTAATTATAAATGCTATAATTCTTTGCTACCTGGTCTTTCGCATTTTTATAAGTGCTAATAGACGCTCACGCCCTAAAACAAAATCTGAAGAGTTTACTGGTGGCGGTTTTAAGAGAGAATTTTTTGATATTTTTACAACTGCTGCTAATTCAAGGCCCCATGAGAAGTCTCTTAATTGCCACTTTCAGTTTCAGGGTAAAACCTATGATGCCTACCAAGTGTTAGGGGTGCCCGCTGGAGCCCCATTTCAAGAGTGCAAGCATGCTTATGAGGAATTGGTAAATGAAAAAGAGAGCACTTCATTGGCGTACTCTAAAGATGTCATTAATGCAGCCCTAAACGCGCTTCAAAGAAGTAAGAGTTAGTAATTTACGCATTGCACAATAAAACTAAAGGGAAGCCCGTTTTCTTGACATTTTACGCGCTAAATTTTAAATTTCCTCAATGACAGAAAAGACATCTTTAAACGACATGCAAAAGCTTGTTTCCTTAAGCAAGCGCAGGGGTTTTGTTTTTCAATCAAGTGAAATTTATGGTGGTATTAACGCCTGCTGGGATTACGGTCCTTTGGGTGTTGAGCTAAAACATAATATCAAGTCTGCTTGGTGGAATGCCATGACAAGACGACCTGATATTGATGGTATTGATGCCGCCATTTTGATGCACCCACAAGTATGGAAATCTTCAGGCCATGTTGACGGCTTTACAGACCCACTAGTTGATTGCAAAAAATGTAAAGCTCGCTTTAGAACAGATAACGAAATTTACTCAAAAGAGAAAAAATGCCCCTCTTGCGGCTCTACAGATCTTAGTGAGCCTCGCAATTTTAACTTAATGTTTAAAACTTTTATGGGCCCCCTTGAAGATGCAGCAAGTGTTGTTTATCTGCGCCCTGAAACAGCTCAAGGGATTTATG
Source organism: Oligoflexia bacterium (assembly GCA_016715815.1). Classification (GTDB taxonomy): domain Bacteria; phylum Bdellovibrionota; class Bdellovibrionia; order JABDDW01; family JABDDW01; genus JADJXN01. Next base: position 188,371 of record JADJXN010000014.1, read on the forward strand.
TAAATTACCAAAACGTGCAAGTTACTGCGCGAAGAAAAATCCCATTTGGTATTGCTCAAATTGGAAAAGCTTTTAGAAATGAAATCACCCCCGGAAATTTTATTTTCCGTACCCGCGAGTTTGAACAAATGGAAATGCAATACTTTGTAAAACCCGGCACTGATGAAAAATGGATGTCTGATTGGAAAGAGCGCCGCATGCAGTGGTACTTAGATCATGGTTTTAAAAAACAAAATTTACAATACCACCAACACGGCGAGGGAGAGCTAGCCCATTATGCAAAAGCAGCCTTTGATATTCAGTATAAATTCCCCTTTGGTTGGCAAGAGCTTGAGGGCATACATAATAGAACAGATTTTGATTTAGGTAGGCATCAACAGGCATCAAAAAAGAATTTAGAATATTTTGAAGAGGCCACAAAAGAAAAATTTATCCCATATATTATTGAGACAAGTGCGGGCTGCGATAGGTCTTTATTGGCTTGTATGTGTGATGCCTACGCTGAAGAAGTCACACAAGATGAAGAAACTAAAAAAGAAGAAGTGCGCGTGATAATGCGCTTTCACCCAAAACTAGCTCCTGTGAAAGTAGCATTTTTACCTTTAAGCAAAAAAGAAGAGCTTTCAAAACCAACACAAAAACTTCAAGAAGAATTTGTAGAAGACATGGTTACTCAATATGATGAATCATCTAGTATTGGAAAGCGCTACCGCCGCCAAGATGAAATTGGCACTCCTTTATGTGTTACTATGGATTTTGAAAGCTTAAACGACAAAAAAGTAACTGTACGCCACCGAGATTCCATGAAGCAAGACCGTGTGGATATGTCACAGCTAAAAGAATATATTCAAAAAAAATTAAAAAACTTTAACAGCGAGGCAGGGGTCTAATGCAACTAACACCGCAAACTTCAACCAGGCGCGAGGAAAAAATGGAAAAAGCAGTTTATTATTTCGGTAACGGAAAAGCTGAAGGCAATTCCAAAATGAAGGAAATTTTAGGCGGCAAAGGTGCAAACCTTGCAGAAATGGTTTCCTTAGGTATTCCCGTTCCCCCGGGCTTTACCATTTCTACAGAAGTTTGCAGTGAGTTTTATAAATCCGGAAAAGCCATTCCTGAAAAAGTTTGGCAAGATGTTTTAAAAAGTGTTTCTCGTTTAGAAACAGAAATTGGTAAAAAATTTGCAGATCCTACAAACCCCTTGTTGGTGAGTGTTCGCTCAGGAGCGCGTGCTTCTATGCCAGGCATGATGGATACAATTTTAAATTTAGGCCTTAATGATGAAACCACAGAAGGGTTGGCTAAAATTTCTCAAAACCCACGCTTTGCCTATGATAGCTACCGTCGGTTTATTCACATGTATTCCAACGTGGTTATGGGAATGAATGGGAGCATTTTAGAAACAGAACTTGAAGATTTAAAAGATTCAAAAAAAGTTCACCAAGACACAGAATTAACAGCTGAGGATTTAAAAAAACTTTGTGATGTTTTTAAAAAGCGTGTGTTCGAATTAACAGGCAAAAAATTTCCCATGGACCCACTTAGCCAACTTAAAGGGGCTGTGAGTGCCGTGTTTGAAAGCTGGAACACACCGCGGGCAATGACATACCGTAAGTTACATGGCTACCCAGATAGCTGGGGGACAGCTGTTAACGTTCAAGCTATGGTTTTTGGTAACCGCGGGAATGACTCTGCAACTGGAGTTGCATTTACAAGGGATCCTTCAACAGGGGAGAAAAGATTTTTTGGAGAGTTTTTAATTAACGCTCAAGGTGAAGATGTTGTGGCGGGAATTAGAACCCCTGAGCCCATAATCCAGTTAGAAAAAGAAATGCCAAAGGCCTATAAAGAACTTTGTGGAATTTATCAAAAATTAGAGACTCACTACAAAGACATGCAGGACATTGAATTTACAATTGAACAAAATAAGCTCTGGATGCTTCAAACAAGAAACGGTAAGCGCTCAGCAAAAGCGGCCATTCAAATTGCAATGGATATGATTAAAGAAGGTCTCATCTCTGAAAAGGAAGCTCTTTTAAGAGTAGACCCACTTCAGCTTGACCAACTTTTACACCCAACCTTAGACCCAAAAGCAAAAAAGAATGTTTTGGCTAAAGGGCTTCCAGCTTCCCCTGGAGCAGCCACTGGGCAAATTGTATTTACCCCTGAGGATGCTGAGAAATTTTCTGAGCTTGGAAAAAAATGTATCTTAGTGCGCATTGAAACTTCCCCTGAAGACATTCACGGAATGGTTGTTGCCCAAGGTATTTTAACCACTCGTGGGGGAATGACTTCCCATGCTGCAGTGGTGGCACGCGGGATGGGTAAATGTTGTGTGGCAGGTTGTGGGGAAATTGATGTTAACTACAACGCTCAAACAATGAGTGTAAAAGGAAAAACCTTTAAAAAAGGTGACGTTATTACTCTTGATGGCTCCACCGGTGAAGTTTTTGAAGGTGAAATAAAAACCATTGAACCTGAGATTGGCGCGCAATTCGGTGAGCTTATGAAGTTAAGCGATAAATATAGAAAGCTTGGCATTTTAACCAATGCAGACACACCAAAAGATGCCAAAACTGCCCGTGAATTTGGTGCAGAAGGAATTGGTCTTTGTAGAACTGAGCATATGTTTTTTGATGCTCAGCGGATTGATGCCGTTCGTGAAATGATAGTGGCAGATAATCGCGAAGACCGTGAAAAAGCACTTACTAAGTTATTGCCAATGCAAAAAGGAGATTTCTTAGAGATTTTTAAACAAATGCAAGGCTACCCTGTAACTATAAGATTACTTGACCCACCTTTGCATGAGTTTGTTCCTCAAACTGATGAGGAAATTAAGCACTTAAGCGAAAAACTTGACCTAGATTTTAATAAACTTAAATCTAAAGTTAAATCATTGCATGAGTTTAACCCAATGCTTGGCCATCGTGGTTGCAGGCTAGCGGTTACCTACCCTGAAATCTATGCTATGCAGGCAAGAGCCATTGCAGAGGCAGCCGCTGAGCTTAAATCTCAAGGGGTAAAAGTCATTGTAGATATTATGATCCCATTAATAAATACAGAAAAAGAATTAGCATTAATGCGCCAACTTGTTGAAAAGGAAGTTTTGGCAACACAAAGTAGGCTTAATATTAAATTTGATTATACAATAGGCACCATGATTGAGCTCCCAGGAGCCGCTCTGGTGGCTGATGACATAGCTAAACAGGCTGATTTTTTTAGCTTTGGAACAAACGATCTTACTCAAACCACCTTGGGGCTTAGCCGCGATGATTCTGGCAAATTTTTACCAACTTATGTGGAAAAAGGCCTTTTTAGTGCAGACCCCTTTGTGAGTGTTGATCAAAAAGCAGTGGGAAAATTAATTAAATTAGCAGTTGATTTAGGGCGCAAAACCAAATCAAATCTAAAGATAGGTGTTTGTGGGGAACATGGGGGAGATCCTGCTAGTGTAGAGTTCTTCCATAGGGTAGGGCTAAGCTATGTGAGCTGTTCACCCTATCGTGTACCTATTGCGCGCCTAGCAGCTGCTCGAGCTGCCATAAAAGAAGAGGGGCATTAAGTTTGAAAATAAAAAAGCTAGAGCTTTTAGGCTTTAAGAGCTTTAAAGATAAAACAGTCATTAATTTTGACCACGGCATAACTGGCATTGTGGGCCCTAATGGCTGCGGAAAATCAAATATTGTTGATGCGCTTTTATGGGTTATGGGTGAGCAAAGCGCAAAGCATTTACGCGGTTCTTCCATGGAAGATGTTATCTTTAGTGGTAGTCAAAACTTTGCACCGCTTGGTATGGCAGAGGTTTCTTTAACCTTAGAAAATGACGGTGGGCCCTTCCCGGCAAAATGGGCTAAAAACACAGAGCTTATGATTACTCGCCGCCTTCACCGAAGTGGTGAGAGCGAGTATTTTATTAACAAAGAAGAAGCAAGGCTTAAAGATATTGTAGATATTTTTATGGATACCGGCGCTGGCTCAAAAGGGTTTTCCATTATTGAGCAAGGCCAAATCGGAAAAATTATTACAGCAAAGCCAGAAGATCGCCGCACTCTTATTGAAGAAGCTGCAGGGATTACAAAATTTAAAGTTAGAAAGCGTGAATCACAAAGAAAGCTAGAAAGCACTGAGCAAAATTTAGTGCGCTTAAACGATATTATTGGTGAGCTTAAACGCCAGTTAGAGAGCCTACAAAGACAAGCCAAAAGAGCAGAGCGCTATAAAGAAATTAAAACCCAAGCACAGGATTTAGATTTATGGATAAGTGCTAAAAAATATGAAGAGCTATCCGTATTGGCCCAACAATTAACTTCAAGTCTTGAAGAAAAAAAATTATCTGAGCAAGAAGCGCAAACACGATTAGCCACACTCACAGCAGATCTTCAAAATTTAAAGTTAGAGCTTTTAGAACATGAGAGAAAAGTAACAGCAGAGCAGGGCGCTTTTTTTGAACTACAATCAGAAATCCAACGTAAAGAATCAGATATTAAACTTCTTAATTTTGAAATTGAATCTACAAAAAGAAATGAAGAGGTTACTAGGACCTTACAGGCTGAGGTTAATGCAAGAGAAGAAATTTTATCAAGAGACCTTGATCAAACAAAAGCTCAATTAACTCATGCAACTGAAGAGCTAGAAACATTACAAAAAGATTCTTTAACAAAAACAGAAAAAAGCTTACAGGCCCAACTAGATGCCAATCAAATTGATGAAAATATCACGCAAAATAGACGGGAATTAATTTCTTCAACACAAAGTTTAACAGCAGTTGAAGTTAAAAAGGCAGCACTGACTCAACAAAATTCAGATTTAAAATCAAGATTAGAGTCTTTAACAGCAGTTTATGAAGAGCTTCGCTCAAAAGATCAAGAATTTATGCAAGCACGCACCAAGGCTTACAACGCTCTTGAGAGCCAACGTCAAATGCAGCTTTCCATCATGAAGGATGTAGAAAACTTCCAAGAGAATTTAAATAACCTTAAAGAAGAGGTTTCTCAAAAGCGAAACCTTGTAGAATCTTTAAAAGATGAACACAACAAAGTTGCAAGCCGCCTTTATGGGCTTGAGGCTGTGAGTTCTAATTTTGAAGGCCTTCAAGAGGGTGTAAGAAACGTAATGATGTGGCAGCGTGAAAGGCTGCAACCCCTTGCTGATGGCGGTTTTGAGCTTGTTGCCGATGTGATTGAAGTACCCCGTGAGTATGAGTTAGCCATGGAAGCAGCCCTTGGGGATAGGCTTCAAACTGTTTTATCAATGGAACATTCTAGATCCTTAAGAGCTGTAGATATTTTAAAAGAGAAAAAGGGTGGAAGAGGACATTTTTTAAGCGCTGATCTTTTAAATGAGCGCCCAGAAGAACTAAATACTCAACTTGTTGGTGAGCAAGGAGTACGGGGGCTATTAACAGATTTAGTAAAATGTCCTGATAGGCATCAAAAAGTTTTAGCACAAATTATGGACGGCGTTGTAGTTGTTGACTCACTTCGCACAGCCCTTAAGCTTCGTAGCCAATATAGTGGTTACACTTTTGTCACAGCCGAGGGCGATGTACTAAACCGTGATGGAAGCCTCACCGGCGGTAGTAGCGAGAGTGCAGATTCAGGAATATTAAGAACAAAAAGAGAAATTAAAGAGTTAAGTCTTTTGCGTGATGAAGCCTCAGGGAAATTGGCGCTTGCCATTGCTACTTTAGAAAAAGTTGAACAAAAACTAGCAAGTGTCAGTAAAGATTTAGAAGCTGCTCAAAAACAAAGCTTTGAGCAGGAAATCCTCATTCATGACCGCAAAAAAGATTTAGAGCGAGCTGAGTTTGAATTAAAAAATGTCAGCGAGGCTCTTAAGCGCCAAGTAAGAGAAGTAGAAGTGGTTCAAAACCAACTTAATGTGGTGAGTGAGCAGTTATTAATCTGTGAAACCACTATTAATGATTTAAATACCAAAAAAATCCAGTTAGAAGGCCAAATTGCTCAAAATGAGCAAATACTTTTAGGTTTAAAATCCCAGCTTAGCAATTTAAGTTTGCAAGCCACTGAAGCGCAAGTCAGAGTGGCTGCAAAAGAACAAGCCGTGGAGAGTTTAAAATCCCAACTGTCACGCTTAGAAGCATCAGTGGCAGATGTTCAGAACCAACTTTTAAGAATGAAAGATGATAGCGTTAAAAACTCAAGCACACTTGAAACACTTGTTGTGCAAGTGGAGCAAGCAAAAGCTGATTTTAATACAAAACTTGATGCCTTTAAGGCGGCAGATTTAAATCTTAAAGTCGTAAGAGATCAATTTGAAATTAAATCAAACCAAGTGCGTGAGCTTGAAATACAATCGGGCCAATTGCAATCAACTAAAAACACACTTCAAAATGAAATGGCGGATGCACAATTAAAGGCTTCTCAAGCAGATTTGAATAAAAAATATTTGGCAGATCAAATTTTAGAGCGCTACATGCTTTCAATGGATGATGTTGTGGTTCAATTTGCTAACCGTGAAGGTAACCTTGAAGAGGCACAAGCAACGCTGGATGATTTAAGAGACAAAATTAAAAAAATTGGCGAGGTTAATTTAACAGCCATTCAAGAATATGAAGAGCTTTCCACCCGTTATGAGTTTTTAACAAAGCAACAACAAGATTTGCTTGGCGCTATTGAAAGCCTAAGAAAAGTAATTGATAGAATTAACCGCATTTGCCACCGCCGCTTTAGAGAAACCTTTGAGGCTGTGAATGAGCGCTTTAAAAAAGTTTTTCCAGTTTTATTTGGTGGTGGGGAAGCACAACTTATTTTGCTTGAAGACCCTGAATCAGGTGAGCCAGGGGTTGAAATTATGGCGCGTCCTCCAGGTAAAAAGCTTCAAAGTGTAACACTTTTATCAGGTGGCGAAAAAGCACTCACAGCAGTTAGTTTAATTTTTGCCATTTTCCTATTTAAACCCTCACCATTTTGTCTTCTAGATGAGGTTGATGCTCCTTTAGATGATGCTAACGTTTATCGTTTCAATGACCTTGTTCGTGAAATGGCAAAACGCAGCCAAATTATTTTAGTAACACACAACAAACACACCATGGAAATTAATAACACTCTGTATGGTGTTACTATGGAAGACCCCGGCGTTTCCAAAATGGTTTCTGTAAAACTGAACTGATTTATATGGAATTCACTTTACAGGGTTTTACCCAAACACAACTCATAATGTTTGTTCTTTTGTTAGGGCTTTTATTTTTCAGCCTATTTTTTATTTTTAGGCTTAAAAAATCTTCATTAAAACAAGACAGCACTTCTTTAAAACCAAAGCCCCTTAGTCTTAAAAGCATACTTAACCAAAAATTAGATGAGCTTATTTTAAAAACAAAAACACTTGACCCCCAGTTTTTAGATTCCCTTGAGGAGCTTCTTTACACCAGTGATTTAGGCCCAAAAACAGTAGATAAGCTTTTAACTCATGTGCGTGCTGAACTATCTCGTGGAGAGCTTAAAGACCCATTAAAGGTTAAAACCATAATATCGCAAAAAATATTTGAAACTCTAAACGTCAATGTCCAATCCCAAATTAAAACAAAACCCCATGTTATTTTAATTGTAGGTGTTAACGGTGTTGGTAAAACCACATCTATTGGAAAGCTAGCCTACCATTACAGCCAACAAGGTAAAAAAACAATGGTTGTAGCGGCAGACACATTTAGGGCTGCAGCTGGAGATCAGCTAAACATTTGGGCAAAAAGGGCTGAGGTGAGTATTTATACATCAACTCAAACACAAGATCCTGCAGCAGTGGCCTACCAGGGCTTAGAAAAGGCAATAAAGGAGCAGTCAGATGTTGTGATTATTGATACTGCTGGGCGCCTTCATAACAAAGAAAATCTTATGGAAGAATTAAAAAAAGTAAAACGAGTTATTCAAAAGATTTTGCCTGAGGCTCCTCATCAGATCCTTCTTGTTATTGATGCCAATAGTGGTCAAAACGCTTTGGTACAAGCTCGCCAATTTAATGAGGCACTTAAACTTACAGGACTTGTAGTCACAAAACTTGATGGCACTGCTAAAGGTGGAATTATTGTGGGCATTGCCGATGAGTTGGGCGTTTTGCCTAGTTATATTGGAGTAGGGGAAAAGATAACTGATTTTAAGATTTTTTCAGCACAAGAGTTTTCAAAGGCATTGATTTTCTAAGACGACTATTAGTATAAAAATAAATGTAAGGGAAAAGGGGTGCCAAATGAAAAAACACAGCTTTTTATTTTTATTACCATTAGTTTTAGTAGCGGCATGCAAAAAAGAAATTTTTGGCCGCTTAGATGTGGCAAAGGAATTTATTGTCAATAACCGTGTTGAAAAAGGTGGTTGGTTTTCTGATGATAAATATGAACTACAACCCGTGCCAGCAGGTAACTGGAAGGCAAGCCTAAAATTTGAAGATGATGTTAATGTTTGGCTTCTAATTGAAGATGGTTTTAGTAAAAAAGTTTCCCCCTTTAAACTCACTCAAGAGTTAAAAGATGCTTTTCAAAGTGAAACTGCAAATGGAGTTTATAATTTAAATAGCAAAGACTCTGGCCAACCATTAGATGTAAAAATAGATATTAAAACAAATGTTACCTATAGTGAGAGGCGCTGGGATAGAGAAACCTGCCAAGAATATGTGCCCTATCAGGTACAAGTTTGTAACACCAATCCCAATGGCCAAACAACGTGTCACTGGGAGACAAGATACCACTACGTGCAAGGTGATAGAGAAGTTGAGTATTATTTAAAATGGGTTGATAAAAGCATTGCCACAGAATTTTTTGTAGCTACAAGAGAGGAAGCTGTAGCACGCATGCCGCTTCAGGATCGTGAACAATTTAAGATCACAACCTATCGTGGCCCTTGTCGTCTAGGTTATTATCCACCGTACCCAACATACCCACGGCAAAACTACTAACAAGAGAGAGTTTTAGTAGTTTACTTAGCTAAGTTCATACCTAAGTCGAGCTTTTAACTTAAGTAGGATTTTTAAAAAGTCGATAACTTATGCATGAACTTGTATGAGCATCTTGTGCTTTTATCTCTAGGTATCTGCTTTTTTATGTATGGAATGCAGCTTGCCGCTGACAATTTGCAAATTCTAATGGCAGAGCGCTTAAGACTCTTAATGGCTCAGCTCGCAAAACATAAAGTATTAGCCATTCTTAGTGGTATTCTCATTACCGTAATACTGCAGTCATCAGGTGCTGTCACTGTTATGCTTGTTAATTTAGCTAGTGCAGGGGTTGTAACCCTTCAGCAAGTTATGGGTGTAATAGTTGGAACCGCTGTTGGTACAACGGTAACTGTGCAGCTTATTAGTTTTAAAATTACACAATACGCTCCCTATTTTTTAATTTTTGGTTTTTGCTTCTACTTCTTTCCAAATAAAAAACGCCTTAAAGAAATTGGTAGTGTGTTCTTTGGTTTTGGTCTTATTTTTTACGGCCTACTTTTAATGGGAAGATCTGTTGAAGATGTTAAGCAAATAACAGAATTTCAAAATGTATTTAAATATCTTTCAGAAAATCCGTTTGTTGCCTTTATAGCAACTACCATTTTTACCTCTTTCATACATTCAAGTGCAGTCACTGTGGGTTTAGCAATGACCCTTGTTGCGGGGGGAGTTATTTCTCTTCTTGATAGTATGTACTGGGTGGCAGGTGCTAATCTTGGAACCACCTCTACAGCACTTCTTGCAAGTTTTAACTCTAAGCATGCAGGTCGCCTTGTGGCTTGGGCTCACTTTTTTTACAAAGCTGCAAGTGTTGTGGTTTTTTTAATATTCGCTAAGCCCTTTGAAGGCTTAATGCTTCAATTAACATCTCAGCCAACACATCAAGTAGCAAACTCGCACACGTTGTTTAATATTTTTTCTGCTATTGTTTTTTACCCTTTTATTAATCTGGGCTCTACTATTATTGAAAAAATATTCCCTAAACCCACAAGTGAAAAAGAATTTGGTGCTAAATATTTAGACGTTAAAGCCTTTTCAGAGCCACACTTGGCTTATGCTAATGCTGTAAGAGAGCTTTTAAGAATGGTAGATTACACCTATGAAATGGTAAAGCTTTCTATTACAAGTTTTGAAAGAGATAGTCTTGATTTAATTGATGAAATTAAAAACATAGATAAAAAAGTAGACACCCTTAACCGCGAAATAAAACTATACTTAATAAGACTTGCTGATGAAAGTCTATCCAAAGCACAAAAAACACGAGTTGTTAGCATGATAGCCCTTGTCAGTGACATTGAAAATATAGGGGATGTTATAGATAAAAATGTCTTAGTACTTGCAAGGAAAAAATATAACCTCAAACTCACTTTTAGTGACCAAGGGTGGAGTGATGTTAAACTTTTCCATGAAAAGGTAATTAAAAACTTTGAAATGGCTGTTTCAGCTTTTAGCCTTGCTAGCCGAGAGCTTGCAGAAAAAGTTATTCAAAATAAGCATGAGATTAGAGTGCTTGAGCAAAAAATGCGCGAGGCACACATCCAAAGGCTTCATTTAAAATTTCAGGAATCTTTTAACACTAGTAATATTCATCTTGATTTACTTTCAGCCTATAGAAGAGTGAATAGCTATGTTTGTAACCTTGCGTACCCAGTGCTCTTTTCAGATCCAAAATCTTTTGAAAGTGACATGGTCAAAACTAAATTCGAATCCTAATCGTCTTAAATTATCTTAAAACTTAAAAAATTAATTACTTATCTTAAATAATTATTATATGTAACTCAGTCATTGTACCCGCCTAAGTAGAATACAATGAAGCTTAATTGGAATAGCCCATGCAATTGCCCAATTTGGGTAAAAAACATAAGGGGGGAATATGATTAAGGGGTTAATCATTTATTTAATGCTCACAGTCTCTGTGAGTACATTTGCTCAAGCAAAAGATCTCAAAGACTATTGGGAAGAAACAAAATTAAGTGCCACAGCTTTAAAGCATTTAATAAACAATGACAACTGCTACCAATCTGAAGACCAATACTTGGCTTGTTTGGCAGCTATACAAAAAATGGCTGAGGCTGAATTTAGCCAAGCATCTTTTGTAACAGGAACCTATTTATCAAGGCATTGGTTGGACTTGGTTTCAGTTGTAAAAATGTGGCCAGGCATTAGCCTTATTCAGCCCGCCGAGATTGATAGAACAAAGGGTAAGATTAAAACCTGGCGTGAATTAAAAGCTCAAAAAACTGAAATAAACAAAAGCTTTTTAGAATATTACAAATCTAATAGAAAAATAAACTTCCAAACTATTCATGACTACTTTTTGCCTCTGATAACTAAACATGAAATGCATAAGTATAAAGTAGCAGCAATTATTAATGCTTATAACGGCGTTATTTTTGACCCACATACCTACATTATTCCATTAAAGTTTTATGAAGATAGACAAAAAGCTAAAGAAACAAAGTTTTCTGGTGTGGGCATAATGTATGAAACTTTGGAAGGGAAACTTTATATTAAGAGGGTCCTTCCCAATAGCCCTGCAGCAAAAGCGGGAATTAAACCTAAAGATATTGTGACTCAATTAAATGAGTTATCAACGGGGGAGCTTTTTCAAACTGAAATTTCAGGAAAAATCAGAGGGCCCGAGGGAACTGAAATTGAGCTCACAATTGAACGACAAGAAACTCAGCTTAAGTTAAAAGTTACCAGAGGTGCTGTAGCGTACCCAAATGTGACGGTAAAAAAATATTCTGACTACGGTTACATAGCGCTTGAAAACTTTGCAGATGATTCAGGTTGCTCAACTATGGCAGAGGCAATAAAAACTTTTGAGACTCAAAAAGTAAAAGGACTTGTTTTTGATCTTCGCGGTAATGGTGGGGGAATGATCTCCCAAGCAAACTGTATTATTGGTCTTTTTATAGGTAAAGGTAAAGTAGCTTATAAAGAAAGATACTTAGATGAAAACAGTGACTTTAAAGAGTACAAAACTGAAAATGAAAAAGTAACTGATTTACCGCTAACAGTGCTTATTGATGGTAACTCAGCTAGTGCTTCTGAACTTGTGGCAATTGCTCTTCAAGATTACAAGCGTGGCTGGGTCTTGGGGGAGAGAAGTTTTGGTAAAGGTACAACGCAATCTGGTTTAGGCTTTATGTTAGCAGAAGAGGATATGCCTGTTACAGGCTTTCCTTTGCTAGCCTCCGTCAGTGGTATTTTAATGTTTACAACTCAATCTAAATTTTATTCTCCAAATGGATACACTAATCAGTTGGCAACTGTTGTGCCAGATTTTGAAGTGCCAACTTTTGAAAATGCCACAGAGGAAGACCGTTTTTATTTAAGGGAAGCTGACCTTTATGCAAACGCCTTAAAAACAGACAACGAGCCTCGAAGTACTTTAAGGCCAGAAGAAGTGTCTAAGTTAAAACTTTGTTTAGAACCTAACATGAAAAACAATAAAAACTTATTTGATGAGGATTATCAAATCACCTACGCAGTGGAACTGCTAAAATGTGATGAGGCTATTTAAGAATGTTTAAAAAACTAGCGTTAATTTTATTAAGTATACTTTTATTTAATTCCAATGCTTCTTGGGCTACTGTTAATAAAAAATGTAATGTTTTATTTAGCATGTTTAACGTTCAAAATTTTATAAAACCGGATCCAACAGCATCAAATAAAAGTGTGCCCAAAGATGAAGCTAATCTTATTGCTAAAGCACAAAACCTTTCAAAGGCCATAGCAAAGTTAAATAAAAACAAAGGCCCTGATTTTATGGGCTTTGCTGAGATTGGTGGGCTTGAACATCTCCAATTATTACTTGAGCAGCCTGAAATGAAAAAGCGTGGTTACAAGTATGTGGCTGTAAATGAAATTGATGCTGAAACCTCTCAGGCAAAAAGAATCATTCGTGTGGGATTTATTAGTAAGCTTAAAATTTTAAAAAAACCTAAGTCCCATGTTTATTGGGATCAAACGGATCCGCTTTGGGGAAATAGTAAATCAAGACCCATTTTAGAAGTTGTGCTTGAAATGCCAAATGGTGAGCCAGTGATTGTTTTTATTAATCATTGGGCCAGTAAACTTAAAGGTCAGTGGTCCATGTTAAGAAGGTATCAGGCAGGAGTATTTTTAAGAGAAAAGGTAGAAAAAATTCTAAATAAAAACCCAGATGCAAATATTATGATCATGGGAGATTTTAATACAGATCCTTCTTCAGTGGAAATTTTAACAGGCCTTCGTGCAACTCCAAACCCGGCGGATCCAGGATCTTCATACATAATAAATGAGAAGGAACTTTTATATAATCTGCATGATACTTTGGGCTCAAGGCGAGCTGACACAAAAGCCTTTAAGAAAAGATATCCGGAGGCCACAGGTGAGCAGTGGAAAAAGTTTTATGAAAAACTGGGCCGTAAATATGGCACTTACTATGACAGCACCAACCAAGTGTGGATGAATTTTAGGTTTGATATTTATAAATTCAGAGAAAAAAATCCTAATGCCACAAAAAAGGAGCTAGAAAACTTTTATGCAGATTTAGCAGAAAAATATGCGGAAAACGTAGCCTCTAAACAAAACAATTGGGATGTTTTAGATCAAATTTTAGTTTCTAAAAACATGCTTCTTTATTTAGTAGAGAAAAGCTACAAGCCCGTTCACACAAAACCATTTACAGATACCAAAGGGCACCCCAATGAATTTAACAATAAAACTAACAAAGGTCTTTCAGACCATTTACCCATTATTGTTGAATTTAGTTTTTAATTATTTGTATTGGTCAATCTGGCCAGCTCCATTGTAAACAGAAGGTGGCTTAATTGTGGGTGTTACTTGTGGGAAGCCCTCATTAAAAAACTTAGAGGTTGGCTTAAAATTAGGCTGAGTTATAAATTCCCCTCTATCAAAAATAAGAACTTGAATGTCCCCATGCTCAGAAATAACTGCAATAGAGTGGGACCAATTACTAAACCCACCTTTATTAAACTCTTGTTCTTTTAAAGACAAAGTTCCCACCTGAACATTTCTATTATTTCTCTCATCTCCATGGAAGTGACCGTGTACTGAGCCCTCTGTACCGCGCACAAAAGAGTTTATTGAACCCCTTGCACCATTTGCACCCTTATCACCATGTTCTGAAATTTCAACGGGTCTATGTTCTGGACCTACTTTGAATGAACCTTGAGGAAAAACAACCCTTTTATATTTATTTACTTTAGCTCCGCCATTAATTCCATTTAATAAAGCATACTCAAATGGGTCTTGTCCTTTGGTGGCAGCTAATGCAAGCTCATTGTAAAGCTGTGCTGTATGGGGATAGCGCATGTAACTACCGCTTTGAAGCCACTTAACCAACCAGTCAGGGTGATTTGAGCGCACCATAACAACATCAATATATGGATCAATTTCTAAAATGGCGTTAATGGTGTTAGCCATTTTGCCAATGCTTTTTGCAATATCAAGTTTTCCTTCGCTTGCAAGTTTTGCAAGTAAAATGCTTTTATCCTTATTATGATGGTTTAAAGGAACGCCATCCCATGCATCATGAAGCACAATTTTTAAGCGCTTATTGGTATTACCAGTGTACTTTCTGTATTTTTTAATTAAAGGCACTAGTTCTTGAAGAATATATTGTTCTGTTACCCCTTCATGCAAATCTCCAAGTACAATTGTATCTGTATGTACTTTTAGGGTATTGGCAGCTGTATGTAAAATACCGTCATCAATAAAACCTTTTAATTCTGGCAAAAATTCCAAATGTCTTGGGTGAAAGTTTCCTGCTATATCAAGACCAAAGTTTGATTTTGTATATTGAGTTTTTTCTAAATAAAGAGCGCCAACTACATGGTCGTTAGCTGCAATGCTATCTGTTCTTTTTGAAACATAAAGCTTTCCGGCATAGTTAGGATCTGTAATTGCCCCTGTTGTGTATAAATAGTGGGGGAATAATGTATTATCTTTTGTTGGGACAGACTTTGTTCTTAACTGAGGAGAGGCAATGATTTGGCTGGTTCCGCGTTCCCACAAACGTTCAAGGCCCATAAGAGTATTGATTTGTTTTGCCATAATTTTAGTATTATTTATGTTCCAATACTCGTTAAGTCTCACTTCATCTATAGACAAAAACACACGCTTGTTTTCTGAATCTAGTTTTTCTAAATATGGATCAAGTGCATAGGTTTCAAGGTTAACTACTTGAATAATAATTATAGCATCTTTTCTTTCTGCTAATGCCAAAAGCGCGTCCATCGCATCTTTATTAACATAGGCACCATTCACTGCTGATGTTACAATAACCCCACCCTTTGCTTGCTTAACGGCTTGCTCAATTCTTTTTCTTTTTTTAGGGCTTGAAAGCTCAGAATAAACTGCGTTTTTAACTGACTTATGTGTTTTTAAAACTAGCCTGTAAAGCTCGGTTCTGCTTTCAAACATTTTTCCAGGGCCTATTAGTTTTTCAAAATCAATTTCAAGACCAGTTAGTTTAAAAATATAATTCATATCCTCAGCAAGGGGGGTTACGCCTTTATCTTTAGAAAATTCTGCATAACTATCTACAATATCTTTTTTGGCTGATTCAAAAGCATCTGGATTTTTTTCTCTTACTTTATTTATTATTTCTGCAGAAGATGTTTGGGAAATATTTTCTATACCAACTTCACTTGGCTCTTCAATGCCAAATAATTTTAAAAGATCTGATCTTGAATGGTTAATCTCAATATTTTCAACATGCACATCAGTAATTTGAGCAAGCCTTTTTGCACACTGGGGGAGCGCAAAACTTTTATGAGTGGCAATTAAAATTAAAGCTACTATTGCTAAATATTTCAATTTCCACCTCCGGTTGCTTTAAGTAAGGCTAATGCACATTTTTCAGCTTTTGTTTTTGCTTTTTTAGAATGACCTAATACTTCTGCCTGTGTTGCGCGTCTAAATGTTCCATTAGAAGTAACAACTGCAAAGCGTGGGCGCCCAGAAGCATCAACATCTTTTTGATAGCCTGTATTAATTAGTGCAAATTTAATTCTATATTGTTTCCCTTGAGCATATTTTTGAAATACTTTTGCAACCCTATCTAAGGTTTCTTGGTTATCTTCAGCAAAAACTAAAAAGTGGTAGGGTTCTTGTTTTGTGCCATCTGGGTTTAAAACAACATCTTTTTCAGTTAGTGCTACTCTTCCTAAGCGGTCAATAAATTCTTCAAGTACGGCTGATTTTGCTAAATGTCTTTGTTCAACGCTGTAGTGCAAAGTAAATCTGTCAAATTCTGGCTTTGGTAAACCCATTATCCAATCAAGGTTGGGCATATTTTTAATATGGCCATCATTGATGAGTTGCTTAAAAAAGTTTCTCCATTCATTTTTAGTTTGTCCACGCATGGTGATGAAGCCCACATTTTTTGCATTTTCAGCATCACTTAAAACATGCTCGAAAAGTCCCCAAGCCTTGCCTTTCCAGTTTCCGCCTCTGGTTTTGCGAGCCTTAGCGTATTCCTCTAAAAGATAGTTCTCACCTTTTTCGCCTGGGAAATAAAATTTAAAAGAATCTTCTGTGCGTACATAGTAGTGGGCCGGTTCTATAACACGGCCGTCTTGCAGGGTTATTTTTTTACCAACAATGCCTTGTTCATCATAATTTTTTGCTAAATAGGGTTTAAGGCGCTCATCATAATCAGCCCAGCTCACTTGCACTTTATCTGGTATGGCTAGTTTTTCTTGAAACAAACTGCTTCTTCTAACAACGCGGTAAAGCTCAACTGTCCCTTGAAATGAGCCTTTAAACTCTTCTCTGTTTTCAACAATGGTATTATCAAAATCAAAGAAGTAAACTTTTGAAGCAAAGCTTACATCGCATATTAATGCGCTGAGCAATATGAATAGAACCTTCGTTTTTACTATCATCCCATCCCTCTAAACTTTAGTTTTCAGGCCAAAAAGTTAAAAACTTTATGACTTTTGTTGAGTTTTAAAGTTAGCAAGGCAAGACCAGTACAAGCTCTATGCCAAATGAGGTGGGCTTTATCTTGAGTTGAGGGCAAAAGATTATCTGAATAGTAAAAATTTCAAGAATTTTTACAAATCCTGAAAATGCTAATTTCTCAAATAATTAAAGGTAAATAATGCTTGGCACAATTATTCTGAGCTCTTGACTAGTTAAACCATAAAACGTTAACTTATTGTTAAGGAGAGGTCGACTAACATGAGGGTCTTTGACGTAACAATTGCGGGTATTCCGCTCAAACTAAAGTCTGAAAAAGATCCAGAATTGGTTAAAAAGCTTATAGCTTATGTCGATAAAAAAGTATTAGAAGCACTGCCAGCCACAAAAAGTGGGTCGCTACAAAATGCAGCGTTACTTGCAACATTGAACATGGCAGAGGAACTTTTCGAGCTAAAAGGAAAAGCTCTGACACAGCTTGAAAAGTTTGAAAAAAAGACCATTCGTCTTATAGACGAGCTAGAGTCTTCAAGAGCGGGTAAAGCTTAATAAAAAGCGCCGCCGTTTAAATTTGGTATTGAGATTAAATGATTTTGGTAAACATAAAGACTTCATTTTCTCGTTTTTAGGCATCGCCTAAAAATCTTTTATTTCCTACCAAGTTTTATTTTTGTCGGAGCCTAAATTTTATGCTTTCAAAAAATGTATGGCGCTCCAAGATGCTTGAGACGCGCTCACAATTAGGGCCTGACAAGGCAGCCGAATTTAACCGGCAAATATGCAAAAACCTTCTTTTTGTTTTTGCAGAAGCAGGTGTGTCTAAAACCCGCCAAACCTGGGCAAGTTATAAAAGCTTTAAATGGGAAGCAGATCCAAACCTTGCAGTTTTAGAAACCTTTGAAATTATAGATTGGGCTTTTCCACGCTTAAATGAATGCGACTTATTAGATTTTTATATACCTCAAAAATCTGATGCGTTGTGGGTGAAAAACAAATGGGGAATATGGGAGCCAGACCCCCGAACTTCAAAAAAAATTGAAATAAAAAATTTTAACGGAATTTTAGTGCCAGGCCTTGCTTTTGACAAACAAGGCAGAAGGCTTGGTTACGGTAAAGGTTACTACGACAAAGCCTTAAGCGGCTTTAAGGGGCTTAAGGTGGGGATTAGCTATTCCCTGCAAGTAGCAGGAGAAAGTCTCCCCAATGAAACAAATGATGTTTTGATGGACTTAGTTGTTACAGAAAGTGAAACCATCAAAACCAAACATTAAATGTGAGGAGAGTGAATGGATATTTTAAGTTTAATACTACTAGCTGCAGGAGTTCTTGCAGGATGCGGTGTTGGTTTTGGAATTAAAAAATACCTAGACGCCAAAAAACTAAAAGCAGCTGATGAAGTTGCAAGGCAAACCATTGCAAAAGCAAAAGAGCAAGCCAATGTAATAGACATGCAAGCAAAAAGGCGAGCCCAGCAAATTGAACAAAATGCTCAAAGCCAAATGGATAGAGAAAACAGACGAAGAGAAAATGAGGCCCGCGAGCTAGAGCGAAGATTAAAAGACAAGGAAAGTCAGTTTGAACAAAAAATTCAAAACCTAGATCATAAAGAAAAGCGTGTGAAAGAGCATGAGGAAAAGCTTCACTTAACAGAAAAGCAGCTTCAGGAAAAATTAGAGCACATTTCTTCTCTCACCCGTGAAGAAGCTAAAAAAACATTGATTGATTCTTTGGAGGGTGAGGCAAAACTTGATGCTGCTAAAAACATAAAAATCATTGAAGAAGAAGCAAAACAAGAGGCGGAAAAAAGATCTAAAAAAATTATTGCTCTTGCCATTGCTCGTTATGCTGGAGAGTACAGCTCTGAGAGAACAGTTTCAGTGATTCAACTTCCTAATGAAGAAATGAAGGGGCGCCTCATAGGACGTGAGGGAAGAAACATTAGAGCTCTTGAAGCAGTGACTGGTATGGATTTAATTATTGATGATACCCCTGAAGCCGTTATTATTTCAGGTTTTGACCCTGTAAGGCGTGAGATTGCAAAAATGACCATTGAAGGTCTTATGCAAGACGGGCGTGTGCACCCATCAAGAATTGAAGAGCTGGCTGAAAAATCAAAACAAATGCTTTTTAAAACAATTAAAGATGATGGTGAAAAGGCAATGTTTGATTTAGGAGTGCATGGAGTTCATCCGGAACTTGTGAGACTTATTGGCTCTTTAAAATATAGAACAAGTTATACACAAAGTAACTACGCTCACTCAATAGAAGTTGGCTTTTTGGCTGGCATGATGGCTGCTGAATTAGGTCAAAACGTAAAAGCAGCACGTCGAGCCGGAGTTTTACATGATTTAGGTAAAGCCCTTGATCATAACATTGAGGGAAGCCATGCCGTTATTGGGGCCGAGTATGCTAAAAAGTACGGAGAGCCTGCAGATATTGTTCATGCCATTCGAGCGCACCATGAGGATGAAAAACCAAATTCAATATTAGCTCATTTAGTGCAAGCCTCAGATGCACTCTCAGGTGCAAGACCGGGTGCAAGGCGAGAAGTAATGCAAACCTATGTGAACCGCCTTGAGGATTTAGAAACCATTGGAAATAGTTTTGATGGTGTTATTAGAACTTTTGCTATTCAAGCAGGCCGTGAAATTAGAGTTGTGGTTGATAGCGAAAAGGTTACTGATGAGCAAAGCATAATGCTTAGCCGTGATATTGCTCGTAAAATTGAAAAAGAAATGACTTACCCTGGGCAAATTAAAGTTACTGTTTTAAGAGAAACCCGTGCTGTGGAGCACGCTCGCTGAGGTACGCCGTTCCTTTTTGCATATGCAAAAAGGAACGGACTACCCAAAAAGGAACGGCGTACCTATGATGGCAGCTGAAGAACAATTAAGGCAGTTAAAAAAAGGAATCGTTGATCTGGTTTCTGAAAAAGAGCTTTTAGAAAAGCTTACAAAATCAGTTAAAACGGGTAGGCCTTTAAGAATTAAAGCGGGTTTTGACCCTTCAGCCCCAGATTTGCACTTAGGCCATGCTGTTTTAATAAATAAAATGCGCCAGTTTCAACTCTTAGGCCATGAAGTTATTTTCTTAATTGGGGATATTACCGGTATGGTAGGGGATCCTTCAGGAAAAAATGAAACCAGAAAGCCATTAACCAAAGAAGAAGTAAAAGAAAATGGTAAAACCTATGCCCGACAAATTTTTAAATTACTAGACCCTAAAAAAACTATTGTTGAGTATAATTCCACATGGTTTGAAAAATTTAACGTTTTTGATTTATTTAAACTTGCCGGCCAATACACTGTGGCACGTATGCTTGAGCGAGATGATTTTAGTAAACGCTATAAAAGTAATAACCCTATAAGTATTCATGAGTTTTTATACCCGCTACTTCAAGGTTATGACAGTGTTGCTTTAAAGTCTGATGTGGAACTTGGCGGAAATGACCAGCGCTTTAATTTGCTTGTTGGAAGAGATATGCAAAAATCTTACGGCCAAGAGCCGCAAGTGATTATGACAGTGCCATTATTAGAAGGTCTTGATGGCGTTAATAAAATGTCTAAGAGTTTAAATAACTACATTGGCATTGAAGAGCCAGCGCGTGAAATTTTTGGTAAAACCATGCGTTTAAGCGATGAGCTTATGATGAAGTATTATGAGCTTTTAACAGATTTTACCCCTGATGAGTTAACTGATTTAAAAAATAAAATGTCAAATGGTGCTCTTAACCCCCGAGATGTAAAAGTAAGTTTGGCTAAAATTTTTGTTGAAAGATTTCATAGTAAAGCTGCTGCTGAAGATGCTGCGAAAGAATTTTTTGAAGTGTTTTCAAATAAAGGTATGCCCTCTGAAATTCCTGAATGGAAAACCTCAGCCATTGATAATTTATGGATATGTAAACTGATGGTTGAAGCAGGGCTTGCGCCTTCAACAAGTGAGGCGCGCCGCCTGATTGATGGTGGAGCAGTGGAAAAAGATGGGGAAAAGATTAAGGACAATAAGTTTTCTTTAAATTTAAAATCAGGTGAAAATTTTGTTTTAAAAGCCGGTAAAAGAAATTTGCAAAAATAATTGTAATTTAAAGGTGATACGTGAAAGTTAAATTTATACCTCAAAACATTGAATGTGAAATCGCACCTGGTGAGAGTGTTCTTGATGTTGCAAGAAAAAATAATGTCTTTATAAAATCAGTTTGTGGTGGGGTGCCAAGCTGTTCTGAGTGTAGGGTTAAAGTTGTAGGTGGTGGGCATAATATTTTACCCCCTAATTTTAAAGAAAAATCCCTTATTGGCTCCGCCTATTTTATTGATCAGTCTCGCCTTAGTTGCCAAATAAAATGCATGGGAGATGTGACTGTGGATTTGACAGAGCAAATTGAAAAAGAAAAACTTTTAGGCGAGAGCGGCAAAAAGCTAGCTTTTAGATCCACTGTAAATCCTGACCCGGATTTAGATTTTAAAAAGAAATAATTTAGTAAGGATCAATTTTAAATATTTTATTCTCTGTTGGGGAATAAATTGCATTGAGTATTGAAAGGGTGGGATCAGCCTGTGCTGCTTGAACTAAAAGCTCTCCAATAGATTTTAATTTTTCTTTTGAAAAACCAAGTTCTTGTTCGAAAACAAAAACATCGCGTAGGGGAATTCCCTCTTTATATTCTAAAAGTAAAACACCTTTTGAGGTATCTATATCAAAAACCTGTGGCAGATCTGGATCTGCATTATGCATTCTAAGATTTGTTTGAAAATTTATTTCGCCTTTAATTATTTTTGCTACTCTTAAATTGTTTTTTTGATCAGCTGAGTTTACTAAATAAACACTTCCAATTTTACCTTGCCCGAGTATTTCAAGAACTTTTAGAGTTGTATTATTAAACTCAATCTCTGTCCCTATAGGGAGCAACCCCTTTTTTAATTTTGCCTCTCTTGAGAGTTCAAACCATTTTTTAACCTGTCTATCTACAGTGGTAAGTGGGTCAGCATCAGGGGCAAGCTTTGAAACTGATTTTACACAAAATGGAATCCTTGGTTTTTTAGGGGGTTGTTGGGCAAAGCCCAAATTGGGCATAGCAATGCCTAAAAAGCATACAAGTAGTTGAAATATAAAGGTTTTAAGGGCTTTTAAAGCGATCATGCCTTATGTAAGGTTCAATTTTTATTCCATTTATACACGCATTAAGCTTGCGCCCCAGGTGAAGCCTGAACCAAAAGCGACCATGGCCACAAGTTGGCCTGGTTTTAAAAGGCCGGCGCGTTTGGCTTCATCCATCCCAATGGGAAGAGTGCCTGCGGTAGTGTTGCCATATTTTTGAATAGTATTAAGTGTTTTATCTTGGGGGATGCCAAGTTGTTCAAGAACCATTTGGTTAATTCTCATGTTTGCTTGGTGGGCTAATACAAAATCAATGTCTTTAGGTTTAACATCAATACTATGGCAGGCTTCAACTAAAACCTCACACATGCGAGTGACTGCATGTTTAAAAACAAAGCGTCCGTCCATGACAGGGAAAAAAGATTTATCTGTTACTGTTTCGTCTTTATCTAATCTATTAGGGTAGTCATTGCTTGAGGGGCGTTGAACCATTAATTTTTCTGCATATTCACCTTCAGAATGAAGCTTATGAACTAAAAGCCCTTCACCTGGTTTTGAAGGCTCAACTACTACAGCTCCAGCACCATCACCAAATAAAACTGAAACGTCTCGCCCTTCTGGAGATTTATCAAGGCCTGTGGAGTGAATTTCACTTCCAACAACTAACACGCATTTATACATGCCAGATTTCACCCACGCATCAGCAATACTTAAGGCATATAAAAAACCACTACAAGCATTACGTACATCAAGGGCGGGAATTGTTCTCTCGGGGCAGAGCATTTTTTGAAGTAACACGCCACTTCCGGGAAAATAATAATCTGGTGTGATAGTGGCAAAAACAATCGCATCAACATCACTAGCTTTTTTGCCAGCATCTTTTAAGGCTTCAAGGGCGGCTTTGTGGGCCATGCCACTAGTGGTTTCCCCCTCTGTGATCCAGTAGCGTTGTATAATACCGGAGCGTTGCTGGATCCATTCATCAGAAGTATTTAATTTTGTCTCAAGGTCTTTATTGGTAACTAGCTTTGAGGGAATATATTTTCCAACACCGGTTATTTTTGACATCCATATCCTCTTTTAGGCTGAAAATGAGCTTCCGCAGCCACAACTTTTTTTAGCATTCGGATTAATAAAGTTAAAACCTGTGCCTTGTAGGCCATCAGAAAAATCAATGGTTGTGTTCATTACATAGAGATAACTTTTAGGGTCCACAACAAGTTTTACGCCAAAGTGTTCAAATATCTTATCGTTGTCGTTCTTAGCGTTATCAAAATCAAGCTTATAAGACATTCCAGAACAGCCACCACCCACAACTTGAACGCGAAGAAAGCTCTCTTCTTTCTCATTTTTACTTGAAATGAGTCTTTTTACTTCAGCAGCAGCTTTTTCAGTTAAGTGAATCATGGGTTTCTTATAGCTAAATTGACATGATTTGTCTAGGTAAAGAGAGATTACACTTGCCCCGTGGGCTTTGTTTTAATAGGCTTACGCTTACTTATATGTATTTTGATAACCACGCCACAACCCCAGTTGATCCACAGGTATTAGATGCTATGTTGCCTTATTTTAAAGAGCAATATGGTAACCCCGCCAGTGGAAATCACAAAAAGGGTTGGGATGCATTAAGTGCTTTAGAAGCGGCTAGAAAGCAAGTTGGTCAAATTATAGGGGCAAATGCTCAAGAAATTACCTTCACAAGTGGTGCCACCGAAAGTAACAATATTGCCCTTTTAGGTTTTGCTAGAGCTAATAAAGACTCAGGTAACCACGTAATAGTGAGTCAAATTGAGCATAAATCTGTTAAAGACACCGCTTTAAAACTAAAATCCGAAGGCTTTGATGTTAGTTTTGTAGAGTGCAACTCAAGTGGAATTGTAAGTGTTGAGAGCATTGAAAAAGTCATTACACCAAAAACTATTCTTATATCCCTTCAGGCAGTTAATAATGAAATTGGTACAATTCAACCCCTTGAGGAAGTTGCAAAGTTAGCTGAGAAAAAAAATATCACACTTCATACTGATTTAAGTCAGGCGCTAACGACACTAAGTATAGATAAAAATAAAATACCCTTTGATTTAGCTACATGGACTGCACATAAAATGTATGGTCCCAAGGGGATTGGGGCACTTTTTGTTAGACAAAAATCTCCAAGAATTAAAATTGAACCACTCTTATTTGGCGGAGGGCATGAGAGAGGTTTACGCTCTGGAACTTTAAATATGCCAGCAATTATAGGTTTTGCCAAAGCTACGCAACTTGCTATTGAGAACAGAAATAAAGATTATGAGCATTTAAAAAATTTAAGAGATTTTATTTGGAAAAATTTAAGTCAAAAATTAAACGGATTAAAACTCAGTGGGGATTTAAACCAAAGACTAGCCAATAATTTAAACTTTGTTTTACCTGAAAATGTGAATATGGAAGCTTTTTTAAAAAAAATATCTCCACTTTGTATTAGTACGGGCTCTGCCTGCACAACAGCTCAAATTGCAATTAGCCACGTATTAAAAGCCATTGGGCGAACAGACCAAGAAGCTCAAAGAAGTGTGAGAATTGGCCTTGGAAGACAAAATACCTTTGAAGAAGCACAAAAAGCTGTAGATTTAATTGTTGATGCCTGCTCTTTGAGAGCGTAAGTTGACCTTTATATGAAGATAGCCTTATTTCACGACTCTTTACTTCCCCCAAAAAACTACGGTGGAATTGAAAGAATTGTTGTCACTTTATCTGAAGAGTATGTGCGTCTGGGCCATGATGTTTGGGTTGTGTGTCGAGCTGGATCAAAGCTTTCGGAGCCTGTAAAAGTTATTGAAATTCCAAAAAATTGGAACGGAAAAAATATTGAAGACATTATTCCCTCAGAGATTGAATTTATTCACTCGCACCAACCGCTAGTGGTAGAGCCAAAGCGGCCGTATTTAGTAACCATTCATGGTAATGGGCATTTAAAAGAAAAATATTTAGCAAACACAAATTTTTTGAGCCAAAGCCATGCTAAAAACCACAACTCCAAAATCTTTGTTTTTAACGGGGTGGACCCAAAACGCTATAACTTTTTAGATCAAAAAGAAGATTATTATTTATTTTTAGCTAAAACCACCTGGAGAGTTAAAAATTTAAAAACTGCTCTAAACTTCGCTAAAGATTTAAAAGTAAAATTAAAAATCATTGGCGGTAATGGCCCTTCAAATGAATTTGTTGAATATTTAGGTTTTGTTGATGATAAAATTAAAAACCAAGTTTTATCTAAAGCAAAAGCCCTTATTTACCCAACTAATTGGGATGAGCCTTGCGCAGCAGCACCCCTTGAAGCTTTAGCCTGTGGTACACCCGTTATAGCTACAAAAAATGGTTGTATGCCTGAAATGGTTGAGGATGGTATAACTGGAGTTCTTTGTGATAATTATTCTCAACTACTAGCGGCGCCGGAGAAGTTAAAAACTGTTAGTTACACAAAGTGCCGTCAAAATGTAGAGCAATACTTTAGTGTGCAAAGAATGGCTGAGGATTATTTGAGTCTTTTTGGTGAAATTATTAAAAAGGGAAAACTAGTTTCAGAGACAGATTTACCAAGATATAATTTTAAAAAAGAGAGTGTTAAATATTTATTTAAACCAACAATAAAGAATAAATTACAATTTTCCCTTTTAGGGAAAATTTAAGAAAGAGAAGAGCTTTGAAGGTTATTGTTACAGGTGGAGCAGGTTTTATTGGAAGCCATCTTTGTTTAAGGCTTTTAGAAGCAGGCCAAGAAGTTATAGCTATTGATGATTTAAGCTTAGGGCAAAAAAAATATCTGGACCCATGTTTTAAATTTAAAAAATTTAAATTTGTAAAAGAAGATTTAACAAAATTTAATAGAATTAAAAAATTTTTTAAAAATGTACATAGAGTTTGGCATTTAGCCGCCAATTCAGACATTTTAGCAGGGGCTAAATCAACAGATAGAGATTTAAAAATTGGAACCATTGCAACTTATAATGTTTTAGAAGCTGCAAGACTAAATAAAGTTAAGGAATTTGTTTTTTCATCAACAAGTGCTATTTATGGTGAGGCTGAGATTAAACCAACCCCTGAAAACTATGGCCCACTTTTACCAATTAGTTTTTACGGTGCAAGTAAACTTGCCTGCGAGGCTTTAGCTACAGCGTTTTCCCATAATTTTGAAATGAAGGTTTGGATTTACCGCTTTGCCAACATAGTTGGCCCGCATACAACTCATGGAGTAATTCATGATTTTATTAAAAAACTGAAAAAAAATCCAAGAGAGCTTGCCATTTTAGGTAATGGCCAGCAGGCAAAAAGTTATTTACACGTGAATGATTGCATAAATGCCATGATCTTTGGTTTAGAAAATGTATCTAATGAGGTTAATTTATTTAACCTTGCATCAAGTGGTGTTTGCCAAGTAGATAAAATTGCAGATTATGTCATTCAGGCTATGGGTCTAAAGGCCCAGAAGAAGTACTCAGGTGGAATTCAGGGTTGGAAAGGTGATGTGGCTCAGGTTAAAATATCAGCTGAGAAACTTCACAACTTAGGCTTTAAGCCCACGTATGACAGTGAAGCGGCAGTAAAACTTGCGATAAGTGAAATTTTAAACGATAAAAAATATGGAATGAATTAATGCATAAACCACAAGTTGTCATTTTAGCAGGGGGACTGGGAACACGTTTAGGAGATATAACAAAAGAAATTCCTAAACCAATGGTTTTAGTTTCTGGAAAGCCATTTTTAGAATGGCAAATTGAGCATTTAAAAAAGCATGGTTTTACAAAAATTCTTCTTTTAACAGGTTATAAATCAGAACAGATTAAAAGTTATTTTGATAACGGTAAAAAATGGGGTGTTGAAATTGAATATAGTGTTGAAAAAGATCAAATGGGTACAGGTGGCGCTCTTTTACAAGCAAGGTATCAACTAGAGGGAGATTTTTTATTATTATTTGGAGATAGTTTTTTACCGGTGGATTACCAGGGTATGCTAGCCATGCTTGACCACAATACCGATGTTGTCATGGCCGTTTATAATAATAAAGAAGACACAGGCGTTCCGTTTAATGTTTCTATAAATACAAACTTTTTTGTAGATACTTATTATAAAGAAGGGCTCTCTCTTCCAAAGCCTGAAAAGCCTTTAAAATATGTTGAAGCAGGCGCTTATTTAGTAAGAAAAAATGTGATCGCAGGGCAATCTTTAAAGTATTGTTCTTTTGAAGCTGAAATTTTAAAAGGTGTAATTAAAATGCATCGGATGAAGGCTTGGATTTCAGATTCGCGCTTTTATGATATTGGAACACCTGAGAGATTAAAATTATTTGAAAGGAAGATTCGTGATTATTTCCCGAACGCCCTTTAGATTAAGTTTTGCCGGTGGTGGTTCAGATCTTGCTTCTTTTTACCAAAATCAAGAAGGGGCTGTGATTTCAACAGCCATTAATAAATACATGCACATTACTGTTAATAAGCGTTTTGATAACACCATACGCTTGAGTTATTCAAAAACAGAAATTTGCCAAAATGTAGATGAAATTGAACATAAAATTTTTAAGCACGTATTACAAAAATATGCCCCAGAGGGGGGGCTTGAGATTATTTCCATGGCTGATATTCCATCAGGCACAGGGCTTGGTTCAAGCTCAAGCTTTACAGTAGCCCTCCTTCATGCTCTTAAAGGGTATAAAGGGATAATGGCTACTCAAGATGTGTTGGCAGAAGAAGCTTGTGATATTGAAATTGAAAAACTTCATGAGCCCATTGGCAAACAAGACCAATACATTGCTGCTTTTGGAGGGTTACAATTTATTCGCTTTTTGCCAAACGGAAAAGTTTTTGTTGAGCCTGTTGTATGCCTTGATAGTACAAAAAAAGAGCTTGAGGCAAGTTGTATGATGTTTTTTACAGGTCTCACTCGTGATGCAAAAACCATTTTAAGCGAGCAAAAAACCAATACCACTGCAAAAACAGAGGTTTTAAAAGAAATGGTTAGTCATGCCCATGAGCTGAAAAAAATCTTAGAACAGGGTAAAGACTTAAAGCGCTTTGGTGAAATTTTAAACCAATCTTGGGAGCTTAAAAAAACCATGGCTTCAAACGTAAGTAACCCTCAAATAGACCAGTGGTATGGCCAAGCTCTAGAAGCAGGGGCTTTGGGGGGTAAAATTTTAGGTGCTGGTGGCGGGGGCTTTCTTATGTTATTTTGCGAGCCTAAAAAGCAAATGAGGGTCAAAGAGGCATTAAAAAGCTTAAAAGTTTTTAATACCCAATTAGAGCCTCAAGGTAGTAGAATTATTTTTGTTGGTTAATTTTTTTAAAGGCAAGGTTAGTTTTGGAAGTAAAAGATTTTACAGAGAAATACTTAGAAGAAGCCCATAAGATTTTTGATATTTATAAAGGCCCTGAATTTGCCAAAGCCATGGATTTAATGTGGCAGGCCTATAATGACAACAAACAGGTTTTTATTTTTGGCAATGGCGGATCAGCAGGCACCGCTCAGCACATGGTTAATGATCTTTCTAAAGGCACAAGCGTTGAGGGTAAAAAAAGGCTTCGTGTGATTGGTTTGGCAGATAATATGAGTTTATTAACAGCCTATGCTAATGATTGTGGGTATGAAGTAGTATTTGAGGAGCAATTAAAAAATTTATTAAACCCTGGGGATATTTGTATTGCTATTTCAGCAAGTGGGAATTCCCCAAATGTTGTTAAAGCGGTAGAGTATGCTCGTAAAAATAGCGCTAAAGTTATTGGCCTTGTTGGTTTTAGTGGTGGCAAACTAAAACCTTTAAGTGATGTTGCCATTTATTTTGAAACATATAATTACGGAATTTGTGAAGATGCTCAGCTTATGTTTTCTCATTTAAGCTCACAATTTTTACATCAAAGAATTAAAGGTTAAATGCTTTACGGGGAAGAAATAATTAAAAATGCCAAGCTTGAAGCCTTTGATAATAGAACAACCCATAGACGCTATTGGGTAGAGTTTGATTGCCCCGAGTTTACTTGCGTTTGTCCCAAAAGTGGGTTTCCTGATTTTGCGACGATCAAAATCCGCTACTCTCCTGATAAAAAATGTGTGGAATTAAAAAGTCTAAAACTTTATATCAATGGTTTTCGGGATAAAAAAGTATTCCACGAAGATGTAACCAACAACATTATGGATGATTTAATAATGCTCCTTGACCCTTGGGAAATTGAAGTGATTGGGGACTTTAATGTTCGAGGGAACATTAAAACCGTTATCAAAGCGCACCACAAAAAGGGCTGATCAGAGTCATTTTTACACCACATGCAAACTCCTGTAATTGTTAAATAAGTTTTAAAGTTGGCAAAGCCTTTGCTATAAACACTCTCGTTAACCAAAAGAAAAGCCTACCAAATGGGAGGAAAAATGAAAACATTTTTAATTTTAACAGTTTTACTAAGTACACAGTTAAGTTTTGCTAGCGATTGTAGCTCTCGCCGCGGTTCAAGTGGAGGGGGTGCTGTAATTGGCGGAATTATTGGTGGCATTATTGGCCATCAAATTGGCAGTGGCCGCGGAAATGACGTAGCCACAGTTGTTGGTGCCATTGGTGGGGCTATCATTGGTGGAGAACTTGGTTGTGAGATGGAAGAGCGAGAGATGCAAGAGATTTCAAGAGTACATAGAGAGTACGCTTGGAGTAATGAGCCCTACGCGCGCCGCTGGAGTACAAACCGCTTTGATGGCGAAATTAGCTATGGCCGTCGTGGACATTATTCTTACAACCGCAACCGTTTAAACTGCCGCGAGTATACAAGTGTAGTTCGCTATTATGGCCGTACAGAAACAACTTATGGAGTTGTTTGCCAATACCCAGATGGGTCTTATAGAGATGTTGAAAGCCGTAGTGTGACTTATATTTCTGATGAGTACCCAGCTCCTAGAAAACCAAATTATAATAGAGGCAGAAGTAGTTACCAAAGGCCATACAGAGCTGGTGTTTTAACTGAAGCAGAATTTTTTGATGTAAAAAGTAGTGTTGATCGTGAATCAAGCGATTACTATAAAGTTGAGGTAATTAAAACACGGGTGAGATACTTAAATTCCATCAATAAACAAATTACTCTGGGACAAACTGCTGTATTAGTAAGTACAATTAGTAGCGACTATTATAAACTTCAAGCTGTAAAAGCATTAAAGCCAGTTATATTGCCAAATAGCGGTAGTTATGACGATGTTGTGAGTACAATTAGTAGCCAATACTATAGAAGTGAGGCTTTAAAAGTACTTTTAAATTAAACATAAACCCAAAAGCCCTTCATGACGGTGTTTCTCTCTAAGGGGAACTCAAAATCAAGTGGAGGGTGGGTTTTTTCAATACGAATATAGCTTAGGCCGGCATCAAGAGCGGCCTTTTCTATTTTTAAAGCTACATCAGAGCTTTCAAGGCCCTCATCATTAAAAGTAAGTAATAACCTGCCTTCTTGTTCTAAGCATAAAAAGGCATTTTTTAATAATTCTTCAATTTGCTCACTTAATTTAAAAGTGCCATGCTTTCCTCTGGAAAATGTGGGGGGATCAATAATAATTAAATCAAATTTTCTTTTTCTGCGTACACAAGCTTGTAGGAAAAACAAACTATCAGCGGTGAAGAATTCATATTTGTCAGGGTCTAAATCATTAAGCTTAAAATTATTTTTACCCCACTCTAAAGAGCTTTGTGAGGTATCAACACTGACAACTTCAGCTGCACCACCAAGGGCTGCACATAAGCTAAACCCGCAGGTGTAGCTAAAAAAATTGGCTACTTTTTTCCCATGTGTTGATTGC
Organism: Oligoflexia bacterium; assembly: GCA_016715815.1. GTDB lineage: Bacteria > Bdellovibrionota > Bdellovibrionia > JABDDW01 > JABDDW01 > JADJXN01. The sequence goes on from JADJXN010000014.1 coordinate 219,145, forward strand.
AGAATTTCTAGTCTGTGATCTCTTTGATCTAAAAATAAACCAGCACTCATGCCTTGGGCGTGGCGCATATCAAAATTTATGTCATTTTCTTTTATTTGCCACTGTAGTGGCATATTAGTTGATGCTTGAATATTTATTTTAGTTTCTTCATTTAGGTTTTTTATATTTCCTCTTTCTTGCATTTGCCTAATAAACCAATATTTGGTGTTTGAAACGTTCATAAAAAAATCAATCAAACTTTCAGATAGGCTTTCATTGGTTTGGGAATAATTCATGATTTGTAAAACATCACCAAGTTTTTCAATGCAGAGTTTATTTTTCTCAAACCATTCACGATGCATAAGCCTATAGGAATTAGTTTTTTCAAAAAATAAAAAACGGCGGCGATCTAAGCTTATTAAAAACTGCATGGCAAGTGTGCGATCTGCTTTATGAAGATTTAAAAATTTTTTTTCTAATTCTTGATCCATTAAAAATGCTTGCGGCAAGGGGGAATTAATTTTTGTTTTATCTATTTGAAGTTCATAAGAGTGTAACATAAGCCTTGGGTACGCAGCTCCCCCGTGAAGTGGATCACCTAAAATGGGAATGCCAGAAGCCTCAGCGTGAATTCTGATTTGATGGGTTTTGCCGGAGTGAATTTCAGCCTCATATATAAAACCTAAAGAATTTTTGCCTATTTTAGCAAATGTGGTGTGGCTATTATTTTCCCCTTTAACTAAGCCAAATTTATGATTACCTGTTTTTTCTATGCGGCCTTCATAGGACCAAAGGTTTTGCTTAAATTCATTCTCAGAGATTAAAACATATTTCTTAACACTCTCTTTGAGCTTATTACTCCAAGGCTCAACCCCCTCAGCATTTGTGGTGCAAAGAAGACACCCTGATGTGGTGTTATCAAGCCTGTGTACGGCCCAAAGCTTTTCACCCAAAAGCTTTTCACAAACCTCTGTAAAGCCAAGCGTTGCACCACTGTCAGGCGTATGGGTAGACATGCCTGCAGGCTTGTCTAAAATAATGGCAGATTCGAAGCTGCGTAGAATCATATTTATTTTCTCTGTAATATTAGAAAGATACTGCACTTGGGCTATATTGTCTTTAAGGTTTTTTTTAAAAATCTTAAATATTTCTTAAATTTTGCTTTACCTGGTTTGGATTATTCTTTCTAATAATTGTAGGGGAAGTTTTTAACTTAGAAACTGCAGGGAGAGGGGTTTACGAGAAAAGTTTGGATAGAACTAGCTCGGTGCCCATGGATGGGCAATCTCTCTATAATAAAATAAACCAAGGTACATGACCAAAAAGCAAATCCAAGATAATAAAGAGTTAGTATTTCAAAAAGTAGGCATTTTTGTTGATGCTGAAAATATTGAAACCTCAGGACTAAAACACCACGGCGGAAGAACTGATTATAAAAAAATTCTTGAAAACGTTGGTGATAGAGAAATTTTAAGAATTATTTATTACAAGCCTGAGTTTAAAGAAATGTCTGAGGATTTTATTTCCTTTTGGAAAAGCCTAGGTGGGGAGATTAAGCGCCCAGCTAAAAATGCAGATTGCTTTTTAATTATTGATGCAGTCACCATGGCAGAAAAGCTAGATGTAGCTATAATTTTAGGTGGTGATAAAGACTACATGCCTTTAATTTGGTATTTAAAATCCAGAGGCTGCCGTGTGGAGATTTGGTCTTGGCCAGAAGCTACAAGCCAAGACATGAAAGAAGCTGCTGATATTTTTATTCCGTTAAATAAATCATTTATTTTTGCTAGATAATATTAATTAGTTTGGCTTTTTAGTAAGTACAAGCCAGGTATGCCCAAACTGTTCAACTGCCAATTGGTTTGCCCAATTTTTTAAAGGGCTTTGCTCTGATATTTTTTTAAAAAGTGCTATGAGCTCTGTTAACTCTTCACCTTGTTTAAGGGCAATGGCAAAGTTTTGAGCAGCCTCTGTGTCAGTCTTTGGCTTAAGAGTATTAGCCAAGGATATGTTTGCTGTAATTATAACGCTAAGAAAGAATGTAAATTGGTATTTCATATGCTTTACTTATTGTAATGAATTAGACTCTTAAAGGGAGGCCAGAGGTGAATTGTGGCCTAAAATCTTGACTTAAGCATGAGTCTAGTCCAGATTCTTAAGATTCTCTCAAATGCGGCAGTAGCTCAATTGGATAGAGCATCAGACTTCGGATCTGAGGGTTGAGGGTTCAAGTCCTTCCTGCCGCGCCAATCAATAAGCCCTTTATAAGCTTGGTTTAGCTCATCCAAAGTCATTATAGAAAGTTTTGAATTTTTAAAGCATGTAATACCAAAAAGTTTTTTTGAATCTGTCATTTCTAAGTGGTGAGCGTTAATTTCGTAATGCTCCATGAGTTGTAAAACATAAACATCAGATTCTAATTTTTGACTTGGAATGTAAAATGAGCACACAATCTTTCTTCTAGCAACAGCTAGATCTGCATCAAATCCGGGGCTTTGTTTAACCCCATTTATAATCCAGCCTTTTTCAGCAGAAACGCTTTCTAGTACTTCTTTATTTAAAATTTTTGCGTAAAGCTCGCCTCTTTTAACTTGGGTAAGAGGTAAACTGTCTAATGCAAGTGAATGCTGAGCTACCAATAAAAGAATAATTAAAATTTTCATAAATTTTTAGTCCTTACTTTAAAAAGGTTGTGGGAGATCTAAAACTACAAGCACATTAAATTTTCCGTTAAAAGTAATATCATAATTAGGGAACTTTCCAGAGGCCAATGTTCTTATCTCTAAAGTTTTATATTTTTCATAATAAGGCTTTATATCAACATTAGTTGTATGAAAGTGAAGTCTTTGGGTGTCTCTTATAAAATCTTTTTCTATTATGGCGTCTGCAAGAGGGATGTCTTCAAGAACTTCCCCGTTTTTGTCTCTAAAAATTAAAGAGACATGAACATCTTTTAAAAAATTTAAATCATTAGGGTTTGAAGGGCCTAAAATATTTAAATTTTTCTTTTCTCTTTCAATCACTTCTAAATAACCGGCAGTAAGCTGCACAGATTTAACTAATTTTAAAACTTCTTCATCTGTCCAAGTGGAGCCTGGCTTTATAGGAATGTCATTTCTTACTGGTAGTGGTGGGATAAGAGCCTTTGCCATTGAAAGTGATAAGTTTATAGGCATCTCAAGGATTTCCCCAAAAAGGGGAATCCAACCCAAAAGTGTTCCTGTAAATTTTCTAATAAAGCTTTTTTGAACTTTAACGGGTTCAACATCACCTTGAATATTTAAACTAATGGCATTGAATTTAAGCTTTTTTGATCCTGCAATAGGGGTAATTTCATTTGTGTTTTTACACCCAAACGAAAATAAAACTACAAGAGATAAAAAGAGCTTTGCAAAATGCATGGTGTCATATAAAAGGTTTTTGTGGGGAAAAACAACATTAAAATTATTTTTTGTGCACTTATTTTTGCTGCTTTCAACTTAAAGGCAGATACTTCCACTCTTCCCAAAGGGGTGCGTGCTTTTGTTTATAAGCACATGAATGCGCAAGTGGGCGGTAAGTATGGGGAATCAGGTGCGCTTGGGAGTTATGATTTAAATGAAAAACTAACGCTAGATACTGTTTCTGGGTTATCTAAAAAAGTTGGTGAAGTTGTTACGCAAATTAAAAATACAAGCCCTGATATTTTTAATCACCTTGAAATTGGAAGTGTAAACATTAATGCAAAAATTGATGTCTCTGCCAATGCCTTTGCTTTAGCGTATGGAATTACAGATAAAATAATGGTTGCAGTGGCAGCTCCCTACTTAAATGCTAAAGTAAATCTTAAAGGTGGCTATTATGATTCGGGCCAATTAAAACAAGCAGCAAATAGTTTAAGCCTCATGGAGGCAGATCCAAAAAATGCGGGGAATAAAGAAAACCTATCCATTATTAGGCAATTTATTAACCAGCTCCCAACACTAGAGTCCGCAAATCTTCAAGATATTTTAGTAAATTATTATGGTTATAAGCCTTTGGGTACCTGGGAAGGCTCAGGTTTTGGTGATGCATTATTTTTTATTCAATACCGCTATTTTGAAACTTCCTATTATAAAACAGCACTTAAACTTCAGGCAGATATTCCAACGGGTGGTACAAAAGATCCGGATAACCTTGTAGCCATACCAATTACTAATGGCTATTGGGGAACAAGCCTTGAAAGCCTTAATGATTTTTTGCCATTTAGTTATGACAATTTTATTATTTCACTTAATTCTAGGTTTAAATACAACTGGCCAACTCAAACAACAGTGAGGCTCGCGCCAAATAAAAGTTTTCCCTTAACTAACCAAAAAGAAACACTAATGTGGGAGCCTGGCTCTGTTTGGTACTTGTCTTCTGCTCTGGATTTAAAGACAAATAATAAGTTTTTAGGAGCTTACGCTCAATACACATACTCTTTAAAGCTAGAAGATATTTATAGGGGTAAAAAAGCAGATTATGATTACAGCATTTTATCTCATAATTCAAACAGCCAAGCCCATGTGATGGAATTGGGGTTATATTTTTCAACAGTGGGGTTTTATTTAAGCCAAAAATTTCCAATACCTTTTAAAGGTAGCATTTCTTATAGCCAAGTATTAGCTGGGGTGAACTCTGAGCTTATTCAGCTATGGAACCTGGGGGTGGAGATGTATTTTTGAGGAAAAACCAAAGTCTAGCTGTTCAAAGTAAGATTAATCGCAGTGTAAAGATTGCAGTATCAAAATAAACAAAATCTATTTACTATATTACTTGTGCCCCCTTAAAAAGGTTTATTAAATGCTAGATATTCAAACTTTATTAATGGAAGAGCTGGTCCAGTTTTTGGCTAATGGTTGCCAAAATGATGTTTTGCAAAGGCTGAGTAGTGGTTTTTTAGAACTTGGCTTTTCTAAAACAATCATTTTTCTTAAAACATCATCTAGTAATGGTGAGTTAAAGCAAGTATTCCCTAATGAATTTGATTTTAAATTAAATTTTAAACCAAATTTAATTGAAAAAGAAAAAGAGCATTATTTTATAGAAAAGCCTGCGGCATTTGGTGCAAACCAAGCTTTTGTTGTGATGCCTTTGAGTTGTAAAACCGCTTGCTTTGGCGCTTTAGTACTTCAGGCAGATGAAAAAACATTACAACGCTGGAGCGGAGATTATAAAAAAATTGGTTATGTATTTTCTTTATTTATGCAAAGTCTTGATTTAATTCAAAAGCAAAATTTAGCAGAGAATAAAAAGCTAAAAACCAAACTTTGCCTATTACATTTAAGTGATAAGCAAAGCACTATTGTAGAGCTATTATTGAATGGTAGGAGTAATAAGGAAATTGCAAAATCTATTAACTTAACAGAGCAGGCAATTAAGTATCATGTTGGTAATATGCTTTCTAAATTCCAGTGTAAGAATAGAAAAGAGCTAAGATCAAAAATAAATGAGCTAATTGTTTAACCATTTCCTTCTTTGAGCTCACGCTCTTGAATTTCAAAGGCTTCAAGTAATTCTGTTGCTGTATTAAAATCAAATTTCTTAATAACACTTTTATAAAGTTTTTTATTATTCATGTATTGCTCTATAAGAATAAGTATTGAGGTGCGGTGGGGGTCAAAATTAAAAGTCAGTTTTGCTACTCTTAAGGTTTCATAAACTAGTTCTTCAGTTTGAGGCTGTTTAGCCGCTTCTCTAATTAAATTAAGGTATTCATCATGTTGCTTTAGTTGTGTAGTTTGCTTTGTTATTTTTTTCATTTTTAAAATTAATGCAGGTGTAAGATCAACTTGAGCATTTGAAAAGTTAAACAAAAGTAAAATTGCTAAGAATATTTTTGTCATATATTTTCCTTATGTACCATAACCCCAATAAGCTCATAGTCATCGGTTTTTCTTTTTCGAGTTGATTGAATAATGGGGTTGGGTGTAACTAAATCACTCACGTAGCGAATTTGGTTATTTCTCTCAACTTTAATTTCAGTATGTACCACCTTTGTTGGTCGGCCATTAACATATTTTCTATAGAGCAATATGGCCCCATTGGGAGCATCATCTATGTTTTTAATTTTAGGGTAAAGATTGATAAAACCTCTGTTTTCAAAATGCTCTACTTTGGCATAGCTATGCTCACTACTATGCCAACTATTTTTTTCTTCTTGTGTGACAAACTCGCTGCAAAATAAAACATCCTTAACATGTTTATAGCAGTAACCCTTGGATTTACTTAAATCAGCATAGTTTGGCTTATGCAGTCTTTTTGCTTCACTACTTAGTGATCTTTCTAAACAAGGAATAATTTTATCTAATTTTTTTGTTTTTTTATGCTTTTGAACTACCTTTTCTGGTTGAGCTTTTGGGATAGTAGTTTTATTAATTATTTCTGGCTTATTAATATGGCTTTCAATTCTTGCTGTAGCCTCAACAATGGGGGCAGCTTGCTTTTGCGAAATCACTTGAGTGGATTTTGTGCAATTTGTACAGCTTTCTATGGGTTTGAGCTCTTCAAAATATGTTTGTTTTTGCAAAGTAAGATCAGTGTATAGTTTTACAAAATGATTTTGTTTGGCATCTTTAACATTATGGTAAACCCAAGCCACTTTACCTTTTAAATTTCTATTTGGAGATGTGGTTATTTTTAATTTAATACCATAGTTGCCAGAGTTTAATTGAACATAATCTAAAATTTCACCCTCAGTCTCTGCAGGCAACGGGCTCTCTTTTAAAACAACACTTGAGTCTATAAAATTGGCTTCAGAACGTGCATTAACAGGGTTTAATATTTTAACGTAAGTAGGGCGCACACTTGCTTGTGAAAAATTACTCGCGAAAAAAAATAATATTAAAAACACCAAGTGTTTCACAGATTTACTATCGGTTTAAAATAATAAATCTGTGAGTAGTTTAACTACTTAATTACTATGCTTATTGTTTGTGGTTGGTTTTGCATTACAACTTTGGTCATGCCTACTCGACCATCAGCAAGTTTTGCTGAAACAATATACTCACCTGGGTCTAGTACTTTAAAAAACACACCAAAGTTATTTGTCCTAAGTGGCATTTCTTTTTTAAGATGCTTTATTTTATCCACTGCAATGGCTGCCACAAGTGGTGCTCTTTGAAGCTGGTTGAGGCCGTCCACAACTTGCACCTTTAGCATGTTTTTGCCTGAACGATTCATAAAATATGTCCATGCCTTGCGGTGTTTTAACAAAGTGGGCTCTCTTAAGCTATAAGAAGGGTGAAAGTCTTGGTTAACTTCAAAAGTGTAGCTGAGTGTTCCGTAAGCTGCGTACATAAAATCCATGGAGCTTCCGTCAACGCCGTAAAGAATTTCCCAGGGTGCGCCGGGCTTGTAGTTACCACGGCCATCATCTCTAGGGAGAAGGCTTGCTAACTCATTAGCTACTTTTTTAATTAAAGCATTTTCAGAAGTTAAATCTCCGTAGCAGCCGTATGGGTGTAAAACAAGCTCACTATAAGAATGGTAAGATAAATATGCTGTTGGGCGCACGTGGTCTGTTAATGTATTAAAAGCTTTTACTTCTGGTTCACTGGCAGCAGTGGCTCCTCGGTAAGTGTCTGAGCCTTGGCTGCCTGATGAGCCATTGCACTCCCCCCAGCGGTAATTATAATTTCTGTTTATATCTACCCCATGCACTCCATCAAGAGAGGAGCGAGCGTTTTTTCTCCACATGCTATTTGATGTCCAAACAATGTTTGAGCCATCAGGGTTAAGCATGGGTATAACCCAAATATTCCAATTTTTTAAAATTTCTTGTCCCTGCGGGGTTTGTGCATTTTTTAAAACGGTTTCAGCAACATCAAAGACAACCTCAGGGGTCATGATTTCGCGGGCATGGTGAAGGCCATCAATGATAATGGTTGGTTTTTGAAAATACTCTGCAGAGTTATAATCTAAAGTAGTGGAAACAAGCATGGCTAAAACCGGGCGGCCCTGGTTTGATTTACCAAGTTCAATCACACGACTTAGTTGTGGATAAGCTTGATTTAGTGCACTTAATTTTGAAGTTAATGTTGTTGGGTTTAAAAAACGCTGATCAGGAGAAAAATCTGTCCTAACCATTTGGCCATCAAAGCCTTTTTCTTTTAAAAAGCTAAGGCCCTTTGTGGTGGTAATAACCTCAATGGTTCTTTGAGCTTCGTTAATACCGGCGATATCAAACTCATACTTATTAAGCATGTTAACAACGTTTCTAACCTGCGTGGCTGTAACGTTATTTGGAACCTTAATTTTATATCTTATTTGTGGTTCATTTTTTAACTGAGGCGCAAGTGCCGTTTGAGCGTTAAAGCCTAAAAGTAAAACCAAAAGAATGATAATATTTTTCATGTTGTTCCCCCTAATATTAAGTCTAGGTAGGTATTAAAACATTGGTCAAGCATTGTTTTAAGACTGCCGATAATTTATGTGCATGCAGAGCTTTCGTGTTGAAATAAAAAATCGTTGTTGGGTTGAGGCTAGCTTTAAGCTTGATGAGTATAAAAACGTGCTATCAGTTGATTGGCATGCGCAAGGGAGTTTTGATTTAATTCAAGAATGTGAGAAATTCTTTAAACTTGCACTTCAAAAGAACCTGGAGAGTTTAAGTGTGGTGGGTGTTAAAACAGCACAACTCATGCTTAATGAGCTTTTAGATAAAGCTAAAGGCGTTTATAAGAGTGTAGATGATATAGAAATTTGCCATTGTAGAAAAATAAACAGGTCTGAAATAATAGATGCTATTTTATTAGGCGCCCACACGCCTGAGAAGGTCAAAAAATGGACCACCGCAAGTTCGGGTTGCGGAACTTGCCGCTCTGATGTAGATAAGCTCATAAATGAGCTTATCAAAAGAGATGTTAGCAAAAGTTAACGAAATTATTGAATCAGACATTCGCCCCATGCTTTTAGGCGATGGTGGGGATATCCAAGTTATAGATTTACGTGATGACGGCTTTTTAGAACTACGTGTGTCTGGCCAATGTGTGCACTGTGCTTCTTTACCACTTACCATGACCTTTGCTATTGAGGAGCGCTTAAAGACAGCATTTCCTGAAATAAAAGGTGTGGTGCAGTTAAAAGATTTGGATGATGAAGGTGAGCTTGTTGGTGAGCAGGCATTGGACGATGTTGTGGGGAAGACGTGTCATTAAAAGAGCAAATTTTAAATTTAAAAAAATCAAAGTCTGAAGAAGATAGAAAAAAGTGTGTCGAGCTTCTTAAAACCTATTTATTCCTTTCTGTAAACTTCACTGTTGTTATTTTTTAAAGATTATTTTCTTGACGTGTTTTTTGGTTTACAGGTTTTGATTCCAGACGATCTTAAATACTAAAAATATCAAAAAAACTTATCTGAATCTGTTTTTAACTCTTAAATCTCAAATTAATTCGTTTAATAAGATATTAATTTCTCATCTCAGATGTTCTCAAAATGAGCAGTGAAAAAACCATGTTATAAAAGCCTTAAACTAAGGGGGTCTTAATGCAAAAAGAATTTTTAGAACTTCACCAAAAAGCCATCAACATTGCCCAAAGCTTTCACAAAGCAGAATCAGATCTGATTGATATACTTCAAAAAATAGATCAACAAAAAATATTTTTAAAACTAGGTTTTGCCAGCCTTTTTGACTATGCGTTGAAAGCGTTAAAGCTCTCAGAAGCTAATAGTTCAAACTTTATAACTGTTGCCAGAAAATCAAAAACAATCCCTGAGCTAAAAGAAGCTATTAAGGAAGGTAGACTTAGTGTCTCAAAGGCAAGAAAGATAACTCCTGTGTTAACCCCAGAAAACAAAGACGTTTAGTTAAATATGGCTGAGGTGTTGCCAAAGGCAAAGCTAGAAAAGGAGATTGCCAAGGTTTTACCTGAAAAGGCGGTTCAAGAAAGAACAAGCTATGTCAGCCCTGAAAGAATCAAACTTACAGTTGGCTTATCTGAAAGAGCCCATGAGCTACTTAAAAGGGTTCAAGATTTGGAGTGTCAAAGAAGAAGAGCCTCTATTAATTTTGAGCAAACAATTGAGGCGGCTTTGGAGTTATACATAAAAAAGCTTGATCCAGTGGAGAAAGCAAAAGCACGGTTTGAATCTGAAGTTAAAACCACTGACGCGGCTGCTTCTGTCCCGGGACACATAGTGGGTTTGTATGGGTTTACAAGGGTGAGGTTGCCTCAAAGGTTAAAACACCAAATTTTTCTAAGAGACAAGGGGGAGTGTCAGCATAGAGATCAAAGTGGAAATAAGTGCCACAACTCTAGATGGACTGAGGTTCATCACAAAACTCCGGTGAGCCATGGTGGGCAAAATGAATTAAATAACCTCACTACACTTTGTTTCGGGCACCATAAACTTATGCATTTATAATTTTTTAGATTTCAAAAACTCTTCAAGAAGTGGGGCAATCTTTCGTCTGCAGCTCCCACCACAAGGGCCAACACCGGCAGTGGTTTTGTCATAAATTTCATTAAGTGTACAAGCACCTTCTTGCATGGCTTTTACAATTTCATCTTTAGGGATTTGATTGCAAAAGCAAATAATTTCTTTTTGAGATTTTTTATTCATTTTACTAAACGTCTTATTCTGTGAAGTGTTTGCTTGGATGCCTTGCTTCTTACTTTGATCACTCATGAACCAAAAATTTTCTCAAAAGCACCCAAGACTTTTGCTTTTATTTCAACATAAGTGCCGTTCATTGTAGTGCCTGATGCAAACTCATGCCCACCACCACCAAGGCTTTGTGCAAGTTGGCTCACGCTATACATGCCCTTACTTCTAAAACTAATTTTAAACTGGCTAGGAGCATCTTCTCTAAACAATGCTGCGGCTTCAATGCTTTCAATATCCATCACCATATCAATAATGTCTCGGGTCTCATCAGCCTCAAGGCCTAAGCGGTCCAAATCTTTTTTCTGAACGCGGACAATGGCCAATCTTCCATCAAACTCATAATCAATATTAGTTAAAATATGGGCCAAAAATTTTAATTTTACAGGAGAGTGATTTCCAAAAAGATGACGATGCACTTTTTGAGCATCAATCTGATGTTTTAAAAGCTCTGCCGCAATAAGATGCGGCGTGGGGCTGTTACGAACATATTTAAAATAATTAGTATCAAAAATAATGCTTGTATATAAAGGCATTGCAATTTGGCTGTCAAAGTCAACACGCAAAGCCTTAATAAGCTCAAAAACTATTTGGCCTGTGGAACTAGCATTTACGTCAATAATATTTTTTTCTGGATCAAGGGGATGGCGCTTTAATGCAGAATGATGGTCCACAAAACAAATATTTTTTGAATGGGTTTTAAAAGAATTCCACAGCTCAAGTAAAAGCTCAGGATCATTGGTATCAAAAATTAAAACAAGATCAACTCCTTCAAGAGAAGAGCGCAAAGTATTGGGTGTTTCTAAAATACCGTTTTCATCTAAAAAAAGATATTTTCTAGGAAGCCGGTCCGGGTTTACTATGCGAACTCTTTTGCCTATCTTCTTTAATGCCCAGTAAAATGAAAATTGGCAACCAAGGCCATCCCCATCAGGCTGGGTGTGGGTGCTTAGCACTATGTTTTGACTAGTCTTAATTAAATCAACAACATGTTTCATGGATACTATTGTGGGGCTTAAATGCAGTGTTAATCAAGAAAAACCAAGTAAAACCAAAGGCTTAAAAGATTCTTTTTAAGATGTGCAAACCCTACTAAGTATGCTAAATTACTGCGTTTTAAAAAATAAAAAAGGAGTTTTAAAGTCATGGCAGAAGATACAGTACCGATGACATTGGCAGGTAAAAAGAAGCTTGAGGAAGAACTAAAAAACCTACTTTCTGTAGAAAGACCACAGGTGATTAAAGCCATTGAAGTTGCAAGAGAACAGGGTGATTTAAGTGAGAACGCTGAGTATGATTCCGCAAAGGAGCGCCAGGCTTTTATTGAAGGCCGCATACAAGAAATTAATTCCAAATTAGCAAGGGCTCAAGTGATTGACCCAGCAAAAATTAAAAGTGACAAAATTGTCTTTGGAGCAACTGTCGTGCTTGAAGATGCTGCAAGTGGAAATGGTAAAAAAATTAAATACCAAATTGTTGGAGTTGATGAGGCAGACGCGCAACACGGAAAAATTTCAATTAATTCCCCCATTGCAAGAGCGCTTATTGGAAAAGCTGAGGGCGAGATTGTTTCTGTAAATACCCCCGGTGGAATAAAAGAATTTGAAGTTTTAGAATTTTCATTTCAATAAATAAAAATGGCAAAAAAATCTGGCTACCTACACGGCTATTCTAAAAAAGAGCAACAGCGACTTTACAAACAGGCCCGCTTTTTAGAAAAGTATGTTTATAACGGGGTTAATTTAAAAAAAAATAAAAACCTCATAGAAGTTGGTTGTGGTGTAGGGGCTCAAACAGAAATCCTTTTAGAACACTTCCCTAAATTAAAGATCACTTGTGTTGATGCATCATTTGAGCAACTAAAACAGGCAGAAAAACATCTCAAAAAACAAATCAAAAAAAATAAAGTTGATCTTAGTTTGCAAAATGCAATGCAAATGGATTTTAAAAATAATACTTTTGACAGCTCCTTTTTATGTTGGTTTTTAGAGCATGTCCCAAACCCTGTTAAAGTGTTAAAAGAAGTTTACAGAGTCATGAAAAAGGGTGGAGTTATTTATTGCACTGAGGTGAAGAACTCATCATTTTTTGTTGATCCCTATAGCCCCACCATTTTAAATTACTGGTTTCATTTTAATGATGTTCAGTGGCTTATGGGTGGGGATCCTTTTTCTGGGGCAAAGCTTGGAAATTGGTTAAAAAGTGCAGGTTTTAAAAAAATTGAAACTAAAGTAGTTTCTTTGTTTTTAGATTCTAGAGATAAAAAAACAAGAGCTGCCTTTTTAAACGAATGGACGGCTCTCATGCTAAGTGGAGTGCCAGCCCTTTTAAAAGAAAAAAGAATCACGCATAGGCTTGTAAAAGAATTAAAAAGAGAAATTACCATACTTAAGAAAACAAAAAACAGTGTGTTTTACTTTGCCTTTGTACAGGCTAGGGCTGTTAAGTGAGCCAGCTTTTATTGCTAAAAGAAGAACTCTTGCAAAGAGGGGATCTTGAGCTTGAGCTTGAAAAGATATTGCAAAAATTTTACACAGTAATGGCAAATGATTCCATGATTGGCTTTTTTTTTCAGGGAAAAGACCTAAACAAAATTGTTAATGGGCAAAAAGAGCTCTTACTAACAGCCATGGGGATAAAACCTACTTACACAGGGCGCCCTGTAAACCAAGCCCACATGAATTTACCCCCCATACTTGAGGGGCATTTTAACAGACGCCTTGTAATTTTAGAGCAAACCCTTAATGAATTTAAATTACGTAAAGATACTGTTCAGAATTGGATAGGGTTTGAAAAAAAATTTGCAAATGTTATAGTCAAATAAGCATGGAAAACCTGATTGAATATACCCAAAACTCTTATGATTTTAAAATAACTGTGAAGCCAGCTTATTTACCCGAAAAGTCTAGCCCAGAAGATAATAATTATTTTTTTATTTATAAAATAAAAATTAAAAATGAAAGTGCAAAACCTGCAAAGCTTATTTCCCGCCACTGGATTATTACAGATGGTAGGGGGCGTGTGGAGCAAGTAGAGGGTCCAGGTGTCGTGGGAGAGCAGCCAGTAATAGGTGCTGGTGAAGAGTTTGAGTATGTCAGTGCTTGCCCATTAAGCACTCCAACTGGTAATATGAGAGGTACATATACAATGCAGGCACTTGACGGTATTAAATTTAAAATAACAATACCGGTATTTTTCTTAAGAACAGAGGTTTATCACTAAAAATGCTGAGGCTAAAAACAGATCCTAAAGATATTGTAAGCGGCACTACTCACCTTGTGGGAGCTTTTTTGTCTGTTTTTGCTATTTACTATTTAACACTGATTGCAAACTCCACTGGTAGCTTTAAACATTGGGCAAGTTTTTTAACTTTTGGTATTTCTATGCTTTTATTATATCTCTCAAGCACAATTTATCATCTTGTGCCTGAATCCCACAAAACGAGTCTCATTTTTAAGCGCGTAGATCACATGATGATTTATGTGTTTATTGCTGGTTCTAGTACACCCATAAGTCTTATTGCAGTTGGTGGGAAATTAGGGTTTGGTATTTTTTTAGGAATTTGGATTTGTGCTGCTCTAGGCTGTTTACAGAAAATATTTTGGATTCATGCACCTAGATGGTTTTCAACTTTATTGTATGTTTTAATGGGATGGGCTTTTGGTTTTGTAACAGTCCCTTTAATTAAGCAGCTTTCAATGCAAGGGTTTTTATGGCTTTTAAGTGGTGGAGTTGCTTATACCGTGGGAGCTTTAATTTACGCTTTTAAATGGCCAGATTTTTCAAATAAATGGTTTGGTTTTCATGAGCTGTTTCATCTTTTTGTAATGTTGGGTAGCTTTTGCCACTTTTGGACAATTATTTTTTACCTAAAATAAAAGTGGAAAATTTTTTAAAATCAAAAATTATTACCCCCCTTGTTTTACAATTAAGACAAGGTGTGACGCTTAAGAAGCTTTCTTTAAGTTTTGCGTTGGGGGCTACTATTGGAATAATTCCCATATTAGGACCTGCTACACCACTTTGTATTTTGGTGGGTTTGTTGTTTAAACTAAATCATGTTGCATTACAAGTGGGTAACTATGCTGTTTATGGTTTTCAAATAATTGGAATACCGTTTTTTTTAAAATTTGGAGATATTTTATTTAACAAGCCGCCATTTTCTTTAAGCCCAAGCCAAATTAAATCAGAGATAGAAATTTTAGGAGTATTGGATTTTATGCAAAAATTTGCGACTTCAATTTTGCATGGTAGTTTTTTATGGCTTATGCTGAGCCCTATTTTTATTAGTGCATTTTATTTTATTGCTTATTTTTTAATTAAAAAATGGGGATTTAAAATTGAGAATTAATAAATTTCTAACTGAGTCAGGTTTTTGTTCAAGGCGCCAAGCGGATAAACTTATTACTGAGAAACAAGTTAAAATAAATAATAATGTAGCCTCTCTTGGGGATCAGGTTGGGGAGGGGGATCAAGTTTTTGTTAATGGAAAGCTTGTTGAAAATAAAAACAAAAGAATTTATATTATGTATAACAAGCCCCGCGGTATTGTGTGCACTACAGATACCAACGAGAAAGACAATATTATTGATGCAATAAAATTTAGGCAAAGAATATTCCCCATTGGCAGGCTAGATAAGGACTCTACAGGGCTCATTTTTTTGACCAATGACGGAAATATTGTTAATAAAATTCTACGAGCAGAAAATGGCCATGAAAAGGAGTATTGGGTAAATGTAGATAAACCCTTTGATGAAGACTTTTTAAAAATAATGTCTCAAGGAGTAGACATTGGTGGCTACATTACTAAGCCCTGCAAACTTAAAAGAGTAAATAAAAGCACATTTTTAATTACACTCACTGAAGGTAAGAATCGGCAAATTAGGAGAATGTGCGAAAGTTTAAATTACAAAGTACGCCACTTAAAACGCTTGCGCATTATGAATGTGTTACTGGGAGATCTTAAAGAAGGTAGGTGGAAAGAAATAGAACCAAAGGATTTAAAAAAAATTTTTGAGTTAGTAAATTAGGGAATCCTTACAACCACATCTTCACTGCCATCAGGGATGCATTGACAACTTAGTCGAGATTGTGCAGTTTTACCCGAGGCATTTTCAAGTTGGTCTTGTTCATCACTGGTCATGGCGCTGCAGGTATTAAACCCCTTTTCAACAATAACATGGCAGGTAGAGCAAGCAATATTACCACCGCAAACATGCTCCAAATCTACTCCGTGAGTTAAAGCGATATCTAAAACACTTCCAGGTTGGCCAGTTTCACCGTATGGAAATTTTGAAGGGTCTACATCAACGGTAATGTTGTTGGGCATGAAGGTGATTTTATAGTTTTTCATAGGGCTCCTAATTAATGTTTCTCAGGACCTTTTTCGTAAATACTGTTTTCAACAATATTAAAATAGGTTCTTAGGAGCAGATCATATGTATCTTGATCAAGGTTTTCAAGAAATTCCATTTTAGATTGTAAACTTGACTTGGCTATAAAATCAGAAAGAATTTTTTGTATCTTCTGAACATTTTCAAAAGAGAAAAAGTCAATTTCCTCAGTAGGTCTACTTAACACTCTGCGAATATCTTCATTATCAAAAAGCAAATGAAGACCCTGTGCGGACTGGTTAAATAAGTACTCCACCTCATTTAATTGATTTTTATCAATATAGACCATCCCCCTTGCCTCCTTGCAAAGTTTATCCCCTATCTTCATTTTAAAGTTTTTAAAAATAATGAATCAATAGAAAAAATGTAAGATAAGTCTAGAAGGTCTCTCGACCTTAGCCCGCCTTTTTGGTCTCGCTAAAGCTTTGTGGCTCAAGCTGTGCGTGGAGTGGTAACTCGGGTTGAAAGTGGTGAGCTTGGGCAAAGGATTTTGGCTTAATCACAACTTGGGTGCTACACAATAAATCATGAAGTGCTAGCCTATCTTTTCTTACAAGTGGGAGTAAAAAGCCAATGCCATATGTCCAACTGCTTAAAAGGTAAGAAAGAGATCTCCAATAAGACTCTTTAAGTGTAAGTGGCTTATGTGTTTTTGATTTAATAACAATAATATTCATCATTTTTTTGCCAATGGTTTGGCCTGTAAGCCCCTGCCACATTGAGAAATAGCCAATAAAGAAAAAGGCTCCACAAAATTGACTAATTAATAAAGTGACTTGGTAATCTGGCACTATGCCCATTACATGGCAAGTGTGTTCATAAAGCTTAATGGTGAAGCCTCCTAAGATTACTTGGAATAATACGATAGCAAACATATCTACACAAAAGGCAGAGACTCGCTTAAAGTAACTTGCATGAACCATGATTTGTTATCGGAAAGAGTCTATTATTTCTCAAAAACCAGACTAAAGTTTTGATGTATTTTGGCTCGCAGTTGCGATACTATTTTGATAATAGATACATAGATTAACTAAAGAGGAGCTTTTATGAAAAAACTGTTTATTACCCTATTAAGTGCATTTGTATTTTTCTCAATGGCAGACAACGCAATAGCCAAAAACTGCGGATGCAAAAACAAAAAAGAGCATAAGAATTGCCACTGCGAAGGCAAAAAGTGTGCTTGTTCTGAAAAAGACAAAAAATCTGAGTAAGTTAGTTAGGCTTTAAAACAGTTTATAATTGCTTATGATTTAGCCAGCTGTAAAGCTGGCTATTTCTTTAAAAGATAAGTATTATCAATGGGTTATAGCGGACCCTGTTAGTTCTATACGAGTTGTAAGTTACCAAATCAAATAAAGTCCAAAAGGGTCGGGCACCCACATTGCTCTATATAGAGGTATCAAGGGGGTGCTTAAGTGGCGCTTAATAAAATAACTACGTTTTTCATTTTATCTTTAATTGTAGTAACAAGCTTTATTGGTAACCAGCTTCTTTTTAACATGCATTTAAGCTCTCAAAGAATGCCAGCAAGCAGTGTTGTTGAACATGAAGCACAGACATTTGAGAAAATGGCTAAAATTAAAGCCAGATTCATTTCAAGTATTGGCAAAACTCCTGAGCCACTGGATAACTTACGCTTTGGAATTTTAGAAGGTAAATATGCCCTGACTTTAACAGGGGAGAAAATTAAAGAAATTGAGTTTATTAACACGCCCAACTCTCAAGGAAGCCCCAAACAAATTGCCGATCGAATTGATTTTATAAAAGAAAATGCCGTGCTTTTAAACATTAAGTCTGAAATTATAAAATTAGATACACAAATTGTTGGCAGAAAAATTGTTGAAACATTTAAAGCCATAAATGCTGAAACAGAAAATGAAATAAGTATTAAAATTGAGCTTGATGAGCTTGATAGGCTTTATAAACTTTCAGCAAAGGACCTATCACCTATTTTTTAAAGATCTGGGGCAAAGCCTCTTCTCATTGTGTTTTCAGTAACAGTTCTTGGTTCTAAAAAGTGTAAAAGATAATCTGGTCCACCGGCTTTAGAGCCCATACCAGACATTTTAAAACCACCAAAGGGGTGACGTCCAACAAGGGCTCCTGTGCAACCACGGTTAATGTAGAGGTTACCAACTTCAAATTCTTTTCTTGCTCTTTCAATATTCATGGGGCTTCTAGAAAAAAGACCACCTGTTAAAGCAAATTCTGTTGAGTTTGCTATTTCAAGAGCCTCATCAAAATTATCTGCTTTCATAATGGCAAGTACGGGGCCAAAGACTTCATTTTGTGCTATCCAGTGGTTCACTTTAATATCTTCAACAATTGTTGGAGGAATAAAATAACCATTTGAGGGGCTTTGGCTTCAAACACAAGTTTACCTTCTGATTTTGCTGTTTCACATGCTTTTAAAATTCTCTTATAGGCTTCCTCATCAATAACTGGTCCCACTGCAGTACCTGGGTTTTCTGCAAGACCTATAGTAAGACTTTTTGCAGCTTCACTAAGTCGAGTCACAAATTTTTCATAATTATCTTTTAAAACAATCACTCTTGAACAGGCTGAGCATTTTTGCCCCTGAAAGCCAAAGGCTGATTGGATAACTCCGAGGACGGCTTCATCTAAATCTGCATCACTATCAACAATAATGGCGTTTTTGCCACCAAGCTCAGCAATTACTTTTTTAATACTTTTTTGCCCCCTTTGCGTGTTAGCCGCCTTTGAATAAATTTGAAGGCCCACATTTTTAGAGCCAGTAAAGGCAATAAAATCTATTTTTTTATGGTTTACTAAGTAGTCTCCTACTTCCTCTCCAAAACCTGGGAGAAAATTAATTACTCCTGCTGGCAGACCAGCGTCTTTTAAAATTTCCATAAACCAGGCTGCAATTATTCCTGATTGTTCAGCTGGTTTCATAATGACAGTGTTGCCACAAATAGCAGCGCCCACTGTCATGCCACATAAAATGGCTAGTGGGAAATTCCATGGCGCAATAACAACTCCCACACCGCGGGGTTGGTAAGAGTACTGGCTGTCCTCTCCGGGTACAAAACTTACTTTTTGAGATTGTGAGAATTTTTTCATTTGATCTGCATAATAAAGGCAAAAATCAATGGCTTCTGCCACATCCCCATCAGCCTCACGCCAAGTTTTACCAACTTCTAAAATTTCAAGGGCCATGAGTTCAAATTTTTTCTCACGCATTATTTTGGCTGCTTTTTCAAAAACCTCACAACGCTTATCTGTTGAAAGCTTTGCCCATGCTTTTTGGGCCTCATGGGCTACTTCTAACGCATGCTCTGCCTCTAAGGTTGTGGCCGCTGAAGTTTTACCAATAATTTCTTGAGGGTTTGATGGGTTAACGGAGATAATTTCTTTATTTGTTTTAATTTCTTTTTTGCCAATAACAAGGGGGTAGGTTTTACCAAGAGATTTTCTAACTGTTTTAATGGCAGAGCTGAGGCGGTCGCGGTTAGCATCAATATTAAAATCTGTTGGCGGCTCGTTTTTAAAAACTTTTACGTTCATAACATTACTCTTTTCATTTGAAGAATTAGTAAAATCTAAATTTCCAAGGCTTGCAGGATCTTTTAACAGCTCTTGTGTGGATTTATTTGTTGTAAACTTAGCCCTTAAAAAACTCTCATTAGAGGTGTTTTCCAAAAGTCTTCTTACTAAATAGGCCATGCCGGGGATTAACTCACCAATAGGGGCATACTCACGCACTCTTAGCCCTTGGCTTATTAGAGCTTTTTTAATTGGCTCTGCCATGCCATAGAGCATTTGTATTTCAAAGCTTCTTTTGTCTATGCCAAGCTTTTCAGCTTGAACTAAAACATGAGCAATTGATCTTACGTTGTGTGTTCCAAAGGCAGCTTTAATATATTTATTATTCTCTAAAAGAATAAGAGAGAGTTTTTCATAGTTGGCATCGCTGTGATGTTTTTGTGTAAATACTGGGATGGGCCAATCTTTTTGACGAGCTGAAATGACTTCATAATCCCAATAAGCACCCTTAACTAAGCGAATAGTAATTTGGCCTGTGCGATTTTTTGACCAATTAATTATATCTAACAAATCATTTTCAGAATCTTTTAAGTAAGCTTGTATAACTAAACCTACATTGTTGTGGTTTTTAAATTCCTCTTCATCCATAAGAGATTTAAATAATTTTATAGTTAAATTTTTATGAAAATAAGATTCCATATCTAAATTTAAAAACACGCCCAAATCTTTTGCTTTTCTAAAAATAGGGCGAAGGCGTCTTTTGACTTCCTCAATGGAATTTTCTGGGTCAATGGGATCAAATTGAGAATAAAGTGAGCTTACTTTTACGGAAACATTTACTTTGCTGATGGGGCCAAGGTTATCATGATCAATAAGTTCATCATCAATCCATTTTTTTGAAAGCTGACTTAAATTTTCAATGAGATCTAAATATTTTTTATAATACGTCTCAGCTTCTGCCTCACTTACAGCAGCCTCACCAAGAATATCTGCGGTAAAGCAAAGTCTGTTTTTACGTAATTTTTCAAGCGTAGGTAAGGCTTCTTTAGCATCTGAGCCAGTAATAAACATCTTTGCCATTTGCGTGACATTTTTTTTAATAGCACCTGCCATAAGCCCCGGTGCAAGGGAGCCTAAACCCAATCCCCAGCCAAGGACTGACGGGAGTGGTTGATCCCCACTTGAAAAATATTCTTTTAAGTGCCGAGCCACCTCATCTGAAGAATTTAAATAAGGTAAAACATCAACAAAGCGAAACATTTGAACTTTAAAAGCTTCATTCTGCATGGACCAATCCATAATGCGCCCGTACCACCAGTCTTTATTAAAAATATTTCCGGTGTCAGTGGACTCAATTTGATCAAAAATTTTTTGCCCCTGAGCAGTAATTAAACTTTGAATTGTCTGCGGACTCATTTGTTGGTTTTGCATTTGCTTTAGCCTTTCGTCCTAAATACCGCCACAAGAGTACTCAAAAAGTGTGAGTGATGCAAGAAGACTAGACCCATTTAAGCATCGTGTCATTTTAGTTTTTTAGTATTATGGTACTAGGAGGATAATTTGAAATCAGGAAGATTTGTTGTTCGCATATCACCACAATTGCACCAAACGCTTATAGAGCAAGCGCAAAGTCGGGGAATTTCATTAAATGACATTTGTGTGGAGAGGCTTTCTGTGATGGCGCAAGACAAAAGCAACCAGGAGAATCTTTTTATTAATTTAAACACGCGATTTTTTGGGTTAAGGCTATTGGGGATTGTGAAATTAAACCAAAAGGCATTTATATTTTTAGAGCCAACGCACGTGATAAATGCACTTTTGTATTGGGATTTTGAAGAAGCTGTAATAGAAAAATTAAATTTTAGATTAGAAGTTCAGTTTTTAAACATGCCTGAGAATTTAAATAAAATGTCTTATGATTTAAGCGAGGCTTTGGTGATGGGACAAATTTTATTTGATCAAAATGGCGAACTCTTAAAGCTTTCAAACAAAATTAAAAAAACATTTTTAATACAGCAGCTAGATAATAAAAGTCACGTATCAGTTTTTTAGCTGCCGACAATTCTTAATACTGATCTACAATTGTTTCCATCACACTGGCCTGGGTTAATCTGTGGCCAAGCATAGTTGATATTAATGTAATAATAAGTATCTGATTTTAACTCACAGTTTTGCTCATTGGCATTTTCTGATACTTGAAAACTTCTCATTCCTAAAGAGTCAAATTTGCAACTTGTTTGACTTGGGCTCATATCACAAGGAAGCCTTGATACAGATAGATAATTTGTAATAGGAGTTTGTACGCAACTTGAAAAAACATCACACCCAAGCAGGGTAAAAGTTAACATACCTTCATATTGAGAAGTTACACTCACACTCATGGTGAAGTTATTAGGGGGAGTTTTAATTCTAAATGCGTAAATTGATGCTCCAGGTGGTCTTTCAAATCTAATTTCATGTTGGAAAAGCAATTGCCCTGGGCTTATTGGTAAAGGAACATTAATTAAGTTTGGATCTGATAAATCAACATACTCAGGTGTTACAATTATTGGGCCAGCTTCAGTAGTTACTTGGTAAGGGCTATTTTGCCAGCCTTTAATAATTCTATAATTATCAGGGCATGAGTCAGGCTTTGAAGATAATGTATAGCTCGTAAGTGTTGCATGTATGCCTGTCCCTGCGCCATCAGGGAAGCCTTGCCCCATGGAAGTTGAGCCAGTAATAAGATTGCTAACAGGATCTGTTATTGGTGGGTTGGGAGGGGGTGGCGGGGGCGGTACTACTACTGTGGTTGAGGGTTGTTGTCCTCTTGAAAGTTTAACGTCAGAGCAATTCATGTATGCTGAGGTAATGGCTAGAAGTAATATGCCAGCTAATACAATCTTATATTTTCTTTCCATAAAACGATACTCCTTTTAAAAACTAAATAATTTGCCAGTTAGCCTCAACAATACCAACAATTTCAGCTAATAAATAATCTCCAGACTTAATACTTGAAACTCCAGAGGGTGTGCCGGTTAAAATAATATCCCCTGGTTCTAGGGGGAAATTTTCTTTTACATGACTAATAATTTTATCAATAGAGAAAACCATATCTTTTGTAAAACCATGTTGTTTAACTTCATTATTTTGGTAAAGCCTAAGTTCCAAGTTTTGCAAAGTTAGATTTTTTTTCTCTAATATGCTTACAGGAAGCCAGGGGCCAAGACCACAGCTTTGTTTAAAGCCCTTAGCAAGGGACCAAGGCAGGCCTTCTTGTTTTGCGGTTTTTTGTTGATCTCGGGCTGTAAAATCACAAGCAATTGTAAAATGAGTTACTTGATAATCAACCCCAATAAAAATGGCAAGTTCTGCCTCAAACTGGACATTATTTGAAAATTTTGGCAAATTAATTTTCTCCCCAGTTTTTACAATACTAGCCGGTGGTTTAAAAAATATAATAGGTTCACCAGGTGCTTTATTGCCAAGCTCTTTTGCGTGTTCCGCATAATTTCTTCCTACGCAATAAATCATCATCTTAAATGCCAGCCCTTTTCATCATAAATGCAAACAATAGCTTGGGCCTTTTTCACATCAACCCACATACCAGTTAATTCTTGTAAAGCCTCTGGTAGCCAGTCTCCATGACTGCATAAGTAAATAACTTTTTCTGCTTTTTTAAGTTTTTGCAAAAAATTAAAAATTCTTTTTCTAAACTCTTTTGAAGATTCTTTATTTGTTTGCTCATCAAGCTCTTCAACAATTTTAAGTTTTGCCTTTTCAATTTTTGCGAGGGGCTCTAAAGTTTCCTGACAGCGAAGCTTAGGGCTTGACCAAAATTCATCAGCCTTTGGCAACTCATTTAATTTATATTTTTTAATTAATTCTTCAACTTGAACACGGCCCTTTTCATCAATGCCGTTATCAAGTTCGCGTTCAGAGGTGTCACGGTGAGCATGGCGGATAAAGACAAAAGTTTGTGTCATTTAATATTGCCCTTGAAAATTAAATTGGCTAGGTGTTGTTGTTATTTTAATTTTCGAAGCATCCTTTATATTTACCCTAATAATTTGTGTGTAGTATTCTCTCTGAGGAGAGGTGCCTTCTGATTCAGATACGTAAGATAGTAAAATAAGGTTTTCTGCTTGGCTATGGCTTAAATATTCTTCTTCCACGTTTTCAGCCGTGAAGGCTTGGGTTGGGACAAGTGGAATATTATCTACACTAAATTCATACATTTTTTGGCCGGTAGGGCATACACCATTACCACCATATAAATCAGAAAGCCAATAACGTGTTATGGTTTGAAATTGTGGTGGCAAGTATAGATCATCTGCGGAGTTTGCATCTAAAGCTTGTTGCACTTCTTTTAAATTATTTTTTCCATCCAGATCGTTGTCGTTTAAAACATCATCGCGCACAATGTCTGTTGATTTTAAAATTTCAAGTAAATCAGGAATTCCATCTAAATCTGCATCATACCCTAAGCCAACGCCAGCGGCAGAAAAACCAAACAAATCACTCTCTAATAGGCCTGTACTAATAGCGGCTGTAAGACCTGTGTACTCACAACCCGTTCCTCCACTGGCTGCACAAATTGAATCTAAGGTGCCAAAAGTTCTTCTATTAGTGGCGCTGTATGTGGGCGAGCTTGAGTTATTTTCAAAATCATCGCTTAAGCCATCGGCATCGGAATCTGCCTTAATTTGATTACCCTCAACTTTGGCATTTAAATTTGTTACAAAAAAGTTTTTTACAGCATATTTAATGGGAGCATTTGGTGGGTTATTAAAATTAGTTGCACAAAATTTCCCGGTAATATTGCCAATAGAAGTAAGCTTATAAACAGAGCTTAATTTAACATCAGCGCAGTTTTGAAATTGCGCTAGTGCTAGAGCTGCTGTGAGAAGTAAAAATGTAAAAAGAATTTTTTTAAACTTCAAAAAAACCTCACTTACATTTGCCCGGATTTTCATTGCAATAAGCTTCTCCACATTTTAATACAGTACAATCTGTGGGGAATAAATTACCTGCGCCATAGTTATTTGGGTTACATCCATCTTTTGCTGGGTCTTGATCTGGTTTGCCTGGGTATTTTATCCATGGGCAGCTCTCATCAGTATCCATACGAGTTTCTGGTTCTATGGTTGTTGAAGGGCAGCCTGCCTCACGAGCGGCCAAATTTTGATCTACCTCATGTTCCTCACCAAGGGGGTCTTTAACTTTTTCTGCACATAGCGGTGAAGTGTCTGGCTTCCAGGCTTCATAAGCTTGGGGGCGAGGAAGTACCCACGGGGCGCCAAAAATTGGGTGATGACCTTGGGAGGTTACAGGGCAAACTTGTCGGGGGTTGCAATTTGGATTTGTAGCGGGATCACAAATGTCACATGTGGGTTCGTTTGGACAAAACTCTCCGCAAAACCTCTTGCAACCTTTTCTTGCTACATTAACTTCTTTTATTGAGCCTTTATAGCCAACTTTACATTTTTTCTTACAAACAGGTTTTTTATATTTAATACAAGTTGCTTGTGGGCAAGCAGAAATATCACTTCCAGGGTTGGTTGGGCATTCAGTATTGTCATAAGCTGCACACTGCAACGTAAGGGGGCCACCATCTGGGTCTACCCAATATTTATCTAATGCTTGTACGTAAAGACATTTTGCAGTAAGCCTTGCTACCTCACAATTTGCAGGTTGCCCTGAGTGACATGTATCAAAAGCAGAAGGCACACACCCAAGAGATTTACCTTCAGTTTTTAAACACTTAACAGGCGCAGGGTCTGATGTTTGAGCATTACTTAAAGAGCATATTAAAAAAATACTAAAAAATATTAATTTCATTTCACAGCTCCTACGAGTTGAAAATCTGTTTGGTTAAGTGTGATGTTTGCATTCCCACCAGATAATTTTAATTTAACAATAACAGCATAGACAAGCTTTGGATGATAAGTGCTATTAAGTGCTTCTGCTGTGAAGGTAATTAAAACGACATTTTCATCTTGTGTATGGCTAAAATTAAATATTCCTCCTGTGCTTTGGTCTGTGTAGGCAAGTGTATTAACTAAAGGAACATTAGTGACTTCCCAATTCCAATGTGTGCCTTGTGTTGAACATTGTGGGTTTGTTTGGTTTGACTCACTAACTTTAAAAGATACAAATTGATTTGATATTGGCGCTTGGATTGAATTATTCAATAAGAGATTTGTTCCTTGGTTAACCTCAGAGATATTTGAAATATTATCCCCATCATCATCTGCTTGGGCATTTAATAGTAACGGGTTTATTCCTCTAATGATTTCAACATAATCAACAATATTGTCTTTATCTGAATCCAGTCCTGGCGAGAATGGTTTTGAGGAATTGGTAAATAAATATTCAACATCACACTCATTAAGCATAAAAAATTTCTGAGCTAAAGGATCACATGTTAAGTTTTGAGTTGAGCAACTTGTGCTATTTGTTTTGTCATAACAAAGGCGATCTAAGACTCCTGAGGATCTTGCATTTGTGGCGCTTAATCCAGGCTTAGTAGATTCAAATTGATCTGAAAGACCGTCCATATCGCTGTCACTAGAAGGTGTTGCACTATGAAAAGCTGTTGTTAAATTAACTGCAGAAAATGTTTTTAATTTATAAGCAACACTTGCGGTGGATGAAAAGCGTGTCATAAGCTCTGCTGTGATTGCTCCAAATTGTGTTGAAACAAATGTTCTCACACTGGGATCAACACTTTGAGCCATTTGATCTAGTAAGACTCGCGCAGCGGCTTCATCAGCAGGGTCTCCTGTGCCGTAGTAAACAGGGTTAAACTTCATTGTAGTATTATTAAGGGTTACTTGTTGTGCAAGGTTTGCAAGTGTTTGAATAAAGCTATTATTTTCATCTGTAGATTTACCGTCAGTGATGTAAAAAACTTGGTAATTTGGTCTTTGATTAGAATTTCCAAGCTGAGAAATATCAGACATGATTTTATCTTTCACACAATTAATAGCGCTTGTGTATGAAGTATTTCCCATCTGCCATGGTGGGTTGGGGGATTGTACACCCATAACACTTCCTAAGGCTTTATCTGAATTATGAATTATTCTAAGACCTTCAACTGATTGATGTGCAAGTGCTTCATCATCAGTAAAGGGGCCAACACAGGAATCTGAAATTGAGCCCAGCATGGTAGCACTTCCAAAGCCCATCACAGCGTAGCTAAAGTTATCAAAGGAGGAAGTTAGATCAATAATATCATCAACCACTTTTAACCTTAAGGCATTTATATCAGTGGGCGTGCTTACACCCAATATATGATTCCAAGTTGTTGTACCATTGTATAATTCTTCTGCGCGAATTTGTGCATTTCCTAAATTAGATAAAGACATATCTACAACAAATATAATTTTTGTTGGGTTACCAAAAGTAGGGCCTGTTATGGGGCAAACTAAGCCTTTAGCACTTAAGCTTGATTGTATTTTTGTTTTATTTGCTAGACTTAATTTTGTGTCAGAACAATTTTGATAGGTTAAAATTATTCCCACACTGAAAATAATAAATAAAAAGAGAACTATAAATCTCTTCATTTAATTTCTCCTTGTGGGTCTAAAACTGAAATTTGGTTAAAATTATCAAAATTAATATTTACCGTTCCAGGGGGAGAGTTAAAGTTAAATTCATTTGTTTTAATAATCCAGTAAGCATCGCCAGGGTTTTGAGTGTTATCTACTCTACCCATATAAACAATACGGTTTTCCCCCATTAAGTGGCTTCCACCTTGAAGATGATGTTGCCATAAATCAACGGGAAGCTTTGCACGTGATTTGTAAAGGGGCAAGTTGTCGCTTGTGCTTTGAGTATCTACAATGCGGATATTTTTTAATTGCACAATATAACCTGGTGTTTGCACAAGTTGGCCTAAATTATTTCTAACTTGTATGTAATTATAAAAATCAACTCTGAGGTTTATTAAAAATTCACGTGCTACTTGAGAGGCTCTAAGAAAAGGCATTAAGCCCATTCGCAAATTTGTTAGATTTGTGTTCTCAGGGTTACTTGAAATATTGTAATCACTTTGAAGAGGGGAAAGACCATATAAGACTTCAATTCCATCAGGGACTCCATCGCCGTCGGTATCAAAATCTAAATCTGAAGTTCCTAAAGTGATTTCCTCACACTCATTTAACCCGTCCCCATCTTTATCAATTTGTGGGTCACAGCTTGATTGAATGCAACCATTAGCATTAAACCTTATTTTATCATTGCAAACACCATTGGTTCTTGGGTTGCTTGAGTTTGTTCCAAGTTGAGCCTCTTCAATGTCAAATAAACCATCACCATCTGAATCTACATCTAAAACATAATTTGAATTTACTCTTGCATTAATATTAAAAGCATAAAATTGGCCAAGCCTGTAAGACTCTGAGGGGCCAGAGCCAGGAAATAGTGCAAATGGGGGATTATCTGAAATTTTATCTACATAGCGGTGCTGGTTTTTGTAAATCTCTTTAGCTTTTTTTATCCAGTTAACTTCTGGGTCAAGTTCTTCTGCCGGTGTTTTGTAACTGGCTTCATCTGAATCAAGGCGCAAAAATGAAAATCTAAATTGAGCCTCTGAATTAATTTGAAAGAGCTGATAAATACTAAATATTTTATACATAATATTTGCTACAAGATTATCCACGGGGCTTCCCCAAAGAGCATTTACCTTAGACATAAATGAATTGTAATTATAGTAATCTTCTGTGCCGTCATAATCAAATTCATCAAGACCTTCAAAGCACTTACGTGTGGGTTCTCTAAGCTGATCTGCCCAAGTATAACAAGAGCTAGAGTAGGGTGGGAAGTAAGGGCCTTGACCAATAACCATTCTATCCACAAGGTCTTCATACTTATTCATGCAATCTAACCCTGTGGAAGAGTAATCTATGGCTTCATTTATAATTTTACTACCATCGCTTGTGGGCATGTAATCATAAAGGCGACATCCTGCAGGGTTATTAAGATCAAGGTATTTTACTCTTCTAAATTTTTTGTAATCCCAAATTCTTCTAATGGCTTCCTTGATGTGCTTTCCACGTGGGTTGGGAACTCCGTCTGAGAAAAAAACTATTTCAAAACGAGATTGAGAAAGTTTTTGTGCAGATCTGAGTGCAGTAATTTCATCTTGAATAAAATTATGTAATCTTTCCAGTTTTGGGGCTGGAACAGAGGTAAACATTAAGTTATTTGTTGCAACCCCTGAGGTTTTGCCAAAGTCCTCTTGGGCTTTTTTTAAGTTAGCAATTATGGTGCGAACGCCTGCAATATTTGTAAAGCGAGTTGAGTAAGATGGGTATTCAAGTAAATCTCGACTGCTCATGCCGCCTGAGAAAGGTACAACAGCTGCTTTAAAATTATCAGCGGGAATATTGTTTTGTGTCATATAGGCTTCCATTTGGTCAAGCCACTTATTAATGATTTTAAATCTTCTTAGTTTAGAATCAGAGCCTAAATCAGGGTTTATGCAGTTTAACCCAGGGGCTGGGAAAGGGTTTGGTTCATCAACAGAGTCAGGGCAGGTGGTAGTAACAGTGGAGTGAGACATATCTATAAAAAATGCCGCTCGCATAATACCTTCAAAAGGAACTGGTGGTTTTAAATATGTAGGCTTTGGGTTTTCTACAGAAAGAGATCTACTGTCTACAGATTTTGTAGCTTGCTTAAGCTTTACATCACCACAGTTTTGGTAAATAAAAACAAGTGCTACAAGTAGTGCTAAAATAGAGATGGTTTTTAAGTATTTTTTGCCCTTATTCAATGCCCACACCTCGCCCTATTGTTTTATCGGCTTATGTGGGCATATTCTTTAGTCTGGAGTGATTAAAAAATATAAGTAATATTAAATACTTATATGTTAATCGGGTTTTTGTTCTAAGCTCTTTGAGGACTTAACTTCTTCAGAGAGTTCAGTTTGAATGCGGGGGTCAATATCTCTGTCATACATTATGGATTGCATGTACAAAAATGATCTATAGATTTTAATTTTATCTGACTCTCCGTATTTCCATTCAAAATGTTTTTCACCTTTGGCAGTCATGTTAAGTCTTACATATAATAGTTCATGTAGTGCATCTTTAGAAAGTAGACTAATAACAAAACCTGTTCCAAACTTTTCAAAAAACTCATTGCCTTTTAAATCCATAATGGCGGCAATTCTTTCGTTATCAACTTTTGTTTCATCAAAGGCAATCAAAAGCTTTGAAGATACAAATTTAATATCTTTTTCATACTTTGTAACAGGATCCTCTTGCCTAGTTAAAAATGGGGGTTCACTACTTTCCCCTTGAGGGTAGGAGTTATAAAGATTCTCTACTGTTAGAGGTTCTTTTTGTTTTACATACTCTGTTAATAAACCTTGGATGTCAGGTTTGGGACCACCGAAACCTCCAAGTAAATTAATGGCATCTTTTTTAAATAAAAATCTTAAAACAACTGAGGCGTTTTTTCTGTCTTTGATTTGTGCCCAATCAGCTAGGGGAATTTTGTTAAATACTGCCTTTGGTAAAGAGCTTTCCATATATTTTAAAAAAGCAGCGTGGTCTTCAGCGTTGTAGTCTGTGTCAGTTAATTCTAAATGAACACCTAAGCCTTGAAATTGGCAATCTTCATCATTTTCAAAATTAAGGGCACATAAAACATCTAAAGATTTAATGGTTGCGTTGTTAAATGTACCAAACCAGCCTTTATTCTTTTTTGAGCCTTCATAAAGTAAATGTTTAAAATATTTTAAATTATTTTGGTCATCTCTTTGGGTTATTCTATTGTCAGAATATCTACTTCTTCCTTCTCTTGAAAAAATAGGTGAGGCTCCCCACTTATATGAAGTGGCATTGCTTAAGGAATCATTTTGAACTGCAATGTAGCGTGAAATTCTAGGACAAAGAACATTCATTCCTGTTGGAGGAAGTCCATTAGGGCAGTTTTGAGCTAGGTGCTTATCTTGGTTATAAATTTCTTCAATTTTTCCAAGATGCATTTTTAAATATTTCTTTCCATCATTTAGGTCTTGCTCAAAGGGGTTTAATACATCAGCTCCTTCTTTAATAAGCTCAATATTAAGTTTTTTATCTTTTATGACATAAAACCTACTAAACAACTCATCATAAGCGTTTATGGCATCAGGATTATTTAAATCAAAAATATAATCCGCCATTAAAAGCCGATCCTTCATATCTGGAAGATTAATCTGTGAGGCGCCAGTTTGTGTTCCTTCAAACAAAACAAGAGACCCAATTTTTTCGAATAAATTGTTAAGTGGGTCCCAACCAAAACTTGTGACTGTTGGTTGTACTTTAAGCTCTGCTTTTCCCTCAGGGCCTTTTGTTTTAACAGCAATAAGTTTTACTCTAACTCTGTTTTGACTTAGGCGAAATACGTGAACTAGAAGTTCGCCCTTATATATCCAAGATCCGCTTAAACTAGCGTTTAAAGCAGCATGAGAATAGCTTCCTCTAATTGGTGTGAAATCTACTGCCAAATTTGCTTTCATTCCAAAAAAATCAAGCTCTTTTAAGCCTTCAAGGGCGGCCTTTGTATTAAATGGAATTCTTTTTGGGCCGTAAGGAGGATATTTTGAAACATTCCATGCATCTTCAAATTTATCAAACTGGCGGGCAAATTCTAACTCTACTCTTCCACCTGCACCAAGACTCATAAACTTGTCTAAAAAATCTAAGGTTTTTTCTAAATCAACATCTGCTCCAAAAACATATTTTTCTACTCTTGTGTAATAATCATCTAAATATGAGGGCTTAATTTTATAGGGAGCAGAAAGCTCTAGGTTAAGGCCATTTTCAGAAGAATAATCTAGTACATCAAGATGAATGCTGTAGGTTGTTCTTTGAAGACGATCAAGTAATTTTTTGCCAAGATCAAAATCGACCGCCTCTTGCTCAAACTGAGTAGCGGAGTTTTTGTCCAAGCCTTCTATTAAATCTGCATGAGATACAGAAAATTGAAAAACAAAAGTAAGAAGAATTAAAAAATGTAACAAGGACTACCTCCCGTGGAATACTTGAAAGTGAGTCTTTCTTACTATGGCATTCTGTGCTTTTCAAGGTACAGTTTTAGAAAAATTAAAATTCCATGGAGTTCTTTTTAAAGGTTTTGTTAAGGCCATTAAAAGCTGCAATTTTATAGGTCTCTGCAAGGGTGGGGTAGTTGAAAATATTTCTTACAAGGGTTTTAATGTCTCCATTGAGAGTCATGACCATTTGACCTAAATGCACAAGCTCTGCAGCTGAATTACCAATAATATGAATGCCATAAATTTTTAAGCTCTCAGGGCAAAAGCAAATCTTTAATAACCCTCCGGAATCAGCAATGATTTGCCCACGAGCAGATTCTTTATATTCAGCTCTGCCAACGTCAAATTTAACACCTTCTTTGGTTAATTCTTCTTCGGTTTTACCAATGCTACTTATCTCTGGAATGGTGTAAATTCCGTATGGGAATATTTCTGGAAAGTCCGCATGGGGAATATTAAAGGCATGGCAGGCAGAGAGTCTGCCCTGTTCAAAGCTTGAAGAGGCTAAAGAGGGAAAGCCAATGACATCACCAACAGCGTAGATATTGTTAACAGAGGTTAGGTAATTTTTATCTACCTTGATGTGATCTCTTTCGTCGGTTTGAATGTTTATATTGCCAAGATTCATATTTTGGATCTGGGGGGTTCTTCCCATAGCATAAAGTAAAGTATCTGATTTTATACTAAGGCCTGATTTAAGCTTTGTTTCTATAGCGCTTTTTGTTTTTTTAATTTCAGCCACTTCTTCGTTAAGATGAATTTTGCAGCCCTGATAGATGAGAGATTTTTTTAAAAATTCTGTTATTTCTTTATCAATAAAAGGTAAAAGCTCATTTTTTTTATCTATTAAGTGTACCTGTGTTCCAAGGGCAGAAAACATACTTGCATACTCGCAGCCAATAACCCCGCCACCCACAACTGTTAAAACCTCTGGTATTTCTGTAAGTGTTAAGATGCTATCGCTGTCGCAAATTTTTTTATCATCAAAGGGGATATGCTTTGGTCTAAGTGGTTTTGAACCTGTGGCAATGAGAAAAAATTTTGATTCTAAAACAATTTCTCCACCCTCTGAGGTATGAACTGAAATCTTATGTTTATCAATAAAGCTTGCAAAACCATTGTAGACACTAATTCCATTTGACCTAATTTGTTCTTGAATAAGCTCATTTTCTTTTGATGTTACATTGTTTTTTCTAGATAAAAGCTCCTGCATACTCACTTTTTTACGTGTTGCTTTTCTTGTTAGATCCGTTCCTGAAAGGCGGAATGTAAAAATATTATAAATACTTTCTCTTAAAGATTTAGATGGAAGTGTTCCTGTGTGAATGCAAGCTCCACCAAAAACGCTTTCTTTTTCTATTAGCGCTACTTTTTTGCCGCATTTAGCGGCAGTAATTGCGCCTCTTTGGCCTGCGGGACCTGAGCCAATGACAATAAGATCATACATATCAAACACTTGTCGTCAGTATGCTATATTATCTGTAGAGTTATTCAAAGTTGTGTGACGCAGGGCTGTTACCAAAATGGGGGGCGTACCTGTTGACAGACATAAGCCTAGTTGTGAAACTACAAGAAAAGCCTAAGCCGGCCAGAGCCGCGGGCTAGACACAGGAGACTTTAAAATGCGAATTTTACTTGGAGTTTTAGCTATAGTTGTTGCGATTGGATTTATGTTTGCAGGTTCCTACAATGGTCTTGTTACAAAACAAGAAAATGTAAATGAAAAATGGAGCCAAGTTCAAAACGACTATCAAAGGCGCGCTGATCTAATTCCTAACTTAGTAAATACAGTAAAAGGTGTTTCAAAATTTGAAAGAGAAACTTTAACAGCAGTGGTGGAAGCACGTGCCAAAGTAGGCAGTATGCAAATTGATAAAAATATTTTAAATGACCCAACTGCCTTTAAAAAATTTGAAGCCATTCAAGGGGAGCTTAGCTCCGCTCTTTCAAGGCTCATGGTTGTGGTAGAAAAATATCCTGAACTAAAATCAACAACCAATTTTTTAAATCTTCAATCTCAGTTAGAAGGAACAGAAAATAGAATTACTGTTGCAAGGCGAGATTTTAATATTTCAGTTAAAGAATACAACACCTCTGTAAGGCGTGTTCCTACAAGTATTGTTGCAACTGTTACAGGCTTTAAAGAAAAGCCGTATTTTGAAGCAGTTCAGGGAAGTGAAAAAGCTCCGGAAGTAAGTTTCTAATGTTATTTAAAAAAACATTTCTAACCAAACATGAAAGTACCCAGCTTTCAAAACGTATTGATGAGTTTGAGTCAAAAACGGGCTGCGAGCTTGTAATACATATTAGAAAAAAGTTGGGGGCTGAGCCTTTAATAGAAGCTGAAAAATTATTTCATAAATTTAATTTGCACAAAACAAAACACAATGCTGCTATTTTTGTGGTTGTAAGTACGCAGGATAGGGAATATGCGGTTTGGGTAGATAAGAATGTAATGCTTAAAACTAAGCATGATGTATGGCGTAAAGCTGGCGGTATAATTGAGGAAAAATTAAAACAAAACCAACGTCTTGCAGCTTTTTTACAACTCATAGATTTTATTGAGCCGATACTTGAAAAAATTCAACCAAATGAACTTAAAAAAATTGAAAAAAGTTTATCTAATGAATTAATTGAGGAAGATTCATGAAGAATTTTTTATTTATTTTTCTTATTTTATTTTCCTCAAATATTTTTGCGCAAAAGGCACTTCCGCCTCCACCCAAAACTTTTATTTATGATGAAGCAAATATTTTTAGCACTGTTGAGTTTAGTGATTTAAATGCAAAACTTGAGGATTTTGAAAGGAAAACCGGCGGGCAAATAGTGATTGCAGTTTTTAAAACTCTGAGTGAAGAAAATTTTGAAGACTATACAAACCGCTTGTTTCGTCACTGGGGAATAGGACAAAAAGATAAAAATAATGGAGTGCTAGTTGCAGTTTCTTTAGGTGATAGGGCTTATAGAACAGAAGTGGGCTATGGTTTTGAGGGTGTTTTGACAGACGTATTAACGGCAAATTTACAAAGAGAAATTTTAGTTCCTGCTTTTAGAGAGGGTAAGTTTTTTCAAGGCTTTTCCATTCTTGTTGATGAGTACACACACACCATTTTATCAAATGGTGAGTATGTTTCAAAATATCAGGGGAGAAGCTATAAGGGGAATATTTTTAGACTTGTTTTATTTTTTATTATCTTAGGTATATTTTTTGTTCCTCTATTTTTAGATTTTCAAACTGTATACTCTTCTTCTTCGCGTCGAAGAAATCGCTGGTGGAACACTGGCAATGGCTGGGGTGGTGGTGGCAGTTGGGGAGGCGGCTCAGGTGGCGGTTTCTCTGGTGGTGGAGGATTTAGTGGCGGCGGCGGCTCAAGTGGAAAATGGTGATTCAGACCAAAGCCAAGACCAGTGTCACTGTACTTTGGAAAGAGTGAAAACTGCCATTGTCTTAATGGGTCCAGAAGAAATAAAAATTTTAATATCTGAGGGTGTTGCAGCACAGGCTCAATGTGAGTTTTGTGGACGTAAGTATGAAGTTGAAATTAATGAGCTAAAAAAGCTTCTCATAAGATCAGAAAAATCATAATAAATTCCGAAGAGTAGGCATGAATTTTTACATCAGAAAAATCCTGCAAGGGCTTGGTTTTAGCCTGTCCGGAATTTTATTAAGTATTCTTTGGTACAAGTTTGATTTGTCTCGTTCAAAAATTGATTCTAGTGAAAACAAAAAAATTGTTGCCGTTCTTGGTGAAACAAAAAATGAGGTTCAAAAAAAACAGGTGAGCCGTGTTATTTGGCAGCGTGTAGATGAAGAAGAACCGTTGCATGCAGGCGAGGCCGTTAGAACGGCTTCTGATTCAGAAGCTAAAATTGTTTTTAACTCTGGCGCACAAATTCAAATGGATCCTGATAGTGTTGTTGTTATTGAAGAGTCAGGAAATAAACTCAGTCTTGATTTTATTAAAGGAAATTTATTTTTTAAGGGCGGTGGAAAAGAGTCTCAGCTCGCGTTAAAATCTGGAAATACAAGTATTGATCTACAAAACTCTGAGGCAGCACTAAATAAATCTCAAGATGGAAAAGCGCTGGATGTACAAGTTTTAAGTGGAACAGCTCAACTTAGTCAAAACGGAAAAAGTGTAACTTTGGATAGAGATAAGGCTGGTGTAATTGACGATAGGGGCTTAAGTGTTGCAGAAAAATTTATAAAAATTAAGTCGCCCCAGGCATTTTCAAAAATTTATATTCAAATAGCAAAAAAGGAACCAGTGCTTTTTGAGTGGGAAAAGCTGCCCCCAAATTTTGATATTTATTTAGAGATTGGTTCAAAAAGAGAAAACCTTTCAAGAATGTACCCTAAAGTTTCTGCTAATTTGGGTATGATGGCTATGCAGCTAAAGCTTGGCAATTATTTTTGGCGTCTTGTTGCTATTGATAATAAAGATCCATCTAAAACATATTTTACTTCTGTAAATAAAATTTCGATTTTAGCTGAAGTTCCACCAAAATTAATTCAGCCTGTAGATGAAAGTATCGCAACCTTATCTGCTCAAACTCAAACGCTTTTATTGAGATGGGCAAATCCCTCAAAACTTGAAAAGCTTCATATAGAAATATCTAAAGATCCGAAATTTTCAAAAAATATTTATAGTGAAATTGTTGCTGACACAGGTATTCACGAGGCACCACTTACTGAAGAGGGGATTTATTATTGGCGAATAGCTGGCTTTAGAAGTGGAACTTCAAAGGAAGTTGTAAGTCAAGCTCATAAGTTTGTATTAAAAACAAAGCTTGAACTTGTTCCTCCGAAATTAAAAGAGCCAAGCAGTAATTTTAGAGCACAAGTTGAAAGCATTCGAGCTGGGCTTGTGTTTTTAAAGTGGGATCCAGTTTTAGGCTTTAATGAATTTCACGTTCGAATATTCCAAGGGGAGAAAATTGCTCATGAGCAAAAGGTTAATGATGTAAAGCAAGTTAGATTTAATATTGAAAAGCCAGGTCAATACAAGTGGGCCGTTTATACGATAGATGCACAGGGAAAAGCCTCTAATATTTCAGAGCAAAGAATTATAATTGTAGATGAATTGCCACAACTTTTGTGGTTAGATTCTAAACAGCAAGATCAATATTTTTATTTAACAGAAAAGCCTCAGCTTCGTGTTTTGTTAAAGCCAATTGATAAAATTAAAAATTATAAAATTACCTATGCAAAAGATGGTGATGCTAAATCAGAAAAGACATTAACTGTAGCAAATCCTGATAAGATTTTTGATGTGCCAACTGATGGCTTATATAAAGTATTTGTTGAGGCCCTAAATGACAAATCTCAGGTGGTTGCTAAATCATTTACCAAAGATATTGTTGTTCAAGCTTTGCCGCTTTTGCCGCCACCTGAATTTTCTGAAACCACAGCCAATGTAATACAGGCTAGCAAGCGTGGCACTGCTAATATTAGCTTCAGCACTGTTGGAGGCGCTAAAAGCTATTTTATAAATTTTAAAAGCGCGGCAGGTAAAATATTAAAACAAGAAAAAGTAACAAGTACTAGCCCAACACTAAGTAAGTTATTGCCTGGTAGTTACAAAATTAGTGTCTCTTCAGTTGATGTGCATGGGCGGCCTGGCCCCTCTGGAGAAGAGAAAACCCTCAATGTTCCAGCGGTGAGTGATTCTAAAGCTCCAAAATTAAAAAGGCTAAGGGTAAAATGAGAATATTGATTTTAATTTTCATTCTTACACTTAGTACACTGAGCGAAGCACAAATGAAAAGGCGCTATCTTGAACTTGAGCTTGAAGAAGTTGAAGGGGCGACAGGGTATCAAGTTCAAGTAACAAAAATATTAAATGATGGTAGTAAGAAAAAGCCATTTGTTTTTAAACTTAAAAATAATATATGGGCAGCTACACTTAACCCTGGAATGTATGAATTAAAAATTAGATCTGTAGATGAAAGGGGTGTTCCGGGTGAGTGGAGTGAAGCAGAAGTTGTTGAGGTAAAGCTTCAATCGCCTAATATTATTCACCCCATTGGAGACAGCATTGTGCAAACTGACGAAAAACAAGAGGAAGATGTTAGGTTTGAATGGGAAAAGGTTGATGGGGCCAGTGGTTATACTATAAGAGTGTATGATGAGGCGGGGAAAGTTCTTGCAGAAGAAAAAACAACAGATACTAAAATTAATCTTAAATTTAAAGTCGCCGCAAAGTATGAATGGGAAGTGGCAGCAATTTTTGGTGAAAAGCATTTGGGAGAATTTTCTCCAAAAACAAATTTTGATTTATATGGTAAAAAGCTTTCTGAGCCTGAACAAAAAAGAATTGAAGATATAAATACGCAACTTATTGAGTGGAAAAAAGTTGATTTAGCCCAAAGCTATGAAATTCTAGTTGAGAAAAAAAGATGAAAAAAATGAGTGGCAGTTTTTTGATAAAAAAACTGTAGCAGAAGAAAAGTTAGCTTACAAAAATGCACTTGCTACGGGTAAATACCGCCTTAGAGTAGTGGCTCAGGCTCAGAGAAGGCTTAATTCAGAGCCACTTTATCAAGAGTTTGAAACAACTTTATTTGCTAATAGAAGTCCTGCGGCAATTGAACAAATAAAATCTGAGCAAAGTTATGAGTCAAAATCTCGCTTTTTTGCACTTGCTAGTTATTTTATTTCAGTAGTGGACTACTCAAGTAAAAACTACGATACCAATAACCAAATTGCTTACTCTGCTGTTGGCGGAACGGGAAGATTGGGTGCGGGCTTTTGGTTTAAAGAAGATGGTATGTGGGGAGTAATGACAACCATTGATATGTCTGGTTTTACAGTGGCAAATCAAACTCAAACGTATTTATCAGGGCAGTTAGGGGCTGCTATAAGATACAGACTTGGCGCTGTGGGACAGTTAAAGGGGCTTGTGGGTGTAAGCTATAGAGAACTTCCAACAACATTGGCTACTTCAGGTCTCGGACTGCCAGTGTTTACTCAAACAAAAGTTTCATCTTTAGGGCCAACAATAAGTGTGAGTTTAGCTAGAGGACTTACAAGAAAACTTGGTATTCAAATAAATGGAGCTATTTCTGAATCAACAATGGATATGGGTACGCCAAATGGCAGAGCGCAGGAACCACGGATGAGTATTCAGTATGGGCTCTTGGGGTCATTAAGGTTGAGTGATAGTTTTATTGGATTTATGGGGTATGCCTATAGAGAAGACATGGCAGCTTATCGCGCCAATTCTGGCTCAAATATTAACGAGGTTTACATCAAAGGCCATTACTTAAATTTCATGCTCGAATATGGCCTCTAAAAAGGCGTCGATCGGTTTTTTA
This sequence comes from Oligoflexia bacterium, assembly GCA_016715815.1. GTDB lineage: Bacteria > Bdellovibrionota > Bdellovibrionia > JABDDW01 > JABDDW01 > JADJXN01. The sequence continues at coordinate 257,975 of JADJXN010000014.1, forward strand.
GTGGGTTTTAACTTTATCAGCGGCTTCAGCAGTATAGGAAGAATATTTGGTTTCAACAATGATTGATTGGCCTGATTCATCAACATAGCCTTGAACTTTAAAAAGTTTTAATGGCTCAGACTTTCCTTTAACTTCTGCTGTACCTGCAAGTTCTGAAATAAATAAATCTTTAACGCGCTCATAGGTTACTTCAGAGACAAGTAAATCTGTTCCATAGGCTTTAGTTGCTGCCTCAATTCGTGAGGCCATGTTTACAGTATCTCCAATAACGGTGTATTCCATTCTATCATCACTTCCAATGGTGCCAGCAATAAGAGGGCCAGAATGTAAACCCATACCAATTTTTATTTCAGGTTGTCCCTTAGCAATGCGCTCTTGATTTAGTTTTTCAACAGCTACACGCATTTGAATACAAGCCTTAAGTGCATTAGCTGCATCATTTCCGTGGCTTTCAGGTGCTCCCCAAACTGCCATGATAGCGTCCCCTATAAATTTATCTACTACCCCGTGGTTAGCATTAATAATGCTAACCATAATTTTAAAATACTCATTAAGCATATTAACAACATCCTCAGGTGTTACTTTTTCACTAAAAGAAGTAAAACCTCTTATATCACTAAAAAATACTGTGGCATCTCTGTTTTCTCCACCAAGCTTCATTTCACCTGACATAAGTTTATTGGCAATACCGGTTCCGTGGAATTTTCCAAAAAGAGTTTTAACTTTGTCTCTTTCTTTTAAGCCATCTATCATTTTATCAAAAGAAGAGGCGAGCTCACCCACTTCATCTTTTGTTGCTATATGCACAGGTGAGTTAAAATCACCTTTAGCAATTTTTTTTGTTGCTTCAACTAAAATTTCTAAAGGGCGCGTTAAGGTAGCAGCGAAAAGAATAATAAAAAACAAAGCGGCCGATAAAACTAAGCCTGTAATAAAAAAGGCCTCTCGCCTAACGTGTCTTGAGGGTTCTAAAATAATCTCTTCTGGAACTTGTGAAATGACAGTTACTCCGAAGGGAGTTTTTGCAAAAGCAGCGACAAAAGTTTCTCCTGTGTCTGGGTCTTCAAATTTCATTTGCCCTTTTGAAACGCTTTGAGTAATCGCTTTTGAAACCACAGGGATATAATTTAAATTTTTTGCATCCAGTGCTAATTTTTCATTAGGGTGGGCTAGAACTCGTCCTTGCCTATCTACTAAATAAATAATTCTCTCACTAATTGATGAAAATAATTTTTGGATACGATCAAGTCTTATATCAGCTAAAACAATATCTGTAATGTTTCCATTTTCATCTTTCACTAAAGGAAGACCAATAGTTAAAAGTGGAGCCCCTCCAGGAATAGTGGAGTTTCTAATCTCAACCTCTCCCGCTGAAACGACATTAAATGGAAAAGGGCGAGATTGCCTAAGCTGAGTCATGAATTCAGTTTTTAAATCATACTGTTTTAAGTAGGCATCGTTAATTACTTTTCTAAGAGAAATGGGTTGACCTGATTTAATTGATAATACTTCCACTGAAATAAGATCTCTGTCAGATTTAAAAGACAAATCTAGAGCGGAATCTCGCATAGCTTCTGTGGGGAAATTTCTATACAAAATATCTCCCGATTGTCTGATTTTATCAAAAATATCTGTGAAACTATTTTGAACTTGATCAGCTATAACATTGGCTTGGTTACCGTTTACATCGTCTTCACGGGAAGAGGAAACTTTTTCAAATAAATGACTTGACCTTAACGTGATAGAAATAGTGGCTACAAGTAATAGCAAAACCGTTATCAGTATGAGTTTAATAGCAATCTTCATTCTTAAAAGGTAGCAGGTAGTTTTTGGTAATTATAGGGGTTAATTTAGATTTGAGCTACATCCTAGACTTTCGTGGGTGTTTGTGAGCTTAGATTTGTTTAACTGAAAAAACAATATAGAATATTATGGTGTGCACAACGTTTGATAGTAACTAGGTGGAGAAGCAACTATGTTAAAAGCAGCAGTATTTTTAATTTTATTTTTACCACTCATATTAAAGGCGGATGATATTTGTTTTGACATGAGTCCTGGGGGGGCAATAGACGACCAAAAGTGCAACCCTGTTAAAGTAAATATCCAATACAAGGACTGCAGCACTTCCAAAAATCTTGAAGCTGTTAATGGCGCCATGGCAAGGTTTGAATGCACAAGAAAAGTTAAAAGGCTTAAATATTGGCATGATAACGCCATGTTGTTTGCTGATTTAGAAAAAAAGGGTTCAACTTATAAAGTTACAAAAACATACGCCACTGATTATGGTAGAAAAGACTCAAAACTTGAGACTGTTACATCACCATCTAGTGTGGTTGCAGTGCCATTGGGGTTACCAGCACAAGCTTCACTGCCAGAAGTAAATGTAGGCAAAACTGAAGCGCCTACAGAGACAGATTTAAATTCTGCCATTGAAAAAAGCCTTGAGCCAAAAAGTAAAATACCAGAGCCAAATGAGCTGCCAACCCAAGTAGTGGAGCCTAAAAATCTTGAAAATGCTATCATACAAAATACACCTGTTAATAAATCTGAAATTGTGGCAATAGAACCTGCTAAAGGTATAAATATTAAAGATATTAAGCTTCATGGCCTTGTGGATTTTTATTATTTATATAACCTAAATCAAAATAGTGCGTTTGTAACAACATCTACAGATTCAAAATCACCCACAACAAATGTTATATATTTACCAAATACTTATCATGACCAGTTCACACTAAATCTGGCTATGCTTGGTGCAAAAAAGCAAGCCAAGCCCTGGGGATTTGCTATTGATTTAGCCTACGGGCCAGCAGCCAACCACATGGCAGGTGGAATTGGTGAGTATATTTCAACATCTGGAATTTCAGATGATAGCTTGCGTGCACTTAACCAGGCTTATGTTTTATACAAAACTCCTTTTGATGTAATAGTTAAAGCGGGAAGATTTCATTCCTACATGGGTTTTGAATCCCACTATGGGTCAGATAATTTTAACTATACAAAAAGCTACGGCCTAACTTATTTAACACCAAGCCTTCTTCAAGGTGTTGGTTTAATTTGGAATTTAAATGATTTATTAGAGTTAAGTTTATATTTAACAAATGGTTGGGATGTGCATTTTGAAAATAACAGATCAAAATCTTTTGGTGGAAAAATAAAATACGTACCCATTGAAGAGGTGGAAATTTCAGGTGCTGCTTATGGTGGCAATGAGAATGTTACTGGAAATGATTCTATATTTACAGTGCTTGAGGGAACACTTTTGTGGAAACCTTCAAAAATATTAAAGGCAGCTGTTGATTTTACTGGAAGCCAAATTAGTGTTGCAAGTAATGACCCAAGAAAAGCTGGCTCCTTAAGTGGTTATGTTTGGTGGAGTTTTATGGAGCAAATGGCAGTAAGCTTAAGGTATGAAATGTACACCGATGATGGGTTATTGCCAACAGGGCTTATTACGCAAAACTATGTGACATCTTTAAACCAAACTATTAACAGCATCACTGCTACTTTAGAATATATGGCTGATGAAAATTTAAAATTTAAGGCTGAGTATAGAATGGATTCCACAACTGCAAGTATCCCTGCTTTTAAAGACAGCACCGGGAACCCAACAAACACTCAAAGCCTTGCCATTGGCTCTGCAGTTTTGGGTTTTTAATTACTCAAAGCCTTGCATAATTTTAGAAAGTGCTTCAGCTGAAGGTCTGAGCTCTTTTTCGCCCAAATAGGCAAGAGGAGTGTCACAAATTTCTAACACTTCACCTAAATCATGGGTTTGTGGGTTCACATAAAATAAACCAGTTAACAAATGTCCTTGGGTTTTAGATTCCTCTAAGGCCTCAAGTGCTTGCATTCTATTTGTTGGGTCAAAATCTCGCTTTAATTTTTTTAAAGTAACAATTGCGCCATCTGGAAATTTAACTTCTTTTAAAGAACCAGGCTCATAATCGACTTTAATTTCCTCTGCACCATGGACATAACCAATTTCATGGAGTGGGTCATCCTTTTCTTTAACAGTTAAATAACTGCGTGAGGAGCCCTCATGGTTATTAAAAGTCACACAGGGGCTTATGCAATCTATAATAGCCGTTCCTTTGTGAGAAACTGCTCCTTTAATAAGTGGTATGAGTTGTTTTGGGTCCCCTGAGAAAGATCTAGCAACATAGGTGCAGCCCATATCAATTGCGAGAGAGCAAATATCAATTTGTTCAAACTTATTAATGGCGCCATATTTTAATTTTGAATCTTTATCAGCTGTTGCAGAAAATTGACCTTTGGTTAAACCATACACGCCGTTATTTTCTACAATGTAAACCATATCTAAATTTCTGCGTATGAGATGGCAAAATTGTCCAAGACCAATGCTGGCGGTGTCACCATCACCACTGACGGCAATCATGTTAAGATTGCGGTTGGCAAGCTTTGCCCCTGTTGAAACTGAAGGCATTCTTCCATGCACACTATTAAATCCGTGTGCTTGGTTCATAAAATAGGCTGGCGTTTTTGAAGAGCAACCAATGCCAGACATTTTTGCAACTTGGTGAGGGTTAATGCCTAATTCAAAAAATGAGGTAATAATGTGGTTTGTAATGCTATCATGCCCGCAACCAATACATAAAGTACTTGGGGCGCCTTTATAATCACCCTTTGTTAAACCAATTTTATTTGTTGAAGGAGCAGGTGCTGCGGCTTGAGTTGACATTAGTGACTCCTTTCAAACTTTAAAATTTGCTCTACTATTGTTTTAGCAAAAATGGGAAGGCCATCATAGTGCCTAACAGAGCGAGACTTAAGTGCAAGCTCTCCGCCAATGTCATGGTTAACTATTTCAAACATTTGGCCGTCTCGGTTTTGCTCTACAACATAAACGCGCTTATTTTTTTTATAAAACTCTTTTACTTCATCACCAAAGGGAACGGCACGCACGCGTAAATAATTTGTTTTAATTCCGTCTTTTAAAAGTAAATCTTGAGATTCGGTAATCGCTAAATCTGTGCTTCCATAAGCAAGAATACCAACATCAGCTCCTGAAACTTCTTTTAATACACTTTTTGGGACATATTTTTTTGCTGTTTCAAATTTACGGCTTAAACGGTCCATAAGGTTTTTATAATCTTCTGCTTTTTCTGTATATTTTGCTCCCTCATTATGCCCAGAGCCTCGGGTAAAATAAGCTGCCAAGGGGTGATCTGTTCCTGGCAAAGTTCTATAAGGGATAGCATCTCCGTCAACATCGCGGTAGCGCTCAAACTTACCAAGTTTTTTTAAAGCCTCGGTGTTTAAAACTTTTCCGCGGTCAAAGGGTTTTGATGGCATATTAAATTTTTCTGAAGCCCACTGGTTCATTCCTAAATCTAGATCGCTCATTACAAAAACTGGGGTTTGAAGCCTTTCGCTTAAATCAAAACTAGATTGAGCAAACTCAAAACACTCCACAGGGTTTGCTGGAATAAGCATGGGGTGACGTGTATCACCATGGCTAAGGGTATTTACAAAATCAATATCCCCTTGCATGGTGCGTGTTGGTAGCCCTGTTGAGGGGCCAGTGCGCTGGATATCAAAAACAACAGCAGGAATTTCAGTAAAATAACCATAACCTGCAAATTCTGCCATTAAAGAAATTCCAGGCCCGGAAGTAGCCGTCATAGCGCGTGCCCCTGCCCAACCAGCTCCTAACACCATTCCAATGGCGGCAAGTTCATCTTCTGCCTGAACGGTTGCAAAATTCTTTTTACCCGTGGTTTTATCAACACGCAACTCTTCAAAGTAATCAATGGTGGTTTCACATAGCGAGCTTGATGGAGTAATGGGGTACCATGCAACTACACTGCAGCCCCCGTACACGCATCCTAAGGCTGCGGCACTATTGCCATCAATAACGATTTTATTTTTATTGGCATCCATTTTTTCAACTTTATAAGGGTCTTGTTTTTTAACATTACCCTTAACGTAATCAATGCCAACTTGAAGAGCCTTTAAATTTGCCTCAACTACTTTGGCCTTATTTGCAAAATTGTCACTCACAGCTTTTTTAACTACTTCTAAATCAATTTGTAAAAGCTCAGTAAGCACTCCAACATAAATCATGTTGGTAAGAAGTTTACGTAATTTAATTTCTGTAAAATTTTGCTCAGCTAGTTGTTTAAAAGGAATGGCGTAGTAAATAACATCATCTCGCTTCATACCTGAAGCAACAGCCAATTCCGTTCCATGAATAATCACTCCGCCTTTTTTTACAGAGGCATGGTCTTCCACCCAAGTAGCAGCATTCATGGCGACCATAATATCAAGCTCAGGTTTTCTGGCCACGTAGCCGTCTTTATTAACCCGAATGGTGTACCAAGTGGGTAAACCTTGAATATTTGATGGAAAAAGATTTTTTGCCCCTGAAGGGATTCCCATTCTGAAAAAAGATTTTAGTAAAATGTTATTTGCTGATTGGGATCCACTACCATTAACCGTAGCTATGCAGATACTACAGTCATTAACAATTATTGACATATTGATTAAGCCTCCGAGAACTTTTAGTTTTCTCTAAAAAGGCAATAAATGTCCATAGTTATGCTAAGCGTTATTAATTGATTCTAATTCTTCCAGGACTTTTTGAATTTCCTTATGCCCGGGTGAAATGCTTAATGCACCTTTGAATTGCTCAATGGCATCGTCGTATTGGCCTAAAGTTGTGTAGATGCGCCCCATATTGATGTAAGGAAAGTGCTTTGTTTCATAATTAAGAGACTCTTTTGCCTTTTGGAGCCAGGGGATAGCCTCTTCAAATTTACCTTTTTGGATAAGGTAGCTTCCAATGTCATTGTAGGGGTTACCAAATTGGGGGTTAAGATCAATGGCTTTTTGGCAAAGTTCAATGGCTAAATCAAATTGCTCTTTAAGGCTTAGCACCCAGGCAAGTAAGGTGTAGGCCTCAGCTGTGGGTCTTGACTCAATAGATTTTTGAAAGCTCTCTATAGCAAGGTCAAGCTCGCCTTCGGAAACATGATGCTTTCCATCTTCAAGAAACTTTTCAGATTTAAATAAATCCAGTTCTAAAACTGACAAATTAAACCATCCTCCCAATTTCAGTATTAGAGTGATGGCTTAAGAAAATCAATGGGTTGAAATTTTATGGTTGTATGACTTGTAGTCAGCCCAAATAAGAGCTCTATAAATTCTAATTTTTCCCACCCATTAAGGCTTTCAAAAGCTGATAAATTTGTTGGGCTTTTAGCTAATATTTCTAGTGTTTCACTATAAAGTGGACAGGATTCAAGTACAGGAATGAATTGATCTTTATAGAGTGCTCCAAGCTTGATCGCGCTTAAAAAAGAGTGTTTATTTTTTAGACCACTTTGAATTCTCTCTACAGGGTCTAGTGCATTAATTCCGTATGGTACAGATATTTCTTGTGTTAGTTCATTTATACCTAACTCTTTAAGAAGTTCAGATGTGCGATAAAAGCGCTCAAAGTACCAATCTAGAATCATGAGATGATCTCCAAAAAAATTCTAGTTTCCAAAAAATCTTGGACTTCTTTGGCAAATGCTGCCAATTCAAAGCGGGAAAGATACTTTTGATTTTGTGCCATTTTAAAAAGTTTCTGATGCTTAAAATTAAATACGAAGTTGGTTTTTGCAAGTGTTGAATAAAGTCTCTCAGGGAGTTTATTGCCAATTTGAGGGTTTAATGTGTAGTGGCTCCCACTCACCCCTTGAATGGGGGCATGTTTTGCTACCCAAAAAGTAAAATGTGTTGGCCACTGCTCTGTTGCCTCAAGGTAGTTCATTTTTTCTCTCAAATTAGAACCAATAGCATCTTTAATTAAATTTTTAGTGTTTAAAGAAAAATCCCAGCCGTGAATAAATAATCCAGCCTTATCTAATTTTTCTTCCAGTTCTTTTAAATAAAAACTTGTTTCTTGAACGTGCAAAAAAGCATCCACAAGACCTTGGCTTGAGTGAATTTCAGGGTGTTTTAAAAAAGTTATTTTTAGTGGGTGCTCAATTGGAAGGGTTGCGATAAATTCGTAAACTTTTGATTTAAAATTTTTGCTTTCGAAATCAATTTTTAATAACTGAAATATCCTTCTTAAATCAGAAATTCTCTGTCTTGCTGATTTTGAATAAACCATAATTCTTGCAAAGCCGCCCTCAGGTTTTAAGCATGCACCAAGAGATTTAAAACCCAATTCCGGATGGGGAAGATGGTGTAAAACCCCATAACAGTGAGCATAGTCAATTAAGTTTAAATTTTTTTGGCAAAACTCATTCAAATCAAGGTTGAAATATTTTACGTTCTTAATGCCTCTGAGGGTGGTTTTAATTTTTGAGTAATTAAGAGTTTTTTGACTAATATCACAGGCAAGAATTTGTGCTGTTGGGTGGCTTTTAGAAAAAACCAAGGGTTCTTGTGTACCACAACCTATAAGGGCTATTTTTTTATTATCAGAAGAGAGAATTTTTTTATGTGTTATACTCAACCCCGCTTCATAACTGGCATGAATAATTGAGTATTTGTGGGGCTTTGCTAATAAGCCTAAAACTGAAGCGCTAGGGTAGGGAAACGTTTCGTATTGCTGTTTAACTTTGCTGAGCTCCATAACCCTAAAAGTAGCTTAAAAACTCGATTATTTCAAAAATATACGCTCAGCTAATTCTTAACAACTTAACTTGAATACGCCTATAAGCTAAGATACTCTGGCTCTCAGGTATGAAACCCTCACTTTTATTTAACCGTGAACTAAGTTGGATGGCCTTTAACGATAGGGTTTTAGAAGAAGCCCAGGATAAAGGCTTCCCCCTTTTAGAGCGTCTTAAGTTTGTAGCCATTGTTAGCTCCAACTTAGATGAATTTTTTATGATCCGTGTTGCAGGACTTGAGCGCAAAGCTAAGCAAAATCCTAATTTTAAGCAAGTTGATGGCTCAAAAGCAGTAGACACACTTTATCAAATTCGGGAATGGACATTGGCGCAAAAAAGAAAACAAGCTGAGGTTTTAAAAGAAGTTTTAAGCTTGCTTCAAAAGCAAGACTTAAACCTTCAAACAGAAATAAATACTGAGCTTGATAAAGATGTTATTTTAAAATTCCCACATCCTAAAATTCAATTTTTTACTAACATTGATGGCTTTAAAAGTCATCCCGGTGGACAAATATTTGTTTTTGTAAAACTCCATGATCGCTTTGCCGTTATGAGTATGCCTGAAAATACAGATAGGCTAGTGGTTAAGAATAAACATCATTTTATTTTAGCAGAAAAGCTGATGGCCTCAGCAGCTTCGTATTACTTTCCTAATGAAACAGTACTTGAGGCATTTCCTTTTAAAATTATTCGTGATGCTGATTTTAAAATTGCCGCGGATATAGACCCGGAGGAGTTAATACCTAAAATTGAAGCTGCCCTTCAAAATAGAGCACGTCTTCCTGCTGTGAGATTAGAGGTGGATGCTGCCAGTATTACCGATGGGGCTTTGAGTTTAGCCAAAGCGCTTAAGCTCCCTCAAAGGTCTATTTACCGTTATGATCTTCCACTTGATTTGCGAGTATTATGGCGCATTCATGCTCATGAAGATTTTGATCACTTAAGATTTCCAAAAAATGAAGAGGATGTTACACCAAGATCAATGAAGCTAGTACCGGATTTAGTAAAGCTAGTTGAGGGGCATGACATTTTACTTCACCACCCCTATGATTCTTTTGATATTGTTGTAAAACTTTTGGAATCAGCAGCGCAGGATAAAAACGTTGTGGCAATTAGGCAAACTCTATACCGGTCTGGAAAAAATTCTCCCATTGCAAAAGCCCTTATGGATGCAGCTAAAGCCGGCAAAAATGTGAGTGTTCTAATAGAATTTCGTGCGCGTTTTGATGAAGATACAAATATTAAGCTTGCTAAAGAATTTAAAAAATGTGGCATAAAGGTTTTAAAAGGAATGCCTGATAAAAAAATTCATTGTAAAACAACTCAAATTATTAGACGTGAGGGGGATGAAGTCACCTCTTACGTTCACATGGGTACAGGGAACTACAACCCTTCTACTGCAAGAAGCTATACAGATTTAAGTATGCTCACAACCCATGAAGGTTTTGGGCGCGATGCTGAAAAATTATTTAAAGCCTTTGAAAGTGGTAGGCTTCCAAGATTATTTGAAAATTTTGTAACAGCTCCAGAGCAGCTTCATAAAAAATTAACTCAGTGGGTGCGCTCAGAGGCAAGGCGAGCCCTCGATGGTGATAAAACTGCCAGAATTATTGCTAAAATGAATTCTTTAGTGGACCCAGCCATGGTGGCAGAGCTTTATGAAGCTTCTAAAGCAGGGGTAAAAGTAGACTTAATTGTAAGAGGGGCTTGTGTTTTACGCCCCGGTGTTGTGGGCTTAAGTGAAAATATAAATGTTATAAGTATTGTTGATAAGTATTTAGAGCACAGCCGTATTTATTATTTTAAAAATGGGGAACACCCTTTAATTTATTTATCAAGTGCCGATTGGATGCCAAGAAGTTTTCATAGGCGTATTGAGATTGCTTTCCCAGTGGAAGAAGCAGAACTTAAAACTTACGTTAAAGATATAATTTTAGAAACCTATTTAAAAGATAATGTTAAAGCCAGGGTGCTTCAGCCTGATGGGCGCTGGCTTTTTAAAACAAAAGCTCAAGGGGAGGAAAGCTTTCGTGCGCAAGAGTATTTTGAGCGCTTAGCAAAACAGCGATATAAAGGGACACCTTTATATGGGCGTTTTGTTAAACAAAAATCTGATCAACTTGTTTTAACTAATATAAGTGGGGCAACATAATGATTAAATTTTTATTTCTAAATAGTGTTTTTTTATTAATTCCGTTTTTGGCTTTTGCACAAATTCCTCAAGAAGCTTTTAAGCTTAACCCTAAAAATGAGTTTTTAGAATTTATCCCTGCAGACGACCATCATTTTAACGACAAAGCCCCAAATAAAGTGGAGCTTAATCTAGATGGCCAAACAAAAAAGCTGAAGGTTTTAGTTTTGATAAATATAAAGTTAAAGTAAGTAAGCCTAAGTATAAAAAAAGTTGTCAAGTGACAGCTCAGCTTTATGTTTGCGATGAAAAAGAAAGTTACTGTGTTCCGCGCAAACATACTTATAAGTGTTCTGGCGAAAAGCTTGAACAAGGATCAAGCTTAAAAGAAAAAAAATCTAAGCTTAGGCCAATTAAAAAAGGTCTGTTTTATTTTAATTCCCCCGAAACTGCTTTGACTGAGGCGAAAGCTAAAAATAAACTACTACTTATAGATTTTTTTGGTATTTGGTGCCCGCCTTGCAACATGCTTGATGAAGTCGTATTTAAAAATGCAGAATTTAAAAGATTTAAAAATGATTATGTTTTTTTAAAAATGGATGCAGATTTGGATTTGTCTTGGGAGTTGAAGTCTAAATACAAGGTAACAGGTTATCCTACTGTTATTTTAGCAAAGCCAAGTGGTGATGAAATTTTAAGAATTATTGGAAGTCGTAAACCAAAAGCATTTTTTAAGGAAATGAAAAATGCTTTGGTTTGGAAAAGCTTAAATACTGATGAAATAAAAAAACTTAATTCTGCTAAAGAAGTACCAGAGGTGAAAGCCCTTGAAAAAGCCCTTGAAGAAAATAAACACGATGAAACTATTAGACTTTCAGAGATTATTTTAAGTAATGAAAAACTGTTAGAAGAGGTTGAGTGGACCAAGGCTGATCTTTATTCTGTAATGGCAAACGCCTATGAAGAATTAAAAAATGAAGAATTAAAACAAAAATTTTATAAAAAAGCCTTTGATGAATACACTAAAATGATATCCCTTGCTGGGCTTAATGAAAAAATAGAGCGCGGCTATAATTTGGAGAGAATTTATTGCCTTTGGAAATCTGGTGATTATGAGAATGCGCAAAAATATTATCAAAATTTAGAGAGAATTTATCCTGACGAATTTACATTTTATTACCAACATGCGCATATGCTTAAAGAGCAAAAAAAGCTTAAAGCTTCTTTAGATAAAGCTAGTAAAGCTTTTAAATTTTCTTATGGGGATAATAAGCTAAGGGTAACAAATTTAATTGCAGAGCTTTATTTAGAATTAGGCCAAAAAGAGAGTGCACACACTATTTTAGATGAAGTCATGAGAGATTTTAAATTGCCCAGTGATAAAAGTATTAGAACGCACAGGTATTTTGAAAAATTGAGTCGCCTTAGGGCAAGTATTTAATAACTACTTAAACTCACGTCTGAGTTTATATTTATCTACAAACCCACGTGAATCCAAAGGGAGTTCTGGGAAAAACACAATACTTGTGGGCCGATGCCTTTCAGGTAGTTCATTACAATGGGCTATTACTTCTTGGCTTGAAATATCCATTCCTGTTTTTTTCTGCAAACAGGCTGTGACTACAGTTTTACCAAGCTGATCTTTTGTGGCAATAACAGAGGCTTTATCTATTGATGGAATTTTTGTTAAAACATCTTCAACTAGTTTTGGGATAATCATTTCATTTTGAATAAAAATAATATTATCTTTTCTATCAATAAAACTCACAATACCTTCTTTATCTACCTCAACAATATCTCCTGTAAAATACCACTGGCCACGCATATTCATTTTTGAAGCTTCTTTATTATTATAATAACTTGTTGCAATTTGTTGGCCTGATACAAGAAGCTGGCCAAGTTGCTTTTTATTTCCCGGGATGTCATCACCATTGTCATCAACAATTCTTGTTTTTACCCCTGGTAAAAAACGCCCAACAGTTGAGGCGGGCTCTGGTTCTTCAAATTGGCGTCCTGCTACACCCCAACAAGTTTCTGTGGAGCCATAGAAATTTAGGATTTTAATATTAAATTCGTTTAAAGCAAAATCATAAGTTGATGGTTTCATTAAGCTGTAATCTGCAGTAATACTTCTCACAGTTGAAATTTTTAAATTCATGTTTTTAAAATTTAAAAGCCAATCTTCAATTAAACTGCCACGCATAATCACGCGAGAAGCCTTTGATTCTAAAATTTCTTTACACAGCTCTTCAATGTTAGTTGCAGCAAAATCAGCAATTTCAATGCTAGCTCCAGAGAGCATGGGAAAAATAAGCCCATGCATAAAATAAAATGGGTGCATGAGAGAGGCATTATAAGTCATGAAAGTGTCAATAGCAGAAACTTTATAAATACTTTTCCAAACAAGGGCTGCTTGTTGAACCATGGTATGGCTATAACCAACCCATTTTGGTTTACCAGTTGTGCCTGCTGTTTCAAACATGGCCACAGGTTCTTCATCTTTAATGGTCATGCTTACAGGGAGTTTATAAGAAGTCTCATACTCTCCCCAGCGGCGTGTCTCACAGGGAATAATTTGTAAATTAAGTCTATTGTTTTTTACAACATCCTTCATTCTTTGTTGCATGTCATCGCTGACAATTACAACATCAATGCCTTGCTCTTTAATAATATCAGCTACTTTTATTTCAGGGGTGTTTGGGTCTATTAAGTAGGCAAGGTTTTTAGTATTTGCGCAGGCAAAAAAGGCATAAGCAATGTGGGGGCAGTTGGTCATGTAGATCATGACTTTTCTGTTATGCTTAATTTCGTTTTGTAAAAAGTAAGAAAAGCGGTTGATGTATTTATAAGCCTCACCATAATTCATGGTTTTTGCAAGGTGGCGAAAGGCGATTTTAGATGACGCAGCATTTGCACTCAGTGCTAGTTTTTGGCCTAATAACATTTTCTCTCCAATGCCTTCTCTTTCGGAAAAAATTGTTTATACCTGAGCCTTGACGCAGCGCTATTTTTGTGACGTAATAGCCTCTACTATGCAAAAACTCTCTTATCCCAAATCTCAAATTAAAATTTTTTTAACCGAAGGTATTCATCCAGTTGCTGAAGCACTGCTAAAGTCAGAGGGCTTTCATGTAGAATCAGCAAAATCAGCTCTGAGCGAAGAAGAGCTGATAAAAAAAGTAGGTGACTTTCACGTCTTAGGTATTAGATCAAAAACTCAAATTACAAAAAATTACCTTCAAGCTGCAAAAAAATTAATGTCTGTAGGGTGCTTTTGCATTGGTACAAACCAAGTAGATTTATTAACAGCCCGAGACCAAGGTGTGGTTGTTTTTAATGCCCCTTTTAGCAACACCCGCTCAGTAGCAGAGATGATGATGTGTGAAATTATCATGCTCTCTAGAAAATTAGCAGACAAAAACCGTGAAATGCATTTAGGGGATTGGGTTAAATCTGCCAGTGGTTGTTATGAGGTGCGCGGAAAAACCTTAGGTATTATTGGTTATGGTCACATAGGTTCACAAGTAAGTGTGCTGGCTGAGAGCTTTGGCATGAAGGTTATTTATTATGACATTATAAATAAAATGCCCATTGGAAATAGCCGCCAAATTTCTAAATTAGAAGATTTATTATCAATGGCAGATTTTGTAACATTACATGTTCCAGAAACCCCACAAACAAAAAATATGATGGGGGAGCAAGAAATCTCTAAAATAAAAAAAGGTTCTTACTTACTAAATGCCAGCCGTGGAAGTGTGGTTGATTTAAAAGCTCTAAAAGAAGCATTAGTGGAAAAGCAATTAGCAGGGGCCGCTTTAGATGTCTTTCCTGAGGAACCTGAGTCTAATATTGGAAAGTTTAAGCATGATCTGCAAGGTGTGCCCAATGTTATTTTAACCCCCCACATAGGTGGTAGCACTGAAGAGGCGCAAGAAAACATTGGTATTGAAGTGGCTCAAAGTTTTGTTAAATTTATTAATAATGGAAGTACCACTGCTAGTGTGAACTTCCCGCAGGTAGATTTACCAGTTAAACAAGATGGGCATAGAATTTTAAACGTTCATAAAAACGTGCCTGGAGTTTTAAAAGAAATTAACCGTATTATTTCAGATTTAGGTGCTAATATTTCTGGCCAGTACCTAGCAACGGATTCCCAAATTGGTTATTTAATTGTAGATTTGGACAAGCAAGTTTCTGATAAAGTAAAAGAAGAAATTGGCAAACTACCTACAAGTATTAGAACCAGAATTTTATATTAGTATTTAAAAGGGTTTTTTGTAAGTGCCAAATAACCTATCCCAAATTGTTGTGTAAAGTCCAAAGTTACCATTTACCTTTTCATGATGCCAAGAGTGTACAGATGGTAAATTTAATAAATTAAGTGGAAATTTTAAAACCCATGATTTGGGCCAAAACTCATAGCCACTGTGACCATAAACATTATTTAGTACTGCTAAAGTAGTAAATATGGCATAGGCACTAATATGCAAAGGTATAATAAATGGTATTAAAAATACTACACTCATATTTACCAAAGTCTCTACAGCATGAAAGGAATGAGAGGTTAATGGAGTGGTTTGGCGGGATAAATAGTGAATAGAATGAACTTTTTTATAAAGCAATGGCCAATGCAAAATACGATGCCCCCAATAAAAGTGTAAGTCATTAATTAAAAATCATCATAAAAATAGAAAACCACCAATAAACCCAGCCATAATCTGCAATATTCTTGTAATAGAGTCCTAAGTTTTTTTGACTTATATAAAAATTCGTTACCCCACCTATGGCAAAAATTAGAATGGTTTGGATGGAATAATTAATTTCTCTTTTAATTTGTCCCTTAGGGAGAGGGGTTTGAACAAGTTTGTATTTTAGAAGATTTTTTATCAAAAATTTCCATAAAATAATATGTGTGCCTAAGGCGATAATGATGTAACGAATAAGCAATATACTAGCAAAGTAAATATAAGTGAAAATGGGTTGGTCTATACTAGGCGACATTAAAAAACCTTTCCTTGGTTCATGATGTTTTGTGGGTCAAACACTTTTTTGATTTGTTTCATATAAGAAATTTCATTCTCAGATTTGGTAAAATGCAAAAAATCTTTTTTTGTAAGGCCAATTCCATGCTCAGCAGAAATGCTGCCTTGAAAGCTTTTTACCAACTCAAACATTTTTAAATCAGCATGTTGGGCTTGTTTAAAAAAATCCTCTTTAGATAATTTTTCAGGTTTTAAATAGTTAATATGTAAATTGCCATCACCAATGTGACCAAACACAATAACTTCAATTCCGGGATAGTTTTTTTCAATAAGCTTATTTAGTTCAAAGCTAAATTGGCTGATTTTACTAATAGGGATACTAATATCGTTTTTATGAACCACTGCCAGTTGACTTAAGCTTTCAGAAATATTTTCTCTTAACCCCCAAAACTCTTGAGCCTGGGTGCTACTTTGGGCAATAAGCCCATCAACAATAAGGCCTTTATTAAAAGCATGCTCCACAAATTTTTCTAAGTTGCTAGATTCTTTAGCATCACTTTCTAAAACCACATAGTGGCTATGGTCTTTCTCAAATGGTGATTTTAGCTTCATATAGGTTTTAACTTTTTCTAAAGCTTTTTGAGTGAAAAACTCAAAAGCAGAAAGTGTAAGACTAGATTTGGCTAGTTTAAAAAGCTCTACTACATTTTCTAAACTATTTAGAGCATACAAAGAAGTCAAAAGCTCAGGTGGTGGTGTTGTAAGCTTAACTATGCATTCAGTAATAACGCCTAAAGTGCCCTCACTACCTATGAAAAGCTGCTTTAAATCATAGCCGGTATTATTTTTAATGCAGGTATTTTTTAAATCTAAAATTTCACCACTGGCTAAAACTACTTGAAGGCCTGCTACCCATTGGCGCATTAAACCGTAGCGAATTACTTTTATGCCACCTGCGTTTGTGGCAATATTTCCGCCAATTTGAGAAGAACCTACAGACGCAAAATCCACTGGGAAATAGAGGTCAAAATCAAGGGCTTTTTTTTGAATCTCTTTTGTTACAACCCCTGCTTGGCAATGTAAAGTTTGGTCTAAAAGGGAGAGCTCAAAAATTTGGTTCATTTTTGCTAGAGATAAAATAATCTCACCATTTGCGGCAACAGCGCCTCCACTTAAACCAGTTCTGCCTCCTGATGGGACTACAGCTATTTTATTTTTAGAGCAAAATTTTAAGATCTCTGAAACTTCATTCGTAGATTTTGGGAAAACTGCAGCTATTGTTTTAGGGCTAAATTTACGGGTGTAATCTAGGGCAAAATGGTCTTTTTGGGCATCTAAAATAACGCTGTCTTTTCCAATAATTGCGCAAAGTTCCTGGGTAATGTTCATGGCGCTAAGCTTATACTGTCAATAGCTTACTGTCCAGCTGTCAAAACGTTAGCCACCACAGTTAACCACGTTTGAGGCCTGCCTGGTACGTCTTGTGCTTTAATTAAGCCATATAACACAGGGGGAAATGGATTATGAAAACCTTATTTTATATGACAGCTTTAATATTAAACCTTTTTAGCATTCAAGCTTTAGCTCAGCCAAATGAGAAACCAAAGGTTACAGTTATTAAGTTTACCGATGCTGAAAGAGAGCAAAAAGTAGTATCTAACCCCAAGGTAAAATCAGCTGCTATTAAGCAAAATTTTGAGGCTTCAAAACTTGACTCTGAAATACTAAGCTTGGAAGATGAGCTTGATAAGGGTGTTGTTTACATTCAATAAATTATCTTTAGCGTTTCTTATTACGATTCATAAAGGGAATCATGGCCATCCCCGGAATAGCCACTAATGTGCAAATAACAAAAAACCAACCCCAGCCAACATACTGTGCAATATATCCTGTGGGGGCAGCAATGATGGTTCTTGGTATTCCCATAAAACTTGTTAAAAGCGCATACTGAGTTGCTGTAAATTTCTTATTAGTAATGGCGGCCATATAAGCAACAAAAGCTGAAGTTCCCATACCTGTTGTGAAATTTTCAAAGCCAATAACGCCAGATAATACTGTTAAATTTTTTCCAACAAAATTAAGATAACTGAAGCCTGCTGTGGAAATGGCTTGTAGAATTCCAAAATAAATCAAACAGGTTGTCATTTTAAATCGAGTTAAAAGTGCACCTCCAACAAGTCCGCCAATAGCTAATGATACCCAACCTAAAACTTTTGTTATGGCTCCTACTTCTGTGCGGCTAAAACCTAAATCAATGTAAAATGGCAAGCTCATCTGGCTTGCCATGTTATCTCCAACTTTATAAAGCAAAATAAAAACTAAAATAGTAACAGCACCTTTTTGTTTAAAAAAATCAACAAAAGGTTCCACCACTGCAGCTTTTAGTGTGCGCGGTTGAGATTCTACCTTTGGTTCTTCACAAATAAATGTGGCAATTAAACCTAAAACTAAAGATGCCGCCATGATTAAATACACAACACTCCAGCTATAGTGGTCACTTAAAATAAGAGCCAAAGCGCCTGAGACCATTCTAAAAGCAAAAAGATAAGAGCCCACATGAACAGAGCTTCCCCAACCAAGCTCATCGTCTTTAAGCGATTCTCTTCGCCAAGCATCTATGGTGATGTCTTGAGTAGCGCTAAAAAATGCAATCATTAAGGCCCAAAAGGCTACAAGCCAGAGATTTTTTGTTGGATCTGTGAAACCTAAAAGAACAACAGAAAGAATTAGTAAAATTTGAGCCACAAGCATCCAGCTGCGCCTACGGCCCATTTTAAAAAGAGTGTAGCGGTCCACAAGTGGTGCCCATAAAAACTTTAAAGTATATGGCAAGCCTACAATGGCAAATAAGCCAATGGTGCCAAGGTCAACCCCACTTGAGCGCATCCACGCCTGAAGAGTTGTTGTAATTAACGCAAGGGGTAGACCAGAGGCAAAACCCATAAGTAAGATAACAAAGGTTTTTTTATTTAAAAATTTTTTGATCAAAGCTTAGCCCTCAGTATATATTGACTCTTAATTTAATCAGGGATGCAATCAAAAAGGGGGTAAACCATGAAATTTATAGTTTTAATTCTTGTAAGCTTTTTAAGTGCTCAAGCTTTTTCTTGGGATAATAAATTTGTAGACCCTGTTAGTTTAAAAAAGCACTCCCTTTCAGCGGTGGTTTCAAGTTTACGTTTGGGCCAAGTTGTTATTTTAGCGGAAGAGCATGATTCAAAGCTTGACCATATTAACCAAGTTAAATTTTTAAGAGAAATAGCAAACCAAGGTATGGTGGATTCCATCTCTGTAGCTATGGAGTTTTTTGATTACACAAAACAACCACTTGTTGACAGCTTTTTGCATGGAGAGCTTTTAGAGAAAGATTTTTTAAAGGAAATTGGTTGGGGTAAAAATGATTGGACGTTTTATAAAACCCAAGTGTTGTTTCCTTCAAAACATAAAGGCAGAACCTATGCCATTAATTTACCCAGATCTGTTTCGGCTAAAATTTCAAAATCAGGTTTTGAGTCTTTAACAGATCAGGAGCGAGAATTATTACCCCATGACTTTCAATTAGGAAATGAGCTTTATAGAGAAAGGTTTTACCAAGTTATGAATGGCGGTGGGCATACAATCCCTGAAGAGAAGTTAGCACGTTACTTTACGGCCCAATCAGCTTGGGATGATACTATGGCTGCAAGAATTGCCGATGCCATTTATGAAAACCCAAGCCAAGTTCTTGTTGTACTTGTGGGGAAATTTCATGCGATGTATGGAGGCGGCCTCATTGATAGACTTCATGCCCGTGGGGTGACAGATGTTTTAAATATCACCCAGTTTAATGCCGCAGAAAATACATGGGGAGAGCTTTATAAATACATTCAAGTGGATCCTGTTTATGGAAGAGTTTCAGATTTAGTTTGGGTGCAAGGGGAGCCTACGGATGCGCCAAAGGGAAAGCCTGACCCTGAGTCATCAAATTGAGCAAAGATTTTTTTTATAACCTAACACCAGATAAAATTTTAAAAGCGGCGGAGTCTTGTGGTGGCGTGGCCACGGGAAGAATATTTCAATTAAATAGCTTAGAAAACAGAGTTTATGAAATTGAAATGGAAGATGATGCATCACGTGTGGCTAAATTTTATCGTTCTGGCCGCTGGAGTGCAAAAACCATTTTAGATGAGCACGGTTTTTTGGAAGAGCTACTTTTGGCAGAGGTTCCAGTTGTAGCGCCTCTTGAAATTAAAAATTCTTTAGTATCAAAAACTTTAGGCAAAAATGAAGACGGGCTTTATTACGCCATTTTTCCAAAAGTTTATGGTCGTGCCCCTGATGAGCTCTCAGTAGAGCAAGCAACGCAGCTTGGCCGCTTAGTGGCTAGAATGCATGTGGTGGGAAGTCAGAAAAAGGCTGAGCATCGGCTTGAAATAAACCCTTATAACTATGGTGAGCTTCCTTTAGATTTTTTAATTAAAGGAGACTTTATTTCTCCTGAAATAAAAAGTGCTTATGTAGAAGTGGCAAGCAGAATTATTAAAGAGGCAACACCGTTATTTAAAAATTTAAAAACTCTCAGGCTTCACGGAGATTGCCATTTAGGTAATTTATTATTTAACAAAGAGCAGGCCTTTTTCTTAGATTTTGATGACATGGTTATGGGCCCTGCCGTTCAAGATGTGTGGCTTGCTACAAGTGAGGCAGATTTAAGAGAAGCTTTTTTAAACGGTTATCAAGAAATGCGCCCTTTTGATTTTGAAGAGTTAAAACTAATTAAGCCATTACGCGCTCTTAGAATTATTAATTACTCTGCTTGGGTGGCAAAGCGCTTTGAAGACCCATTTTTTAAAAGAATTTTTGTTGATTTTGGAAGTTATAAATATTGGGCTCAAGAGGTAGAAGCCCTTCAGAGATTGTGGCTAAGTTAGGCTGTAAACAGTCTAAATTGCATTTAATATTTTGATTTATTTATAAGAATAAAAAATTGATTTTTTTTGCCATAAAACCGATCATTTAAATATGAAGAATTGTAATAAAAAGCTTGGGCTCATTTTTATTGGTTTAGGTATTTTAGTATTTTCTTTTGTTAATTGTAATAAGACAGCTAAAGATGATGAATCAATTATTGGAAGTGGCGGAACGCGTACTTATTATATGGGGTTTACGACATGGCCTTATACTGCTACCCAGGCAGGTGTAGATTACCCATATATAAAAATTGCAACTGACGCTGATATGATTGTTTATCATATTGAAGGGGGTGTGCCATGGTCAGATGCAGAAAATGATGTTTTATCAGATCCATTTTCTGCTCGCTACAATACTAACATTGTAGGGGAGTTGGAACAAAAATTTAGTAAAAAACCCTCAGCCAACCATAAAGTATTTTTAGCAACTAGTCCTATAAATGCAAGTCGCAATGCAATTGCAAATTCATGGACAAATGCTGGAAATGAACAAGACTTGGCTCCGTGGAATAGTTATACATTAGACAGTATCCAAGTAAAAACAGCATACTTAAATTATTGTAAAAGACTCATTCAGCTTTTTAAACCTGATTATTTTGCCTTTGCAATTGAAGTGAACTTATTGGAGCCCAACACTTCTGCGACACCTGCAGTGTGGTCTGCGTATTTAAATTTGCACGCACATATTTATACCCAATTAAAGATAGCTTATCCCAATCTTCCTCTATTTGTAACACAAACGGGACAAAATCTATTAAGTGACTACAATCCATCACAAACTACTTCAATTGCAGCTTTCAATGCCTTGATGGAGTATTCAGATTACTTTGCAATTTCAGCATATCCATATTTGTCGGCTTATATGACAAATAGCTTGCCAGTTGATTTTTTTGATCGTTTAGCATCTTTAACAACAAAACCACTTGCTATGGCGGAAGGGGGGTATCCTGCTGTTAATTTTACATTAGCTAATGGTACTACTTTTATAACAGATGCCACTAAGCAAAATAATTTTGTTAAGTTAGCTCTAGCAGCTGCTGATAAATACAATTTTAAATTTATCAATTTATGGCTAGTAAGAGACTTTGATAACAGTTGGGGAACTTCTGATGGTACAATTATTTTTAAATCACTGGGAATGTATGATGCAGCCGGGACGCCAAGACAAGCCCTTACTACGTGGCAGCAAAAACTAGCGCTTACTAAAAGGTGAGATGCTTGCATATTGTTTCCCACGTTCCATAATAAAACTAACTAAGGCTTAGAATGATTAAGTTATTGATCAACCTACTCACTTGGTTTAAGTACAATTATGCAATTATTAATTCTTTTCTTACTTTCTACATATTCTTTGGCATCAGAGACCAACCAAATCTCATTTAAAAAAGCTGATTCAAAAAAAAATATTAAAACAAAACATATAGAAGAAATTAGGTTGCCAGCCACTGCTATAAAGCACTCGCTAGATTACTACTAAACTAAACCTCTTGGCCCACATCTAAATAAACTTCTTTGGTGTCATCGTTATAACCTAAATACTCGGCAAAACGGCCCCAGGCAATGAGGGCTTCACAAATTTGCTCAGGGTTTTCATTGGGAAGCCATTCGGCAACGCGCTCTTGAAGGGTGTCTAAAGATATACGTAAATTATCTTCAGCTTTTAAAAGATTTGTTGCAAGCTGAACTATTTTTAAATTGCCAAACAGCTCATGGAGCATGCGTTTTCTGGCATTTATATCGCCATCTAAAAATGCTTTTCCTAGATCAGTGAGAATAACAGTGTGGCGTGGGGTTTCAACTAAATCTAAAAGCTCACCAGCTTTAACTAAATACAAAGTAGATCCAAAATCTTTTCCAATTTTGTGGGATAATTCAAAAATATCAGCCATTCCGCCCTGATCGGCAATGGTTTCAACAAGACCAATCATTTCTCCAATTTGCACATTAGGTAAGGTTTCAATGGGTGATTCGCGGGTAGACTTGGGAGTTAAAACATTTGAAGACTGTTGAGTGTCAGGAATATAAGCCTCAGCAATCAGCTCATGAATTCTTGTAACCATTCTCCTAAAGCCTGGGGCTTGCTCATCTCTGGGATAGGGAAGATCATTATAAATTTCAGCTCTCACATGGCCTGGTTTTATACCCATGACAAGAATTTTTTTTGCTATATAAACAGCCTCTTGAATACTATGTGTTACAAGCACCATGGTGCGCACAGCCGTGTTTTTTGTTTGCCAAATATTTATAATCTCCTCACGCAAAGTATCAGCAGTTAAAACATCTAAAGAATTAAATGGTTCATCTAAAAATAAAATTGGCCTTTGCATAACTAGGGCTCTTGCAACACCCACTCGCTGTTTCATGCCGCCTGAAAGCTCCCGTGGGTAAGCCTCTTCAAAGCCCTCAAGACCAACAAGATCAATGGCCTTTTTAACCCGCGCTTTAATATCATTGGGTGTTAGCTCTAAAGGTTTTAATGCTAAAGCTATATTTTCAAAAACCGTGGCCCAAGGAAATAAGGCAAAAGCTTGAAACACCATTGAGACATTTAAATTTGTTCCCTCAAGAGGTGCTCCACCACTTAAGACCTCTCCTTCAGTGGGTTTGATAAGTCCTGACATTATTCTTAAACAGGTTGACTTACCTGAGCCAGACGGGCCCAAAAGAGCATAAATATTATCTTCATCAATGCGCATGTTAACATCTTTAAGCACGCGCAGATCATTTCCAGATTCAAGCATAAAGTTTTTGCTCACATTTTTTAATTCAATATTTGGAAACTGCATTTTGCACCTTAATCAAATCTGTATTTGTTATCTGAAAATGTATAAATTTTTAACCAAAACGTCCGGTTTAATATTACCACAATGGCTATCATAAGTGTAAGGCTTGCTGCAAGAACCGGAGTGTTTCCTTGAGCCGTTGCCACACTAATCATGGAGCCTAGGCCATTTGCTGTGAGAGTTTTTCCATCATAGAAAATATATTCAGCAACAATACTGGCATTCCAAGCGCCCCCTGTAGCTGTTACCCAGCCAGTGACAAGTTCTGGGAAAATGCTGGGAAGATATAAAAGCCGCCACCTGTCTTTTTTTGTAGCAGGGACCATATCTAATGTTTCACTTAAGTTTTGAGAGATTCTTAAAGCTCCGGCTAAAACGTTAAAGAGCACGTACCACTGAACCCCAAGCATCATTAAAAAAGTGGAGCTAATGTCTATATTTAAACCTAAATTAAAAAATAACTTTAATGCTAACGGGTAAACCATGGGAGCCGGAAAAGACGCTAAAACTTGAATAATGGGTTGAGCAATTTTAGTTCTTTTTGAAGAAAGGCCAATCCAAATTCCAAACGGCACGGCCCAAAGGGTACTTAAAATAACGGCAAAGCCTACTCTTAAAAAAGTATAAAAGGACGCAAGTCCAAGTTGTCCCCAAGTATAAGCATCAACCACGGAGAGAACTTGAATTAGTTTTGAAGAGCCAAAAACAACTAACACTAAACAAGCCGCCCATACAACAGGTTCAAGAAGTTTAAAAAACTTCTCCCTATTTTTTTGGCTTTCAATTTGCTTTATAAGTGGTAGCTGAGAAAGTTCCTGCAAGGGAGAATAATTAAGAATAATATTTTTCTTGGAATATTTACGGTAAAAGGTTTTTAAAAATCTTATAAGCCTTGATTCTTTTAACGCCAAAAGCATTAAAGGCTCAGCAATAATTTCCTCATTAGCTTCATCAACCCTAAACTTTCTCACCCAAGATAAAATGGGTCGCCAAATGATCATATCAAGGCAGACAATAATTAAAACCATAGTTGAAATGCCATAAATCATGGCTTCTACATTTCCCTCTTTAATGGCTACGGCCATATAAGCACCAACACCGGGAAGTCTGTAATCTCTTTCGCCCAAAGTAAAAGACTCGCACACACTTAAAAAAAACCAACCATTTGCCATTGAAATAACACTGTTCCAAGCAAGTCCTACAGCTGCATAGGGAATTTCAACTTTTGTTAACTTCTTCCACCAATTAAGCCCCATAATATCAGCAGCCTGATGGTAATCTTCTGGCAGTGATTTTAAAGAGTAGTAAAAGGAAAAAATCATATTCCATGCTTGGCTTGTCACAACAAGAATGATGGCGCATAGCTCAAGACCCATATTTGTTTGTGGGAATAATGTCAGCATAGCTAGCATGAGTGCTGGTAAAAAACCAAGTGGTGGGATGCTTTGTAGAATATCAAATAAGGGAACTAAAATTTTCTCAGCTTTTTTGGATTTTGCAGCCCAATAGCCAAAAATAAGTGTGATAGTAAGAGAGATTAAATAGGCTACAAGACCCCTAATGGTGGAAAAAAAGGCATATTTAGGCAGTGAGCCTAAGGAAAGATCTATTTCTGTAATGGGCTGGTAAGTTCCCTGCCACTGTGCGCTGGTGGTGGCAATAGCATAGATAGTGGCTCCCATGATGAAAAACACCAAGGCATCGGCAAGAGAGGGAAATTTTTTGGCATATTCAAAACGTACCATAATGGGCACTGATTCTACTTGATGAAGCCTTAGCCTGTCAGTATAAAATATCTTAATAAGGGGAAATTTATGAGCACAAGAATTGAATCAGATTCCATGGGAAAAGTTGAAGTAGAAAGTGACAAGTATTGGGGAGCGCAAACCCAACGCTCTTTAAAAAATTTTAAAATTGGCACAGAGAGATTTCCTAGGGAATTCATTAGAGCCCTTGGAGTTTTAAAAAAGGCCTGCGCTCTAACAAATAATGAGCTGGGTTTACTTGATGAAGTAAAAACATCAAGCATAATAAAAGCGGCCGATGAAGTCATTGATGGAAAACTTGATGCCCACTTCCCTTTAGTGATTTGGCAAACCGGAAGCGGCACCCAAACAAATATGAATGCTAATGAGGTTATTTCAAATAGAGCCATTGAACTTATGAAAGGGGAAAAGGGTTCTAAAAAGCCCATTCACCCTAATGATGATGTTAATAAAAGCCAATCTTCAAATGATTGTTTTCCAACAGCTATGCACATAGCTGCGGCTGAACAGTTACACCACAAACTTTTGCCTGCATTAAAAGTGTTACATAAGGCCTTGGATGTAAAAGCAAAAAAATTTAAAGATGTAATAAAAGTAGGACGCACTCATCTTCAAGACGCCACACCTATTACATTAGGGCAAGAGTTCTCTGGCTATGCTCAACAAATCGAAAATGGTATTAAACGTGTCGAGCTTGCTCTTGAAGGCTTAATGGATCTTGCTCAAGGTGGGACAGCGGTAGGCACAGGGCTTAACACGCACCCTGAGTTTGCAAAAAAAGTAGCAAAGAAAATATCTGAAATTACATCTCTTAAATTTGTATCAGCACCAAATAAATTTGAAGCCTTAAGCGCCCATGATGCCTTGGTTTTTGCAAGTGGTGCTTTGAAAACTTTGGCTGCAAGCTATATGAAGATTGCAAATGACATTCGTTGGCTTTCCAGTGGGCCAAGGTGCGGGCTTAATGAAATATTTATTCCAGAAAATGAACCAGGAAGCTCCATTATGCCCGGCAAAGTAAACCCCACACAAAGTGAAGCTATGACAATGGTATGCTGCCAAGTCATTGGCAATGATGCTGCTATTTCAATGGCAGGCACCCAAGGTAATTTTGAGTTAAATGTTTTTAAACCAGTTATTATTTTTAATTTTCTTCAAAGTGTAAGGCTTCTCAGTGATGCAGCAGTAAACTTTGTTGAGCATTGTGTAAGTGGTATTGAGGCCAATGAGCCAAGGCTTAAGGAATACCTTGAGAAATCTTTAATGCTTGTGACAGCCCTTAACCCGCACATTGGATATGATAATGCTGCAAAAATTGCCAAAAAGGCTCATGCTGAGGGCAAAACTCTTAAGCAAGTAGCGCTGGAGCTTAAACTTTTAGATGAAAAAACTTTTGATAAAATTATGAAGCCAGAAGAAATGGTTTAAATGTCACGTTTTAAAAAAATATTTTATAGAAAGCCACATTCTGCTTCACAGTTAGAGCTAGAAATACAGCACCCAAAGCAAAAAGATAGAAACCACCACATTGGCGGTAGAAGTTTTTATTTTTTTGATTTTGATGACAACGTCATTCATTTACCAACACATCTGTATGTATTTCATAAAACTACAGGTCAGGAGCATGCACTTACTACCCATGAGTTTTCTGATATACAAACAAAACTTGGCAAAGAAGGCATTTGGAAGGATTATGAATTAAGATTTGATGATCAAACCGGAAGCTTTCGCCGCTTTAGAGAGAAAAAAATAAGTCCATGGCAATATTGGTGGAAGGTTCAACCCCTTGAAGAAGATATGAGGGCAGTTTTAAAAAGGCCTTTTGAAGAGTGGCGCGGGCCTAGTTGGAATTTTTTTTGGTACGCGGTTCATAATAAAAGACCTATTTCAATTATTACAGCACGTGGGCACCACCCGGATACTTTAAAAAAGGGAATAAGCTTATTAAAAAAATGGGGCTTTATAACACATAAACCTAATTTTTTAAGTGTGTGGCCAGTGAGCCATAAACCAACTAGACTTTTGTTGGGGGATAAAGATTTAAATTTACATGCATCAGAGCTAAAAAAAATCGCTATAAAAAGCTCTGTGAGTGAGGCATTTAAAAATTATGGTGTTAACCCGGGGCATCGGTTTGGAATGTCTGACGATGATCCAGTAAATTTAAAACTTATTGTGGAGGCCATGCGTGATTTAAAAAAGATTTATCCTGATAATTCATTTTTTGTAATAGATACCCAGGGCGGAAAGCTTATAAAGCAGGAAATTTTTGTTGATCATGTTATTGAAAGCTCATTGCAGACTAAAAAGCAGCTTAGCTTTTTTGATGAATAATACCCCGCATCAGTCTTATCCTATAAAGTAGCTGTTCTTAAGAGGAGATCAAAATGAGATTATTTATTACAACTTTATTTATTTTTATATTTCAGTTTTCACAAGCCTCTCAAATTGGGTGTGAGACTACTTACCCCCTGTTTAATGCCTTTTTAAGCCAACACGTTCAGCACAAAAAACTTAATTCCCAACTTGAAGAAAGAACAATTACCCAATACATAAAACTTCTAGATCCTTCAAAAATTTATTTACTCCAAAGTGATGTTGATAAAATTAAACAAGATCTTAGTGGCCTTTTTGAAAAAGTAGAAAAAAGAGAGTGTATTGCCGTAGAAGAGGCTCACCAGTTATTTGTTAAAAGAGTAGGCGAGGCTCTAGAGTTTACTAAAAAAACTTTAGGCTCTGATTTTAAATTCCAAGAAAAAACATCTATTACCATTAACCCAGATAAAAGAGTTTACGCAAAAGATGTCAAAGAACTTCATGACCTGCAATTAAGATACATTCAGTTTCAAATTTCAAATTATCTTATTTCAGATATGAAATTAGCAGAGGCAAAGAAGAGTTTAATTCATCGCTATGAACTTGTTCATAAACAAGCAAGAGAAATTAAAAAAGATGATCTTTACGCCATCTTTCTAGATGCTTTTGCTTCAGCCCTTGACCCTCATTCAAATTTTATGTCTAAAGATAACTCTGAGGATTTTGATATTGGTATGCGCCTCTCATTAGAGGGTATTGGTGCAACACTAAGCTCTCAAGATGGCTACACCGTTGTAGAAAACCTTGTTCCCGGTGGGCCTGCATTTAAATCAGGAGAAGTGGAGCCAAAGGATAAAATTATTGCCGTAGCCCAAGGGGAGAAGGGTAAGTTTCAAGACGTTATAGACATGCCTTTAAGGGATGTAGTTAAGCTTATTCGTGGTAAAAAGGGGACAAAAGTTAAATTAAATATTTTGCGTCAAGGTAAAAATACGCAGCGCCTTGTTGTGACAATAACGAGAGATAAAATAGATCTAAAAGACGAAGCTGCTAAAATTACCTATATTGATAAAAAAATAAAAACAGACTCAGGTGTTGAAAAATTTAAAATTGGCGTCATTGATCTGCCATCTTTTTACGCTGATTCTGAAACTGGCCGTTCTTGCTCTGAAGATGTAAAACGCTTAGTAAAAGAAGCTAATGCAAAAAAAGTAGATGGTCTTATTTTAGATTTATCTAAAAATGGTGGTGGGGTTTTGGGTGAGGCAGTAAAGGTAGCAGGTATTTTTATTAAAAAAGGAAATATTGTTGAAACCCAAGATGCAGATAGCCGAGTGGAGTTATTAAGTGATTTAGATAGCCAAATGCTCTACAAGGGGCCACTTGTTGTATTAACCAGCAGGCTTAGTGCCTCAGCATCTGAAATTGTAGCCGGTGCTTTAAAAGACTACAGGCGTGCAGTCATTGTGGGTTCAGATAGAACTTTTGGTAAAGGCACTGTTCAGCAGGTAATGAGGTTAAGAGATAATATGGGTGCTGTGAAAGTTACCTCTGGAATGTTTTTTATACCAAGTGGAAACTCCACTCAAGAAATGGGAGTTGAGTCTGATATTACTATTCCAAGCCAATACTCAACAAAAGAGTTTAGTGAGCAAGCTTTAGATTACGCTTTACCTAAAAAAGCATTGAGCGCCTTTTTATCAGAAGAAGCAAATGGTAAGCCTGGTATTAACGGGGATTATTATTTACCCATAGAGGATTCACAAATTGAAAAACTAAAAAAATCTTCAAAGGCAAGGGTGGCTCAAAGTAAAGAATTTTCTAAAATTTTAACTGAGCTTAAAGAGGCTGAAGAGAAAAATGGCATTCTAAATCTTCAAGATGTTATGAAGAAAAACCAAGCCTCAAACAAGGAGCGTGATAAGAAAAACAAACGCCGCTCAGGACTAGTTGACCCTGATTATGTCAAGCAACCTGCTATTCAAGAGGCTAGTGATATAGCAACAGACCTTATTATTCTTCATAGGGAAAAAATGAGCTTGGCTATAAAAGGGGCGAGTAAATTACAAGGTAATTTGAAGTCTGTCCACTTGCCTTGAATTTTGGTCTTCACTAAATTCTTCAAGCAATACTGAATCAAAATTTACTACAAGAGGCATATTAATAATACCTCTAGCATAACTAAGGGCTTCATCCTCAGGAGTTTTTCTGGGAATGTAACCTAAGGTAAGGTGGGGCACGTAGTTTTCCTCTTGCGTGTGGCCTTCGGGTAAAAATTTTCTAAATTCGTCGTGCCATGTTTTAAGCTTTGTTGAACTCTCTTCATCAGGAATGAGCCATAAATATTTATCATTAACTATTTCAACAGATTTAAACGTAATTGTTTTAACAGAAGGAAGCTCATTGAAATTAAGTTTTTTAAGTAGTTCTCTTTGAATTTTATCTGCCGTCTCAGAAAATAAAACAGTTATGTGTGCTGGAATTTTTTTGCTTAACGGGTCAAAGCGTGCACGTACTTGTTCAATTGTTGAGGCCTGTTCTTTATTGGCTATAAGTAAAACATCTCTTTGAATAAATGGAGGTGGGGTTTGGGGGCGTTGATGGTGTCCACCACGGTGACGTCTGTTTTTATTGCCACGTCTTTGGTTTTGGTTTGGGCCACTTTGTTGACTCTGTTGTCTTCTTTGTTGTGAGTTTTGCTTATTTTGCTCATTTGAGCGTTGATTTTGGTTTGGGCCACTTTGCCCTTGCTCTTGGTTGTTATTTTTATGCTTTTGACGTGATGGGTGTTGACCTAACTGTCTTCTTTTAAACATGGGCTCATTTTGTATGAAATGGTGCTTTTAAGTCAAGCTAAACCCATGCTAAATAGGGTGGGTGCAAAAGAGATTTAAAAAAGTTTATATAGAAATAAGCAATGTTTGTAACTTTCAGTGTGAGTTTTGCCCTGAGGTTTTAAGAGATAAAAAGTTTATCACCTATGAAAATTTGGAACATGTTTTAAGCCAAGTAGCTCCCTTAGCGGAAGAGGTTTGCTATCATTTAATGGGGGAGCCGCTTTTGCATGAAAAATTTTGCGAATTTATAAGCTTAGCTGAAAAATTAAATATCCCATTAAATATCACATCAAACGGGGCACTTCTTAATTTAAAAAACCAAGAGGCGCTTTTAAACAGTACTATAAGGCAGGTTAATTTTTCATTGCATAGTTTTGAAGCCAACTTTCCTGAGAGTGATGTGAGAAGCTACTTAAAAAAGATATTTGCTTTTACCCGCCAAGCTTTATTGTTGCGCCCTGATTTATATATAAATTTTAGAATGTGGAATTTAAAACCTAATGAGCCGCAAAGCTTCATTTCTGAAACAGTATATAAAGAAATTAAAAATGAATTTGGTTACACTTTTAAAAATGTAGATGTAGCCTGGAGAAAAAGTAAAAAAATTACTGGCAGACTTTATTTGAATTTTGATTCACGCTTTGTGTGGCCATCAATGCATTTACCCATTGTGGGTCTAGAGGGCACTTGTTATGGTTTAAAATCTCACATTGGGATTTTGGCTGATGGCACTGTTGTACCATGTTGTTTAGATAAAGAAGGGGTTATTAATCTTGGCAATATTTATGAAAGTAATTTAAGTGAAATTTTAAAATCACCCAGGGCTGAAGCAATTATGGGCGGTTTTCATAAAGGTTTAAGAGTTGAAGAGCTTTGTCAAAAATGCAGTTTTATTAATAGGTTTAAAGTGCCTAAGCAAGAGCAGTATGTACGCGCCTAACATCATCATGTGCGCTTACTGCTTGAAGTAGCTCCACCACTTCTTTCTTTTTTGCATCTTCAAGTTTTGTTTGGTTTTTTGCTTCATAGGCAAATTCTGCTTTTGCTACACCCCAACCGCGTGAGGTGAGTGCTGTCTTTACTGAATCTAAATCTGTTGGGTCCGTATAGAAGCAGGCTAAATTTTTATCTAATTTTTCAACATTTTGTGCATTCACTTCAATGGCTTCAGTTTCTAAATCCTCAGGGAGATTTTGATTAGTAGCTTCAACAATTCCAACTTTTTGAAACATCCAGGCAACACTTCCTGGTTCTCCCAAATTCCCACTGTAATCTTTAAATAAAGATTTAAGTTCTGAAACAGTGCGGTTTCTATTATCTGTCAAAGCCTCAACCATTACAGCTACACCGTGTGGAGCATAGCCCTCATACATGACATCTTCATAGTTAACACCTTCTAAAAGGCCTGCTCCTTTTTTTATGGCCTTTTCTATATTGTCTCGGGGCATGCTGGCAGCCCTTGCATCTTCAATGGCAGCTCGTAGGCGTGCATTTCCATCCGGGTCGGGGCCACCAAGGCGAGCGGCAACGGAAATCTCTTTTGAGAGTTTTGTAAATACGTTGCCTTTTTTTGCAGCTTGTTCGTCTTTATAGCCTTGTATCCAACCTCGACCCATAGAATCTCCTTCATTTTTTTTGGTTATAGCAGGGGCTTTTAATGGGTGGCAAGCTTAAATCTTGGTATTACTTTTGCTCTTTAAAAGGCCATTGAAATTAAAAGCAATACTAGATACTTAAAAGGGTTTATGAGAGTACGTTTTTTGTTACTTCTGTTCATCATTTTACCACTATCAGTGCAGGCTGGTAGAGGCGATGAGATCATGTCAATCTTACTTAATAGAGGTAATACCTTTGAAGCCTCAACAGTGCCAGGAATTCTTAAGCTAATTATCAAAAAAAGTATGTCCGCTTCGTTTGATAGAACTCCTGAAATTGAAAACCTGTATAGAAATCTTGAAATGTATGCACCTTTTAGTTTTAGCCACAGAAACATAGTTTTAGACAAACTTTTGGCACTAACACCTGAGGAGATAAAACACATCAGAGTAGAGGATATTGTAAATTTAGTTGAAAGGGGCTGGAAATTAGCAGATATAAGTCAGCTTCAAAAACTAATAAATTTATTAAATAAGCCCTTTAGAGATGAGGCATTAAGAGCGATTGCAAAAATAATTTTAAAATTTGATAAAACCCATATTAAGTCTATTGAACTACTTTTGAATGCTGCTAAAAAAAATAATTCCCTAGCTGTGCGTGCTACAAATGACTTGCTTACTACTTCTGAAAAAAACTGGGCAGAAAATAGAATTCTGGAGTTTGCAAAAGATGCCCAACTAAGCAGCCATATAGCAAGACTTCTAGTGCATGAAGAATATAATTCTATTCCTAGTGTTGAGATGGTAGAGGCCATAATAAAAAATTTGGGTGGGAATATAGCAGCAATAAAACTATTGTTATTCTACTTAGAAGATAAATTTCCTGAAACTCATACTGCCTACACGCAAAATCCCTGCGGAAGTTTATTAAAAGACATTCAAAAACTGTGAGTGATTTGCTATTTTTAGGCCAAAGTTTTCTCTCTCAATTAAACTTATGTCAACAGGGTAACCACAGGAAGATCTTTGCCATTTCAAAGGCCATTTGTTATTAAGGGGTAATTCTAATTCCTTAAAATTTGTTGAAGCCACTGTGGATTCTCGCTTCATGCCAAGGCCTAAACCATGTCCAACAAAAAATCCTGCATTTAAAAGGGCTGCTCTAATTCGTGTAGCTTGGCTGTAGGTAATTAGCGTGCACTGCTTATTCTTGCAAAGCTCAAAGTAACGGTTAAAAATACTCACCCCCCAAAGGTTGGGGTTTAAAGCGGGGGAGTAAGGGTCATGAAATATTATGTCAGGTGCGGGATAATCCAGATTTATTGTTTTTGTTAAGTCTCCTTCAAT
The DNA here is from genome assembly GCA_016715815.1 of Oligoflexia bacterium. Taxonomy (GTDB): domain Bacteria; phylum Bdellovibrionota; class Bdellovibrionia; order JABDDW01; family JABDDW01; genus JADJXN01. The sequence continues at coordinate 291,314 of JADJXN010000014.1, forward strand.
AATACGCCACTGCACAAAATTATCTTGATAAAACTTATTTTTTAAAAGCTGAGCAAGTAGATGTTTATGCCGTTCAATATGAGAAAATTGGTTTTTGTTTTGAAAAGCAAAGTCTAGAATTTCTAAATCAAACTCAAAGCTTAAAATGGTTAAGCTATTACTTTTAGCCTCCACTGCTGCTTCATAAGCGGCAATGCTATTTGAAGCAGCCCCTAGGCCTATATCAAATACAACTTGTGGTTTAAGCCTTAGTTTTTCTTTTAGTTTGGATTGCTTAATATATATCTCTTGGGCTTCATAAATAGGGCCTGCGGGGTGAAACTTTTCCTGTAAAACAAGGTCTCTGAGTGTGTTTTCACCGCTCAAAGTCTGAATAATTTCAAATCTAGGTTTTGCCATTGCGCTCCGCTTATTATTTAGGCATATTACATACACTATGTTTACCCATATTTCATTTTATAAATTTGTTGAGATAAATAACACCGAAGAGCTCAAAGCCAGTCTCAAAGACATGTGCATAAAATTTAATCTTAAGGGAACAATCTTACTAGCCTCTGAGGGCATTAATGGTATGCTTGCCGGTGAAAAAACCAATATTGATTTATTTATTTCAGAGCTTCAAAAAGATCAGCGCTTTGAAAGCGGTATTTTATATAAATTTAACACCACTGAAAATGCTCCTTTTAAGCGAATGCTTGTTAAAATTAAAAAAGAAATTCTTACTTTTAAAGAACCTCAAATAAAACCACACATAAAAACCGGAAAATATGTAAAGCCAACTCAGCTTCGTGACTGGCTTCGCAAAGGTGAGAACTTGGTGCTTCTTGACACACGCAATGATTATGAGGTGGAGTGTGGAACTTTTAAAGATGCCATAAACCCAAACATAAAATATTTCACACATTTTAAAGATTACATTAATGCGCATGCAGGAGAACTTAAAGACAAAAAAGTAGTTGCCTTTTGTACAGGTGGAATTCGTTGTGAAAAGGCCACAGCTTACATGATGGAAAAAGGCATTGATGATGTTTATCAAATTGAAGGTGGGATTTTAAAATATCTTGAAGAAACTGGCGGGGAGTTTTGGCAGGGCGACTGTTTTGTGTTTGACCACCGCAGAGCCATAGATTGTGAGCTTCATGAAGTCCCGGCAGAGCGTAAAGTCTAATAAAGTTAAATCTGAATTATTAACTGAGCAAAGTGTGGAGCTTTTAAAAGAGCTTCATTTATTAACTCCTGATGGGCACTTAAATGCAGATGCCAGGAGAAAACTTAAGCAAGTAAATCATCTTATTCAGCTTATTCAACCAGCATTAAATGATATTTTAGAGCGTCACCAAAATGTTCATGTGGTGGATGTGGGAGCGGGGAAATCTTATCTTGGTTTTATTTTATATGATGTGTTTTTTAAAAAAAATAATCTATGCGAAGTAACTAGTATTGAAACGCGTGAGGATTTAACTAAAAAAGCAAAAGTCTTGAGCGAAAAGCTTGGCTTTAAAATGAATTTTTTAAATCTAAAAGTTGATGAAGCTAACCTTGATAAACGTGTGCATTTATTAACAGCACTGCATGCATGTGACACAGCAACTGATGATGCCATTACAATGGGTATTAAAAATAATGCAGACTACATAGCCCTTGTTCCGTGTTGCCAGGCAGAGGTTGCAGAGCAGTTAAAGAGGATTAAAACTGCTGATGTTATTAATGAGCTTTGGGCCCAAGGAATTCATAGGCGAGAGTTTGCAAGCCATTTAACCAATGTTATGCGTTGCCTTGTGTTAGAGACTTTTGGCTACAATGTAACGGTAACTGAGCTTGTGGGGTGGGAGCATTCTTTAAAAAATGAATTTATCTTTGCAAAGCGAGTAAACAAAGAAAATAAACAAGCTAAAGAAAAGTTATTAAGCTTAATTGAAAAAATACCTATTAAACCAAAAGTTTTGTTACAATTAGGGCTGTGAAATACCACACTGATTTAATTGACGGAAAACTTCAGCTCGTGTTTGAAGACAAAAACTTCACTCCGTTGTTTGTTGACTTTGCTACGGGCTCAACCGGCTATCGTATTAGGCACCCTTCCTATGAGCTTATTTATGCTGCTATTGGAAAAGCAAAAGGGCTTAAGGTTTTAGATGCTACTGCGGGGTGGGGGACCGATGCTTTTATTTTAGCTAATCTTGAATGTAAGGTAACAGCCCTTGAAAATAATGATATTGTTTTTAGGCTTTTGCAAGACGGCTTAAGGCGCGCCAGTGACGTGGCCACAAGAATACATTTGTTAAAGCAAGATTTTTTTGAATTTGCTAAAACTACATTTGAAAGCTTTGATGTCATTTACCTTGACCCTATGTTTGATGATGATGAAGACAAAACCGCTTTGCCTAAAAAAGAAATGCAGGTTTTAAAAGAATTAGTAGGTACTACTCAAGACGCACACAAATATCTTGAAGTTGCTTTAAATATGAAACCTAAAAGAGTGGTACTTAAACGCCCTTTGAAAGCACCACAAATATCAAACCCAAAGTTCTCAGTTGAGGGCTCCAGCATCCGTTTTGATATTTACTAAATGGTAGCAGGTAGTTTTTGGTAATTGTTATGGTTATATTTTAGTTAATAAATGATTTATGCACAGTAGACACCAGAAGCAATATAAGCCAACAATTACCAAAAACTACCTGCTACCTTTTTACTCAAGTAAGCTTCTAAGCATCCAAGCAGTTTTCTCATGTAGCTGCATTCTCTGGGTTAGTAAATCTGCAGTAGCTTCATCAGCAGCATCTTCAACTGCTTCAAAAACTGAGCGTGCAGTTCTGACTACAGTTTCTTGGCCCTCAATAAGATCTTTAATCATGTCTTCTGCTTTAACATGGCCTACTTTTTCTTTAATAGAAGTTAGTTTGCTAAACTCAGAGTATGTGCCAGGGGCTGGAAAGCCTAAGGATCTAATTCTTTCAGCAATTAAATCTACAGCTAAAGCTAGCTCATTGTATTGGGTTTCAAACATTAAGTGCAGCGTTTGAAACATGGGGCCCGTAACATTCCAATGGTAATTATGAGTTTTTAAATAAAGTGTGTAGCTGTCAGATAATAATTTTGAAAGACCGCCTGCGATCATTTTTCTTTTTTCTTCTGGGATTCCGATGTCTATTTTTTGCATATAAATCTCCTTTTAACGCGCTATTGCTACCAAATTGGGGGGCGTACCTATTCGGTGTAGTTGAGCTCTTTTGCAAAGCTCTCTTGCATACCATAAAGCGCTGTGAGAGAAATTGCAATAGTGGCCACACCTACAATTATTGCACTTGTTTGAATGCCAAAACTTAGTCTAAAAAACTCAAAAGCCGTTGTAATTGGTATAACACTGCCACGAACAAAGTTGGGGGCTGTAGTTGTTACAGTAGATCTTATGTTGGTGCCAAATTGTTCACTGGCGGAAGTTACAAAAATTGCCCAATAACCTGCGGCAAAACCAAGGCAGCCACAAATAAAATAATACATAAATAAAGACTGACCGGCCCACATAAAATAAGACCAAACAAAAAACGCCAGCATAAAAATATAAATTGTAAAAACTTTTTTACGGCTTTTTAAAACTTGGCTTAGTAAACCACTACTAAGATCTCCTAATGCTAAACCAATGTAGCTATACATAACTGCCTTTCCAGCAGATGGAATGCTTGCCATTGAAAAAGATTTTCCAAACTCAGGGGAAAAAGTAATTAAAATACCAATGGTGTACCAAATAGGAACACCAACTAAAACAACGCGCAAGTATTTTAAAAGTGTTTTATAATTTAAAAATAAACTTAAAAAATCTCCCTTTTTAATTTTAGCACTGGCAATACGAGTAAACATTCCAGATTCTGCCACACCAACACGTAATGCTAAAAGTGTAAGACCCATCACACCGCCAACAATATAAGCTATTCTCCAACTAAAAAAATCTCCCACCAAAGCAGCAACCACTGCCCCTAAAACACCAACAGAGGCAATAATGGTAGTGCCAAAGCCGCGGGATTTTTTATCCATTAATTCACAAACCAAAGTAATCCCGGCACCTAACTCACCGGCAAGGCCCAAGCCTGCTATAAATCTCCATACAGCATAGGCTTCAACAGAATTGACAAAAGCATTAGCAATGTTAGCTGCTGAGTATAAAAAAATTGAACCAAATAAAACTGATAAACGGCCCTTTTTATCTCCTAAAATTCCCCATAAAATACCGCCCAGTAAAAGACCTGCCATTTGGCAATTAATGAGTAAAACTCCCTTTTCTAAAAGGTGCTCTTCACTAACACCAATACTTTTAAGGCTAGCTACGCGGACAATGCTAAACAAAAGTAGGTCATAGATATCAACAAAATAACCAAGTGCTGCAACAACAACCGCCATGGTGACAGTTTTTTTTGATCCCATTTTGCCCCCAAAATTTTTATAAAAATCAGACTTAATACGAGATTTTTAATTAGTCCAGTTACTTTTTGGCCCCAAAAACAGCAAAAAACGCTGGCACAGCAAGTGCTCTATCAAAGCTGAGTGAGGGTTAACAAAAGAAAAGCCTAAAGGCCAGAGGCCTCGGGCTAAACAAGGGAGGAATAATGAAACATCTTTTATTTGTAATGTCAGCACTTTTAGTTTTAGTAAGTATTAAAGCCGTTGCTCAACCGGTGACGTATCCATTTAAGCCGATTCGAAGACCGGTTCCAATCTTAATAAATCCGGCATTACAGCCAGTAGGTCAAATTTATATTAGAAACATTCGCTACAATGACCATTCAAGAAATTCGTGGATGAGTCCGCACCAATTAGTTGGTGGTCAGTTTGTAACAATTGGAATTAATTCTTTAAATTTACAACAAATTAGTAGAACTCATCAAATTAGAGTTGTGATCCAAGATGTAAACCGTCCACCAAATAGCTTTGGTGTCACTGTGTTTCAATTAGTAAATGTGCGTGTGGTTGGTAATACCTTGGTGGCACAAACACCGCCTTACCCAATTCTGCGCAATAAGAGCTATCACTTAACCGTGTTTGCTCTTGGTCCACAACCAATGCATTACGCTTACCCTGGAGTGCTTACCATCCACTAGGTACGCCCCCCAAAATGGTAGCAATAGCGCGTTAATAAGGAGCTGGCAATTTGTCAGCTCCTTGTGTTATCAAAGCCTGATGAGAAATTTCCCCTACTGGTTAGAGGTTGAGCTTTTAACCGGAGATACAAAATCAAAACTTCCAACACAAAATGGAATTACCATTATTGGTTCAGGCCTTAGTGGGGTGAGTGCTGGTTATTGGCTGCAAAAAAAAGGTTTTGACGATATTACTATTTTAGATTTTAAACCTCATGAAGCTGCAAGCTATCGCAATTGTGGTCATATTTTATATGGCACAGTGGAAAGCATGAAGGCCTTTACATCCCTTCATGGTTTTGAGAAGGCTAAAGAGCTTTGGGGTTATTCCATCCAGATTTGCCACCAAGTAAGAGAAACGATAAAAGAATTAAAATTAGAGGCAGATTATAAACAAGATGGATACCTTGTTATTTCAATTGATGAGACTGAAGATAAGGAATGTAAAGAATCTGTTGAGCTATTAAATAAGGCAGGGTTTGAATCAAGCTACATCGCATCAGATGAAATAAAAAAACTTGGCTTTAAAAACTGCTTTGGAGCACGCCACGAAAAAGGCTCTGCCCAAGCTCACCCTGTCAAGTTTAGAAATGGTTTATTAAAGGAGTTTTTAAAAAATGGCGGGAAATATTATTCAGATGTTGAAGTAACTCATCTACAGGAAGTTTCTGATGGAGTTGAAATTAAAACCAAAAGAGGAAACATAAAGTGTGATGCCGTAGTCATTGCGGCAAATGCTTATTCAAAATTATTCTCACCATTTTTTGCCCAGCGTGGGTTGGTGGAACCATTTCGTGGTCAAATTATTACCTCACACCCTTTAAAGCATCAGTTTAAAGTAAAACACCCACATTCTTTTGACCATGGTTATGAATATGCGCTTATCACTGAAGATAATAGGCTCATGATTGGCGGCTGGCGTAACCATTCTGAAACAAAAGAAGTAGGCACGTTTGACATTACACCTAACCCTTATATTGAAAAAGGTCTTCAAGAATTTGCCGAGAGACATTATGAAATTTCAGAGAAAATAAATTGGCAATACACATGGGCTGGTATTATGGGCTCAAGTTCCACGTCTTTACCTTTTATTGGACCAACAAATAGTGACAGAATATTTTCATGCTCTGGTTATACAGGTCATGGATTTTCTTGGGCCCACGGCTCAGCTCTACTTTTGGCTCAAATTATGGCAGGTGAAGAGACAAGTGATGTGGCAAAGTATTTTAACCCTAAACAATTAAAATAAACCAAATTGAAGTTCTTTTACCTTTTCCATGTAACTTTCAGAGTCTACATGTTTTCTAGTGCAGGCGTCTTTAATAATAGCCTCTAAGGTTTGGTGTAAGTGGGCTTCATGGGAATTCATATCGGCTGAGACATAATCAAAATCTTTTTTAAATTGCTCATCTTTTAAAAGCTCTTCAAATTCAGCCATGTGGCTTAACTGCCAACAAATTTTTGAAAAACGTATTTGGCCTTGGGCTTGTTCATCATTTGTGAAGAAATGGTCTGCATGAATCAAATCATGAATAACAAAACTTAAAGGGTCTCTTTCTCCCAAAATATAGTTTTCAGAATTTGTAATAACACTCACACAGCGTTTACCTTGGGTTTGCATCTCTAAAACCTCCATTACTTCCAATGGACGCTCAAATAACTCCAAAGGGTACTTGCCCTGGGCCCAAAAAACCAAAGAGCGGTTTACTGCAATTGGAACTGCTTTTAGTGTGTGTTGGGCAAAAAACTGTAACCCCGGCTCAAGAGCCGTTACTACTTCATTGCTAAAGAGATTATGGCGAGAGCCTTTAGAGTTTTTACCCATCACTGCTTGATGCCAGTTTAGAATAAATTGAGCAACATATTCAGCATTTGATATTTTATTTTCTCTCCATGAGGCCCTTAAAGCTTCAAGCCTTGGCTTTAGCTTTTGAGCTATAGGACCAAGATTTGCCTCTTCAATGTAGTTTTTTTTGTATCTGCCTGTGCGCATTTTTTAATTTTACCTTGAGGGGTTGCTCTTTTCTACCAGTCTAAGGTATGGCTTTGCGATTATTTTTAGTATAAATAAGGTCCATGTTAGATTTTAGGCTCATAATTTTAAGTTATAATCACCCTCAAATAACAGCACAAGCTGTTAATAGTGCTTTAAGCCAAGTTGAGCCAGAAAAAATTATTCTTTTTCATAATGGTAGTAAATTAGAAAACGTTGAATTTTTAAAAAAAACTTTTCCACAAATTCTGCATGCTAGCTCAGAAGAAAATAAGGGTTATAGTGGTGGGGCAAATTGTGTGCTCAGTTTTGCTTTTAAACAGGCACCGTGGGCCTTTTTTATGACAAATGATTGTTATTTGTTAAAGCTAAATCAACCAGTAAATGCTGAGCCATCCTTGGTCGCGCCACTTGTATATTTAAGAAATAAAAATAATATTGATTCTATTGGTGGGGTGTTTGATGTTAAAAAATCTAAACTAAGTCACTGTAAAGGTCTTAAAGAATTTAAATCTTGCCAAAAAAAAATAACATATGTGCCCGGAAGTGCTTTTTGGCTGCATAAAAATATTTTTGAATCTTTAAATGGTTTTGATGAAAGCTTTCATACTTACTGGGAGGATGTGGATTTTTCTATAAGAGCAAAAGATAAAGGCTATTTAATATCTGCTGATTTAGAAACTCAAGTGCTTCATAAAGGTGGGAAAACTTGCCATAAAGATAGCTTTTATACTTCTTATTTATTTCAAAGAAATAGAATTAGAGTTGCAAAAAAGTACTCAAAGCATTTAAGTTTTTTATACAAAGATTTATTTTTTCAATTTGTCAGACATGTTTATAAAAAAAAATGGCAAAACTTAAAATACCTAGCAAAAGCCATCTCTCATTCTAAGCCACAATGACAAGAGTTTAGGCCAATTTGTCCCGCACATAAAATCAGAAGCTATATATTCGCTATAAGCTTGGTATGGGCTTTGTAGTAATAAATTATATAAGGAGGGAATATGAAATCAGTACCAGCAATTCAAAAGTATATGACTGTATTGCCACACTCCATTGGTGATGAGCAAACTTTAGAAAAAGCTCGCGAAATGATGAATGAATATCGCATTCGTCATCTGCCAGTGCTACATGGTGGTAAAATAATGGGTGTCATAACAGATAGAGATATAAAACTTGTTTCTGGTTTTCAGGGTGCGGATTTAAAAACCTTGAAAGTATCTGATGCATATACACCTGAGCCTTATATAACAAGCCCTAATGCTGCGTTAGATGAAGTAGTAGCATTTATGGCTGAGAAGAAGTATGGGTGTGCAATTATTGCTGACAACAACAAGCTTGTAGGTATTTTTACTGAAGTAGATGCCTTAAGAGCATTGTCAGAGTTATTGCAAACCAGGTTGAGACATTAAAAACAAACCCCTGGTTCAAGCTTGTTCCCCCCCCAACCCTCAAGCTAACTAGGATATGAAAAGGGCGCACATTCTCAAAAGTGCGCCTTTTACTTTTTAAGCAATTTTTTGCAGCTCGGGTCTATCTTAACAACTGCTTCACATTCTTCAGCTGAATCAAATTGTGGGGTATTAAACTCTTTCCACCACTGCTCAACTCCGTTGCAAGTTTCAACAATATAAACCTGAAATCCCTCAAATGGAATGGACATGAAGCATTGGCAGCGTACTGAATGTTGAGAGCATTCTTGTGCGTTTACATTAGGGCTAAGTAATAAAATAAATAGTAGATTTAAAATTTTCATAGAGGCTGAAACTAACACTAAAAAGCAAAAATTGTCACTATTTAATAAAATGTTAGCTTAAGAATTGGCTATATTGGTTAAATTTAAAATGAACTGGTATGCCCTCTGCACCTCATAAGGGCGTATGAAAATAGCCTTAAGTTTACTCTTATTGTTGATATTTGCATTTCCAGGCCCTTTGGAGGCTAAAGAGAACTCTTTAAATGCATTTACAAATTGTATTAGGGAAAAGCTAATGCTTGGTTTAAGAGACGTTGCAAAACTTGAGATACTATGTAACAGCCGCTTTTTAGATATTGATGTTATAATTAAAAGGCTGCAAGTGACAGATAATTATTATTTTATGGAACTTAATATTATGGACATAAAAGGTAATGAGAGAGCATATTACGTCTCTGAAGGCTATGGGGATGGCAACGCTGTACAAACATCTACTAATTTTGAACTTATAGGTCCCTTTGGAAGCTCACAGCCAGCAATTACTCAGAACCAACAACAGCCACAACAGCATCAACAATTACCACAAGTCCAACAGCTGCAGCAGCGTCACCAGGCAATAAATAATTCTTCAGTTACAACAAGCCCAAGACCGCAACAACCTGGGCAGCAGATAATACCACCACAAAACATCCCATTTAGCAACATACCAGGATGCGATGGTTTTGGACCACACCCCCCTCACTGTCACCATCAGTAAGAAGTTTTATTTTTATATAGGCGTGCAAAGCTAAGTATAGCCATGGGAATAAGTGCTACTAAAATTAATGTTAGTGTTTGTTCAAATGTAAGTGGAGAGAGTTTAAATAACTTTTTAGTAAATGAAAACTGATACAAACCCAACTGAATGATTATGGTAAAAATAATAATAAATAATAAGTAATTTTTAGGCCATCCTGATTTTACCACTAATGCTCTAAAAATTTGGCAAAAGACAATAGAGCTAAAAGCAAGGCTTCTTGCCTGATCAATACCTGACTGAGGTAGGGTAAAATAAAATATAATTAGAGCAATTGCTGCCTCTAAAAGTCCGATTGAAATTATGTTTAACCATTGTCTTTTTCCTAAAATATGTGCAGAGGCTGCTCTTGGTGGATACATCATTACTTTATTAGAGGGAGCACCCGTTACTAGTGCCAGTGCGGGAAGTGAGTCGGTTACTAAATTAATCCAAAGTAAATGAATAGCTAAAAATGGTGAAGGCAAACCAGCAATAGCGGCGCCTAAAACTGTCAGAAGCTCCCCCAAATTTCCAGTGAGTAAGTAGACAATAGCTTTTTGTATATTTCTATAAACTCCACGTCCCTGGCGTACAGCATTAATAATTGTAGCATAATTATCATCTGCTAAAATAAAATCTGCTGATTGTTTTGTTACCTCAGTGCCAGATTTACCCATGGCTATTCCAATATGGGCTTCCTGCAGTGCTGGGGCATCATTAACACCATCACCTGTCATAGCGACAATTTCGCCTTGAGCTTTTAGCTCTCTAACTAGCTTAAGCTTATCTTCTGGGGTAGCTCTGGCATAAATTTTTGTATCTAAACCAATTTCATTGGCAATAGCTTGAGCAGTAACGGGGTGGTCACCGGTTATCATAATTGTTTTTATACCTGCTATTTTTGCATCTTTAATAGCCTGAATAACTTCTTTTCTTGGCGGGTCTGAGATTCCGATTAAACCCATGAAATTTAAATTTTTTACTTCACTGCCTTGAGCTGTAGCTACGGCAAGAATTCTTAACCCTTTAGAGGACATTAGCTCATTTACTTTTAATATTTCACTTGTTTGTACGTTGGTACAAAGTGGAAGAATACTTTCTAAAGCGCCTTTAACATAGTTTATATTATCAGCTCTAAAAATAGACATTCTTTTTAAATTGGTATCAAAGGGTTCAGTGAGTTGTCTGGGGTTTTGCGCTTCAATATTACTAAGTGTAATGCCCATTTGATATGCCTTTTCTAAAATGGCAAGCTCTGTTGGGTCCCCTAATTGGCTATCTAAATCTGAATCGCAGCAACTGGCAGCAAAGAAGCAATTGATATTCATCTTTTGTCCAAAGCTGACGTACTTGCATGAGCCCTGTTGTAAGTGTGCCAGTTTTATCTGTGCAAATGGTGGTCACACTTCCTAGAGTTTCCACACTTGGGAGCTTTCTAATAAGTGCATTTTGTTTTGCTAAACGCTGAACCCCTATGGCAAGTGCTACTGTAACAATAGCAGGTAGTCCCTCGGGTACTGCTGCTACCCCTAAAGAAATAGAAAATACAAATAATTCTACCAAGGGTCTTGATTGTAAATAACCAATAAATGCAACAGCACCAACTATAGCAACACATAGAAAAAGCAATATTTTACTCACCCGGTTTAATTGTATAATAAGTGGTGTAGTTGTGGTTTGAGCTGTTGTTATCATATGAGCAATTTTACCAAGCTCTGTTTGCATGCCAGTAGCAGTGACTTCAACAGCGGCTGTACCTGCTGTTACAATTGTGCCCATAAAAACATTATCTGTTTTATCTACGGGAAAACTTTCTCCGGTTAAGATGGCTTCATTTACTTGTAGCCTTGAAAAACTTTTTATTTTGCCATCAGCTGCAATAATTTCACCTTGCTCTAATAAAAGCAGGTCTTCTGGTACAACATGTGTTGCAGGAATCATTATTTTTTTACCATCACGTATGACTCTTGCCTGGGGGGCTGTAATTTTTTGCAGAGCCTCAATGGCATTTTCTGCTCTGTACTCTTGTGCAAATCCAATAAAGGCGTTTAAGAAAAGGATGGCTAAAATAGCGTAGGCCTCTATGGTTTCGCCTAAAAAGACGGAGAGCAAGCAGGCGAAAATTAAAATTAAAACAAGTGGGCTTTTAAACTGTTCAAAAAAAAGTATAATAGGGGGACGAGATTTTTGCTGTTTGATTTCGTTAAAGCCAAAGCGCTTTAAATTTTTGTGTACTTGATTTAATGTGAGGCCGTTATACATTTCTTAACTTTAGTTATATAATGAAGTAAGTAAACTATTGTGACAAAAAATGCTATTTTAAACGGGAGAACTTTTAAGAAAATCACTTATAGGCTATTATAACGGTATTTGGTTACCCATTATTTATGCTCAATTTTTGCATTTAAAAGCAGGATATGATTATAAGGCAAATAGCATTTTACCTAACTTTTTTAACTTCTTTACAAACTTTAGCAGCAAGCTATGGCTCGGGTCCTTTAGTGGGAAGAATCATATTTGATAATTACAAAGAAAAAAATAAGGTTTATGTGTCTGTCAGTAGCGACTTTGAAACAATAGGTGTTGGTTGCCGCTCAATGCTTGATATAATTAACAAAAATATCATAGATGCGTCTAAAAAACTTAACATTCAGGCAGATGATATCTACGTTTATCTTGATGAATATAAAGATTCTAATAGCTATTATTCTGAAGTCAGATTTAGATGTGGGTTTTATGTTGGTTCAAAAAATAAAAATATAAGATTTAATATTGTAAAACTTAGTGAGTTTAGTAAAGATTGGCAGAGTTGCCTGGCACATACAAGGCAAGGTGTTGAAAATAACCCCTATGCCATTACTGGGGTGTCAAGTACCACTTGTTTTTGGGGTTGTACATGTAGCCCTAAGATATTAGAGATACATGTTTTTTCTTCGAAAGAAACAAAGCATTAAGTCTATGAAAAGTATTTTAACAACCATAGCGCTTTTGGTGTGTGTTAGCAGTACTTGCAAAGCCTCTACATCTAGTAACTATCAAGAGTGGACGTTGGCGACGACATCATTTGATTTTTCTACTTGCCAAGAAATCTATTCACAATATGCCAAGACATATAGTAGTGCTTATTCAAATCAAGAGATAATAAATGCTGCTGATGGATGCCGCTTGCAATCAGCTATGGCATTTATGCAAAGGTTTATTCAGTTTGGAGATCAGTCAAAAATTTCTTCAAAAGGGCTCATTAATAATATTTCTATTTTAAATCAAGAGGGTCTTCAAAGAATTTACGATGAACTTTTAAAAAATCCCTATTTTCCTTATGAAGTACTTGAAACTCAAAGTTGCTTTTATAGAGCAAAATACATTGCTTTTTATTTACAAAATAGAGGAATCCAAGTTGGTGAGGTTACTGTTAATGGTGACTTTTTAGTTTCTTCCCGGTTATATCCAAATAATAAAATTCATTGGGATACACACACTGCTGTATTTTTGTATAATTCAGAAAATGAAAAAATTGTAATTGACCCTTCTTTAACCTCAACTCCTATTGCTGTTAAAGATTGGACATATCTTTTGACTCAACAAAGCACAAATAAAAAATTTAAACAGAAATTTAGCCAGTCCTACTTCATAAAAACACTTTATTCTAAAAAACAGAATGTTGACAGTGGGTCTCTTAAGCAACTAGCGGGCATTATGACGCTGGACACTTACCACTTGTTAAACCACTCAAGACCTGTGCCAGAGCGTATTACTCCAGAACTTCTTTCGTCTCTTATTGAATTTACTGAATTTTATTACAGGAAAAAGCCTGCATTAACAGGAGACCCTAACTAGTAAGTTGAGTCATTTTGTCTTAATCTACAAAGTATTTCTGTTTAGATTGCATGCATAAATAAAAAGCTTGTCAAAATTAAAGTTCAAGGACAACATTTTAACTTATGCATCTTATAAAGCAGGTTTTACCTCTAATTCTTTTATTTTTATCTTTTAAAGTATTAGCCAGTGTTGAGGCGGGCTTTGGTGTAACCAGTGCCACAAGTGGGCGCTTAGTACCTGCAGTTTCGGCAGCAGTAACGTGGTCAGATAAATGGGCTCTAACTGGTTTTTCAACAGGGGTAAGTACAAATGCATACTACCAATCAACTTATGGCCTTAGTTTTTTTAGAACATGGAAAGCAGGAGAGATAATTGGTATTGATGTGCAAAGTGGTTTTGGGCTTGGTACTTTTTTTTCAAAACGAGAGTTTAAGAATCTATCAAGTGGTAGTGCGGCTGAGCAAAAAACAGATTTCGGTGTAGGGCCAGCTTTAAGAATGAATTTAAGTTTTTTTAAAAACTTTTATCTTAATATGGAAGCTACTTATGGTTTAAGGGAGCTTGGAGCACACTTTACATTTAATTTTCAAGATATGGTATCTGCATCACTGGGGTTTAGATTATGAAGAGATTATTTTTAATTCTTATAATTATATCTAGCCCTATTTTCTCTTTTGCAAATGATTATCATTTATTTGTGGGGCCATCTAATAATTTTGCAGACCCTATTGGGATTATAAGATTAGGAATAAATGACTGGGAGTTAGGCCGGCTAAAAACAGGAGTTTATGGGTTTGCTAAAATGTTTTATTTTGATTCTAAAACTTATTACACAGAGTTTGGTCTTGGTTATAGTGGCAAAGAAGGATATTTATTTTCAGCAATTGGGGCGGAGTGGAGATTTTTTAGTTTCTTGGGTTTAAGAGGGGAGTTATATGCAGTGGCGGGAACTTTGGGTTACTTTCAAGGGTTAGCTACAGTTGGGTTGGCAGCTCATTTTTAAGGAAAAAACAATGAATAAAATACGTTTATTACTAATGTTTAGCTTTTTATTTTTACTAACAACAGGGTTTCAAATTTTTACTAACAGAGATTTTTGGAATATTAATAATTCATCTGCAGCTTCTAGAAAACTTTTTATTCGCTACTCAGGTGGGACTGAACAATATAATAATAACTTGCCTGCTTCTGATGTTTTGGCAGCATCTGGAGCGACGGTTACACTTGATGCCATTATAAACTCTGTACTTAATGATTATAACGCCATTGGCTCCTCCTACGTGCAGCTTGTATTAACCTCAGATTCTGATTTTGCAGCAAATTCTACTGATAGAATTATTGATATTGTTTTTGATAAAACCAATGGAACACAAGTTGGCCAGGCTGAGCCAAGTTTTAGAGGTTATAGAATAATTGGGTGTCGTGTGGTATTAAACGCTTCTCTTAAAAGCACTGCTAAGCAATTAGTGGGGGTTATGACTCATGAGATGGGGCATTGCTTGGGTCTTGACCACCCTCAAGACACGGTTAATGCTATTATGTCTTATTTTAGAGATGAAAATGCTATACGCCTTAACACCGATGATAAAATGGGCATCACTTATTTGTATCCACTAAATTCTTCTTATAGTAATGAGGTTGCTACTTTTGGTTTTTCTTGTGCAAGACGAGAGTAAAATAAATTTATTTCCAATAACTTAAAACCAAAGAAATAATAAGCAAATTTACAAAATTATGAGCTGAGTTTATAAAAAATAATTTCCAGGGACGGTTTTCCCAAGAAACTCTACCCAGTTGTGGGAACATAAAAACCAATCCAAGTAAAAACGGCTGCACAAACGCGTATTGGAAGTTTGAGGCATCAGTACCTACACCCCAAACTGTGGGGCGCCAAACGTTAATAGTATAAGCTAAAACATAGACGGTAAAAATAGTTCCGACAAATTGAAGAAAAACGCACGCTCATTGCTCTGGCAGCTGGCTTATTTTCAGGCCCAAATTTTATTCCCATGCACTCTGCCCACTGCTTGCCAAAAAGGGGGCCAAACCACAGGGCACCTAAAATATAAGAAAGAATTATTGCGAGAGCGATAGCGGGCCAATTTAAAATAATATTTGGTTGTGTCATGTATAAAAGCTTAGGTAATTACCTTTTTAAGTTCAAGGTAAAATCTATGCTAAATGACTAATTTAGTATCATAATTTTACAACATTTTGTTTCACTTATAAAAATCATTACTTTTGTCGAGCTAATTTGTAAATTCCTGAAAAAACTTTTGATACTCAGCTTTTGCCCTTGGCAAATCTCGTGTGCCCTTCCACTCATTAAAAGATTGCCAAATAAACGGGATGACTACTTTGAATAAAGGCTCGCTAGCAACAAATTTTTTATAATCACTAAGTTGACTAAGCACCCCGTCTTCATCGTGAAGGGTAAAAGTAGAATCACGCATTGGGTGCCCACTTGGAGGAACAGCCATGAGCCATCTTTTTTTACCATCTAGGTTTGTAGCTTTAGTCATTAGATCTTTAATAATGTCATAGCCCTGGGGAATAGACTTTTTTCCACACCAAAGAAAACTATCATAGCAATCCATACCAAACCAATCATGGGATGGGGGAAGAACAATTTTTTTAAGCAAAGCAGGGTCATAAAGAGCTTTTGTAGCAAAAATAACAGCAATTGGAATTTGGGGGAATTTTGATTTCATAAAACTTCCCATGGTTTCAAGCTGTGTATTCATTTCCTCAATGCTTACCTGCGGGGTGTGTTCTAAACCGTTCATGTAAGGCTCATCTTGGCTATAAAATGCTATAATGATATCTTGGTATTTTTTAACAGCAGGCTCAATTTGCTGCTCAAAAAGTGTTTTGTAATTAGAGCGAAGTTTAAAATGCTCATCTAAAAATACCCAACTAGCTGAAACCATGGCCTTAAGGCCTTTGGATTTAGCTTCTTCAAGTCTTACCTCTAAATTGCCTGAATGAATAAATACAAAATTAGCAAATTTGGCATTTCTGAAATGTAATTACCAGTGCCTACACCTTCCATGGCCCCTGCATAGTAACCAAAATATTTATTTTCTGGGGGTGTGGGGGGTGTTGGCGAGGGGCTTGGTTGGGGGGTGTTGGTGCCGCTATTACTATTGGGAGGATTTATTCTTAAAGTGGGGAAATTAGTTTCCACACAGGCCAATAAGCTAAAAAATATTATTAAAGCAAATCCTACTTTAATTGTTTTCATTGTTCCCTATAAGCTTTGTTCTAATATCGGAGTTCTGGTGCGCGGTCCTAAGCTGGTCGAACACCTAAGCCGCAGTATTTTAACCTTGACCTCAGCGGTTAAGCTAACGGCTACAAGTCTTAAAACACGATCAATAGTTACTTTCTGAAGGCTTCCAGAAAGAATTCCTGTAACATGCAAAGTCAAAAGGAGCAAAGCCGTCGTTGGTCAGGCTGAAGCTGCTGGTGGCCGTGTCGCCTATGTTAACAACCTCATGCAGTGCGGTCGGGCCATAGCTGATTTCCGGCTGGCTGGCGATGAGAGCAAAGTTAGTGGTAGTGGTGGCGTTGGCAACGGCGTTACCATTGCACTTTCGGTCACATAACCATCACGGCCCACCTGAATGGTGTATTCACCCGGCTGCACCGTCAGATTGTAGGCATCTTTGTTTTGCCCCGTATTCAAAGCCATTCGGGCCAGTTACATGAATGTCGGCAGACAAGGGGCTGTTGGTCGCCGCAGCGGTAATCGCCCCATCCAGCACCGCGCACTCGTACAGCCCAACGCCAGGCTAACGGGCAGATTGGCCGGTTCATTGATGAAGTTCCCGTCGAAGATCATCTCCGAAGCGTAATCACCCGTTTGCACCACAGCGCAAGTCGAAGACGGGATCAAACGTCACCTGCATACCCGGCGGCACATCCATGCGATAGGTGGGAAAGCGGACCCATTCCGCCGCGCGTCGGAAGCAATCGCCAGGCCGCCCATATCGCTGAACCCCATATCGGCACTTCCGTGGCGGCGCCGGTGGCACTGACCAGATAGAGCTTCTGAACAAACGGGAAGCCCAACACATCGGTAGCGGCATAATACAGTTGGTTGGTGGCCCGAATCCCATGCCAGCCCTTGTGAGAAGGTGTTGGCGTCGAAGCCCAGGCTGCCAACGACAGTTGCCGCGCCAGTAGTCGGATCAATGGTGACCAGCGTATCGTTGTCAACGTCAATGGTATAGAGATTGCCCGCATCATCGGCCCGTCAGCGAATCCAGACAGCCTGTACCCGTAACCCGGAGCGATGTAGGTGGTGGCGGCGTTGGTGACATCAACGGTGTACAGACTATAGCCCAGGTAGCATTCGTAGGCGTGCAGAATGTACATTTGGTCGGTGATTGGGTCATAAGCCATGCCAGGGTAGCTGCTTAGGTGGAGATCATGGGCAGCGCGCCAATGATCTCTTTGTCACCGGTGGGCACAGACAGTGCGATGAGCTTACTTTCTTCAAAGCTGTAGAGTCGGGAGTAATCGCTGCCCCAGAAGTCACCGCCACGCAGCGAGCCACGATCGGCAATGAGACTGCCACTGGATTCGATGAGCGGGGTGTTCAGGTTGAACCAGGCCAGCGCGCCGCCAATGCCTTTATTGCACGCCGTAAGCCAGAATGTCTACGGGGGCCAGCGTGCCTTCGCCCGGATCGGTAATGGCGGCCATGGCGGCATTGCGTACCGCTACTGGCACGTCGAAGTTGTCCATTCGCACGGCAAAGGTCATGGTGGTGGTGCCGGTGTTGGAGACGGTGACGGTTTCGGTAATCTGGTCGCCGATTTCGCCGCGACCGCTATGCTGGCCGGGCTGTATTCCAGGAAGCTGGCGGCGGTGAGGATGATGTCGTTGGTGATGGTGGTTCCGTTTACGGCCGTTACCCGCACCTTCACCTCAGATAACCAGCCGCCGCCGCCGTAATGGTGTAATTGCCGGCGGGCACAGTAACCGCATAGCTTTCACGCCGTTGAGATGAATGTCCATGCCCTGTGTCGCCGCTAATGTGCAGGTTGGCGGTAACGGCATCGGGTAGACCACGCATCCAACACATCCCCAGCCAACGCCACAATCGGCGCAGTAACGTGTAGGGTGATGGGCTGGGGAGGCCAGCGCATTGACATACGTGCCGCTGAAGGCCAGCCCGCCAGCGTAATCACCCAGGGCATACAGGCCGGTGGTGTCAAGCGCCACAGCCACGTCTACACTGCTGTTGGCGGGAATGGCGACCTGATCGGGAACAGCCGTTGCCCAGGGCAATGGCGCCGAGGCAAAAGCAATCCACGTAGGCGCTAATAGCCCGTTGTTGCCAGCGAGACCGAGCCAAACTGTTCCACAAAGGTCGTTTCACCCGTTTGCAATCAACGGTATACAGGCTGCTGTTGTCCGCGTAGCTAAACACCGTCACATACATTTGCCTGGTCACGGGCCCCAATCCATCCCGCTGTTGAACTCTGAGAAAGGCGTCGTTCCACCGGAGGTGATATAAGTAACAACCAGCGTGTCCAGATCAGCCGTCGCCAGGTCCTGGCTCCATCTATCGTGGACATACAACGTACCGGTGTCATCAAAAGCTAGCGAGTCCACTTCCATCTGATTCGGCGAAAGCAGAGCGCCCAGCAAGGTGGTTTGCGCCGTATTCACATCAATGATGTGCAGGCTCTTGCCGCCCGGCCAAAGAAGTCGGCATAACTGCTAATCACATACATCTGGTTGGTGACAGGATCATACCCCATGGCGCTGTACTGTTCCCAGCCTGGCGGGGGGCAATGTGCTCCACAGTGGTTATTGCGCCGGTGATGGTGTCAATCTTCACCAATTGATCATTGGTGTTGTCGAAGTCACCCAGATCGGCCAGGGCATAGACCACGGAGAAATCATCGCCAAAGAAGTCACCGCCATGGAGCCGCCCAACGGGAAGCTGCCCATCAAGGTCAGGTCGGTGGGATCGTTGTTGCTAAAGTGGAAGATGGTTGGCTGCGGCTCATCGCTGGCGTAAATGCCATAGACGCGATCCAGCAGGGTGGTGTAGGGGGTTAGCGCCACCTCTACATCCAGCGGCCCCGAGGCACTGAGGGTGACGGTATGGGTCACCACATCGCCTAACTCGACCTTGTCTTCAACGGCGGTCAGGGCGTAGCTGAGCGTGCTTCGCTTTGCAAGGCCACATCCAGCGTGGTGAAACTGCTTTCGTTGATCACAACACCGGTGAAGGTCTGGCTTTGGTAGTTGGTGGCGGCAACGGTAACCGTGTAGGCGCCGGTACGCAAATCGCCGGTGTAGCCGCCGTTGACGTCTGTGCGGAAGGTGGTGGTGAAGCTGCCGTTATCGACCGTAACGGTGGCGTTTTTGATCGGCCAACTGGAATCGAAATCGGTCACAACGCCGGCCAATGAGCCATATACCACACCGTTATTGCACCAGTCCAGCGCCGCTGCCAACACCTCTTGCCGGGCGGCGGCATCGGCTTCAGGGGGAAGCCCAGGGTGGTCGACTTGAATAGGTCGTTGTTTACATTCACCCCGGCATAATCATTGCCAGCGATAAAAGCGGGTTGGCCTACAGCGTTGGGAAGATCACTTGGGGCTTTTCATAAAAGGGGTAGGCGAGACTGTAGGGGCCAAGACCACTATACACTACCCATTCGCCGCTAACTGAATAGTAGGCGGGGGTAGGGGTTGGAGAAGGAGCGCGCGCCCAAAAACTGGCTGCGGAAGGCGGTTATGGGTATTTAGATAGGGATTGGCTGGAGATGAACAGGCAGTTGTCTTGCGGCAGCCAGGCCGTCTGGCGGCTTCGGTGGCTTCGCCAGGTCCGGTGCTGTAGTCGCCGCCGGTGAACCAGATGACCATTTTGTAGGGGCCAGATCGCTTTCCAGCGGTTGGTTGTCGCCGGAGTTGGTGTCCCAGACGTCGTAGTCTAGGGCCAGCGCGTCGAGCGCGTCGTGCGTAGTAGCTCCGTACGTCGGGGAAGTTATCATCGTCGTCTACCAGCAGGATGGCGGGAACGTTGACAGTGGTGAAGCTGAAGGTGGCAGAGGTTGTCTGGCCGCAGCCGTTGGTGCTAACCACGCGCCAGTAATAGGTGGTGTTGCGTTCCAGGTAGGTGGCGGGCGTGTGGCTGGCCTCGCTGGTTTTCGGCGCTGTAGATGATGTTGGTGAAGCCGGCGTCGGTGGCGATTTCCACGGTGTAGGCAACGGCCGTTGCGTCGGCGTTCCAGGTGAAGGTCGGGTCACGGATTGATCTACGGCCGTATTCGCCGGAGCAGTCAACGTCACCGTGCCGGGAACCGCATCCGCCAACCACAGTTCCACATCCGTCGCCTTGGTCAGGAACGCCATCGGTACCGGTAATGGTGATGGGATACGCGCCCGGATCAGCCCCGGCCAGCGTGGAGAGGGTAACCGTGGTGGCGTTATCCGGCGTCACCGGGTTCGCGCCAAACGTAACGGTGGCGCCGGTTGGCTCGCCGCTGGCGCTCAGCGTTACCGGGTTGGCATAGCCGCTAATGCTGGCCAGTGTCACATCACACCGCTGCATCGGTGGTGCGGACGGCCTGGCTGGCGGGAGCGGCCTGGAGCTAAAGTCTGCCGCATAGCTGATCTTTTCGAAGAAGACATCGGGGTCTGGCACAGAGGCGGTAATATTGCGGTTATCGGACAGAAGAGGTAGGCGTTGTCGGTGGTTTGCAGTTGTTGATCGTAGAAGCCGTGATAGCACTGCATGACAGTGGGGTCGGCAAAGACGGGCGATTGCACATCGCTGACGGCCTGGCTGGCTTCCACGTGGCCCCGTTGTCAAAGGAAATTGCGCAGGTAATATTTGAACAGGAAATTATTGGCGGCATCATCGCGCCGGTCGTACCAACTGGCGGCTACACGGCCGTGTTCGTTTACGCTGAGGGTGGAAGTATTGGTCGGTGGTGGTGGCGTCATCATTGAGGCGCACTTCCGGCTCCCACGTTTGCCCATTGTCCAGTGAACGGCGGTAGAACACATCCACCACATCCCCTGTGCCGTACCCATCGGGGTCATAGCTGTACACCATGTGCAAAAACGCCATCGGCTCCGGCCACGATTTGCGGCGGTGGCGGATAGTAGGCAATACCACCCAGCAAACCCGGCACACGGAAGCCGCAATCAACATTGGCGTCGCGGGGCATCACCGCATTGGCCAGCGGCGAAGCCATGGGAGTGAAGCTGTCGCCGCCATTGCTGAGCAGTACACCCTCAATGGAGTAAACCCAGTCGCCATCCCAGGGATAGGTGTTTCTGTTCCACAGAATGTACACATCCCCATCGGGGCCGGTGGTTACCCACGGGGTTCTGGTAATGTAGTTGGTATCCACATTGTTGCTGACGCTGACGCGCCCGCTCCACGTGGTGGCATCATCGGAGCGACTAAACTGGACGGTGTCGAATTCGCCATACCAAACGACATAGAGACGGCCGAAATACAGGCTGGACGGGCTGTTATCCACGGCCAAAATTTGCATGTCATCTACCCCGTCGGTCAGGCGCAAATCCAGGCTGGTGAGGTAGTCGAAGCTCTGGCAATCATCGGTAGAACGCCAGACCCCCGTCCTTGTCCAGGTCTAGCTGCGACGTGAGGTCGAAATAGCCATCACTTGCCCGCCAGACCCGGCTGGGGTTGCCATAATTCAGCACCGAATAATCAATGCTGCCCTTATCCTCAAAGGATGCGCCATCGTCGGTGGAGCGGCTAAAGCCGATGTGCCCTTTGCCTTCTACCTGCCTATGAAAGATATCTATGTAGGCGGTGCAAAGGGTGCCGGTGTTGGCGTTGATGGCGCTGCTGGTGGTGCTTTGGGCATGGGCTTGCCCGCCATCACCGGTGGGGTCGTTGACCGGCATCGGGATTCAACGCCAGTTGTACGACCGGGGCGACGGTGTTGGTTTGCGGCGCTTTTTCCGGCGTCGCTCCACACAGTTCGCGCAGCCAAATTCCGGCCACACCGGTTAAGGTGGACTCCGGGTTGGTTAATTCGGCGCACATGGCCGGGAGGCCAACTGTGCTGCTGCCTTCATCGGCACGGGTAATGCCGAAGGAGGTTAGGAGTAGAACGGCCGTGAGCATAGCTACTACCGCTGTTCCCCAGAAAACTCTTTTCTTGTGCATGTTTTCTCCTCTTACCTGAATGAATGAAGTGACTATCGTTGTGTGAAATGTGATACGTGATACGTGAGCCCTTGGGCAATGCCCAGCGTGGTGGTGGCGTTTTCGTTGCCGGCGGTGGTGTGGGTTTCAGAAAGAATTGGACGTCAATCAGTTTGTTGCTGCAGAAGTAACCGTTTTGCGCACCGGCCGGGGCCGGCAGTAACCACCCCAAAAGCCCGGGGCGATGAGTAGCGGCCGTCGTCCGTGAAGGAGGGGTGTTCCGGCCAGATGCCGGTATCAATGACGCCAACGATGATGCTGTCTCCTTACGGTTCCCTATCAATTCTTCTCTTCTATTTCTCAACGGGGTTGGGGTTGGATGGGGCCGGTGCGCCGGGGGAACCCAATTGATATTGCAAAGCTTTGAGTAAATCTTCTGGGCGGTGAAGCCATAGCGTTCATTGGTGCGGGGAATTTCCAGCACAAAACGAGAAGCATTGCCTTCCGGCGCTTCTCCATCATCCCAACAACGCACTATGTATACACGGTAAGCGTGGTCTGCTAATGTCACCTGTTCACCTTTGTTCACCCTAATGCAGTACAATAGCAAACGGACGCCGATGGAATGCCGGTGAAACGCCGATAGAAAACCGGTATCCGTAACCCGGAAGTCCGCACACCGTTTTCCGATGGTGCCTACCAGAGTTAGCGCCCTACGGATTTACCGAGTGCAGAGGAACAAAACGCGGAAAAGCAGCGCTGTTTCCGGGCAGTGGATCTATGAGCAATTTGTCATTACAGCTGTTTGGACAGCCTCAGATCATCCACAACCAGATCAACATCACCCGCGATCTGCCCATAAAAGCTCGAGCCATTCTCATCTATTTGGCAGTGACCAGTCAGCCGCAAACCCGCTTGTGGCTGGCCTCTCTGTTGTGGCCGGATGTGGAAGAGAGCCGGGCGCTGAAAAACCTGCGCGATATTTTGCCCTTGCTGCGCCAGCAATTCCCCGAACATTTGCAGATCACGCGCCAAACGTTGGCCTTTGATCGCGAACGGCCGTATTCCCTGGATGTGGAGCAGTTTCAGCATCAGTTGCAGTTGGCCACCCTCACCGATGAGCAGCGGTATGAAACGCTGAATTTGTACCGGGGGAATTTTGGCGGGCTTCTATGTACCGCAGGCGGAACTGTTTGCCGAATGGCAGATGCTGTGGCGGGAGCGGCTGCATGAACTGGCGCTGACACAAATGGATGGGTTGGTGGAACGGGCGGTGCAGCGGCCGGAGAAGTGGCGTATGGGGCTAGAGCTAACGCAGCGGCTGCTGGAATTGGAGCCGTGGCGGGAGTCTGCGCACCGGCAGCGGATGTTGTTGTTGGCCTATACGGGGCAGCGGAAACGGCCGTTGCCCAGTATGCGTTATGCCGCCAGACATTGGCCGCCGAATTTGGTATCGAGCCAACCCGCCAGACCGAAGCATTGTATGCCCAAATTGTGGCCAGGAAGTTGGCCCAGCAGTACAGCCTGCCGCGCCCGCCGAACTGCGCCGCCAACCACTTGCCGCGCCCACTCACCCCATTCTTTGGCCGGCAGGCGGAGCTAGCGGCCGTTACCAACCACCTGCACAGCAACAAATATCCGTTGGTGACCATATTGGGCGAAGGGGGGATTGGCAAAACCCGGCTGGCGATTGCCGCCGCGCACAAAGTGGCCGCCGATTTTGCCGCTGGGGTCTGGTTTGTTTCCCTGGAACACCTGCCGTATGCTCCCGACGCACAAATGGCCGCGGAGCAGTTGGTGGGGCCATAGAAGATGTGGTGGGAACGGCCGTTGCCTACCCGCACAAAGCCACCACCGCCAACCTGTACCAGATGATTGGCGACCGGCACATGCTGCTGGTTCTGGACAACGTGGAGCACCTGTCTGCGGGGAAAGGGCTGCTGCTCGACCTGTTGACTAACTGCCCCCACCTCTCACTGTTGATTACTTCACGGGAGCGGCTGAATGTGCAGGCGGAGATGGTGGTGCGCCTGCATGGGCTGCCCGTGCCCGACGAGACACAGCCGATCCAGATGCCCGACCTGATCACCATGGGCAGCTTGCAGCTTTTTACCGAGCGGGCCAGCCGCATTGCGCCGGAATTTATTCTGGATGAGCACAATCTGGCCGATGTGGTACGGATTTGCCAGTTGGTAGAGGGCTGCCGCTGGCGATTGAAATGGCGGCGGCGCTGACGGCGTACCAATCCTGCGCGGCCATTCGGGCGGCGCTGACGGCTAATTGCAATGCGCTGACGGCGCTGGGGCAGGAAGGATTTGCCGTCGCGCCAGCAAAGTTTGCAGGCGGTGTTTGATTATTCCTGGGAGCGGTTGCTGCCGGAGGAGGGGGTGGCGCTGGCGCAATGTTCGCTGTTTCAGGGTGGGTTCACGGCGGCGGCGGCGACGGCTGTTGCCCATGTACCTCTGGCGCGGCTGCTGGCGCTGACGCAAAAATCGCTGCTGCGGGTGGTGGGGAACGGCCGTTTCGATATGCACGAACTCGTCCGCCATTTTGCCGCCCGAAAGCTGCCTACCCTGCCCATAGACAGCCACGCGGTGCAAACCGACCATGCCCGCTACTATGCCCTTTTCATCCAGCAGCGCGCCAACCAGCTGGAGAATGAAACGGCCGTCTTGCGTGAAATTCAGGCTGAGATGGGCAACATTCGCGCCGCCTGGCAGTGGGCCACCCGGCACAACCAGCCAGAGATTTTGCGCCAGGCGCTCCCCGGCTTAACCAGCTTCTTCCGCCTCACCGGCGCTTTCCGCGAGGCCCACAGCCTGTTAGGGCAAACCCTGCGCCAACGAAGCCTTGCCGCCCACGACCGAAGCCCGGCTGCTGCTGGGGCGGTGTCGGCCGCTCAATCCTACTTTGTGCAGCGGGTGGTCAATTTGAATGAAGCGGTGCAGTTGGCGCAAACGGCCATCACCATTGGCGAAGAACTCCACAACGCCCCCTGCAAGTGACCGGCCATATGCGTCTGGCGGCCATCCGCTTTAGTGAGGGGCAGATTGGCGAAAGCGAAAGCACAGCCAGTTGGGCCTGGCCCTGGCCCGCCAACACAATATTCTGCCGTTGGAGCAGGCGCAATCGCTGCGCTACTTGGGGCAGATTGCCACCATGCACGGCGATTACGCCGCCGCCCGCACGTATTATCAGGCGTCGTTGACGCTGGCGCAGCAAATTGGCAGCCGCCCGCACGAAGGACGCTTGCTGAAGGATTTGGGCATTATTGGTGGCGGCATGGCGCATATGGCCGTGCCCAAGAGTATTTGCAGGCCGGTCTGGCTAATGTGCGCGCCACTGGCGACCGCCCGACAGAGGCGGATATTTTGAAGAATTTGGGCATTGTGGCCTGGTTTTGGGGGAGTATGAGCAGGCGAAGCTATTATGAGCAAAGCCTGGCTATTTACCAGGACATTGGCGATCAGGCGGGCGCCAGTGACACGCTGAATAATTTGGGCCTGCTGGCCTGGGGGCAGGGACGCTATGAACAATCGGCCGCCTATTACCAGCAGAGTTTGCGTATCAAAGAGCAAATTGGCGACCGGCTGCAAATGGGCATTATGTTGGGTAATCTGGGCATTATGTGCCGCACTCAGGGCAGTACGAGCAGGCGCGGCAGTGGCATCTACAAAGTCTGGCGATTCTGGAGGAAGTGGGAGACGAGTTTGGTAAGGGGCGCACGTTGAATAATTTGGGGTTGGTGGCGGCCAATTTGGGGCAGTATGAGCAGGCTCTGGCCTATTACACGCAAAGTCTGGCGATTCGACGGGAGTTGAATGATCAGGATGGGCAGGGCAAGACGCTGAGTAATTTGGGCGCGGTGGCGTATATGCAGGGGCAATATGCGCAGGCGGCTGCTTATCATGAGCAGAGCTTGCATATTTGCCAGGGCATTGGTGACCGCATTGGCGAGGCGGTGGCGCTGACGGGGTTGGGACTGGCGTTGCTGGGTGAGGGGGAGCTGGCGCGGGCGGAGGAGGTGTTGGTAACGGCCGTTGCCTTGCGGCGGCAGTTGGATAATGCCAACCTGTTGATGGAGTCGCTGACGACATTGGCGACGCTTTATCTGGCTCAGGGGACACCCGGCGGGCGCTGGCAATGTTGGAAGAGGTGCTGACTTATCTGGCTGCAGGGGGCAGCTTTTGCCGGAACCGAGTATGGCTCTCTCAACTACTGGCACTGCGACCAGGTTTTGGCTGCCAACGGTGATGACCGGCGCGACGCGATCCTGCATACGGCCGTTACGCAACTGCAAGCCCATGGCCCACATTCAAAGCCCGGAACTGCAACACGCCTATTGTCACAACATTCCCTGGCATCAGGCATTATTGAACCAGACATATTCAAGGCAGTAGCGGCTGGATCGCCAGAGGCAGTTAGTAATAGGCAGTCAGTAACGACCCATACGTGAATTGCATAAAGAGCGGGCTAGCTAAGCGTGCAATTGACTGGGAAAAGAGGGAAGGCGGCCGCTACGGCCCAGGTTTCAAGTTAACCTGCCAGATTATCGTTAGGGTCAGTCCTTTGGCCCTCGTCCGGAAGTGATTCCCGCCGGCCGGGCAGACATCATACCAATGTACGCCGCCGTCCAGCGCCCGTAGCGGTGGGCCACACGCCAGGCTTCATCGGAATCGACAGCCAGGCAAACCAGACGGTACTGGCCATCTTGCTCCGGTCTTGTGTCTACCGGATCGCGAACATGCTTTGATGATGCGAGGCATTCGACGACAGCGTAGTGCAAGGAAGAAAAACGCTCGCCCAACGCAGCGGGTTAGCGCATCTGAGAAGAAATCGTTTCTCGCCACGACATCTCTTTCCACTATAATGGGTTCATGTCTGGCGATTTACTTCAAACAAAATTGTATGTACCTCGGTTACGGTCGTCTCTCGTTCCCCGTCCACGCCTCATCGAAGCACTCAACCAGGGGTTGGTTGGCAAGCTGACGCTCATCTCCGCCCCGCCGGGTTTGGCAAAACAACGCTGGTCAGCAGTTGGCTGGAGCACCTTACAGACGGGGAACGCAGCCCTAACCCCCACGCAAATTGCCTGGCTGTCGCTCGACGAAAACGACAGCACGCCGGCTCGATTTCTGTCCTACGTCATCGCCGCCTTGCAGCGTGTTGACCCCCGCATCGGCGCGTCGACCCGGTCCATGCTGCAGGCATCGCCGCTGCCGATTCCCAGCTTACTGACGGTGCTGCTCAACGACATTGCGGCGCAGCCCGATCCGCTCATGCTCGTGCTGGACGATTACCACGTCGTTGATGCGCGGCCGGTGGATGAAGCGCTGGCGTTTCTACTGGACCATGTTCGCCACCGCAACTGCACCTGGTGATCACCACGCGCGAGGATCCCAACCTGCCGCTGGCGCGTTGCGCGTGCGCGGCCTGCTAACGGAACTGCGGGCGGCCGATTTGCGCTTTACGGCGGCGGAAACGGCCGTTTTTCTGCAGCAGGTCATGGGGCTAGATTTGACAGAAGCGCAGATTGCGGCGCTGGAAGCGCGCACCGAAGGCTGGATTGCCGGGCTACAAATGGCCGCGCTTTCCATGCGTGGCCAGGAAGATCTGTCCGGTTTCATCCAATCCTTTACCGGCAGCCACCGCTTTGTACTCGATTACCTGCTGGAAGAGGTGCTGCATCAGCAGCCGGCGCATGTGCAGGCATTCTTGTTGAAGACAGCTGTTCTAAACCAGCTAACCGGCTCCCTGTGCGATGCGCTCACTGGTGAAAACAGTGGTCAGAAGCTTTTGGAATCCCTGGAGCGCGCCAATCTGTTTCTCATGCCGCTGGACAATGAACGGCGTTGGTATCGCTATCATCATCTTTTTGCGGAACTGTTGCGACAGACTTCCTCCTCATCGGACGAGACGCAGGTGGGAAGATCTCCACATCCGGGCCAGCCAATGGTACGAGGCCAACGGCATGGAACTGGAAGCGTTCCATCACGCGGTTGCGGCCAACGACGTTGCGCGTGCAGCACACCTGATTGAGGGCGAAGGGCTGCCTCTTTACTTTCGGGGCGAGGCGATTCCGGTGCGGCACTGGCTGGAGTCTCTACCAGAGGCCGAATTTAGGGCCAGGCCAGCATTGTGGGTGACGTATGCCTCTGTGCTCACCATGACCGGCCGGCTGCATGGTGACATCGAGGAAATCCTGCAAGCGGCAGAAACGGCGCTGCAATACGCTGCTCCAGATGACAGAACGACCGATCTGTTTGGCCAAATTGCGGCGAACCGGGCGATGTTGGCTGTGCCGAAAAGTCAGGTGGAAACGATCATCACGCAGTCGCGCCGTGCCCTGGAGCTGCTGCACCCCGACAACGCCCCGATGCGCACCACCGCGACCTGGACGCTGGGCTATGCCTATCAACTGCAGGGGAATCGGGGGGCGGCGAGCGAGGCTTATGCCGAAACCATCGCCCACAGCCAGAAATCCGGCAATATCATGACGGAAATAGCGGCCACGACCTGTCTGGGTCAAATTCAGGAAACAGAAAACCAGCCGCATCAGGCAGCGGAAACCTTCCGGCGCATCCTGCAACTGGTTGGCGACCCGCCGTGGCCGGCGGCGTGCGAAGCGTGCGTGGGACTGGCCCGCATTTATTATCAATGGAATGATTTAGAGGCCGCCGAACGGTACGGACAGCAAGGGTTGGAATTAGCGCGGCAGTTGGAGAATGTAGATACGCCCGCTGCCTGTGGCGTGCTGCTGGCTCGTGTGAAGCTGGCGCAAGGCGATACGACGGGTGCGCTGGCCGCTTTAGCAGAAGCTGACAAGTTTGCGCAGCAGCATCATTTTGGCCATTGGGTCGGGGAGATAACGGCCGTTCGCATCCAAACGTTCTTGCACCAAGGCAATCTAACAGCCGCCGCCCAATTGGCCGAGGCGCATGATTTCCCTGTCAGTCAGGCCCGCGTGAAACTGACGCAAGGCGATCCGGCCGCGGCGTTGACGGTACTGGAACCGGTGCGCCGGCATGCAGAAGCGCAAGATTGGGCAGATGAAAGAGTCCAGGCAATGGTCTTGCAAGCGTTGGCTTATCAGGCCGCAGGCGAAAGCGACAAGGCGGTGCAATTGTTGGGTGAAGCGCTGGCGTTGGCCCGGCCGGGCGGCTTGATTCGCCTCTTTGTGGATGAAGGGCCACCTATGGCCCGTCTGCTCTACGAAGCCCTAGCGCGTGGTGTTGAACCGGGTTATGTTCGCCAACTGCTGGCGGCCTTTCCCGCTGCCGACTCCGAACCCACGCTATCGTCCACACCGCCAGAGGTCGAAGCCGGCTTCGTTGAACCGCTCAGCGAACGCGAAATTGAAGTACTCCGGTTCATCGCTGAAGGGCTGACCAATCGAGAAGTAGCCAACCGACTTTATCTCTCGCTGCACACAGTAAAGGTCCACGCCCGCAACATCTATGGCAAACTGGGCGTTAAGAACCGCACCCAGGCAGTGGCTAAGGCCAGGGCATTGGGTATCTTAACGCCGACCTGATCGCCCGCACAATTCTTTTCATTAACGCGAATCATCCTCAAAATGGGCGGGGCAACAGCCCCGCTTTCTTATTCCCCCAATCCAACAGAACTAATCCCCTGATACCTCTTTCGATGTATGACAGTAATCCCGTCTGGCTGTTATTGTTTGGTTCATGAAGTTAATCACCTATTCAACCGAAGGAGTTAGTTATGGAAGTCTTATATGATGTTCTATCTTGGGGTTCTCCCGTCGGCATTTCGTTATTTGTTTTCTTTTCGGCAAGTGGTGCGGGCATTTTTTTGTGGGGGATTTCCCATCTCCCCAAAAGCGATAAGTAGGATAAAGAAGAAAAAACATAGTCCCCTACTCAATCGTTTTGGTCGATGACTCTGCCTTACACCAGGATCACCGGCGCGATTAGCGTCCGGTTATCCTGATGTTACCGGCTCTACTTAAACCACTCCAATCCCACTGGTATTAGATGATGTCCGACAAACGCACTTTCATAACCGATCCTGATGCACCACGGATTTACCAAATCAGGCTCGAAGGCCACCTGGGTCATCAATGGATGGACTGGTTTGATGGCTTGGCCATTACCCTGACAGAGGATGGTGACACCCCTCTTGACTGGTCCAGTGGTAGATCAGGCCGCCCTTCATGGCCTGATCAAAAAAGTGCGTGATTTGGGACTGCCGCTCATCTCGGTCATTCAGGTTCCATCGCAGGCAGATGAGCCGGATGCTTCACAATGAGCGGCTTCTCGAAAATCTTTCTCACATGCTTTGTTAAAAGGAGAATCTGAAATGAAAACCAACGTTCGTGAAATGTCCCCGTCCGCTTACGCTCGTTTTGCGGGTGTTTTATATTTGATCATCACTGTCGCCGCGATTTTTGCGCACTTTGTTGTGCCCGGGCAATTGATTGTGCCTGGAGATGCGGCGGCAACGGCCGCCAACATTGCGGCCTCCGAATCCCTGTTTCGCATTGGCTTGGTGGGCAGCGAACTGCTTATTTTGCTGAGCGAAATTGTGCTCTCCGTAGTGCTGTACGTACTGCTGAAGCCGGTGAACAAGACGCTGTCGCTGGTAGCGGCCGTTTCCCGGCTGGCCATGACGACAATTCACGGCTTGAACCTGCTCAACTACTACTTCGTGCTGCAGCTGTTGAATGGCGCTGATTATCTGAGCGCCTTTAGCCCGGAACAGGTGAACGCGCTGGTGACGTTGTTCCTCGATGGGCACAGCATTGGCTTTACAATTGGCGTCGCCTTTTTGGTTCCACACGTCCTGATTCTGGGCTACCTGATTTACCAATCTGGGTACTTCCCCAAAGCGCTGGGCATCCTGTTCATTGCTGCTGGGATCGGCTATCTTTTTGACACGATAGGCTTGCTGCTCATCCCCAGCTACACCACCACCCCTGGCTTGATTGCCCTGGTCATCGCCGCTGCCGAAATCGCCTTCCCCATCTGGTTGTTGGTCAAAGGCGTCAATATGGACCGCTGGCAAAATCGCACCCCGGCCCTGGAAATTGCGTAGGTAAACGTTCAAAAACAGAGCCTCGATTGGACCAATCTCCAAGATTGGTCCAATCTACATTGACCCCCACTCCAGAAGGATGAAACTATGTTTACAATTACAACAAAGGAAAACCCCATGATTAAACAACTTATCTTGAGCCTCACCTTAATAGTGCTGCTGCTGACCGGCTGCACCACCAGCGCCCAGGACGACCGGCAGCCGTTCCCGCCGGATGTCGTTACGGAGATACAAGCGGAAATGGACGATCTGACCGCCGGCGAACTTCCGCCTGGCATGGTTGTGTGGATCGATGCGCCAGCGTACCGATTCGCAGGGGCCAGTGGGTCCGCAAACCTCACGGACGACACCCCGATGCCGCCAGAGGGCGCGTTCCGAATTGGTAGTATCACCAAAATGTTCACCGCCGTGGTGATTATGCAGCTGGCGGAAGACGGCGTGTTGACCCTGGACGACCCGCTGGCGCTGTGGCTGCCGCAGGTCGCCACGCAACTGCCTTATGGCGACCAGATCACGCTGCGCCACCTGCTGACGCACACCTCCGGTCTTTTTAACGTGGTCGAACACGAGGCTTACTACGCGGATCTCTTCGCGGAGATGGTCGTTGATGAGGAGGCCGGGACCGTGACGTTGCCCTGCGTCCAGCGAGATCCCCACGACACGCTCGCCCGCTACGTCTATGGCAAAGATGCCCAGTTTGAGCCGGGGGCACAGTGGCGCTATAGTAACACCAACTACACGCTGCTCGGCATGGTCATTGAAGCGGCGGCGGAGATGCCGCTGGCCGAGGCGTATCGCACGCGCATCTATGAACCACTGGGTATGGCGTCAACGTTCCTGGATTGCTATGAAGAGCCGGTGATTGATGTGGTGCACGGCTATACGGGTTCCGGGGACGCCATGACCGATGTCACGGAACTGCATGAATCCGTCGGGTGGTCGGCGGGCGGTCTGGTTTCTACCGCATCGGACCTGATCACCTTTGCCCGCGGGTTGTTCGGTGGGGCGCTGTTTGATGACCCAGAGTCGCTGGTGGCGATGACGACACCCGCCCCGGGCAGTTCCTACGGTCTGGGTGTCATGCTCCAGGGAGAGTATATGGGGCATGCAGGTTATATTGCCGGTTTTCGATCGGTGCTCAATTATGCGCCTGAGCTGGATACCGTTGTCGTGATGGTTTACAACCACGATGGTGCCGATCCCGAACAAGGTCTGGCGGATATGATGAATCCGGTGCTCCCGCTGCTGGTTGCTGCGGAATAAGCAGCCGGCAAAAGTAAATGGAAAGTGGCGGCTTTGCCGGACAAGTTCTGGCCAAAGCCGCCACGCCGGTCCATATTGTGTATCACTCTGCGGGTTTCCGTAGAATCAGATGATAGTGAGGAGTAAAATAGGCATGGAAAATCTCAACAAGAGTCGTATCGTTCGAATACTTAGAATAATCATGCCCATCGTAGGGCTAATAACCATCATCGTAATCCCACCCTTGACCTGGTACCCCCATTGATAGCACCCTTACCAGATACGGTGCAGGAGCAGGTCGATGATGCAGTTGAGCAGGGGCTGGATGGCATCATCGTCTATGTCGATCAGGCAGGCAAGGAACCCGTATTTTATTCGGCAGGCTGGAAGAATAAGTTGACCCAAGAGCCGGCGGATCCACACGCTTTTTTCAAAATTGGCAGTATCCACAAACTGTATATCGCCACGGCCGTTGCCAAGCTGGTTAGCGAGGGGAGTCTCTCGCTGGAGGGCACCCTCGCCGACTACTTACCTGAACTTGTGGGCAGAATTGAATATGCCGACCAGATCACCCTGAGAATGCTGGTGCAGCACCGCAGCGGCATTCCGAACTTCACTGACGATAGCGAGTTCGACTGGTTCACGCCGCTGACGGACGAGGAAAAGGCGCTGGAACTGGTGTTAGATGACCCCGCCGATTTTGAGCCGGACACGGATTACAGCTATTCCAACACCAATTATCTGTTGCTTGGCCGCATTCTTGACCGGGTGTTGGGGTACAGCCATCATCAATATGTCTATAATGAAATACTGGCTCCTCTTGGGCTAACGAACACGTTCTTTACGCTCGACGAGGTGGAATTCGACGATGTTGTCAGTGGTTACTGGTATGAATATGACGATGATCTGCGGTTTTTGGAGGGGTCTATGATCGCCACGGCAGAGGATGTGGGAATATTTCTGAGAGCATTGAATGATGGGTCATTGCTGAATGACGACGAACAAGCAATTTACTCCTCAATTTACGAATATGATCATGATGGTTGGGTGCCTGGATACCACAGTATGGCGCGCTATCACGAAGATATTGACACAGTTGTTGTTCAGTTTGTGAACACAACCGGCGGAGAGACCTGGGGGATGGCGAATATCATCGGCGGAAAGGCAACGGCCGTATCAACTATCATCTATAACCGTATTATCCGGATTCTGCGCCGGTAATCGATTTTGCCACGGGCAATGAATCAGCCCACGCTTCGTAAGGAACAAACGATGGTTTCAATAAAAAGAGTTTCAATTGCACTTTGTCTCGCTTTGCTGGTTACTGCATGCACCGGGGAAGAACCTGCCCCATGGGAGAATTAACTCAAGCCTGGGCGCTGTGCTGGTGGATGGAACGATCTACCTTCATCCACCTGCCACCCGTCACGGGCTATACCCTTATCCAGAAGAAATGCGCCACGGCGTATGGTCTGTCAGCAAAAGCATGGCCGGGGCGCTGGCATTATTCTATTTGGAGGAGCGGTACGATGTGGAGGTAATGGAATTTGCTGGCCGGCTGTTTCTGGTTCTTATGGGTAGCTTGTGCAAACGGCCCCGGCCGGGGTCGGAAAAGCGTTGCCAATCACATCGTTTCAAGGGCGATCGTTAGCCTCAGGCATCTCTGTAAGTGTCCGTACGTTCGAACACACCCGTAACGTACGTCGTCCGTTTTTCCTCCATGTTTCGCTTACCATTCGCCTTCTTCAACTCAAATGCCTTTTCTACAAGAATGTCCATGCCCACAGCGAACCCGTTTTTCTCGACCGGCAAAGCTGTGCTATGGCTACCAGCGTTGAGGCCTTCGATCCACGATATCTCTCTGAAGCCGCTTTCGATGACCAATTGACGCAATTCATCCGGAGGTATGAGGAACGCCAGATCTGGACTGCTCGCCCATATCACGGGATAGTGCAAGGTTGGTACGGGCCCTTGCATCAGAGAAAAGAGTGCTAGCCGCCCGTTTGGTCGTAGAACCCGGTGCATTTCGCCAAATAGACGTTTTTTGTCTTCAATATTCATCAGCACATTCTGCGTCCAAACCAGGTCGAATGAGGCATTCTCAAAGGGCAGATCCAGGGCGTTACCGTGTTGGAAAGAAATCTTGTCACTCAATCCCAAACGGGCAGTCAGCAATTCCGCAGCATGACAAAATGTTTCTGTCAGTTCAATCCCGGTTACATGACATCCGTATTCAGTCGCCAGGATGCGGGCAGGTCCGCCAATACCACAACCCACATCAAGCAACTCAATTCCCTCGTGCAGTTCCACCAGTTGTGCCAGCCGCATGGTCGCAGCCAAACCCCCACTGTGAAACTGATCAAAAGGAGAAAGATCATCCTGCGTTAAATTATCAACGTCCTTACCGATATTCTGCAAAGCTGTCAGAATCTTCTCGGCCAGGTCTGCCTGGCCATAGTGCTGGTTAACTGCATTCGGATATTCCATTACTGTATTCCCTTCTTTTTCAGCCTCAACAAGAAGTGCAAACAGGTTGCTGGCGGTGCTGACCAGCCTGACGTTTGATTGAGCGGCAGGCGAAATGAGGCCCCAATTTTGGATTGCCGAAAATCAGGAGAACACCGAATCTCGCCTGTCTGTTTAACCTGGTATTGGTCCGAATCCGGATTCCTGTGCCAATTCACGCCATCGCGCCAATCTGGTACAGCAAACTCGCGCTGTCCAGAATTCCCCAACGCTCCACAATCTTACCTTCAGCCAGCCGGAAAATATCGATACCGCTGAAAACCACCTGCTTACCGCTGGGTGGATGCCCCATGTACCCCCCCGTGTCTGTGCCGGAGAATGTGAAGTAGGCCACAACCTTATCCTCATCCACCAATATTTCATGGATGGCGATTTCAACCTCAGGCAAGAAAGCGCGGAACCCGGCAACAAGCAGCCTGACCCCTGCCGGCCCGTGAACATCCCGGCGGGAGAGATGATGTATGTGCGCGTCAGCAACCATCTCTCCCAGGGAGTCTAGATTCCCCTTCTCCCAGACCTCTGTCAGAAAACGGAGAACGATCATTTTATTGGTCTGTGTGGTCATGGTCAGG
The DNA here is from genome assembly GCA_016715815.1 of Oligoflexia bacterium. Lineage (GTDB taxonomy): Bacteria > Bdellovibrionota > Bdellovibrionia > JABDDW01 > JABDDW01 > JADJXN01. The sequence continues at coordinate 327,285 of JADJXN010000014.1, forward strand.
TTCTGCGCACAAATCAGCCAGCGATGGCTGCACCTACTGGCCCCCGCGTCACTTCACTCACCCCTTCCATCACCTCAAACTGCTTCACACTGAAGTCGCTCAGGGCCGGATTGCTGACAATACCCGCCACAATCTCACTATTCAAGTAAGCCTCCAGCGAGGCTCCATCCGCAAACAGATAAATGCCACCTGATTCTTGTTCGGCTTCATTCATCAACCACACCTTCCACAACACACCCGGTACAGCCGCAATTGGCTGGGCCAGAGGCTCTACCGCTGCTTCATACTGCTCACGGGCTACATGGAACTTAAAATTGATCTGCAAAATTTTCTGAGACATGGTTTTCTCCTTGTGGCGTAACGGCTTCTGGTTACATATGTTAAAAACAATCTGCCAACATCATGCCACCCAGCCGTTTCCACGCCGTTTCCAATTCAGTTATACTTTGGAAACCATGCTTCGTTTACAGATTCAACTTTTGGGCACATTTCAGGTCCTGCAAAACGGCCGTTCCCTCACCGGCTTCCGCACCGACAAAATTCGGGCGTTGCTGGCTTACCTGGCCGTGGAATCTGATCGTCCACACCGGCGCGACACGCTGGCGGCTCTATTTTGGCCAGACATGGACGACCAGAAGGCTCGCTACAACCTGCGCCTCTCCTTGCACCGGCTGCGCCAGACGCTGGGTGACGACGCCCTGGCACTCCAAGTGGATCAGCAGAGTGCCCAGTTTGACACAACCCAATCCTGGGTGGATGTGTTGGCGTTCGAGCAGATGACAACGGCCGTTTCTACTCATGCCCACCCCCAACTGCAAACCTGCGCCACCTGCATGGCCCGACTAGAAACGGCCGTTGCGCACTATCACGGCGATTTTCTACCCGGCTTTTTCCTGACCGACGACCTTCCCTTTGCCGAGTGGGTGACGACCCAACGCGAACGACTGCACCAGAAAGTCCTACAAGCGCTTGATTGGCTGATAGCGTTCTATCGGTACAGTGGACGCCTGACGCAGACTATTCCTTATGCCCGGCGGCAGCTTGAATTGGAGCCGTGGCGCGAATCGGCGCATCGGCAGATGATGCAGGCACTGGCTGTGACAGGTCAGCCTGCCGCCGCCCTTCGCCAATATGAAACCTGCTGCCGAATCCTGCGCGACGAGTTGGGCATTGAGCCGGCGGCAGAAACGACTGCGTTGTACAACCAAATAAGAAGCGACAGGATGACATGGCAGCAGAGTGGTACCGTACATGAAACACAGATCGACACCCTGTTACCCCATCGCCTGCCCACCTTATTAGCCGCCCCCTTCATTGGTCGCCAGGAAGAGTTGAACATGCTGAACAGTCTTCTGCCCAAGCCGGAAGTGCGGTTGGTGACGATTGTTGGGGCGGGGGGCATGGGTAAAACACGCCTGGCGCAGACCTGCCTGGAAACCCAATTCAACCACTTTGCGCAGGGTGTTTATTTTGTGCCGCTAACGTCCGTTACCAACGCCAACCTGATTCTGCCAGCCATCGCCAAAACCCTCAATTTTACCCCCGATCCGAGCGATACCACCCGCTCTGTCGACCAGCAGCTGCTCGATTATTTGCAGCCCCGGCAGATTCTTCTGCTGCTGGACAATTTTGAACAGCTTCTGGACAACGAACAGGGGCAGACCAGCACGGCCGTCTTGCACAAACTCCTTCAGCACAGCCTCGAAATCAAGCTGCTCATCACCTCGCGCGAACGGCTGCACATCCAGGCCGAACATGTGCTGCCTTTAGGTGGGCTGCCCTGTCCGGCAGTTAATGAACGCGATATCGGCAGCTACTCGTCCGTGCAGCTTTTCCAGCAAAGCGCCCGCCGTTTGCAGTCAGATTTTGCCCTGACGCCAGACGACATTCCCCACCTGATCGTCATTTGCCGCCTCCTGGAAGGCATGCCGTTAGGATTGGAATTAGCCGCCACCTGGATAGATTTGCTCCCACTGGCTGAAATTGCTGCTGAGATCCAAAACAGCATCGATTTTTTGGCGACCGACGTACGTGACTGGCCCAATCGTCACCGCAGCTTGCGGGCTGTGTTCGATACCTCTTGGGCACGATTAAGCCTACTGGAGCAGGACTTATTCCCACCGCTTTCCCTGTTTCGAGACGGTTTTACCAGAGCGGCCGTTCAGGCTGTCGTTGGCGGCGGTCAGAAGCACACAGACGTTTTGCGTTTGCTTTCATCTCTCGTGAGTAAATCGCTGCTGCATTACGACCGGCTGGCCGACCGCTACAGCCTGCATGAATTGCTGCGGCAGTATAGTGCCGAAAAGTTGACGGACGAGGAGGCACGGGAACGACACGGCCAATACTACTGCAGCTGGTTGGCCGACCAGACCGCGGCGCTCAAAGGCGATCGGCAAAAAGTGACGCTGGCCGCTATTGAAGCGGACATGGATAACATTCGGGCCGCCTGGAATTGGGCTGTTGATCGCCAAGACCTGGCGCTGTTGTCTGCAGCGGCCTTTAGTCTGGGAACGTTTCTCTACCGCCAGGGCCGCCATCAGGAAGGACAAATCCTGTTTAGCCAGACCGTTGCGGCATTCGCTGGAAATGCCCCCACAGATCATCAAATAGCCCTGGCGCGTTTGTTATATTGGCAGGGGATGTTTGAACCAGTGGCGGCAACTAGACAGGATTTACTCAAGTCGGCGTTGGCTATTTTGGAAACGATCGTACCCGACCAGACCCAACGCACCGGACAAGCGGCCATTTTGCTGGAATTAGGCATAGTGGCTTACGGGCAGGGGCAGCATGAACCAGCCGAACGCTATTTTGAGCAGAGCCTGGTTCGCTGCCGTCTGGCGGGTGATCGCTGGGGCGAAGCTAGTGTGTTGTGTGAAATGGGGGTCAATGCCTGGATCAGAGGTGAATATGACCATGCTGCCCTGCGGTATGGTCAAAGTCTAGCGATTCGTGAGGCGCTGCAAGACCATGTGGGTATGGCCGTGGCGCTAGAAGGGTTGGCGGGGACGGCTATGACTGCCAAGGAAGGAGCGCAGGCGATTGCTTATACGCGGCAAAGTTTAGAGATTTACCGTCAGTTAGAAGATCGGGTCGGTATGGCCGTGCTGCAAGCAGAACTTGGTCACAAAAACTGGTATCAACACCTGACTGGGATAGAACTGATAGAGGACAGCCTGCGCATATTTGCCGACTTGGGCACACGCCGCCACCTGGCCCACTGGACAGTCATTCTGGGAAGCAAGAAGGCGGATGTTGATATTGATGCCGGAGAGAAACTAGCCCACGATGGGCTGGCGCTGTGCCAGGCGATTGGCTATCAGCGCGGTGTCGCCCTCGCTTATGGGGTCTTGAGCCGGGCGGCATGGATGAGGGAAGATTACGACCGTGCCCAGGAATTGGCCCGAATTTACTTGCGCATAGCGGAAGAGCTGTCTATATCGCTGGAACGATCTGAAGCCCTCACAATGTCTGCGTGGGCATATATGGGCGTTGGCCAGTGGGAAAAGGCCGAAAGCCTGGTATGCGAGGTTTTGCGAATTTCTAATCTATGGCAAGAGGCATGTCTGAATCTAGCCGCTATCCTCCTGGCGCACCATTTCCCCGCCCAGTCTGACCGGGCTTGGCAGGTGCTGGGGTATGGTGAATCCCGATACGCCCGTCATCGAGGTGCGGTATCTCAGCAAATGATCAGCCGTTTCATGCCCGCAGCCATGAAAGCTGTGCCACCGCTGCGAGTCAACCGGTTAAAGCAAGAGGGGCAACTGTTTGCCAGAGAAGCCATTTTCCTTGACCTACTGGCGGCGCTGGCTTGAAACGAAGTGTATTGCGCCAGGGTGATGTCTGGTACCTTCGTGGCCTCTCCCTGGGGATAGGCGACTATTGATCTGGTACTCAGTGGCTGGACGCCTGGTCAGGTGGGCGTTTCTGCCCAGGAAGGCGCAACCTGGTGGGTTGTAAGCCTGGACCACTGGCGCTACGGCTGGGATGCCGGCGACAAGCCCTGGCCGCTGGCAGAAATGCGGGCGCGCATTCAGCAGGGGTCGCCGCGCCTGTGAAGCCAGAAGCGGAAAGAGGCCGCGCACCCCGCGATTAACTCAGTGGTCCTTTCTCCACGTAAATGGGGTCGTGTATGTTAGCAGTTGAAAACCCCGTTTCTCCAAAATAGGACGGCTCATATCGCTGGCATCCACGGTAAGGAAGCGATAACCGCGCCGGAGCGCTTCCTGGAGCGCGAACGGCGACGACAGCCGTATACAAACCCATTTTGCGGTATTCCTTTAGCGTCGCTCCGCCCCACAGCCCGGCAAACTGGCTTTCCGGCGGAAAGGAAATCCAGGCGGCGCAGGCGGGGACAGATCCACATAGGCCGCGTAGATGCGCCAATAATCTGGCTGGGCGGCGATATTTTCGTTGATTTGCTTGGTGAGCCAGCCGAAATCTTCACCGTAAACGGCCGTTTGAATATCAGCCACCTCGCGGAATTGTCCCGCAGCCGTAATCTGGCGCACATCGGCCGTTACCGGCTGTAAATAAATGTCGGGGCAGTTTTCCAAATCGAGAACAAGCAATGCTTCCCGTTCACTTGCTGCAAAGCCATGGGCGATCAGCCGCTGCGGCAAATCTGGCGGCGTGTCATGGTCGTAAGTTTTCCATTCTAATCCTGAGCCGTTGACGTGCTCTTTGTACCAGCGAAGTTGCTCCTGAATTACCTGGTCGGCATTGGCGGC